>NZ_CP128167.1:0-4590 GCF_030291935.1 Halobacillus sp. ACCC02827 | reverse complement strand
CACAGACATTTGGTGTAACACACTACACCAATTTAAAAATTGGAACGTGTGCTCTGCGAGGCTAAGATCAAGAACAGTCGCCTTCGGCGAGGAAAGAAACGGCAGCTACTCCTAAAATCGCAGCTGCCGTTTCTTTCCAAAGTTCAAAATCAAAGAGATTTAAGACCTTGCCTTTTTGGAAAAAGGCAACCCCAAAAACTTCCCCATTCGAACTCCCCAACCCCTCAATCCTTGAGGGGCTCCCTAGCCGGTAGGCAGGACGAAAAATGAATTTTCGTCAATGCCAAGAGGGTTCGGGTGCATCTGGTGCATCAACTCCTTATCCTCCCTTCGGTCCGGTACCGTTGACACACGCCTAGAGAGCCGTCCTGGCGATTTTATGTAATCACATGAAAGAAAGCCCCTGAGAACATCAAAAAATGCTCTCAGGGGCTTTCTATGGCTGTCATAGCCCTCCTATCGGCTAAATGGGTAAGGGCTACTTCCATTTGGAAGCTATGCTATGACTTCTTTATTCTATCTCTCTTCTGTCATTTAATCGAATTCACTAAATTATATCTCTTTACCAACCTACTGTTCGCACAACTTTATGTCCATTCCACCATGTGTAATTAAGAAAATCATACGGAGTTCGCAGACCTGGAGTGTATCCACCTAAATTTTTACCTGCACCATTTTTATAAGCCTGCCAAACTAGTTTAGAACAATATGTTTTACCAGATCCGTTCAATGTCGTCCTTACATCATAGGAGTAGTTTTTTCCGGCACCTTTAACATAGAAATTATAAGCCCAAGTAGCAGCTTTTTTTCCTTCAGTTGAAGATTTAGGACGAACTACTTTCGTAGATTTATATCGAGAATACCAAGTACTAGTTGAAATAATGTTCGCTTTATATCCAGGCCCTTGTATATGTAATACTTTCCCATTATTGAGAACTATTCCTGAATGTCCAGTAATACCTGTACATTTACTTGAACTTTTACACTGAGTATTTTTAGTTACTAGAATATCTCCACCTTTGTGAGAAAAAGCAGCTGCAGAAACTATGTCATTATCTTCTTGCTTTTGATTCTCTTCTAGAATATTTTTCAATCCTAGTTCTTCAAGTTGCTCAACCGTCATGTTTAAGATTTCTTCATTGCTGTAACCATCTGATTCAATGTTCTCAGATTCTTCAGCGCTAACAGTATTTAAACCAAATAATACTCCTACGAATAATAAAAACATTAATCCTATCGCAGTTTTTGAAAAGAAATTCTTCATTCTTCATCCCCCAATTTATGATATAATGCGACATAAATGATACCATTAAAACTCTTATTTGGAAATAAAATACAAAAAATCAGATAATTTTTTTGTTTAGGGGAGGAAAATATGAAAAAAGAAAGGAATTATAAAACAACTATTATGATCTTAAGTGTTCTTTTAATTTTCATGTCAGGTTTTTCAGGGTTCCAATTTTTTCAAAAATACTCTAAAGAAGAAATTGAGAACAGGGAAGAACTTTTAACAGCAGTTATGTGGGAAATCACTAGTGGAGAAGATAATATCTCAAGAGAAGATATTGAAGATATTACTGTTTTAAAAGCTAAAGCTGGTGTATACCCTCTTAATTATGATGTAGCCATTAATATGAAAAATGGAGATCAAATTCTTTACTCTTGGAAAGATGAAAATAAAAGCGATGTTCAGCGAACTAATTAAATATTTCCCGCAAAAAAAGCCCCAAAACTAAAGTGATTTTTGGGGCTTTTTTGTATTTTCTTATGTGTCTAAATGTACACAGTCAGCTTCTAATCATATTTAATTAGTTTCGCTGATTAAATAGATCTTTCTTTATCCCCTTGTTTTGGGGTGTGAGTGCTGGTTGGGGGTTTGGGGGCTAGCCCCCAAGGTTTTCAGCGTAGTCTTCAATGATGAATAAGAATCTTCTTTTGGCTCGGTAGATTCTAGAGTTTTTGGCGGTACAATTGCAAGAGCAAGCCGAATCCCCATTGTCCTCGTTTTGGGTATGTTCGGCTTGGCGAAATACCAGCACCGCCAAAATTTCGGAGAGCAAGGGGGAAAAGGTGGAGAATTTTTGAATGTACTTTTCAAAAATTACTACCTGGACCTTGCTTGGAGAAAAGCCCTTATATAGAGAGTGAGAGCAAGTTAATGGGTATTTTGTTTAAAAAGGTTATTATATCAAGGGTTTTAGTGGGTTTTAATAGTTATCGGATTAGATAACTTTAGTTACCGGATTAGATAACTATTAAAAATAAAGAAAAGTAGCCCTTAGAATAGGGCTACTGGAAATTTTTTGAATAGAGGCTTAGCATTAGTAAATAATGCTTGTAAAGTTGTCTCAACCTTATCACGATCACCACTATATATAATATTGGGGTTAATAAATAAAGCATATGTACGTGCTTTTACACCTTCTGCTTTATGACCATTCGCTTTGACTATAACACCCTTATCAACAAGACCATTCACAATCCTACTTACCTTAGGAGAACTTGTCCCAAGACGTTCCGCAACCTGTTTTTGTGTCATAGGAACCGCACTCCTGGAATGGATGTCATCAACAAGGCAGTTGCTTTTGAACTGTAAAAAACGTTGCACACGTAACAAGAAGAGCATTTCTTCATCAGTAAAGAAATCATTTTCTAGAGCGTAATCCCAATTATCTTGAATCAATTGTGCGAACCTCACTCTCGATTGTTTGGAACGTTTAGTATAAACACCTATTTCTTTACCACCAGTGGCCTTACTTATCGTTTCCATTGACTTTTGAAACTGTTCTTCACTAACACCGTAATGATCTTCTTTGAATTTTTCTTTTTTGTTGTCAAAATCTCTTTCTCTTGCTTTCTTCTCTGCCTGACCAAAGTTCAAAATATTATCTTTTCGCATCTTATATTCCTCCTATGTGGAAGGAATAAGCCTCTGTATGCTAAAATAACTTTAACAGTGTTAAAGGATTAATCCCTATAAAGGCTTATTCCTTTCAAGATTTGAAGAACCGCCTGCCGTCCAAAGCATGGGCGGTTTTTCTTTTGTCTTTTATTCTAGCATATTTTACCTGTCTACTAGGATGTATCCTTATATGACAGCAGTTGTGTTCATTTCAAGGACACAACTCACCTTTCTCTTTCATCATGTCTGAAACGAGCTGCCTCCTTGTGCATTCCAGCATTTCTAAAGAATGACTCGGCCACACGTGGTAATTTAGTCAATACCCTATGCCCCCAATCTACCATTCGATCTTTCCAAGTCTGAAGGTCATGATTCTGCTTTTTCAAAGAATTGTTCTCTTTCAGCAAAGAAGCCCTCGAAGTATCCACTTCATAAAATTTATCTTTGGAAACAGAATTCTTCATCTGATATTCGGCTTTTTCATTTAGCTTAAGAATGTGGTTTTTCGCTTGCTCCAGTACAGAATCTTGCTTCTTAATTTCTTTTTTTAGCTCTCGAATCTCGCCTTTAAATTCTCCCTTTATCTCATGCTTCAATTCCACTTTCAATTCTTCGCGGTAATCAAGGATTACCTTAGCCCTCATTGCTTTACGAGTCTTTTCCACTTCAGCTTCTTTATCTGATATAAAGACAGATAAACGCTGCTGCGTTCGTTTGAAATCCTCCGCCATTTGTTTGAATTCATCAGTTTTCAAACGAAGATTTTTCTCTAAGTTCTCACTCTTCAGTTTCTCTTGGTACAGTTGCTCTCTAAAGGTGTTTGAGAGACTAATTAAGTCCTCCAAATCATCCTTGTCAATGGATACCTTCCCCTTCTGCAAAAAGAGCGTAGATGTTTCTGGAGAAGTAACAGGAAGTTCTTCCCGAACCTCTTCCGTTTTAATAGTTGTGGGGTCATAGATGTTCGCAACCTTTTTATACATAGACAAACGTGCTTCATGATCTTGAATTTGAACAGACAACTGCTCCAATTCTTTTTTCCTCTCGTCCAATTTAAACTGATGAACATCTTTATGCTTTTTCTCACTCGGATCCCCACGATCAATCTCAAAACCATGAGTAGTCATATGTTTATGGAAGTCATCTTGAATGGCTCGTATTTTGGTTTTTCCATGAAAATAATCTTTAGCAGAAAGTCGTCCATCTTCAGTAATCGGAACAATACCCAGGTGCATATGAGGAGTGGCTTCATCTTTATGTACCGTAGCGTAAAGAACGTTCTGCTCCCCATACTTGTCCTTCAAATGATTAAATGCCGTCTCAAAGTATTCTTTTTGCTCCTGATCACTTAGGCCTTTCATGTACTCTGGACTCGCAGAAACAAAAAACTCCGACACTAATACAGCATCTGCTCTTACTTTTCGGCTGACCCTTTCATCCGTCATCCTTCTGATCGTTTTCGCATAGCTGATATTCTCCTGGTTCACTAAGTCATAATTCAGATGACTTTTCTCCAGGTCAATGTCCTTATTCTTCGATTCTTTCCCTTGCCGTTGATTATGTTTTTGGATGCCACCAATGGCATCCTGTTTCATCTTTTGCATCCGAATGATCCCATATTGAGCCACTGCAGAACCCCCTCATTCTTCCTCGTCGTAAGGTAAGAGTAGCACAACCCAAATGGAATG
>NZ_CP128168.1:935000-3676902 GCF_030291935.1 Halobacillus sp. ACCC02827 | reverse complement strand
AATGTTCACCCCTTTCTGTTTCATTGGAAAACAAAAAAACCTTTCGTTCTCTTTTTCGAACGTAGCAAAAGGATCGAAAGGCATTCGTATAAGATTTGTATAAAGTTTTTCGGGATCCAGTACTCTTTTGCATGTGGATATTTGAAAAGTTGATAGTAATAGGGTTCGAGCTTCTTATATTCACTATCCACATTCTTGTGAATAACTGCATAAACAAGTGTGTTAATAACTGTCCACACGTTATCCACAACCTGTGGAAAAGATTTTTCGTGTTTTTTAGCTATTCACGGTTAAGCACAAATATAATACCAGATAAAATAGTGTCTTGCAATGGTTCCACGGAACTTATCCACAATAGCTACACGTTGTAGATAAAAATAATCCACAGCACTATATTTTGTGATTTACTTGTCGATATTTGTTGTGGATAGTCTGATTTCCATGAAAAATTATACACAATACCTGTGAATGTTCGCCAGAAAAGTTGTTTTTCCGCTGTGAATTGGAAGAAGATCCTCCTGTTATAAGACAGTCTGTTATATAACGGGTGTCTGGATTTAAGGGAGAAGAAGTATGGAAATGGAAGTTGACAAAACAGGGGGGCATTGATTATACTAATCGGGACTGCCTTTTAGATGTATGTATTATTGGAATATTTCCCAGGAGGTGTATATATAATGAAACGCACATTTCAACCAAATAATCGTAAGCGTAAAAAAGTACACGGCTTCCGTTCACGCATGAGCACTGCAAATGGACGTAAAGTTCTTGCACGCCGTCGTCGTAAAGGAAGAAAAGTTTTATCAGCATAGGCCACTGAAAACAATCAGTGGTCTTTTTTTCAGTATAAGGGTCAGAAGAGGGGCGGATCTCTCGTCCCTCTTCTCTTTTAATTGCAGAGGAGGCGTCATCCCGGCGCTGCCTTTTTGTCTAGTTCTGGAGGGTGTTCGATGAAGAAAGCTTATCGGATTAAGAAAAATGAAGAGTTTCAGCAGGTTTTTCAAGGTGGGCAATCCTTCGCAAACCGACAGCTGGTCCTTTACTACAAAAAGAAGGCCGACCAATCCCATTTCCGGATCGGTTTATCTGTCAGCAAGAAGATCGGCCCGGCAGTCATGCGTAATCAAATCAAACGATATTTGAGACAAGCGTTCCTTGAACTGGAAGAACATATACATCCTCAATATGACTTGGTAGTGATCGCCCGCAAACCGACGAGTCAAATGGATTTCCACGAAATGAAGCGGAGTTTGACACACGTCCTTTCCCGGTCGAAGCTGCTTAATAAAAAAATTCAACGGTAAGAATATAGAATTATGAGGCGTACTAATGCTAAACTAATGTTGGCCGTATGTTTTACGTTTTCATAATTTTCTAATAGAACCTTGTAAGAGATTCATAAGGAGGAACGAAACGTTGCGGAATAAAATGATAGCGCTTCTAGCAATGGCTGGAGTGCTTACGTTCCTATCCGGGTGTACCCAGGTGAATCAGGATATCACTGCGGATAGTACAGGATTTTGGAATGAATATGTAGTTTGGCCTTTGTCACAGACCATCACGTTCTTCGCAGATGCGACCAGCGGAAGTTTCGGTTTGGCGATCATCATCGTCACCGTAATCATTCGGTTGATCCTCCTTCCTTTGAACATCAAGCAATTGAGAAGTTCGAAGGCGATGCAGGACATTCAGCCGGAATTGAAAGAATTAAGAGGGAAATATTCTTCTAAAGACCAGCAGACCCAACAAAAACTGCAGCAGGAAACGATGCAGCTTTTCCAAAAGCACGGCGTCAATCCTTTGGCAGGCTGTCTGCCGATCGTTGTACAGATGCCGATCTTGATCGGGTTCTATCATGCGATCATGCGGACTGCGGAAATTCAGACACACACATTCCTTTGGTTGGAGCTTGGTTCCCCGGATCCGTTCCTGGCTATTCTCACAGCTGCGACTACATTCTTGCAGCAGAAATTGATGATGGCAGGCGGCGCCGCAGCCCAAAACCCACAAATGCAAATGATGTTGTACATCATGCCGCTTATGATCGGTACATTCGCGTTCTTCTTCCCATCCGCGTTAGCGTTGTACTGGATCGTAGGTAACGTCGTGATGATTCTGCAAACCATTTTCATCCGTAAACCGATGATGAAAGATGCGACGGGAGGAGCAGGCGAGTGAAACAAGTAACTGCTACAGGTTCGACAGTTGATGAAGCGGTCCAATCAGCACTAGAGCAATTACGGACATCAAAGGATCAAGTAGATCTTGAAGTTATTGATGAAGGTAAGAAAGGATTTCTCGGTTTCGGTTCCAAACCAGCGATTGTGAAAGTATCGATTAAGAAAAATCCAGTGCAGGATGCAGAGACATTCATCTATGACGTAGCAGAACAAATGGGAGCTCCTGTTCAAATCCGTACAGACATTCGTCAACGGGATATTTATATGGAACTGCATGGGGACAAGATCGCTATGCTCATCGGCAAGCGCGGTCAGACATTGAATTCCCTTCAATATCTGGCCCAGCTGGTCGTCAATCGTGAATCGGACATCTTCTATACGGTCATGCTCGATGCCGAAGGGTATCGAGAGCGGAGGAAAGAGACGCTTCACCAATTGGCCCAGCGCCTTGCGGATAAGGCGGTTCGGACAAACCAGGAAGTCAAACTGGAGCCGATGCCTTCCTACGAGCGGAAAATCATCCATGCAGCACTGCAGAACCATAAGCGAGTGATAACGGACTCTGCCGGAAACGATCCGCGGAGACATGTCGTTATCAGGCCTTCATGATTCGAAAGCTAAGAATACTTCTGCCCCCGGCAGAGGTATTTTTTTGTTTCTGCTGCTTGTATTCCTGTCTCTGAATGAGGGAAATATGATAGAAACCGTTTATACACATGTGGATAACCAAAAAACAGCTGCGACGTGTTGATATCTTTTCAAAACGCGTGGGTGTGTGGTAAGGTAAGATGTTAGTGGTAACGAAAAATAACGATTGTGGATAACTATAGATGAACGATTTATTTTCAGGAGGTGAAGGCGTGTGGAAACGGATACGATAACGGCGATATCGACCCCTATGGGGGAAGGTGCGATTGCCATCGTCCGGTTGAGCGGGCCAGAAGCTGTATCGATTGCAGCGAAATTATTCAGAGGGAAAGATTTGAACGAAGCGGCATCCCACACGATGCATTACGGGAAAATCATCGATCCGGAAACGGGCGACGTGGCGGAAGAGGTTATGGTATCTGTCATGCGCGCGCCGAAAACATTCACAAGAGAAGACGTCGTTGAGATCAACTGTCACGGCGGCCTTGTCTCTGTAAATCGTCTGCTTGAAATCATCCTGGCAAGTGGTGCGAGACTTGCGGAGCCGGGAGAGTTTACGAAACGGGCGTTTTTGAACGGTCGAATTGATTTATCCCAGGCGGAAGCGGTGATGGACCTGATCCGTGCGAAGACGGACCGGGCGATGAACGTCGCATTAAAGCAGATGGACGGCCGTCTGTCGAAGCTGATTCAAGATCTGCGGCAGAAGCTTTTAGAAACGCTTGCTCATGTCGAAGTGAACATCGATTATCCAGAATATGACGACGTGGAAGAGATGTCCCATGAAATGATGAAAGAGAAGACGAAGGAAGTCCATGCGGAAGTGACGAGTCTTTTGGAAACAGCGCGACAGGGGAAAATCCTTCGCGAAGGTCTCGGTACGGCGATCATCGGGCGCCCGAACGTCGGAAAGTCTTCCTTGATGAACGCGCTTGTGCATGAAAACAAAGCCATCGTCACGGAGATCCCCGGAACGACACGGGACGTGATCGAGGAGTATGTCAACGTCCGCGGTGTACCGCTCCGGCTCGTCGATACGGCGGGAATCAGGGAAACGGAAGACATTGTCGAACGGATTGGTGTCGAACGATCCCGACAAGTATTGCAGGAAGCAGACCTCATTCTGTTTGTGTTAAACTATGGGGATGAATTCAATCAAGAAGATGAAGAGCTTCTGAAAGCCATTCAGGATATGAACGTCATCGTCATCGTCAATAAGATGGACTTAGAGAATCGGTTGGATCTGGAGCGGGTCAAGGAATTGGCTGGAGAGCATCCGGTTATTACGACAGCACTGATCCGTGAAGAAGGAATCGATCAGCTGGAGAAAGCGATCGCAGATACCTTCTTCGAGGGGGAGCTTGATGCCGGAGATATGACCTATGTGTCGAACGTTCGTCACGTACAGCTTTTGAAACAGGCGAAGCAGGCCCTGGAAGATGCCCGGGACGGCATGGAAATGGGTGTGCCGCTTGATGTTGTACAGATTGATGTAACGAGAACATGGGAGATCCTCGGAGAGATCGTCGGAGATACCGTCCATGACAGTTTGATCGACCAGTTGTTCTCTCAGTTCTGTTTAGGGAAGTAATTGTTGAGTAGGAAGTTTTTTTGAATAGATGTAGAACAAAAAAGGAGAGACACCCAAATGACATTTGATGCAGGGCATTATGATGTAATCGTAGTCGGCGCCGGTCATGCAGGAGTGGAAGCGGGGCTTGCTGCGGCACGCCGTGGTGCGAAAACCCTCATGCTTTCTTTGAACCTTGATCTGGTCGCTTTCATGCCATGTAACCCTTCCATCGGCGGACCTGCCAAAGGGATCGTCGTCAGAGAAATCGACGCCCTCGGCGGAGCGATGGGGAAAGTCATCGATAAAACGCATATTCAGATGCGTTTGTTGAACACACGAAAAGGACCGGCTGTCCGTGCACTGCGCGCTCAGGCGGACAAACCTCTGTATATTAAAGAAATGAAGCGCGTCCTTGAAACGCAGGATAATCTGACTTTGAAGCAGGCGATGGTCGAAAAGATCCTCGTGGAAGACGACGAAGTGAAAGGTGTCGTTACGGAAACCAATGCGGCGTATTACGCGCCGACGGTTGTCATCACGACGGGAACGTTCATGCGCGGACGCGTCATCATCGGCGACCTTTCCTATGAAAGCGGCCCGAACAACCAGCGCTCTACTGTATCGCTTTCCGAGCAGCTCGAAGAACTCGGAATCGACATGGTCCGTTTCAAGACGGGAACGCCGATGCGGGTCAACAGCAAGACGATCGACTATTCCAAGACGGAAATCCAGCCAGGCGAAGAAGAGCCGCGCTCCTTTTCCTATGAAACGACGGAATTCATCACGGATCAGATACCGTGCTGGTTGACGTATACGAACGAAGAAACACACAAAGTCATCAATGATAACCTCGGACTGTCTGCGATGTATTCCGGTGCGATCAAGGGGACAGGACCGCGCTATTGTCCGTCCATCGAGGACAAAATCGTTCGTTTCAATGACAAGCCGCGCCACCAGATCTTCCTTGAACCGGAAGGCCGTGAGACGGAAGAAGTTTATGTACAGGGAATGTCGACATCGATGCCGGAATCCGTCCAGCATGAAATGATGCGTACCGTTCCCGGACTTGAGAATGCTGAAATCATGCGGGCCGGTTATGCCATTGAGTATGATTCCGTCGTTCCGACCCAATTATGGCCGACGTTGGAGACGAAACAGATCTCCGGGTTGTTCACAGCTGGTCAGCTGAACGGAACTTCCGGGTATGAAGAAGCAGCCGGACAAGGGTTGATGGCGGGCATCAATGCCGCGGCCAAGGCGCTTGATCTCGAAACACTTGTACTCGATCGTTCTCAAGGCTATATCGGTGTTATGATCGACGACCTTGTCACGAAAGGAACAGGCGAACCGTACCGTCTGCTTACTTCCCGTGCGGAATTCCGTCTGATGCTGCGCCATGATAATGCGGATCTCCGCCTGACGGAAATCGGCTATCAGCTGGGACTCATCACGGAGGACCGCTACAAGCGTTTCCTTGAGAAGAAACGGTTGATTGAGGAAGAACAGAAGCGTTTGGATAAAGTCATCCTGAAAGAGACGGAGGAAGTCCAGGCTGTCATAGAAGAGGCGGGCGGATCCAAACTGAAGGATGCTATTCGTGCGACCGATCTTCTGAAGCGTCCGGAAATGAGCTACAGCCATCTGGAGCGTGTGACACCGAGTGATGTGAGGCTTCCAGAAGCGGTCAAAGAACAGGTCGAGATCCAGGTCAAATACAGCGGCTATATTAAGAAGGCGCTGGAACAGATCGAACGGATGAAGAAGATGGATAACAAGAAAATTCCTGAAAACATCGATTACGATGCGATCAACGGACTGGCTACCGAAGCGAAAGACCGCCTGAAAACGGTTCGTCCGCTTTCTGTAGGGCAGGCTTCCCGTGTGTCCGGGGTCAACCCTGCGGACGTATCGATTCTGCTTGTCTATATTGAGCAGGGTCAGATTGCACGCGTTTCAGGAGAATAAATCGAAGGGATGGACGTATGGATACCGCAACCTTTATACAAGCATTGAAAGAAAAAGGGATCGATCTTGACGAGAAACAGCAGCACCAGTTCCAGCGTTACTTCGAAATTCTTGTCGAATGGAACGAGAAGATGAACCTGACAGCCATTACCGATCAGGAAGGCGTTTATTTGAAACACTTCTATGACTCGCTGACCGCTGCATTCTATTACGATTTCAGCAAGCCGCTTCGCATCTGTGATGTCGGAGCGGGTGCCGGATTCCCGAGCCTGCCGCTGAAAATCGCTTTTCCGCATTTGAAAGTGACCATTGTGGATTCCTTGAAGAAACGGATCACTTTCCTGAATCACTTAGCTCATGAATTGGAGCTTGACGATGTCGCTTTTTATCATGACAGAGCCGAGAATTTCGGGAAAAACGCCAACTTCCGTGAAAGCTATGACCTGGTCATGGCAAGGGCTGTTGCACGCATGTCCGTACTCAGTGAACTGTGTATCCCGCTCGCGGCCAAAGGCGGTCGTTTCCTTGCTATGAAGGGGCCGAACCTGATGGATGAGATGGAAGATGCAAACATTGCCATTCAAACTGTCGGTGGTGAAGTCATCGATGTGCACACGTTTGAGCTTCCACAAGAAGGAAGCGAACGGAACATTGCCATTATTGAAAAACGCCGGAAGACTCCGAAGAAGTATCCGCGTAAAGCAGGAACACCGAACAAAACACCGATTCAATGATGAGAAAGCCCCCTCTGTCTCCGGATAGAGGGGCTTTTTTGGTAGAGGAGGAGAAGCATGAAGATTGTGGTCACAGCAGATACACATATGCCGAAGAAAGCGAAAGAGCTGCCGGAGCGGTTAATGAAGGAGCTTCCTTCTGCCGATGCCGTCTTCCATCTCGGAGATTTTCAATCGCTGGATGTCTATGAAACATTGAAGGAAAAATCCGCGCTGTACGGCGTTTATGGAAACGTGGACGGCGGGGAGATCAGAGAATTGCTTCCGGAAAAGCAGGTAGTGACACTCGGGGGTGTGCGTTTCGGTCTCGTTCATGGACACGGGGATAAGAAGACGACAGAACGCCGGGCTTTGGAGTCGTTTGAAGAGGGGGAGGTCGATATCGTTCTCTTCGGCCACTCCCATATTCCGTATCTTCGTTACCATAAGAAGACGCTGCTGTTTAATCCGGGCTCGGCGACGGATAAACGCAGCCTTCCATTCTATTCTTTCGGAATACTGACGCTGTTGGAGGGCGGCATTCACGCAGAGCATATCTTTTATTCTTAAAAAAGGCCAGGCCGCACGTAACAGTGCGGGCTGGCCTTTTGCCGTCATACGGACTCTGAACTCATTCCTTTTGACAGGTAGGGCAGTAATAGCAGCGCCTGGAGCCGGCGCGGAATTTAACAATGGGGGTGCCGTCGATGCGGCACGGACGGCCCTCGCGGTTGAACACCCAGTGACGATAATCCTTCCGCTTCACACCTTCTTTTTTTAAGCGCTCTGCCAGGTCGAGGTCGTTTGTGATTCCTTTATGGCGGTAGGACTGCCACATCAAATCAATGGTCGCTTCGGCTGCTTTCCTTTTTTGTTCTTCGGTACTGTCAGCAGGGCGCGTTTCCGGATAAATACCGGCAGCAAACAGGATTTCACTGCGCAGATAATTGCCGATTCCTGCAATGAACGCCTGGTCCAAAAGCAGGGACGTCCACCGTCTGTTCCGGAACCGTTTCTCTTCGAAGCGAGCGGTTAATTCTTCAGGGGTTACGGTCTCACTTAAGATGTCGGGGCCGACTTTAGCGATGAATGGATGCGCCGGTACTTCTTCATCGCGCAGCACTTCAATGTCCGATGCGCTGTATAACAATGCGGACTTCTTCTCATTATGGATGGCGAGCCGGAGCTGCCGGTTCGTTTTCGGGTAGTTGTAGGCGTTACGGATCATCCACTTCCCATACAGCTGGTTGTGCGAGTAGATCGTATAGCCGTTGTTGAAGCGGATGAGCATCGCTTTCCCCTTTGTGTCCACTCTCCGGATGCCGGCCCCTCTCAGAATCTCTTCATACGGCTTCAGCTGTTCAAAAGCAAAGAAGACATCGATCACTTCTCGATCCATCAGTGCCTTTTCGACTTGGTCGGCGGCACGGCGGATTTCCGGTCCTTCTGGCATGGTTTCTATTCCTCTCTCAGCTTGATGTGTACATTCCTCCGTTGATATGGATGAACTGACCTGTGATGTAGGTGGAATCATCAGAAGCAAGCAGGACGTAGCTTCCGACGTGTTCGACCGGCTGCCCCGGGCGGCCCATCGGCGTACTGGTACCGAATTCTTCGACGTCTTCTTTCGGGAAAGTCGCTGGAATGAGCGGTGTCCAGATCGGTCCCGGAGCGACTCCGTTCACGCGGATTCCTTTGTCGACGAGCTGTTGGGCCATGGAACGGGTGAAGGCGACAACGGCCCCTTTCGTCGCTGTATAATCGACAAGCTGCGGGTTGCCTGTATATGGATTAATGGAAGCGGTGTTGATGATCGCGCTTCCTTGTTTCAAATGTGGAATCGCTGCTTTCGTCAAATGGAACATAGAAAAAATATTCGTGCGGAACGTGCTTTCCAGTTGTTCTGTAGTAATATCCAACAAATCGTCCTTCGGATGCTGTTCCGCAGCGTTGTTGACGAGAATATCCAGCTGTCCCAGCTCATCCACTGTTCGCTGAACCGCCTGCTTACAAACATCTTCATCACCGACATCGCCTGCGATCAGAATCGCCCGGCGACCTTCTGCTTCGACGAGCTGCTTCGTGTGCTCGGCATCCTCGTGCTCCTCCAGATACGAAATGGCAACGTCTGCCCCCTCCTTCGCGTATCCAATAGCGACAGACCTTCCAATTCCGCTGTCCCCGCCGGTGATCAGGGCGACTTTTCCTTGTAGTTTATTTCCGCTTTGGTAATCTGTATCCGCTTGGAGCGGCAATGGCTGCATTTCACTCTCCATTCCGGGCTGGCTTCCTTGTTCCTGTGCCGGCTGTCCATCTGTCTGTCGATTATATCGTGTCATGCTTCATCCTCCTCTGTGGAATGTTTTGTATGCTCATTCCACCTTTTTGGAAAAATAAAACACGGACGATGTTTTTCAGGCAGACAAAAAGGCGCACAAGGCGCCCTGATCAAGTAAAGTATTCGAGACTTGCTTCCGGGAAGTACTGATTAATATACCCGCCGAGCGTCTTCTTCATATCTTCCTGTTCGTCGGTCTGGTACACGTATTTCCCAATTCCGTATCGACCCCATTTGTACTTTCTCTTCTCCTCATCCATCTCAAGCTTTGTCATCGGATAATTTTTCTCAATGACGCGCTTGGCAGGCTTCGTAAAGCGGTGCTGGATCAGTTCGAACGTCAAATCTTTCGTGGCGTAGTCCGGGAGTTTGTCGTGTAGCTTCTCAAACAGCACCCGGTACCCTTCCTTCCAATCGTCGTACAGATAAATCGGTGCGATGATGAACCCGAGAGGATAGCCTGCCTTCGCTACTTTGGCAGCTGCCTCGATCCGCTCGTCCAGGCGGGAAGTGCCGGGCTCTAAGTACTTGATGACATAGTCCGCGTTCATGCTGAAGCGGAAGCGTGTCCTGCCGTTATGTTTCGCGTCCAGCAGATGATCGACATGAGCGAACTTCGTCACGAACCGCAGCCTTCCGTGGTCGGATTCCCCGAAATATTCAATTGCCCGTTTGAGGGAATGGGTCAAGTGATCGATGCCGACGATATCCGACGTACAGGACGCTTCGAAACGGGTTTCCTCCGGCATTCGTTCCTTCATATACTGCTCGGCAGCATCAAAGACCTCCTCCACATTCACATAGGTCCGAATATATGGTTTGCTCCCCATCGTCGTCTGCAGGTAGCAGTAATGGCAGTGCCCCATGCACCCGGTCGCTAGCGGGATCGCGTATTCAGCCGATGGTTTAGACGTATCGAATTTGAGCGTTTTCCTTACACCGACGACGAGCGTCGATTTCGCCATCCGGTATTTTTGGAAATCGTTCTCTCCGGGGAGGTTCCTGACCTGATTATGCGACGTCGTTTGACGAATTTCGATGCCCATGTTTTCGAATTTCTCTTTTAATTCCCGGCCTAAGGGGTAATCGAGCGCCCGCGGCTCTATATAGACCAGTTCCGGTACGAATGGTTTTACCACAGATCTCCCTCCGATTCCACACCGCCGAACGCATCATAGTAGGCCCGCTCCGCTTCCCCTTCGGATGCATAGACGGCTATGCTCTCATCCAGTGGAAAATACGTTTCATACAAAAATAATGCCAGGGAACCCGGGTTTTCCGGGTCGTTCACCACGGCCGCCTCCTGAACATTCGCTACATCATACGTATGCGGATTGCGGTAAACGACATAGACGACATCGCCTGCTTTATAACTGCTCCCATCCATCCAATCACCTGCTCTCTTAGTTGTTGTGCTCATTTTTCCACAAAACCCGCCAATTATTACAAGAGAGGATGCTTGTTTCATGTGAAACGAATAAAAGATGACAATTGTCATCTTTCATCATGACAATGCTTTCTAATTATTTCCTCCGCATCCTGATACGATAGATGTAACGAAAGACCTGGAAAGGAAGAGGCGGGATGTTGAAGCTATCGAATGTAACGAAGAAATATGGAAAAACGACGGCGCTGGATGACGTATCCATGGAACTTTCGGAGGGGGAATGTGTCCTGCTTCTCGGTGCGAACGGGGCTGGGAAAACGACGCTGCTCCAATGGATCATGGGCAATATCCGTGCAGAGAGCGGAAGGTTCGACTGGAGCGATGGAACCCGGCAGGTCGGTTATGTCCTGCAGGATGCTTCGCTGATGGATCGTGTCACGATAAAAGAACTCATCCAGTTCACAAGGAAGATGTATCCGGATCCGCTGTCGTATGAAGAGGTGCTCCAATTGTCCGGTTTGACGGAGCAAGCGAAGGTGAAGACAGACCATCTCAGTATCGGCCAGAAGCGGAAGCTGATCTTCGCTCTTGCTCTTGTCGGTCGTCCGAAGCTCTTGATCATGGATGAACCGACAGCGGGGATGGACGTGTCGGCAAGAAAGCATGTGTATGAACAGATCCGACAGTTGAAACAGCAGGGAATGACGATTCTGATGACGACACATTTGCTGCAGGAAGCATCCTTGCTTGGAGATCGTGTGCTGTTTATGGAAAAGGGCCGGCTCAAATCCGACCAAACCGTATCTGATATCGAACAGACGCACTCCTGGATCCGGTTCGACTTAAGCGGATCAACGCCGCGAGACTTATTGGAAGGCGCCGGATTTCAGAGAAACGGCCTGACATTACGGTGGGAGCTCAAGACGGACCGATCGGACGAATGGATTACATGGCTCGTCCGGGAGGCGGTGCCCTTCCGGAATTTGACGGTAGAGAAGCATACAGTCGAACATTTTTATGAAGAATTGCTCGGAAAGGAAGGAATTCACAATGAAAACATGGTATAACGTTATGAAGATTGAGCTTTTACGTATGGGAAGAAATCCGTATTTCATTATATTCTCAATGTTGATGCCGCTTGTATTCTATGCGATATACACACAGACGGTCGATGATACAGTGATGATCGACGGAACGGAGTGGAAAGCGTACTTTCTCGTCTCGATGACCTGCTTCAGCATGATGAGTGCCTCGGTGACGACAATGGGGATTCAGCTGCTTCATGACCGGAGACAGCCGTGGATGTCATGGGTGAAGTCGCTTCCGATGAAGCATTGGCAGTATTTCCTTGGAAGACTCTCTGCTTTGATGGTATTGAACCTGGCCGTCATTCTGTTTATGTTTATCATCGTTGCGAACTGGAAGGATATCGATTTGGGTTTCTATACGTGGGTTAAAATCGTTGCATGGGTGTGGCTTGCGATCCTTCCGTTCCTGGCACTTGGAACGTGGGTGTCTGTCTTCAAAACAGCGGAGACGGCGGCCGGGTTCGCTAACTTGATTACACTTGGACTCGCGATCATCGGCGGCCTGTGGATGCCGCTCCGCCAGCTTCCGGTCTTCGTCAGGGAGGTCGGTGCGTGGACGCCGGGGCACCTGTATGCGGACGGGGCATGGTCGATCCTTGCAGGAGAATCGATATCCGCTTTGACAATTATTGTGCTGGCCGGCTACTTCCTCTTTTTCCTCACGGGATCCTTGTGGACGTACCGCCGTTTTCAGGAAGGATGAATGTCATGAGATTGTTTCCGGAAAAATACGGGCGTGCCCCGTTGTTCTGGCTGATTTATATGCTTGTTCCGCTTATTGCATTGATAGCCACGGGTGGCTGGGAGGGAGGCTTCGGCCTTCTTCTTTTGCTTGTCTTCTTCCTTATGTTCCGGGATATGTACTGGCATCCTTCCCGGGCTTTCTTTGACGCTCTCGGTATGACGGCACTTCTTGCTGTGCTGCTCTTCTTCTTTCATGAGACATTCATTTATTTATCGATTTATACGACTTATTCGCTGTATTTCATCCATAAGCGCTGGAAGATCATTGTCGTGTATATGCTTGCTCCGCTTTTATTCTTTGAATTATATATGCTGACTCTGTATTCGTCGCGAGTCATCGATTTCTCCACTATTGTAGCTGCTATGATTCTTGTTGCGGCCATTCCAGTCGGGATCCGGAACGAGGTCAAATCGTGGAATATGAAAGAGCAGCTCTCGAAAGCGAATCGACGCATCGAAGAGCTCGTCAAGCAGCAGGAACGGGAACGAATCGGGCGCGATCTGCACGATACGGTCGGCCAGACGCTGTCGATGATTACATTGAAAAGCGACATTGCCAGGCGCTCTCTGCCTGATAAAATCGAACAGGCAGAGAGAGAAATCAAGGAAATCCACACGATTTCACGTACTGTTCTGAACCAGATCAGGGAGATCGTTTCTGATTTGAAGCAGCTGTCGTTCCGGGAAGAGCTGATCCACGCAGAAAAGCTTTTGCGGGAAATGGAAATGGAAGCGGTCGTTGATGCTCCTGTTCCTGTCCATGGTTTGAATCCGCTCTATGAGAATATCCTCGCCTACAGTCTGCGGGAAAGCATCACCAACGTGATCCGTCACAGCTTCGCGAGCAGATGTACGATCCGCGTGGAAGATTTACCGGAAGAAGTGCGGATGACGATCAGCGATGACGGAATCGGGTTTAAGGGTGAGCCGGGAAACGGGTTGCTTGGGATGGAGGAGCGGCTGCATATGATCAGCGGCCGTATGAATATAGAATCCGCCAAACAGCGCGGGACCGTGTTGGTCGTTCATGTGCCGAAAGTTCAAAAATAAGGAGGAATGCGTATGCTTTCGATCATTATCGCAGAGGATCAGACGATGCTCCGCAGTGCGCTGCGGACGCTGCTTAGTATGGAAGCCGATTTCGAAGTGATCGGAGAGGCTGCCGATGGCAGAGAGGCGCTCCGATTGATGGAGACGAAGCGGCCGGATATCGCCCTGCTCGACATCGAAATGCCGCTGATGACGGGAGTCGAAGTCCTGAAAGAGGCGAAAGCTAATGGTCTGGAGACGAAGATCCTAATTCTGACGACGTTTTCCAAACGGGGGTACTTGGAGGATGCCTGGAAAGAAAAGGTCGATGGGTATTTATTAAAGGATACCCCGAGTGAGGAACTGGCCGATTACATCCGTCAGGTGATGAACGGAAAGCAGGTCATCAGTCCGGAGTTGATCCATCAGATGTTTACGACGGAAGCGTCGCCTCTCAACGACCGGGAAGAGGAGATTCTCCGTTGTGTGGAGAAAGGCTGCAGCACGAAGCAGATCAGCGAATCTTTGTATTTATCAAGCGGCACCGTCCGGAATTATTTATCGGAAATCATGAGCAAGCTGGATGCGCAGAACAGGACGGAAGCAGCCTTCATCGCAAGACGAAAAGGATGGCTGGACTAAAGAAGCACATGTAGGGCGTTTTGCGCATTTTCGCCCGGAGGCATTCCAAGATTACGTTCCGGATGTTAAATTCATAGGGTTAAAGAAAATATATCGACGGTTTTTGCCATCATCAGCCAACGATGGGATGCGTGGAAACCGCGAAAAATAACCCTTTCCGTAGTGATCGATGGGAGAATTCGACAAAGGAGTCACACAATTCTTCCACCTTCTCGATACTTTTACGGAAGCAAATATGATAAAATGTAGGAAAGAAATGAAAAACGGCATACGTACGCGCAGCAGCCAACAAGCCTGCGGCGCTTTTTATATTTCAAAATACAGCAATCTATGATGAAATGCGTATGCTCGATCGTATAAAGGTGGTGTCTGATCGTGTTACATCCTTTTGGTCGTTTATTCGGGCTAGGGGACAAACCGGATTCGGATAAAGGCAGCAATGAAGAAGAAGGCTACAGTCCCGATGAAGTTGTGCAGGTTCCGGTCGAACGTGTACAGCCGAACCGTTACCAACCTCGAGCGATATTTAACAACGAGAAGATTAGCGAACTCGCCCAGACGATACATACGCATGGGATGATTCAGCCGATCGTTCTTCGTCGGTTAAACGAAGAAGATTATGAACTGATCGCCGGTGAACGCAGATGGCGGGCCGTCCAGTCGCTCGGCTGGGAAGAGGTTCCTGCGATCATCCGTGAGATGAATGATTCCCAGACGGCATCGGTGGCCCTTATCGAAAACCTGCAGCGGGAAGAGTTAACGGTCATTGAAGAAGCGGTAGCGTACGCACGTCTGATTGAACTGCAGGAACTGACACAGGAAGCGCTGGCTCAACGATTAGGTAAGAGTCAGTCGACGATTGCGAATAAGATGCGGTTGTTAAAGCTTCCGGAAGTCGTACAGCAGGCTGTCATGGATAAGCAGATTACGGAACGGCATGCGCGCGCCCTGATCGGATTGAAAGATCCGGAACTTCAGGAAAAGATGCTTGCCGAAATCATTGAGAAACAGTTGAACGTGAAACAGACGGAAGAACGGATCGCCAAATGGATGGATCCGAAACCGAAGAAGAAGAAACCGAGGATGAAAGGTGTCAACAAGGATATGCGGATCGCGATGAATACGATTCGACAGTCTTTGACGATGGTGACAGATACCGGCATCGATCTCGAAACGGACGAAGAAGATCATGATGACTATTATCAGATCACAATTAAAATACCGAAAAAGAAACCATGATCGTACGGGGACCCATCTTGACGCTTAGTGAAGATGGGATTTTTTTAAGTCCTTCTGCCTATGTCTGCTAATAAATGGTAAGATGAAAGAAAAGCGAAAGAGGCAGGTGACACCATGGGTAGAGTGATTTCCATCGCTAACCAGAAGGGCGGCGTCGGGAAAACGACGACGGCGGTCAATGTCAGTGCAGGGCTGGCGCATCTTGACTATAAGGTTCTGCTTGTCGATATCGATCCTCAAGGCAACGCTACAAGCGGTGTCGGTGTAGAAAAAGGCGACCTCGACCACTGTATTTACAATATACTTGTCGACGATCTGGATCCTGCACGTGTCAGGACATCCACGCTTGCTCCACGTCTTGATATCATCCCCGCCACGATTCAGCTTGCGGGTGCAGAGATTGAGTTGGTCCCGATTATTTCCCGGGAAGTAAGACTGAAAAAAGCGATCGACCGCGTAAAAGATGAGTATGATTATGTCATCATCGACTGTCCCCCTTCTTTAGGGCTGCTGACGTTGAATGCTTTGACGGCCTCCGATTCTGTCCTTATTCCGGTGCAGTGCGAATATTATGCGTTGGAAGGGCTGAGCCAATTGCTCAACACGATCCGCCTCGTCCAAAAGCATCTGAATAAGCGGCTTATGATCGAGGGGGTCCTTTTGACGATGTTGGATGCCCGTACCAACCTGGGTATAGAAGTGATTGAAGAAGTGAAGAAATATTTTCGGGAGAAAGTCTATCGGTCTATCATCCCGCGCAATGTCCGGCTGAGTGAAGCTCCGAGCCACGGACGTCCGGTGATCCTCTATGATGCCAAAGCCAAGGGAGCAGAAGTCTATCTAGAATTAGCGAAGGAAGTGATCATAAATGGAGAGAGGGTTAGGTAAAGGTCTTGACGCTTTAATTACCAACACAGAGAACATCGATGACAAACAACTAGAAACGATTGCGATTAAAGATTGCCGTCCCAACCCTTATCAGCCCAGGAAGTATTTCGATGATGAAAGCTTAAGCGGGTTGAAACAATCCATTGAAGAACACGGAATTCTTCAGCCTCTTGTCGTGAGGCAGAGTATTAAAGGCTACGAGATCGTGGTCGGAGAACGCCGGTATCGTGCAGCGAAACTTGCCGAACTGGAGACGATCCCTGCGATCATCCAGCCGTTGACGGATGAGCAGATGATGGAACTTGCCCTCTTGGAAAACCTGCAGCGGGAAGATTTGACGCCGATCGAGGAAGCGAAATCCTACGAGCAATTGATCAGAGAACTCGATGTCACACAGGAGATGCTTGCGAATCGTCTTGGGAAAAGCAGGTCTCATATAGCGAATCTGATTCGTCTGCTCGCACTTCCGCGACAGGTGACGGCGAAGATTAATGACGGAACGTTGTCCATGGGGCACGGACGGGCTCTGCTGGGATTGAAAGACAAAGATGTCCAGTTAAAGCTCGTTGATAGAATCGAACGGGAATCGTTGAATGTCCGTCAGGTAGAGCAGATCATTCAGGAAATAAACCGAAACGGCAGGAAACAAAAGCCGAAGCAGGAAGCACAGGATATTTTCCTGAGGGAGCAGGAGACCTCCTTGAAGGAACGTCTCGGTACCGGGGTAAAGATCCATAAAGGCAAGCGTAAAGGGAAGATTGAGATCGAATTCATGAATGAAGACGATTTAGAGCGGATTTTAGCATATTTTGATAAAGAAAAAGAGTGAAGGCAGGAAAAGGAGGTCACCCGGCCTCTTCTTTTTTTGTGAAAAAACAACATTGGAGAGAATGTCATGGTTTTACTTGGTACTTTAATCAATGGTTTATGTATTCTTGTCGGAACCTTGCTGGGATTGGTCTTTACTAGGATTCCGGAACGTTTTAAAGAAACGGTCATGTCGGGAGTCGGACTGGCGGTGCTGCTCATCGGGATTCAAATGGCGCTGGAGTCGGATGATATCGTCATCGTCCTATTGAGTATTCTGAGCGGGGCACTGATCGGGGAAGGCCTGCAGCTGGAATCAAGGCTTGAATATATCGGACGCTGGATCGAACGGAAATTCGCAAATCCGGAACAAACGGTGAGCATCGCCCAAGGGTTCGTGTCGGCTTCGCTTATTTTCGTCATCGGTGCGATGGCCGTCGTCGGGGCTCTGGACAGCGGCCTGCGTAATGACCATGAAATATTGATTACGAAAGCGATTCTCGACGGGTTTATTTCTCTCGTCCTGACGTCGACACTCGGAATAGGGGTCTTGTTTTCCCTTTTTCCTGTCGTCCTGTACGAAGGATCGATTGCTCTTTTGGCGACACAAATTCAACGGTTTGTCCCTCAGGAGGTATTGGATACTTTCATCGTCGAGATGACGGCAACCGGCGGTTTGTTAATCGTGGCAATCGCTTTGAATATGCTGAAGCTGACGAAAATACGGGTAGCGAACCTGCTCCCTTCTCTAGGCACCGTCGGCCTGATTCTCGCGGTCGTTCACTGGTTCTAATACATATGTTCAAATCAACTTTTATCGGAATCGAACGTTTCCGCCTAGATATAAACGTCCCCCCTATACTGGAATGGTCCTTCCACCAATAGGTTCAAGCAAGACAAGGATGAAAAGCCCCAACCACATTGGTTGGGGCTTTTTTTATGTTCAGCGGATTTCCTTTTTCATCGGGTTGATGTTCGTTGTGAACGGGTGATAGGGTGATGTTTCTAATTGGTTCTGTCTGCGCTTCGCGTCCGTCAGCTGAAGGGCTGCCGCTACTTTTGCTGCCATCTGCATGACAATGTGCAGCCGTGTATTCTGCAGGACGACGTGCTCCATGAATCCACTGACATTGACCATGCCGCTGATATGCATATGGCCGACCGGAGGCAGATCCTTCTTTAAGGCCGAACCGGGTGTCAGGGAACCTTTGCCGAGAACGACAGATCCGACAGACGCTGATTTACCAAGGCAGGCATCGACGGCCAGGATATAGGGGTGATGGTGGGTCTTGCTGATCCACGTCAGCCGCTCTTTTAAGTTGAGGGCATGTAGCGGTTCTTCGAGCGTACCGTAAATATGGAAGGTTTCCAGATTCTGATCATTCAGCATCGAGCCGACGAGCGGACCGAAGGCATCTCCTGTGGAGCGGTCGGTTCCGATACAGGCGATGACGATTTCCTGAGAGGACGGAAGCCAATCGTTCAGGTAGGTGGCTAACGTATCGCTCATGGCCGGATCGTCGGTGCTGACACGTTTCTCTTCTTTGGAAAACTTGTCCTTGAAATTCATAGCTTCTCCTCCAGACACATAGTAGTAACAGTATATAAGGTTGTCCGTCGTTCTATACGTGACAAATACATAGAGGTGGAGGAACCGTCATGATAAAAGCAGGTATCAAGTGGATGTTCTTGATAGTAGGAACGATGATCGGTGCCGGGTATGCTTCCGGGAGGGAGCTCTGGCAATTTTTTGGACAAGACAGCAGCCTGGCCATCCTGTTGTTCGCTCTCATGTTCATCTTCTGTTGTGTGGCGATCATGGATATCAGCTTCAAGAAGCAGTCCGGCCATTATCTGCCGGTTCTCCGGGCCATCGTCGGAAAGCATTTGACCGGGGTGTACGATTGGATGATCATCATCTATCTGTTCACGACGACTGTCATCATGCTGGCAGGATCTGGTGCGACGTGGCAGGCATTCCATTTCCCTTACAAGTTCGGGGTGCTCATTATCATCCTTCCACTCATTCTCTTGTTCGTGTGGGATGTCAAAGGGATCGTACTCGTCAACAGCTTCGTGCTTCCCCTTTTGATTGCGGGGTTGTTGTTCGTTCTGATTCTGTTCATCAGCGACCAGCATCTGTCTCTGTTCGGTCATGTGATGGAGAACAGTAATTGGATGGCGGCATTTCCATTCACCGCGCTGAATATCCTGCCGCTCATCGCCGTGCTCGGGGCGATCGGCAATCAAGTGAAGCGCAGAGGGGAAATATGGGTGGCAAGCGTCGGGAGCGGTGTCATTCTGGGTGTTGTATCCTATCTCTATAACAACAGTCTCATCCAAATTGCGGAGGACATCATTTTGTATGAGATACCTCTATTTGCGATTTTGAAACATTATCCGTATGCTATGATGCTCTTCATGTCCCTGATGCTGTGGATCGCCATCTTTACGACAGCCGCTTCCGGAACGCTCGGGCTCGTCACACGATTTCGTGAATACGTCCGGCAGCCGCTTTGGATTCTGGCTATGGGAGTGATTGCGGTAATGCTCCCATTCACATCGTTCGGCTTCTCCACGTTGATTGAATATTTGTACCCTCTATATGGCATTCTGAATTTATATGTGCTTGCCTCTCTTCTCTTATACCCGATTCTTTCCCGATTCAAAATTCGGTGAAAACCTGTTAAAATGAATGTCATATTCATGTCGTACAGGAGGGGACAGGGTGAGCAATCCCGCAACAGTTGTAGAAGATGCGAAAACGAAATGGGATGAGGTTGTTGAGTATGTAACCGGGCCGGATTTATGGATGACGATTGCACTCGGAGCGTTACAGATCGTTCTTATTCTGCTTGTCGCTTTTTTGGTCATTCGTATAGGAAGAAAAGTGGTGACGAGGTTCTTTACCAATCAACGGAGAGGGCCTTTCCAAATTACCCAGCGCCGGGAAGCGACGCTGAACAAATTGATTTTGAACACGTTGTCGTATGTGGTGTACTTCATCGCTTTCGTCATGATTCTGGATACGTTCTCGCTGAACGTCGGGGCATTGCTTGCCGGTGCCGGGGTCGCCGGTCTCGCCATCGGTTTTGGCGCACAGAACCTTGTCCGGGATATCATTTCCGGCTTCTTCATCATTTTCGAAGATCAGTTCTCTGTCGGGGATTATATCCAGACGTCCGGAGTGGAAGGCTTTGTAGAAGAAGTGGGTCTTCGTACTTGTAAAGTGAAAGCCTGGACGGGTGAAGTACATATTCTTCCGAACGGAAATGTGACACAGGTGACGAACTACTCGATTCACAACAGCATTGCTGTCGTCGATGTCGGTATCGCTTATGAACAAGACATTGACAGAGCGGAGAAAGTGATTCTCGAGCTGTTGGAAGAAATGCCGGAGCGCTATGATTCCATGATCGGAGTGCCGCAGCTTCTCGGTGTCCAGAACTTCGGAGCGTCCGACGTCGTTATGCGTATCATCAGTGAAGTGAATCCTATGGAGCACTGGGTAATTGCCCGTGCGATGCGTAAAGAAATAAAGGCACGCCTCGATGAAAGAGGAATCGAGATTCCGTTCCCCCGCATGGTCATGTACTCTCGTGACGAGAACGAAGAACGTAAGGAAGAAGAATAAGAGGAGGAAGTTCCCTTGGCGGAGAAAAATTATGAACTGAATGACGTCGTTCAAATGAAGAAGCCCCATCCATGCGGAGAAAACCGCTGGAAGATCATCCGGATGGGTGCGGATATCCGGATCAAATGTGAAGGCTGCGGCCACAGTGTGCTCGTCCCGCGCCGCAAGTTTGAAACGAAGCTGAAGAAAGTTTTGGAAACAGCAGAATGACGTGAAACCCTCCTTTGTTTTAGGAGGGTTTCTTCTCGGTTCGGGATCGGTAGTGGATGATGAACTTTCATTTTCTGATATGAATTGTTCCCGACTGCTGATTTTCCTTTCACGAATATGGTAAGAATGAAGAGAGAATAACGCCTGATTACGGAATAGCACCGGTTGTTATTTTCAGGTACAAAATCTATAATTGAAATGACTAACATGCATGTATGTAAATCCTTAAGGAGTGAAAGTCTTATATGGCACTAACAGCAGGAATCGTAGGTTTGCCGAACGTAGGGAAATCTACGTTATTTAACGCAATAACACAAGCGGGAGCATTGTCCGCCAACTATCCGTTCGCTACCATCGACCCGAACGTCGGGATCGTAGAAGTTCCGGATGAGCGGCTGGACAAGCTGACAGAGCTTGTAAATCCGAAGAAGACCGTTCCGACAGCGTTTGAATTCACGGATATCGCCGGTATCGTCAAAGGCGCAAGTAAAGGTGAAGGACTTGGAAACCAATTCCTTTCCCACATTCGTCAGGTGGATGCCATTTGTCACGTCGTCCGCGCTTTCGAAGATGAGAACATCACCCACGTATCCGGCCAGGTCGATCCGATCACCGATATCGAAACGATCAACCTGGAGCTTATCCTTGCCGATCTTGAAACCGTCACGAAGCGTCTGGACCGCGTCGCGAAACTTGCCCGTCAGAAGGACAAGGATGCCGTAGCGGAGCAGGCGGTATTGGAGACGTTGAGAGAAGCATTGGAAGACGAAACGCCGGCCCGTGCCGTCGAATTCGGCACAGACCAGCAGAAGATCGTAAAAGGTCTGCACTTGTTGACGGCGAAACCGATCCTTTATGTCGCGAATGTAAGCGAAGAGGAAATCGGGGAAGGCGACAACGATAAGGTCAAACAAATCCGCGAGTTCGCAGCGAAAGAAAACGCGGAAGTCATCGTTGTTTGTGCGAAAATCGAATCAGAGATCGCCGAACTGGACGGCGACGAAAAAGAAGAATTTCTGGAGGATCTCGGAATTGCAGAGTCCGGCCTCGATCAGCTGATCAAAGCGACTTACAACCTTCTGGGTCTTGCAACGTACTTCACAGCCGGGGAGCAGGAAGTCCGTGCCTGGACGTTCAAAGAAGGCATGACAGCCCCTCAAGCAGCAGGAATCATCCACACGGACTTTGAGCGCGGGTTCATCCGTGCCGAGACGGTGTCTTATGATGACCTGATGGAAGCGGGTTCGATGGGGGCAGCACGCGACCGTGGACGCGTTCGTCTGGAAGGAAAAGAGTATATCGTCCGTGACGGGGATGTCATCCATTTCCGTTTCAACGTGTAAGCGCACGAGCTTTCGCCGAAGGCTTGTAAATGAGGGACAAGTTTGTTACAATACTATATTGTGAGTAATTATTGATTACTCCTTGCCCCTTCGATAGAGAAGGAGCCGTCAAGTCCATAAGGAGGTGAAAACGGATGAACAGAAAATACGAAATCATGTATATCATCCGCCCAGACATCGAGGAGGAAGCTAAAACGGCTGTCAAAGATCGTTTCAGCGCAATCCTAACTGATAACGGTGCGGAGATCGAACAAGTTAAAGAAATCGGTAAGCGTCGTCTTGCCTATGAAATTAACGACCACCGTGATGGTATCTATGTAACGATTGATTTCGCTGGTACGAGCGAAGCAATCAACGAATTCGACCGTCAAGCGAAGTTCACGGATGATATTATCCGCCACATCGCTGTACGCGAAGATGACAAATAAGGAGTGGTTCTGATGTTAAATCGTGTCGTATTAGCCGGCAGATTGACGAAGGATCCTGATTTACGCTATACGCCGAACGGAGTAGCTGTCGCCAACTTCACTGTCGCTGTAAACCGTCCTTTTTCCAACAACCAGGGAGATCGCGACGCCGATTTCATCAACTGTGTCGTTTGGAGACGTCCAGCAGAAAACCTGGCTAACTTTATGAGTAAAGGAAGCCTTATAGGTGTTGATGGACGCATACAGACAAGAAGCTTCGACAACCAAGAAGGTAAGCGTGTATTCGTTACAGAAGTTGTTGCAGACAGCGTACAGTTCCTAGAATCCAAAGGTGCTTCCCAAGGCGGAGGAAACCGTGGAGGTTCAGGATTCCAACCAAATCAGAATCAACAACCATCAGGAAACAACTTCGGTTCTAACAACAACAACCAACGAAACGATGACCCATTCGCAGATAATGGGGAACCTATCGATATATCAGATGACGATCTACCATTCTAATGAGAAAGGAGTGAATGCACATGGCACGTCGTGGACGCGGTAAACGTAAAAAGGTGTGTTTCTTCACAGCTAACGGAATTACACACATCGACTATAAAGATGTTGATTTGCTGAAACGTTTCATCTCTGATCGTGGAAAAATTCTTCCTCGTCGAGTAACTGGAACTTCTGCTAAATACCAACGTAAATTGACAAAAGCGATCAAACGCTCTCGTCAAATGGCTCTACTTCCATACACTACTGAATAAGTGGATGGGTAGCGTCGGTGGAAACCCCGGAATCTTTCTTAGATTCCGGGGTTTCTTTTTCGTTTCCAGGGAAAGGGGTTTCTTCCCCTCATCTATTGCTGACTTTGGGTGATTATTTTCTTTCCCAATTCTATTTCTCGAAAGCTCATAAAAAAACCACGACAGCCATTGTCGTGGTTTTTTTATGGAATCGTCAGGTCGTCCGCCTGCTGATTATCCGTTCAACCCCATATAGTCACGGAGTTCTTCTTTGTTTGTCAGCAGGTCTTCGAGTGTGTACCCTTCCAGTACGGCAAGGAATGCGCGTAATGCTTCGTGGAGGGCGTGCTTCAATTTGCAGGCGGGAGTGATGACACAGTAATTGGTGGCGCAGTCGAAGCATTCCAGTAGATGAAAGTCGTCTTCCATCGCGCGGACGACATCGCCGACGTTGATGTCTTTCGGTTCCCGGGCCAGCCGGATGCCGCCGGAGCGGCCCCGGAGTGTTTCAATCAGCTGCATCTTATTGAGCTCATGTATGATTTTAGCCAAATGGTTTTCTGAGATGTGGAAGACTTCGGAGATCTCTTTCTTTCGTGCGAGCTCTCCGTTCCTTTTCGATGCTGTGAAAATCAATACCCTTAAGGCATAGTCCGTGTACTTCTTTAGTCGCATCGTCGTAACCCTCATTTTCTGTTTTTTTCATGATACCATACTCCGTTTATAAAGTCTTAGGAATGAGACGTTCTCACAATTGTCATAAAAGATGTATTTTAAATATTGCTTTAAATTTTCTTCGTTTTATAATAAAGATGTATTAAAAATATATCTTTTGGAGGCTTTATTATGGTGACAAAGGCTGAAAAACCACTAGATGAAAAGACAGTACGGACGATTAAAGCGACGGTTCCTGTCCTGGCGGAGCATGGCGGTACGATTGCAGGCGTTTTCTACCGGAACCTCTTTCAAGAGCATCCGGAACTGAGAAACGTCTTCAATCAGACGCACCAAAAGGTCGGCGAGCAGCCGAAGGCTCTGGCGAATGCTGTGTACATGGCGGCAGCACACATCGATGAGTTGGAAACGATTCTGCCGATGGTCAAGCAGGTCGCGGAAAAGCACCGCAGCCTGCATGTGAAACCGGAGCACTATCCTGTTGTCGGCGAGCACCTGCTTGGCGCGATCAAAGAGGTGCTCGGTGACGGTGCGACAGAGGAGGTTCTAGGAGCCTGGGAGCGTGCTTACGGAGTCATTGCGAGTGTCTTCATTGATATCGAATCCGACCTCTATGAGCAGGTGGAGAATCAGCGTGGAGGCTGGAGCGGATATCGCACGTTCCGGATAGCGGAAAAGGTGAAGGAAAGTGACACAATCACTTCCTTCTACCTCCAACCCGTCGACGGTGGCGCCCTTCCACAGTTCAGGGCTGGTCAGTACGTGACGATCAAAGCGGACATCCCCGACCAGCCCGTCAGTCATTTGAGACAATACAGCTTATCCGATGCACCCGGAAACGATTATTTCCGCATCAGTGTGAAGCGAGATCGTGGCATAAACGGAAATCCTGCCGGAATTGTTTCCTGCTGGCTCCACGACAAGGTCGAAGCAGGCGATACGCTGCCGGTCAGTGCGCCTGCAGGTGATTTCACACTGGATGAAGAAGTGGAACGTCCGCTTGTGCTGATCAGTGGAGGAGTCGGTGTTACACCGCTTATGAGCATGTGGAAGGACGCGGTTCAACGTCAAAAGAATCGGGAGGTACATGTTATCCACGGAGCGAAGAACGGCGCCGTCCACGCCTTCCGTGACGACATGACAGCTCTTCCTGCTGCGTCTACGCATATCGTCTATTCCGAACCTCGAGCAGAAGAGGGAACGTTCGATCAATCAGGATACGTAGATAGAGCGTTTTTACAGGAGAAGGTGCCATCCGGTGCATCCGTGTATATCTGCGGCCCGGAAGGCTTCATGACAGCGGTGCATGAAGCGCTTGCTGCGATTGGTGTGAAGCATGAGCAGATTCACTATGAATTTTTCGGAACCACAGGGGTGCTGGAGGTCTGACCGATCTTCTATTTTGCCAAAGAAAAAAGCGGCCGGGGATTAAATTCCCTGCCGCTTTTTTGTTTATTCTTCTACATAGGCCCACTTAAATTCAAATTCAGGACCTGTTGCTGTGGAGTAGACTCCTTTGATCGATGGACGGAAGAGCTGTGCCTTCGCATCCTGGTAGATCGGAGCGACGGCTGCATCTTCTTCCAGAAGGAGGCGTTCCGCTTCCATGAATGCTTCGAAACGCTTATCCGGATCCTGGGCGAATTCATTGTTCGCTTGTTCGATGAGGCTGTCATACTCTTCACTGGAATAACCCATGTTGTTGTTCTGTCCGTCTGTCAGATACATGTTCAAGTACGTGTTCGGATCGACATAGTCCGGTCCCCACGTCGCTGCTTCCATTTCGAATTCTGCTTCGTTGTCACGGCGGACACGCTCTTTGAACGGCACTTCCATCACTTTAATCGTCAGGCCTTCCAAATTCTCTTCCAATTGGCCTTTGTAATAGGCAAGGGTATCTTTCGATGTACCTGTGTCATCTCCAAGCAGCTCGATTTCCACTGTGTCGGTGCCGAGTGCTTCCAAGCCCTTCTGCCAATGTTCCTTCGCTTTCTCGACGTTCGTCTCTACGAGGTCGCCCTGCGCTTCCCGGAAGTCTTCTTCACTGTCCGGCATCGATACGAAGTTCGATGGTACATATCCTTTGGCCGGCACGGATCCGTCATTCAAGATGACGTCGACAAGTCCCTGGCGGTCGATAGCCATGGAGATCGCTTTACGGACATCGGCGTTGGCCAATGCTTCGTTGTTATCCTGGTTGAACTTGAAGAAATATAAGTATGGTTTCTCGACGACCTGGAACGCTTCGTCCGAGCTGTATTGATCGACGAATTCGGCATTTAATTCGGTTTGATCGATTTCGCCGGATTCATATAAGTTGACGCCTGTGGAAACTTCTTTCACTACTTTTGCGTGGATCTTGTCCAACTGGACGGTATCGGCATCCCAATAGGAATCGCTCTTCTCAATCGTCCAGCCTTCGCCGTGGCTCCAGTCTGTCATTTCGAAAGGACCGTTCGAAATTGTGTACTCGGCCTCCGTTGCAAACTTGTCTCCCTGTTCTTCTACATACTTTTGGTTCAAAGGCATGAAGGTGATGAACACGGTCATCGATTCAAAGTATGGAACAGGCTTTTCCAATTTGACTTCCAATGTCTTATCATCGACCGCTGTCGCGCCGAGTTCTTCCGGCTCCATCTCTCCGTTGCTGATCTCCTGGGCGTTATCAATGATGCCGCCTAGGAAATAAGGGCCGTATTCGGATGCTGTATCCGGATCGACCGCCCGCTGCCAGGCGTAGACGAAGTCATTTGCCGTTACAGGATCGCCGTTCGACCACTCGGCATCACGCAGTTTAAATGTCCAAGTAAGTCCGTCTTCACTTACTTCAGAGTCTTCTGCCATCCCATCGACGAGCTGGCTATTTTCATCCAAGCGGTACAACCCTTCATAGGTTTCACCGGCCCATTGGAAACCGACGGAATCGGTGATCAAGGACGGGTCCATGCTTGGGATTTCACTTTTTGCTGTTACTGTAATCTCTTGTTCTCCGGAAGCAGATCCTTCATCGGATGTACTGTCCCCGTCTGATTCTGATGATGTCTCGCTGCCTCCACTACACGCTGCGAGTACAAGGACGAATAAGAGTGAAAATAAAACCCACCACTGTTTTCTCAAAAAGAACTCCCCCGTTTTCAAAGTTTTTAGAAAATAATTACTTTTTGAATTATAACGATAATTTTCAGAAAAATCAAAGGGATATCAGGAAAATATGCACAAGAAATGTAGACATTATAACTGAATTTTCTAATTTGATTGACAACATCCTACCATTTGATAGGATTAGAGAATATCATTTCTTTTTCTAACGTGTTAAAGACATTTAATAGGAAAAGGGTAAGAGAAAATGAGGAGGTACAAGTGGAAAATGAAGCGTGAATGGGATTTGCTGCACACTCCGGGACCGACTCCGACACCACCAAGTGTGGAGAGAAGCATGAGCCAGCCGATGATTGGTCACCGTGGTGAAAAATGTAAGGAATTGATGAAGGAAATTGCTCCGAGGTTGAAGCCGGTCTTCGGCACTTCCGGAGATGTTTTGGTCATGACAGGAAGCGGAACGTCAGCACTTGAGGCCGCTGTCGTCAATACGACGAAGCCCGGGGAAGAGGTCATCGTCGTTGTCGCCGGTGCCTTCGGAGATCGTTTTGCTCAGATTTGCCGCACGTATGAATTGATCGTCCATCAGCTTGATGTTCCTTGGGGAGAAGCGGTGACACCGGATCAGGTGGAAGCGGCCCTTCAATCCTACCCGAAAGCGAAAGCCGTCTTCCTGACGCACAGTGAAACGTCGACAGGGGTCATGCATCCGGTCGAAAAAGTCGCCGAACGCGTTAAATCCGTAAGCTCTGCCCTTGTCATCGTTGACGGAGTCTCCTCTGTCGGTGGCGCCGGTCTCGATATGGATCGTTATGGAATCGATATCGTAGTATCCGGTTCCCAGAAAGCGTTGATGCTCCCGCCCGGCCTTGCGTTCGCCGCTGTCGGAGAAGCAGCCTGGAAAGTGATTCACGAAAATCCACGCCCGCGCTTTTACCTGGACTTGAGATCTTATAAAAAACAGCTCGACGCAGGACAGACACCATTCACTCCGGCCTTGTCGCTGCTGTACGGATTAGAACAGGTGTTGAACCTGTTGGAAGAAGAAGGTTTGGAAAACGTGTATGCACGTCATACGTTAATGAAAGATATGACTCGGAACGCCTGTCTCGCTCTCGGTCTTCCGCTGCTTGTAAGCGAGGCGGAAGCTTCCACTACCGTGACATCGATCCGCCCGGATACCTTCGAGGCAGAGCAGTTGAGGAAGCTTGCCAACGAAGAATTCGGCTTGATCATGGCAGGAGGACAGAAGCATATGAAGGGCGAGATTTTCCGCATCGGCCATATGGGTTACTGTCGCCCGGCAAATGTCCTGCAGTATATCGGCATCATCGAAATCGTCCTGAAGCGTCTCGGACATGAATTCGAACCCGGTGCAGGCGTCGCAGCAGCACAGGAAGCATACTTGAAGCACACAAGGGAGGATCATCATGTACCGCGTATTAATCAGTGACCCACTTAGTGAAGACGGAATCAGACCATTATTGGATGCAGAAGATGTAGAAACGATCAATACCCCTTCCCTCTCCAAGGAAGAGCTGCTGGAGGCGGTCGGTTCTGCCGACGCCATGATCGTCCGCAGCCAGACACAGGTGACAAGGGAAGTCATCGAACATGCCCCTCACCTGAAAATCATCGGCCGTGCCGGTGTAGGCGTCGATAACATCGATATCGAGGCAGCGACAGAGAACGGTGTGGTCGTCGTTAATGCGCCGGATGGAAATACGATCTCTACGGCGGAACATACGATGGCGATGCTCATGTCGCTTGCCAGGAACATCCCGCAGGCGTACCACAGCTTGAAGCAGCAGCGCTGGGACCGGAAGAAATACGTCGGTGTCGAGCTGAAGGATAAAGTGCTCGGTATCGTCGGCTTCGGAAGAATCGGCCGGGAAGTTGCTTCCCGCGCCAAAGGCCACCGGATGAAAGTCGTTGCCTTCGACCCGTTCTTGAACGAGGAAAAGGCGGCGAAGGCAGGCGTAACGTGCGGAACGGTCGACGAAGTGATCGCGCAGGCGGACTTCCTTACCGTCCATACGCCCCTTATTGAGAAGACGAAACACTTGATCAATGAAGAGGCGATCAAGAAGATGAAAGACGGCGCGCGCATCTTGAACTGTGCCCGCGGCGGTATTGTGGAAGAGAATGCCCTCTATGAAGCTATTAAATCCGGCAAGATCGCTGGAGCAGCTCTCGACGTTTTCGAGGAAGAGCCGGCGACGGAGCATCCGCTGCTTACCCTTGATGAAGTCATCGCGACTCCGCACCTGGGTGCGAGCACGATCGAGGCGCAGGAGAATGTGGCGACAGACGTCAGCTATGACATCATCGAATCCCTGCGCGGAGGTACGGTGAAAAACCCTGTCAACATTCCATCCGTTTCTTCAGAAATGATGGAGAAGCTTTCTCCTTACTTCCTATTATCCGAGCGTCTTGGGGATTTTCTTTCCAAGATCGTCGACGGCACGCTTGAAAGTGTGAATGTCACGTACAGTGGAGAACTGCTGGATGTCGATACGATGCCGCTTACTCGTATCGCTGTGAAGGGTATTCTGAAGCGTCATATCGGCAGCCGTGTCAACGACGTCAACGCCTTTAAGACGGCATCAGATAAAGGAATTACGATCAACGAGCAGAAGTCGACATCTACAAAAGGCTTCACAAACTTGATCACGGTGGAAATTGAAACAGATAAAGAGAAGCGCAGCATCCGTGGAACGCTTCTGAACGGATTGGGACCACGCATCGTCCAGTTCGATCACTATCCGATCGACGTCGTTCCGGAAGGGCATCTCATCGTCATTCACCACAAAGACCAGCCAGGTGCAATCGGCCGTGTCGGAAGCCTTCTTGCCCAGCATCAAGTCAACATCGCCACGATGCAGGTGGGACGGACGAATGAAGGTGGAGAAGCTGTCATGGTGCTGACGGTCGACAAAGAAGTGACGGAAGAATCCGTTGTCAAGCTGGCAGAGCTCTCTGATATCCAGAAGGTCCAGAGCCTTACTCTCTAAGCCATTATTATAGATATCTTTAAGAAAAAGCAGGCGTTTGCCTGCTTTTTCTTTATTTGTTGGAGAAGTGGGAAGATCGTGCGGCTAAAGAAGGAGCATGTGCTTTGACAAAAGATAGGGTCCTTGGTACGTTTAAATCCGACTAAAACGATACACATTGGAGGGATAAAGGTTGGAAGAATCAAGAGAATCCATATCCAAGTTCAGGAGAGGCTTGTTCCGGATCTTGGACGGGATTGAGTGGCTTGGGAATAAGCTGCCGTCCCCGCTCTTATTATTTGCCATATTAGCTTTGTTGGTTATTGTTCTATCAGGCATTTTCTCCGGCGTCGCCGTCACCAACCCGACGAGTGGAGAAGTCGTGGAAGTGAAGAATCTGCTCAGTCTGAGTGGACTGGAGTATATCTTCAATAGTGCCGTCGAAAACTTCATCGGTTTTCCGCCGCTCGGAGCCGTTCTTGTTACGATGCTTGGGATCGGCCTTGCTGAACAGACGGGACTGATCCATACGTCGCTGAAGGGGATCGTGTTCTCCTTCCCTAATAAGCTGTTGACGGCCGCGCTTGTGTTCGCAGGTGTAATGTCCAGTTTAGCGGTCAATGCCGGCTATGTCGTTCTTCCGCCGCTTGGAGCGGTTCTGTTCCTTGGACTGGGACGTCATCCGCTCGCCGGTCTTGCTGCTGCGTTCGCCGGGGTGTCGGGGGGATTCGGCGCAAACCTTGCTCTGACTTCGACGGATGCGATCCTGCAGGAGTTGACGGCAGATGCTGCCCGTACCATCGATCCTGCTTATGCCGATACGATTACCGTGACGATGAACTATTTCTTCGCTGCCGTCTCCGTTCTTCTCGTAACCATCATCGGTACCTTCGTCACGGAAAAGATCATCGAACCGCGCCTTGGGAAGTACAAGGGAGAGGCCGATGCAGAGATGGAAGAGTTGACTGATACAGAGAGAAAAGGGATGCGGCTTGCTGGTCTCGGCTTTCTTCTAACCTTCGCTTTGATGGTCTATTTGTCGCTCGGACCGCTGCGTGGGGACGGGGCTTATATTGAATCGCCGTTCTTCCAGGCCCTCGTCTTTGTCATCTTCCTTCTTTTCCTTGTACCGGGATTAATCTATGGAATCGTCGTTAAGGAGATCAAGAATGATAAGGATCTAACGAGGCTGCTGGGCAAGACGATGGCGAGTATGGGAGGATATATCGCGCTTGCATTTACAGCGGGTCAGTTCATCGCTTACTTCCAGGAGACGAATCTTGGGACGGTCATCGCCTTTCGGGGAGCTGATTTCCTTGATTCCACCGGGTTTGATGGAATTGCGCTCATTTTGACATTCATCGGTCTGACCATGGTCGTGAACTTCTTCATCGGCAGTTCTTCCGCGAAATGGACGATTCTGGCGCCTGTTTTCGTTCCGATCATGATGAATCTCGGGTATTCTCCTGAATTCACGACGCTGTTGTACCGAATCGGGGACTCGGTGACGAACATGGTGACACCGCTCCTGCTTTATTTCCCTGTCGTCATTGCCTTCGCACAGCGTTATGACAAGAAAATCGGTATCGGGACATTGATTTCGATGATGATCCCCTATTCCGTCGCTTTCCTGCTCGGATGGCTCGTGCTTCTGCTCATCTGGGTGCTGCTCGGAATCCCTGTAGGCCCGGGAGCTCCTGTTCAGTATTAATTTTTATCGGGACTGCTTGTGCCGCCGCTGATGGTTTCCGTGCAGGGCTGCGCTTTCCGCGGGCGGCCGGCGAGCCTCTTCAGAGCTCCGCTCTTCCGGGGTCTCTCCTGTCTCGCTTTTCCCGCAGGAGTCTCCGCCCTGCCCTCCAATCATCAGCTGGTGAGGGTGGAATATGAAAAAAACCGAACGTCTCCCGGCTTTTTGAGCTGGATGCGTTCGGTTTTTTTGTGTGCGTGTTTCACGTGAAACTGGGTCAGTCGATCGGGTGTACCGTCGCTTTTCTATTGGAGAAAACGTGAACACTATCGTAGCCGACCGACTTCGCGAGGTCGATTGCTTCCCCGTATCGGTACCCGATATGGTCCGGTTTATGAGCGTCCGAACAAAGGACGATCCCGACGCCGTGATCCTTACAAATCTGCAGCAGCACAGGGTCCGGATACATGATGCCGACCGGCTTCCGGAGACCGGCCGTGCTGATCTCGATGCATGTGTTGGTCGACGCCAGCGCTTTGGCTGCGCGTTCATACTGTTCTTTCAGAAACGCCTCATCATCCGGTCGATAGCCGAATACTTTGATGACATCGATATGACCGACGAAATCGAACAGGCCGGATTCTGCCAGAGTGACGACCCGGTCGAAATACTGACGGTACACTTCTTTCAAATCACGCTTTTCGTACTCGTCCCGGAAAATGGCGAGATCGATTCCCCAATCATCGATCCAGTGAACGGATCCGATCACATAGTCGAAGGGATGGGCGTCGATGAAGTCTTTCATCTCTTTTTCTTTTCCCGGCATATAGTCCATTTCTATTCCCATCTTAATAGGAAGCCCGGCTTCCTCTGCCGCATCGAACATCTTCTGGTACGTATCGAATTCAAGGGTTCTGCGATTCTCCACCCACGGGTTCGAGAGGATCGCACTCGTTTCCTGGAAGAAATAAGCGTGCTCGGATATGCCGAGTTCTTCAATGCCTTCTTCTTTCGCTTTTTGTATGTAGGTTCTGAGGTAGTCGATATCTAAGTTGCCAGTTTCTGCCATATGAACATGATAGTCGGTACGCATGATCGTCCTCCTCTATTAATTTCATTTATCATACCAGACTGTGTTCATATGACCAAGTCCTGGAACGGATGGATGAGACGAGAAACAGGTACCCTTTGTATGTTAAAATAGGGAGGTTACTAAAAGCCCGTAGAAATAGAGGTGCTTCAAAAGAAATGAATAAATCACGAAGATTAACGGAAGGGGCTTTGATGGCCGGTATCTACTTGATATTGCTGCTGCTTTCTTTGTATATGCCGATTATTGGTCCTTTCATGATATTTGTCCTGCCCGTACCGTTCGCTTATTACGCGCATCGGCATGGGTGGAAACCCGGAGCCCTGGTGTTCCTGGTGGCTTTGATCTTTTCCTTGCTGTTTGCGACAGTGATATCGCCGGTCACGCTGCTTGCCGGCATCGGCGGCCTGTTCCTTGGTGGTGCCATGCATAAGAAGCGCGGATCCTATGAGACGCTGGCCATCGGTTCGGTCGGCTTCATCATCGGAATCGTTCTATTGTTCCTTGCTACTCAGTTTGTGTTCGACGTCAACTGGATCGATGACTTCAACAACAATCTGGAAGAAGGAGTCACTTCCGCAGAGAACCTTCTCTCCGGTGTGATGGACGAGGAGCAGGTCGAGCAGCAGATTGCCGCCATGCGGGAGCAGATCGCGTTTCTCCCTGACATCATGCCTAGTATTCTCGCTATGACAGGAATCGTCCTTGCGTTCCTGAATCAGTGGATTACGTACAAGGTGATCAACCGGGTGGAGAAGAAGTCGTACCGCTTCGTCTCTTTCAAGAACTTCCGGCTGCCGTCTGCTGTATTATGGTACTACTTGATTGCATTGATTTTGAATCTGATTGTCGGAGACGGAGGCGGGCTGCTTTATTTAGCCGCCATCAACATCTTCACGTTGACAGGGACGCTGATCGTCATCCAAGGCTTTTCTTTCGTATTTTTCTATGCCGGTGTGAAGAAATGGTCCAAGGCAATTCCGGTGGTGCTCATCGTTTTCACCTTGCTTCTTCCACAATTGATGCTGTATCTTGTAAGAATCTTAGGTATAATTGATTTAGGATTTCCATTGCGGGAACGCTTGGGAGAAACGAAGGATAAATAGCTCGGAGCAGATGGTGGGAGCTGAATGCAATGCCGAATTTCTTTAAAAAACCAACGATGAGCGGACACTTGTGGATCATTTATTTGATCTCTCTTGTGCTGCTTGGATTCATTTGGTATTACCAGTGGACATTGGGACTGATGATGACGCTGTTTTTAGCTGCGTCCATCTTTTACAGTGTCCGTACGGAACAGAATATGATCAGCGAAACAGAGGAATATATTTCGACGCTTTCCTACCGGGTCAAGAAGGTGGGGGAAGAGGCGTTACTCGAGATGCCGATCGGGATCATCCTCTTCAGTGAGAATTTCACGATTGAATGGGCGAATCCCTACATGAACAGGTTCACAGAGGAGGACTCGATCGTCGGTCAGTCTCTTAAGAAGCTGTCCGATCAAATCATCCCTGCCGTCAAGGAAGATGAGGATGAAGTGTGGCTTACGATCGGCAGCTATAAGTTCCAGACGGTCATCAAGCGTGAGGAACGGCTGCTTTACTTGTTCGACAGGACGCGGCAGACCGAAATCCATAATCGCTATGAGAACGAACAGACGGTGCTGTCTGTCATCTTCCTGGATAACTATGAAGAGATCACTCAAGGGATGGACGATACAGCGAAGAGCCATATCAACTCCCAGGTGACGTCGATTCTGAATAAATGGGCCGGCGATTACGGCATTTATTTGAAACGGACGTCTCAGGAGCGCTTCATGGCAGTCTTGAACCAGGAGATTCTGGCAACGCTTGAAAAGGCGAAGTTCGAGATTCTGGATGATGTCCGTGAGCTGATTACCGATCAGAACGTCCCGTTGACGCTCAGTTTCGGTATCGGTGTCGGACCGGTCAGCCTGCCGGAGCTTGGCGAACTGGCTCAGTCCAGTCTCGACCTTGCACTGGGGCGCGGCGGAGATCAGGTGGCTATCAAGGATGACTCCGGGAAAGTCCGCTTCTACGGCGGTAAAACGAATCCGATGGAGAAACGGACCCGTGTCCGGGCCCGCGTTATCTCCCATGCGATGAAGGAGCTCGTCCAGGAGAGTGAAAAGGTGCTCATCATGGGGCACAAGTCTCCGGATATGGATTCGGTCGGGGCATCGATCGGGATTCTGAAGATCGCTCAGGCGAATGATAAAGAAGCAGCGATTGTTCTTGATCCCGACGATATCGATACAGGTGTCCAACGGATGATTGAAGAGATCGAGAAGGATGAGGACTTGTGGCGTTACTTCCTGTCACCTCAGGATGCGCTTGAAATGGTGACGAACGATACGCTGCTTGTCATTGTCGATACGCACAAGCCGTCGATGGTCATCGAAGAGAAATTGTTATCGAAGACCGAACATGTCGTCGTCATCGATCACCACCGCCGGGCCGAAGAGTTCATCTCCGATCCGACGCTCGTGTACATGGAACCGTACGCATCTTCGACTGCAGAACTTGTGACGGAATTGCTGGAATACCAGCCGAAGAAGCTGAAACTGTCGATGCTTGAATCGACGGCGCTGCTGTCAGGAATCATCGTCGATACGAAGAGCTTCACGCTGAGAACCGGCTCGCGCACGTTCGACGCGGCGTCCTACCTCCGTTCTAAAGGAGCGGACACCGTCCTCGTGCAGAAGTTCATGAAAGAAGACCTTGATATTTATATACGGAGAAGCAAGCTGATCGAGCAGGCGAGCGTATATAGGGATGGAATTGCCATCTCGACCGGGGACAAAGGCGAATCCTATGGACCGGTCATCATCGCACAGGCCGCCGATACGCTGCTTACGATGAGCGGAATCGTCGCATCCTTCGTCATTTCCGAACGTAAAGACGGACGAATCGGCATCAGCGCCCGTTCGCTCGGGGACATCAACGTCCAGGTCATCATGGAGAAGATGAACGGCGGAGGGCATTTGACGAATGCGGCGACCCAATTGGAAGACACAACGATTGAAGATGCGAAAGCATTGTTGCAAGATATAATTGATGAGTATTTTGAAGGGGGAGACTTTGAATGAAAGTAATTTTTAAAGCCGATGTTAAGGGGAAAGGCAAGAAGGGCGAAATCAAGGATGTAAACGACGGTTACGCCCGCAACTATCTGCTTAAAAATAACTTGGCCGTTGAAGCTACGAAAGGAAACCTCCAGGCGCAGAAAGCAAAGGATGCGAAGCAGGAGCAGCGTGCGCAGGAAGAAGTGGAGGAAGCGAAGCAGTTGAAAGAGACGCTTTCCGGTATGGAAGTGAAGCTGACAGCGAAATCCGGAGACGGCGGCCGCTTGTTCGGTTCCATCACAAGCAAGCAGATTGCGGAACAGCTGAAGAAAGACCATGATATTAAAATCGACAAACGTAAAATCGAGCTGGATGACCCGATCCGGACGCTCGGATATACGAACGTACCTGTGAAGCTTCATCCGGAAGTGACAGGCACGATCCGTGTCCATGTAGAGGAGAAGTAAGCGGTTTGTCATCAAGCGCCCACTCCGGCTGTAGCCGTGGGCGCTTCTCTTTTCCCTGATCTTCCCGGACGTCGGTAAGCAACCTTGGAAGAGTACGGCAGCGGACGTTTTCGTTTTAGAGTCAGAGGAGGAAAAATTAGTGAGTGAAATGTGGAATGATCGTACCCCGCCCCACAATATTGAAGCGGAGCAGGCGGTTTTGGGTGCGATCTTTTTAGAGCCTGAAGCGATGTCGACAGCAGCGGAGTCTCTGCTCCCGGAAGATTTCTACCGGGCCAGCCATCAGCGTATATATGAAGCGATGCTCTTTCTGTCCGATCGGGGAGAGCCGATCGACCTCGTCACCGTGACGACGGCGCTTACGAACAATAAAGTGTTGGAAGAGGTAGGGGGAGTTTCCTATCTGACAGATATTGCGAATTCCGTACCGACCGCTGCCAACATCGCCTACTACACGAAGATTGTCGGTGAGAAAGCAACGCTTCGGAACTTGATCCGGACGGCGACGAATATCGTAACGACTGGATATTCCGAAGAAGAAAACCTGGATGATGTCCTGAATTCGGCGGAGAAGGATATCCTGGAAGTTTCCCAGCGGAAGGATTCCAGCGCCTTCAAGAACATTAAGGATGTTTTGATCGACGTTTATGACAACATCGAACAGCTCCACCATAATGACGGGAATACGACCGGAATTCCGACCGGCTACAGGGACCTCGATCAGATTACTTCCGGCTTCCAGCGGAACGATCTGATTATTATCGCCGCCCGTCCTTCCATGGGTAAGACCGCCTTTGCTTTGAACATCGCGCAGAACGTAGCGGTCCATACGGATGAGAACGTCGCGATCTTCAGTTTGGAGATGGGTGCCGATCAGCTCGTGTCCCGTATGCTCTGTGCAGAAGGAAACATTGATGCCCAGCGACTCCGGACCGGTACGCTGGAAACAGAAGACTGGAATAAGCTGACGATGGCGATGGGGAGTCTGTCGAACGCAGGGATCTTCATTGATGATACGCCGGGTGTGCGTGTCAGTGAAATCCGCTCGAAGTGCCGTCGTCTGAAGCAGGAACACGGACTTGGTATGATTCTGATCGACTACCTGCAGTTGATCCAGGGAAGCGTCAATTCGAAAGAGAACCGTCAGCAGGAGGTATCGGAAATCTCCCGTTCCCTGAAGGGGCTGGCCCGTGAATTGAACGTGCCGCTGATCGCTCTTTCCCAGCTGTCCCGTGGGGTGGAGTCGAGACAGGATAAGCGCCCGATGATGTCCGACCTTCGGGAATCCGGATCGATCGAGCAGGATGCCGATATCGTCGGCTTCCTTTACCGTGACGACTATTACGACAAAGAGTCGGAAAGTCAGAACATCATTGAAATCATTATCGCGAAACAGCGTAACGGACCGGTCGGTAACGTAGAACTTGCCTTCGTCAAGGAGTACAACAAGTTCGTCGACCTCGACCACCGCTACAGCAATGCCGACATTCCGCCGGCATAGAAAAAGCAGACGCCTCCTTGATGGATGCGTCTGCTTTCTTATATTTTCATCACGACCCATCACGCCTCCCGTGGAGTTACGCTGGGTAAGTGGATGAAACATCAGGATAACCAGTGGGCGATGGCGTGTGCGACGCCGTGCTCCTCATTGGTCTTCGTTGTGAAATCTCCCGTTTCTATAATGAGGTCCTTCGCGTTCCCCATAGCGGCACAGTGACCGGCCATTTTCATCATCGATAAGTCATTCGGACTGTCGCCGACCGCCGCTGTCTTTTCCATAGATAAGCCGAGGTGGGAGGCAAGCTTCTGTAAGGCGAGCCCTTTCGATGCATCCTTGTGCTCCAGTTCGAAGTTATGATCGGCCGAACTGACAAGGGTCATGGTCGGTTCTCCCCGGTAGCGTTCTTTCCCGAGGCTGCGTTTGGCATCGTCGAAAGAGAAGGCGAGGATGTTGTAGACCGGAGCATCCGAAGCGACAATGTCCCGGTGGTCTTTGATGAAGCGGAAGCCGTTCTGACCGAATTGTTTCTCTATGGCATGCTCGAGTTCACCGATGTGCACGTCCGGATTTGCGCTCTTGATCCGGTCGATTTCGACTTGCAGCAGGCTTCGTCCTTCCTGTTGTGTCCAAATCCATTCATCGCTGCACGCTTCATAATAGAAGCCGTTCGCTTCCAACCAAGGAAGAACGTCACGTACATCCTCCGTCAGCATCGGCGTGGCATGAAAGAGTCTGCCTTCCGGATCATGGATCGTTGCACCGTTTGCACCGATCACCCATGTCCGAAGCCCTGTTTCTCTAAACAGCTCCCGAACATCGAACTCCGCTCTCCCTGTCGCGATCACTACTTCTACACCCTTTTCCTGCGCCTCTTTGATGGCGCGGACATTTTCTTCACTTATCTGACTGCTGCTGTTCAACAACGTTCCGTCTAAATCAATAGCGATCATGTCCATGGATTCTGCTTCCCTTCTTCTGTCACGATCAGCTCCACGTCATTATCTTTCAACATCTTCTGAAAGCGGTCATTCGGGAGTTTATCCGTGACGATAATATCGACATCTTCAAGCCCTGCAAACGAAAAGAATTCCGTGATTCCGAACTTCGTATGGTCGGCGAGCACGATCACTTCCTTCGCCTGTTTCATCATGGTCCTCTTTACCATGCCGTCTTCCTCAATGCCGATTGTCAGGCCTTGATCGGATATGCCGACGACCCCGATAAATGCTTTATCGACATGGTAGCTTTGCAGACGCTCAATAACGGAGGCGCCGTACAGAAATTGGTGTTCTTTCTGCAGGTGCCCGCCGAGCAGGTGGATGGAAATATTACCGACATTGGACAGAATGCTCGCCTGGTGGATCGAATTGGTGATGACGGTCAATTCCATCGGAGTCATCTGATTGGCACACGCCTGGACGGTCGTTGACGTATCGAGTATCAGTTTGTCGCCCGGCTGCATGAGAGAGACAGCTTCCCGGCCGATGCGTTCCTTCTCATAAGAAACCGTTTTCAAACGATTCGTATAATCTTGGATGGCGGCGTGGGAGGTCGGAAGGATCGCTCCGCCACGTGTCCTTACAATCGCTTTCCTGTCTTCCAGCTTAACGAGATCGCGCCTGGCCGTATCGCGGGAAATGTCGAACATCTCACACATCTGCTCGATGGATATCCTCCGCTTCTCCTTCAAGTATTGGATCACTGCAATCAGTCGTTCTTCTTGATACATCACGAAACCTCCTTCCATTTACATCCTTTTGTAAGTAATTATAAGTGTGTGTATAATTAAAATCAATGATAAATAAGTCATGGTAAGTAGTCGGAATTATCGTTCAAATGATTCATAATCGAACATTGGATGTTCTAATTTCTTTTAATGTTCGGAAATAGCGTTGACTTCCTTTTTGCAAATTGATAAACTGACGATGGATATGAATTACAACAAACAATTATTTGGCGGAGGTGCCTTATGTCTTCAGTAGTAGTTGTCGGAACCCAGTGGGGGGACGAAGGAAAAGGCAAGATAACCGATTTTCTTTCACAGAATGCGGAAGTTGTCGCTCGCTATCAGGGTGGAAACAACGCAGGACATACGATTAAATTTGACGGAGTCACGTATAAACTTCATTTGATCCCATCAGGAATCTTCTTTGATGATAAAATTTGTGTGCTTGGAAACGGAATGGTCATCGATCCAAAAGCGATCCTTGAGGAATTGAAGTACCTTCATGACCGCGGCATCAGTACGGACAATCTTCGGATCAGCAACCGTGCCCACGTCATCCTTCCTTACCACTTGAAGCTGGATGCGCTTCAGGAAGAAGAGAAAGGCGTGAACAAGATCGGAACGACGAAGAAAGGGATCGGCCCTGCTTATATGGATAAAGCGGCACGTACCGGTATCCGTATCGCAGACCTTCTTGATAAAGAAACGTTCCGTGAGAAGCTCGAGCAGAACCTGGCGGAGAAGAACCGTCTTTTCGAGAAAGTATATGAAACGACGCCGTTCACGGTCGATGAAATCATGGAAGAGTATTATGATTACGGTCAGCAGATCGCTTCTTACGTATGCGATACGTCTGTCGTATTGAACGACAGCCTGGATGAAGGCCGCCGTGTGCTGTTTGAAGGTGCGCAAGGGGTTATGCTTGATATCGATCAGGGTACATACCCGTTCGTAACGTCTTCCAACCCGATTGCCGGTGGTGTGACGATCGGTTCCGGTGTCGGACCGTCCAAGATCAAGCATGTCGTAGGTGTGTCGAAAGCGTACACGACTCGTGTCGGTGACGGTCCGTTCCCGACAGAGCTTCACGATGAAATCGGGGATCAAATCCGCGAAGTCGGCCGTGAATACGGTACGACGACCGGACGTCCGCGCCGTGTCGGCTGGTTCGACAGTGTCGTAGTCCGCCACGCACGCCGTGTGAGCGGAATCACTGATCTATCCTTGAACTCCATCGATGTTTTGACGGGGATCAAGAACCTTAAGATCTGTACGGCCTATAAGTATAAAGGTGAAATTATGGAGGAGTTCCCGGCGAGCCTTAAGGTCCTTGCTGAGTGTGAGCCTGTATATGAAGAAATGCCTGGTTGGGAGGAAGACATCACAGGAGTGAAATCTCTTGGTGAGCTTCCGGCTAACGCGCGCCACTACATCGAGCGTGTGTCTCAACTGACTGGTATCCCGTTGTCTGTCTTCTCTGTTGGTCCGGATCGTTCTCAGACGAACGTCGTCCGCAGCGTGTACAGCGAATAACCGATTGGACGAACGCCTGGCTGTTTCAGTCAGGCGTTTTTTGTTTATGATAGAAAGAAAAGGGGTGTGTGGGATTGAAACGAGTGTGTGTATTTGCCGGGTCCAGTTTGGGAACGGATCCGGTTTATAAAGAGGAAGTGCGGAAGCTTGGGGAAGCGCTCGGGAAGAAAGGAATCGAGCTTGTTTACGGAGGAGCGAAGAGCGGTCTGATGGGCGTGATGGCAGATGAGGTGCTGGCAAACGGCGGTCGGGTGACGGGGGTTATGCCGACGCGCCTGTTTACGAAAGAAATTGCCCATCCGGATGTGACCGAGATGATCGAAGTGGACACGATGCATGAACGGAAGGCGAAAATGAGCGAATTGGCGGACGGCTATATCGCATTGCCCGGGGGATTCGGTACGTGGGAGGAGTTATTCGAGGTTATCAGCTGGGCTCAGATCGGCATTCACACGAAGCCGCTCGCCCTTTTTAATATCAACGGGTATTACACACCGCTTATGAATCTCGTGGAACATGCCATCGAAGCGGGCTTCGTCCCGGAGGATAACCGCCGGTTCCTGATGCAGGAGAAAGATCCCGTGCAGCTGTTGGAAGCACTGGAATTAAAAATGTAAAAGAAAACCGAGCTGCTGGCAGCTCGGTTGTTAAATGTGGATGGTTTCTATGAAGGAAAGGCCGAAATATCGGTAAGACACTTCGATCCGGTCAATGGATGTATCCTGACTGATACTCAGACCGTAAATCGTCGATGGATTCGAGTCGGTTGCGGCTGCAACTTTCTTGGAAGAAAGCGGCGACGTATCCGGTCCGAGGACGATGGTTTCATAATCCTGCATGTCGTAGGATTCATCGACGAGCGCGTACGTATCTGTAAGTATAAAGCCTTTGTCGGAATCACTGATCTGCATTTTTACATTCGAAGGTGTTTCCTTATTGTTGGTGGCGACGTTCGTAATCTGGATGTCACCGATCCAATTCTGGTTGCCGACAGCGACAATAACGGTCTGTTTGTCCTCTGTCGTACCGATGGAACCATGGGCCAACGGGGGATTGAGCTTTAAGAAACCGATGAAAGAAATCAATAATAGAATGAGGACGAAAGCGACATATCGAAAGATTCTCTTCAACTAGGACCTCCTTTCTCCCTTGTTCACATGTGTATGATAGTGGGACTGGTATCATGATGGAAACTTGCTCTCTACTAAATTAACTATTGCGTTGTCTTTTATGTATGTGGTAAGATAGTTATCGTTGCAGTAAACAAGTGGTTTTTCGGTCCGGTAGTTCAGTTGGTTAGAATGCCTGCCTGTCACGCAGGAGGTCGCGGGTTCGAGTCCCGTCCGGACCGCCATTTTTATTATAACATCTATGTAATGTCGAACACATGAATAATGTGTTACCTGATGATTACAAATTGAATTCTAATATATGGCTCGGTAGAGAAGCCGTAAACCTCACGAATTATCTTCGGTGCAGGCTTTGCGATGAGCGTAATCGTCACCGAAACAGCTTGCAACGCGAAGAGCACATCTTCTTCGAATGATCATCGAAACCAGATAAGGTGCGAAGATCAAACAAACTAATAATAATAGCATGGCTCGGTAGCTCAGTCGGTAGAGCAACGGACTGAAAATCCGTGTGTCGGCGGTTCGATTCCGTCCCGAGCCACTACCAGAACGTCTGCGTATTCTACGCAGGCGTTTTTTGATGTTTTATTCTTTGGAAAAAGTTGAAGATTAATAGATAATATTCTAGTGTTACCACATTTAAACTTTAAATTTATTGTACTTAAATAGAGTAAATATACACGAAAATTATGTATTTAAACCGTATCTTTCGTAATTTTGCCAAGAAAATTATATCTTCTTTACAATTCGGAATTGTTGTTTTATCAATCCCTCTGCTGTGATAGATTAAATGAGGATTTTACAGGATTGTTATAAATTCTTATAAATTTATTAATTATATTCAGGAGGACTTGGTAGATGTGGAAGAAAGTTGCTGTCACGGCGGTCGCGGTCACGAGTCTTAGTGTAGGTACAGTTTATGCAGAACGTTCTTTGGACACGGTATACCACGTTTATGTGGATGATAAACCTGTCGGGACGGTCACAGATAAATCGAAGGTCGAGTCGTATTTGGATCAGAAACTTGAAGAAGCGGACGTCCCGGAGGAATGGGATACGAAGTTGGATAAAGACGTTTCCTACAAAGCGGAGCGGGTTTTCTCTGCCGATCCAGAAGAGAAGCAGGTGCTGGATGCGCTTGATGAAGAAGTGCGTGTGACGGTGAACACGGTGCAGGTCAACATTGACGGCCGCCCGGTGGCACACGTTCCGGATGAAGCGGAAGCGGATCAAGTCGTAGAGAAATATAAGGAAGAATACGTTCAGCCGGAAGTGCTCCAGCAGTTGGAGGAAGGCGAACCGGCGGATCCAAAGCCTGGGGAAACGAAGGTGATGGATGTAAGCCTTGGGGAAAAGGTATCTTATGACGAGCAGGCAGTCCCGGTCCGTTTCGTCGATACGGTGGATGAGGCGGTCGATCGTATAAAAGAAGGGGACACGTTCGATTCCGACCTGACAAAAGAAGAATGGACGACAGCTTATCCGGATGTCGATACACTGCTTACGGATAACCCTGCCCCTTCCCTTGATGTCATCGTCCGGAAGATGCGGGTGAAGGAAGAGGAAGTGGACTATCCGGTCGAAGTCAAACGATCGGACGATCTCTATAAAGGAGAAAAAGAAGTGAAGCAGGAAGGGCAGCCTGGTGAAAAAGAAATTCACACCAAGTTCGTCTTTACAAACGGAGAGAAGCAGGAAGAAGAGGTCGTAAAGGAAGAGACGACGAAAGAGCCTGTGAAGAAAGTGATCATCGAAGGTACGAAGGCTGTTCCGTCCAGAGGAGACGGTACGTTCATCTGGCCCGCTGTCGGTGGTGTGATCACAAGTAAGCAGGGAGAAAGATGGGGCCGTTATCATAAAGGGATCGATATCGCCGGTGTGAAGGATAAGACGATCAAAGCTGCTGACAATGGGAAAGTCGTGGAAGCAGGCTTCAAGAAGAGTTTCGGCAACAAAGTCGTCATCGACCACGGCAACGGATATGAAACGATCTATGCACATCTCGAGTCGATCGATGTGAAACGGGGCGATGTCGTGAAACAGGGCGACAAAATCGGGAAAATGGGTACGACCGGCCACTCCACCGGTGTCCATCTCCATTTTGAAATTCATAAAGACGGAGCATTAAAGAATCCTTTGGACTATGTATCCAAATAGATGGATTTGCTATGATTTTCATAGCGGATCTCTGGCTTTTTAATCGTTTTAATCGTTTGATAACAGACGGGTTGGATAGACGAGCAATATGGAGAGAAGATTTGTTCTTTTGGCCAAGCGTTTGTCTTATAAGCGAATCAAGGAGAAACTTTTTAAGAAGAGGGTGGAGGGAAATGGGCAGACTCCAGCGGGATTAGCGGAACAGGTGAGACCCCGGAAGAGCGCAGCGATGAGGAGGCTCACCGGCCGCCCCGTGGAAAGCGTCCCATTTCCCGGAACCCGTCCTCTCCACAAGAAATACCCACCTCCATGCAGGAATCCGCTATGATTATTCATAGCGGATTTTTTGTTTGTTTTGGTATAAAACTAAGGGGGACAGGAAGGATCCGTGGAAGCTTTGGAGTCAAATAAGACATTTAGCTTCAAATGAGTTAAAATGAGGGAAAGAAAGAGAAGTCGAAGAAAAGGATGTGACGCAAGGTGGCACAGAAGATTCTAGTAGTAGACGATGAGAAACCGATTGCAGATATATTGAAGTTCAATTTAGAAAAGGAAGGATATGAGGTAGTGTGCGCTCATGATGGGGATGAAGCCATCGCCAAAGCGGACGAAGAGCAGCCGGAGCTGATCCTCCTTGATATCATGCTTCCGAACAAAGACGGAAATGAAGTGTGCAGAGAAGTAAGGAAGCGTCACAATATGCCGATCATCATGCTGACGGCGAAGGATGCAGAAATCGACAAAGTCCTCGGCCTTGAAATGGGTGCGGATGATTACGTGACGAAACCGTTCAGCAACCGGGAATTGATCGCCCGTGTCAAAGCGAATCTCCGCCGTCATCAGCAGGAGCCGGAAGACAGCTCCCAGCAGACGAAGGATATTACGATCGGCCGTTTGTCGATTCATCCTGATGCATACACAGTGACGCGTGACGGTAATTATATCGAACTTACCCATCGTGAATTCGAACTGCTTCATTATCTGGCCCGCCATATCGGACAGGTCATGACGAGGGAGCATCTGTTGGAAACGGTTTGGGGTTACGACTATTATGGTGACGTCCGGACCGTCGATGTTACGGTACGCCGTCTTCGTGAGAAAATCGAAGAGAATCCAAGTAATCCGATTTGGATCGTCACCCGCCGCGGAGTAGGGTACTATTTGAGAAACCCGGAGCAGGAGTAACGTCTGATGAAGAAAGTCGGCTTTTTTCAGTCGGTTCGGCTGAAATTGATTCTAGTCTACATTTTATTACTTTTACTAGGCATCCAAGTAATTGGGGCCTATTTTGTTAAGCGCTTGGAAGATCAGTTGACGAACAACTTCGAGAGTTCCGTAGAATCGCAGCTGAACTCTCTTACCTTCAGCCTGCAGAATGCCTTCAGCGTCGAGCGTGATGAGGATACGCCATCGCTCGCCTCCGATGTCAACAGTCTGCTCTATTCCCTGGATGATGAGAACATAAGGAAGCTGTGGGTCGTCGACAACAGCCCGAATGTCATCGCCGCCTTCGGTTCGGAAGATGGAATCATCGGCAAAAAGGTGACGGATACGAGAATTACGAAAGTGTTTATTCTGGGAGAGGCGACCGAGCCGAGGAATGTAAGGGACAGCGAGACGAACGAACGGCTCTATGTCGGTTCGAGACCGATTACGAACGAAGCGGGGAATGAGATCGTCGGCGTCCTCCACTACGAGGTATCGACGAACGAGATTTACGAGCAGATGCAGGATATCAACAGCATCTTCGCCAAAGGGACGGTCTTGGCGATCGCCGTTACCGCTTTGCTCGGGATTTTGGTCGCCCGCGCGATTACGAGACCGCTGACGGAAATGGAAGAACAGGCGCAGATCATGGCGACTGGTGACTTTTCACAGAAGGTCGACGTCAAAGGAAACGACGAAATCGGCCAGCTCGGTCATACGTTCAATGAGCTGAACGATAAGCTGAAGCTCTCCCAGGCGACGACGGAAGGAGAGCGGAGAAAGCTGAGTTCGGTCCTTTCCAACATGTCGGATGGTGTCATCGCGACAGACCGGCTTGGTGCAATCATCCTTATGAATGCTCCAGCTTCGAAGCTGATCGGCCGTTCGTTCGAGGACGTTCAAGGACAGTCGCTGATCGATGTGCTTGATTTGAACGATCAGATTGAAGAGATGTCCGAGGTGGAGGAGCAGGGTTCGATGATCATCGATTTGAGCGATGAACAGCAGCAGCTGCTCTTGAAGGCGAACTTCTCTGTCGTCGAGGATGAGAACGACGAAATGGATGGATTCATCACCGTGATCAGTGACGTCACCGAGCAGGAGAAGGTCGAGCAGGAGCGCCGGGAGTTCGTCTCGAACGTATCCCATGAGCTGCGGACGCCGCTTACGACGATGCGCAGCTATATCGAGGCGTTGAATGATGGGGCCTGGCAGGATCCGGAGATCGCTCCGCGCTTCCTTGACGTCACACAGAATGAAACCGACCGGATGATCCGTCTCGTCAACGACCTTTTGCAGCTGACGAAAATGGATCATAAAGAAACGCCGCTGATGAAAGAGCGTGTCGAATTTGGCGGCTTCTTCCACCATGTCATCGATCGGTTCGAGATGAACAAAGATGAGAAAATGACGTTCGTCCGCAACCTATCGGGCAAAGACATGTATGTATGGATCGACAAAGACAAGATTACCCAGGTGCTGGATAACGTCATATCTAATGCCATTAAATATTCACCGGAAGGCGGGACGATCCGCTTCGATGCCCATGCGACAAGGAAACAGCTGCGCGTGAGCATCAAAGATGAAGGGATCGGGATGCCGCCGGATACGGTCGATAAGATTTTCGATCGTTTCTACCGGGTCGACAAATCCCGTGCCCGGGAAATGGGCGGGACCGGACTCGGGCTCGCTATTGCCCGGGAAATGATTGAAGCCCACCACGGGAAGATCTGGGCGGAAAGTAAAGAAGGAAAAGGGACGACCGTCCACTTTACGCTGCCGCTCATTCAGAAGCGGAGGGGACAATCGTGAAGAGAGAAACGATGAAGACCGTCGTTTTGATTATATTGATCGCTTTCAGTCTCGTGCTGACCGTTGCGCTATGGAACTATCAGCCGGTGGCGGAAAGTGACGACAGTGAAAATACGCTTATCGACGATACGACACTCGACAATCTCGGTCAGGAACGGACATTATCGGAACTGATCGAACCGGAAAAGATCGTCTTCCATGATCAGGGGAACTTCTATGCCTACAAAGAGGAGCTGGAGCGCTCGTCCTTTTATAAAGATATGCAGGAGTGGACGCTCAACAACTTGAACGTCAATCCGAAGGAAATATCGGCAGACCAGCAGAAGGATGCGGTGGAAGTCATTTTCCCTGCCCAGGTACCGGTCAAAGTGATCGGGGACCTTTTCCAAGTGGATAAAGAGCAGATCGAGAACGTCCGGCAGAAGTTCGACCGTGTCTTTTTGACCGCTCCTCAAGGGGAAAAGGCACCCAGTTATCAAGTGTGGTTCGTCAATACGGAAGAACAAGCTCCTGTGCTACGGGCTACAATCAACTCCGCTGATGGTGACCGTGCCTTTCGTGAGCTGGAAGACGAGCAGAAGCTGAACAAGCAGCTACGTCTCTCCGATGCTTTTCCTAATGCGGATACTTCGGCGTATGACCATATTTATATCCCGGAGAAGCGTAAGAACATCGAAGAATATGTGCTTCAGACCGATCCTGTACCGATCGCTACACTGAGGAATGCATTGTTTCCGTCGACTTCCCTTGTATCCAGGTACAAAACAAGCAGCGGGGAACCGAGATTCCGGGCTTCCGAAGGGCGTCGCCTTGATGTATTGGACGGCGACCGTCGGATGGAATATCTCTACATGATTCCGAACTCGGTCAATTCCGGCAACTTGGACGGCTATGAGCTGCTGCGACGCAGCATTACGGACGTCAACGGCCACCTTGGCTGGACGAACCAGTTCCAGCTCGTCTCCAATTCTTCCGATATGGTCCAGTACCGGATGAAATACAATGATATTCCGGTCATGGAAGGGCAGGGGACCTATCAGCTGGCGACGATCGCCCTATCGTATGAGCAGGACGAGATCCAGCGCTACATCCGTCCACTTGTTAAATTCAAGACGATATCGGAAACGATCGGAGCGCTGGAATCCGGAGAAGAAGTCGTTCGTTATCTGCAGAACAATAACATCGACTACGCTTCCATTCAGGATATCCGGATCAGCTACACGCTGGAGGAGCAGACGAACAGGCTTGCTTATAATCTGATTCCGGAATGGTATATCCAGACGTCTTCCGGATGGCAGCCGTTATTTGAAAGGAACCAAGGTCAGAATGAAGAGATTTCTTAAGCAGGGAGGCGTAGAAGATGCAGTGGGGTCAAATTAAATTGTTATTCATTCTCAGCTTCCTTGTGCTGGACATCTTCTTGTTCACCCAGTTCCTTGATAAACAGGAAGAAACCGAGCTGAGTCAAATATCAACAGAATCCGAAAACGCGGAAGAAGAGCTTGCTTCAAACGATATCACCTTTGCCGACGATGTACTTGCGGAGGAGGTGCCTAACGTAGAAGGGCTGCAATCGCGGATTAATGACGAACTGTTGGAGGAGATCGACTCGCAGGTGGAGGAGATCGATAAAGATGAACAGTCGGTCGAGGTGGAAGATAACGTCGTCCGCGGCACCTTCAATGAACCGATCGAAGTGACGAAGGATGATATTCAAAATAAAGTGAATGAACACATTCCCTTCGGGTCCCAGTATTCGTTCTGGGGTTGGAACGAGGAGCAGGGGGTCGCCCTGTTCTTCCAGAAGGCGAATGACAGGACCGTCTATTTCAATGAGGGCGGCTACCTGCTTGTCGACGTCTCGGGAGGAGACATGAACGGCTATGTCGCAGCCATGCTTTCGTTCGGGGAACCGGAAGCCGGAGAGGCGAGTCAGGGCGGCGACGTTATCGGACCGGTCAACGCCGTCAAGAAGTTGTATGATGCCGGTGAAATCAGCTCCGGTGATGAAATTACAGCGATGAGTATCGGCTACCACAGCAGCTTCAATCTCGAGCCCGGCGAAGACTATGGCCCGCAGATGTTTGCACCGACGTGGAAAGTGACGGTCAATGAAGAAGACAACAAGTTCTTATATGCGTATTCCGGTACGATCATCGACATATCGGAGTCGGATTTCATCGAAGGGGTCCTGTCGAGATATGATCTCAACGAAACCCCTTCAGAAGCATCAGATGGACAGGGAGATTAAGGAGAAACGAATTAAATGGAGTGTATCGAATGACATTACGTTTTAGTGTACTTGCTTCGGGCAGTACGGGGAACGCGTTTTTTATTGAATCAGGGGAAGAACGGATTCTGGTGGATGCCGGGCTGAGCGGTAAGAAGATAGAGGGTTTGTTCGATCAGGTCGGCGTCGATCCGAGTACGCTTTCTAGAATCCTCGTCACCCATGAGCACAGTGATCACATCAAGGGTCTCGGGATTATGGCACGGCGCTACAACCTGCCAGTGTATGCGAATGAAAAAACGTGGAAGGCGATGGAAGGCCATATCGGCAAGCTGTCGGTCGACCAGAAATTCGAGTTCAAGATGGAAGAGACGCAGACGTTCGGCGGCTTGGATGTCGAGTCGTTCTCCGTATCCCATGATGCGGCCGACCCGATGTTTTACACCTTTCATCAGGACGGCAGAAAAGTGGCGCTCGTCACCGACCTCGGCTATGTATCCGAACGGATCAAGAAGACGGTAGAAGGTGCGGATGCCTATATTTTCGAATCGAACCATGATGTCAGCATGCTGCGGATGGGGCGCTATCCATGGAACGTCAAACGGAGGATCCTCGGGGATTCCGGCCACGTTTCGAACGAAGACTGTGCGCTTGCGTTGACGGATATCATCACAGATAAGACGAAGCGGATCTACCTGGCACACCTCAGTCTTGACAACAACATGAAGGACCTGGCACGTATGTCTGTGAAGAACGTATTGGAAGAGCGGGGATTCGAGCTTGGATCGAGAATTCAACTCCATGACACCGACCCTGAACAGGCGACTCCTATCTTTGAGGTTTAAATGGTTTGAAGTTGCGAAGAATAAGGTAACAATACTTTACAAACCCATGAGGAAAGGCCAGGTGAAGAGGTTTGGGCTATTATGATGATCATTCCCAGTCCGGGCGTGAGAAGAAGCAGCGCAGGCGCTGGGTCATGCCGACGGTCGTCGGCGGCATCCTTGGCGCGGTACTGGTCCTGCTGGCGCTGCCCGCGCTCGTTCAGACGGACTTATTGCCATATGACATCACTATTCCGGAAGATGAAAGCGGACTGGTTAACGACGACCAGGAACTGACCGGGGATACGCAGAAGAATGTCGAACTGGATGTAACGACCCAGATCACCGATATCGTCGGTAAAGTGACACCGTCGGTCGTCGGCGTTGTCAATCTGCAGTCGCAGGAGAACTTCTGGCAGCAGGAAGGCGGCCAACAGGAGGCCGGTGTCGGTTCCGGAGTCATTTATAAGAAAGCGGATGGAACGGCCTATGTCGTGACGAATAACCACGTCATCGAAGGGGCGAATGAAATCGAAGTCGTCTTATCCGATGACACCCGCATCCAGGCAGAGCTGGTCGGAAGTGATATATTCACAGACCTGGCTGTGCTGGAAATGCCGGGAGACCAAGTGGAGCATGTAGCGGAAATCGGGAGCTCGGATGCGCTGAAAGTCGGCGAACCGGCCATTGCCATCGGTAACCCGCTCGGACTCAGCTTCGCAGGATCCGTCACTCAGGGAATCATCAGTGGGAAAGAACGAGCCATTCCGCAGGATTTCGATGGAGACGGCCTGGATGACTGGCAGTCGGAAGTTATTCAGACCGATGCTGCCATCAACCCGGGGAACAGCGGAGGCGCCCTGATCAACATCGACGGTCAGCTGATCGGCATCAACTCCATGAAGATTGCGGAATCCGCTGTGGAAGGAATCGGCTTTGCCATTCCGATCGATGCGGCGAAACCGATCATCGATGAGTTGGAAGAGTTCGGACAGGTGAACCGCCCGTATATCGGTGTGGAGGCTTATGGATTGAATGAAGTGCCGACATCCGAATGGAGAGGCACATTGAATCTTCCGGAGGATGTAGAAGGCGGCCTTTATATCCGCAGCATCCGTCAAATGTCTCCAGCTGCCAAAGCAGGCTTGGAGCCGCTTGATGTCATCACGGAATTGGACGGCAATGGAGTCGAGAATATCATCGACCTCCGGAAATACCTCTATGATGAGAAGGATCCGGGAGAAGAGTTGGAAGTCACGTACTATCGTGATGGAGAAAAGAATACGACAACCGTGACCTTAGGATCACAAGAGTAAAGTACCCACAATCGGGTGCTTTTCTTTTGTCATCATTCGATAATTTTCGCTTTTATTCCACAGAAACTTATCCACACCCTGTGAATACTTCTCTGGATAAGTCATATATATGGTATAAGAATCTATGTTCGCCACCATATAGCTGAGTCGCTTGTGAATATGTGGATAAAATCTGTGTATAACCTGTTTATAGTGTGGGGTTACCTGTGAATATCAGAAAATTAACAAGTTTTGTGCATAAGTCTGTGGACAAATGTGGGTAACTATTTCCGTTAGCGGAATTTTTCCACATGTGAATAATAAATTGGCTTTTTCTTTTCTGAAAAAGGAGTGGAAATTCACGGACAGATCCGCTGGATTTTGTCTAAAAGTAACGTCCCCCGATAGTAGGCCGAAAAAAACCGGACGCTCCCGCCTCTCTATGGAGAGGACGGACAAGCATCCGGTTTTTTCGTTTATCCGATCGTTTTGTCTTCTTTCCACGTCTTCTTGATCAGCTTCGTCAATGCCAGGACGGCAATCAAGTTGGGCAGGACCATCAGAGCGTTGAAGGTGTCGGCCATTTCCCAGACGAAATCGACTTGTACAAGCGCACCGAGGACGATGCAGACAAGGACGACAGCACGGTAGACGGGAACCCTTTTCTCCCCGAACAGGAACTTGACGTTGACTTCTCCGAAATAAGCCCAGCCGAGGATCGTCGTGAAGGCGAAGAACAGCAGACAGACGGCGATGAACGGGACGCCGAATTCGCCTAAGCCGCGGGCGAAGCCTTCCTGAGTGATGGCGCTGCTTGCGAGACCGGAATGATGAGCATCGGTGACGAGGATGACCATCGCCGTCATCGTACAGATGATGGCCGTGTCGATGAACACACCGACCATTGCGACAAGTCCCTGCTGCGACGGCTTCTTCACATTCGCGACTGCGTGCGCGTGCGGGGTCGAACCCATTCCGGCTTCGTTGGAGAACAAGCCGCGGGCAAGGCCGTAACGAATCGCTTCTTTGATCGTCGCACCGAGAACACCGCCGCCCGCTGCTTCCGGACTGATGGCCGATTCAACGATCAGGGCGATCGTCGGCAGGACATGATCCCAATATTGGATGAGAATGACGAGACTTCCGATGATGTACAAGAGAGCCATGACGGGAACGACGTTACCTGCGAAGCTTGAGATCCGGTTGATGCCGCCGAACAGGATCAAGCCGATCAACACGGCGATGACGACGCCGATGATCAGGTTGACGAATGGCGATGTGGTCCCTGTCGCCTCGTTCATCGCTGTCGTAATGGCGTTCGACTGGACCATGTTGCCGACGAATCCGAGAGCGATGATGATCGCGACCGCGAAAAAGCCGGCCAGCCACCTGCTTCCGAGTCCGTCGCGGATGTAGTAGGCAGGGCCGCCGTGCACCTGATCGCCCTTCTTCACTTTATAGAGCTGAGCGAGTACGGCCTCTGCGAAAATCGTGGCCATCCCGAAGAATGAGCTGATCCACATCCAAAAGATCGCTCCCGGACCTCCGGCTGCGATGGCTGTCGCTACACCGGCGAGGTTACCGGTTCCGACCTGGGCGGAGATGGATGTCGCGAGGGCTTTGAATGAATGGATACCTTCCTGCTTCTCCTTCTTGAACAGGGGAGCGAACGTCTGCTTGAACCCCTCTCCGAGATACCGGACCTGGATGAAGCGGAGCTGGAGCGTGAGCCATACGCCGGTGCCAAGAAGGAAAATGAGCATGACCGGGCCCCATAAGAAACTATTTATATGAATGAATACGTCTGTTAATCGTTCCAATTTTCTGTCCCTTCCTTTTCTAATGTACGAGTATAGGGACGAGTATCGCACGTGAAAACGTTTTTCAGCAAGGATTATTTCCCGGAAATCGAACGTTGGCAGGAATTTGGAAGGGAATTCGGCAGGTTTTATGAAGAAAATGGAGGAAATGGGATAGAGAAGAAAAAAGAAACCCGTTACGGGTTTCTTTTTGGGAGTTCTGTAAGAAGAGACGGACCTTTACAGCAAGCCATCACAGCCCTGTTTGATCGACACCATATTCTGCTTGTTCCGGAGTGAATCCGTCGAACTCCAGTTGATCGACCAATTCACTTCTTGAAAAGGACATGACGTCCAGGTATTCCTGTGCTTTCTTGCCGGCCTGTTCGTTCCAGTCGACATCCAAGCTCTCGACAGCCAAGGTCGCTTCCTCATTGGAGAACCCCTCGAACTCTAATTGTTCGATCAACCCGCTCTTGGAAAAGGCCAATATGTTGATGTATTCCACAGCTTTTCCGTCCGCGTTTTCTTGGGAAACAGAGGCGTCTTCTGCTGCTGCTTCCTCCACAGGTGCTTCTTCCTGAGCAGCTTCTTCCGTCGGCTCCGTCTCGCTTGTAAGAGGTTCTTCCAAAGCAAAATCTTCCGTGTCTGTGATCAAAGACGCATCCCCTACACCAGCTGCAATTCCCCCGGCAACTGCAACAGCCATCCACAAAATCCACCAGTCCTTGTAAATGTTCATGGTTCCCCTCCAAATTATTCCTTTGTCATTTCAAGAACTATATTACCATTAAAAGGGGGAAAAGGTGTACAACGACCTATCGAATGTGTTTTTCTTTATAGGATCTACGGACCGGATCGAAACGGGGGGGGAAGAGATAGACTTGCGGAAAGGGCTGACGGAGAACGCTCCGGAAAATTATTTCTTCCTATTAAAGGCTTTATCCTTAATCTTTTTGAACGTCTCGGACGATGTATCGACGGTCTTATCGAATGCTTCTGTCCCTTTCTCCGACGCTTTCTTGATGATGTTGCCGGAGGAATCAAGGGTCTTGCCGATCAAGCCGCCTTCTCCGGTGATCGATTTAATGATTTTTCCCGAGGTGTCGACGGTGTTTTGGACGACGTGGTTGGCTTCCTTGGACACGCTTTTGAAGAAGCCGTCTTTTCCTTCCGGGCCTTGTTCCTTATCCTTAGAGTTGTTGTTCGGACTCATCTGATCATCTCCTCTTTGGAATGGATGGTACCGTCTATATGTATGTGCAGGACCGGGCATTATGAGTGAAAAGAGGACCGGCGACAGGAATTCTGCCCGTCTATGTAGTATGGATAGGGATAGCACAGAAGTTCTAAGCGTACCGGGGAACTCGTACAATGAGACGAGTCTTACTTTCCAATGGAGGTGGAGAAGTGAAAAAAAAGTTTCTCACTTGGACCCTTATTCTATATGCCGTTTACGGCATCTTCCTGGCTCTTTATTTCTTTCAGTGGAGCGACATCGGCGTCCCTGCCGCCTATGAGGGGACCGCGGCGGATCCGAAAACGTTCATGAGCGAGCGGGAGCTCATGCTCAGTCAGGAATACTCGCGTTATCAGAATTTCCTTTCCTTTCTGGCCGAGCCGCTGGAGTGGATCATCTACCTCGGCGTGATGATTTTCGGTGTTTCGAAGGCCTTCAAGGAATTCGGCAGCAAGGTCTCGCGGTACACGATCATCCGCGTGCCGTTGTTCGTGCTGCTGCTTTTGACGTTGACGACGATCCTGACGTTCCCGTTCGACTACGCCAGACGCCGGCTTTCCGTCGAATACGGCATCTCGACACAGTCGTTCTCCAGCTGGATGCGGGATGAACTGATCGGTTTCTGGATCGGCTATCTCATCATGGCGCTCCTGATCACCGTCCTCTATTTCCTGATGAAAAAGTTCGAACGGCGTTGGTGGCTGATCGCCTGGTTCTTGATGATTCCGTTCCTTTTCTTCATGATGTACCTGCAGCCGGTCGTGATCGATCCGTTATATAACGATTTCAGCGAGCTGCAGAATAAGCAGCTCGAGGAAAAGATCCTCACCCTTGCCGATGATGCCGGCGTACCGGCGGAGCGGGTGTATGAAGTGAACATGTCGGAGAAGACGAACAGCATGAATGCCTACGTGAACGGCATCGGCTCCAACCTGCGGATCGTCCTGTGGGACACGACGTTGAACCGGCTGAAGGAGAACGAAGTGCTGTTCATTATGGCCCATGAAATCGGCCACTATGTGATGAACCACCTGTATTGGAATCTGGCGGGCGTCATCGTCTCCACCTTCTTCGGACTTTTGTTCACGTACCATTTAATGAAGACAGCCGTCCGCAAATGGGGCAGGAAGCTCGGCTTCGATCGAGTCTCCGACATCGCGAGCCTGCCGATGTTCTATCTGCTTCTGACGCTGCTTTCGTTCCTAGCCAATCCGATCGAACTCGCTATTTCAAGAAATGCCGAGACGGATGCGGACCGCTATGCGATCGAAATGACCGAGGATACCGAGGCGGCGATCGGTTCGTTCCAGGAACTCACCGTCAACGGACTCAGCGACGTCGACCCGCCGGCGCTCGTGAAGTACCTGCGCTACGGCCACCCGACGATGATGGAACGGATCCATATGTTGGAGACATACGGCAAGGATGTGGAGAAAACGGAATGACGGGAAGGGACGCCCTGCACAAGGGTGTCCTTTTTTGAGCTGGTTCCATTTCTGAACATTTGGTAAAATTGGAAATGACGGTTATTGGAAACGCTATCAAAAACGGAGGCGGAGCAGATGCTTTCATTGGAAAACCAACGGAACCACGTATTGGAGACACTGTTCGGAAATGTCGAGCACTGTATCGTCGTTGTCGATAAGGAAGGACTCATCTCTTATATGAACGAAAGCTACTGCCGGTTTCTCGCGGTCGATCAAGCGAAGGTCGGCGGCCGGCATGTGACGGAAGTGATCGAGAACACGCGTATGCACATCGTCGTCGAGACCGGCGAGGAGGAGATGGCGGACCTTCAGCAGATCCGCGGCGACTACATGATCGCCCACCGGATTCCGCTTTATGAAAACGGCGAGATCATCGGTGCGCTCGGCATGGTGCTTTTCCGTGATACGGATGAGTGGAAGATCATGAATTCCCATATCAAGGACCTTCTTTTGGAATTGGAGACATACCGGAGTCAGATGCAGCAGCTGAACGGGGCGAAATACTCGCTGCACGATATCATCAGCCAGTCGCCCGGGATGCTTGCGCTGAAGGAGAAGATCCGCAAGACCGCCCACAGCGACATCTCCATTCTACTGCGCGGCGAGAGCGGAACGGGCAAGGAGCTGTTCGCCCACAGCATCCATCACTTGAGCGAACGCAGCCATCAGCCGTTCATCAAAGTGAACTGTGCCGCCATTCCGGAGCATTTGATCGAAGCGGAGCTGTTCGGCTATCAGGAAGGCGCCTTCACCGGGGCGAAAAAGGGCGGCAAGCCGGGCAAATTCCAGCTCGCGAACGGCGGGACGCTTTTTCTTGATGAGATCGGGGACATGCCGATGCACGCTCAGGTGAAAATCCTCCGCGTGCTTCAGGAAGGGGAGGTCGAAGCGGTCGGTGCCGTCCATCCGCAGGACATCGACGTCCGGATCATCGCTGCGACCAACCAGTCGCTCGAGGAGATGATCAAGAACCAGACGTTCCGGGAAGATCTCTATTACCGGATCAACGTCGTCCAGATCGATATCCCGCCGCTCCGGGCCAGAGGCGATGACCAGCGCGTCCTTGCGAAATACCTGCTGCAAAAAATCACCGCCCGGACAGGGAAGCGTATCCGGGAGTTCGATGAAGCGGTCGAAGCCTTATTCACGTCCTACCCTTGGCCCGGGAACGTCCGAGAACTCGAGAACGTCATCGAGTCCGCCGTCCACATGGCCGACGGGGAGAAAATTACGCTGACCGATCTTCCTTCCCATCTCACCAGCATTCAGGAAGGGCTCGACGGGGAGCAGTCGCTCAAGGACGTCGTCGAGCATGCGGAGAAGCAAGCCATCGCCCGCGCACTGGACGCCTGCGGCGGTGACAAGACGAAAGCCGCCGCGAGACTCCGGATCGGCAAATCAAGCTTCTATGATAAAGTGAAAAAATACGGCCTCTGATGCCTTCCACGATTCCGGAAACTGTTCCGGAATGATGGAAGGCTTCTTTTTCGCCCTAGTTGTAAGGGTTTTCATGAATGTCCATTCATCTATTCCGGTATTCTGGAAAAAGGAATCTGTCGAACGGCGCAGACCCGGCGGTTCGGAAGTTGGCATGAAACTTGCATGTATAAGGGTGAAGGGAGTGGAAAACACATGAAACAAATTTATTCATCTTATCAAGAAGCGGTCAAAGACATAAAAGACCATGCCACGATCATGGTCGGAGGGTTCGGGCTCGTCGGTATTCCGGAGAACTTGATCCTCGCCCTCGTCGAGTCGAACGTGAAACACCTCACCGTCATCTCGAACAACTGCGGGGTCGACGATTGGGGACTCGGGCTTCTGCTTAAAAATAAACAAATCGATAAAATGATCGGCTCTTATGTCGGGGAGAACAAGGAATTCGAACGCCAGGTGCTCGCAGGGGAGCTCGAGGTCGAGCTGACGCCGCAGGGGACGCTCGCAGAACGAATCCGTGCAGGCGGCGCGGGTATTCCGGCCTTCTACACACCAGCAGGCGTCGGAACACCGATCGCGGAAGGCAGGGAAGTGCGGACGTTTGGCGACAAGGAGTACCTCATGCAGACAGGGCTCACCGCCGATTTCAGCCTCGTGCGTGCCTGGAAGGGTGACCGCTACGGCAACCTCGTCTATAACAAGACGGCGCGTAATTTCAACCCGATGATGGCGACAGCAGGAGCCGTCACGATCGCCGAAGTCGAAACGCTCGTCGAACCGGGGGAACTCGATGCCGATCGTATCCATACGCCGGGCATTTACGTCCAAGGATTGATCGAAGGCGCACAGGAGAAGCGGATCGAACGCCGGACCGTCACACAGGCATAATACGAAGGAGGAGAAACAATGGCTGTACAACTCGATAAGAAGCAAGTGAGAGAAATGATCGCAAGACGTGCCGAACAGGAAATTGAAAGCGGTTACTACGTCAATTTAGGGATCGGGATGCCGACGATGGTCGCGAACTACATCCAGGAAGACAAAGAAGTCGTCCTCCAGTCAGAGAACGGACTGCTCGGCATCGGCCGCTTCCCGACCGAAGATGAAGTCGACCCGGATCTGATCAATGCAGGCAAGGAGACGGTCACTGCATCCGTCGGTGCATCCTACTGCAGCAGCGCCGAATCGTTCGCGATGATCCGCGGCGAGCATTTGGACTTGGCGATCCTCGGCGGCATGGAAGTCGCAGAGAACGGCGACCTCGCCAACTGGATGATCCCGGGGAAAATGATCAAAGGCATGGGCGGCGCGATGGATATCGTCCACGGCTCGAAGAAGGTCGTCATCATCATGGATCACGTCAATAAACACGGCGATCCGAAAATCCTGAAGTCCTGCAGTCTGCCCCTGACCGGTAAAGGCGTCGTCGACCGGATCATCACCGAACGTGCCGTCATGGACGTGACGGAAGAAGGGCTGAAGCTCGTCGAAATCGCCGAAGGCTGGAGCGTCGAAGAAATCCAGGCATCAACAGAAGCAGCACTCATCATCAGCGATGAGCTTGTAAAAATGACTACGTAACCCGGTAGAGGAGGAACCCCCATGGTCAACAATAAAATTGTTTTCATCACAGGAGCAGCAAGCGGAATCGGCTACCAGCTCGGTGCCGCCTTCGCAAGACAAGGAGCCAAGGTCGCCCTCAGCGACATCAACAAGGGGAAGGTCGAACAAGCGGCCGCAGGCTTGAAGGAGGAGGGACTGGAGGCGATCGGACTCGTCTGTGACGTCACGAAGGAAGAGCAGATCAAGGCAGCGGTCGATCGGACGGTCGACACATACGGCCGACTCGACGTCCTCATCAACAACGCCGGACTCCAGCACGTGGCGTCCATCGAAGATTTTCCGACGGAGAAGTTCGAGCTGATCACGAAGATCATGCTTGTCGCGCCGTTCATGGCGACGAAGCACGTCTTCCCGATCATGAAAAAGCAGGGCTTCGGCCGTATTCTCAACATGTCCTCGATCAACGGCCTGATCGGATTCGCCGGAAAATCCGCCTACAACAGCGCGAAGCACGGCGTCATCGGCCTGACCAAAGTGACGGCGCTCGAGGGGGCAGAGCACGGCATTACCGTTAACGCCATCTGCCCGGGCTATGTCGATACGCCGCTCGTACGCAACCAGCTGGAAGATCTCGCCGCCAACCGCGGCATCGAGCTTGAAAAGGTCTTGGAAGAAGTCATTTACCCGCTCGTTCCACAGAAACGTCTGCTTGAAGTCGAGGAGATCGCCGATTACGCGCTGTTCCTCGCAAGCGACCAGGCAAAAGGAATCACAGGCCAGGCGACCGTCATCGACGGCGGCTACACGACCCAATAAACGAAAGGAGAAGATCCTATGAAATCTGTTTATATCATAGAAGGAGCACGTACCCCGTTCGGGACATTCGGAGGTGCGCTGAAAGACGTCGATCCGACGACCCTCGGCGTCACAGCCGGTAAGGAAGCATTGAAACGGAGCGGCATCCGGCCGGAGGACATCGATTTCAGCGTCATCGGCAACGTCATCCACTCCTCCCAGAACGCCCCGTATTTAGCGAGACACATCGCCTTGAAAACAGGCATCCCGACGACGAGTCCGGCACTCGCCGTCAATCGACTGTGCGGCTCCGGCCTCCAGTCCGTCATCTCCGCTGCCCAGTCGATCCAGCTCGGTGAAGGCGACACCGCACTCGCAGGCGGCGTCGACAGCATGAGCCTCGCACCCTATGCCTTAAGGGGAAGCCGGTTCGGGACGAAGCTGTCCGCACCGAAGGTCGACGATACGCTCTGGGCCGCACTGACCGATGAGTACATAGGCGCGGGTATGGGCATGACCGGGGAGAACCTTGCGGATAAATATGAAATCAGCCGCGAAGCCCAGGACGAATACGCCGTCCGCAGCCACCAGCTCGCAGCCGAAGCGCGCCGGAGCGGCAGGTTCGAGGAAGAAATCGCCCCTGTCGAAGTGAAAACGAGAAAAGGCACCGTCACCATAAAAGAAGATGAACATATCCGTGAAGACACCGACGTCGAGAAGCTCAGCCGCCTGAAGCCCGCCTTCAAGAAGGACGGGAGCGTCACCGGCGGCAATGCGAGCGGCATCAACGACGGAGCGGGGGCCGTCATTTTGGCAGGCGAAGACTATGTTTCCAAGAACAGCGTCCAGCCGATCGCGAAGATCCTCTCCTGGTCCGTCGCCGGCGTCGATCCCGAATACATGGGCATCGGACCCGCGCCCGCCATCCGTGATGCCGTCGAAAAAGCCGGTCTGAGCCTTGCCGATATGGACCTGATCGAAGTGAACGAAGCGTTCGCCTCGCAGTATCTCGCGGTCGAAAAAGAACTCGGCCTCGATCGAGACAAAACCAACGTCAACGGCGGCGCCATCGCCCTCGGCCATCCGGTCGGCGCGAGCGGAACCCGCGTCCTGTACACGATGATCAAAGAACTGAAGCGGAGCGGCAAGCGCTACGGCGTCGCTTCCTTGTGCATCGGAGGCGGCCAGGGAATCGCCATGGTCGTCGAAGCCCAATAACAGAAAGAGGAGGAACCCTCGATGCTAGGAATATTTCTCGGACTCGCTGTCCTGATGGCCCTCGCCTATATCGGCTGGTCGATCATCTGGGTAGCCCCGATCGCAGCAGGAGTCGTCGCCATCACCGGCGGCCTCGACCTGCTCGATGCCTATAAAGATACGTACATGGGAGGCTTCGTCGCCTTCGCCAAAGACTGGTTCCCCGTCTTCATGCTCGGAGCCATCTTCGGAAAACTGATGGAAGACACCGGCATGGCCCGTTCCGTCGCCGTCGCCCTTACGAAGCTGATCGGAACGAAACGCGCCATCCTCGGCGTCCTCGTCTCGGCAGCCGTCCTGACCTACGGAGGCGTCAGCCTGTTCGTCGTCGTCTTCGCCGTCTACCCGCTCGCTCTGTCCCTGTTCCGCGAAGCCAACATCAGCAGGAAGCTGATCCCGGCGACCGTCGCCCTCGGTGCCTTCACCTTCACGATGACGGCCCTGCCAGGTTCGCCGCAGATCCAGAACCTGATCCCGATGGAATACTTCCAGACGAGCGCTACCGCCGCACCAGCCATGGGAATCATCGCAGCCATCATCATGGCTGTCGGAGGCTACTTCTACTTAAGATGGCGGGAGAAGAAGCTCACCCAAAAAGGGGAAGTCTTCACAGAACCACAAGAGAAGAAAGAAACCGAGAAACAGCCGAGAATGCCGAACTTCTTCCTGTCGCTCCTGCCGTTACTGACCGTCTTACTTACTTTGAATCTGTTGGACTGGGATATCGTTATCGCCCTTATATCAGGAATCGTACTGATCATGCTCTTGAACATCACGATGTTTAAGAAATTCATCCCGTCCATCAACGGCGGCGCATCTGGCTCCGTCATCGCCATCATCAACACGAGTGCCGCCGTCGGCTTCGGTACCGTCGTCCGTGAAGTACCCGGCTTCCAGAGCCTCACCCAGGCCCTGATGAGCATCAAAGGCAATCCGCTCATCTCCGAAGCCATCGCCGTCAACGTCCTCGCAGGCGCCACCGGCTCTGCATCCGGCGGCATGGGCATCGCCCTCGAAGCCCTAGGCTCGAAATATTACGAAATCGCCATGAACACAGGCATCAGCCCGGAAGCGTTCCACCGCGTCGCTTCCCTCTCATCCGGCGGACTCGACGCCCTGCCCCACAACGGCGCGGTGCTCACCCTGTTCGCCATCACCGGCATGACCCACAAAGACAGCTACAAAGACATCTTCGTCGTCGCTGTCCTCATTCCGGTCATCTCCGTCGCCGCCGTCATCCTTTTGAACACGATCGGCATTTTATAAAAACAATTCCCGCAGGCATACTGCGGGGGTTATCAGCTTGTTGAAGAAGTACTTTTCATAAGAAGCGAGCGGGCTCCGGGGAATCGAGCGCTTTCCGTGGGGTGGCCGGTGAGCCTCCTCATCGCTGCGCTCTTCCGGGGTCTCACCTGTGCCACTATTCCCACAGGAGTCTGCTCCATTCCCCTCCGCCCTAAGCCATACATGTCTTTCTTTTGTTTTTTCTATCATCTATAGTTATCGCTGGTTGATCGGAATGTTTACCCTTTTCGTCCATAGCACAGGGTTTCTCGACATCCATGACAATCCCCGCAGATATGAGCTGCGGGGATTGTTTGTGTGATGGCCCGGACTCTGCCCATACACCTCTCCCCGCAGAATGACGAGGATTCGTGATACACTAAAGGCAGAAATACGAGGAGACGGAGGAACACCAATGAAACTAACGATCGTAACAGTCGGAAAACTGAAAGAAAAATACTTGAAGCAGGGCATCGCCGAATACACGAAACGCCTCGGCCCCTACGCCAAAGTCGACGTCATCGAAGTCCCCGACGAAAAGGCACCCGAAAACCTGAGCGAAGCCCAAATGCTCGAAGTGAAGCAGAAGGAAGGCGAACGCATCCTTGCGAAGATCTCCCCGGACACCTACGTCATCACCCTGGAGATCGAAGGTAAACAGCTCACCTCCGAGAAGCTGGCGAAGAAAATGGACGAGCTTGCGACTTACGGGAAAAGCAAAGTGGCCTTCGTGATCGGCGGATCGCTCGGATTGAGTGATGAGGTGCTGGAGCGGAGTGATTTCGGGCTGTCGTTCTCGAATATGACGTTCCCGCACCAGTTGATGCGGTTGATGCTGGTGGAGCAGGTGTATCGGGCGTTTAAGATTAATCGGAATGAACCGTACCATAAGTGAAAACAGGTATTTCTATTGAATGGATGAGCTTGTATTAAACGATGAGCTCATCTTTTTTGTGCATTAAAAAAGCCATCGACTGCATCTGCAATCCATGGATGATTACCTGCTGTATTCATTTAACTTCTGACCTCTTTCAATGCCAGTAAATCCTGGATGAAGTCAGAGGCCTGACTCTTGGTTAAGTCTTTGCTTCGATCGACGTTAAAACTCATCTTCATGATTTCTTTAGCAACTTCCGTCTGCAGATTCATCTCATCGATGATGTTGAAGATCATCTGCAGCTGAGTTTTCGTCACCTTATCTGCATGTTGGTTTGACGTCTGTCTTTTTGGAAAATCTTCAATGTCCTGAGTGAAGATGCCGCTGGAACGTGTTGCGGATAAGACAGCGTCGATCAACGCCCGTTTCTTCGCCATCTTCAAAATGGTGTTGACGATAGAATAGGCATCCTGTTGTCGGAATGATGCTTCCTTGCTGTTGCAGGAACCCAGCCCCTCTGCTTCGATGATTTTGTTATCTTTGCGGATAAGAGTCATCTTCACTTCATAAGCAAAGATACCTTTCTCCCAATCTTCAATACGATTGACGACGTCTGCAGTCTTAGAGAATCCGAATACATCACATAGCTTCTCTGCACCTGGCTTCAGTAACGTAGGCTTAGAGAAACCATCAATTAAACCGTAGTCAACTCCCTTTACCATCACGTCATCCACAAACGTTTGTAGTTGCTGGATACGCTGTTGTGATTCTGAAGATGAAACGACGATATTGGGTAACGACTGTTTATCGACATTCTCTTTATCGTAAAATTTAATGATATTATCCTGATGATTCTTCATATTGATTTCACCTCCTGTCAATGGCTTAAGATTTTCTATGAACCATGTGTGCAAGAATGTTTAGACTTCTTGCGGTTTGTCGAACCATCGATCTGCCGAGTTGATGCTGAAGTTGATTACCTTTAGAAAACATGGAATGTGACCATTCAACGGTCTTTGATAACGACTGTTGTGACCCATCATTGAATTTATCCAACGCTTCACACCATTTATCGATCATCTCTTCACCTTTTGCCGATGTGAAAATAGCACTGTCTTTCAAGTACTCATGCAATCCTTTATCGTTCGACTGCGATTGATCCTCACCTTCATGCGAAGCTTCTACAGCAGTTATCAGGTTGTATAGCTTTTTACGTCTTTTGAGCAACTGAACAAGCTGAACGTAATCGTTCCTTTCAACAATGAAGAGGATTTCTTCGTCTACTTCTTCAAGCTGTTGCTTTAATGAAAGTAGAAGCTCATCCACCTCTTTTCTTGATAAATCTTTTCCGTTTGCTAAGGCATCTTCAGTTTGGTGTCTTCTGAATTTTATCTTCATAATCTCCTCCTGTCTTATTTACTTAAAGTGGTGATAACCTTTCAATGTCAGCTTCAGTACTTTTCCTTCACCTCTCCGATCACTGACTAATAGCAACCCGTCGTCTTCAAGCTGCATCAGATCAAATTCACAGATCCCATACTCCACTAGATATTTAGCAGCAACCCACTTATCTAACTTCTTGGCTTCTACTAAGACTGTTAATAGTGCCTGATTCATTTACATCACCTCCTTTCAAATGCGCTCCTCTCACCGCGCTAGTCGTCTCTGTAAAACAAAAAACCGCCATCTACCCAAGTGGATAAATAACGGTTTATATAAAAGGGGTGGGGCATGAAACGGCCATACCCCCTTGTTCATATATGGACTGTGGTGCCTAGGGGATTTTTGTATATTTTTATTTTGTCTATTGTGAAACGATAGAACTATCGATAAAATAAGAGTTGAGTATAAAAAAAGTAAAAGAGTGAGGTGGACTGGTTGGGTATAAAGCTCTTTCATAGGACACAAAGAGACTTAGCTTCATCCATCAACCAAGTTATTGACCAATATTGGAATAATGATTTAGAAGAAGCTCAAATGATAGATATGGTTCAAAATCTCTATAATAATAACGAATCTAAGTTTGTAAAGAATGGGGAATACACCTCTATCATTAACCAGCAGTGTGGAAAGCGAAGGCTAGAGGTGATAAGCAAGGTGTTAGACCTTAATAGGGTTAAATAAATTCTTGTAGGGATGGTTCATATGGAGGACACATTACTTTATAAAATTGAAAGTGAATTGAAAAGCATTCATATGAGAAGGCATCAATTACTTTTTGTTGTAAGTGAATCATTTAACAGAGACATTAGTTTTATAGCTAAGCAAATCGGCATTCCTAATATCAACCTAAACTATGAACTTAGTAAAGTATTGAAAAATCTCCCAGCCAAGAAACGACATAGAAACGTTAGTAATTCGTTAAAACAGATAGTAAGAGAGAGAAATTCTACAATTCTGGTAATCGATCATATTGAAATACTTTATGATCCTCAACTCCAACAAGATCCTGTAGCTTTACTTGAAGACATATCAAGGAATTATACACTTATCGTTAGTTGGAGGGGAAAAACGAATGGGGAAAATTTAGTTTATGCTGATCAAGACCACGTTGAATATTACAAACGTGATAAAACTGATGGAGTAATTCTTTCGCAGTGATAAATTTAGAGGAGGAACTAAAATGAGGTATGGGGACTTATTACACTTTGAACCAATAGAATCTGTTGTTCAATTAACAGATGCTAATGAGAAAGAGAGCGCTTATAAACTACTTGATACATATGTAATATCTGAGCGAATGGCAGAGGTTTTAGACGAATTGGTTATTGAACAACTTCAATTCAATCGTCCTACTGATAACAAAGGAATGCTTATCGTAGGTAACTACGGTACAGGTAAATCACATTTAATGAGTGTTATATCTACAATTGCAGAAGTAAGTGGATCTAGCGCGCGTATGCAGAATGAAAGAGTTGCTAATAAAGCAAAGGAAATTGAAGGGAAATTCAAGGTGATTCGAACTGAAATAGGTAGCGTACAAACTTCATTCAGGGATATCATCTGTGGAGCTCTTGAAGATGGTTTGGAAGATATAGGTGTATCTTACACTTTCCCGGAATCCAATGAAATTCGTAATAATAAAGAGTCCCTTATGGAAATGATGTCGGCTTTTCACGAAGTGTATCCAGATCAGGGCTTACTATTAGTTGTGGATGAGTTGCTTGATTACTTGAGAGGAAGAAAAGAGCAAGAGCTATATTTGGACCTTGGTTTTCTTCGTGAATTAGGAGAAATATGTAGTAAAACGAAGTTTAGGTTTATTGCTGGTGTACAGGAGATGCTATTCGATAATCCTAAATTCCAGTTTGTCGCCGAACAGCTTCGTCGTGTAAGGGAACGTTTTGAACAGGTTCGGATCATTAGAGAAGATATCGCTTACGTAGTATCTCAACGTCTATTGAAAAAGGACGATAGGCAAAAAGCTCTAATTAGAGAACACTTGCAGCAATTTACAAATCTATATGATCGTTTAGGCGAAGATCTAGACCAGTACGTGAATCTATTTCCTATTCACCCTGCTTACCTTTCAACTTTCGAAAGTGTAACAGTAGCAGAAAAGCGTGTTATTCTAAAAACACTAAGTAATGAAATGAAGAAAGTCATGGATAATGAGGTGCCGACAGAGGAACCTGGACTAATCTCATTTGATAGTTATTGGCCTTATATTGAAAATGATCCGTCATTAAAAAGTAACCCTGATATCAAAGAGGTCATGGCAAAAACAAAAATTCTTCAGGATAAGGTAGAAAATGCTTTTACAAAGCCTGTTTATAAACCAATGGCAAAAAGAATTGTTAAAGCATTGGCGGTGTTTAGGTTAACCACAGATGATATATACGCCCAACTTGGGTTAACTCCAGAAGAACTTAAAGATCGTCTATTTCTTCATGTTTCACTTTTAGATGACGATGATGCTGCTGATTTTCTAAAAACTACTATAGAATCTGTGTTAAGAGAAATACAAAAAACAGTTAGTTATCAATATATATCTGCAAATGAAACGAACGGCCAGTATTATCTAGATATAAAAAAAGACGTAGCTGTTGATGATTTAATAGAGCAAAAAGCAGAAGGATTGGTGGATGACCAATTAGATCGATATTACTTTGAAGTTTTAAAGTTGGCTACTCAAGTGGCCGATACCACGTATGTCACTAATTATAGAATTTGGCTCCACGAGCTACCTTGGCCAGAGAGAAAAGTAACACGGCAGGGGTATATATTCTTTGGAGCTCCAAATGAAAGATCCACTGCACAACCTCCAAGAGATTTTTATATTTATTTGCTACAACCTTTTGCACCACCTAAGTTTAAGGATGAACATAAATCAGATGAAGTCTTTTTCACTCTAGTAGATAAAGATGAGAAATTCATGAGAGCTTTAAGTCTATACGCTGGTGCAAAAGAAATGGCAGCTACGTCTTCTAGCAGTACACGTAACTTATATGAATCAAAAGCAGACAATTTCTTAAAAGAGTTAAGTCAATGGTTAAGGGAAAACCTGACTACAGCTTTTGAACTTACTTATAAAGGGAAATCAGATCGTGTGGCTGAGTACGGTATGTTTATTCCTGCGGGCGCTAGTGTAAGGGAAGTCGTGGATTCGGTATCATCTGAATGTTTGGCTCAATCATTTAATGAAGAATATCCTGATTACCCGTCATTTAGAAGCCTTCAAACTCCGATGTCAAAAGAAAGCTTACCTACTTATGTGCAGGATGCTTTCAAAAATATAAATGGAGCAAGTACTAGACAAGGACAAGCGATTTTAAACGGCTTAGTACTAATAGATGAAAAAGGGAAAGTTAATACAAGGAATTCTGGTTATGCCAAATGGGTGATTGATAAACTAGATCAAAAAGCTCAAGGACAAGTGGTAAATCGTAGTGAGTTTATTGATGAACTATACACTTCTCAAGGTACGGAGGATATTGAGCTTACAAAAGAATTCAACATGGAACCAGAACTATTTACTGTAGTTTTAGCGGCACTAGTCAAAAATGGAGATATTGTCATTACAGTTAATGGTAAATCTTTTGATGCTATGAGTTTTGAACAGTTAATAAAACTCCCTCAAAATGACTTTATTAATTTTAGCCATATCAAAAAGCCTAGTGGTTTACCTATGCCAGCGATTCGAGCAATCTTTGACCTATTAGATATAGAGCATGCTTTACTAAGAGAGCAAGCTCTTGAGCTAGGTATTGGTGAAATGAATAAGAAAGCTCGATTAATCCTTGAGGATACGGTACGTATGATGAACGATGTAAAAGAAGGCTTTCCTATATGGGAAGACAAAATACTAACACCATCTGAGGTAGAGTACGCAAGAGAAAAACTTAATGATTTCAAGGCATTCCTTGAAGGGCTCCAAATTTACAATACGAAAGCTAAAATGCAAAACTTGAAGTACAGTGTGGATGAAATAGAGAGGCAAAAAGACACATATGATCGATTACAACATTTAAAAGAGTTAAAAGAAAAGTCTATTGATTACACGAATAAACTTAATTATCTTATGACAGCACAGAGTCAGCTTCCCCGTGAACATAAATGGCATGAGGACTTAGAAGCAGTATTGAGTGATTTAATCTATGCTCTAAAAGAAGGGCACACAACAATCAGTCATGAAAAATCCCTCGACAAATTGAAAAAAGAGTATATTGATCTCTATCTGAAGCTTCATAATGAAAATCGATTGAATGCAAATGAGGATAATCGAAAAAGTGCGTTAATTAATGACCATAGACACAAGGCTTTAAAAGATTTATCGGAAATAGATATACTACCAAACCAAGCTTTAAGTGAATGGCAACAGCAAATTAACTCATTAGTAACTTGTTGGAATTTAACCAAAGCGGACTTAGAACAAAATCCTTTATGCACTAATTGTCGTTTTAGACCAAAAGATGAAGAATATTCAAGGGTTACACTATCTGAATTGGATGATGATCTAGATGTAATTCTCGACAACTGGACAGAAACACTTTTAACTAATTTAAATGATCAAAGAATTAAGGAAAGTATCACATTATTACATGATGATGAACAGCAACTAATTAATGAGTTAATCAAGTCAGGATCTCTATCACTACCTATCGACGTTAGACTAATCCAAGTCATTAAGAAGCTGTTTCAAGGAATTGAAAAAGTTGAGATTTCAATAAATGACTTAAAAGATATGTTGGCAAACGGAAGTCCCCTAACAGTAGGAGAAGTAAGAGATCGATTTGAAATAATGTTGAGGAAGCATGCGGGTGATTCCCAATCCGATCGTGTGCGGATTATGCTTAAACAGTAAATTTGGAGGTCAACAAAATGACTAGAGAAAATGAGCAATTGACAATTCTTGGTGAAGAAGAAGGGAACAAAAATCAACCAGTGACGGTACTAGGTAAAACGTTTTCTAATGACCAAGAGAGAAGAGAGTATTTCACAAAAGAATTAAAGAAGAAATTACCTGAGCTGAAAGCTATAGAGGGGTACCCGATTGGCGAGGATGAAGATATTCTTGCCTTATCTGACCCACCTTATTATACAGCTTGTCCTAACCCATGGTTAAATGATTTTATAGAGGAATGGACTTTTAATAGAAATGATACTAAGTTATTGGACTACCATAGAGAGCCTTTTGCTGCAGATGTAAGTGAAGGCAAGTTTGACCCAATCTATAAAGCTCATAGCTATCATACTAAAGTACCTCATAAGGCAATAATGAGGTTTATTCTTCACTATACTAATCCAGGTGACGTTATTGGGGATTTAGTTGCGGGCACAGGAATGACGGGGGTGGCTGCACAGGAGTGTGGAAATAGAAAGGCAGTCGAAAGTCTAGGTTATGAGGTCAAAGAAAATGGAGATATTATAGATGAAAAAGGTCAAGTGTTTTCTAAATTGGGATCTAGAAAAGTCATTTTGAATGACCTTTCTCCTGCAGCAAGTTTTATATCGCATAACTATAACTCTCCAATAAATAATAAAAAGTTTGAAAAGATAACTAAAGAAATTATTGATGAAATTGATACACAATATGGGTGGATGTACCAAACAATTCATACTATTAATGGAGTAAAGCAACATGACGATAAAGGAAATCCAATTATCGGACAAATAAAACACACTGTGTGGAGTGACATATTTATATGCTCGGAATGTTCTGAAGAAATTATATTCTGGGATGCTGCTGTAGACCTTGAAAATAGAAAAATTAAAGAAGTTTTCGAATGTCCTCATTGTAATGTCGAGTTAAAGAAAAGAAATTTAGTGAAAGCTGCAGAAACTATTTATGACTCTCACCTCGATAAAGTAATAATGAAGCCGAAGGAACTGCCTGTATTGATTCAGTATTTGGTAGGTAAAGAAAAGTTTGAGAAAAAGCCAGATGAGTTTGATTTTAATATCTTAGAAAAAGTAGAAAATATAGAGATAAAAACATGGTATCCAACTGAATTAATTATGAACAAAGGTGAAGAGTGGGGAGATACTTGGAGAAAAGGATATCACTATGGGTTAACTAGCGTACATCATTTTTATACAAAGAGAAATCTCATCGTTTTATCCAAATGGTTAGAGTTAGCTAAAACGTATCCTCAGCCTGAACAATACAGATTAATCATGACGCTTACAGGTGTTATTTTAGGAGAGTCAAAACTAAACCGTTATCTATTGAAAGATACTTCCTTTCCTTTTTATTTGCTTAGTGGAACGATGTATGTAGCAAGTCAAAGGCAAGAAAACTTTCCTTTAAGAGACTTAAGGAATAAAGCTATTCTGAGACTCACAAAAATAGGCGCGCAAGAAAAAGACTATGTGCAATCTACACAAAGTTCTACAGAACTCAATGTTAAAGACGAATCTGTTGACTACCTCTTTATAGATCCACCATTTGGTTCCAATTTAATGTATTCAGAGCTGAATTTCATTACTGAATCTTGGTTAAAAGTGATTACAAATAATGAAAGAGAAGCTATAGAGAATAAAGCACAGAAGAAAGATATATTGAAATATAAAGATTTAATGCAAAAGATCTTCACAGAATCTTTTAGAATCTTGAAAAGTGGTCGTTGGATGACTGTTGAATTTAGTAATTCTAGAGCTGTAGTCTGGAATACAATCAGGGAGGCTATTGAAAAATCAGGTTTTGTAATAGCAAATGTAGCAGCTTTGGATAAAAAAATGGGAAGTTTTAAGGCTATAACATCTACTACAGCTGTAAAGCAAGACTTGGTTATATCGGCATATAAGCCCTCAGAATCTATGAGAAAGAGTATCAAAGATAAAAGAAAGTCTGAAGAAACAGCCTGGTCATTTGTGAAGCAGCACCTGAAACAATTACCAACATTTATGGGGAGTAAGGGAGAAGCAGAATTAATAGTGGAACGAACTCCAAGGGTTTTATTTGATAGGATGATTGCATATCATGTGCAAAATGGATTAGATATACCTATATCATCATCTGACTTCCAATCAACCGTGATGCAAAAATTCCCTATGAGAGACGGAATGGCTTTCTTAGAAAGTCAGGTAGCTGAATATGATAAGCAAAGGACAATCATTAAAGAGTTTTCTCAAGTAAGTTTATTTGTTTCCGATGAGAATAGTGCTATTGAGTGGATACGCCAACAATTAATTAAGAAACCGCAAACTAGACAAGATTTGCACCCTAATTTTATGAAAGAAATTCAACATATTGATAAACACGAATTGTTACCTGAGTTAGATGATTTGTTGGAGCAAAATTTCTTGAAATTTGACGGTGAAGGAAAAATTCCAGATCAAATAGTAAGTTATTTAAGGAGAAATTATAAGGACTTACGTGATGTTAGAACAGATGACTCTTTAATGCTTACTAAAGCACTCAATCGTTGGTATGTACCTAACCCTAATAAGCAAGCTGATTTAGAAAAACTAAGAGAGAAGTCATTATTAAGAGAATTTGAATCATATTTAGAATATATAGATAACAATAGAAAGAAATTAAAACAGTTCCGAACAGAAGCAATCCGTGCTGGGTTTAAGCAAGCATGGGGCGATAAGGACTATCAAAAAATTGTTGATGTTGGAGAAAGGTTGCCGGAGAAAGTAATTCAAGAGGACGATAAATTATTAATGTACTTCGATAATGCTCAAATTCGTTTGGGGATGTAATCTTTTGAAAGTATGGTGTTTGCATGAATGATTGGAGAGAAAAGGTTTTAACACAATTTGCACGTCCTTTGTCATCTATATATATAGTGGCTGACCCTGATCATCTTATCAGCGATGAGAAGATACTCTCTTACTTAAAAGAGGAAAAAATAGGTGTAGTTGATTTGAAAAATACAATTGATTTTAGATATATCTTCGAATCAAAGTTTCGAGATAGACTACAGAATAAAACAGAACATTTAGTAATCCGCACCTCTAGTAGAGATTTCATAGGTATTCCGTATGACTTCTTGCAAATAGGTCACCAAATCAATATAAGTCTAGCGGATGTTTTTCCAAAACTATCATATCCAGTGGTGAAAAGTTTAAATTCTAATGAATTGGATGCCTTGAATGCTGTGTACACACAGTATCAAGGCTCTTCTTCTAACCAAGAAACGATAGAATTTCTCCTAAACAAGGTGTTCAAAATTAACCCTGATATGATTGAAACCAAAGCTGATTTCGTTAGATTTCTTCTTTCTTTTCATTATAAAGACCAACAACTTCCTAGTGAGATACAAACATATTTAAAACAAAAACTTACTAAAAAATCATCACTGTCTTCATTGGCAGTAGAAGAGTTACTCTCTTCTCAATCATCCTTCTATGATTACTTACAAGAAGAATGGCGAAGTTACATTAACGAATTAGTTAATGAGCAAATTACCATAAAAGATCCTCTTGCTAGTGACAGTTATTATCACACAAAGCATCCATTTTCTGATGAAGATGTCCGAAGATTATTAAATGATCTGTTTCTTGAAGGTATACTACAGCCAGTGAACAATGTTAGAAACGATCAACTTCCTTTCTGGGTAATGTCAGGTGTTATCACTGATAAAAGCTCATTTTATGAAGGGAAAATAGTTCACTTATTAGATAAGATCGAAGAAGAAATATCGGGAGAACCTAACTATAAATCATGGTTAGACATTGCTAAATATTACGGGGAACTTATGAGTTTCCAAATTAGTAATGAAATAAAGTTAGATAATAGTTTAAAGAACGACATCATTAATTCAAGTGAAAAAATTGAAGATAAATTTGAACAATGGTTGTTTCAAAATTATGGATCTCTATATAATGTCCCGTATCACCCTTCACCTGTTATGGTGCATCAGATTCCACATTACCTAGAAGAAAAAATGGATGAAAAAATTGCATTGATAGTATTAGATGGCATGAACTTTATTCAGTGGTCTCAAGTAAAAAGTTTTCTCACTGATCAAAATTTCAATGTTGAAGACCATGGAACATTTGCATGGGTGCCGACCCTTACATCAGTATCGAGACAGGCTATTTTTTCAGGGAAATTGCCGATGATGTTTGCTGACAGTATTGATTCAACAAATAAAGAAGAGAAGTTGTGGAAAACTCTATGGGAAGACAAAGGAATAAAAAAGCAAAAAATATCTTACCAACGAGCCTTAGGACAAGGGGCGTTTTATAGGGAACAAATTGAAGCATTAAATAAACCAAATATTAAGATAGCTGGCATGGTAGTGAATACCATTGATGAGTTTACCCATGGAGCCATTCAAGGGTATCAAGGCATGGATGCGGAAATAGATATATGGCTGAAGAATGGATTCCTAAAAGAATTACTCATGGAATTATCTCAAAAAGAATTTTCCATTTATATAACTTCAGATCATGGAAATGTTGAATGTGAAGGAATTGGTAGAATGTCGGATGGTGTTCTCGTCCAATCAAAAGGTGAACGTGTTAGAATATATAACGACAAGTACTTAAGAGATGAACGAGCACAAGAATATTCACTGTTAAGCTGGCCAAACATAGGGCTCCCAGAAAATATGCATGTGTTATTAGCAAATAAGAAAAAGGCTTTTATACCCAAAGGACACCAAGCTGTTAGTCATGGAAGCATTAGTCTACATGAGGTGATTGTTCCTTTTGCAAAGGTAACACCAAAACTAAATACAATAGGTGAGGGATTTTAAATGGCAAAACCAGTAGGATTTGATCAGAAAATATTATTACATCAATTAGATTATACAGCGAATGAAGCAAGGAGATCCGAGAAAAATGAAATGTACGAAAAACTCGATGACTTCTTACTTGCTGATATTAAAGGTCAAAAATCTCGGAAGAATGCCATTACTATGCTTATGAAGATATGGTACTTAGTAAAAGGAGAAGAGCGCAATCTACAGGCAAAGGCATTTAATATTATATTAGACTCTTCAGAAAAAGAACGCGTTCTGTTACATTACACTATGACCATCTTAGCTTACCCATTCGTCAAAGAATTAGTTCAAGAGATGGGAAAGCTGTTTAAACTACAAGATGAAGTTACTTCCCAACAAATAGGGCGAGTAATGAAAAACTCATACGGAGATAGAAGAAGAGTGGAAGTTGCTACGAGTGCTGTTCTTATGAGCTTAAAGTCATGGGGTATTATAACTCCGGGGGACAGTAAACAGACATATATGATGGGAGAAAAAATCAAGATTGCTTCGAGTTCAATGAAACAATGGTTAGCTGAAGCTATCATTCGTTCTTCTGAAGGTACTTCAATAACAATAGAAATGTTGAACTCACAACCTGGATTCTTTTCATTTGACTATCAGATTTCTTCTTCAGATTTATGCAAAGATACTTTTGAAGTGAATAGACAAGGTTTAGATATGATTATGGTAGAAATGGTATAGGCCCTTATTCAATCAAGAATAAGGGTATTTTAATAGTTAAATGAGGTGAATTCATGTTAGAAAGCGGTGCCATAATTCGAGGAACACAATTTCCTGAAACAGTAGAAGTAAAAAAAGCTGAAAAACTTGATGACCAATTTTTCTTATTAGAAGCTATTGGAAGGGATAGTAACCAATATTACGAACTTTTATTAGATGAGAAAGAAATTTACTCATTAGAACAGCTTAACAGTGATAGTGAAAAAGATAGTCTCACAACTGAAGACATACAACATTTTATTCAATACTATGCTCTCAGAAATGAAAAGCAATATAATCAATCTCGATCCTTAGGAAATAAAAACCTTATTCCATTACCTCATCAAATTGAAGCGGTTTATGGGAGAATGTTGCAAACTCCTCAAGTGCGTTTTTTACTTGCCGATGACCCTGGAGCAGGAAAAACAATTATGGCTGGAATGTTGATAAAAGAATTAAAGGCTAGGCTAAGCGTATCACGTATTCTAATCCTAGTTCCACCACTAGTTCTTAGGCAATGGCAAGAGGAATTAGACGAGAAATTTGATGAAAGCTTTCATATTATAAACCGTAGTGTGGTTAGGGAGTACGGAAGTAAAAATCCTTTTGTTACGAATGATAATTGTTTAGCTTCGATGTATTGGGCTTCCAGGGACGATATTAAAAGCTTAATTAATGAAGCTGATTTCGATCTAATCATAGTTGATGAAGCACATAAAATGGCAGCCTATACAAATGGAGTACTGAAGAGAAAAACAAGAAGAACTCGTTTATATCAGCTTGGAGAATCTATCTTACATAAAGCAGAACATTCGGTTTTATTAACAGCAACTCCTCATAAGGGGGATATGGAGAACTTCCGTCATTTGATGCGATTGTTAGATGATGATATTTTTTCCGATATATCTGCCAATGAAAGTTTAAAAGAAAAGAGCAACCCATTTATTATCCGTCGATTAAAAGAGAGCATGAAGAACTTTGATGGCACTCCAATTTTTCCAAAGCGTACAACAAAAACCATTCAATATAAGCTTTCAGATCAAGAGCTTAATTTATATAATCAAGTGACCGATTACGTTAGAGAGCATTTCAATAGAGCAATGAATAATGGAAGCAACAGCACAGCTTTCGCAATGATGTTATTACAACGACGATTAAGCTCTTCTATAGAAGCCATACATGTATCCTTAAAGAGGAGAAAAATGAAGTTAGAAAACTTATTGGATGAAACTATAAAGGATAGAAAAAAGTATCTTAACAAATTAAAAAAATTCAATTTGGAAGATTATGAAGAAGAATCTTTAGAGACGAAAGAACAAATAGAAAACCAGTTATTGGACTCCATTGATGATGTTGATCCAGAGGAACTTAAGATAGAAATAGCGGAAATTAACAATTTAATTGACCAATCTACGTTTATTCGTAACCACGTGGTAGAGAGAAAGTATCGTGAACTTGAAGAAACGTTATTTGGTATGAATGGATTGTTAAAAAACGATGAAAAGATTCTTATATTCACGGAATCTAAGGATACGCTGAAATATTTAGAACGAAGATTACTTGAAAGAGTTCCATCTGTAGCGAAGATAATTGGGGACTATTCGATGGATGAGCGGAGAAAGCAAGTTAGCCAATTTAAAAACGAGTCACAGATTATGCTGGCCACCGATGCCGGTGGGGAGTCTATTAACTTACAATTTTGTAATCAAATGGTTAACTATGATATTCCTTGGAACCCCAATCGTTTAGAACAAAGAATGGGGCGTATTCACAGAATCGGTCAAAATAATGAAGTGTTCTCATTTAATTTAGTTGCCGAAAATACAAGAGAAGGAAATGTAATGGTGCGTTTAATCGAAAAATTGGAGCGGATGAGAACCGACCTAGGTTCAGATCTAGTCTATGATTTTATAGGTGATGTACTAGAAGACCGTTACGATAGTTTATCCAATCTCATGCAGGATGCCATACTGAATAGAGAAAAGTTGAATGAAATTATAAATGACATGGAAAAAGCACTTTCACAAGAGCATGCTAAACTACTAAAACTTGTTCAAGATGAAAAAGTTGACGAAAATACCATCGATTTACCTCACTTAAAGAGAGAACATAATGATGTGTTAGTTCAACGATTGCCCACTAGATCCTACGTGAGTTTTATAGAAAACATATTTAAATCGCAAAACATCAAAGTATATGAGTCTAGTGAAGGATTTGTGAAACGTATTGAACGTTTTCCAAAGTATATTCGAGAGATGGCAATGAAAGAAAACATTCAGTTAGATTTCAGGGAGTCTATGAAGTTTACAGGATTTCAAAGTTATGAATCCAGTGATGTTAAAAAGATAGATATAGATTCACCATTATTACAATTAGGTATGAATCTAACGAAAAAGAAACTAGATCAAATTGCATTGAAAAGGTATAAAGTTTCTTACCCGATTAATGAGCCATTAGTTATCGAGGGCTACCAGTTAGGAATAAAGGATGGAGAAGGAAGTTTAGTTAAGAGTGAACTGATATTTCTTGCTAGAAGGGAAAATGGAGAAGTAACTGAAATTGATCCTTATTGGTTATTCCAACATACGTTCAGTGGTGAAATTAGTGTTCAAGAAGAAGAGAAATATTCAATATTAAGACCAGCAGCACTTAAAAAGTCAATTGAAATAAGAGATGAGTTAAAATATAAGCGCAAAGAACAATTAAGTAAAATGAAGTCATTCTTAGAAAAGACGTACCGCCATCAATATGATACTACCCTGCAAAAGCTAGGAGAATATCAGTTAAACAATACAGAAAACAAGAACAATGCTTTAATTAATCAAATGAATGCTAAGTTAGTAGATATCGAAAATAAAAAGGAAGACAGACTTTCATTAATAAAAAGGCAAGAAAACATTATTATGGCGCCGCCCAAACGATTAATACAGCTAGAAGTAATACCAAATGGAAGAAAAGGGAGGCTAATTTCCACTGATTATAAAGATATTATCGAAAACTTTGAACAACAAAACGGTCGGAGTACTCTGAAAGCCTATAAACCTTTAGGGTTAGTGGACTTTTATAGTGAACGTTTTAATGGAGAAGAAAGGTTTATTATTTTAACTGATACAGCGGACTATGTATTATCTGAAGAACATATTGAGGATTTAAGAGATATTCAGGATAGGACATATATTTATATGGTCAAAGGCACTGAGATTATTGATGTAATCAAATTATCCAAAGCTTTATTTATTGTTTGAAGGAGGCAATTAACTTGTATCAACCTGAACCGCAGTCTATCACATTTTCAACTTTAATTAGTGATATAGATAAGGGAATTATAAAAATTCCTCAATTTCAAAGAGACTTTGTGTGGTCGCTAGAACAGTCTGCTAAACTCATTGATAGTATTGTCAAAGGGTTTCCGATAGGCACATTTATCTTATGGGAATCTGATGAAAACTTAAGGTCTATTAGAAACATTGGTGGTGCAAACCTCCCGGCTACACCTCCAGGTTCAATGTGTCAATACGTATTAGATGGTCAACAAAGAATGACCAGTTTATATGCCAGTCTAAAAGGATTGCAGGTAAAAAGAGATAAAAAAGAAGAAGACTTTTCGGGAATTTATATAGACCTTATGGCAGATTCTGAAGAATCTATAGTGATTACTGATATAGGTGAGAGAGATCAGAGTGAATTTATATCAATACAAAAGCTATTATATGGCGGATTTGCTGAATTAGGAGCATACCCTTCATCTTTGCATGGTTCTTTACAAAAATATAAGGATATACTGACAACCTATCGTTTCTCTACTATTTTATTACGTGGTGCATCTCTGGACGTCGCCACGGAAGTGTTTACTAGATTGAATGTAGGCGGGAAAAGTCTAACTGTATTCGAAATTATGGTAGCAAAAACTTACGATGCAGAAAGAGAATTTGACTTAGCGGAAAAATTTGATGAATTTATTACTGACATAGAGCAAGTAGGCTATGAAACAATTTCTGCAAGTACAGTTTTACAAACGATCTCAGTGTTATTAAAAGGTGAATGTACCAGAAAAGACATATTAAAACTTGATAAGAAAGCGTTTATAGATATTTGGGAAGAGGCTATAGATTCTATCCAAAAAGCAATTGAGTACTTTAGGAATTCCTATAGGATCCCTGTTTCAAAAATATTACCTTACAATGCCTTAGTTGTTCCATTTGCTTATTTCTTTTATAAACACCCTAATAAACCAGTAAATGATATGAAAAAATACTTGGATGATTTCTTCTGGCGAGTATCTTTTTCAGAGAGGTATTCAAGTTCATTAGAAGGTAAGATTTCTCAGGATATAAAAAGGATTGATCGAATACTGAGAGGTGAATTCCCTAAATATGAGCATCAATTGGATATCAGTAAAGAAGCTATTATAGAAAATGGAGGTTTTAATGCAAATAGGAGCTTTATTAAAGCTATTTTATGTATTATGGCTTACCAGGAACCTAAATCTTTTAGTGATAACTCCATTGTAAGAATTAATAACGACTGGTTAAAACGAGCCAATAGCAAGAATTATCATCACTTTTTCCCTAAGGCTTATTTAAAAAAAGAAGGAGAAGAAGAGTTCTATATTAATCATATTCTTAACATCACCATAGTTGATGATTTTCTTAATAAAAACAGAATTAGAGCTAAAGCTCCTTCTAAGTACATGAATGAGTTCAAAAACGAAAATAATGAATTAGATAAAACTATGGAGACGCATTTGATCAATGATTTAGAAGGATTCGGAGTTTGGGATGATGATTATGATCTTTTCTTTGAGAAGCGAGCGGAGATTGTGAAAGAAGAGTTTAAGAAAAGAATTATTAGTACAACAAATGTAAAAAGCAAAAGTTAAAATTAGGTTGGTTTTTAATATAAGAATTGGGATTGGGAGTTTACGTAATAGAGTTAAATCCAGTGGGGTGAGGAAATGGAGGGTTATTTACTAGGGATATTGATTGTAATTTTGATATTTCTGGGTTTGTGGTTTTATAAAAGAAAATATGGAAATCTATCTAAAAGTTCTGACAAGGTAATCGGAGAGGAAAATAACAATACCTCAGTAATTGAACAAGAGCTATTTAGCATTCGGGAAATAAATAATGAGGTAGCTTTACAACCGGAACATTATAATGAATTAAGTACTTCAAAAGAGTTGAATAATAATATTTCCATGTTATTGAAAGAGTTACCGAGATCCGTTGGGGATGTTGTAAAAAAACAAGAAACATCATATTTATTAACCTTTAGTGAAAAAACTGCTAAGGCTATTAATGAAGGTAAATTAGAATTAATGCAAGTTAAAAATAATCTAGGCGGTGTTAGGGCTCAAGCTGTTAATCCAAAAGGTAGGGTTGTGGAACATGGGATACTAAAACCATCAAATATTAATAGGATTAATCCTACTCAGCTAGCTATGGGAGTCCTTACAACATTTACTGCACAAGAGCACTTGCAGCAAATAGGTAATCAATTAAGAAAGATAAATAATGATATAAATATACTGATTTCAGCTATAGATAACAAGCAAATAGGAAATGACAAAGGAAATATTGATTACTTGAAGACAATATTTACTAGTCTGAATAAAAGCGATTATTCTAATGAGAACATTAGAGACTATAGACAACAATTAGAAACTATAATTAGAAATACAATGCAGGATTTGAGTACTATAGAAGAAGGATTGCCCGATTATAATCTTCAACTGGAAAATGAAAAATTAAAAGGTTTATGGGCTGCTACTAAAGAAACTGAAAATATAACAGAAATAATTAATAACTATGAGAAACAGTGTAGTATATATTTAAGTAAGTTAGATGTAATCTTGGTATGTTTGAGTCTAAGCAAGCACCTTAATCCTAATTATTCTGCTGATAATTCGCGTTTGGATTATGTGAACATGAAACTAGATCATTTAGAAAAAAATAAAAGAATATTTTTTAAGAAAGTAGAAGAAATATTACCGGAAATAGGTGCCCGAATAAGATATAGAAGGGAGCAATATAATTCAAACATTCAAAAGCGCATTGAAAAACAGGCAACTAACTTAAGCACCTACTTTGACAATAGTAAAGAAGACTTCGCTTTACGCATAAAGAAAACAAAGAATGGTGAGTTTTTTGATGATACATTTGAGGATGGGGCTGCAAAATATAAGATTACAATAGACGAAAATGAAATAGTAAAGTCTGTAAAAAAAGTAGAACAGAAGAGTGATAAAAAATAATTACCTAATTCTGAACAAATTCACTATTTATTGTCCATACTTTTTATAAGACCTCAAATAATTTGGTACACTCGATTTATTGTTGGCACTTTTAAGTTGATATATTGCAAGTAGCAGGTATTTTAAAATGTGAATTATTTTATTACTACGATTGAGGGAGGTGGGCGAAGTGTTATCAAAAAATGAAATCCATCATTTACTAGATCAATTAGAAACGAATATTGCAGATGATCTTGAATCACAGAGATTAGACTTTAAGCAATGGAATACGCGGAGTTTGGACGACAATATTAGATTAATGCTAAAAATGGCTGTATGTATGGCAAACGGCGGTGGAGGTAGTGTTGTTTTTGGTGTAGCAGATAGAGTAAAGGGAAGGTCGAATGCCATATTAGGTATCCCAAATGAAATTGATACCACTGTGCTACAAAAAAGGATATACGAAAAAACTGATCCACACTTAACACCGGTGTTTGAAGACATTATTGTACCAGAAGGAACAAAGCGCTTGTTATTAATGAGTGTATATCCTGGGATGCCTCCTTACACGACAACAGATGGAACAGCCACAATAAGACAAGGGAAAGATTGCATTCCCTATACAGGAACTTTAAGGCGGAAAATGTTGGATACTTCCTCTCAGATGGATGTTACTGCTGAAATAGTACATGAAGATTGGGAGAATCTCTTTTCTCATTCTGCAATGGAGCGTATTCGCGAAATTATGTCGAGAGAAAGAGTTGATGAAAGGCTGTTGTCTTTATCTGATGAAGATTTATTGAGGTCAATAGGAGCATTGAAAGATGGATACTTGACAAAAGGCTCCTTACTTCTTGTTGGAAAGCCTGAGGCTATCTCTAAGATTATTCCTCAATATAAATGGTCATATAGAAAGATGATTAGTGATACAGACTATTCACAAAGAGATGATGGAACACATGCTATACCTGTTGCATTATATGAATTAGAACGATATATTGCTGTCGATAACCCAATGGTGACAGTGGAATCGGGACTTGTACATCCAGAGTTTAGCACATATCCTACTATTGCATTACGGGAAGCTTTACTCAATGCATTTGGACATCGTGATTACCGAATGAATGGAACAATCATGTTGAAGCAACATAAAGATAAGCTCATACTTACTAACCCAGGGGAATTTGTTGGTGGTATTACACCTCAAAATATTCTTCACCATCCACCAGTAGCGAGGAATAATCACTTGATGGATTTGTTAGATCGTTTAAAGTTGGTAAACCGTTCAAATTTGGGTGTGTCAAGGATTTTTCGCTCATTATTAATTGAAGGGAAAGAACCTCCAATATATAGAGAAGTGGGCAGTAACATTGAACTAACTTTTATATCTTCACCTTTGAATAAAAACTTCAAAAATATTATTGACCATATGACAGAGAAAAACAATCATATTGACGTTGACCATCTTTTAGTTTTGCAATATTTAATAAGGCATGAAGAGATTGATACTTCTATTGCTGCAGAAGTTGCACAGAGAAGTATAGAACAAGCTCGTGAATTACTTAGCAAGATGCAAAATGAATTTAGCTTGTTAGAATCAGTTGGTCGTGGTAAGGGGAGGTATTATACACTTTCCCGAAGCGCGTATGAATTGCTAAAAGGTGACATGCAATATGAAAGGCAACAAAGTTTAGACAAAGAGGCAGTAAAAATTCGTATATTATCCATACTGAAGACAGATCGAAGTTTAACTAATAAAGAAATTAGGCAATTAACTGGAATGAATCGTAAACAAGTACAACGATTAATAAGGGAGCTAGAACCTGATGGGGTAAAAGTCGTTGGAAGAGGAGCGGGCACAAAATATATTTTTTCACCAAAAAATAGGGACAAATAGGGACATTTTAAAATTTCGATTATCTGGTCACTTAAAGGTTAGAGTTATGAATAGGGACAAAATAGGGACAAAAATGGGACATATAGAAAAAACGAGGTCAAACCTTATCAATATAAAGTTTGACCTCGTTTTTAAATGAGAAGGAGTTAATCATTTTACCCTATTTAACGTTACGGTGAACCGTACCACAAATAGAAATTCAACTTTCATAAAAAAGAAGCTGGTTTCCCATACACCAGCTTCTTTTTCATTAAACCCAACCATCTAAGCAGACAATAAAACCTTCTTTTCCCCTTCTACTCTGCGATACATAAGCGCAACCAACATCGCAGGCAGACTGCACGCAAGCATTCCAATGAAAGCGAACCTCGGCTCTATTTCATATAAGAAGCCGCCGAAAACGGTGAATACAGCGGTGCTCCAGCTGAGCGCGAAAGCGGAGTAGATGCCTTGAGCTTTCGGAATATGTGTGTGTGGGATGTTTGCTGTTAAGTACTTCATAAAGGCGTAGTGCCCCATGGCAAAGGAAAAGGCATGCAGAGTCTGTGCGAAACAAAAGACTAGGACGTTCGGAAAGGCGAATACGAGTACCCACCGCAGGGAAGATCCAGCAGCGGCCAATGCCAATAAGGTTCCGGGCGAAAAGCGGTTGAAACGCTTATCTGCAATGGAAAAGAAAATGATTTCGGCCAGGACGGCAATGTTGATGATGACACCGATTAAATAAATGGGGGCATCCATCTCTTGTAAGAAAATATAGCCGTAGTTGTAATAGGTAGCATGGGCGGCCTGAAGCAGGACGACAATGATAAGTACGACTAAGAAATGTTTGGTGCGGAACAGGTCTAGGATGTTCACTCTTTTCGCCTGGTCGGCTTGAGGCTTCCGGGTTAAAATATCCGGAGCACGTGTGAAGCTGAGAGCTGTAAAGCAGCTGATCCCAAGCAAGAGCGCCCAGAAAATTACGTCATCGCCGAACATTCCTGTAAATACAGTTAACAGGATCCCTACAGAGACGAACCCGATCGATCCCCATTGGCGGCTTTTTCCGTAGTGTTTTAATTCCTTGCTTTGGACAAGGACACCGGCTACGCTGTCCAGGGCCGGCATTAACGTCGGATAAAAAATATGCAGAAAGACGGTTACTATGAGTAAGCTTGGGAATGAGTCAGCTGGTATGTAACAAAGAATCCCCAGCAGTGTCCCGATTGCCGCAATGTTCAACAGTGTTTTATTGCTCACTCGTTCTAATATATACGGGAAAGCGAATAATGTGGAAAGCCCCCTCGCCACTAAGCCGATACTCATGATCAAGCTGGCTTCTGAAACGCTGATTCCTTTCGTCTGGATCATCCAGCCTGCCCAATAGGGTAGAAAAATCCCCCATGTCAGAAAGAAGCTGAAAAAGTGTGTGCTCATCCAACGCTGTGTGTTCATACGCATCCTCCTTATTGATAATCGCATGGTATCATGGGAGTAGATACGAATAATAGGAGATATCTCATATTTTGGAGGCGCAAAGTGGAAATTTACAAAGGTGAAAAGAAGCGAATGTATATAGAGGAGCATTCCATTGCCGATCGGTTTTCTTTTCCGATGGAAGAGTTTCTTGAAGTGAGGGAGTATCAGCGGGATGAATGGATTATCAGGGAAGACAGGCGGCCGGACTTTTTATTTTATATGACAGAAGGAAAAGCGAAGATCTATGTAACGCATCAAAACGGGAAAGTTTCGCTGATCAATTTCATTAATGCGCACGATTATATCGGCGAGATGGAGCTGTTGAATGACGTGTACTATACAAAAGGGATCCAGGCCTCCACAAGAACGATTTGTTTTGCCCTGCCGTTTCTGCAGTATCGTACGAAGTTAATGGAAGACGCGAAGTTTCTTCGGGAATTGACGAAGTTCCTGAGTGTCAAAGCGACGTCCATGGCAGCTAAATATTCACAAAGCCTGGCTTTTCCTTTGGAAAACAGGCTGGCGGACTTCATTCTACAGACGGCAGACAAAGGGATATATAAAGAAAAACATGTGATCGTCTGTGATTATTTAGGCGTCTCCTATCGGCATCTCCTGCATGTTTTGGCACAGTTTTGCGAAAAAGGGTACCTTCAAAAAGAAGGGAGAAACTATCAGATTCTGAACAAGCATGCGTTGGATGAGTTGGCAGAAGCAATCAAGAATAGATGAAGGAAGACGGGCGGTAAACCCGCCTATCCCAAACTGGTCAATAACACCATCGTTCCATTCGTAAGGCCGTGAATAAGGACGGCAGGCCAAATGGAGTTGGTACGTTCATAGGCCAAGGCGAAAATGATCCCACTGAAGAAATTCACGGGCATGACATTGTAAGTCGGGATATGGACGATGGTGAAGACGAACGAACTTAGCAGGACGGCACTCCATAACCCATAACGGGTGCGGAACCACCTGTATAAAAACCCGCGGTAAAAGATTTCTTCATAGATCGGCGAGATGATGGCAGCAGAGACGAAGGCAAGGGGGACGGTAAGAAACGTAACGTCCCGCTGGAGCGCCTCGGTCTTATTATTTTCCCACGTATTCCCTATGAAACTGGTGAGTACGACAATGATGACAGCACCGACGAGCAAGGTTATAGAATATATAAAAATCAACTTCCAATCCTTTTTACGGAATGGTTTCACTCCTACTGCGCTCCAAGAGAGATTCTTAGGTCGAAGAGCAATGAAATAGACCCCCGAAATTAACGTGATGGCTAATGTAAGCCCCACTAGCGTCCCTGCATATAAATCATCCTTCAGAAAGTCTGAATAGATAGGATGAAGAACGAATTTGATGAATATGATCCCCACAAAAAACTCGATTCCTAATAAAAATAATAATTCCTTCCCGCCCCATGGATCTCTTTCTTTCCAGCTTGTGACTTGAGTGTTCATTCGACTACCCACTTTCTACAGATTGAATAATTCAACCATAGTAGATGACGCTACGTCACCTGCAAGGGTTTTTTCAGAAGGGGAGGGTGGAAATTTAACAATAAGCCACATTAATGAAAGCGAAAGTTAATCATAATCTAGTTACAAAAAACTACAATAAAGGTTATTTTTCCTTAAATGGGGTTAAATGGAACCTGGAGAGAGGAGGAAGGGAAGTGGACTGGACACTTGTCGTCATCGCTTTTATTATCATTTTCTTTGGAACATTGGCTCTGATGAGATTCAATAACAAGAAGAAATAGGAGAGTGAATGAATGAAAAAAATGCGTCGGTTCAAGTCGGTATCTTTGGTGATGGTCATGCTCGCCTTGATCTTGTCCAGCTTCTCTTTCTCCACGGTCGTGACGGCTCATTCGGGTGATTTCACTGCCAATATGGAATCCAATGTCAGCCAGAAAGAATTCAACAAAATCAGGAATGATCTGAAGCATACGAAAGCGTATAAGAAGTATAAGGCGAAAACGAAAATTAATGCGGTTTCCAAGCAGAACATCGTCATCAATAAGGTGGAGGGGGCAGGCGGGGATTATGCGTACATCGAATTCGTCTTCGATAAGAATCAGGCTGCGAAAAGCGGCAACCTCGTGTATGCGCAGTTCACGTATGACATGAAGAATAAAGAGGTCGTTGCGGACCAGGGATTATTTGCGGAATCGCTCGGGACGGACGGCAGCTTTAATATGAGTGTCCTGTACGGAGTGGGCGATGAGGAAACGGAGCTTTACAACGTGGACGTCGATAAGGACGGGAATCTGACGGATATCGACGGGCTTGCGCTTACGCAGGAGCAGGTGACGACAGACGCGAATAATAAGATCAAGGAGATGCTCGGCAAGCAGGTGGAAGGTAACGACGTACAGAGCTTGGGTTTCTGTGAGTATGCGGTCACGGCTCTCTGCGGTGCGGGCGGCAGTGTCGGGTGCTACGCCCTTGCAGGAGCGCTCGGGATCACGTCTGGTGTCGGTGGAGTAGCGCTTGCGGCAGTCTGCGGGATGATCGGAAGTCTCGGTTGCGCGGCGGCGACGGACGCGATTTGTGGATAGAGGATAAGGGAAGGTCCATAAAAGAGGAAGAGACTAAGAAACATTCATCCATGTTTTCTTAGTCTCTTCCTCTTTGTTCATCGCTTAAGAACGACGGATTTCTACTTCTTCAAGCGTTCTATCAGTTGTTCTAAGGCTGGATCGCTTAAATAGTTGCTGATCGTGATAATTTCCAATTCCGGGTGAGCTCTTCGCGCGCGTTCCTGTAAATCTTCATGGACCACCATGATATCCGAGTGTTCAGGGACATCTTCGATCCGGTAGTGTTTGACGTCCAGTCCTTCGATTTCATTCTTTTGCAGCCTCTTTCGGAACGTGGTAGCACCCATTGCGCTGCTTCCGGCTCCGGCATCACAGGCGAACGAAATTTTCTGGATAGCTTTTTCTTCTTGAGCGGGTTTTGGAGCTTTTTTACCTGCCTGTTTCATCGCTTTGGATTTTTCCATGGATTCAGAGAGGTCGCCTTCTTTACTTTTGTCCAGTTTCAAGATGACGGCAGTGACTAAGAATGTGACGGCCGCTGCTACTAGGACTCCGGCGATGATTCCCAGGAAGCTCCCCTTCGGAGTCAATCCAAGGTATGAGAAGATAGATCCCGGGCTTGGTCCTGCTACGAGACCTGCATCAAACAAGCTGAATACAGCTATACCGGACATGCCTCCGGCAATCATACCAATGATTGTAAGTGGTTTCATCAATACGTATGGGAAATACAGTTCATGGATTCCCCCGAAAAAGTGAATGATAATGGCGCCTGGAGCCGTTCTTTTCGCCGCCTTTTGACCGAATACAGTGAAGGCGAGTAATAATCCAAGGCCTGGACCAGGGTTGGAAGCTACAGTGAAGTAGATGGACTTACCTGCTTCTGCTGCCGCCTGCATTCCCAGGGGATAATAAATGCCTTGGTCGATCACGTTATTGAGAAACAACACTTTGGCTGGTTCGTTGATGACAGAGAGCAAAGGCAGTAACCCTGTAGCAACCAATGCTTCGATGGCTGCTGTCACCAAATTGTTCGCTGATTCTATGGTCGGTCCGATGACGTAAAAGGATAGAATCATCAGCAGGAAACCGATAATTCCGAGAGAGAAATTATTGATGATCATTTCAAACCCGGCAGGAATTCTGTTTTCAATCATTTGATCGAACTTCTTAATGACCCATCCGCCTAAGGGTCCGATAACCATGGCTCCAAGAAACATCGGGATATCCGATCCGACTATGAGACCGATGGCACCAATGGCACCGATGACCGCTCCCCTTTGCCCGGCGACCATCCGTCCTCCTGTGATGGCTAACAGCAAAGGAAGGAGATACGTGATGGCAGGACCGACAATTTGGGCAAGGTCCTCATTCGGGAACCAACCGGTTGGTATGAATAAAGCGGTCAGCAGTCCCCATGCAATAAAGGCACCGATGTTAGGCAGGACCATATTCGTTAAGAAACCGCCAAATGCTTGTACTCTAGCGCGGGTAGAGGGAGGGTTCAAATCTACAACATTATTCGAAGCCTGTGCTGTATTCGGCATATCCGTCATCCCTTTCTGAATTTTCAATTAGTTCAGGTTAAAAATTTTGAACCGTAGACATGGTTTACTACTCAACCATCTTCAATACTTCCAAAACTTCCTTCTCGCTGTTGGACTCTTCCAATTTGTTCTTAAGTTCATCTTCGATCAGGATCGTGGATAAATCAGAAATCAAATCCAAGTGGCCGGTGCTGTCTTCTGCGGCCAAAACGAAGAATGTCTTTACCTCTTTGTCTTTAGGGAATTTCACTGCTTCTTCCAGTTTCAAGTAAGAAACGCTGGTTTTGACCACGCTTCCTTCATTTTTAGCGTGCGGCATGGCCACTCCGGGAACAATAACGATATAAGGACCGTTCACATGTACGTTTTGTATCATGTCGTCAATATATTTGGAAGTTATGGTCCCGCTTTGAAGTAACGGGGCGGCAGCTTCTTGAATGCCTTCTTCCCAAGAATCTACGGATGACAGGAATCTTATATTTCCTTCTAAATAGTTAGCTAACATGTGTATCACCTTCCGTTATTTATTGTTTTTGTTTGACTGTTCTGCACCTTGAGATAGCAGTCTTTGATCCTCGTACGTAAAGCGCTTTCCTTTATGGAAGTGAAGTGGATGATCGCTTCTTCTATGCCGTGGTCACGAATATGATTCTGAAGTGCGACGGACTCTTCATCTTCCGGATTATCGTAGGAAAGAGCAGCCGCTGCTACGCTCAACAAGTTGTCGATTGGTAATTCCAATTGGAACAGGGAGCGCATCGGAGCAATGATCCTTTCCTGAAAGCCCAGCTTTCTGATAGGAGAACGAGCGACACGTGTGACGTCATCACGTATATTCTTATTTTTGAAGCGTTGGATGGTTCTGTCTATGAACTCATCCATCTCTGTTTTGTTAAAGTGATAAGCTTCCATAAAGTAGGCAGAGGATTCTTGAAGGGTTCTCTTAAGAATTCCTTCCACTTCCGGGTCATCCAGTGCACTTTGTATGGTGTAATGTCCTTTAAGGAAGGCGGTGTATGCCACCGCTGCATGGCCGAGGTTGACCATGAATAATTTTCTTTCTATGAATGGACCCAGAGTTTCGACATATGTGACATCTTTTATAGGAGGCAGGTCTTGGCTGCGCTTTCCTCCGGTTTCAATGATCCACTCATAGTAAGGTTCTACTAACGTAATATCGCCGTCCGGGCTGGATTCAGAAAGGGATAAACGGTCGATGGCCGAATTCGGGAAGCCGACCTTTGAAAGTATAGCACTCTTTTCATCTTCCGGGATGTGTTTGTATACTTCCTCTTGTAATTTAGTAGAGGCATTCACCATATTCTCATTGGCGATGACTTGGATCGGCTTCTTGTCCTGCTTTACTCGTTCCATTAGCCCCTTGGCAATGGCGGGAGCGATTTTAGCCAAATTATCCGGCCCTACCGATGTTGTGATGAGGTCCGTTTCCGTGATGGCTTTGCTCACATCTTCGGAGCGGCCTGAGATCGCGTGAATGGGCTCTATCCAATACTTCGAGTGTTGGTCATCCAAAATTTTGACGGCGTATCCCTTTTGGCGGTTGAGCTGTTCCACGGTCTCTTCGTTTACATCGACAAAGCAGACATCCAATCCGGTCTTGTTCAACAGGCAGCCGATCAATCCTCTTCCGATATTCCCGGCACCGAAATGCAGCGCTTTCATAAGAAGGCCTCCTTTCTTCTGGCTATTCCAGGTTTGCGTGATATTCCCAAAGGGAGTTCAATTCGATGTTCTTTTCGTCGACCATCATCAAGGCTAACGTATCCCCAAGCAATAATAGGCTTTGTTCAAACAGGCTTTTCATTGGTTGTTCCGATACGACAGCTCCTTCATCTTCGGTGTTTGAAGTGATTGGGATTCTTATGAAAAGGTCCGCGTATTTGCTCATCGAGCTTTCCGGGTTTGTTCCGATATGAGCGACTTTTGCATGGAACTCCTTGGCTTTGCCGGCTATGATCAGCGGGAACTGTGTCTCTCCACTTCCTGAACCGACGATCAATAGATCTTTATCTGTAATGGCGGGCTCTGTAATCTGCCCGACGACATACGTTTGGATTCCGATATGGGACAAACGCTTTGCTATGGACTTCAGGGATAAAAGCACGCGCCCGACTCCTACAAAAAATACTTTCTCCGCTTTATTTATTTCTGCAATCAGACGATCGACATCTTCGCTGTTTACGTTGGTCAACGTGGTTGTGATCTCTTCAGTGATTTTTCTTTGTGCTGCCGTATAGCTGCTCATAATTGTTTGACCTCCTCTTTCAATCCTTCTGCAATCAACTGTTCCATCAATTTCTTGTTATGCGCTGTAGAATGGTCGGATTGGAACAAGCTCGTGCTCCCTGCGACTAAGATATCTGCGCCTGCGGTAACCAGTTCTGGTATCGTATCGAAAGAGACACGCCCGTCTACTTCTATTTTTGTATCAAGTCCTTTGTCTGAGATCATCCGTGCCAATGCTTCTACTTTTTCGACGGCATACGAGACTTGTTTTTCATTCTTGTCCGTAGCAAAACCTGGATTGATAAGCATCAAAAGAACGGTATCGCATTGTGGCAGTACATACTCCAGAACCGACAGCGGCGTGGCAGGGTTTAATGCAATACCGACTTTTGCGCCCTGCTGTTTGATCAGCTTGATGTAGCGGTCGATGTGGGAGCTGGTTTCGATGTGGAAGGTGATCTGTTCCGCTCCGATTTTCAGCATTTCATTGATGAAGAATTCGTTGTCTTCGGACATGATATGGACATCGAAATTCATGTCGGTTTTCTTTCGCAATTGTTCAACCGTGGATAAACCGAGCGGCATGCTTGGGCTGAACGATCCATCGATGATATCGATGTGTAAGGTATCCAACCCTTCCTTTTCCAGCTCCTTTACTCCACTTTCTAAATTGAGAAGATCCGCGCACATGATAGATGGGGCAATGATTACTTCTTTTTGCATGTTTGTGCCTCCTTCAGTAATTGTTAATGCCTTTTTTATCATGTTAATGCAGGTTATCAGAAAAGTAAAGCGTTTTCTTTGCTTGGATTTGCATGTTTGTGCGTGGGATGTGCTATAATTTAAGAAATGATAATAAGGAGTATTTCACATATGCTGAAGCAGGAACGCCAACAAAAAATTGTTGATATTCTTAATGAAGAACACAAGGTGATCGCCAGTGATTTGAGTAAACGGCTTTCGGTCTCGGAAGACACGATAAGGAGAGATTTGAAAGAACTGCATAATCAAGGGGTGATCAAGAGGGTTCACAGCGGAGCACTGAGGAAGGGACCTCCCGTTGAAGACTTCTCAACGAGACAGGGGATCTATAACGAATCTAAATTGAGCCTGGCATCCAAGGCGCTGGAGTTTATCCATGACGACATGGTTTTGTTGATTGACGGTGGAACGACGAACCTGCAGTTGGTCCATCAACTTCCCATGTCATTAAAGGCCACGGTCATTACGAACAGTCCTCCGATAGCGACGGCTCTTACTAATCATGAATCGGTAGAGGTTATTATGGTTGGTGGGACGCTGTTCAAGCAGTCGATGGTCAACTTAGGCATTGATACGTTCGAATCTTTGAATGCCATGAGAGCCGATTTGTATATCATGGGGATTTATAAAATCGATGCTCAGAATGGAATCAGCGTCCCCAGTATGGCGGAAGCGCTCGTCAAACGGAAAATGGCCGCCGTATCGACGGAAATTCTCGGCATGGTCACCAGTGATAAGCTGGACACCATTTCCAATCATATCGTATGTCCTACGGAAGAGTTGACTTATCTGATAACCGAGAAGGTCAATCCTGATATAAAGAAACTGTATGAACAACAAAGTGTTACCATCCTGGACTGAAGTTATTGATAGGTATTTTCTATCTGTTAAGGGGTAGAGAGCTAGGAAGAGATGGGAACAGCAAAAAATGTGAGTCTTCCAACACCATGGAAGGCTTTTTTCTTTTTCAATAAAAAAAGGAGAGCCGCGACGGCCCTCCTCTCTTCATCACTCTATGCCATTACTTAACCGAAAACCCTTCTGCTTCCTCCACGCCGTCTCCTGCTGCGAATTCATCCAAGAGCGCGCGCACTTCGTCGGTCGAGTTCGTGCTCATCAGCTGGTTCCGCAGCTCACTTGCGCCACGGAAGCCGCGGACGTAGATTTTGAAGAAGCGGCGGAGCGGTTTGAAGAGACGCGGCTCCAGTTCTTCGGAATATTTGTCGTGCAGGTCGAGCTGCAGGCGGAGCAGGTCGAGCAGTTCGGCGCTCGTGTGCTCTTTCTTCTCTGTTTCGAAGGCGAACGGGTTGTGGAAGATGCCGCGCCCGATCATGATGCCGTCGACGCCGTATTTCTCGGCGAGCTCAAGACCTTTCTGGCGGTCCGGGATGTCCCCGTTGATGGTGATCAGGGTATCCGGAGCCACTTCATCGCGGAGCTTGACGATGTCCGGGATCAGCTCCCAGTGGGCATCGTAGTTGCTCATTTCCTTCTTCGTGCGGAGGTGGATGGACAGATTGACGATGTCCTGCTCGAGAAGGTGCTTGAGCCAGTCGAACCACTCGTCGACTTTCGTGTAGCCGAGACGGGTCTTGACGCTGACGGGAAGTCCTCCCGCTTTGGCTGCTTCGATCAGCTCGGCGGCGACTTCCGGACGGCGGATCAGGCCGGAGCCTTTGCCGTTCCCGGCGACGTTCTGGACAGGACAGCCCATGTTGATGTCGATGCCCTTGAAGCCCATTTCGGCCATGCCGATGCTCATCTGGCGGAAGTATTCGGGTTTGTCGCCCCAGATGTGGGCGACGATCGGCTGTTCGTCTTCCGTGAACGTCAGGCGTCCCCGTACGCTGTCTTTCCCTTTCGGATGACAGTAGCTTTCTGTATTAGTGAATTCCGTGAAGAACACGTCCGGTCTCGCTGCTTCGGTCACGACATGACGAAAAACGACATCCGTCACAGCTTCCATCGGTGCAAGAACAAAAAACGGCCGCGGCAGCTCATGCCAAAAATTATCTTTCATCATATAGGAAACCCTTTCTTTTATGAGAATTGTTCAGTGAATGACTTCTTACTTTATCTATAACCAGTCAGACTGGATTTCAACCAGTATATACTTTAATGGTATTGGCCGAAAAGTGCAAGGGAACGGGGCTTCTCCATGTGTAGGAAATCCTTTACATCAAGGATTTTCATGTTTTATCGGCTTCTTCCGGGGTAGAAAAGTTATATTCCCATATTTGGAAGGAGTGGAGCACAGTGGACAGTGTGCTGTTGGTGAGTTTGTCCGTATTGTTCGCGATTGTCGTTTTTGTTCCGGTCGTGCTTTTGCTGCGGCTGTATATTCATGATGAGAAGCAGGAGGAGCATTCGGTCCTGCGCAATTATCCGCTGCTCGGGAAGTTCCGCTACATAATCGAGAAGATGGGTCCGGAGCTGCGGCAGTATCTGTTCCATAATGACAGGGAAGGGAAGCCGTTCAACCGCAAGGAATTCGAATTCGTCAACAAGGCGGCGAAATACAATTCCCGGCTGATGTCGTACGGTGCGGAGCGGGATTTCACGGAAGACGGGTACTATTTGGTGAACGACATGTTCCCGATCAAGGATGAGGAGCTGCGGAAAGAGGAAGCGGCACCGGTCGCGACGAAGCTGTATGACGTCGATAAGGAGAAGCTGTTCAGCCGGCGGGAGCATGCGGAGGATGGCGAGCTCGATCCGGTCTATCTTCATGAGGACGATCGTGTCGTGTTAGGGCAGGATACGGTGACACAGCCGTTCAGGCCGAAGGGATTGATCGGCCAGTCGGCGATGAGCTTCGGGTCGCTCGGCGATCATGCGATCACGGCGCTGTCGAAAGGGCTCGGCCGTGCGGGCGGTACGTGGATGAATACGGGGGAAGGCAGTGTGTCGCCCTACCACTTGAAGGGCGACGTCGATATCATCATGCAGATCAGCCCGGGCTTGTTCGGCGTGCGCACGAAAGACGGCGATTTTTCCTGGGAGGAGTTCCGTAACCATGCCGGGACCGATCAGATCAAGGCTTTCGAGCTGAAGCTCGCCCAAGGCGCGAAGACGAGGGGCGGGCACGTCGACGGCAGGAAGGTCACCGAAGAAATCGCCGAGATCCGTAAGGTGAAGGCTGGCGAAGAGATCGACAGTCCGAACCGCTTCCCCGGGATCGATACGCCGGCACAGCTGCTTCATTTTCTCGAGGAGCTGCGGACGGTCGGGGACAAGCCGGTCGGCATGAAGATCGTCGTCGGAAGCGAGAACCAGCTGGAGCGGCTGATCACAGCGATGGAGGAGGAAAACATCGTCCCGGATTTCATCACGGTCGACGGCAGCGAGGGCGGTACGGGCGCGTCCTATTATGCCCTCGCCAATTCGGTCGGACTGCCGGCGTTCTCAGCGGTTCCGATGGTCGACGACGCCTTGAAGCGGCACGGCCTGCGGGAGCGGACGAAGATCATCGCATCCGGGAAGCTGCTGACGCCGGATAAGATCGCGATGGCGCTTGCGCTCGGGGCGGATCTGACCAACATCGCCCGCGGCTTCATGATCAGTGTCGGCTGCATCATGTCGCAGGTATGCCATAAGAACACGTGCCCGGTCGGCGTCGCCACGACGGACAAGAAGCTTCAGGAGGCGTTGACGATCGAGGAGAAGGAGTACCGCGTCACCAATTACTTGATCGCGCTCCGCAAAGGGCTCTTCGACCTCGCCGCCATCGCCGGATTGAAGTCACCGGTCGAGTTCAACCGGGAGCACATCGTCTATCATTCCGACTTCCGCAAAGCGGTGACGGAGGACCGGATGGCATGAATCAGAAAAAAGGACGGAGCTTCGGCTCCGTCCTTTTTATGTTTCCGTCCGTGCGAAGGCCTGCTTCACGGCTTGGATGTATTCTTCCCGGGCGCGCTTCGATAGGGCTGCTTCCGGTGCGACTTGTTCAAAGCCGTGGTAGGCGCCGGGATAGAGATGGAATTCAACGTCCACCCCTGCCTCAGCAAGCTTCGTGACATAGGTGAGCGTTTCGCTGCGGAAGGGGTCGAGCTGGCCGATGCACGTGTACGTGTACGGCAGTCCGCTGTAGTCCTCGGCCCGGGCAGGGGCGGCGTAGGCGGGGACGTCGTCCGTGTCGTGAAGAGCACCTAAGTACATCCGCCAGCCGAAGGCGTTCGTCTTGTGGTTCCAGACCATCCCTTCGGTGATCTCGTGCGCCGACGGAGTGTCGTTGCGGTCGTCGATCATCGGATAGAGCGGCATTTGGAAACAGATCGACGGGTATTGCCGGTCACGGGCAAGCAGGGCGAGTGCCGCCGTCAAGCCGCCTCCGGCACTGACACCGGCGACGCCGATCCGGTCGCGGTCGATGTTCATCGCTTCGTGATGGTCAGCGATCCACGTCAGCGCCGCATAGCAATCCTCGAGCGCAGCGGGATACGGGTGCTCCGGGGCAAGGCGGTAGTCGACGGAAACGACGACACAGCCGGCCGTCTTGACGATGTCGCTGCACAGGCCGTCGCTTTCGTCATACGCACCGAGGATGAATCCGCCGCCATGCATCCACAACAGGACGGGCAGCGTCTCGTCGCTGTCCTTCGGCCGGTAGATTTTCCATTTCAGCGCATCGCCGTCCGGTCCTGTGATCGTCTCATCGGTCATGGAAACGGCCGGATCCGTATACGGCTCCTTCCTTTCCGCGGAATTTGCACGGATCGCAGGCAGATAGGCTTCGTTCATGTAATCGTCGAAGCCGGGAAACTGGTCGAGATGTTCCCGCAGCTCCGGGTTTATCCTTTTATTCACTGGTTACACTTCCCTATGGTTTTGTCCCTTCCATCATACGGGAAGAAAATTATGGGAGTCAAAACATCAAGAAGCCGCCGCGCCCATCGGGGGACAGGCGCGGCGGCTTCTATGATCATGCTTCCTGTTCGTTCTGGAACGTCTCCACGACGTCGGCAATCTCGTAGATCATCGCTTCATCGACGTTCTCCTCTCCTTCTTCCGGGTAGATGTCCCACGTCTTCTTCTCGCCGTCCGGGCTGTTGTAGACGCCCTGGACGTAGCCGGCACCTTCGTTATTCACGGTACCGACAGACAGGTCTTCCATCAGAAACGCATGAATGTGCGTCTCATCCGCTCCGAGGAAGAAAATCGGGTACGGGGACTGCTCGTAAAACTCGACGTACTCGTTCTCATCGGCCGTATCGAAGGCATCCTTCGATACGATCAAGCCGTCATAGTCGCGTTCATCGCTCTCAAGCTCTGCCAAATCCACAGGGACCAATTCCAGGTTCTCCACTTCCGGTGGTTCGTCTTCCCCTGCGTAAGCAAAGACGAGGGGCTTCCCGTCATAGGACGCTTCCTCTTCCGAAGCCCCGGTATCTTCCGTTTCGTTTCCGGATGCGGTGTCCTGGCTTTGGCATGCGACCAGAGCCAGGGCGGATAAACCGACAATCAAGCATTTGAATAGCTTCATGGTATGCACCTCTTTGGAGCCGTATTTATAGACACCTTAACAGATGGACCGATTTTGTTGAATAGGCGGATGCCTCTATTTGGTCGTTTTTTTAATAAATGGAATACGTGTCATAGTCGTAGATATAGGCGTAGTGGTTGGATGTGCTGCTGACAGAGGCTGTGCCGGACCAGACGAGGCCGCTCGCTGTCGCAGAGCCGGAGATCGTCATTTCCTGGTTGTTATAGAAGTCTCCGTTCACCTTCCACCAGATGGTCGTCGAACTTGTCAATTCGGCTTTGATGCTGCCACCGAAGCCTTTTGATGTTCCATTGTAGGAGCGGTTGATATCGACATCCTCGATTTCTTCAAAAGAATAGAAGGACCCGCTACCGCATGTCCAGACATAGAGGTTCAAGGTCGGCTTGTACGAAGAACTCACATCAAGGCTGACGCCGATCCGGTGCGGGTCGACGGCTCCGCAAGAGCTTCCTTCTGTCGTCGCACGTTTGGATGCGGCGTTCTGTAGTTCGTTCGATTTATCCGGGTGCTGGGCTTTCGCCTTCTCGACGGAAATACCCTCATTGGCGGCGATTTCTTCAATCATCTCATCATAGGTCAATTTTTCAATCGTAACGTTTTCGTTATCATTCAAGTTCGCAAGGTCGATCGATCCCGACTGTCCACCCGTGCCGGCGGCGAAGGATGTAATCGGGAGACTGAAACCGAAAACCAAAAGGACGACGGCCATGCCTAACAGCTGAAAGCTTTTTCTCATGCGCTCCACTCCTTTAGTTGTTTGATAACTTCCAGTTAATTCCACCGTAACATAACTGGAAAGGATTTCAACGGGTTTCGGGGGATATGTACCTATCGTTCTATGACTTTAGGGAGGGGGTTCTTGGTATAATAATAGAAAAGGGCTAGAGGAGGCGTTGGAAATGTTCCAATCTATGCAAGCTGTGCCGCTCGGGGATGTGACGGAGGCGATAAACGACGGATTCTCCGATTACGTCGTGCCGATGCAGATGACAGAAGACCAACTCGCGAACCGTATCGAGAAGCAGGGATTATCGAAGGAGCACTCGGTCGTGTACATAGAAGAAGAGGAGATCGCTGCCGTTCTGCTCTTTGGGATCGATGTGTTCCGGGAGACGAAGCAGGCGTGGATCGGCGGCATGGCCGTCCGTCCGAAGTTCCGGGGAAGGGGCATCGCCCGCAAACTGCTGGACTTCGCTGTCAAAACCGCGGAAGAAGCGGACTGTGCCGAAGTCCTGCTTGAAGTCATCACGGAAAACACACGTGCCTGGCAGATTTATGAGGCATACGGATTCGAAACCATCAACGAACTGATGGTCGCAGGGCTTGGCGCTTTGCCGTCCCCGGATGATGGTCTTCCGGACATATGCTTTGAAAAAGAGGAGGAGGATGTGACGGAACCGTACCGCACGCCGTGGCAGAACCGCCTGGAACGGACGGGGAATGCGTACCACATCTGTCTGGACGAGGAAAGGATCGGCTGGATATCCTTCATGCAGAGAGAAGCGAAGGCGATGGTCCTGCAGATGCAGGTGACCGATCAATCGCTGATGTCCCGCATCCCCGCCATCCTCCAGCAGCTGAAGGTGGACTTCGGAATTGAACAGCTTTCCGTTCATAATTTCATGATGGATACGAAGGAATATGAAGGGTTGGCGGATCTTGTGGCGGGGGATGTCATCCAACAGTATCAGATGAGAAAAAGCATCGGCTGAGTGGCGATAGTACCACGAAAAGAAGGCTGTTCTGGATAGGCAAAGAGCTCGGAGAAAGTGTATTGCATATTGTTTAATTTATCCCCATTCTTACCTGAGATCCCTCTGTTTTCTGCTGAAATTCATGTAAGAATCGTATAAAGGAGAGGGTTTCCATGTCCCGGAATAAAGTGCAGCAACAGTTGATGGTGAAGGTCATTGATTACATAACCACCCATTTAACGGAGGATTTAAGCCTTTCTCGTCTGGCTAAGTTATCCTCATATTCGCCGTATTATTTTCAACGCTTATTCAAAGAGATGATCGGGGAAACCCCTGCCGCGTTCGTAAAGCGGATGCGGCTCGAACAGGCTGCCCATCTATTAATCTATGAGCCCCACCTTGCGATTACAGAAGTAGGCATGACCTGCGGGTTCTCCTCCTTATCGTATTTCACCTATTCCTTCCAGTCATATTTCCGTACAAGTCCGAAGCTGTGGAGGAAGGGGGCTTATCTGGAGCGGTTTCCGAGGGAGTATAAAAACAGCAAGAATTCTAAACTTCTCCGCAGAAACTCGAAAGCAGATGTGGAAGATGAAGCCTATAATGAATTCAAATGGCTCGATTTGGATAAGGTCGAGGTCACCCGCCTTCCTGAATCCTTTACCGTGAACCGTTATCATATCGGGTCCTACACATCCGGAATTCCAGATGTGTGGAAGGGCGCCTATCATTGGTGTAAATCCAGGGACCTGTTGGGAGCATCGACGTTGATGATTGGTGAGCCACGGAATAATCCGTACATCACCCCGCCGGAGAAAAGTTTCTACGACTGTAGAGTGACGGTGGACCCTGCGCAGGTGGATGGGGAGAGCGTGGAGCGGTTCCCTGGTGGAAAGTATGTCGTTTATTCCTTCGACATCCCTGTTCCCTATGAGGATCGAGGGATGCTGATCGAATGCTATTCAGAGCTGTACAGCTATTGGCTGCCGCAGTCTGGATATAAATACTTGGGGAACCCTCTTGAAATGACCGAAATATTCGAGGAGAGTGGTGGACTGTCGCTCCAGGTCCGCATTCGTGCCATCGCCTTGCCGATCGAGCCGAGTTAAAGGAGGAATATAATGTTTATGGAAGTATCTCTGATTGCCGTTATTGTCGGCGCTGTTATTTACATTCTTTATGGGACAATCTATTATTCTCTTCGGTTGAAAGGGAAGGAGGGGGCGAACCATCCGGCCCACTATGCTGCTGCTGTCCTTATCGGCTTTATCAGTTCTTTCCTGATCGGCGCTCTCGTTCAGGCTTTCCATCAGCAGGGAATCCTTCCAGGTGCTTTCCTCGGGCTTATCGTCGGTTTACTCATATCGGTCGTGTATGTGAAGAATTCCCTGTTCGGCCTGCTATCTAGAAGGAATATGTATATAGCTATCGGGGATCATCTGATTATTTTTCCACTGATTGGTGCCATCCATGGTTATTTTCTGTTCTAATGAAAGAAGCAGGACTCTATGGAGCCTTGCTTTTTTTTTATGGAGAAAATAGTTAGAAAATTTGGTAAAATAAAGAAAACCGTAAAAGGAGACCTGCAGATGGAAATGACGCACACCCGCCTTCTTGTCGATAACTACAAGGAATGCTTTCACTTCTATAAGAATGTCCTCGGCTTTGCGGTCGTTTGGGGAGATGAGGATTCGAACTATGCCGACTTCCGTTTCCAAGGCTGTACGCTCGGTCTGTTCGAGCGCAGGCAGATGATGGAGGCGGTCGGGGAGATATATAAGGAGGAAATCCCCCGGGTCGATACGGCGGCGCTGATCTTCCGAGTGGATGATGTGGAAGCGGTGTATGAGGAGATGCGGGAGAAGGTGACGTTTCTTACTACGCCGACGGAACAGAAGGATTGGGGGATCAAGGTCGCCCATTTCCGGGATCCGGCCGGTACGCTTCTGGAAATCTATGAGAGTATGAAGCTGTAAAACGAATATTTATACAAAAATTCATCTTTTTATTCAAATTAATTGATTATCTCCTTGCGTTATTGATTGTTTTAATATACGATATAATGCATAAAAATTCATAGAGTTGGACGTCAAAAGCGCAGTCAGAGGGAAGCTTGGATCGGAATCATTGTCACGGCATGATGGATACATACCTACTGATGCAGCAGCGGCGGGGACGCTGCTGTTTTTCGTTTACTTCCAGCTTCACGAAAAGGAGATCAGGCAGATGGCACATAGTAATCAGCAAACGACACCACAACCGAATCAACCGAAGGAGAACAAGGGAATCAACATCAACGCCTTTGCACTCATCTTCGGGGTCATCATCCTTTCCGCGGTACTGACTTATATCCTGCCGGCGGGGGAATACCAGCGGGTCGAACAGGACGGACGTACGGTCGTCGATCCTGATTCCTTCGAGTTCACGGATCAGTCGCCGGTCGGATTCTTCGACGTGTTCGGAAGCATCCATACCGGAATGGTGAACGGAGCGGGGATCATCTTCTTCGTCCTCATCATCGGCGGTGCCTTCGGAATCCTGAAGGCGACTGGGGCGCTGGATGCGCTGATTTTCACGCTTACGAAGAAGCTTGCGGATAAGGAACTGTTGCTGATACCTGTGCTGACCCTGTTCTTCGCGATCCTCGGGTCGTTGATGGGGATGGCGGAGGAGACGATCATCTACATCGCCATCGTCGCTCCGCTTGCGATTTCACTCGGATTCGACTCGATCGTCGGCTACGCCATGGTTGCGGTCGGGGCGAACATCGGCTTCATGAGTGCGGTGATGAACCCGTTCAACGTCGCCGTCGCTCAAGGGATCGCCGAACTGCCGCTTTATTCCGGCATGGGATTCCGGATCATCCTGCTTGCGAGCTTCTATCTGGTCGCCGTCTTCTACATTTACCGCTATGCGAAAAAAGTGAAAAAGTATCCGGAGCTCCGTTATTTCGGAAATGCTCCGAAAGATAAATTCAAGACGACATCGGAAGTGAAGATGGAGACGCATCATAAATGGATCCTTCTCGTCTTCCTTGCGAACTTCGGCGTACTGATCTACGGTGTGCTGCAGTTCGGCTGGTATATTAGAGAGATCGCGGCACTCTTCCTTTTGTTCGGCGTCCTCGTCGGAATCATTGCGAGAATGTCTCCGAATAAAATCGCGGACAGCCTGATGGACGGTGCCAAACAGGTGATGGCGGGCGCCCTCATCATCGGTTTCGCCCAGGCGATCATCGTCGTCTTCCAGGACGGGAAATTGATGGATTCGATCCTGTTCTATGCAGCGAGCTTCTTAGGAGAACTGACGCCTGCCTTGAACGCGATCGGCATGTTCTTCGTCCAGCTGTTCCTGAACTTCCTCGTCCCGTCCGGAAGCGGACAGGCGGCGCTGACGATGCCGATCATCGCACCACTCGCGGACCTCGTCGGTGTGACGAGACAGACAGCCGTCCTTGCCTTCCAGCTTGGCGACGGTATTTCGAACTCAATTTTCCCGACATCGGGCGTCCTCGTCGCAGGACTTGCCATGGCGGGCATTCCATATACGAAGTGGGTGAAGTGGGTGTACCCGCTCATCCTTATCCAGATCGGCATGGCCATCGTCTTCCTGCTGATCGCCCAGGCCATCCAATTCGGCCCATTCTAAGCTTTATGACCAACGGAGGTAGCTGACATGATGACAACGATAGCGATAGATAAACAACTGACCCAATGGACGATCGACCAGCGGAGACACTTCCATAAGCACCCGGAACTGTCCGGTCAGGAGCACGAGACGTCCGCTTACGTAAAGAAACAGCTGGAGGAACTCGGCATCCCGGTTCTGCCTGGATTCTCGGAACCGAACGTCGTCGCCCTTTTCAAAGGGACGGAAGGGAAGAAAACGATCGCCCTCCGTGCCGATATGGACGCCCTTCCTATTCAGGAAGAAGGCGACAATCCCTATACCTCTACAGTGCCCGGCGTCATGCATGCCTGCGGCCACGACGGCCATACGGCGACGCTGCTCGGTGCGGCCAAATGGATGACGGAGCATCCGGATGAGATCAAGCACGACATCGTGTTGATTTTCCAAAGCTCGGAAGAGGAATCGCCGAGCGGCGCCCAGCAGCTCGTGAAAGACGGGGTGCTCGAAGGCGTCGATGCCATCTACGGCATCCATTACATGTCCAACGTCCCGAAAGGAAAAATCGGCTTCGCCGAGGGCTACGCGATGGCGTCCTGCAATGATTTCGACATCACGATCGAAGGAAACGGCGGCCACGGCGGCAACCCGCACGAAACGGTCGATCCGATCTATATCGCGACCCACCTGATCCAAAGCTTCCAGTCGATCATCAGCCGTAACCTGAACCCGATGCACCCGGGCGTCATCTCTTTCGGCAAGATGGAAGCGGGCCACTCCTACAACATCGTGCCGGATAAAGTCCATTTGAAGGGGACGATCCGCGCCCTCACGTTCGAAGGCGCTGACATGATGCACCAGAAAGCCGTAACCCTCACGGAAAAAATCAGCGACAGCTTCGGTGCCAAAGGCCACTACCAATTCATCGAAGGCACCCCGCCGCTCTATAACCATCCGGAATCCTGCAAGAAAGCGAAAGCCCTCATCGAAACGAGCTTCGGTGCGGACGCCTTCATGGAGCTGGAACCGGTGATGGGAGCGGAAGATTTCTCTTATTACTTGAAGGAGAAAGAAGGAGTGTTCATCAACGTGGGCATGCAGGGGGAGAAGAGCCGGTATCCTCACCACCATCCGAAGTTCGATTTGGATGAGGATGTGTTGGAAACGGGATTGGAGCTTGTCGTGCGGTTGGCGGTTTCTGAATGAAATAGCTTTCTATCAAAAGTGCAGCTGCCGGCTGCACTTTTTTGGTATTATTCTATATTTTCCCTTACTGTTAAGGGGAGTTGAATAATGAATTTGTGGAGGGAGAGGACAGATGAGCCATAAGCTGAAGGTCGGAGAATTGAAAGCCCTCTATCTCACCGAAGAACAAATATGGCGGACGTTCACCATCGTCCTGACAGCACGATCGAAGAAGTCTGCCACCTATAAATTCGGACTGTTAAAAGCGATGATCGAAAACCTTTACCAAGTCGATGAGCAAGGTCAGGTCACCTATGATCAGCTGGCCTATTCTTTTACGAAAATCTATTGGAATCTCGTGATTCATCATCAGCTGGAGCAGGGGACGCGGGGGTCTGCGGTCGTCAATCGATTGTTGGACATACAATCACAGGGGAATATCCCGAGAGATGTAACGTTTGATAAACTGGATCCTACTTTACAGTTGAGGGCTGTAAGACAGGTGAAGTCTGTGATGAAGACAAACGTCTTCGGAGCCCTGTACGGTGATACCCATGGGGCATTCTATGCGTTCGATCATAAGACGGAGCAGTTCCAGTTCCATAAGGCGGTCCTGACGTTCATGCGGAAATACCAGCGATTGATGGTGGATTTGATCAACTACCATATGGCGAAGATGATCGAACAGCTCAATGAAGTGCCGAACGTCCATTATCTGCTGGATAAGGTGGAGAGCATAGCCAAGCGTTCGACATTAAAGCCGTTTGAAAATGTCCTCTTGCAGTATTTTGAGCAGAGCTGTTTTTACTGTGGACGCAGCTTAGCTAAAGGGGATGTGCAGACACATGTCGATCACTTCATTCCGTGGTCATTTGTGCAGTCGGATCATCTGTGGAACCTCGTGTTAACATGCAGAAGGTGCAACACGTCGAAAAACGATAAGATTCCTGTGCGGGATTACTTGGATGATGTGGTAGAACGGAATGAATCGCTGCTTACCTATCCGGAGCTTGTCGTTCATGACAGGGATTTGCTGCACTATAAAGAAGAGAAGATGGTCCATTTATATGAGTATTCGATTCAGAATGGGTATGAGGATATTTGGCTTCCGAGTTGACGGGAATCCTCTTTTTTAAGTAAGTCAAAGCAGGTTACTTAATGGAGTGCTTACGTTCTTCTCTCTATTCAACTACTTTTCCATCCAGCACCTTTGCCCTCACCTTTCTCCCACGCAAGAATAGAATAATAGGTAACGATTATCATGATAGAGGTGGAAGAAGTGGGGTCGGAAATACCGTTTTTGAAAGGTCTGACAGGAGAGGTGGTCACTCCGAAGGACCCGGAATATGAAGAGGCGCGTCAGGAGTGGAACCTGGCGATCGATAAGTTTCCGCTCGTGATCGTGTACTGTGAGCGGAAAGAGGATGTGAAGAATGCGATCCGCTGGGCGCGCAGGCACCGGGTGAGCATCCGGATCCGGTCGGGCGGGCATCATTATGAGGGGTATTCGACGGGGGATTTCGTGCTGGTGATCGATATCAGCCGGTTGAATGCGCTGCGGTTGGATGAGCATCACCACCTCCTTTATATGGGGGCTGGGGCGAAGAATACCGAAGTGTACGATTTCGTCGGTTCGAAGGGCTACGTTTTTCCCGGGGGGACGTGTCCGACGGTCGGTGTCGCCGGGTTCACGCTCGGGGGCGGCTGGGGATTTTCCAGCCGGCTGCTCGGTCTTGGCTGCGACAGTCTGGTGGAGATGGAGCTCGTCAATTTCAAAGGGGAGCTCGTGAAAGCGAACAAGCACCGCCATGCAGATTTGTTCTGGGCGTGCCGGGGCGCCGGGGGCGGGAATTTCGGTGTCGTCGTCGAGATGACGTTCCAGCTGCCTAAGCCGGTGAACAGTCACGTGACGCTTGTCCGTTTCTACTATGTCGGCACGACGGTGGAGAAGCAGGCGGTGGTGATGGACATTTGGCAGGAGTGGCTGCCATGTCTCGACAAGCGGATGACGCTGGTGGCGAGCTTCTATCATGCGGCGGAAGAAGGGCTCGGCATCTTCGCTCAAGGGTTCTTCTACGGTCCGCCGGAAGAAGCACGGCTGCTGCTGGCGCCGTTTGCGGTAGTGGAAGGGTTCCGGGTGGAGCTGGAGGAGTCGTCGTTCCTTGAGGCGGTGCAGAAGGTGGAGGAGACGTATCCGCCGTCGGAGAAATTCAAATCGACGGGGCGGTTCGTCGATCGGCGATTTACGGATAAGGAGCTCGAGACGATAGCCGGGCTCGTCCAGAATCCGGCGGAAGGATCGGTGTATGCAGCGGTCTCGTTCTATGCGATGGGCGGACAGATCTCGAAGATCGATAAGCGTGATACGGCATTTTACTACCGGGATGCGCGCTATATCATCGGGATTCAATCCGTATGGACAGAGGATATGTTCGCTGAGAAGAACAAGGCATGGGTCCGCGAGCGCTTCGAGTATATCAAGCGGATCACGGACGGGTCGTATGTGAATTTTCCAATCAGCGGGTTGAAGGATTATGAACGGGAATATTTCGGAGCCAATGCGAAGCGGCTGGACATGGTGAATGAACGGTATGATCCGTACAACGTGTTCCGCTTTCCACAGGGGCTTTAGGTGACAGGACATGGGAGGCGCTCCCGTGTCTGTTTTTGTGCAGAAAAGCAGGTTTCAACGAATTGTCACAAACCCTCGATTCATGGAGTTCCGTCCCCGTGAAGCCTGTCCTATCAACGTTTGGAAGGGAGGGGAAGGACGCAATGGAGGCATAATGTAAGGAATCCCCCCTCCCGTATGGATTGCGCCCGTCTATCCGAGCGATTAAGATGGAGGTAGATTCTATTAACACCTTGATTAAAGGAGATTGCACATGCTGAATACAACGATTGGAAAATTGAGAGTGACGGGATTCCTGGAAGGTTTGTCGTTTCTGTTTCTTTTGTTCATCTCGATGCCGTTGAAGTATATATGGGACATTCCGGAGTTCGTGACGTATAACGGGATGATCCACGGGGCGCTGTTCGTGTTGTATGTCCTCGTCGTCGGTTATGTCACGTATCAAGTCCGTTGGTCCAAGAAATGGATGATCGGCGCCCTCGCCGCTTCCGTGATTCCGTTCGGAAACTTCGTGCTCGACCGCAAGCTGCAGGGAAGGTTCCCGGAGCATCAGACCGAACGGGCAGCAGGATAATTTCATAGACGAAAAAAAGAGTCGAACCTCAGGACGAGGTTCGGCTCTTTTTGTGCTTTTTTACAGGAATGTATCGACGATCAAATAGGCGTTCAGCAGGATGACGATGAAAGAGATCACCCAGGCGGCCGCCGTCGTCATGCGGTGGTTCTTCAATCCGCCCATGATCTCCCTGTTGCTTGTGAACATAATCAAGGGTACGAGCGCGAAGGCGATGCCGAAGGACAGCACGACCTGGCTTGTGACAAGTGCTTTCGTCGCGTTGACGCCTGAGAGGATGATCGCAAGCGGCGGGATCATCGTGATGGCACGCCTGAGGTACAGGTTGATGCTTTTTCTTATAAAGCCCTGCATGACGACGTCGCCGGACATTGTGCCGACCGATGAGCTCGAGAGTCCTGCGATCAGGAGGCCGAAGCCGAACAGGATCGCTGTGAAAGGTCCGAGCGTCGAGCCTAGTTCGTTGAACATGACGGTCAAGTCGTCGATGCGCATGTCGCGGTCGAAGAACAGGGCGGCTGCGATGACGAGCATGCTCATGTTGATGGCACCGGCGATGATCATCGCAAGGACGATATCGATGAATTCGAAGCGGAAGATCTGCTTCTTCTCCTTCTCGGTCCTGCCGACGACGCGCTTGTTCGTGAGTGCTGAATGCAGGTAGATGGCATGCGGCATCACGGTCGCGCCGAGGATGCCGGCGGCGAGGATGATGCTGTCTGTGCCTTCGAAACTCGGGACGGCGATGCCGTGGCCGACTTCGGTCCAGTCAGGGTGCGCGAAGAATGTCTGGAGCGCAAAGGCCAGAACGACCATCAGCACCATGGCGGATATCGTCGTTTCGAAGGCGCGGTACCCCCTCCGCTGCATTTCAAGGACGGCGAAGCTCGCAAGTGCCGTGATGACGGCAGATGGAACCATGCCGATGCCGAAGATCAGGTGCAGGCCGAGTGCCGCTCCGATGAATTCGGCAAGATCAGTCGCGATGATGACGAGCTCGCTCTGGATCCAGAGGAAGATCGACGTCTTTTTCGAGAAGCGGTCGCGTGCCACTTCAGGGAGATTACGACCGGTCGCGATGCCGAGCTTCGCGGACATGGACTGGATCAGGACCGCCATCAAATTCGAGAAGGCGATCACCCATAACAATTGGTAGCCGTAGGTGGAGCCTGCGGCGATGTTCGTTGCGAAGTTCCCGGGGTCGATGTAGGCCACGGCTGCGATGAACGCAGGTCCGAGGAACGGAAGGAGACGCTTCAGCCCCTTTACATCCCCGCGCAGCACCGCTTCCGCTGCGGATGTGGTTGTGCTGGTACTACTCATGTTTCTTCACCTGTTTCTGTATATTTTGCCTTTATCATAAAAAGTTGCCTGAGGTAAAAACTTAACACACGACTATTATATTCCCACTTTTTAGGTTTGTAAACAGAATCGTTTTTCGAATTTCTTCAGAAAAAAATATTTTTTTGCAAAAACGTGACACCAAAATGCGAGGTTCTTTCGATTATAGATTGAGAGGCTTTTTATAGTCCTCCAGAAAATGAAAGGAGTTGGAAGGATGAATTATTTGAAAGAGTTGAACGTGTTCCTGGACCGATTGGAGATGGAAGAGATGAGCGCAGGAGCAGCGATCCTCTGGGTGTCGCTCATGCATTTCAACAACAAAGCAGGGTGGAAGAAGGAGTTCGCGCTGCCGTCGATGGTGCTCATGACGAAGGCACGCCTGTCGGAAACGTCCTTCAAACGGGCGCGGAAGGAGCTGAAGGAGAAGGGGTATATCAAGCACACCTTCGTTGCGAGAAACCGTGCTCCGGTGTATGAGATGATCTCGCAGCTGGGTCCGGAACAGACCGCCGGTTCGGCCGGAGGAACGGCCCTTGAGCCGGACCATGGGACGGCCCGTGGGACAGCCCCTTTATATAAACAAAAGGAAAAGAAACAAAACAAGCAGGAGGAGGCGGACGCTCCTTTGATCGATCCTCATACGTTCTACGAGCAGCATATCGGCCCATTGAATCCGTTGATCATCGAACGGATCACCTACTGGTGTGAGGAGCTTTCGGACAGGCTTGTGATCGAGGCCGTCAAACGTTCCGTGGAGCAGAACAAGCATTTCTTCCGGTATTGTGAAGCGATCCTGAAACGGTGGGCGGCAGACGGGGTGAAGACGGTCGCTGATGTGGACCGCATCGAATCGATGAAGGAGAAGGCAGGCGGCGGGGAAGACCTGTTCGAAGCATTCCGAAGGGAGCGGGAGCAATGACGTATGAAGAAGCGGTGAAGGTGCTGAAGACGATCAAGGATTTCTATCCGGATAAATTCCAGCTTACTGAGAACACGATCGCCATGCTTGTCCCGGAAATCGAGAAGATGGAGTATGTACCGGTAATGAAGCGTCTCACGGCGTATGTGTGGGAGAATCCTTTTCCACCGCGGCTCGTGGACATTGCGTCGTATCCGGAAGAAGTGGAGGATCAGCTGGAAGAAGAAAGGAAATGGGCACAGGAAGCGGCGGCAGTATCCATGGAAACGAAGCGGAAGTTCGAAGAAGCGATGAAAAATCTGATGAGGAAGGTGACGCAGGATGTTTATAAATGAAGCGGCAGAACAAGTAGTGATCGGATCGATTTTGTTGGATGGGGGATTGATGGAGGATGCGCTGTTGTTTCCGGTCCACTTCTCGAATCCCGGGCACAGGCGGATTTATGAGGAGATGAAGAATATCCATGAGCGGAACGAGCCGGTCACCATCCTCACGGTCACGACAGAGCTGAAGGGAGAAATCGGCAAAGTGGGAGGCGTCGGGTATTTGGCAGAACTGGCTGGATCGATCGCGACGACCACCACGTTCCGGCACGATCAGCGGCTCGTCCTCGATGCCTATCGTCACAGGGCGTTGGGAGAGGCCTGTACCCGCTATATGAACGACCCGACAGATGACGGGATCGAAGAACTCTATCAGTTCTCGGAGAAATACCGCAAGTTGAGTCTGGACTGCACCGACAAGCAGATCGAAGAAACGCTGCTTGAAATCGTCCGTGAGATGGATGAAGCGGAGAAGGGGAAGACCGGTTATGGAACAGGTAATGAGCTGCTCGATATTAAAACCGGCGGCATTCAGCCCGGCGATTTGGTGATATTGGCGGCCCGTCCGTCGATGGGGAAGACGGCCTATGCGCTTCATCTTGCGGCCAATCATTGTGAGGGCGGAGGCAGTGTCCAGATTTTCAGCCTGGAGATGGCCGTCAAGCCGCTGCTGCAGCGGATGATTTCGGCGGATGCGTCGGTGAACGGCAGGAAATGGCGGTCGAGGATGTTCAGCGACAGCGATTATGAAGGCGTCGTGGAATCGGTCGGGCGGATTTCCGAATGGGAACTCGACATCCATACCCATGCTTCTACCTACGAGGATATCCACGCTCATACGAGAGCTTACCTTCGCAGACATAAACCTCCGCGTCCGATGATCATCATCGACTATCTCCAACTGATGTCCACGAATGACCGCCATGAACGCCGCGACCTCGAAATCGGCCACATCACCCGCTCCCTTAAGAAAATGGCGGTGAAATATAACATTCCGATCATCCTCCTATCCCAGCTTTCCCGCCAGGTCGACCAGCGCCGCGAGAAGCCTCCGCTTCTGTCTGACCTGCGCGAATCCGGCAATATCGAACAGGATGCCGATATGATCACTTTCCTCTACCAATCCCAGGACCCGCAGGATGAAGCACACAAGGATAAAATCCATCTCCATATCGGCAAGCACCGGAACGGCCCGGTTGGAGACATTCCAATGTATTTCCGCAAAGAGTTCGGTAGATTTGAAGAACGGGGAGAGGGGAGTCTGGAGGCTTTACCGGAGCAAGGAACGTTTTTACTTCAAAAAAAGAACACGCCGACTCCGACAGTCTGACCGCCTCTTCTGTGACCTTCCGCTCAGATCGTTTCCGTGATTCCCTGATTGTTAGTCTTCCTTTCCTGTTTTTTCAGTAGAGAGGTCTGTTTCATTGATTCCATTCCGGGGGAGGAGTAAAGTGTCTCGATGTGGAAAGTTTTAGCAGAAAGGATGAGGCAGATGTGGAAAGAAGACTATGTAAAAGTGAATGATGTCCATCTTCATTACGTTACCAAAGGAGAAGGAGAGCTGATGCTGTTCCTTCACGGATTCCCGTACTTCTGGTACAACTGGAACCATCAGATGGAAGCCTTCGCGGAGGATTATAAGGTCGTCGCGGTCGATATGCGCGGCTACAACCTCTCCGATAAGCCGGAGGATGTCGAGGCTTATAAGATGAAGATTCTCGTTGATGATGTGAAGAAAGTGATCGAAGCGTTCGGAGAGAAGGAATGTATCCTCGTCGCGCATGACTGGGGCGGTGCGATTGCCTGGTCGCTTGCCTATACGGACCCTTCTTATGTGAAGAAACTGATCATGTTCGATGCGCCGCATCCGCACACGTTCCGTCGGGAGCTTGCGGAGAATCCGGCCCAGCGGGAGGCGAGCAGCTATATGGGATTCTTCCAGCGTCCGGATGCGCATGAGCTCCTGCTTCAGAATGATGCGGAGCGGGTGAAGAAGATTGTGACCTATCCGGGTCTCGAGAAAGGCTACCTTACCGAGGAGGAGGCGCAGAAATACGTCGATGCCTGGACACAGCCGGGAGCGATGAACGCGATGCTGAACTATTACCGGGCGATTTCCTTCTTCCCGTTCGAGGAGCATCTGAAGAAGCCGCTCCGCCTGCCGTATGACACGTTCGAAGCGCCGACACTCCTGATCTGGGGCGATGACGATATCGCTTTTGAGAACAGTAACCTGGATGGGATTGAAGCGTATGTTCCGGATATCACGATCCACCGTATGCCGGGGGTCGGCCATGCGCCGCACCACGAGAAGCCGGCAGAGGTCAATGGTTATATGCGTGCATTCCTTGAAAGAAAATGATGGTGAAAAACGTCCTCGGATGAGGGCGTTTTTTGTTGTTTTTTTACTGAAAAAGGACGTTTTGCTGTTCGGGATGCAGGAGAGTATAGGAGAAAGGTAGAAAGTAAGAAGAAAATCTATCGGTATAGGGGAGCGGTGTATGGAGATCATCGTGCAGTTTCAAATCAATCTATTTGCCCTTGTCATTCTGGCTGTCCTGTATATGATCATGTGGGCGAAGTCCAAGGTGGAGAGCTTCGGGAAGAAGGTGCTGAAGACGATCATGGCAGCGACCGCCTGTGCGATCGTTCTCGAACCGATGACGTGGATTTTCGACAAGAAGCTGTTCCCCGGGGCATTCGTACTCGAGTATTCGACCAACTTCCTCCTGTTCCTGATCGGACCGGTCCTCGGCGGTCTGATGCTGTCGTATGTCGATTACCACCTTTTCAAAGATCCTTCCCGTGTGCAGAAACGCATGTACTACCAGCAGCTCAGCATCGTGACGCTTGCTGTCCTTCTCATCAATATCTATCATCCTATCTACTTCGACGTCGAACCGGGCATCAATAAATACAGCAGCGCCGCGTTCAAAGACGTCCATTACGTCGTCCTCGGCAGTCAATATGTCTATATGTTCGCATTCGTTATTAAGAATCGGAAGCGGCTGCCCTCGTATGTCACCGGTCTCTTCCTCCTTTTCTTTGCGCTGCCGATCGTCGGAATGGTCGTCCAGCTGTTCGAATCGCGGATCTATTTCTCATGGACGGCAATCGTAATCGGGATTCTCGTTTCCTATACGTTTCTTGAATCGGCGACGACGGAGGAGGATTTCCTGACGAAGCTCTATAACCGGCAGAGTTATGAAGTCTATGTCAATCACCTGATCGAGATCCGTCGTCCCTTCGGTGTACTGTTGATCGATCTCAACCATTTCAAGGAAGTCAACGATAAATACGGCCACCGAGAAGGCGATCAGGTTCTCGTCGGCTTTGCCCGTGTGTTGAAGAAGGTCTTCCAGCACAAAGGGCTCTGCGCCCGCCTCGGCGGGGATGAATTCATCGTCGTCGTCGAGAAGGAGATCCGGAACGTCGTGCCTGCGGTCACGGAAGTCGAGCGGAAGTTGAAGCGGCAGGAGGAGGCGCTTCTCCGCCAGACTCGTTTCAGCTACGGTTACCAAGCGTATGAGCCGGGCATGTCGACAGAGGAACTGTACACGGCAGCCGACCGGAAGATGTATGAGTTCAAGCGCATGGGCAGGCAAAAGAAGACGCTTACGTAACATCAGGGGCATTTTTCTACCTGCAAAAACGGTGACCTGAGGCGGGAAGCGTACTATACTAGGGGTTGGAAGTTCATTAAGGAAAGAAGGATTCATTGTGTCAAAAGCAGCAAAGATTCTCTTACAAATAGCCGGACTCTATCTTATTTATCTGATCGGGACGTGGATCCAGTCGGCGCTCCACCTGTTCATTCCCGGCAGCGTCATCGGCCTGCTTCTGTTATTCGTATTATTGATGCTGAAGGCGGTACCGGAGAAGTGGTTCCGGAAAGGGACGGGCTTCATGATCGCGAACCTCCCGTTCTTCTTCATCCCTGCGACCGTCGGTATCATCAGTTACGCTTACGTCTTTAAAGGAAAAGGGCTGCTTCTGATCGTGATCGGCCTTCTCAGCACCGCGCTTGTGATGGGGCTCTCCGGAGTCGTCACCCAGCGGATGGTCAGAAGGAGGGAGGAAGCATGAAGGAGATAGGTATCGGAATCTTCATGGTCGTCCTCACGGTGGCTGCCTATAAGGCGGCGACCTTCGTTTACCGGAAGCACAACCGGATGTACACGGCGCCGATCATCGTCTCGACGGTGATCATCATCGCGTTCCTCCTCGTCTTCCACCTTCCGTATGAAACGTATATGACAGGCGGGAAGTGGATCGATCACCTGCTTGGGCCGGCCGTCGTAGCGCTTGCGTATCCGTTGTATCAATACAGGGAGATTCTGAAGCGCATGCTCGTCCCGATCGTCACAGGAACGTTCATCGGCGCCATCGTCGGCATCACGTCAGGTCTGCTCCTCAGTAAGTGGGCAGGATTCAGCAGCCTGATCATCCATTCGATCGTCCCGAAATCCGTGACGACGCCTGTTGCGATGTCCATTGCCGAATCGACGGGCGGTGCGATGCCGCTCGCCGCTGTCTTCGTCATGATCGCCGGCATCGGCGGTGTGCTGATCCATCCGTTCGTCATGCGCTATACGAACCTGACGCACCGGATCGGGCGCGGCGTCGGGATGGGAAGTGCCTCCCACGCCATCGGAACAGCGACGGCGATGGAGCGCGATACGCTGGAAGGCTCGATCAGTACGATCGCCATGGTGCTGAGCGCCGTCATAGTATCGATCCTTGCCCCTGGTCTGTCCCTGTTACTACTATGAAAAATGACGAAAAACGTCGGAGACTCCGGCGTTTTTTTTCGTTTCTTGTAGATTGGGAGAATGCCCCTTGCTGAACGGGTTAATATTGGATAGTATTAGCTTAATCTAATCGGATAGGAGGCGGAAAGGATGATGATTGGGGGACCATTTCTCGTTGCGACGATTCCCGGGGTGCTGGTCGTGATACTCTCGTACTGGCTGGCGCAGAAGAATCTGCCGCTGCTGGTGAAGATGCTGCCGACGATGCTGGCGGCCCTGGCTGCCACCATCCTGTTTTTTGTCGGCTTCGTCATGATCCGAGGTTTTGAAGGAGCGGCGTACAGTCTGCTTGCCATCTTCTTGATGGGCTATGCCGTCGTCGCTTCGACCGTTGCCAGGAAGAGACGGCAGCTGCTTAAGGAGAAGGAATCCGGAGAGGCGTAATCTACGCCTCTCTTCTGCTTTTTGAAAAAATTATTTTCAGGTAAGAGGGACGGGCTCCGGGAAATGGGACGCTTTCCACGGGGCGGCCGGTGAGCCTCCTCATCGCTTCGCTCTTCCGGGGTCTCACCTGTTCCGCTAATCCCGTCGGAGTCTGCCCATTTCCCTCCGCCCTTCACGGCGAGCATCCTTTCTTCTGATACAAAAGTAAAAATGTGAGGAGATCCGGAACCTATTTTGTCATGGTTTCAGAAAGATACATAACGTCCTTTCTATGGGAAATGGTAGCACGATTCCAATTTTCGTCCCATGTGTTTTTTACATGCACGGGACATGCTTTCTTTTCTTACTATAACGGAGAACGTATTTTTCCTTGGTCATGTGCGGACAGACGCCTTTCCTGCCGTTTTCCGATATGAAAAATTGTATATAATTGTTAGATAATAGTGACTTTTCGGTGTATAAAGCGGTATCATAGAGACAGGGTCATTAAATGACAGGAGAGGTGCGATTTTGTGACCTCGGCATCTTTTCTGCAAATTTCATGATATAAGGATGGTTAATATGAGCAGCAGAGAAACGAAAACAGACGTGATCTTGATAGGTGCTGGCATTATGAGTGCGACCCTCGGTTCACTCTTGAAGGAATTAGCCCCAAATTGGAACATTACCGTTTTTGAGAAGCTCGGAACGCCCGGAGAAGAAAGCTCGAATGAATGGAATAATGCAGGGACTGGCCATGCGGCTTTGTGTGAGTTGAATTACACGAAGGAAAAGGCGGATGGTTCGATCGATATGACGAAGGCTGTCTCGATCAATGAACAGTTTCAGGTGTCCAAACAGTTCTGGTCTCATTTGGTGAAGACCGGCCAGTTGAAGGACCCGGAACAGTTCATCCGGCCACTGCCCCACATGAGTCTCGTCTTCGGAGGAGAGAATGTCGACTTCCTGAAGAAGCGCTATGATGCGATGTCACAAAATCCTCTTTTCAAAGGGATGGAGTATTCGGAAGATCCAGAGCAGTTGAAAGAGTGGATTCCGCTCATCATGAACGACCGCCATACTCACGGACCGGTCGCGGCGACGAAGATGGATAGCGGTACCGACGTCAACTTCGGTTCCTTGACAAGGAAGCTGTTTCAGAATCTGGAGGCCAAAGGGGTGGAAGTGCAGCATCATCACCACGTCAAGGATTTATATCGGACGAACGACGGCCGCTGGGAATTGAAGATGTACGATGATAAGAACGATAAGCTGGAAACCCGGAAGGCGGATTTCGTATTCCTCGGTGCGGGTGGTGGAAGTCTCCATCTTCTGCAGAAGTCCGGCATCCCGGAAGGCAAAGGAATCGGCGGTTTCCCTGTCGGGGGGCAGTTCCTTGTCTGCAAGAATCCGGAGATTGTCGAACAGCATGAAGCGAAGGTGTACGGCAAAGCTCCCGTAGGTGCACCGCCGATGTCGGTGCCGCACTTGGATACCCGCTATATCGGCGATCAGAAGACGCTGTTGTTCGGTCCGTTCGCAGGGTTCTCGCCGAAGTTCCTGAAGACAGGTTCGTTGATGGATTTGTTCACATCGATCAAACCGGGCAACATTTTGACGATGCTTGCAGCGGGAATGAAGGAAATGGCGCTGACGAAGTATTTGATTCAGCAGGTACTCCTGTCGAAGGAGCAGCGGATGGATGCTTTACGGGAGTTCATCCCGAATGCGAAGAGCTCCGATTGGGACCTCGTCGTTGCCGGCCAGCGTGTCCAGGTAATCAAGGATACGAAGGAAGGCGGCAAAGGAACGCTCCAGTTCGGGACGGAAGTCGTGAACAGTGCGGACGGTTCAATTGCTGCTTTGCTCGGGGCATCTCCGGGGGCATCGACAGCCGTGCACGTCATGATCGATGTGCTGAACCGCTGCTTCCCTGACCATATCGATCAATGGAAGCCGAAGCTCGCCAAGATGATTCCATCCTACGGCGTATCGCTCGTCGATCACCCGCGGATGATCCAGGATATCCACCGTACGACAGATGAGGCGCTTGGTCTGGCAAAAAAGGAACTGATCTTTAGTTAGGGGTGTATAGAAAGAAGAAAAAAATAAGAAGCATATCGTTTTCCAAAAGCAGTCGCCGATCGGGTCGGAGAAGGGGAAAGGTACCCCCTTTTCCCGCCGGCGGATGGAAACAAAGCTTCTTCCTGGACAAGCCTATCGCTGATAGGCTTTTTTCTTTTGTTCGTAAAAAGCGACGGCTGCGGCGGCTCCGAGTCCGGCATTCGCTTTGATGAGTTCGATGTTAGCGGCGAGGCTTCTGCCTTCGGTGGTGTGGTTGACGTGATCCAGCAGGAACGGTGTGACGTCCTTGCCTGTGATGCTCTGCTTCTTCGCTTCAACGAGCGCCGCTTCTATGACGCCCATCATGTAGGACGCATCAAGGGCGTGACCGGAAGGGATCGGGTTGGCGATGACGGCTCCTCCTTGAAGACCGAGCTCCCATTTCGTATGAAGGATGCGCCCGATTTCCTCTGCGGCATCGACGCGGAAATGGACGGCAAAGTCGGATGTGCGCGTGAAGAAGGCAGGAAGGGAGTCTGTCTGATACCCCATCACCGGTACTCCTTTCGTTTCCAGATACTCGAGGGTCAGGCCGAGGTCGAGGATCGATTTCGCACCGGCACAGATGACTGCGACGTTCGTCCTGGCGAGCTCCTCCAGGTCTGCCGATATGTCCATCGTCGTTTCGGCCCCGCGGTGGACGCCGCCGATGCCGCCGGTCACGAACAGGTGGATGCCGGCGAGGTCGGCACAAATCATCGTTGCGGCTACCGTTGTCGCACCGGAGCGGCCGGTCGCAAGCAGATACGGGAGGTCTTTACGGGAAGCTTTGGTGATATCATCCCTTGAGGCGAGCGCTGTCAATTCTTCCGCTGTCAGCCCGATTTTGATTTGGCCGTCAAGGATGGCGATCGTCGCCGGGACGGCTCCGTTATCCCGGATGATCTGCTCGACTTCCTTCGCCGTTTCGATGTTTTCAGGATACGGCATACCGTGGGAGATGATGGTGGATTCGAGGGCGACGACAGGCTTTCCTTTATCCAAAGCTTCGTTCACTTCTTGTGATAGGGAGAGATAGGGATTGAGATTCATAGGAACTCCTCCTGTTTTTTTATTAGATGGGTCGTCAAATCGGGATGGACGGTCGCTGTCGTCTGGACGCAGAGGGCGGCGCTCTTCAGTCCGGCATGGACGGCTTCGGACAGTGGACTGCCGTCGAGCCAGGCGTGCAGCACAGCAGCGGAGAATGCATCTCCGGCGCCCGTGACGTCTACGGTCGTGTCGAGGGCAGGGGCGGGATAGTGGCGGATGCTGCCACCGCTTTCCCCGACCATGACACCCCGCTTGCCCCATGTCACCGTGACATAGCGGACACCGCAGGCGAGCCAGTGTTCAACGGCGCCTTTCCACTGGTCTTCGTTTTGAATGGGAATGTCGAAGTGTGCGGCGCTTTCTTCGACGTTCGTCATCAGCCACGTCAGGCCGCTGATATCTGCGGGCAGCCGCTTCATTTTCGGTATCGAGACGGTGATGAAGGCGACCGGCGTGTGGTCGGCGGCTGCCTCCTTAAGCAGGAAGGCGAGCGTCTCCTGCGGGCAGTTCAAATCGGCGATGACGCATTCGGCCTGCTTCCATTTCTTCTCGTGACGACGGATCTCCTCCGGAAGAACAGCGTCGTAAATAGCCATATCGGCGAAGGCCATCGTCATTTCTCCGTGCTCGTCGAGGACAGCGGTGTACGTGCCTGTGTTCCGGTCCGGCAGATGGAGGACGCCGTCCATTATGATATACTCGGCAGAGGCGCGGGCGATGATCTCCCAGTCGGCATCTCTGCCGGCAGCAGTGATGAGTGTCGGCCGGTTTCCGAGACGACCGAGGTTTTCCGCGATGTTTCTGGCGACGCCGCCGGCGCTTGCGGTCGATCGCACCGGATTCGATGTCTTATAGTCGAAGCGCTCCAGGCAGTGATACTTGCGGTCGACGTTGGCGGCACCGATGCAGAGGACAGGACGGGAATGATTCAGGACATAGGCGCGGCCGAGCAGAATATTTTTCTGTACAAGCTGGGAGATGACGTTGGCGACGGTGGACCGGGACAGGGCGAGGATTTGGGAGAGGTCGTGTTGGGAAATATACGGGTTATTTGCAATCTGTTCATACACCTGACGTTCGCGGTCGGTCAGTTTGTTTGGTAACATAGACAGCCCTCCGGACAAATGTTTGATTCATGGAACATATGTCTAAAGTAGCTGAATTGGAAAAAGCTAGCAATAAAATAGAGACAGGTCGTACGTCCGACTTATCGACAAAATTTTCCGACAACAGGTTGCCAATCGTTTGGGAATTGCTGTATAGTGGGGCTAACAACTTCATAGATAAACGTTCTTATCGAGAAAGGTGGAGGGACTGGCCCTTTGAAGCCTTAGCAGCAGACTCCTGACGGGTACTGTGCTAATTCCAGAAGCGTACGTGCTTGCAGATGAGAAGAGGTTAGATACGCAGGTAATCCGCTCTTCTTATGGTGAGAAGTGTGGATTTTTTTAATTTCAACGGAAGAAGGATGATAGAGATGACGAATTCAACCATCAAACGAGCTCCATTCAAAGGCGATCATGTCGGGAGCTTCCTGAGACCCGAGCGTTTGAAGGAAGCGCGCCGGCAGAAAGCGGAGGGGACGATTTCCCAAGAAGAGCTTCGCCGGATCGAAGACGAAGAGATAACGAAGCTTGTCGCGAAACAGAAAGAGGCAGGACTTCCTGCCGTTACAGACGGGGATTTCCGTCGCAGCTGGTGGCACTTCGATTTCCTTGAAGGACTCGATGGAGTGGAAGGCTACGACAAGGAGAAGGGACTTCAGTTCGACGGGGTGGAAACGAAGGCACGCGGTGTCAAAGTGACTGGAAAGGTCGGGTTCACGGATCATCCGGCGATCAGGGACTTCCGTTTCCTGAAAGAAATCGCCGGCGATTCCGTCGCAAAGCTGACGATTCCGAGCCCCAACATGCTGCTGTTCCGTGCCGACATCGACAGGGAGATCTACCCGACGGATGAAGCGCTGCTCGCGGATTTGGTGGATGCGTACCAAGGATTCATTCAGCGGATTTACGAAGAAGGGTGCCGCTACCTGCAGCTCGATGATACCGCCTGGGCGAGCTTTTTCTCGGAAAAAGGCAGAGAAGCGATTGCTGCGGAAGGCCGCGATCCGGAACGTGCCGCTACCCTGTGTGCCCGTTCGATCAACGAATCGATTGCAGAGCGTCCGGAAGACCTGTTGATCACGATGCACATCTGCCGCGGAAACTTCCGTTCGACCTTCATGACGACAGGGAGCTATGAAGCGCTGTCGGAGACGATCTTCGACGGTTTGGACGTCGACGGCCTGTTCCTGGAATTCGATGATGAACGCTCCGGCGGCTTCGAACCGCTCCGTCACGTCAACCGCCCGGATCTGTCGGTCGTCCTCGGCCTGATTACATCGAAGACCGGCGAACTGGAAGACCCGGACCGGATCAAAGCCCGGATCTTAGAGGCATCCGACTATGTGCCGATGTCCCAGCTCTGTCTCAGCCCGCAGTGCGGGTTCGCATCGACGGAAGAGGGGAATGTGATTTCAGAGGAAGAGCAGTGGGCGAAGATCCGACACGTGCTTGAAATTGCAGAGGAAGTTTGGAGATAGATAGTATAGAAAAAGCGTCCGGCTTACGAGCCGGACGCTTTTTTGTTTGGAGAGCGGGCTCCGGTAAATAGGGACGCCTCGCCCTCTCCTAAGGGCTATTATTCAGCAGCCATCGCTTTCCTCCGCACCGCGAAAAAGGAATGGATGGCCGCTGTGACCGGGATGATGAGCGCAATGCCGATGCCGGCACAGAAGATCGCGATCATTTCTTCACTGAACACTTTGGAATTGACGATTTCGCCCAGCGAATAGTCCAAATCCTTGAACCAGATAAGCAGGGCAAGGTAGCCGCCGAAGAAGGCGAAGAACAGCGTGTTCGTATCCGTCCCGAGGATGTCGCGGCCGACGTTCATGCCGGAGACGAACAAGTCCTTCCTTGAGATCTCCGGATGGTGGTGCTGCACCTCACTCATCGATGACGTGATGGAAATCGCCACTTCCGTGATGGCGCCGATCGTCCCGATGATGATGACGGAGGCGGCGATTTTCACGAAATCGAGCCCGATGTATAACGAGTAGGGCGCGAGGCTGTCGGAATCTTCTTCACTGAACCCTTGGATCATCGACATATCTGTAATCAAATGGATGCCGACGAGCAAAATGGCGATCGTGACCATCGTAGCGAGAAACGCGGTGCCCGTCTTCAAATTCCAGTCGTTCACGTAAATCAGGTTGACGTAGCTGATGACCGCACAGGCGATGATGGTCACGATGATCGGATTGATGTGCGGATCGAGCATGAAAAACAGCGCGACGATGAGAATGACGAAGTTGAAGAATAACGATGCGAACGATCGTACTCCTTTTTTTCCTCCGACGAGGACCATCAATAGGAATAATATGGCGGTTAAGGCGACTAGTACATTCATGATCTCTTCCTCTTTGCGTTAATGATGAACAGTGTAGTGTAGACACTGATCGGGATCGTCAGGACAATGCCGATGCCGCCGACAAGCGCCCGGGCGATTTCAAGCGACAGATTCATGGACAGCGTGAAGCCGAGCGGCGATGTATTCTTCAAGTAGAGAAGAATCGACGGGATCGAGCCGGCGGCATAGACGAAGAACAAGATGCTCGTCAGGGTCCCCATGACGTCCTTTCCGATGTCCATACCGGATTTCCGCAATGCCTTTCCTGTGATGGCGGCATCCTTCTCATAGAGTCCGAACAGTGATGAAGCGATCGTGATCGATACGTCCATCACGGCACCAAGCGAGCCGATGAACAGCCCGGCCATGAATACTTCCCTGTACGGACGGGTCAAATACTGCATTTCCTCATAGCGGAGGCCGTTCCCCTGCAGGGCCTGGATGACGAAATAGGCGATCGCTAAAGAAACGGAAATGCCGATCAGCGTAGATAGAATGGCAGCATACGTCTTCTGATTGAATCCGTTTAAGAAAAGGAGTGAACCGATGCTGAACAAAATGACGAGCCCGCTGCAGATAAAGAGCAGGGTACCGTCGGAATTGGCGATATAAAGATCGAGCGCGAAGTACATCAAGGCTGCGTTGACGACGAGGCTGACGATCGAGAGTGCGCCGCGCTTTCTACCGACAATCAACAGTAGAAAAAGGAAGACCCAGGCGGCAGCGAGGACGTATTTGTCACGCTTTGCATCGATGATCGCACCGGTCAGTCCATCTTCCTGCAGCGAATTTTCATCGATGGAAACAAACACTTCATTCCCTTCCTCGTACTTTTGGTCGTATGCTTCCGAAGAAGAGTATTCGTTGCTCATGTCGATTTTTTTACCCTTATGGGGTCCGTTCAATATTTCCCCGGAAATGGTTTGTGTAGAAATGGTGTCTTTATTGTCGTGGATGTCTGTAACATTCTCCGTATCGACCGTCTGCGTATCGGTCACTTCTGCAATCGTGCGGCCGTAAAGTCCGGCGTTATGGTTGACGAATACCATCGAAGCGATGCAGGTGATGGCGAGCAGGGTGATGACGATCCATTGGCGGTGGGTGATACGGGTAAGTATCTTTCCTGCCTTCATGTTTGAATAAGCCTCCATGCCAACCGTCCGGCGGTGCGGACAGTGGAAAACTGGGCTCTTGAAAGAGTCCGCTGAATAACGCGCTTATCATAGCAGATAACTCCCTCACCGTCAAAACTCTCCGTAGGTTAACTATATTTGCTTTAGCCACTTAAGTTTCCCGACAGCCTGTTAAGTTCTGACTTCGAAAAGAGGAAGTGATTTTCAGGTAGAGAGCGGGCTCCGGGGAATAGAGCGCTTTCCGTGGGGTGCTCCTCATCGCTGCGCGCTTCCGGGGTCTCACCTATGCCACCATTCCCACAGGAGTCTGCTCTATTCCCCTCCACCCTTTACCATACACGCCTTTCCTTTGATTTATTGATGCAGCCTGATTCATATTTCAAAGGGGGGAAGGCTTTACCTGTTCCTTAGATTTTCGCGGCAGACTAAAAAAGCCCTGTCTTCGAAAAGACAGGGCTTAAATTCCATCAGTTACGGATCAGGTGGTCGAACGCACCCAAGGCTGCATTCGCTCCATCTCCCATGGAAATGATGATTTGGTTGTACGGGCTGTCGGTACAGTCGCCGGCTGCGAACAGGCCGGGTACGTTCGTTGCGCCGCGTTTATCGACGACGATTTCGCCTGTGCGTGTTCGATCGACGAAGTCACCGAGCCACTCGGTATTCGGTACGAGACCGATTTGGACGAAGACACCATCAAGCTCGACATGCTTCTCTTCTTCGGTTTCACGATCGATGTACGTGAGACCATTCACATTATCAGAGCCGGTGATTTCCGTCGTCTGTGCATTTGTAAGGACGGTTACGTTCGGAAGGCTGTGCAGGCGTTCCTGCAGCACTTCATCTGCACGCAGTTCCGCGCCGAATTCAAGGACCGTGACGTGTTTCACGATACCGGCAAGGTCGATCGCCGCCTCGACACCGGAGTTTCCGCCGCCGATGACTGCTACGTCTTTGCCTTCGAACAACGGGCCGTCACAGTGTGGACAGTAAGCGACACCTTTGTTCTTGAATTCTTCCTCTCCCGGTACGCCGAGCTGACGCCAGCGGGCACCTGTGGAGATGATGACGGTTTTACTCTTCAGTACGCCGCCGTTCTCAAGCTCAAGTTCGAATAGATCGTTCTTCTCAAGCGAGCGGGCCTGCTGAAGGTTCATGACGTCGACCTCATAGTCCTTCACGTGTTCTTCCAGACTTGCAGCCAGTTTCGGGCCTTCGGTCTTCTTCACACTGATGAAGTTCTCGATGCTCATCGTATCCTGTACCTGTCCACCGAAGCGTTCGGCAACGATTCCAGTACGGATTCCTTTACGGGCGGTATAAATCGCTGCAGATGCTCCTGCAGGGCCGCCGCCGACGACAAGGACTTCATACGGATCTTTGTTGTTGAACTCATCCGGGTCCGGACCGTCTCCGATCTGACTGACGATCTCTTCCAGGCTCATGCGTCCGCCGCCGAAGAATTCGCCGTTCAGATATACGGAAGGTACAGCCATGACGTTGTTGCTTTCTGCTTCTTCTTTAAAAGCGGCACCATCGATCATCGTGTGGGTGATGTTCGGATTGACGACACTCATCAAGTTAAGCGCTTGGACAACATCTGGACAATTATGGCATGTCAGGCTGACATACGTTTCGAAATGGTACGTTCCATTGATGTTTCTGATTTGTTCAAGGACGTTTTCGTCAGCTTTGGGAGCTCTTCCGCTCACTTGCAGCAAGGCAAGGACGAGGGAAGTGAATTCGTGTCCCAAAGGTACGCCGGCGAATGTGATGCCTGTTTCTTCGCCCGGACGGTTGACGCTGAAGCTTGGGGTGCGCTTCAGTTGTGCTGTTTCTGCAGTGATCCGAGGAGACATGGATACCAGCTCTTCTGTAAGAGCCAGCATCTCTTTCGATGTGTCATCCTCGCCTGCACTGATCTTCAGCACGACGTCCCCTTCCATCATCTGGAGGTACTGGTCTAGTTGTGCTTTGATTTGTGCATCAAGTGCCATAAGTCACTGTCACTCCTTAGATTTTACCTACTAGATCAAGGCTAGGTGTAAGTGTTTCAGATCCTTCTTCCCATTTAGCAGGGCATACTTCACCTGGGTTGTTGCGTACATATTGAGCTGCTTTGATTTTGTTTACAAGCGTGCTAGCGTCACGGCCGATTCCGCCTGCGTTCACTTCTACAGTTTGAACAACGCCGTCTGGATCGATGATGAACGTTCCGCGATCTGCAAGACCGGACTCTTCATCAAGGACGTCGAAGCCGCGGGTAATCGTCTGGGAAGGATCCCCGATCATGGTATAAGTGATTTTACCGATTTTTTCAGAGCTGTCGTGCCAGCCTTTGTGTACGAAGTGCGTATCTGTGGATACAGAGTAAACTTCTGCACCAAGTGCTTTAAGATCTTCGTATTGGTTCTGAAGGTCTTCCAATTCTGTAGGGCATACGAAAGAGAAGTCTGCAGGATAGAAGCAGACAACGCTCCATTGACCTTTGAATGTTTCGTTGCTTACGTCTACGAATTCACCGTTTTTGAATGCTTTTGCTTCGAATGGTTGTACTTCTTTACCGATTAGAGACATAGTTGAATTCCTCCTGAGTTATGGTTTTCTGCTTCAAAAAGCAGTAATTTATAATAATTCTAATACGACACCTATTATTAAATAAAACTCCATGTTTGTCAACCGCTGCGATAAATTGTCACATTTACGGATGTGTTACTAGTATATCCAATTTCATCGGATGAGAAACGGGCCGGTTAATTCTCAATCATTAGCATTCTATTGAAAAAGGGAATAGTTCGAATTGTAATTCATTTGTTAAATTATTGGAAATTGGTAAAAAAATTAGGGAAAACTGTTATGCTTAACGTATCTATACTGAATGATGCTGCAGCAATGCGTCGTTGATTACTTGGGGGTTTTGATAGTATGAAAGATTTAAGAGCGCCGGAAAAGCGGTTCCGGCCCGAAATTGAAGGTGTGCGGGCGGTCGCTGCACTTCTCGTCGCTATCTACCATATATGGCTCGGTTCCGTTTCCGGAGGGGTCGACGTCTTCTTCATCGTATCCGGATACTTGATCACCACTTCGCTGTTATCACGGATGGTAAGGGAAGGGAGCCTGAACGTCAAGGAATATGTCCTTGGTCTTGCAAGGCGGCTGTTCCCGGTTGCCTTCACGGTTCTGTTCACGGTGATCGTGCTTTCGTTCATCGTGATGCCGCAGGCGCAGTGGAAGCAGATCATTGCGGAAGGGTTCTCGTCCGCTTTCTACTTCCAGAACTGGCAGCTTGCCTTCAGTTCGGTTGATTATTTGGCTCAGAACAACCTTGCCAGCCCGTTCCAGCATTTCTGGGCGCTGTCGCTGCAAGGGCAGTTCTATATTACGTGGCCGTTTGTCATTATGCTCGCCTATTATTTAGCACGTAAAGTATTAAAGACGCCGGTGAGAAAGACGCTTCTCGGCGTGCTGCTCGTCTTGTTCACCTGTTCCATCGCGTATTCGATTTACAAGACGGCAGTCAATCAGCCGTGGGCCTATTTTGATACGTTTGCGAGAGCGTGGGAGTTCAGCCTCGGCGGTATTCTGTCCTTGCTGCTTCCTTATTTAAAATTCAAACGAGGAATCAGCATCGTCATGGGGTGGGTCGGCCTTGCCATCGTCGTATTCACAGGGATGGTTGTTCCCGTTTCGACGATGTTCCCGGGCTACATCGCTCTCCTGCCGACAATGGGGGTCATCTTCGTCATCGTTTCTGCGGAGAACGGAGGGCGCTTCGGTGTCGACAAACTGCTCGGATCGAAGCCGTTCCTGAAATTCGGCGGGATTTCGTATGGATTTTATCTGTGGCATTTTCCGCTTCTTATTTTGTATTACTCCTACTTCAATACCGATACGATCTCCACAGGGGCTGGAATCATCGTTCTTGCCATTACGGTCGTTCTTGCCTACGTCTCTGTGAATTATATTGAAAAGCCGATCCGGAAGCTGAACGTACGGACGGCGAAACGAAGAATTGTTCTCGCACTCAGCTTCTTCATCATCCCGACGCTTGCTCTCAATACGGCTTGGGACCTTTACAGCAGTCAAGTGAAGGGATCGGCCTATGTCGTGGAAGACTACCCGGGTGCAAGAGCGGTTATGGGGGATATCGAGCCTGCTGACGATAAAGGTCCATATCCGACGCCGATCGAAGTCCAGGAGAACCTGCCGTCTTTTTATGAAGATGACAGCTGCTTCACGTACACGAATGAAGAAGGGCTTGAATATTGCTCCAAAGGGGAGACGGAAAATCCGGATTATACGGTCGCCCTTGTCGGTGGTTCCCATTCCGGACACTGGTTCCCGGCTCTTGAGGAATTGTCGAAAGACTTTAACCTGCAGATCGATGTTTATAATAAAGATGCGTGCCGGTTCTCTGCCGACGATTTCAACGGCAAGTTGAATGAGACGTGTGTGGAATGGAATGAAGATTTGCTTGCGAAACTGTTGGAAGAGCCGCCGGACCTTGTCGTCACGACAGCGACGGTCGGTGCCGGAGACAAAGTTCCGGACGGGTATAAAGAACAGTGGCGGAAACTTGAAGGTATAACGGAAGTTTTCGCCATCCGGGATAATCCTCGTATGGAAGAGGATCCGCTCATCTGCCTCGAACAGAATGATTCTGTCGATGACTGTTCGGTACCGCGCAGGGAAGCGCTGGCGGACGTCGTACCGTGGGAAAATACAGAAGACCTGCCTGGGAACGTGACCTATGCTGATTTGTCGGATTACTTCTGTGAGGAAGACAGCTGTAAGCCGGTTATCGGCAACGTGTACGTTTACCGGGATGAACACCATATCGGAACGCTTTATTCGAAGACGCTCGCTGTCGGATTGAGTGAACCGCTCGAGGAAGCACTGACGAAAGTCGATGAAAACCAAGCTTCCTGAGAACAAATAAAAGCCAGGCACGGGAGAGAGACCCGTGCCTGGCTTTTTTTCGGCTATAAGTTGAGCCGTTTATTGATCGTTTCATTGTATTTCTTCAATAGTCTTCCGAACGTTTCCTGTTCTTCGTCCGTCCAGTCAGAAAGCACGCGGGACAAGCGCTCAAACCGGCGCTGTTTATTGCCCTCCAGTTCTTCGGAACCGAGCTTCGTAATCCGGTAGAAGTAGGCGCGTCCATCGTTCGGATTCGGTATCTTCTCTACATACCCTTTAGCGACAAGAGCCGCCGCCTGCCTGCTGATCGTCGAAACGTCCAGATGCAGATCTTCCGAAAGGGCTTTCACTCCGGCCGGACCATAAGTAGTCAGCTGACGGAGCAGAATATATGCCGAACGTTCCAGACTGTCGTCCTGTTTCTCTGTCAATACGATCCGGCGGATGAAGTCTGTGACTTGTCGTTCGATCACTTCTACGGATCTGTCACTCAATCCTGCCACCTCCATTAATCCTTTTCCTCCTTTTATCATAACATAGTTGAACGCATTGTCTTGACATAAGAACTTTTATAGTTGTATTATACAAGTAATTGTTTGTATTATGCAACTAAATGGGAGAGGGAGATACCATGCAGGCACAAGATATGATGATGCATGACGTGCATCGCGTAAATCACACGGATTCGATTCGGACCGTTCTTGCCAAGTTGATTCATGAGGAGATCAGCGGGATGCCGGTGACGGATCAAGCTGGAAACATCGTCGCTTATATCAGTGAGGAAGACATCATGCGTTATATAGGGAAGCACAAAGACTTCTTCGTCGATTCTTTGTACACAGTAGCGGTCATACCCGGAGATCGTGATCCGTTCGATGAGCGGATTGAAGAGGTCCTCGACTTGAACGTCATGGAGCTTGCGGATGATTCCGTTCTTACGGCGTCGGTGGAGACAGCAGGGGAGGAAGTCGCCGCCCTGCTCGGGAAAGACGAGGTCAAAAAGCTTCCGGTGGAAAAGGACGGCAGACTCGTCGGAATCATCAGCCGCGGTGATGTGATCCGCCACATCTTCCATTCGAAATTATAAGGAAAGGGGACATGTTATTTATGTCTACACAAACAAACCAGGTCCCACCGGTGACTATTGCCGAAGAACCTGGAATTTTACATCAGCCGAAATCGGTGTGGGCGGTCTTTTTCGCCTGTATCATCGCTTTCATGGGGCTGGGTCTTGTTGATCCAATCCTGCCTGCCATAGCCGAGCAGCTGGATGCAGAACCAAGTCAGGTTACGCTCTTATTCACTAGTTATAATGCCGTCATGGCCGTTGCGATGCTCGTCACGGGGTTCATCACTTCGAGAATCGGAATGAAGAAGACGCTTCTTGCAGGGATCGTCATTATCGCGATCTTCTCCGCCCTTGGTGGTCTTTCCAACGGAATCTGGGAGCTTGTCTTCCTGCGCGGAGGCTGGGGACTCGGTAACGCCCTGTTCGTTGCCACAGCTCTTACAGCGATCGTTACGTTGTCCAACAGCGGAAACGCAAAAGCGATCATCCTGTATGAAGCAGCCATCGGTCTCGGCATTTCCGTCGGTCCACTCCTTGGAGGCTGGCTTGGAGCGATGTCATGGAGAGGACCGTTCCTTGGGGTTGCGACGCTTATGGTCATTGCTTTCATCGGTCTGACGACGCTCATGCCGAAAGCGAAGCCTTCAGCAGGCGTTGCTAAGAAAAAAACATCGCTCGGCGATCCGTTCCGTGCATTGAAGCACCGTTCTCTCTTGGTGCTCGGAATTACGGCCGCCTTGTACAACTTCGGGTTCTTTACGCTGCTCGCCTATTCCCCGTTCGTACTCGGACTGGATGAACACGGACTCGGATTCGTCTTCCTCGGTTGGGGAATTCTGCTTGCCGTCACATCCGTCTTCACTGCTCCGAAGCTGCAAAAATGGTTTGGAACCGTGAAGTCGATGTGCCTGATGCTCGTTGTCTTCGGTCTTGTTCTCCTTGCTATGGGAGCTTGGACATCTACACAATGGGTCGTCATCGCTGCGGTCATCTTCGCTGGTGCGCTGCTCGGTAATAACAATACGCTCATTACGACAGCGGTCATGAACGCAAGCCCTGTCGAACGCTCGACGGCTTCTGCCGCCTACAGCTTCCTGCGCTTTTTGGGTGGTGCGCTGGCACCGTTCCTTGCGGGTAAACTGGCGGAAGTATATAACTCAAGCGTACCGTTTTATGTAGCGGGGGTTGTCGTGTTGGTATCTGTGCTGTTTGTCGCTGTAAACGCGAAGCACGTCCATCACGTCGATGAAGCAGAAGGCCATTAATCACATGCGAAAAGAGGCACCGGATCCGGTGCCTCTTTTTTATTTGTAAATACTGAAATGGTTAAGATGATAATCTTCCTCACCACATAGCTGATGGGTGGATACGTACGTAGGCTATATTCCAGTTAAGCGGATGGAAAGTACATAAGGTAAAGGGCGGAGGGGAAGGGGGCAGACTCCTGCGGGAGATGCGGCACAGGTGAGACCCCGGAAGAGCGCAGCGATGAGGAGGCTCACCGGCCGCCCCGCGGAAAGCGCCCCCTTCCCCGCAGCCCGCTCTATCATCTGATCTATCTTTATAGGTGTTAACTACTCTCAGTATATAAAAAAAGGCACTGGGAACGATCCCAGTGCCTTTTCTGTAATCCTTATACGTTTTGGTAAGCGACGTTTTTCGCAGCTTGTGCGACTTTCTCAAGACCTTCGTTAACGATCGTTTCCGCTTGATCCGGGTTCGCATTGTGGCCTTCGATGATTACTTCTTCTGTAATCTTCATGCCGAATAGTCCACCAAGAACGTTACGCATGTAGTTCAAGGACATTTCCATCGGTGCCATGGACGGATCGGAATAGTTGCCGCCGCGGGCGTTCAGAAGGATCGCCTGTTTGTCTGTCATAAGCGGCTTCAGACCTTCCGGCGTGTACTTGAATGTGAAGCCTGCTTCGGCTACATAGTCGATGAACGTCTGCAGTTTCGCAGGGATCGTCAAGTTCCATAGTGGGAACGCGACAACGACGACGTCTGCTTTGCTCAACGCGTCTTTCGCTTTCTGCTTCGCATCCATCAAGCGCTGCTCGTCTTCGTTCATAGCGGCACCTTCCTGGATTTTACCGATCGCAGTGAATAGATCCTGGCTCAAATATGGTGTATCTTCGGCGAACAGATCATACGTTTCGACGTTGACGTCTTGATTCTGCTCAATATTTTCCAAAAACGCGTCGTACATCTTCGTTGAAATACCGTCTGGACGGTTGTTTGCTTTTATAACTAATACGTTCACTTGTAAAACCTCCTAAGTTGTTGTCCTCACAAGTTTATTAACACACGTATTATAATATCTTGAAGTTGAGAGTTCAACCGATATGCTTCGAGTTTTGTCCGTATTTGTCGGCTGGTTCGGCAGCAAACAGCCTGTTCTTATGGTGCTCCGAACGGTTTCTGTTCAGTAATCCTTTTTCTGCAAAAAAAACGAAAGACCGTCATCGGCCTTTCGTTTTTTACTGCAGGGGGGAGGGCTCCGGGAAGAGGGGCGCTTTCCGCGGGGCGGCCGGTGAGCCTCCTCATCGCGCTGCTCTTCCGGGGTCTCACCTGTGCCGCATCTCCCGCAGGAGTCTGCCCCTCTTCCCTCCGCCCTCTGCTGCTATTTACTTCCTTAAGCTTGTAGGGAATAAGGCTTTGAGGGCATAATCCCTTCCTTTTAATGGTTCTAAAAAATTTTCTTCTATGATAAAAATTAAACGGCTTTTGCTTCCAGATCGACTTCGATATTTCCGCGCGTAGCGTTGGAGTAAGGGCAGACTTGGTGGGCTTTCTTGACGAGTTCGTCTGCTTCGTCCTGGCTTACGCCTTCGATTTCGACGAACAGTTTAACTGCAAGTCCGAAGCCTTCGCCTTGTTTGCCGATGCTCACTTCCGCTGTCACTTTCGATGTGATTTTCTTTTTCGCCTGGGATGCGACTAGTTGGAGAGCACTGTCGAAGCACGCAGAATAACCTGCTGCGAATAGCTGTTCCGGGTTTGTTGCGCCTTCTTTTCCGTTGCCGCCGAGCGCTTTCGGCATCGTAAGATCCAGTTCCAATGTTCCGTCTGAAGATTTGACGACGCCTTGACGTCCACCTTCTGCTGTCGCTTTCGCTGTGTATAGAGGTTTAACCATGTTCAACAACTCCTTCATGTTTATTTAGATTGTGCACAATTAAATAGTACACAATTGAATTGTGTTTGGCAAGGCATTTGCTATAATGGAACCAGGAGGGTTGCCGAATGGCCGATGAAAAAATGAAGTTGGAAAATCAGATTTGCTTTTCTTTGTATGCGGCGACGCGCGAGATGACGAAGATGTACCGTCCGCTTTTAGCCGATTTGAATATTACGTATCCACAGTATTTGGTGCTGCTCGCTTTATGGGAGGAGAGTCCGCTGACGGTGAAGGAGCTTGGCCGCCGGCTTTATTTGGATTCCGGGACGCTGACGCCGATGCTGAAGCGGATGGAGTCGGAAGGTCTGATCAGGAGAGAGCGTTCGACACGCGATGAACGGAGCGTCGACGTCGTTTTGACGGATAAAGGGAAGGAAGCGGAAGAGAAAGCGGAGTGCATTCCGGACCTGCTGCTCGAACGTCTGCATATGGAAGAAGCGGACATCCTTCAGTTGAAGGAAACGCTGCAGCAGCTGCTTCCCGGAAATCAGAAATAATTGGAAAATAAATGAATCTTCTCTGCTCGACTTCCCGTATGAATAAGGAAAGAGAGGGGAGAAGTTCATTGAAACAAAGAATTGGTGTGATAGATGCGCTGAGAGGATTCAGCTTGTTCGGAATCCTGCTTGCCAACCTATTGATATTCCAGTACGGGATTTACGGAAAGGATGAATGGGACTTCGGTACGGCAGATGCTGTCGGTCACGATATCTTGAAGGTGTTCGTCGAAACGAGCTTCATGCCGATTTTCGCCTTCCTGTTCGGATATGGAATCATCCTTATGTACAGCAGCTGGAAGGAGAAGGGTTTCCGTGTGAAGCGGCAATTCACCCGCCGGTTCCTGGCGCTGATTGTCCTTGGTCTCCTGCACGGAATCCTTCTGTGGGAAGGGGATATCCTCTTCGCCTACGGTATGATGGGTTTCTTCCTGCTTTTGTTCGTGAAAAGGAAGCCGAAGACGCTGCTCATCTGGGGAATCGTCGTCCTTATTCTGACGTCGGCGTTCTCCTACGGCAGCGGGGGACTTGCAATGACATCAGAAGAGCAGACGAGGATGGATGCGTATGTGGAAGATACGGTCGATATCTATGGGAGCGGGACGTTTGTTGAAATCATGACCCACCGTTCGCAGGAAGACCCGTTGATGCTCGGGCCGGGTCTGATGTTCCTCATTCTTGCACTCTCGCCGTTTCTGATCCTGCCGATGTTCCTCTTCGGGATGTATGCGGCAAAACGTCAGCTGTTCAACAGAGTGGAAGCTGACATAGCGGTATGGAAGCGCGGGGCGCTGTGGCTTACCCTTGCCGGGCTTGGGCTGAAGAGCATGATTGTCTGGATGCCGGATTCGGGCTGGTCGGGAATCGGGTACGCGCTCGGCGGACCTCTGCTCGCTCTCGGTTACATCTGTCTTTTCACCGCAGCGTTCCACGGCCGCTCTTCACTATTCGTCCGGGGGATGGAGGCGGTCGGGCGTCTGTCGTTGACCAATTACCTGCTCCAGACGGTCTGCTGTATTTTCATCTTTTACGGCTTCGGTCTGGGGTTGTTCGCTTCCCTCGGAATCTGGGCGGGAATCGCGATCGGCGTGCTGGTGTTCAGCCTGCAGGCGGCACTCAGCCTGTGGTACAGCCGTTATTTCCGCCAGGGACCGATGGAGAAAATCATCCGGATGTTTACGTATTGGTCGTTCAAGGGTAAAAATAAGCGCCCGCAGCCGTCTACGGATCTTCCGAAAGCGCAATGAGAAAAAAAACAGCCGGACAACGACTGCCGGCTGTTTTCTTATTTTCTTGCGATCGTGTAGTCGCCTCTTGCCGTCTTTAGAAAGAAGCGGTCGTCGTTCCATTCGTAATGGGTCGTCTCCTCCAGCGGAATTTCGTAATAAGGGGTGGGGAGGGGCTCTGTCCCTTGCATGTCCGTGCTGACATATCCCTTTCCGTGCAGGTAGAGCGTATAGGGACCCATATAGCCGTCGATACTCATCGGGTTCACAGAATAGGAAACGTCGTGCAGCTGCATGGAGACGGCATCTTGATCGCGCAATTCGTGTTTCGTGATGCAGATGTCTGTACCGATCCACGTCTGCAGATGCTGGTGGAAATCTTCCATCGTGTTTGAAATCGTCATAACTATTCCTCCTGTCTATTATAATCTTGTACATAAAGACACATCTCATAGGTGGAAAATTATCCTTGTGGAGGGGATGTAAATGAAAAGAAAATGGTGGATTGCTCCGGCACTTGTCCTCATCCTGATTCTTTCCGGATGTGTGCAGGGGAATGTCGGGGTGAAAATCAATAAGGACGGAAGCGGCGAAACGTCGTTCCGGATCGGCGTGGATGAGAATGCGTCCGGGCGCTTCTCCGGCCGGACGGATGGCCTTGTCGAAACGGCAAAAGCCGAGCTGACCCAGCGAGGCTATGAGGTCAGTGATTATACGTCCGGCGGATACACAGGCTTTGAAGCATCCAAGTCGTTCGAAGACATTCAAGAGATGGACGTGCTGCCGGCATCGGGCGTCGTTTCGGACGGGGCGCAGGATATTCCGGTCGACACGACAGTCGAGGAGGGATTTTTCACGCGCACCTATGCGATCGTCGCCGATGTCGATCTCGGTGAATCCGTCTCGATCCCCGGAGCCGCGCGTTTGATCGGCGACCGGATCGACTTGACCTTCACGCTTGACCTGCCGGTGAAGCCCAAATCCCACAACGCCGATGACGTCGACGGCAACGTTCTCACGTGGAATTTGGATGCTCTGGAAGAAAACCGGATCATGGTCGAGATCACCGTACCGAACATCAAAAACATTGCGATTACCGCTGGGGCCGCCATCGTGCTGATCGTTCTGTTCTTCGTCTTCCTGCGACGCAGAAAAAGACTTTCCCGATGAAGCACCTGGGAAAGTCTTTTTTTATTAAAACTGCAGGCCACAGTCGCCGATGGACGTCGACTTGCTCATCCGGCCGCGGAAAACGGTGGAGAAGGACTGGCCCATTCCGTTATCGGCATTGATGATCCATGTCCCGATGTTGTTATCATCGATGGTCACTTCAATGGATACGTCGAAGACGCCCCGGAAGTAGCCCTTGGCAATCGCCGTCCCACGTAAGCGGATGGAACGATCCCCGTCACAAGAGAAATCGATACGTCTTCCTTGGAAAAACCGCAGCTCTACCTTTTTTCCTTCAAAGGAAATGTTGAAGTCATCGACATCCGGGTTACATCCAGGCTCCGTCTGGAAGCACTGGATGGCACTCACATTGATTTCACCGGAAACAGAAAAACTCTTTCCTCTATCGGTGATGTCTGCCTGCGCCTTCGCTTCATCTCTCAAGCCGACCCGGAATTTACAAGGACATTCGACCGGCGGACACTCGATCTGTGTGCCCGCGAATCCCATTTGTACCTCCCCGAAAACGATGGCCGATGCCTCGATGGTAATGGATACAAGCGGTGTCCCCACGGGCACGGTGACCGTCGTGGTGAAGTCCCCGTTCACATCGGTGACGGCGGGGTTCGGATCATACGTGACCGTATCCTCTGGAAAATCACTGAAAAAAACTTCTATATCTTCGACCGGTGTCCCTTCCGCACATGTCAGCGTCCCTGTTATGACGGCCTGACAGGTGATGATCTCCGGTACATTCAAAGTCAACATTACGTTTCACACTCCATAAAAAAAGTTAGAATTGAACATCACACTCGCCGATGGAAGTGATCGGGTTCATCAAGGCGGTGAAGACGGTCGAGAACGAATGGTTCATATCGTCGAAGGCATCAATCGTCCATGTCCCGACATTATTTTCATCGACGACAACCTCGATGTTCACGTCGAACAGGCCGCTGTAAAGGTTTCCTCTGCCGATGGCGGTACCGCGGATTCGTGCGACGTTGTTCCCTTCACAGCCTATTTCGATACGCCGTCCTTGAACGAAGTTGATTGTCGTCCCTCCGGCATTAAAGGTGATGTTGAAATTATCTACGTTCGGATTACACATCGTGCTCGCTGTAAAGCATTGGACAGCGGTAATATTAATGATTCCAGTGAGATCAAACGGTGCCCCGTTATCGACGACTGTAGCCGTCGCTGTGGCCCGGTTTCTGGCCACTCCAAGTCTGAATTTACATGGGCATTCGACCGGTGGAGGCGGAGGGTCCGGGGAGCAGATGATCTGCGTCCCGGCGCTCCCCTGCTGTACTTCTCCGAAAACGACGCTGCTGGCGTTGACGACTAAAGAAAGCAGTTCGGTATCAGGGTTGACGGTTACTGTAGTGGAGAAGTTGCCGTTCGCATCCGTGATGGCAGGGTTGGGATTATAGGTCACGTTATCTTGCGGAAAGTCCAGGAAGGCTACTTCGCCGTTGTCGACCGGAGTCCCTTCGGCGCATGTGAGTGTCCCGGTAATGACGGTCTGGCATGTGATGAGGTCTGGAACATTCAAGCTTAACATCGTTGTTACACTCCATTTCGAACAATATTAATCGTCGATTAAGGGCAAGGCGTTTCATTACATTCGACCGTGATATCTACACTAGCAGTAAGCGTCTCTCCATCGATCGTTGTCGTAGCGGTGATGGTGACCTCTTGTACAGGGGTATTTTCCGGAATGGATATTCCGGCGAAATAGTTACCGTTGGAACCGGTCGTCGCCGGTGTACTTTCGAACATGATGATCGCCGGATTGCTGCTTTCCAGGTCGACCGTCGCTCCCTCGATGACCGTGTTACCACAGCGCACGCGGCCGCTCAGGAAGCTGCTGCAGCTGATTAAATCCTCCTGTCCTTCAATAAACAAGTCGATGGAACATGGCGGCTCCGGACAGAAAGCCATCGTGTTCAAGGATTTGGAAGCCAAGCCTTCTGGAAGTTCCGCGAAGGCTGTGACCGTCACCATCGTGTCATCGGTTCCGGATGCCACGGAAGCCAACACTTCGAAGTTTCCAAACTCATCGGTGATTACAGGGTCAGGATCAATCTCCAGAATAGGAGGATCGGCGGTGATATTGACCGCTGCTCCAGCAACCGGGTCTTCTCCACAAAGCAATTTACCGGAATAGATCCGTTCACAAAGGGTGACGGCTGGAACGAACAACCGCATTTCACACGGCGTACAGTTGAAAATAAGATCGTCGGCCAGACGATTGATTTCAAAATCGTTCGTCAGCACGATCCAGTCATATACTTTGCTGGTGTTGACGCAAATGGTCTCCAGCTCTGCCTGATTCACGACCGGTTCCGGGGCGGGAAGCGAGATGGCCGGGGGTTCCGGAACAGACGTTGCTGGCATATCCCCTGCATCCGGGAACAACACAGGGCATTGCGGCGGGATGGCAGCGTTTCTCGGACAAAGCGGGACATCGAACGCCTGCCGCGGCTGGCAGAGACGTGTCGTCAGTTCCACTGTCACATCGGCCACGACCTGGACATTCTGGCAGATGCGGAAGAAAATATCGATGGACTGGACGAACCCTTCTGTATTACAGCTGACGCAAGGACTGCAGGAGAAATCCGTCACTTCGCACACGATGTCCGTTCCATCCGGTGCGCATAGGATGATATTCTCTACAGAGCAGAAGGAGATCGGTTCAGACAGGCAGGTCGTTTCACCGTCGGTCACTTCCAGGACGACGAAACCGGACTTCCGGAGAGTCACTTGCTGAAGGTCTGCGACGACTCCGTTCGGAAGCGTGACCGGGATCGTCACCCGGCGAACCGCTTCACACAAATCCAGCGGCGCATCCGTATCAACAGGGACGCCGTCTGCGTCTGTCAGAAAGCAGGTGATCGTCCCTCCATTACTTAAAATTTCACATATTTCAGGGAACATGGGTATCCATAACTCCTTTTCCTAGCAAATAGTCCATACAGTATATGAACGTTCCGCTTTTGTGGATAGGCTTTCGTGGATAGGGACAGGAAGAATGGAAAAAAACAGGATCTATGGAATGTATCCGACTCGTTATCGTAATCAGGGATGGGGGGATTTGAATGTTCGGTGTCATTCTGCTTTTGTTATACGCAGCATATGGAGGGTGGAAGTATAGAGAAGAAATCAGAAGGTACACATGGCAGCAGAAAGGAGCGGCTGTCTTCGTCTTTATCGGGCTGATCGCTATCGGTACGTTCCTCATCTACGTCGTCGGGAATCGTCTTGTCGCCTTCCTGCCGTGGCAGTGGCTGCAGCTGGTTGTGTTTTTTGTGATCGTCGTGCTTGTCCTGTATCCGATACGGTTCGTGCTGGCGAAGACGATGGTAAGGATCTTTCATCTATCAGAGGAATGAAAAAGCCCGGAGGATAACCTCCGGGCTTCTTCTATAAGGATCAGCGGTCGGCAGCGGCAAAGGCTTCTTTCCGTTTCCTCATCGATTCGTATAAGTCGACCACGGGAAGGGGATAGTGCTCGCCGAGAACGATGCCGTACTGCTGTTGTTCGATCATTCCCATCTCCCGCGGCTGGTGAATCCAGTCTGCTGGGAGAGCGGCCAGTTCCGGAAGCCAGTGACGCAGGTAACTGCCGTCCGGGTCATAGTCTTTCGCCTGTTTCTCGACGTTGAAGGCGCGGAACGGGACGGCGTCATTCCCGACTCCGGCGATGTAGAGCCAGTTGCCGTAGTTGCTGCTGACGTCATAATCGACGAGCTGGGATTCGAACCAGCGGGCGCCGATCCTCCAGTCGAGTCCGAGGTTCTTCGTGAAGAAGCTGGCCACATTCTGCCTGCTACGGTTAGACAAAAAGCCTGTCTCCTTCAGTTCACGCATGCCGGCATCGACGAGCGGGTACCCCGTCTTTCCATCGATCCACGCCTGAAGGAGCTTCTCGTCGCGCTCCCATGGAATCGCCTTGCCGGAGAGGCCGGACCGATAGAAGATCCTGTCCCCGTATTTGCGGTGGACGAGGTGGAAATAGTCCCGCCACAACAGCTCGAAGTAGAGCATATACGTCGACTCATTGGCGCCGTTTGTCCGTTCATAGGCCTGGATCTGTTCATAGACGACCCGGGGAGAGAGGCAGCCGTTGGCGAGATAAGGGGAGAACTTCGAAGAATCATCCTCCTTCAGCATGCCGTTCCGCGTCTGTTTATATATTTTCAGCCGGTCTTTCGTAAAGATATAATCGATCAGCCGTTTCCTCGCTTCGGAAGAGCCCCCGGGGTAGCGCGGTGCTTCGTCTGCCGAATCGAAACCGAGCGTTTCCAATGTGGGTATGTCACCTTCTGGAACAGGCAGCTCTGCTTGATCCTCCGGCGCGGGCGGAGCGATCGCTTTTCTTACCGATGTCCCTGACTTCTCAAGCCGTTTTCGAAACTGGGAGAACGTATCGGGAAGCTCCTGGATGGAGAAGGGGAGATCATCAGGCAGGTAAAGGTTATGCCCGTGTTCCACGTGAAAAGCAGTGTCCGGCAGCGCCTGCCGCACGTTTTCCTCTACCGTCTGCTCCTCCCTTCCGATCTCTTCGTGGACATAGACAGCGTCTATCTTTATTTTTTCCTTTATTTCATGAATGGCCTCTGTCGTCCTCCGGCAGCGGACAATCAGTGGAATGCCGAGAGCCCCTAGATTTTTCCGCAGGTCGTGGATGCTTTCGATCAGGAAGCGGGCGCGGTGCCGGTCGGTCTTCCTGATCCCGTCTTCCCCCTGTTCGTATGCTGCCGGGTCGAACACGTACATCCCGATGACCGGCTTGCCGCTTTGGACGGCCTGATGCAAAGGGTGATGGTCGTGGACGCGGAGGTCGTTTCTGAACCAGACAAGAGCGCCGTTCTGCATGCATCATTCCTCCTCTTTTTTTCTATAGTGTACCTCCATTGCCGGAGGTTACGACACTTTCAATCGTCTAACGTAAAAAATTTCCTTTTTGATTGAAATCCAGCGGAACTTTGTCCATGATAGAAGCAAGTAGATGAAAAAGGATGGGGAGATTATGAAGAAACTCGGGGAAACGAAGGCAGAGCGTCTGGATGCAGCGTGGGAAAGGGCGGAAGGGAAACCGGAGGATGTTGCCGCTGTCGTGCAGGATGCGTATGGAATCGATTTGAAGTATGTGTCTGAAACAGGGGCCGGCAAACAGCGGAGTGCGTATAAAGAGGAGACGATGGCGTTCTTGTGTGAGCATTCGGAGTATGAGAAAGAAGAATTGGAGGAGCTTCCGAAAATGGAGGTTCTTGCGATTTATATTCATGCCTTCGACCGCAAACTGACCGGTGGAGAAGTCCGCCGGGCCGTCAATACGATCTTCGGCATCAACTTGGACGGGATCTCCAAATTGGAAGGAACCGGTCTCGCGATTTTCTCCAAAGAGCAGTGGATCACCCGTTCAGAGGACGATGTATTCGTTCTTCATACAGGCCAGACCGATGCCGACGTCTGGGTGACACCGACGGATTATTTCACGGAGCAGACCGGAGAGACCGAGATTCCTCAAGCCCTCAAGTACACGCTCGCGACGCTCGGTTTCGTCTATGAAGAAGCGGTCGATACCTATTACTACTGGAATCCCGACGGCGCCTCGATTCCCGATGACCGGAAGACGGAAATGCTCGGTGCCATCGTCGGAGTGATCCAGTCTGAATACAAACACCTGCTGAAAGAATCGTAATTCGGGTACTCCCTGCTGGATTCCAAGAACGTTATACAGAACTCTATTTAATATAAGGGAGGAACACGGTGAAGCGTGTTCCTTTTCCTACTGTGCTGGTGAAGTGGATCTCTCCCGACAAAATGGTGAGGATCCTTTTTGTAATGGCAAGTCCGAGCCCGTTGCCCTGGTCCATCCTGGAGGTTTCTCCCTGATAGAACCGCTCGTAAATGCGCTGCTGGATGGACGTCGGCATACCGATTCCTTCGTCTGCTACGACTACTTCCACACCTTCGGCTTTGGAGGCGAGGAGAATAGTGATGGTGGAAGAATCCGGGGAGAACTTGATGGCGTTTGCAATCAGATTCATCCAGATCTGCTGGATCAACGGCTCATCCCCTTCGTACGAAATCGGGGGGAGGTCGAGGTCGAAGGCTATGTCTTTCTTCGCCCACGAGTCCTCCAGCAGCATGAGGACGCGGCGGATCTGTTCATCCAGCCGGAAAGTCGTCTGTTTATCGGGCAGCACTTGCCGGTCCAGTCGGGAGAGACGCAGCATATTCTCCGACAAGCTGTGCAGACGCTTGGATTCGTCAATGATGATGCCGAGGTATTCGCTGCGCTCCTCCTGGGACAACGACTGTTCCTGCATCAGTTCGGCAAACCCTTGGATCGATGCAATCGGTGTCTTGAACTCATGGGATACGTTGCTGATGAAATCTTTCCGCATGTAGGCCATGTTATCGAGCTCCTGCGCCATCTTGTTGAGGCTGTCGGCCAAGGATCCGATTTCATCGCTGCTCTTGTAGGAAGTCCGGCTCGTGAACTCCCCTTTCGCAATATCCTGGGCCATCTCTGCCATCTTCTTGATCGGTTTCGTGATGAACAGGGAAGCGAAGCTCATGAAAATTGTGTCCAGAATGGCACATATTCCGACGGTGGCTAGAATCAGGGTGAACACTCTCATCTGATTGGACTCCGGAAGAAGCTGTGGAAGCTGTTCGGCTGCAACGGCTACGATCCAAATGGAAGCACCTGCGGAGAGGAGCAGGATCAGGACGACGATGGTCGTCAACTTGACGGTGATGGAGGAAAGCAGCCTTCTCATTTCCGGCACTCCACTTTGTACCCGATCCCTCGGATGGTGGTGATGTCAAAAGCATCGACCTCCGCAAGCTTCCTGCGCAGTTTCTTAATGTGCGTATCGACGGTGCGCTCATCCACTTCGACATCAAGCCCCCATATTTCCTCCATCAGCTGCTGCCTTGAGAAAATACGATTCGGGTAGCTGAGCAGCTTGTATAATAGATAGAATTCCTTTTTCGGAAAAGCATAGGTGCTTCCGTCATCCTCAGCGGTAAGGCTGTCATAGTGGATGACGAAGGAGCCGATAGTGATCTTCCTCTCCTGGGAGATCTTCGCCCTTCGCAATAACGCGGAAACGCGGAGGGACAGCTCTTTCAATTGGATCGGCTTCACCATATAATCGTCGGTTCCCGATAAAAATCCCTGCTCCATATCCTCCAGACGGTCTTTCGCTGTAACAAGCAGGATCGGCATCCCCATGTCCGCGTCCCGGAGGCTCTTCGTCAATGCATATCCATCCAGGCGGGGCATCATGATGTCACTGATCATCAAGTCGATATGGAAGGTATCCAATACCTTCAATGCCTCTTCCCCGTCTGCCGCCTGATGGATGCTGTATCCCTGCTTCTCCAGGTAAACCCCCATCATTTTTCTTAGATTCCGATCATCTTCTACGACTAATAACTGGACCATTCCCATCCCACCCTGTCTGCGATGGTTTCATTATACCGCAGCGGCTTTTCTTTTCGCGTAGGAATAATAATATCCCAAGGCAAGGCCTACACCTCCGCACCAGAGGATCCAGGCAGCTCCGTAGTGGGAAACTTCGAAGTCGCTGTGATACAGCTGACGGAAGAAGGTGAGGAAGATTCCGTCGAACAGGACAGCAGATGTCGTCATGATGGCGACCGCTTCAAAAATTTTCTCCCGTGCAATCGGAATGAAGGCTGTTGCCGTTTTAATGAAGAAGTAGCCTGCGGGTAAACCGAGGAAGAAGGCGAAAAAGAGCCAGGGATTCCCCGAGGTGAAAAAGGTATCGCCGATCAGACGGACGCTCATGGCGCCTACGAACCAGAATAAAATCCCGAATAACACAAATCCTCCTGCCTGCCGTTTCGTCAATGGTTTTGTCATGGAAACATCATCCCTTTCTATACGTTTCCTCTATCCTACCGCCTCTTTGTGATCTCTCTGTGAACAAAAAAAAGAACCCTCGGCTTCAGGGTTCTCTCCATCATTCCTCTGCTTGTTTTTTAAGGACATCGACGAAATGGGCGATGATTCTGGCGGTCAACCCCCAGATCACTTTGTCTCCGTAGATATAGAAGTATTCCTCCATCTGCCGTGCCCGCCAGTCGTAATCCTCGCCGCCCGGGATCAGTTCGTACGGGAAGTCTTTCTCCGGCTTCGCCACAAAGGAGACGTAGTGGATGCGAGGCTTCTCGTTCAGGAAGAAGGAAAGCGGGACGGTGAACACTTCCTGGACTTCTGCCGGGTTGTGCACAAGGTCCTCTTCTGTCGTATCGAGGTAGCCGGCATACGCATAGACGATCATGCCGAACGGGGAAATCAAATAGTCGAGCGGGTGGACATCCGACAAGCGTCCGGCATCGATGCCGAGCTCTTCTTCCGTTTCCCGGATCGCCGCCGCTTTCGCACCAGCATCGCCTGGGTCGATTTTCCCGCCGGGAAAGCAGATCTCTCCGGGTTGGCGCCTCATTTCACTCGACCGGACTTCGAACAGGACGTGCGGCTCGCCGTTTTTCTCCATCACCGGCAGCAGGACAGCGAATTTACGCAGATGCTCGCTTCCGAGAACGGTCGGTTCATGGTCTTTGATTTTATGGAAAATGTTGTGTATCTCCATCATGTCACCTCATTAGTATTCTATCTATACTATAACAGGGAACGAAATAGAATAAAAAAGAGAAACACCGGCACTCCTTTTATCCCTTTTTGTGGATGTATTTGGAAATGAAAGGATTGCAGGTTACAAGCTTAATGAAGAGAGACGGTAACTTTATGCTTATAACTTTATACCCCTAAGAGAGCCTTCATCTGCAAAATACTTTTCAAAAATGAGTAAAAAGTTTGTCGTAATCTAGTTCAAAAATAACAGGATTATTCACAGAATCTATAAACATCAACCTTTATACCTCCCCTGTCTTTATGATATTCTTGTAATATAGTGTAAAGCTTCTGAAATTTGTATTTCTTTTTTTGTAAAATAGATTGCACTGTCATTTTTTTCATGTATAATGGGGGTTATGTTGATGGATATTGTCACGAAATTTTACCAGGCTTTAAATAAATTGGATATTAAATATGATGAGGAGACGGGACGTTTGTCGAAACCGATCAATTTCGTCGTCTATGACGCACATAGAAAGGTGTCGGCCAAACGACTGTTCATTTTCAAAAACTATTTTCTGATTTTAAGAGAAGAAGAGAACGATACGAGGAAAATACAGTTCAAGCACATTAAAGGCTTCCAGTATGCGGATAAAGGCGATATCTTCCTATAATATCGTAAGACTTTGAGGTGATCAGGTGAGGAGAAAACGGCTTTCACATGTGGATCTTTCATGTAAAGCGAAATCTGTCAAAACGTTTGATAATGAGGTATATGAACTGAAGGGCTCCCTTGCCGTCAATCAAGACAACGGAAAGATCCAGCCGGTAGCGGATATTTACTACCGGGTGAGAACGGCGGTGAACAGCGACCGCCGCATCGTTGCCAAGCGGAAACATTCGGATGATGAATTGTACACCTATGTCGAGAAGCGAAAGATGAAGTGAGGAGATCCTTGCTTTTGATAGATGGGTAAGCTTGAAAATGGAAGAAGCGTCAAACGTCAGGGGGATGAATCGATGAAACGATGGATGATGGTTATGCTCTTCGCCATAGTCGCAGGGATGCTTGCGGCCTGTGGGAGCGGAGAGCCTGTCGAGGAGAAGGAATATAATGCGTTCAAAGAGGAGATTGCCAAGGAGGACTTCACCGGCTTCGCTTATATACTGAGTGATTATGAAGCGGAGGATAACGGATACCTCCCTGTACTGGAAGAAGTGTTCGAAGAAGAGGGGCAGACGCTCGTCTACTTCAACGATCAACAGGCGTCGGACGACGTACACGAAGTTTTCAACGAAGACAGCAAGAAGAAGGATCTGTTCCTGCCGATCGATACGATTGCATACATAGAGAACGGTCAGCCGGCAGCAGAGCTGGAAGTGACCGAAGAGTTGATTCAGGAGAAGGATCAGGAGACATTGCGTACATTCGTAGCGGACCATTCATAAGGGGCCGTACGATGGAAATAGACAATTGAATAGAGGTGCGGCCGCTTATTCAGCGCGTAGGCGTCCGTCCACACAGAATGGTTTGCAGGGTTCGATTCCAAAAACCTGCCACGACATGTGCAGCGCTGTTCTACTGGTTCTTCGTACACAGCCAAAAACGATGTGCATTGGCAAGCGGCATTCGGATGCTGTCACGTTGCCACAGGGTTCTTACTTCCAGCCAGAAAGTAAAAGGTATTATCATGGACCATGTCTGCCAAGGTGCCCGTCACCGGTTTAAAGACAGCAGGCCCATACCTGAATTTCCGAATGGTTGGCACACGTATGATTTAGAGGTAAGTCGATAGTAATCGGCATGACAATATAATAAAAGCGAGAGGAAGATTTCTATGAATCTGTTAAACACGTTGATGCTGGGAGCCGCTGATGGGATGGATGGTCTCGTTCAGACGGGACAGTCGATTCTGCAATGGGCTCAGCGCCTTGGTTTGATCGGAGCTGCTTTGGCTTTCTGTGTCGGGGGATATTTCCTGATGTTCGGGGGCGACCGCGGACGCGGACGTTCTGTCGGCTGGTTCCTTGGAGGAGCGGTCGGACTGATCGTCGTTATGGGAGCGTACGGTATCGCAAGCGGAATCGACAACAATATCAAGTTTTAATAGAACGCTTATATATTAATGCAAAGCCACACTGCTGTTTCCGGTGTGGCTTTCGTATGTTTGGAGGTCGGAATCAATGTTATATGTAGTGTTTACTCAAGTGGAACACTCCAAAATTGCCAAGTTCGAGAAAATCCCGTTTCCGGAAGCTGTCCGCTTGTCTCAGGAAATCGAGAAGGAAATGCGGGAGAAGAAGGAAGAGGTCGATGGAGAGTTCTACCTTTTGGAAGAAGATAATAACGGAGACGCGATTTACTCCGGTACATTCCGGTTCGGTTCCTATTACGCGCCGAATTTATACATGCATATCAAGAAAAAGCTTCCGGTAATCCGGACGAGCAAGGAGAAAGAAAAGAAACGCCTTGCGTTGATGGCAGAGATGGAAGAGCTGGTCAGTGAGGAGTTCAAACAGGAGGAGAATGTGGAAGAGGAAGCGTTCCGCAGGCTCGATCGATCCCGGATTTCCCGCCTGAAGAAGTGGCAGCGCCGGACGATTTACGGTCTTGCCGCCTTTTTCACGCTGGCAACAGTCGGAACCGTCGCGTTCTTCCTGCTCCAAATCGCTTCGTTCCAGGCACAATATGAAGCGGTCGCGGCAGATAAGAAAGCCGAGGAAGAAGCCATCTCCCGCTATGAGGCTGCCCTTCTCGGGGAAGACACGTCCTTGAAAGAATACTTGGCCAAGCAGGATCTGGACGAGTTGGACGGGGAAGAGCAGAAGATCTACGCCGGCTACCTTGTAGAGGAAGAGGCGTTCGATAAACTCGTGTCGTTGTATGAGGAGGACGCGAAGATGGCGGCGACGTTCATTGCTAACAATCAAGGAATCGATGCGCTGAAAGCCTTCAATGAAGCTTACCCGACGAATGAAGCGAAGTTCGAAATCGCCTATGCCGAAGAGGAATACGACAAGGTGCTTTCCATTGAGAATATCGAAACGACGAAAGACCGAAGCGAGAAGAAAACGTACGCCTACTTGAAAACCGGGGATATCGAAAAAGCGAAGGCGGAGCTTGAGAACAACAACAGCGAAGAGCTGTCTGAGAAAATTGCCCGCTATGAAGAGATTGATCAGTCGCTTGCCGATATCGACGGAGATTTGAAAGGCGCGAAGGAGAAGGAAGAAAAGAGCCTGAAAGCAGAGAAGAAAGAACTTGAGGCGGAGAAAGAAAGTCTTTAAGACACCTGGAACAGGGTGTCTTTTCATTTTACATAGAGGTGATCATTATGCGAAAGAAGAGTGTCCATATCGTTATGGCTTCACTCGGGGCCGTGTTTGTCTTTTTTCTATTAAATACGGTGATCAATCTAATAACCATCACGGTCCAGGACGTCTGGAACAGTGATTCATTCCTGCAGCTGTCCGATCTCGACGTCTCGATCCAGTCCCTGGTGCTGGCGTTCGATCATATTCCGTCCCAGGTGTATATCGGTATGGCCGTCCTCACCCTTGTCGTGTTCGGGATTCTGTACTACAAACTGCGGACGAACTTCAAAGACTTGGAGAAAAGCGGGGATAAGGGGACGAGCCGTTTTACGACATTGAAAGAATTGAAGGCGCAGTATAAGGCTGTTCCGGAGAAGAAGGTATCCTTTCCGGGGACCGGCGGCGCGCCGATCTCGAGGTATAAGAATAACATCTTCATTGACGATTCGCCGGTCAACAACCTATGGATCGGTACGACCCGTTCCGGTAAAGGGGAGATGGGGATCTTCCCGATGATCGACATTTATTCAAGAGCGGAGGAGCAGGCATCGATGGTGCTGAACGATCCGAAGGGCGAGCTGTTCGCCGCCTCGAAGGAAACGCTTGAGAAGCGGGGCTACCATGTGGAGGTCCTGAACCTCGACAACCCGCTCCAGTCGATGTCCTACCAACTGCTGCAGCTGGTCATCGACGCCTATGAAGATGGGGATATGGCGAAAGCCGAGCAATATACGAAGACGATCAGCACGATGCTGTACAGCGATCCATCCGCTAAGGATAAGTTCTGGCAGGATAGTGCCGCCGCTCTATGTTCGGCACTGATCCTCGGGCTTTGCGAGAAGAACATCCCGCATCAGAAAGAGAAGGTGACGATGTACACGGTCGCCAATACCTTGAACACGCTGGCGAGCGAACAGTACATGGATGAAATCACCGGAGATACGGAAACCGGGCTCGACCGCTTTTTCGACAGCTTACCGGAACAGCATCCGGCAAGGCTGCAGTATGCCACGATCCGATTCGCGAGTGGAGCCAGCCAGACGGTCGCCGGCATTTTCTCTTACACCTTCGACAAGCTGAGCATTTTCACCCTGACACCGATTGCGAAGATGACGTCGATGAACAGTTTCGATATGAAGAAAATCGGTTTCGGGAAAACGATGACCGGATTCACGAAGCCGCTCAGCCGGGTCTATGTCCATTTTCCTGAAGGGCAGGTATCGGTACGGACGAATGAAAAAGGCCGCTTCGCTATCGATCATGACGAAAAGCTGACAGCCGGAGATCACGTGCGGATCGAAGTCGAGGACAGCGACATTTCTATGACGGTTGCCATCGAGGCCATTGATGAAAACGGGGACGTGCGTTACAGCGTTCAGGAGAAAAGCGGAGAAGCGGTCCGTATCAAACGGTTCGAACAGTTCGAGAAGCCGACCGCTTTGTTCATGATCACCCCCGATTACGATACGTCGCTGCACGTCATTGCTTCCTTGTATGTGAAACAGCTGTACACAGAGCTTGCCAGGACGGCGAGCCATACGAAGGGCGGCAAGTGCATCAGGGAGGTCGTCTTCATTCTCGATGAGTTTGGAAATATGCCGGTCATTGACGATATGGGGTCGATGATCACCGTCTGTCTCGGCAGGAATATCAAGTTCAATCTTGTCATTCAGGCTTACGCGCAGTTGAAACAGAAGTACGAACAGGATTGGGAGACGATCGATGGCAACTGTGCCAACACAATCTACATCCTGACGACGAACAACGATACAGCCGAAGAAGTATCGAAGAAACTCGGCGAGAAAACGATCACCTCCCACAGCCGGAGCGGCAGCACATTGTCGTTTGATAAAAGCAAGACAGAAGGAACGGACGGCCGCAGTCTTCTGAATGCGACGGAATTGTTCCAGCTGAAAGAAGGCGAAACGGTCGTGATCCGCGGCATCAAGCGCCAGGATAAGAAGCGGAAGACGATCAAGGCCTACCCGATCTTCAACACGGGAGAAACACGGATGAAATACCGCTATGAATACTTGGCAGATGACTTCGATACATCGACCTCCATTCATGAACTCGATATCCGCTGCCAGCACGAAACGTTGGACTTGAAGCAGGTCACGTACCGGTTCGGTGAGGAAAAGGAACATGCCGGTGCCGGCTCTATCGGTGAGCTGCTGGGAGAGGACAACATCCTCGTTTTTATCGAGCAGACGGTAGACAGGGCGACGGATCACCACGTAGAGGAGCTTCGCGACATGCCGGCGGATGATTTTCTTGAACTGCTTGAAAGCCTTCAGGAAGAGGGGCGGATAGCCGGTCATACGTATCAGCTCATCGTCGACAAAATAGAGGATGCGAGACAAAGGGAAGGAGCGGGAGACAATGAAAGACGGTTGGTATAAGCGGGCGAAAGAGGACGATCCTCTTTCCCTTGTCGAGGTGCTTGAGAAGCATAAAGACCATTTGGAAGATCATGAACTCGTCGTCCAGCTGCAGGACGGATTATGTAAAATCCATATGGATCCGGACACGTCGAAATACCGCATTCTCGTCGATCATTACGACGAGTCGGTCGATTCGACGGTCGAACGTTTCCTATTTACGAATGGATAGGGGGGAGCAGGAATGAGTGATGAGGAAATACTCCAGAAACTGTTGGAATTCGGAGACTACCTGACGAAAGGGACGATCATTCAGGATACCTTCCGCTGGGTGCTGTGGATGTTCGTCAAGGGGCTCGCGTGGATCGTCGATGCGCTGGAAGATGTAGCGGATACGATTCTCGGCTTGAAATCCTTCTATAACAATCAGGATTTCGTCGATTTCGTCGATCAATTCCAGCCTGTGTTCGTCATCCTGCTGGCCTTCAACCTGTTATATATCGGCTACCTGCTGATTTTTCAGAAGAAGTTCAACAGGGAGGGCGTCTTCACGAACCTGATCATGGCACTGATGATCATCGTCGTGCTCGGAACAGGAATGCAGAAGGCGGACCGCTTTACGGATGACGCGATCCAGGCAATCAACTATTCCGGCGAAGGCGGGAAGATCGCCTCACAGGTCGTGAAAAGCAATATTACAGATATCGGACTTTATGATATCAACGGTTGGGATAATCCGGAGCTGGAGGAAAAGAACAACATCGATCCCGAATTCGCTACAGACATCAATATCAACTCCTACTTACAAAAGGACAGCGATATAACGGAAGAAGAGAACCTTAGTAATGACGGAGAAAAAATATTAAGCCATAAAGTCGAGACCCTCGGTGACGGATCGCGGAAAATTATCGACCTCGAGGACGGCAGCTGGATCACGGATATTACGAAGGAGTATTACTACCGCTATACGGTGGACTGGATCAATATGATCGGGACACTTCTGATTATGGCTTTTGTGCTGATCACCATTTCCGTGAAGCTTGCCAAGCTGTTCTTCGAGCTCGCCTTCAACTACGTTCTGGCGGGCATCATTGCGCCGACGGATATTCACAACGGACAGAAGATGAAGCAGGTCGTACAGAACATCCTGAACATCTTCCTCGTTACGATCATGATTTTTCTCAGTATGAAAGTGTACATGATCGGGACCGGCTGGATCGGAGAGAACTTCGACGGCATCGTCTATTTGATCGCCATGATCGGCTTTGCCGCAGCGGTGATAGAAGGACCGAATATCGTCGAGCGGCTGTTCGGCATCGACGCCGGATTGAAGTCCGGATGGGGTGCGTTGGCAGGTACATATGCGGCGGCAAGAGGAGCCCAGGGACTTGCTAAAAGTGCAGGACGGACAGGCGGCGCAATGGTCAATAAATCGGCAGGCGCTGTCGGTGGACTTGTCGGCGTCGCCGGTGGTTTAGCCGGAAAACAGCAGGGCTCGGGGGAATCCTCCGCCGGACAAAAGGGTGGAGCTCCTAAGTCGGCACCGAGTCACGAGCAGAAAAATAATCAAACGGCCGAATCAGAAGCAGAGAGTGGCGGACGTGAAGCGGCAGCCGGTGTCGAGGAAACGACCACCGCCAACGAGCAGGCTCCCGGTTCGATCCATGATGAGATGGAAAAGCAGGACGGGGAAGAATCTGCTTCGGGAGCTGCGGGTCCGCCGTCCCTTCATGATGAAATGGCGAAGAAAGGCTATACAGGTGCAGGAACGCCTCCTACAAAACAAGGGAAGAAGGCGAACGACGCCGGAAAACCGGGGCAAGGCGGCGCAGCTGGACAAGGAGAGAAATCCGGAACCGGCTCCGCCGCTCCGACCGGCGGAGCTTCTGGAGCACAAACGTCCGGAGCACCGGCTTCGGGACCTAAGCAGGGTGTGCAGCGGATGCCGAATGCTCCTGGAGGGGCGGAGGACCGTGGCAGCACGGGAACATCCGCGGAGCACTCCACAGAGAGCGGAGCTCCTGCTGCAGGAGTCTCCGGGGGCAACCGTCCGGGAACCGCATCTTCCGGTTCCTCTTCCGCAGCATCAAGATCCGGAGGGACCGAAACGGCCCCGGGCACATCAGAAAAAGGAGCATCGAGCTCTAGCGGCACCGTTTCTCCCGGATCGTCTCCACGCGGGGCGGGCTCTGCCTCCAGCGGTTCTTCCGGCAGTAGACCGGCGGCATCCGGATCGAGCGGGTCTGCACCTGTCGAGCGGGTGACGACAACGACGAAGACGACGACTGCCGGTCCGGCAGCGCCTTCTTCCGGCGCTTCACCGGCTCCGGCAAGACAGGAAAGACGGACGACGACGAGAACAACGTCAAGCGGCGGCAGTTCACGCCCTGTCTCCGGCGGCTCTTCCGGATCCGGAACGCGGGAGGTCATCCATGAACAGGAGCAGGTGGTGGAAGAGCGCCACGTCGGCCACGTGCTCCGCGATACTTTCCAGAACAACCGGACCGTCCAGCATACGCGGACAGGCTATCAAGTCGGCCGGAACACCGGCAAAGCAATGAAGCGCAACGTCAAGAAACAAGTGAAGAAATTTAAAGGATAGAAGGAAGGGAAACCATGGCGAATTACCGCATACCCAAGAACGTGACGAGTGAGCTGAAGATCAATAAGGCGTTGTACCTGACCGATCTCGGCATCCTCGTCGGACTGCTTTTGTTTACGTTTGTGATGAGCAATGTCGTTCACGCTTCCTTCACGTGGCTTTTCTATATATTCATGATCATCGTCGCGGGCCTGACGATCATCCGGCCTGCGACGAATCCGAAGAAGCGGATGTATGAAGCGATCTACCTTTCCCTGCGAAGAAGGAAGGACACATATATCGCCATTGATTATGAGGTGGACGAGAGCGATGAGAATAATGAAGTGGTAGGTGACACAGATGGCTTTATTCGATGAAAAACAAATGAAACGGCAATCCGTGCCGGAGCAGAAGCAGCGGTCGGTTTTCGACGAAGCGAACATCCAGGAGCAGAAGGAACGGAAGTCGAAGAAAATCAAAGTGAAATCCAGTTTCGCTGAGATTTCTCCTGTCATCGATATGACGGCGAACGGGTATTTTCAGCTGAACCATGAAGAAGGCTATTTCGAAATTGTCCAGCTGACATCGAAGGATATTTATTCCCTCAATCAATCGGATAAGGATAAGAACATCTATACGCTGGCTTATTTCTACCAGTGGTACTTGAACGATATCAAGATCATCCCGCTGAACTTCCCTGTAGACACGAGCACCCAGCAGCGCCATATTCTGCGCAGGCTCGAGAAGACGACGAAGCGGGAATACCGCTTTTTCCTCGAGCAGAAGCTGAAGGAGCTGCAGTTCATCGAGAAGGAACGGACGAACCGGGAATATTACCTCTTCATCTATGCCGATGATGAGTATTCCCTGCACTCGCGGATAAAGAATATCGACCGGCTTATCAGCGTGTCGCTGCCGGTCGTGAGGCTGAGTGAAGAGAAGAAGATCAACATTTTGTATAAACTGTTCAATCTGAATTCCAAGAACAAAACAGCGAGAGGGGACATGTGACGTGCTGCAAGCGATATTAAGCCGATTCAAGCCATCGGACACGGAGAAGAAAGATGACAAAGAAGTCTATGGTTACAACCCTTATCTGCTGTCTGAGATTCAGAGTCAGGGCGGCATCAAGTTCGACGAAGCCTTCATCCGTAAAGGGGACGGCTATGAAACAAGCATCCACATCTACGATTTCCAAACGATCGTTTCCGACTTCTGGCTCGAGCAGATCATGAACATGCCGAACGTCGTGGCAAGCCTGGATATCAGCACCCCGAACCGGAAGGAAGTCATGGATAATATCAACAAGAGTATGGCCGAGCAGAAAGTCCGCGGAGAGAATGCCAAGGATACCTCGGACTTGATCGAAGCATCCCAGAGCTATGAAGAGCTTCAGGACATCTACAATGAAATCCGTCAGGGAGAAGTGCTGAAGCGGATCATCCTCCGTCTGTTCGTCAGTGCGAAGACGATCGATGAGCTGGAGCGTACCGTCAAAGAAGTCATCGATACGCTCGAATCTCTCAACTTCCGGGGAAGTGTGTTTCTCAATGAGCAGGAATACGAATGGGAAGGGCTGTTCAGCAGCTACTCGACCCAGCAGAAATATCCGAACAAACGGAAAGGGGTCGAGATTCCGTCCTTGTCGCTTGCGGGCGGCTTTCCGTTCCACTTCACCGCTCTGAACGATCCGTTCGGTACCCATTACGGAACGACGGACACCAACGGCAACGTCATTTTCGATTTGTTCCATAAAGACCAGAAGCGTAAGTTCTACAACGCCCTCATGATCGGAAAAATGGGATCAGGGAAGTCGACGCTTCTGAAGAAGGTGGCGCTTGATAATGCGGTGAAGGGGCACAAAGTCCGGATTCTTGATATTACCGGAGAGTTTGAGGATCTGACCCATGCTCTTGGTGGAAAAATCATCGCCCTCGACGGATCGAACGGGATCATCAATCCGCTGCACGTCTATAAGACAGCATCGAACGATGACGGCACGGCGAACGAGCAGCTCTCGTTCACCCAGCACCTTAGTAAAATGAGCGTCTTCTACCGCTTTTTGAACCCGGATACGACCAATGCGGAAATCAAAGAATACGAGAATCTCCTGCGCAACCTGTACGTCGAACACGGCTTATGGGTCGAAGGGGAGGAAGAGAACCGCATCACCGACCGGAAGGCAGAGGAATATCCGACGTTCAGTGACTTCCTCTACTACCTGCGGAAAGAGCTGTATGAAGACATTGATGCCCAGCGAGTCTATGAAAATATCGGCGTCGTCCGCCGCGAGCGTCTGGAACATATCGAACTGAACATATCCAACCTCGTCCAGAACTATGCGCACTTATTTGACGGACCGTCGAGCATCGATAACTTCGACCACGAGTACTTTGTATCGTTTCCGCTCCGTAATCTATCCGAGCTGAAGCCGGAAATTTTCCAGGCCCAGCTGTTCAACGTCATGAACATGCTGTGGGACGGCATGTTGAATAACGGACAGCCGCAATTCCAGGCGTTCAACAAGCACCGCCTCGAATTTGAGGATGCTATCCGTTATTTGATCCTGATCGATGAAGCCCACCATATCATCAATACGAGAAAAGGTTCGGAACACGGCGTCCAGTATTTGCAGCGCTTCATGCGGGAGGCACGGAAATATTTCGGCGGCATTTTCTTCGCCAGCCACCTGATCACCGACTTCGTACCGGAGAACGCTGATCAGAACAGCGCCGAAGAAGTGAAGAAGCTGTTCAGTCTGACGCAGTACAAATTCATCGCCGAACAGGACAGCGAATCGTTGAGCAGGCTGAAAGAGGTTTTCGTCGGGCAATTAAATGACAGTGAATTGAATCAGATTCCATTCCTCCAGACTGGACAGGTGCTGTTGTCGATCTCGTCTGTGAAGAACATCAAGATGAACGTCGATGTGTCGAAGGAGGAGCTGGACTTATTCGGTGGAGGTGCTTGATCCATTGAGCAATCTAGCGAAGAACGCAGTCAAACTGGGAGCAGGCTTCCTCTCGCTCAAAGCGAAATTGATTATCCTGCTCGTCGTTGTCGTCGGTTTTTTCCTTTTTGTCCTCGGTGTCGGCATCTTCCAGAGCTTCATCGGCGGATCGGATAGTAACAGTGGGACATCCGGGGAAATCATCAGCCTTCCCCCGGGTACCTTTCCTCTTAATGATACGGTGGAAGGCTACCGGAGCGATGTTGAAATGTATGCCAGGGAATTCGGGATCGAGAGCCACGTCGACGTCCTGCTTGCGATGATGATGCAGGAGTCGGGCGGCGGGGGGGATGATCCGTTCCAGGCAAGTGAGAGCAAGTGCGGCTACATTGGCTGCATCACCGACCCGAAGGCATCGATCGAACAAGGCGTCAAACATTACAAGAGCGTCCTCGAGAAGGCGAACGGGGATATTAAACTGGCCCTCCAGTCGTATAACTTCGGCGGCGGGTTCATCGATTATGTGAATGACCGCGGCGGTGCTTATACCGAGGACCTCGCTGTTTCCTTTTCGCAAATGATGTATGAGAAGCTGAAGCATACAGGCCTGTACAGCTGTATCCGCGGGGATTCCGTTCCAAGCGGCGCCTGTTACGGAGATGTGATGTATGTCGATGCCGTCCTGAAGTATTACCATCCTGTGTCGAGTGACGCGATTGCGGGCATCTCCCCAAGCTTCAACGGTGATTTCGTCCGGCCGATCCAGGGCAGTGCGGAAATCACCAGTGATTACGGCTACCGGACCCACCCGGTGACAGGAGAGGAAAAATCGATGCACAACGGCATCGACTTCGCCTGTATGGGCGGCGTAACACCGATCCACTCGGTCGGAGACGGAGTGGTCGTGTACAGCCAGGGTGCGGGAACTTATGGGAATTCCGTCGTCATCCAGCATGAAGATCAGCTGTACACCCACTATGCCCATTTGTCGAGCATCGACGTATCGGAAGGTTCGCGAATTCAGGCGGGCGATAAACTCGGCGTCTGCGGAACGACAGGAAGATCGACGGGACCTCACCTGCATTTGGAAACGAAAAAAGAAATGTGGAGCGGACATATGGATCCGAAAGAGGTTCTCGGATTTTAACAGCAAGGAGAAAGCGATATGAACAGTATAAAACTATTCAAACACGTGTCGTTGATCATTCTCGTCCTTTTGCTGGCGGTCAATGCGTACTTCTTCTATGCCAATGGCAAGAAAGGAGACGAGTACGAGGCGGTCGCCAAAGCGAATCAGGAGCTTCAGGACGAGAACCGGGTGCTCGAGGATAAGGAGAAGAACATCTCCAACACCGCACGCGAGCAGCGGTTCGATGACTTGCAGAGTCAGGCGAAGCTGTTCGTGAACCTCGTCTTCGTCCAGAAGATCGAAGGCTACCAGCAGCGGAAGGACCAAGCGGCGGGCGTCATGAGTGAAGCCCTGCAGGAGCGGTACTTCCCGGCGGATGAATTCAATCAGAACAACGTGGAGTCGAAGCTTTTGAGCGAAGAGTATTACATTCAGAACATGGATGCGAATCAGAAGGAAGTCGATGTGCTGATCGAAGTCGAGCATGAAATCGACTACTTGGAAACCGGAAAGAAAGACAAGTCCAAGATGTTTCTGCGCGTTCACTTCGTCTATGAAGAGGATGCTTGGATTGCGACAGACATCGAGGATTTGTTCGCAGATACAGAAGAAGTGAAAGAGGAAGATCCGGAAGCGAACGACGTGTGACAAAAGGGGTGAAGCTATGTTCAACAAAGATAAAGTGAATCTGAGGAGGAAGTCGAACCGGATGTATATGACCATCCTGGGCGGCGTCTTTCTTGGGCTCGCGTTTTTCCTGACGTCCGGGTTTGTTTTCGAGGAGAAGGTGGAGGTGCTGTCTTCTCCTGTCAACGAAGATATCAAGGTTTCCTCCACGGAGAATGTCGTCATCAACCGGTGGATCTATGATCCGAAGACGGGGCAGATGGAGGTCATCATCGATACCGGACATCTGAAGAATGAATACGACACGATCGATTTTGAAGCCTTCCAGAGAAGCGACGGCAGCGAGGTCGATACCGAGGTCGTTTTCCAGTACGAAGACCACTACGTCGTCCGTTTGGAAGGACTGTCGCCTGATTATACTCAGGTCGCTCTCGATTTGATCGGAACGAAAGAAGTCCCCGAGGAGGAAGAGGCGGAAGAGGAGCAGTCCGGCCGCTCCATCCTGAGGACGTTGTATGCCGACTACAGGGAAGTGGAAGAAGCATCGATTGAGGAACGGGAGAGCGGCGAGTACATTTCCTACACGACCGACCTCATCATTGAAGGCATCAGAGAGAATATCCAAACCGTAGAAGAAGACATCAAGGATCTGAAGGCAGATTCCGAGGATGCAGAGGAACGGATCGCTTCCCTGCGCGAGGATAAAGTCTACCAGACCGATGAAGAGAAACTTCAGACAGACAATGACATCAATGCACTGGAAGTTAAAAAGAACGAGACAGCGAAAGAAATAGAGCGCTTGAAGATGGACTTGGAGCGATTCGACGATAAGATTCAAAAGACAGAACAGCGGGAGCGCGAGCAGCTCCTTGAGACAACCGATTGAAGAAGGGCGGCCCTGCAGGAAGCCGGGGCTGCTTTTAACAGAAAGGATGAGATAGGATGGAACGAGAAGAGAATCTGATGGGTACGATCGTATTCGAGCCGTCAGATAAAAGCCAGCAGTATATGATGCTGCGGGATATGAATACCGATCATACACAGGAATATGCCATCGAGCCGGGTGGCATCATTGAGAACGGAGAAAGAAGGGTGCACCTATCCGATCTGCTCACGAAAGAGAACGCAGCGGAATTGAGAGAAGCGCAGATGCAGGGGCGGCAGACGTCGTTCATGCTGTCCGCGAAGGAACTCGAGCATGCCAAAGGGCTTGATCTGGTCAATCCGGAGGCGAGCGCGAAAGCAGAATCGATGAAGGATTTGAAAGCCCAGTATCAGAACTTGTGGGATATGGTGAAGAAAGAAAACAGCGGCGAATTGACGGAAGAAAATCTCGTCAACCGCCTGTCCGCGGAGCAGACGTACCGGACCAGCAAGCAGGAGGTCATGGAGACGTTTAATGTCCCGCAGCAGACGATTACGAAGATGGAAAGCAGTGTCAGGCAGGAGACGAAAACAAAATCTGCAGAAAATCAGCTGTAATAAAAGCCCCCTTAACAAAGGGGGCTTTCTCTGCTTGTGGTAGGCATCAGGAAAGGGATCCTGATTTCTGGACGCTTTTTCTCAGCTGGATATCCATCCGGTTGCAGGCGACCGATTTCCGCATGACGTCAAGCATTTGAGCCGTGGAGATCTCGCCTGACTTTTCGAGGTGTCCGATTTCTTCTCTGCTCATGGAAAAATAGTTATCGGACGTGCAGAGGACGGCGGAATCCTTCTTCAGTTTATTGACGTCGTCTTTCTCGACGAGGACGCCGTGTTTGTTCGCTGGATATGTTTTGATCTGCGAGGTCAACGTCCGCAGGTGGACTTGATCGTCTTCCACCTTCATGACGACACAGGGACGGGCGCCTTTATTGCTCATTTCCCCTGTTTTTTTGTCATAAAAGTCGATGTCCACCCAGACGACGTCCTTCATTTGGGGTGTGTAGATATCGCTCATTGATTACTCCACATCCCACAGCTTGCGAAGTTCTTTGTCGTCCTTGTCGATGATCACTTTGCCTTTCCCGTCTGTGCGCAGGCGGTCGGCCGGCTTTTCTCCGGGTTGTTTGTCGAGAATGTCCCGCTGCTGCTCCTCGATCTTCTGAAGTCGTTCGATTTCTTTCAGCATCTCTGCTTCTGTCTGTTTGTCTGCGCTCATGGAAGCACCTCCGATGGTTTTGTTTTTTCCATTATATCACAATGGAAACGCACAGAAATCACGGGTTGGATAACAAAAACATACATACTTAGAAAAGGAGGGGATACGATGAAGGGAGAGAAATCGAACCTATTCAAGAATATAGGCCTGTGGGCGATGAGGATTCTGCTGCTGGCCGTAGCTGCCTTTGCCGCTTATTTCCTGATCGTACATACGAAGGATATGCTGCAGCTGTTTCTGCTGCTGATTATCCTGCTTATGGCCGCCGTGGTGGCCTTTCACATCCTTGCCGTCCTGTTTTATATCTTCCTTGTCATCCTGGCGATCGTGCTCCTCTTCTCCGGTGCAGGCTGGCTGCTTCATTTATTCGGCTGATGAGGTTTTCCTCTTTTACTGTTTGTTAAAGAAGTACTTTTCATAAGGAGCGGAGAGGGCTCCGGGGAATCGAGCGCTTTCCGTGGGGTGGCCGGTGAGCCTCCTCATCGCTCTGCTCTTCCGGGGTCTCACCTGTGCCACTATTCCCACAGGAGTCTGCTCGATTCCCCTCCACCCTTTGTCCAAATTTCTTTCTTTGTTCCCTTTCTGTCTTTGATAGCCATTAATGATTGATCGGAAAGTTTGTCCCTCCCGTCCATAGTACAGGGTTTCTCGACAGCCTGAAAAAAGAGGCACTCATCAGAGTGCCTCTTTTATAATGCGTTTGTAATACAGGACCGACAATAATCCGAAGACGGAATAGAGCAGGGTGTAGACGCCCATGACGACGAACATCGGTGTCCACAGCTCCGTTCCGAAGAAGAACCAGCCGGATTGGACGGCGAAGTAGCTGTGCAGCAGACCGACGACGAGCGGGATGCCGAAATTGAACAACTGCTTCCCTTGAATTCCCCGCAGGAGATCGCCGCGGCTGAAGCCGAGCTTTCTCAGAATCGTGTAGTTCGGTTTCTCTTCATCCCCTTCGTCCATCTGCTTGAAGTATAGAACACAGCCGGATGTGACGAGGAAGGTAAGTCCAAGGAAACCGACAATGAACATACTCAGTCCCATTGTTTTTTTCTGTGACTCCGTCTGCGCATAGAGGGACAGGTTTTCGTTCTCCTTCGCAAATGTCATCGATTGGAAGATATCATCCGCCGTTTCGATGTCCGCTCTGTCTTCCACGTTTACCCCTGTGTACGTGTCGTAGGTGGTCTGAATATCGTCCAGCTGCTGCTGTTTCAGCTTTTGGAAGGTGTTCTCACTGACGACGGCCGCTGGTGCGCCGAACGTGAAGGCTCTGGAGAGGACGTTTTCTTTCGTGCTGCCGATGTAATCTGCGTCCATCTTCCCTTCTGATGTGATCAACTGCACCTTGCCCTCGTCCTTCAACTGCGACATCTGCATGTACGCATCGTTGTAGCCGGCGAACAGGACTTGATCATCCTCAAGCACCGTGTCCTCCAGAGCCGTATCAGCGACGACCGGCATATCCATTTGATTGTTCTCTATTTGCATTTCCTCTAAATTCGTACCAAAAATGTCTTTGACCATCACCCGCGCATCTGTAACGTCGACCTTTTCTTCGCTGTAGGCGATGCCGGTCTGATCAAGCGCCTCCGTGTAGGCGACCGCATCTTCTTCGGACACGAAACTGAAATCGTCCGGAGAAGAAATGCTTCCGACATCATAGACCGAATAGTACGAAATGTAGGTGAGCGACAGCAGACCGATAGCGAGGGCGGAGACGGTCGTGATGATCGTCAGGAGCATCGCATTCGATTTCATCCGGAACATCATCGATGATAAGGACAACACTTCATTGATGTTCAAATATCCCTGCTTATTTTTGCGAAGCAGGTTCGATACGAAGCGTACCGATCCCTTATAGAAGAAGTACGTTCCGATGATGACCGCTGCCAGAATAAAGACCATTGCCGCAAACAGCTGGTTCATGGAATTGAAATCCCCGCTGAACAGCTTCGAGGAGACGTAGTAGCCTGCGATGATCAGGGTCAGTCCGAAGATACCCATCAGAATCTCCCAGACGGATATGTTCCCGACTCTCGTCTCCGTCTTCGATTTCGTCCGGAACAGCGACAGGATACTCTGTCTGCGGATGAAAAAGTAGTTGAGCAGCATGATGAACAGATAGATTGCCATGAAGACAAGGATCGTTTGGAGCAAGGCCTTCCCGGAAAAGGACAACGTGGCGACTTCCTCGATGTCTGTAATCCGGAAGAGCGCCATCATCATCAGCTTCGAGACGGCGAAACCGGCGAACGTCCCGACGATCAAGGAGCCGAAATAAACGATCAGGTTCTCCAGGCTGATGAGCCGGAAAATCCGGTTCTTCGTCATTCCGATCAGCTGGAACAATCCGATTTCCTTCCCGCGCCGCTTGATGAAGATATTGTTCGCATAGATGAGGAAGATGGCTACGATCGCAATCAAGAGAACGGAAGCGACCCGCAGCGCAGCCTCGCCCTTGATCGATCCATCCATGCTCATAGCCGGATCATACTGCAGCGTCACGAACGAGAAGTAAAGGGCGACACTGAAAATGAGAGCGAAAGAGTACAGGTAATAGTTCTTCACATTCTTTTTCAAATTGCGGATAATCAGTTGATTAATATTCATAGTGCACCCCGCTGAGGACGCCCTGGGTTTTCATGATGTCTTTCAGGAATTCCTGCCGCTGCTGGTCTCCTTTATTCAGCTGTGTGTAGATCTGTCCGTCTTTGATGAAGATGACGCGGGTACTGTAGCTTGCTGCGACTGGGTCGTGGGTGACCATAGCGATCGTCGCCTCTTTCCGCTCGTTCAAACGACCGAGCTTACTAAGGAGATCAGACGCTGATTTCGAATCGAGCGCGCCTGTCGGTTCATCGGCGAAAATGATGCTCGGATCATGGATGAACGCTCTCGCTGCGGAAGTCCGCTGCTTTTGACCGCCGGAGATTTCATTCGGGTATTTGTTTTCGATTTCTTTGATCCCGAGCTCTTCCGCTACCTCCTGGAACCGCTCATTCGCCTGCTTCTTTTTAACGTTGGCGATGGACAGGGGCAGAAGAATGTTTTCCTTCACTGTGAGCGTATCGAGCAGGTTGTAATCTTGAAAAATGAATCCGAGGTGATGCTTCCGGAACTCAGCCAGCTTTTTGTCTTTCTGGCCGGTGATGACCTGTCCGTCGATTTTGATGGTTCCGTGGCTCACCCGGTCGATGGAGGAAAGGACGTTCAGCAGTGTCGTCTTTCCGGAACCGGATGCTCCCATGATCGTGACGAATTCACCTTTTTCGATGGTCAGGTTGATGCCTTCTAATACGTGCTGCTTCGTGAATTTATTGCCGTAGCTTTTATGGATTTTCGTAGCTTCTAATATACTCATGGTATGACCTCCCTTGTTCTATGACTTTATTCTATTAGCTTTTTCCGATGTTTTCCTGTCATTCACCTAACAAAATCGGGGATGGAAGTGACAGTTTCGTCACATGGGCAGATGAGAGGAGCGGGAAGTCTCCTCGACCCTTTGGCCTTGATCCTTCCCACCCTAAAGGAGTTCCCCCTGCTGCGTGCAGGTAAAAGAAAAGAAGCATAGGACAGGGTCACATGCTTCGGATGGTTGTGAAGGCGTCTTTCTTCGGGAAGTGGAGGGTGAAGGTGGACCCTTGTCCAACTTCGGAAGTGACGGAGATCTTCATCTTCAACGTTTTCCTGATGCGGTCGGTCAAATAGAGACCCATTCCCGTCGCGGCGCCGTTCTGGTGATCGGATGTCGACGTGAAGCCTTTATCGAAGATGCGGGGGAGGTCTTTCGCCTCTATGCCCCGGCCTTCATCACGGATCGCTATGTGCACCCGCTCGTCTTCCCGCCGGCTTGTGATGGTAATGTCACTCGATTCGCTGTATTTGATGGCATTCGTCAGCAGCTGGCGCAGGATGAAGGCGAGCCATTTCGCATCACTCAACACGTGTGTCGCTTCCAAATCGATATCGAAGCCGATTCCCTTCTGCATGCACCAGGACTTAAGGGTACGGATTTCCTGGAATAACAGCGGCTCTAACTCTATTTCTTCTATATAAAGGTCGTTCTCGATGAAGGGGATCCGTTTCTGATAGAGCTGCTGGTCTAGAAGCAGGTGGATCCGCATCCATTCATACGTCAGCTGGGACTTCAGCTTGTAATCTTCGATCTTATCAAACAGGAGGTGCATCGCACTCATCGGCGTCTTCACTTCGTGGATCCAGGAGAGCAGCTGGTCCTTCTCCTCTTCCAATCGGTGCTGGTTATCGGCAAGCTCCTGTTTCAGGCGTTCCATATGGTCTGTGACGTTGTCGTCGATGATTCGTTCAAACGGACTGTCCCCTTCCGGAAAAGTCGAAAGATCCAAGTCCCGGTCCCGTTCCTGCATTTGACGGTAGAAGCGGGTTTCCTTCTGGTACCGGATGAATAAAAACAGCGCAATTAATAGGAAGGACAGAAAGTTGTAGTACAGAACGGAGGTGACCGGGATTGTCGGATCGATGGCACCAACGAGAGCTGCCAGCACCTGCAGACCGAAAAGAAAGGCGATCCAAGCAAGGCGTTCTTTCAGAAATGCCCCGATCATTGCGAAGCCTCCTTCGCCACATAGCCTTGTCCGACCTTCGTCTCAATCGCATCTCCCAAGTCGATTTCAGCGAGTTTCTTGCGCAGCCTGTTGACGTTGACGGTCAGGGTATTGTCGCTGACGAACCGTTCATCCTCCCACAAACGCTGGATCAGCTCTTCCCGGCTGACAATCTTGCTTTTTTTATCCACCAGCTGCTTCAAAATAAGGATTTCGTTCTTCGTCAAATCGATCGATCCTTTTTCATTGGACACGCGGTTGCGGTCATAGTCAATGGTGGCTCCCTGCCAAGTCTTCCACTCATTCGTTTCCGTATTGTAGTTGTAGACGCGGCGCAGAATCGCCTGGATCTTCGCAATCAGCACATCGAAGTGAAACGGCTTCTGGACGAAATCGTCGGCACCCAGGTTCATCGACATCACCATGTCCGTCGGATGGTCTCTCGAGGACAGGAAGATGATCGGTACGTTCGAGTGGGCACGGATCATCCGGCACCAATGGAAGCCGTCGAACTTCGGCAGCTGGATATCAATGAGCACAAGATCGGGATTTACATCGGTGAACCGGTTCATCACCTGTTGGAAGTCATCGATCCCATATACTTCATACGACCATTGCGACAGTCGTTCCTCCATTTCCTGGAACAACGTCCGGTCGTCTTCAATCAACAATAATTTAAACAAAAAAGACACCACGCTTTCCGTATATTCCCTTTTTCCAGTATACCATGATGCTCCATGCATCGTATTTCGATTATTCAAGCAAATTCTCTTTAAAATTGTCGGAAGTGGGCGTACAATGGATAGTATTATTTGAAAAACGGCCCCGGCCGGCGATTACATAAATAAAGGAGTCCTGACAATGGCATTGAGCATCATTCAAAGCGAAACGAAGAAGAAGAAACCGGAATCGAAAGAGATCCCTTTCGGCAGAACGTTCACAGACCATATGTTTGTGATGGATTATGAAGCGGATAAAGGCTGGCACGAGCCGCGCATCGTCCCTTATGAGCCGCTGACACTCGACCCGGCAGCGATGATTTTCCATTACGGGCAGACAGTTTTCGAAGGGATGAAGGCTTATCGTACGGATGATGACCGTGTCCTGCTTTTCCGTCCGGAGAAGAATTTCGAACGTTTGAACTTGTCCAGTGAGCGCTTGAGCATTCCGGCGATTGATGAAGACGAAGTGCTGGGTTATCTGAAGGAGCTTGTGGAGCTGGAGAAAGACTGGGTTCCATCCTTTGAAGGGACGTCGCTGTACATCCGTCCGTTTATCATTTCGACAGAAGCGAACCTCGCCGTTGCGCCGTCGAAATCCTACAAGCTGATGATCATCCTCTCTCCAGTCGGCCCGTATTTCTCCGGCGGTTTGAAGCCTGTCACGATCAACGTCGAGAATGAATTCACCCGTGCGGTCAAAGGCGGCACCGGCATGGCGAAGACAGCAGGGAACTATTCCTCCGGCTATCAGGCCCAGGCGAAGGCGGTCGAGGAAGGCAACAACGATGTGCTTTGGCTTGATGGTGTGGAGAAACGCTACATCGAAGAAGTCGGCAGCATGAACATTTTCTTCAAAGTGGACGGAGAAGTCGTCACACCTGCCTTGAGCGGCAGTATCCTGAAGGGGATCACGCGCGCATCGATCCTGGAGCTTTTGGAGAAGTGGGGCATCCCGGTCACCGAGCGCCGAATTGCGATCGAAGAGCTGTATGAATGGTACGAACAGGGGAAAGTGGAGGAAGCGTTCGGAACAGGAACGGCTGCCGTCATCTCTCCTGTCGGGGAATTGAACTGGCTCGGTAAGAAAATGGTCATCAATGATCATGAAATCGGCGAGCTGTCCCAGAAGCTGTATGACACGATCACCGGAATCCAGCGCGGCCGCAAGGAAGATACGGAAGGCTGGACGGTCACGATCGACTGAAAAGACTTTCCAGCTTCGTTTGAATAGTATGCATAGAAGAGAGCCTCCCAATGGTGTGGAAGGCTCTCTTTTTGTTGGAGGAGGGACAGGAAGGGGAAAGCTGCTCTTCCGGCGACTCACCTGTGGCTATGTTTCTCTTTTCTTTTGGATTGGACTAGTATCTTACTCTGTAACCCCAGCCATAAAAGCACAGAAGGCAGCAAGGTAACGAATAAAGGGTAGTTCGGTCCTTGCCAGCCTAAGATGTACAAAAAAGGTAATTTAAAAATAAAAGAAGCAACATCCATGAAAGACTGCATCTCATTGTGGAAGGACTGACTACACTCAATGGTCCTATCCACCCCGCTCTGATCATTCTTAATTTTTATCCCGTACGCTGCTAAACGGACCATCACCTATTTTAACGGGTTAAAAAAGAGGAAGGCGTGCTCCTATCCAGAGAGCACGCCTTCCTTTATTCTTTATGATGCCATTCGTTCGTCTTGTCTGATCGTGCTTACTATATCCAAAACACGCTTGCTTTCTTCCTGCGTCAAAGGCAGCAGAGGCAGGCGGACGCCTCCGACCTGGACGCCGAGAGCGTTCAGGGCTGCTTTCACCGGTGATGGACTCGGTGCGGAGAAGATGGCGTGCATGACCGGGAGCAGCTTCTGGTGAAGCGTTGCTGCGAAGGCGCCGTCTCCTTCACGGTAGCTTTGGATCATCTGCTGCATTTCTTTTCCGATGACGTGGGAGGAGACGGAGACGATACCTGTCCCACCGATGGCAACGAACGGCAGCGTGTTGCCGTCTTCTCCGCTGTAGACGGAGAAGTCCTCCGGCGTTTCGCGGATGATGGTCGTCGCCGCATCGAGATCGCCGCTCGCTTCTTTAACGGAAACGATGTTGTCGATCTTAGATAAGCGGATGATCGTTTCCGGTTCCATGTTGACGACGCTTCTTCCCGGAATGTTATAAAGCATGACCGGGAGGGAAGTCGCTTCAGCGATGGTGCGGAAATGCTGATACATCCCCTCCTGAGACGGTTTGTTGTAGTAAGGGACGACGAGCATGACGGCATCCACGCCGGTCTGTTCTGCTTCCTTCGTCAGCTCTATAGATGCTCGTGTGTTGTTGGATCCTGTTCCTGCGATGACCGGAACACGTCCGTCGACGACTTCCACAGTGAAGCGGAACAGGGACAGCTTCTCCTCTTTCGTAAGCGTCGGAGATTCTCCGGTCGTTCCTGCGATGACCAACGCATCCGAACCGTTGTCGATCAAATGGTCGATCAAAGCACGTGTCGCTTCATAATCAATATTCTCATCGTTGTCGAACGGGGTTACCATTGCTGTTAATACTTGGCCGAAATTCATAACCTCACACCCTTTAGTAAGTTTTTTTAAATACAGACCGAGGCATCAGGACCATTCAGCGCAGTAAATAAACAAAAACGGCAGCAACGAGGGAATCGCTGCTGCCGTAGAAACTTTGTATCCGTTCCTGCGTAAGATAGCCCTCCATATAGTCTCCTATATGACAGTCCTGCACTTCTTCAGTATCAGAACCAGCTTCAGGAAGATGAGATTCGAGAAGCTTCGGCAATTTCCCCTTTCCGCATCGATCGTCAGAGCTCATTCTCCTCCGTATGCGTACTGATGTCATTGCACCTCTATCCTTACTCCAAATAAAATTTGAAATAAGAAAATATTTAGTTAGCTTGATCGTAACAAAAATTGTCCTCAAATACAACACGAACGATGAAAATTCCAAATCTTCGACAATGTTTTTGCACATTGGCTTATGCCGACCTGCGCATGGGATAGGAGGAACTACATAAAAAGGTCCATCAACCCGATATAAAAGATAGATAACTATAATAAAAAAGGGGACCTGGTTTCAACGATGAAAAGTATAAGAGGAAAGATTTTGACGGCCTTCTCAGTGGTCATTTTATTGACGGTTTTGCTCGCGAGTTTCAACTATTTCGCTACTTCAAGGACGAACGAGAATACGAAGGGGATCGTCGACCGTGAACTGCCGCTGTTGATCCTCGATGAGAAGCTCGCCTATAACTTATCACAGAAGGTAGCTGCAGCCCGTGGGTATGTACTCTTTAACGATGACGCATACAGGGAAACCTTTGAAGCGTATTCGGAAGACAGCATGAAGATGCAGAAGGATCTCCTGGACCGGACGGACTCCGATGACATCAGGAAGCTTGTCACGGACAGTATTGAATGGGAAGGGACTGTGCGGACAGAGGTGTTTGAACGGTTTGACGACGGTCGGGAAGAGGAAGCCCTGAAAGCGCTCGAAGATACGGTTACTCCGGTAAGTAATGAATTGATAACCATCTATGAAGAAGCCTCTATTCGTAGAGAAGGAGAAATCCAGGAGATGGGATCTAACGTGTTGGAAAGCGGCGCGGCTATGATGTTCTGGGGATTGATTATCTCTGCGGCAGTCATCCTGGTCGGACTCCTTTTCGCATGGATGATGGCGAATAACCTCTCCAGGCCGATCAAACGTGTGGCAGAACGGATGCGTCACCTTGCGGGCGGCGACATCAGTAAAGGGGATCTGGAAGTGAAGAGCAAGGATGAGATCGGGGCGCTTGCCGGTGCGATGAATACGATGCAGGCGGCCTTGAAGGAAGTGATCGAATCGGTTTCCCTGACCTCCGACCGTGTCACGGTGCAAAGCAGAGAGCTTGATCAGGCATCGGAAGAAGTGAGGGAAGGAAGCGTGCAGATCGCCTCGACGATGCAGGAAATGTCTTCCGGAGCAGAGTCCCAGGCGGACGGTGCTTCCAGTCTGGCGGAACAGATGCGCACCTTCACAGATAAAATTGCGGTTGCGGATGCGAACGGCGGGCACGTGTCGCATTCGTCTTCTCAAGTACTCGAGCTTGCAGAAGGAGGTCGGGAGCAGATGAAGGCAGCGATCGGCCAGATGCACAGGATCGATACGATTGTGAAGGATTCGGTCGAGAAAGTGAAAGGCCTCGATAGGCAGTCTCGGGAAATTTCCAAGCTTGTCCAGGTCATTGAAGCGATTGCGTCTCAGACGAACCTGCTGTCGTTGAATGCGGCGATTGAAGCCGCCCGTGCGGGTGAGCACGGCAGAGGCTTTGCCGTCGTTGCGGATGAGGTGAGGAAACTTGCAGAGCAGGTCACTGCTTCTGTCGGTGATATTACCGATATCGTGGAAGGCATTCAGACGGAATCCGGGCAGGTCGTCCAATCCTTGGAAGAAGGATATACCGAAGTGGGCCGGGGGTCTGTCGAGATGGAGGCAAGTGGAGAGACGTTCGATACGATCCATCATTCCGTTTCGGACATGGTAGCTAAAATCCAGGAGATTTCTGCCCACCTTCGCGAAATTGCCGGCGCAGGACAAGATATGAACCGTTCCATCGAAGAAATCGCTTCGATTACAGAAGAGTCGGCGGCGGGGGTCGAACAGGCAGCTGCTTCGGCCCAGCAGTCGAGCGGATCGATGGAGGAAGTGTCTCGAAGTGCCGCCGAATTGTCGGAGCTGGCAGGAGAACTGAATCGTCATGTCCGCCGTTTCAAACTATAAGAAAACACCAAAGAACAGCCGGTCCTGCGAGTATAAGCAGGACCGGCTGTTTTTTTTAGGGGAATCATTTCGACCGTTTGTACCAGCCCTTTTCTTTAAAACGAGAGATCGCTTCGATTCGGTTGGTTACTTCCAGCTTTTCCAGAATGACAGATATGTAGTTGCGGACAGTCCCTGGTGTGATGAACAGCTCTTTAGAGATATCCTTCGTATTTTTTCCATCTGCCATCAGCTGTATGACTTCCTGTTCCCGTTCGGTGAGCGGATTGGGTTCGGTGAAGGCAAGATCAACCAGCTCCGGGTCGAAGATGCGCTGGCCGTTCATGATCTTACGGATGGCCGTTGCCAGTTCCTCACTCGGACTGTCTTTGAGCAGATACCCGCTGACTCCCGCTTTTCTTGCCCGTTCGAAGTAACCGGGGCGGGCGAAAGTCGTCAGGATGATGACTTTGCATGTTTCCTCTTGAATTTCTTCGGCGGCATCCAGGCCGTCTTTCACCGGCATTTCAATATCCATGATGCAGATGTCCGGCTTTTCTTCACGGACAAGGTTGACTGCTTCCTGACCATTTCCCGCCTGACCGACGACTTCCATCCCTTCTTCTAAATCCAGCAGGGCGCCCAGCGCGCCCAGCAGCATACGCTGGTCTTCTGCAATGACGATCCGTATCATGCCGGACCCTCCTTTTTCTTGTTTTTTATCACATTCGGTACGTGAAAGAGCAGCTTGGTTCCTTCTTCGGAACGGATTTCCAGCCTTCCGTTAACGAATTCCAGCCGTTCGCGCATTCCCTGTAAGCCGTGTCCCTGGAAAGGTTCCAGCGTCTCCGGAATCCCTTTCCCATCGTCGGCAATCGTGACGAGAATTTCATTTGGTGAGGGATGGATCGTAATATGGCAGGTGGAAGCTTCGCTGTGCTTGACTACATTCGTCGCTGCTTCCTTCAGGCACATACTGAGTACGTTCTCAACAAGCAGCGGGGTGTTCTTAAGCACCGGATCTCCTTCGTAGGAAAACGTCATTTCCGCTGCCTCGATAATCTGCCGGACGCGGACGAGTTCATCCTCAAGCTTCGTCCCTCTCATATTCGATACCATTTCCCTTACTTCCTTCAACGCATTGCGTGAGGTCATCCGGATATCATCGATTTCCTGCTTGGCTCGATTCGGCTGCATGTCCATCAGCTTCCGGGCGAGGTCGCTTTTCAAGCCGATCATCGACAGCTTCTGTCCGAGGGTATCATGAAGGTCCCGCGCAATCCGCTCTCTTTCTTCGATGACCATCAGCTGGGAAATCCGTTCATTGGCATCCTGCAGTTCGCCTTCCAGCTTCTGCTGCTGGTTCCGGTAGCGGACAGTGAAGGGGAGCAGGATCACACCGATGACGGTGATGATAATGAACGGCAGGTTCGGAAATACCGAATCAAGCTGATGGATGAAAGTGACGGTGATGGCGATCAACGTCGTTGCCAGGTGGACAATATAGAGAGAAAGAAACCCACCCAGGCTCTTAATGTTCCCGATGAAGAAAGCGAGGAACAGGGCGAAATAGATGTATCCGAACGAAATGGTCATCAAAAGACTGATCACCATTTCGATACTCACCCACAGATATACGAATCCGCTCTTGGAGATGAAGGACAGACGATACGCAAGGAAGAAGAGCAGCGTCATCAAAATGCCGAACATCATTTCATACATCGAAGAGGAGCGGAAAATGAAGAAGAACGGCAGGACGCAGAAGATAATCCAGACATAAATGCTGAGTCCTGTGTTCTTCGGAATGATATGGTACCAGTTCTGCATGGCGGCGGCCTCCTTGTTTCTCTCACTTAAGCATAAAGGAAAATAAAGAAAAAACCCATTCAAAGGAATGGGTTTTGGTGGAATTACTGGTCTTCCTGGAACCTTGGACGGCTTTGGACACGTCGCTGCTTTTTCTCCAGTAACGGTTTCACTTCTTTGAAGGAAATGAATGTCTTGTTTTCCGTGTCATACAGGCGGAAGCGGATCGATTCAAGGCTCGTCTTCAGCGTGATGGTCGTTGCGTGCTGAAGGGGAGGCGTCTCTTCGTGTGCCTTCTCCAGTGCGTAGTTCGGTACCCGCGGGCTCAAGTGATGGACGTGGTGGAAACCGATGTTTCCGGACACCCATTGAAGCAACTTCGGAAGCTTATAATAAGAGCTTCCATCGACTGCTGCTTTAACGAAGTCCCACTCCGATTCATCTTCAAAATAGGAATCCTCGAACTGGTGCTGGACGTAAAACAACCAGATTCCGAGAACACCGGATACGTAAAGGATCGGCAGCTGGATGATCAGGAATGCCTGCCAGCCGATCGCCCAGATTAGAAGGGAGTAGATGGCGACGACCGCCACGTTGGTAATGTACGTATTCCAACGTTCTCTGCGCTTTGCACCTTTGCGGTTGAAGCGGTTGGAGATAAGGAACAAGTAAATCGGTCCGAGTCCGAACATGACGATCGGGTTGCGGTACAGACGGTAAGCGAGACGCTCTTTGAAACTCGCGTTCACATACTCATCGACCGTCATCACCCAGATGTCACCGGTACCACGTTTATCAAGATTACCGCTCGTCGCATGGTGGATCGAGTGGCTCCGTTTCCATTTTTCGAAAGGGAAGAGCGTCAAAATACCCGAGATCGTTCCAATGACACGGTTGGCCTTCTGACTTTTCAGGAAGGATTGGTGCGTGCAGTCATGGAAAATGATGAAGACCCGGATCACGAAACCTCCGGCGATCATGGCGATTGGAATGGCGAGCCATACAGATAAAGCCATGCTGGCGTAAGCCAAATACCACAGCAGGATAAATGGAATCAGTGTATTGATCAGCTGGCGGACGCCGGCGGCTGTATCCGGTTTCGCATATGCGGAAACACTTTTCTTCAACTCTCTTTGTTTGGCGCTGTTCATAGGTTTTTCTCCTCTTTGATTGGTCGTTATCCCCATCATAAGAGATAAGAGGACCGACGATAAGACACAAACGTCAGGACTTACCCATGACACTTATCATGGGTCGGTAAGAGAAAGCGGATATTCCCATTATATGGGTGGTGAAAACACCTTTCGACACTTTTGTGCTGAAACAATAAAAAGGCGGGGGTATCTTTGTGTTTCGACCACGTTGTCAAATGTAAGCGTTATTCGTTACAATTTTCTTAACAATTAAACATTTCCGAGTTACACCGGATAAAGCTTGTATGGATCGATAGAGAATGATGAAAGGGTGTGGGGATCTTGGAAGCCATCAGTAAGAATTTCTTCTTATACCTTTCCAACAATAAGATGTTAGATCGGATGGCCAAGCGCTTCGGCACAAGATTCGGAGCGGACAAGATAGTCGGGGGAGAAACATTCCCTCAGGCAATACCGCTGATCAAGCAATTGAATGAGGAGGGACTCGTGGTAACCGTCGATCACCTTGGTGAATTCGTCGACTGTGAGTCTGAATCGAGGGACCGGGCCGGAGAATGCATCCGCAGTATTCAGCAGATCGCTGCCCATCAACTTCAATCGGAAGTGTCCTTGAAGCTGACCTCCCTCGGGCTTGATATCAGCCATGAGCTTGTGATGGAGAATATGGAACTGATCCTGAAGGAAGCGGAGAAGCACGGTATCACCGTGACGATTGATATGGAGGATTCCTCCAGGTGCGGAGCGACGCTGGACATATACAAAGCGCTGAAGAAAGACTACCCGAACCTCGGAACTGTCGTTCAATCCTATCTGTACCGCTCCGATCAGGACTTGGATGATCTCAATGAATACGATCCATACCTGCGCCTCGTCAAAGGGGCTTACAAGGAATCCGGCAAAGTAGCTTTCCCGGAGAAGAAGCTCGTCGATGATAACCTCAAGCATCTGATCAGAAAGAACTTGTTAAACGGCAACTATACGGCCATTGCAAGCCATGACGATGCGATTGTCGCTTATACGAAGCAGCTCGTGAAGGAGCATGATATTCCGAACGACCGTTTCGAATTCCAAATGCTTTACGGCATGCGGACACAAATGCAGGCAGACCTTCTGAAAGAGGGATATAAAGTCCGTGTGTATATGCCGTACGGGGAAGATTGGTACGGCTACTTCATGAGACGCCTGGCGGAGAGACCGGCTAACATCGCCTTCGCCATGAAAGGGATTTTCAGCAAATAAACTATTTATTATACAGAGAGGGGAATTTACCTATGGTCCAGCCATATAAGCACGAACCATTCACAGATTTTACAGTAGAAGAGAACAAGAAAGCTTTCGAAGAAGCACTGAAGCAGGTGAAGGAAGAGCTTGGTCAGCATCATGACCTTCTCATCAATGGAGAACGCGTGCACACGGATCAGCATATTACGTCCATCAACCCGGCGGATACGAAGCAGGTTGTCGGAACGGTATCGAAAGCGAATGCGGAACTTGCAGAGAAAGCAGTGCAGGCAGCAGCGGACGCTTTTGAAGATTGGCGCAAATGGGATCCACGTGCCCGTGCAGAGCTGCTTTTCCGCGCTGCGCACATCATCCGCCGCCGCAAGCATGAATTCTCCGCTTACCTTGTGTACGAAGTAGGGAAGCCTTGGAAAGAGGCGGATGCGGATACAGCGGAAGCTATCGACTTTCTTGAATATTATGCTCGTCAGATGATTGAACTGAAAGAAGGGAAACCGGTGGAAAGCCGTCCGGGTGAACAGAACCGTTATGTGTACACACCGACAGGCGTAGCCGTCGTCATCCCACCATGGAACCTGGCATTCGCTATCATGGCCGGTACCGCTGTCGCACCGCTTGTGACAGGAAGCACGGTTGTCATGAAGCCGGCCAGCAACAGTCCGGTCGTTGCAGCCAAATTCGTTGAAGTGCTGGAAGAAGCCGGTCTTCCGAAAGGCGTCTTGAACTTCGTCCCTGGAAGCGGCGGCGAAGTAGGCGATTACCTCGTCGATCATCCGAAAACAGCCCTTATTTCCTTCACCGGCTCCCGTGATGTCGGTCTTCGCATCATCAAACGCGCGGCCGAGGTGAAGGAAGGGCAGAATCATATCAAACAGGTGATCGCGGAAATGGGCGGGAAGGATACCGTCGTTGTCGATGAATCAGCGAACATTGAAACAGCCGTCGATGCGATCATCACTTCTGCTTTCGGTTTCTCCGGTCAGAAATGCTCCTCCGGTTCCCGTGTCGTGGCACACGAAGCGGTTTACGATGAAGTGTTGGAGAAAGTGAAAGAGCGTGCCGAACAGTTGACCGTCGGAAATGCCTCCGAAGAGAACGTGTATATGGGGCCTGTCGTCGACAAGGGGGCTTATGACAAGATCATGAGCTACATGGAAATCGGGAAAGAAGAAGGCCGCCTTGTCACTGGTGGAAAAGGTGATGACTCCAAAGGGTATTTCATCAAGCCGACGGTATTTGCAGACCTTGCGCCGGATTCCCGTATGCAGCAGGAGGAAATCTTCGGGCCGGTCGTTTGTTTCACGAAGGCGAAGAACTTCGATGAAGCGATCGATATCGCCAACAATACGGAATATGGACTGACTGGTGCAGTCATTTCCGATGACCGTGATCACCTGGAAAAAGCGAAGTATGATTTCCATGTCGGAAACCTTTACTTCAACCGCAGCTGTACAGGAGCCATTGTCGGCTACCAGCCGTTCGGCGGCTTCAAAATGTCCGGAACCGACTCTAAAGCCGGCGGACCGGATTATCTGGCGCTGCACATGCAGGCGAAGACGATCTCGGAAACGTTCTAAAAACGTATTCGAAAATGTCATCTACTCCTTACAACAAACCAAAGCTCTCCCGGAATGGGGGAGCTTTTTTCATAACCGGCGGGTTTTCTCCGGTACAATTGCTTTTTCTTTCCAACCACAACGGATATAATGGAGGGTAACGCATGACATTCAACCTACTTGGAAAGGTAAGGATTCCTATGGAAGTGAAAGAGTTGATCCTTCAGGCAGAAGATATCCATAAAGCGACGGAATTAATCAGTTCGAAACTGAAGAAACCGGTCATCATTGAAAATAAGAATTTTGAACTCGTGTCCTACAGCTCTGCTTTCGATGACTTCGATCAAACCCAGCAGAAAACGATTTTGTCCAAGAAATGTCCGATCTTCATCATCGACCGCTTGAAGAAAGAAGGGATCGTCCAGCGTCTCGATCAACAGCCGGATGCGATCCGTATTTCTCCAATCGAGGACCTCGGCTTCCAGCAGCGGGTCGTCATCGCTGCCAAGCATCTAGGCCATACGCTCGGCTATGTGTGGATCCAGGAGTCGGATCATTCTCTGGAGGAAACGGATTTACATTTCTTGGAGGAAATTACGCCCCATTTAGGGAAATTAATATATGATCAGTTCATGAAGGTGAATGCCAAGGAAGGACGGAAGGAGGAACTGCTCTGGCAGCTGCTACAGCATGAGTACGGCAGCGAGCGTCAGTTCCGTCACGATGCTTCCTTAGCGATGCTTCAGGTTCCTGACAGGTTTTCGGTGGTTGTCTTCTCTGTGACCGCTCCCCAGTACAAATACATGCTGGATGAGCTGGAGACAACAGTCAACCGTTTCCGTGCCGATAAACAGCTCTACTATTTGAAGACGGAATTCCAGATCATTATTATGATCGAAGGCCGTGTGAAGGACCGCTTCTCTTCTCGTAACATCGCGCGGGATCTGATCGAAGAAGTGAAGCGCGAGACGGGCGAAGAGGAATTTTACCATTTCCTCATCGGAGTCGGTAAAGAATACACGACGCTGATTCATATGCGAAAGAGCTTCCTGGAGGCATTGGAAGTGATCGAGACGGCAAGTTTCATCAACCCCCGTCCTGAATCCATGCCGAGGGAATTCGCACGTCTGGGGATTTACCGCTACCTTGCCGCTTTATATGAGAAAAACAGTTCGGAAGACTATTATAGTGAAGATCTGCTTCTTCTCATCAAGAATGATACCGAGAAACAGACGGAACTCCTGCTTACTTTGGAAGCGTACCTTGCGAATAACGGGAAGGGTAAACAGACCGCGCAGGAACTGTTCATTCACCCGAACACGCTCAATTACCGAATCAAACAAATCCAGGAATTGACGAACATCGATTTTTCAGATTTTAACAGTAAAGCCTATTTGTATACGGAGTTATTGCTATTAAATAACGTAGATAATTACTACCAGCGCTACAAATCAGCCCTTCAGAAGGGATAGGAGGAAGTCGATGATCACAGAGGCGGTCATGCTGCACGTGGAAAAAGGAAGAGAACAGGAATATGAAGAAGCGTTCCGGGAAGCATCGACGTACATTTCATCCATGGACGGGTACATATCCCACGAGCTTAAGCGGTGCTTGGAAGTCGATGGTAAGTATTTAATGCTGATCTATTGGCAGACGCTCGAAGACCATACCATCGGTTTCCGCGAATCGGACGAATATAAAGAATGGTCGAGGCTGCTCCATCCTTTCTATGATCCACATCCGACTGTCGAACATTTTGAGAAAGTCGATCTCGGTTAAGCTTCTATGCAAAAAAAATCCGAACGAATTCCCTTTCTGTTTAGAGAAAGAGAATCGTTCGGATTTTTTCGTTTTTTAGGTGCTGTACTCTTGGCTGGGCTGGGAATTGGTAAGGAAAATGGACATGACCAATCCAAGAATGGCGAAAATACCTGCGACGATGAAGGATACGTTGACACCGTGGATCAAACCGATCAGACCTTCCGACGGTTCGGCCTGACTCGTCATGACAGATACGAGAAGTGCCGTACCGACGGCCCCGGCCACTTGGCGCATCGTGTTGTTCATCGCTGTACCGTGCGGCATCAAATGTTCCGGCAGCTGGTTGAGTCCTGCCGTTGTGACAGGCATCATGACCATGGCGATACCGAACATACGGAAACAGTTGACGATCGCCAGGTACGTGAACGTTGTTTGCGGCGTAAGATCGGTGAACAGGAACGTGGAGCCGGTAACGAGCACGAGTCCGATGATGGCGAGCCATTTGGCCCCGAATTTATCAAAAAGACGTCCCGTGATCGGGTTCATGATCCCCATGAGTACCGCTCCAGGAAGCAGCATCAAACCGGATTCAAAGGCAGTGAATCCGAGCATGTTCTGCATCATGATTGGTAGAATGACAGCACCGCCGATCATGGCGATGAAGGCAATCATTCCGATAGCTGTCGTTAAGGTGAACATTTTGTATTTGAAAATCCGGAATTCCAGAATTGGTTTCTCCAATTTCAGCTGTCTCGTAATGAACAGGAACAGCGTAACCGCTCCGACACCGAGGGAAATCATTACTTCCCCGCTGAAGAAGCTGTTATTACCGGCGACACTGAATCCATACAGAATCCCGCCGAAACCGAAGGTAGACAGGATGATGGAGATCGGGTCCACTTTCGGAAAGGTCTGTTTGGTTACGTTCTTCAATATGAAGTAAGCGACAATAATATCTGCGATCGCGATCGGCAATATGATGAAGAACAGACTTCTCCAAGGGAATTGCTCGACGACCCATCCGGACAATGTCGGACCGATGGCCGGTGCAAAAGCGATGACGAGTCCGAACATTCCCATTGCTGCACCGCGTTTTTCTATAGGGAAAATCAGGAACAGGATGGTCTGCATCAACGGCAGGATGATCCCCGCCCCGGCAGCTTGAAGGACACGTCCGGCCATCAGTAAGGAGAAGTTCGGTGCGATCCCACAAACGAGCGTACCCGCAGCGAACAATCCGACGGCGGTCAGGAATAAACTTCTTGTCGTAAAACGTTCAATTAAAAAGGCGGTGATCGGAATCATAATTCCATTCACCAGCATAAATATCGACTGCAGCCATTGGGCTGTATTGGCGTCCAATTGAAGATCTTCCATGATCTTCGGCAAGGCCGTTGCAAGTAAGGTTTGGTTCAAAATCGCAACGAACGCCCCCGAGATGAGCACGATCATCAAGGGGACGCGATTAATGGACTTTCTTTCTTCGTCTGTCATCTTACCCCTTCTTTCTTTTGGTGCTTAGCTAAATACTTAGGTGACTAACGATTAATGATAGCATATATTCCATTGGAATTGCATTCTTAATGTTTTTTCCCACAAAAATTCCTTAGAATGCTAACCATTCGACTGCAAAAAGAAAAGAAAGCCGCATAATACAGCTTTCTAATTGAAATTTTTATCGGGTAGAGGAGCGGGCTGCGGGAAATGGGGCGCTTTCCGCGGGGTGGCCGGTGAGCCTCCTCATCGCTGTTGCTCTTCCGGGTTCTCATCTGTGCCACACTTCCCGCAGGAGTCTGCCCTTTTTCCCTCCGCCCTTTACCATAATGATCACTCTACCGATTAGTGGCGTTTGCATAGAAAAGCGCTTTTGTTCTTCTATATTACCGGTTTGTTTTCTTCTCTGATTTATTGATAACGGTCGTTCCGACGAGGTCGCCGGTGACGTTAAGGGCGGTTGCCCCCATTCCGACAAAGACATCCACCGCTGTAAGCAGCGCGACAGCTTCCATAGGAAGTCCGACTTGCGAGAAGACGGTTGCGATCATGATGATTCCGGCTCCCGGAACTCCGGCTGTACCGACAGAAGCGAGGGTACCAACAAGGACGACCTGAAGCATATCCGTGAAGCTCAACGGATCATTGATGACGTTCGCTGCAAATACAGCAGATACAGCAATCCGGATGGCTGCTCCGTCCATATTGATCGTTGCCCCGAGCGGAAGGCTGAACCCGTACAGGCTTTTGTTTAAGCCGAGGTTTTTAGCTGCATTCAGTGTCAGCGGCAGCGTCCCGGAGCTTGACTGTGTGACGAATGCGGTGATCATCGGTGTCCGTGCTTCCCGGAAGAAAGCGGACGGCTTCCGCTTGGTAACCAACAGGATACCGACATAGATCAGCAGCTGGACAAACAGGCCGACATAAAGGACAAGAATGAAATTTCCAAGCGACAGCAGCGTGTCTTTGCCTTCTGTTCCGACAATTTCAGCAACAATCGCGAAGATTCCGACGGGTACGTACTGCAATATTCCCTTCATGACCGTCAGCGTCGCTTCATTCAAGCCTTCAATCACTTGATACGTACTGTCACCGATTTTCTTATAATCGGCGGAGGAACGCAGGAATGCAATCGCGATTCCGAAGACGATGGCCGTAAAGATGATGCCGAGCAGGTTCATCTCCGTCAGGGCCGTCAAAATGTTCTCCGGTACGATATTTAATAGAACACTTGTGAGACCGGGATTATCCGGGACGTCAATGCTTTCACTCCCATCCAGGCTCGTGCCCGTTCCCGGTTGGAACAAGCCTGCGACAATGATTCCGACGATAATCGCCAGGGCCGAGGTGCCGAGATAGTAGAGGAACACCTTCCCGCCCATTCGACCGAGGTCGTGCGTGTTGGTCTGATTGACACCGACAATTAATGTAAACAGAATTAATGGAACGATGATGAACTTGAGAAGACGGAGCAGTAAATCTCCAAGCGGAGCAAGGACAGATGCCCCATCGCCGAAGATCAGCCCGACAAGAATCCCGAGTACAAGTGCGACGGTGATTTTCTTAATCAGAGATGTCTCCATATATCCCTTCCACAGTTTACTCATAAGTAACCTCCTTTATTTACCAATATTTATCATGAATTCTGATCGATTTACTTATGATTACGGACTATAACATATAGCATGCCTGCGCCGGGTGTCAATCGACTTGCTTAGTATGAAACAAAGAGACGCTCGTATGAAAAAAACGCCTGCCGGCATGGCAGACGCTGATCTAATAAATCGTTTATTTCATTTTCTGTTTGCCGAAATAGAACAGCCCGGAAATGATTCCGACAGCCATCATGGCTACAGATACGATGAGGGCAGTCCATGGGCCGAACTGCACAATGAATGGAACGGATAATGCTGTGATGAAACCTCCTCCTAAGAATGGTTCAAAGAACAGCTGCTTATATCCGAATGCTTCAAAGGATGGTGATTTGTTGTCGGGGTCGACGATACGCATAAGGAGAAGCCCTGTAGCGGTGACGCCCGTCGATTGTCCGAAGTCGCCTAATCCGCGCTCGAACCAATAATCAGGAATGAAACGTGGGGCAAAGTACAAGAAACAGAACAAGTTCCATATAATCCCCGCTGCAGCTAACAGCAAGAACGGAACCAGATACTCACCGATGACGTCGATGGAAACCGTAGCGATGGCAGTCAGGATGAGAACATCGAGAGACAGCCCTTGAATACGGTTGACCATACGGCGGTCGACTAAATTATATTTATCTTTTTTGCTGAAGAAGATCTGTAGAAGCACACCACCGACCATAGCCATAGGGAACAGTGGAATGAATTCCATGAAGCCTGATCCCAGTGTCACCGCTTCTAATTGAATGAGTAATTCTAAGATTCCCCAACCAATGAAGATGGCAAGCATGACAATCGCCATGTGGAAGGATAGAGGTTCGATCGATTCCGGACGGAACGTAAGCTTTCCGTTCGGCTCCAGGTTCTGATATTCCATGAACCCGCGCTTCTGAAGATCGGAGAAATCGTTGATTCCATCAATTACCTTCGTCTTTTTCTTACGGATTCCCCAATTGATGAGGATGATTCCGAAGATGACACCGGATAAGACGCCGATCGTCGCAAGCCCGATCGCCAAATCGAACGCTTCATCGAAGCCGAATTGTTCGAACGTACCGGCCATACCGGCAGCCGTTCCGTGTCCGCCTTCAAAGGCTACTTCGATCAGGGCTCCTGCCATCGGTGGAATATTGAATACGGGTGTCAGAACAAGCAGCACGAGAAGAAGTCCTACGACATACTGGCCCCAGCCGATCGTCCAGCCAAAAGCTAATTGAGGACCGGCATAATTCCAAATTTGACTCAATTTAGGAAGGGTTGCGCCAAGGAATAAGGCAGCAAACACGACGTTAATCATCAACCCAGGCAGATCCGCCCAGACTTCTGTCACGACCGGCGGCATGACGCCGTAAGAAAGCCAGGAGTCATCCGGCATGAATTTACCTAATACTTGGGGGCCTAACAATAATGCTACAAAACCTCCGATAATCGAAGATGGTAAGAACAAATTTTGTAAAAAAGTCACTTTCACACGGATGATCTTTCCTATCAATAGAAAAAGTCCGATGTAAAGGAGTGCAAAGCCGATTTCATTAGCTGTCAAATTTCATCTCTCCCTTTACGATGGAATATGTAGGTGTCACCTCGGGAATTTTACCATAAAACTCGAAATTCGGCGAATTTTGTCGAGTTATTAGCATATGGTATCCGGGTACATAGGAAATAAAGAAGGAAGTGAAGCCATGACAGAGCCGAGAAAAAAGGTCGTAGTCGCTGGTGCAAGTGGGTATATCGGCCGTAATTTAATGAAAAAATTGGTAAAAAATCATGACATTATCGCATTATCAAGAAATGGGGATGATAAGGAGGACGAGCCCCATATTCATTGGAAGTCCTGTGACTTATATTCGTTGATTGATGCGGAAAGAGGACTGGAGGGTGCCGATATTGCTGTCTACCTCGTCCATTCGATGCTTCCCTCAGCGAAGTTGACCCAAGGGTCGTTTGAAGACATGGACGTCATCCTTGCCGATAACTTCGCACAGGCAGCTAAAAAGCAGGGCGTACAGCAAATCATTTACTTAAGCGGGATCGTTCCGGATGATGGGCGTCCGCTGTCCCCTCACTTAAGGAGCCGCCTGGAAGTAGAAGAAATTCTCGGAGCATACGGGACACCGGTCACGACGATCCGGGCAGGGCTTATCGTGGGTCCCTCCGGCTCCTCTTTTCCGATTTTGAAGAATTTGGTGAAGCGGCTGCCGTTTATGGTCTTACCAAGGTGGACGCGGACGAAGACGCAGCCGATTGCTCTTCCGGACGTACTCACTACGCTGGATAAGAGCATTGATAATAGAGAACTGGCAGGGAAGGCTGTCGACGTCGGCGGTCCGGAAGTGATGACTTATGAGGAGATGATGGCAAAACTCGCCGCCGTCATGAACCGCAGCCCGAAGATGATCGATGTTCCTTTTCTAACCATTCAATTGTCCAAGCTGTGGGTGCGTCTTGTGACAGGTTCGCCTAAAGAAATGGTTTACCCATTAATTGAAAGCCTTGTGCATCCGATGATTGTGCAGGAAGAGAACCGCGTGAAAGGACTGAGTGAAGGAAGCATAACGTTTGAAGAAGCGGCGAGGGCTGCTTTAGAGGAAGAAGCACCGAAGAAAAAGGGCCGATTCAAGCCGAAGTTCTCTCCCATCCAGCAGGATGTGCGGTCTGTGCAGAGGATTCCGCTGCCAACGGGTCACTCTGCAGACTGGATTGCAAAATATTACGTGCGCTGGCTGGAGCGGGTACTCAATCCGTGGGTGAAGACGACGGTTTTTGATGCCAGCCATTGCCGGATCGGTGTCATCTTTAACCGGACGCCCCTGCTTGAACTTACGTATGCCGCTGATCGAAGTACGAGAGACCGGGCGCTTTATTATATTTCCGGCGGCGTTCTGGCCGATGTCGATAAGAATGAGCGGGGCCGGCTTGAATTTCGAAAAATTCCCGGTAAGAATGAAGCGATCGTAGCGATTCATGATTACATGCCGTCGATCCCTTGGTTCTTTTATAAATATACACAGGCCAAAGCCCATCTGCTTGTCATGCACTGCTTCCGCCGTCATTTGGAAAAATGGGATACAACCCCTCCTGTTTCCTTTCGGAGCCATGCATAAATCAGCCGGAATGGACGAAGAATAGGGGTGTAAGACATCATGTTTTACACGAGGTGAAAACCATGGGCAATAAAGAGAAGAAACACAATCGTCAGTTTAAAGAGACGAAGAGCAAAGGTGAGCATCGAAACGGCCGCCTTGCCCAATTCAAGAACCACAGTACGGAGTTCGGTCAAGAGCCGAATGAATATATCGATCGAGGCCGTTACTAACGGTACTTCGATACGGGTCCGCCTATATGGCGGGCCTTTTTGCGTCTTTTCCTTTTTTTATCAAATGGCTTAAAACCGTACTTTCTATGTCGATACATACGTATAGAAGCGTGAGTGAGGGAGGAAAAGGCATTGTTATTTAAGAAGAAGCAGACGCCAACATTACCAATAGAAGAAAAATTCAGTGGAGAGCTCCATCTCGTAGAAGGGACGGATGTGAAGAGGCAGTGTGACATGATCGGGTTGACAGAGCCCGATCTGGCCGTTCTCCAGTCGCTCCAACCTGTTGTAGCCGTTAATATCGGTGCAGTCGTCGATCAATTCTATGCCAACTTACAGAAGGAACCGTCCTTGACCGCCATCATTGAGGAAACCAGCTCCGTCGATCGGTTGAAGCAGACGCTCAGGAGACACATAGAAGAAATGTTTACAGGAATCATCGACGAAGCGTTTTTGGAGAAGAGGCGGACGATCGCTTCTGTTCACTTGAGAATCGGGCTGAAACCGAAGTGGTATATGTGCGCGTTCCAGGATCTCACCCATTCCTTTCTGGATATTTTCTCTCGGGAACTTGGAACCGGTCCTCAGTTTCTGGAAGCACTTCGTGCGGTGACAAAAATCTTGAATCTGGAGCAGCAGTTGGTTTTGGAAATGTTTGAAGAGGAGGCGGCAGGTCTGCGGGAAGTGGAAGTACATAAGCGCATGGAGGCCTATACGAGGATCGACCGGATGTCGGAGGAGGTCGCAGCTGTATCCCAGCAGGCCAGTGCCTCTACCGAACATCTGACAGACCAGACGAAGAACATCGTCGCAGCATCAAGAGAAGGGGTGCGTATTTCTCATGATGTAGAGCGACAATCTTTAGAAGGACAGGACCGCCTGCAGGTCCAGCAATCACAAATGGATGAAATGAAAGGGCAGATCGATTCGATTACAGCCGATATGAACCACCTCCAAGGGACAGCGGAACAGATCAGCAAAATTGTCACCATTGTATCGTCCATAGCCGAGCAGACGAATTTACTGTCCTTAAACGCGTCTATTGAAGCTGCACGGGCGGGGGAACATGGAGCAGGCTTCACAGTTGTTGCCAATGAAGTAAGGAAGCTCTCCGAACAGACGAAAGCATCTGTGGAAGAAGTAGCAGCGCTTATCACGATGACAAGCTCTCAAATCCACAAGGTGTCTGCCAGCGTGACGCAGATGGATGGGGCCGTCCGTCAGAGCACCGAAAGCATGCAGCACATCAACAAATTCTTCACCGGAATTGTTGAGGCAATGGGGGAGAACAAGGCTTTCAGTGACAGCGTAGAAGCAGAGCTTGCTGCGTTTGCGGAATCAATCCAGGAAATAAATGCAGCGGTAACGGATGTCGCTGCTTCTTCCCAGCGTCTTACACAAGTCACGGAATAATAAAAAAGCGCCGGATCCTACTACGGATCCGGCGCTTTTCGTCTACCTCATCATCGTTGAGCGTTTACTTCCACGACTTTTTCCTGTTGGACGGAAGGCTCTTCCTTCGACTCTGTCAGCTCTTCTTTCGCTTCCTTCGCCTTACCGCCTACCTCCTGCAGGTCCTCTCCGGCGTCTTTTGCCGTATGGATAATGGCTTCGGACTCTTCTTTAATATCTTTCACTTTTTCAGTAATTTCCTTGCCTTGGTTATTGAAGACTTCCTGAACGGTTGTAATGGCTTCGTTAGCGATGGTTACAACGTTCTGGATGCGGGTTAAGAGGTCATCCTTCTTCGCTTTCGGGTCCTCTTTCACCTCGGAGGCATAGCCTGTTACGGCATTTTTGGTGGATTTCGTTCCCTCCATGATACGCTTTCGTTCTTCGGGGTTTTTAATTAGAACAAATGCTCCCCCGATCACTGCTCCAGTCAGCATGGCCAACGGCAGTTTCCCTCGTTTTTTTGTTTGTGTTGCGTTTCCATTCGTTTGTGTCATCTTAATATCCCCTTTCTGTTTCGTATTTGCGGCAGCTGCCTGTTGCAGCTCCTTCTTTGATTCCTGAAGATACTGGTGTCCGGAAAGACCTGTTTCATATAGCTCTTTCTTCTTTCTGTACCATTTCATCTTCGTGATGGATGGATCTTTGCTTATCGATCGTGCCGTATATCCCGCGAGAACCCCTGAAGCTCCTCCGATTATCCAGTCGCTGTCCTTCTTCATACAGACGTACTCTTGATCTGGGCGGATTTCAGCGCTTTTCGCTTCTGGCTTAAATAATACGTCAAGGCGAGGGCCCCGTAAATGCCGCGCCAGCCTTCCTCGTTAATTTTCTGTTCTCCCTCGTGGGTGCTCGTCTTGATCGTGTGGGTCACATCAACGAGAGAAGAGGTTAATTTACGGGAAGATTCCCCAATGTCGCCCACGATATAGAAGAGTGGGCTGAGAGCACGGATCTTTTCATTCACATCTGCCAGCGTATCGTTGCTTTGATGGAGGACGCCGGTCGTTTCCTTTATGACAGAATCCAACTGCTCCGGCAGCTGATCCACCGTCTTTCTTACGCCTTTGAGGACATTGGCTAAATTATTCAGTGCTTTAATCAGGAAGATTGATACGATGGCAAAGGCGATGCCGATGATCAATACTCCAATTCCTAAGAAATCCATATGAGCTGCCTCCTTTTATTTTGCATTTTTCCGTTTCCATTTCAAATAAAGTTCGATGGCCGCATCGCCCCATTGGAGCGCCTTGACCACCTTTTCATCCTTTTGGTGGGAAGCATGGGCGACACTCTCACTCATGCCCTGCAGGGACTGGTTTACGTTACCGACAGTCGACCCTACATTATTAATGGTGTCGAAAAGTCCGTCTAAGGTTTGTGTTTTCGATTCGATATCGGAAGCGATCGTGTTCGTCTTCTTAAGGAGATGTTCTGATTCTGTGGTAATTCCCTGCATCTGTCCCTCCACTTTCTCTAATGTATGGGAGACGCTGGTCATGGTGCTGGCTGCCGCCTTCAGCGTTTTGACGACATAGATACTGATGAATGCGAATGCGATGGCGATGATTAGTAGGCTGATCCCTGCTAATGACATGACTGTTCACCTCGTTAATTTTGGTTTCTAAAGCTATACCACTATTTTTTTTGTCTGAAACGCATTTGAGAAAACTATGCGATGTGTAAAAATATGTAATAAACCGTTTTCTTTTGTAATAAAAAGGGAATCGACATCATATGAAAGCGATTTCCGAAAATTGCGAACCTATTATAAGTGATTTTGGCATTAATTTGGGAAAATTCGACAATATCCGACAAAACTTTTCAGAATATTTTCATTAATTTTAATTGTAAAAGCGTTCGCCAAAATTTATGATGAATATAAGCATATTAAAACGTTCTCAACAGGCCGGTGTAAAACAACGGCATAAGGCTGGTGAAGAACATTCATGAGGAGTGATGATGTGGTTCAGGATACAACTTTAGAGCATGATATCTACTTGTTCCATCAAGGGAATCTCCGGTACAGTTACCGACTGCTCGGTGCTCATCCCGAAACGCGGAATGGAAAGCAGGGCATCCGCTTTGCCGTATGGGCCCCTAATGCTGTCCGTGTAAGCGTCGTCGGTATGTTCAACGACTGGGATGGACGGGAGAACCCGATGGAGAAAGTCAATGATAACGGGATATGGGTGGCGTTCATCCCGAATCTCGATTCAGGGACGATCTATAAATACGAAATCCTGACCGCACACGGACATTTGAGATTGAAGGCTGACCCTTACGCATTTTCCAGCGAACTGCGCCCCGATACCGCTTCCGTCGTCTATCCGCTGGATGGTTATGAGTGGAAAGATCATCAGTGGATGCAAGAACGGAAGGCGAAGAACCCGTATGAATCTCCGATGTCCATCTATGAGCTTCATTTAGGGTCATGGAAGAATATTGAACCGGAAGTCTTCTATAATTTTCGGGAGTATGCAGATATGGTCATTCCGTATGTTAAGGACCTCGGTTACACCCACATCGAATTACTACCTATGACGGAGCACCCGTTCGACCGCTCCTGGGGATATCAGGCGACAGGCTACTACTCCGTCACCTCCCGCTACGGCACCCCGGATGATTTCAAATATTTTGTCGACCGCTGTCACAATTCTGGAATCGGTGTCATATTGGACTGGGTCCCAGGTCACTTCTGCAAGGACGAGCACGGACTGAGACGCTTCGACGGAGAAGCGCTTTATGAGTATGCCGATCCTAAGAAAGCGGAGAAAACCCAATGGGGAACGCTTACGTTCGACTTTGCAAGGAACGAAGTGAAGAGCTTTCTCATTTCAAACGCTGTTTACTGGCTTAAGGAATACCATCTGGACGGGCTCCGTGTCGATGCCGTCGCCAGTATGCTCTACCTCGACTTCGGTAAGGAAGACGGGGAATGGGAGCTGAATGAATACGGCGGAAGAGAAAACCTGGAAGCTGTAACGTTCATCAAACAAATGAATGAATCCGTTTTCGAAGAAATCCCCGATACGCTTATGATGGCTGAGGAATCCACGTCCTGGCCGATGGTTAGCGCTCCGACTTATATCGGAGGCCTCGGGTTCAATTATAAATGGAACATGGGTTGGATGAATGACATGCTCAAGTACATGGAGATGGATCCGATTCATCGGAAGTACCATCACAACCTGATTACCTTCTCGATCCATTATGCATTTTCCGAAAACTTTGTATTACCGATTTCTCATGATGAAGTCGTTCATGGTAAGAAGTCGTTATTAAATAAAATGCCTGGGGACTACTGGCAGAAATTCGCCAATCTGCGTGCTTTTCTCGCCTTTATGTACGCCCATCCAGGGAAGAAACTTTTATTCATGGGAGGTGAATTCGGTCAATTCGATGAATGGAAGGACTTAGAGGACTTGGATTGGGAACTGCTCGATTACGAATCCCACGCCTCCATTTTGGAATACACGAAACAATTGCATCGTTTGTATAAGGACATGCCCGCCCTGTGGGAGTTCGATCACAAACCGGAAGGATTCACATGGATCGATCCCAACAACTACGAGCAGAGCATCGTATCGTTCGTACGCAACAGCCGTACGTCCAATGATCAGCTGGTAGTGGTATGTAACTTCACACCGGAAGTTTATCACGACTACAAAGTAGGGGTCCCGAAAAACGGCTCATACAAAGAAATTTTCTCGAGTGATGCGGAACACTTCGGAGGTTCTGGGCAGACGAACGGACTGCCGCTGGAAACAGTACCTTCTCCATGGCAAGGACAGGATCAACATATTACCATGACGATTCCCCCGCTCGGTGTGAGCTTCTTGAAGAGAACTTCAGTATCCAAGGAGGAAAATCATGAAAAATAAAGAATGCGTTGCGATGCTTTTGGCCGGCGGTCAAGGGACACGACTGAAATCATTAACCAAACAAATTGCGAAACCAGCCGTCTATTTTGGCGGAAAATACCGGATCATTGATTTTCCATTAAGTAACTGCACGAACTCCGGCATCGATACGGTCGGTGTTCTCACACAATACGAACCACTGATCCTGAACGATTATATCGGAATCGGGGACACGTGGGATTTGGATCGTAAATACGGAGGCGTTTCTGTACTGCCGCCTTTCATGCAGGCAGCAGGCGGAGGTTGGTATTCTGGGACAGCGAACGCCATCTACCGTAATTTGAAATTCCTTAACCAATATGATCCGGAACACGTACTGGTGCTTTCCGGTGACCATATCTATAAGATGGATTACAATGCGATGCTCGACCACCACAAGAAGACGGATGCAGATGCGACGATCTCTGTCATCGAAGTCCCTTGGGAAGAAGCGAGCCGCTTCGGGATCATGAATACCGATGATGATGGAAGCATTACCGAGTTTGATGAGAAACCTGAATTTCCGAAGAGCAACCTGGCGTCGATGGGTGTATATATCTTCAAATGGGAAGTATTGAAGCGTTATTTGATCGATGATGCGGAGAAAGAAGATTCCTCCCATGATTTCGGGAAAGATATCATCCCTGCTCTTCTTTATGATTATAAAAAGCTGATGGCATTCCAGTTCGAAGGATACTGGAAGGATGTCGGTACGGTCGATAGTCTGTGGGAAGCGAATATGGATCTGTTGAAGAAGAACCCTGAGCTCGACCTCAACGATCACAGATGGCGCATCTATTCGAAGAATCCGAACCAGCCGCCGCAGTACATTGCACCGAGAGGCTCCGTCCGGAATGCCCTCGTCAATGAAGGCTGCCGGATTTATGGAACGGTTGATACATCGATTATTTTTTACGGTGTGCATGTCGGCGAGTCTTCCGTCGTGAAAGATTCCGTCATCATGCCGGACGTGAAGATCGGCAAGAACGTGAAGATACACCGCGCGATCATCTCCAAAGGCAGCGTCATTGAAGACGGAGCCGTCATCGGCGACCCTTCACCAGACAGTGAAATCACGCTTGTAGCAGATGAAGGCAGCGTCCTTGCGACAAGCTACGCAACGAATAGTTAAAGGGAGGATATTATGGATCGTATTGCAGGAATCATAAACTTAGATCACGAACAAGACATGATGGACGAACTGACTTATTTCCGGTGCGGAGCGGCTGTACCATTCGCCGGCCGTTACCGGATGATCGACTTTACAATTTCGAACATGACCAATTCCAGAATTGAATCCGTGGCTGTGTTCGCGCGTCGTAAGTACCGCTCACTTATGGATCACTTGGAACAAGGGAAAGCATGGGATTTGGACAGGATGCGCGGCGGATTATTCATTTTGCCGCCGGACTGGAATGATCCGACGGACATTTCCCGTGGGGATCTGCAGCATTTCCACAACAATATAGACTTCATCAACCGGACACTTGCAGATTATATCGTCGTTTCCGGTTCCCAGAACATCTGCAACATTGACTTCCAGGATGTCCTCCGTGAACATAAGGAATCAGGAGCGGATGTAACGGTCGTCTATACGAAAGTAGAAGAGCTTTATCCGGAGTTCCATCGAGCCCACAAGCTGGATCTGGATGCAGACAACCGGGTGACAGCTATTCACAATGATCACAGCAATTCCAATGTGTACATGGATATGTACATCATCGAGAAGCAGTATTTGTATGAGCTGATCGAGAAGTGTATCGCACACGGCTGCTCGAACTTTTTCCTGGACGGGATCAAGTCGAAGATTCCGGACATCCATGTCCATGCGTATGAATATGAAGGAACTCATGCTTTGATCAATTCCGTGGAAAGCTACTACCGCAACAGTTCCAAACTGCTTGATGCAGACGAACATGATGCACTGTTTAAGGAAGAAGCACCTATTTTCACAAAAGTGAAGAATGAAGCGCCTTCCAACTATACGGAAACGTCCAACGTCACCAATACGATGGTCGCAAACGGCTGTGTCATCGAGGGTCATGTGGAAGACAGCATCCTTTTCCGAGGTGTGAAAGTAGGAGAAGGAGCCGTCATTAAAAACTCGATCATCATGCAGCGCTGCGAAATTGAAAGCAATGCTGTTCTCGAGAATGTCATCCTTGATAAAGACTGCAGCATCTCCCGCGGCAAAACGCTGATCGGTGCCCCGGAGAAACCGTTTGTTATCGCCAAGAGAAGGACGATGTAAACGAACGTTATCAAAAATGAATGACTAACATAAGGGACTGTCTGGACGCATCACTCTGGTCAGTCCCTTTCGCGTAAGACGCAAGAGGCGGTCCCCCGCACATTAATTGGAGGAGTGAATAAATAATGAAAGTATTGATGATTGGATCTGAATGCACCCCTTTTATCAAGACAGGAGGATTGGCGGACGTACTCGGTTCTCTGCCGCAGGCATTGAAGGATCAAGGCGCTGATGTACGTGTGGTCCTTCCTAAATACGAGAATATGGCGGACGAGTGGAAGCAGCAAATGACCCACCTTGAGGCGCTTGATGTCCAACTCGGCTGGCGCAATCAATATGCCGGGATCGAGTACCTGGAGTATGAAGGCATCCCTGTATATTTCATAGATAACGAGTATTACTTCAAACGCTCGAACCTTTATGGGTACGGCGATGAAGCCGAACGGTTTGTCTTCTTCAACCGGGCCGTCATGGAATTGGTGTGCAGGATGGACTGGACTCCTGACATTCTTCACTGTCACGACTGGCAGACGGGGTTGATTCCGGTATTCTTACATACCCATTATAAAGAGGTCGAGAAACTTCAAGGTATGAAAACGGTGTTCACCATCCATAATTTAAAGTATCAGGGGGTCTTCGCCCAATCCGTGCTTCACGATTTAATGGACTTTGATGAATCGATGATGAGAGACGATGCTTTCGAATTTTTTGGAGACATCAACTTCATGAAAGGCGCCTTGAACTACGCCGATTTCATCACGACCGTCAGTGAAACTTACGCAAAAGAGATTCAAACACCGTATTATGGGGAAAACCTAGACGGAGTACTCCGAAAGCGCACCGATGAATTAATTGGCATTGTCAACGGAATTGATGACCGAAACTATGATCCTATGAAAGACGAGTCGCTCGCCTTCCCGTATCGCAGCTCCCTAATTAAGAAAGGGCAGAACAAGATGTGGCTGCAGGCAGAACTCGGTTTGCCGGTCCGGAAAGATGTCCCGATGATTGGCATCGTTTCCAGGCTGGTCGAGCAGAAAGGGTTCGATTTAATCGGGCGGGTCATTGATGAACTACTGTATCATGAGGATGTTCAAATCGTTCTGCTCGGTACAGGAGAATATCAATATGAACAGATGCTTCAATGGGCACATGACAGGCACCCAGAGAAAATGTCGACGAACATCCGTTTCTCCGAAGCCTTATCCAGGCAGATTTACGCGGCAAGCGACCTGTTTCTTATGCCGTCCCGCTTCGAGCCGTGCGGAATCGGGCAACTGCTCGCACTTCGCTATGTAACGGCACCAATCGTACGGGAAACAGGTGGACTTGTAGACACCGTCCAGCCATATAATGAGGAGACGGGAGAGGGAAACGGTTTCACGTTTACGAATTACAACGCCCATGACATGCTGTACACCATCCGCAGGGCCCTTGCAATGTATCAAGATGCTGATGCTTGGCAAACGCTTGTGAAGAACATTTGCAAGAGTAAGTTCACTTGGAAAAACTCTGCCCAACAGTACATGGATCTCTATCAATCTATGTTCCGTTAGCAGGGGGGACAGGAGGAAACCGTTATGGTGATGTTCAGTGATAAAGAGGAATTCAAAAAGGAGTTCCAGAGGCGGTTGGAAGGAAACCTGGGGAAATCGATCGATAACGCTACGACGTATGATACGTACCGTGCGCTCAGTGGTCTGCTCCAGGAGAAGATCAATAAGCATTGGCTGAAGACCAATGAAGAGTATAGACAAAGCAAGACAAAGCAGGTCTATTATTTCTCCATGGAATTTCTGATGGGGCGTCTGCTCGGTAACAACCTGTTAAATGAAAAGGTGCTGTCGGTGGTGGAGGAAGGGCTGGCAGACCTGAACCTTTCCCTTTCGGATATAGAAGAGCAGGAAAGCGATGCCGGTCTCGGTAATGGCGGGCTTGGCCGCTTAGCTGCATGCTTCCTCGATTCCCTTGCTTCGCTGGAGTTAGCTGGACATGGGTATGGAATCCGCTATAAATACGGCATGTTCGACCAGCACATCGTCGATGGCAAGCAAGTGGAGCTCCCGGATCACTGGCTCCAGGACGGCTTCGTATGGGAAACCCGTCGCCCGGAAGAGGCCGTTACGGTTCGCTTCGGCGGCCGCGTCTCGTCCGAGAAGGATAAAGACGGTGTCCTCCGATTCCACTATACAGATGAAGAACAGATTCTGGCTGTTCCGTATGATGTCCCTGTCGTCGGCTATAGCAATGAAACGGTGAATACGCTGCGGCTGTGGTCTGCGGAGCCCACTGTTTCCGATACGCTTCAGAAAGCGGAGCGGGAAGGGGAATTCGGCCACTTCCTGCATCATAAGCGTTCTTTGGAGAGGATATCGGAATTCCTTTATCCCGATGACTCCAATGAGGAAGGCAAGAAGCTGCGGCTGAAGCAGGAATACTTCCTTGTTTCTGCAGGCGTCCAATCCATCATCCGCACGTTCGAGGCGTTGGATCTGCCGTGGTCGGAATTCCCTGAGAAAGCAGCCCTGCATATTAACGATACGCACCCCGCACTCGTCATTCCTGAATTGATGCGGATTCTCATGGATGAGAAAGGCGTAGGCTGGGAGGAGGCATGGGAGATTACTCAATCATCCGTGTCGTACACCAACCACACGACATTGAGCGAAGCTTTGGAATCATGGCCTGTAGGGCTTGTAAGGTCTTTGCTGCCAAGAATTTTTATGATCATAGATGAAATCAATGAGCGTTTCTGTCAGGAGCTCTGGCGGACGTTCCCCGGGGATTTCAACCGGATTGCCGACCTTGCCATCGTGGCGGACGGACAGGTGAAAATGGCCCACTTATCCATTGTAGGCAGCCACAGCGTTAATGGTGTCGCCAAACTGCACACGGATATATTGAAAGAAAGAGAAATGAAACGCTTCTACAATACGTTCCCCGACCGATTCAACAACAAGACGAACGGCATCACCCACCGCCGTTGGTTGATGCATGCCAACCAGAAACTTGCCTCCGCTGTAACCGATACGATCGGTGATGGGTGGATAGAGAAACCAGGCGAGCTGAAGCGTCTGCTGGATCATAAAGAAGATGCTTCCTTTTTAGATCGGCTTCATGATATCAAACAGGAGAATAAGAAAGATTTCTCCAACTGGGTGAAGGAAACGCAGGGGATCATCGTTGACCCGAATTCCATCTTTGACGTCCACATCAAGCGGCTGCACGGCTACAAACGCCAATTGCTTAACGCACTTCATATTATGCATTTATACAATGAATTAAAGTCCGACCCGACATTGGACATTGTACCGCGCACGTTCTTCTTCGGAGCGAAGGCGGCACCAAGCTATCATTTTGCTAAAAAGGTCATACAATTAATCAATAGAATCGCTGACGTCGTCAATAACGATAAGGCAGTGAATGAATATATTAAGGTCGTTTTCCTTCCGAACTATTCGGTGTCGATTGCAGAGAAGATGATTCCTGCGAGCAACGTAAGTGAACAGATTTCCCTTGCTACGAAGGAAGCCTCCGGAACAGGGAATATGAAGTTCATGATGAACGGGGCTTTGACGGTGGGAACGATGGATGGAGCGAATGTGGAAATCCATGACCTGGTCGGTGATGACAACATCTATATATTCGGATTACGCTCGGACGAAGTATGGGATTATTACCATAACGGTTCCTACTCAGCGAAAGCGATGTATAACCAGGACGAACGGATTCGTAATACCCTTGATGAACTGCTCCATTACAGTCCCTTCTCTAAAGGGGAAAGAGATTTCCAGGAAATCTATGATGCCTTGTTGACGCATAACGATGAATACTTCGTTTTGAAAGACTTTGCCAGTTATCTGCTCGCGCAGAAGAAAGTGAGTCAGGACTATCAGAAAACACGCCTTTGGAACGCGAAGAGTCTGGTGAACATCGCCCAATCCGGAGTTTTCTCCAGTGACAGGACGATTCAGGAATATGCCCGCGATATATGGGGTATCCAACGGGTAACGTCGTTGAAGTGATGTTGGAGGAGGTCGGATCAGTGAAACAAAAAGAGATGTATCATAATAGTTTTGAAGCTTCTTATCGAGAGCCTTTCGGTGCAGCGCCGAGAGGTTCTGCTGTTACTCTGGCGATCGATGTCCACGCAAGATACCAGGCATCCCAGGTCATCCTGCACTATATCCTCGATCGCACCGACGACGAGCACACGAAGAAAATGGATGTTCGGAGCGAAGGTCATCAACAGGCTTCCTACGAAGTGACAATAGAAATGCCGGAAGAACCACAGCTGATCTGGTATTTCTTCGAGGTGGTTCTCGCAGACCAGACGTTGTACTACGGGCGGGAGCGCAGTAATGAGAGTGGAGAAGGAAAGATATACGAGCATATCCCACCGTCTTGGCAAATAACGGTGTACGATCCTGCATACAGGACGCCTAAGTGGTGGAAAAATGCGACGATGTATCAAATCTTCCCGGATCGCTTCTATTGCGAAGGGGAGCTGTCGCTTGAGAAGGCACCGGAAACAAGTCTTGTCCATGCTCACTGGGAAAATGATCCGGTTTATATACGCAACGAACGGGGCGAAGTGATCCGCTGGGATTTTTTCGGGGGAAATCTTGATGGGATTCGTTCCAAGCTTTCGTACATCCAATCCCTCGGTGTGACAGTCATCTATTTGAATCCTGTGTTTGAAGCGGAGAGTAACCACAGGTATGATACAGGCGATTATCATAAGATCGATCCACTGCTTGGAGACAAGGAAGCTTTTGAGACGCTTATTGAAGAGGCTTCGTCTTATGGAATCGAGGTTATGCTTGATGGTGTATTCAGTCATACAGGCAGCAACAGCATTTACTTTAATCGAGAAGGAAAATATGATTCACTGGGAGCGTACCAGTCTAAGGATTCCCCCTATTACAGCTGGTACACGTTCCACCAGTATCCGGATGATTATGATGCCTGGTGGGGAGTCGGCACACTTCCGACGTTGAATAAAGAAAACAAAGACTATCAGAACTTTCTCGTTCACGACGAAGACAGTGTCATCAAAACGTGGCAGCGATCAAATATGAACCATTGGCGCCTGGACGTTGCGGATGAATTAACAGATGATCTGATTCGTCAAATCTACCGCCAGCTCAAGAAAGAGAATGAGTCGAGCGTGCTGCTCGGCGAGGTGTGGGAAGATGCCTCAAACAAAACAGCCTATGGGAAACGGAGAGATTACTTCCTCGGCGGCGTTTTGGACTCCGTCATGAACTACCCCGTCCGTCGCATCATGCTTGATTTCATGAAGGGCGAAATGGACGGCTATAGTGTCTACCGGCGTCTGTTGACGTTATGTGAACACTATCCGAAAGAATATTTCTATGCCGTGATGAACATGCTGTCCAGCCATGATGTCGAGCGTATTAAAACAATGTTGACAGGCTTTCTTCCTGCCTCTTTTCGAGAAGAGGGTGCAGAGGGAATGGTGAGGAAACAGATCAAAGCTCTCAGCTTATGGATGTACACCTTCCCGGGCATCCCTTCTCTCTATTACGGAGATGAAGCGGGTCTCACCGGAGGGGCCGATCCGGATAACCGGAAGCCGTATCCATGGGGAAGAGAAGATGAGGACCTGCTTGACTGGTACCGGAACATCGGAAAGTGGAGGCAGGATCACGATGCTCTCCGAACAGGGCACTGGCAGCCGTTCGCCTTGGATAAGGATGTCTTCTGCTTCGAACGCTGGGTAGACAACGGAGTCGATCATTTCGGTGATCAGGCATCGGACGGACGTTTTCTTTACTTGTTCAACCGCAACCATTACGAACAGCGGGAAGTCGATATCCCGATCGAGAAAGGGAAGTGGCAGCACCTGGAAAACAAGAAGCGGATATTCAGCTCAAAGAATAACCGGCTGACGCTTGAATTGGAACCGGGAGAAAGTATGCTGCTGCGAATGATGAAGTAGAAAGGAGCAAGGACCATGGGATTTTTGAATGAACTGCTTGGCAATGCCAGTGAAGTGGACGTAGAGAAGCTGGAAAAGCAGCTGGATGGTATTTTAATAGATAAGGAAGCGATTCAGAGCGGTTATAAAGTGCTCCGGGACTCCTTCCTTTTCACCGACAAGCGCCTTCTTCTCATAGATAAGCAGGGGATGACAGGTAAGAAGGTCGAATATCATTCCATCCCTTATAAGAGCATCACCCATTTCAGTGTGGAAACAGCAGGAAGCTTCGATATGGATTCCGAATTGAAAATCTGGTTATCCGGATCACACGAACCGATCGTCAAGCTGTTTAAGAAAGACAGCCCGATTGAAGCGGTTCAGAAAACGCTTGCTACCTATGTTCTTTAACAAAATGTTCCACGTGAAACGATAAGCGCCCCCTTTTACGAAGGTGTCCGCTCTTAAAAACAGACAGAAGAAAAGCCGGCCTTGTGCCGGCTTTTCTTATACATAGGAATGGAACTTGAAAGATAGATAGAAACCGTTCATTATTAAATATGAAAGCGTTATCTTAGGGGTGTGAAAGATGAAGCTGGAATTAGCTCAAAAACAGACGACGGGTTTATTCATGACGACAGAGATGAAACAGGCCATCAACCTGCTTCAATATACGACGGCTGAGGTATGGGATTACATATGGGAAGTGGTCGAGAGCAACCCGATGATTGCTTTTGATCCACCGGCTTCCATGTCTTCCATCCTGTCTTCGCGAAACGACGATGCTTATATTGATAGAATAGATCAACTCGCAGCAGATGCCGCGAATTGGCGGGAAGATTTGATCGAACAAATTAGGTGGCTGGAGAGGGAGGAGAAGAAAAAGAAGATTCTTCGCTTTCTTGCTGAAAGTCTTGATGACAAAGGCTTCCTGACTATATCTGAAGAGGAGGCTGCGGTGATTCTGGCGGTGGATGTAGAAGCGGTTTCTTCCGCCAGGCGGCAGCTTATGCATATGGAGCCATTCGGAGCCGGCTGCTTCCACTTCCAGGAGTTTCTACTTCTGCAGATAGAAGAAACGTATCCAGAGGATCACCTCCTCTATCAATTGACAGCAGATCACCTGGAGGATCTTGCAGGGAGGAACTGGGAGTTGCTGCAGACAGTTGGCGTTTCGGAAGGGGAGGCGGAAAGAGCTCTTGCCATTCTCCGTGAGCTTCAGCCTCGACCGCTTATTCAGACGAAGGTACAACCTCGTGAGACAGCTCTGCCTGATTTATATGTGGAGAAAAAGGACCACGGACTTCTTTTGCGCGATCCTTACTCTTTCCAAAAACACATTCATTGGGATGGTATACTGAGTAGGATGCATGAAGAGGAGGAAGAGGCGAAGCTGTTTCTTGAAGACTGCTTCCAGCAGGCCCGCTGGTTGATGCGCGGCATTGAACAGCGGCAGCATACATTGATGCGTGTGGCTGGGATAGTGATGAAACATCAGAAAAGGTACTTCAGTGGAGAACCTTTGCAGCCTTTGACGCTGAGGCAGGTTGCCGATCGTATGGGGGTCCATGAATCCACCGTCAGCCGGGCGGTTGCAGGAAAAGTGATACAGACCCCCCTCGGTATGAAACAGCTTAAGTCTTTTTTCGTGAAGGGGTACGAATCGCAGGTTGGAGAAGCATACTCCTCTTTGCAGATCAAAGACATTCTCTGTGATTGGATTAAGGAGGAGAACAGCTCCCGTCCTTTGTCTGATCAACGGCTCGCAGATAAATTGAGAGATACCTTCCACGTAGATATTTCGCGTCGTACGGTTGCTAAATACCGGGACGGGATGGGGATTCCATCCTCTTCCCGGCGAAAGACGTAAGCCTCTCCTCTCTCCTGCATCCTCAGAAGGTTAGTTCTTACAAAAAAAGGGGATAGACAATTACATGTCTGTGGAGGAGGGAGCAGATCGATGAAGAAAGCGAAAAGCTATTTACAAGATCTCATAAAAGAGTTTCAAAAGGATAACATACCGATGCTTGGAGCGGCGCAGGCCTATTACTATTTGCTTGCGATTGTGCCGCTGCTTATTTTACTGCTGTCCATACTGCCTTATATGAATATTGATTCGGAAAGGGTCGTCGATGCGGTGGGCAGCTTCTCGACACCGGAAGCAGCAAACATTTTCCGGGATAACATCATAAACGTAGTGGAGCAGCCCAACGGTGGGCTTCTTACTGTCGGTATTCTCGGTACACTCTGGTCTGCTTCGAGTGGAATCAATGCCTTCATTCAAGCTGCCAACCAGGCGTATAACGTGGAGGAAACAAGGTCCTTTATTAAAGTCCGGCTCCTGTCGGTGGTATTGACTGTCGGCATGATTATTGCCATTGCTGTCGCACTCGTACTGCCGGTTTTCGGTCAGGTCATTCTTGATGCCATCAATCTTCCTGGGGAAACAGCGTTTCTGTTCCAGGTGTTCCGGTGGGTGATCAGTGTCGCTGTCATCGGAGGCGTGCTTATGGCACTGTACCACTTTGCGCCGAATAAGAATATTCCGTTTCATCATATCCTGCCTGGAGCTGTCATTACCGCTGTCCTCTGGCAGCTGATTTCTTTAGGCTTTTCTTTCTACGTGTCCAACTTCGGTAACTATTCCGCAACCTATGGAAGCCTTGGGGGAATCATTGTTCTGATGCTTTGGTTCTTCCTGACCGGTATCATCTTGATGGTCGGAGCAGAAATCAACGTCATCTATCACCGACGAAGAGAAGATGGGAAACAGGAAGCGGCTTAATAGAAAACGAAGGAAAGCCCCTGTCCTTAAGAGGATGGGGGCTTTCCTTCGTTTTACCACGTCGATACTTGCTGCGACAGCGATTGCGTCCATAAGAATACTAAAGAAATAACGATGATCGTTGAAATTCAGACCGGCTATGAAGACAGCCGGCAAAATAGTTAGTATCCGCCACCTGCGCATAAGGGCATCCCTCCGGTTACTGGAGAAATGTAGCACGGGCATTGTCTCTTTTTCAAGGGTTTTCTCCCTTTGGTACAAGAGATTCTGATAGTAACTCCGTTATAGATCGGCGGATGTTTCCGTCTCGTCCGGTAACGGTTTCTGCACAAAACAGGGATTGCAGGACCGCCTCCTCCGTCGCCTCTGCCACGCCGCGAAAAGCGATATCGATTTCCTCTTCATGAATGGTCGGAATCATGTGAACGGAAGACGGTTTTGCGGGGATGTTGTAAGCAGTTGAGAAACCGAGGGCGATATCACCGCTTCCGTTGCTGATCATCGCTCCTGTTCTAGAAAGGCCGATGACGGAACGTTTGATAATTCTATGCAGCTGTCTGTCGGTAACCGGTAAATCCGTCGCCACCACAATCATGACAGACCCTTTATCCTTCTCCTCCTTCGCTTCTTTCTCCGCGTGCCATTCTTCCCCTGCTGCTCTTCCGTCTATACGAAGATCACGCAGCGTGCCGAAGTTGGTGAGCGTCAACACACCGATGGTATAGTCTTTCGAACCTATCGGCAGTATCCTTGAAGCAGATCCTATCCCACCTTTGAGCGAATAGCAGACCATCCCTCTTCCCGCGCCCACGGCCCCTTCCTCGAAGTGCTTATCTGCTTTTTCAATGGCTGAATGAATGTGCTCCCGTCGGATCGTCCGCCTGCGGATATCGTTCAGTATCATATCGTTGCATTCCCCGACTACCGCATTGACGGTTCCGGTTTCCCTGCCGATTTCCTCGTTACGTTCCAATGTATAATCAATGACGGCATCGATCGCTGTCCCGACACCGAAAGTGTTGGTGAGAATCACAGGCGTCTCAAGCGTCCCCAGTTCTTCTATCTGAATCGATCCGGCTGTCTTGCCGAAGCCGTTGATGACGTGGGATGCCGCCGGTACCTTCTCTTGAAACAAATTCCCTTCGTGGGGGATAATCGCTGTCACTCCTGTCTGCACATCCCCTTCAGCGAGCGTGTGATGCCCGACCTTTACGCCGGGGACGTCTGTGATTGCGTTCCTTTTCCCGGTGGATAGTTTTCCAACTGAAATGCCATACTTCCGAACTTCATGACCCATTATTACACCTCCATCCTTCCTATTCGCAACTTACAGCCGGATTCCTCCTTGTATATTGATTCGTTTTTCTGACTTTTTATACAAAATCTTTCTGTATCCGAAACAAAAAGACACGGTTTCTTGAAAAAATTATAAAAAAATACAAATTTGGTTGGTTGCGCTTACATCGTTCGTGTTATTGGATTTTCCTTTTGGTAATCTCTCTTTATTTGTCGGAAAATTGCGTACTTATGTGCTTTAGGTACGTGAAGGGGCCGGATTTTCATGCTATACTAGTAAGAAACTGAAAAGACAGAATTTTTTAATTTTATGCCTGTAACCTACAAGAATAAGTCCGCTAGGGGGAATGAATATGCAAAAAAACGGATATCCTGTTCCGCAGGGTTTATATCACCCGGAGAACGAACACGAAGCTTGTGGAATCGGAGTAATTGCTAATATTGATGGAACGAAAAGCCATAGTATCGTCGAGAATGCCATTACGATTCTTTGTAACCTGGAACACCGTGGTGGGCAGTCTGCTGATGTCAGTACCGGAGATGGGGCCGGAATCCTGACACAAATCCCTCATAAATTCTTTGAGAAGCAGTGTGAGAAAGAAGATATTTACCTGCCTGAGTCAGGGAAGTACGGCATCGGGATGATTTTCCTGCCGGATGACCATGACTTGAGAATGGAATGTAAGCAGCGCTTCCAGAAGATTGTGGAAGAAGAAGGACAGGAATTCCTCGGCTGGAGAACGGTGCCGATTAACGATTCCTTCGTGGGTAACGATGCGAAGAAGACAAAGCCTTTCATCCGTCAGGCATTTGTGGCCCCTTCGGCTGGTGTGGAGACACAGATGGATTTTGAACGCCGTTTATATATTATACGAAAACGTGCAGAAGCAGAGATTGCAAGTGTGGAAGGCTACGATGATTTCTATATCTGCAGTTTATCTTCCAACACGATCGTTTATAAAGGAATGTTGATTCCTGAGCAGTTGGACTCCTTCTACATCGATTTGAATCACCCGGATTTCATTACTGCCCTCGCTTTAGTGCATTCCCGCTTTAGTACGAACACTTTCCCGAGTTGGAAACGTTCACACCCGAACCGCTACACCATCCATAATGGAGAATTCAATACAATCCGGGGAAATGTCAACTGGATGAGAGCAAGACAGGAATTACTGAAGTCCGAATATTTCAGTGAAGAGGACTTGAAGAAACTTCTGCCGATCATCGATGCAGAAGGAAGCGACTCGTCGATGTTCGATAATGCATTTGAATTTCTGCACTTGTCCGGACGCTCCCTTGCCCATACGGCAATGATGATGGTGCCGGAGCCTTGGTCCAATGACGATACGATTCAGGAAGATAAGAAGAATTTCTATGAATACCACAGCACATTGATGGAGCCGTGGGACGGACCGGCTGCGCTTGCCTATACAAACGGGAAGCAGATCGGGGCCTGTCTTGACCGTAACGGACTTCGACCAGCGAGGTATTACGTAACCAAAGGCGGAATGATCGTCCTCGGTTCCGAAGTAGGAGCCCTTGATATCTTTGCGGATGACATTTTGTACAAGGACCGCCTCGCACCTGGAAAGATGCTGCTTGTCGATTTGGAAGAAGGGAAGATCATCCCGGATGAAGAGATTAAACTGCAGATTGCTCAGGAGCATCCATATAAAGAATGGATCGAAGAGAATAAATGGAATTTAGAAGACCTTCCGGAGCCGGTCACAGAGCACCCGCCGGTAGAGAATTTGATTGGTCAACAGCTTGCATTTGGATATACGACTGAAGAGCTGAATAAGATTCTGATGCCGATGGTCACAGACAAGAAAGACCCCGTCGGATCAATGGGGTACGACTCCCCGCTTGCCGTGCTTTCGAAAAAGCCGCAAGTACTCTACAGCTATTTCAAACAGTTGTTTGCACAAGTAACCAACCCCCCTATCGATGCGATTCGGGAGAAGCTGATCACGATGGTGGAAACAACGATCGGAGCAGAAGGCAACCTTGTCGATCCTCAGCCGGAAAGCTGTCGCCATATTCGTCTTGCCTCTCCTATTTTGACAAACAGAGAGCTCGAACAGCTTCGTCAACAGGACTTGGAGGGCTTCCGGACTAAGACGTTGTCTGTCTTGTTTGAAGCGAAAGAAGAGGCGATGAAACCGGCTCTTGACCGTTTATTTGAAGAAGCCGATCAGGCCATTGAAGAAGGAAATGTCCTCCTCATCCTGTCCGATCGTGGTGTGAATGCAAAGTACGCAGCCATTCCGACACTGCTTGCGGTTTCCGGTCTGCATCATCACCTGATCCGTCAAGGGACAAGGACGAAGGTGTCGATCCTCGCAGAGACCGGGGAAGCAAGAGAAGTCCATCACTTCGCGACGCTTCTCGGTTATGGCGCGGAAGGCATCAACCCTTATATCGCTTATGAGTCGCTGCGTGATTTGCAGGAGCGCAATCTTCTTGAGGTCGAATCCCATGAAGCAGCTGTCGATACGTATGTGAAAGCAGCGACGGACGGCATTATTAAAGTACTTTCCAAAATGGGTATTTCCACGATCCAGAGTTATCGCGGTGCTCAAATTTTTGAAGCTGTTGGAATTAAGAAGGAAGTCGTCGATCAATACTTCACACGTACCGCTTCCCGTTTAGGCGGAATCGGCCTTGATATCATTGAGAAAGAAGTATTGATGCGTCATGAAGTTGCTTTCGATGAAAGCCGTGGATCGAATCGTAAGCTTGAAGCCGGTGATGAATTCCAATACCGGGAGAACGGGGAGGATCATCAGTACAATCCTCAGACGATCGCGACCCTTCAGCATGCATGCCGCTCGAATGATTATGACTTGTTCAAATCGTATTCGAAAATGCTGACAGACGAGAACAATAACCTCCAGTCTCTGCGTGGGCTGTTGTCCTTTAAGAAGCGTTACTCCATTCCGGTGGAGGAAGTAGAATCGGTGGAAGATATTTGCAAACGATTCAAGACTGGAGCCATGTCCTTCGGTTCCATCAGTGCTGAGGCGCATGAAGCGCTTGCGGTTGCTATGAACCGGATCGGAGGCAGAAGCAACTCCGGAGAGGGTGGCGAAGATCCGAAGCGTTTTAATCCGGAAGAAAACGGAGATTCCAAACGAAGCGCCATTAAACAGGTCGCCTCCGGACGTTTTGGTGTGAACAGTCACTACCTTGTGAATGCCGATGAAATTCAGATTAAGGTCGCTCAAGGGGCCAAGCCTGGAGAAGGCGGTCACCTTCCAGGCAAGAAAGTATATCCGTGGGTGGCAGAAGTCCGTGGTTCTACACCAGGTGTCGAGCTGATCTCTCCACCACCACACCACGATATCTATTCCATTGAAGACCTGGCTGAGCTTATTTATAACTTGAAGAATGCCAATCCGAAAGCAAGAGTCAGCGTGAAGCTTGTGTCCGCCGTCGGAGTCGGAACAATTGCTGCCGGCGTTGCCAAAGGACGTGCCGATCTCGTATTGATCAGTGGGTATGATGGCGGTACAGGAGCTGCTCCGCGGACAAGTATTAAACATACAGGGCTGCCGTGGGAAATCGGCTTGGCCGAAACCCATCAGACGCTTGTTCTTGATCGTCTGCGTGACCGTATCGTTGTTGAAACAGACGGAAAAATGATGACGGGGCGGGATGTCGTCGTCGCTGCATTACTGGGCGCAGAAGAATACGGATTCTCCACAGCACCGCTTGTCGTGCTTGGCTGTGTCATGATGCGGGTCTGTCATTTGAACACATGCCCGGTTGGCGTGGCAACCCAGGATCCGGAGCTGCGCAGGAAGTTCACCGGGGAAGCGGACCACCTTGAAAACTTCATGCGCTTTATTGCTCAAGAGGCAAGGGAGCTGATGGCAGAGCTTGGCTTCCGTTCCATCAATGAAATGATCGGACGCACAGACGTGCTGGAAGCAAACGAAGCGATCGATCATTGGAAGGCCAAAGGCATCGACCTTTCCGCACTGCTTTACCAGCCGGACGTGCCGGATAACTACGGCCGCTTCGCAACACAGAAGCAGGATCACGGGCTGGAGAAGACGCTTGATGTTCAAGAGCTTATCCCTCTTTGCAGGAAAGCGATAGAAACAGGAGAGCCGGTGGAAGGTACCGGGTCCATCCGTAATATACACCGGGTAACCGGGACGATTCTTGGTAGTGAAATCACCCGCCGATATGGTGCAGAAGGACTTCCTGAAGATACGATCAAGCTGACGTTCAAAGGGTCGGCAGGTCAGAGTTTCGGCGCGTTCATTCCGAAGGGTGTAACACTCCGTCTTGTCGGAGATTCCAATGACTACGTAGGAAAAGGCTTATCAGGCGGTAAAATCATCGTCCATCCTTCTCCGAAATCGACGTTTGTTCCGGAGGAAAACACGATCATCGGGAACGTCTCCTTCTATGGAGCCTCAGCCGGGGAAGCTTACATCAACGGTCTTGCCGGTGAACGATTCTGTGTCAGGAACAGTGGAGCCGAAGTCGTCGTCGAAGGTGTCGGTGATCACGGCTGTGAATACATGACCGGAGGAAAAGTCGTTGTTCTTGGAGGGACAGGTCGTAACTTCGCTGCCGGTATGTCCGGCGGGGTCGCTTATGTCCTCGATGAATCACAACAACCTTTTGAAACGAAATGCAACAAAGAATTGGTCCACCTGCATACGCTGGATGATGCGGAAGAAATCCAGGAGCTCTACCAATTGATCGAGAAGCACGTAAGTTATACGAACAGCGGCCTTGGTCAACGGATTCTGGCAGACTGGGATTCTTATGTCGCCAAGTTCGTCAAAGTCATCCCGAGGGATTATTTGACGATGCAGGAGCGGATCAAACGTCTGAAAGCAGAAGGACTCGAGAAATTCGATGCGGAAATGACCGCCTTTGAAGAACGGAATAAGCCAGTGGAGACTGTGAAATAACGGAGAAGGGGGAAATCTGATGGGAAAGTCTACCGGATTCATGGAATATCAACGTCAATCGATACCTGAACGCGATCCTGCAACCAGAACGAAAGATTGGGAAGATTACACGCTTCCCCTTTCGGATGAAGAGGCACAGAAGCAGGGGGCACGCTGCATGGACTGCGGTGTTCCCACCTGTCATTCAGGAATGGAAATTAACGGAGTCACCTCCGGATGCCCGGTGTATCACCTCATTCCGGAGTGGAATGACCTTGTGTATCAAGGGCAGTGGAAAGAAGCGCTGGAAAAAGAACATGAAATGAACAACTTCCCGGAATTCACCGGATTCGCTTGTCCAGCACCTTGTGAAGGCGCATGTGTGCTCGGAATTAACGAGCCTCCTGTGGCCATCCGAAGTGTCGAGCGTTCTATCATCGAGAAAGGATTCCAGGAAGGATGGGTCCAGCCTAATCCACCGGCGACACGGACTGGTAAGCATGTCGCCGTGGTCGGATCCGGCCCAGCCGGACTGGCTGCTGCTGCCCAGCTGAACAAGGCGGGGCACTGGGTGACTGTTTATGAGCGTAACGACCGCATCGGCGGTCTGCTGACTTACGGTATTCCGGAAATGAAGCTTCCTTATTCTGTCGTGGAGCGTCGGGTGAACATTCTGAAGGAAGAAGGAATCCGTTTCCTTACCAACACAGAAGTAGGCAGAAACTATCCTGTTTCCCGGTTGAATGAGGAATATGACAGCGTCATTCTTTGTGGTGGGGCGACGACGCCTAGAAATCTGGAGGTAGAGGGACGCCAGCTGAAGGGTATCCACTATGCCATGGATTTCCTTCATTCCAATACGAAGAGCCTTTTGGACACGGATCATGCCGATGGAAATTATATCAGTGCCGAAGGGAAGAAGGTCATCGTTATCGGTGGCGGGGATACGGGTACAGACTGTATTTCCACATCCCTGCGTCATGATTGCGAAAGTCTCGTCCAATTCGACATTTATGATAAGAAAGGTTCCGCGCGTGATAATGAAGCGAACCCGTGGCCGCAGTATCCGCTCATCCACCGTATCGAATACGGCCAGAAGGAAGCAGAAGCGAAGTTCGGAAAGGATCCGAGAGCTTATGCGGTCATGACGAAGAAATTTGTCGGGGACGAGAATAACCGGGTAAAAGAAGTGCATACGATCGACGTTGCCCTTTCCTATGACGAAAAAGGCAACAAAGTACGTACAGAAATCCCTGGAACAGAGAAAGTTTGGGAAGCGGACCTTGTTCTGCTTGCTATCGGTTTCAGCGGGCCGGAGCAGGACTTGATCGAAAAGCTTGGAATTGAAACGACAGTCCGTTCCAACGTTGCTGCTCAGTATGGAAAGTACACAACGAATGTCGAAGGTGTCTTTGCTGCCGGTGACATGCGCCGCGGACAAAGTTTGATTGTCTGGGCGATTAATGAAGGACGTGAAGCGGCAAGGGAATGTGACCGTCACCTGATGGGTGCTACCCAGCTTCCATAATAAATTCCACAGAGAAACACCTGGACGAACTCCTATTCTAAATAGAGTGGGAAGCCGTTCAGGTGTTTTTGTTTCCCCTTTTTTACCTCCCGCCTTAAATCTATATTTATATAACGTTTATCGTGCGGGGGGCGTGGGTACATATTTGTAATGTTTCTTAGTTACTTAACATTCTAAATATAGTACAAGGAGGATCTCCATGAGCGACAAAAGATCGAAGAAGGATGAACAGTTGGAGCAGTTCCGGGTTGATGATTCAGGGAAGCATCTGACGACGAACCAGGGGTTGAAGGTGTCTGAGGATGAATTTTCTTTAAAAGCAGGTGAGCGTGGTCCTACGTTAATGGAAGATTTTCATTTTCGTGAAAAAATGACGCATTTTGACCACGAGCGTATCCCTGAGCGTATCGTACATGCGCGAGGTTTTTCCGCCCACGGGGAATTTGAACTTTATAAATCATTGAAGGACTATACGAGGGCCGATTTCCTCAATGATCCGGCTAAGAAGACACCTGTCTTCGTGCGCTTCTCCACGGTGGCGGGCTCCAAAGGTTCTGCCGATCTTGCTCGTGACGCCCGTGGTTTTGCTACGAAATTTTACACAGAAGAAGGTAACTACGACCTTGTTGGAAATAACATACCGGTATTCTTCATACAGGATGCCATCAAGTTTCCGGATTTGATCCACGCGGTGAAACCGGAACCCCATAACGGCATGCCGCAGGCGGCTTCCGCCCACGATACTTTCTGGGACTTCATTGCGAATAACCAGGAATCCGCCCATATGGCTATGTGGACGATGTCCGACCGCGCTATTCCGCGCAGCTTCCGGATGATGGAAGGGTTTGGAGTACATACCTTCCGCCTTGTAAACGAAGAAGGAAAATCGCACTTCGTCAAGTTCCACTGGAAGCCTGTGCTTGGGACGCACTCTCTTGTGTGGGATGAAGCACAGAAGGTGATGGGGAAAGACCCGGATTTCCATAGAGGAGATTTATACAATGCCATTGAAAACGGCGATTTTCCGGAATACGAACTGGGCTTACAGATTATTCCGGAAGAGGATGAGTTCCGGTTTGATTTCGACATTCTCGATCCGACGAAGCTTTGGCCGGAAGAAGACGTGCCCGTACAGATTGTCGGTAAGATGACCCTGAACCGAAATGTAGACAATGTCTTTGCGGAAAATGAGCAGGTGGCATTCCACCCTGGGCATGTCGTACCGGGAATCGACTTTACGAACGACCCGTTGCTGCAAGGGCGTTTGTTCTCTTATACGGATACCCAGCTGATCCGCCTTGGAGGACCGAACTTCCATGAGCTTCCGATCAACCGTCCCGTCTGCCCGTTCTTTAATAACCAGCGTGACGGTTACGGCCGCCAGACCATTAATACCGGTCAGGTCAGCTATCATAAGAACTCTTTGGCCAAGAACACGCCAACACCGGCGTCAGAGGAAGAGGGCGGATACAAGCATTATCAGGAGAAAGTAGAGGGCCGTAAAGTTCGGGCACGGAGTGAAAGCTTTAAAGATCACTTCTCACAAGCGACGTTGTTCTGGAACAGCATGAGCGATCATGAGAAGAAACACTTGATCCAAGCATTCAGCTTTGAACTGGGTAAAGTCGGCAGCGAATCTGTGCGTAAACAGGTCGTCGACATGTTTGCTAACGTCAGTATGGATCTAGCTGAAGGCATTGCCGATACCATTGGTGTGGCAGTCCCGACAGAGGGAGGTTCGGAAGTGACGAAGTCCTCTCCTGCCTTAAGTCAGGCTAATTCTGCCTCCAAGGCGGCAACCAGGAAGGTCGGCGTCCTATTGGCGGCCGGTTTTGATGGAAGCGGTGTGCAGACCGTGCTTGACCACCTTTCTTCCAACGGGGTTGCTGCCGAAATCATCAGCAGTAAACAAGGGAAGCTGAAATCCAGTGAGGGCAACGAAGTTACCGTTGATCATACGTTCCGGACGACAGACCCGGTACTCTATGATGCGGTTTACGTTGTCGGAGGAAAAGACATGGATGAGTCGTTCCGCAAACGTGCGGCTTATTACCTGGAGGAATCCTTCAACCATTACAAGCCGCTCGGTGCAACCGGAGCCGGAGCGGATATAGTAGAACAGGGAGGATGGAGCGGTAACAGTGGTGTCGTTACCGCAACGGATTATAAACAGTTCTCCGAAGATTTCACGAAAGCCATTGCTGCGCATCGGCACTGGGATCGAGTTATAGTGTAAGAAGTATGGGGAGAGGGCAGGAATTCCTGTCTTCTTTTCTATCCCTGGGGAGTATAAAGACCGATTTATCGTATAGATTGTTTGCGGACACAGAATATAAGGGTAATGGTATGGCAAATACACCTATTCAGTGAGGTGATCTTATGATCCGGACTATTCTGATGATTATCGGCTTGATTGTCGTAGTCAGCTTTATCATTTCTTTAATTTAATTCATACACGAGGAGACTGTCCGAATACGGGCAGTCTCCTCGTGTATAATGATAGACAAAAGAAGGCGGAGGAGGATGACAATGAAAGAGAGCATAGCTTTACATAAGGAAGAATTTCTGGAGGAGTTGAAGGATTTTTTACGCATACCCAGCATCTCTTCCTCAGAACAGCGCAGGGACGATGTAGCTGAGGCAGCCGCTTGGACGGCCGCGGCACTCAAAAAGGCGGGAATGGAACATGTGGAAGTGGTGGAGACGGAGGGTCACCCGATCGTCTATGCGGACTGGCTGCACGCCGAAGGGAAACCGACGGTTCTCGTTTACGGGCACTATGATGTTCAGCCGGAGGATCCAGTCCACTTATGGGATACTCCACCATTTGATCCTGTCATCCGTGATGGAAAGGTGTTTGCTCGTGGAGCGACCGATGATAAGGGGCAGTTGTTTATTCAAATTAAAGCGGTGGACTTGTTGATGCGGGAAAGAGGAGAGCTCCCTGTCAATGTGAAGTTCGTCATCGAAGGGGAGGAGGAAGTGGCGAGTCCGAATCTTCCTGCTTATATAGAGGAGAAAAAGCAGGCCCTTTCCTGCGATGCCGTATTGATCAGCGATACATCCTTTATTGAAGAGGGGCAGCCTGCCATCTGCACTTCTCTGCGCGGAGCACTTGCGCTTGAACTTTCGGTGAAAACAGCTGATTCTGATCTTCATTCCGGAACCTACGGAGGAGCGGTTCCGAACTCGATCCATGCATTAGTAACGGTGCTTGATTCCCTTCACAATACGGACGGGAGCGTCGCGGTCGATGGTTTTTACGAAGGGGTTCCGGAACCGACAGAAGAGCTCCGTGCGGAAATCGCCTCGATTCCTTTTTCAGAAGAAGCGGTGAGGGAGTCTCTCGGTCTCGATGATTTTTACGGGGAAGACGGCTATACGTTCCAGGAACGGGTCGGCATTCGACCGACGCTGGAAATCAACGGAATCACAGGCGGCTTCCAAGGCGAAGGATTGAAGACAATTATCCCGAAAGAGGCTGCTGCGAAAATCAGCTGTCGTCTCGTCGGCAGCCAGAGTCCGGACGCGGTGTATGACGCTGTCGTCCGGCACGTGGAAACCGTTAAACCAAAAGGAGCAAAAGTGACGCTGCAGCAGTACATTAAGGCGGATCCTGTATCCATCGATTCGGATAATCCGATGATTCAATCGGCGGCCGATGCGTTCGAGGCTGTGTACGGGACTCGCCCGCTGTTTCCTAAAGAAGGGGGCTCGATACCGATTGTTGAAGTATTCGGACGTGTGCTGGACGCTCCTGTGGTGCTGATGGGATTCGGTCTGCCGTCGGAGAACCTCCATGCGCCTAACGAGCATTTCCATATCGAAAACTTCACCAAAGGCATCGAAACCGTCTGCCATTATTTGAACAATTTATGAAGATATATCAAGACAGTCCATCAGGGCTGTCTTTTTTGCATCATGGCGACCCCCTTAACGTTTTTTTACAAGTGCGATTGTGATAAAATAGATATGTTTACGTACTGAAAAAATGAAACGACAACGAATCTATATAAATCAAAGTAAATTTGCGTTACATAAAGGTGAAAAAGGGGATTTTTCATGGCTAACAAAGCAGTTGTATTAGGAGCGAATTATTATATCGGTCTCAGCACGATCCGGTGCCTCGGCGTTCACGGTGTCCACGTTGCTGCCGTCGACTATGCGTGGGAAGGTGCCTATGGACTTGAGTCCAAGTATTGTTCCGAAGCGTTGATCGGTCCACATTATAAAGAGGATCCAGAGGGTCTGGTTGCTTTTTTGATTGATTACGCAAAAAAACAACAGGAAGCGCCGGTGCTGATACCGACAGCAGATCCTTATGTCGAATTCGTCGATGCTTATCTTCCGGAATTAAGGGAACATTTCCTTATTCCCCAAAAAGAGCAGGGATTATATACTAAAATAATGGATAAAGGAACGTTGCATAAACTCGCCTCCGAACACGGAGTGGCGGTACCTGAGACGGTCCATGTCGACGGAGCGGAATACGTAGATAAGGTGGAATCGGAAATTGGATACCCTTGTCTCGTCAAACCTGTCGATTCTCCTGCGTTTGTGGCTAAGTTCAGAAGAAAGCTGTTCACCGTTCACACGAGAGAAGAATTGGTGGAGAAAGTGGAAGAATCCAAAGCTGCGGACATTGAGGTCATTGTTCAACGGATTATTCCTGGATTTGATGATCATATGTACACCTTTGACGCCTATCTGGACCAGGATTCGAAGGTTACCCATTGGGTGACTTGTCAGAAACTGCGTCAGTTCCCTGTTAACTACGGTGCTTCCGTCTATACGCAGCAGAAGTATGTCCCGGAGCTGTACGAGCTGGGAAGCAGGTTCCTGGAAGGAATTCAGTACAAGGGCTTTGCGGAAATAGAATTTAAGAAGGATGCGGAAACAGGACGCTATTACCTGATTGAGATTAACGTTCGGATTACGAACTTGAATCATCTGCTGCAGAAAACGGGCATCAATATTCCTTACATCACTTATAAGGAATTGACAGGTGATCCGCTGCCGCCGAAAGCGGTAGAGGAGGATCAGAACATCGTATTCTGGTATGCCTATGAAGATCTGCTTGCAGTGAGAGAATACATCAAGACGGGTCAGCTCTCACCGAAAAAAGTATTCAAATCGTATTTCCGGCCAAAAGCACACGCGATTTGGGACCCGAAAGATCCGAAACCGGCGTTCGCTTTCGGGAAGAAGCTTGCAGGGCTTGTCGCAGGAAAAGTGACGAAACGAAAATAATGGTTTTTCCGTCAGAATAAAGAGGAACAGCCGTTTATAATAAGAAGGAAGAATCATGACACGTACGGATCATAAGGATAAAACATTGGCAGGAAGGTAGATAAGAATGGCTAAACTAAAAGAATTACTATCATCCATTCACATAGTGGCAGCATGGAATGATCGGGATATGGACGTGCAGGGACTCGCCTACAACTCACGGAATGTAACACCGGGCGATGTATTTGTATGTATCAAGGGATTTAAAACAGATGGGCACGTCTACATTGCTGATGCGCTGGCGAACGGTGCTGCGGCCATCGTTGTAGAAGATTACCAGGAAGGATGGGACGACCTCCCTCAATACCAGGTAACGGACAGCCGCAAAGCACTGGCAGCCTTGAGTGACGCTTTCTATGGTCATCCATCCCGTGCGATGAAAACAATCGGAATAACGGCAACCAACGGAAAGACGTCGACATCGTTTATGACCGATGCCATTTTAGAAGAGCATGGTTGGAAAACAGGATTGATCGGGACGGTAGTTGTCAAATTCGGTGATTATTCGGAACCGACGAAACTGACGACGCCGGAATCGTTGGATCTCCACCATTACTTCGCTCAGATGAGAGACCAGGATGTATCCCATGTAACGATGGAAGTCTCCTCCTCTGCACTTGATTTAAGCAGGGTCGGAAGCGTTGATTTTGACATCGTCTCGCTGAATAACATCAGCCGCGAACATATTGACCTCCACGGTTCTTTTGAAGAGTATTTCAACAGCAAAGCAAGTCTTATCCGTAATGCAGGCGCAGGCAAATGGGCAATCCTTAACCTGGACGATGCTTATTCCGCCTCCCTTATAGAAGAGACGGAAGCAAACGTCCTTACCTTCAGTGTGGAGACAGGAGACGGAGATCTGATTTGTAAAAATCTTGACCTTTCCACAGGCCGTGCGAAGTTCACGGTAGAGATCCGCAAGCCATTTACAGTCGGCGGAAGCAAGTATGGCGGAGAGTCCTTTGACATCGAGCTGTCGACACCGGGGTATCATTCCGTATATAATTCCATGGTTGCGATCGCAGCAGCATTGTTGAACGAAATTCCGATTGAGACGATCCAGAAAGGCTTGAAAGGGTTTGGAGGCGTCGAGCGCCGCTTCGAAATGGTGTTCGAAGACGATTTCAAGATCTTGGACGACCACTTTGCGAACTACGGAAATATTAATGTGACCCTCAGTACGCTGGAACAAATGGATTATGCCGATTTGAAATTGGTCTACGCCATCCGCGGAAGCCGCGGCGTAACTGTAAACCGCGAGAATGCCCAGGCTATTATGGAATGGGCGCCTAAGCTCGGTCTGACGGAACTGATTGCGACCGTCAGTCATTCCCACGTCACAGAGAAAGACGTTGTGACAGAAGAAGAGGTGCGCGTATTTCAGGAGATGATGGACAAAGCGGGTATCCGTGTCCACTTATACAAAGAGTTGGATGATGCTGTCCAACATGCCTTGTCTGAAGTGAAGGAAAACGATGTTGTTCTGTTGGCCGGTTGTCAAGGAATGGATCCGGGAGCGAAGATCGCCCTGGAACAGTTAAACAAAACGAGACCAGAAATGGACGAGGACATATTGTTCAAGCCGCTGAAAAATCGAGTGGCAGGTATTTCATAAAGAACTGCTTGGTTCCGGTCTTTTGTTAGGAGGCATCATATGAATGATAAACTGATCGGTATTCTCGGGGGCATGGGCCCGGAAGCGACAGCCGAATGTTATTTGAAAATCATCCGTGCAACGGACGCTAGTAAAGACCAGGAACATTATCGCGTCATCATAGACAGTAATGCGAAGATTCCTGATCGGACAGAAGCGATATCAGGCAGAGGAGCAAGTCCTGTACCTGAAATGACCCATGCTGCGAAGAATTTGGAAAAATTAGGAGTGGAAGTCGCCGTCATTCCTTGTATGACGGCCCACTATTTCATAGAAGAAGTTCAGAAATCCGTTTCCTTCCCGTTACTGAATGCTTTCCTTGAATTGAAGAAATTCATTCAGGACCATTACCCGAAAGTTACGAAGATCGGCGTATTGGCGACGACGGGGACGTTGGAGAGCGGATTGTTCCAGAAGTATTTCGACCACTTGGAGGTCGTTACGCCTACGCCATTGACACAGAAAAATAAAGTCATGGACGCCATTTATGGAGAGAATGGAATTAAAAGCGGAAATACTGATCATGATCCATTGGATAAGTTGAAGGAAGCATCCATGGAACTTTTGAATAACGGAGCAGAACTGATCATTTCCGGATGTACGGAAATCGGTCTTGTATTGAAGCCGTATCATCTCTCTGTACCGCTGATCGATCCGATGGAAGTCGTGGCCAACGTGGTCGTAAAAGAATCGGTGTACCAAAAGTCATAAAAATCTGCTGCCCGCGATATAGTTAAGAAAACGCTTTTCTTAGAGGGGTGACAGCAGATGCCGGAAAGCACCTTTGATCGTTTTCTCCATGATTCCTTTAGAGAAGGGATCTATTACAGGGAGCTCAGGCTTTCGGATCAGGAACTTGCTGCGCTGAGATCCTGCTATCCGAAAGCCACGGTGAAACGAACGAGTGAAGCGGTGGCCGGACGCAGTAAAGCTTGGTATGAAGTCTGCCTGATTCCTGCCGGAAATTCCCGTGAAACTATGCGTCAGGAAAACGAACGGTTAAAACGGGAATTGCTGTTATTAAAACAGCAGAGGACAATCGAAAAGAGCAGGTAAAAGACAGCTGTAACGGCTGTCTTTTTTTGCGGTTTTAATAGGTATTTAAGACTAAGGAAGAGGGAGAGAAAACCATGAAATATGTCGAAAGAATATTCAGTCATGTCACTTTTGTGTAACGTTATGAAACACAAATGTAATAATAATTTGTCTGTATTTAGCGAATAACTTTGTTATAATTGGGAAGGTAAACGACGCAACGACACAGATTACATAGAATCGACAACATAGATTTACAAAATGAGTGTTTAGTAGGAAGTGATATAAATTGTTTGATAGACATCACCGCAAAGAGACGACAACTTGTGGCATGACTACCGTTCAAGAATTCAGCGTATGTGAGGAACGAAGCGTTTGGGGTGGCAGACGAAATGAAATTTAGAACGTTCGGACGCCACATGAAAGAAGGCTTCAAGAACCTTGCGAGAAACCGCTGGATGTCGGTGGCATCCGTTTCAGCTGTCACTGTAACATTACTTCTAGTCGGAGTTTTTGCTACATTACTGCTTAACTTGAATGACATCGGTAAGCAGATCGAAGAGGATGTGGAAGTACGCGCATTCATCGAAGTGACTGCGGATGAAGATGCACGAGATGCACTGCAGGAAGAAATTGAAGGAATATCAGAAGTATCTTCGGTTAAATTCCAGTCCAAAGAGGAAGGGCTCGATGAACTCATCGAAAGCCTCGGAGATGAAGGGCAAGTGTTTGAATCCTTGAAGGATGAGAACCCATTGAACGATGTATTCATCGTCAATGCCGAGAACCCTGAAGATACTATTGCCGTCGCAAAAGAAATTGAAACATTCAAGAATATCGATAAAGTAGAGTATGCAGAAGAGACGGTTCAACGTCTGTTCAAAGTAATGGATATCGCCCGCAATGTGGGACTGGCCATCATAGCAGGTCTGTTGTTCACAGCGATGTTCCTGATTGCTAACACGATTCGGATTACAATCGTCGCAAGAAGAAAAGAAATCGAAATCATGAAAATGGTCGGTGCAACGAATTGGTTCATCCGCTGGCCGTTCCTCGTAGAAGGAATTATGATCGGTATATTAGGATCGGTCATCCCAATCCTCCTTGTCATATTCGGATACGATTTCCTTTTCTCAGAAATCAGCACGCGATACCCGACGTTGTTCATAGATCTACTTCCGGTTTACCCATTCGTCCTTCAAGTATCAGCACTGATGCTGCTCATGGGAGTCATCATCGGACTATGGGGAAGCTTCACATCGATCCGCAAGTATTTGAAAGTATAAAAAAACAAGGAAACTACCATTATTACACAGGTAAGGATTCGGGGGAGGAAACAAGAGAGTGAAGTCTAAAGTATTAATTGCCGCTTTGTCGACCGGTCTTATTCTTGCTGGACTGCCAACCAGCTTCAACACCGTATCAGCCGAAACAAATCAGGAGAAGTTGGAACAGAACCAGCAGCAGCAGTCACAGAAAGAACAGGAAAAGCAACAAACCAAGCAGCAGGTGGATGAACTGAAAGAACGTCAGGACGAGATCAGCTCAGAAATCGCCCGCCTGGATAAACAAATCATGGAAGCGATGGACAAGATCGACGCGAAGGAAAATGAAATTGCCGATACGAAGCAGAACATTGAGCAATTGAAAGAAGAAATCGCAGAACTTGAGAAGCGTATCGCAGAACGTGATGAACTTCTTAAAGATCGTGTGAAGTCCATGCAGCAAAGTGGAGGAGCCGTTGATTACCTGGACGTCCTTATGGGGGCGGAAAGCTTCGGTAACTTCGTGGAACGTGCTATGAGCCTGAATACGATTGCTGAAAAAGATAAAGAATTGCTGGATCAGCACCGTGCTGATAAAGAGGCGGTCGAATCCAAGAAAGCGGAAGTAGAAGACGAACTTGCTTCCCTTGAATCCAACCTTAAAGAGCTGGAGTCACTGAAATCCGGCCTTGATGATAAGAAAGAAGAGAAAAATTCTGTAATGGAAGGCTTATCTGCAGAAGAGAGAGAAGCACTTTCAGAGATTACAGCAATTGAAGACGAGCAGGCAGAGCTTGCAGCTCAGGAAAATGCGATCAAGCAGGAAATTGAGCGTCAGCGTAAGGAAGAAGAAGCCAGAAAGAAAGCTGCTGCAGAGAAAGCCGCTGCAGAGAAAGCAGCACGCGAGAAAGCTGCATCTGAAAAAGCAGCAGCCGAGAAGGCAGCAGCAAAAGAATCAGAGGCTAAAGCTACCGCAGCAGCTGCGTCAAGCTCCAGCAGCTCTTCTGAGTCTTCAAACAGTTCAAGCAGCTCCAGCAGCAAATCAGAATCAAGTGCTTCCAGCAACACGACGTCCAGTGGATCCATGTTCATCTGGCCGGCACATGCTACGATCACGTCTGAATATGGTATGCGATTCCACCCGATCCACAACACAAGCCGTCTGCACTCCGGTATTGATATCGCCGGACCTGGAACGATTCCGATTCATGCAGCAGCTTCCGGTACTGTCTATTCCGCTGGATATTCTTCAGGACTGGGTAACAACGTGAAAATTACCCACCATATTAATGGTCAGACATACACAACGGTGTATGGCCACATGAGAAGTACTCCAGCTGTTTCCGCTGGTCAAACCGTATCCCAAGGTCAGTTCCTTGGAAATATGGGCAGCACAGGTGATTCTACAGGGCAGCACCTCCATTTCGAGATTCACGAAGGATCGTACAATGGTGCTCGTTCAAACTCTGTAAACCCACGTAAATATTTACCATAATAGAATATACAATACGACGCACCGGCCTGAGAGCCGGTGCGTTTTTTTTATTGCCCGGGGAATGACGCTGGACAATCGGCTATACTGTTTTCTCTTTCGTGCATAGGATGAAATAACTAAGGGGAGAAGGGGGTGTTTAGTATGGCTTTATTAGGCGGCTGCAGTGATATGTCTGTCAGCAGTGTCAATGATGCCGTGTGTTTTACCATTACCTTGGAGGACACGACTGCGGGAACGCCTGTGGAAGTGTGGGAGGACAGTACGGGTTTTGCTATTAATGGAACGATTATGATTGAGAACAACGGAATTACGGAAACATCACCTACGGCATCTCTGCTGGTGAACGATACAGAAGTGACTGGATTTACAGTAGCACCGGGAGAAAGCAGGGCAATTACACTGGATAATCTGAACTCCATTGGAATCAGCGGTGCTGGCACAGGATCTTCTGCAGTAAAAGTTTCTTTTTCTTTAAATTATAAATTCTGAACATAGGAAAGGTAGAGGGAGATGGCACAAATTCCGTTCTGTAATAGTGAATCCGATCCTGTCGGAGGAGACTCGATGTATGCTTCTAACACGTCAGGAACCAGCCTGCTCGTCATTGCAGGGGGCACGAATGTACCGCTCCCGAATAATCAGGTATTAGGAGGATTCACAGCCACGCCGAACAATCAGGTATTCACGGTGCCTGTTTCGGGGAGGTACTATGTGTCCTACCAGTTAAATACGACAGTCGGGCTGCTGGCGGGCACGAGGATTCTTCGGAATGGTACGGCTGTACCTGGATCCATTCTCTCTCCATCCCTTTCAACATCCAGCTATAATAATGATCTTATTGTGAATTTGAACGCTGGTGATACGATCAGAGTTCAGTTTTTTGGTCTGCTTGCTACGGTTGTTCTGGTCGGAGGAGGGGCAACGGGGGCTGCGCTTACTGTGATTCGCTTGGCTTAATATAGGGGTGTTTCAGAGAGCCTCGTATGGCGATGGTGTGGATTTTTGTTGACTTTAGTGTAAGATCTACCTGGATTTCATGAGAAATTTTCAAACAGCGCCTCTGATCTATGCATGCAGATGTAGAATGCAGATGAATGTCGTGGATTGTGTAGGAAATTTCTGCTCCGTCAGGGGTATGGAGATGAACGTTTTTCTCATAATGGATTGGTAGAACCTCCACCAGGCACTGTTCCTCTGTTATTGTATCTGTCCGGATAACGGCGAGGAAGCCTTTAATAACCACAGAAAACCGTTGGGGGATTGTTGATGAGGGCTCTCTCCGATTGGTTTTTACATAGACATGTAAGGGGGAGTAATCTGCATTATTTGAAGCATCCGGAGCAGACGTGAAAAAGCTTGATACTTTATACCTGTCGGAAGAATGATATGCCTTCTTAAGGATCACCTCTACTGTACCTATATACCCGGTAATGGTGCAGGATTCAGGAACCTTTAAAACAATAGAGGTGATGTTTGGTACCGTGATAGAGAACGGCTGCTCTGCCTCGATGGAGAAAGACTCTTTCCCGTTCAACACGAGTTTCATCGGGCCTCTCATTTTATGGACCTGAGTAACTTTAATGGTAACCGCATAGGAATGCTTGGAGTAATGTTCCCACAGAGGGAAGTAATACTTGTTTTTACATGCTCTTTCGATGTTAAAAATGAGCTTTTCTACAGGATATGATTCTATCTGGGAAAGAGGAATGTTGTGGTTTTTATAAAATGTCTCGTTTAAGGTAACCCAGTCATATAGAACAGGGACTCGGATGCAGTGATCCTGATTCATGGACAATAGGCCGCCTCCTCTTCGAGCTCCTTTACTATATGTTCCAATCAGGGAGTTTGTGTCCTAATGTGCCTTTTGTAGATAGCTTGGACGGTTTCCCGTTTCGGCAGGCGTGGGGGGGTAATGGAAGCGACGTGTGATAAGTTCTCATGACATAAAGGGCAGACCCATTGAGAGGAGGAGGATCGATAAGATGGTCTTTGACAAGTAGTGCAGATCTTTTTCAACATTTCCTTCACCCTTTCCGTTCTTTATGAAGAACGATTTATTAAGATTATAACGCATATTTATTCAAATGGGTAGATGGTTCTGTTTTCTTGTTTACACACATGCCTCATTCACTCTGGATAAGTGATGATGGTATAATTATGGAAGAGATTCCCTTCATGACTGAACTCCAAACCATAAGCAGGAGGAGATACCCATGAACCAAATGAAACTGATTCCATATCGCACAGAAACTGTTTTAGAGTCCATTTCAGAGGTTCCTTCAGGAATAAAAATGGTGGAAGCAGAGGAGTTGTGGGAACGGACAGATCAAGGTGCAGGCAGTGTCGTAGCTGTTATTGACACAGGCTGTCAGATGGATCACCCGGATTTGGAGGGGCAGATCATCGATGGCTACAATTTCACGGATGACTTTAATGGAAGTATAGAAGATTATAATGATAATAACGGACACGGCACCCATGTTGCCGGTACCATCGCAGCTTTAGAGAATGGAAATGGAGTAGTAGGGGTGGCGCCAAAAGCAAAACTACTTATTTTAAAGGTCCTTTCCGGTGATGGGAGTGGCAGTTATGAGTGGATTGTTAATGCTATTCGCTATGCGATCGACTGGGAAGGGCCTTCCGGAGAGAAGGCAAGAGTCATTTCCATGTCCCTTGGCGGTCCTCAAGATACTGAAGAACTCCATCAGGCTGTAAAAGATGCCGTAGACAGTGGAATATCGATCGTATGTGCCGCTGGAAATGACGGAGACGGCAGGGAAGATACACAGGAATTCAGCTATCCCGGCGCTTATAATGAAGTCATACAGGTAGGAGCCGTTGATGATTCCAAGGGAATCGCGGAATTTACCAATATGAATGATCAAATAGACTTGGTTGCTCCCGGTGTTGATGTCCTGTCCACTTACACGGAAGGGAAGTATGCCAAGCTCTCCGGCACTTCTATGGCTACTCCTCATGTCTCAGGAGGGATAGCGCTGTTAATCCCTTTGGTGGAAAAACAGTTTCAGCGCTCTATGTCAGAGTCGGAGATCTTTTCACAGCTGATCAAGCGAACGACCCCTCTCGGCTTTAGTAAAGTTGCGGAAGGAAACGGGCTGATGACACTCGCTCTCACAGATAAATTGGAAGAAATTTTTCGTGTTCATACAGAAAAATAAACGGATTACTCTATTATTTAATGGGACATCTATACTTGTAAAAGAGGCATACAGTCGTATGCCTCTTTTACGTTTGTTGATATCGGGTCACTTACGTTCTTCGTGTTCTTCCACTCTCTTTCACTTCGGTCCCGTGCATATGGTGCTTATTAAGGCGCTCCCATTCATGTATAGGAATCTCCCATCTCCCTCCTCCTATGCTTCAAATAGGATGATTTTATCTTAAGAGATAATTTCATTTAGAAAATCGACGTGGTTTTTGTTCATCCCCCTTTTTCACACCCTCCTACTTTCCTCACATCAGCCCGGGTTCTGGAAAATCGCAGTAGTACTAAGCCCATCTTTTTGTGTAAGATATTGTATGTTTGCGTAAAATGCACACAAGAACACATTAATGTAAACATGTGTACAAAAAGAAAACAATACGTATTCAAATATGTGTGCATGAAAACAAAAGTGTACACATTCTTATATATCAACGTGCGTGCTAAAAAGTACACTTGTAAACATATTTGTACACATGCACACATGAATGAATACTCAAAAAGGCGCATTGACTATTAGGAGCGTGTTTAATAGATTAAGAGTAAGCTAGACAAAATTTAGTAATAGAAAAGGAGAGCTGTATAATATGACAAATTCAAGAATCGCAGCTGTTGATGTAGGTAACGATGCTGTAAAAGCAAACTTTGGAAAACTAGAATCTTCTTTATATATCCCGAACGTCATTGCAAGAGATCTGGAGGACCGACCTGTAATCGGTATTGAAGATTTGGATGATAAAGAACCACTTGATAACCTACATATCCGCGTGCACTCCCCTGCTCTGAGGGAAAACAACGCAATTTACCGTGTAGGTAATCTGGCTACAAAAACGACCAACTCTACTGAACTCGACCCTGGCAGTTATAAGTCAGAGGAAGATCAGACGCTGGTCATGCTTTTTGCTGCATTAGCTATGGATGCTGTATCCGGTAAAAACGCTCAATCCAGCAAAAATAACGTATTAGAGGCGAACTACACGCTGGGTACAGGACTTCCACTTAGAGAAGTGAAAGAAGGAAAAGACGTTGGGTACCGTTCGCAGCTGCTTGGATCTGTTCACCAGGTCGAGTTCCTTGTAACGCCTAAATATCAAGGAATCAAAGTTAATTTGAAATTTGATGAAGTTAAAGTATATCCAGAAGGATTCGCAGCTTATGTGAACCTGGTAATGGATAATGATTTGACGATTATTAATAAAGAACTTGTGGACAAACAGATTTTGATTCAGGATATTGGTGGTCTGTCCACAGATATCGCTGTGATCCGTAACCGCAATGTGGATGATGACAAAGCACAAGGATTCAACCTGGGTGTTTCTGAATCATTAGAAATGATTCGTGATGAAATCCTGACGAAACACGGTGTGGAATTGGACAGCCGCCGAGATGTCGTTGATATCATCACCCGTAAGAATGACCGCCACCATATCATGGTCCGCGGAAGCCGTACGAATGTTCATGACATTACCGACCGCATCCTTCTTGAACTTGCGAAGAAACAATACCGTTATTTGAGAAATGTATGGCAGAAAAACTCCCAGACAGAGATCTGCTACTTTGTCGGTGGCGGTTCTGCTGTTTTGAAAGATTACATCAAGACACTGAACAACAAACTGGACGGTTTCAATATCGAGTTCTTTGAGGACGAGCAGGAAAGCATTTGGATGATGGCAAACGCTTATTACAAGCTGATTTCTGATTTCATCCGCAAAAACAATAAAGAGTTCTCCAAAGATAACAAGAAGCAAGAACAAAAATCAGGATCCGCTAAATAATAGGAGGATTCTATGAGTTCTTCCAGGAAAAGTGTGGAGAGGGGACAATCGATCACGTTTCGTGTTCCCTCGGACACACCTGATCATATATTGAAGCAATTAACCCGTTTAAAAGAAGAAGAGCGAAGGAACTTTTCAAGCAGAATTGCTCAGTTTGTCATGGACGGGGTCAGTGAGACACTGTCGAAGGAAAAGGAAATGGTGACAATTCCTCTACCGAAGCCGTTGACGAAAGAACAGCGCAGCTGGATGAAGCATGAACATTCCGAGGCGTTGATCGGTAGTATTCTTTATCAATTGATGCTCGACCCGATGCGGGCGACCACGCTGCTCGCCACGATGAACAGCAATGCTTATGATATCGATGATGCTCTCTATCTGCAGGAGGAAGAGGCAGCAGCTTCCAATGAAGAGAAAGAAGTAGATGTCCCCGTTAATAATCCAGTGGCGGAAATCCCTGAATTCACGGACGATGACTTAGACGACCTTGATCTGGACAGCCTTCAAGGGGATCTGCGTGTAGAAGAGGAAGACACCAAGGAAGAAGACGAGGACGATATGCTTGATGATTTCTTCAGCCGAATGAACCGATAAAAATAAGCCCTCTCAATTATGGCGAGTGGGCTTATTTTTATCGGTTTCTTTCAATCCAACCGGTTGTTTTGTGCGAATGCTACGAAGGAACGCTCGTCCTCCACAAGACCGCATGCTCCGCACTGGACCTTTTTATCCGGTCCTTTGTACGGCGTATGAAAGGCGTCCATATTTTCGTTGGAATATTCCGTGTCGACTTCTCCGGTTTTTGGATTCATTTTCACGGCGGATGCCTTCTGCTCGATCACGTTGAACCTGGACCGGTTCGTTTTGCAGTTGGGGCAAAGGTATGGCTGCATCGTATTCACCTCCATTAAATAGGATGCGCCGTCATCATCCAAATTATGTAAAGGTGCGATTTTCTTAACTCATAGCGTTCAGGCTGTCTTCCGTAGAGGTGAATTTCTCCCCTTCTTTTGAATAAGCACACCGAAATAGGCGGCAAGAAGCGCTTTAATAATACCGACTGGGAGAAACGGAATGACTCCTGCTTTAAGGGCTTCGCTCCAAGAAAGATCGAGGAGCGATTGAAGTTGTATCATACCGCATAGGAGGATAAGGGCTGTACCAACCAGGTTGGCATAAATCGCTGTAGTTAGTTGAATTCCTTTTCTTTCTATGAGAAGGCCGATCAAGTAGGCGGCAGGTATGAATCCGAGAATGTATCCGCCGCTTGTCCCGGAAACGACCTCCCATCCGCTTGCTCCTCCTGCGAAAACCGGTAACCCGGCAACCCCCATCCCTGCGTATATAATCATTGCGGAAGCACCCCGCAAACTTCCAAGGACCGTCGCGCTCAAACCGACAGCGAGTGTCTGGCCGCTGATCGGTATAAGAGGTAAAGGAATCTCCAATTGAGCCATGACGCCTGTAAAAGCTGCGAACCCTGTACAAAGCAGCATATTTCTCCATGCTTTTTTCAATTTCATTACAATCACTCCTCAAATGTTAACTATATAAAAATAAGGTTAACTTTTAAAGTGTGTACGGATGAAATAGGTCTCCCGTTTCATTTTTCGTGCGGAATCTATGAGTTTAGACACGAATTGTGTCAGACTTTTTAAAGAATGCAGGGAGTAGTACAAAAAGGTGTTCAAATAAGTTAGAATAGGGTAATGTAAAATTTAACGGAGGTTTTACAATGTTTACAATTAAAAAACATATGAATAAATCACTCGGAATGAAACTATTAGTCTATGCACTAGTCATTTTGGTGTTTTGGATAAAGATGTCTTATATACAAGGGAATATCTTCTCCCTGAACGTTGAAAATGCGAATGAAGGACGGATCCTTCTGTTTAACCCTTTGAGCAGTATTCTGCTCATTTTCGGCCTCGGAATATTGCTCGGCGGGCGCCGCGGGATGTTTGTGTCCTATATTCTTGGGTCCGTTCTTCTATATGTGAACGTGCTTTTTTACAGAGAATATAACGACTTCATTACAATCCCGATGATCAGCCAGGTCGCCAACCTGGCGGACCTTGGTGGAAGCATCACGACCATATTGGAACCCAGTGACATTTTATTGTTCGTAGATGTGCTGCTTGCTGCTTTTCTATTATTCTACTTGAAGCCTTCACGTCTTCAGGTGTTCAAGCCGAAACGCCGGGAAGGATTCCTGCTAGCTATTATCGCCGTACCGCTTTTCCTTCTTAATCTTCAATGGGCGGAAACGGAAAGGACAGACTTGTTGGAGCGTGCTTTTGACCGTAATATGCTGGTTAAATATATCGGTTTGATTAATTACCACGTGTATGATGCCGTGCTTCAAGGCCAGACGGAAATGAAAAAGACGTTTGCGGACAGCAATGAGCTGGTCCCTGCCATCAACTACGTCAATGAAAACGAACAGGAAGACAGCGACCGGTTGGAAGGCATTGCAGAAGGGAAGAACGTCATCGTCCTTTCTCTTGAAAGTACGCAGACCTTTGTAGTTGATAATACTCTTCATGGAGAAGAGCTGACTCCTTACTTTAATGACCTTAAAGAAGATGGTATATATTTCGATAACTTCTATCACCAGGTGAAGCAGGGACGTACGTCCGACTCTGAATTCCTGCTTGCCAATTCCTTGTATCCGCTGAACCGTGGAGCAGTATTCTTTACCCATTCAGGTAACGAATACAAAGGTATGCCGGGTCTACTCAGCGAGAACGGATACTTCACGAACGTCATGCATGCTAACGATAAGACGTTCTGGAACCGGAATGTGATGTATGATTCTCTCGGATATGATGAGTTCTTCTCGAAAGAGGACTATGAGATTACGGAAGAGAAATCGCACAGCTGGGGTTATATGGATGAGTATTTCTTCCAGGATTCTCTGGATAAGATGGAAGAAATGGAGCAGCCATTCTACTCCAAACTCATTACATTGACCAACCACTATCCGTTTACGCTTCCGGAAGATAAACAATTGATTGAGCCTGGTGAAACAGGCAGTAACACGCTGAACCGTTACTTCCAAACGATTCGTTACCAGGACGAGGCATTGAAAGAGTTTGTCGAACGCTTCAAAGCGTCCGACCTGTATGATGATACGATTCTCGTCATTTACGGTGACCACTTTGGTATTTCTGAGAACCACCAGAAGGCCATGGGCGAGTATTTAGGTAAAGATATTAATGATTATGAGCAATTCCAGCTGCAGCGAGTACCGTTGCTTCTGTATGGTAAGGATATTGAACCGGAGAAGAACCATACGGTGGGTGGACAGATTGATCTGCGTCCGACCATCACCAACCTGCTTGGAATCGAAGATGATAATCCGATCCAGTTCGGCCATGATTTATTGGACGAGGACCGCCGTCAGCTTATGATCACACGTGATGGAAACTTTGCTGATGAAGAATATGTAGGTATTCAAGGTGCCTGCTATGACCGTGAAACAGGAGAAACTGTAGAAAATGGAGCGTGTGATACTGGTTTCGATGCTGCGCAGGAAGAATTAGAAACATCCGATTCTATCATATACGGAGACTTGCTTCGTTATCTGGATGAAACAGAAATGGTGAATCCGGAAGAAGAGCAAGAGGAAGCAGCTTAATAAAAGAAAAACCACCATTCCAGGTCAGGGATGGTGGTTTTTTTAGATAAGTTAAAAGATATCGAACCAGATTTTAATGGTTGTGCCAAGTATAAGGACAGCGAGTATGGTTTGGAGAACGTTCGTATTCATTTTCTGTCCTGACTTCGCTCCCAACGGCGCAGCGATCAAGCTTGCCAGGATAAGAATAAAAGCAGGCAGATAATCGAATTGTCCCGTTGTCACTTTCCCGATGGTTGCACCGATCGATGAGATCAAAGTGATCGCGAGAGAGGAGGCGATGGTCATCCTTGTCGGTATTTTCAAGACGACGAGCATTATCGGTACGAGCAGGAAAGCTCCTCCGGCTCCTACAATACCAGCTCCAATACCAACGAGGAAGGCAAGCAGGGAAGCGGCAGGCTTGTGGAACGTCACAAGATTCACGGGTGTTTCATCGGTCCTTTTCTTAGGGATGAACATCATGATGGTTGCAATAAGGGCAATAATTCCGTAAACGATGTTGATGCCGTTCTCCGGCATGAATTGAGAGCCGTATCCGCCGATAAAACTACCGATTAATACACTGCCCCCCATGTATAAGATCAGTGGTTTATTAAGATGCCCGCCTTTTCGATAGGCCCACACACCACCGATCGTTGCGAAGAAGACCTGGATCGCACTGATTCCTGATACTTCGTATGCCGTAAACGAACCGACGCCGATGAAGGCCGGTATATAGAGCAGCATCGGGTAGTTGATAATCGCGCCGCCGATCCCGAGCATCCCGGAGATGTAGGAACCCACAAATCCGATAGCAAATATAGTAAGAATAAATCCATATTCCATGTGTCTTGTACCTCCTTAAAAAAGGGAACCGAATGGACGGTTCCCTTTTGCTGTTGTTATGCTTTTTGAATCCAAAATTTGAAGACACCCTCGTTTTCCTGGTGGTCGAGAAGGGTGTGTCCTCCGGATTTAGCCCATGCAGTCAAATCGCTCTCTGCGCCTTTATCTGTTGCATGGATTTCCAGTATTTCTCCTGATTCTATATCGTTCATCGCTTTCTTCGTTTTGACAATCGGCATTGGGCATGCCAGGCCTTTAGCATCTAATACTTTGGTTACGTTCATGATTTCATACCTCCAGTAGTTTTATTGGGTCGTCTGATGGTTACCTTACTGCACAGCGGTTCGGTCCCACTTCCATTTCGCGCTGTTCCTCCTTATCCGGACGGATTTTACCCATGTTCGTTTCCCGGATCTGCTGATAAGCATTCGGCTGTGGTGGAAGGTTCTCTGTGACAAGTTTACGGAATTCACTAACGTCTTCAATGTTTAAACCATGATTCTCCTGGAATAGTGCTCCCAGTTTTCGAGCAATCGTATGATCTTCATTCCACTCCTCCATCGTCATGAAGTGGGCAGGCAGAACAAGCAGCTCGGCAGATAGTTCCTTATAGCGTGTATAAAGTGTCTCTCTAAGGTCCGCTACCCAGTCTTCTGCTTTTCCGGCAAGGTCCGGTCTTCCAATCGAATCGATGAATAAAATATCTCCCGTCATCAAGTAACGATCATCGACAACGAAGGACGTGGAGCCTTTCGTATGACCAGGGGAATAGAGCGCATGCACATCGATCTTTGCATTTCCGGCCTGAATCTTCGTTTGGTCCTGCAGCGCGTTGTATTCAAATGTTACTTCGGCAGCATCTTCGGGTGGAAGCCAGTAGGAAGCGCCTGTTTCTTCAGCAAGTTGTCTGCCGCCGGATATATGATCGGCATGCAGGTGAGTGTCCAGGATGTGTGTGATCTTCCAATTGTTTTCTTCTGCAAAGTCTTTGTACACGTCGGTCATTCTTGTCGCGTCGATGACAACGGCTTCGCCTTTAGAAACGACCATATAAGACAGGCAGCCTTTACCGATACGTATGAATTGATAGACAGATCCTCCGTCACTCAATTCACCGACTTTTACCGGCTCCAGGTGCTCACTCCACTCTTTCATTCCACCCTCGACGGAATATACGTTTTCATATCCTGCCTCACTAATCAGTTCTGCCACCATTTCAGAGGAGCCGCCTTTGGCACAAACGACGGCAATCTCTTTATCATTCGGTAACTGATCGGTAATAGACTCGACGCCATCGAGCAGATCAAAGTAAGGCACGTTCATATAAGTGAAGCTGTCACTTTCGATTTTCCAATCATGGAATGCGTCCTCTGTCCGTACATCCAGTAGGAACAGCTCTTCCTTATTCAGCACTTTCTTGACGATATCTGCAATCGGCATAGTTTTTACTGACATCCTATTTACCCCCTAAGGTATATTGGTTTGCAAAAAAATTTAATTATGAATGGAGGAAGTTTCTCCGTTCCATTCCCTCATGCCAGGTACGACATTGTACACGTTCTCCAAGCCTTTGTCTGCCAGCTTCTGTGCAGCCAAGTCACTGCGGCTTCCTGTGCGGCAGATGACGTAAACAGGTTTGGTGCTGTCGATCTCATTCATGCGTGCATCCAGCTCTCCTAGTGGAATGGATACCGCTCCCGGGATGTGCGTGAATGCAAATTCTGCCTGTTCACGAACATCCAGTATGGTTACTTCCTGTGAGCGTACTTCCTGAAGTGTTTCATTGTCCACGATGTGTGGATGTTTCTTCTCCTGGGCTTCTTCGCCGCTGGTTTTCCGGAGATAGTGTTTCAGGACATCCCCGTCTTCGATAATACCGAGATAGTCGTGTCCGGAGCTTTTCGCCCATGCCTGCAGATCGGCTTTGGAACCTTTATCTGTTGCAAGCACTTCTAAGACATCGCCTGCAGCAAGGTCTTTGAATGCTTTCTTCGTCTTTACAATCGGCATTGGGCAGGCCAAGCCTTTGGCATCAAGCGTCTGATTCGTTTTAATTGTCATCTGAGATTCCTCCTTACCCATATAGGTATGTGATTTATTCTGTCGGGCCTTCCCAGGCGAGCATGCCGCCCTCCATGTTCGTTACGTCAAACCCTTTACTCATGAGTATTTCTGAAGCACGGCCGCTGCGTCCGCCGGAGCGACAAACCATGATATAAGGTGTATCTTTATCCAATTCAACCGCCCGCTCTTCAATAAATCCCAGAGGGATGTGTGCAGCACCGGGTATTTTACCTTCTGCCACTTCTTCGTCTTCTCTGACATCAATGATGTTCAGAGCCTCACTCAGCTGCTGTTCTACTTCTTTAGCTGTCATTGTTTTCATATGGTTTCAACCTCCTGATTAGATAAATAGGTTAACGTTTCCTTCTTCTGCATCTGCCAAATAAGCAGCTACACCAGCGTACTGGATGTCATCCAACAGTTCTTCCTTTTGGAGACCGAGGAGATCCATCGTCATTGTACAGGCAACAAGGTTGATTTCCTGTTCCTGAGCCATGTCAATCAAGTCCGGCAACGGCACAGCATTATGCTTCTTCATAACGTCTTTGATCATTTTAGGGCCGAATCCTGCGAAATTCATTTTAGAAATGCCCATTTTATCCGCACCCCGTGGCATCATTTTCCCGAACATTTTCTCCATGAAGCCTTTCTTCACTTTAATTGGTTCGTCTTTCCTTAGAGCATTCAGTCCCCAGAAAGTATGGAAGATGGTAACTTCATGATCATAGGCTGCTGCCCCGTTGGCGATGATATAAGCGGCCATCGCCTTATCGTAATCTCCGCTGAATAAAATGATGTTCGTTTTCTTCGTCTCTGACATTTTACTGCCTCCTTATTGGGTTATACTAATACGTGTAGGGGTATATTGTAAAGTAAAAAAATTATCTGCTTTTGACTAGCAATTGAACAGCTTCGTTAATGGACGCTTCTGTTGTCTGATCGTCATCGGACCCTTGAATGCACTCTGCAAGGTTGGAGCTGACGACAAGACCGATGGCACGATCGATCGCGCTTCTGGATGCAGAAAGCTGTGTGATGACATCTTTACAGTCTTTATTCTCCTCCATCATTTTCAGTACGCCTCTCAATTGCCCTTCTAATCGTTTCACTCTGTTTTTCATAGCTGTGTTATATTCCACTGCGTCGGCCTCCCTTAAGCAGTTATTTTTGTTCGCTTTGAACAGTACATGACTAATAATATACCCCTAGTGGTATTTTTGTCAACAAGAAAAGATTCGGATAAGAATACCGATAGAATACCAAGCTAAGGAAGAGGTGACATGATGGAACTTTGGATGGATACCTGGAAGGTACTGCTTAGAATCGTCACAATCCTGCCATTGCTTTTGGCCGTAGGTCTCTTTATGGGGAAGCGGTCGATCGGTGAACTACCTGTCTTTGACTTCGTTGTTGTCCTGGTTCTCGGCTCCGTGGTGGGAGCGGATATTGCTGATCCGAATATCAACCACATCCATACGGTGACAGCTATTATAGCGATCGCGCTCTTACAAAAAGTCATTGTATGGATGAAGCTGAGGAGTCCTTGGTTCGGTAAGTTATTGACCTTCGAACCAACTGTTGTCGTTTTCGAAGGGAAGATGATTGGTGAAAACGTTAAGCGAATTCGCTATTCCATTGATAACATAATACAAATGCTTCGGGAAAAAGATGTATTCCGGATTGAGGACGTATACACGGCAATCATAGAACCGGACGGGAGATTGACGGTGCAATTGAAGCAGGGAAAAGAGCCTGTTACTAGAGAAGACATAGGTATGTGGAATAGGGGTGGGGGTTATGACATCCCCTTGATTATGGACGGTATTTTACAAAAGGATATGATAGCGCGTATGGAAAAGACAGAAGCGTGGGTAGAGAAACAGATCACTCCCCATGCGGTTTCGGATATCTTCTACGGAGCGGTAACCAACCGGGGATCTTTTCACTACTCGTTGAAAGGTACGGATCCGAAAATTCCGCCTATCGAGCATTAAATGGAGATCCCTGGTAGAGTGCGGATGGGTGAACCCTGACCAGGGATCTAATTTCACACGCTTTTGCTTATACAGTGAATCAACCGTTCCTCGATATCGGAGGCGAGTGATTGAACGGCAGCATCGCCAATGAGACTTACAAGAGCAGTTGGTTTCGGCATTCCGATCTTTGTTGTGCCCTGCTCATCATATACGACCATTTTACAAGGGAGAAAATAACCGGCAAGGGTATTCTCGGATAGGATGCTTTCTGCTTCTTTCGGATTACACACTTCAAGAATACGAAATTCCTGATGGAAGTCCAATCCTTTTTTCGTCAGCTTATCTTTGACATTGAACTTCCATAAGACCCCGAACTGCTCCAGACTCAGCTGTTGTTCCAGGCTTTCCACTGCATCCTCGACACTCTTCTTCGTTTCAACTGTATAATGAAACATAGAATCCTCCTTTTTAATTTCCTGATTTATGGCTATACATACCCTTTAAGGTATTTATGGAATCTGAATTTCTCCATTTTTCTGAGAAAAGTTACAAATGGAATTGACAAGGTGGATGAGGCTGTATTATCATTTTCACCAGTGACATAATTGAATAACGAATTGAATCGATCTTCTTATCTAGAGAGGTGGAGGGACTGGCCCTTTGAAACCTCGGCAGCGGATCTGAACGGATGTCTCCGTCAGAAACTGTGCCAACTCCAGCACGCCTGTGGGCGTGACAGATGAGGAGAGACGGATCTCATATACATACGTGTGAGCCTCTCTTCTTGTTTTATAAGAAGAGAGGCTCTTTTTGTTTAGGAAAGCATAGGAGGGATTCGATGATCCAGTTTGAAAACGTATCGAAAGTGTATCAGCACGAAGGGAAAGAACTGCGTGCCGTCGACCGTGTCGATTTGACGATACATAAAGGGGAAATCTTCGGAGTCATCGGTTTCAGCGGCGCTGGAAAAAGCACGCTCGTCCGTCTTGTTAATTTATTGGAACGGCCGACAGAAGGAAGGGTCGTCGTCAATGGAGAGGATTTGACGAAGCTGTCCAAACCGGATTTAAGGACAGTCCGGAAGCGCATCGGAATGATCTTTCAGCATTTTAATCTGCTGGAGTCCAAAACCGTCCACCATAACGTGGCATTTCCATTATCTCTTGTCGGTACGCCGAAGAAAGAGATAGATCAAAGGGTGAAGGAAATTCTAGCCTTCGTCGGTCTGTCTGAAAAGGCAAATCATTACCCGGACCAGCTGTCCGGCGGGCAGAAACAGCGGGTCGGTATCGCCCGAGCTTTGGCGACCTCCCCTGATATTCTATTATGTGACGAAGCAACGTCCGCTCTCGATCCGGAGACAACCAAGTCAATCCTGGAACTTTTGAAGAAGGTGAGAGACGAGTACGGCATTACGATTCTGATGATCACTCACGAAATGAATGTCGTCCGTGAGGTGTGTGACAGGATAGCAGTGATGGAAAACGGACGTGTCATGGAGAGTGGATCCATTTTCGACCTTTTCTCCAATCCGCAGCATCCGACAACCAAGAATTTCGTAAGGACGGTGATGGAGAATGATATACCCGCGTCTATTCTAGACGGCATCGAAAAGCGCCATGCCTCCGGGAATATCTACCGGATCACCTTTGTGGAGGAAAGCGCAGGACAGCCGGTCCTCTCACAGGTGGCAAAACGTTTTGATGTGGAAGTAAATGTACTGTTCGGACAGATTACGGAACTGCAGGGTATTCCATTCGGTCATTTAGTCGTGGAGTTCCAAGGGGATGCGAAAGAAATTCTTAAAGCGATCCACCATATCCAACAAACCGTAACGGTACAGGAGGTGACTGCACATGCAGGTTAATTTGATGGATTTTTGGCCGAAAATATGGGAAGCGACATATCAGACCCTTGTCATGGTCGGTATATCCCTCCTGGCAGCAGCGCTAATCGGCCTGCCGCTTGGAATACTTCTCGTTGTTACGAGACAGGGAGGGCTGCTTCAAAATAAACCGTTCTTTAACGGATTAAGTGCGGTTGTGAACTTCTTCCGTTCCATTCCGTTCATCATATTGCTCGTAGCGATCCTGCCGTTTACACGTCTGCTTGTCGGTTCATCGATCGGGACAGCAGCAGCTGTCGTTCCGCTCGTCATCTTCTCTGCTCCGTACATAGCGAGGCTTGTGGAAAGCAGCTTGCTTGAAGTGAAACCAGGAGTCATCGAAGCAGCAGAAGCGATGGGAGCGACACCGTGGCAGATCATACGTCGTGTTTATATACCAGAAGCATTGAGTTCTATTATTCTTAACTTGACGATTGCAACGATCGGTCTCGTCGGTGCTTCCGCCATGGCGGGCTTTGTTGGAGGCGGAGGTTTGGGAGATTTGGCCATCTCTTACGGCTATCAACGCTTTGAAACAGATATTATGATTGCAACGGTCCTATTGCTCGTACTGATTGTGCAGCTTACGCAGACGGTTGGAAACTTTATATCAAGAAAAATACGTAGACAATAACAGGGGGATATTATTATGAAAAAGTGGGGATTTATTTTAGGTTTCATCGCAATCATCAGTTTTGTATTAGCAGGGTGCTCCAGTGAAGGCGACGCAGCATCTGGTGAGAAGACGAAAGTGAAGGTAGGCCTGAATGGTTCCGGCGTCCCGATTTGGGAGAAAGTCCAGGAGAAAGCAGAGAAAGAGAATATTGACATTGAACTGGTTGAATTCGCGGACTACGTGCGCCCGAACATGGCACTTGCTGATGGAGATATCGATTTGAACGCTTTCCAGACGGTGTCGTATTTTGATTCCTTCATAGAAGAGCACGATTTAGACTTGAAGCCGATCGGTACGACGATCATTGCTCCAATGGGTGTCTATTCCGAAAAATATAAAGATGTAAAGGACATTCCTGATGGAAGTTCCATCGCTGTCCCGAAAGAAGCAACGAACATGGGACGCGCTCTGCTTCTCCTTGAGCAGGCGGGTCTGATCGGTCTACCGGAAGATTTCGACGGAAATGGATCGCTCGATATCATTGAAGATAATCCGAAGAACTTGAAATTTGAGCCGATTGTTGCTGCCCAGACACCACGTGTCCTTCCCGATGTCGCTGCATCCGTCATTAATAATGGAGTCGCGGTTGAAGCAGGATTTGTACCGGTGGAAGACGCTGTCTATATTGAGGATGAAACCGCTCAACCTTATATCAACATCATTGCGGCTCGTGCCGATGAAGCAGATAAAGAAGTCTACCAGAAAATCGTTGAGCTTTATCAAGAAGAGGACGTAGCGGATCACATTAAGAAAACATATAACGATTCCCTTATTCCGACATTTGTCCCATTGGAAGATATCGGCTGGTAAAGGAGTGGAGGAAATGACTACAGAAACAGCAACTTCTCTTTCCACCCTTCTTGAGCAAAAGATAGAAGGGAAGCGGGGAGAATACCTATCCATCAGTCACAGCATTCATGAACGCCCGGAAATAGGCAACGAGGAATATTTCGCTGCAGATACGCTGACCACTCTTTTAGAAAAGGAAGGGTTTGTCGTCGATCGGAATATTCCAGAACATGAAACGGCCTTCCGTGCGGTGAAAAGCTCTGGTGTTCCCGGACCTAAAATCGGGTTTTTGGCAGAATATGATGCCCTGCCGGGTCTTGGTCATGCATGCGGACACAATATTATCGGCACAGCCTCTTGTGCGGCTGCCATTGCATTAGGGGAATTGATCAGTCAAACCGGAGGAGATGTCGTCGTACTCGGCACACCGGCAGAAGAAGGCGGACCGAACGGCAGTGCGAAAGGAACATTCGTCCGCCACGGACTCGTCCAGGATTTAGATGTCTGTATGATGGTTCATCCTATGGGGAGGACGTCGGGATCGGCGCCTACGCTGGCCGTCGATCCTGTCGATTTTGAATTCTTCGGCAAAAGTGCACATGCGGCAAGCAACCCGCACGACGGCATCAACGCCTTGGATGGAGTCATTCAACTGTACAACGGGATCAATGCCCTGCGCCAGCATGTTCCGGATGACGTGCGGATCCATGGAGTCATCTTGGATGGCGGTCAGGCACCTAATATCGTTCCGGATTATGCCCGGGCGAGGTTTTATTTACGAGCAGCAACGCGTGAAGCATGTGATGAAGTAACACGCAGGGTCGAAGAAATCGCTGCAGGTGCGGCGAGAATCACAGGCGCGGATTACAAAATGACGCGCATTCAAAACGGAGTAGATAATTTTAAAGTAACCCCAACGTTTGATGAAGTGTTCCGGCAGAAGATCGAGGCACTCGGCGAAGTGTATCATGCCGAGCGTAAAGGTCTCGGTTCATCCGATGCAGGCAATGTCAGCCAAGTCATTCCTACCCTTCATCCATATATCAAAATAGGCCCGGACTCGCTTGTTGCTCATACGGACGAGTTTCGGGAAGCTGCCCGCTCGAAAGCGGGAGACGAAGCGCTCATGAAAGGAGCCAAGGCGTTAAGTCAGACAGGATTGACCCTGCTGCTGGACCAAGTCCTGCTTCAGGAAATAAAGAAGGAGCACCAAGCTCTATAAAGGCACCCCGTGTAAAGATCCGTCTTTACATGGGGTCTCTCTATTGCCGGGCTTACGGATTTATTGTACCGGGGGCATGGATGTATTAGAATGGATACAGTAATAGAGAGGACGTGGGAGAAATGAAGGAAGATATCAAACTGATCGCCTTGGATTTGGACGGGACCCTCGTAAGTCATGAAGGCACCGTTTCTGAGGCTAACGAAAAAGCTGTAAAAGAAGCAAAAGAACAAGGAATTCATGTCGTACTAAGTACAGGCAGATCGCTGTCCCGGTGCAGGGATATTGCGGAATCTTTAGGACGCTCTTCCTACATCGTCACGATCAATGGCGGGGAAATCTATGATCACGAATTCGAACTGGTAGAGCAGAATAAGCTCCACCATACACATGTCGAGAGGCTGTGGGAACTGAAAAAAGAACACGGCCTGTATTTCTGGTCTACAACCGTACAAGGTCTCTATAATAGTCAAGATCCGTTTGAGAATGAGGTCCATCAGTACGACTGGTTGAAATTCGGATTCGACATAGAAGACGATGAGGTGCGTGAAGTCATCTTGGAAGAATTGAATAACAATGAAGAGCTGGAAGTGACTAATTCCAGTCCTACGAACATTGAAATCAACCCTGTTGGTGTGAATAAAGCAGCTGCTTTGAAAAAAGTCTGCAAGTGGCTGGATTTGGACATGAGTCAAGTGATGGCCGTAGGTGACAGTTTGAATGATATGGCGATGATCAAAGAAGCGGGACTTGGTGTCGCTATGGGGAATGCTCAGGAAGATGTTAAGAAAGCTGCGGCTTTCACGACTGCTACAAACGCGGAAGATGGAGTAGCGCGTGCTATTGAAAAAGTTCTGAAATAAAAGGATACAGATAACCTTGCAGGTTTTTGCTGCAAGGTTTTTTTTATTTCTGAGAACATAGGCGCGTGGGGGATCGTGAAGTTTTTCGTCATTCCGGTCTGTCGAAATCCTTCTAATTTCATATTTTTGTAATCAATTTAAATATCAGGAAGGAATATATTCAGCAAAGAGAGAAATACAGCAACGTAGTTAGAGAGCCATGGATTTGGAGCGCCGACGTTTCCTGCTCCCAGCACCCGCATCTGCGGGTGGCAGGAAGGGGTCTGGCGGGGAGGTTTTGGAATGAGAGAAGTAGTGATCGTTGACGCAGTAAGAACACCGGTCGGAAGGAGAGGAGGCATGTTCCGTGAAGTCAGGCCCGACCTTCTGTTAGCGGAATTGCTGAAAGAATTGATGCGAAGGTCGGGAGTGGATCCTTCTCAGGTGGAGGATGTAATTGCCGGGTGTGTAACGCAAGTTGGTGAGCAGGCAGGAGATATTGCCCGCATTGCTGCCCTTACCGCGGGTTTTCCTGTTCAAGTCCCTGGTGTTACATTGGATCGCCAGTGTGGATCGAGCCAGCAGGCGGTTCATTTTGCGGCACAGGCAATCGCAAGCGGGGATATGGACGCTGTCATTGCCTGCGGAGTCGAAAGTATGTCACGGGTTCCGATGTTTTCGAATCGGCAGGGAGTGAAGGATAACGAACGCCTGACGGATGCATATGAATTGATTCATCAAGGTCTCTCAGCCGAACGTATTGCAGATCGCTGGGACATATCGAAAGAAACGCTTGATTTATATGCGGTCGAGAGCCACAGGCGGGCGATACAAGCGGTAAAAGAAGGGCGGTTTGATAAAGAGATTCATCCAATTACGACAGCAGACGGGGAAGTGTGCAGCCGGGATGAAGGACCAAGAACGGATACATCCATGGAAGCATTGGCACAATTAAAGCCGCCGTTTAAAGAAGGAGGGAAAATCACAGCGGGTAATGCCAGTCAAATCAGTGATGGAGCGGCCGCTCTACTGCTTATGTCAAAGGAGAAGGCGGAAGCAGAAGGAATCAAAGGAAGGTGCCGTATCGCCTCCCGCTCCGTCATCGGCTCTGATCCGACACTCATGCTGACAGGACCGCTTCCTGCGACCTACAAAGCATTGGAAAAAGCCGGATTGGCTCTTGAGGATATCGATCTTTTTGAAGTGAACGAGGCTTTTGCCTCTGTGCCGCTATTTTGGATGAAAGAAACGGGGGTACCGCATGAGAAGGTGAATGTGAACGGAGGAGCGATTGCGCTTGGTCATCCACTTGGCGCGACAGGAGTGAAGCTGATGACAACATTAGTTCACGAACTGGAAAGGAGAAACGCGCGTTACGGATTGCAGGCTGTCTGTGAAGGGTTAGGAATGGCGAATGCGACTATTATTGAAAGAATCAAATGACTGCATGGAGAACGTTAGGTGAGGCAGGTCCGTTTTTAGACTAACCAAAAACAAAGGAGTCGATAAACGATGGCACAAACACTTAAAGGGATGTTCGAACAAACGGTAGCGAAGCATGGGGATAAGGAAGGCTTGGTGGATTTACGACTTGGAATCCGGTGGACTTATGCAGAGTGGGACATTGAAGTGAATAGAGCTGCCAATGCTTTACGGGCATCCGGAGTGGAGAAGGGAGACAGGGTATCGACTGTCCTCTTCAATACATCTGAATTTGCTACGACGCTGTTTGCCTGTATGAAGATCGGTGCCGTCTTCCAACCGGTCAACTTCCGACTGTCAGAACGGGAGATCCGCTATATTCTGACCGACGCCTCCCCTAAGGTCGTATTGTTTGAGAGGGCTACGGCGTCACAAGTCGCTCCGATAGCTGCAGATATGCCTGCCATCGAATTTTGGAGCATTGATGAAGTCGAGCAGGAGCACGCCGTAAACTATCACGATCGACTGGCAAGTGTTACAGCAGATCGACCGGTGTGTCAACTCGATGAAAACGATCCATATGCCATCATGTACACGTCAGGGACGACCGGGTCACCGAAAGGCGTCATCCACTCCCACCGTGACATGATCGATCAAGCGCTGATTATGACAGCTTGTCTGCGTCTCACGAAAGAGGATCGCGGATTAACGGTTGCCCCGATCTTTCACTGTGCGGAACTGCACTGCGCCTTCTTCCCGCGCGTTATGATAGGGGCAGCAAATGTGATTATGCACCACTTCGAAGCGCAAGAACTGATTGAAACCGTCAAGCAGGAGCAGATCACCTGCTTGTTTGCAGCACCGACGATGTGGAACATGGTGCTGGAAGAAGAATTCAGTGCAGAGGATTTCCAGACGCTCCGACAGGGATTATACGGTGGAGCTCCCATGGCTCCATCCCTCACGAAGCGTCTGCATGACGCCCTTGGAGTAGAACTGCTCCAGGCTTATGGCATGACGGAGATGGGCCCTGCCATTACAGCATTGATGGACGAGGAGCAAATAAGAAAAGCAGGATCGGCAGGAAGACCGCTGCTTAATCATGACGTCAGGGTCGTGCGAACGAATGAGCATGGACCGGCGGAACCCAATGAAATCTGCAAACCGTTCGAACTGGGGGAAATTATCGTCCGCGGGCCGAGTATGATGACGGCCTATTACAACAGGCCGGAAGAAACGGAAGAAGTCTTATACAAAGGGTGGTATCACACCGGTGATATCGGCTCCTTTGATGAAGAAGGATATCTGTGGGTAAGGGACAGAGTGAAAGATATGATTCTATCCGGTGGAGAGAACATCTACTCGAGAGAAGTAGAGGATGTGCTCTTTGATCATCCTGGTGTGCTCGATGCGGCGGTTGTTGGGGAGCCGGATGAGATGTGGGGAGAGCGGGTGGTCGCCTTCATTGTCCGTAAGGGGGACCCGGTGTCCTCCGAAGAGTTGGATGCTTTCTGCACCTCAGGCGGAAGGCTGGCCCGCTTTAAGCGGCCGAGACGATATGTATTTATGGAAGAATTGCCGAGGAACGCCAGTGGTAAACTGCAGAAATTTAAATTAAGAGAAGAACGGACAGCTATGTTGGAATAAGGGAAAGCGGTGCTCTCATGCGCAGGGAGCACCGCTTTTTTGTTGTCATTTCCCGGGAAATGTTTCGACAAAATCATAAGAGTCGCTTCAACTGTTTGACCGGCTGCCGCTTCCGTGCCTCTTCATATTGGAGAAACGGACAGCCTTTCTCTTCGAGTCGGGCCAGGACGTTCTTAATCGTGAAGGATTCCGGTCGCAGTCCTTCTTTTACCTCTTCCCAAAATAACGGACAGGCAACCGTGGCTTCATCGGTACGGCGAGCGGAATAGGGGGCAACGATTGTTTTCCCTTCTGCATGCTGGACATAATCCAGATACAGCTTCTCTCCTCGTTTTTTCTTCAGGCGTTCGACTGTGAACAGGTCCGGGCATTTTTGTACGAGTGTTTCCGCCACAGCTTCGGTAAGGTTCCGCGTTTCCTCATAGCTGAAGTCGCCTGCTTGAATAGGGATATGAATCTGCATCCCTTTGTTACCAGACGTTTTGATGAAGCTGATGACTCCGATTTCATCCAGCATCTGCTTCATCCACTGTGCAGCGGTAATCGCAAGTGAAAAGTGTTCCCGGCTTGGGGGATCCAGGTCGAAGACAATTTCATCGGGTAAGGATGCATCTGTTTTGTCAAAAGGGATATGGAACTCCACTGCTCCTTGATTGGCAAGCCAAAGGAGCGAGGGGAGATTATTGCAAAGGATCCGGCTTCCGTCTTTTTCTTCCCATGTGTCTAAATAGTCCGGAGCATGATCCGGGGCTTGCTTTTGATAGAATGACTCAGCAGTAATCCCGTCCGGACAGCGGATTACTGTCAATTTCTTCTCCGCTAAGAATGGCAGCATGTAAGGTGCGATATGACGGATATATTGAAAGTATTGTTTCTTACTGACGTTCTTCCACAGCTGTTTATCCGAGTTCGTGACAGGTACTTCTTCAGGATAGAGGGAAAGGTCCCACTCCATCTTCTCTTTTGTGCAGTTCTCCGGTGTCAGATCAAAGCGGAATCGGTGAAAAGTAGGTTCGCGCATTTCCCCATCCGCTGCATCAAGGCAATGGATATCCGCGCAGACGCTTGGAGTTACATGCCATTTCCCGGCCTGATTTTCTCCGTTACTTTTAAAAAACATCTGAAGTGTTTCTGCTTCTTCGACAGACAGCCCATTTTTGAACTTTCCCAACGTCTCCTCCTTGAGAGTGACGTCATAGTAGCCGTTGGCCGGATCATAGGCTGTCAGACAGCCGGAAACGCTGCGGAAGTTCTTCCATTTCAACCATTGCTTGGACCGCTCCCCTTCGCTGTACAAGCTCTTCTTGTGTTTTGCGACAATCCCTTCCGCCCTGTGAAGCAATACTAATGCTTTTATCTTTTCTAGGCTGGTGTGTACTTCTGAAAGCACGATGTGAGGATGCTGGATGGTTTGAACGAGAGCGTACAGGCTTCGCTTTCGTTCTTCCAATCTCTGTTTCCCCCCCGTCAAATGATCAAATGCGACAAATGTACACGGCCTTTCCCGGGCGGCCCTGGCTATTACAGCTTCCTTCTTTAACCGTCCTCTCGTCTGCAAGCGAGAGAAGTTTGTCTGCCACCGTGTGTTACGGATGACGAGTTCCCCGTCAATCGTGAAGGGGAGCGAGTCGGCTGGGGGAACAAATCCGCATATCTCCGGGAAGCGGCCACTCAAGTCCTTGCCGTTTCTACTCCATAGCTTTATCCCGTCCTCCGAAGCATGGAGGAGACAGCGGAAGCCGTCATACTTCACTTCATAAATCCAATCCGGTCCGGTCGGCAAATCTTCTGCAGCAGTCAATAGCATCGGTTTCAAAGACACCCGCTCCTTTTTTATATGCTGCTTAGTTTACCCACAGCCGGCGAACATATTTTACCGACCTGTCGTGAATGCTAGGAGAAAAAGGAGTCGAGAACTATGCATACGATGTGGAAAGGAACCATCAGCTTCGGTCTCGTCAATATTCCGATCAAGCTTCATGCAGCGACGGAGAACAAGGATATTAAGCTAAGGCAGCTTCACAAAGAATGTAAGACACCGGTGGAATACAAAAAACGCTGTCCGGTATGTGAAGAGGAAATCAGCCAGGAAGAAATTGTGAAAGCCTATGAATATGCCAAGAACAAATTCGTGGTGCTGGATGAAGAGGATTTGGAACAACTGAAGAAGGAGCAGGAGGATAAGGCGGTCGAAATCCTCGACTTCGTCAAGTTGGAGGAAATCGATCCGATTTATTTTGAACGAAGCTATTTTATATCGCCCAATGAAGGGGGATCGAAAGCGTACGGGTTGTTACGCCAAGCTCTGTCCGATACGGGGAAAATAGGTGTAGCAAAAATTATTATTCGATCCAAGGAACAGCTGGCGGTTGTTCGTGTTTATGAAAATACATTGCTCATGGAAACGATCCATTTCCCGGACGAAGTAAGAAACGTACAGGATGTCCCGAATGTGCCGGCAGAGGCGGATTTAGGAAAGAAAGAGCTTAGTACCGCAGTGACATTGATCGATCAATTGACCGAAACATTTGATCCGGGAAAATATACGGACGAATACCGAACCGCGTTGATGGACTTGATTGAGGCGAAGAAGAACAACGAAGAGGTTACGACGGCAGCAGACAAACAAAAACCGGACAATGTCACCGATTTGATGGAAGCTCTGGAGAAATCGTTGGAGCGGACCAAAGGCGCGAAGAAGAAAAAAACAACGAAACGAAAAACGACTGCCTCCACTAAGAAGAAGACGTCATAATCCCTTATGTGACAAGGGTTTGTCGAACGTTTTGACTGTATTATTAAGAGGCGTTGTAGTATAATATATAGTAGATACATGTGGTTCGGAGGGGAAAGAATGAGTGTTCGGACAGAAGAACAGGCAGAGCATTTGATGCGTTCTGCGAAAGCGTCCATGGCTATTGAAGGGTTCAGCTTGAATAAGAAGCAGGAATCATTAGTTAAGAAGTGTCTTACAGGAGCCATATCCCATAAAGAATTCGTCAAGCGGGCTTTGGAATTGTCCCGCCATGCCTAGTTCCAGGTATGGGGGTGAATCCTCCCGCTATTGTTATGCAGGGACTGATGTGCTGATTAATCACTATGACCTTATGGACGACAAGCAGCTGGAGTATATGGAGGCGATCCTTGCCACCCAGCGTTTGTCGGAACTGCAGGAAAAGCCTGTGAAAGGGGACTTCGACCTCAGACATTTGCAACGTATTCACGCCCGTTTATTTTCCGATCTTTATCCTTTTGCGGGCAATATCAGGACAGAGAATATCACGAAGGACGGGTTTTCTTTTGCGCAGGCCCGCTTCATTCAGGAAGCTTCTGTCCCGATCTTTGATTCTCTAATGAAGGAAGAGTGGGCAGGGATGGACAAAGAGGACTTAGCACGGAAACTGGCTCACTATATGGCGGAGTTGAACGTCCTTCATCCGTTTCGGGAAGGAAATGGTCGGAGCTTGCGTGAGTTCATCCGCACAATCGCCTTGGAAGCCGGCTACCATCTGGATTGGTCCTGTGTACCGAAAGAGGAGGTCTTTCAAGCGAGCATCGATTCAGTCAAGGATATCAGCAGTCTTTATTCGGTTATCCAAGCGTCGCTTGTTCCACTTGCCAAATGAGCAAAAGCCGGGGGAATCCCCGGCTTTTTATTCATCTTCTACAAGCACTTCCTTCTCCGGTCCTTCGTTTTCCTTAAGAACAATCTGCCACTGGTCATCGTCTTCATCAAATAGAATTTCCGCCACGGCGACAATTTTGTCATCTTCTACATCGGTTAGAGCGGAAGCCAAGGCTTCGGAGGTCGTCAATCGGGCCCCTTCTACTTCACTCATCTCCACTTCGGAAACCTTATCGGCAGGTGCCTGTTCTGGAAAACTTTCTTTAATGGGGCCGTCTGTCCAAACATCTACATATTTACCTGTCCATTCGTTGTCCGGAGCTTCAGACACCCACATCGCCCGCCCTTTTTCTTCTGACTCTGTAGTCGGAGTGACGACAAGGATACTGGATCCTTCCTGTTCCATCACATATCCGCTGATTTCTGCTTGCTCCGGAGGCGCCTCTGCTTCCGTTTCCTCATAATCCGAGCCGGCTGGTGCAGAACTGCACCCCGCCAAAAGAATCAAACAAGCGGCCCCCATCATTGTCCAGATGTTTCTCATTGTCATTCTCCTCTCGAATACAGATATTATTCAGAATATTGCACATGACAGAAGATACGAACTTTGTTATCATAAGACTCAACCAAGCAAATAGTACGATTCAACTACTAGGGGGGCCTTGTTACAGGCTGAGAGGAAAGCGTAAAGCTTTTCGACTCTTATAAACCTGATCTGGTTAATACCAGCGGAGGGAAGTAGTCAGACGAACGAATAGTTATTCATCGACTGTCTATGATCCGAGTCAGGTCCTCTCCAGGACCTGGCTTTTTTATTTTCCTATGGAAGGGGGGAATGTATTGAACCGTACACGTTTATTGACTATTATGGCACTGTTTGTTGCCATTGGAACATTCGGAGCACAGCTGCTCTGGTTTCCGGCAGGCATCGCGAAGGCATATCCTGTCCAACATGCGGTAAATGTCATGGCTGCTGTGATGCTTGGACCGCTGCCTGCTGCTGCCATTGCTTTCTGCATCGGCCTGCTGCGATTTCTTTTAGGGCTAGGAACACTGTTGGCTTTTCCTGGTGGAATGGTCGGAGCATTATTTGCTGGTTTGTTTTATCGGATATACAAACGGAAAGGGACAGCTGTAGTCGGCGAGGTGATTGGAACTGGAATCATTGGAGCATTACTCGCCGTTCCGCTGGCTGGATTCATCATGGGCAGTGCGGCCGGAGCGTTTGCCTTTGTTCCTTCTTTCTTCATCAGCAGTCTGTCAGGAGCTGCCATCGGCTGGTTTGTGCTGTCACGTATCAAAGCAGAACAACTTCTATTACAACCATAATACACGGAAACTGCTAGGGGCGCGAATTATCGCTGAGATAAGGATTATCCTTTGTCCCTCAACACCTGATCTGGTTCGTACCAGCGTAGGGAAGTAGTCTGGACCTCTGCAATCCTCTAGTAGCTTCCGAATAACCCAGGGAGGCACCACTATGTCATTCTCCACTCAATTAAGAAAAGAAAATCAGGACGTGTTTGAAGCTATTTTTCACCATCCATTTGTTGAAGGTCTCGGAAAAGGAGAACTTCCGAAAGAAGCTGTCGCTCATTATGTGAAAGCGGACTTTGAATATTTGAATGCATTTATGCATGTGTACGGCATTGCTGTTTCCAAATCACCAAAAAGAGAAGATATTGAGCTCTTCAATGACCAGATCAACTTTGTGCTCCACAGTGAAGTGCATCCCCATAACAACCTGTGCCGATATATCGGTAAAGAATATGAGGAACTGCAGGGTTACCCGCTGCCACCGACAGCGGACCACTATATTAAACATATGCTCTACCATGCGCATATGGGCAGTATTGGAGAAATTATTGCCGCCTTACTTCCATGCCCCTGGACATATCTCGAAATCGGTAAAGAACTAACGAAAGCCTATCAACCGGACGAAAATCATCCGTTCTTTGATTGGATCGATTTCTATGCAGAGGAAGAAATAGGCGGATTGACAGGACAGCTTTGTGAGAAGCTTGATGCCTATGCAGAGCAAGCTTCAGACGAGGAGAAGAATAAGATGCGTGAAGCTTTCCGAAAGAGCTGCCAGCTGGAATTATCCTTCTGGGAAATGGCCTATACCGTCGAGGAATGGCCCGTAGCTGAGGGGGTTTACCGATGAACCGAGTGAAGTGTGCTCTTACCATCGCCGGAACGGATCCAAGCGGCGGTGCGGGTATCCAGGCGGATTTAAAGACGTTTCAAGAGCTTCAAAGTTATGGGATGAGCGTCGTCACTTCGGTAGTCGCTCAGAATACGACCGGCGTATCTGCGGTTCATCATCTTCCGGTCACGATGCTGAAGCAGCAGCTCTATGCAGTATCAGACGATATGCCGATCGATGCACTGAAAACGGGTATGGTGGCAACTATCGATATGATGGAGGTCCTTAAACAATGGCTGAAGGAAACAGAGGCTGCATACGTCATGGACCCTGTGATGGTAGCAACGAGCGGCGATCCTTTAATTGAGGAAAAGGCGAGGGATTATCTCAGGAAAGAGCTTGTTCCTTTAACAACGCTCGTAACACCGAACATACCGGAAGCGGAGTATTTGACCGGTAAGGCGATAGAGACGGAAGAAGCTATGAAAAAGGCAGCGGAAGAACTTGTCGAGGTTTATGGAGCTGGTGCAGCACTTGTCAAAGGAGGTCATCTGAGAGGTCATGCGGTCGATTATTTATATGATGGAAACGAGATGACCGTTTTGGAAGCAGAGCGAATCGATACGAATAACACCCATGGCACCGGTTGTACGTATTCGGCTGCGATCACGGCATACTTAAGCCGGGGCGATACGTTGAAAGAAGCCGTCCGTAAAAGTAAGTACTTTGTTACCGAAGCCATTCGTTACTCCTTTGACCTGGGAGCAGGAAGCGGACCCACCAATCATTTTGCCACCAGGAAGGAGACGATGAAAGGATGAACACCATCATAGAAAAAGTAAGAGAAAAGCGGCCGCTGATTCATCACATCACGAACCAAGTGGTCGTCCATTTCACAGCGAACGGTGCGCTTGCTTTCGGGTCTTCGCCAATCATGGCAGCCGCCCATCAGGAAGCGGCGGACGTAGCGATGTTGGCAGACGGGGTGTTGTTGAATATCGGAACATTGAATGATTACCAGGTGGAATCCATGATCTTGGCAGGAAGAGCCGCTAATGAGAAAGGTATTCCTGTCGTTCTCGATCCCGTCGGGGTAGGGGCGACCAAGTATCGTTATGAAGCATTTCAACGCATCGTAAAGGAGGTTCAACCGACGGTCATCAAAGGAAATGCAGGAGAGCTGGCTCGGCTGGTTGATATAGAAGTGGAGACGAAGGGAGTCGATTCTGTCGGGGAAGGGAATACCGGGGAAATTGTTCAAGCGGTTGCTGAAGCATTACGAACAGCGGTCGTCTGCACAGGTGCCGTTGACCGCTTTTGTGCCGATGGAAAAAGCGGTCGGAACGAGAGCGGTCATCCGCTGCTTGGCCGCGTCACCGGTTCCGGCTGTCTCCTGGGTTCCATTCTCGCCGCTGTTCTTAGCGTCGATGGCGGAGTGTACGAGAAACTGGAAACGGCGTTGAAGCATTACGGTCGTGCAGCGGAGCAGGCCGCTTCTCTCCCATCTGTTCAGGGCCCTGGAACATTCCTGCCGCATTTCCTTGATGCACTCAGCCGGGATCTGGAGGAAGGAATATGACACTTTCCCATCGTCTGCGGAAGTATTTAGTCATGGGTAGCCAAGACTGTGTAAAAGATCCTTTGGAAACGCTGTCTGAAGCTGTCTCCGGCGGAATCACGGCTTTTCAATTCCGGGAAAAGGGGGATGGTTCTATGGAGTGGAAAGATAAAGTCGAACTCGGGCGTGCTTTGAAGCGGGTATGTGATGCAAACAACGTCTTATTTGTCGTCAATGATGACATCCGACTGTTCGAAGTTTTAGATGCCGAGGCCATTCATGTGGGGCAGGAAGATGTTCATGTAGAGAGTATCCGGGCGGCATACCCTGACGCTGTGATCGGCCTATCTTTGTCCGATAGGAATCACCTGGAACAAAGCCCTCTTCATCTAGTCGATTATGTTGGTGCCGGGCCGATTTTTCCTACTTCCACGAAGCGTGATGCTAATCCAGTTACGGGTCCGGAGTTTATTCGTGATATACGGATGACTCATCCCGAATTACCAGTCGTCGGTATCGGGGGCATTGATGAGCATAATGCGCATCTTGTCATGGAGGCAGGGGCGGCCGGCGTCGCTGTCGTATCGGCCGTGACGAAAGCCGCGGACATTGAACGAGCGGTTCAGTCATTATAAAAACAAAAGGAGTTCCGGCAAACATTTCCGGAACTCCTTTTTTTAAAAGTCTGTGTAACACTTAAAGCCGTTAACACATCCATTACGGGACGTCATGCCCCATTGAACTTTGCAGGATATCAAACCACTGATCGCGGTTTAATTGGTAATCGAGCGCGCGGACAGCTTGGAGAACCCGCTCCTTCTTGCCGGAACCGATAATCGGCATAATCGAGGCCGGGTGGGCCAGCAGCCAGGCATAAAGCACTTGATCGATACCATCCGCTCCGATTTCATCCTTCACCCTATGTAAGCTGTCGCGCAGGCGCACGGCTTTCTCGTCATTGGAGTGGAAAATATCTCCACCGCCCAAAGGAGACCACGCCATTGGTGCCGTACGTTTCTCCTGGCATACATTCAGCGTACCATCTTCGAAATTTTCAAGCTGTATGGCGGAGAGTTCCAGTTGGTTGGTCACTAATGGGAAATCCAAATAGGATTGAAGCATAGTCCATTGGTGATTTTTAAAATTGGACACACCAAAATGCCGGACTTTGCCTTCCTTTTTCAATTGAGTGAAAGCGGCCGCCACTTCCTCTCCGTCCATGAAAGGATCCGGGCGGTGAATAAGCAAAGTGTCGATATAATCGGTTTGGAGGTTGGTCAACGAATGATCCACAGAGGTGAGTATATGCTCCCGGCTTGTATTGTAATGGTGTGATTTATGCTCAGGCCGGTTTTTGGAAGGAAGGACGATGCCGCATTTCGTCACGATCTCCATTTTTTCTCGTAAAGAAGGTTTTAGAGCCAAAGCTTCCCCGAATAAAGCCTCACACGTGTAACTTCCGTAAATATCTGCATGATCGAAAGTTGTGATGCCGAGATCAAGGTTATATTCCATTAACTCCAGTGTTTCTTCCTTCGTCTGCTTCCAGTCTGCCAGCCTCCAAAGGCCGTGGATGAGTCTTGAGTAAGACATGTCTTCCGTAATAGATACGCGTTGCATATTTGTTCCGCCTCTCGTTATGGTTTTGGTTCTATGCTATATCCTACCATGAAGCATTTAAAACAGTGTGGATAACGCTTCCTTTCCGGTTTCAATTCATCTTGTCGGGGTACAAAGAGGCTAAGGAGGAGATATTAGTGGCTCAATATTTTGCGAATCAGAATCAGCAGGCAGACGGCGGACATGAGGTGCATGTCGAAGGTTGTAATTTCATGCCTTTCGAGAAGAACCTGCTTGCTTTAGGCGGACATAGCGAGTGCAGCAGTGCACTCGAGGAAGCGCGAAATACATTTGATAAGGTCAATGGCTGTCAACATTGTTGTCCGGATTGTCATATGTAAGGGAAAAGGGAGCGGAATTCCGCTCTTTTTTTATTTGGGATGGAACATCTTCTCATGGATAAGTTTTGATTGGGCGTACATAGTAAAACTGATGAAATTCCTGAGGAGGATAAAGAAACATGCCTAAACATTTATGGTACACAGCATTTGCCGTCATGATGCTCATCATGCTTGCGGCTTGTAATACAACAGATCAATCTGCAAGGGAAAGACAGCAGAATAATTTAAATGAGGTCAGTTTTGATCCTGCAGACCGTGGGACGCAGGATCGCGGAAGTTACGGGCAGTATGAGAACGGACAGAATCGTTTTGACGCGAACATTCCTTTCGAAGGGATGAACCCGAATGGTACAGCGCAGGATCCATACTTATTTGAACAAAAAGATGGTCAGGATCAGTCTGCCGCACCAGAAGGGGATTTTCAACAGAAGGTCCTGGATCTTACAAATGAAGCTAGAGAAAAACAAGGACTTCAGCCTTTGAAGAATAGTAACGAGGTGGAAGAGGTAGCCCAGGATAAATCCGAAGATATGGCAGAAAACAATTACTTCTCTCATACATCACCGAAGTATGGAAGTCCGTTTGAAATGTTGAAAGAGTATGGGGTCGATTATAGAAAGGCCTCTGAAAACATAGCGGCAGGACAAAGCACACCGGATGAGGTTGTCAAAGGATGGTTGAACAGTCCCGGACACCGCAAGAACATAATGGATAAGAACATGACCCATGTAGGAGTCGGATTTTCTGAAGACGGAAACCAATGGGTACAGATGTTTATTCGGAAATAGTCAGACGGGTGCCTTAGCGGGCGCCCTGTCTTACATAATTCAAGAACAGGGGATGTATAAGGTGAAAGTTATATCGATATTGACTGCTCTGTTTCTCGTCTTGTCCTTTCCGCTTACCGCCGGAGCTTTTCAAGATAAAAGAATGGTCGCGATAGGAGACTCCATTCCGTTTGGATACAACCTGGTAGAAGGGAACTTAAATCCTCCTAAGCAATCGTTCCCATCCCTTATTGGTACGGAGCGTGATATGGAGGTCATCAACTTAAGCATCCCTGGTCTTACATCGGAAGAACTGCTTCAGGCCGTCCGTTCTAATGATATATTTCGTGAAGCGCTTCATGACGCCGACTATGTCGTCCTCTATATTGGAGGGAATGACCTGCTGAATATTCTTAAGAAAAATGGTGGCTTGAAGGGTTTGAAGATGGAGGAAGCGGCGCCGATTATCAGAGACCTTATCTACAATGTTTATTCAACTATATTAGAAATCGATCAACTGACTGACGGGAAGGTTCTCGTCTACAATATCTATAACCCTTATCCGGCAGCAGGGGAGAAACTTTCGACACCATTATCCTATATCAATCAGCAGTATGCATCTGTCATTAAACTGCTCCAGCATTTCGCTTCTGTGAAGTTGATCGATGCCCATAAGGCTTTTGAGGGAAAGCCGAAGCTGATCATCGAAGGAGACGTCCACCCGACGACAGAAGGCCAGGAAATCCTTGCTGAAATTGGTCTGAAGCACATCGACTGAAATTTCCATCAGGTAGGTCTTTTCATTGGTGTGTTGTATAATAGTGCTACATTAACGAATGGGGTGTTAGGAATGATCAGGTTCGCAGTGATCGGAACAAATACGATTACAGAGAAGTGGATAGAGGCGGCCCGTCAGCATAAAGAGGTAGAACTGACAGCCGTCTATTCCAGGACGGAAAGCCGTGCCAAAGCATTTGCGGAGAATTATGGAGTTTCCCAAACGTACACAAACATCCATGCACTGGCTGAAAGTGATAAAGTGGATGCTGTATATATTGCCAGTCCAAATGCCTTTCATGCCCGACAGGCTGTTGAGCTTATGAAGGCTGGGAAGCATGTTCTGTGTGAGAAGCCGATGGCGTCCAATCAACAGGAGATCGCATCGATGATTCAAGTGGCAAAGGAGAATGGTGTCGTCCTTATGGAAGCTGTCAAATCCACGGTGATGCCCGGTTTTCTTGCTGTTCAGGAGAATTTACATAAGATTGGAAAGGTCAGAAGGTACGTAGGTGTTTTCTGCAAATATTCTTCCCGTTATGATGCTTACAGAGAAGGGGAAGTATTAAATGCTTTCCAACCTTCTCTATCCAACGGTTCTCTGATGGATCTCGGTATTTATGGGATTTATCCGATGGTCACCCTGTTCGGGGCTCCGGAGGAAGTAAAGGCAAACGGGGTGATGCTTGAATCCGGCGTGGATGGAGAAGGTACCGTCTTAGCCCGATATAAGGATATGGAAGGTGTCGTCATGCATTCGAAAATCATCAATGCGTATGCACCGTCGGAAATTCAGGGAGAAGAAGGTACCATAGTCATTTCTAATATTTCAGAACCGAAGGACATACAGATTAGATACAGAGATGGAAGCGTGGAGGAGTTGGAAGTGGAAGAAAAGGAGTTTCTTCCTATGTATTATGAGACCGAAGCATTCGTTTCTCTTCTTAAAGGTGAGAAAAATCATGCTGGAAATAATTCATTGACACATACTTTGATCGCAGCGAAGGTAATGGAAGAAGCCCGTAGACAAATCGGCCTTACTTATCCGGCAGATCGTTCGTTTTGATCCATTCCGAAGAGGCCTCTTCACTCGTTCAAGGGCCTCTTCTTCTTTCAGCAGCTGTTATCCTTCTTATGTTGTATTTCACCGGTAATGTCCTTATCTGACAGACTTATTTGATTATGTATAAGCCCCCAGCGGTTCATACTTTCCAAAAACGTGGATGTCGTTTTCCCATAAGGAGTGATGCGGTATTCCACTTTGGGAGGGACGGTTCCATAATCGATTCGCTCGATTAAACCGTCATCAATCAGCATCTTTAATTCCCTGGTAAGGATTCGGGAGGAGATGTTCCCCTCTATAGAGCGGCGTAACTCGTTGAATCGGATTGAATCAATATGCAGCAGCTGCCAAAGGATCAGTCCTTTCCATTTGCCGCAGACAATATCAAGGGTGACATCGATCCCGGTGGTTTTCCCTGTCACTCCATCCACCTCGTTCTTTTATTTTTTTGTTTTTTGTTTCTCCATCGCTTTTTCATAACCTTCCATGATGCCTTGAGCATAAACCTTGTTCAGAACAGCCATGGTTTGAGGAATGACCTGGTCTTCGTTGTCTGTAGAGACCTGATTGAGCAAATCGACGAGTTCGAGGAGCTCTTCCGTCACTGGAAAAATCGGTTTTATATTGTCCATCAAGCATCACCTTCCTCCGTCGTACTTAAAGCATTATTAATATAATTCTATTTTGTTTGTGCAATTCCCACAAGTACTTACATATATGTTAGCGATACATTCCCATTATGCCGGATTTTTGCTTATTAAACAACGACTAAGTCCGGGTTTTTGGATAGGGGTAAGGCCTCGTATACTGTCGTAATGGTTGTACAAAAGTTATACTGAAATATTTAAAAAAGAGAATGTCTGTATAACCCTGACTGAAGTAGGTTTCAAGAAACCTGTAAGGAGAGGAGGAGGTTCCTTCATGCGTTACGTGTTGGCTTATACAAAGACTTATAAAAGCTCGGCATCCATAGCGTTAATTTTGATGCTGTTGGAACTGGTTGTGGAGTTAGTCCAGCCTCTTTTAATGGCTAAGATCATTGATGATGGAATTCTTCAGGAACAATATTCTGTCGTAGCTCTTTGGGGAGGGATCTTGTTGTTGTTGTCTTTAACCGCGTTTGCAGCCGGAATTACGAACTCTTTTTATGCATCCCGTTTTAGTCAGGGGGTAGGGTATGATCTCCGCAGGGACCTCTTCCGGCAGGTACAGGCGTTCACGGATGAAAACTTCCAGCGTATTCCTACGCCGAGTCTGGTAACAAGGGTCACAAACGATGTCATCCAGATTCAGAACTTTTTGTTCATGTTTGTTCGTATCGGTCTCCGGGCGCCTTTATTCATAGTTTTCGCATTAATAATGGCCTTTACAATTGATGTCCGTCTGGCTGTAATCATGCTCGGCAGTGTTCCGTTTCTGCTCGTTTTTTTGTATTTTGTTCTGACTAAAGGAGTCCGGCTGTTTAGAAACGTCCAAACTAAGCTGGATGCCCTGAATACCGTCATCCGTGAGAATTTAACAGGCATCCGTCTCATTAAGGGATTCCATAGACAAGCACATGAGAAGGACCGGTTCAGCGAAAGAAACGATGACCTTGTAAAGCAGAATAAGCGCGCACTATGGCTCGTGGAAACGGCGATGCCGGTCGTTATGCTCGGTATGAACGTCGTGATTCTTTTCCTGCTCTTCTTCGGCGGGGAGTGGCTGCGTGCTGGAGATTTGCAGGCAGGTGAAGTGGTCGCAATCATCAATTACGCAACAAGGATTTTGTTTACTTTTTCTGTTTTTACGTTTCTTATCATGGTGTTCTCAAGAGCTTACGCATCAGCGGTCCGCCTGGAAGAAGTCGGACGGGAGGATACGGACATCGCAGAACCGTCTTCTCCTGTAACGAAAGAGCTGCAAGGATCTGTAACCTTTCAGGATGTTTCTTTTGAGCGATCCGGCGAATGTGTACTTCAGGAAATTTCCTTTCAGATCGAAGCTGGTCAAACCGTAGGAATTCTTGGAGAAACAGGTTCAGGAAAAACGTCCTTGTTACATTTAATACCCCGCCTGTATGAAAAAAACTCCGGGCAATTGTCTTTGGATGGGGAAGAATTGGAGAACTTCGCCCTCCTGCCATTACGGAAACAAATAAGCCTGGTTCCACAGGACGTCCATCTCTTCTCTGGTTCCGTACGAGAGAACATCGCTTGGGGGAAAGAGGATGCGACGGAAGAGGAAGTAAAGGAAGCCGCTGAACGGGCTCAAATTCACTCCTTCATTTCAAGCCTTCCTGACGGCTATGATACGGAAATCGGTCAAAAGGGTGTCGTCTTTTCCGGTGGCCAGAAACAAAGACTCTCCATAGCGAGAGCGCTCGTCCGAAAGCCTAAAATCCTTTTGCTTGATGACAGTACAAGTGCGCTCGATGCACATACGGAACAACGGTTGTTTCAAGCATTAAATGAACTGCGCTGCACCGTCTTCATCGTTGCACAGAAAATCAGCTCCGTGGAAAATGCGGACACCATTCTGCTGCTTCAGAACGGCAGGCTGATTGCGAACGGAACCCATGAAGAATTACTGGACTCAAACGATTTTTATCGGGAAGTCCATGCAACCCAGCAGGAAGGGGTGATTTCATGAGCAGGCGTCATCAAGGATTAGGCACAAGTCCGCCGAAGGTTGACCGTGTGTGGGAGACGCTGCAGAGGATATGGGGATATATGGCGAGCCAAAAGCAGCGGTTTATTATGGTGATAACGGCTATTCTGGTCAGTTCTTCCTTGTCACTATTAGGTCCGTATTTACTTGGCAAAACCGTGGACTTAGTGATCGAAGTTCCTTCCCGTGACACACTTGTCGGTATGCTTGTCCTGCTGCTCATACTCTATGTATGTCAATCTGTCTTCCTGTGGCTGCAAAACTACTGGATGATCGATATCGCGCAAGGATCGGTTCGCAGAATGCGGAATCACTTATTCTCCCATGTACAAAAACTTCCGGTTCTGTATTTTCAACGGATGCAGCAAGGAGAGCTGATGAGCCGGTTGACCAATGATATCGAGAATGTGAGCCGAACCATGAACACAGCGGTCGTCCAGTTCATTACCAGTGTTCTTACTTTGACCGGCACTATTGTGCTTATGTTATGGCTGAGTCCTTTGCTGACATTGCTGACTTTGACTATCGTTCCTGTCATGTATTTCGGAATGAAATGGATTACGAAACGGACAGGACCTTTCTTTAAGCAGCAGCAGACAGATCTGGGGGAAGTGAACGGGTATGTGGAAGAGATGTTTACCGGCCAGCCGGTCGTCCGCATGTTTTCCAAGGAGCAGCGGGTAATAGAGCGTTTTGAAAAGAAGAATGAAGCACTCAGGGAATCCGGTTATTATGCACAGGTTTACACAGGATTCATCCCGAAATTAATGAACATGCTGAATAATGTAAGCTTTGCCATTATTATCGGGGCCGGTGGTATCCTTGCGTTGAATGGCAGTATTTCCATTGGTGTGATCGTTGCTTTCACCACTTATTCCCGTCAATTTACCCGTCCACTCAATGACCTTGCTAATCAGTTCAATATGATTTTATCGGCAGTAGCTGGAGCGCAGCGTGTATTTCAAGTGTTGGATGAGGAAGTAGAGGGTGAGGTCAAAGAAGAGCCGCTTGAAAGTATATCTGGTGACATCCGTTTTGATTCTGTGTCCTTCGCCTATGAGGAGGGCCAGCCGACGCTTGTGGATATCAACTTTGTTGCAGAACCTGGAGAGACAATTGCACTTGTCGGTCCGACGGGTGCAGGGAAGACAACGATTCTTTCGCTTCTTTCCAGATTTTACGACCCGGATGCAGGCGCGATTTATTTGGACGGGGTGGATCTTCAGAGAGTACCCAGAAGTTGGCTGAGGAGCAGAATGGGAGTGGTTCTTCAAGATGCGACCATGTTTCATTTGTCTATCAGGGAAAACATCCGCTACGGCCGTTTGGAGGCTACGGATGAAGAAGTCGAGGCTGCAGCAAAGGCCGCGCGTGCCCATGAGTTCATCGTAAACCTTCCTGAAGGGTACGAAACGGTTCTGGATTCCGATGGAAAAGGGGTGAGTCACGGTCAACGTCAGCTTCTTTCCATCGCGAGGGCGATGATTGCTGATCCCTCCCTGCTCATTTTGGATGAAGCGACAAGTAGTATCGACAGCTTGACCGAAAGTAAAATTAATACGGCGCTACAGCGGCTGATGGCGGGTCGCACAAGTTTTGTCATAGCTCACAGACTTCATACCATCCGTTCGGCAGACAAAATACTCGTTATGCAGCACGGAAAAATTATAGAGCAGGGTAGTCACCGCCGGCTGATGAATCAGGGTGGATTCTACGCGGATTTGATCAAAGCGCAATCTCCTGTAACGGAAGGTCATCACCAGTGACATATTAATGGAACACTCCTTTTGTCTCTACATATGGTAAGGATAAAAGGAGGGGAATGCCATGTCTCGTCACTATCCGAGCTGGACCGAAATACCTTATGCAGGGACGAAGGTGCCGCCTGTTGTAGAACGGGGAGTGGAGTTTGAAGCAGGCGAGTGGAAAACATATTTCATTCAGCATAGTCGAAGGCACGGTTTTAAGAAAATGGATGGGCGTCCCATTCGTCTTGCCATTAAAGATCCGGATACGATCGATTGGTATGAGGAATTAGAAACCGTTAAAGGAACCCTTGCAAACTTGACGCAAGAACAAATTACCATTGCCAAGTACTGGGGAGCTGGTCCGCCTTCCAAACAGTGGATTCCGATCATTGATCGACTCATTGATACGTATGGAGTGGAAGCCCCTCGGGCAGCAAGAATCCTTGGAGCTTTGTTCAGCGGCATGAATGATGCCTTCGTGGTGTGCTGGTCTCTGAAATATAAATGGCTCGTACCCCGGCCGAACCAGTTGGACCGCCATTTAGCTACGGTCGTCTGTACGCCGAAGCATCCGTCGTATCCATCCGGTCACGCTACTGTTTCCGGAGCGGCAGAGATAATTCTCGGCTATTTTTTCCCTGCTGAAAGAAGGAAGCTTAATCAGGTTGCTGAAGAAGATGCACGCTCGCGCCTTTATGCGGGTGTACATTACCAGGCAGACAATGACCAGGGGCTCCGGTTAGGCAGACAAATTGGTCGGATCGTTGTCGATGAGTTGAAGAAGGACAGAGTAAATGGGCGTCCCCTCGATCGGCCGTTTACGGAATATAAGGATGCAGATCTTCTCCCGCACGATTATGTGCAGGCTATTCCTTTTGAATACTCCCAATCCTGTGACTCGCTTTTGATGAATGGGGACGATGAATCTTCGTCCGGCTACACGGAGTGGATCGATCCGAAATTATTTATGTAGGAGCTGCCTTTGGCAGTTCTTTTTTTGTTATCTGGACAAGTTATCCACATTCTTGCATATATATGTACTATCAAGAGGGAGAGGGGGATGTGGATGAATGCGTGGATTGTAAATGCGCGGAAGATCGGCTGGATTGCGGGTGCTGTTGTCATTGCCTTCGCTGCATATTTTTTGGGGAGCTATTTCTGGAAAGGAGCCGTAGCTACTTCCACTGCACCGACCAATGAAGAACCCAGGGTCATTCAATTAGTTACCGGTGAATTTAAAACGACGACCGCAGACGGCAGAGAGGTGGAGGCTTACCGTTGGGATCCCGGCACAATTGTCGTCGAGAAGGATGAACCCTTCCAATTGAGTATGTACGGGGTGAATGGGGAGGAACATCCATTCTATATAGAAGGTACGGATATTAAAGGGGTTGTAGAGAAAGGGAAGGAAACAGTCGTCGATTTAAAGTTCAAGAAAGAAGGCGTGTATCGTTTGATCTGCACGACACATGCAGACAAGGCCGCCAGCGGTCCGATGATCGCTTATATTGTTGTGGATTAATTGGACAAGACGAACGCTCCTCTCTTAATGAGCAGGAGCGTTTTTATTGTTATTTTAATCAAGCAGCGATTTTCGGAATACCACCATATCGATGCCGCGGATGCCGTTCTCATAAAACGGCTGAGGGTAACGAAGGAAGTAATCGGGAAGGATATGATCGAAACGGAAGCCCGCCTTTTGATAAAAGGACAAGTTCTCGATGCTGGAGTTTGATGTGCCCACAATCATACTTGTGTACCCTTTTTCTTTATATTGTTGAGCGGCTTTTGTAATCACGTGTTTTCCAATACCTTTTCCTCTGTAAGCTTCTGATATGGCGATATTTTTAATTTCGACCGATTCTTCATCTGGAAAAACGAACAGGCATACACCGACTACAGCGGAGTCCAATCGGATGGCTGTCAGCTCTCCTTCATGAAGATAAGCGTCCACCATATCCACTTCTTCATCTGCCAGTAAGAGAAACGGCTTATATTCTTCCCGGTTATCCACAGGCAGCAATTCTATGTCCATATTCTTTTCCCCTTTAATCATCAGTTATCGTTTGTTTATGGTTATGATAACATAGAAGCAATACATCGATTTCTGAAATGAAGGTATTTTCAGATAAAAAAGGGGTAGTGACTATGGAACAACAAGAACCTATATATGATTTGATCGGAATCGGAACAGGACCTTTCAACTTGAGCCTTGCCGCTCTTTTGGATGATATAGAGGAAGTGGATGCATTATTCTTTGAACAGAAATCTGCCTTCGAATGGCATCCGGGTATGTTGATCGAGGGAACGAAGATGCAGGTTCCGTTTCTTGCGGATCTGGTTACAATGGCCGACCCGACGAACCCGTACAGCTTCCTGAACTATATCAGCAAGCACGATCGGATGTATCAGTTCTATTTCCTGCAGCGTCTGGACATTCCGCGCAGAGAATATAATGATTACTGCCGATGGGTCGCCGATCAGTTGTCATCCTGCCGGTTTGGTAAGCGCGTCACGGGGATCCGTCATGTCAAAGATAACGGGGACACCTTCGAAGTCGATGTTCTCGATATCGAAACAGGTAATTCTACGCTGTATCGAACCAGGAATCTCGTTATGGGAACAGGCAGCGTTCCATCCATGCCGCAATCTTTCCAAGGACTACCGGAAACGGATGTTTTTCATACGGCAGACTTCCTTATAAACAAAGATGCATGCCTGAATAAGAAATCGATCACAGTGGTCGGATCCGGACAGAGTGCTGCCGAAACGTTCCGCGATCTCCTGCAGGAACAGCGCCGGTACGGCTTCCAGCTGGACTGGATTACGAGATCGCCCGGCTTCTCTTCCATGGAAGAGTCGAAATTGAGTCTGGAACACTTTTCTCCAGACTATGTAAACTACTTTTACAGCCTTCCCCAGGAGCAGAAAGATGAAATTTTTGCTACGCAGGGGTTATACTACAAGGGGATCAGTAATCATACAGTGAATGATATCTATAATTTGCTTTACGAATACTCCGTTGGTGGAGAAGAGCTTCCAGTCGGCCTTCAGGTACTTACCGAAGTCCGGGATGTCCATGCAAAAGCAGACGGCGGCTATGAACTAGACTGCTACCATTATCAAAAAGGGAAGAAGTACACGCACGAAACAGATGTCATTATCGCCGCGACCGGGTATAAGCCTTACGTTCCGGATTTCGTTCATTACATGGAGGACTTCCTTGTTTGGGATGATCAAGGCCGTTATGAAGTGACAGAAGATTACAGATTGAAGAAAAATGCAGACACGCCGAATGAAATATTCGTCCACAGCGGTATTTCCCATACGCATGGTGTCGGTTCGACAAACTTGGGGCTGTCCATTTACCGCAATAAGTTAATTATTAATCAGCTGACCGGCCGCGAAGTCTTTCCGCTCAGTGAGAAGAACATTTTTCAATCCTTTTCTGTTCAATAAATGTGAAGCACATGAAAGGTGACAACTCTTTCATGTGCGTTTTTTGGTTCTGTTGATAATGTGTATAAAATTGTGTATATGTGAATGGAAATCAAAGAGGTGGCGCAGTCTTTCCGGGTTATCCACATGTGTATAAATCCACCCATCCTTTCCTAAGGATGCGATTGGGGATAATGTTGATAAAACAAGGGTTCAGCGAATCTGGGAAAATATTAATATGTAAAAAAATCAATTAGTCTCATCTGGCTATTGACATATTAGGGCTAAGGGTTAATAATATTGTAAATATACAGAGGAAATTATAAATATACATAGAGGTGGTTTTAGTTTGAAAGCAGGAATTGTCGGAGCTACAGGATACGGCGGCATCGAGCTGTTCCGGATTTTACAGGCTCATCCAAATATACAAACAATCACATTGTATTCCTCCTCACAGGCAGGGGAGTATTTTGAAGATATATATCCACAAATGAACAGTGGTACGAAGCACGAATTGAAAGATGTCGAGCCGGAGAAGATGAAGCAAGAACAGGATGTCATCTTTTTAGCGACGCCCGCCGGGGTTTCCAGTAAACTCACTCCCCAGCTTGCCGGCAGCCGTGCGAAAATTATCGATTTATCGGGAGACCTGCGGCTGAAGGATGCGGAAAGCTACTCCCGGTGGTATAAAAAAGAACCTGCTGCCTCAAACGTGCTGCAAACCGCTGTCTATGGCCTGCCGGAATGGAATAAAGAGGCGATTCGCGGGGCGGATGTCATCGCAAACCCTGGATGTTATCCGACAGCCACACTTCTTGGTCTTGGGCCGCTGGTCAAAGAAGGCCTTGCCGTTCCTTCTTCCATCATTATTGATGCGAAGTCCGGCGTATCAGGGGCAGGGAAGAACCCGAACCCTGTGGCTCATTTTGCACATGCACAGGAAAACTTTCAAATATATAAAGTGAATCAGCACCAACACATTCCCGAAATTGAACAGCAGCTTGCTGAGTGGGAAGAAGATACGGAGCCTGTTACGTTCTCTACACATCTCGTTCCAATGACGAAGGGGATTATGTCGACGATCTATATGACTCTCAAACAAGAGGTTACGGAAGAACAACTGCGCTCCATCTACCGTTCCTATTACGCACAGGAGCCGTTCGTGCGTGTCAGGGAAGATGGTACGTTCCCTTGTACGAAGGACGTGTACGGAACGAATTATTGTGATATCGGTATGACGATCGATCCGAGGACGAAGCGGGTAACCATCGTCAGCGTCATCGATAATTTGATGAAAGGCGCAGCAAGTCAGGCGGTACAAAATATGAATCTAATATTCAATAAGGACGAAAGTGCAGGATTACCAGAATTTCCTGTCTATCCTTAAGAAGAGGAGGAGAAACGTTGATAGAAGCGAAGAACGTACATCAAATTGAAAAACTAGAAAAAGGGTCAATCGTGACGCCGAAAGGCTTTACAGCGGGAGGGGTGCATTGCGGCCTCCGATATCGCAGGAAGGATTTCGGTTTGCTGATGAGTGAGACTCCAGCCTCCATCGCGGCTGTTTATACGCAGAGTCACTTTCAGGCTCCACCTCTGAAGGTCACACAGGAGAGTATCGCTAAGGGCGGAAAGATTCAAGCCATTGCAATCAACAGTGCTATTGCCAACGCTTGTACTGGAGAAGAGGGTATGGCCAACGCCTACGAGATGCGTGACCTCATCGCTTCTAGATTCGAGATCCCTAATGAATACGTGGCTGTCGCTTCTACGGGTGTCATCGGGGAACAGCTTCCGATGGATAAGATTGCGGAAGGTAGCCGGACTGTAGAACTCAGCGAGCAAGGCAGCGGGGATTTCCAGGAGGCTATCCTCACTACAGATACATGTCAAAAGCATACATGTTATCAAGTGCAGATCGACGGAGTCGCAGTCACGATCGCCGGTGCAGCAAAAGGTTCCGGTATGATCCATCCGAATATGGCTACTATGCTGGGCTTCATAACAACAGACGCTGTCATTGATACGGCCGATATGCAGGCTGCCCTGAGCCATACGATTGATAAGTCATTCAATCAGATCACCGTAGACGGCGAGACGTCTACGAATGACATGGTGCTTGCGCTTGCAAACGGAAAGGCAGGCCACGAACCGTTAAATACAGATCATCCGGACTGGGAAGCATTTCAAGCAGCCCTTCAGCTCGTCTGTGAAGACTTGGCTAAGCAGATCGCCCGGGACGGAGAGGGTGCCACGAAGCTGATTGAAGTAAATGTTACCGGTGCTAAATCCGACCATGAAGCTCGAATTATCGCCAAGAAAGTCGTCGGTTCCAGTCTTGTCAAAACGGCTGTTTACGGTAGGGATGCCAACTGGGGCCGTATTGTAAGTGCAATTGGGCACAGTGAAGCAACGCTTGATCCGAATGAATGCGATATTCATATGGAAGACCAACTCGTATTCAGTAAAGGTACGGCATGTGCCTTCTCTGAAGAGAAAGCAGCAGAAGACCTGGAGAATGAAAAGGTGACAATCGGCATCAAGCTTGGCGTAGGGGAAGGTACCGGCACAGCTTGGGGGTGTGACTTGACTTATGACTACATCAAAATCAATGCAAGCTACAGAACATAAACCGGTGATTGTCGTCAAGCTTGGCGGCAGTATGACAGACCAGCTTACGGACGAATTCTATCAAAGCTTCCGGTCAGTGCTAGCACACTATCACTGCATTATCGTCCACGGCGGCGGCCCGGCTATCAACAGAATGTTGGAACAGTTGAAAATAGAAGGTGAATTCTACAATGGTCTGCGTAAAACGACCGCTCCGACGATGGCTGTCGTCGAGATGGTGCTGGGTGGTCAGGTGAGTGCACAGATTACAGGAAGCTTAGCCGCACAGGGTATATCTGCAATCGGAGTCAAAGGATCTGAAGCGGATTTATTAACCTGCAGCTTCGCAGATGAAAAAAACCTTGGCTACGTTGGTGAGGTAGAAGCAGTAGAACCAGGAGTGCTGAACCATATTCTCGAAGGAGGGTATCTTCCTGTTGTAGCCCCGTTCGGTAAAACATCGGATGGAGTGACGGTAAATGTCAATGCTGACATGGCGGCAGGAGCAATTGCACGTGCAGTCGGAGCGAAGAAGCTGCTGTATGTGACGGATGTTCCCGGTATTCTTATTAATGGCTCTCTATTGGACGCAACGACGCCGGAAGAGATAGAAAGTATGATCGAAGACGGTTCCATTTATGGTGGTATGATTCCTAAAGTGAAATCCGCTGTCGAAGCACTGTCCGACGATTTGGAAGAGGTTTTGATCGTTAGTGGAGAGACAGCACTGATGGAACATGGAACGATAAAAGGGACATCGATTTCAGAGAAACGAAAGGAGAAAGTCAAATGAGCTTATTTCCTACCTACAATCGGTTTCCGTTGACGATCGTCTCCGGAAAGGGAACGAAAGTAATGGATGATCAAGGGAAGGAATACCTCGATTTCGTTTCCGGAATCGCCGTATGTAATCTTGGTCACCGGCCGGACAAAGTGGAAGCTGCAGTGAAAGAACAAATGGAGCAGGTTTGGCATGTCTCAAACCTTTATCAGATCCCTGTGCAGGAGCGGGCAGCGGAGCTTTTAGTTTCAAAGACCGATCTGGATCATGTCTTCTTTTGTAATAGTGGAGCAGAAGCGAATGAAGCGGCCATTAAGTTGGCACGTAAACACACTGGAAGAGAAAAGATCATTACATTTAAGCAGTCCTTCCACGGAAGGACATTTGCAACGATGAGTGCAACGGGGCAGGCGAAAATCCACGACGGGTTTGGTTCCTTGCTGCCTACCTTTAACTACTATCCATACAATGATGTGGAGGCTATTGAAGAGGTTCATGACGGCCATGTTGCTGCGATCATGGTCGAAGTCATCCAAGGGGAAGGCGGCGTCGTCCCGGGTACGAAGGAGTTCCTGAAAGCTGTCGAAGCGAAGTGTGACGAGCTCGGTGCTTTGCTGATCATTGATGAAGTGCAGACGGGAATCGGCAGGACAGGTCGACCGTTCGCGTATCAGCATTATGATCTGAATCCCGATATCGTTACTTCTGCAAAAGGTCTCGGCAGTGGTTTTCCTGTAGGAGCCATGCTTGGAAAGGCAGAGCTCGTGGAAACATTCACAGCTGGTGTCCATGGTTCGACTTTTGGTGGGAACCCGTTGGCTTCTGCCGCAGTGAAAGCGACGCTCGAAACGATTTTCAATGATTCCTTCCTCGAAGATGTGACAGAGAAAGGGCGCTTATTCAAGCAAAAGCTTGTGTCTGAGCTATCTTCTGTCGATTACGTGAAGGAAGTGAGGGGCGAAGGATTGATGCTTGGGATTGCACTGGATACGGAAGCAATCCAGCTCGTACATGCTTTAAGGGAGAGTGGATTATTGACAGTCCTTGCTGGTCCTAATGTTCTTCGGCTTTTACCGCCTCTGACAGTTTCGGAAGAGGAGATCGATCAGGCGGTTGCGCTTTTGGGCGAAGTATTAAAGAAACATGAGCAGGAACTTCAAAAAGCTTAATATAAGCATTGGTGGACCTCGCATTTCGGGGCCACCTTTTCTGGAAATTAAATGTATAAAAATTCATTAAAAATAATATTTATTCAAGTTATGAGGTGAACGTATGAAAGGTTACTTAAGCTTACAAGATGGAAAAACGTTCGAAGGAAAGGTCTCGGGATATTATCAACAACCTGTTCAGGGAGAGGTCGTTTTCTTTACCGGTATGACAGGTTATCAGGAAGTTTTGACGGATCCGTCCTATAAAGGGCAGATTGTTGTTTTCACGTATCCACTAATCGGCAATTACGGCATCAACGCCGATGATGGGGAGAGTAAGGAGGTACAGGTAAGCGGCGTCGTCATGTTTCAGTGCGCAGACATGGTGACCCATTACAAAGCGACACATTCTCTTGGTGAGTACTTGGAGGAGAATAACGTCCCGTATCTGACTGGTGTCGATACAAGAGAGTTGACTAAGGCCATTCGGTCTGGAGGAACGAGACAAGCGATTTTGGCAGATGAACCTGTCCGTGACTTCGAACCATTGGAAACAAACCAAATGTATGAGGTGCATGGGGAGGAAATAGAAACGCACGGCGATGGACCGCTGCATATAGGAATGATCGACTTCGGATGGAAGAAGTCCATTTTGAAATCCCTGCTTAAATGGAACGTCCGTGTGAGCGTTATTCCTTTTACTCAGGTGGAGAAAGTGAACGATCTTCACCTTGATGGACTTGTCCTATCTAATGGTCCGGGGGATCCGAAAGACGTTCTGCCTCATCTTCCGGCTTTAAAAGAGGCGTTGGATACCCACCCAAGTTTCGGAATTTGCATGGGACACCAAGTCATCGCTCTCGCCTATGGAGCCAATACCAAGAAACTGCCTTTCGGACACCGTGGGGCCAATCACCCGGTTAAAGACCAGCTGACAGGAAAGGTGTTCCTGTCTTCTCAAAACCACAGTTATGTGGTGGACGAAGCCAGTCTCGATGTTACACCACTTACAAAACGATTCTATAACGTAAACGATGGGTCTGTCGAAGGCTTAATGCATAAAGAAAAACCGGTAATGTCTGTGCAGTTCCACCCGGAAGCGAATCCGGGACCTGCGGATGCACAATGGTTATTTAATGACTTTGTAAAGGTAGTGGAAAAAGGAGTGAACGTTCATGTCTAAGAAAGTATTAGTCATCGGTTCTGGTCCGATCGTGATCGGCCAGGCGGCGGAATTCGATTATTCAGGCACACAAGGGTGTCTTGCACTTAAAGAGGAGGGGCATGAAGTCGTATTGGTCAACAATAACCCGGCGACGATTATGACCGATCATGAAATAGCGGACGTCGTCTACTGTGAACCGCTGACGGTCGAGAGCATTGCTGCCATCATCGAGAAAGAGAAGCCGGATTCCGTTCTTGCGGGACTTGGCGGGCAGACGGCACTAAACCTTGCTGTTGAGATGGAAAAAGAAGGAGTACTGGAAAAATACGGAGTAGAACTTCTTGGAACAAGCGTGGATTCTATCAAACAAGGGGAGGACCGGGAGTTGTTCCGTGCCTTGATGAACGAGCTGGATCAGCCGGTTCCTGAGAGTGAAGTAATTACGACGCTGGAACAGGCGAAAGCATTTGCCGAGCGTGTCGGATACCCGATTATCAGCCGCCCTGCCTACACACTTGGCGGCCGAGGCGGTGGAATCGTGGACGAAGAATCAGGATTGGAAGAGTTGATCCTGACTGGTCTGAAAGCGAGTCCGATTCATCAGGTCATTGTTGAAAAGAGCATTGCCGGTTTTAAAGAAGTCGAATACGAAATTATGCGGGACCATAATGGAACATGTATTTCGGTCTGTAACATGGAGAACTTCGATCCGGTTGGCGTTCATACAGGTGATTCCATTGTTGTAGCGCCTTCCCAGACATTAACGGATGAAGAATACCAAATGTTGAGAAGTGCTTCCCTTAAAATCGTGTCGGCTTTGGAGGTTATCGGAGGCTGCAATGTTCAACTCGCCCTCGATCCACACAGCAAAAACTATTATGTCATCGAAGTTAATCCGCGTGTAAGCCGTTCTTCTGCATTAGCATCAAAAGCGACCGGTTATCCAATCGCCAAGATGGCGACAAAAGTGGCTCTCGGTTATTCGTTGGATGAATTGTTGAACCCATTGACAGGCCATACGTATGCAAGCTTTGAACCTGCTTTGGATTATGTCGTTGTGAAATTCCCGCGCTGGCCGTTTGATAAATTTCCCGAAGCGGAAAGAAGCCTTGGCACGAAAATGAGAGCAACGGGAGAGGTCATGTCGATCGATCGAACGCTCGAAGGGGCTTTTCAGAAGGCCGTCCAATCGCTCGATACAAGCATTCCTGTCATTACAGATAAGTGGACACAATTGACGAAACCGACGGACCTCCGCTACTTCGCCATTTTAGAGCTTCTGAGAGAAGGCGTGACGATCGAGAAGATTCATGAAGTGACTAAAATTGACCTGTTCTTCTTGAACGTCCTTAAGAACATCGTCCATACAGAAAAGCAGCTGGAATCCGGTCCTGTCACCGAAGAGCTTCTTCAGCAGGCGAAGGTCTATGGATTCTCTGACCCGACCATTGCCGTGCATACAGGTGCGTCGGTGCAGGAAGTTAAGAGTTGGAGAAAGGATTTCGATTTACAGCCGAAGTTCAAAGTCGTCGATACATGTGCGGCTGAGTTTGAAGCAGCTACCAACTATGTGTACAGCACGTATGCCGGCAACAATGAAATAGCACCGTTGGCGGGGGAGAAGAAAGCATTGATCCTCGGATCCGGACCTATTCGGATCGGTCAGGGTGTCGAATTCGATTATAGTGCCGTTAAAGCGATCGAAAGTCTCCAAAAGCTGGGCTGGACGACGGTCATGATCAACAATAACCCGGAAACGGTAAGTACCGATTACGCAACTGCTGATCGTTTGTATTTCGAACCGATTCATACAGAAATTGTGGAAGCCATTGTCGAACAGGAAGGAATCGATCTCGTATTCACACAATTCGGTGGTCAGACAGCCATCAACCTGGCCGAGGAGCTTTCAAAAGCAGGTCTCCCGCTGGCTGGTGTATCAACAGACGTTCTGGATGAGCTGGAGGACCGTGATAAATTCTATGAAGCATTGAAGAAATTAGATATTCCGCATGTTTCCGGAACGACATGTCATACGAAGGAGGAAGCTTGGTCTGCGGCGGCAACTTATAATTTCCCGATTCTCTGTCGTCCTTCCTACGTTATCGGCGGACAGGGAATGGTGAAGATCGAGAACGAAACAGAATTGAAGCAGGCGCTCGACGAAACGGAAGACCGTCACTATCCGATCGTTCTTGACTCCTTCATGCAGGGCATGGAAGTGGAAGTCGACCTGGTCGGGGATGGTGAAACCATCTTCCTTCCGGATGTCATGGAGCACATTGAACCGGCAGGCGTTCATTCCGGTGACAGTATGGCGATCTTCCCTTCGGCTCTGTCGGAAGAAATCAAATCCACAGTACGCCGCTATAGTGAGCAGATCGTCCAGCACTTCCAATACAAAGGTATCATGAATATTCAATTCCTCTGTGTCGATGGACGCGTGTACGTACTGGAAGTGAATCCGCGCGCAAGTCGTACGGTGCCGATCATCAGTAAAGTTGCTGCCGTTCCTTTGGTCGATTACGCGGTACAAGTGCTCGTCGATGCTCCTGGGTTCGCACTCGCTGAGAAGCAGGTTCCGAACATCACCGTAACAGCTGTTAAATATCCGGTCTTTTCTTCTTATGCCATGACGGAACTGGACCACAAGCTTGGACCGAACATGAAGTCCACTGGAGAAGGGATGTGTCTCGGTAATACGGTAGAGGAAGCCTTGCAGAAAGTATTCGCTCATCTTCCTGATATCCGGGAGGACAAGGACATTTGTTACGTCGATGTGGAGGGATATTCTCACATTCCGTCATCTGAACTCGACTTTGAAGAGTGGCTGACGACCGCATCTGCCGTCCTTTATGTCAATGACCAGGAAACGGAGCTGGCGCGAAGCAGAAGAATTCAGGCAACGAAGAACGGTGTGCAGGTGTTTAGCGAAACAACAACGTTTGAAGCCTTTTGGCAGGGGCTTCAAGTAGAGAAGAACGAACCTACCCCATTGCCGGAGATGATCCTGGAAGGAGTGCATACGTAATGAATTTAATGGAGCAGATGTATTCAACGAACAGTTCTATGCAGGGCAAACATATTCTGACTTGGCTGGATTACAGCCAGTCGGAAGTCTGCCAACTGCTGGCACAGGCACAATATATTAAGGAAAATCCCTACAATCAGTCATTAAAAGGAAAAAACCTTGCTATGATTTTTGAGAAATCATCGACTAGAACCCGTGTTTCTTTTGAAGTCGGGATGGGGCATATGGGAGGGCACGCTCTTTATCTCAACACGAAAGACATTCAGGTCGGGCGTGGAGAAACGATTGCCGATACCGCCCGCGTCCTATCCGGCTATGTAGACGCCATCATGTTCCGTACGACTTCCAACGAGCGCTTAACGGAGCTCGCCGAGCATGCGACAGTCCCGGTTATCAATGGATTGTGTGATATCTATCACCCGTGTCAGGCGCTTGCGGATGTGTTTACCATCCTTGAACTGAAAGGCCAATTGTGCGGCATCAAGCTGGTTTACATCGGAGACGGCAACAACGTCGCTCATTCTCTAATGATCCTTGCAGCGATGATGGGGATGGAAGTGGTGGTATCTGCTCCGGAAGGATATGAGCCGGATGAAGAGATTACCGCTAAATCAAAAGCTCTGGCGGAAGAATATAACGGTTCTGTCACCATCGAACCGGACCCTGTCCAAGCGGTGAAAGATGCAGACGTTGTCTATACGGATGTGTGGACCAGCATGGGACAGGAGGAGGAAGCGGAGCAGCGCTTAAAAGACTTCCAAGGCTATCAGGTAAATAAAGAGCTTCTTTCTCATGCCAAACCGGACGCCTCTTTCCTGCATTGTCTTCCAGCTCACAGAGAAGAAGAGGTGACAGCAGAGATCATCGACGGTCCGCAATCCGCCGTTTTCCAACAGGCGGAAAACCGTATGCACGTACAGAAGGCAATTTTACAGGCGATTATCGGCTGGCGGTAAAAAAACAAGCATATTTTTATAGAACCGAACCGTATGATATGGAATGAGGAACTTCATTAATGGACGATTCACTAATATGGTCGAATTACTACGAATAACATCGAACAACCTTTTTTATAAAGGGAATTTTGATTGAATGTGGAAGTAGTTAGGGAAAGCGATCAAATCTTAAAGGAGTGGCCATTGAATGAGTGAACAAATGACAACGGCTGTGGAACCTAAAGTCATGAAGAAGTCCCATTTCAAAGTGGTCGGTGTCTCTTGCCAAACGATGATGGATGAAAGGGAAGTGAAGGTTCCGCAACTAATGGAACAATTCCATACGATGAAGCTTCCGAAGGTAAAAAATCGTATTAATGCTCCCTGTTCTCTCGGTATGTTCGTCGATCCTCCCAATTGGAATGAGATGACGGATGCCTTTTACTGGATCGCCGGTGTCGAGGTAGACAGTTTCGAGAAGATTCCACAAGATATGATTACAAAAACAATTCCTGCTTATACGTATGCGGTGTTGGAGTATGATCCGTCCCTTCATGAGTTCAATCCTTACCTTTATCTCCACGAATGGATCAAGGAAAAGGGTTATGAACAGGTGGAAGGATTCGGTTTCGAAGAATACCAGCCTTACACGGGATCCCAAACCAGCTATCGGCTATATCTTCCTATCAAATAAGTGCAATAAAAAATCCGAACGCTCCTGGAATGCTCTGATCAGCATTCCGGGAATCGTTCGGATTTTTTTAGAGGAGAAAAGATAAACCAAAGTACAAAACAGCTGCAATGGCAGCGGCGATCAAGGCGGGCTTTAACTTGAATTTGGCATATTTAATTGGATTCAAGTTGAGGATTCCGGCTGTCGTATTCGTATCATCACTTAAAGGTGAAGCGAATGCACCGAAGGTCCCGCTCGCGAAGACAGCGCCGATCACCATCGGGAGAGAACTGCCGGCGACTGTGGCAATGGATATTCCGACGGGCATCAGTATTCCCCACGTGCCCCAGGAAGATCCGATGAAATAGGACAGCCCGCAGCCGACGATGAACAGCACAACAGCTACGAATCCGGAGGGAATCCAGCCGAAGGAGGAAGATATCGTGCCGGCGAAATCCAGTGTTTCGGAGCCGCGACTCAGGCCCCAGACGAGAGCGAGCAGCATAATAACACCCATCATTTCATTGCCGCCTTCTGTAATAACTGTCATCATCTTTTTCAGTGATTCCGAACGAACCTTCAGGAACAGGACGAGTGCAATTAACGTGATGAGAACGGCGAGTACCATTGCATCCAGTACGTTATCGTTGATCAATGCATCAAATCCGCTTTTGCCATCACGGACTCCCGACATATACATAAGCAGGAAGGTGAGCCCGATTACGGCGAAAAGCGGGATAATCAAACGCCAGGGTTTTGCGGGCAGCTCCTTCGTCACGGCAGGGTGACAGTCTTCCCACTGGTCATCATCTTCCCGCGGCTCCTGATCCATATTTTCCGCATCTGTGGCAGCTTTTTTATTCCTGTGGAAGAAACTTAAATAAAGGCCTACAAGGAGCATAGAGAAGGCGAAGAAGTTGAATGGAATGCTCTGGATGTATAAGCTGTAAGCATCTCCTGTCGTATTCGCCTGCTCCAGAGAAAGGGCGATGACCGAGGTCATATAGCCGACGAAAGCAGTTGCTACCGGAATCAGCACGACGAGTGGGGAAGCAGTTGTTTCAATGACGAAGCCCAGCTCCTGTTTGGACATAGGAATGTTCTTCCTCATTGCTTTCATCACCGGCCCGATTGTCACAATACGAAAACTGGGTGCAGAGAAGGTGCCAAGGGATGACAGCCACGTCAGCAGGAAGGCTCCTCGTTTGGTTTCGATTCTTTCGGTAGCTTCTTTTACGAAGCCTTTGATGCCTCCGGCCATTTTGATCAGACCGATTAAGGCAGCGAACACATAAAGAAAAAGGATGATTTTCAAATTGCTGTCATCAGAAAGCCCTTCGATAATGAACCCAAGGGCTGCCATCATGCCACCCAGCAGGTGGAAGTCGGATATGTATCCTGCGACGACGACGGCGAAAAGCAGGCTTGGAATGACTTGTTTAGTCCAGACGGCAGCGATGATAACCACAATGAAAGGGACGACGGATAACCAGTCCATGACAATGTACCTCTCTTCCTTCTATATCTTCTTCTAGCATGCGTGAGTTGATGCTTGGATATTCTTTTTATTGAAAAAGGACTTTTATCACTATCACACGAATAGGTGGAAGAACTGACTTTTGACAGGAGGGCTTTCCTATGACATTTATGAAGCAGTCTGTAATAATACAAAAACCGTTGGAAGAAGTATTTGCTGCCGCCATCGATTTCTCTAATAGTCCGGAAGTGATGGACGCCGTTGTTGATGTGGAGCTGTTGAGTGAGGGGCCTGTGCGTGAGGGGTATCGTTTCAAGGAGACGAGGTTGATCAGAGGAAGGAAAATCCCGGCGGTTATAGAAGTAACGGACTTCGTAAGGAATGAAAGTTATTCTGTCCGAAGTGTCCAGAACGGTCTTGATTTGCGTTATCACTATGTGTTCACGGAGCGGGAAGCGGGGAGTACGGAAGTGACATTCCGAGGAGAAATGAAGACGGAGGGAATCCGTAACACCATGATGAAGCCCTTGATCCAGCGGATTATCAAAAAGGAAGATGAGGACCATCTGCCTCGTTTGAAGAAGTTTATCGAAAACAGGCCGTAATGGTGGTATAATGGAATTAAGCTATGGATCATGTATGAAAGGTCTCTCCGCCATCCAATATGGGAAGAGGCCTATTTTTTTATAGACAGCTCCCGGAAGCATTGACGGAGCCTTATGGAATGAGGAAAGGAAAGATATAGATTATGACTCAACAAGAACAGCCTTGGTTTGCTGAACTATCCCCTTCGCTTAAGGAGGCGTGGAAGAATTCTGGTTTCCACACTTTCACGAATGTACAGGAGCAGGCCATCCCATTTATTTTAAATAAAGAAGACGTCCTTGCGGAGGCGCCGACCGGAAGTGGTAAAACCCTTGCTTATTTACTGCCTTTAATCCAGCAGGTGGACGCGGAGAAGAAGCAGACGCAGGTTTTGGTCATGGCTTCGTCTCATGAACTGGTGATGCAGATTCATCAGGAAATACAGGTATGGACAAAAGACAGCGGTATGACAAGCACTACTTTGATCGGCGGAGCGAACGTGAAGCGTCAGATCGATAAGCTGAAGAAGAAACCTCATATTGTGGTCGGGACACCGGGAAGGGTGTACGAGCTGATTCAGAAGAAGAAGCTGAAAGCACATGAAATGCATGCGGTCGTGATGGATGAAGCGGACCAATTGCTTGTCCCTGAGCATATTCAGACGGTTGAGAATGTGTTGAAAAGCACAAGGAAGGATACGCAGATCCTGCTATTTTCTGCTACTTTGCCGGATACGGTCATTGATGTAGCTCAAAGCTTTATGAAAGAAGACGCTGAGGTAATCCGGGTGCAGGAAGAGGCTCAGAAGCCGGCTGTCACCCACACCTATATTGCTTGCTCCGACCGTGATAAAGTGGAGCTCGTTCGTAAACTGTCCTACACAGATGGTTTCTTCGGCCTGGCCTTCCTTCAAGACATCGCCAAGCTGAATATTATGGCAGAGAAGCTGACTTACCATAAGCTGGACATTGGTCTCCTGCATAGTGATGCAAAAAAAGAACATCGGGCGAAGGCGATCCGGGAATTCCGCCAGGGTCAGTACCCATTGTTGTTAGCGACAGATGTAGCGGCCAGGGGGTTGGATATCCAGGAAATCAACTGCATCATTAACTTGGACATGCCTAAGGACAGAACTTCCTACATTCATAGAGCTGGTCGTACAGGAAGGATTGGATCGGAGGAGGGCACGGTTGTGTCACTCGTCAATCCGGTCGAGGAGAAGCGGTTGAAGAAGTATGCCCGTGACTTGGACATTGACTTGAAGAAAGTAGAAATATATAAGGGACGTCTGCAGGAAGCGCGTCGCTAGCTAGCAGACGCCGTGACACGGAAGTTGATTATACTATTTAAACGAGGAGACAACCACCATGAGAAAGTTACTATTGTTTCTGATTGCTTTACTTGTCATCATCGTCGTTGCAACCCCTGTCTCTGCTCAAGATATATGGAAATGGAAAGATAACCCGAAAGAATCGTATGAGAAGGTGACCCGTCATATTCAGGGCCTGGTCGAAGGTACGGATGTGAAACAGGAAGTTCAAACATTCGGGGAGGATCTACGCTCTTTCTTTGACGGAATCGAATGGAAATACGTAGAGGACTCTGAATTGGAGCAGCCGCAGGCGGAAAATAATGGTGTGGAAACACAGGCAGAGCCGGCAGCTGAGGAAGGGTCCATCGACGATTATCAACCGAATGAGTTCGAGAAGGAAGTTGTAGCGCTTGTCAATGAAGAACGGGAGCAGCGCGGCCTTGCCCCGTTAAAAATAGATAATCGGTTAAGCGGTATGGCCAAGGTTAAATCGCAGGATTTATCGGATAAAGACTACTTCAGCCACGAATCGCCGACTTACGGTTCGCCTTTTGATATGATGAACCAGTTTGATTTCGACTATAGGGCAGCTGGTGAGAATATTGCTGCAGGTCAAAGGACGCCGGAACAGGTAGTGGAAGGTTGGATGAACAGTGACGGCCACCGTGCCAACATTCTTCACAAAGACTTTACGCATATCGGTGTCGGTTATGTGAAGGGTGATGGAAGGTACACAACGTATTGGACGCAGCTTTTCATGACACCAAAATAAACAGAGAGCAGGGCACGAAATCGAGGTGCTCTGCTTTTTTGTTATATATATCTGATTGTTTAGAAAATTGGGTGAAATATGCAGATCACAATAGTTTTTATTCGTTATAAAGTGCTATAATTCTATAGCGACTATTTATTATTACTAATTGAAGATAAAGAAAGAAGGGTAACTGCATGGACAACCTCCCCGGTCTGTTTAAAAACGAGAGATGGATGAAAAGCCTTTTTCAACAATTGGAAGACGGTATAGCGATTGTGAAGAAGGAGGAGGACTGTTTTCTGTTCCTTTATGTGAACCCCAGTTTGCTGGAGAGGTACCCCGGGATGGAAGGGAACATCCTGAAGAAAACGGACCACGCAGCAATGTATAATCATCTGTGTCGTGTGTGTGAAGCGGCAGATCGAAAGAACGGACAGGTGGTACCTATAGCCGAAGAACCTTCTTCCCCATTTCAGGAGCCTTATCAATTATATTGCATGAAACCGGAGGCCGTCTATTGCATTTCCATAGATGGGAAAGCGAGGAGAGGTGCCGGCAGAATAGAGATGTGGATGGAGGATGCGTACCGCTATCGTTCTCTCGTAGAGACGTCGCCGGATGCAGTGTTCGTTCACGATCAGGATGATAGAATTGTCTATATTAATCAGACGGCCGTTCATATGATCGGGGTGAATAAACCGGAAGACGTGTATGGACAGGATATAAAAAGATATTTCTCAGGGGAAAACGAGGAGAAAATAAGGGACCGTCTCAGGCGTCTGTTTGCCGGTTTGGAGGTTAAGGGACCGATTGAACGTCAACTAGTCAAAGTGGACGGCACATGCATGGAAGTGGAAGTACACGGGGGACTTGTACACTATTCCGGAGAAAAGGCGGTACAAACCGTGTGCCGGGATATTTCCGAGCGAAGGATGCAGCAGGAAAAACTGAAGACGATGGCCTATTATGACCAACTTACCAATGTAGCAAATAGAAGGTACTTTTTTGATAAGTTGAACAGCGAACTCGAACAGGCGGAAGAAGATCAGTCTATGCTTGCTCTCCTTTTCATTGATTTAGATAACTTTAAACAAATCAATGATAGGTATGGACATCAGATCGGAGATGAAATACTTGTCATCTTCACCAAACGTGTGAAACAGAAGCTGCGTGATTCTGATACACTTTCCAGGCTCGGCGGTGATGAGTTCGTCATCCTGCTTACCAGTATAACATCGGGTGATCAGCCGAATAAAGTGGCCGATCGGATCATGAACAGTATCACGAAACCTATCTTCAAAGAGGGCCGCGCTATCCATATCAGTGCTTCTATAGGGATTTCTATTTACCCAGATCACGGACGGGACAGGAATGATTTGATGACGAGGGCGGACAGAGCCCTTTATGACGCTAAAGAACGAGGAAGAAGCAGAATTTCTGTCTCTACGGAAGAAGACAGGTGATAACTGGAAGGCGTGAACCAGCAAGGAGGAATACATATGGATTACATCCGTTATTTACGCTCTATGGTCGGACAGCAGCGGGTAATTATGACAGTGAGCGGGGTCTTCGTTCTTGACGAACAGGATAGAATCCTGCTGCAGCTCCGTTCGGATACAAACAGTTGGGGGATCCCGGGGGGCTTTATGGAAATGGACGAAACTGTGGAAGATGCAGCGAGGAGGGAAACGAGAGAAGAAACAGGACTGGATCTCGGGAATATGGAATTGTTCGGTGTTTACTCAGGAACCTCCTTACATAAGACATTCCCAAATGGAGACAAGGCTGCCCTCGTACAAATTCTTTTTACCTGCAGAGATTTTGAAGGGGAATTGAATGAAGGGGACAGCGAGACGTTGGATGTAGGATTCTTTCCTCTGCACGATCTGCCTGAGAAAATGTTTGAAAAGCATAGGTTGTTCATTGAGGATTTTTTACAAAAACAGCCTCCGGTGATCGGATAAAAAATCATTCCTATTCTTTTAAAAAGAACCCTTAAGGGTTCTTTTTTTAGTTGTCTGTTCACTATAATGAAAGGGTTTTGTCGATAAATTAAGAAAAAAGTAGATATATTGAGAAAATAAGGCATAAACACGCATTTTATGTTCGTTATAGAGGATTTATGGGGGAATTTTAGCTTTGACACTTTCATAAAATATCTTATAATCAAAGTAACATTCGTTAAAACGAACAGAGGAGGCGGTCTTCCACCCATCGTTTTGGACGTGTCATTGTTGGACTCCGTCATGAAAAATCAGGAGGTTAAGATATGGAAAATGTAGTGACTATTCCTAATGTAAACGAACAATCCCCCTCATTGAATATTTCTGGTGTAAGACATACGTACATGAAGCCTCGTATCACTGCCTTCATTCCTGCACATAACGAAGAAAAGTCGATTCGTGACTGCCTCGAAGGACTCGGGGACCAGACCCTGCCGAAAGATGTGGAATTGGACGTCATCGTCATTGCTGATAACTGTACTGACAGAACAGAAGAAATCGCACTCCTTGCCGGTGAAGAGTTCAACCTCAACTTGAAAGTGTTGACAACGGAGAATAATAAACAACGCAAAGTTGGAGCATTGAATTCTGCCTGGAAGAGTATTTATGGCGATCCGCTGGACTTGTATAACAAAAAACCGACAATCTATGAAGAATATTATAAGAGTTCGGTCAAAGCCATCCTCGGTATGGATGCGGACAGTCGTCTTGCTCCGGATGCTCTTGCAGAACTCTGGGAAGGATTGATGAGTGCTCGTAATATCGGTGGAGTTATGGCCAAGTACACGATGAGAATGCCTAAGAAGAAGAGCCTGCTTTCGAAAGATGACGTTCGTTATGAAGAACTTCTGGCGAGCGGTCAGTATGGAGGTCCTGTGACCAGATGGTGGACGCACCAGCAGAAGCAGGACATGGCGAGCTGGCTGCTCGATCTGCAATACAGGGGAGGAAGCACATACGTTCTTGGAGGTCAGGCGACCCTGTTCCGTCCGGAAGCGCTGCAGGATATCGTAGACGAGAACAAACTCGACGGTCCATGGCAGGATGAAAGTGATGTAGAGGATATGCTGCTTACATGGCAGATACAGAAACGCTGGAAGACTTTGATCAGTCCCAAAGCCCGCTGCTTCGTTGATGCTATGAGGTCCTATCATACGTTTCGTCAGCAGCGTAATAAGTGGCAGGGAGGAACGGTCGAATTACTTACGAATAACGATATCGGGGTGAAATCAAAGCACAGGGCGAAAATCTGGCGGTCACAAATCAAGACGATGATTGATCTATCCATCCGTCTTATCTTCTTTACCCTTCTGCTCGTATCTATTACGACCGATCAATTTTACTGGGCGTGGATATGGTTGACGCCTGTTGCGCTTGCTTCGATCCTTAATACGATTCTTGCTCTGAAGACGCCGATGCACAGGCCGGTTGATGTGATTCTGGCGGCGCTGCTTATCAGCCCCGAGATTTATTTATGGGTAAACTTCATCACCTTCTCCAACGTTTGGCTTGGTAAGTTATCGGCCCATAAGAAGGATGGATGGGCAGTCCAGTACAATGCAGAGCGCGGGCAGACGAAGAGTAAGATTGTAGAAGGGATGCTCGCAGTCATTGTCTTGATCGGTGCACTCGTTTATGTAGCCGTTACACACAGGGATTTCTTTACCAGTGAGAAGGTTCAAACGGCTGTTTATCCATACTTGGATGCAGGCTGGACAATTTTGACCTTCCTTACCGTGTACACGTCATTACTGATGCTTTATCAGATTTGGACATTAAGAGGAAGACATACGGCTTGATCCCATAAACCAGGAGGTAGAACGATGAACATTAAAAAAGCGATCATTCCTGCTGCTGGATTCGGAACAAGGTTCCTTCCTGCTACAAAAGCCCAGCCGAAAGAAATGCTGCCGATTGTCGATAAGCCGACCATTCAGTATATCGTAGAAGAAGCAATAGCTGCCGGCATTGAGGAAATCATCATCGTGACCGGGAAAGGGAAACGCTCGATTGAAGACCACTTCGATCACGCCTTCGAGCTGGAAGCCAATTTGAAGAAGAAAGGCAAGTGGGAGCTCCTGGAGGAAGTGCAATACTGCTCAGGGCTTGCTGATATTCACTACATCCGTCAGAAAGAGCCGAAAGGACTGGGGCACGCCATCTGGTGTGCAAGGAAGTTCATTGGTGAAGAGCCGTTTGCGGTTTTGTTGGGAGACGATATTGTGAGGTCCGATTACCCGGGTATCCGGCAGTTGATGGACGTCTACGATGAAACGGGAGCATCTGTAATCGCTGTCCAGGAGGTTGCCCCCGAAGAAACCCACCGATATGGAGTAATTGCTCCGACAGCCAACACGGGAAGGAAGTTTGAGGTCGGTGGTTTTGTAGAAAAACCGGTGCAGGGGACGGCTCCATCCAATTTCGCAATCATCGGCCGTTATGTACTTACTCCGGAAATATTTGCTTATTTGGATAAACAAGAGATTGGGGCAGGGGGAGAGGTGCAGCTGACGGATGCGATTGATCGGTTAAACCGTACCAATCCCGTGTATGCCTGGAATATGGAAGGTCGCCGGTATGACGTTGGGGAGAAGGTCGGTTTCGTCCAAACGACCATCGATTTCGCTCTGGAGCGCGAAGAGCTGAAGGATGAACTGCTTGCCTATCTGCGGGACGTCGTCGCCCTTCATGAAGAACAGAAGCTGCGCGTCTTATAAATTATAGAAAAGCTGCGGATAATGGATCGCCTCTTGGAAAGCGTTCCATTATCCGCAGCCCTGTCCTATAAAAATTGCTGGAAGCAGCCCCGGTATGGGGCTGCTTCTTTGTTAGTAATCATCGTCTTATTTTTTGAAGGAGTCTTAGAATTTCAATGTAGAGCCATACGAGCGTTACGATCAAACCGAAGGCTCCGTACCATTCCATGTGCTTCGGTGCACCACGGTTGACTCCCTGCTCGATGAAATCGAAGTCGAGAACAAGGTTCAGTGCGGCAATCGCTACGATGAACAAACTGATTCCGATACCTACAGGTCCGCTGGAATGAAGATAGGGGACCGAGGCACCGAAGAAATTCATGATGAAATTGATCAAATAAACAATTAGGATTCCGAACGTCGCGGAAACGACCATCAGTCGGAAGTTGCGTGTCACTTTGATTATTCTTGTGGCATAAAGGAACAACAGAGCTGCCATAACGGCGAAGGTGAGACTAACGGCTTGGATGACAATCCCCGAGTATGCTCCCTCGGCAAAGGCTGAAATACCGCCGATGAAGAAACCTTCCAATGCCGCATAGATCGGCCCTGTTACGGGTGCCGCTTTAGGAAAGAATGCTGTTATGATGGCGAACACCAATCCGCCGATCACTCCGATCATCATCATCATCGTTACGTCGACGCCTTGAGTATATTGGTACCATGTATAGAAAGCTGTTCCTAATAAGAAAAGGAATAAGAGTGCGATTTTCGCTACTGTACCCCCTAGGGTCATCGTCGCGCCCATCTCACCCCGGCGTTGAAACGTATCGTTCTTTAAAATGGGATTTCCACTGCGCATGTTCTTCCTCCTTTATACGATATATGAGATCGTTCCCTGCATCAATGAGCGTACCACTGATACAATTTCTTTGGTCTGCCGATCTTTTGATGACTGACGACCTGCTTGACCTTTCCTTCTTCCAGAAGGTGCATGAGATAACGATAAACCGTCGGATAGGCCAATCCGATCTCTTTGGAAATATAGTCGACCGGATACGGTTCTTTGTTTTTCTTGAGAAAATCGGAAATCGACTGCAGCGTACCGCGGCTGATACCTTTCGCGGTAAAGACATCCTCTTCGTCCTCTTGTACGAGCTTCATGTTGGCAATCTGGGCATGAAGCTTGATTCGTGAAATCAAATCAGGTGCTTTTACCGGTTTTAAGGCAAAATCCGTCGCTCCCTCTTCCAGGAATTTGTCTGCGATCTCCTGCCGTTCATCCACCGTCAATACAAGAATGGGTACCACCGAATTGTGTTTGCGGATCTCCCGTACGGTTTGAAGTCCGTCCATCTCCGGCATATGATAGTCTACCAGAATGACGTCATAGGAATTTTCCAGGAATTTAGCCACTCCCTGACGGCCGTTCTCTGCAGTATCCGATTCCCACTGGGCATGCCTGCAAAACTCTGTCAGCATATACCGCAGTGATTCATCATTATCCATGATCAATATTTTCATCTCGTACTCTCTCCTTCGGTAAATGAATCCAAAATGCTGTTCCTTCCCCTTGCTGGCTTTCAATAGAAAGGTCAGCGCCATGTTCCTGAACGACATTCTTTACAAAGGTCAGTCCGACGCCTGGGTGTGATTTGGTGCTGTATCCGGCATTCCATATTTTATTAATATTTGCCTGGCTGATCCCGTGCCCATTGTCTTTGACACCGATCTGGATGTTACTACCGGATACCTTAGTGGCGATAATGACTTTGGCGTCCTGCTTCCCGGCGACGGCATCGCTTGCGTTATCTATCAAGTTCACCAGCGCTCGCGTCATTCGTATCTTGTTAATATAAATTTCAATCGTTTCTTTCGCTTCTAATTCAAATTGATAGATCGGTTCATCCGATAATTTATTGGCTCGGACGTATTCGATGAACGTCTTCAAAGAGCACCAATTCTTCTTCTCATGATAGAGGATTTCCGAGACCATATCACTGGTGGATTGAATGGAGGCGGAAATCTTCTGTGTGTACTGCCGAATGTCCTCATCCTGCGTTTTCATCTGGATGAGAGAATTTAAGCCTTCCATTAAGGATAAAGGTGTTTTCAAGTCATGCACTAGGTGCAGAGCTTCCCGTCCTGATCTTGATTCCACCATGTCGAGGCGGGCGATATCGAGATCCTGCCTCATTTTTGTCCGCTGTTCTGAGACGATCAAATAAACGCCCAGAACCGTCGCATTGGTAACAAAAACAAGGAAGAAAACGAGGCTGTAGAAATTAAGTGTCGTTCCGAACCCGAGTGCTTCCGCTGCTGCCTTCACCTGAAGAGAAATCTCCCCGCCGCCGAATCCGAAAGCGGTCAGGAACAGAACCATATCAAGCCACTGGGCTCCGAACAGCAGTTGAATGAACAAAATCGATTTGAACAGCGGCCGCAGCCTTCCTTTTCCGAGAAAGTGAAGAATGGAAATGGAGACGAGTAGGAAAAGAGCCGGTCCGCCAAAATAATAGTTTATGGAATTATACCCGTTGATGACAGCATAGACAAGAGGAATGATAAGAAGCGGGATGACTACTTTCAGCCACGGGCGCTGTAACTTATCCCCGAGCTCATCTCCAAGCAGTAAGGCTCCAAGGTAATGAGGAAGAGCCCTGATGGTGTTTAATAAGACGAGTCCGAAGGCGGCGAGCATTAAGGTGCTTCCGGAAGGCGTCTCATCCAAATCCTCAAGGACGGATGCGAGCCCGGATCGTTCGACCGTGAGCCAGAGCGGCATCGTTGCACCGATGAGGATGAGAGCGACCTGCAGCCAGATGCTCTTCGAGTGTATGACTTCTTTGAACATGATATCCCCCTAATCATCGTATATCTTTCTCTACATTTTAATACAGGTTACTGCTTTTTACGATCTTTTTTCCAATAAAGGGCAGAAGGGAAGAGATTTTGAAGATCGGTCCTACCAATCTTCTGCAGGCATAGTATAATGGATTCAAAAAAAGAGGATGAAAGGTGAACGACACTTATGATTGTGATCATCGACAACTATGATTCTTTTACTTATAATTTAGCCCAATATTTTCAAACAATGGAGGAGGATGTCCGCGTCTTCCGCAATGATGAAGTGACAGCGGAAGAGGTACAGCAAATGGACCCCACACTAATTGTGCTGGCGCCAGGTCCTGGAAATCCGGGAGAAACAGGTGTAGCCAAGGAAGTTCTTACCCTTTGCAGCAGAACCATTCCCATTCTCGGCATCTGCCTTGGTCATCAGCTGATTGTGGAGCATTTTGGAGGGGTGATTGAAAAGGGAGAGCAGCCCGTACACGGGAAAGTGACGGAAATGACACATGACGGGCGCACGATTTTCCGTGATCTTCCGGAGCGGATTAAGGTGACCCGCTACCACTCCCTGAAAGCATCCACAAGCAGGCTGCCGCAAGTCTTTGAAATTAGTGCGGTCTCAGAGGATGAAGTAGTTATGGCTGTCCGGCACTGTGAACTGCCTGTTGAAGGGATCCAGTTCCATCCGGAATCGATTCTGACGGAGTTTGGGATGGAGATGCTTGAGCGTGCGTATCGTCAGGCGGTTGTTTTTAAACGTGCGACCTTGGAAGTGGCCGGCATATGATCGAAGAAGGCTCCCTGTTGTTTGAGTTTGCGGACAAGGAAGGAAAGGTCACACCTCAATGGTTCCGGCATCCTCTTGAAGTTTTGACCGCAGCGAGTGTGGAAGAAGTCCAGCAGATCTTTGCACGAGTAGACGAGCTGCTTAATCAGGGGTACTACGTCGCTGGGTATGTTGCTTATGAGGCAGCTCCGGCCTTTGACGAGTCCTTTATTGTTCACACGGAGACAGATTGGCCCTTAGTCTGGTTCGGCGTCTATGATGGTCCTGTGGAAGACAGTGGCGATCAAGACAGGTGCGGTTCTTTCTCTGTCTCTGATTGGCAGCCGATCGGTGATTATGAGACATATAAAGAAGGGATAGGGAAGATCAAGGAAGGAATTGAGCGTGGAGATACCTATCAGGTGAACTATACGACCAGATTAAGAGCGGCGATTAAAGGGGAGGACTATGCTTTTTACCGTCAGCTAGTTGAAAATCAGCGCTCTAAATACAGTGCTTATCTGCATATGGGAGAACGACGCGTCCTGTCTGCGTCTCCGGAACTGTTCTTCCGGATTGACGGTTCGACTATCACGACAAAACCGATGAAGGGTACGGCTCCGAGGGGGAGAACTTATGAAGAGGATGAACAGAGGAAGAGGCAGTTGGTGGAATCAGAAAAGGAACGGTCGGAAAACTTGATGATCGTTGACCTGCTCCGGAACGACGTCGGCCGTATTGCCCGTCCTGGTTCGGTACGAGTGCCAAGATTGTTTGATGTGGAGACATATCCCACCGTTCATCAGATGACATCAACGATAGAAGCGGAGCTTCCTGACATCTGCCGCATGGGTGACATCTTTCAAGCGTTGTTCCCATGCGGGTCGATCACTGGTGCTCCTAAGGTTCGTACGATGGAGTATATTTCCCGGCTGGAATTGTCCCCGCGAGGCGTTTATTGTGGTGCGATCGGATATATGACACCAAAGAAAGAGGCTGTCTTTAACGTACCGATCCGAACGGTCATGTTGGAAGGGGATAAGGCCGTGTATGGTACAGGCGGCGGAGTGACGTGGGATTCAACGTCGGAGGGAGAGTATGAAGAACTTCATACGAAAGCGAGACTGCTGAAGGAAAATCGTCCTGAATTCCGGCTTTTGGAAACGATGCGCCTGGAGGATGGAAGGATAGGTCTGCTTTCTTACCACCTTCAAAGATTGCGCCACTCAGCAGATTATTTTGATTTTCGTCTGGATGAATCTTCGGTGAATAGCAAGCTGGAAGAGCAGATGCACCTTCATCCGCATGGAGCCTTTAAAGTCCGTTTACTAGTGGATAGAAACGGGGAGAGTACTGTAGAAGTACATTCTATTGACCCGCCTCATGGGCCTGTCGTCTGCGGTGTTGCCGATCAGGCGGTGGATGAGGATGATCCGTTTCTTTATCATAAGACGACTCACAGGACTGTTTACGAACAGCATCAGAAACCGGGGATGTTCGCCACTTTACTGTGGAATTCCAGAGAGGAATTGACGGAATTTACGTTCGCTAATCTCGTTGTCAAGGATAAGGGGAAGTATTATACGCCTCCAGTCTCCAGTGGATTGCTTGCCGGGACATTCAGAGCAAAGCTGCTCGATGAAGGAGTGATCGAGGAGAAAGTGCTGGAGAAACCATCCCTCTCCGGTTTTGAAGAAGTTTGGATGGTCAACAGCGTGCGTGGGTGGATTCGGGTGGATTTTGAATAGGATGATCATAGGTTAACAAAGGAGTTTGGGGTCATGAAACATATTGTTTTTTATGATGCACAGTGTCCATTCTGTTTCTATGTGAAGAAGACTTTCCGAGCATTCGATTGGCAGAATCGTATTAAATGGGTATCTGTTCAGGAAACGGAGAAAACAGACAGGTATCCTTATCTGGAAGGAAGACCAGTTCTGGAAGAGATTCATATGTTGACGAAAGAAGGAGAAATCGTTCAGGGGTTCCATACAATCCGCAAACTGCTGCTGGCCCTTCCGCTGTTCTCTGTTTTCGGTATACTGTTATCTCTACCCGGGATGAGCACCATCGGTTCCCCGCTCTACCGGTTCGTTTCCGATCATCGCCACCAATGGTTCGGACGCTATGATATCCCTAGATATGAATAAGCAGGTAAGGGAGCATCTTTCAAGGAGAATTCCATTCTTGAAAGATGCTTTTTTTTGTTCATAAAGTTTATTTTTCTTCTCTTAAAGGGATTAAAAGGGAGGTAATCTATGTTACATTTGTTATATCAAAATAATAATCGCGCGAGGAGTATGCATGATGAATACGGAGTACATGTATATCGGTGAGAAATTAATAAACGACCATGTTATGCTCTCAGACAAGGTGGAAGAGATTGGGAGATCGGAATTTCCGAGAGGGTATAACAAAACAGCTGCCTGGGAGAAACTGTTCGTTTATCTCGGAGAAGCGCTTCTGAATGGGAGCGGACAAGTAGACGATAAAGTGTTTCGTTGGGCGGAAGAGGCGGCGGAGAGGAAAGTGGAAGCCGGTATCTCGCTGGATCAATCACTTCAGACGATCGGATTTGTCCGCCGGGCTCTTTGGGAAGTTTTCGAAACCCAGATCGAAGGCAATCGGTTCTCCCCGAGTTCGATTCTTCAAGTATGTAAAGTTGTCAATCCGTTGATCGACAAGGTCGCCTTATACTTCAGTCAGGTTTATTTAGAGAATATCCGGATAGAGACAGAAAAGAAAGAGACGCGTCTGGAAGAGTTATCTGTGCCCGTCGTACCGATTACGGAAGGAGTGGCTGTACTGCCATTAATCGGGGAAGTCGATACGATACGAGCGCAGTGGATGATGGAACACACACTTGATAAAAGTACCGTACTGGATTTGGATTTTCTTTTTATCGATGTGTCAGGAGTGCCGGTCATCGATACAGTGGTTGCTCATTATATCTATCAGGTCGTACATGCTCTCGAGCTTGTCGGCGTCCACGCAACATTGACAGGTCTGCGTCCGGAAACGGCAAAAGCGCTGGTGGATATGGGGATTGACTTTGCTCACGTCCATACTAAGGCTGGGCTGCACCAGGCTTTGGAGGAAATCGGAATGTACAGACATGTCTAGCAGTCTGCAACACCCTTAAATTGGAAAAGGGTGAAAGTTGTTTTATAATGAAAGGGCCGTTGGAACTGTTCCAACGGCCCTTGTCTTATCTTTTATTTAGAAGATGGTTCAGAAACTTTCACCAGTTGTTTACCAAGGTTTTTCCCTTCGAACAATCCGAAGAATGCATCAGGAAGATTCTCGAAACCGTCCACAATCGTCTCCTCATAGGTGAGCTTTCCTTCTTTCACCCATTTGGACAAGTATTCGAATCCTTCAGAGAAACGATCTGCATAGTCGCCTACAGTAAAGCCTTTAAGAAGCGCACTGGATTTGATCAGGTGCATCTGGATGCGCGGGCCTTGGTCGTTCGGTACGTTGTAAGAAGCGATGGCACCACATTGAGAAATGCGGGCAAACTTATTAAGCAACGGATAAACCGCATCAGAAATGTCGGCACCTACGTTATCAAAGTAGATGTCTACACCGTTCGGGCATGCTTTCTCTAAAGCTTCCGCAACGTTTTCTTTCTTATAATTGATAACTTCATCTGCGCCGAGCGTGTCTTTCACGTAGGCAAGTTTCTCATCAGATCCGGCGATTCCGACAACGTGGAGTCCTTGGATCTTACCAATTTGGACGACTGCGGAACCAACGGCACCGGCAGCTCCGGATACGACAAGTGTTTCGCCTTGTTTCGGCTGGCCGATATCCATGAGTCCGAAGTAAGCCGTCAATCCAGGCATACCTAGAATTCCAAGAGATGTTGTCACAGGCCCCAGGCTTGTATCTACTTTACGTACTTGATCGGCCTTGGCAATCACGTATTCCTTCCATGGAAGCATTCCAGTGATGACGTCGCCTTCTTTCAAAGCATCGCTTTCTGATTTTACGACTTCCGCAACCACGCCGCCTTCTAGTGGCTCGTTTAGTTGGAACGGCGCAACATAGGATTTCGTATCATTCATTCTGCCTCGCATGTATGGGTCTACAGATGCGTAGAGCAGCTTGACGAGTACTTCTCCATTCTGCGGGTCCGGTGTTTGTGTTTCGACCATTTTGAAATGTTCATGTGTTGGTACAGCTTCAGGTCTTTGAACTAATTGAATTTCACGATTCATCTTAACACTTCCTTTCATATTTTTAATGGTAACTCGTAATTTACCGAGAGGGAAATCATCCGCTCATATCAAAGGAAGTTGAACTATTAATTCTATTTTTACTTTTCACTGATCAAGGAGTGGGTCTATGAACTGGAAGGAAAAGGCGTCCTACATACAGGGGGAATCCTTCATCGTTATTGAATCCATTGTAAAGGAGGATCCGGAGGAATGGTTGGAGGTGTTGGAAGCTTTGTCCAAGGACGCTTCCATCTGGAGGTGTTCCTCCGTCCGTGTCCTCCTTTCTGCAATGAATGATACGGTAGAAACCCGGTTGAAGAACCTCGGATTTACCTTCTTGGAAGAAAAAATCTTCGTGCGTTTCGATTTGGATAAGCTGGGAAAGGAATTCTCTCTCTTTATCTTGAGGTCCATCCATGATGTCCCGCCGCACGTGTTTCAAAAGACATGGCAGAGAACGATGGCCGGCTCCCCCAATGCCCCTTCCACCATGTCGATGGAGGAACAGATGCGCAATGTCGCAAATGAACTCGGCCCAACTTACAGGGACAGCTGCCTGATCGCTTATGAGGAAGAGGAACCGATCGGTGTCCTCATGCCTCACCTTGAGCCGGGAAAAGAAGGGGAAGGCAGGTTCTTTTATTTCGGTCTCGTACCGGAGGAAAGAGGTAGGGAGAAAAGTCTGCCTTTGTATGTACAAGGGCTGCATCTATTAAAAGAACAGTTTGGAGCGTCTTATAGTGTGGGTTCGACAAGTGCTGGGAACATACCGATGAGAAAAGTGTTCCGTAAAGCAGGTGGAATCCAGACGGGAAGGAAATACCTTTATGAATGGAGAAAAAGGGGAGAAGGAAAATGAAGCTGTACACCAATATTCAAGGAGAAGGCGATCCGCTTGTATTTCTGCACAGCGGTCTTCAGACAGGCAGCAGTGACTTCCTAAAGCATGCAGAGCACTTCAGTAAGTCCTTTAAGGTAATTAGACCTGATCTGCGGGGACACGGGAATTCATTCAGCGGTGATTTTACCAATTACTTCGAAGACGCAGGCGAGGATTTAAAGGAAACACTGGACGGACTCAAATTAGATTCGGTACATATAGCTGCCAGTTCGTTAGGATCTCTCGCAGCTCTCAGTTTTGCCTGCAAGTATCCGGAATGCGTAAAGAGCCTTACTATTTCCGGAATTCAAGCAGTAAAACCAAAGAAGTGGAGCGACATGCACCGTCAGGAAGTCGACCATCAACGGAAGCTCCTGCGGGAAGAAGCGTTTGTTCAATACTTTAATCAGCTCCATAATACGAATTGGCGGGAGCTGATCTATCTATCCAGGGAAGAGAACTGGTATCCTTTTTACTTAACGAAGGCTTTGCCGGGAATTGGAGTTCCGACGCTTTACCTTGCCGGAGAACAGAATGGACCGGAAGTGAAAGCAGCTTACCTCTTTTCCGGCTATGATCACATCCATACAGCTGTCCTCCCTTTTGCCGGGCACCTGGTCCATAACGACCAGCCGGAGTGGTATATAAATCTACTGGAACGTTTTCTCTCAGAATTGGAAGATTACTAGAAGCATAAAAAAAGAGGAAGGTTGGATTCCTTCCTCTTTTTAGACTGCCTCGATATCCATTTCGTGGAATTGATCTAGACGGACTCGGATTCCTTCAGTTCTTCCAGCTCCTCTTTTGTAAAGGCCCGGGACCGCGTCAGGAAACGCTTGCCTTCTACACCCTCTAAGGAGAACATTCCGCCCCGGCCATCCACGACATCAATGATCAGCTGCGTATGCTTCCAATAATCGAACTGCTTCTTGTTCATGTAGAAGGGCGTATCATCAATGCTGCCGAGCAGCACATCCTGACTACCGATCAAAAGATCCCCTTCTTCATAACACATAGGAGAACTGCCGTCGCAGCATCCCCCGGATTGATGGAACATGACTGGTCCGTGCTTCGCTTTCAGCTTATTCAGCAGTTCATACGTCTCCGCTGTCGCTTTCACACGTTCCACCATGGTCATTCCTCCTTTGCTTCAGATTAAAAGAATCCAAGTTTCTTAGGGCTGTAGCTTACGAGCATATTCTTCGTCTGTTGGTAATGGCTCAGCATCATCTTGTGGTTTTCCCGGCCGACTCCGGACATCTTATATCCACCGAATGCTGCGTGGGCAGGGTAGGCGTGATAGCAGTTCGTCCACACGCGTCCTGCTTCAATGCCACGACCGAAACGATAGGCGGTGTTCATATCACGGGTCCATACACCGGCTCCAAGGCCGTAAAGGGTGTCATTGGCAATGGCCATTGCTTCTTCTTTGTCTTTGAAGGTCGTTACGGATAACACAGGACCAAAAATCTCTTCCTGGAAGATGCGCATATTGTTGTTTCCTTTGAATATGGTCGGTTGGACATAATATCCTTCTTTGAAGTCGCCGCCGATGTCATTACGGGCTCCTCCGACAAGGCATTCTGCACCTTCATCTTTACCAATCTCCAGATAAGAGAGGATCTTTTCCAATTGTTCAGAAGATGCCTGGGCTCCCATCATTACTTCCGGATCGAGCGGGTTGCCTGTCTTGATCTCTTTCACCCGTTTGACAGCACGATCCATGAACTCGTCATAGATAGACTCCTGAATCAAGGCGCGGGAAGGACATGTACAGACTTCCCCCTGGTTTAATGCAAATAGCACCATTCCTTCTATTGTCTTATCAAGGAAGTCATCATCTTCCCTCATGACGTCCTCGAAGAAAATGTTCGGTGATTTTCCGCCAAGCTCGAGGGTTACCGGGATAATGTTTTGGGATGCATACTGCATGATCATCCGCCCGGTCGTCGTTTCACCAGTAAAGGCGACTTTGTTGACACGCGGACTCTGGGCGAGCGGCTTGCCTGCCTCCAGTCCGAAGCCGTTTACGACATTCAATACACCAGCCGGCAGCAGGTCTTCAATCATTTCCAGCAGGTAAAGGATAGAAGAAGGCGTCTGCTCCGCCGGCTTCAGAACGATAGCATTCCCGGCAGCAAGTGCAGGTGCAATTTTCCAAACCGCCATCAGAATCGGGAAGTTCCAAGGAATGATCTGCCCGACGACTCCAAGCGGCTCTTGGAAATGATAAGCGACCGTATCTTCATCAATTTCGCCGATGGTTCCTTCTTGAGAGCGGATAACAGAAGCGAAGTAGCGGAAGTGATCTACAGCAAGAGGAATATCAGCATTCAGCGTTTCCCGAACCGCCTTCCCATTTTCCCATGTTTCTGCGACGGCGAGCTTTTCAAGGTTCTCTTCCATACGATCGGCAATCCTGTTCAGGATGAGCGACCGTTCGGTCACAGATGTCCGCCCCCAGGCATCTTTCGCCTTATGAGCGGCATCCAGTGCAAGTTCTATGTCCTCTTCTGTCGACCTAGCTACTTGGCAGAAGGATTTGCCGGTCACAGGTGTGACGTTTTCGAAGTATTGCCCTTTAACGGGTGCCGTCCATTCTCCTCCGATAAAGTTATCATAGCGTTCTTTGAATTGTACCGGAGAGCCTTCTGTGTTCGGAAATGCATAGACCATTTTCATTCATCCTCCCGATTCTAATTTAATGCAAACGCTTACAAATTAAGTTATGTAATTACTCAGGTGCTTTCCTTGAACGTATCATTTTATCAGAAAATTGTCAATTTTAAGCAGATGGGGGAGAATATTTTGATACGAACGACTGCTTATCCCTGTTATAATGGGAATAGGTTTATAAAGGAGAGGGTAAGATGACGACTACAAACAGAATTTTACTCGTCGACGGAATGGCACTCTTATTCCGGGCTTTCTATGCGACAGCGATGAGTAATTACTATATGATCAACAGCAAAGGTACCCCTACGAATGCTGTATATGGGATGATGAAGCATTTGTTCCGTGCGATCGACACGTATCAGCCGACACACGTCGTGTGCTGTTGGGACATGGGCAGTAAAACGTTCCGTAACGATTTGTATCCAGAATATAAAGCGAACCGCGGAGGACCACCGGAAGAGTTGATTCCACAATTCGACCTTGCGAAGGAAGTGGTGGCTTCACTGGATATTCCGAACATTGGACAGGTCGGTTATGAAGCGGATGATTGTATGGGGACGCTCAGCCGTGTGTACAGCGAGCATTCCCAAGTTTTCCTGCTCACAGGGGACCAGGATCTTCTTCAATTGCTTCGACCGAATGTAAGTGTCGTGCTGCTTCAGAAGGGGTACGGCAATTATGCGGAATATCATGAAGACTCCTTCTTAGAGGAGAAGGGGATTACCCCCGCACAGATGATCGATTTGAAAGCGTTGATGGGAGATACGAGCGATAATTATCCAGGCGTTAAGGGAATAGGGGAGAAGACGGCTTTGAAGCTGCTGCTCCAATATGAAACCATCGAGGGAATCCTTGAGAATATCGAGGCTCTTACAAAAGGACAAAAGACGAAAATTGAACAGAATCTCGATATGCTTCATCTGTCGCGGAAGCTCGCAGCCATCCATTGTGAAGCGGACGTGGATTGTTCGCTAGATGATGCTTTGTTCTACATTGATGATGGTAAGATGAAAGCGAAGTTTGAGGAGCTGGAGTTTAAAAACTGGGAGAAGAACATCGTCGGTGTATAAAAAAAACGGAAGCTATTGCTTCCGTTTTTTTTTATACAAGGTCAGCTTTTTGCGTAAGTTTGTAGTTGTTGGCTTCTTTATAGTACGTTGCCGCTTTTTTGTACATTCGTTTTTGATAATACAGGTTCGCCAGCATTTCCACTGCTTCCTTGTAGTCCTTGTATTCGTTCAGCCTGCGAAAATCAGGGATGATTTCGTTTTCTAATTTATCGATGAAAGCATCGTCACGGGTCTTTCCGTGGATGCGGTTCTTCAATATATAAAACTTATGTTGGAATTTAAGAAGTCCATCTTTCTCGGATTCTATTTCCCCATCTCTGATGTATTGCTTACACAAGTCCATATCTCCGGATTGGTAGCTGGTAAGCGCAAGGAGATAGATGGTACCTGATATGAAGTCCCTTTCTTCTGTAGGGATTTCATAAGCTTTGTTTAAATATTCAAAGGCCAGGTCATATTTCTCTTGGTAGATGTAGTTGGTACCGAGGTTGTGATAGATGCGCCTTCGTTCCACGGGGGGAAGATGATATTTTGCCACTTTTAAAACTTTGTGTAGAAATTCTTCTGCAATTTCCAATACTCCCAGGGAATTGTAGTTGATGGCGATGATGATGTAATTATCCACCATTCGTGAATAATGGAGACTGGACTTGTATTCTTCCAAGGCTAGAAAAGCATAGTAAGTGGATTCTACATAGGACCTTGTTTTAGAGTAGGTTAGCGCAAGATGGTAATAAACTTCTCCTTCTTTCCAAGGAAGGGTAGACATTAACCGCTTTGATTCACGGAAATGCCGAAGTGCTTCACGTAATTCTCCTTGAAGGAGGTAATGAATACCGACAGTTTTGTAGAAGAAAAATCTGTATTCACTGGAAGCATCCTGCACGATATCTTTCAATTCTTTAAGCGTTTGTTCAGGAATCGGGTTTCCAGTCATCGTCATTTCATGCCTTACCAGAATGACGTTGAAAAGGTTGACCAGCAGAATGTTCTTATTGTCCTCAAGGGAGATTCTGCACTTCTCCTTCATCTTCTTCATTAGTGGAAAGTCCCTCATCTGTGCTGCTTCGTGCCATTCAAGAAGGTCCTGATATATACGTTCATCGAAGTCTTGGTTAATATCGGTCAGTTTGATGTTCAAACGTTGTCCTAATAAACGATAGATCTCGTCACTGGCGTTTATTGTGTTGTGTTCAATTTTACTTAAGTAGGATACTGAGCAAATTCCAGAAGCTAATTCTTCCAATGTCATATTCTTGAATTTGCGATGTTGTTTAATCAACGTACCTTTCATGTTCACAACTCCCTTTTGGCCGCCAAGTATACACATTATAACAAAAAAAACCTCTATGCAAATCATTTCCGAGTGTATAGGTTGGTTTTTTTGATTTGGGAGCACGAGAAAAACCCAGCCGGAAGAAGGCTGGGTTGTCCTTTTTTTTTATAGAGATTTTAATGCATCTTCAATCTGGGTGTCTCCTTCGATCATTTCAAAAGTTTTGTGATAGGCCTGTGGCTCTTGCAGGGCTGCAATCATTGTTTTCGCGACATCTTCACGGGATATCGTGCCGCTCTCTAATTTATCTCCTACCTTAATCTTACTTGTACCGGCCTCATGAGTTAAGCCGCCTGGACGGACAATGGTGTAATCGAGTTCCGTCGCCTTCAGGTATTCGTCTGCTTCGCCCTTCATTTTCATATAGAATTCCAATTCTTTCGGACCGCGTTCCGGCTCACCGGCCGCCATTCCTGAAAGCATAATGAATTTTTTAATGCCGAGTTTTTCCGTCGCTTTCGCCAGGTTGACGGCACCATCCCGGTCGACTGCTTCCGTCTGATCATCGCCTGTTTTGGAACCGGAACCGGCTGCGAACATGACGGCATCCATTCCTTTAACGGCATGCCCGACATCCGAACGCGTCACATCGCCAAGGACAGGGATACCGCCCAGCTCTTCCACTATCGCTTTCTGCTCTTCTTTACGAATCAGTCCGTAAGGTTCGTGGCCGGCTTCTTTTAAATATTGGATGAGAAGACGACCTGTATGACCGTTTGCTCCTGCAACTAGTACTTTCATGTGAAAATCACGACTCCTTTTATGGTTATTCAAGACTACTCTTTATGTAGCCGGAACGGAAAAGGGTTAAACATGGGAGTCGGGGAAGCATAATTCCTGGTAATTACAATGGGCGCAGATACGCGGATTATCCTGCATTGGAAACTGCTGCAGAGGAAGGGGAGCATTCTTTTCCGGATCCTCCAAATAACGCTGCATCTCTTTCATGCTTACTTGATAGAGGTTTTGGACATTGATTAAATCCTGTTCGGTCAGTTGGTGCTCCACATACGTACCCTCCACAAGGTATTCATTTCGTATGATGATGTCATCAAGGGATTCGATGTCATACTTCTGCTTCAGGTAGAGTGCATACAGGGCGAGCTGATTCCGGTCTTCTTCTGACGATTTACCTGTTTTCCAATCGACGATAATCCATTTGTTTTCGGATGTATCCTTATAGACCAGGTCCATGACGACGAATATTTTGACGCCGTCGCTCTTCATGAACCGGAACGTTTCTGCATCAATGAACTCCATACGATCTTTCTTCAGCACGTCGGCGAATGTCTGGCTTGCGTAGAAATTCTTCACTGTATTTTGAAGACGGCTGGTAATTTTCTTCACTTTTTGTTCCGGGAGCTTTTGCTGTTGGCTGTAATAGATTTCATGAAGCATGGTAAAGTGCTTCGGACGATTCATCCATAAATGCTCTTTCTTAATGGATTCGATAAAACCTCTATTCAAGTGATGACGCACTTCTTCTGTAAAAGCTTCCTCGAATTGGAATGTTCCTTCTTTACGGACTTGTTGGATAGTCTGGTAGATCAGATCGTGGACAACGCTTCCGAAATGCATTTCCAAGTTCGTTATTTTCTTTAACCGATAAGCTTGTTTCGCCAAACTGTCAGACTGGCTTAACCAGCCGTTGTGGGAAGCGTAATAGTCATAGGCGTACTTTCTTAAACATTGAAGCATCGTTTTATGTCTGGATATGGACCAGGATAATTCCGGGTAAGGCTTCACTTCAAACATCGTCTAACCATCCTTCTTCATCTGATAAGGAGCTCAGAACGACTTCATCCTGGATCTGGTAGGTGTTAAGTGAAACCTTGCCATGGATGACCGTCATTCCTTCTGCTTCAAGTTTGAGCTGCTGAAGGTGAGCGCGCTCTTCTTCTGAGAGCACAATTTCTCCGTTTCTATTTACGACTCGATGCCAAGGCAGGCTGTATTGATCACTCATCGCATGGAGAATGCGCGATACTTGTCTGGCTGCTCTCCGGTTTCCTGCAAGGCGCGCCACCTGTCCGTAAGTCGAGACCGATCCTTCTGGTATCTTTTGAATAATTGCCAGGACTTTCTCGGTAAAAGGTTTCAATGAAGAATCTCCTTTTCTAGCTTTTTCACCTTCTATCCTAACAAAAAGGCGGGGGAGGGGGAATCCATTCCGTTAGCAGAGCGTTCTTACAATTTGATACAATTAGAAAATAGGAAAAGAAGAGAGGGGTAGGCACGTCTATGAGTATACCGAAAGTGTTAAGTATCGCCGGCTCAGCAGCTCAAGGGAGCGCGGGCATACAAGCTGATTTAAAAACCTTTGAGGAGTTCGATGTCTATGGCATGAGTGCTATAACGGCCATAGTCGCAAATAATAGTACAACAAAGCAGGGGATTTTCACACAGCCTTTAGAAGCAGTGGAGGCTCAGATCCATGCTTCTTTGGAACATGTTGGCGTCGATGCTCTTAAGACAGGGATGTTATTCACGGAAGACATCATTGATCTGACAGCAAGACTTATAAAAGAAGCGAATGTGTCGAACGTCGTCGTCGACCCTGTCATGATCGGAAAGATGGGTTCCCAGCTGCTAAAGGATGAAGCTATCGCTGCGCTTGTGGAGAAGTTGATTCCGCAGGCTGCCATTATCACTCCGAACCTTCAGGAGGGCGCCCGTTTGGTGAATAGCCCTGTCCCTGAGAACCCAGACGATATGAAGATGATGGCGAGGGACCTCTATCAATTAGGCGCTTCTTACGTCCTTCTTAAAGGCGGTGCTTTGGAAGGACATCCAGCTGTCGATATCTTATATGATGGTACGAGCATCACGGAGCTTGAGTCGGAACGAGTGCAGACCATCCATACGAGTGGAGCCGGCTGTACCTATTCCGCAGCGATTGCAGCTGAATTAGCGAAAGGCAGTTCTGTAGAGGATGCGGTCCGCCGTGCGAAATCGTTTGTGACAACAGCGATTCGTTATGCATTATCCTTCGACCGCGGCATCGGTTCGACCTTTCACGCTGCACATCGATTAAAAAAAGATTAAAAAAATCCCCGCACTGGGATCAAACACAGTGCGGGGATTTTCATTATCCGTTAATACGATCGTACTTATCAATCTGCTTCTTACGTTCAACATCCCAACGATTTTCCGGATGCTCCTTGCATTCTGCTGTACATGCGGCATGGTGTTTCTCTTCACAGTCTTGACAGCAGACGTACTGCCGGTTACATACCGGATTACTGCAGTTGATCATGCGGTCTTCTGCTTTTCCGCAATGCTCGCAAGTTGCAATGACTTTTTCTTCAACCTGGTTGATCGGAACAGAGATGCGCTCATCAAAGACATACATCTTACCGTCGAACAATTCACCTTTGACTTCCGGATCTTTTCCGTAAGTCGTGATTCCGCCTTCCAGTTGATAGACGTCCTCTACACCGTTCTTCTTAAGGATTCCTGTCAATTTCTCACAGCGGATTCCTCCGGTGCAATACGTAAGGACTTTCTTATCCTTCCATTGATCTGCATTCTCAGCAATCCATTCCGGAAATTCGCGTGATGTCTCTACATCCGGGCGGATGGCGTTACGAAAGTGTCCAATTCGGTATTCGTACTCGTTTCGACCATCGATGACGATGGTGTTCTCGTCCTTCAAATATTCGTTGAATTCTTTCGGCTTCAAGTGTTTGCCGCCGAAAGTCTTCGGATCGATATCGTCATCATCGATGCTCCAGTTGACGAGCTCCGGTTTGACGCGGCAGTGCATTTTCTTGAATGCATGTCCGTCGTGCTCATCGATTTTGAAGTGAATATCAGCAAAACGCTCATCGGAGCGCACATAGTCCATATATTCTTCCACTTGTTCGACTGTTCCGGAAACCGTACCGTTTATTCCCTCGTGGGATACGATAATACGTCCTTTCAGCCCAAGATCCTTACAGAATTTCAAGTGGTTTTTGCAATATTCTTCATAGTCAGGAAGGTCGACATACTTATAATACAGCAGAACTCGATAATCTTTTGAGCTCATATATGATTCCTCCTAAATGTAAATCTATAAACTAAAACTCATTAATAACAGAAATGTCCATACTCCATCATATTAAATTACGTTTAAAAAATCAAATGTCACTTGTTTGAACTTTTTCCATCGCTTTCTTTTTCTTTGCGTAAAGAAGGAAGATGGAGAAAGACAGGGTCATTAGAAAGACAAGCATGCCGAAGGGCAGGTCGAAGTCTTCTTTTCCATAAGGGGCATGACGCATCTCGAGCAAAATTCCGGCAAGGACTGATCCTGTAGCACTTCCAATGAAATGAATCTGCTGTTTTAAGCCGATTCCTGCACCGATCTGTTCTTTAGGAAGAATCTGCGATACTTCGTTCGTAGAACTGGACGATAGGCTGGAGAAACCGAAACTTGTGAACATGTAGGCGATCATGATCATAGAAGGGTGGAGGCCGGCGAGTAAGAAATAGGCCAATGCTGCTATGGAAAGCAGTAACTGGGATAAAATCAGCACACGGATATTCCCATAAGCATCAATCATCCTCCCGATGAATATGGCAGCAACTGCAGAGAGAATCGCACCGGGGAAAATAAAGAAACCAATAGCCGCAGCGCTTTGACCGTACACTTGCTCCAACATGACAGGCATAAGAAACAGAACTGCGAAATGTAAGGTGAACCCAAGAAAGCTCAATATCAATATTTTTCTGTACTGTGCATCAGCCAACAGCTCAGGTTGGATAAACGGTGTATCTGTTTTGTTGATACGAAGCCACAGGAGTGCTGCTGTGAGCAGTCCTCCCAGTAAATATCCTGTGCTGAAGCTCGATATATACAAGAGAAAGAACGTAGCACTGCTCCCGGATAAGAAGGCACCGATCCCGTCAAACCGCCCCTTGCCTGTCGTTTCCTTCGGCATGAGCCGGAAGAGCGCAGGCAGGACGCCCACAGCTAGAATAGTGACGATGAACAAATAGTTCCAATCCAGGTAATCCGTGACCACCCCCCCTATAACCGGCCCAAGGCCGAAGCCTAACGAAGTGGAGGAAGCAATTAAAGCATAGGCACTTCCGCGTCGGGATGCAGGAATATAGCGGCCGGCAAAGACCATGGATAAACCAGGAACTGCCGCAGCTCCGACTGCCTGACAAAGACGTGCAATCATCAGCCATAAGTAACTTTCAGCGAAGAAACCTAGAATGGAAGCGAAGCTGAAGATAGTAATTCCGATCGTCAGCAGCTTACGAATCGGCAGGTAATCGGACAGTCTCGTGAAGGTAATAGTGAAGATAGACAGAACAATTGAATATCCTGAGACGATCCAAGCTCCCTCGGATGGCAGCAAAGTAAATTCACGCAATATATTTGGTAAGGCGATGTTGAACATCGTCGTATTCATAACCACAATCAGCACGGCTGCACTAAGGACAAAAACCGTACGGAAATGAGATTGGGAGGGACGAGATAGAGTTTCCATGTTGATGACCTCCCTCATCGTTTATTAATGAAAGAAAAGTCCCTGTAATACCCGACATACTATACCACACGGGTGGATCAGGAGAGAAATAAGACGCTCGCGCTATTTACGTCTTCTCTTCAAAGCCTTTTGTGCTATAAGATGTGTGGACCTTGAACAGCCAAAAACAACGCCCGTCCTTTATAAGGATGGGCGTTGTTTTTAATGAAGGACTGCTCCAAGCGTCTGTTCAAAATGTTTCAGAGCAAAGTCGTGTCCGACGTTGTTAAAGCTTGCGACTCCTTGTTGATGAATGTGAATGTCATATCCGTAGTTGTAAGCATCCATTGCTGTATGAAGTACACAGATATCGGTGCAGACTCCGACCAGATGGAGTTCTTGTATTCCACGTGCCCTCAGCTGCATGTCTAAGTCCGTTCCGGCAAAAGCACTGTACCTCGTTTTGTCCATCCAATAGGTAAATGGAGAAGCTTTGGCCGATTCGTATACCTCGGCTAAGCGCCCGTAAAGTTCCCGGCCTTTCGTTCCGCGGATATTATGCGGCGGGAAAAGCTTTGTTTCCGGGTGATAGATGTCATCCTTTTCATGCAAATCGACACCGAAGATGACGAACTCTTTCTTCTTCAGAAAGGACGTGGTCAAATCCGTGACATATCCCTCTATCTCCTGCCCGGGCTTTCCACATGTAAGGGCGCCGTTATCTGCTACAAAGTCGTTTGTATAATCGATGATAAGTAATGCACGATCCATACAATCCCTCCATATATCGTTTGACTCTATCATAGCAGAACAGGAGGGTTAATAGGTCGGCGCTTCCTTCATGGCATGTGATTTCTTTTTAACGACAACGGACATTACCGTACCACAGGCGATCAGGAGAGCGCTCGTCACAAAGAATACCATGGAGAATCCATAAGCTCCTGCGATCATACCGCCCATTGCAGGGCCGATGATGTTTCCTAAAAAGCGCAGGCTGGTGTTGTAGCCTAACACTTCTCCCTGCATGGCGACAGGGGCTTCCTGACGGATGTACGCTGTGCGCACTGGTATGATGCCGCCGATGGATACTCCTAATAGGAAGCGAAGTACAACCAGCTGCCAGATATTCGTTACGAAAGCGGCGGGAAAATAAACAATACCCGCCATGAATAGGAGAGCAATCATAATTTTGATATACCCGACCCGATCGGCAATTCTTCCCCAGCGCTTAGCCATCAACAAGTTACCAAGACCTGCAGCGGAGAAGGCGATTCCTGAGAACAGAGCCAAGTTCTCCGGTCCATGTAAATCACCTACAAATAAGGAAAGGATCGGCTGGATGCTGAAGTGAGCTACTTGAACAAATAAAGAGATAATCATGACCATCAGCAGGATCGGGTGCCTGACAATGTGCAGAATGACCTCTTTTGAGTTGTAGCTGGACTTCTCATCCTCGCTTTCCTGGACAACCCGCTGCTCCTTTATACCGAATAAGACGAGGAAAGCAGAGATCCCTACTGTAATCGATACGAACTGAAATGTTGTCGCGTACCCGATTGAATCGGCGATCCATCCCCCTAGCATCGGGCCAAGCAGACTGCCTGTTATGCTTCCTGTCTGCAGAGTACCGAGAACTTGGCCGGCAATATCCTTCGGTGTCTGCGTGGAAATCAGCGCCTGGGACATCGGGATGAACCCGGTGAATATACCCATAAACATCCGCAGCAGGAACAGCTGCCAGACGCTTGTGACGAAGCCCATCAGAAAAACCGAAACGGCCAGCCCGGAAGCTGATAGAATAAGGATTTTCTTTCTGCCGTATCTGTCCCCGATTTTCCCCCAGACAGGGGAGAAGAGGAAGGCGGTGACGAACGTGACACCGAAGACCCAGCCGGACCACGTCTGAACATAAGCATCCGTGAAATTTCCGAGTTCTTCTATATATAAAGAAAGGAAAGGTAATACCATCGTGATACTACCAGCAATGAAAAAGTTAGCAAACCACATAATCCATAGGTTTCTCTTCGCTTGCGTTTCATTAGTCAGGATAAATATCCCTTCTTCCTATTTATTTCGTTACCCTAAACATATATAGCACAGTTCCATTTCTACTTAAAGTCTTCTGCTTATCGTTTGTAAATGAAAATGATGTTAGCGGTTGCATAACCTGTATATACAAGTTATACTTGCAACAGAACATGTATATACAAGTTGTTTTTGGAAGCGTTTAATATTTACGATTTTTGGAAACCGAAGTAGGGTACTAGTATGAATACGGTTATAAATACATCGCCTTCGGTTACCGACATTCTGTTTCGTAAGCGGTTTCTCGGTTTTTGGCATTGGTATTCCAAACTAGGGAGGTAACGGTATGAATTACAAAAAACAGGCAGAGCAGATTTTAGAGGCGATCGGTGGAAAGGAAAATCTCTCTGCAGCTACTCACTGTGTCACGCGTCTTCGGTTGGCCCTTCATGATGAGGGCATTGTCGATCATGAAAAATTGAACAATATTGACGCAGTCAAAGGGTCCTTTTCGACGAACGGTCAATTTCAAATTGTCGTTGGTCAAGGAACAGTGGAGAAAGTTTACAAAGAATTCATTGCTTTAGCAGGTGTGGGAGAAGCATCGAAGGAGGAAGTGAAGGAAGCGTCCAGTAAAAAGATGAATCCGCTGCAACGTGCCATCAAGACGCTGGCGGATATCTTCATTCCAATCCTACCGGCAATTGTAACAGCGGGTTTACTGCTCGGAATCAATAACATTCTGACAGCGACAGGAATCTTCTGGGATGACCAGTCCATCATCGATGTGTACCCGCAGTGGTCCGGCCTTGCTAACATGATCTTTATCATTGCGAATACGGCTTTCGCCTTTCTGCCGGGTCTCATTGGTTGGTCAGCTGTCAAGAAGTTCGGTGGGAGTCCCATCCTTGGTATTGTTATCGGTCTCGTGCTTGTTCACCCCGACCTCTTAAGTGCTTGGGCATACGGGGACGCTGTAACGGAAGGAAATGTCCCGACGTGGAACTTATTCGGGTGGGAAATCGACAAAATCGGTTATCAAGGACAAGTACTACCGGTTCTGGCTGCCTCCTATCTATTGACGAAAATTGAATTATTCCTTAGAAAGCGGGTGGCAGACAGCATTCAGCTGCTTGTTGTCGGCCCTGTAGCACTATTGGTAACAGGTATCCTTACATTCATTATTATCGGGCCGGTAACGTTCGCCGTAGGGAATGCGATTACAGATGGTCTTGTTTCCATCTTTAACTCCTTTGCTTGGCTTGGCGGATTGATTTATGGTGGTTTATACGGAGTGCTCGTCATCACGGGGATGCACCATACATTCCTGGCTGTTGATATTCAGCTGGTAGGAAGTACAGAAGGGACATTCCTCTGGCCGATGCTCGCTCTATCTAATATTGCACAAGGGTCAGCTGCTTTTGCCATCTGGCTCGCTGCGAAAGATGATAAACTGAAGGGTCTTGGTGTGTCTTCCGGTATATCTGCTTGGCTTGGCGTTACAGAACCAGCTTTATTCGGAGTGAACTTACGATTTAAATATCCATTCGTTATCGCTATAGCATCCTCGGCAATTGCAGGTTTATATATTTCATCTCAAGGTGTATTGGCAAGCTCGATTGGTGTCGGAGGAGTACCGGGTATCTTCTCCATCATCCCGGAGTATTGGGGAGACTTCCTCATTGGTATGGCAATCGTCATCGTGCTGCCGCTTGTCGGAACTTACTTGTATGCAAAACGGAAGCAAGACGTTTAAAAATGAAAAAGAATCGGTGGTGTTATCATGAATGAACAACCATGGTGGAAGAAAGCAGTCGTCTATCAGATTTATCCAAAGAGTTTTCGTGATACGACTGGAAACGGAGTCGGTGATATTCAAGGGATTATTGAAAAGCTCGATTACTTGAAAGAGCTTGGAGTCGATGTCCTGTGGCTGACACCTATGTACAAATCCCCTCAGAACGACAACGGTTATGACATCAGTGATTACTATGATATTCACGAAGAGTACGGGACGATGGAAGATTTCGATCAACTTCTGCGGGAAACGCATGACCGCGGCATGAAGCTTATTATGGACATCGTCGTGAACCATACGTCCACGGAGCATGAGTGGTTCCAGGCATCCCGGATGTCCAAGGACAGTCCTTATCGGGATTATTATATTTGGAAGGACCCTGTGGACGGCGGGGCACCTACGAATTGGAAGTCCAAGTTCGGAGGCAGTGCATGGAAATATGAAGAGGAGACAGGCCAATATTACCTGCACTTGTTTGATGTTACCCAGGCAGATCTCAATTGGGAAAAGGAAGCTGTTCGAAAAGATGTTTATGATATGATGAGCTACTGGGCGGAGAAAGGTATCGACGGATTCCGATTGGACGTTATCAACCTCATATCCAAAGATCAGGAGTTTCCGAATGACGATGGTACCATCGCGCCAGGAGACGGTCGTAAATTTTACACGGACGGGCCGAAGGTGCATGAATATATGCAGGAAATGAATAAAGAAGTGTTTCGTCCTTATGACCTTATGACGGTCGGTGAGATGTCTTCGACGACGATTGACCACTGCATCAACTATACAGCCCCGGAGCGGAATGAATTGAGCATGACCTTCAACTTTCATCATCTGAAGGTGGATTATCCAAACGGGGAGAAATGGACCGTGGCGGACTTTGATTTTCATGAGCTCAAGAGCATCCTCTCCACATGGCAGGAAGAGATGCACAGAGGGAATGGATGGAATGCATTATTCTGGTGTAACCATGACCAGCCCCGTGTGTTGTCCCGGTTTGGAGACGAGCAGAATTATCCGTTGGAATCCGGGAAAATGCTGGCAACGACAATTCACATGATGCAGGGTACCCCTTACATTTATCAAGGGGAAGAATTCGGAATGACGAACCCCGGCTTCTCTTCTATCGATCGCTACAGAGACGTGGAATCCTTGAATATGTACGAAGCTTTCCAAGCGGAAGGGTACAAAGAGGAAGATATCCTTGCGATTCTTCAGCAGAAGTCGCGTGACAATTCCCGTACGCCGGTACAATGGACGGCAGAAAAGAATGCAGGTTTCACGAACGGGACGCCGTGGATTGACGTAGCGGACAACTATGAAACGATCAATGCAGAAAAAGCCATGAAAGAGGAAGGATCTATTTTCCAACACTATCAAGAGCTGATTCGTCTGCGGAAAGAATATGATATTATTACTCATGGAGACTACCGCCTGATTTCTCCGGAACATGATCGTGTGTTTGCGTACCTGCGGGAGTGGAACGGAGAACGGTTATTGGTCGTTAACAACTTTTACGGGGAATCCGTTGATTTTGTTCTTCCGGATGATATAGAAACTTCAGGACAATCCGAAGCGTTGGTAAACAATTATGAGAATGCTCCGGCACTTGATGAAAAACTGGAACTTCGTCCATATGAGTCGGTAGTTTACCATTGGAAAGATATATAATTAAAATAAAGAACGGTGAAGACCGATGAAAAACAAGTATTTTGTTATCTACAGTGAATTGGCGGAGAGAATTCAAAGTGGAGTGTTGACTCCAGGGGATACCCTTCCTTCCGAGCATGAGCTGACAGATGAATTCCAGACATCTAGAGAGACAATCCGAAAAGCTTTGCACCTGCTTGCTCAAAACGGCTATATTCAAAAAGTGCGGGGGAAGGGATCTGTCGTACTCGATCACGGGAAATTCGAATTTCCTGTTTCCGGATTGACGAGCTTCAAGGAGCTTGCCGATCAGATGGGACAGACCTTCCATACGTCTGTTCACGAATTGGCGCGTATCAGTGGACAGGGGGAGTTGGGGGAGCGGTTGAACTGTCCTCAGCAAACCAACCTGTGGAAGGTTGTCCGATCGCGGGAAGTAGGAGGAGAGAGGATTATTCTCGATAAAGACTTCCTTCGTGAAGACATCGTTCCGGATTTGACGAAGGAAGCAGCCGAACGTTCCCTATACGAGTATTTGGAAAACGAATTAGGTCTTGTCATCAGTTTCGCTAAAAAGGAGATTGTTGTCGAGCCGGTTACGAAAGAAGACGAAAGCTATCTGGATCTGGCCGGACATCCGCAAGTTGTCGTGATCCGCAGTTACGTCTATCTGGCGGATGCAACGGTGTTTCAGTACACAGAGTCCAGACACCGTCCGGATAAGTTTCAATTCGTTGACTTTGCCAGACGTACCAAATTATAAATAAAACATGATGCAAAGAAGGACCGCAACGGTTCTTCTTTGTTTTTCTTACAGAAAGCGTTAGAATAGAGGCACACGAGAGAAAGGGGTGGAGAAAGTGTTCGTTATCGGAGCGACAAAGAAATTACAGAATGAGATAGATAAGCCGATCCAGGACGTAGAAGCATATAAAGAAGTACCTGAAATCCATCAATGGCATGCGAACCTGGTTACTTTCAACCGCAGGAAATGTTTAATCCTTGTCAACAATGCGACAGGCCTTAACCTGACCTTATTCGGATTGAGAAAGCCGCAATTCGACCACCTCGACACCGTCATTAAAGGTTCGCTCAAGCAGCTATTTCAACTGCTTGAAATCGACGAGTCTGTTGGGGAAGAAATGCTTAGGGCGGCAGATGAAATCGTATATACGAAAACAAAAAACAGGCGGGTCATAGGCATCATGAATGATCTTAAATCTACGATGGAACATCAGCTCCAAGGCCAAGCCTATGAAGACATTGATGCCCAGAAAATAAATGAAGAAAATAATAAGATGCCTTTCCGTCCGCTGGAGCATACTTATCCTTATAAAACTTTCATTAAATATTTCCAAAATCAGTAGTGCTGTCCCGGCGCTGCTGATTTTTTTCATGAAAAAAAGACCTCTACCGGGTCAGGGTAGAGGTAAATGTTTATATAGGTATAGGATTAGGGGAGGTGCTTAAAAACTGTTACATACTACTAAAAAGAAGTTAAACTACGTCTTCAACTAATGGTCTTGGGTAGGTACGTACTGCCTCATCCTGTGTCAAAGGAGCTAAGACAGAAACAACAATGCCAACTGCAGCGATGAAAGCGATGGCTTTCTTCATAAGATCATGCCTCCTAAATGAGAATGTTTATTTAACAATTGCATTGCTAACCTTAAATATTCAGAAGAACGCTTATACATCCTTTGCTTCTCAAATAAGTCGGCTAGGAATTTAGCGTATCTGATGACATACTCCGGATCCTTCATTTCTTTGAAATATGGAAGTACTTCATCTTCAAGAAATTCAAGGGTATCTGGAGCGTTCGTTAGTATCTTTTGAAAAACATCAAAATGATACGTGTGCTCTTTTGAAGGGAAATCTACAAGCCTTTTTTTACCTTCATTTACCCAATAGAGGCATCCTTCCTTGTTACCTATGAGGTAGTGCTCGAGGATTAATCCGTGAATAATATTCATGTATTCATAGATATCATAGGTGGAAGATGATGCTTCTGTGTACTCCAGGCTCTTTTTGTAATGCTCGATGGATAACGTATGATTATCTAGATTAGAGTCTAAAACAGCCATGTTAATATAAACCAGTTTCAACTGCTGGTGGTCCTTAGTCTGAGAAGCGATCTTGAGAGCAGACTCGTAATTCTCCCTCGCTTTTTCATGATTCTGGAGCCTGCTGAAACTTATTCCTAAAATGAGATGGCAATCAGCACTCTTTCCTAGGTCGTAATGATCTTTATAAATGCGGAGTGCCTGTTCTGTATAAAAAATAGAAGCTGACACATGGTGCGCCTGACTTGAACTTAGTGCCAAGTGGTAGAAAAGGTCGCTCACTTCCCAGCTTTCCATATTCATGGAGCGCGATAAGACTTCCGCCTTCATCAACTGCTGGAATGATTCCTCGAAATCACTTCGGTAATACTGGAGCAGTCCATTGCTCAAATGATAGTAGTACTTCATCTCATCATCAAATGTATCCAGGTGCTGCTTTATTTCACTCCATGCTTCATAAGCCTCCTCCACTTCGTTTTCTAACAAAAAGTGGCGGATGCTGTACAGCTTGTAGTAAATATAAAGGTGATGATTGTTCCGCATATCCTGCTGACTGAGCAGCTCCTCCTTCAACCTTCGTGCTTCTTCCTTCCGCTTGAACATGATAGCTTCATACCACTTTTTCAGCTTTTCTTTGGAAGGGTGGCTGTAGGAAGCGTCATGGAATTCCAATCCCAGACGTTCATATAGCATTTCCAGCACTTCGGAGGCAGGCACGGTCTGATTGTTCTCAATCTTAGACAGATATGCCGGCGAGATGATTCCATCTGCTAACTGGTTTTGCGTCAAACCCTGTTTCACCCGATGGAACCGGAGCACTTTACCATATTCCATTTTCAACACACCTAGTTGATCAACTGTCGACTCTTAAGAGATGTTGCTCTTTCGAATCTATTTTTAGAATACATCCTCAATTAGTAATAATCAACTATATTTACCAGTTTCCCAAGTCTCCCTTTAAACGGCCCTTTAAGAGGTTTTTTGACTGGTGACTTTCCTGATATAAAGGGAAACCAGATTTTTCAGGGTGAGAAAACTATCGTAATTTGTCATTATAAGGAAACTTTGCATAGGGACGATGTCTTACGGGTATGGGGTTTATAGGAAAAAAACGCCAAATTACCAGGCGGTAAACCATGTGAAGGAGGAATCGGTGTGGGTTATAACGTCACACAAAAGCTGATTAACAGCCATCTTATTCAAGGAGAAATGACACCAGGTTCGGAAATAGGATTAAAAATTGATCAAACCCTTACCCAGGATGCAACAGGGACAATGGTGATGCTTGAGCTTGAAGCGATGGGGGTGGAGCGGGCACAGACGGAAGCGTCCGCTCAATATGTCGACCATAACTTAATACAGGAAGACAATAAGAACCCGGATGACCACCTGTTCCTGGAAAGTGCAGCCAAGCGTTTCGGTTTGCATTTCAGCAGGCCGGGAAACGGAGTGAGTCATCCCGTCCATATGCAGAGGCTCGCTGCTCCCGGGAAGACGCTGCTTGGATCGGACAGTCATACGTGTGCGAATGGATGTATGGGCATGCTTGCCATGGGGGCTGGTGGAATCGATGTTGCTATGGCTATCGCAGGAGAGCCTTTTTATGTGAAAATGCCGAAAGTGTGGGGAGTGAAGGTGACCGGTGAGCTTCCTGATTGGGTAAGCGCAAAGGATGTCATTCTTGAAATGCTGCGTAGACATGGAGTAAAAGGGGGCGTCCATCATGTTTTTGAATATTACGGCCCGGGTTTGAAAAACCTTACGGCGATGGACCGCCATGTCATTGCAAATATGGGAGCGGAACTAGGCGCTACGGGAACGGTTTTTCCAGCGGACGAAGTTACGCGTCGTTTCATGGCACGGCAAGGGAGGGAAAAAGAGTGGTTTGAGCTCTTGCCTGATGAGGGAGCGGGGTACGATGTGCATGACGAATTGCATCTCTCTGACCTGGCCCCTCTCATTGCAAAGCCTTCCAGTCCGGGGAATGTGGTGCCGGTCGAAGAGGTGGAAGGGGAGGCGATCTATCAAAGCTATGTAGGTTCTTCCGCTAACCCTGGGTACCGGGATTTTGCAGTAGCATCAGAAATCGTCGCTGGTAAACAAGTTGCGGACGGTGTTTCGTTTGATATCAACCCGACATCCAGGCAGATGCTCGTCGATCTATCTCAGAATGGTCATATAGCTAATTTCCTCCAGGCAGGAGCAAGGCTTCACCAAGCGGGATGCAACGGATGTATCGGCATGGGACAAGCACCGGCGACAGGAAGAAACAGCTTGCGGACGACTCCTAGGAATTTTCCAGGGCGTTCCGGAACGAAAGAGGACAGCGTGTATCTATGCAGTCCGGAGACTGCTGCAGTAAGTGCGTTGGAAGGGAAGATTACAGACCCTAGAAAATCGGGTCTCGCTTATCCTTCGGTCGTTGAACTTGAAAAGCCGACGGTAGATACGCGGCTGCTTGACGATCCGCTTCCGCTTTCGGAAGCAAAAAAGGTTAACCTCGTGAAAGGTCCTAATGTGGCTTCCATTCCGGAAATGGGTGAGCTTCCAGACGAAATGGAGCTCCCTGTATTATTGAAAATGGGGGATGACATTTCGACGGATGAAATATTAGCAGGCGGGGCGAGAGTCCTTCCTTACCGAAGCAACCTTCCGGAAATCAGTAAGTTTGCCTTCGAAATTGTAGATGACACCTATTACGACAGGGCGATGGATGTGAAAGAATCCGGCGGCCATGCGGTTGTTGCCGGTGCGAATTACGGGCAGGGATCGAGCAGGGAGCATGCGGCTTTAGCTCCGAAGTATCTTGGATTGCAAGTGGCTATTGTCGAAGACTTTGCCCGTATTCACTGGCAGAACCTTGCTAACTTCGGTGTACTACCACTAACCTTTACCAATGCTGATGATCTAGAGAAGCTGGAAGAGGGAGATGTTCTTCAATTTAAGGATCTGCGGAACAAACTCTCTAAATCCTCTACCTTTCATGTCGAAGTAAAGGGGAAAGACCTACAGATTGAAGTGGAGCATGCTCTTTCGGAGCGTCAAATTGAAATCATGAAGGCGGGCGGTCTGATCAATTGGGTGAAGGAGCGCCTGGATAAGGACTGATTTAATACAAAAAGAAAAGCCGGACCTGAAAAGGTGCCGGCTTTCTTTATTAGTCTTGTGGAGCTGTTGTGTGAATTGGTTTAAGGTTTCTTTCGATTTCTTCCCGTTTTTGTTCAAGAAACGGCGGAAGTGCCAACGCTTCCCCCAGACGGTCTTCCGGTTCATCCGTGGCGAAACCAGGACCATCTGTCGCCAGTTCAAATAAAATGTGGTTCGCTTCCCTGAAATAAAGGGATTGGAAGTAGTAACGATCGACAAGCCCGGAATTCGGGTACCCGGCAGCATCAATGATTTCTTTCCATTTGGTGAGTTCTTCCTTGTTCTCCACCCGGAAGGCGACGTGGTGGACGCTTCCTCTTCCAGGTCGTTCCCGTCTGTCTGCATCCGTCTCTTCCACGTGGACCTCTGCACCTGTGCCACCTTCGCCTGTGCTGAAGACAGTCCAATTATCGTACTCACCTGTTTTTCGGAATCGCAGAATTTCTGTAAGGACATGCTCCGTTTTACTCTTATCAGAGACAGTAAGTCTTACAGGTCCCAGCCCTGTAATACCAAAATCAGCTGGTACCTCGGATCCTTTCCATGGGATTCCGGCTGCTACACCCTTGTTATGTTGATCGGATACAAGCATTAACCGTTGGTCTTCCGGATCACGGAAAGACAGAGTGAGGCGTCCGAAGCGCTCCTCCATTGGATCATGGGCTACTTGATGCTGTTGGAATCTCTCGAGCCAATAATTCAGTGCTTCGTCGTTTGGGACGCGCAGTGTGGTCGTCGATATGCTCTGAGAGCCCGGATAGGTGTGTCCGGCGCGATGAATTTCAAAAAAAGTTAAATCGGTTCCGGGACGTCCTTTTTCATCGGCATAAAACAAGTGATACATGGAAGGGTCGTCTTGGTTAACAGTTTTTTTTACTAAACGCATTCCTAATATGCGGGTATAAAAGTCAAAGTTTTTCTCTGCATTTGCTGTGATGGCTGATACGTGATGGATGCCTTTAAGTTCCATAAAGGTTCCTCCTCTGATTATCTCGAATTCAAGATAATTATAATACGCAGAGGATACATTGTCAAAAGAAGCTACTTTACTCGTTCAAATGGAAAAATCCTCGTTTGTAAAGTTTTAGAATAATAGGCGGTTGGATCTTGTTCTGTTACGAAGGAGGGGAGGAAATCGAGCAATTGATTGACAGGAAGGTCGACTTTGACTTTCTGCAACCGCCAGTGCTTATGCTGGATTGGTCCCTTGTACACCTTTTGGCCTCGGACTGTCCAGAGGGCATATCGTTCGGTAAGCCAGTAAAGAAGGGATCCTGGTGCAGGATGAACGGCAGGGGAAAAATGAGATGCCTCCATATGGAAATGAGCGTTCGGATAGCCTTTATGAATTCTTCTGCTGGAGAAATGAATCCTCTCCGGTGTCGTGTCCATCCGCATGGATGCATGCACGTAAGGAAGAGAAAATCCTGTTCGGGCTAAAAAAACGCCGAGGGGGTGATCGGCATCCAAAGTGAGGAAATAAACTCCTGGTTCTCCTTTATAAGTGACATAGGTACGGACATTCAATTCCAATAATTGATTGCCGAAAGGAAGAGAAGGAAGGTTCTTGAACCGGATGTGGTTCATACGAAACGGGACGACGGCTATCCAAGCCGAACCGTCAAATTCGTCCAACTCAAACACACTTGGTATATACCTGGCCAAAATCTCAGCGGGTACGGGCCAATGGAGGAAGATAAGATCTTCCCATTCCTGATGCATAATCCATTTTTTTGAAGACATTCTCATCACCTCCCCAATGGTTTACCCGCAGGGAGGGAGAATCATACATGAATGTGAAGATCGTCACTTCATTCGGAGCGGAACGTTTTTCCGCTCTTCTCGCTTGTGCAGTTCTTTCTTCAGCAAGAGGATGAATTCTTCTTCCAGGTTCAAATCCACTGCTCTTTTTAGAGAGTCCTGCAACACCTTGTAGGAGAGCCTTTCGACAATCATGCGGTTGCCCCCTTTACTTTGCTATGACGGAAGTGCGGTCGATGCCGTAGCTGCTCCTATAATTCGTCCATGTGAATCAAAGATAGGTTGGCAGAATACGTCGTAACGAATCAATCCCTCGGATAACGGGAAAGGAATTGTTTTTCTGATGCTCTGTCCTTCCTCTATGACCTTGCTTTTTAATTGCATTAATTCAGTAGTACCGACGTTATCATCCAATTCATCATCCCTTTTCCCGATCACGGAGTTCATTTTGAAATCAGGGTGCGGGTTATACATCCAGGTATAGCGTAGATCCAAGTCGCAGTGTGCGACGGTAATTGGAGAATGGACCAATGCTGTTTCAAATGGTTCGCTCAGGTGTTCGGTATAAAAGAGTGAAGGATTTATGTGAAGAAACGAAGCAATTTGAGAAGCGACCGCCATGCTGGGATTGCGCGTTCCATTTTCGATTTGAGCATAATAGGCCCGGTCGATATGTGCGCCTGCTGCGATTTGTTGTTGTGTCAGTCGTTGTTCTTTTCTAAGTTTGATAAGCCATCTTCTCATGGTTAAAATCACACCCTACTTTCTTTTTTCATATAAATATTTCTTCCTATATATATAAAATCCTTGTGGCAGTTTGCAACGTAGTGGAATTTCTTTGCTTAGAAGAAAACTTTCGTATAAATAGTAATTATAACGATTTATTTCGAGTATGTTCGACGAAATTTTTAGCAGCTGTGTAAAAAAATACATAGCTTCGCCTACAGGTCTGATATAATCAAATCGGCTTGCATTTTTCAAGGGGAAGAGGAGGAAAAGGATGACTTGGGAAATCCTGAATATATTAGCTGTCAGCGCTTTTGCTTTCAGTGGGGCCATTGTCGCTCTCAACGAAAGGTACGACATATTCGGTACGTTTATTCTCGGGATTGCGACACCGTTCGCAGGTGGGATTATTCGTAATATCGCATTAGGGATCCCGGTCGTCCATGTTTGGCAGCAGGGATATCTGTTTTATGTCGCGCTTGGAACAATCGCTGTTGTCTATTTCTTTCCGAAGACATGGGTGATGGCATGGGACAGATGGAATTTCTATCCGGATGCCGTTGGTTTATCAGCTTTTGCTCTTCAAGGGGCCTCCTTTGCGGTCGCCAACCAATTTCCGCTTGGAGGCATCATTTTTTCGGCAATCCTGACAGGAGTCGGGGGCGGCGTTGCCAGAGATGTGCTTGCACAGCGCCGTCCGATGGTTCTTCATCAGGAAATATACGCAGTATGGGCAATGCTTGTGGGGCTGGCAGTCGGCATCGGGCTTGTAGATGTAGGGAGTGCGTGGCAGACTTATGCATTATTTATCCTGATTATCTTGTGCAGGGTGTTCTCTTATCGATTAGGATGGCATCTAAGGTTTCGGGATTTGTATAGAATTTGATCATAAAAAGGCCGCCCCGCTTTGGGACGGCCTTTTCTACGATTAGCTGCAGTAAGACAAGTTTGGACAGGAGAAAGAAAACTTTCTCATTTTTTCTTTGTGATACGGAGTTCTTCTGTAGTTAATAACGGAAAAGGTCTCCGGAAAGGTAGCGCTCACCGGTATCTGGTGCGATACATACGACTACTTCGCCGGGATTTTTTTGTTTAGCTGCTTCGATGGCAGCCCAACAGGCGGCACCGCAGGAGGTTCCAAGGAGCAGCCCTTCCTCACGGGCGAGACGTCTCGTAATTTCGTAGGCATCTTCATCGGTCACTTGTAAGATTTCATCATAAACATCCTGATTCAGGATGGAAGGAATGAAACCAGGGCTTGTCCCGACCAATTTATGCTTCCCTGGCTTGCCGCCTGATAAAACCGGGGATCCTGCAGGCTCTGCTACATGGATAGTCATATCCTTGTAGCGTTTTTTCAACTCTTCTCCCGTACCTGTAATCGTCCCGCCGGTCCCGGCTGTAGAAACGAAGGCAGATAGAGGTTTGCCCAATTCATCCATAGCTTCGATGATCTCTGCAGCTGTCGTATGGCGGTGTGCATCCGGGTTTGCCGCATTTTCGAACTGCATCGGCATGAAGCTGCCTTCGATTTCTTCCACGAGTTCTTTGGCTTTCGCGATGGCTCCGGGCATTTTCGCATCTCCAGGCGTCAGGACGATTTCTGCACCGTATGCTTTCAGTAGATTGATTCGTTCCTGTGTCATCGTATCCGGCATAACGAGGATAGCGCGATATCCTTTTGCAGCTGCATTCATAGCAATCCCTATGCCGGTATTGCCGCTTGTCGGCTCGATAATGGTCGCGCCTTCCTTAAGCAGCCCTTCTTTTTCTGCTTGTTCCATCATATTGAAAGCGGCGCGGTCTTTTACGCTTCCGCTTGGATTGTATTTCTCCAGTTTCAGGTAAATATCGGCTCCACCTTCAGGAGCCACACGGTTCAGTTTGACTAACGGAGTATCACCGATCAAATCTGCTATGTTGTTAACGACGCGCATGTTGTCACTTCCTTTTAGTAGTGGGGATAATACTATTAGTTTATCACAGTCGGAAACCGGTTATCACATCCACTGCTTTCTGTCAGAACTTGTCTTCTACCACTTTCTGCGCTAACTGAAAGGAGTTTCTTGGTACGGAGATCTTGAACGCCAGCTGATTGGAGTTCAGGTTGAAACGATCTACCTGGACGTTGAAATTACTTGCTGTGTCCATCTGAGTGACGGCTACATAAATGTTCTCTTCGTTGGGATTTACGGTTACCCACTCAGGAAAGTCATAGTTATCTTTAACAAATTCCAGTACTTTTTTGTTCGGGAGAGGAAGCTTTCCGAGGGAAATGCGTTCCTGCTCCAGGATAAGATCTCCGTTTTCCTGAACAACCGGACTTAATTCCACTTTAATCGGAATGACCTGATCGAAGGCTTTAATATTCCCTGCCAACGTTACGTTACGGTCAAGAGATATGGAATAGTCAAAGCCGGTTTTTTCCGAGAACTCTCCGAGGTAGTCGTTTGCCAGCTGCTCCAGATTCTCCTTCGTCGACACAATAGTGAATTCCGCATCCTGTGTTTCCTTCTGCTGATCGACGTTGACGATGGTATAAGAGCTGGGAAGGAAAATAAGACCGACTACTGAAGCCACCACAAGAAAATTAATGATTGCCAGTATCCAAAAAGAGGTTCGCCATTTGTTGCTGAATAATAATTGTTTCATCTCTACATTCCACCTGTGTTATTGTTCGACGTCATCTTTGATATATTCCAACACACGTTCTGCCATTTGCTTGTAACCACGTTCATTCGGGTGAAAATTATCTTCCTCCCATAGAAGTTCATCCTCGGATCCTTCAAACAAGTCCCTCACCGGGATGAAAGTAACGTTCTCCTCTTCTGCAACGACCTCTTTGCTGATTTCGTTCCAATCTTCCATAATCTTCCCTAATTCGGGGATATTATCAAAGTAAAGATTAAAAGGATTGTAAAGACCGATCAGGTAAATAGGGGCATCCGGGTTCTCTTCGCGAATCATGGAAAAAATGGTTTCCAGTTGTGTTTGATAGGAATCCTGTGCGTCCACAAAGTCCTGGTAATTTAAGTTTGTAAAATTATCCTTCACAACTTTCATTACATCATTGGCTCCAATGGTTATTAAAATAAGGTCAGCATCCTCTAAAGCGGTGGAAATTTCCTCCTGCTCCTCCAGGCGGCTGATCAGTTGATCGGTTCGGTTTCCCCGTTTCCCGAAGTTATCAATGTGAATCAAATCTCTTTCTTTATTACTGTTGAATGTGTCCTCTAAAATTCCTACGTAACCGCCATTGTCCGTATCATCTCCAACCCCTTGAGTCAGAGAATCACCGAGGGCTACAATTTCCATGTCATCTTTCACGAACAACCCTTTCGCACTGTCGATGACGCCGGTGAATACATCTTTCAGTCCCTCGCTGATTGCTCTGTCTGAATCTTCTTCGTCGGGTGAGAATTCCTGTTCCTTCGGTTCCGAGGAAGCCGGCTTGGACTCCGAGCGCTCCTTTTTAACTGTTGAATGATCCGAATCTGTCGAATGCTCTTCAGGAGTATAGATAAATGCGGCTGTTATGAAGAAGGCCAGGAATAAGGAGAGTGAAATGGAAGCGATCCATCTCCATTTTTTCAACGTGCATCCCTCCTGGAAAGTATTGGCTTTATTATATGCTGGTGACATATGTTTGGGAAATGGAAAAGTTTTATCTACAATTATATCACGAAGACTATACAATAAACATACGGGAGCCCTTGTCAGAACATGAGGGTGGAGCGGTCGATTTATTCAAAGGAGAGAGAAGCGATGGAAGATCAAATGACGATATCGGTACGAGATCTTGTATCTTATGTTTACCGGACAGGAAGTATCGATGAACGTTTTCAATCGAATACCGCTTTAGTGGAAGGAACGGCAATTCATCAGGAAGTCCAGAAGACATATAGAGATGGGGATGAGAAGGAATTATTTCTTCAGCATGAGTTTGAACAGGAAGGAATAGTTCTACTCGTTCAAGGAAGGTGTGACGGTCTGCTCCAGACGGAGGACGGCCCTGTTGTCGACGAAATAAAGTCGACAGCGAGAGAGTTGGAAGAATTGGATGAAGACACCCACCCTGTCTATTGGGCTCAGGCGAAAGGGTATGCCTTCATGTATATGCATGACCACCATTTAAATCACATCGTTGTGCAGCTTACTTATGTTCAAAAAAAGACGAAAGATAAAAAGCGGATGCGAAGGACGTTCCGGTATGAAGAGCTGAAAGCATTCATGGAAACGACCGTGAAGGCTTACTCCTCTTATGCTGGAATTCTTCTGCACATAAGAGAGCAGAAAAAACGTACCGTTCCGGATCTGGAGTTTCCCTTCAGCGGCTACCGTAAAGGACAACGGAAGCTGGCTGGAAGTGTGTATCGGACCATCAAAGAAAAACGGCATTTATTTGCACAGGCTCCTACTGGAATCGGAAAAACGATTTCTACTTTATTTCCTGCTGTGAAAGCTTTCGCTGAGGGAGGGCTGGATAGAATCTATTACCTGACAGCGAAGACGATCACACGTTCCACAGCGGAGGAGGCTCTGCAGTTGATGGAAAAGGAAGGTCTGGAAATCAGGTCTGTCACTTTGACGGCTAAAGATAAGGTCTGTTTTCAGGAAGAAACCATCTGCCAGCCGGAGTATTGTGAATTTGCGGACGGGTATTATGACCGAATCAATGGGGCGATTGTTGATATATTGAGAAAGGAAACAACCATGACGAGGCACACAGTGGAAGAGTATGCGCGCAAACATCGCGTCTGTCCATTTGAATTTTCCCTGGACTTGTCGGATGTCGCTGATGTGGTCATCGGAGATTACAATTATATATTTGACCCCCGTGTAGCTTTAAAGCGGCTGCTTCCGGAGAAAAAGAAGAAGACGACACTGCTTGTCGACGAAGCCCATAATCTTGTTGAGCGTGCGCGAGAGATGTATTCTTCTAAATTGGGGAAAAGGGATCTTGAAACGGTGGTTGAAGACTGGCGTGGAGAGCAGGAGGAGGTGGCACGCGCTGCCGACTCTGTCGTGAAAGACTTAGCTCGGCTGGAGGATCCGAAGACGCCCCATAAACAATTGGATGAAATTCCAGGAGCGTTGGAAGAAGGTGTGGAACGGTTTATTAATCAGGCAGAGCCGGTTCTTCAGGAAAGGGGAGAAGATGTACGTAAAGAACACCTGCAGGATGTGTACTTTCAATCACAGAATTTCCTTCGGATACTGGAGCTGGTCGATGACCACTATCGTTTCATAGGAGATAGCAGCGTAGGCGATTTTCAATTGACTTTGTTTTGTCTGGACCCGTCTCTGGTCCTGAGGAAAGTATCCGGCGGCTTCCGGTCCAGTACTTTCTTCTCGGCGACGCTGTCGCCGTTTGCTTATTACAAGGAGATGCTCGGAGGTTCGAAAGAAGATTATATTCTCCAGCTTCCATCTCCGTACGATTCTGATCAAATTGATGTGCAAATAACTCCGCTTTCGACACGGTACAAAAACCGACAGGAAACGTCACGTGCCATTGCGGAACGGCTTGATGAGCAAGCGGGACACCTTCAAGGAAACCATTTGTTTTTCTTTCCTTCCTACCAGTACATGGAGTTGGTATATGATGCTTTCCGGAACGTATCGGACTATAAGGCTGTCATGCAGGAGCGGGGAATGAATGAAGACAGGCGGGAAGATTTTCTCTCTCAATTCGTTCCCGGCGGAAACCTGATTGGATTTGCCGTCCTTGGCGGGATCTTCTCAGAAGGTGTCGACCTCAGAGGAGATCGGCTGAATGGCGTAGCGGTTGTGGGAATCGGTCTTGCACCCAGAAGCTTCGAAAGAGAACTGATCATGGACTATTTTAAGAGCAAGGGTCGGAATGGTTATGATTATGCCTATGTTTATCCAGGTATGAACAAGGTGCTTCAAGCAGGTGGACGTCTCATCCGATCAGAGAAAGATCACGGCATTATCCAATTGATCGATGACCGCTTCTTGACAAGGAAATACTTGCAGCTGCTTCCCGAGGAGTGGGGAAATTATCGAATGATGAAATAATAAGATTTCCCGGGGAATAAAATGTAAGTATTCCATGAAACCCAGGATATTTTAGATTTTCTCTAGAATATCCTGGCAGAAGGATTCGACATGGGTACGGTTTTCTCCGGATATTCCATATATGTCATAAATCGCACCATCAACGATCGAGTGTAATAGGGCTGTATCCATCTGTGGATCGGCCTTTTTGCCTTCCACCAGCTGTTTTGTTGTTTGGATGACGAGGTGCTTCTTATCTTCCGCCGGCAGCACATACGGAATTTTCTTGATATACCCGGAAGTAATCATATTCGTTCGGTTGAGTACTTTTCTTACCATATATTTAATGAGCTGGCTGTTTAACAAACCCAAATAGTAGAATAAATCCTCCTCATTTTCCGGGAATAGATTGGCATTCACTCCGAAAAGGCTGTTTTCCGGCAGGTAGGCTGCGGAGAAGTCTACGCCCATGGAGGAACAAGTAATTCCCCGTCTATAGAAATAAGCCCTGTTCCTAACGGTGAAAGATGGATAAATCGCCTCATTATCTTCCCAATCTTTATGAATATAAAATTTCGGTTCATAATACCATGCATCCTTTACCCCGCCATTTTTATAGAACGGAAGCCATTCTTGATCATCTTTCACATCCTCACGCCTGCGCAGGAAAAGGGTGTCATTCCCTGTTGAGATTCCTGTACCGCCTTTTAAGACATTTCCTAACTCTTCATGGGGACGCAGAAAGTGAGCAAGAATCTCCTCGGGAACGTTGACTGCGAAGTTGTTGTTGGGAAGATCGTGGAAGTGCGCTTGCTTTAAGTATTGGATCTTATCCTCTGTGATATTTTGGTATTCCTGCGTTTCCAGACGGTCTACCAGCTTCATGACCATATCTTCCTGGCGTTCATTTCCCTCTTTCTTTTTTAATGTCAGGATGGCTGTTCGAACATCTGCCTTTCCTTTGTGAAACAGTCTGCGTGGTGCAAGGACAATCTCTTTTATGATGGTTTTTTCCAATAAGTAGGCTCTGAATTTTCGATAATACACGTTCGTAAGGAAAGAGTCCTGCACAATCATTGTCAAGACTCCGCCGGGCTTAAGCAGCTTGATCCCGTTGTGGATAAATAAAGAATAGAGATTATGCACACCGATGCCGCCGTAGCGTTCTGTGATGGCTTTTTTGTTTTCGATGAAGTAGTCGCTCTGACGTTTTGATTTGTAAGGAGGGTTGCCGACAATGGCATCAAACTTTTCTTCCAGTTCGACCTTAAGAAAATCGACGTGACGGAAAGTGATACCCTCATGCGGGGAAGGAGTAGCTGTATCGATATCGTAGGCGTGAATTTGGGAAGGGGAGAAGCCCTCTTTCAATAAGGAATAAACAAAGACACCGTCACCGGTGGCAGGGTCCAATATCTCCGGGTTCCTTCTATTATCTGGCAAGTGATTGGATAAAGTCTGGACCATGTATTCTACTGTTTCCGGCGGTGTACCGTACTGGCCCATGGATCTTTGTCTTGAGAACATACTACCCCTCCTGGTACTTTTTAGGTATACATTACTATAATTATAGGTAAATGTCACCAATTAATAGTCTTATAGTCATTTATTATTCCAATAAAATAACAAAGGGAGGGAGCATATAGTCTTGTTTTGGGCTTTTTTAGAAGGAGTGTGATTCTGTGGAAAGGAAAATACCCGAATCTGAATACAGGGAATTCACTACAAATGTTTTTGTTAACCTATAAAAAATAAAGTTGACAATAGGTTTTCCTTTCCCTTATGTTTATAGCAGACAAGTTCTAGGAGGAGTGACCATGGGGAAATCGAGGATGACAGCATACGACATTACATTAGGTGCATTATTCGTCGCTTTGATGGCAGTGGGAGCAAACATAACGGCTTTCCTGCCTTTCCTGCAGGTTCTTGGTGTTCCATTGACCTTGCAGACATTTATCGCAGTTTTGGCAGGATTGATTCTTGGTAGTAGATTAGGCTTCTTTTCCATTCTTGTGTATGCCGTCCTGGGGTTGATCGGGGCGCCTATCTTTGCCGGCTTCGGCGGTGGGTTATCCACGGTCTTCTCACCGACATTCGGATTTATCATCTCTTATTTTATCCTTGCATACTTTGCCGGAAAGGTTGCAGAAACGAATCGGCGGCTGCCGGTATATATTGCCGGAGCGCTCGTCGGTATCGCGGTCAATTACTTGATCGGAGTGAATTGGTTCTATGGGGCAATGAATTTCTGGGTCGAAGGAGATCCAGTGAGTTATGTAGTATCATGGACGAGCATGGTCCCATTTTTGATTAAGGATATTGTCCTGGCTGTCTTTGGCGGGTTATTTGCCTATCGTATGGAGAAATCTTTTCTGTACAAAACGCCGCTGCGCCAATCGGCGTGAAGGACACAAAAAAGCAGAGGGAGCTCCCTCTGCTTTTTTGTGTTTATTCTGTTATGGATCTCCCATGAATCCAAGTCATTAGTGCAAAGAGGAAAAACGCAAGAAGAAGGATCGTGCCGCCGACGATGAAAAATACGGTATTGAGAGTTCCTAATCCGGGGAGAGGCTGCGTATAGTAAAGCCACATGCCGACAGTCAGTCCGAATACACCGAAAAAAGACGTCCATACGTGTGCTGCGGCCAGCTTGGACTCTTTCGGAATAGGAAATACTTTATAGAAGACGCCGAACGCAAACAAAGACAGCCATCCGACAACGAGAATATGAGCATGGATAGCGCTGAGCTGCAGTCCGCCACCGCCGGCCATGTGCGAGCCGATGAATGCCCCGACCAAAGCATAAATGGCTGAAGTTCTTATGAAAAATCGAGTACGATCCATAGATAAAGAGAGCCTCCGTTTCCTTCGGTTTACGTTATTATATATGAGTTTCCTCTTAATGGAAACTATGACGGTAAGGATCAAACGATGATAAAAACAAATGGCCTGTATTTGGAAAGGTGCGGGCCATAAGATATGATAGTGGTAGATATACATAGGAAATGAGGGAATGAAGATGGAACAAAGAAGAGCGACATTCATGAATGATATGAAGGAAAAGAATATCGATGCAGCATTTATCAACTCTGCAGAAAACTTTTATTACTTGACGGGTTTCTCCACAGATCCTCATGAAAGACTGCTGGGTCTCCTGATCTTCCCGGAAGCTGATCCAATAGCTATTCTCCCTGGGATGGAAGAGGGACAGCTGCGGGATGCCGGTTGGGCGTATGACGTAATCGGCTATGCCGATCATGAGAACCCTTGGACGCTGATGAAAGAAAAGCTTGGAGAAAAAGCGCTTCTCCGCGCTGGTGTAATAGGGATTGAGAAGGAAGTGTTATCTTACGGACGGAGTGAAGCCTTCTTCGATATATTTAGAGAAGCGGCGGTCGTAGATGTAGAAGGAATGCTTAATGATATGCGTCTTGTTAAAGATGAAACCGAAACAGCCATCATGCGGGAAGCCGCAGAACTCGCAGATTACGGAGTGAAAGTAGGGAAAGAAGCGCTTAACGAAGGCGTTACGGAAATGGAAGTGCTTGCCACCATTGAGTATGAGCTGAAGAAAAAAGGAGTAGCGGAGATGTCCTTTTCCACCATGGTTCTCTTCGGTGAGAAATCCGGGCATGCTCATGGTAATCCAGGAAACCGCCGTTTGAAGGCTGGGGACCTCGTGCTGTTTGACTTGGGTGTCGTTTGGAAAGGATATACTTCGGATATTACAAGAACCTTCGCATACCAATCTGTCAATGATTCTCAGAAAGAGATTTATAATACGGTTAAACAGGCGCTGGAGGCCTCACTTGCCATCAGTAAACCGGGAACGAGGATCGGAGACTTGGATACAGCTGCCCGTGATGTAATTACAAAAGCCGGTTATGGAGATAAATTCCCTCACCGCATCGGCCACGGACTCGGTATCAATGTCCATGAATTTCCTTCCATGAGTCATTTAAATGACGGTGTGTTAAAGCCGGGGATGACGTATACCATTGAACCGGGAATTTATGATCCGGCCGTTGGAGGGGTTCGTTTGGAAGAAGACGTATTAATTACGGAAGATGGCTGTGAAACGTTGACAAAAACACCGATAGAATTGGAAATTGTGGAATAAGTGGGGAGGGCGGACTCCAGGAAAAGGGAGTCTGACCATTTATCTACTTAAGTTTCATGACAGACTGGAAAAAGCCGCCTGAATAGGCGGCTTTTCTTATTAGGAGGCAGCTGGTTGATCTGTGTCGGGTATTTCAGGAGTGGCCATATCCTTGGTGCTCGTTTGCTGGAGTGCTTCTGCTTTATGGACAAGCTCAGCCATCGTGGCAAGTTCATCGTCGCTGATTTCTTTGAGTTCATCAAACATTTCGACAGACTCCTGGGTGATGAAGGTAACTTGCTCTACCGCTGCTACGATCTGCTGTACACCGGCAGACATTTCGTGTGTAGATACGGAAGTTGCTTCGTTGTTTTCCGCAATTACTTGTGTTGCTGCAAGTATTTCTCCGAATAACCTGCCTACTTCCTCCATCGATTTCGAGGTTTCATCGGACTCTTTCAAGCCTTTTTCCATGGAGGAAACGGCGGCTTCCGTCTCCTGTTTGGTACCATCGACAATTCTGGTCACTTGATCAGATGAATTCTTCGTCTGTTCTGCAAGCTTGCGTACTTCATCAGCAACGACGGCGAACCCTTTGCCGTGTTCACCGGCTCTTGCTGCTTCAATGGCAGCATTCAGGGAAAGTAAGTTGATCTGTTCGGATATGTCCGTGATCACTTTGGCGATGGAACCGATCTCTCTTGACTTCGTCCCCAGATTTTTAACTACTTCATAGCTGTCTGTAACTGTATCATTTAAGCTGCGCATCTGTTCGATGGATCCTTGAATGGTTCCATTCCCTTCCTGCGTCCGTTCCAGGGCCATGGAAGACTGTTCGGATATGTCGGACGATCGATTTGATAAATCAAGAATCGCTGAATTCATTTCCTCAAGCGCGGCAGAGCTTTCTTCCGTTGCAGCCAGCTGTTTATTAAGTCCGACACCCACTTCGTCCATGGCAGCACGGACGATTTCTGCTTTCTCAACAGCTTCGTACCCTTTGTCTATGAGCCCGGCTGTATCATATTCCTTTTGGGGGATATCGGTGGTTTCCGGAATCTCTGTCACCAACTCCGGTTCAAAAGGAGTATGGTACTCTTCGTCCAAAACCTTTTTTCTTAAATCATTGTAACGGTAGGCGAAAAATATGGTAGTACCCAATAAGACGATACTGACGGAAGCTAACAGGTATAGGGTCATGCGTCATTCCTCTCCTTGTGTGCAGATGAAAGGTCTTTGATCACAATAATGGTTCCCTCTGATACAGAAGAAGGGATTCCTTTCAAGCGTTCGTTTTGCTTATACTCATGCATGATCGGCTTCCCGGCGAGGGTCTCATATTTTTGGAATCCATGGTATTTTTCCATAACACGGAAGGACTTCGGATTTGTCGCTTCTCCATAGACAGCTGAGAGGCCTTCTTCGACGGCTCTGTCCATAAGGGTGTTCGTCATGGATTGGATAATATCATGACGCTGCTCTTCAGCAGTGACCCCGATCATGAACAGATGGAGCATTTCTCCATCTTCTATGTCTTTCCCGTTACGGATTCTGTAGTCTTCTTTAAATTGGAGATCGACATCTTCCAATACGTGCAGAATGACATTCATGTCTTTGAAGGAGCCTTCAAAGACATCTTCTCCAATAATCTCTGGAGCATTCGTATCACCTGCAAGCACTCCTCCAACCTCCCCATTTTCGTCTACAGCTGCGATGCAGTAGCCTTGATCGACCGTCGCCTCCACATACTCTTTTGTGAATTGATAGAAGTCGTCATAGGTAATATCCAGGAGTCCGACCATCGGCTCCTGAACCCATTTGCCTGCTACGTCTACTCCGATGAAAGACGTAGCTAAGCATGCGCTGGCTTTATGAATGAAGAGATCGTCTTTGGAGGTCAGGATCTGATAGGTGTAAGTTTTTTGCTTTTGAATCATTGTTCATGCCTCCTTGTTTGTTTAATGCTGAATCACTTTTCCTTTAAATTGGATGCGTTCAAGGGCATTACGGAGCTGGACCTGTGCAATTTTCGAAGTAGGATAAATCATATGGATATCTTTGAAGCCCAGACTGGAATAATAGTTGAGTGTGTCATCAAGCTGTCGGACGACAGAAGATGGAACGGTTGTCTGATGGGTGCCGTCGATCACCAGATTATAGCGCCGCTTATCGACTTTTTCGATCGTACTCTGCAAATCGACCATATACTCTGCGGCATCCTCCTGTTTAATCAATCCGAATACCTGAATCCTTACCTCTTTCTCCTGTTCCTGAATGACCATCTTATATTTTCTCTTATCAACAACAGTTCCTGTCATTTTACATAATCTCCTCGCTTATAGAGTGGTCGTGTCTATTCATAAGGATTATCGACAAGATTCGATTGTTATTTAACTGCCAGGTGCAAAAGTTTATTATTCTATCTCGAAATAATATTTTTAACCTTTTCCACCTTTTGGACGATGTTCTATGTGGGAAGACCTAATACAAATGAGGTGGTTTGAAATGAAAGAAATACAAGCAATGTATCCTAGTGAAGATGGAAATGCAGAGAAGCGGGATCAAATAATCCACTATATAAGACAGCTGCTGGAGGGTGTTGATGAAAAGAAAAATCCAGAAAAGTTAACACTCGGACAGGGGGCGGAACAAGACGACAGATTCTATGAGAACCTCTCCGAGCGTGCAGAGATTCCCCTGAACAGGCAGTCTATTGAAAAAGTAATAGAGGAGTTAACGGAGCTTGCGGAGGGGCACCGGTTTGTAAACAGCCGATATGTCGCCAATGCTGCTCCACTCCCTAATATCCCGAGTATCCTCGGTAATCTGACCATGGTGCTTCTGAATGGCAATAATCTGTGGGATGTGGAGGGATCTGCTGCCGCGGCTGCAGAAGTTAAAATTACCAGTATGCTTTCCAAATTGGTGGGGTATGATCCGTCCGAAAGCGGAGGATATACGACGTGGGGAGGGCAGGGAGCGGTCTTTCAGTCGTTAAGGCTTGCCATAGCCAGACGCTTCCCTGATTCGAATAAAACGGGTCTCCCGGGTAAACTCTACTGTTTCTGTTCAGAGTTATCCCACTATAGTTTATACAAGGCGGTCGAAGCGACAGGAATCGGTACGGACCACTTAATTCGTGTAGAGACGAAAGAAGATCACTCGATGGACATAGAGGATTTGAAACATAAGATGAATACAGTGATCAAGCAGGGGGGCATTCCTGTCTATGTTTTGGCTAGTACCGGAACGACAGACACTTTCGGGATTGATTCCGTGGCATCTATCAAAAACGTGACGGAGGAGATGGAGCGTCTGTATGGGTTGGATCCTGTCTACATTCATGCAGACAGTGCGATGGGAGGAATGTACACCTTCTTTAATGCGTACGACTTTGACGCCAATCCTTTATGCTTCAATAAAGATACCGCTGTCGTCCTCCGTGATTATCAGACGAAATTCAGGCAGCTTTCGCTGGCCGATAGTATGGTGTTTGATTTTCATAAGCTGGGACAGACGCCATACACATCCAGCCTCTTTCTCATTAAAGATAAACGTCTGCTTGGTGCTGTGGATCTGGAGCATGACGAGACGCCTTATGTCGGAAACAGAAGCTATGGGAGCTACCATACCGGTTATACGCTGGAGTGTTCCAGAATGGGAAGTTCTCTCGCTATTTATGCTTCTTTGACAGGGATGGGAATCGAGGGATACCAAAAGGTCCTTGGGAACTACATTACTGTAAACCTTGCTTTCCGGAAGGAGTTATCGGAGAAAGTCCCGTGTGCGGTTATGACAAATGCCCCTTCTCCTGTGACGACATTCCGTATCTACCCGGAGCGGGTAAGCTGGGGTGACGAGAGGTGTGGCAAGATGACTGCAGCGGAACTGGATGAATTGAATGGGTTTAATGCGGAGTTCGCGGACTATATCGGGCATAGGAGAGAGGAATTTTATTTCGGTAGTACGTCTAAGCAGCGACTCGTTCCTGCCTGCGATTCGGATGAAAGGACGGCGGTGTACGCCCATAAATTTTTTGCCATTTCGCCTTATACCACCCTTGAAAAAGTGGAGGAATATGTCGACTTCCTTGCTGGGAGTGTGGAAATGTTCAAGAAAGAATACATGCATACTGTATAAGGTTTTGCTCTCCTTTTTCCGATGGTTCTAGATGTGCCTAAGTCTCCAGGCGTAGGTGAAAATATATCTCCGGCTCATTACGACATTTTTCTTTCCTCGGTATGATAGAAACAAGAAATGAGCGAGGAGGGAAAAGGATGAAGAAATTTTTACTGTTTATCGCCGGGCTGGTCGCTCTCGGGGTTCTGCTGGCTAACCTGGGTCCGATGGTTCTGCTTGGTGTCAGCGTCTGGCTGTTGTATGTCGTTTTTAAACGGTTTGTGAAGAGTGATTCCACAGCCGGCAAGATCGGCTGGACAGTCGTCGGGCTGCTATTGGTCAGTATTGCATTATCCAATATTTATGCAGTGATCGGTTTGGCTGCCGCTTACGTTCTTTACTTGATTGTTAAGAATTGGACGAGCAGAGAAGAAGAACCGGTCGAATCCAATGACCCGTTTACAAATTTCGAAAGACAATGGGCAGAGATGAACAAATAAAAAGGAGAGATTTGAAATGGCAAACGTATTTAAACGATTGAAAGATTCCATTACGGCAGATCTTCATGAAGCTTTGGATCAGAAGGAACAGAAAAATCCAGTGGCTATGCTTAACCAATACTTGCGGGAGAGTGAGAAGGAGACGGAAAAAGTCCGGAAGCTGGTGGAGCGTCAATATCGTTTGAAAGATGAATTCACAAGGGAATACCAGCAGGCGCAGGATATGGCAGACAAGCGTCGTCGTCAATCTGAAATTGCGGAGAAAGCCGGCGAAACAGATATGTATGAGTTCGCATTAAAAGAAAAGCAGGAGTATGAAGCACGTGCGGAACGTCTCCAGACAGCGAGAAGAGACAGTATCGAACAGTTGGAAGCTCTGGAACGCAAATATGAAGAGATGAAGCACAAGCTGAAAGATATGCACTTGAAACGGATGGAATTAATGGGCAGGGAGAATACAGCGAGAGCCCATCATCGTATGAACCGGGTGATGGAAGATACCTCGGACAAGCCGTATTCCCGTTTCGCGGAAATCGACCGTTACATTGATAACCTGGAATATAAAGTGAACTCCGCTTACTATCACAATACGTTTGACAGTAAAATGGCCAAGATTGAGAAGGAATGGGAAACATCCGGGGAAGTGTCTGCAAAATAGAAATCGTGGTATGATAAGGACGCAGTTTTCTGCGTCTTTTTATTACCTTTAGAAGCAAGGAGGATGACTCATATGATTAAAAAATGGAAAACAGATACGATCAACTTGATTTTATTCATAGGGGTGATCCTCCTTATTGTAGAAATTGCGTTCTTTAATGGAGGCCTTGTCTTCACTCTCTTTTTTGCAGGGATTCTGACATATGTAGGAAAGAAGAAATATCGACGAATGTGGGGAAGGGTTTGCTTTTGGCTTGGCATTATTATTCTTGTTTTCACTGTGTTAAGTATGATAGCTGTTCGTTTTCTCATCGTTGCTGTTCTGTTTCTGTTTGTTCGCGATTATTGGAAATCCCGTAAGGAGCCGGAGCGGATCGAGCCTGAAATTATCGATAATTATCAAGAGTTTCCGTATCAGGAGCCGTTGTTAAAGCAGAAATTCTTTGGAGATCAGGAGACGCCTGACCGCTCCTATGGATGGAGAGATGTCAATATTCAAGGTGGGTTCGGAGACAGAATCATCGACTTGAGTCAAACCGTCCTCCCGGGTGATGAGGCAGTCATTTCTATTCGCCATTTCATAGGAAACTTAATTGTCTACGTACCGTATGAAGTGGAAGTGAGTATTCACCATAGTGCTTTGGTCGGTCGTGCGACAGTCTTTCAATATAAGAATACAAAAGTCCTGAACCAGGTTCTATCTTATGAAACAGAAAACTATCGAAGCACCAGACCGCGAGTGAAAATTATCACGTCCAACGTTTCAGGAGATCTTGAGGTGAAGCGAGTGTGAATATATGGAAAAGGCAAGTGATGACAGGTCTGTTAACGTTTCTTGCGTTTTCGCTGATCCTCCTTGGTATTACCTTTGTTACGTTCCCGGTGGGGTCATTGGCGGAGTTATGGAGCCGGGAAGTCATGGATCTTCCATATGTATTACTCGTTTTGTTTCTTGCCGCAATGGGCGGAATAGTATCAGGGGTTCTCCAGGGGTGGTACTGGAGAAGAAGGTGGAACGGTGTGCAGTACCAGCTTGAAGAACTTGTAAAAGGTAATGAATTGTTTTACGAAGGAACTGATTTGAAGGAAATCAGTCAGATAGACGAAGCGATACGTAAATTAGAGAGGAAAATAGCTCAGCAGACAATTGCCAATCAACGGCTGGCCACGGAGCGCGCGGAAGAAAGAGAGCGCAGCCTCCAGGAAGTTGTTGTCCAGGAAAGGAACCGCCTTGCACGGGAGCTGCACGACTCGGTGAGTCAGCAGCTGTTTGCAGCCTCTATGATGATGTCAGCCATTAATGAAACGGCTGATGACGGTCGGGGAAGTCGTCAGCTCCAGATGGTGGAACGGATGATACACCAATCTCAGCTGGAAATGAGGGCTCTGCTCCTCCACCTCCGTCCTGTGGCTTTGAAAGATAAGACATTGAAAGAGGGTGTGGGAGAGCTGCTTGGTGAATTGACACAGAAAGTGCCAATGGAAATCAGTTGGACCATGGAGGATCTTCATTTAGAGAAAGGACTGGAAGATCAATTGTTCCGAATTCTTCAGGAATCTGTTTCCAACACGCTGCGTCATGCGAAAGCAGAAGCGCTTGAGGTGATGCTGATTGAGAGGGATCACAATGTCATTCTCCGCATCGTGGACGATGGTATCGGATTCGATGTAGAGCAGGGGAAGGCAAGCTCCTACGGATTGCAGAATATGCAGGAAAGGGCGCTGGAAGTAGGTGGAACGTTGAAAATTGTCAGCGTCGAAGGACAGGGAACGAGGCTTGAGGTGAAAGTGCCGCACCGTGAAGAAGGGAGAGAAGTGCATGATTAGAGTACTGTTTGCTGATGATCATGAAATGGTCCGTATTGGTGTGTCGGCATATTTGTCTGCACAGCCCGACATTGAAGTCATTGCAGAAGCGGACGACGGGCAGGCGGCGGTCGATTTAGCGTTACGTCACCATCCTGACATCATTCTCATGGATTTGGTAATGGAAAATATGGATGGGATTGAAGCGACAAAGCAGATAACGGAACAATGGCCGGAGGCGAAGATCATCATTGTCACCAGTTTTCTTGATGATGAGAAGGTATATCCAGCTCTGGAAGCCGGCGCCACCAGCTACATGCTGAAAACGTCGAAAGCGGAAGAGATTGCGAAGGCCATACGATCTACATTCGATGGCCAGTCTGTGCTGGAACCGGAAGTGACAGGGAAAATCATGACAAAAATGCGTAAGCCCGATGCGGCTGATCTGCACGATCAACTGACCGCGCGGGAGAAAGAAGTTCTATTACTGATGGCGGAAGGCCGGACGAATCAGGAAATCTCGGAGCAGCTGTTCATCGCTTTGAAAACCGTTAAGGTTCACGTCAGCAATATCCTTGGCAAGCTTCAAGTATCTGATCGCACCCAGGCGGTTATCTATGCATTTAAGAACGATCTGATCGAATGAGAACTCCGACCCGTGTCGGAGTTCTTTAATGATTTAAGGAGACATATACGAAGGTTGTCAGGATGATCAAGTAGAAGATGATCAATTTGATATAGTACTTTCTCATATCCATCCCTTCTTTCAGAAAATAATTTCTTTTCTCATCTTATGTGTTCAGAACAATGGAGATTCCTGTATGGTGGATGATGCTTGTTTTCTGTCGTTTTTGGGAATACCAAAGAGGAAGAGGTGATACACGTGCGATGGAACAATCAACTGGCAGATGCGCCGGTATGGCAAGGGGAAATCTCCAACCGATCAGGTAAAGAAAAAATAGCTCAAGAAGTGAGCAGGTTGGTGCGTGAAGGAGATGTGATAGGAGTAGGATCGGGGTCGACCGCCTACTTAGCCCTGGAGCAGATTGCTGACAGGGTGAAGGAGGAGGGGTTGACCATCACAGGGATTCCAACTTCGAAAGAAGCCGAGATGAATTGTGCCTATTTCGGCATTCCTACAGCTTCCCTCATTCAGGCGAGACCTGACTGGGGATTCGACGGAGCAGATGAGGCGGATGATCGTAAGAGGCTTATTAAAGGAAGAGGAGGAGCACTGCTTGCTGAAAAGCTTGTAATGGCGAGTTCTCCGAAAACGTATATTTTAGTAGATGACAGCAAATTCGTTACCGAGCTTGGTGCAAAGCAACCGGTTCCGGTTGAAGTCGATCCGAGAGCGATCCACCTTGTGGAGACGAAGCTTGAGCAGTTTCCGATCCGATCCGTTACGCTCCGGATGGCAGCGGGGAAGGACGGGCCTGTTTTTACGGAAGCAGGAAATGTTCTGCTCGATGTGGAATTCATAACTATTGAAGATGATTTGGAAAAAGCTCTGGGAGCCATCCCCGGAGTGATGGAGACAGGCCTGTTTATTGGGTATTCCGTGGAATTTCTTACGATATAACGCCCATTTTCAGGATAATCATTGGTACATCTTAATACTTTTTCTATAATAGAAGTAAATCCTTATTTCAAAGGGGAATCATTATGGGACTGCCACAAAGGATTGCTTACCAGGATCAGCGTTACCCGTATATTGTACTTGCACCGATCGGGAAGAAGAATAAGTATATTCGTTCGATCGGTCACAAGTTTGAACGGGGGTTGCTTTCCAGGCTGAATGACGCCATCATGGACCAAATTGATGCAAAAGGACTCGATGTTACACCGATCCGCCGTTATTTGGGATTGGAGGAAAATGCGGTCCTTCCCGTTTCGTTCCGCAAAGACGAAATCCATGACCATTTACTGCGCCCAGAATTATTTCTATGGAAGTCCCTGCCTGAAGAACATGGACTACCTTTAAAAGACGAATATCAATACGGTACAGATTACACGCAGCTTTCCTCAGAGCAGCTTAATGATCATATTGGGGAAGTGCTGGAGGATTATCTGTTCTTATCCCATATAAGCTCGGAAGAAAGGGAGCATTGGCTGAAGAAGATAGCTGCTGCTTTCCAGCAGCATCCGCTCGTCCGGCTGTACCATCAAAAACAGCAGGTGATCGATGCTGTGGAAACGATGAATCAGTCTTCGCTGCTGTCTGTTTTAAATTATCCCGAAGATGTTGCTTATTGGCGGCACCGCGTCGAAATAGTCATGCGTCCGTTCCGTTCCCTTCCTGACTCATGGGTGCGAGGGAAGGAAGACAGCTGTTCCCATGATAAAGTCCTGACCTTCCATTCAAGCAGCCGCACAATCCGGTGCGAGTGTGAAACGTGCGATTTCAGGCTTTACTATGATGTAGATGTCGACATTGTGCGTTTATCAGAAGAGTACGACGTAGAGCGGGCGGCAAAACGAACGGCGACTATAGAAAGACAGTTCAACGAAGTTGCCCAACAGAATCCGCGTCTCCTGGATCAGCTGGCTCAACTCAAAGCTTTGAAAAAACAGCTGGCTACTGCGAGAAAGACATTGGATGAAAGCCTGCAGGTTTTCAAACAGATAGAGCGATATCAACGGAAGCAGGAACATCTTACCTCGTATCCGCTGCTGGATATGTACGACAAGCTGAGCAGGACTTACATTCCTGATTGCCTGGAATCGTCAGAGCTGCTTTGGATGTCGGAAGTGGAGCTTCATGACATTCGTATATTAAAGCAATTGAAGGAATGGAAGAAGCTTGTTCCTGAACATGTGTATCCATTCACAAGTCATGTGCTGGAAGAATTAAAGGTGAAGCTTGAAGAAGTGCGCTATGCGGATGACGATATCATTCTGACAGTAAAAGGACGCCCGCTCACTTTTGCAGATACGCAGCAGATATTGGATTTAATCTATTACTATGGAACGGATCATCCTGCCCATACCCTTGTTCAAGTACTGGCAGGGAAGGCTACGAATAAGTTGAGGACGCTGCAGCTGCATGAAACACGTTGGTTCGGTCAGTTATCTCATTGGCCGGAAAAGCACATCCAGAAGATTTTTAATCAGCTGGAGAAGCAGGGGTGGCTTATGAAACAGCAAAAGGGATATTCTGTGAGCGATTACGCAGAAGAGGTCATGTAATCGTGTTATGGAATCCATTACAAAGAGACGGCCCGCGCTTATGCGGGTCTTTTTTTTCCTAATTATCATTGGTTTGGTAAGCGTTTTCTTGTGATATAATTTGGACAAGTACATGGTAGGTTTCCATAACTGATCCAGGTGAAATATGCTGGTCGGCTCTGGGGATATTCGGAAAGGAGTATAACGATGAAATCAATATATCAGCAGGCATTGGGAGAGGAATTTGAGAGGCTTCACCCGGAATTAAAGAAAAAGTTCGGTTTGACGAGTGATCAGCATTTGATGATTCTTGGTCAGGGGAGAATGCAGGAGATAAGAGGTACGCACCCTGTCCTTCGACCTCTTCTGCAATTCGGTGTCCGCGATCATTTGGTATTCGGTGAAAGAGGGAAAGACGTTCCTTTCACGATAGAGAATTATGCATATCAGGATGAACAGGGGCGGGAAACAGTCAGTTGGATCCGGCGTTTCTTCTTTCCTTATGCTATTCGCGGTTTTGACGCTGCTATGCATTTTAATGAAGAGAAGCAGACAATCGTCGATGAACTCGGTAAAAGCGGAAACGTTCAGACGAGTTTGTCCATGCATGTTACCCCGGAAGGCGGCCTTTATATGGAATCTGCCGGTCTCCAGTTAAAAGAAAAGACTGTTTTAAATGCTGTCACCTCTGTTTATGAACACTTTGATGAGAGGGAGAATGCCATCCGTGTTCACGTGCATGTGGAACATCCGGCACTGGGGACACTTCTCATGTATGAAGGAACGGTCCATGTCGAATATTTACCGATGACAGTCCGTAACATTCCTGAGCGGGGACTGTTGGAATAGAGGAGGGATGAAGTGGGAAAGGAAAAAGATGAACAAGTGTACACGGATTTTTCTACGAGTATGACTTACGGGGAATACCTTGGATTAGACGAACTCCTCTCTGCCCAGAAGCGGCTTTCTGAACACCACGACGAAATGCTGTTCATCATCATCCATCAGGTGAGTGAGCTGTGGATGAAGTTGATTCTTCATGAACTTCAAGCTTCTATTCAGTCAATACGAAATAAGAACATACAGCCAGCATTCAAGATGCTCGCACGAGTGTCAAGCATTCAGAAACAGATCATTCAGGCCTGGGATGTGCTTTCCACGTTGACGCCGGCAGAGTACATGGAGTTTCGTCATACTTTGGGCAAAGCATCCGGATTCCAATCGTTTCAGTATCGCATGATAGAATTCTCCCTTGGATATAAGACACCCCATGTATTAAGGATATATGAGAAAAATCCGGAGTTACATAAGCAGTTGCAGTCCGCCTACGAAGCACCGGGTATATATGACGTGGCAATTGCGGAGCTTGCAAGAGCCGGCTTTTCTATTGACTCCCGCAGCGATTATACACAGACATATAGGCGAAACGAAAAAGTAGAGGCAGCCTGGGCCGCGGTTTATCAGGATGTCGAACGTTATTGGGAACTGTATCAACTTGCGGAAAAGTTGGTTGATATCGAAGACAGCCTGCAGCAATGGCGATTCAGGCACATGAAGACGGTTGAGCGTATTATTGGTCACAAACAGGGGACCGGTGGTTCTTCAGGCGTAGGTTATTTGAAGAAAGTATTGGATCATCGTTTCTTCCCGGAGCTTTGGGACGTCCGGACCCGTATTTAATCGACAGAAAAGACTGAATATGACTGCATGATTAAAATATTATTACATTTGTGTTACAATAGGTTATGTAATCATTATTAAACAAAGAGGTAATTTCTATGAATCAACCTATTATATATATATTTGGTATCGCAGTCTTGTTCTTGTCCGCCTGTTCCTTCATAGCCAATGCCAACGAGGATAAGGACGGGAAGCAATCAACTAAAATGCCTATCTATGATGTAGATATTGAATCGGATGTAGAAGATTATCAGGATTACCACATCTCCATCCAATATCCTGATACCCCCAACAATCAAATTGACCAAAAAATTACGGATTATGTGAATCAGCGTAAAGCCATGTTTAAGCAGAAAAGCTATTTGAGTACACAAGAGCAGGAAGTGGATCAGCCTACGGAATTGCAAATAAACTTTGAAGTCATCCATCAGGACCATCGTTATTTTAATGTGCGCTTTCTTGAAACGATGAGGATAGGATCAGAAGAGCCCATCGAAATGCAGACCGTTTTGAATTTTGATAAGAAAACGGGCTCTGCCATTGATATGGAGAAAATATTTAAAGCGGACAAGGATTATTTAGGTATGGCGGAAAAGCTTGCACGCGAGGAGCTGGACGACGAATCTGTTCAGATCGATCCTCGAAACCTGGCCTTGTCAGACAAAGGAATCCTCTTGTACTTGGATCAATCGAAGGAAGACTGGCCGGATCATCTGCTTCTGAAGAGGAAAGAAGTAAAGGAATGGCTGAAGGAAGAGTATCTGGAAAACCTCGGACAGAATCAAACAGCTGAAGGGAAGCAGTAAGCGAAAGAGTCTTTTCCCTTAATGGCGAGGAGCTTTAAAAAACTGTCAAGAAACTCAGTAAAATAACAAGCGGAAGAGGCCGGATGTGAAAACATCCGGCCTCTTTCTTATGTGTCTAATTTTTCTTTAATCCATTGCCCCCATCGTTCGAACTCGACTAAAAACCCATCATGGCCGAAATCAGTCGTCACATGATAATGCTCCGCTTGGGGTGCGAGAGCAGAGAAGCGGGCGATTAAACTTTCCGGATAAAGGAGGTCATGTTCGAAACTGATGGTATAAATAGGTGCTTCATAAAGGGCGGCTGCTGCTTCCCATCCTCCTCGTTTTTTTCCAATATCATGGTTATTCATAGCTTCAAGCAAGTATAAATAGCTGTTGGCATCGAAACGTTCTTTGATCTTGGCTCCCTGATGATCGAGGTAGGACTGGATATCATAACGATCTTCTTTGGCCTGTGATCGGTCGAACCGCTGCTGAAAAAGTGTACCACTGCGGTATGTGACCATTCCGGTCATGCGGGCTATTTCAAAACCCTGCAGAGCTGTATTGGATTCGTAATTTCCTCCATTGAATGCGGGATCGGAGCATATGGCTTTTGATCCTATGTGGTTGAAGGCAATCCCGTAATCGCTCAAATAAGGAGTGGCTGCGAGAATAAACAGCTTCTTCATAAAGGTCGGGTACAGCAGACCCCATTCATATGCCTGCATACCGCCCAGTGATCCCCCGACGACTGCCTCTAACTGCTGAATACCCAGTCTTCTAAGCGCTTCAAATTGGGCGTTAACCATGTCCCGGATGGTAACAGGTGGGAATGTTTGTTTGTATTCCTTACCGGTGTCAGGGTTTATGCTCGCGGGTCCTGTAGAACCGTGACATCCGCCGAGCACGTTGAAGGTAATGACTTGATAGTGTTTCGTATCGATGGGACAGTCGTCTCCGATCAAGCCAGCCCACCAGCCAGGTTCTTCCTTTGATCCGACTGCCAATTGGTTTCCCGTCAACGCATGGCAGACTAAAATGACAGGAGCATCCGCTTTACCATAACGCTCGTAAGCGAGTTCTACATCAGTCAGCCGATCTCCTGACTCTAATTCCAAAGGACCAATGGAAAGGACTGGACTTTCTGTTTCCTGGCTGACTGGGTTTTTCAATGACATGAACGAATTCTCCTTTCCGTAATGCTTTCGATTAGACCGATTGTAGAGAGGAGGAGATGCTTTTTCCTGTACGAACCGCTACGACAGCGTCATATATTCGTATACCGGAAATCGTGGTTTCCTCATCCTCCGCTATTGCCTCATTAATCCACAAAATTCCGTGCGGCTGCTGCTCGATAATCGGTTCATCTGTGTTCAACCGGTCAAAATGAAGGATATCCACATAAGTAGGTGCCTCTTCTTCTGAGGATAGATCCACAATCGTATAGCCGAGTTGAGCAAGTCTGTTTACATCCTCCGGAGAAGGACTTGTGGTAAACCCGATCGTCCTTTTCCTCAGTTGGCCTTCTGAACGATCCAAGGATGATTGTAGAATCGGCAGTGCTGGATGGTTCCTGTTTTTACTTGCCGACCCAGCACCTGTAGCTTGGCGGATGGCAGCATCCAATTCATCAATCAAGTCATCAACCGACTCCAGGCCTACAGACAGACGCACGAGCTCCTCGGTGACGCCCGATTTCTTCAGGTCATGCTCGTTCAACTGTTGGTGTGTGGTGGATGCGGGATGAATAATTAACGATTTTGCATCGCCGACGTTAGCTACATGGGACCACAATCCGATGTTGTCTATCAGTGTACGACCAGCTTCCCTGCCGCCTGAAATACCAAAAACGACGATGGAGCCGTGGCCGTAATGGAAGTACTTCTCAGCAAGGGGGTGGGTAGGATGATCGGGTAATCCCGGATAACGCACCCACTCGACTCCTTCATGTTTTTCTAAATACCTGGCAATCTCGAGTGCCTGATCCGCATGCTTTTTAATTCGGAGATGCAGCGTCTCCAACCCTTGCAGCAACAGGAAAGCATTTTGCGGGCTTAGGCATGCCCCGATATCCCGGAGAAGTTGGACGCGGAGTTTAACCGCGTAGGCTGCGGGACCGAGATCGGCGTAGCGGATTCCATTGTAGCTCTCATCCGGAGTTGTAAATCCAGGGAACTTCTCGTGGTCCCAGTTAAAACGGCCGCTGTCAATGACGACACCGCCAATCGTCGTGCCGTGTCCCCCGATCCATTTCGTAGCGGAGTGGACGACGATATCCGCGCCCCATGCGAAAGGTTGGCATACATAAGGGGTGGCAAAGGTGTTATCGATAATAAGTGGGATGTGATGACTGTGGGCTACAGCTGCCACTTTCTCGATATCGAGAACATCCAGACTCGGATTTCCAATCGTTTCCGCGAAAATAGCCTTTGTATTTGAGGTAATGGCTGCTTGGAAGTCGTCATGGCTGCTGCCTTCAATGAAACGAACATGGATTCCATACCTCGGAAGGGTATGGACGAAGAGGTTGTATGTGCCGCCGTAAAGGTTGGAGGAAGCCACGATTTCATCTCCGGCCCCTGCAATATTCAAAATGGCGAGTGTGATCGCTGACATTCCGGAAGAAGTAGCTACAGCTGCGGCTCCGTCTTCCAATAAAGCCATCCGCTGCTCGAAAGCATCCACGGTCGGGTTCATGATCCGCGTATAAATGTTTCCCGGTTCTGCAAGGGCGAACAGGTTCTGAGCGTGGTCTGTGTCTCGGAAGACATAAGAGGTCGTTTGATAAATCGGCACTGCGCGGGAACCGGTAGCCGGGTCTGGCTCCTGTCCGCCGTGTAACAACAAAGTCTCTGGACCGTACGGGTGGTTAGGGAAAGTCATCAATCATTCTCCTCCTTGGATTGTTGTTCCTAGGAACCTCTACCTTGGTGGCGGAAGGCAAACGAAAAGCCCTCTTCTGTAAGAAAGAAGAGGGCTGTATGTACGGATTACCTCCCCTTATCTTTCAGATCACCGGATCTGTAGGATTTAGCACCTTTTCAAGTCTTTGCTTGATGGTTGCCGGGCGTCGTAGGGCCTAGTCCCTCTGCCGCTCTCGATAAGAGTGTATTCGATTAGTCTGACTTGTTTGAAATTATATACGTGTGCCTGTGCAATGTCAAACCCTTTCTCCGAGGTCTTTGATGTTTGAGTATGCATCCAGCTGGGAATGCTCTTACTACATTCAAAAATAGTAGAGGAGTGAAGATAGAATGAAAGAATATAGTGTAGTCCCAAATAAAGACGTAACAGGCTGGTTTGTTAAAATCGAAGACGTGGCTCCGACAGATCTTTACGATGAACGTGATACTGCCATCGAAAAGGCTGAAGAAATGGCGAAAGGAAACTCACCAAGCAAGCTTTCCATTATGAATCAGAATCACGAAGTAGAAGAAGAGCGCACGTACTAATACATGACTCCCGGAAACGGGAGTTTTTTTATGTTATGAATCTGGTAGAGTGGAAGCAGGATTAGTAGAAAAGAAGAGGGGATCTTTATGGACAATCGCTATGATGTGGTCATTGCAGGTGCACGGGTGGCAGGCGCGAGTTTAGCAGTTCTGCTTGGAAAACTCGGAAAAAAAGTACTTCTTATAGATAAAGCTCCTTTCCCGAGTGATACGTTATCAACTCATTATATGTCGCATACCGGTTACTTAGAAGAACTCGGCATTTTAGACAAATTGCTGGCTGGCGGCCTGCGGAAGGTGGATCGGATGAGGACACATATCGGTTCCAGTTACATAGATGGCCCGAGGTCTGCCTACACGGTCATACCAAAGCGTGACCGCCTGGATATGCTTCTTATAGAACGCACCTTCCTGTACGAGGGAGTAACCTTTCTTTCAGAGACAGCTGTGCGGGAGGTTTTGTGGGATCAAGACCGCATGGTAGGGGTGAGGATAAAAGGGAAAGGGAGAGAGAAAGAGGTGTATGGTGATTTAATTGTCGGAGCAGATGGTAAACATTCGACGATCGCCCGCCAGGCAGGTGCGGAAGTGTATCACGATACACCGCCTCTCAGACCAGTGCTGTACGGATATTTTGAGGGAATTCCCCCTTTGGAAACGCCTACTACGGAAATATTTCTTCATGAAGGAAGAATCGGCTTTTTGTTCCCAATGGAACAAGGAAGAGATTGTATCGGTCTTGAGGTTCATCCGGATGAGTTTAAAACTATGATGAAAGATTCCCCCGAAGCGTTTGTCCGTATGTACAAGCAGCTGTATGGAATGGAAAAGCGGTTGGAGAATGCCCGTTTGCAAGGAAGTATCATCGGGACCTCAGGGGTGCCTAACTTTTTCCGTAAACCTTATGGAAACGGATGGGCCCTGATCGGCGATGCAGGTCACAGTAAAGACCCAAGTACAGGACTTGGTATTAATGATGCTTTCATGCAGGCGTTTCTGCTCGCAGATGCGTGCATGCGGATCGATGCAGGTGATGACAGGGAAGTGGTCATGGAAGCTTTCCAGAAAAAGCGGGATAAACACCTCTTCCCGGGCTTTCAGTTGACGCTGGATTATATCCACTCGTTAAAAAGGTTCTCGAAGAATGAACTTGCCCTGTTTCAAGCGATGGCTGCCAACCCGATGGTATGGAACAAAGTGGCGCCGAAATTGGGGGATTATTTGAGAGAAGGGACCAGAGACTTTCCTCTGCTTTACCAATCTGTCGAAATGGAAGCGGAAGCATTCGGATATGACAAGGATTCCTCTCCCTGACGGCGAACTATATAAAGAGAGGTGATGGGGATGGAATGGACGAAAGAAACCGCATATGCAAAGCTGCAAGAGGTTTATACAGATAAGGTCATGCAGGAGGAGAAGCGGAGAGTGTTCCAACAAGTTTACCGGCACCTTCGTGAACATTTGGATGATCTATGTGTCAGTCATGGTTTAAAGGAGCAGGCGGAGAAACAGCTTGGATTCTTTAAGGAATATACGTTCATGCCGGGAGATAATCTGTTTCAATCCATGCGTCACGTTTTTCTGTTGGCAAGAGGCGAAAGAAAAGAGGAAGAGGCAGTGACCAGGCAGCACTTGGAACGGATCTATCGCGCGCTTTATCAGCCGGCAGGTTTGAAGAATCCATATATCCCGGATTCGTTTTGGGATACACCGGTCGGGGTAGCTTGTCTTGTTGCGGAAGAAGGAATTGAAGCGGCTTATCCTGTGCTCGATCAAATCATGGAAGCGGAGAAATAAAACCAAAGCCAGTCACATTTGTGACTGGCTTTGGTTTGCTTCCGCAGTGGTTTTGGAGTCGGTGTGCTCCGGGCTTTCCACGGGACGTCCAGTGCTCCTCGTAGCTTTTCTCTATCAGGGACCTGTCTGTTTCCGCTGTTCCTGTTGCCCATTTTCATGTCCCAAGATTGTCCTACTATAAGTCAATGAACGAGAGAGTGTTTGAACAAGAAACGTTTTTACATATGCGGAGAGGATTATTGTTCTATCTTTATCCTCTCCAGTTTCCACACAGGTTTGTAATCTTAGATTCTGTAGAAAAGGCGGAGCTCCTGCAGGAACCCCTTATAATCCTCGAGGGGTTCTAAATTGGCAGAGAGAGCTTTCAAAATGGCGGGACGTGGCTCCTCCCGTTTGATCTCTTCCATCAATACAGTTAACGTATCCGCTGTATCGCGATCTGCCTCTTTTTTTCTGGTCTTTAATTCTTCCAGGAAGACCTTTTTACGATTGTCTGTAAAAGCATCCGGCAAAATGTTCTTAATAAAGGATTCGTTGATGACTGGTTGGTCATTGTGCTTCTCGAACCCTTCCACTATATAATCCGCGTATCTTAACATGGAACGCGAAATCGCTTCATAGTCTACGTCAGCTGCTTCAATAATAATTAAATCCATATAACCCTTCAGTATTCCCTGCATTAACAGGCTGACTTCCCAGAGGATATCCTCTTTGTCTTCTCCGTAGATTTTCCTTAGATGGTAATGGTAGAAGAGGTAGGATTGAAGTCGTGTTTTATTGATGAACTCCTCAATATTGTCATTGAACGGAATGGCCTGCTCGCGGATCTGCATTATTATGAAATCTCTGTGCGCTGCTAACTCTTCATAGGTGACCTGCATCTGTTTCAGGAAGGTTTGGCGGGCATCTAAATTTAATTCATTAATGCTGTCGATCTTCCCTTGAATCTGATCATAGTAATAGTGGAAAATGTCCATCAGCAAGGCGTCTTTTGACTTGAAGTGAAGGTAGAATGCACCTTTCGATATTCCGCATTGTGTAGCAATTTCCTGTACTGATGTCGAGCTGAACCCTTTTTTGGCAAACAACTTGATTGACTGTTCAATGATATAGGTGGACTTCGGTTCCATATATGTTTCGCTCCTTTGACGTTGAAAAAAGGTGGACTTCCCACTTGACCATGACTGTTCGGTCATATATATTATATTGGTGAGTGACTGAACGGTCAAATGGAAGGGGAGAGTTCTTTTATGAAAAAAATCATCGATTTTTCGATGAATAACAAATTCGCTGTTTGGCTCATGACAATTCTGATTACAGCCGCCGGACTGTATGCGGGATTGAATATGAAGTTGGAAACCATTCCAAACATAGAGCCGCCGATTATAACAGTGACTACTACTTACCCGGGTGCGACACCCGAAGAAGTGGCATCCGAAATATCAGAACCACTGGAGCAGCAGGTCGGTAACTTGAGTGGTGTAAAGACGGTAAGTTCGACCTCCTATCAGAATGCATCTTCACTTCAGCTGGAGTACAGCTTTGATAAGAGCTTGGACGAAGCGGAAGACGAGCTGCAAGAGGCAGTTGCGGATGTCGCCCTGCCTGAGGATGCTCAGGAGCCGTCCGTGTCCCGCTTGAACTTCAATGCTTTTCCTGTCGTAAGCTTCAGTGCCATCGATAAAGATGCCTCTTTGGAAGAACTGACGCAGGAAATGGAAGACACTGTCGTACCGGCACTTGAAGGTCTGGAGGGAGTTGCAGATGTTCAAGTTTCCGGACAACAGCTGAAAGAAGTCCGTATGACACTGGATGAGGACGCGCTTGCAGAACGCGGTCTTGATTCAGAGACGATCAAGAACTTGATACAAGGTTCGAATGTCAATTTCCCATTAGGGCTGTTTACGTTTGATGATTCACAGAAATCTGTCGTTCTGGATGGCAGTGTAGCCAATATAGAAGAATTGAAAGAATTAGAGATTCCTGCTGTACCTGCTTCTGGAGGCGGGGAAGCGCAGCAGGCCCCGGGCGGCCAGAACAGCCCGACAGGCACCGGTCAGGCACAAACGACTTCTTCCATCCCGACAGTAGCACTTGGAGACATCGCTGATATTGAAGTCGTTGGAGAAGCGGAATCCATTTCCAGAACCAATGGAGAAAATTCTATTGCTGTTCAAATCGTCAAGTCGCAGGAAGCGAATACAGTTGATGTCGTAAATGCGGTGAAAGCAGAGACAGAAGACCTCCAAACGGAATTGGACGGAGTGGAGTTTATTTATTCCTTCGACCAAGGAGAACCGATTGAAGAATCTGTCAGCACGATGCTGAATAAAGCGTTGTTTGGTGGAATCTTCGCTGTCATCGTCATTCTGTTGTTCTTAAGAAATATTAAAACGACTATCATATCCATTATTTCGATCCCTCTATCCCTGTTGATCGGGATCATTATCCTTAATCAAATGAATATTACGCTGAACATCATGACGCTTGGAGCTATGACGGTCGCCATCGGACGTGTCGTCGATGATTCCATTGTTGTTGTAGAAAACATATACAGGCGAATGTCTCTGCCTGGAGAATCATTGCGGGGCAAAGCGCTGATCAGGGAATCGACAAGAGAAATGTTCATGCCGATTCTTTCTTCGACGCTCGTAACCATCGCGGTGTTCCTGCCGCTTGGGCTTGTGGAAGGAACGGTCGGACAGATATTCCTTCCATTCGCTTTGACAGTAGTATTTGCTTTGCTGGCTTCTTTACTCGTTGCTGTCACCATTGTACCGATGCTGTCCCATACGTTATTGAAAAGCGATAAAATTAAGCAACAGCCTCATGAAGAGGGCGGCGGCCGGCTCGCTCGCTGGTATAAGTCAATATTGACCAAGGCTTTGAATCATAAGATCATTACATCGATTATCGCTGTTGCTGTATTGGTCGGGAGCATAGCCTTACTTCCTCTTGTCGGAACGAGTTTCCTTCCGGATCAGGAGCAGAAGATGGTCATCGCGACGTATAACCCGGAACCGGGTCAGACATTAGAGGATGTAGAGGCAGTTGCTGATGAAGCGCAGGACTTCTTCCTCGACCGTGATGGGGCGGAAACAATCCAGTATTCCGTCGGTGGAGAAAACCCAATGAACCCGGGTGCGTCGAATCAAGCGATGTTCTTCGTAGAATACAACGATGACACGGAAGCTTTTGACAAAGAAACGGAAACGGTCATTAAGGAATTAAACGCGAACTCAGATCAGGGAGAGTGGGTAAGCCAGGACTTCTCTGGTACTGGTTCAAGCAGTAACTTGGAGCTGAGGGTATATGGAGAAAATATCGATGAAATCAAGCCGGTTGTGACAGAGCTGGAAGATCTTCTTTCACAAGAAGATAACCTTCGTAATGTCGACTCCAGCCTTTCAGAATCCTACGATGAATATACACTCGTAGTGGATCACGATAAACTGAGTGAACTTGGCGTTACGGCTGCCCAGGTAGGAATGGAACTCAGCCAAAATAGAGAAGAACCTGTTCTGACAACTGTGCAGCAGGATGGAGAAGACTTGAACGTTTACTTAAACGTGGAGGAACCGGAATTATCAACGATAGAAGACTTGACCTCGCGGGAAATTCAAACGCCGCTAGGCCAGACGGTTCCGGTTTCTGAAGTGGTTGAAGTGGAAGAAGGAACGACTGCGGATACGATTACTCGTCGAGACAATCGTGTGTATGCGAGTGTCAGTGCAGAAATTACGGTAGACGACGTCGGAGCCGTTTCGGGTGACGTTTATGACAAAGCACAGGATATCGATACACCGTCCGGCGTAGAAATCACCCAGGGCGGAGTAGCCGAAGACATTGCTGATTCCTTCTCCCAACTAGGATTGGCCATGCTTGCTGCCATTGCAATCGTCTATTTGATTCTGGTCATCTTCTTTGGTGGAGGACTTGCGCCGCTTGCCATTTTGTTCTCGCTGCCATTCACCATCATTGGAGCGGTGCTTGGGCTGCTTATCAGCGGAGAAACCTTGAGTATTTCCGCTATGATTGGAGCACTCATGCTGATTGGTATCGTAGTAACGAACGCAATTGTACTAATTGACCGTGTCATCCATAAAGAGAAAGAAGGATTTACGACACGCGAAGCCTTGATTGATGCAGGTGTGACAAGACTCCGTCCGATTCTGATGACGGCATTAGCCACGATCGGCGCGCTGCTTCCGCTTGCGCTTGGTTTTGAAGGCGGTTCGATCATCAGTAAAGGGCTGGGTGTGACGGTAATCGGAGGTCTGGCAAGCTCGACGCTGCTGACACTGTTGATTGTTCCGTTGGTTTATGAGATTTTGTCTAAATTCCGCAAGAAAAAGCGGGTAACAGTAGAAGAGTAGGCGACTTCCGTACTATGTCCCTTGTTGAATAGTAAGTGGTAAAATAAGAACATCCTTGGATTGTCCGGGGGTGTTCTTTTTTCATGAAAGAGCATTCTACGAAAAGGAATATGGAGGTGGCTTAATTGGATCACTATGAGATTACGATCGTCGGTGCAGGGCTTGCTGGTATTACGGCAGCCAGAAGGTTTAAAAAACAAGGCCGGGATAATTTCGTTCTTGTAGATAAAGGAAGAAGTGTCGGCGGACGTCTCGCTACCCGTCGTGTCGCTCAGGGGAAGGCGGATCACGGCGCCCAGTTCTTCACAGTGAGGACCGAAGAGCTGGAGGAGGAAACGCAGGAGTGGCTCGATGAGGGGTGGGTGAAACGTTGGTTCGGGGAGGACTATCCTCGCTACACAGCAGTCGATGGAATGAACGGGTTAGCCAAACAGCTCGCCCAAAATATCCGTACTTCCTTACATACGAAGGTCGTCAAGCTGATGGAAATAGACGGCGGCTATCGTTTGTTTGGGGAAGATGGCGCAGAATGGCAGTCCGACAAAGTTCTGTTCACAATGCCGGCTCCGCAGGTTGTGGAGTTGATACGAAACAGTAATCTTGATATGGATCCTTCTTCTTGGAAACAGCTGAAGGATATCTTGTTTGAGCCTACTTATGTCGGGATTTATCATTTCAATGAAGCGACGGGTCTTCCGGATGGAGGTCATCTGGATAAGGATCTCCCGGAGGGCGTGGAACGGGTGGTTGACCATCAGAAAAAAGGAATATCTGAAGATCCTGTTGTCAGTGTTTATATGCAGGGGGATTGGTCCAGAAAGCATTATGGGGAAGATTATGTACTTTCCCTGATTAAGGACAAGGTCGATACTTACCTCGACTGGAGTCATTTAGAGTCGGAGCAGCTGAAGCGTTGGCGGTATGCGCAGGCGAAGAAGGTCGTCCAACAATCCTATCTCGATTTGTCGGGAGACGGTCGCCTCGTCGCAGCCGGGGATGCTTTCCTTCGCCCGAATGATCAGGCGGGGAGGACCAGACTCGAAAGTGCCTATCTATCCGGCAAAGACGCTGCGGCTTTTCTAAGCTGGTAATAACGTAAAAAAGCTCTCTGTGCGCAGAGAGCTTTTTTGATTAAAGAGCGAGGCGGTAAAGGATCAGCTCGCTTTTCTATAATATTTCTGCAGACGCTTCATCCGGCTGAATGTATAGACGGCGAGTCCTGCCCATATCAGACTGAAGGATACAGCGTGTACGGATGTGAACGGTTCTTCATAGAGGAAGACGCCGATCAAAAGCATGATAGTCGGAGCGAAGTACTGCAGGAAGCCGACCATGGACAAGGGGATTCGCTTCGCTCCTGCCCCGAATAAGAGCAGCGGGATGGCTGTGACAATACCGGAACCAAGTACGAGAAGAGTTGTTGATGAAAACACAGTGATTTCTTCCCATTGTCCATATTGTCGTTGAAGAAGAAAGGCAACGGCCACAGGAGTTACAATCATGGTTTCTAATGCAAGTCCGAACATAGCGTGGAGCGGGACGAGCTTCTTCAGTAGTCCATACGCACCGAAGCTGAATGCGAGCAGCAGGGCGAGCCATGGAATGGAACCGAAATGGAATGTCATGTAGAGGACGCCCAGACCTGCAAGAAGGAAGGCGGTCCACTGTGCTTTTGAAAATGTCTCTTTAAGAATAATCATTCCGAGCAGGATGCTCACCAGGGGATTAATGTAGTAGCCGAGACTTGCCTCTACCACATGCCCTGTATTGACAGCCAGTATGTAAACAACCCAGTTAATGCTGATGGTGATCGAAGCAAATACAATTCCGATGATCTGTTTTTTATCTTTTAGAATCAATCGAGCCTGTTTTAGAAATGCATGATAATTACGAGTAGCCAAAATCACGATTCCCATGAACACGAAGGACCAGACGATCCGGTGGGCGAGAATTTCAAAGGCTGGGATGTGCTGAATCAACTTCCAGTAAATAGGGAGGAATCCCCAGCATATGTAGGAACCGGCAGTGAGAAGGATGCCTGCTTTTTGTTCTTTGTCCATGTGAAGAAGTCCTTTCTGTGTGGCTCTTAAAATTTTTCATACGAATCATTATAGCACCGATTCCTGGAAAGGACAGCAGGGAAAAAGACGCAGGAAAGATAATAAAACCAGACACCTGAGGAAGTGGTGTCTGGTTTTATTCCAATCAGATTTGATCTTGATTTCCATTCGAATCCTCTTCTAGTTGAACAGGAATATCTTTTTCGTCTTCTACAGCAAGCTTCATAAGCGGACGGTCGGCAGGTCCTTCCATCACAGACCCGTCAAAAGCGAAACGCGATCCATGGCATGGACAGTCCCAGGTGCGTTCAGCATTGTTCCACTCCACTTCGCAGCCTAGATGGGTACAGGTTGTATCCAAAACATGAAGCTTCCCTTCTTCATCTCTAAAGGCGCCGGCGCGCTCTCCTTTCCATTGGACAACCATCCCTTCGCCCTTATCCAATGTTTCCGGACGGTCAGCGACAAGTTCCAGTTTTCCTTCGATTAAGTGACTGGCGACATCAAAATTTTGGGACAGGAAGTTTTTCATGCTTGGATCTGCTTTGAAACGGGCCGGCTTGAATAATTCGTGATAGAGGGACTGCTCTCTCATAACATAATCACGAAGCAGCATGGCTGCGAGTGTTCCGTTCGTCATGCCCCATTTGCGGAAGCCGGAAGCGATCAAAACCCGATGATTGTTCCTTGTTATTGGTCCGATATAAGGTACTTTATCAAGCGTCGTCAAGTCTTGCGCAGACCACTGAAACAGCTTCTGTTTTATGCCGAATGTCTCGGAGGCGAATTCTTCCAAGGCTCGGTAGTGAAAGGAAGTATCGACACCCTGGCCTGTTTTGTGGCTTTCGCCTCCGATCAGCAGTACAGAAGTTCCGTTGTAGTCGGCTGTTCTTATCGAGCGTTTAGGTTCATCAATAGAGATGTACATCCCTGGTGGTACGGCCTTTTCCGGCTCAATAGCTATGACATAAGAGCGTTCTGCATACATGCGGCTGAAGTAGAGGCCCTTTCCGTCATAGAAAGGGAAGTGGCTGCAGGAGATGACGTAGTCGCTTGTAAGTGTGAACCCTTCCCCGGTGCGTACATGAACTCTTTCGGCTTCTTTCACGTCCACGGCCTTTGTGTGTTCGCAGACTTCGCCGCCAAGACGGATAAATTCGTCGACAAGTCCTTTCAAATACTTCACTGGATGAAATCGCGCCTGGTTTGTCATGAGGAGCGTCCGGTTGGCATCACTGTCAAAAGGGACCTCGTCTCCGATCGCACCTTCAATTTTCAGTTTTTGATAGGCCTCGTATTCTTGTTCGAGCTTATGAGCTCCCTGCTTCGTAGTGGAGAATAGAAATGCATCTTCTTTCTCCCATTCACAGTCAATCTTGTGTTTGGTAATAAGATTCTCCATGGTTTGGAGTGCATCCATCTGAGCCTGATAGTATAAGGCAGCCGATTCTTCCCCGAAGTGTTTTAACAATTCATTGTAGATCAGCCCGTGCTGGGCCGTTACTTTAGCAGTCGTATGGCCGCTGGTCCCATTCAACAGTACATCTGATTCAATCAGGGTTACCTGTCTGCCTTCTTTTGCAAGCAGATAAGCGGTTGTAATTCCTGTGATGCCACCGCCGACGACTGTGACTTCTGTTTGTTTATTTTCTTTGAGTGCTTCGAAAGCAGGCAGGCGTAAATTTTCGCGCCACATCGGCTCTGGTTGTGTCCATTTCTCGTGATGTCCCATGCTTTTCCTCCTATGAACGTTTCTTTATCTTCATTATTTCCTTTCTTTACCGTTTCATGTATATCCTCTCCAAAATTAACAAGTAAATGGGTTTGTAGTATAATTGAGGAAGTGTATGCGTGCGTTGGAGGGAGGTTGGAAAATGTATGTGTTTGTGGCGAGACAGCCGATTTTAACGGTTGCCGATGAAGTGTTCGGTTATGAATTGTTATATAGAAATAGTGAAGAGAATCGTTTTGTGCCGGTAGATCCGAACAAGGCGACGTCTGAGGTGTTGATGAACGGGTTTATTACAATCGGTTTGGAGCGCCTTTCCAGGAACAAACCATGTTTCATTAACTTTACGGAAGACTTATTGCTGGAGAAAGTACCGGAATATTTCCGTCCGGATCAGCTGGTCATCGAGATTCTCGAGAACGTCTCTTTAAGTCTGGATTTGATCCGGGTGTGCAGGGACTTGAAGCAGAAAGGGTACTTAATAGCCCTGGATGACATGATCGATATTAACAGGCCGGCCTTGATGGAACTTCTGCATTATGTTGATATTCTAAAAGTGGACGTACGAGCGGTTTCTGATGAAAATCGTAGGAAGATCATCCAGCTGGCGGAAGATTTCTCTTTGACTCTTCTTGCAGAGAAGGTGGAGACATTGGAAGAACACCAGCGTTGTATGAAGGAAGGCTTCCGATTGTTTCAAGGATTTTATTACAGCAAGCCTGTTATCGTCCAAGCGTCTTCTATTATGCCGCTGAACATTACGTATCTGCGGTTAATTCGTGAATTGTCTGTTCTGGAGGAGTCAGTCGATGTCGATAAGGTGACATCCATATTGGAGCAGGACCTCGCATTAACCTATAAACTGCTCCGCTTGATCAATTCTTCCCTTTATAAGCCGAAGTATTCCATTCGCTCCATCAAGCAGGCAGTCATGCTGCTGGGCACCGAGACGCTGAAAAAGTGGATGTACGTCTTGACAGTAGAGAATGCTGCTCCTCCCACGCACCCTCGGGAGCAATTGGTTATGAAAACGAGTCTGACCAGGGCAAAGGTGTGTGAACAACTGGCTTTGGCTTCAGGAGAAGGAGATATGGCAGACGGACATTTCCTAACGGGATTTCTTTCTCTTATTGATGTCATCACTCAGCGCCCATTGGCGGAAGCAGTAAGCATCCTGCCGCTGGAGGCAGATATCTTAGCAGCTCTTCAAGGCGGTGAAAACCGTTTCCGGAAAATCCTTGAATTAGCCGTCCATTTGGAGACGGCAGATTTTCAGAAGCTGGGAGAGTCGTTAGGCGGGATGCCTTTGAACGTGTCTACGGTGTTTGAAATATACGCCCAGGCTGTCTCTTGGACGGAAGAGCTGTTTCAAGAGAACTTTATGGAAAAAATAACAGAATAGACAGACCTGGAACATCATGTTAAAATACTCTTTATGTGTTTAGAGAGTATTTTTTTACGACAACCGTTACCTAGGTAAAGAAAGGAGGAGTATAGTGTCACTCATCTTTCACCACATTCAGCAATTATCCCGTAATGTGAATCAATATTTGAATGAAGCGCTCAAGGAGGAAGAAATCTACATGTCCCATTGGGCTGTCCTGTTCCAACTGTATTCCAATGGAGGAGTGATGACGCAGTCCTTATTGAGAGAGCGGCTTAATATCGAAGCGCCTCCTTTGTCGAGGGTCATCGTTAAATTAGAGAGTTTGGGATACGTATCCAAAGGTCCCAGCGAAGATCAACGAACAAATGACATCACTCTTACCGAGGCTGGCACAAAAGCATTCCCGAGATGGCAGCAAGCCATCCAAGATTCAGAAGAAAGGCTTCTGAAGGAACTGGGTGCGGATAATGAACGGGATCTGGAGTCTTTAATCAAGCATTTATCGGATATAATTTCGAAGGAAAGAAGGAAGTCAAATTGATGGAAAAGGAACCACTATGGACGAAGAATTTTTTGACGGTATGCGCCAGTAACTTTTTCTTATTTCTCGTCTTTTACTTAATGTTCGTTACGATGCCGTTGTATGCAATGGACGGTCTTCACGTCGGGGAGGGGGAAGCTGGACTTGTCATTACGATCTTTCTTATCGCTGCCATTCTCATCCGTCCATTGACGGGACATTGGGTGGAGACGATTGGAAGGCGCCGCATTGCTCTGACCGCGCTCTCCATTTTTGGAGTCAGTGCAGTTTTGTACCTGTTGACGGACGCCTTTACGGCTGTACTCGCTATTCGTTTTCTTCAAGGAATCGGATTTGGTATGGGGACGACGGTTCTGGGCGCGATGGCGGCAGATGTTATTCCAGTTCAGAGGAAAGGCGAGGGGATGGGATACTTTGCCATGTCTATGAATATTGCCATGGTCATCGGACCTTTCCTTGGACTGTTCCTTGTTAAGAATACGGGGTTTCGTTTCATGTTCCTGACGTGCCTTGTCTTCGCCTTTGCTGCTTTGGTGACGGCTCTGTTTATTACGATATCGGAGGAACGTAGTGGATCGATGCAGCGTAGCTTCGTTCCGAAAGTGTCAGGCCTCTTTGAAGTAACGGTCATCCCGATTGCGCTGACGGGAGCAGTGATGGCGCTCGCGTACTCCGGGGTGCTGTCGTTTGTATCCGTGTATGCGAAGGGGCTGGGACTGGAAACATATGCAACATTCTTCTTTGTCGTATATGCGGTCGTGCTCCTCCTTTCTCGTCCATTTACAGGCAAATGGTTTGATCAGCACGGAGAGAACGTCATCGTCATTCCTGCGATTGCCGTTTTTGGAATCGGAATGATTCTATTGAGCATCGCAGACAGCGGCTTGCTGCTGCTCATCTCCGGCGGTTTGATCGGCTTAGGCTGGGGAACCATCGTCCCGAGCTTTCAAACGATTGCATTGAAAAAAGTGCCGGAGCGCCCCGGTGCCGCGACAGCTACTTTCTTCGCAATCTTCGATACGGGAATGGGTGTCGGCTCTTACGTAGTAGGAGCAGTGGCATCAGGAATCGGCTTTTCTTCTCTGTATTTTAATAGTTCCTTCCTTGTTTTTGCCGGGATCATCATTTATATGGTTCTCCATGGAAGAAGGAAACAGAAGGCGAGCCCCCGCATAGAATATAGTAGTTAAGAAGGAGGTCTTTCCCTCCTTCTTTTGTTAAGATTATTGTAAACGCTTACAATATATAGGTGGGAGAGATAGGTATGAAAAGGGAGAAAAAACAGATAGAGACAGAGATGATCCATGGTGGTCCGGAAAGAAACTACGAAGGAAGTTTAGCAGCACCGATTTTTCAAACGTCCACTTTTTCGTTCTCATCGGCTGCGGAGGGGGAGCGCCGATTTGCCGGGGAAGAGGAAGGGTATATATATACGCGCCTCGGAAACCCGACCGTGCGGGCGTTGGAAGATAGAATCGCTGTGTTGGAAGGCGGGGAGAAAGGGCTTGCTTTTGCATCGGGAATGGCAGCTGTTTCCGCTGTGTTGATCGCCCTGACGAAAACGGGGGATCATATCCTGTGTTCCAACGGGTTGTACGGATGTACATTCGGGCTCCTTACCATGATGGAGGAGAAGTATGACATTACACACAGTTTCAGTCATATGAGGACAGAAGAGGAAGTGCGGGAGCAAATAACGGATAGGACGACGTGTGTCTTCATTGAAACGCCGATTAATCCTACAATGCGGGTGATTGATCTTGAGATAGTCGCAAAAGCAGCTAAGGAATATGGTGTTCCGGTCGTGGTGGACAATACATTCTGCACCCCTTATCTCCAGCGCCCATTGGAAAAAGGGTGCGATATTGTTATCCATAGTGCGACGAAATATATCAGCGGACACGGAGATGTTATTGCAGGTCTTGTGGTCGGCGATGAAGAATTCATGAACCGTCTTCGAATGTCGGAACAGAAGGACATAGGTGGAGTATTGTCTCCTTTTGATGCCTGGCTGCTTTTGAGAGGATTAAAAACGCTCCATGTCCGTATGGATCGCCACAGTTCGAATGCACAAGTGATTGCTGATAAGCTGGCTTCTCACCCGAGAGTAGAGCGTGTCTATTATCCTGGAGTAAGGGAGATAGACAGCCCGGCCGGCCGGCAGATGAGAAATGGCGGTGGAGTCGTTGCTTTTGAACTGAGTGGAGGCAAGCGTGAGGCGCAGAACTTCATTGACAGATTATCGTTTATTCGGATTGCCGTCAGCCTTGGGGATGCGGAGACGCTTATTCAGCACCCCGCCTCGATGACCCATGCAGTCGTACCGGCACACAAAAGGGAAGAAATGGGGATTACCGATTCGCTGATCCGCCTGTCCGTAGGACTTGAAGCAGCTGATGATATTTGGCATGATATATATCAAGCATTATCCGTGTGAGCGGGAAGAAGCCGGAGCAATTTGAACCGGCTTCTTCTTTAAATGGACAAAGGTTCCGCGTTTACCTTATTTTTTGAAGGGAAAAGAACCACATGGATAATGTGAGGAAGGAAACGGACAGCAATACCCTCTAAATACAAATGATAAGCAGAAAGGGACGATGCAGTATGTTTAAGAAACTATTTGGTAAGAAGAGTGTAGAAGAGCAAATCGTAGCACCTGTAAATGGTAAGGTTGTACCTCTGGACGAAGTGGACGACCCTGTATTCAGTCAGCGGATGATGGGGGACGGAATCGCTGTCGAGCCCAGCGACGGAAAGGTCGTGGCACCCGTTTCCGGAGAAATTGTCCAGCTGTTCCCGACGAACCACGCAATCGGAATTAAAACGAAATCCGGTGTGGAAGTTCTTGTCCATATCGGTCTTGAAACCGTATCCATGGAAGGAGAGGGGTTTGAAGGACATGTGAAAACCGGCGATCACGTGGATGTCGGAGATCATTTGATCACGTTCGATGTTGAATTAGTGAAAGAGAAAGCGAAAAGCACGATTACACCAGTGGTCATCACGAACTATGATGATATCGTCGATCAATTCGACCCTGCTTATTCCGACGGTGCAAGCGCAGGTCAGACGACCGTTGCCACACTCCAGACAAAATAAAAGGACAAGCCCTTGATGAGGTATTTCAAGGGCTTTTTTTTAGATCGGAAACTTTCTTAGATTAGGATTGGAAACGTTACCGGGAACGACGTATAATGAAAACAGAGTTTGTCCCAATGGTAAGGGAACGGCCAATTGTAAAGAGAGGATGAGTGATATGAAGAAAGGTATCATCAGTTTAGGAGAAGCCCTGATCGATTTTATCCCTTTGGATGATCAGAACATAAATTTTCAAAAAAGTCCCGGCGGGGCACCTGCTAACGTAGCCGTCGGTCTTGCACGGCTTGGAGCAAAATCTACGTTCCTCGGTAAAGTAGGAGACGACGTACTCGGACGCTTTTTGAAAGAGACACTGGGCAGCTATGGTGTACATACGGACCACATGTACTTAACGCAGGACACGAGGACCGGTGTCGTATTCGTTACGCTTGGGGAAGACGGAGAACGAAGCTTTGATTTCTACATCGATCCAAGTGCCGATCGTTTTCTTGAGGAAGAAGAGATTGATGATGATTTATTCCGAGCTCATAACTTATTCCACTTCGGTTCGATTTCCATGATCAATGAGCCTTCGAAGTCTGCTACCAAGAAGGCGGTTGCGCGTGCCCGAGAAGAAGGGATGATTGTTTCTTATGATCCTAACCTCCGACTCGGGTTGTGGCCTTCCGGAGAGCAGGCGAAAGAAACAATTCTTTCTATGCTCGGAGAGGCGGATGTTGTGAAAATCTCAGAAGAAGAATTGGAATTTCTTACAGGGGAACAGGAAATAGATAAAGGTGTAAGAGCACTTGCATCGTATGACATTCCATTGCTTTACGTAACGATGGGCGGGGAAGGAAGTCATCTGTTTACAAATTCCGGTCATGTCCACGTTCCGGCTATGAAAGTAAAAGCTGTCGACACCACAGGAGCGGGGGATGCCTTTGTTTCAGGGATCCTTTATCAATTAAGCGAGCGTAATCAAGCTGTTGACGAGTTATCTATGGAAGACATGGAATCGATTACTCGTTTTGCAAGTGTATCGGGTGCGCTTGCGGCCGCGACCAAAGGGGCAATGACGGCATTACCGACCTTGGATGAGGTCGAAGGATATTTGAAATAAGGGAGGCGTCGTTTTGTCAGAACGCGATTTAGAATTACGAAGACTAGCTAACGAAGAAGTGGAGAAGCATAAGGACACAGTGGAATCCGATCCTTACCGCCTGAAGTATCATCATATGCCCCCGGTCGGGCTGCTGAATGATCCGAACGGATTTATTCAATGGAAAGGTACGTACCATCTTTTCTACCAATGGATGCCCTTCGACACCGGCCATGGTGCGAAGTTTTGGGGCCATTACGCCTCCGAAGACTTAGTGAAATGGCGGCATGAGCCCATAGCTTTGACGCCTTCGGACTGGTTTGACAAAAACGGAGTTTATTCAGGAAGTGCAGTGGTTCATGATGATGAACTCTATCTTTTCTATACGGGAAATGTGAAAGACGAGAATGATAACCGGGAGGCTTATCAATGCATCGCAGTATCGCAAGACGGTGTACACTTCGAGAAACAAGGGGTGGCTGTCAACCTTCCTGAAGGGTACACACCTCACTTCAGAGATCCAAAAGTTTGGAAGAAAGCCGATCATTGGTATATGGTCATTGGAGCACAAAGCGAAGATCTTCAAGGGAAAGTTGTTATGTTCCAGTCATCAGACTTAAAGAACTGGGAGTTGATGGGTCCGGTGACAGGAAGCGGGGAGGGGACCCTTGGCTCCTTCGGTTATATGTGGGAATGTCCCGACTTGTTTGCACTAGGTGGAAAAGACATCCTGATCGTATCGCCTCAAGGACTGGAACCTCAAGGTATGAACTATGCCAATACGTATCAGAGTGGATACTTCGCAGGTGCTCTTGATTACAACACTGGAAAGCTTGAGCACGAAGACTTCCGGGAACTAGACCGAGGGTTTGAGTTCTATGCCCCTCAAACGACCCTGGACGAACAGGGTAGAAGGCTTCTCTTCGGATGGATGGGTGTGCCTGACCAGTATGAACAGGCCCATCCAACCATCGAATATCAGTGGGTTCACTGCATGACCCTTCCGAGAGAATTGACCTGGAATGGCACGCAGATCATTCAGAAGCCTGCGGAAGAGCTTAAGCAGATGAGAGGACCGGTGCTCCTTCATTCGTCTATTACGATTAACAATGATCAAAAGGCAATCAGAGGGATAGAAGGGAAAAGCGTTGAGTGGAACCTGGAGTTTGAGAAAATTGAGGATCAATTCGCCATCGAGCTTTTCCAATACGCTTCTTTAAGTTATAAGGACGGCGTGCTCACCTTGTCCAGGCCCCATTTGGAGGACAAAACGAAAACGGAATTCCGTCGGGTCGCCCTTGAACAAGGGTTGAAGAGTATGCGTTTGTACGTCGACCACTCCTCTCTTGAAGTATTCATAAATGAAGGGGAAGAAGTTATGACTTCACGAATCTTCCCTCAGCCGGAAGAAGAACATATTCTGTTCACCTCCCTCGGTGAAAGTACATTCTCTATTGAACAATGGAAGCTGGATGGTTTTCAACACGCCTGATTGCTAACGGACGTGTGCTTCCAGAATAAATACAGATTGTGATAAAATGTTCTTATGTTAATCGTACGGAGGGGTCATGTGATGAGTCAATCTTCTAAAAAAATGAAAGCAAGTGAACGGCGCGACCATATTCTAACGTTATTGAAACAGAAGCGTACTCCTGTAACGGGAAGCTCTCTGGCAGAGGAAATGAACGTGACCCGCCAGGTGATCGTCGGCGATGTGTCCTTGTTGAAAGCTGCCAATGAACCGATTGTCGCTACTAGTCAGGGGTACATGTACATGACAGATGCGAAAGAAGACATGGCATTCGAACGGACGATTGTGTGCCAGCATGCCGGTGAAGCAACAGAAGAAGAATTGAATATTCTTGTTGACCACGGAGTCCATGTCCAGGACGTCGTCGTAGAACATCCGATTTACGGCGACTTGACAGCTCAGCTGCGCATAGCGAACAGGCGGGATGTGAAGAAGTTCATTCGGAAGGTCGAGTCCACCAACGCCTCGTATCTTTTGGAACTCACGGGAGGTATCCACACCCACACGATAGCAGCGGATAATAAGGAAGCATTGGATGAAGCAGAAGAAGCCTTGCAAGAAGCCGGTATTCTTCTGAATCAATAGCCATGCAGAAAAAAGGGAAATGCTTTATCAAGAAGCATCTCCCTTTTTTCTTATGAAGCGGAAGAGATATCCCTCTGTTTTAATCAGGGTGGTTTCGGGGATGAGTGTGGTATATTTAAATAATAATCGTAAGATAGGTAAAGGCAGGTGATTCCAATGGATTTTTTACCTCACATACTCAGCTTTCTCCTAGCATTTAACGTTCTTCTCGCTCTGGCGATTGTGTTCCTCGAACGAAGGGATGCGAGTGCGACATGGGCATGGTTGATGGTCTTGTTGTTCTTACCGATCGTCGGCTTTATCTTATACTTAATCTTCGGAAGGCGTTTGAGCAACAAAGAAATTTTTACGTGGGATAAGAAAAGCAGGCTTGGCTTACTGACCGCTGTGCAGGAGCAGCTGCAGGCGATCAAGGAGGATAAGCTGGAAGTGTATCATGAGGACATCATTCCATATGAAGATTTAATTTATATGCACTTAAAGAATAATGATGCATTGCTGTCCCAGAACAATGAAGTGGAAATATTCACGGACGGCCAGAAGAAATTCCATGCTCTGATGCAGGATATTGAAGAAGCGGAGGATCACATTCATCTGCTGTATTATATTCTTAGAGATGATAATCTCGGGCAGAGGCTGGCGGACGTCCTGATAAGGAAAGCACAGCAGGGACTTGAGGTAAAATTACTATATGATGATATGGGCTCGAGGCTCTTGAAGAGAAAGTACAAGAAGAAGCTGGTCGAGGCAGGAGTTCAAGTCGAGTCTTTCTTTCCGTCTCTTATTCCAAAGGTCAATTTCAAAATCAATTATCGTAATCATAGAAAACTGGCAATTATTGATGGGAAGATCGGTTACATCGGCGGTTTTAACATCGGCGATGAATACTTAGGGTTCAACAAGCGTTTCGGATACTGGCGTGATACGCATTTGAGAGTGGAAGGGGAAACGGTCAATCATATGCAGACTCGTTTCATCCTTGACTGGAACCAGGCCTCCAGAAGGGATATCGTCTATGAAGAGCGTTATTATCAGGCGGAACCTAAGGGGGATGTCGGCATGCAGATCGTTTCCAGCGGGCCGGATTCCGAATGGGAGCAGATCAAGCATGGGTACATTAAGATGATTCTGTCTGCTAAGGATTATGTGTACATTCAAACGCCTTACTTCATTCCTGATGACAGTTTGCTGGATGCACTCCGCGTAGCTGTCCTTTCCGGGGTCGACGTCCGGATTATGATCCCCAACAAGCCGGATCATCCATTCGTATACTGGGCTACTTACTCCAATATCGGCGATATGCTGAAGGCGGGAGCAACCATTTATGTATATCAAAAGGGGTTCCTGCATGCGAAAACGTTAGTAGTTGATGGGAATATAGCATCCGTCGGAACAGCAAACATCGATGTTCGAAGCTTTCGGTTGAATTTCGAGGTCAATGCCTTCCTCTACCATCCGGATATCTCCAAAACCCTGGCAGACCGATTTCAGGAAGACATTGCAGATTCGACAGAGCTCACTTTGAAGCTCTATCAATCCAGATCGAAATGGATAAGGTTTAAAGAAGCCATTTCCAGGCTGTTATCACCGATTCTTTAAATAGAAGCGGAAATAAAAAGAGCCCCTGCGCATTGCGCAGGGGCTCTTTCGAGAGAGGTTGGTTATAATAATGGTGTCTGAAAGGTCTGCGGCAAAGTTCAATCAGGCATTGGTTGGAGGGGGGATCGTATGCCTGGTCCCCTTTAACCGCCAGACGTTTCAAGACATATCAAATTAATAGCTTATCTGTTGTTCTTATTGAGAGGTTAGCGTAAGTTTTATATTCATTGGGCTGCCGTCACGATAAACGGTCAAATCTGCAGTATCTCCATCGTCCATTTCGTTATAAAGATACTTTCTTAGATCAATGAGGGATTTTATTTCTTCCCCATCGATTTCCGTAATGACATCGTACCGGTCGATTCCTGCCTTTTGGGCGGGGGAACCTTGTTCGATACCCTGTACAAGCACGCCTCCTTTAACATCCTCCGGGAGACCTAATTCATCCTGCAGGATTTGATTAGGTACCTGAGTGACATCTTGGAGTGAAACGCCCATATAAGGCCGTTCTACTTGTCCTTTGGATTCCAGGTCCTCGATGACTGGCTTGGCTACATCCATCGGGATGGAAAATCCGATGCCTTCCACTTCTGCTTTGGCAATTTTCATCGAGTTAATCCCAATGACTTCCCCTTGCAGATTTATCAATGCCCCACCACTGTTTCCTGGGTTGATGGCAGCATCCGTTTGGATCACTTCGGTCTGCCAGTCTGGCTGTTGGTCTCCGTTAATATCTACAGGGATATCCCTTTTAAGACCACTGACAATACCTTTGGTGGCTGATCCAGCGAACTCCATGCCTAGCGGGTTACCGATGGCTATGGCTGTCTGGCCGACCTCTACGTCTTTCGCTTCACCCAACCGGGCAACCTTTTGGACGTGTTCGCTATCTATCTGTAAAACGGCTAGATCTGTTAACGGGTCACTGCCTTTCAATTCGGCATTCACTTTCGTTCCATCACTTAAAATGACTTCCAGTTCGGAAGCATTCTCTACTACGTGATGGTTGGTGGCAACAAAAGCTTTATTACCGTCTTTCTTATAAATGACCCCGGATCCAGTACCGGCTTTTTCTGCACCTTGTGAACCATTCTGGATATTGCTTATCCCGACGACTGCTGGGGAGGCTTCATCTATCGCCTGAGTTACGGCCTCTTGTGTTTCTCCAATCTCAAGTTCGTTCGCTTGAGCAGTAGGCTGATCTGTGTTGATATGGATGGAAATTCCTTTCCATTGGAACACAGTCGTAACAAGAAAAACAGCGATGATGGCACCTAGGACGCTGAAGGCCAATCCAGAACGCTTATACTGGCTTTTTCGGTGTTTTTTCTGTTTTTCGTCATCAAACATAGAGAAGCGCTGGCTCCTTTCTCTTCGTTTCGATGTATGTCTCTTGATGTCTCTTACATTCTTTATAATACGCTCGATATATGGAATGACTTTGGAGTAAATGTGGAAAAAGTGTGTAATGAAGGGAGAACGCCCGCTAATATGAGAAAATAAGTAGAGGACGATCGTTTGAAGGAGGAATAAGCATGGACTATAAGATCGGTCTTGTAGAAGATGATCCGAATATAAGAGATATTGTGGAAGGATATTTGAAGAAAGAAGGCTATCGTGTCTACGCTTCCGATACGGCTGAAAAGGCGTGGGAGGTATTTGAGGAAGAGACACCTGACTTGTGGGTGTTGGATATTATGCTTCCAGGTATGGACGGGTATGAGTTTTGTAAGAAGATAAGGCAGACGTCGGAAGTACCCATTTTAATCATATCAGCGAAGGATGATGAAGTCGATAAAATCCTGGGGCTGGAGCTTGGTGGAGATGATTATTTGACGAAGCCCTTCAGCCCGAGAGAGTTGATGGCGCGTGTGAAGCGTCATTTAAAGAGATGGGAAGCATTACGCCCTGTCTCCGAAGAACAGGGAGACAGGGTTATCGCAGGGGAGCTAGAGTTGAGTTATTCCGAGCGTCGGGCTTACTTCCGATCCGAAGAGGTGGAAGTGACGACAAAAGAATTCGAAATGCTCCGCATCCTCGCATCCCAAGTTAATCGTGCTTTTTCCCGGGAGGAACTTCTCATCAAGGTGTGGGGAGAGGACTACTTCGGAAGCGATCGGGCGGTGGATGATCTCATCAAAAGGTTGCGGAAGAAAATGAGCCAGCTTCCGATTGAGACCGTTTGGGGACATGGCTACCGGCTCCGGGAGAAGGGGTCATGAAGCTTCAATACCAGCTGAATGCCGCATTTGCTGCCTTGATCATCGCAATCATGTCCATTACCGCTTTCTTCATTTATTCTCTGCTCATGGATATGCTGATTCAGGACGAACAGAGACAATTGAAGGGGAGAGCCGAATTGCTGATCAACGTCATTAATGAAGACGGACCCGACAGGAACACACAGCTGTCCGAGCTGATTCAAGATAGAAATTATCCGATCCTTCTATTCGACAGGAGTACGGGGGAAGTATTGTTCCGGACGATGCCGGCAGACATCGCATACACCTGGATCGACAGGTATGAGGATGAATTGATGGGGCAGGAAGTGTGGGAAAGCCGGGAAGAGAAATTTGTGGTCTACGATTTTGCAGTGAACTCCGGAAACGATCAGGTATTGGTGATGGCTACACCGCTCAATGACCTGCAGGCTGTCCAATCCGTCTTCGCGCTCCGGATGCTTGCTGTTTTCGTAATCGGTCTGTTGATGGCTATCATCGTCAGTTATGTGCTGACTTGGAGGCTCGTCACTCCACTGACGAAATTGAAACGAGAATTAAAGAAAATTGAGAAACGGCAGTTTTCTGATGTTCAGGAGGTGGAAGCTTCCGGAGAAATCCGGGAAGTGGAGCAGAGCGTAAGGCAGATGGCGAAAGAACTCTCGCGCTACATTCATTCGCAGAAGCAATTCTTCCAAAATGCCTCCCATGAATTGAAGACCCCGTTGATGTCTATCCAAGGTTATGCCGAAGGGATCAGGGACGGGGTGTTTGAAGGGGAAGCAAGAGAAAAGGGCTTGAATGTAATGGTAAGCGAAACGGAACGATTGAAGAAGATTGTAAATGAAATGATCTTACTCGCTAAGCTGGACAGTAATGAAGACGTCTACCATCCGGAAGACACGGATCTCTCTGAAATAGCCAATCAGGCCAAAGACTTGATCTATCCATTGGCGAGAGACAAAGAAATTGCGTTGGAGATGGGAAATGCAAGGCCGTTCCGCGCCAATGTAGATCCGGAAAGAGTACTGCAGGCGCTGATCAACATTTTAAGCAACGCCGTTCGTCATGCCGAAACGAAGGTCTCTATCGAAACGGAAGAGAAAGAGAATCGTTTTTTGGTCCGTGTTATAGACGATGGAGGAGGTATTCCGGAAGAATTGCTTCCACAATTGTTTGAGCGTTTCATTAAAGGAAAAGGAGGAGAAACAGGTCTTGGTCTCGCTATTGCCAGAGCCATCATTGAGCGGAGCGGTGGAGAAATCAGCGCGTCCAACAAGAAGAATGGGACCGGAGCTGTTTTCGAGGTCCAGTTTTTTAGAAGAGAGTGAGAACGGACGAACATGGTATAATAGGAACAGAGAACGATTTCACATAGAAGAGAGGACAGAGACGATGGAAGCAAAACCATGTATAGATTCACTGACTGTTAAAAGTTCACACGTGCTCCCACCGGATACGAACAGCCACGGAACATTGTTCGGAGGAAAGTTGATGGCCCATATTGATGACGTAGCCGCTATTGCCGCCGTCCGTCATTGTCGTAAACCCGTTGTCACCGCTTCAACGGACTCTGTAGACTTTCTGCAGCCGGTTTTTGAAGGAGATACGATCTGCCTGGAGGCCTTCGTCACTTGGACACATAACACATCGATGGAAGTGTTCGTAAAAGCGACGACAGAGAATTTGCTTTCCGGTGAACGGAAAGTATGTACTACGGCTTTCCTGTCCATGGTTGCCGTGGATGAGAATAATGAACCTTCTCCAGTGCCTGGAGTCTATCCGGAATCAGAAGAAGAGAAATGGCTCCATGCGGGAGCTCAGAAGAGACATGAATACCGCAAGAACCGCAGGAAAGAATCGAAAGAACTGGCAGAGAAGTTCGGGACAGACCTGCCTTGGAAAAAATAAATGATTAAAAGACGGGCTTCTTTTAAAGAAGCCCGTCTTTTACGTTTATTTCATATGAACAAGTTGTGACTGGGGGGAAGGGTCCTGTTTCATTGTACAGATGGATTCCCAGTTATAAGCTGCGCCGTCTCTTATGGTGAGTATCCTGTCCGCTATCGCCTTGGAATCCTCCCGGTCGTGCGTGACCAGGATGGATGTGGTTCCTGTCTTTTTAATAATGTCCTTCAACTCACTCCGGATTTTAATTTGTAAATCCGCATCAAGATTACTGAAAGGCTCATCTAATAATAACAGAGAAGGTTTTGGGGCAAGTGCCCGGGCCAAAGCGATACGCTGCTGCTGTCCGCCGCTCAATTCATGCGGATACCGTTTTGTAAATGCCGTCATATTTACTAAGGACAAAACTTCATCCACGCGCATTTTCTTTTCTTTTTGCTTCATGCCTTTTAGTCCGAAGCGGATGTTCTCAGCAACCGTCATATGAGGGAATAAGGCATAGTCTTGGAATACCATACCGACTCCGCGTTTTTCAGGAAGAACGAAGGTATGATCATCCGTCATCGTCTCCTCGTTAATGACAATGCGCCCTTTCTCAGGCTTCTCCAGTCCACATAAAAGGCGTAGGACTGTACTCTTTCCGCTTCCGCTTTCGCCAAGGATGGAAATAATTTCTCCTTTTTTAATATGAAGGTTCAAGTGATCGACTGTGTACGATTTCACATTCTTGTATTTGAAGGTAAGGTCCTGAATGGTCACAAACATATCATGTAGGCTCCTTTTCTAATACTTGATAAAAAATGTAGATAGCCAAGGCGCTGATCAATACAATAATGATCGATGCCAGAGCTGCTTCCTGTATTTTCTCATCGCTGGCATACTTAAACGCATTGGTTGACAGCGTGTCGAAGTTGAACGGCCGAAGGATCAAGGTCAAGGGAAGTTCTTTTATTATCTCAATGAAAGCCAGTAGAAATCCACTGATGATGGGCCCTTTCAGCATAGGGAGATCTACTTTGAAGAACGACTGCGTCACGTTCATTCCCAGCATTCTGGATGCCTCGGTGTACTTGTTGCCTATCTTATCAAAACCAGCTTCTATGGAATTATAACCAACTGCCAGAAAGCGTATGATATAGGCGGACACCAGTATGATCAGACTTGTGCTCAGGAAGAGCCGGCTTTCCAGACCCGTTTGTTGATAGAACAAGGAAAGCTTCTCATCCAGGTCAATGAATACAGTGCTGATTCCCACTGCAATCACGGCCCCTGGAATAGAGTAACCGAGAATGGTCGACTTGGATGCTAATTTGGAAAGAAAACTTTGATGCATCCTTGAAAAATTAGCAATGATGACAGCGAATAGGGTGATAATCATTGCACCTGCAATAGACACAAGGAGAGAATTCCATATTAATTGTGCAAATGCAGGGGATGCGATCTTTTTATACGTCAGGAACAGCCAATCAACCAACTGAAGCACAGGGATCAAGAACCCTGCAGCAAAGATAAGGAAACAGTAAAGAAATGCCATGGCTGCCTTTACACCATGTAAACGAATTGGTGTCAATGGTCTGGCTTTGGCTGTAGTCGTACTATATTTCTTCCTGCCCCGCAGCCATCTTTCAAGCAGCAGTACAATAAATACGATCATCATAAGTGTGGCAGATAATTTGATTGCTGCGTTCAAATCATTCATTCCGAACCAAGTTTGAAAAATGGCTGTGCTGAATGTGGGAACACCAAAGTATTGAACGACCCCATAATCATTCAGCACTTCTAATAGAACGAGGCTCGCTCCTCCTACAACTGCACCTCTGGACACCGGGAGGACGACACGGAAGAATATTTCCATTGGATTCCGTCCCAATAAACGGGCATTTTCAATTAACGAAGCGGATTGGTTGGCAAGGAAGGCCCGCGTTATCGTATAGACGTAAGGGTAGAGAAATAATGTGAAAATGAGAACAGCTCCGGGTAAGTTCAGGATGTTGAAGTAGTCCTGATTCACTTCCACTCCCCACTGGTTTCTTAACGTAGTTTGAATGACTCCTGTATAATTGAGGATCCCATTGTATGTGTATCCGGCAATATAAGGAGGAACTGCAAGGGGAAGAATGAGCCCCCATTTAAAAAATCCACGCAGAGGGAAGTCATACGCGGAAATAATCCAAGCTAGACTTGTCCCGATAAGAATCGTGAATAATCCGGTGCCTATGATGAGAAGGCCCGTGTTCGTTAACAGGTCTGGTAAAATGTACGTTTGTATGTGTTCCCAGTTTTCTGCTTTTCTGGTGAAAAAGTTAGTGAAGATGGAGAGATTGGGGATCAGGATCAGAACAACGATAGCTATGGTGAAGAGCGTCCAACTATTTGTATAACCGGATAATTTTCTGGAGAGTTTCAAAAGCGACACATCCTTTAACGACCGCACTGTTTTCTCATAGTGGAAGTACCGCACAGGAAACCTGGTGCGGTACTTCTGATTCAACTGTTATTTCCAACCGACTTCATTCATAATTTGAATGGCTCTGTCATTGTTTTCGCCAAGTTCATTCAACGGGATATCCTGTTCTTTAAAGTCTCCCCAGCTTTGCAGAAGCTCTGATGCTTCTACATTTGGATTGACAGGGTATTCGTAGTTGGCTTCTGCAAATTCTTTCTGTGCTTTCTCTTCCGTCAGAAACTCCATGAACTTTTTAGCGTTTTCTTGGTTTTTACTGCTGGTTGTCATACCTATTCCGCTGATATTGACGTGTGTACCCGTTGTTTCCTGGTTAGGGAAAATCACCTCGAGTTGTTCCGCCGCCTTAACTTCTTCTTCCTCTTCAGAATTCAGCATCTGGCCGAGGTAGTATGTGTTCATGACTGCAACATCTCCTTCACCGGATGCAATGGCTTTCGTCTGATCGCGGTCACCGCCTTGAGGATCTCTTGCCATGTTGTCTACAATACCCTTTGCCCAATCCTTCGCATTCTCTTCCCCATCGATGGATATCATGGATGCGAGTAGAGACTGATTATAAATGTTGGAGGAAGAGCGGATTAAGACTTTCCCTTGAAAGGCATCTTTGGTCAAGTCGGAATACGTTTGGATGTCTTCTTTATTAACTCGATCTTTGTGAGCTACGATAATCCGGGCCCGCTTCGTCAAGCCAAACCAGGTTTTATCTGTATCCCGGAATTTTTCAGGGATGTTCTCTGTAAGTACGTCACTGTCTACAGGTTGAAGTAACTCCTGTTCTTTTGCTCGGTGCAGGCGTCCGGCATCGGCAGTAACAAGAAGATCTGCCTCTGATGCTTCGCCCTCTCTGGCCAGGCGTGCAATCAGTTCGTCATCTTTACCTTCTATCACGTTGACTTTAATGCCTGTTTGTTCTTCAAATTCTTCGTATAGCTGCTGATCTGTGTCATAATGCCGCCCTGTATATAAGTTGATTTCGCCTTTATTCTTTTCTTTTTCATCGCCCGCCGTTTCCGAGCTTTCTTCTTTACTGCTGCTTCCGCAAGCGGCTAAGAAGAGGGAAGTGAGTAGTAATAAGAATCCAATTAAATACTTTTTCTTTTTCATCTGCATCCACCTCTGCTATGTAATCGGTTAAGTGAAGAATGATAATCATTATCAATCTCTTTTCTATCTTAATGATAAGGATTATCAAAGAGATGTCAATAGCAATTTTTACTCTTTTCTATCTTGTAAAGAGTTATGGAAGAAAACCTAACATATATGATATGATAAACAAGTTGTCACTTTTCGAAGTTTTTAAAAAGATTTAATCGGGAAAGTGTTAATAACTGGAAACTAAATGAATTTTAAAAATTACAAAAGAGGTGAATGGTATGGAAGCAGTTCTATCGTTCTTAAACGATTGGATGTGGGGAACCATCCTTGTTGTGGCATTGCTCGGAGTAGGTTTGTGGTTCTCTATTAAGTTGAAATTTATTCAATTCCGTTATATTCCGGAAATGTTCCGCGTGTTATTCGATAAACGATCCATTTCTGCGGAAGGGAAGAAAGGAACATCGCCTTTTCAGGCATTTGCTATCAGTACAGCATCACGGGTTGGTACAGGTAACCTTGCTGGTGTGGCTGCGGCAATTACCATCGGTGGACCTGGTGCAGTATTTTGGATGTGGATTGTTGCGATTCTGGGTGGAGCATCCAGCTTCATTGAGAGTACGTTAGCTCAGGTGTATAAAGTTCCGGATAAAAACCAATATCGAGGCGGTCCTGCCTATTATATTGAGAAAGGGCTTAAGAACAGGACGCTGGGTATAGTCTTCGCTATTACGATAACGTTTACATACGGTCTTGTATTCAGCTCTGTGCAATCCAATACCATTCGCCTTGCGTTTGAAAATTCATTCGACATCGGTAAATGGTTGATGGGTGGTATTTTGACCTTGGCTGTCGCGTTGATCATCTTCGGTGGTCTGAATCGGATCGCACAAGTTACACAAATCATTATTCCAATCATGGCTATCTTCTATATTATTCTTGCTGGGTACGTGCTTATCATGAATCTTGGCCAAGTACCGAATATGATTGGACAGATCTTTGCAGGAGCCTTCGGTTTCAGAGAAGTTGCCGGTGGAACCTTTGGAGGTATGATTCTGATTGGAATTAAGCGTGGACTCTTCTCGAACGAAGCTGGGATGGGTAGTGCGCCAAACGCTGCTGCTACGGCAGAGGTGTCGCACCCGGTTAAGCAGGGGTTGATTCAGACGTTGGGTGTCTTTACAGATACCCTGCTAATCTGTAGTGCGACAGCTGTCATCATCCTGTTCGCGGGAGACTACGCCAATACGGACCTAGACGGTATTCAATTGACACAGGCTGCTTTTGAATCGGAGCTTGGTGCGTGGGCAGCCATCTTCATCGCGGTTGCTATTCTCTTGTTCGCTTTCAGTTCTATCATTGGAAATTATTATTATGGTGAAACGAACATGGACTTTATCAAGACAAGCAAAGTAAATATCTTCGTTTATCGTATCGCAGTACTAGCGATGGTCATGTTCGGTGCTATTGCTGAATTCGGCCTTGTTTGGGCATTAGCGGACTTAATGATGGGAATTATGGCTTTGATCAACCTTTATGCTATCTTCCGCTTGGCACCTGTTGCTTATGCTGCATTGAATGACTATCGTAAACAGCGGAAAGCCGGTAAGGACCCGGTCTTCTACCAGGATCATCTTCCTGATGTAGACGGTATGGAATATTGGAAGAGAGAACACGAACATGGTTCATAAATAGGATGGAAGTACAGGAACTGCTCTGATGATCAATCAGAGCAGTTTTCTTTTTGGAGACGCGTTATGGCCTGGCGCCGGGCAAGCGAAAGAAACCAATAGATGTGATATGATGAATGCAGATTATGTTAAAGGGATGAGCGGAATGAGCTTACTATCAGTGAATGAGTTAACCAAAAGTTATGGAGATAAAGATCTCTTCGATCACATTTCTTTCACCATAGCTAATCAACAGCGTATCGGCTTGATCGGTGTCAACGGAACTGGGAAATCGACACTGTTGAAGATTCTAGCCGGGATGGACAGCGTGGACGCGGGGGATATGGACCACGCAAAGGATTTTCGTGTGGAATACCTGCCTCAAGATCCTGAATTGGATGAAAAGAAAACCGTCCTTGAACAGATTTATGAGGGAAATGCAGAAATTATGGTTGCGATGAGGCAGTATGAGAAAGTGCTGCTGGAACTCTCGGCAGATCCAGAGGACACGGATGTTCAAGAGCAGTTGTTCCGTGTGCAGCAGCACATGGAGGAGAAGAACGCCTGGGAAGCGAATACAGCGGCGAAGACGATCCTTTCCAAATTAGGCGTCGATTATTTCGACAAGCAGATCGGTGAGCTGTCCGGTGGCCAGAGAAAAAGGGTGGCCATCGCCAAAGCATTGATACAACCGGCAGATCTGCTTCTATTGGATGAGCCGACCAACCACCTTGATAACGAAACGATTGAATGGCTGGAAGAGTTCCTTGCGTCATATCGAGGTGCGTTGATGATCGTCACCCACGATCGGTACTTCCTGAATCGGGTGACCAATTTGATTTATGAATTGGATAAAGGCAGGCTTTACACCTATGAAGGGAATTATCAGACTTTCCTTGAGAAGAAGGCAGAGAGAGAAGAGTGGGAACGGCAGGCGGAGCAAAAGCATCAAAACACACTGAGACGTGAACTTGCCTGGCTGAGGGCTGGTGTAAAGGCGAGATCGACGAAACAGAAAGCACGTATTCAACGAGTCGAATCCATGAAAGAAGAAACGTTCCATACACAGAAAGAAGAAGTGGATATGGCAATCGGCTCCACAAGACTGGGAGATCAGGTTATCGAGTTGCAAGGGGTGACCTATCAGTATGAGGGTCAGAAACTGTTTGAGAATCTCGACTACCTTATCGTTCCGGGGGAAAGACTGGGCATCATCGGCCCTAACGGCTCCGGTAAAACGACGTTGTTGAACGTCATGGCGGATCGCCTGCAGCCCTACAGAGGTGTTGTGAAAACAGGGACCACCGTAAAAATCGGTTATTATACGCAGGATCATGGGGAATTAGATGAAAGCCTTAAGGTAATTGAATACATTAAAGAAGTGGCAGAGGTTATTCGTACGGCGGACGGAACGGAAATTACCGCAGAACAAATGCTTGAGCGTTTTTTGTTCCCGAGACCTCAGCAATGGACGTATATCAAACGTTTATCCGGTGGAGAGCGACGACGGTTGTATTTGCTGCGTGTGCTGATGAGTGAACCGAACGTCTTGTTTCTTGATGAACCGACCAATGACTTGGATACGGAAACGCTCAGTGTCCTGGAAGAGTATCTCGAGCATTTCCCTGGGGTTGTCGTGACTGTATCCCACGACCGTTATTTCCTTGATCGGGTTGTCGATAAGCTGCTCGCTTTCGAGGATGGAGGCTTTGTGCGCAAATTTTATGGTAATTATACGGAATACCTGGAATTGAAAAAGGAAACAGAACAAAAGGCTCAAGTGGAGAAAAAAGCCTCCCTGCAGGAAGAAACGCGCCGATCCAACCGTAAAAGAAAGCTCTCCTATAAAGAAAAACAGGAATGGGAAACGATTGAAGATGAAATTGCTGAATTGGAGACGAAGCTGGAAGATTTAAATCATCAGCTTGCAGCGGAAGCAACCAACTATGACAGAGTGCAGGAATTATCTTCCGATCAGCAAAAGGCGGAAACAGAGTTGGAAACGAAAATGGAGCGGTGGGAAGAATTGTCGCTCATTGTGGAAGGAATGGAAGACTGATAACCGGGGGACTCGGATTGGCCGAGTCTCCTTTTTTGTGGTTCTGGTTATAATATGAAATAATGTATTCGGATACAAGGAAACTGAATTGGAGGAAAATTCAATGAAAATGCCTAGTGTTGAGAAATTAGAGAAATATGCAGATCTTGCTTTACGAACAGGTGTGAACCTGCAAAAAGGCCAGCTGCTAATGATTAACTCTACTATTGAAGGTGCAGAATTCACCCGTATTGTAGCACGTAAAGCTTTTGAGCTTGGTGCGAAGAATGTACATATTAACTGGTCTGACGACGCACTGACGCGTATGAAATATGAACATGCGGATAAAGAAACGTTATCTGACGTTCCGGAATGGCAGCAGCAGAAGTTCACCTACTTTGCAGAGCAGGGGGCGGCAGTACTATCGATTCGTTCTACTGATCCGGATCTTCTTAAAGGAATAGACGGAGAGAAAATTGCAGCGGCGAACAAAGCCGGGGCAGAAGCAATGTCTACTTTCCGTTCCTACACGATGAATGACCGTATTCCGTGGTCGATTGTAAGTATTCCTGTACCTGCCTGGGCACAAAAGATCTTCCCGGGGGAAGAAGAGGATACAGCGGTTGAGAAACTTTGGGAACAAATCTTCAGCATCGTCCGCGTCGATCGTGAGGATCCTAATGAAGCGTGGGCAGAGCACAATAAAACATTGATCAAAGCCCGTGAATTCCTGAATAAGAAGCAGTATAAGAAGCTGATTTATAAGGCACCGGGTACGGACCTTGCTGTCGGTCTACCGGAGGGGCACGTTTGGAAAGGCGGTCCTGCGCAGACAGAAGGAGAAGAGATTCCGTTCAATCCTAACATGCCGACAGAAGAAGTGTTCACCGCGCCTCATAAATATGAAGTAGAAGGTACGGTCTCAAGCACAAAGCCGTTGAACTATGGTGGGAACGTCATCGATCGATTTAAACTGACCTTCAAAGAAGGGAAAGTCGTCGATTTTTCAGCCGAAGAAGGAGAAGAAACATTGAAACACCTTCTTGATACGGATGAAGGTTCCCGTCGTCTGGGGGAGCTGGCATTGGTGCCGCATGAATCTCCGATTTCCCAGTCGGGACTCATCTTCTACAACACATTGTATGATGAGAATGCCTCCTGTCACTTGGCGCTTGGAAAAGCATATCCAACAAACATGACCGGCGGTTCATCCATGAGTGAAGAGGAGCTTGATAAGAACGGGATCAACCACAGCCTCTCCCACGTTGATTTCATGATGGGTTCTGCTGAGTTGGACGTCGACGGCGTTCTTGCAGATGGAACAACAGAACCAGTGATCCGTAAAGGAAGCTGGGCTCTTACTTTCGAATAATAAGATAGAAAAAGGAAGCTGATATTTCAGCTTCCTTTTTTTGTTACCAGCGTACATCAATGCCTTCGAATTGGAGTTCCTCATAGTTTGGAACGACGGTGGGGTCGAGTCGGACGATGGTTAGAGATTTCAGTTTTAAAAGATCATCTACTGTCCCATTGAAAGAGGAACTTGCAATATTTAAATATTGGACATGCTGCATCCCTTCCTGCATGGAACTTAAGTCAGTGACGGTGTCACCGATGATGGTGACCTGTTCCAATATGGGGAGGTGCTTCAGCAGATATCCCGGGATGACTGCATGATTGAGTTTCAAGACGCGGAGCGACTGCATCGCTTCAAAGACCTCTTCATTCTCATCTACAACATAAGTGCTGTCTAAATGAGATGCATTAATTGTTAATTCCTGAAGGTTCATCAAGTCTGCTTTCGTAATTTCCTCCGGCTTCTTATTCAAATCACGGGCGATCGATCGTAACAGCAGATCGTTTATTTCCAATGGCTCTTGATCATCCTCAAAAGTTTTGAAGGCATGGTCTGTAGGATTAGAGTAGAACGTCTCAATCGTTACGTGCTTTCCATCTTCTGAGAGGGTGGAGATCTTTACCAAAGGACTGACCTCAAAGGAGGGGATGTCTATTTCAAGGAACACGTCGATCTCGCCATTTTGATAATCCTCGAGGTCCGGCGTGCGCTTCGGCGACCAGGATTCTGCAATGCCGTCATTGTCTTCCTTCCAATGATAAGCATAGGTATAGGTCGCGTTTTCTTCCACACCCACTTTTGGTAACGTTTCTCCACTTCCGTACTTATCCAAGACGTCTTGCATATTCTCCGGGAGAGGGTTGGTAAGGATAACCTGCTTGAATTCTTCCAGAAACGCTTCCTGTGTAAGCTTCGGTTCTTTAACGGATACCAATGGCTCCGTTTCTGACTCTGGTTTGCTCTGCTCCGGAGACGCGGTTTGTTCAAAGAGGTTGCTGGACTGCACGTAATAGATGGTCCCTGATAAGAATAGAACGGCAAGCAAAGCCGTCAGCAGGCGAGGAACAATAGTCGACCGTAAATGTTTCCTTTTTCTTCCTTCGTAAAACCTACGGCGGTCTCTATCCGTAAATAACGGCTTTTCACTGATTCTATTATCAAGAGCCTCTTGGATCTTCTTCTTATTATTCAAGGGTCCACTCTCCTTCTATGAGCTTTTCCTTCAGCATTTCTCTTGCGCGCTGCTTTCTCGTCTTTACAGTGGATAAGGGGATGCCGGTCACTTCTGCGATTTCTTTTTGTGTCAGGTGTTGATGAAACGTAAGAATCATAACTTCCCGGTATTTAACAGGCATATTCAGGATTGCTTCTGCAATTTCTTCCCACTGCTCTTTCTGTAAGACAACGTCCTCCAACTGTTTAGGATCCGTCTGTTCCAACCATTGATCTTTCATGAGCTTCATTCTCTGGAAAGGAGACCGAAGAAAATCCTTGCAGCGGTTGATAGCAATCCGCATTACCCACGTCTTTAACTGTGAACGACCATCAAAACGATCCCATTTCCTATAAACCAGCAGGAGTACCTCTTGAAACAGATCGTCTGTGGTGTGGTGATTTTTCACATATGTATATATCATCCGTTTTAACATTTCGCCGTATTCCCTCATCACGAATTCAATGGCTTCATCACGTGTGAAGGAAGGCTCCTTACGTTCCATCACCAAATTTCACTCTCCTTTCTGATTGTTAGACGTTCCCATGTGGAGGAAAGTCTTCTTTTTTCCTTTATTATCGTCAGACAGAGCATAGAAGGTATTGAAACGGGGGTTCAGGGGGAAAACAGAAGAAATGGAGGTGAAGGTGATGTATGATGCAGCCATAGTTGGAGCGGGGTTCGGTGGTTTGGCAGCTGCTGCGTCCCTTGTGAAGCGAGGACGAAAGGTCGCTGTCTTTGAAGCCTCCAATGAGCTGGGAGGAAGTGCCGGGAAATTTGACCGTCAAGGCTACCGTTTCCAATCAGGTGCAACGGTCGGAATGGGTTTTGAACCGGGAGGTGTATTTGATCAATTGTATGACGAGCTTGGTCTCGAGGTTCCTGTTATGACCACACTGGATACGATCATGGATATCCACATGCCTGATCGAACCATTCACTATTATCGGGACAGACAAGCGTGGTATGAAGAGATCGAGCTTCACTTTCCGGAGAAGTCCGCGGCTATTCAAGCTTTTTATGATGAAATCTTCTACGTCGGTGCCCTTGTCGACCGTTTAATAGACAAGCTTCCAATATTTCCGCCCCGGACATGGAAAGATGTTAAAAACCTGCTGCCGATGGTGGACCGGTCTTCTTTGCGTCTGCTTCCGTTCCTGAACCAGACAGTCGAAGATCGATTGAAGAAATATGGATTGGAACGCCACCAGCTGTTTCGGACGTTTCTTAATGGAGAGCTGATGGACAGTGTACAGACAAGCGTAGAGTATTGTCCGGCCTTTCTTGGTTGTGCAGCTCTCCAGACGTTTCATAAAGGTGCCTACGCCGTTCATGGAGGGCTTGCAACGATAGCAGAACAGCTTTCCGAATATATCAAGAGCGGCGGGGGAGAGATTTATATGCGCCACCCTGTACATCGGGTAGAGAAGGAAGCGGGAATGTTCCTTCTTCATTCCAAACGCAATAAAGTATTTCAGGCGAAAGAAATCATCCTTAACAATTCGGTCCATAATCTCCATGATACGTTATCAGAAGAGCTTCTGAAACAGACCTATATTAAGAAGACAAAGGAAGTGCAGCGGGAGGCATGGGGGGCTTTTATTATACATGCCGGGATCGACACATCTGTATTCCGAAATACAGATGTGCTGTATCATCAGTTCATCGATCCGGAACGGCCGGAGGAACTGCATGACGGAGGGCAGTTCCTCTTATCCCTTTCCGATCCGTCAGATGAGAGCATGGCGCCTGAAGGGAAGCGGTCTCTTACCATATCGACCCATACGGAGTTGGAGCAGTGGTGGCAGGCGGAGGAGTATGAAGAACATAAAGAAGCCATGAAAAACCGGATGCTTCAGACGGTGGAACACTACTTCCCGGGATTCGCGGAAGGGTTGGATATTGTCCTGCCGGGTACACCATTGACTTTTCATAAGTGGCTGAGAAGAAAGGAAGGAAAAGTTGGAGGATATGCACCGGATGGGAGATACAGCTGGTTGAAGAGCTATTCGGTCCGTACAGGTATCGACGGTGTTCATCAATGTGGCGATACGGTATTCCCGGGGGCAGGCACCCTCGGTGTCACACTCTCCGGTTTAATGGCAGCGAAAGAAGTTTCGGCTGATTGAAAACGTGGAGTAAGGGAATAAGAAAGGAAAGGAGCGATGTAAATGCCAGGTCCAGAACATGAACTCCCGGGATTCCAGGCGAACCCTAATGAGTTTGACAAATGCAGCAGCTGTGGAACACTTTTGACGAGCAAGCAGGAACAGGAAATGAAGCTTTGCAAAGAGTGTCAAAGAAGACACAAAGATAAAGAAATTGAATATGACGAATCAGAATGAAAAAAGGTCACGGAAGCGTGACCTTTTTCTCATGGAGTTGTCAGGATATAATGCAACATCAGGGGAATATTACCAAACGATAGGAGTAAACTGTTTCTTTACATCCGAATCCCTTGATGTTAAAGTGGTCCACTGTGCTTAAAACAACTAAGAGTTACTATGAAGGAGAGAATCATGAAAAATAAACAAACAAATGGAATCGATTGGCCGGTATTTGCGATCAGCGGCGGACTGCTGGTACTATTCGTAATTTTTGCCTTAATCGATATTGATTTGATCGAACTAATCGTAAATGAGAGCTTTGCATGGTCAGCAAAATACTTCGGTGCCTTCTGGCAGGTACTTATGTTAGCTACGTTCTTTGTGGGCCTTTGGCTTGGTTTCTCTAAATATGGAAAGGTAAAGATGGGAAACAGGGAGAAGCCCGAGCTCGGTTTATATCAATGGCTTTCTATCATTATGGCTACCCTTCTGGCGGGCGGCGGTGTTTTCTGGGCGGCGGCCGAGCCGATGTGGCATTTCCTGACGGTTCCGCCATCCCAAGCCGGGGTGGAAGCAGGTACGGAAGCAGCTGTCGATCCAGCTTTGGCACAAAGTTTCATGCACTGGGGTTTTCTCGCATGGGCTATTCTAGGAACGATCAGTGCTATCGTTATGATGTATGGCCACTACCATAAAGGAATGCCGATGAAACCTCGTACCCTTCTTTACCCTATTTTCGGTGAAAAGCTGCGAAACAGCTGGCTTGGTACCGTAATCGACGCGTTCTCTGTCATTGCGGTTGCTGCCGGCACAGTTGGTCCGTTAGGCTTCTTGGGGTTACAAGCGAGTTATGGTTTGCAGGCCATTTTCGGAATCCCGGATGAATTCGGCACACAGTTCACTATCATATTGGCCGTGGTGCTGGTTGCGACTATCTCCGCAGTAACAGGATTGCATAAGGGAATTCAGTTCCTGAGTAATTTCAATGTCCGGCTCGCGTTAGGTTTGATGATCTTCATCGTTATCTTTGGACCGGGCGGGTTTATCATCAATCATTTTCTTTCAGCTTTCGGCTATTATATCGATCAATTTGTTCCGATGAGTATGTATCGGGGAGATGAAGGATGGTTGTCCAGCTGGACCGTATTCTTCTGGGGATGGTTCATTGGGTACGGACCGATGATGGCTATTCTCGTAAGTAGAATTTCCAGAGGACGGACGATTCGTGACATTATTATAGCCGTTTCTATTTTCGCACCGATTATTTCTACCTTCTGGTTCACCGTGCTGGGCGGTTCCGGGATTTCCTTTGAGTTAAGTAATCCAGGATCAATTTCAGAAGCGTTGGAGGCCGGGGGGAACCCGGCGGCTATGTTTGCCATCACGGAGCAGTTCCCTCTGGCGACTATCATTTCACCATTGTTTTTGGTATTGACGATTCTTTTCGTCGTGACCACAACAGATTCCATGTCTTATACCATTGCTATGGCTGTCACAGGACAGGGGGACCCTAAGAAATGGGTTCGTGTCTTTTGGGCGGTTCTGATGGGCGCAATCGCAGTGATCTTGTTGGTAACAGGAGACAGCGGAATTACGCAGTTGCAGAACTTTATTGTTGTCACCGCTGTACCTGTTTCCATTTTGCTGCTTCCAATGCTGTGGCTTGCTCCTAAGGTCGCTAAACAACTGGCCTTCGAGCAAAAAACAAATAGGAAATGACTTTGGAAGGGGAAGGAGAGGCCGTCGTCGTATCACCCTATCCACTCTTTCTTAAGGTAAAGTGAATCAATAAAAGGAAAAAAGCTTAGAGCATGGGTTCTAAGCTTTTTTTATGGAGAATTATTTTTCTCGCAACACAGCACGTACCGGACTCCCATCGCCGTCCTCCATTTTCAACGGAAAAGCCATGAGTTCATAAAATCCAGGAGAAACGTGATCCAATTGCAGACCTTCGAGGATGAGAATGTCGTTAGCATATAAGGAATGATGACCAGGTAAAGCTTTGCTTTTTTCCGTATCGACAGAGGGCGTATCCACGCCGATCAAATCGATGCCGTGTTCCCGAAGCAAGGGAGCTAGATCTTCGCCGATGGTGGTGTAGGTATTCGGGAATTTAGTGCGGTCTTTCCAACTCTTTGTTTGGAGTATCACCTTCGTTACGGCTGTCAGGTCGATGCCTTCCAAATCTTTCGCTTGAATTCTATCTTTATCCGGAAGGGAGAGGACTAAAGCATCACCGATATATCTCTCCAATGGGACTTCAGCAATTCTCCACCCATTGGAGTCATAATGGTAAGGCGCGTCCACATGGGTTCCGATATGGTTGCTTGCCTGGAATTGACCGACATTAACAGAACCTGTTTCTTTCATCGTAAATGTATGCTCATAGTGAAAAGGCGTATCTCCCGGCCATGGCGGGGTTCCTTCATGCAGGGGCATGCTGATATCGATAAGTTTCATGTTTCTGCCTCCTTATGCTATGATTCCACGCTCGTTTTCATATTGCTTATGCTTGTCTTGGTCCATAATGTCTTTCAATACCTGGACCACTGTAAATACATCTTCGAAGGATGTGTAGAAAGCGATCGGAGCGAGTCGGATAACATCTGGTGCCCGGAAATCCGGGGTGACTCCTTCTACTTTCAATGCTTGGCATATACTTGCTGCCTCTTTGTGCAGAAGACAGATATGGCCGCCTCGCCGTTCATCTTCCATAGGATTGGCGATACGGAAGCCTTTCCCGGAAAGCTCTTGATGGATGAGGTCCATAAAAAGCCGCGTCAGCTTTAATGATTTAGTCCGTATAGTGTCTATACCAGCTTCGTGAAAAAGCTCCAAGGAACCAAGAAGCGGGGCGGAGCTCAAAATGTGCGGGGTTCCAATCTGGAAAGCACCGGCATCTTCAGCAGGCGTCAGTTCGTGTTCCATGTCGAACTGTTTCTGTTTATTAGAGCTGAACCACCCGGCAAGGCCGGGACTCCTGCCTAAATGACGTTCGTTGACATATAAACCGCCGACACCTCCTGGTCCGCTGTTCAAGTATTTATACGTACACCAAACGGCAAAATCGACTCCCCATTCATCAAGGGAGTGCGGAACAGAGCCGATGGAATGAGCCAGGTCGAAACCGACGATGATGCCATGTTTGTGCGCTGCTTCTGTAATCCTTTGGATATCCAGAAGCTGACCGCTGCGGTACAGGACAGAAGGCAGCAGCAACAGAGCAATATCCTCTCCCATTTGATTGATGATGTGCGTCTCCTCCAGCGTGTAACCATCTTTGCTTTGAATCTGTACTAACTCTTGTGCCGGGTCTAAATCCCGAAGTTTGATTTGGCTTTTCAGAGCATAGATATCGGATGGGAAATTCAAGGTATCTGCAAGAATTTTTGTTCTTTTACCTGCCGGGTTGTAGAAAGTGGCCAGCAGTTGGTGGAGATTGGTCGTAATGGAGCCGGTGTTAATAACCTGATGCGGCTTTGCTCCGATGAGGGGAGCCGTCTCGTCTCCCAGCTTCTCCGACAAATAGAACCACGGCTCTTTCGCTTCCGTCCATCCATCAATCCCCGAGGTTTTCCAATCCTCCAGTGACGTAAACAACGATTGTTCTGCCCGTTTGGAAAGCAGGCCCAGTGAGTTTCCATCCATGTAATAGCTGCTTTCCTTCAAGTAAAACTCTTTCTTGAAGTGCTTCATCGGATCTTCTTGGTCCAACTTCCGAACGGCGTCCAACGTCCATAGATGCTTTGTCATTTCGGGTTCCTCCTTTTATACTAAATCGTGTTTAACTAAAACAGCTTTGATGGCAGAATAGCTGTAAGTGTCCGGAAGCATGTCTTTTAAAGGTTTAAGCTTCTTATCCTCCAATTGTTCATAGGCTTCCAGTACAGAGGTCTCCTGTTGCTCATCAAACCAGCTTGGCCAGTTGATATCATAGCCTTCCTTGGCTGCACGGAACAAATGGCTCTCAATGGTAAGTTGACTCATGCCCCTGGCTTCAGCTATCTCCTTTGGCGTCTGTTCCTCGAGTTTCCACATCTCGTAACTGATGATGTGACTCGGTCGATCGTCACCTGGGTCTCTCTTTAAAGGAGCAGAGGGGGAAGAGGAGGCAGGCCGTGGCTTATCCGCCGCGGCTTTTGCCCATGGCTGAATCATTTCAAGAAATGCTTCCCCGTATTTCTGATATTTCTGTTCCCCGATACCTTTTATCTTCAACATGTTATCTTTCGTTTCCGGGAGATAAGCGGTCAAGTCCTTCAAAGTCGCATCAGAGAAAATGACATAAGGCGGCAGGGATTCTTGTTCGGCTATCTGCTTGCGTAAACGGCGTAATTCTTCAAAGTATTCTACGTTGTAATCAGCCTTCGTTTTTGTGACGACGGCTTCCACCAGCATGATTACAGGTTCTTCTCCTTTAATTACTTTCTTAGCCTCCTGGGTTAGCTGTAAGGTTGGGTAACGGCCGGAACCGGGGTACAGATAACCTTCTGCGGTGAGAAAATGAATAAAGCGCGTCAATTCTTTTTCCGTATAGTTGGACATGATTCCATAGGTAGACAAGGAATCGAAACGAAACTGCTTTACTTTTTGGTCCTTCGATCCCCGAAGCACCTTCGCGGTAAGGGAGGCACCGAACCGTTCCCCCATCCTCTTCACACAGGACAGCACCATTTGAGCTTCTTTCGTCATATCCGTCTTCTGCCCTTCATGCATACAGTTCGAACATTTTCCGCATGGCTCCACAGGTACCGGATTGTCGAAATAGTCAAGAATATATTGCTGCAGGCACGTGTGGGTGTGGCAGTAATTAATCATAGCCTGAAGTTTATCGTATTCAGCTGTCCGCTTCTTTTCAGAAGGAGACTGATCAATCAAAAAGCGCTGGAGGTTGATATCCTGACTGGTGAAAAGCAGAACGCAGTCTCCCGGTTCTCCATCCCGACCGGCCCGACCGGCTTCCTGATAATACGATTCAATATTCATCGGCATGGAGTAGTGGATCACGTAACGGACGTTGGATTTATCAATCCCCATTCCAAAAGCGTTCGTAGCAACCATGGTGGTCACCTTGTCCTGGACAAAATCCATCTGTGTCTGTCTACGCTGGTTCTCCGTCATCCCAGCATGATACTTCCCGGAAGCATATCCCTTTTCCGATAAGTATGTATGCAGTTGGTCAGCATCTTTACGAGTAGCGGTATAAATGATGCCGGCATCCTCCGGAACTTTCTGCAAATATGTTTCAACGAAGTCACGCTTATCGCGTCCTTTGATGACCCGGAAGGATAGGTTTTCACGGGCAAAACCTGTGTTGACCACGGCTTCTTCCGGCACATCGATGAGGCGCTTAATATCTTCGATTACTTCTTTCGTGGCCGTAGCTGTTAATGCCATGACCACCGGGAGGTTCGGTATGGTACGGAGAGTAGGGACGATCGATCGGTAGCTTGGGCGGAAGTCATGTCCCCATTGCGATATGCAGTGGGCCTCGTCGAAAGCGATCAAGGACAGCGGGATGGAGGAAAGTAGATTAAGGAAATCCGGTGCTTCCATCCGCTCCGGTGCGACGTACACAAAAGAATATCTTCCTTGCCGGATGGCAGTCATGCGTTCCTGCTGTTCTCGTGCGGAGAGGGAGCTGTTGATGTAAGTCGCCGGTATTCCATAGGATAGGAGAGCGTCGACCTGGTCCTTCATCAATGAAATGAGAGGGGAGATGATCACGGCAGTACCATCTAGTGTGAGCCCGGGGATTTGATAGCAGAGTGACTTCCCTCCGCCTGTCGGCATGACCGCGAGCGTGTTATGCCCATGAAGGACATGTTGAATTACTTCTTCCTGCCCTGGCCGGAAAGAGGAATAGCCGTAATATTGCTGTAGTATTTTTTCCGCTTGCTGCATCATTTGGATCATCCTTTATTTGTAATCATTCGTGCCTCCATCTTATCATGTTTCAAGCTGGATCTGTGGGGAAAACTACACGGGTAAAGCACAAACAAAAGGAGTGATCGCTGCATGAAAGCGGTTGTTATCGAACAGTACGGAAATAGAAATGAATTGATAGAGAAGGAAATGCCGAATCCCGAACCGGCTGCTAATCAAGTGGTGGTGGAAGTCCACGCGACGTCCATCAATCCAATCGACTGGAAGCTGCGCGAAGGATATTTGAAAGAAATGCTTGATTTTGACTTTCCGATAATTCTTGGATGGGACGTCGCAGGAATTATTAAGGAGACGGGCGAAGACGTCCGTGGCTTTAAAACGGGAGATCGCGTTTTTGCGCGGCCGGATACGACAAGGTTCGGCACGTATGCGGAGTATACGACCGTCGATGAGCACCTTCTGGCACATCTTCCTGATGGGATCGGGTTTGAAGAAGCTGCTGCGGTTCCGTTGGCAGGGCTGACTGCATGGCAGTGCCTCGTTGACTTCGCGGATATAAAGGAAGGGGACAAGGTACTTGTTCATGCTGGATCCGGCGGAGTCGGACATTACGCGGTACAGATTGCAAAAAAAATGGGAGCGTATGTTGCAGCCACTGCCAGCGGTAAGAATAAGGATTGGGTCAAGAAGCTGGGTGTTGACCGGTTTATCAATTATAAAGAAGAGGACTTCTCGGAGGTACTTCATGATTTCGATATCGTCGTTGATACATTAGGTGGAGAAATTCAGGAGAAGAGCTTCGCTGTATTGAAAAAAGGAGGGCGAATGCCTTCCATCGTTCAGCCTCCTGATGAAAAGCTTGCTGAGAAACACGGGGTAAAAGCGGGGTCTGTATGGCTGGAACCAAGTGGTGAACAATTGGCGAAGTTAGCGCAGTTCATGGAGGAAGGAAGCCTTGTCTCCGTCATCGGCCACACCTTCGACTTTTCCGGTGAAGGATTGCGGGAGGCTCATAAATTAAGTGAGACGCACCATGCCAAAGGAAAAATTGTTATTAAAATGAAATAGACCACTTTTTATGTCCCTTTGATAAAGCGAAGGGACACTTTTTTGGTCAGTTATTATAAAGCGATTACATAAAATAGAGGCTGCATTATTTTCGAATTTTCTTACAATTTTTGTGTACCTGCAGTAAACTAAGGGTAAAGGCTTTTAAAGAAGCAGAATTGGAGGAGAAGTGGTGTGCTTACAAATTATAAGACCGGGGTATATTTTGACGAAATGATGCATTCGGATGGAGGGCCAAAACAGCACTATCAATGGTTCTATCAACTCGTACAGCAGTTCTCCGAACGTGAACTTATGAACAAACATGAAACGGCCCAGATGAATTTTCTCAGAAAGGGTATTACGTTTACTGTTTACAACCACACAGGCGGGACGGAGCGGACGATGCCGTTCGATTTCGTTCCCATCATTATTCCCAGAGAAGATTGGGAGAAGATCGAGCGCGGGATGGTGCAGAGGATGAAAGCCCTGAACCACTTTCTTGAAGATGTCTATAATGATCAGAGGATTGTTGAAGCTGGAATCGTTCCGAAAGAATTAATAGAGAACAACCCCTATTACTATAAGGAACAAGCGGGTGGGTTATCCATTCCTCTGAATAACCACATTTTTCTTGCCGGTGTCGATTTAATTCGTGATGAGAACGGGGACTATCGTGTTCTTGAGGATAACCTCCGGAACCCATCCGGGATGTCCTACGTATTCCAAAACCGTTACGTCATGAGACAGGTGTATCCGGAGCTGTTCTTCCAGCATGCCATCGAGACACTGGAGCACCAGATTTCCGAGCTGCATCAGGCTGTCATCAGTCATGTGCCGGAAAATGCTCTACAAGACAAAGAACCAAAGGCTGTCCTGCTGACACCTGGTACATATAACTCCGCCTATTATGACCATGTTTTCCTCGCGCAGCAAATGGGAATCGACCTCGTCGAAGGCCGGGACTTAACGGTGAAAGATGATGTAGTGTATATGAAGACGATCAGGGGGCTGCAGCGGGTCGATATTATATACCGTCGTATTGACGACGATTTTCTCGATCCGGAAGCCTTCCGGCCGGATTCTGCTTTAGGAGTTCCGGGGTTGCTTCGAGCCTACAGGAAGGGGAATGTTTCGATTCTGAACGGGATTGGAAACGGGGTAGCAGACGATAAAGCCATGTATGTTTATGTGCCGGAAATGATTCGTTTCTATCTGGATGAAGAACCAATCATCCCGAATGTAGAAACCTATTTTCTTAGTGATCCGGAACGTCTGAGTTACGTTTTAGATCATATCGATGAACTGGTCATTAAAAATGTCGGTGCCTCAGGAGGCTATGACATGCTGATTGGTCCACAATCGAGCGAAGAGGAGCAGGAAGAATTCCGTCGCAAAATCATCGAGCACCCTAATCAGTATATCGCCCAGCCGACGATCAAGCTTTCCAGAGCCCCTGCATACCAGGGGGGACGTTTCTACCCATGCCACGTCGATCTAAGGGTCTTTGTCATGAACGGGCGGAAAACCAACGTCCTGCCGGGAGGTCTGTCGCGGGTTGCTTTAAAAGAAGGATCGCTTGTTGTGAACTCTTCTCAGGGTGGCGGCGGTAAAGACACATGGATTATGACAGAGGGTGGTGGTGTTCATGCTTAGCAGAGTAGCAGATTCTCTTTATTGGATGTCACGTAATTTGGAAAGGGCGGAAAACAATGCGCGTGTTCTCAGTGTCCAGCTCATCCATTCGCTGGAAGCAACCAGTCAGGAGACAGCGGATCGTGATTGGGAAGAGGTACTTGAAATCTGTTCCTCTAAAGCGGATTACTATGATACTTATGAGCGACTCGACAGTGAGACGCTTCTGGAATACTTAACCATCAGTCCGATCAATATGAATTCCTTAATCAATTGCATGAATTATGCACGGGAAAATGCACGTATAACCAGGGACAACCTGCCGGGGGAGCTCTGGGAAGTGTTAAATGAGTTCCATCTCAATCAAAAGGATTGGCAGGAACTACCGAATACAAGACAGCATACGCAAAGTTACTTGAAGAATGTAGTAAATACATCGATGACGGCTCAAGGAGTTATCGAGTCCAGTATGACACGTGGAATTCCTTATACATTCATTAAAATTGGAAAATGGCTGGAGAGGGCGGAAAAAACGGCACGGCTTTTGAACGTCACCTGTGAGAAGAACAGAAAAGAGTCGACGGTCGATACGGCTACCTATTATTATTGGCTGACAGCCTTGCAGTTCTTAAACGGATATGACGCCTATATTAAGGAGCATCCACCTACCATGGACTCCAAAAGTGTGCTGCGTTTCATGATTCAGGAGGAGACGTTCCCCCGTTCGATCCGTTACTGCATGAACCATGTCTGTGAAGCAATTGAAAATTTAGAAGATGGAAAGATATCTCATTATTCTGCGGACTTATTCGAAATGCTTGAAGTGATACAAAACGAAATCCAACAAACGAATATCGAAGAGATGGATATGGAACAGCTGATGCATTTTCTTGATCATTTCCAAGATCGTTGTCTCACATTCAGTCGAATGTTTTCAGAGACATATTACCTCATAGAACCTATTCGTGTGAAGTAGACACATACGGGAGGAATACAGATGAAATACCACATAGAACATACCAATACATTTCAATACGACAGCCCTGTGGATCAAAGTATGAACCACATCCGGTTAAAGCCGAGAACCGATGAATGCCAACGGTTGCTGACCTATCGGACGGAGATCACTCCGGGGTCCATGACGAAAGAACATATCGACTTATGGGGGAACCATGTAGAGACATTCTTCATCCCGGAGAAACACGACCACTTAATGCTGAAGACGAGTTCAACTGTCAGCATTCAAAAAAGTCCTTTCATCCGAATGATCACCTGTTCGGATGAAATGAGAGAGATCTTCCATTCGGAATTGTTCCATCACCATTACCTGGCTTATTTAAATGATACGCCATACACTTTCTTATATAAGAACCAAGTGGAAGATATTATGAAGGAGGTAGGCGGTGCGGAAGACCCCGTGCGATTCTCGCTGCGTCTGATGGAATACCTGCATCAATCTATTTCCTATGACACTATGACCACAGAAGTGAGTACAAAAGCGCATGAGTCCTGGCCGCTGAAAGCGGGCGTATGTCAGGATTATGCCCACGTGATGCTCGGTGTGCTTCGTTCCCAGGGGATACCTTCCAGATACGTCAGCGGATACTTATACGTAGGTGAAGACTCGGCGTTGGTAGGAGATGCAGCGACACATGCCTGGGTGGAAGTGATGGTACCCGGCATCGGTTGGGTTGGCCTTGACCCGACGAACAATGTGGAAGCTCTCGAACAACATATTCGAATTGGAACAGGGCGGGACTATGCAGATGTCAGTCCTCTCCAAGGAGTATATCGTGGAGGCGGGCAGAGCCTTGATGTGAAAGTAAGCGTCACGCTTCTGCATCAATAATAAAGAAAAAATCCCTCTTCTGTATGAAGAGGGATTTTAAGTAAGCTGTTAATTCTGGTAGCTTTCCTTGTGGTTCGGTTGTCCTTTAATCGAATGAATGATCAAGCCGATTAATCCTCCGACAATTGCCGGCACGATCCAGGCCAAACTGAAATCGTAAAACGGCAGATGGCTGATGATGGGTTCCAGCAGAGAAACGTCCGTCCCAAAAGCTTTCAGTCCGTCATACAGTCCGATAATAGCTGTAAATAGAACAGCACCTCTGTACACATAAGGGGAGTGCTGGAACAGTTTTCCCATAAAGGTAAGAGCGACTAGAACGATAGTAATCGGGTAAACGAAAACAAGTACAGGAACAGAATAGGCAATAATTTGATTCAGTCCGATATTAGCAATCGCAAAGCTGAGCAGCGTAACGAGCAGGTTAATCTGTGTATAAGACAATCCTTTGATCCGGTTGGAGAAGAACTGTGCGCAGGCAACGTTTAATCCGACACATGTCGTGAAACATGCAAGTCCTACAATGACACCGAGCAGGATGGTACCAAGATCTCCGAACATAATGGTAGCAGCGCCGGAAAGAATGGCACTTCCGTTCTCATACGTTCCTTCTGTAGCCATCCGGGCACCAATCCATCCAATGGAAACGTACACAGCGATTAAACCAATGGCTGTCACCAGTCCGGCTTTCAATGTACGATAAGTAATTTCCCTCGGTTTCGTTACCCCGCGCTCGCGGAAGGATGACACGACAATCAGACCGAAAGCAAGCGAAGCGATAGCATCCATCGTTAAATAACCTTCAACAAAACCGGAGAAAAAAGGCTGCTCTGCATACTTTGGTTCAGGCGGTTGTATGGGACCATCCAATAAGAAAAAGCTGCCGATAACCAATCCTAAAATTGCCAGGAAAAGCATGGGTGTCAAGATCTGTCCCACACGGTCCACCAGCTTGGATGGGTTTCGGGCAACGATGTAGACCAAGGAAAAGAATATAACGGTGAACACCAACAAGGCATAAGAAGCACCATTCGTAAATGGAGCGACTCCTGTTTCGAAAGCTACGTTGGCAGCTCTTGGAATAGCGAAAAATGGACCGATCACAAGATAAACCATAGAGGTGAACAACAGACCGAATGTAGGGTGCAGTCTACCTGCGAGCTGGACGGCTCCATTCTTAACGAGTGAAATGGCTGCAATTGTGACTATAGGCAGGCCTACCCCGGTGATTACGAAACCAATGATTGCGGGAATATAAGAAGTACCTGATTCAAACCCTAAGGAAATGGGGTATATTAAGTTTCCGGCACCGAAAAATAGAGCAAACAAAGTAAACCCGATCACAATGGTATCTTTTGCTTTCATAAACTTGCTCCTCCTCTTAGATGTCTCTATATTTTGCGTAAAAAAACCGCTCTTATCCATGGCAAGAGCGAGGCACACTATGGTACTTTAAACGAATTTTTCGACAAAAACAATCAATTTTCTTCATTCACCGGAGTAATACTATCAATTTCAAAAAATTATGTCAACGATTTATTAGAAAATTTAAAAGGTTATGATTTCCATGACGGTATGATTTTCCTATATTCAGGAAGGATTTAGGGAGCGCCCCTTCTTGGTTTACAGACGAGGGGGAGGTCGATAGAATGTGTTCTATATAAAAATAAGAAAAAAAGGTACATATACACATTCATAATATAAAGGAGTTTATTCTATGGTGGATTCGCTGTTACTTCAATTCATGTTAATAGGTTTTCTAGGTATCGGTTCCCAATGGGTGGCTTGGAGGTTTCGCCTTCCAGCCATCGTTGTTATGTCGATTGCGGGGCTGCTTGCAGGTCCGGTATTCGGGTTAATGAATCCGGAACAGGATTTTGGTGAGTTGTACAGTCCGATTATCTCTTTGGCGGTAGCTGTCATTCTTTTTGAAGGAAGTTTGAACCTTGACTTCAAAGAAGTGAAGGGGCTTGGAAAGCCGGTGTTTCGAATTGTTACATTAGGAGCCTTCCTGAGCTGGATCTTAGGTTCTCTGGCAGCCCACTATGTTGCCGGACTATCGTGGGCAGTCGCTTTCACGATCGGCGGGTTATTTATCGTAACAGGACCAACCGTCATCCTGCCATTGCTCAGGCAGGCGAAATTAAAACCCAGACCGGCAAAGATTCTCAAGTGGGAAGGAATTATCGTGGATCCGATCGGAGCACTGCTCGCAGTCTTTGCATTCGAATTCATCGTGTTCTTTATGGAAGAAAGTGCGAGCCCTACATCTCTTCTTCTATTCTTTGCAGCTTCCGCATTCGCTGTCTTTCTCGGCTGGGTGTGTGGGAAAGGGACAGGGTGGATGTTTGAAACCGGTTATGTACCGGAATTTCTGAAGTCACCAGTCGTCTTCACGATCGTTATTGCATGCTTTACCATCGCTGATGAGATCATGCATGAAACAGGGCTTCTATCCGTGACGGCTATGGGGATGACTCTTGCCAATATGCATATATCATCCATTGCAGATATGCGGCATTTCAAAGAGAATATTTCCCTGCTGTTAATATCGACAATCTTTGTCATGTTGACGGCTTCTTTAACGGTAGATACGCTGCTTGAAATATTTAATCTGCAAATTATCGGGTTCGTTATTTTGATGTTGTTCGTCGTCCGGCCGTTGTCGATTTTCCTGTCTACAGCAGGAACGGGGTTGTCCAAATCTGAAAAACTGTTAGTGGGATGGATTGCTCCAAGGGGAATCGTTGCTTTGACCGTTGCAAGTTACTTTGCCAGCGTTTTATTGGATGCAGGGTTTGAAGATGCTTCGATTCTCATTTCCCTTACGTTTGCGCTGGTATTTACAACGGTAGTGGCTCACGGGTTCTCCATTGGATGGCTTGCAAAGAAACTTGGCTTGTCTATGGAAGGGCCTCCCGGCGTTCTCATTGCAGGTGGAAGTGCGTTTACTACAGGTCTCGCCAAGGTGCTGGAAGAGCTGAAAATTCCGGTTCTTCTGACAGACTCCTCCTGGCAGAAACTTTCCCGTGCAAGATCACGGGGGATCGAATCGTATCACGGCGAAATCTTGTCCGAACAGACGGAATATTATTTAGATATGACGCCGTATGAGTATTTAATTGCTGCATCGGAGATGGATTCTTATAATGCGCTGGTCTGTACGACATTTGTTCCGGAATTCGGGAGGAACAACTGCTTTCAGTTGAGCTTGAGCAATGCAGAAGGGGATAATCTGGAAAGCCTAGTCCATACCATCGGCGGGCGTGTGTTGTTCGAAGAAGGTGCATCATGGGAAGAAATGAATGCTCGGGTGGAAAACGGATATGTGTTCCGTAAGACCACCATCACGGACCAATACACGTTTGATAACTATCGGGACAATGTGGATGAGCATGCCATGCTCCTTTTCGTGAAGCGTCCGACGGGGAAAGTGGACTTCTTTACTCCTGACATGGAATATCGTCCGGAGAATGGGGATATCATCGTCTCCTTGATGCCTCCGAGCAAAGAGTTCGAGAAGATTCAGGAACGATTGGAAGATCAGAGGAAAGAACAAGAAAAACAGAAGGAAGACTAATAAGAGCAAAAAGGTGGAGGGTTATACCCTCCACCTTTTTGCATTTGTTTCGTTGTATTTATTTAGTTGTTTCTGCCTGTTTCAGTTTAGTGTTCAGTTCTTTAAGCTCTGCTTCCATCCTCTCCAGCTGCTTTTCGGCATTACGGACATTGCCGCCGGCAGCTTCCAGTTTATCAAGATCCCCCTGGATACGGATATAGTCGGATTTAAGGAATGTGATTTGATCTTGTATTTCTTTTTTAGTCATCATACATGCTCCTTTCCGTTGTTGCTGGATGATTAGTCGGGACGTATAATAGAAGAACTATCCATATTCAGAATTTTAACAAAAAACAATGAAAGAAGAAAAGGGGGAAGAGGAATGGTTGTACGAAAAGAAACAGACCCGGTCACTTTTTTGAATCAAGTAGAGGGGCTGTTGATGCATGGGGAAGCTCAAAATAATCTGCCGCTTGGCCTCCTTGAAGATAGGAAGCGGACGGGTACAGATCAGGTCTGTCATATGCTTACAGTCATAGAAAGAGAAAATCCAGTTTATGCAGTACTCCGGACACCGCCGCACTTATGGATTCTTCCTTCAACAGAGGTCATGGAGAAACCTTTCATAAAACAGCTGGTCGATTATTTGCATGGTGGGAACTATGAGGTTCCCGGCGTGCTTGGAGATCGCCGTGCTGTTCAATGGTTTGTAGAAGAATGGGAAAACGTTTCAGGATTGAAAGGGTCCCTGCATATGGAACAGGGGATTTATCGTCTGGATGATCTGCAACCCATTGCGGATGCTCCGGGGGAACTTGTGCCGGCTGTGGAATCTGATCTGCCGCTTCTGCAGGCATGGATGTATCAATTTGGTATAGAAACGGGCGAGAAGAACATTTCTGAGCGTGCAGAAGTATTGGCAGCGGAAATGGTGGAGGAACGTAAAATCTATTTATGGAAAGTAGATGGAGAACCGGTTTCCATGGCGGCAAGAGCAAGAGCGACGAAGAATGGAGCGACCATTAACGCTGTGTACACACCGGATGTATTCAAGCGTAACGGATATGCATCTAAAGCTGTCTGGCACTTAACGGATAAGCTCTTGCGGAGCGGATACCGATTCTGTTCTCTCTACACGGATATGGCCAATCCCACATCGAACTCGATATATAAACGGATCGGATACAAGCACGCAGGGGATTCGATCGTCTATACTTTTTGAATTGAAAAATGCGGAGGACAGCAGTCCTCCGCATTTGTTTGTTCTATCTTGGTGCCTGCCACGGTTCCGTTTGTTTTCGTTGGTCTAGGAAAGTAAGAATCATAACGACGAGGAACAAAAAGCTGGACAGTTTAAATAAGGTAGCCGTCTCTACAAACTGATAAACGAATCCAAGCAGGAAGGCACTTGCCCCGATTCCTAAATCGATGGATGAATAATACATGCCGTTGGCGATTCCGCTGCGCTCGGTCGTCGTTTTTGATATAACCCATGCCTGCAGGGCGGGCATCATGGAGCCGTAGCCTAGTCCAAACAACGAACCGGCGATGATCAAGTCCACGTTCGAGTTGGATAATGCAAGGAGCCACATGGCGATGAAAGACAGGCCGGAACAAACGATAATCAGCTTCCAAGGTCCGTGTTTATCGAAATACCTTCCGGTGATTGGACGCGACAGGGTGGCGAATAATGCATTAAAGAAATAAAACAAGAACGTACCACTGAGTCCCTGCTCATTCCCGAAGATGACAATATAAGTAATGACAGAACCGTATCCGAAGGTGTTTAGGATGGTGACAAGCGCTGGATACCAGCTCTTTTTCTCGACAAGCGACCCGACGAAGGAGAATTTTGGAGGGTTTTTTTGATTTTCATAGACCTGCGCCGGTGTGACAAAAGACGTGAAGGCAAACAGGATGATGGCAATGACTCCAAGCCCCGCAGAAATCCACACGAGGAGATCGAAAGAGTAGTTCTGATAAAGGAAGATACCGATACTGGGTGCCATAATCATACCGACTGTAACGGACAATCCGAAATAGCCCATGCCTTCCCCGACCCTGCGCCTTGGTACGAGGTCGACGGCGGCGGTACCGTTGACGGTGGTGGACCACCCCCAGGCGATTCCGTGGATGAATCGGATGATCAGGAGTGCGACGACAACCTGAGTGACCGGGTACAATACGGTCATGATCAGTAAGGATACGGCTCCGACCATGACGAGTACCTTGCGCGGCCTTGTCATGAGCATATGACCGATGAACGGCCGGATGATGATTGCAGCAAAGGCGAAGGTCGTCGTGATAAGTCCTACCTGAAGGCTGGTTCCACCAATGGATTCTATGTATGGAGGTAAGTTAGGGAGAAGCATTTGAAAACTCATGAATGTGAACAGGTTGGCAATGATCAGGAAAATGAATGGCAGCGTCCATAGCTTCTGTTGTGTAGAATGTGTCATTTTAATGGTCCTCTCTTTCTGTCAAAAAGGAAACCCGTCATGCACAGAGCACGACAGGCTTCACTGGAATCTTAAGTTGTCTCTGACTTTCGTTCTATCCACTCATGATAGAAGTGGCTGATGACTGTTTTAATGACGGCATAGGCAGGAATCGCGAACAATAACCCGATGAAACCGGCCAGGCTTCCGGCAGCCAGGATCAGTGTGATGATTGTCAGCGGATGGATGCTTAATGCTTTACCCATCACGTTAGGAGATACGAAGTTGCCTTCCAGCTGTTGGGCGATAACGGTAATGACAGCTACCCATACGGCAAGCATCGGGTCCTGGAAAAAGGCAACCAGAATAGCCGGGATGACCGCTAGAAATGGTCCGACGAACGGAATGACGTTCATTGCCATTGCAAACAAGGAGAGTGTCAAAGAATATTTCAGACCTATAATTAAATAGCCGATCAACAGAAGCAGCCCGACGACGATACTCACGGTAAGCTGCCCGAGAATAAAGGAATTCAAGGTCCGGTCTACTGATCCCGAAAGTTTACGGAAGCTTTCAGCTGTTTTCTCAGGCAAGAATTGAGTAATAAATGGTACGAGCTTATCTCCGTCCTTCAACATGAAGAAAAGGAAGAATGGAATCAATACGAGAGCAAACACAAAACCGATGAGCTGGCTGATGAAGTTGATGATGATCATCGATGCGTTTTGAACATAAGACTCCAGGTTCTCGGCAAATCCTGAGATGGTGTCATTGAATTCATCCGGAATAATATCCTGATTCTGCTGCCAGTAGGTGACAGCATCACTGACCGCATTTGCCATTGCAGGAATGTTATCGATCAGCCTGGTAAACTGCTCCTGAGCGATCGGAGCGATGAAGCGGCTGATCAGAAACCCGATAAACAGGAATAACGCGAAGACAATGATAATTGCCAGTACACGAGGGATGCGGTTCTTCTCAAGGAAGTGCATAATTGGACGTGATATATAGAAAAGAATCCCTCCTCCGATCAGCGGTACGGCGATTGCACCGATATATGTCAGGACAGGTTCAAAGAAAAAACTGATTTCATGCAGCAGAAGAATGAGTAATACGACTAAAACGGCAGCCACAAGGGCTTGGAACCAACGCTTATGTATCAAGGACACACACACCTTTATGGAAAGTTTTTTTGGAAGGATGTTTGTTTTATATAATAAGAATACCAAAAAATGACGTGAAGCAGTACACTTACTTTAGGAGCTTGAAATCGCTACACTTGGTATAGAACACTAGAAGGAGGATACCGATATGCAGAAGGAATTGTTAGAACGTTTCATTTCTTATGTGAAGATGAATACTCAATCCAATGAGGAAAGCAGTCAGACACCATCCACCGAAGGGCAATGGGATTTGGCACGTCAGTTGGTGGAGGAATTGAAAGCCATCGGGATGGAGGACGTAACCATAGATGAGCATGCGTATGTGATGGCTACACTGCCTGCAAACACAAAGAAGGAAGTACCGACAATCGGCTTTCTTGCTCACATCGACACAGCTACTGATTTTACAGGTGAAGGAGTAAATCCACAGATCATTAAATATGAGGGAGGACCGGTTCAACTGAACGAAAGTACAGCCCTTACACCGGATGAATTTCCTGAACTTGCTACATATAAAGGAGAGACGCTCATTACTACAGACGGGACGACATTACTTGGTGCTGATAATAAAGCCGGAATTACGGAAATCATGACCGCGATGGATTATTTGATTCAGCATCCGGAAATAAAGCATGGAGAAATCCGTGTCGCATTCACGCCGGATGAAGAAATCGGACGGGGGCCCCATAAGTTTGATGTCAACAGGTTTGCAGCCTCCTATGCTTATACGGTAGACGGGGGTCCGGTAGGCGAGCTGCAATATGAAAGCTTTAATGCCGCAGCTGCCCGCGTGACGTTCCATGGTCACAGCGTGCATCCTGGCACGGCTAAAGGGAAAATGGTAAACGCGCTGAAACTGGCTGTGGAATTCCAGCAGCAGCTCCCTCAGAACGAAGCGCCGGAACATACCGAAGAATATGAAGGCTTTTATCATCTGCATACGTTCAAAGGCGATGTGGAGGAGGCGGTACTTAACTATTTGATCCGTGATCATGATAAAGCAGAGTTTGAAAACAGGAAACAAAACCTGAAACGATTGGCCGCTGAATTGGAAGACGCATACGGAAAGCACCGCGTTTCCCTGGAAATCAATGATCAGTATTATAATATGGGCGAGAAGATTGCTCCTGTGAAGCACATCGTCGATATTGCCTACGAGGCGATGGAGAATTTGGAAATCGAACCACTAGTCAAACCGATCCGCGGCGGAACGGATGGTTCCCAATTATCCTACATGGGGCTGCCGACTCCGAACATTTTCACAGGCGGGGAGAACTTCCACGGCAAATACGAGTACATTTCCTTGGAAAGCATGGAGAAAGCAACCCGTACCATTGTAGAAATCTCCCGGTTATTTGAAGAGAAGGCAGGGGAATGACGACTGCTGTCCTGTTCATCAAACGCTCATTTAATCCTTTTGTATAAGCTTAGTCCTATGCTCCATACTAAGGTTGTAAAAAAGTGGGTGAAAGCCGTTGACTTTCGAAGGTCGAGTGCTATGATAGGAATAGATTCAGCGTTCCTTAAAGGGGAGTAGCTTATACAATAAAGTCGTCATTTCGGGATGGATCCCCGGCTTTATTGGCAACGTTCGTTGTTAGCGAGACCTTTACCCACTGTGGTAAAGGTCTATTTATTTATAGTCCTGTCCACCACAGTGGCCGGGACTATTTTTAATGGAAAAGGAGACAGAATATTGGATGCTCAATTATTGATCGAGTATGGCTGGGTATTAATTGTTTTAGTCGGGTTGGAAGGTATATTGGCAGCAGATAATGCGCTGGTGTTGGCAATCATGGTCAAACACCTGCCGGAGGAAAAACGGAAGAAGGCGCTGTTTTACGGATTGGCTGGTGCATTCATACTTAGATTTGGTTCCTTGTTCGTCATTTCCTTTCTTGTGGATGTGTGGCAGGTACAGGCGCTTGGAGCTGCATATCTGTTATTCATATCAGGAAAGCACTTATTTGATAAATGGAGAGAGCGTGGAAAAGAGGAAGAAGAAGAGGTCGTCGCCGTTGAGAATCAGCGGGGCAAAGGTTTCTGGGCAACGGTTTTAAAAGTGGAACTTGCTGATTTGGCCTTTGCGGTCGATTCGATTCTTGCTGCGGTAGCTCTTGCAGTCGCTTTGCCGGAAACACCTCTTCCGGAAGTGGGGAGTTTGGACGGTGGGCAATTCGCTGTCATCCTTGCGGGAGGTATGATCGGGATCATCATCATGCGTTTTGCGGCCAACGTTTTCGTTAAATTGTTGAAATCACGGCCTGGATTGGAAATTGCTGCCTTTGTCATCGTCGGATGGGTAGGGGTAAAGCTCGTCGTTTCTACATTAGCCCACCCGAATATTCAGATTCTCGATGAGCACTTCGCTCATTCTACGACGTGGAAGCTGATCTTCTACTCTATCCTCGTGTTGATTGCCGTTCTTGGGTGGTTCTTGTCAGGAAAGAAAGAAGTACAGGAAGACTGAGAAAGGAAAGAGCATGCAGTTTGTTATATTTCCCTTCGTGATGTTGATGGTTCGGAGTTCCGCAGCTGTAGTGGTCCGACATCTTAATAGGATTCTTAACTAAGTTAAAGGTAAGAGCGGCAGGGTATGCCGCTTTTTTTGTGCCAAATTCTTTTCAACCCACATACCGGCAGGTTAAGATAGAAGTAATAACGATGGAGTGACTAACTATGACAGGAGGGTTTTATCGATGGGCAAAGCCGTACAGCATCCTTCCGAACAGTTTCATTACATTAAGAATCGGATTCATATGTTGAATCAAGTCGTGTCTACCATGGAAGCGGAAGACGTGGATATGGAAGATTTCAACAGGGTCCTGGATATGATTGAACAGTTGCAGATGAAAATGACCCGGTTTAAACAGGACTGGGAGAAAAGCGAATGAATGATATCTGGAAGTTCACCAAAATGACCCAGCAGGAGGCGGAAACGATCGCCGAATGGAAGTACCCTGCCCCTTATGACTTTTATGACATGACAGCGGATGAAGAGGATTACGTGGAATTCATTGATCCAGTTAGAAGAAATCCAGAGACGTACAGTGTCAGCCAGGGAGGAAGCCTCATTGGGTTTTTCAGCTTTACCAAGAACACAGCTGTGGACATCAGCCTGGGACTGCATCCGGAACGTACCGGGAAAGGCGAAGGGGAATACTTTCTCAAACAAGTGCTTCTGTTTGGCCGGTCCCTGTACGGAAACAGACGCTTCACTTTAGCTGTAGCCGCTTTTAATAAACGGGCGATTCGTGTTTATGAGCGGTGCGGTTTTTCTTGCACGAAGAGTTTCGAGCAGGCGACAAATGGAGATGTGTTTGATTTTATCGCTATGGAGCATCAAGGATCGAGGACCCCTTAGATAAGGAGAGGAAATAGAATGGCAGATCATCATTTTTACTTGAAAGCCGAATGGCCGGGAGGACGAAACGAAGTCGGCCATATCGATGCAGGAAACTTAAAGACGAAAATATCCATACCCGCAAGCATGGACGGGCCTGAAGTAGGCACGAACCCGGACGAAATGCTGTTGGGAGCAGCTTCAACGTGCTATATCATAAGTCTGGCCGCCATGATTGAGCGTGCCGACCTGCCTTTGCAGGAAATGGATATGGACTCGGAAGGAATTGTCGACGTTACCAATGGTGTTTTTACTTATAAGACGATTATCCATCGTCCACGCGTCGTTTTAAAGTCCGGTTCTGATGAAAAGCAATTATCCAAGCTGAACCGTTTGGTGGAGAAGGCAGAAAAAAGCTGTATGATCTCCCGCGCGATCGAAGGAAATGTTGAACTTCGTCTGGAGGCGGATGTAAGGATCGCCGATGCTGAATAAAAAAAGGAGTGTCTCTGGCTTTTGCGGCGGGAGACACTCCTTTTTTCTGTTGTATTTAGTTGTTTGAAACGATATATACACGTGCTTCAAACGGTTTGAGTGGAAATTCCTTTGCTTGTATATGCTTTGGTACTTCCATATTGGACAAGACGAGAGCACTGGAATCGAGGGAGAAAGAAGATTGAACACGGGCGACGCTGCCGGTCAAATTAGCAAAGACGATCGCTGTCTTGTCATGGAGCGTACGCGTGTATGCGTAAATGTGTGGATCGTCTTCCATGATCAATTCGTACGTGCCGTATGTGAAAAGATCATGGTCTTTCTTCAGGCGGATCAGATTCTTGTAATGATTAAGAATCGATGCGGGGTTGTTTTCCTGATCAGCGACATTAATGGTCTGGTAGTTTGGATTGACTTGGAGCCACGGATCTCCAGTAGTGAATCCCGCATTCGGTTCATCGCTCCACTGCATAGGAGTCCGACTGTTATCCCGAGATGTATTCCAAAGAATTTCCATGATTTCTTCATGAGGGACTCCCTGTTCCTTTTTCTTCTGATACAAATTCTTTGCAGCCACATCATCGTAGTCTTCGATGGAAGGGAAGGCGAAATTCGTCATGCCGATTTCCTGTCCTTGGTAAATATAGGGTGTGCCCTGCATAAGGAAATACATAGTTGCGATGGAGGTGGCACTTTCCCTCCAGTACACTTCATCATCTCCCCATGTGGATACGACACGGGCTTTGTCATGGTTCTCTACGAAGAGTGCATTCCACCCGTCTCCTTCCAAGCCTTTCTGCCAACGGGTCAGTACTTTTTTCAGTCCGGGAATATCCAACTGCTGTTCGGCATTCTGATCCCACAAGTCCAAGTGTTCAAATTGGAAGATCATATCCATCTTCCCATTCTCGCCGACCCATAAATCCGCTTCATCTGCGCTGACTCCGTTCGCTTCTCCAACGGTCATGACGTCGTAATTCGAATAGGTTTCCTCCTTGAATTCTTGAAGGAACTCGTGGATACCTTCCTGATTCATATGCATATCAAAGGAGGAGACGTACTTCTCTTTCTTTGGATTCGGCATATCAGGAAACCCCGGCCGCTTCTTGATATGGCTGATTGCATCAATGCGGAAACCGTCGATCCCTTTCTCGAGCCACCAGTTGACCGTATCGTAGAGCGCCTTCCTTACTTCGGCGTTCTCCCAGTTCAAATCCGGCTGCTTTGTAGAGAAAACGTGAAGGTAGTACTGCTCCGTCTTTTCATCCCATTCCCACGCCGATCCATCAAAAATACTCTCCCAGTTGTTCGGCTCGCTTCCTTCTTTCCCATCCTTCCAAATATACCAGTCGCGTTTTGGATTGTCTTTCGACTGCCTTGATTCCATAAACCAAGGGTGTTCATCGCTCGTATGGTTCAAAACCAAATCAATGATCAGCTTCATCCCGCGTTGGTGGACTTCCTCCAATAGACGGTCAAAATCATCCATCGTACCGAATTCTTCAAGAATATCCTGGTAATCAGAAATATCATAACCGTTGTCGTCTTTCGGAGATTTGTACATTGGACAAATCCAAATAAAATCGATGCCCATTTCTTTCAAATAGTCGAGCCGGTCGATCATTCCCTGTAAATCACCGATGCCGTCCCCGTTCGAATCCTGAAAGCTCCGCGGGTACACCTGGTAACCAACCGCTTCTTTCCACCAAACACGCTCCATAACCATCGCTCCATTTCTTTAGGAAATAAAATTATTAATGCAATCGATTGCATGACGAAGGATATCTATATAGTACTGATTATATAGAAAAATCAAAAAACATCCACTTTAAGATAAGCCTTTTTGTGCAAACGTTTTCTTTTATTTGTATCCTAATCGAATATCTTTCGATTTACAATAGGGAGAGGTGTGAAACTTATTACATGATGCAAGCGTAAGCAATAAGAGAGAATACCGGGAGGGTGATTTGATGCGCGGGTACAAAATTGCTAAGGATAAGGAACGACGTGGCATCTGTGTAAGTAATGATTGTGGAGAAGTGATCGGTGAAATTTATAAAACTTCCAAAAGAGGCTTGGAAAAGGAGAATAATTTTCTTTTTTCCTTTCGTTCTCAGGAGGTTTCTTTCGGTATTCAGAAGGGACGCATCCTTTTTGCTGCGTATCGTTATTCCATCTCAGGCATGGAATTCATCTTTAAAGACAACCCCTTGAAAAGTCTGCTTTATTTCTGTGTGGAAGGGGAGGTACGGGGAGACGCCGTAAAGCTGGAGGAGAACTGGAATAAGGAAATAGAAGTAAAAACAAAAAAGAAAGAGCTGGCGGTTATTCGTCCTTTTACATGGAAGACGGGGGCGGATCTGTCGGTTTCTGAGGATGTCACTGAAGAGTCCTTCTTGTTTCCCCTGATTGTGCTAACGTATTTTTTATATAAGGTGTATAAGGACGAAACAGCATTCATCGACGGACTGATCGAATGGATGTAAGGGGTTGTCAGACGTAAGGATTGCGAATTTTGTTCGTTTCCGTTATATTTAAAGTGTTCAAATCGAATAAGAGAACCTTCGGGGTCGGGTGAAAATCCCAGCCGGCGGTAAAGAGCAGCTGCTCCAAGCCCGCGACGGAAAGTCAGTGTTAAGCACGGCTTTCCCTGATTTGGTGAAAATCCAAAGCCGACAGTTAAAGTCTGGATGGGAGAAGGTTGTAGGAACGTAATGGTACATTTCTTGAGTTAAGTGTACCCTTTGTTTGCTGTACGCAAAAAAAATTACGTTAACGACCCTGGAGAAGTATGTCTTCTTCAGGGTCTTTTTTTTCAAAAATCGGAGGGATGCAGATGGAACGCGACGAGAAATATATGTCTATGGCTGTGGAAATGGCGAGCAGCACGGTAGGGCAGACGAGCCCTAACCCTTCCGTAGCGGCTGTTGTGGTGAAAGATAACCAAGTTGTCGGCGTAGGTGTCCACGTCAAAGCAGGTGAAGCCCATGCAGAGGTGCATGCGCTGCGAATGGCCGGGGAAAAGGCGGATGGCGCAGAGATCTATGTGACGCTTGAGCCGTGCAGTCATCACGGGCGCACGCCTCCTTGTGCACAAGCTGTCATAGATGCGGGAATCAGACGTGTCATCATTGCATCCCACGACCCCAATCCGAGAGTGTCAGGAAGAGGAATAGAGATGATGAGAGCACATGGCCTGGAAGTAGAAATGGGTGTGCTGAAAGCGGAAGCCGACAAGCTGAACCGCGCTTTCTTCCATTCCATCCAGACAGGAATGCCTTATGTCCGGTTGAAATCAGCCATGAGCCTCGATGGAAAGATTGCAACATCGACAGGCGAGAGTCAGTGGATTACGGGCGAGAAAGCACGTGCTGACGGGCATCGATACCGCCACCTTTCGGACGCTATTCTCGTCGGCATCAATACAGTACTGATGGATAATCCAAAGCTGACAACAAGAATGGAAGGGCAGGGTTCCCATCCCGTTCGGATTGTCATGGATACACATTTGAGGATTCCTCCATCGTCGCAGTTAATTCAAAACGGCGAGGCGCCTACATGGATCTTTACTCTGGAGAACGATCAAAAGAAGAAAGACTTGCTCGAAGAACAGGATCATGTGGAAGTCATTCGAATGGAAGGCTCGACTATTGCCGTCGATGATGTGCTTCGCTATCTTGGAAAGAAGCGGATTACTTCCCTTCTGGTAGAAGGCGGGGCGACTATAGCGGATGCTTTCGTCCGTGCCGGGAAAGTAGATGAAACAGTAACCTATATCGCACCGAAGCTGATCGGCGGCAGAGAGGCGCTGACCCCTGTCGGAGGCAAAGGGATCCAGCAATTGAAGAACGTCCAGTCGTTTGAAGTGATCTTGACGGAAATACTGGGAGACGATGTCAAAGTCGTATCTGTGAAAAAAGGAGAGTAGAAACAATGTTTACAGGAATCGTTGAAGAAATAGGAACGATGAAATCCGTAAAGAATAAGACGGAAGCGTTGGAAGTGACGGTCGAAGCAGATGTGGTAGTAAAAGATGTCCAGCTTGGAGACAGTATCTCGGTAAACGGCGTCTGCCTTACTGTGACAGGCTTTACGGATAAAACCGTAACCTTCGATGTCATGCCGGAAACCTACCGAGCGACGAATATTCACGAATTAAAACAGGGGAGTCCGGTGAATCTCGAGCGCGCCATGGCTGCCGGCGGGCGGTTCGGCGGCCATCTAGTTTCCGGACACATTGATGGAACGGGCACCATCGTTTCCAAGAAGCCGGAGTCGAATGCTGTTTATTATGAGATTGAACTTCCGGACGAACTCATTCATTATTTCGTATATAAAGGATCGATTGCAGTCGATGGTACATCTTTGACGGTCTTCGGTGTCTCAGAGAACAAGGTGACGATATCCTTGATTCCTCATACGGTCGAGCATACAGTTCTCGGCGGGAAGGACCGCGGGGACCGAGTGAATATAGAATGTGACATGATCGGTAAGTACGTAGCCCATTTTCTAGGGGCAGAAAAGAAGCATGAACAAGCGGCTGGTATGTCGCAACAATTTCTTAAAGATAACGGATTTGCATAAGGGGTGAAAACTATGTTTGATTCCATAGAAAAAGCATTGGAAGATTTGAAAGCGGGGAAAGTCGTCATCGTTTGTGACGACGAGGACCGTGAAAATGAAGGAGACTTTATCGGAATTGCAGAACATGCGACTCCTGAGATGATCAATTTCATGATCAAATACGGCCGGGGTCTCGTCTGTGCTCCGGTGACGGAAGCGTTGGCTTCTGATCTCGAGTTGATGCCGATGGTGGATAGTAATTCCGACCCGAACCAGACGGCGTTCACGGTAAGCATCGACCATACCTCCACAACGACCGGGATTTCTGCAGATGAGCGGGCCCGGACTGTCAGGGAGATGTTGAATCCGGAGGCAACAGCAGCTGACTTTCAACGTCCAGGCCACATTTTTCCTCTGATTGCTAAAGAAGGCGGTGTCCTGAGAAGGGCAGGCCATACGGAAGCAGCGGTGGATTTGGCACGGCTGGCCGGAGCAAAGCCTGCCGGCGTTATTTGTGAAATCATTAAAGATGACGGAACGATGGCGCGTGTCCCCGATCTGCGGGAGATGGCCGACGAATTTAATATCCCGATGATCACGATTGCAGATTTGATCCAGTACCGCCATAAGAAAGAAAACCACGTCAAGCGTGAGGTGGAGGTGAAGATGCCTACGGAATACGGAGATTTCCGGGCTGTTGCCTTCACGAACGATATTGATAATAAAGACCACATCGCACTTGTCAAAGGAGATATCGATCCAAACGAACCGACGCTTGTCCGTGTGCACTCTGAGTGTCTGACTGGAGATGTCTTCGGATCCTATCGCTGTGACTGTGGTCCACAGCTCCACAATGCATTGAGACAGATTTCTGAAAACGGAAGCGGTGTCCTGCTTTATATGAGGCAGGAAGGGCGCGGAATCGGACTTTTGAATAAGCTGCATGCTTATAAGCTTCAGGAAGAAGGCTTGGATACGGTCGAAGCGAATGAGAAACTCGGTTTCGGACCGGATCTTCGTGACTATGGCGTGGGTGCTCAAATATTAAAGGATCTTGGCATCACTAAATTGAGATTGCTGACGAATAATCCTAAGAAGATCTCCGGCCTCGGCGGCTTTGGACTTGAAGTTGTAGAAAGAGTCCCGATTCAGATGCCGTCCCGCAAAGAGAACGAGCGGTACTTGAAGACGAAACAATCCAAGATGGGTCATTTATTTCACTATTAGAAAGGGAGATGGAACATGGTTAAAACAATAGAAGGAAACTTAGTAGGAACTGGTTTGAAAGTGGGAATCGTCGTAGGACGGTTTAACGATTTCATTACAGGTAAACTGTACGAAGGAGCAGTCGATGCGTTCAAACGTCACGGTGTAGAACTGAATGATGTGGAAGTCGCCTACGTACCGGGTGCTTTTGAAATTCCTCTTGTAGCCTCCAAGATGGCGAATTCAGGGAAATATGATGCAGTCGTCACCCTTGGTGCTGTCATCCGCGGATCTACTCCGCACTTCGATTATGTATGTAACGAAGCAGCAAAAGGAGTTTCCCAGGCATCGAACCAGAGCGGTATCCCGGTGATCTTCGGTGTCATTACAACAGACACAATTGAGCAGGCAATCGAGCGTGCGGGTACGAAAGCTGGTAACAAAGGTTGGGAAGCAGCCACTGCGGCGATCGAGATGGCTACATTGATGAAGCATTTCGAGTGATTTAATACACCAAGAGCTGTTCAGTTCCATCTGAGCGGCTCTTTTTTTATACGTCCGGTTTATGGCTTTTATTAAAAAGGAAAGGATAATAGAGAAGGAGTGGAAGAGAACAATGACAAAGAGAGCGGTCTGGTTCCGCAGAGACTTACGATTACAGGACAATACAGCATTAGCGAAGGCTTTGGAGCATACAAAGGACGGGGATGAACTTCTCCTGTTCTTTCATATACACCCGGCTTTAAATGAATCATTTACAGCAAGGCATGATTATTTCTTCCAAACCCTTGCATCTTTCGTTGAAAAAGCAGAAGATGCCGGGGCGCCGGTTCATTTTATTACAGGGGATACAGAAGATGCATTTGAAAATTTAATCGAAACTGCCGGGATCGATATGGTTTATTTTAACCGAGACGAAACAGGGTTCGGCTATGAGAGAGATAAGCAGGTCGAGAAATACGTAACGTCTCTGGATGTCGACGTCTATCATTACTTGGACCACCATATTCATGGTGCCGATGAAGTGAAGAAGCAGGATGGCGGTTTTTACAAAGTTTTCACTCCTTATCTGAAGAAGTGGAAGCAGCTTCCGAAACCGGCGGTGCAGAAAGTCGATGATGAGTTACTGAAGAAAGCTGCCGTCGATGAGCGTGCCTCGTTCAAGGAAGGGGAATCCGCGTATGCTGATTTGCTCGAAAAAATCGAAGCAGATTTCGGCGGTGTCGGGGAAGCAGATGCGTGGGCACGTCTGGAACAATTCCTTGATGCGGATATTTACGATTATGACGAGCGCCGTGATTTCCCTGCGGTCGATGGGACAAGTCTGATGTCCAGGTATTTGAGGACCGGTGCCATTTCTGTACGCAGTGTCTATCATCAGATCCATGACCAGGTCGACTTCCGTAAGAAAACGGAAGGAGTGGAAACGTATATATCCGAGCTTGCCTGGCGTGATTTTTATAATATGATTTATCACTTCTATCCGAATGCACATGATGAAGAAGTAGTAGAAAAGTATCAAGGGATTCCCTGGAATAATGACGAAGACGTATTGGAGCGTTGGAAAGAAGGAAGGACCGGATTTCCTATCATTGATGCGGCGATGAGGCAGTTGAACGAGAGCGGCTGGATGCACAACCGGCTCCGTATGGCGGTTGCGTCGTTTTTGACGAAGGATTTGCTGATGGATTGGCGGAAAGGTGAACGTTATTTCCAGGAAAAACTCGTCGATTATGATCCCGCCTCCAACATCGGGGGATGGCAGTGGGCGGCTTCAACCGGAACGGATCCGGTCCCATATTTCCGCGTATTCAACCCGACCCGGCAGTCCGAAAGGTTCGATCCACATGGGCGGTTTATTAAAGAATGGCTGCCGGAGCTGCGGGACGTCCCGAAGAAATATATCCACGAACCAGCGAAGATGCCGGAAAACGAACAAGAGAAAGCGAAGTGTATGATCGGGGAGGATTATCCGGAACCGATGGTTGATCATAAACGAATGCGTGAGAGAGCGATTCAATTATTCAAAGATAAATCATAACAGTCTTAGAGGAGGTATATAGATGAGTTTTCAGAGGAAACTGGAAAAATACGCAGATATTGCTTTAAAGAAAGGTGTTCATTTACAGCAGGGACAGGGGCTGATCATCAACGCCCCCATCGAAGCAGCTGATTTCGTGCGCACCATCGGGGCGAAAGCATACGGTAGAGGAGCTAAGGACGTCCACATGGAGTGGAGCGACGAAATGTTGAATTACATGAAGCTTAAGAATGCCCCGATGGAAGTGCTGGAACATTTTCCGGAATGGAAAGCAGAAGGGCTGAGGCAGATGGTGGCAGACGGTTACGCTCTTCTCAGCATTTATGGGCCGGACCCCGACCTTCTTAAGGATGTGGACTCGGAACGCGTGGCGAAAGCGAATAAAGCGAGTGCAGAAGCGTTGACCGAGTATCGGGACTACGTTATGAATGACAAAACCACCTGGTCTGTCATCGCTTATCCACAGAAAGCGTGGGCAAAGAAAGTGTTCCCTGACGATTCAGCCGACAAAGCGCAGGAAAAGCTGTGGGAGCAGATCTTCCATATTACGAGAATCGATCAGGAAGACGCTGTACAGGCATGGGAAGACCATAATGACAGGCTTCGAAAAATCCGTGAATTCCTGAATGGAAAGCAGTACAAGAAACTCCACTACAAGGGACCCGGCACGGACCTGTCCATCGAACTTGTGCAGGATCATATTTGGCACGGGGGATCAGCTGTTTCTGAAGGAGGGGTTGAATTCAACCCGAATATCCCGACAGAAGAAGTGTTTACCATGCCTCATAAAAACGGAGTGCAGGGGACGGTGACAAGCACCAAGCCTCTTAATTACGGTGGGAATCTGATTGATAATTTCACACTGACTTTCCAGAATGGTATGGTGGTCGACTTCTCTGCAGAGTCGGGAGAAGAGACGCTGAAGCATTTATTGGAAATGGATAATGGGGCGAAACGGTTAGGGGAAGTTGCTCTCGTACCTCATGAGTCTCCGATCTCCCAGTCCGGACATATATTCTTTAACACACTTTATGATGAGAATGCCTCCTGCCACTTAGCACTTGGAAAGGCTTATCCGACGAATGTAGCAGGCGGATCCGGCTTTACGAAAGAGCAGATGGATCATCATGGTGTTAATGACAGTCTCATTCACGAGGACTTCATGATGGGTTCCGGGGCGCTGGATATTGATGGAGAAACCCATGATGGAAGTTATGAACCTATCTTCCGCAAAGGAGCATGGGCCATTCCCCTGGAAGATTAATCAAGGAAAGACACCCCGTCGGACGGGGTGTCCTCTTTCTTTTTTGACGGATCATTTACAAACACTTTCCATCCTTGACATTCGTATTACAGTTCATTTAAATTGCGATGAATACCGCTTGGATTGTTCATAAATGTGGTAACAATAGGGTAGAGATAAATTACAGAGACAACTTTTTCTATTCATAAAGAAGGGTGAGACCACATGAAGCGTGATGCTTTTTTTGACAATGCAAAGTTGGTGTTGATTTTCCTTGTCGTTTTCGGACATTTGATACAGCCGTTCACCGGCGATTCCAGACCTATGTACACCCTTTATACATGGATCTATACGTTCCATATGCCTGCATTCATTTTCCTTGCTGGATTCTTTGCGAAAGGCTCCGGCGAGAAGGACTATATTATGAACTTAGCGAAGAAGCTGATTCTTCCTTACTTGATATTCCAACTCGTTTATACCGGGTATTACTTCTTCATCGGTAAAGAGTCTGAATTGACCGGTATTTTCTACCCGCACTGGTCCCTGTGGTTCTTGTTCAGCTTGTTCTGCTGGCATATTCTCCTTTACTGGTTCAAGAAGGTACCGCCGATTCTCGGGGTGGCGATTGCCGTCCAAATCGGAGTGGTGGTTGGATACTTTACGGATATCGGTCACCATTTCAGCTTGTCACGAACATTCGTATTCTTCCCGTTCTTCCTTGCTGGTTACTGGTTGACGAAAGATCATGTGAAGCAGTGGAGAACACGAAGGGTAAGAGAAATCAGCCTTGTGATTATGGCCTCTGTCGCTGTATTGATTGCGATGTTTCCGGAGATCAGTTCCGGATGGCTGCTAGGTTCTAAGTCATATGAGGTACTCGGCAGTCCGGAAATGGGCGGTATCGTCCGTTTGGGAATCTATGTTCTAGCCGGAATTATGATGGTCAGTGTTCTTTCCTGGATACCGGGAAAAGAATTCCGTCTCACTTATTTGGGCGGAAAGACCCTGTATGTCTACTTGCTCCATGGCTTCTTCATCCAGTTTTTCCGTCAGGCCGGCTGGTTTAAGGTCGATAACGTATTCGACGTGCTCGGCCTCGCGATTATTGCGGCAGCTATCGTATATCTACTGTCCAGCAGCATAATCAGGACGTTGACCCAGCCGCTGATCGAAGGACGCTTCCAACTGATTAAGAAATGGTGGAGCCGTATGGTAAATAAAGATTCCACCTTCCAATCTTAATGATTGAAATGCCTGGACTTGCGAATAATAGGAAAGATATTTGCAAGGAGGGGTACAGATATGACGAAAAAAATCCTGATGATTGTAACGAATGCCGATCGTATGGATGGGAACGAAACGGGACTCTGGTTATCTGAATTCGTCGAGCCCGCCACCGCATTCATGGAGGAAGGCTGGGAAGTAACCGCAGCCAGCCCTCAGGGTGGACGGCCTCCCATTGATCCGAACAGCTATAGTAACGAACTTCCCCGGTTCTGGGACGGTGTGATGGAACCCATCCATGATACGGTTCCGCTGGGCGCTGTGGATCCTACGAAATACAGTGCTATCTTCTTATGCGGTGGACACGGGACGATGATTGATTTTCCTGCTAATGAGCACTTAGAGGAACTGCTTCGGCATTTTCTAACCGAAGGGAAAGTTATCGCCTCTGTCTGCCACGGGCCGGCCGGATTTATCGGAGTGAAAGACCACAACGATCAGTTGCTCCTGGAAGGTCGGAAAGTGACCGGATTCACAAATGAAGAAGAAGAGAAGACGGGGCTTGCTTCTGTCGTGCCGTTTTCTCTGGAAGACCGCATGAATGAATCCGGTGCCGTGTTTGATAAGGGGGAGGACTACAGCGATCATGTCGTTGTCGATCTTCCGTTTATCACCGGGCAGAATCCTCAATCCAGCTTAAGTACGGCCCAAAAAATTATAGAGGAATTGAAAACCCGCTGAGTGTGATCTCAGCGGGTTTTTTAAGTACATGCATGTATGAAAAAAACCGCCGAGAGAGAATTCTCGGCGGGAGTTAGGATTTTAGAACAGGAAATGTGCAATTAGTGTAATGATCGGAAGTGTAATGATGGTACGTTCAAGGAAGATAATGAACAAGTCCTTCATATTGACCGGCACCTTCGATCCGAGAAGCAGCCCACCGACCTCAGACATGTAGATCAACTGAGTTACGGAAAGTGCAGCAATGATGAATCGTGTCATTTCACTTTCGATGGAAGAACCGATAATGGCAGGCAGGAACATATCGGCAAATCCGACGAGAATGGTTTCTGATGCTTCTTTAGCATAAGGAACCTGCATGAGCTCAAGTAATGGGATAAACGGTGTTCCAATCCATGCAAAGAATGGAGTGAATTCGGCTACCACTAGAGCCAGCGTCCCTAGAGCCATGACAATCGGGGCGACACCCATCCACATGTCCAGGATGTTCTGCGCTCCCTGTTTGAAGAAGTTGGCGAGGCTTGTAGACTTGCTTCCTCTTTCTACGGCTTTGGCATAGCCGTAAGTGAACAGATTGTGGTGTTCGGGTACTTCTTCGTTCTGGTCTGCTGGTTCCTCTGTAACATAGGTGTCCGCTTTGCGTGAGAGCGGAGGAATACGCGGCATGATTAAAGCAGCGATAAATCCAGCAGCGACGACGGTCAAATAGAATGGTATGAACATATCTCCCAGCCCTACTTCTTTAATGACCACAAGGCTGAAGGTGATGGATACGACAGAGAAGGTCGTCCCGATGACGGCAGCTTCCCGTTTAGTATAATAGCCTTCTTCGTATTGTTTACTTGTCAAAAGGACACCGATGGTTCCATCTCCGAGCCAGGATGCGAGGGAGTCAATCGATGATCTTCCCGGCAAACGGAACAACGGCCGCATAATCTTCTGCAGCACGACGCCGAACATTTCGAGCAGGCCGTAGTTCAATAAAAGCGGCAGGAACAAGCCTGCGAACAGAAACACGGCAAATAAGACGTGGAGCAGGGAATCGAGCAGCATGCCTCCGGTATTCTCAGAGGTGATGGCCTCCGGGCCGATTTGGAAGTACACCATAATGGCGAAAATCATTCCTAAAACACGAGTAAATGCCCAAACGGGTGACACATTAAATAATGATTGGAAGAACGGTTTATCCTCCAATGCATTTGGTCCTGCCAGCTTCGTCAAAATCGTGCCGATGGCAGTTATCGTAATAATGATCGTCATGATCAAGGATAAGTAATCAGCTAAACCTGTCTCGACCCATCCAGCCAGTATGGCGATAGGAATCGTAATCGCGCCGTCTTCGCCGGAGATCGGGAACATAAAAAGAAAAATACCGATCAGGGACGGAATGATGAAGCGCAGGTGTGAAGTAAGCTTAAAGTCTCTAGCTTTCATCCGGAATCTCTCCTGTCGTTCAGTGTTGTTTTATTTATAAGCATTTGAGAATAATTATACAGCATTATCTATTCTATTACGTTTTGGGACAAAAACCAATAGGAAATTTGTAGAGGATCGTCCTTGTATGTTTATCTATTGGGGAAATGAGGAATTTCTGCTAATACTACAGACTTTAATTAGAAAAAGGGGGATTATTGTGAAAGAATTCGTTGTTCCCAAAGTTGTCGTGAGCCGCTGTTTGGAATTTGATGAAGTGAGGTACAACGGAGCGGTCATTCCGGATAAAGCAGTCCAGCGGATGGCTCCGTATGTAGAGTTCGTGCCGGTTTGTCCGGAAGTGGAAATCGGGCTTGGAGTGCCCAGGGAGACGATCCGTATTGTCGGAGGAGAGAAGGAAAGACTCGTTCAGCCGAAAACAGGAGAAGATTTGACGACAGGAATGAATGCTTTTACGGAATCTTTTCTGAATAGTATCGGCAGTGAGGTGGACGGGTTTTTATTGAAGAATCGTTCTCCGACATGCGGTATGCAGGATGTGAAAGTCTACTACGATATAGACCATCCGCAAGTGTCTGGGAAGTCGTCCGGTTTCTTTGCGAGGGGAGTCCTAAAGAGGTATCCTGGTCTTGCCCTGGAGGAAGAAGGACGCTTGAAGAATTTCACATTAAGGCATCATTACTTTACGAAATTGTTCACGCTGGCCTCTTTCCGGAAGATGAAAGTACACGGGCAGATGAAGGACCTTCAGAAATTTCATTCTTCCAATAAGTACTTGTTCATGGCTTATCATCCCGGGACGTTGAAAAAGATGGGGAGAGTGGTTGCCAATCATGATCATCTGTCTATACAAGGTGTGTTCCATGAATATGAACCGCTACTTTATGAATTGATGGCAGAGCCGGCAAAAGCTGCGTCACATATTAATGTTTGTCAGCATATCGCCGGGTATTTCAAGAAGGAGCTTTCGGCAGAAGAGAAAGAGGACTTCCAGACGCTGCTCAAACGATACAAAGAAGAGAAGGTGCCGTTGAGTGCGGTGCTGAGCGTATTGAATACATGGACGGTCCGCTTCCGCAGCGGGTATTTAAAAGACCAGACGTATTTTGAGCCGTATCCATCTGATCTCTTGGAAATATCGGATTCAGGAAAGGGCAGGGCCTATTCCTGAATCACCCCGCATAGTGTTTTAATATTCTGTCGACCTGTCCACCGTAGCTCTCCCCGAATATATTCAAATGTACGAGCAGGTAGAAGAGTTGATAGATCGGTTTGGTATCATGGTAGTGTGGCGGAAGGTCAGCAACCTCCCTGTAATGGTGGAGGAATTCAGAAGGGAATCCACCGAACAATTCCGTCATGGCAAGATCAAAGCACGGGTCTCCATACAGGACGGAAGGATCGATCAGGCAGGGAGAGCCGTTTTCATCCGCCATCCAGTTTCCTCCCCAGAGATCACCGTGCAGAAGCGAAGCCTGCGGATGTGCTGGAACCCAGCGGTCAAGGTAGGCAATCAGCTGCTCGAGCCGGCTGCGGCGCTGCCCTGTGATTCTTCCGTTTGATATGCCATATTGCAATTGGCTCTTTAACCGGAAATCCGCATAGTAATCCGTCCAGGCAGAGCACCAATCGTTGGGCTGGTCGAGCTGGCCGACAAAGGTCGGTTCACCGAATCCGTAAGCTTCTCCTGTCTGCTTATGCATTTGGGCAATCTGTCTTCCGAGCTCGGAGGCCGGTTTCAGCTTTCCGGAATGAATCCATTCCATAGCAAGAGCTCCTGGTTCTCCGTTCTCCGGTTCATCAAAATAATACACTTCGGGCACCCGTATCGAACGACTTTCCCGGATCCGCTTTAATCCTTCCGCTTCTACTCGGAAGAAGTGAGAGGGGACCTGTTGATTAAGCTTAAAGAAGTAGTCCTGCTTCTCCGTTTCTACAAAGAGGGCTTCGTTAATATCGCCGCCGCTTACTGTATCAATCGTCATGATGGGAGCGTCATCATCCAATTTCCTTAAGATGTCACCCACGAGTTCCTTCATTCGTTCCCCTCCTGAAACATCATTTTTTAGTGAATGGTTTGCGTTACTGGTTTTGTCGCTTTTTGATAAGCCCGTATCGTATGGATATCCCGGAACCCAAACTGTTCATAAAGCCTGGCTGCTTGTCTGTTATTCGTCCGTACAGAGATAGTGACTACGTCGAGTTCCAGTGCGTAGAAAGCATATTGGAGCGCGTGTTCCATCAAAGCAGTCCCGATTCCGTTCTCACGGTATTCGCGCCCGACGTTGACGAAGCATATTTCCCCTTCCTGTTCTTCGGCAATGGTTTCAAAGTATGTGTACCCTGCAATGGTTCCATCGGCTGCATACCCCCATAAATGATTGCCGTCCTTTTCTGATAAGCGCAGCATCTCTTCTGTCGTATAGTAGGAGGCCGAAGGGTGAAGTTTATCCAGTGCGGTGTAGTCATCGCGAAGAATTTCAACGATCGCTCCGTCCTGTTTGTCGGAAGGGTAATAACTGGATTTGTGCAAAGCCAGAGTGCGTTCTACGTTATAGAGATCGAAGGCGTGTTTCTCCGCAAAATCGACAAGTGCTTCGTTCGCCTCAAAACAAGCTAGTTTGACAATGTCAAAGTGAAGCTGAACAGTAAGAGAAGCTTTGTCCCACAATTTCTCAATGACCAGCTCCTGCTGATGAAGAGCGAACGGACCGAGAAGTCGGCACAGCTTCTGTTCGAAAAAAGGCAGAATCCCAAGGAATCCTATGATTTCATCCCCGTCCCAAGCCACATAAGCGAGCGGTTCCTGAAATTGTGTCAATGTCCATATTTGTTCGAAAATTTCGTTCGCATCGGATGCCATCCAAGCAACATAGTGATGGTCCTGTTCATTCATCCGATGGAGCCACCCGGCGACTTTATGTAGTTCTCTTACTTCCAGTTCCCGAATCTGCATGCTTGCTCCTCCTCCCGTATATAAACAAATTCTTACACATCACCCGTCTTTTTTGCAACTGTGACACTGGTCTTGTCTTTCATCTTTCTTCCATATATGGATGATTGATTCAACAGAGATGGGGGAATGATAAAGTACATAAGAACGGGGGGATGGAACTTGTGGAGCGTATGAAGTACATATCCATATACAGGATTACCGTCATCGTTTGGATGTCCATGAAATTCCTGATTCGCATCTACTGGTTCGAGAAGCGTCACAGGATATGGGATCAGGATACGAAGCGTAAATGGGAAGAAATGCTATCAGATCAGGCAGAAGAATATAGAAGAAAAGCGGTGCATCTTGGTGGGCTTCTGATAAAATTCGGGCAGTTTTTGAGTTCCAGAGGAGATTTGCTTCCTTCTTCTTTCATTAAGGAGCTGGAAGGACTTGTGGACAGGGTGGAGCCCGTTCCATTCTACCGATCCAAAGAAACGATAGAAGAAGACTGGAACGCATCGGTCGATACACATCTGTCTACAATAGAAGAAACACCGGTCGCATCTGCTTCCATAGGGGAAGTGTATAAGGCGTACTTAAAAGACGGCACTCCTGTGGCGGTCAAGGTACAGCGCTATAGAGTGAAAGATACGTTCCGGATGGATTTCCGTGCCTTGAAGATCGTTTTCTGGATGTTGAATAAGTTTACGGTCTATGGGAAGAAAGCCGATTTACCAGCCCTGTACAGGGAGGTCGTCCGAGTCATCAGCAATGAGCTTGATTTTACAATGGAGTTGGAGAATGGCCGTCATTTCAAGAAAAGGTTTGGAGACTTTCCATCTGTCTATATTCCGGAATATTACAGCGATCTTTCGACTAAACGCGTACTTGTGATGGAATGGGTGGAAGGAACGAAGATCACGGACCTTTCGTTCATAAAGAAAAATGGAATAGACCGGGAACAGATTGCTCGTACGCTTTTTGATTTAAGTATCGCCCAGTTTCTTGATGCAGGCATGTTTCATTCCGATCCTCATCCAGGGAATCTGATGCTGAAAGCAGATGGAACGGTCGTTGTCATCGACTTCGGTATGGTTGGTGAAATCAAACAGGAAGATGCTGATGCGCTGAGGACGATGGTGCAGGGATTTATTTTGGATGATTACGACAGAGTAATTGAAGCGTTGCAGGAGATGGACTTTCTTCTCCCTAATGCAGATACCGAGCGGGTGAAGAAGCTGCTTAAGCAGACGACAGAGATGTATTTAGACGGGAACTTTGACAAGTTGGATGCGCATATGATGAATGATATGCTTTCTGATTTACAGCAATTTGTCAAAGATCAGCCGATTCAGCTTCCAGCTGACTATGCATTTTTAGGTCGGGCGACTTCTATTATCATTGGTGTCCTCAGTGCCGTCTATCCGAACATCGACTTGATTCAATGGGGGAGACCTGTCATCAAACAGTGGGTGTCGGGCGACGGATCGAATGCCTCTTTGTACACAGAAGTCATTAAGGAAACCGTTCGTCCTCTGTTATCGTTCCCACGTGCGCTGATCGAGTACTTGGAGGATGGCGACAAGGAAAGAGAATGGAAGAGCTATCATCAAAGAAATCGCCTGTTCCATCAGCTTTATTTGGTTTACACGGCTTTTTCGTTTCTTATATTCGTGTCAGGGGTAGCAGCCCTGTATTACACACTTGTTGTCCCTGTTCTTCCGAGCGTGTGGATCAGCGGCGTTTTTATGGGAGTCGGGTTGCTTGGATTTTTCATTTGTTCCATTAAACATGTCCGGATGTTGAAGGGCATTCATCATAATAGGAGGGATGAACAATGAGCGATTTATTGAAGAAAGGATTCCATTTGGGAATCGGTGCAGCAATCAGTGGGAAAGAGATGTTCGAAAAGATGGTGAACGAAATGGTGAAGCGGGGAGAAATCAGTCCGACTCAGGCGAAATCCATGGTGAATAATTGGATTGCCAAGGGAGAAACGAAAGATAAAGAATGGAATGATCAAGCGAAAGCAAGAATGCAGGATCAATTCAAAGAACTAGGATTTGTTTCGCGGGAAGAATATGAAAAGCTCGAAGCCCGCATTCAAAGGCTGGAAAACCTCCATTTGGATAATAAATGAAACGAGATGCCTGCTCCGGGGAAAGGAGCGGGCATCTCGTTATTTCTGGGAAAGGGAAGCTGTGCTATGATGCAGTCACAAGTAGAAAAGGAGGAGGATCGGGATGGACAAGATCAATTGTTTTAAGTGCAGGCATTTCCGAACGACATGGAATCCGGCCTTTCCCAGATCTTGCAGCGCCTATGAGTTTAAAACGAAGGAATTGCCTTCCGCGTATATACTCCGTACAACCGGGAGCAGCTGCATGCAGTTCCAAGAGAAAATGACGCCTAAGAAAGAGAACAAAGCGCGGCAGGCTTCCAGAATTGATCTGCGCCTGTAAATAATGAGAAATTTCAGAAATCTAGAGGAATTGCCGATGTTTTGTGGTATGCTGATGAATATTTCGACATGCAGAAAAGAAAGATAATAAGGTTCATCCGTTGCAAAAACAGAAGGGGTTGGTTGGAAAATGGTGAGAGAGAAATGGGGCTCAAAGCTCGGGTTTATGCTCGCGGCAATGGGCTCGGCTGTCGGGTTAGGTAATATATGGAGATTTTCTTATGTAGCAGGTAATAACGGTGGGGGAGCTTTCCTGATCCTCTACTTAGCTTGTGTACTGTTGATTGGTGTTCCGTTGCTGTTAACAGAAGTGAGTATCGGCAGAAAGGCGCAAAGTGATGTTGTCGGCTCCTTCCGGAAGCTCGCTCCAGGTACGCCGTGGTTCGTTACGGGCTTTTTCGGAATCGCCAGTGCATTTTTAATTCTTGGATTTTATGCGGTTGTTGCCGGATGGGCGATTTTTTACTTCTGGATGTACGTGAACGGATCGTACTTTACCCAGCCGGATATTGGGTATGATGGTGCGTTTGGTCAATTTATCAGCAATCCTTGGCAGCCAATTTTATGGACGGCCTTATTCATGATGATTACGATCGTGATCGTTCTTGGAGGAGTAAAGAAAGGCATTGAAGGAGCGAACAAAATTTTTATGCCGCTTCTGGCAATCATTCTGATTATTCTTGCTTTCTTCAGTCTTTCTCTGGACGGAGCCATGGAAGGAGTGAAGTTTCTCTTCCAGCCGGACTGGTCGGCATTCAGGGATCCTTCCATTTATTTCGCTGCTCTCGGACAGGCTTTCTTCTCCCTGAGCCTGGGAATGGGCGGGATGCTGACATACGGAAGCTACTTGTCTAAAGAAAATAAACTGCCGGGAGCTATTGTCGGCATTGGTTTGATGGATACCTTCTTTGCGGTCATTGCAGGGTTGGTGATCTTTCCGGCCGTATTCGCCTTTGCCATTGATCCGAGCTCCGGACCGCCTCTGGTCTTCATTACGCTTCCTAGTATTTTCGAACAAATGCCGTTTGGCGGGATGATCGGAATCATATTCTTCCTGGCTCTCATCCTTGCTTCCTTATCTTCTTCCGTGTCTATCCTGGAAGTACCGACTGCCTACTTCATGCGTGCATTCGGCTGGAGTCGCTTTGCGACGAGTATCGTGATGGGATCCATCATGTTCATCCTTGGAATTGCGGTATCCTTAGGATTTGGAATCTGGTCAGGCATCACGCCGATCGGAGATTTGAATATTCTTGACTCCATGGATTACGTAGCCTCTAATATTCTTCTTCCGCTGGGCGGCCTTTCCATGGCGCTCCTTGTCGGTTGGTATTATAGGAAAGCGGACGCTCTGGAATCAACGGATTTGACTGGATCATCCATCGGAGGTTTGTGGTATATCATTGTGAAATTCATAGCGCCGATCATCATCATCCTGATCTTCTTGTATCAGATCGGCATTATACAGTTTTGAAACAACCCCCGATGCATAATCGGGGGTTGCTCTATGTTCTTCTGCTTTAGGCGGGAAGCTATTCTTACAAATTATTGAAACCTTTCATAGATGGAAAGACAGGGATGTTACAGGCGTGTTAAACTACGACAGAGGATCTTTTTTAGAAAAAGGAGTTTGAATATATGGCCATCACGAATCAAACAGTGCTTAAGAAAATGTCGAATGAAATACAGGAAGCAATGCTTCAGTATGGGGACGAGCAAAAAGTACGCGAGCATGTCCGCTCGATCCGCCTGCTGGCCGATTTGTTATTGGAAGAGGAGCCGGTAAGAACGGAAGCACCTGTCCAGGAGCCGACGGCAGAAGAAGTCCGTCGTATGATGGGGGTCGATGCACCAAGCCGTCCGGATCAACAAAAGAAAGTCGATCACGGGGAGGCGAACGGGCCCTCGATTTTTGATTTCTAAGAAGGGATGAATGGAATGAAAATCTTTTTGGTATTAGCGATTATTAATGGTTTTTTATCCGTGGCACTTGGAGCATTCGGAGCCCACGGATTGGAAGGGAAAGTTTCGGAGAAGGGCTTGGAACAGTGGGGGAAAGCAGTCGATTATCAAATGTTCCATACGATGGCATTGTTTGTTACCGCTCTGTTAATGAGCAAAATCCAGACGGGTGCGATGACAGGGGCCGGTTGGTTTTTCTTCATTGGAATTATCCTGTTCTCCGGAAGCCTCTATATTTATGCGCCGACCGGGATTAAGACATTTGCAATGATTACACCGCTCGGCGGGCTGTCATTCCTGATCGGCTGGATTCTGCTCGGGTATGCAGTCATCAAACATGTTTAAAAATAGAGAAGAGTCGTAAACAGAAAAATTATTACAGCACAGGTAAAGTGGATGATCATATTCACTTTCTGCTCGCGTGCTTTGTCAATGAGTGCTTCAAATGCGATGCTGGCGGCAAGAACATAGAACATCAAGAGGAGGATCCAGCGGTGCTCCAGCTGAAACAGTCCGACTACAATGAGCACGACGACAAGTGCCAGCGCACCAAGCTGAGCTCTCTGGTAGCTTTCATATGGGGACTTCATAGCCTCACCCTTTTCGCTTAATAGTTAAAAACTCGCTACGAATAGCGAGTTTTTTTTTGATTGGTTCTGTCATCGAGGGTTGTATTGAGCGAATCCGGCGGAAGAGCCTCCGAATGGAAGGTTATAGTTTATTTCTTCATCAAAGGTGATGTAATCCAGATAAATCGTCAATAGTAAGTATCGCTTGCCTGTTTGTGGATCGCTGAGAATAATGTGATCCCGTCCAGCAGCTTCTATGATTCCTTTGAATACCTTAGCATTCCATTGATCGTTGTTCTCGAATGTCATGTAAACAGTCGCCTCTTTGCCGGCGTTCAAACGGAGAATATTCTCGATATAGGATTCTTCCGACGGCAGCATGTTCGGTGGGTTGATACTGCCTGAATATGTCCCGGGCTGGACCTGCGGAGGCTGCATTCCTCCCTGCCCCTGTTGAGGGTAATAATACATGTACGGATTCTGCCCGTAGAACGGGGCTTGACCCTGACCGTACATCGGTGCACCTTGCCCTGATTGAGGTTTATTCTGTGCCATTTAAACCACTCCTTCATGGATTTAATATACGCTTGGACAGTCAGCCCTTGTCGGTGAATAGAAGCAATGGGACTTATATCTTCCAGTGTTCCATTGACCGTACCACTGAGCAGGGCAGTCTCCTTGAGGTCGGAAGAACCATAAGGAGTTGGTTGCAGGATGGAACCGCTCCCCGCGGATGGTTCGGCGGGCCAGTCGGATATCCTTCTCCCTGGCTCTTTGGTAGAAATAACCCTTTTGGGTGGCTTCAAAGCCGCCCGGGCTCTGGTACACCATGTCCCGGATTGAATCGATATTTGTGAAGTCGATGCAGTCGCCGCGGACACGGTTGACCCCTGTATTTCCCACCATCAGCATGCCTAATTGTCCGTCCCCCTCGGCTTCAGCCCTCATTAATCTCGCCAGTAACTTAACGTCCGCTTCTGTAAAGGGAATGACGGCCATGCTGTCACCTCACTTCAAATAAGGCATGTTTGCATGTTCTTTAACACTATATGACCAGCCCTGAAAAATAATGATGACTTTTCCATGTGGGCCTGGAGAGGGGTTAGAGGTTAGTGGAGGAGGGCATAAAAAATCCGAACCCCCCTTACAAAAGGGAAGGTTCGGATATATCGTTCATTTTTCAATCAAACTTCCAAAAACTGATCAAGCGCTTCAGGCTTGAGGATGTTACCGATATAGAAGGAACCGAAATCGCCGTAACGGGAAGTCACTTCATCAAACCGCATCTGATAGACGAGTTTTTTGAATTGAAGCACGTCGTGTGCGAAGAGGGTGACGCCCCACTCCCAGTCATCAAAGCCGATGGAGCCCGTGATGATCTGACGGATTTTCCCTGCATATTGACGGCCTGTCATCCCGTGTGCGTACATGAGCTTGGCGCGCTCGTCTTTTTCGAGTACGTACCAATTATCGTTGCCCTGACGGCGCTTGTCCATCGGGTAGAAGCAAATGTGGTTCCACTTAGGGAGGGTCGGTTTCAAGCGTGCTTGAATTTCTGGATCTTCTTCGTTGGTATTCCCCATATAATTGGAAAGCTCAACGACCGAAACGTAGGAATAGGCTGGTTTTGTGAATTCAGCCAGCTTCGATTTATTAAAGGCTGTTTCTATCTCATTCAATTCTTCCATTGTCGGTCGCAGGATCATCATCATAAAGTCCGCTTTTTGGCCGACGATCGTATATAAGGCGTGGCTGCCTTCTTTGTTCTGCTCGGTGTTTTCCCATTTGGTGATCAATTCCTGGAATTCGCGGGCAGCCTGTTCCCGTTCTTCGGTGGATGCGTACTTCCACGCTGTCCAGTCGATGGAACGGAAATCATGCAAGCAATACCAGCCATCCATTGTAACTACTGCTTCAGGCATGGGATCAATCGCTCCTTTATAGTAGGGTGTGTGGTGTTTACTTCCTTTCTCAATATAACATAGATGAAAGGTCCGAGATAACGAAACGGTGGATGCTCACGGAATTGTCAAGGTTGCGTATCAATAAGTGACAAATAGGGTAAAGTTATAAAATGAAATCGCTTCAAAAGGAAATTTTCTCTCGTACCACTTTCATTTAAACACAAAAGGTCTTATCATATATAACAGAATGAAAATTGGAGGGACAAACATGAGTAACCTATTTGATACTCTGAAAGCTAAAATTGACGGTAAAGGCATGAAAATCGTATTCCCTGAAGCAATGGACGAACGTATTCTTACAGCAGTAAGCCAGCTTGGTGCAGACGGCCTAGTGAAACCTGTACTAGTCGGAAATAAGGATAAAGTAGAACAGAAGGCTTCTGAAATCAATGTAAATATTGACGGAGCAGAAATTCTTGATCCTTCTGACTACCCGGAATATGATGAAATGGTTGCTAGCTTCGTCGAGCGCCGTAAAGGAAAAGCGACAGAAGAGAAAGCTCGTGAAATCCTGCAGGACGAGAATTACTTCGGAACTATGCTCGTGTACATGGGCAAAGCTCACGGCCTGGTCAGCGGTGCGGCTCATTCTACGGCAGACACAGTACGACCTGCCCTGCAGATCATCAAGACAAAACCAGGAATTAAGAAGACTTCAGGTGTGTTCGTAATGGTAAGGGAAGAAGAGAAGTATGTGTTCGCTGATTGCGCGATCAACATTACGCCGGACAGTCAGGACCTTGCAGAGATCGCCCTTGCGAGTGCTGAAACAGCGAAACTCTTCGATATCGACCCTAAGGTAGCGATGTTGAGCTTCTCTACGAAAGGATCTGCAAAATCTCCGGAAACGGAAAAAGTATCCGAAGCGCTTCAAATTGCTAAAGAGCAGAACAGTGAGTTGGTTATTGATGGGGAATTCCAATTCGACGCAGCCTTCGTTCCATCTGTAGCCGAGAAGAAAGCTCCGGATTCTCCACTGAAAGGCGAAGCGAATACGTTCGTATTCCCAAGCCTTGAAGCGGGTAACATTGGATACAAGATTGCTCAGCGTCTTGGTAACTTTGATGCAGTAGGTCCAATTCTACAAGGATTGAATCAACCAGTTAACGACCTTTCCCGTGGTTGTAATTCAGATGATGTCTACAAACTGGCAATCATTACTGCCGCTCAATCTGTATAATAGAAACAAACAAAAAAAAGCCGGCCATCGTGCCGGCTTTTTTTTGTTGGAGTATTTAGCGAGGTGGCACTTTCCACTAGGAAGGAGATGTCCTCTTTGCAATGTCATCGGGGAAGTCGATGGAAACGATCCATGTGCACCTTGGCTTTGGCAATTTCGCTCTCTTGTGCTTATATGTAATTAGAAAGGAAGAGGAAGGCGGAAGGTATTCATGGACTCGAATAACGAATTAACTTATAAACAATCAGTAAGTAAAAGACACAAGGCCATGGGAATTGGACTTGGAATACTCTCTTGTTTAGGGGGTGCTTTTTTTCTTTACATAACCTTGGGGGTATCCAGAGCGAGTCACTGGTCCATCGGGCTGATTCCGCTTTACCCGGCCCTTCTGTTCCTGCTGCTAGGAGTGGGGATGTTCCGTAACAAGCAGGTAAGCTATACATCTGTCAAAAGAATTACAAAGGAAGGGTTTTATCACTATTTTCTTGTTCCGGAGCAAGAGAAGGAGACGGAACAGCTGATTCCCTATAAGAAAATGACCGCCTTATATTTGGGAAGAGTAGTGGAAATGGTGATGCGGCAGGATCGTCTGACCAAATTTTTTGCTCATCCGCTTCTGGTGTTCCGCTGGGAGGAGGACGGAGTCAGTCATTACCGTGGTGTGGTACTTAAACAGAAGGAGTGGCCGACTGCTCTTCGTCACCTTCCGGCAGGGCTTCCGGTTTACAGCACACCTTATGACCTCACCCAGTATCCCGATGATACTTTGGGTGATCCCTTGGCAGATGCCGAATACTACAGGGACAGCGGAGAACGGTTTCCATATCCGTATGAACTAGGGTATGTGAAGCAGAAAGAGTTGCCCAAGTACATTCCGGACGAGGTTGCAGAAAAGAAAAAGCGCTGTACGCGTCTGCGGGAGATGATGGCGGGGCGTCTCCTGGGGGGATGGCTGGTGTTGAACTTCCTGCTCGCCGTATTATGGATGCCCTCGTGGAAAGTGGTTGATGAATTGTTCGTCGGCCCGTGGCCTGTGGTGCTTATCATCTTGACGATGATACTTGTCGGTGCTGTCTATGCCCGCTTACCTCTTGGATGGAGGAACATGCTGCTTGTCGGTCGGCATATGTTGTTTGTCATCGCCGTGTACGGGGGAGGCGGGTACCTTGGCTATTTGCTGTTTTCAGAAACGCCCCGTCATCTGGACGCTGTCGTCAATCATTCCCTGCTTTCATTCTGGTCGATCCCTGCCGCGTTCCTCCTAAGTAAGTTCTTATATCTTCTTGGTGTATTGATGTATGCGGCTCTCCTTCATTCGGGTTTCTTCAAAGGAAAAACGAAACCGCGCCGTAATATCGATATGGAATGAAACCAATCTATCTATTCCATCGTAGGACAAGAAACAAGGAAAGATTTGAGGGAAGGTGGAAGACATGCAGGAAGAACTGACGTTTAAAAGCGAGATAAATCGCGCATCCAAAGCACTTATGTACATCATGGGTGGGATTTTCGCTCTGTTGGGAACGGCATTATTGAGTATATCTATTTGGGTGTCGAGGCACAGTCACTGGGTTGCCGGGCTGCTCAGCATCTTCGCCGGCAGCATCTGCTTGTTGGTCGGCATAGGAATGCTTCGGGACAAACAGAAAAGGTACACATCGATAAAAAAGGTGACAAAGGAAGGCTTCTATGAGTATTTCCATCTCCCGGAACGAGAAGAAACGATCGAGAAGACCATTCCTTTTGCAGAGATTACAGCTCTATACGCAGGGAGGGCGATCAGGAATATATACAGGCAGGAAGCCCCGTCCCGCAGTATAGCTTATCCTGTACTTGTATTGAGCTGGGAAGAGGAGGGGCAGCAGCAATTCAGGGGAATGGGACTTACACCGGAAGAGTGGAAGGTTGCATGTAAGATCCTTCCTGAGGGTATTCCTGTTTATGAAACAGAATACGAGCTGACTCATTATCCCGATTATGCGCTGGGGGTTGTGTTGGACTCCGCCCGTCCCTATGGTGAAACCGAAAGAGGGCTCGCTTTTCCCCATAAACTCGGGGTAGTGAAGCATGGAGACGTTCCTGTTTTCATTCCAGAAGAAAAGAGGCAGGAGCAGCGTAAAAAAGAGGAAGCTAGGAAAAAGGTCGGGGAGCGCGTATTCAACAGCTGGCTGCTGATCAGTTTCCTGCTCTCCTTGTTCTGGATGCCGTTCTGGGAGGTATCCGGCGCCGTCTTTGCAGGGCCGTGGTCGTATGGGTTCACCGTTGTCACGATGCTCATCCTGGGTGTTTTCCGATATGCCAAGACTCCGTTCGCCTTTCGCAAATTCCTCATGGTTGGACGGGACATGCTCCTTGTCCTTGCGTCATTCATGACGGGAGGGCTTCTCGGTTATCTTCTATTTTCAGAAACACCGAGATATTTGGATGCAGCGGTTAATCACGCCTTCGTAGGTTTTCTCTCTGTGCCTGTGGCTTTCCTCCTGAGCAAGTTTCTTTATTTCATCGGTATTGTCTTTTCTATGATGTTCGACTTTGCGGGTATGACCAGAAAGAAGAAATGAAAAAAAGCGTTCGAAACCTATCAAGTAAGGTTTTCGAGCGCTTTTTCATTCCGTTTGACCATTTGATCGAAGCGTTTATTGAACCATTCGATTTCCACGCCTTCGAGGGGATTGGTCGTCATGGAACCGGATAGTTCATACAGTTTGTAGAGAATTCGGTCTCTTACATCGGATACGGTAAGTTCGGTGCCGAGCAATTCGTTCAAGGATGCCATGACGGAGGGATCGATGTCTGGATAAGTGAATCTTGTTTGTTCTCCGCGTTTCCCGATCTTGTAGAATTCCTTCAGCAGGGAGGCTCTTTCCCGACCGCTTCCACTGACGTCCAAGTAAATTTGGACGGCAGAACCGTTCTTAACCCTTCGCTGGGAAATACCGGCAAACTTCTTGCCGTCAATACTCAAGTCGTACGTACCCGGGCAGTAGGACCGGGTAATTTCATAGGCTTCAATGCGGTCGGTTAAATCCGCAAACAAGAATTGAATGAAGGAAACCATTGCTTCATATCCTTCGTGAATGTTGACCTCTTTGGAATCAGGGAAGATGAGGGAAAGGTTCAAAACCCCGTCATCCAGGACCACAGCCAGACCGCCGGAATTACGGACGATCACTTTATAGCCGTTCTCTTTCAAATAGGCGATTCCTTCCTCGATGTAAGGAAGCCGGGCATCAGGGATTCCCAGTACGACCGTGTCGTGATGGACCCACAGCCGTGCGGCAGTCGGACTCCTCCGTTCACCGACAGAAATGGACAGTGCGTCATCGGTTGCGAAAGACTGAAGGGCCGAAAAGGTGGGGCCGAGATTGCTTTGGTCAATAAAGCGATATGCTTTTGTTTTTAATAATGGATGGATGTTAGTCATTGTAGTTCCGTACTCCTTTTTTGCATTCTGTTCTATTATAGCAAAAGATGAGTGTTGCATGAATCAGCTGGGAAAGGTAAAATCTGCGGAGGATGAAAAAATAATATTGGAATTTAATGTATGTATTCAGGTTTTTTTGTCGGATTTTAAGGTATATAATAGAGGAAAATGTCGTTTAGAAAGGACAAGCAGATGGCCTATCGTGATGAGAAACTAAGCGAAGAAAAAGTGTTCAAAGATCCTGTCCACCGTTATGTCCACGTACGGGACAGGGTGGTTTGGGATTTGATCGGAACCGCCGAATTTCAAAGACTGCGGCGTATCAAGCAGCTTGGGACGTCATATTTAACGTTCCACGGAGCAGAGCACAGCCGCTTCAATCATTCGCTCGGAGTCTATGAAATTGTAAGGAGAATTATAGATAACTTCAAAGATCGGCCGAACTGGGACGACCAGGAACGGCTTCTCTGTCTTTGTGCTGCGCTGCTTCATGACCTCGGACACGGCCCCTTCTCCCATTCGTTCGAGAAAGTCTTCAAGCTCGATCATGAGGCATTCACCCAGGCAATTCTTCTTGGTGATACAGAAGTAAACGAGGTCCTCAGCCGTGTAGAGAAAGGGTTCCCGAAAAAAGTTGCGGATGTCATTAACAAAACATATAAGAATAAGCTGGTCGTCAGCTTGATTTCGAGTCAGATCGATGCCGATCGTATGGATTATCTGCAGCGTGACGCTTACTTCACAGGCGTCAGCTACGGCCACTTCGACATGGAACGGATCTTAAGGGTCATGCGTCCGATGGAAGATCAGGTCGTTGTGAAGGAAAGCGGTATGCATGCTGTCGAAGACTATATTATGAGCAGATACCAAATGTACTGGCAGGTATATTTCCATCCGGTGACGAGGAGTGCGGAAGTCATCTTATCGAAAATCCTTCACAGAGCGAAAGAGCTTTACGAGAGTGACTATACCTTCCGGCTGTCCCCTGTCCACTTCCTTTCTTTTTTTGCAGGGAAACCGACATTAGCAGAGTACTTGGCTCTGGATGAACCTGTGACACTTTTCTATTTTCAGACGTGGATGGAAGAGGAGGACCCGGTCCTTCGTGATCTGTGCCAGCGGTTCGTCAACCGCAGACTCTTCAAGTATGTCGAATTCAACCCTAATTCCCAGATGAACGAATGGATGGAGCTGTATAAGCTGTTCCAGAAGGCAGGACTGAATCCTGACTATTATTTGGTTGTAGATTCAAGCTCGGACCTTCCTTATGACTTCTATCGTCCAGGAGAAGAAGGGGAACGTCTGCCTATTCATCTCCTGCAGCCGAACGATGAATTGAAGGAGCTTTCCCGTCTGTCGGATATTGTGGAGTCTATTTCAGGGAAGAAGCGGACCGACCATAAGCTTTATTTCCCGATGGATCTACTGCGTGATATGTCGAATCGAAGTAAGACGAAGAAGCGGATTATGGAAATTTTGTATGGATAAGGAGTGAGCTTCCATGTTGGAAAACCATGCGAAGTTGATGCAGTTCTTTTCTAGTACCGATGAAATCGTCGGAAGGAAGAAGCTGCAGAAGATGATCTATATTTTGAAGAAATGTGACATTCCTTTCGAAGAGCGGTACCAGTTCCATTTTTACGGACCGTATTCGGAAGAGTTGACGCTGCGTGTAGAAGAGATGTGCAATCTGGGATTTATCAGGGAAACGAGGGAAGAGAAAAAGAATTACTATCAATACCGCTATCAATTGACGGACAGCGGCAGGGAATTCCTCACCCACTATGAAATGAACCTGCCGCCGCTTCACGCACAGATTGCAGAAATGAACGGACGGAGCTCCCGGTTTTTAGAGCTGGTTTCGACGATGCTTTTCTTTGAAGATCTACCGAAGGATGAAATAGCGGAGAAGGTGTTCACAGTAAAAAGCGCTCAAAAGTATATGGAAGAAGACATAGCTGACGCTTGGAAATTTATTGAAAAATTGCGCGCTATTCATTAAACTGGGACTATAGGATCCGGTTGATTATCCTGATTTTTTTTTCCGACAGCGGAAAGGTGTACCACGTGAGTATGCCTTTTCTTTTTTTATCTATATGTCTGATTATTTCGAAAAAAAAAGGTGGGATTGAGTTGTGAAATTAGTGAAGTTCATTGGTTATTATGTGCTGGGGCTGATCGGGATTGTATTGATCAGCGCGTCGCCGGCGCTGTTTTATGAGGGGGCTTTCTTTGATTTGCGCAGCTACGGTCTGCAGTTGCGGGATCTTATTATGAGTCTTGGTCATCCAACTGAATGGACATATTGGTTCAAAGGTCAGCAGGTGCCGATGCTTGATTATATATGGGAGCCGTATCGTTATTCCATGCTTCTCTTCTTTGGAGGCATTCTGCTTGGTGTCGCCCTTGCTTTTTTCGGTGCGTTCTTTACCTTATTCCTGCCGAAATGGATCCGGACCGTAGTCGATCGTATCGTCGGCCTTCTGGAGGCTGTCCCGGATCTTCTGCTCGCTTTTTCTTTACAGCTCTTCATCGTTTGGTTCTTCAAACAGACCGGATGGCTGATAGCCCCGTTCACTTCGCTTGGAGAGGATAAGATTTATCTGCTTCCGATCATCGCCATTGCGGTGCTTCCGATGGTCATGATGTACAGGATTCTTCTGCTGTTAATGGAGGAAGAGATGGCAAAGCCTTATGTGCAGCTGGCGCTGGGGAAGGGATTGACGAAATGGAACATCCTTTCCGTTCATGTGGTGCGAAACATCGTTTCCAGTACCTTTTCCCATTCAAAAATCATCGTCTGGGGAGCGCTTTCCAGTCTATTGATCATTGAATACATATTTAACATCAACGGAATCACAACGGTGTTCATAGACGATTTCCGGCCCATTGTTTCTGCTTTTGTCCTTTTTCTTTTGTTCACTCCATTTTATTTACTGTATCAGGGAACGGAGTCTTTCCTTATCAAGGATGGACGGCGCTTGGAAGAAGAGAATATGCACATGAATTCCTTTATGGGCAAAGGAAAACGTACGGGAGGAGTGCGGTTCTCCTTCATCTGGAGAGAAATACTCGCCCACTTTAGGAATATCAAATTCCTGACCGGCTTCCTGATCATCGTCTCGACGGTTATCGTAAGCATCGTCTATACAATGACTGCCGATCCCCTCGTCGATCAGTACTTTCAAATATACGATGAGAATGATCGACTGGTGAGCGGTGCGCCCCATACACCGGAGTACGTTTTTCTTGGGACGGACGTCCTTGGATTCAGCGTATTTGATCAATTGCTTGTCGGGGCGAAATACACGATCCTTTTTGCATTGGCTATCGCTTTCCTGCGCATCTTTATCGGCTTTATTCTGGCAGTCCCGTATACGTTCTTTCTGCCGTCGAAATGGCAGCAGGGGATCGAGAAGCTGGTGGACGGCATGCACTTCCTGCCGATGACGGTCATCGCCTACCTGCTTCTCCGGCCGGTGTTATGGATGCCGGAGGGAGGGTTTGTGACGACGGAAACCGAGCGGATCCTGTACCAGGCTCTGATCCTTACTCTGCTGGCTGCTCCGCTTGTCGTAACGCTGTTCGGAAAGGAAATGAAAGGGATCATGAAAGAAGAGTTTGTTGTCAGTACCAAAGTACTTGGAGGCAGTTCCGTCCATCTTCTATGGAAGCATCTGCTTCCACATATGAGTGCAAGGATAGGGGTTGTTTTCGGGCAGCAATTCATTCAAACGCTGCTGATTTTCATTCACCTCGGCGTATTTGATATTTACTTCGGCGGCACAAAAGTTACGTACGAACCATATCAGAACGATCCACCGCTGAGTACGACCTACGAATGGTCAGGGTTAATCGGTTCTGCGAAGAATTCTCTCATGACCGGCCGGTGGTGGCTGATCATTCCCGCTCTTCTTTGTTTTGTCGTTATTATCGCCTCTATGCAGCTTATCATCCAGGGAATCAAAGATGTCCAGCAGCGGAGGGTAGGGGTGCCGGTGGAAGGACTGCACCTGCTCCGTGCCCGACGATCTAAGAAAGAGAAGAGACAACCCCGATATAAAGATCCTGCTACGGAGGACTTCACTTTTATGAAGCGGGCGTCCGGCGAGGACTGGAGGCGAGATGAATCATAGGAGACTTAAACAAGCGTTTGATTAATGGGGTGTTCGACGCTTCCTTGACAATAATCCTGCTGTTGTATGTTAAAATGGGACAAAATAGCTGGTGTACACAATGAGGAGGAGCGTTTAAAGCATGAGAGAATTCGATCAGTTCAAAAACAACAAAGACTCGGAAGATAAGAAAAAGAATCAGTTTACCATCATTAAGGACGACTCCACGGACGGCCACGGCGGTTACGGTGTCGGTTCCATAAGCCTGGAGAACATGACGCCTGTCATCGTCGATCCGAATGAAGAAGAGGCCTACGTCGATATGGGAGCTCTTCATGCGAGAAGTAAAGTCGAGAAGCGGATCAAGTTCATTACGGACAGAGAAGTCGTGAAGAACGGTCTGCTGTATTGGATTGCCTGGGTCACGGTGGAGTTTAAAGAAGGCAAACCTTGTTATTATGGAGTGGCAGCGAGCGAAATCGTCGTCGACCGTTCCATCAAGCGTGGCTACAAACTGATGCCTGAGCACGTGAATCATATGGATAAGTCATTGAAAGGGAAGTATGTCGTTGATCACATGGATGAAAAGTCCAAGAAAATTCTCGGTGACTACTTACGGGATTTCAAGCCGGAATTGTGGGAAAATACGACGTCTTCTTTAAAGGAATCGCTAGGAGTAGAATGAAATGTTCCGCTCCCGCATCTGCGGGGGTGGATTTTTTATGTGTCATTCCCTTGAAAACCCAGTATACCTTTTGCTTTTTTGTGTTAAAATGAGAACAAACGTTCGTTTTGGAGGAGAGAGCGAAATGGATAATCGAAATCGTGACCGTGGGACGATCAAGTGGACGTCCTTAATGCTGCCGGAGCATGTAGAAATGATTAAAAACCTGTGGAAAGAGGATGAACGGGTGGAGAAAGGAATCATCGATGAGCAGAAGGCGGCGGAAGTCGATTTTCTGCTGCAGCGGGCATGGAAAGATGATCTTACTGTAAAAGCCAGAGTGCATAACGGTTTTGATTACGAGGATGTCATACTGAAGCTGAAGCAGTTGAACAAAACGGAGCGGCGGGTGAACGCAATAAACTGGAAAACGAAAGAGCCCTACAGCTTCCGTTTAGATGATCTTGCGGATCTGGCTATTTTATAGCAGATAAAGAAAACCCGGACGTCCGTTTATCGGATCGCCCGGGTTTATTTTTAGGAGAATATTGAAATTAGAAGAACCAGTCGACCACATCTTTGAACCAAGGGTCATTCTTGAATTCCTCCTCTACATCCTTGCTGTCATCTCCGCCGCAGACTTCATCAGGAATTGCGGCTTTCTCCATATACACAAGCCGCTCCTTAGGACAGTTCGGTCCGGAGAGGGCCCCGGTGTCAGGGTCGATATAGACGCCTTTCAAGCCCGGCGGTGGAATGAAAGAAGCTTCAGGAAGCGGCTCGTGGACAGCCTCCATCGTATCTGCCCAGATGTTCTTGGCATAGCGATGGTCGTTAAAGTCTTCGAGTACTTTGCCGCCTTCATCATACCCGATCCACACGGCGGACAAATACTGAGGACTGAAGCCGATCATCCAGCTGTCGGTATCCGTTGTTCCTGATTTGCCGCCATACATACGTGTCAGTTTGCCGTTGATTGGTGAACCGGTGACGTCTGCGTAGTTGGCGTTAAGCCCCGAGTCAAACATGCCTGTCATCATATGCGTCACGGCGAATGCCGTTTTCTTATCAATGGCTTTATCCTTATCGTAAACCGGTTCATATTCATACAAAACGCTCCCGTGCTGATCGGTGATTTTGCTCACCGTATGCCCGGAGATCGATTCTGTTCCCTGCACGAGCTTGCCGTAGGCGGTTACCATATCCAAAAGGGATACAGAGGAGTAGCCGAGGGCAAGGGAAGGGTTCGGTTTGAATTGCTTATCGATACCGAAATCCTGCAGCGTCCGGACAAGCTTCTCCGGTCCGATGTCCATATGGGTAGAGACGGCATAGATGTTATCGGATATGGCGAGAGCCTGAGCCATCGTAATCGGTTTATCGGCAAACTTTCCGTTGAAGTTCGTCGGAGCATACGGTTCACTTTTTCCGGACACTTCAAACTCTGTCGGTTTGCTTTCTATCATGGTGACTGGAGAGTAGCCTTCCTGCAGCGCTGCGTAATAGAGGAATGGTTTGATCGTGGATCCAACCGGTCGTTCCGCCTGGGTGGCACGATTATAAGGGCTCTCTTCGTAATCTTTCCCGCCGATCATGGCTGTGATGGCTCCGGTCTGATCATCCATGACCGCAGCAGCGACCTGTATCTCTTCCTCCGCGGGTATATTTTTCTTCACCTTTTCTTCGAGGATATTCTGGTGGTCTTCCTTCAACGTCGTATGGATATGGAAGCCTCCGCTTTCAATTTCTTCCCTGCTTACGTCAAGGATGCCGGCTGCTTCTGTCACGACCTGGTCCTGAAAATAAGGAGCAATTTCCTTCTCCTCGGATTTGTCGGGATCTGCATACGTAATGCTTGCGGTTACGGCCGCCTCTTTCTCAGATGGCGTGATGTAGCCGTTATTCTCCATTTCCGTCAATATAAGCTCCTGACGTTCTTCCGCATTTTCTTCATTATCTAATGGAGAATAATAGCTCGGTCCCTTAGGTATTCCGGCAAGCATACTGGCTTCTTTCAAAGAGAGCTCTTCCGCATTTTTATCGAAGTAATACCTGCTTGCTGCTTCTACTCCATAGGCACCGTGTCCGTAGTAAATCGTATTTAGGTAGCCTTCCAGAATTTCATCTTTATTGTAGAAGATTTCGAGACGTAGGGCATACATTGCTTCATGGAGCTTCCTCGTCCATGTCTTGTCATGGGAAAGGTACAGGTTCCTGGCGTATTGTTGTGTGATCGTACTGGCTCCTTCCGCCATCCTCATCTGCTTCAAATCTGTGAGAGCCGCGCCTGCGATTCGCTTGAAATCGAAGCCGAAATGGTTATAAAAGCGTCTGTCCTCAATGGCAAGGGTGGCATCTTTCAAGGACTCCGGCATGTCATCGATGTCGATCCAGTAGCGTTCTTCGGCTCCTTGATCCTCGCCGATAATTTCTCCGTCCGATCCATAGAAGACCGTATTTTGTTCAGTCGTCAAGGAAGGAGGCCCTTGGATGACGGCTGCAATCAATACACCGATTGTGAGGACAACTCCGGCAATCAAACCGAACAAAGCCAGCTTGAACCCTCGCTTCCCCCATTTATACGTACGTTTAAATAATGAGCGCATCTTTTTATACTCCCAACTGTTAAGAATGTATAAAGACTGCTATTATTATGTGAGAATACGTAGTAAAATAAACTTCTTGTGAAAGTTTATATACAATGGAACTACTTATAGATGAAAAAGGAGAATGAAACATGGGTACATGGTTTACCGAGAAACAAACCGAGAATTTCGGTATTACAGCGAAAGTCAATCGTTCGCTTCATAAGGAAAAGACAGATTTTCAAGAGTTGGAAATGCTGGAAACGGAAGAATGGGGGAACATGCTCGTTCTTGATGACATGGTCATGACGACAGAGAAAGATGAATTCGTCTATCACGAAATGGTTGCCCATGTACCGTTGTTTACTCATCCAAATCCGAAGAACGTCCTTGTTGTCGGCGGCGGAGACGGCGGTGTGATTCGTGAGGTCTTAAAGCATGAAGGGGTGGAGAAGGCGACGCTTGTCGAAATCGACGGCAAAGTCATCGAATACTCCAAGGAATATCTTCCATCCATTGCCGGAGCGCTGGATGATCCGCGTGTGGAAGTCAAAGTAGATGACGGCTTCATGCATATTGCGACAAGTGAGCAGGAGTATGATGTGATCATGGTCGACTCCACCGAGCCGGTGGGCCCTGCCGTGAACTTGTTCTCTAAAGGGTTCTATGAAGGGATTGCCAAAGCGTTGAAAGAAGATGGAATCTTTGTTGCGCAGACGGATAATCCATGGTTCAAAGCAGATTTAATCCGTCAGGTGTACGGCGATGTGAAAGAGACGTTCCCGATCACGAAAGTGTACACGGCGAATATTCCGACGTATCCGAGCGGTCTTTGGACATTCACGATGGGAAGTAAAGTGTACGATCCACTTCAAGTGAAAGAGGAGCGGTTCACGTCTATTGATACGAAGTACTATACAGAAGAGATTCATAAAGCGAGTTTCGCTCTTCCGAAATTCGTAAAAGATTTGACGGAGGAGTGACAGGCCATGATTTTTGATGAGTCGTATTCCGGCAAAGTGTTCATTATGAGCAGAGCGACAGAAGAAGAGGCGGATGCTGTCATCTACGGCATGCCGATGGATTGGACGGTGAGCTTCCGTCCCGGATCCCGTTTCGGTCCCAACCGGATTCGTGAAGCTTCGATCGGGTTGGAAGAGTACAGTCCTTATCTAGACAAGCATTTGGAAGAAGTACGTTACCATGATAAAGGGGATATGCTGCTTCCATTCGGGAACCCGGCCCGGAGTCTTGATATTATCGAAGGTTTTATGGATGACTTATTGGAGAAAGGGAAGTATCCACTTGGACTTGGTGGAGAACATTTGGTTACATGGCCTGTGATTAAGGCAATGTATAAGAAGTACCCCGATCTTGCCGTCATTCACATCGATGCCCATGCGGATCTGCGGGAAGAGTACGAAGGGGAGACGCTTTCCCACTCCACACCGATCAGGAAGACGTGCGGACTTATCGGTCCTGAGAATGTGTACTCATTCGGAATCCGTTCCGGCATGAGGGAAGAATTTCAGTATGCCGAAGAGTCCGGGATGCATATGTCGAAATTCGAAGTGCTTGAGCCCTTGAAGGAAGTGCTTCCAACCTTGGCAGGACGTCCGGTCTATGTAACGATCGACATCGACGTGCTTGACCCCGCTTTTGCACCGGGCACAGGTACGGCGGAAGCCGGCGGTATTTCCTCGAAAGAGCTGCTTGCCAGCATCCATGCGATGGCAGCGAGTGACATGAATATCGTCGGTTCGGATCTCGTTGAAGTAGCTCCTGTCTATGACCCGACAGAGATGACACCGATCGTCGCGAGTAAATTCGTCCGTGAAATGCTTTTAGGGTTCGTGAAATAAATGATAGAATAGAACAAGCCACTGTGAGCGGATCATAGTGGTTTTTCTATTTGATTTTTATACAAAGGAGCGGCTTTGTTTTGAATAAAAAAAGAAGAATTATCATGATCATCTATGCGGTCGTGATGGTCGGGCTTTTACTCGTCACGTTTGTCGGCCAATGGAATCCGTCCAACTACAGCTATACCTGGAATGAAGGGACGTTGACAATAGAGCAAGGTCTTACGAAGGATAAGGTAGCGGGACTGGACGTGGAAGAGCAGATCGATGATGTGCTGAAGTTCACACTGGCTGTTTCGGAAGAGCAGTCCCAATGGAATGTGGATTTGCTTGCTGTCGGTATTCTGCTTCCTTTTCTGCTGCTTGTTTTCGTTCCTGATCAGCGCCCATTCCAAAAATATCTCTCCAAAGGATGGTATCGCACCCTCGTTTTGGCTATCCTTATCTTATATGGGGCTTATACGATACCAGGACATATCGTGCAGATCGGCGAGATAAAGGAAATGGTGCGGCTGCTTGCGGGCTGAGGGGCGGCTTGCGTTTTTTTATATGAATTCTTATAATAAATAAGTTATATCTTGTACGTAAATCAGAGAAACGAAGGTGGAGGGGAATATGCCAAGTAACGGCTGGGACGTCCAGGTGCAGCTCGTCACGGAAATAAGGGATGGAGATCGTGTGGAGAAGATGGAAATCCAAGAGTCCGGACAATTTCTCACGCGCGGCGATACTCAAGTGCTCACCTTTATCGAGCATCAGGAGGAAGGCGATCCGGTCCGCACGATGGTGACGGTCAAGCCGGGTCATGTCAGCATTAAGCGGAGCGGAGGCGTGGAGATGCGCCAGGTATTCATAGAATCCGCGGAAACAGAAAACCTGTATCATCACACCTATGGTGATTTCCATATGAAGACATATACAAAGGAATTGGATTTTCGTTCCCCGGCGGAAACCGTTCCAGGACGACTGTTTTTGAATTATACGATGACGTTAAATCACGAAGTGACTCAAGCCCACCGCTTGACGTTGACGTTTGAGGAGGAGAGCGAAACATGAATATCGTTGAACAAATGGAACTGAAATTGAAAGAAGAAATCAGCCGCGCCGTCGTGGCTGCCGGGTTGGCTGCAGAGGAAGAGCTCCCGGAAGTTGTTCTGGAGCAGCCAAAGGACAAAGCCCACGGAGACTATGCGACGAACATGGCGATGCAGCTGGCACGGATCGCCAAAAAGAACCCCCGCGCCATCGCTGCAGAGCTGGTTGAAGCATTCGATCATTCGAAAGCTTCTATCGAGAAGATTGAAATTGCCGGCCCCGGGTTCATCAATTTCTATATGAACAATCAGTATCTGACGGAGCTTGTCCCGGCCATTCTTGAGGCAGGCGATGCCTATGGCCGTACAGACAGCGGCAATGGCCATAAGATACAAGTCGAGTTCGTATCCGCCAACCCGACGGGTACGCTTCACCTCGGCCACGCTCGCGGAGCAGCTGTCGGCGATTCGCTCTGTAACGTCCTGGATGCAGCAGGATATGACGTTTCCCGTGAATATTATATCAACGATGCAGGAAATCAGATGGCTAATCTGGCGTTTTCCGTTGAAGCACGTTATATGCAGGCCCTTGGTAAAGAGTGGGCAATGCCGGAAGATGGTTATCACGGTCAGGATATTATCGGTCTTGGTAATAAGCTTGTAGAAGAAGACGGAGAGAAATGGGTGGACGTCGAGGATGCAGAACGTCTTCAATATTTCCGAGAGTACGGATTGAAGTTCCTTCTGAACAATATCAAGACAGACCTGGAAGAATTCCGCGTTCCGTTCGACGAGTGGTTCTCGGAAACATCCTTGTACCAGGGAGATCAGATCACAGATGCTCTTCAGGTGTTGAAAGACCAGGGGTATGTCTACGAGAAAGAAGATGCTACATGGTTTGAGACGACACGCTTTGATGACGACAAAGACCGCGTACTCATTAAAAATGACGGCTCCTACACGTATCTGACACCGGATATCGCTTATCATAAAAATAAACTGGACCGAGGCTTTGATACGCTGATCAACATTTGGGGAGCGGATCACCACGGCTATATTCCACGTATGAAAGCGGCTATTCAAGCGCTTGGTTACGATAAAGACACACTGGAAGTGGAAATCATTCAAATGGTCAACCTGTTCCAGGACGGAGAGAAAGTGAAAATGAGTAAGCGGACTGGAAAAGCTGTCACGCTTCGTGAGCTGATGGAAGAAGTGGGAATTGACGCTATGCGCTATTTCTTCTCCATGCGTTCCAGCGATTCTCACTTGGACTTCGATATGGACCTTGCACGTTCAGAATCCAACGAGAACCCTGTCTATTATGTGCAGTATGCGCATGCCCGCATTTGTACGATGTTGAAACAAGCAGAAGAGAAAGGGATGAAAGCAGACTCCTTCGATGGAAGTCATCTGGCTTCCGAGAAAGAAGAGGACCTGCTGAAACGACTTGGTGAATTCCCACAGGTGGTTGCTGACGCCGCTGACAAACGGATACCTCACCGTATTACCCAGTACACGTTTGATCTCGCTTCCAATCTCCACAGCTTCTACAACGCTGTCAAAGTTCTGGATGAAGACAATAAAGAAGCGACTGCTGCACGTATTGCCTTGATGCAGGCAGTACGTACGACCCTGCGTAATGCTCTGAACTTGATCGGTGTGTCTGCACCGGAGCAGATGTAAACCCATCAAATGAATGAAAAAACCGGACGATCCCTCTCATTCTGTAAACAGAATGAGGCGGGGGCGTCCGGTTTTTTTGACATCTTTTTATATCCTTACTGATAGGATGTAAGAGAATGCATGAGCTCGCAGGCGGACGTGAAAGCTAAAGGCAGAAACGTCTCTTGTGGAGAAAGGCTGTGGAAATGTGAAAGAAATCATCTTCGCTTTAGTGACAGGGCTGGTGGTCGGTATCGTCTTCGCTCTTTGCAAACTGCCGATCCCGGCACCTCCGGCATTTGCCGGGGTATCTGGAATCATCGGCATTTATTTGGGGTTTAAAATAGTCGGATGGGTTGGTCCTTTCTTTTCTTCCTTAATGAAATAATTCTACAGAAGAGGTCGCAGGAGAACTGCGATCTTTTCATTTATTCTGGTCTTCCAAGAACGATGCTTTAACCAGTGGTCGTCAAAAGGAATCGAATCTTCCATATCCTTAAAAAAGGAATTGCGGACCGTTTGGATAAACACTGGATCGTACAAGAACGTGTTCACCTCTTTATTCAGGAACAAGCTTCTTCGGTCAAAATTAGCCGTCCCGATGTCGACGATCTTTTTGTCAATGATCGTCATTTTTGGATGATAGAATCCGGCGTCGTAGAAATGAACATGTGCGCCCAGTCGGTACAGCCTTTCCAGATAGGGTATGCCTCCTTCTTTGACGAAGGGGTGATCCGCTTTCAGCGGTACCATGACGTGGAGAGTGATGCCAAGCTTTAAGCTCTTCTCCAGCTCGGCCATCAACCGCTCGGTAGGAATGAAATAAGGGGAACCGATCAGAATTTCTTCTTCGGCAGAACGGAAGAGTTCCATGAATGCGTCTTCCAGTTCCACCCCGTCTGTAGGAAAGAGAGTGATCCCACGTTCTTTCTTCCTGCCGGGTGCATTAGGAAGTGGAACCTTGTTTCCTTTCGATATCTGCCAATCGTCTTCAAATATATCGTGGAGTCCTTGGACAATTTCACCGGTTAACCGAAGATGGTAATCCCGCCAGTTTCCGAATTTTGGATTCTCACCAATATAATTCCTGCCAATGTTAAAACCGCCGACATAGCCGATTTTTCCATCAATAACGGTGATTTTTCTGTGGTTCCTTCGGTTCATTTTGTAGAATAAGAAAGGAAAACCGGGAGTTTCGGCGAATTGAAAAATGACTCCATTATTTGTAAGTTCCTTCTGGATGTGTTTATTCATTTTGAAACCGGCGAGGCGGTCGACAAGCAGACGGACGGGAACACCTTGTTCCGCTTTCTCCTTGAGGACAGTAAGAAAGTTATCACTGATGTAGTCGGTTTCTATGGAAAAGAACTGGACATCCACTTGTTTATCAGCATCTCGAATCGATTGAAAAAGGTCCTCGTAGAGGGAAGATCCGTTCGTGTATAATCGGGCATCTCCTGTTCCTTCAAAGAACGGCAGTCTACGGGCGTGTTTAAGGTGAGAGGCACGTCCGAATTTGAAATCGAGAATCAGTAATAAGGCGAAGATGGAAAGGCATAAAATGATATAGAAGACGACCACGAACATTCCTCCTGCAGATCGATTTTCCTAATAGTTTCCCCAGTTCCTTACATTTCAACAGGAAATAGCGAAAATATATTGACTGAATGCTCATTCATAATTTATAGTTGATGTATAAGAGTCAGAAAATTCAACATTCCGGGTGCTGCGGGAATTGCCCGGTGATAAAGAAAAAGGGGGAGAGTTCATGAATCCGTTATTAGTGGCAAACTGGGTCTTGTTCCTTGCTGTCACGGTGTATGGTCTCTACTTGTTCACACGCGTTATCAGGACAAGGGTTGCATACATCCGTTTAGGGAAGAAATTTGAGTATGATAACAAACTGAAAGAACGTTTAAAAAAGATTTGGATTTATGTGTTCGGCCAGAAAAAGCTGTTGAAAGATAAGAAATCAGGAATCATTCATGTCATGATGTTTTATGGTTTCCTTCTTGTCCAATTCGGGGCCATCGATTTTATTTGGAAAGGGTTGGCACCGGACAGTCACCTGCCGTTAGGACCGTTCTATCCAGGGTTCACCTTCTTCCAGGAAATTGTAACATTGACCATTCTGGTAGCCGTTATTTGGGCTTTCTATCGTCGATATATCGAGAAACTTGTCCGCTTAAAGCGTGGATTTAAAGCGGGACTAGTATTGATTTTTATCGGAACTCTGATGGTCACCGTACTTGTAGGGAATGGAATGGGACTTATATGGCACGGTCATGAAGGAGCGTGGACAGAACCTGTTGCGTCCGCTGTTGCAAGCGCTTTCTCTTGGATGCCGCCAGCAGCCGCTGCGACTGTATTTTTTGTCATGTGGTGGATCCACCTGCTTATCCTGCTCACATTTATGGTTTATGTTCCACAATCCAAACATGCACACTTAATCGCCGCACCGGTCAACGTTTATTTAAGCAGAGAAGAACCGCCTGGGAAGCTGAAGACGATCAATTTTGAAATCGATGAAGATGCCGCGGAGGAAGATGTTTCATTCGGTGTCGGTAAAATTGAGGATTTCAATCAGCTGCAGATGATCGATTTCTATGCTTGTGTCGAATGTGGCCGCTGTACGAATGTCTGCCCGGCTGCCGGCTCAGGAAAAATGCTCTCTCCGATGGATCTTATCATCAAGTTGAGAGACCACCTGACTGAAAAAGGTGCTGCCGTTACAGGAAAGTCACCATGGGTCCCAGCCTACGCGTTCTCCGGCACGGAAGGGAATACACTTGCCCAGATGTCGAGGTCGAGTGGGTCCGATGAAGCAGCGGCAACACTGGATGCTGTCCAAAGCAAAAGTTTGATCGGTGATGTCATCACCGAAGAAGAACTTTGGGCATGCACTACCTGCCGTAACTGTGAAGATGCGTGCCCGGTAATGAACGAGCACGTGGATAAGATTATCGACCTTCGCAGATACCTCGTTTTAACGGAAGGGAAGATGGATGCAGACGGACAAAGAGCGATGATGAACATCGAGCGTCAAGGTAATCCATGGGGGCTTTCTAAGAAGGAACGGGAAGACTGGCGCAGCCTTGATGAAGACGCCGCTATCCCAACAGTTAAAGAGTTGAAGAAAGCGGGAGAAACCTTCGAGTATCTTTTCTGGGTAAGCTCGATGGGATCCTATGACAGCCGCAGCCAGAAGATCGCTATCGCTTTTGCGAAACTGATGAACGCAGCGGGCGTCAAATTCGCTATTCTTGGTAACAAAGAGCAGAATTCCGGTGATACAGCGCGACGGATGGGGAATGAATTCCTCTTCCAGGAGCTCGCGGAGAAGAACATGAAAGAATTTGAAAAGCACGAAGTAAAGAAAATCATTACTATTGATCCACACGCATACAACATCTTTAAGAATGAGTATCCGGATTTCGGGTTGGAAGCGGAAGTCTACCACCATACAGAAATGCTGGCGGAATGGCTGAAGGATGGCAAGTTAAAACCGGAGGGTGTCGTTAACGAACGGATCACCTATCATGACAGCTGTTATCTTGGACGTTACAACGAAGTGTACGAACCACCGCGCGAAGTGCTCGAAATGATTCCCGGTGTTGAAGTGGTGGAAATGAAACGCAATCGCTCCAATGGAATGTGCTGTGGTGCCGGTGGCGGAATGATGTGGATGGAAGAGAAATCAGGAAATCGTGTAAACGTGGCAAGAACGGAACAGGCTCTTGCTGTTGAACCGACGATGATTTCAAGCGGGTGCCCATTCTGTCTGACGATGCTGTCTGATGGGACGAAAGCGAAAGAAGTAGAAGAACAGGTAAGTACGATGGATATTGCGGAAATACTTGCAAAATCCATGTTTGAAAGTAAGGAAGAACAGTCCGCTTGATTAAACGTTTGACCAACAGGAAAAAGATCTAAATAATTCGAAAATTGTGGAAAGTGTACAGAATTTTTTGTACACTTTCCTTATGGAGATACATCGAGCGAGCGTTCAATCACTAATTTTGAAAGCGTTATCAAAAATGAGGAGGAACGATCTATGACAAAAACAGTAATCGTAGCAGGTGCCCGTACCCCTTTCGCTAAACTTGGTGGAGGTCTTTCATCTCTTACTGCATCGGAGCTTGGAGGGACGGCGATCAAAGCGGCTTTGAGCAGAGCGGAGATAGATGCAGAGGATGTTCAGGAAGTCATCATGGGGTCCGTCCTTCAAGGTGGGCAGGGCCAGCTGCCATCCCGACAGGCGGCTCGAAATGCCGGCATTCCATGGGATGTAAAGACGGAAACGATAAATAAAGTGTGCGCCTCTGGTATGAGAAGTGTTACGATGGCCGATCAATTCATCCGGTTGGGAGAAGAAGAAATCATCGTTGCCGGGGGAATGGAAAGCATGAGCAACGCTCCGTATATTATGTCCAAAGCCAGGTGGGGGCTTCGGATGGGAGACAGTACAGTGAAAGATATGATGATCCATGACGGACTTACTTGTTCGTTTGAAAACGTCCATATGGGCACTTACGGGAACAGGACGGCGGAACAATTCGATCTCTCCAGAGAGGCGCAGGATGAATGGGCTTATCGCAGCCACCAACGAGCAGTGAAAGCGATCGAATCCGGAGTGCTTGGAGAAGAGATTGCGGCTGTCGAAGTACCACAGCGCAAAGGAAATCCTGTTATTGTCGACCGTGATGAGGCTCCCCGAAAAGATACTTCTGTCACGGCTCTTGCCAAGCTGCGTCCTGTATTCGATCAAACGGGTTCCATAACAGCCGGGAATGCACCAGGCGTCAATGATGGAGCCTGTGCAATGGTCCTGATGTCAGAAGGGAAAGCGTCTGAACTAGGGAAGACGCCGCTTGCTGCAATCATCGCACATGATGAAATAGCCGTTGAGGCGCAGGACTTCCCACAGACGCCGGGGCTTGTCATCAATAAATTGTTGAAGAAAGCAGGGAAGTCGATGGATCAAATTGATCTATTCGAAGTGAACGAAGCGTTCGCGGCTGTAGCGCTAGCGAGTGGAGAAATCGCTGGGCTTGATCCTGAGAAAGTCAACGTTAATGGGGGAGCGATTGCACTAGGGCATCCGATTGGGGCAAGCGGAGCACGGATTATTCTTACCTTGGCTCTTGAACTGAAACGCCGCGGAGGCGGGCTTGGTATTGCTGCTATCTGTTCCGGCGGCGGTCAAGGGGATGCGGTTTTGATTGAAGTACCAAAAGCGTAAGGGGGAGAGCGCGATGACGATGAAACGAATGATGGTGATCGGGGCCGGCCAAATGGGGTCTGGAATAGCCCAGGTATTCGCACAGGCTGGACTTGAGGTGAAGTTCAACGACATCAGTGAAGATGCGTTGATTCAAGGGAGAAAAGGAATAGAAAACCGTTTAAGGCGGGCGGTCGATAAAGGCCGTATCACGGAAGCGGATATGCGGGATGTGCTTGGGAGGATAACGACAACCACAGATTTGAAAGAGGCTTCTGACTGTGACTTGATCATTGAAGCGGTAGTAGAGAAGATGGATGTCAAAACGAATGTATTCCGTCAGCTGGATGAAATTGCACCGGAACACGCGATTCTTGCGACTAATACGTCGTCCCTGCCGATTACAGATATTGCAGCGGCAACCAACCGCCCATCACAAGTGATCGGCATGCACTTTATGAATCCGGTTCCTGTCATGAAGCTTGTCGAAATCATCCGTGCGATCCAAACGAGTGATGCTACTTATGAAGCAGTGGAAGCGATGACGGTCAAGCTTGAGAAAACACCTGTGGAGGTAGAAGATTTCCCGGGCTTTGTATCCAACCGTATTCTGATGCCGATGATTAATGAAGCGATTTATACCGTCTATGAAGGTGTGGCTACCCCGGAGGATGTCGATGCTGTGATGAAGCTGGGTATGAATCATCCGATGGGACCGCTGACCCTTGCTGATTTCATCGGACTCGACACGTGCCTTTCTATTATGGAAGTACTGCATGAAGGATTCGGTGACAGTAAATACCGTCCGTGTCCACTGCTTCGGAAATACGTCAGCGCTGGCTGGCTTGGAAAGAAATCTGGACGTGGTTTCTACATCTACGATTAACCGGTAAAGGGGAGAACGGCGATGGATTTGCGATTCACGGATGAACAGCAGATGATGAGGAAAATGGTTCGGGACTTCGCGGAGAAGGAAGTGGCTCCTGCAGTAGAACGGATGGAGAAGGAAGACCGTTTTCCGGAAGAACTGGTAGCAAGGATGGGAGAGCTCGGCTTAATGGGCATTCCAATCCCTGAGCAATACGGCGGAGCCGCAATGGATTACATCTCCTATATAACCGCCATTCATGAGATTTCAAGAGTCAGTGCGACGCTCGGAGTGATCCTCTCTGTCCACACGTCTGTCGGCACGAATCCGATTCTATATTTTGGAACAGAGGAGCAGAAGGAGCGGTACATTCCTAAACTTGCTTCCGGTGAATACCTGGGTGCTTTCGCGCTCACGGAACCGAGTGCTGGATCGGATGCCGGCAGCCTGAAGACACGCGCGGTCAAGCAGGAAGACCATTACGTATTGAATGGATCCAAAGTATTCATAACAAACGGAGGAAAAGCAGATACGTTTATCGTTTTCGCCCGGACGAATCCGGATGTGCCGGCAGGGAAGGGGCTGAGTGCATTCATTGTGGAACGAGATACCCCTGGATTTACGATCGGGAAAGCGGAGAAGAAAATGGGGCTGCATGGATCCAGTACCGTTTCTTTGAATTTCGATCAGTGTAAGGTGTCGGAAAGCCAGCTTCTTGGGCAGGAAGGAGAAGGGTATAAAATTGCTCTCTCCAATTTGAACGTCGGAAGAATTGGTATTGCTGCTCAGTCATTGGGGATTGCGGAAGCAGCACTGGATCACAGCATCGCTTATGCGAAGGAAAGGGAGCAGTTCGGCCGCCCGATTGCCCATCTTCAGGGGGTGTCATTCAAGCTCGCAGATATGGCGACAAAGGTGGAAGCGTCCAAGCTGCTCGTCTACCATGCTGCCCTCCTTCAGGCGGAAGGCAAGAAATGCGGCAAGGAAGTATCGATTGCTAAACTGATGGCATCCAAGACTGCGGTGGAAGCGGCGATTGAAGCCGTTCAGGTTCATGGAGGATACGGATACACAGAGGACTACCCGGTAGAAAGGCTGTTCCGGGATGCCAAAGTCTGTGAAATATATGAAGGAACAAGTGAAATTCAAAGGATTGTAATCGGCAATCACTTGCTCAGAGATTAGGGAGGCTGTAAGGATGAACTTTACGTTGACAGAAGAACAGGAAATGCTGAGGAAAATGGTGGGCGATTTTGCAAAAAAAGAGGTAGAACCGACAGCAGCGGAAAGGGATGAGGAGGAACGCTTCGACAGGACTATTTTTAATAAGATGGCCGAACTCGGTCTGACGGGCATTCCGTGGCCGGAAGAGTACGGCGGTATCGGCTCGGATTTCGTCAGCTATGTTATTGCTGTGGAGGAATTGTCTCGGGTGTGTGCCTCTACCGGCGTTACATTATCCGCTCATATCTCACTCGCCAGCTGGCCGATTTATAAATTTGGTTCCGAGGAGCAGAAGAAAACGTTCCTTCAAGCCCTTGCATCCGGTGAAAAGCTGGGTGCCTATGCACTCTCCGAGCCGGGGGCCGGGAGTGACGTATCCTCCATGCGCACGAATGCTAAGCTTGAAGGGGATCATTACGTGTTGAACGGCAGTAAAGTATGGATTACAAACGGTGGAGTGGCGGATATCTATGTCGTTTTCGCCAAAACAGATATGGACAAAGGGAACAAAGGAATCAGCGCTTTTATTGTCGAAAAGGATACCCCGGGATTCACGACAGGAAAAAAAGAGAAGAAATTGGGGATCCGTTCATCTCCAACGACCGAATTGATCTTTGAAAACTGCCGGATACCGAAGGGGAATCTGCTTGGTGAGGAAGGGCAGGGATTCAAAATTGCTATGATGACGCTGGACGGCGGCCGTAATGGTATAGCCGCTCAGGCGGTGGGAATAGCACAGGGTGCACTTGACGAAGCCGTTGCTTATGCGAAAGAAAGAGAGCAGTTCGGTAAGCCTATTGCGGCACTGCAAGGCATTTCCTTTAAATTGGCCGATATGGCTACGGAAATCGAGGCATCCAGGTTATTAACGTACCAGGCTGCCTATTTAGAATCGGAGGGTCTTCCATATTCGAAAGCATCGGCGATGGCGAAACTTTTCGCAGGAGATACAGCAATGAAGGTGACAACGGAAGCGGTACAGGTGCATGGAGGATACGGGTATACGAAGGATTATCCTGTCGAGCGTTACATGAGAGATGCCAAAATTACTCAGATTTATGAAGGGACACAAGAGATACAAAGACTTGTCATCGGTCGGATGGTGACGAAATAACCAGGCTGGAAAGGTGAAGGATCATGCACCCACTCGCAGAACGGATACGTAATCAGGATATTCGCGCACTCGCTAAAGCCATCACACGGATTGAAAATGATGATGAAGAGAAGCTGGAATGGATGAGTGACATTTTCTCCATACAGAAAAAGGCGCACTATATTGGGATCACCGGTTCCCCTGGAGCGGGAAAAAGCTCTTTGATCAACCGGCTTCTGTCCTATATCCGCAAACAGGGGCTGACCGTCGCTGTTCTTGCGGTCGATCCTACAAGTCCGTTCAGCGGCGGGGCTCTGCTCGGAGATCGTACGCGGATGAATCAACATTTCCTCGACCCGGGAATATTCATCCGCAGTATGGCGACGAGAGGACATCTCGGCGGAGTGGCAAGAGCGACAAAGGATAGTATCCGCGTATGTGATGCTTGTGGATTCGATGTCGTTCTTGTCGAGACGGTCGGTGTCGGACAGTCGGAGCTTGATATCATGAAGGTAGTGGATACGACCGGGCTGGTTTTGACGCCGAACAGCGGGGACGTTCTCCAGATTTTCAAAGCGGGGATCATGGAGATCGCAGACCTTTTTATCATTAATAAGGCCGATCTCCCTGGTGTGAGGAAGCTTGCCTCTACGCTTGATGAATACAAGATGATTGTCCAGACAAAAGGGTGGGATCCGCCGGTTGTAAAGACGATTGCCACAGAGTCCACAGGATTTGATGACCTATGGGGTGGGATCGAAGCACACCGGACGTATTTACACGAAACCGATGAAGGGCAGCGGCGGCGGAAGCAGCAATTACAGCTCGAAGTATATGATCTGATCAGGGAAGAGCTGTGGCGGGATGTTCGAACGGAAGTCGAGTCCGATTCTCATAAACGCGAATGCTTGAACCGACCTGACGCCGATCCGTATAAGCTTGCCCGTGCATGGGTGGACGAATGGAAAGAGAGGGGTGGAAAGAATGGCCGATAAACAAGTCCCCTCGACGATCAAGGACGAAGCTTTAGTGATGAAGCGGAGAAACCAGATGGTCAAAGGAGCGGTCACCTTGTTCATCGAGAAAGGTTTCCACAAGACGACGACACGGGAGATCGCCAAGGCGTCCGGCTTCAGTATTGGTACGTTATATGAATACATACGTAAGAAGGAGGATGTCCTTTTTCTCGTATGTGACTCTATCTACCAGCGCGTAAAGGCGCGGATGGAAGATGATATCGATCCGGCACAGGTAAGCAGCCTGATCCAGGCGGTCCATTCGTACTTTTATTTAATGGATGAAATGCAGGATGAAGTGGTAGTCATGTACCAGGAGGTCAAATCCCTTCCGAAGGATGCGCAGGATTACGTTCTGCAGAAAGAAAGAGAAATGGTTGCGATGCTGGAAGAGGTGATCCGTAAGCATATCTCAGGCCCCTGTTCCGAAGAGAAGGTTCAATTGATCGCCAATAATATATTCGTGCAGGGCCAGATGTGGGGATTCCGGCGTTGGATATTGCAGAGGACGTTCACGATTGAAGCGTATGCGGATCTGCAGGTTCGGCTTTTATTGGAGGGACTTCCCCTCAAGGAGAAAAGACCATCTGGTAATAAAGAATGAAATGGATAGAAAGGGGAGGAGAAGATGGAACAACCGGCTGTATATCGTCCGAAAAATCCGGTTCGTTTTGTAACCGCTTCCAGTTTGTTTGACGGTCACGACGCGTCCATCAATATTATGAGGCGGATTCTGCAATCAACAGGGGCGGAAGTCATCCACTTGGGACATAACCGCTCCGTAGAAGAAGTAGTGAATGCAGCTATTCAGGAAGATGTTCAGGGAATAGCTATCTCGTCCTATCAGGGCGGACATGTGGAGTATTTCAAATATATGGTGGACCTCCTTCAGCAGAAGGGAGCGGGACATATCCGCGTTTACGGCGGTGGTGGAGGTGTCATCATCCCGCGGGAAATCAAAGAACTGCACGCTTACGGGGTTGCCCGTGTCTTCTCGCCGGAGGATGGAAGAACGCTCGGGCTTCAGGGCATGATCAATAAAATGATCGAAGAGTGCGATTTCCTGCCGCCGCTTGATGTGGAGGAAGAAGTCAAAGGGCTGTCTGCGGGGAATCCACAATCGATTGCGCGGTTCATCACGTATGTAGAGAATAAACCGAAGGAAGAACGGGAGCTTGTGGCTGCTTTTGATACAGCAGTCAAACAGAAAACAGACAGGGAAGTTCCCGTCCTTGGTATTACAGGCACAGGAGGGGCAGGGAAAAGCTCGCTCACAGACGAATTGATTCGTCGTTTCCTGAATGAAATTCCAGATAAGAAAATTGCTATTCTATCGATTGATCCGACGAAAAAGAAAACGGGAGGAGCCCTGCTTGGTGACAGGATCCGGATGAACGCCATCTTCCATCCGAGAGTGTACATGCGCTCCCTTGCAACGAGGGAAGCGCGGTCCGAGCTTTCGACGGCCGTTAGCGACGCTATCCGTGTGCTGAAAGCTTCCGGTGTTGACTTCATCATCGTCGAAACGAGTGGGATCGGCCAGGGGGATGCGGCCATAACAGATGTCACGGATCTATCGATGTATGTAATGACTGCAGAATTCGGGGCACCGTCCCAGCTTGAAAAAATTGATATGATTGACTTCGCTGATTTTATCGTCATTAACAAGTTCGAGCAGAAAGGCTCGGAGGATGCCATGGCCCAAGTGAAGAAACAGTATCAGCGGAGCCGGATGCTGTTCCATGAGAGTGATGCCGAATTCCCGGTCTTCGGAACGATTGCCAGTCAGTTTAATGATCCGGGGACGAACACGTTATTCGCCGCCCTTGTAGATAAATTGAAAGAAACTTATGAGTGGCAGGAAGAAACGTCGTTTTCGAAAACCGGAAAAGTAGAGAAACAGAACGTCATCATCCCGAATGAGAGACAACAGTATCTAAGGGACATCTCGATGACCGTACGCCGCTATCACGAAGAATCGGAGAAGCAGGCAGCTCAAGAACGCAAGCTCTACCAATTGAAAGGATCTTTCCATTTGCTTGAAGAAGGAGCAGGAAAAGAACAGCTGAAACAAAGGATAGACGATCTGGAAGCTTCCATCGATCCGGCAGCGAAGCGGCTGGTCGACGGCTGGGATGATCTCCATGACAAATACAGCGGAGATACGTACACGTTCCAAGTTCGCGGCAAAGAAATTACAATGGATCTGACGACCGAAAGTTTGAGTGGTACGAAAATACCGAAAGTCGCCTTACCGACCTATTCGGACTGGGGGGACCGCCTTCTGTGGCTGCTTCGTGAAAATGTGCCCGGGGCATTCCCGTTTACAGCAGGTGTCTTCCCTTTTAAGCGGAAAGGAGAGGACCCGAAACGACAGTTTGCTGGAGAAGGGACCCCCGAGCGGACGAACAGCAGATTCCACTATTTATCAGAAGGGGAAGATGCCAAACGTCTGAGTACGGCCTTCGATTCTGTAACCTTGTACGGAGAAGATCCGGATGAACGACCGGACATATACGGGAAAGTCGGGGAGAGCGGAGTCAATATCTGTACATTGGAGGACATGAAAAAGCTGTACGCGGGCTTCGATCTGGTTGCTCCTTCCACTTCTGTTTCCATGACAATTAACGGCCCCGCTCCGATTATCCTGGCGATGTTCTTTAATACCGCTGTCGATCAGCAGATCGAGAAGTTCAAAGCAGAGAAGGGAAGAGCGCCGGATCAGTCGGAAGCGGAACGGATTAAAGCGGAGACGATCCACGTTGTAAGGGGTACGGTGCAGGCGGATATTCTTAAAGAGGATCAGGGGCAGAACACGTGCATATTTTCTACAGAGTTCGCTCTACGTATGATGGGGGATATCCAGCAGTACTTCATCGACCAGGATGTGCGTAATTATTATTCCGTATCCATCTCCGGTTATCATATCGCTGAGGCAGGCGCCAATCCAATTACTCAGCTCGCTTTCACACTGGCGAACGGCTTCACGTATGTAGAATATTATTTGAGCAGAGGGATGGATATCAACAAGTTCGCCCCGAACCTTTCCTTCTTCTTCTCGAACGGTCTTGATCCGGAGTACAGTGTGCTCGGGCGGGTCGCAAGAAGGATTTGGGCTGTCGTCATGCGTGATAAATATGGAGCGAACGAACGCAGCCAAAAGTTAAAGTATCACATTCAAACCTCCGGACGTTCGCTTCATGCCCAGGAAATTGACTTTAACGACATCCGTACAACGTTACAGGCGCTGCTGGCCATCCAGGATAACTGTAATTCCCTGCATACGAATTCCTATGATGAAGCAATCACGACACCGACCGAAGAGTCCGTGCGGAGGGCGATGGCGATTCAAATGATCATCAATAAAGAATTCGGTCTGACGAAGAATGAAAATTCTCTGCAAGGATCTTACATCATTAAAGAGTTGACGGACCTTGTGGAAGAGGCTGTACTTCAGGAATTTGAACGCATCAATGATCGAGGCGGAGTACTCGGTGCAATGGAGAGACAGTATCAGCGCGGGAAAATTCAGGAAGAATCACTTTATTATGAAGGCAAGAAGCATTCGGGGGAGCTGCCGATCATCGGAGTCAATACGTATTTGAATCCGCATCCGCCGTCCGAGGAGGAAATTGATGCCATGGAACTTGCGCGTGCTTCTCAAGAAGAGAAGGAGCATCAGATAAGAGAACTGCGCCATTTCCAGAGTCGCCATGAAGATGTAGTGGATGCTTCGCTTCGCCGCCTGAAAGAAACGGCAGCGAATGACGGGAACATTTTTGCTGAATTAATGGAAACCGTCCGAGTGGCAAGTCTCGGACAGATCACCAACGCCCTCTATGAGGTCGGGGGGCAGTACCGTCGTAATATGTAAAGTCGTAAAAATACGCCCTTGCGATGTGCAAGGGCGATATTTATTAGTGGCCTCCGACTTGATCGTCGTCGTGAGGCTGATTGACTTCTTTCACGTAAGGTTTCTTTATTCCATACCATTCATACGTCAGATTATACGTTTCGCCTTCTTCCAGCAGCATCCATGTGCTCGTATCTTTGACGTGGAGCTTCTTATCATCGACGATGACGAAATATCCGTCATCCGTATGGGATTTCCCTGTGATCACCGCTTCCTCCAAATGCTTGGAATGGACGAGGCCGTAGTTCGTGAACAACCAGATGCCTGCAGCGATGACGAAGATGATGGTTGCGATCCAGTTAAATGGGTGTGTTTTCATACTGCGTCTCTCCTTTACATAAATGATGGGGATAGAACGTAACCCGGGGATTGATACGATAGAGAGGTTCCGGTCGCTCAGGGCGCTTCTCAAAGAGGCAGCCCCCATATCGGTTTAATTATAATGGAAATAAAGCGCGAATACCAAGTGTAACTAAGCTTTATCCTGCTTCCAGGGTTTATATTTATGTGAAGTTGGCTACAAAAGGTAATAGATAAAGAGTCATAAAAGCAATTTGATTTTTATACGGGCAAATCATATAATGGATGGTATGATTAAATGTGATTCGTATGCCTAAGAGGTCATTTATTCTATTCTGTCTATTTAAAGGAGTGCTGGACCGTGAGCTTAAAAGACTTTAGCCAAGAGCAAATTGATGAAATATCCATGATTGAACTGGCTACTATTATATTGGAAGAAGAAAGAGAAGCGATCGATTTCAACGAGATGTTCAATCGTATCGCCAAAATTAAAGGATTTACAGAAGCGCAGAAAGAGCAGTACATCGCGCAGTTCTACACAGACATCAACGTCGATGGTCAATTCATGACGATCGGAACGAACCGTTGGGGGCTGAAGCGCTGGTATCCTGTAGAACAAATGGAAGAAGAAATTGCCAGTCTTCCACAGAAGCGTAAAAAGAAGAAGAAAAAGAAACCATCCAAGCTGCTGGAAGATGAGCTTGGCATTTCTGAATTCGATGATAATGAAGAAGATGAAGATTTAGAAGAAGATCTGGAACTGACAGACGAAGATCTAGATTTGGATGAGGACGATGACGATTTCGAAGGCGACTATGAAGAAGATGACCTCGATGAAGAAGAAGAAGAGATTGTAGAGGATGACATCAGCTTCATTGGCGATGAGGATGAAGAAGACGACAGATAAGTGGTTGACTTTTAAAAGTCATATCAGTACAATCTTATTTGGGCTCTTTAATTTCCGAAACGAAATTCCAAACGCTCCCCGGACCGGGGAGCGTTTTTTATTTTTTGCATGGAAAACAACAGAACAGCGGAAGATACCGGGACATGGCATGCTCCCGTATTTTCTTTTTTATACCCCTTATCAAAATCGCTTATTAGTCAATAACTAAAAAGACAAATAGAGAAAGAGGGATTCAACGTGGCAACAAAGTACATTTTTGTAACCGGCGGTGTCGTTTCATCATTAGGGAAAGGGATTACGGCTGCATCACTAGGGCGTCTGCTTAAAAACAGAGGCTTGAAAGTGACGATTCAGAAGTTTGACCCTTATATCAACGTCGATCCGGGAACGATGAGCCCGTATCAGCACGGAGAAGTTTTCGTAACCGATGACGGTGCAGAGACAGACCTTGACCTTGGTCACTACGAGCGCTTCATCGATATCAATCTGAATAAATTCAGCAATGTGACGACTGGTAAAGTTTATTCCAACGTCATTAAGAAAGAACGTCGTGGAGACTACCTCGGTGGAACCGTCCAGGTCATTCCACATATCACCAACGAAATTAAGGACAAGGTCTTCCGTGCAGGGCACGAAACGAATGCAGACGTCGTCATCACGGAAATCGGCGGTACAGTAGGGGATATCGAATCTCTTCCATTCCTTGAAGCGATCCGTCAGATTAAGAGCGATATCGGCCGTGATAACGTTATGTACCTTCACTGTACGCTTGTACCATATTTGAAAGCGGCAGGAGAAATGAAGACGAAACCGACACAGCACAGTGTAAAAGAGCTCCGTTCTCTTGGAATTCAGCCGGATGTCATTGTTTTGCGTACGGAAATGCCTATTTCTGAAGATATGAAGGAGAAAATCGCGCTCTTCTGTGACATTAATAAGAATGCAGTCATTGAAGCAGGCGACGCAGAGACGCTTTACCAAATACCGATTACGCTTCAAGAACAGAACCTTGATCAGCTGACATTGGATCATTTCGGCTTGTCTTGTCCTCCGGCGGATATGAAAGAATGGAATGAGTTGATCGACCGCGTGAAGAATCTGCAGCATAAGACGACGATTGCTTTGGTAGGGAAGTACGTCGAGCTTCCTGACGCTTATATCTCTGTCGTCGAAGCATTGAAGCACGCAGGCTACGGCTATGATTCCGACATTGATGTGAAATGGGTCAATTCCGAAGACTTGAATGAATCAAACGTTGCGGAATACTTGTCGGCAGTCGACGGTATCCTCGTTCCCGGTGGATTCGGAGATCGTGGTATTGAAGGAAAAATTGATGCCATCCGCTATGCTCGTGAAGAGCGTATTCCTTTCCTCGGTATCTGTCTGGGTATGCAGTTGGCTACCGTTGAATTTGCCCGTAACGTGCTTGGTCTTAAGGGAGCGCATTCTGCAGAAATTGATCCTGCTACGGAACACCCGATCATCGACCTGCTTCCAGAGCAGAAAGATATCTCCGACCTTGGCGGCACACTCCGTCTTGGTATTTACCCATCCCGTCTGCAGCCGGGTACAAGAGCAATGGAAGCATACGGAGAGGAAGTCGTCTACGAGCGTCACCGTCACCGCTTTGAGTTCAATAACCATTACAGAGAGCAGATGGAGGCCAAAGGCTTCAAGTTCTCCGGTACAAGCCCGGACGGCCGCCTTGTTGAAATTATTGAGGTCGAAGATCATCCTTGGTTCGTGGCGAGTCAGTTCCACCCGGAATTTAAATCTCGCCCTACACGCCCGCAAGAGCTTTTCCACGGCTTTATCGGGGCTGCAATGAAGACAAATCAGTAAGAGAAAGCTTCCATAAGTCCGAACCCATCCAGGCAAGGGCTCTGGGAATCTTGAAAAACATCCGAACGACCCTCCAATTTTGGCAAAAGAATGGAGGGTCGTTCGTTTTCTTCTGCACAGAAGTATATTTTCTTCTATTACCCCTTGCATGCAGGAAAATGAGCGGGACTTCTCGAATGTACATATCTAGAGAAAATAAAGGAATTAGGGTTAGGCAGAGACTTAAACAGGGAAGGCAGGGAAAAGAATGACAAACAGCATCCTGATCGTGGACGACCAACCAGGAATACGGCTTCTGCTGGAAGAAATATTAAAAGCGGAAGGGTATGCCGTCACTTCCGCCAAAACAGGTAAAGAAGCCTGTGACTGTACGAAGAAGAAAAACTTCGATCTAATCATCATGGACTATAACCTGCCGGTCATGCATGGCAGGGATGTTCTGTCTTATCTGAACGAACGTGAGTACGATTCATCCGTCATGATCATTACAGGTTCTTCCCAAGACAGCGTCGAAAAAGAAATAAATTTCCCATTCGTTACCCATATCATAGAGAAGCCTTTTGACATCCATAATTTGAAAGAATTGGTTAATGGGACCTTGGTTCAGGCGTGATTATGACTTTTTTCTCGATGTAAGCGCTATATAAACCTCCTCCTGTTGCACCATAAGAAGGGTATTGGTATTCTAATACTGTAACCAAACTTACATGGTGTGTTTTCGTATGGAAACAGACTTGTAAATAGGAATGCACGTTATTTAAAGGAGGATATCTTTCATGCCATTAGTATCAATGAAAGAAATGCTAGAAAAAGCTAAGGAAGAACGCTACGGTGTAGGACAGTTCAACCTTAATAACCTAGAATATGCGCAGGCGATTCTTCAAGCAGCAGAAGAAGAAAAGTCTCCGGTAATCCTTGGTGTATCTGAAGGAGCAGCCCGTTACATGGGTGGTTTCAACGTAGTCGTAGACATGGTGAAAGCACTTATGAAAGCTTACGGTACGACTGTACCTGTAGCGATTCACCTTGACCACGGTTCCAGCTTCGAAAAATGTGCAGAAGCAATCCATGCTGGATTCACTTCTGTAATGATCGATGCTTCCCACGATCCGTTGGAAGAAAACATTGCTGTAACGAAAAAAGTAGTTGAACTTGCACACATCCACGGCGTTTCTGTTGAAGCAGAGCTTGGCCGCGTAGGTGGACAAGAAGACGATCTTATCGTAGATGACGCGGAAGCAGCGTACGCGATTCCATCTGAATGTAAGCAATTGGTAGACGAAACAAACGTTGACGTATTCGCACCTGCACTTGGTTCTGTACACGGACCATACAAGGGTGAGCCTAACCTTGGCTTCGAGCGCATGGAAGAAATCATGGGTCTTGTAGACAAGCCTCTAGTTCTTCACGGTGGTACAGGTATCCCGACTGCTGATATCAAGAAAGCTATCTCTTTCGGTACAGCTAAGATCAACGTGAACACAGAGAACCAAATTTCTCAAGCGAAGGCTGTCCGCGAAGTACTTGCGGAGCAACCGGAACAATACGATCCTCGTAAATACCTAGGACCTGGCCGTGATGCAATCAAGGCTACTGTCATCGGTAAAATGCGTGAGTTCGGTTCTTCTCAAAAAGCGTAACAACTATCAGCAAGGAAGCCGCTACGATGTAGCGGTTTCCTTTTCATCATGGATGAAAACGCCATCATTCGACATTGTTTCCTTATGCCCGATCTACTATATAAAGGAAGAGGAGTGGGAATATGAAATTTTTCATCGATACAGCGAATATAGATGATATCCGTAACGCGAACGCTTTAGGAATCCTTGCCGGGGTAACGACTAATCCAAGTCTTGTGGCTAAAGAAGGGGTATCCTTCCATGACCGCCTGCGTGAAATTACGGAAGAAGTAGAAGGATCGGTCAGTGCTGAAGTCATGGCTGAAGATGCGGAAGGTATGATTGCGGAAGGGAAGGAACTAGCCGCCATCGCTCCGAACATCACTATCAAAGTGCCTATGACGCTGGAAGGTCTGAAGGCTGTAAAAGCGTTCAGTGATTTGAGTATAAAAACGAACGTGACGCTGATCTTTTCTGCCAATCAGGCGCTTCTTGCCGCTCGCGCCGGGGCATCTTATGTATCCCCCTTCCTCGGACGTCTGGATGATATCGGTCATAACGGAGTAGAACTGATCGCTCAAATTTCAGAGATATTCGATCTCCATTCCATTGATACAGAAATTATTGCCGCTTCCGTCCGGCACCCTGTCCATGTGACGGAAGCCGCCGAGCACGGGGCTCATATTGCTACAGTACCGTTTCAGGTGTTCCAGCAGATCGTCAAGCATCCGCTTACGGATCAGGGCATCGAGAAGTTCAAGAACGACTGGAATAAATATAATAAATAAGTGTTTTTTGGAAAAACATGCACATACTAAGGTCATAAATCTTTACCTTAAAGCGAGGAGTTTTTCATGCATAAACTACTAGTGGAAGGTGGGACCCGCCTTCGTGGACAGGTGAGGGTAAGCGGAGCGAAGAACAGTGCTGTCGCGCTCTTGCCGGCTGCTATTTTAGCAGAGACGCCTGTGACGATCGAGGGACTGCCTGACATCTCTGATGTTGGGATATTGTCAGATTTATTGGAAGAGATCGGTGGTACCGTCCAACGTCAAGGGCGGACGCTGCATATCGACCCATCTAAAATGGTGGACATGCCGCTGCCGAACGGAAAAGTAAAAAAATTGCGCGCCTCATATTATTTCATGGGCGCCATGCTCGGCCGTTTCAATAAAGCGGTCATTGGTCTTCCGGGCGGCTGTCATCTTGGCCCGCGTCCGATCGATCAGCATATTAAAGGGTTTGAAGCGCTCGGTGCGGAAGTTACTAATGAACAAGGCGCAATCTATTTGCGTGCCAAAGAGCTGCGGGGTGCCCGTATCTATCTTGACGTCGTCAGCGTCGGTGCTACAATCAACATCATGCTTGCTGCCGTAAAGGCTAAAGGTAAAACGGTTATCGAGAACGCTGCGAAAGAACCAGAGATTATTGATGTTGCTACGCTGCTTACGAGTATGGGTGCGAAAATCAAAGGTGCCGGCACGGATGTCATCCGGATTGAAGGGGTGGATCAGCTGAACGGCTGTCTGCATACCATTATTCCGGATCGTATCGAAGCTGGTACGTACACGATTATGGCAGCTGCTCAAGGAGAGGAAATGATCATTGATAACGTCATTCCTCAACATTTGGAGTCGTTGTTGGCGAAGCTGAGGGAAATGGGTGTGACCATTGAGGAGAATGACGAGCAGTTGTATATCCGACCTGGTAAGAAATTGAAAAGTGTGGATATCAAAACGCTTGTCTACCCGGGTTTCCCGACGGATCTCCAACAACCTTTCACGACGCTGCTTACACAGACGGAAGGGACCGGAGTCGTGACAGATACGATTTATCAGGCCCGTTTCAAGCATGTGGATGAGCTGCGGCGTATGAATGCCTCCATCAAAGTAGAAGGAGGTTCGGCCATCGTGACCGGCCCTTCCACTCTTCAGGGGGCCAAAGTCAAAGCGACGGATCTTCGTGCCGGTGCCGCTCTTGTCATCGCTGGGTTGATGGCAGACGGAATTACGGAAATAACCGGTGTTGATCATATCGAAAGAGGATATGAAAATATCACAAATAAGCTGATCGATTTGGGAGCCAAGGTCTGGTACGAAGAAATGTCCGAAGAAGAAATAGAACAGTTCCAAAGTTCATAAATCGAACGACCATCAGAGGGAGCCGTAGGGGTGCGGCTTCCTCTTATTCTACAATTATTTATCCCTCTTTAATATTTCTTAAATTGCCATTGAATCTGTATAATGACAGGAGTACAATAAAGGATGTTTGATAGCGATTAAGGAACTTGATATCAACCTCTGGAAGCTTCTGTGTATGTACGTCTACTTCCTATCACTTCTCCTGCTTCTTCTTTTCATCTTAATCTATTTGAAAAGTCGTTTTCTAAACTGAATGAATGAGCTGCAGCTCGTGGGGATGATCAAGGCCCTTATTCAACTTTTTCCAAATGTTCCGGATCGTCCGGGAACTCGTTATTGATATTCAGGGATCATCTGAAGGAGGGGACCGTTTCCGTGTGAAACCGACCTTATCTCCAGAGGATTCTTGCGAAAGTAAAAATAAAAAAGTGGTGATTACGTGGCAGATTTAACTATCTCCAGCTTAGAAACTATGACACTCAAAGGACTTTATGAGAAAGCCCGCCAATATAAAGTATCCTATTACGCCAAATTGACAAAGCGGGAGCTGATCTTTGCGATTTTGAAAGCCCAGGCAGAGAAAGACGGCTTTCTGTTCATGGATGGGGTATTGGAGATCATCCCTTCGGAAGGTTTCGGATTCCTGCGTCCAATCAACTATTCTCCTAGTGCGGAGGATATCTATATTTCGGCTTCCCAAATCCGTCGTTTCGATTTGCGAAACGGAGATAAAGTATCAGGAAAAGTCCGTCCTCCGAAAGAAAACGAGCGCTATTATGGACTTCTTCATGTAGACGCCGTCAATGGGGAAGACCCTGATTCTGCGAAAGAGCGTGTCCACTTCCCGGCGTTGACTCCGCTGTATCCGGACCGGCACATGAAGCTGGAGACAGATACGAAGAAGCTCTCAACAAGGATTATGGATCTCGTGTCTCCTGTCGGATATGGGCAGCGTGGTTTGATCGTTGCACCTCCGAAAGCAGGGAAAACCATGCTCCTTAAGCAGATGGCTAACAGCATCTCTACGAATCATCCCGATGCCAAGCTGATTATTCTGCTTGTAGACGAGCGTCCGGAAGAGGTTACGGATATCGAGCGTTCCGTCGCTCCTGATGTCGATGTTGTCAGTTCCACATTCGATGAAGTTCCGGAAAATCATATTAAAGTATCAGAATTAGTATTAGAGCGTGCCATGCGTCTTGTTGAACATAAGAGGGATGTCATCGTGCTTATGGACAGTATCACGCGTCTCGCACGCGCCTATAACCTTGTCATTCCGCCGAGTGGCCGGACGCTTTCCGGCGGTATAGATCCTGCCGCCTTCCACCGTCCGAAGCGATTCTTCGGTGCCGCGCGTAATATAGAAGAGGGTGGAAGCTTGACGATTCTTGCGACGGCTCTTGTAGATACGGGGTCCCGAATGGATGACGTCATTTATGAGGAATTCAAAGGGACAGGAAACATGGAGCTTCATCTCGACCGTTCTCTTGCCGAACGCCGGATCTTTCCTGCAATCGACATCCCGCGATCCGGCACAAGGAAGGAAGAATTGCTGCTTCCTAAAGCACACCTGGACAAGCTGTGGGCGATCCGGAAGACGATGTCGGATTCCCATGACTTCGCCGACCGCCTCCTCCGCCGTTTGAGAGCATCGAAGAACAATGAAGAGTTCTTCGATATGATGGATAAGGACATGAAAGGGAAAGCGACGACCCGCCGCTGATTCTCTTTCAAGGTACTTTCTGTCAACAACCAGATAATTGTCATTAGCTGTTGCAAAGGGGTAGTCCCCCTGTTATAATCATTCTATGTGAGTTTCAGTACAAGGTGTTATCACGAACCTTCGACGGCTCTTACAATAACTCTGTTTCCTAAGGATTCAGGGCAAAAAGGAGTGGAAGAACATGAAAGCAGGAATTCATCCAGAATACCGTAAAGTCGTATTCCTAGACACAAGTTCTAATTTCAAGTTTCTAACAGGATCTACTAAGACTTCTGAAGAAACAATCGAGTGGGAAGATGGAAACACTTATCCATTGATCCGCGTAGAGATTAGTTCTGCGTCTCACCCGTTCTACACAGGTAAGCAGAAAGCTGACAAAGCTGGCGGCCGTGTGGATCGCTTCAAGAAGAAATATAACCTTTCATAATTATGATACTCCCTCGTTTCGGGGGAGATTTCATCATTTTGAACAAAAACAGGCAAATTGTCTCAGAGGTTTGCCTGTTTTTTTGTCAAAAAATAGGGGTGTAGGGAGCTTTGTGTGACCTGTATCCGGTTTGATATATAGGAAGGGCTGTCCTTGGTGAAGTATTGCCGCCGATTCATCGGGGCTGATCGGGGTGGCTCTTTTTTTATGGTAGTCGGTTGATACATGGGAATAGAAGGAAAAGCGACACGGGAGCCGGCAGCATCTTTCGGCAGGACGGTCCAGGTGCATGGAAGGTGGATATGCCGTCTGCCGTGGCTTTTTCCTTTTATGGATTTTCTTGATTTATGAGAAGGGAGCGACAGTGACGTGTATGTAATGAAGCAGAGTGGATGGGTGGAACTCATCTGTGGAAGTATGTTCAGCGGAAAGTCTGAAGAATTGATTCGACGAGTGAGGCGGGCGACTTTCGGTCATTTGACCGTTCGTGTTTATAAACCTGCCATCGACAATCGCTACAAGGAGGATGCTGTAGTCAGTCATAATGGTACATCGATCATGGCTCGTCCCATTGAAAGTTCGCTTGCAATCCTGAAGCATGTGACGGATGATGTGGACGTCGTCGGTATTGATGAAATCCAGTTCTTTGATGAGCATATCGTCGAAGTCGTCGAATGTCTGGCGGACCGCGGCATACGCGTCATCGTTGCCGGTCTGGATACAGATTTCAGAGGTGAGCCATTCGGCAAGATGCCGGAATTGATGGCGCTCAGTGAAAGTGTGACGAAGCTGAATGCGATCTGTCCCGTCTGTGGATCTCCGGCAAGCCGTACCCAGCGTCTGATTGACGGTGAACCGGCTTCGTATGATGATCCGATCATTCTGGTAGGTGCATCAGAATCCTATGAGCCGAGGTGCCGCCACCATCATGAAGTTCCGAATAAGCCGCGGCAGCGTGATGTGGAAGCCGTTTATGAAGAAAAAACAATAAATTGACAGAAGAGAAGACAGCTGGAATCCGGCTGTCTTTTTTATAATTGTCGATGTGCTCGCTGTCGTTTATTGTGGGAGGTATTGTGATATTCTGATGGTAGGTGGTCATCATAGGGAGGAAGGGAGATACCATGAGACATCAGAGTAGTTCCATTCTGGTGAAAGCGAATCTGTTGGAAGAATGTATGAATGCCTTCAAGTATGCAGCGGAAGTGGTGGAGAAAGGCAGCCATATGAAAGACGAGCTGTGTCTATCCTGCGCGGAAGTGTGCAGGACCAGTGCGGAAGAATGTCTGTTACTGACAGGCTCGAAGGAGGACCCTGTCTACCGGATGTGTTTGGAATATGCCGACTTATGTGAAGGGCTTCGTCAGCATGTGACAGAACCGAAACGACGAACAGGCATGCGCAGGTCAGGGTGAGACAATTGTTTGTAAAAAATCTACATATCCACGCCTGAACCGGAGAAACTATCGGTAAAAAGAAGGTGAAGGTATGTGGAAGGTATATATAAGTCTCTTGGTTATTCTTGTTGTCGGAGCTGCCTGCGGTCTGCAGCAGGGAGATAAATATCAAGGAATGACAAGCAGAGACGATGTTGAAAACATGGGCATGAACAATGAAGTGACCCGTGATACGGAAAATCCCCGTTCCATCGACAAGGTTGGTTATACATGGGGGTTGAAGCAGGATCGGGAAAACATGAAAGAAGCGGTTCAACAGCTGCCCGGCGTCGATGTGAAACGGATCATCCTTGAAGCGGGAGATGCGTGGGTGACGGTTGATATCGACGGGGAAGCGGACATGAGTGATTCGGAACTTTCGGAATGGAAGAAACAGATACAGGAAGCCGTATTCCAAGCCGTACCAAGATACGATGTTCACGTGAAAATCAAGTAAGAGAAGGAAGACCTTCAAACCCGGTACACATGTGTATCGGGTTTCCTCGTCATGAGGGCGGATGTCCGGTTGTAACAGGGATTACTCTATAATATAATTAGAATGTTATGGAGAAAGAGGTGCATATCATTGATCGAACGTTTACAAACGCTGGAAGATCGTTACGAGAAATTAAATGAATTGTTAAGTGATCCTGAGGTCATTTCAGATACAAATAAACTTCGGGAATACTCGAAGGAACAGTCTGGTCTGCAGGCGACTGTCGATGCTTACCGTGAATATAAAGAAGTGACAGAGCAGCTTGCTGATGCAAAGGCGATGCTCGATGATGAGTCGGATGCGGATATGACGGAAATGGTAAAAGAAGAAATCAGAGAATTGTCCGGACAGAAGCAGGAACTTGAAGAACGCCTGAAAGTTCTGATGCTGCCGAAAGATCCAAACGATGATAAGAACGTTATTATGGAAGTGCGTGGAGCTGCCGGTGGAGACGAGGCTTCTCTGTTTGCCGGGGATTTATACCGCATGTATGCGCGTTATGCGGAATCTCAAGGCTGGAAGACGGAGGTTTTGGAAGCCAACCCGAGTGATGTTGGTGGTTACAAGGAAATCATCTTCATGGTTAATGGAAACATGGCTTACTCCAAGCTGAAGTTTGAGAACGGTGCGCACCGTGTGCAGCGTGTCCCTGAAACGGAATCAGGCGGAAGGATTCACACCTCGACTGCAACGGTCGTCGTCATGCCGGAAGCGGAAGAAGTGGAAGTGGAAATCCATGATAAGGACATTCGTGTTGATACTTTCGCGTCAAGTGGACCGGGAGGGCAGAGTGTCAATACAACGATGTCCGCTGTACGTTTGACTCATGAACCTACAGGGATCGTTGTGTCCATTCAGGATGAGAAGTCACAGATTAAGAACAAGGAAAAAGCGATGAAAGTACTTCGTGCTCGTATTTATGATAAATTCCAGCAGGAAGCGCAGGCAGAATATGATGAGAGTCGGAAGTCAGCGGTAGGAACCGGCGACCGTTCTGAACGTATCCGCACTTACAATTTCCCGCAGACGCGAGTGACGGATCACCGAATTGGATTGACGTTACAGAAGCTCGATCAGGTACTGCAGGGGAACATGAGTGAAATTATTGACGCTTTACTGATGGAAGAACAAGCGAAGAAGTTGGAACAGCTCGGTGAATGATATGCAGCCTGCTTTTACGACGATTCAAGAAGCCCGCCGCTGGGCTTCTTCTTTTTTGCGGGACAGGGACAGAGAAACGAGAGTCGCTGACATGCTGTTGGAAGATTTGTTCGGCTGGTCGCGGGCCAAGCTGATGGCGTTTGAGACCGATCCATTTCCGGAAGAGCACCGGGAGGCATTTGTCCGCTCGGTTCTGGCTCATGCGGAAACGGGAGTACCGGTACAGCACTTGATCGGCACGGCTCCGTTCTACGGCAGAGAATTCAAAGTCGATCGTCATGTGCTCATTCCCCGTCCAGAGACGGAAGAGTTGGTGCATGGGATCATCGGTATTGTGGAAAGCTGCGGCATGAAGAATCCCCGTATCGCCGATATCGGTACAGGAAGCGGCGTTATCGCTGTTACAGCGGCGCTGGAAATACCGGGAAGTACTGTTCATGCAGTGGATATTTCAGAAGCCGCGCTTAAAGTAGCTTCTGAAAACGCGCAGGCGCTCGGAGCGGACGTCACGTTTCATCAAGGGGATTTCTATCAACCATTAATGGATGTAGAAGTGGATATCCTCCTTTCCAACCCTCCTTATATAGCTTGGGAGGAAAAAGGAGAAATGGCTGATACGGTTGTGGATTTTGATCCTGAATTGGCTTTGTTCGCCGATAAGAACGGATTGGCAGCCTACTTGACGATCGTTGAACAGTTATCCACATGTAGACAACTACCGAAATGTATAGCTTTCGAGATCGGTTACCAACAGGGGCCGCAGGTGAAAGAGCTGCTGGCGGCGGCTTTTCCAACATATAATGTTGAGGTGAAAAAAGATATAAATGGCAGAGACCGCATGGTGTTCGCGTTTGCGCCTTGTATGCGTATGTGAAGATCCCAGATTCATAGATCAGCCTGTTTAAAGTTCCGCTCCTCTGACTATACTAGCGACTAGTAGAGTACAGGGGGAATGGAAATGAAAAACGCGTGGCTGCTATTATTATCCTTATCTATCATTCTTATCGTATTGCCATGGGGACAGAGAACGGATGCTGATCAAACAGGAGAGAACTATCAAGTGATTCCGGATGAAGCGATCCGATTGAGAATATTGGCGGACAGTAATGCGCCGGAAGCCCAAGCGTTGAAGCGCGAGGTCAGGGACCGCGTTAATGCAGAGATTACGGAATGGGTGGAAGAATTGACATCAATCGAAGCGGCGCGTCAGCTTATACAGGACCGTCTCCCTGAACTCGAGGCAATCGTTGCTCAGACGTTGGAGGATAATGGGGTGGAACAAACCTATCACGTCGATTATGGAAAGAATGTTACATTCCCGACGAAGCTGTATGGACCGTTCATTTATCCGGCGGGGGAGTATGAAGCAATTCTCATTACGCTTGGAGAAGGGGAAGGGGACAACTGGTGGTGCGTTTTATTCCCTCCGATGTGTTTCCTTGACTTCTCAGACGGCACGAGCGTAGCGGCGGAAGAAGAAACACCGATAGAAGAATCAGAAGCGGATCAGCTGGAAGCGATTGCGGAAGAAGAAACGATGAAAGAGACGACGGAAGAAGAGAAAGAAGTGAAATTCTTTGTCGTAGAAATATGGGAAAATATCTTTTCCTAGCATAGCAGGCACACCCCTTTTCATAGAATAGAAAGCAAAAGGGGTGTGTTTTGTATGTATATTGAGAAAACAGAGAGGGATTCCTACCAGATCAAAGGGCAAAACGGAAGTATCGGAAGCTTCCACATACGCCGGTTACCGGCCGGTATTGGAAAGCTGGAACGCCTGCAGGTCAGTAGAGAGGTAAAGCCTGGACACCTGCTTGCAGTGTTTGAATTGATACAAAAATACGTAAAGGAAACGGATCTTCGAGCGCTTCTCGTAGAAAGTCATTCGGAAACGCTGGATTTCTTGTTGCAGCACCAATCCTTTCAACGGGACTCTGTCGAATCAGGCGTGTGGATTTATGAGGTTAATAACAAGTGACTGTGGGTAAGTACCGCACTTATACACAACGACTCATTTTTCTGTGTATAACGTGTGGATTATTTTTTATTCACACGCTTTCAAACTAACGGATTCTTTGGATATGTGGACAATATTGTGGGTAAGTTGGGGGCATCTTGTGAATAATGTCTATATTTGCGATATTTTGTTGAATTATTCATAATAGAGACTAGTAAATCACGATCGAGTAAGGTAGGAAAAAGGAGTACAGATGAGATGGATACAAAAATGTGGACAATGCCGGAGCAACCGGCGGTAACAGATGAAGCGATCGAAGAGGCGGCACGTCTGCTTCAATCGGGGGAGGTCGTCGCTTTTCCAACAGAAACGGTGTATGGACTGGGAGCGGATGCAACAAAGGAAGCTGCTGTTCAGCGCATATTCGATGCGAAAGGCAGACCTTCGGATAATCCTTTGATCGTCCATGTCGCTGATCGAGCTCAAGTGAAGGGCCTTGTATCTGAAATCCCTCCCGTTGCTGAACGTCTGATGGATGCTTTCTGGCCCGGACCTCTCACCCTGATCATGAAAAGCAACGGCACAGCTGCGGATAACGTGACAGCAGGATTATCATCCATCGGTATCCGCATGCCGGATCATCCGGTGGCTGCTTCGCTTATTAAAGCATCCCGCCTTCCGCTTGCTGCTCCAAGTGCCAACCGTTCCGGAAGGCCGAGCCCTACGCTTGCTGGGCATGTTCGTCAGGATTTAGACGGCAGAATAGCCGGTATTATAGACGGAGGAGCTACCGGAGTCGGTGTGGAGTCCACGGTTGTCGATTGTACGACGGAAGTACCAATTATCCTTCGCCCCGGTGGGATAACGAAAGAGGATCTTGAGCGCATTCTTTCAGAAGTGATTGTCGATCCCGCCTTAGCGAACGAGACGGAAAAGCCTAAATCCCCGGGCATGAAATATACCCATTACGCACCGGAAGCTCCGCTATGGCTTGTGGATGGAGAGGATGATTTCTTTCTTTCCTGCCTTGAAAAGGAGAAAGGGAAGGGGCTTCGTGTTGGAGTCATAGCCAGCCGGGAACTGGCGCAGAAACTGGATCACTCCCGCGTTATTGCTTGTGGGTCGAGAACCGACGTGAAACAAATCGCCGTTCATTTGTATCAGGCGCTTCGGGAATTCAAAGAAGCCGACGTCGATGTCATTCTTTGTGAAACATTCCCGGAAACAGGTGTTGGAGCTGCTGTCATGAACCGGTTGACAAAAGCGTCCACGAAGAAACTCTCTCAGAACTAACATACCACTCCTTTTCTCGGCATACGATGATACAGCATGTCCGAGGAGGAGGATGAACAGTTGGAACAGCTGGTTTCGCTAGTTTTGTTATCGATTGCTTTAGGGTTGGACGCATTCTCTGTTTCGTTGGGGATGGGAATGCAAGCCGTCCGTCTGAAGCATGCGTTCTTTGCGGGCATTGTCATCGGAGCCTTCCATATATTAATGCCGGGACTCGGGATGGTCCTCGGTCAATGGCTTTCTGGAACGGCGAGTGAGTTTGCAGCCTTTGCCGGCGGAGTCATGTTATTTGGTCTTGGAGCCTACACGGTTTTCGCTTCTTTTACCGAAAAGCACTCGGTCTCCTATCGAATCACGGGAGTAGGGTTGTGGTTGTTCGCATTAAGTGTGAGCATCGACAGCTTTCCTGTCGGTTTCAGTCTTGGTTTGAGGGATGCGGAAGTTATCCTTTCCGTATTGTCGTTCGGTTTGTTCAGTATGTTATTGACATGGGCAGGATTCGTGATCGGTCGGAGGGCCGGAAGCTTGTTGGGAACATCCAGTGAATTGCTCGGGGGAAGCATTCTGTGTGTACTCGGATTAAGTGCCATATTTTGACATGTTTTTCGAGTTGCCCATACCTGTGCTATTATGGAGAAAACGGACTATTGGTTAGGAGAAGAATGGCTATGAATATATTATTTGTATGTACTGGTAATACTTGCCGAAGTCCGATGGCTGAAGCGCTGTTAAAGTCAAAATGGGACAAAGGTGAGGTCCGCTCCGCCGGAATATTTGCAGGCAAGGGAGAACCATTGGCGAAGAATTCGGAACTGGTTTTGAAAGAGAAAGATTTGACGATGAATCATCAAGCGGTCAACGTGGATGATGATCTGCTGGAATGGGCGGACATAGTGTTGACGATGACGGATCGCCACAAGCAGACCTTAGCATTGCAGTATCCTTATCACCAAGATAAATACTTTACGTTAAAAGAATATGTGGTATTGGATGAGAACAAGTGGAACCGACTCAAGGATCTTTACAGCAGCTTTGAAGAGAAGCGGTCGATTCTGCTGAGAAATGCTTCTGAAGACCACTCTGATCCCCAAGAGCTTGAGCAGCGTTTATACGAGGAATTGCAGCAGGAGATCGAAGAGATCAAGAGTCTAGAGGAAGAACTGCCGGATCTCAATATATCCGACCCCTTCGGAGGCAGTATCCATATTTACAGATCGACAAGGGATGAGATTGAAAAATATTTGGACCTGCTTGTAGCGAAATGGCAGGGCGACAAGGCTTGAGAGTGCTCAAGTCTTTTTTTGTGGACAAAAAAACAGTAGTTGTGGTGCTGGTCGTCGGCAGGATTGACACCTATAATGGAAACTGGCACGATTAGATATAATATTAATGAAAGATAGGAGTGTCGTAGATGAGAGTAATCCTTGCCTCTGACCATGGTGGAGTCAACCTGCGTAAGGAAGTGGCGGGTGTTCTGGAAGAGTTGGAAATAGAATTCGAGGATATAGGGTGCGACTGTGAAGGTTCCGTCGATTATCCGGATTATGCCATTCCGGCTGCGAAGCGGATTGCGGATGGAGAATTCGACAAGGGAATTCTGATCTGTGGCACAGGAATCGGCATGTCCATTGCTGCCAATAAAGTGAAAGGAATCCGGGCTGCGCTGGTCCATGATCTGTTCACGGCAAAGGTAACGCGGGAGCATAATGATTCTAACGTTCTTTGTATGGGAGAACGTGTTATTGGTCCGGGATTGGCGAGGGAAATCGCAAAAACCTGGGTTTCGACAAATTTTGAGGCGGGTCGGCACAAAACTCGCATAAGTAAGATTGCCGAATACGAAAATAAGTAATACAATGGGATGTAGAAAAGCGGATGCCGTCAAAAGCGGAAGCTGACAAAAAAGAGGAGCGGTATGGTGCTTCTCTTTTTTCATAGTTCTGCCAGGAGGTGGATGAGATGGTAGATGTACATGCTGTGCAGGAAGATGTCCGTAAGACAGCGGAGCAATTGTTAGAGGGTGGTTCCATCCGACGAGGGGTATTTGTCATCGGTTGTTCAACGAGCGAAATCGCCGGGGAACGGATCGGTACATCCGGAAGCGAAGCGATTGCGGAGGTCGTCTTTAAAGAATTACAGCAGTTTCGGCGTGCCGGGGAGTTGGAGCTTGCTTTCCAATGTTGTGAGCACTTGAACCGAGCATTAGTCGTCGAACGTCCAGTTATGGAAAAGTACCGCTTAATGGAAGTCGCTGCGGTCCCGGTTCCTAAAGCCGGTGGATCGATGGCATCGTATGCGTACAAGCATATGGAGGATCCGGTCTTGGTGGAAAGAATCGAAGCTTCAGGCGGACTTGATATCGGAGATACTCTGATCGGGATGCACTTGAAGCGGGTAGCCGTACCGCTCCGGATCGCGCAGAAATCCATTGGCCGGGCACATATTACAGCTGCCACAACACGTCCTCCTCTGATTGGCGGGGCTAGAGCTGTTTATGAGAGGGTTGCAGAAGAAGGTTCTTGTGATTAAAGGAATGGAAAGGGGAAAGTTTTGACAATGAATCATGTTAAATCAGTAGACGCAGAGGTTTTTTCAGCTATTCAGGATGAAAAAGGGCGCCAACAGGACAATATTGAATTGATTGCATCAGAAAACTTTGTTTCCGAAGCCGTTATGGAGGCTATGGGATCTGTTCTTACCAACAAGTACGCGGAAGGGTATCCTGGACGTCGTTATTACGGCGGTTGTGAACACGTGGATGTTGTGGAGAACCTTGCCCGTGATCGTGTGAAAGAGTTGTTCGGTGCCGAGCACGTTAACGTACAGCCGCACTCCGGTGCACAGGCGAACATGGCTGTTTACTTCACTATATTGGAGCCTGGTGATACGGTTCTTGGTATGAACCTGAACCACGGCGGTCACCTGACACACGGCAGCCCTGTCAACTTCAGTGGGAAGTTGTACAACTTTGAAGAGTACGGGGTAGATGAAGAAGGTCAACGTATCGATTATGATGCTGTCCTTGCTAAAGCAAAAGAAGTGAAACCGAAGCTGATTGTAGCTGGTGCGAGTGCTTACCCTCGTGAGATCGACTTTGCCAAGTTCCGTGAAATTGCTGATGAAGTCGGTGCCTACTTGATGGTCGACATGGCTCACATCGCCGGTCTTGTAGCTTCCGGTCTTCACCCGAACCCGGTACCTCACGCTCATTTCGTAACGACGACAACACACAAAACTCTTCGTGGTCCGCGAGGCGGCATGGTTCTGTGTATCGAAGAGTTCGCCAAACAAATCGATAAGAACGTTTTCCCTGGTATGCAGGGCGGTCCTTTGATGCATGTCATCGCAGCCAAAGCTGTATCCTTTAAAGAAGCCCTGCAGCCGGAATTCAAAGAGTATTCCCGTCAAGTCATCGCCAATGCGAAACAGCTTGCTGCGTCCCTTACGGAAAAAGGAGTCGATCTCGTTTCCGGCGGTACGGATAACCATTTACTGCTTCTTGATCTTCGCAGTAAGAATCTGACCGGTAAAGTTGTCGAGAAGGCTCTTGATGAGATCGGAATCACAACGAACAAGAACGGCATTCCTTTCGATCCGGAAAGCCCGTTCGTTACCAGCGGTATCCGCGTAGGTACGGCAGCGGTAACAAGCAGAGGCTTCAGGGAAGAAGAGATGAAAGAGATCGCTGACTTGATCGCTTTCACTCTGGATCACCATGAAGATACGGAGAAGATGAAGGAAGCGGAAACGCGTGTCCGTGAACTTACTTCCCGTTTCCCTTTGTATCAAACCCTTAACTATTCCTCTTTATAATTTTAAAAGGAAGCCCTCCCGGCCTTGCCGGGAGGGCTTTTTAGTATGTCGCAGAGATATTCTTCACAGGGGGAGGGACTCTTGCTCTTGCGGTTGTTTATGTTCATGTAATTATTTCCTTATCTTTGAGACTTCGGAACCGTCAATCCTTTTATGGCGTCGGTCTTTGTCTGGATAAATGACAAGATGTCGATTCCCGGGTTGCAGGGACACTACTTTTTCAGTACAATTTAAAGGATGTAAACACTGAGAAGGAGTGATTGGCAATGGCGAACGTTTATGTACTGGATCATCCATTAATTCAGCATAAGTTGACGTACATACGCAAAAAAGAGACAGGAACGAAAGATTTCCGTGAATTAGTTGATGAAGTAGCGGCACTGATGGCATTCGAAATTACCCGTGACCTGCCCCTCGAGGAAGTAGAAATCGATACACCAGTGGTGGAGAACGCCAAAGCGAAAGTGCTGACTGGTAAGAAGATCGGTCTTGTGCCGATTCTACGTGCCGGTCTCGGCATGGTAGACGGTATCGTTCAATTGATTCCTGCTGCGAAGATCGGGCATGTCGGCCTTTATCGTGACCCAGAGACGTTAAAGCCAGTCGAATACTATGTCAAACTTCCAAGTGATATTGAAGAACGTGAACTGATCGTTATCGATCCGATGCTTGCGACAGGTGGATCCGCAAATGAAGCCATTCACTCACTGAAGAAACGCGGTGCACGTCAAATCCGTTTGATGTGTCTCGTTGCAGCACCGGAGGGTGTGGAAGCTGTACAAGAAGAGCACCCGGACGTAGATATATATCTTGCGGCGCTTGATGAGAAGCTTAATGAGAAAGGTTACATCGTACCAGGCCTCGGAGATGCTGGGGACCGTTTGTACGGCACAAAATAAGAGGTACATTTCTTCATTAAAGGAGAATGATGATGGCAGATCGTATTAAAGTGATGACAATCTTTGGGACAAGACCGGAAGCAATTAAGATGGCTCCGCTTGTTCTTGAATTGAAGAAGCGGGCGGATCAGTTCGAACCGATTGTTACCGTTACGGCTCAGCACAGGGAAATGTTGGATCAGGTACTGGCAATTTTCGATATTCAACCCGATTTTGATTTGGATATTATGAAATCCCGTCAGACGCTTGCTCAAATTACGACCCGCGCGTTGGAAGGTCTCGATGAAGTAATGAAAGAAACCAAACCGGACATGGTTCTTGTGCATGGCGATACCACGACGACATTCGCCGCATCCCTTGCCGCCTATTATAATCAAATTCCAGTCGGCCACGTCGAAGCCGGTTTACGGACATGGAACAAATATTCTCCATTCCCGGAAGAGATGAATCGCCAGTTGACGGGGGTTATGGCGGACCTGCATTTCTCTCCGACCAACAAATCGCGTGATAACCTCTTGGCGGAAGGGAAGCCGGAGGAGCATATCTTCGTAACGGGTAACACAGCGATTGATGCGTTGAAGACGACGGTAGATGAAGGGTATTCTTCAGAAATCCTTAAAGAAATAGGGGATAAACGACTTGTTCTCATGACTGCCCACCGTCGGGAAAACCTTGGGAACAACATGCGGCAGATGTTCCGTGCGATCAAGCGTCTCGTGGAAGAGCATGATGAAATCCAGGTCATTTATCCCGTGCATTTGAATCCTGTTGTTAAAGAGACGGCGGATGATATTCTTGGGAATGATGATCGAATCAAGCTGATCGATCCGCTGGACGTCATCGATTTCCATAACTTCGCTTCCAGGGCACACTTGATTTTAACCGATTCCGGTGGAGTCCAGGAAGAGGCACCGTCTCTTGGTGTGCCTGTCCTGGTGCTTCGTGATACGACGGAACGCCCGGAAGGGATCGAAGCAGGTACATTAAAGCTTGCAGGTACGGAAGAAGATCATATTTTCCACCTTGCTCATGAACTGCTTTCAGATGAAGAGAAGCATCAAGCGATGGCTCAGGCTTCCAATCCTTATGGGGATGGAAAGGCGTCTGCGCGTATTGCGGAAGCGATCCGCTATTTCTTCAAACAGCGTGAAGATAAACCTGCCCCGTTTGAAATTGAATAGTCACACAACGACCGAACCCACTCCGGGGTTCGGTTTTTCTTTTGCCGGATGTACGTATAAATGAAAGGTTGAGACAGAAGCTAAAGGTAAAAAAGGGGTCGCCGTCCTATGCGATTATGGTTGCTTGCCGTTATGGCTTTTGCTTTGTTGACTGGTTTTGACCCACCTGATCCTCCCGAACCATCAGAAGAAGTAACCATCATTGTGGAAGTAGAAGAGAAACCTTCTGATTTCCAGGAGATGTTGGAAGCCCGCCTTCCCCGGTTGGAAGTAGTCGCCGTCTATGATCGTTTGTTCAACGGCTTGGCGGTTCGGGGGAAAGCGGAGGAATTGGAGAAGCTTGCCCGGATGGATATGGTGACCAATCAATATCCGGTTCAAACGTATCGAGCACTTGGAGATGATGAAATGACGTTCTCGACGGAAAAACTGAGAGAAAATCTTTCCTCATCCTATACGGGCAAAGGTGTCAAAGTCGGCGTCATCGATACAGGCGTGGATTACACGCATCCGGACCTTAGGAAGAATTACATTGGAGGATTTGATACTGTTGATTTCGATAATGATCCGATGGAAACGAAAGGGGAAGGAGCGACCGCGCACGGATCTCACGTTGCTGGAGTAATCGCGGCAGACGGCAAGATGAAAGGGATTGCCCCTGACGCCAGGATTTATGCGTATCGAGCGCTCGGCCCTGGTGGTGTCGGTTCTTCCGTCCAGGTGATTGCAGCTTTGGAGGAAGCAGTGAAGGAAGGGATGGATGTCATTAATCTTTCTCTCGGGAATGATGTCAACGGCCCGGATTGGCCGACGACCCATGCCGTCAACAAAGCGGTCGAACTCGGGACCGTTGTCGTCGTTGCCGCCGGAAATTCGGGTCCTGATGCCTGGACGGTCGGTTCCCCAGCCACTTCCTCGGAGGCGATTACCGTGGGGGCATCGGCTTTATCGATGAAAATACCGGTTTTAAAAGTGCCGGGCGTACGTGCTAAAGTGCCGCTGCAATTGTTCGCCGGGTCGAAGCAGTGGCAGTTAAGCAGAAAGTATCCCGTTGTTTATGCTGGGAAGGGGGAGGGACATCTCGGAGACTTGCGCGGAAAGATAGCGTTAGTGGAACGTGGGACCATTCCTTTCGTGGAGAAAGCGATAAAAGCGTATCAAGCCGGTGCTGTTGCTGTTTTGATTTATAACAATGAAGAGGGGGCATTCCAAGGTTCCTTGGACGGTCAGAAGCTCCCGGTACCCGTCGCTTCTCTTTCCAAAGAGGCCGGTGAATTTTTGGTGGAGGAAGCGGTGGCACAGAATCAGTGGGTGGCGACGGAATGGGATACATTGAATGATCGTATCGCACCATTTAGTTCCCGGGGACTCGTTACAACCAACTGGGAAATCAAACCGGATATCGTCGCCCCTGGTGTGAACATTTGGAGCACGGTTCCGGGTGGATATCAGCCGATGCAGGGGACAAGCATGGCTGCCCCTCATGTCGCTGGTGCTGCTGCCTTATTGAAAGAAGCCCATCCGGAGTGGACCCCTGCCCAAGTAAAGACGGCCTTGGCTAGTACAGCAATTCCGATTAACGGAGAAGACTCTCTTCCTATGGAACAAGGGGCAGGAGCCATGGACATTGGGAAAGCGCTCCATCCGGATCTGATGATTGACCATGGAGCGCTTGCTTTTGGAAAAGTAGAAGGTGCTTTTTATAAGAAGAAGATCCGCTTCCGTGTAACCAACCCGACACATGAGGTGGTCCGGTTGGAAATGGATCAGCCCAGTATGAAGCATGGAGAATCCTGGTCCGTTCCGTTGTCGTTTGATTTATTGCCGGCAGAGGAGAAAGAGGTGGAAGTGGAGCTCAGGTTGACGACCTCCTTGCTTGACCCCGGTGTCCACCAAGGATATTTGACAATGAGAGGAAACGGTAAAGAGTACCTACTTCCTTATGCATACGTAAATGAGAAAGCATCCTATCAACAAATATCAGGATTTGAGCTCGTGGATGAAGGAAAAGGAAAGGAAGCCTCCTACCGCTTTCATCTGGCAGAAGAAGTAGAGCGGATCACTGTCGATTTGTACAGGGCCGGGAGCTTCTTCTATGCCGGAGAGCTGCTTGATATCGATAATCCTGACGCAGGTATGAAAGAAGGAACGGCGAAGCTTGCTGCGGACAGTCTGGCCGGCAGTTACATCGCTGTCGCATTAGTAGAGACGAAAGATGGTATCGAACACTATGCGTTTCCTGTTTATATGGAAGGGTGAAATATTAAAAAAGGACAATCTGCTGCCATGGCAGATTGTCCTTTTTATTTCTACTGCCATGCTTCGACAGCGTCTGTTATAATTGATAACAGAAGTACCTATTAAAGGAAGAATTTGGTGGTTAATAAGGAATATTTTGTATTGTCAGAAATGTGACGAAAATGTGAGCAAAGCATGTCGTGCATTTGTATTTTTAATCACAAACGCATTGACATGGACCTACCCCTATTGTATTCTTACATAGGGTAGAATGATAAGGTTTTCATCAGTGACACCATAGGTTTTCAACAGATCATTCCATTGTCGGGAAAGGTAGAACTATGAACCAATCAAAACCCCCTTTTCATGCGATGGCTTTGACAAGCAGCATCCTTTCCCAGCTCGCAGGCGGACCACTTGCCGGCGCATTTCTCGGGAACTGGCTTGACAGTCATCTTTCCACAGGACCCACATTTCTGATCATAGGACTTCTCTTAGGATTAGGAGCAGGTACATACGGAACCATTCATTTAGTACGAACGTACACGGGAGACGATTAATATGCAGACATATCAGCACATGATAGCCCGTCAAAGAAAATGGATGTTCTATCTTCTGGCTCTTTTCGTACTTGGATGGGGCGTAACCCCATGGCCGTCAATTTTCCTCGGACTTCTACTTGGAAGTGCATTGAGCTTCTACAACCTCTGGCTTATGCAGCGTAAGATTCGCATGCTCGGCGAAGCTTCTGCGGAAAACCGCAAAGTAGGAGGAATTGGCACCTTTACGCGATTGGCTTCCGGCGCACTGGCCGTAGTCATAGCCCTTCAGTTTGAAGAAAATTTCCATTTAATTTCAGTAGTATTGGGCTTAATGGCAGCCTATATTGTCATTTTAATAGATTATCTGTTCCATAAATCAACAGTTTAGCAAGATGGAAGGTAGGTGAACAGTTTGAATCACGAATCACCGATATTAGAGGATGCGTTTGGGATCTCTTGGCTGGATTTCAACTTATCTAACGTATTGATGATGTTTGTTGCTTCCTTGATTGTATTTATCCTCGGCGTAGCGGCGACAAGGAATATGAAGCGATATCCGAAAGGGTACCAGAATTTCATGGAATGGCTGATTGATTTCATTAAAGGAATCATTGGATCAAACATGGACTGGAAGACGGGAAGGCTATTCTTGCCACTCGGCCTTACTTTATTCGCCTACATTTTCGTTGCCAACATGCTCGGGGTCGTAACCAATGGTGTCGTAGGGCATACGCTTTGGTGGAAATCACCGACGGCGGATCCCGGAATCACGTTGACGCTTGCAACCTTGGTCGTTGTGCTGACTCATTATTACGGTGTCAAGTTACGGGGCGGCAGAGAATATGCTAAAGGATTTATTCGTCCTTTGCCACTATTGCTTCCTTTCAAGATCATCGAGGAATTTTCCAATACGCTGACACTCGGTCTGCGTCTTTACGGTAACATTTATGCAGGAGAGATCCTTTTAAGCCTGCTCGTTACAATGGCAGCGGGTGGTATAGGAGGATTTATCGGGGCAACCCTTCCGATGATTGCATGGATGGGCTTCAGTACATTCATCGGCTTTATCCAGGCGTTCATTTTCGTTATGTTAACGATGGTTTATATGTCTCACAAAGTGAGCGAAGACCATTAATATAAAGTAATATAATCAACTTTTTTAAAATATTAAGGAGGATTTTCATTATGGGTCTATTAGCAGCTGCAATCGCAGTAGGTTTAGCGGCACTTGGTGCTGGTATTGGTAACGGTCTAATCGTAAGTCGTACAGTAGAAGGGATTGCGCGTCAACCAGAATTGCGCAGTGCTCTTCAAACAACAATGTTCATCGGTGTCGCACTAGTAGAGGCGATTCCTATCATCGGCGTTGTTATTGCATTCATCGTAATGGGTAGATAAAGCGGACGAGTATATACGCTTATGGCGAAGTTCAACTCCATCGATCTTCGCCTTTCCTTTATACTTTACGAAAACTATATACCCGCAAGTCATGGTAAGAAAACTTCGACGGAAGCTGTTTAACAGCGGAAGCCGGGTTTTTCGCTTGTAAGGCACCGCCATCGAGGTGGGATGAGCAGTGCCTCAGGCAAAAACCTGTTACGAGATGGTGTGGAGAGGAGTGAAAACTGTGCAAGGATTCACAAATAGTCTGGTCCTCGGTGCTGAAGGAGGACTACATGTTGGTGACATGATCATTCAGCTCATTTTCTTCCTATTGCTGCTTGCTCTTTTGGGTAAGTTTGCTTGGGGACCATTGATGAATATGATGAAAGAACGTGAAGATTACGTAGCTAATGAAATCAATACGGCGGAGAAAAGCCGTGAAGAAGCGCAGCGCATGCAGAAGGAAGCTTCTGATGAGCTGAAGGCGACTCGCCAGGATGCACAGAATATCATTGAGGATGCCCGTAAGACGGCTGTCCAACAGGAAAAAGATATTCTGGAATCGGCCCGTGCCGAAGCAGAGCGCATGAAAGAATCGGCTCGACAGGAAATCGAACAGGAGAAGGAGAAAGCTGTCCAGGCTCTTAAAGATCAAGTTGCATCCATGTCTGTCATGATTGCATCGAAAGTGATCGAGAAGGAACTCTCCGAGAAGGATCAGGATACATTGATCAATCAATATATCGATGAGGCAGGTAAAGAGCGATGAGCGAAATGATCATTGCAAAACGCTATGCGGAAGCTCTTTTTCAACTTGGAAAAGAGAGATCTAAACTAGAGCAGTTCGAAACGGAATTATTGACATTGCGTGAAGTATATAAGGGCGATGCCCAATGGTTGGCCTTCCTTAAGCATCCACGTGTGACTATCGATCAGAAGAAAGAAGCGGTGCGCCAGTCGCTCCAGTCTTTCTCAGTTGAAATCGTAAATACGGTTCAGCTCCTCGTCGAGCGTCACCGGGAGGATATCATCGTGGAGATGATCGGGCAGTTCATCACTATGATGAATGATGCCAAAGGAACGGCGGATGCGGATGTTTACTCTGTGCGCGAGCTCTCTGAAGAAGAGAAGCAGCGTGTATCAGCGGCCTTCGCGCCAAAAGTCGGTAAACAGTCTTTGAACCTTAGAAATATTGTAGACCCTTCCATTCTCGGCGGTCTACGTGTAAGAATCGGCAATCGGATCTTCGATGGATCGGTCAGCGGGAAGCTGCGCCGCATCGAACGTAAGCTGATATCTACGAACAAATGATGATAGGGGTGAAATGGCATGAGCATCAAAGCTGAAGAAATCAGTGCGCTGATTAAGCAGCAGATTGAAAACTATGAATCAGATATAGAAGTCAATGATGTGGGGACCGTAATCGAGGTCGGTGACGGGATCGCACGTGCTCATGGTCTTGATAACGTCATGGCCGGTGAGCTGGTTGAGTTCTCCAATGGTGTTATGGGCTTGGCACAGAACTTGGAAGAAAGTAACGTTGGTCTTGTCATTCTTGGACCATATACAGATATTAAAGAAGGCGATGAAGTTCGTCGTACAGGACGTATCATGCAGGTGCCTGTAGGAGAGGAAATGCTTGGACGTGTCGTAAACCCTCTAGGCCAGCCGGTCGACGGACTCGGACCGATTGAAACGACGAAATCCCGTCCAATCGAATCTCCGGCACCAGGGGTTATGGATCGTAAATCCGTACACGAACCTCTTCAAACCGGCATTAAAGCGATCGATGCACTTGTTCCAATTGGACGTGGGCAGCGTGAATTGATCATTGGTGACCGTCAAACCGGTAAAACATCTGTCGCTATCGATGCGATTTTGAACCAGCACGATCAAGACATGATATGTATCTATGTAGCGATCGGGCAGAAAGAATCTACTGTCCGTGGTACGGTGGAAACATTGCGCCGTCACGGGGCTTTGGATTACACGATCGTCGTAACTGCAAGTGCTTCCCAACCTGCACCACTTCTTTACCTGGCACCATATGCCGGCGTTGCAATGGGAGAAGACTTCATGTACAACGGAAAGCACGTACTTGTCGTTTATGATGACTTGTCCAAGCAGGCAGCTGCTTATCGTGAACTTTCCTTGCTGCTTCGTCGTCCACCAGGCCGTGAAGCATTCCCGGGAGACGTATTCTATCTTCACTCCCGTTTGCTGGAGCGTGCCGCGAAGCTTAGTGATGCGAAAGGCGGAGGATCTTTGACTGCTCTTCCATTCGTAGAAACACAGGCGGGCGACATCTCTGCCTATATTCCAACGAACGTTATCTCCATTACAGACGGACAGATCTTCCTTCAGTCCGACTTGTTCTTCTCCGGTGTACGTCCGGCGATCAACGCAGGTCTTTCTGTATCACGTGTAGGGGGATCCGCACAAATTAAAGCGATGAAGAAGGTTGCAGGTACCCTTCGTTTGGATCTGGCTTCTTATCGTGAACTGGAAGCATTCGCTCAGTTCGGTTCCGACTTGGATAAATCGACACAGGCGAAACTGAATCGTGGTGCCCGTACAGTAGAAGTACTGAAACAAGGCCTGCATCAGCCGCTTGCTGTTGAAAAACAGGTCATGATCATTTATGCACTGACGAAAGGTTTCCTTGATGATATTCCAGTACAGGATATCACTCGTTTCGAATCCGAGTTCCACCTGTGGTTGGACAACAACCGCAAAGAGCTGCTTTCCCAAATCCGTGAGACAGGTAAACTTGGTGAAGACAGCGATATGAGCGAAGCTGTCAAAGCGTTCAAGAAAACGTTTGTCGTTTCGGAGTAAATGAATGATAGCTGGAAAGGGTGGTGAAACAGCGTGGCATCCCTTAGAGATATAAAAGGTCGGATTACGTCTACGAAGAAGACGAAACAAATTACGAAGGCAATGGAAATGGTGTCGGCTTCCAAGCTGAACCGTGCCGAGCAGAATGCCAAAAAATTCGTTCCTTATAGTGAAAAAATCCAGGATGTCGTTGCGAGTATCGCAAACGGCGGTGGTGATGCAAGTCACCCGATGCTGGAGGCACGGGATGTGAAGAAGACGGGATATCTCGTCATTACATCAGACCGTGGGCTTGCGGGAGCATTTAACAGCAGCATTCTGCGTAAGGTTTACAACCAGATCCGTGATCACCATACATCTGCAGAGGAATATACCCTGATTACGATGGGACGTATCGGGCGTGATTTCTTCCGTAAGCGGAACATGCCTGTAGATATGGATATCACCGGTATCTCGGATCAGCCTGAATTCGCTGATATCAAGGATATTGCTTCTGATACAATTCAATTATATACAGATGAAAGAATTGATCAGCTGTATATTTACTATAACCACTATGTCAGTGCGATCACTCAGGAAGTGACGGAGAAGAAAATTCTTCCACTGACAGATTTGAGTCAAAGCGGCAAAGCCAGCCGAAGTTCTTATGAGTATGAGCCGAACCAAGAAGAGATTCTCGAAGTACTGCTTCCTCAATACGCAGAGAGCTTAATATATGGTGCCCTGCTTGACAGTAAAGCAAGTGAACACGCGGCACGGATGACGGCAATGAAGAGTGCGACAGATAATGCTGATGATTTAATCGGAGATCTGACGCTATCTTACAACCGTGCACGTCAAGCTGCCATTACCCAGGAGATTACCGAAATCGTCGGCGGTGCAGCCGCTCTCGAATAGGGAAAACCGTTTTTTGTTCAAAGTAAGTTAGGAGGGAAATCGATGAGTAAAGGACGCGTGACTCAGATCATGGGACCGGTTGTGGACGTTACATTTGACGAAGGCAGCCTCCCGGATCTTAATAACGCATTGCATGTCAGCTATGATGCGCAATCTGAAAATGAAACAAACGTCGACCTTACATTGGAAGTCGCTCTTCACCTTGGTGACAATACCGTCCGTACGGTAGCGATGTCATCTACCGAAGGTGTTATGCGCGGCACACCCGTTACAGACACAGGGAAACCGATCTCTGTACCTGTCGGAGACGTGACGCTTGGACGTGTATTCAATGTACTTGGTCAAAATATCGACCTGGATGAGCCACTGGGGGAAGACGTCCGCCGCGACCCTATCCACCGCAGTGCTCCTACGTTTGAAAACCTGGCGACAGAGACAGAAATCCTTGAAACAGGAATTAAAGTCGTCGACCTGCTTGCCCCTTATGTTAAAGGTGGTAAAATCGGACTCTTTGGTGGAGCCGGAGTAGGGAAAACCGTATTGATCCAGGAGCTTATCAATAACATCGCCCAGGAACACGGTGGTATTTCCGTATTCGCGGGCGTCGGAGAACGTACTCGTGAAGGAAATGACCTTTACTGGGAAATGACGGATTCCGGAGTTATTAAGAAGACGGCGATGGTCTTCGGTCAGATGAACGAGCCGCCTGGAGCACGTATGCGTGTCGCTCTTTCCGGACTTACCATGGCGGAATACTTCCGTGATGAGCAAGGTCAGGACGTTCTGTTCTTCATCGATAACATCTTCCGTTTCACACAAGGTGGTCTGGAAGTATCCGCCCTACTCGGACGTATGCCGTCAGCTGTAGGTTACCAGCCGACATTGGCAACAGAGATGGGTCAACTTCAGGAACGAATCACGTCCACGGATAAAGGATCTGTTACGTCGATCCAGGCGATTTATGTCCCTGCCGATGACTACACGGACCCTGCTCCAGCGACAACGTTCGCTCACTTGGATGCGACGACAAACCTTGAGCGTAAGCTTTCTGAGCAAGGGATCTACCCTGCCGTAGACCCGCTTGCCTCTACATCCCGTGCCCTTGATCCGGATATCGTCGGAGAAGAGCACTACGAGGTGGCGCGTGAAGTTCAGCGGACGCTTCAACGTTACAAAGAACTGCAGGACATTATCGCGATTCTCGGTATGGACGAGCTTTCCGATGAAGATAAGATGACGGTTGCACGTGCGCGCCGTGTTCAGTTCTTCCTGTCCCAAAACTTCCACGTTGCCGAACAGTTCACTGGTCAGCCGGGTTCTTATGTTCCCGTTGCGGAAACAGTGCAAGGCTTCAAGGAAATTCTTGAAGGTAAATATGACGATCTTCCGGAAGATGCTTTCCGCCTTGTCGGTCGCATCGAAGAAGTGGTTGAGAAATCAAAACAAATGCAATAAACGATTCGTGAAAGCGGAGGGGCTCTCCGGTAGAGTTCCTTCCTTCTTCACGATCACTGCCGAGGAGGAATACGTATGAGTACACTGACGGTGAGTGTCGTCACTCCTGATGGCCCGGTGTTGGAAGATGCATTTGAAATGGTGAGTTGTAAGGCGGAGAGCGGGGAACTCGGAATTCTTCCGGGGCACATTCCTATGGTGGCTCCGTTGACGATCAGTGCTGTGCGCCTGAAGGGCGGAGAGCGGTCGGAACGGATTGCTGTAAGCGGAGGATTTCTTGAAGTCCGTCCGGATAAAGTGACCATCCTTGCACAATCTGCTGAAAGGCCGTCGGATATTGATGCCGATCGTGCACAAATGGCAAAAGAACGTGCGGAACGCCGACTCCAAGATAAACAAGCCGATATCGATTTCCAACGGGCTGAAATGGCGCTCAAACGAGCCATCAATCGTTTGGATGTTTACGATAACACTTTCTGACTGCTTTCACATGAGAGCAGTTTGTTTTTTTGTAGAAAGTCCGAGTTTTGTTTCTATTTATTTCTAATTGTGGCTTAAAAAGTAAAATTCGCCAGAACAAACGGTTATTCCCCGGGAAATGAATCGTTTTATTTCCTCTTTTGTCGCTCGTTTTCCTATTCACAGCAACCGTTTGATAGTATGATGGGAAAGTCGACATTATTTAAGAAGGAGTGTTTGTTTTGGAACAGTATTTTGCTGAAGAAGCCATTCTCAGTATGACGTCCCATTTAATCTTCATCATCATTACGTGGCGTGTGCTTCAATCAGTGAATTTCGATTCGTTGTTCAGAAGAAACAAAGTTTTCGAAGCACGGATTCTCGTCATCCTGATCACGATCGCCATCGGCACGACGGTCAGTAATTTCTTTCTTGATTTCATTAAATGGTCGAACAGCCTGGTCTATTTGTTTTAAGGATTCATTTGTCTAATGTTGTTAGCAAATGTCCTGTATGAATCCCGCCTGCCAAGGTCAAACTTATAGTAAGTTGATGCTTGGGGAGGCATATAAAAATGAAGAGTGTTTTAACTGGAATTATTGCATTGCTTATCATCGGTACAGGTGCTTATCCACAGGAAATGATAGAAGGCCATGAAGAGCTCATGGACATTGCGTCATTTGCTGAGGATAAGCAGCTAGAAGTGAATGAGTGGACAATTACAATAAAAGAAACGATCGATGCTTCATCATTCGAGAAGATGCAGAAGGAAATCCTCTCTCTTACGGACCACAGGGAAATGAAGCGGGAAGATTTGAAGAATGCTGTAAAATATTCGGTGAAAAACCGACATAAACATTCAGATATCGTCGAATCTTATATATTGATTGTTCCCAAAAAAATGAAGAGCAGTGTGGAAATGGTTTATGCCATCGGAGGACAGGGAACACCCTCTTTAGAACAAGCGCAATCATCATCTTTACTGAAGGAAGTAAAAAGTCGACTTTTCTCGAAAACTGCTACCATTTTCTCTTGTCTTAAGGCGAATTATAATGGTATTATTAACGATGTTTTAGTATATCAAGAATTCAAAGAAGCTTTCAACGTTACAACAATAGATGAAGTCGACGAAGAAGGCTGGACTAGCAGATCCGGCCATACAACCGAATGGGGTCAGTCAATACCTACGGGGGATCAACCGATGAATGTTCAATTCGCATCAAGAACTTTGGGCGGGGAGACAAACATCACTATTGGCACACCCATTATTACTGCTGAATATTAATAATAGTGAATATGGACGCGGAGGAGAATGAACCTTGGAAAAAATCATCGTCCGTGGTGGGAGGCAGCTGAATGGTACCGTCAAAGTAGAAGGTGCCAAGAATGCCGTACTGCCTGTCATCGCAGCAAGTATAATTGCAAGTGAAGGAAAAAGCGTACTCCACGAAGTACCTGCTTTAGCCGATGTACACACAATTAACGAAGTAATCAGACATATGAACGCAGACGTCAATATGGTTGGAAATACAGTTACAGTGGATGCTTCTGGCAGGTTGGAAACAGAAGCACCAATCGAATATGTGAGAAAGATGCGCGCTTCTGTTCTTGTACTGGGACCACTTTTGGCCCGCTATGGCCATGCTAAGGTTGCCCTCCCTGGTGGTTGCGCAATCGGTTCCCGTCCTATCGATCAACACCTGAAAGGGTTTGAAGCGATGGGAGCAGAAGTAACCGTTGGTAACGGTTATGTCGAGGCGGAAGTAAACGGACGCCTGCAGGGCGCCAAAATCTACTTCGATGTTCCGAGTGTAGGGGCAACGGAGAACGTGATGATGGCTGCAGCATTGGCGGAAGGGAAAACCGTACTTGAGAACTGTGCCAAAGAGCCGGAAATTGTTGACCTTGCCAACTATTTAAACAAGATGGGTGCCAAGATTGTCGGTGCCGGAACAGAAACAATCCGCATCGAAGGTGTGGAGAAGCTTACAGGAGCTGTACACACGATCATTCCTGACCGCATTGAAGCGGGTACCTTCATGGTGGCTGCGGCTATCACCGGCGGTAACGTCCTTGTAAAAGGAGCGCTGCATGAGCATCTACGTTCTCTTGTATCCAAGATGGAAGAGATGGGTGTCATCATCGAAGAAGAGGGCGATGGATTACGTGTTATTGGTCCTGATATCCTGAAAGCGACGGATATTAAGACGATGCCTCACCCGGGATTCCCGACAGATATGCAGTCACAAATGATGGCTTTGATGCTGAATGCCCCTGGGACCAGCGTCATTACAGAGACCGTTTTTGAGAATCGTTTCATGCACGTCGAAGAGTTCCGTCGCATGAACGCTAACCTTAAAATCGAAGGACGCAGTGTAATCGTCGAAGGTCCTTCCACCCTTCAAGGTGCAGAAGTACAGGCGACAGACCTGCGTGCAGGTGCGGCACTTATTCTGGCCGGCCTCGTCGCAGATGGCTACACGCGCGTAACAGAACTGAAACACTTGGATCGCGGTTATGTTGATTTTGCAGGTAAACTTGCCGGAATTGGTGCGGATATTGAACGCATCCATGAAGATGAGCATTATGCAGAAGAACATGAGCCGAGCGAATCTGTATCGACATTATAATATATACATCCTCATTGCTTGTCTGTTTCAATATTTTTGAAACGGGCAAGCTTTTTTGGTTCTATCATCTCCCATTTCTGGATACATTTTAGTAGAGATCTACTTTTGGAACCAGGAGGATGCGGATGAAGAAGAAAAGCAATGGAGTCGGACTACTCGCATTAGGGAGTTTGTTTATCGTGATACTAATCATTCCAACCTTGATCGTCGTACCTTTCACCAATTCCAACAAGACAGAAACCGTTCAGGAGCACCCTGAGGAACAAAAAGCTGCCAAATCGGCTTCAGCAGAAAGTTCTTCCCTCGCTGTCAAGGTTCTGCGCAGCAACAGTCAGGAAGTGGAGCAGGTACCGATCGAAACGTATGTTGCAAGGGTGGTAGCTTCGGAAATGCCTGTTAACTTCGAATTGGAAGCATTGAAGGCGCAGGCACTCGCAGCAAGGACGTATATCACTAGATATTTAGTCGAAGGCAGCAAAGTATCGGAACAGGCGGATGTCACAGATACCGTTAATCATCAAGTGTATAAAGATGAAGATGAGTTGAGAAATTTGTGGAAAGATGATTATGATGCAAATATGGCGAAAATCACCGAAGCTGTGGAAGCGACGGCTGGTGAGATCATCACGTACGACCATGAGCCCATCACGGCATCCTTTTTCTCTACGAGTAACGGCTATACGGAAAATGCCGGCGATTACTGGGAGAATGATATCCCCTATCTGCAAAGTGTAGAGAGCCCATGGGATGCTGATTCACCGAAGTTTACGGATCAAAAGGTTGTATCTGTATCTGAGCTTCAACAGACGCTCGGCGTTACCGTGGATGGTCTGAGTCAAACGTCCATTACGAAGACAGAAGGAAACCGGGTGGATGAAGTCCATTTCGGCAATCAAGTGTTTACAGGAAGAGAAGTGAGAGAAAAGCTCGGTCTTCCTTCCAGTGATTTCACGATCCAGCAGAAGGACGATCACATCATCTTCACGACGAAAGGCTATGGGCACGGTGTCGGCATGAGCCAATACGGAGCGAATGGAATGGCCAAATCGGGAAAAACATATAAAGATATCATCCAGCATTACTATCACAACACAGAAATTTCCCCATTAAGCACTCAGACGGCAGCCCTTGCTTCTGCTGAGGGTACATCGGAGGATCCATCGTCTGACTAAAGAGCGGCTCTTCGGAGCGGCTCTTTCTCTTATATTCGCATTCTTGAGCGTGTGTGCCTGGATTCCTTATTCGTTCATCATAAATTTTTCCTGTTCATGTATATATTGGCTCATAACTGTTCAGAATGGTTTTTGAGGTGATGAACATGAAAGAGGAAGGTAAAAAAAGCGTGACAAAATTAAAGTTTAAACGCTTGATGCGCAAGAAGTGGTTGTATCCAGCTTTGTACTTGTCTGTAGCAGCTCTGGTGCTCGTCGGTGTGTTCTGGTATCAAGGATCAAATGATGGACAAGATCAGGTTGCGGAAACACCGCAGTCCGACGTACAGGATGAATTCCTGACGAAAGACGGAGAAGAAGCAGTACCGGTCATGGACAGCAAAGAGAATCTGAAGATGCCCGTAGCGGACGAACAAGCAGCTTCCATCGTTACAAAATTCTATGATTACAACTCGTCTGAAGAAGAACAGGAAAGTGCACTGGTCCTATACAACAATAAATACTATCAAAGTGAAGGCGTCGACATCACTAGGGAAGATGGGGAAACGTTTGAAGTAACGGCTTCCTTATCAGGGACAGTCACGGAAGTGAAAGAAGATCCATTGTATGGTAACGTTGTAGAAATCAGTCATGAAGATGAAGTCGCAACGGTTTATGCAAGCCTTGAGGATGTAGAAGTGAAAGCGGGATCGGACGTTGCTCAAGGGGACGTTATCGGTTCTGCCGGACGCAACTCCTTCGGCCAGGCAAGCGGTGTACACGTCCACTTTGAAGTTCGTAACGAAGGACAGCCGATCAACCCGGAAAGCTTCTTCGGACAGCCGATGACTCAAATTAAAGAGAAGGCTCAAGAAGCTGAAGAAGCGAAAGAAGAAGCACCTGCAGAAGAGGATGCGCAAGGAACAGAAGAAGCTCCTGCCGATGATCCAGCAGAGGGTGCGGAAGAACAGACTTCCGACGATGCTTCTGAAGAGGCGCCATCTCAAGATCAGGCGGAAACTCCTGAAGATGGAAGCCAGGAAGATGCAGACGTGGAAGAAGATCCAACTCAAACCGAAGAAGGAGAGCAGGCACCGGATGAAGAAAGTGCTTCCTCCATCTCTTCTACACAAGCATAAAAAGAGGGCATCCGCCCTCTTTTTTTTATTGGTCGAATCGTTCCTTGTTTTGGAAGAAGGTCCCATATAATATAAAACGGCGCCTTCCCCGTATGTGGGAATATCCGCTGCCTCTAAGCAGCCCTCCTTTGGTGAAAAGGAGGGCTGCTTATTCCATGAAAAAATGGGCATAATCCGAAAGAACAGCAACACACTTGCATCCTGTGGCATATCCGGCAGGTTTCATTAATACAATGAGGATAACCGAGCACTCGGTAACATCCAGGGTGATACATCAGGATAAACACCTATGAACCTAAACGCCCACTTAATATCGCTGCGCTTTCCAATGAAGCCCACCCCCTTGGATAGTCAATCACAGGAGGCGAGTGGAGTGCATGATTACATCAAAGAGAGGACTATCAAGATCGGGGAGCACATTATCGAAACAAAGAAAACGGTGAGAGTGATTGCTAAAGAATTCGGTGTTTCCAAGAGTACGGTACACAAAGATTTGACGGAACGGCTTCCGGAAGTGAATCCGGAGCTTGCGAAGGAAGTCAAAAAGATCCTTGATTATCATAAAGAAATCCGTCATCTGCGCGGCGGAGAAGCTACGAGGCGCAAATATAAGACCCAAATCATAGAAGATCATCCGGTGCAGCCTCTCGCTTAAATAGATAAGTCCCCTCCCTTTGTCAAAAATCCTCGACATTGGTAACTTTTTTCTTTTCCCATGAGACGAATGTCGTAATTTTGTGATAGAATATAGAATTAGATGTGTAATGTACAAAGCCAAAATATACTCGAATCATTTGGGAAAAACTAAGTCAGCGAGATGACTGAAACGCCAATGTCCCAACGTATATCCGTTTCTCTTGAGCGGATTAGGTTTGGAGAGCGGTTATGCTTATACAATAGGGAGGATCTACAGAACATGTTTGCGAGAGATATAGGAATCGACCTCGGTACAGCGAATGTACTCATTCATGTAAAAGGTAAAGGAATCGTATTGAATGAACCATCCGTCGTAGCGATGGACCGGAATACAGGAAAAGTATTGGAAGTGGGCGAAGAAGCCCGTCGTATGGTAGGACGTACGCCTGGAAACATCGAAGCGATCCGACCACTTAAGGATGGCGTCATTGCGGACTTTGACGTGACGGAAGCGATGCTTAAGCACTTTATCCAAAAGACGAACGTGAAGGGATTCTTCTCTAAGCCGCGCATGCTGATCTGCTGCCCGACAAACATTACGAAAGTGGAGCAGAAGGCGATCAAAGAAGCGGCGGAGAAATCCGGCGGGAAGAAAGTGTACTTGGAAGAAGAACCGAAAGTGGCTGCGATTGGTGCTGGTATGGATATTTTCCAACCGAGCGGTAATATGGTTGTAGACATCGGTGGAGGAACAACGGATGTAGCTGTGCTGTCTATGGGAGATATCGTAACGGCGTCTTCCATTAAAATGGCCGGAGACAAGTTCGACCATGAAATACTTCAATACATCAAGAAACAATACAAACTTCTAATTGGGGAGCGTACGGCGGAAGATATTAAAATCAGTGTCGCTACGGTCTTCCCTGGTTCAAGAAATGAAGAGATCGAAATCCGCGGTCGTGACATGGTGTCAGGGCTTCCGAGGACGATTACGGTCAACTCAGAAGAAATTGAGAAATCACTGCGCGAATCTGTTCAGGCGATTGTTCAGGCAGCCAAGCAGGTACTGGAGCGTACGCCGCCGGAATTATCTGCGGATATCATCGATCGTGGTGTGATCATGACTGGTGGAGGAGCGCTTCTTCACGGAATCGATCAATTGCTTGCCGAGGAGCTGAAAGTTCCGGTTCTGGTTGCAGAAGCACCGATGGATTGTGTGGCGACAGGTACAGGAATTATGCTTGAAAATATCGATAAACGGATTTCGACGAAGTTTTAATTTTTCTTGAGATTCGGAAGGAGCGATCACCTTGTTGAGAGGATTCTACACAGCTGCCTCAGGTATGAAGGCGAATCAGCGGATGCAGGAAACATTATCGAATAACATGGCCAATGCTTATACTCCAGGGTACAAAGCGGATCAAGGGACGATGCGGTCTTTCCCTGAGCTTCTGATTGAACAAATGGGAAGCCGCACACTGCCTACATCACGTGGAACGAAAATACCTGTCAACAGAGAAGTAGGATCCCTTAACACAGGTGTATATGTGCAAGAATCTATCCCTTCCTTCGTCCAGGGAGACGTAAGGGAGACGGGTGTCGGGACGGATCTGGCTCTCGTTCAGCAAGGCGTACCGGATGACGGAGGGATGGTATTCTTCCGTGTCAGCAACGATGATGGGGAAGAACGCTATACGAGAAATGGAAACTTCACGGTGGATGGAGAAGGGTTCCTTACGACCAATCAGGGCGGGTATGTCCTTGATGAAGCCGGGAATCCAATCAATACGTCCGGAATCGATTTTGTTGTAAACACGGATGGTACGCTTCAATTGGACGGGCAGCAGGTGGCTTTAGGCTTTGCCTACAGTGCTGATCCGGCATCCATGGTCAAGGAAGGCAGCGACTTGTTCCGTTCGGAGGAAGACCTGGCGGATGCCGGGGGAAATGAAGCCGTCCGTTTTGATGTGGTGCAAGGACAATTGGAACAGTCCAACGTTGATCCTGCGACCACGATGACGGAAATGATGAATACATATCGTTCGTTTGAAATGAATCAGCGTGTGTTGAAAGCATATGATGAAAGCATGCAGAAAGCTGTAACAGAAATCGGCAGAGTCCGGTAAAGGGAGGAACAGCCATGATCAATCGTTCCATGATTCAATCAGCAGTAACAATGGGCCAGCTGCAGACGAAGCTGGACTTGATCGGTAACAACCTGGCCAATAGTCAAACGACAGGATATAAAAGCCGTAGTGCTGATTTTTCCTCTCTTTTGTATCAGCAGATTGATAATCAGTCAGATAATCTTGCGGAAACGGGACGGCTCACACCGGACGGAATCCGGATCGGTTCCGGTGCCGGGATCGGACATACGAATCTTGATTTGAGTCTTGGAAGCCTTCAGGAGACGGGGCGCACCCTTGATGCGGCTTTTCTTCAGGAAGGGCACATGTTCGAGGTTTTAGTTCCGACAGAAGCAGGTATAGAAACACAGTACACCCGTGCCGGGAACTTTTATCTAAGTCCGTTGAATGACGGTGAAGTCATGCTGACGGATACGAATGGCAATCCAGTTGCAGGGGAAGACGGGGAGCGGATTGTCCTGGAAGACGGCTTTCAATCCATTACACTGAATGCGGACGGATCCGTTGTTGTACGGCGTAATGGAGCAGAAGAAACAGCAGGTAGGCTTGCTGTCGTTGATGCGGTCCGACCACGTATGCTGGAAGCTGTCGGCGGCAATCGATTCCGTATTCCGGACGGTATTGCTGCGGATGGACTGGTTACCGCGGTCCAGCCGGGAGAAACGGTATTAAAAAGTGGGACGCTGGAAACGTCTAATGTAGACGTTTCGAAACAAATGACGGATATGCTGATGGCTCAGCGTGCTTATCAATTCAACGCGAAGTCGATTTCGACAGGAGACCAGATGATGGGGCTTGTCAATCAGCTGAGATCATAATAGTAAGGAGTTAGACGACCATGGCAACAGATCCTAAAGCAAAAGGGATAAAGCAAATGAAAGAGAAGGAAACTGCCGTCAAACCGAAGGCAGGGAAGAATAAACCGAAGAAAGAGAAGACCACAAAGAAACCCCGCAGGCGGATTCTTCCGATATGGCTTCGGATCCTCATCGTTCTCCTCCTCAGTGCTCTTGCCTTACTGATAGGATTGATGGTCGGATATGGTGTGATCGGTGATGGTGATCCTACAGATGCGCTGAAAGTGGAAACGTGGCAGCATATATGGGACATCGTGACGAAAACAGAATAAAAACCGGGCTTGTCTTCATTATATGTGGAAGCCTCCGGAATATGACGACACGGACTCATGAGAGTCCGTGTTTTTTGTGTTCTTCCAATGTTTTCAAATTCCCCTATGGGGTATGAGGTAGATACAGCGAAGTCAGTCGGGAGGGAAACTATGAAAACAGATGTATTCATTGCAGGCGGCGGTGTAGGGGGCCTGATGCTTGCTGCGAAGCTTGCCAGCAGAGGAGTTCATGTCGTCATTGCAGAGCAGATGAACAGGAAATCGCCTGCTTATAAGGGGGAACTCCTTCAGCCGAAGACCATTGCTATATTAGACCGAATCGGCGTTGGAGAACAGGTGGAAGCGTGCGGTCATCCGATCGATCAGCTCCGTTTTCAGGAAGTCCACCGCAGGAAAGGGCGTCCGCCTGAAGAAATCAGTTTGACCGAGCTTGACTACGGCAGAGTAGCGAGCGTATATGATCATGCATTGATGGTCCCTCATGAGAAGACAAAGGATATCCTCAGAAATAAAGGGAAATCGTTTGAGCAATACTTTCACTACCTCCCGGGTGCCCGGTTCCTGGGCTTTGAGAACGGTGTAGCTGTCGTTAAACAGAAGAGGGAGAGAATATCAATCCAGGCGGACGTGTATGTCGGAGCGGAAGGGAGAAGCTCACCGACGCGCGATGCGATGAACGTCCATATGGAACGGAAAGAGTATAATCATCATTTCCTCACGGTCACTATTCCCCGTCCGGAACGTTTCACGAAGGGGAAAATCATTACAACTTCGAATGGTTTCCTTGGTTTATTCCCTTTGCCGGACAAAGAGATCCGTACCGTTTACCTCATTGAAGCAGGGAGTTATAAACAAATCAAAAAACAGGGACTCGAGCGGTTCTATGAAGCATACAGCGAGCTTGCGCCTGAATTAAAGGACGGCGTCCGCGCCATCAGAGACTGGCGCGATATCCAGCTTATGATTCCCTATACCTATCATGTCGATCGGTACTATGCCGGTAACCTTGTATTGATCGGCGACGCTGCCCACACGGTACATCCCATGGCGGGAGAAGGTATGAACTTAGCGGTGCAGGATGCCGACGTGCTCGGGGAACTGCTGGCCTGGTGTAAAGAAGAGGGAAAAAGCTATCATGAATACCTTCACTATTATGAAGAAGTAAGAAAGCCTCGTGTCTCCTTTCTCCTTACCTTGAGTCATATGTCCGCCCTCGTTTATTCTTTCCGGTACGAGTGGTGGAGAAAGCTGAGATGCAGGGCTGTGGAGCGGATGTATGAAGATGATAAGCTGCACGTTAAGCAGATGCTGAACATATCCGGATTAGGAAAATGGGATTTCACATTAACCGACAGGGCGGTTCAGGGAAACATGCTTCCGGCAAGAAAGAGGCGGGTGAAGGATACGGAACAGTACCGGCGCTTATTCTCGAAAGCGGAAGATTACCCTTGGATAAAAAATGAGAAAGGAAGGATCAGATGAATGAATGGATCACCGTGATGCAGGCGAGGAAGTGGATGAAGAAGAATGAATCCTTTTTACCGATTTGGCATGCATATGTCGGATCGGAGCTCGACTTGTTTGATGAATTCGAAACGGCACGAACCATTGATGTAATTAGTGAGAAGACGGGGTATCCGATGGACCTGCTCTCTTCCTGGGTCAAAGTCGGTGTTGCTGTGAAGCATCTGAAGAAACGGCCTGGCGGGCGCTACCGCACTTCGAAGAAACATTGCGCAAGCCTCATGGGTGAACGATCGTCTCCAGGGGTGAAGGCGCTGCTTAAAGAAATGATGGAACTTCATATCCCTACTTTGTTGCAGTATCCGGATATAATGCGGTCGTTGGAGCGGGCGGAGTTCGATCATGACAGGCATGGAGAAGTCGTTGCCGAAACGTCTGCTCTGCTTGAGCATTTTGCCATGAAGAAAATAATGAAGACACTACGTGATAAAGACATCGACACGGTCATTGATCTTGGATGCGGAAACGGTTGTTATTTACGAAAACTGGCTGCAACTTATCCTTCCGTCCGGATGATCGGGGTCGATATCAACCAGAAGGTGATTGAGAGCGCCCGCGCGGCATCGGAGGGATACCCGAATATCGAATTTGTCGTCGGGGACGTCCATGACTGGAACCCGGAGGATAGGAAGGCGGATGTGGTGCTGCTGCACAATCTCTTTCATTATATTCACCCGGATGAGCGGTCGGGTCTGCTCGAGCAGATGCATGGATATGTGAAGCCGGACGGTCTTATTTCCGTCATTACTCCGATGAATGAAACGATGTACGGAGAAGCCTTTTCCTCTGCGTTCAATAGTTTCTTCGTTGCCCATTCCAATTTATTTGCTCTTCCAGACAAAGCAGAGCTCGAACGTGTAACGAATAAAAGCAACTATGACCTGTTTGATCTGGACCCTATCGTTAAAGAGGGATCCTGGTACACGTGCTGGCTGAGTCCGTCCTCTCTGGTTCAGGAAGCCAGACAGACTGGTACAGACAGCAGGGAGCAGGTGCCGGCTTCTGCCGGGGAAAGTGCCTGGACAAGGAGTTCATGAAAAAAAGGCTGCCGCAGTAGTTATGCAGGCAGCCTTTTAAAGCTATAATCGTTTTCCTTGGACGAGGCGGATGATGAGTACAACCAGTGCGACCACTAAGAGAATGTGGACGAGGTTCCCTGCAATACCACCGATGACGCCAAGCAGCCATAATACCAATATGATAATAAAGATAGTCCAAAGCATGATTGTTCATCCTCCTTCCTTTAGATGTGTCATCTAGAAATTAGCATTCCCTAATTTCGGTATGTCAAACGAAATTGCGGAAAACGATTTGTTCCACGTGGAATCTACGCTTATAATGGAGAACAGGACTGATGAAAGGAGCAAGATGATGCTGGATATTGAACAAATCAAAGAAATTATTCCCCACCGTTACCCGTTTCTATTAATCGACCAGGTAGAGGAGATTGTCGAAGGCGAGCGTGCGGTTGGATACAAGAATGTAACGATAAACGAACCCTTCTTTCAGGGCCATTTTCCGGATTATCCGGTGATGCCCGGCGTACTTATTACAGAAGCCTTAGCGCAGATGGGCGCGGTTGCGATGCTTAAGAAAGAAGAAAACCAAGGGAAATTGGCGTTCTTCACAGGTATCGATAAGTGCCGCTTTAAGCGTCAGGTTAAACCGGGCGATCGGTTGAAGCTGGAAGTGGAAATTGTCCGTTTGAAAGGACCGATCGGCAAAGGGAAAGCGAAAGCCACCGTCGACGGGCAGCTTGCCTGTGAAGCGGAAATCATGTTTGCATTGAAATAATGGAGAGACCCGGCAGCTGCTGCCGGGTTTTTTTATTTTCTTGGTGGAATATGGATGGATTCTCTTCTTCTGGACATACTAGAGCACGTAATCATCAAAAAGGAGGAAATGTCCATGAAAGCTTTGTTACTTAAATTGTTGGTCGCTTTGTTCGCTGTTTCTCTTTTAGGTGCGTGTGCTTCGGAAGAGGAGCCCGCGGAGGACGATAACAACACAGAAGAGAATATGCAGGAAGAAGAAGATAACATGGAAGAGGATATGCAGGAAGACGAGAACAAGATGGAAGAAGATATGCAGGACGATGAGAACAAGATGGAAGACGATATGAATGAAGAAGAGAAGCAGAACGAAGAAGACATGACGAACGAAGATACGATGGAAAACGATGAAAACAAAGACAACGAATAATAAGTCTTAAAAAGCCGCTGTTCAGCGGCTTTTTTTCATGGACAGAAATAAGGCGATAATCAGTAGACAGAGACCACCGATGGTAAAGATCGGTACGAAGACCGGCTGAGCTTTGGGCGGGGACAGGAGAAATAAAGCGATGCCTGCTAAGAAAAGGGAGTAACCAGTACATGCCATTCTTTTGTCCATTCGCTCAGCTCCTTTATCATCACGCCCGCCGGTGGCAATCTTTTGATTACGCCTTTATATCAAGGCTGTTTCCGAGATCCGGGTGGGGGATGGAGTTCTCCATCATCTCCACCATCCGGGCCCCTTTTGTATCGGCGTCCCCCATCACTTTATCCATCAATGCCAGGTTCGTCTGCTGTTTCAACTGTGTTGTGCTCAGCGCCATTGATAAGGCTGCAATATCCATTTGATCCCTCCTTCCTTTCTTGTATCGGAATACGAGAGAGGAGGATGAAGGGATATTTTGACCAGAGATTGTCTATATCCTTTGGAAAATAGGCGTCGGTTCGGTAGAATGAAGATAGAACAATTCATAAAAACTTTACAATTATAAGTTTCCAGTTTTTAGATGCGTGGAATAAGCGAATAGAGGTGATTATTGATGAAGTACAGAACGGCACAAGATTTAAAAGAATTATTGTTAGAAGAGCGAGAGAGAGTGGTCAACAACATTCCGCAGGAAAAACTGGATGTTTACCTTTACCTGCATACGGTGTTTGAAGATACGTATGTCCCGGATGACAAGCTCTATCAATTTATCTTCCGGCATTTCTTCCGATTGGATAATCCGAGTTTGACGAAGGAGTTTGAGAGCTGTTACTTCAAACTGATGGAAGAACAGCGGGACCATGAACGACCGAATATCGTCCAGATAACGAAACGTCTGTACGAAGTAAAGAACCACAAAGGGAATCCTACGATGCAGTTTCCACTTGCTGCCTCTATGCTGCATACCCTGAACCCCAGCTTCCCCTCGTATGACAGCGATATTGTTAAAGCGTTCGATTTCTCATCCACGTATCATCTGTCCGGTTTTGATAAGAAAATGAAACGCTACATCGCCCAGTACCAGCATACTTTCCATACGTTCGGTGAAATGATGGAGGATGAAGCACTGGAGCCGCTTTTTACTCATTTTGATCAGCGTTTCCCGGAATATGAGCTTCCCAAGATTAAGAAACTCGATCTGCTCGTGGCACAGCTCGGAAACAGCCTCCAATAGGCATCACGGCCGAACCGATCCGGTTTGGCTTTTTTTGTGCCCTCGTCGCATAACGTCTGTTATTTATTACCACAATAAGGGGCAGATGAAACGAAAGTACAGCATATTCCGACACGGGAAGCAGACACAATTTTGTCATTTTCCCCGGAATGCTGCAAGTTGCAATACATAGGGGAGTTTAGTAACATTAATCGTAATTATGACTACATGGTCAGCGGTTTGTATTCGGCGTACATAAAAGGTTCAGGGGAAACACATCGAAGAGAGTCTTTGAAGGAGAGGAAGTCTTGATGAAACAGCTGGTAATGGTGTTGTCGCTGGTAGTATTGGCGGCGTGTATGCAGGAAGAGACGGGTTCAGAAAAAGCGGAGGAGCGTGTGACCCCTGTTCAGGTGGATACAGTCCAAAAGGATGATTTCGTCATCGAACGGGAAATTTCGGGATCCGCAACGGCCGGAGAGCAGGCGCCTGTGACAGCCAAGACGCCTGGAGAACTGGTTACCTTGAATGTGGAGAAAGGCGACAGAGTGGAGAAGGGAGAGACGATCGGTGTCGTCGATCCTGGTAACGGAGAAAGTCAGGTGGAGCTGCAGGAATTGGCGGTCCGTCAAGCGGAGCAGCAGCTTGAGAATGCCCGGTTGTCCAAAGAACAAGCAGCAGCCGGCGTCGAGAATGCGGAAGATCAGGTGACGCTTGCCAAGCAGGCTTCTCAATCAGAAAAGAGTCAGACGGCCCAGGCGGCGGAAGCGGCTGAACAGCAGTACGAACAGGCAAAACAGCTGGCTGATGAGACACAGAAGCTGTTTAAAGAGGAGAAGATTCCTGAAGCGCTGTATGAGCAGGCGGCAAATCGTGCGGAGCAGGCACAGGCACAGATGAAGCAGTTGAGTGGGCAGGCGCCTGCATCTGCTTCCGCTGTCGCCCAGGCAGAAGCTCAAGTCGATCAGGCCGAGCAGCAGATCGAGCAGGCGGATATGGCCGTAGAACAGGCAGAGCTTCAAGTCGAGCAGGCGAATGTCCAATTGGAACAGGCGAAGGAGCAGGCGGCGAACGAAGCAGTGACTGCGCCGGTTTCCGGAGAAGTGGCTTCCCTGAATGCATCAGAGGGGGACCTCGTTACGAACCAACAGCCGTTTGCTACCGTTGTCAGTTTGAATCCGATGACGATTACTGCTTCCGTGACTGCTGAACAATTGGATTTGTTTAACAAAGAGGAAGAACTGAAGGTCAATATTGGGGCTCTTGAAGACGAAGTCACTGCGACCGTCACGTATGTTTCATCTGTCCCGGACGACACCGGATTGTATCCTGTTGAAGCACGCGTAGATAATGGAGAAGAGACGATCAAACCCGGCATGATGGCAACTTTCCTTTTACCGGAAAAGGTGGTCGAGGATACGTTAATCATTCCGACAGACAGTTTAGTAGAAGAAAATGAAGAGACATTTGTTTATCAGATCGTGGACGAAAAAGCGGTGCAGGTTGCTGTGGAAGTCGTGGAAAGACAAACGGATCAGGTTGCTGTTACCTCGGAAGATCTCCCTTCAGATGCAGATGTCATCACTTCCGGGCAGTTGACCCTTACGGACGGGGATCTTGTACGTGTCATGAAGGAGGATTCTCCGGATGAAGCTCGTTAATCTTTCCGTCAAGAGACCTGTCGGGGTCATTATGGTCGTTGCCGCCATTCTTGCCCTCGGCTTCGTTTCTCTGCGTAATTTAACGATCGATCTCTATCCGGAAATTGAGCTCCCTATCGCTGTTGTTTCGACGTCCTATGAAGGGGCGGCACCTCAGGAAGTGGAGAAGCTTGTAAGCAGGCCGGTGGAGTCGGCAGTAAGCAGTATTGAAGGGCTGGAAGTTCTTCAATCCAGGTCTCAGGCAGGCTCTTCCCTCGTGCTGCTTCAATTCAATACAGGAGTAAATCTTGACAGTACGCTGCTTGAGGTGAGGGAAAGCGTCGATCAGGTAACGGGCGTCCTTCCCGAAGAAGCTTCCGATCCAAGTGTGCTGCGCTTCGATCCGCAGCAGCTGCCGATCATGACGATCGGCTTATCCGGCGGATCTCCGGCAGAGTTACAGCAGGTTGCCGAAAGTCGGATCGTCCCTTTTCTTGAGCGACAGGATGGTGTCGCCTCTGTCAGCGTGGAAGGTGGACAAGTAAGTGAGGTGCAGGTCCTTATCGACCGTGCACAGATGGCTCAGTATGGACTGGATTCGCAGACAGTCATTCAAGCGTTGAATGCCGCTAATCAATCCGCATCGGCCGGGAATATCGAGTCCGGTCAGAAAGATTTGCAGCTTAGACTGGAAGGGGAGTTTTCCGCGGTGGATGATGTGCGTGAGACCATCATTCAGTCTCCATCGGGTGCGAAAGTGACGCTCGATCAAATCGCGGATGTCGAGGAAACGCTTGTCGATGCCAATTCGATCAGCAAGGTCGATGGAGAGTCTTCGGTCGTGCTGTCCATCTTGAAGAAAACCGATGCCAACAGTGTAGAAACGGCGGATAATGTAAGAGCGGCACTTGGAGATTTGGATGAGGATCTACCGGAAGGGGTCGGGACGAGCATCGTCCTGGACACGTCCGACTTTATCAAAACATCCATAAACAGTGTCGTCTTGAATATTATTATCGGGGGAATCATATCTGTTCTGGTGTTACTCTTGTTCTTAAAGAGCTTCCGGGCAACACTGGTCATCGGTCTTTCGATTCCGATCGCCATCATTTCGACGTTCACGTTGATGTATTTCACTGGAGAGACGTTGAATGTCCTGACGATGGGTGGACTGGCGCTTGGAATTGGAATGATGGTGGACAGTTCCATTGTCATCCTGGAGAATATCGTCCGCTACCGGCAGCAGGGGTATTCTATGGTGGAAGCGGCAAAAGTGGGGGCATCGGAACTCGCGCCTGCCGTCGTTGCTTCCGCTACCACAACCTTGGTTGTTTTCCTGCCGATCATCTTTGTAGAAGGAATTGCATCAGAATTATTCACACCGCTTGCCTTGACGATCATGTTCGCACTGATTGCATCGCTTGCTGTATCGGTCACACTCATTCCGATGCTGTCTTCGAAATTGTTAACGAAGTCGTTGAAGGAAAACGGCCGGCGTTATTGGTTTGACCGCTTCCTTGATAAGGTGAATGACGTGTACCGTTCTGTACTGCGCTGGGTGTTGAAGTTCAGAAAAACGACGCTGGCGATTACGACGGCCTTGATTGCTGCAGCGATAGCGGTCATTCCATTGATCGGAACCGAATTCATTCCTCCTTCCGATCAAGGGCAGGTGGAAATCCAAGTCGAAATGCCTGCAGGTACATCGCTTTCCGAAACGGAGTCCGTCACAAATCAAGTTGATGAACAAATTGCAAAGTTCAAAGATATCGTTGACGTCAGTTATTTATCCATTGGCAGCGGTGGTATGGGAAGCTTTGGTAACGGTTCTACCGATTCGGCATCCTATACGATTCAGCTCATTGATCCTGAATCCAGGGAGAAGACAACCCAGGAAGTGATGGGGGAGCTCGATGAAGCCGTTGCTGGAATCGCAGGAGCGGAAATCGAGGTGAGTGAACTCGATGCCGGCCTTGGAACCGGAGCACCTCTTCAGGTCCAGTTGAACGGGGAAGAATATGACGTCCTTGATGAGCTTGGAGAACAGGTTGCTTACGTAATGAACGAAGTCGACGGTGTAAATAACGCCACTTCTTCCACAGAGGAAGGACGACCGGAAATGCAAATCAACGTCGATTCCCAGAAAGCGGCCCAATATGGATTGACGGATCAACAGGTCATCAGTCAAGTCCAGCTTGCCTTCAATGGTCAAATTGCGACAAGGTACCGGAACGGCACGGACGAAGTCGACGTCCGATTCATCTTCCCTGAGGAGGACCGGCAGACGATTGCCGATCTCGAAAGTATGCCGGTTCAATCTCCGGGCGGGGGGATTGTTCCTCTTGCGACGATCGCAGAACTGGAACAGGTCCAGGGGCCTGTCTCTCTGTTACGGGAAAATCAGCAGCCCCAGGTGAATGTAGAAGCGGAAGTCAGCGGTATTGATCTAGGAACAGCGACCGAACAAGTAAGAGCGGAACTGGAACAGCTGAATTTCCCGGATGGATATTCCTACACCATCGGCGGTCAGGCGCAGGATATGCAGGATGCGTTCGGCGATTTAGCTATCGCCCTTGTATTCTCTATTTTCCTTGTTTACGCCGTCATGGCGATCCAGTTCGAGAACTTCCTGTTCCCGTTCATCATCATGTTCTCGCTGCCGGCAACGATTGTCGGTATATCGGGTGGTCTTCTGTTGACTGGTCTCCCGTTCAGTCTTCCGGCTTTTGTGGGTATCATTATGCTCGCAGGGATAGTCGTTAACAACGCAATTGTTCTCGTGGATTACATCAATATTCTGCGTAGGAAATTGTATGACCGGTTGGAAGCGATTCTCGAGGCAGGACCGAACCGCCTGCGTCCGATTCTCATGACGACGCTGACGACGATCCTCGGCATGGTGCCGCTTGCCCTCGGCATCGGTGAGGGGTCCGAAGCCCAGCAGCCGCTGGCGGTGACAATCATCTTCGGGTTATCCGTTTCCAGCTTGTTTACACTCGTGCTCATTCCGGTCGTGTACACGTATTTCGATGATATATCGAGAAAAGTGACTGGTTTCTTTCAGAGGCGGGTAGAGAAATAGTAGTGATTCCAAAACCCAAGCTTGTAAACACAGGCTTGGGTTTTTATTAAATCATTTTTTTATGAAAAAGGTGATCCAAATAGAACGTTGAAACGATAGCTGTTTAAGTACACGTCCAGGAAAAAGGAGGGGCAGACAGTGGAAAGAAAGTGGAAAATTTACTTTTCTATCGTGGGCACGATCGCCCTGTTGATGTTCTTATATCAGTCCAACGTGTTTGCCATGTGGGCATCTGATGAGCCGGTGAGCAAGGGGAGCCGTAACGTCGTGAATACCGATATCTACCCATCGGGAGAGCAGGCGGACGAGCAGACGGTAACAGAAGAATTCCGAGTCTTGAATGAAGAGAATAAAGAGCGGGCGGAAGAGGCGGAAGCAGGAATAGTCCCGGTAAATATTAAAATTCCTGCCATCGACGTCGATGCCGCTGTAGAAAATGTCGGTGTCCTTGAGAACGGGGAGATGGGAGTGCCGGAAGACCCGTCAAAAGCGGGCTGGTTCGAGCCTGGGACTCAGCCGGGAAAAACAGGGAACGCAGTCATTGCGGGCCATGTAGACAGTCATACCGGTCCTGCTGTCTTCTACGATCTGGAGAAGCTGGAGCCGGGGGATGAGATAACGGTTACGGATGACGAAGAAAAAGAGAGAACTTATGTAGTGGAACGGATGGAGAGCTATCCGTGGGATGAATCTCCGATTGAAGAAATTTTCGGTCCGACGAGTGAAAAGAGGCTGAATGTAATTACCTGTACCGGTGAATTCATCCGGGATAAAGGAGGTCATCAAGACCGGCTCGTAGTCTACACTACTCTGAAGGAAGAAGTGGAAGATGAAACAGAACTTCCTTCTCCGACAGCCGTGGAAGTGAGTGGTTCCTTTGTAAACTGGCATGCCGTCCGTAAAGACGATGTTGTCGGATACCGGGTGTACCGCAGCGCAGATGGCGAAGACTTCGAACAAGTGGCCAGCATCTCTGCGCATGAAAGAAAGACATATGTCGACCCTGAGGCGGGAAGCCATATCTATTACGTTACGGCGGTTGATGCGGAAGGGAATGAATCCGCGCCATCCGTGAAATCGAATGAGAATTGATTAAAAAAACTGGTGTTCCAACCGCATGCTGATCAGTAGGCGGTGGTCCTCCAGTTTTTTTGTTTTAAGGATGATGGATAATTGCTTCTGACATCGATTCCCCAAGTGTATGGATTATCTGTTTCAACGGTTCGGGATAGTCGAAGACGTGGACTCCGCAGGACATCTTCTTTTCTTCTTTCTGCAGCCAGATGACGCGCCCTTCGGCAATAAACGTGCGGTTTTGAATCATCATTGTCACAAGCAGTTCGTCTTTCATCATCAAATCAGGATGAAGGGCGCTCGTGAAGCGTAAACCGTTAAGACTTATGTCATTCACTTCTAAAGGACCTGAAACTTGGCGGTTCCACTTCTTGTTATAAAAGCCTGGCAGAGGTGATTGGAAGGTGTAACGAAAGGGCTCGCTCCTACGTTCATGCATCATACCCCATCCCCTTTATGCTCCTTATTTATATAATCATATAATGTGGAGGGAAGAGGTTCAACGTTTTTGCAACATAATTTTTTAACCTTCCCCGCGCCGGTCCACCTTTATCAAGTCCCACGTTGTAACGATGCCCATCGGTAATTCGTTGGAGGACCCGGTTTCTGTGACAAGCACCGCTTTCAGTTTCCTGTCTTGATCGAGACTGTTCTCAAACCTCTCTTCCAAATCGAAAACAGTCCGGTCGGCTGCCAGGAATTCGACGTTCGCTTCTTTTTCATGCTGGAGGATGTCTGCGGCAGTCACCCCTTTCAGTGACAGGTGCTCATCGGCAGTGGCAGAAGCCATCCAGTGGAGAATCCCTTCATTGGTCAGCAGGCCGAGAAAGGAACGGTCTTTTGTATAGATAGGAAATTGGGAGATTCGGTGTTCGTCGAACGCTTCGACCAAGTGAATGAGCGTCGTATCTTCCTTGAAGTAGAGGACGGGACGAGTGGCGAACTGCAGCGCTTCCGGTGGTTGATCAAGCGTTCGTTTAATTTCCTGCAGCTTCCGTACGACGTCTTCGTGGGGACTGGCTATATAATAATCCCCGCTGATCCGTTCATGGACGATGGCGTTCCTCAACTTGGCATACTGCTTCAGCTGATCAAAATGGATACGGATGACGCTGTGTTTCAGCTTGGATCGCTGCAGCAGTTCGACGAAGTTGTCGTTTTTCGGGTAGCCGTTCAGCTCTTTTAAATGCTGATGAATCTGATTGAATGTGATTTCGAACTGTTCCACGGTATCATTCATGTCGCTCACCTTTCTCATCATTTAATCCTAGTATTGCATTTCTCGCTTCACTCATACTCATTTAAAGAACGTTTATAAAAAATTGCTTTATCATTTTTGTCATTTTCCGATATAAATAAATGGGGAATTCTATGTATACATAGAAATGAAAACCCTTTTTGAATTAGGCCGGGATATTTATTTTTCGTGCTTTAAATAGAACGGCCTGTCGTGTTGTGTTATACTCAAATTACATAGAAAGAGGTGAGAGTATGATCGGTGAGCGGATTAAGAAAATACGTAAAGACCGTCATATGTCGCTGTCTGAATTAGCCGAAAGAGCAGGGGTGGCGAAGTCGTACCTAAGTTCCATCGAGCGGAATATCCAAACGAATCCTTCCGTTCAGTTTCTGACAAAAATATCTCAGGAGTTGGGCGTAACCATTAATTTTCTTCTCCATGGGGAAGCGGAACCTCAGGATGAGAATCTGGATGAAGAATGGATGAACCTCGTTCAAGAAGCAATGAATTCAGGGATATCGAAAGATCAATTCAGGGAATACTTGGAGTTCAATAAGTGGAGGATCCACCAAAGTAAATAAATGCAGACTGTGTAGTCATGCCTTTCTTGAAGGGTCTAAAAAGTGCGCCGGGGTTCCGGCGCAGAAGGGTTTTTCTAAAAAGCTGCCGATCCCTTCCACACGTGGAAGCCTCATCTGACATGTTCGAATGCCATCCGGTTACGGGTGGCATTTTTTCGTGTATTAGAAAAAGGGGGATAATTGTCCTTTTATGTCTTGGTATACCTCTCTTTTTCTGAATCCGGCTGATGAAAAGCGAGAATACAGCGATTCAGGATTGTTAAACAGGGAAATGGCGTACTCGTGTTCAGGAGGCGAGAAGGGTAAAGTAGAGACACACAGGAAAAAGGAGGAAGGGCCATGTTGATGGAAGACAGATTAAAAGCGCTCCAGGAAGCAAGTCGTATTTGCTGGAAGTGTAAGGCGGAACTGCGGGAAGAGGAGGTGATGACGGTCACGGACGGTCACTCGATCTCCATTGACTTCTGTTATCGCTGTTATGAACAACATAGGGGGAAGCGACATAGGTAAAGGCACATATCCCGGACGTGCGAATAGGATATCGGTATAAGGTGAGGTGAATTGAGATGCCAGTATCCGTTGTGTTCAATCAGATTGCCGTCAATGCGCTCAATGAGAACGGTACGATAACGACAGGTCAGAATAACCAGCCGGACTGGACGTGGCAGGGGAAGAATAACAATGCCGCGGGAATAACGGTCGGATTCTTTATTGCAGCAAACAATGTCAATACAATCTTTGATAACGATGTCACAGATAGTCCATTCTTCGTCCCTACAGCCAACAACCCTCAACCGAACGTTCAATATTAAGGGGGAGATTCCATCGATATTCGTTTCGATTCCATCTATGTTAATCAGATCGAAGGGAATTCCGGGATTTTCGTCGGTCCCAACACTCAGAACGGCTGGAGTACCTATCGCAAGGAGAATGTCGGGCTGGGATCTGTGATCGGGGAAGGCAATATGATTACGCATAACATCAATGTCGTGCACGATGATGACCTCGTTGATATGCCGGTCTACAGTCCGTCCACGTCTTCCTCTCATAAACAAAACAAGGCAGGAGATCAACCCGAAGGCTGATTCTCCTCCATTTTATGTTTGATGAGGTCTGTGAGCCATTCAGGCATCTCTTGTTCTTTATCAGCCATCATCATGTCGAGGAGAGCGGAATCACTTAGAATGGAACGCAGCCCTTCCAGCGTATTTTCATCACCATGAACGGTTCCGAACCCCTGATTAAGCTTCTGATGATTCTCAAATCCGTTCGGGACGTTGTTGCCCATGTTCAAGCACGAGGCATTCTCAATCGCTCCGATCCGGATGTTTTGGATGAAGAAGTTTGGGGACAAAAAGGCCATGTCAGTCCTCCTTCGGTTTAAACGTTATTTTCATGCCGTCTTTCGTCGGCTTCGCTTCCGGTTTAGGGTCCTTTTTGACGTGGACACCAAAATTATTGCCCATGTTCAAAGCTCCGCTCAACTCTTTAATATCCAAGTTGTCCAGTTGAAAGGTCAGTTGCTCAAGCTTTGGATCGTGAATATCGACATGATCAATATGAAGGTGGTACTCCACGTGTTTCTCCTGAAGATGCTCGACGGTCTGGCGCAGACGCTGAAGCTCTTGCAGCAATTCCTTCAAATCGTTGGTGGGAGGAGGCGTTCGTTTACGAAAGAAAAACATAGCCTCAATCTCCCTGCGGCTTTTTGATGACAAGGTGTTTGTTGGATTGGAGGATGTTCCTGTCACCGACCACCTTGCCGTTTCCTTCCCATTTCTTCTGAGTGGAGCGGAATCCGGAAGGGATGTTCGTACCGGAATATATACCAGAGGCGTTGGAGATTTGATGGACGGATAATTGATCGAAAATGATGCGGCACATGTCGTCACCTCCTATCACTAATGTATGAAAGGAATAGTCAAGCATGAAAGACTTTATGAATTGGTTCCCGTCTTTTGGAAAACAAGGAGAAGGAAATCCATCGAATTCCCCTTTTGGGAACGGATTTCCGAATCAAATGATGGATATGTTCAAAATGAATGAATTCGTTCAAAAGCAGATGGAAGAAGCATTATCCCCCAATCCATTTATGCAGCAGCCAGCCGCCAAAGAAAAAGAGAAGGTCCCATACAAAGTGATTGAATTAGTCAATGAAGTTGTCGTCACGATCACCGTTCCTCTGGAAGTAGCTGTCGAGGAACTTCGGCTGACTGTAGGGAACGGCAAATTGTTTGTAGATGGAGTCGGTCAGGAACGCCTTGCAATTGCACTTCCCGCTCAGACGAGTCGGCGTAATATCCATGCCCAGTACCACGAGGGAATTGTCGAAGTGAGGCTGCCAAAACGTCACTCCGATGAAAAGGAAATATTCCTGCGCTATTGAGGGTCGAAATGGATGCGTACTTCGTTACTGTCCGCATGTTTGCGCAAGGTTATCACCATCAGGCCGTCGCTGTAGGCCGTTGTAATATCGTCAATGGAAAAGGGGAACGGAATCGGAATGATGCGCTTGAAACTGCCTTTCATCCGCTCGTCATGAATCAATTCCTCGACCGGAACAGGATAGGGAGGCGTGACGGTTCCTTTTACAATCAGGCGGGTGCCTTCCTGTGTCATCTGCACATGATCGTTCTTGGTCATACCGGGAAGTTCGATGACGAGCACCCCTTGATCTTTTGTTTGAAAAAAGTCATAGGAAGGACCTTTCTTCGGAATGACATGATGCATGTCGTCCCAAAAATCCTCTCCAAGTACTTTCTCCACATTTTCAGAAAACGCATCCCAATTGAGCTGCCCTTTTTTCTTTGTCATGAAACTCACCTCTTTCCATCAATTTATGAAGGATAAGGGACATTCATGCGAAGGAAGGATAAGGTATGCGTGAAAGCGTTACCTATTTGGAGAATTATTTGAAAAATGTTGTTGTATTTGTTTTTTTTGCATGTTATGATTTACTCAACTTCATTAATCAATGAATTTATGCAAACGTATTCACATGCGCCATAGCAATATTTTTTACTCATTTTGTACAAGCTGATGAGTTTTTTACATGCCATTTGTGCAAACGTATGCACGGTTTGTTGCACGAAGGCATACCACGAAAGCTCTTTTTTTACATGTGATATGTAAGCGGATTCAAAGGTTAATAGGATGAATAAGGAGTGGATGAGATGAAAAGAAACAAATGGTCCGCGGGGATTGCTACAGCAGTACTCGCTTCGACGGTTGCCCTGGCTGGTTGTTCCTTCGGTTCCGGTGATGGAGATTCAGAATCAAGTGGAAACTCCGGAGATGCTGTTACAGTAGATGTTTTCCAATTCAAAGTGGAATTTAAAGATCAGTTTGAAGAATTGGTATCCATGTATGAGGAAGAGAATCCGGACGTCGATATCAATGTCAAGACAGTCGGTGGAGGAAACGATTATGGGGCCTCTCTGAAAACGTCCTTCTCCTCTGGTGAAGAACCGGACATCTTCAACGTCGGTGGTCCGACAGATGTCGATCAATATGAAAAATACTTAGCAGATCTATCTGATACGGAAGCTGCCAAAGCGGCGCTTGATGGAACGCTTTCCGGCGTATCCAGAAACGATCAGGTCCTCGGTCTTCCTTTCAACCAGGAAGGTTACGGCCTGCTTTACAACAAACAGGTGTTTGAAGATGCTGGGATCAAAGCAGAAGATATCAAGACACTGGATGACTTGGAAGAAGCAGTGAAGACGCTTGACTCCAAGAAAGGCGACCTTGGTATCGACGCACCATTCGCTTTCCCTGCGAAAGAGAAGTGGGTAATGGGTAACCACCTGGCGAACGCTTATCTTGCAGACGAATTCAATCATGATGTCATGGAAGCATATGAAGCTGATACGGTCGAATTCCAAATGGGCGATCAGATGAAGCGTTTCACAGACATTCAGAACGAGTATTCCATTCAGCCTACATTGAGCCTCGACTATTCTCAACAGGTAGAAGAGAACTTCTCACTGGGTAAAGTAGCGATGATCCAGCAAGGTAACTGGGTGTACAACACCATCGAGTCCATGGATCCGGAGTTCGCGGAAAACAATGTCGGTCTTCTTCCGATTCCTGTAGAAGGATATGAAGGAAGCATCCCTGTCGGCGTTCCTAACTACTGGGTTGTAAACAAAGAATCCGATGACGAAGTCGTGCAGGCGAGTAAAGACTTCCTTGATTGGATGTACACATCTGATGCAGGCAAGAAGTTCGTAACAGAAGAGTTCAAGTTCATCCCGGCATATGAAGGGTATGAAGATCAGAATATCGCTGATCCGATTTCTCAGGAAATCTACAACTATGCTAATGAAGGCAACACGCTTGGATGGGTCTTCCTTGGTGCTCCTACGAGCTGGACAGAAAACGCACTTGGTGTAGCGATGCAGGAATATATCGCAGGCGACATCGAGTGGGAAGAGGTAGAAGAGAAAGCTACGAAAGCTTGGGAAGACGCCCGCCAATAACGGTCGTACCTTATAGGGTCGGCAGGAGCAGCTCGCTCCTGCCGGCATTATAAAATATCCCCTCTATTAGGATATTTATAAGGTAAGTATGTTAATAGACGGGATGTTTTATTTAAAGGCAGATATGAAATCGTTATCATAATAAGCATTGGAGGAGTTCTACATGCAGAACCGCAGTTTGTCCTTCTGGCTGTTCCTCACCCCCGTCATCCTCGGGTTGGGAATCGTCGTCGTCATTCCTTTCATCTATGGTCTTTTCTACTCGTTCACCGATTGGGACGGAATATCAGCGACCCAGTTCCTCGGTCTTGAAAACTATATAAATCTATTCCAGGAGCAGGAATTCGTAGATTCCATCTGGTTTACAGTACAATTCGCAGTCGTCACCGTCATTTTATTAAACGTGATGGGTCTCGGGCTTGCGCTTCTTGTCACAAGAAAAATCCGGTCCGGAAACCTGCTTCGTACGGTTTTCTTCATGCCTAACTTGATCGGCGGATTGATTCTCGGGTTCATCTGGCAGTTCATATTCATCAGCGTGTTCGGAGATGTCGCCAATCTGACCGGTATCGAAGGCCTGAACGGCTGGCTTTCCACGAAGGGCACCGGTTTCTGGGGGCTTGTCATTTTAACAGCCTGGCAGATGGCCGGCTATATCATGATCATCTATATCGCATACTTAGAAAACATTCCGAAAGAACTGATCGAAGCAGCGAAGATCGACGGTGCGAGCAGCTTCCAGCGCTTCAAGAACATCACGTTCCCACTTGTCGCACCAGCTTTCACGGTCAGTATGTTCCTGACATTGTCGATGGCATTCAAAATTTATGACCAGAACTTGTCGTTGACGAACGGCGGACCGTTCAACTCGACACAGATGGTAGCAATGGAAATCGTCAACACAGCATTCCAGGATAACGATATGGCCTACGCACAGGCGAAAGCCGTCATCTTCTTCCTGATTGTCGCGGTTATTGCGTTGAGCCAAGTGTATTACAACAAGAAGCGGGAGGTGGAGATGTAATGAAGCGAAATAAAGAAAGAAGAAATTTAATTTCCATTGAAGTCCTCGGCCTTCTGCTCGGCTTGATTTGGATTGCACCGTTTTACTTGATGATCGTCAATGCGTTTAAAACAAAACGGGGCATCTTTGAAGGTGTCCTCGGTCTTCCTGACGAATTCGTTTTCTCAAACTTTGTGGAAGCGTTCATCGATCTGGAATTTCTAAAGTCGTTGTTCAACTCGCTGATGATCACGGGCTTAAGCATCGCGATCATCATCCTGTTCTCTTCCATGGCCGGCTACGCGCTGGCCCGGAATAAAAGCAAGCTCAGCGGCATCATCTTCTTCGTGTTCGTAGCGGCAATGCTGATTCCGTTCCAGTCTGTCATGATCCCGCTTGTTTCGATTTTCGGACAGGCAGACATGCTGAACGCCGGCGGTTTGATCTTTATGTATCTCGGATTCGGATGCAGCCTGTCGATCTTCTTGTATCACGGAGCGATGACGGGTGTATCTACATCCATGGATGAAGCAGCCATCATCGATGGAGCGAACCGCTTCCAGCTATTCTGGCACATCATCTTCCCGCTGCTTAAACCGATTTCCGTAACAGTCGCGATCTTGAACGTCATCTGGATTTGGAACGATTACCTCCTTCCATCTCTTGTCTTGAATGAGTCGAATGCGACGATCCCGTTGAAGATGTTCTATTTCTTCGGACAATATACGAAGCAGTGGCACCTGGCGCTTGCAGGATTGACAATTGCCATCCTGCCGGTCATCATCGGCTACTTCTTCGCTCAGAAGCAAATCATTGCCGGTGTTTCAGAAGGTGCCGTCAAATAATCAGCAGGGGAGTAGATGGGTATGTCCGTAACGATAAAAGATGTAGCGAAGAAGGCGAACGTGGCTCCCTCTACTGTTTCCCGCGTTATTTCAGACAGTCCGCGTATCAGTGAGAAGACGAAGCGGAAGGTAAGGAAAGTAATGGAGGAGCTTGGCTATCATTTGAATTACAACGGCCGGGTCCTTGTCAGTCAGTCCACCCAGACAATCGGCATCGTAACGAAGGTATCCTCGATCCACTCCTTCGACAACCCGTTTTTTTCGGAATTGTTGAGAGGGATCAGCGATGCCTGTCATGATAGTGACTACAGTATTTACTTAACGACGGGAAACACAGAAGAAGCTATTTATAAAGAAGTCGTCAAGATGGTCCAGGGAAAGCGTGTCGACGGCTGTATCGTCCTTTATTCCCGCGAGGATGACAAGGTTGTCCCGTATTTAAGGGAATGCGAATTTCCTTTCGTCATGATCGGCAAACCGGTCGATTCTCCGGGAGACACCCTCTATGTCGATAATGACAACGTACAGGCGAGTAAAGATGCGACGAACCATCTGATCAAGCTCGGCCATGAGAAGCTCGGTTTCATCGGCGGCGACGCACAGTACGAAGTAGCCCGGGATCGTCTGCAAGGATTTAAGCAGGCGCTTCAGGCGAACGGACTGGATGAAACGGCGCACATCTGGAAGAACATCCAGGCGGATCAGTCGGGAGCGGAAGAAGTGGCTGCTGCATTGACGGCTCTCTCCGACCCGCCGACGGGACTCGTGATCACGGACGACTACAATGCCATGATGGTCATGCGTGAATTGACGACCAAAGGCTGGAAGCTGCCGGAGCAGATGAGTGTGATCGGATTTAACAACACGATGATCGCCCGGCTCTCCAGCCCTCCGCTGACGACGGTTGATACCCAGTCGTTCCAGCTCGGCCATGAATCGGCACGCAACCTTATTGAATGGTTGAAATATCCGGACAGAATCAAGAAGAGCGTCATTATTCCGACGATCATTATCGAACGCGAATCCTGCAGCAGGAAATCGCCGATCCGTCCGTCTTAACTATAAAAAGAAAAGGGGAATGAACATGAACGTCCTAGTATGGAACGAATACCGTCATGAAAAAGAAAGCGAGATCGTCCGCGATATTTATCCGGAAGGAATCCACGGTGCGATCGCCGAATTTTTAGAAGAGGAAAACGTAACCGTTCGTACAGCAACTCTGGATGAGGAAGAACACGGGTTGACCGACGACGTGCTGGATGGAACCGATGTCCTCGTCTGGTGGGGACACAAGGCGCACGATGAAGTAGAGGATCATATCGCAGAGAAAGTGAAGCAGCGGGTATTGGACGGCATGGGTCTGGTCGTGCTTCATTCCGGTCACTTCTCCAAGCCGTTCAAGAAACTGATGGGAACGTCCTGTGATCTGAAGTGGCGCGAAGCCGATGATAAGGAACGGATCTGGGTCGTCGATCCATCCCACCCGATTACAGAAGGAATCGGAGAGTATATCGAGCTTGAGAGAGAAGAGATGTACGGGGAACACTTCGACATTCCGACCCCGGATGAACTGATTTTCGTCAGCTGGTTTGAAGGCGGAGAGGTATTCCGAAGTGGAGCGACCTTCCGACGCGGCAAAGGGAAAGTCTTCTACTTCCGCCCGGGACATGAAACGTACCCGACTTATCATAATAAAGAGATCCAGCACGTGATCAAGAATGGTGTGAAGTGGGCCCGTCAAACGGAAACGCCGACACCTGTATATGGAAACGCACAGCCACTCGAAAAGATTGCGCCGAAATAAACAATAAAGGAGCCTGATATCATGTCTACATTGAAAATTGCCGTCATCGGCTGTGGAAGCATCGCTCAGCACCGTCACCTTCCGGAATACAACAATAATCCAAATGCAGAAATCACGGCTGTCTGCGATATTGTCGAAGCCCGTGCCGAGGAAATTGCAGCTGAATACGGAGCGAAAGCGTATACGAGCTATGAAGAATTGTTGGAGAAAGAATCCGTAGATGCTGTCAGCGTCTGTCTGCCGAACTACCTCCACGCACCTGTTTCCATCGCAGCACTGAATGCAGGCTGCCACGTCCTATGCGAGAAACCGATGGCGACGTCGAAAGAAGAAGGTGAAGCGATGATTGCCGCTGCTGAAAAAGCAGGGAAGAAATTGATGATCGGCCACAACCAGCGCTTCGTACCTTCTCATGAAAAGGCGAAGGAACTGCTTGCAGCAGGTTCCATCGGCAAAGTGTACAGCTTCCGTACGGCATTCGGTCATGGCGGACCGGAAGGCTGGAGTGCAGAAGGGAAAGACAGCTGGTTCTTCAAGAAAGAAGAGGCGTTCATCGGAGCGATGGGAGACCTTGGTGTACATAAGGCAGACCTGATGCGCTACGTGTTGGGGGAAGAGTTCACGAACGTCGCCGGCTTCATCGAAAGCAGTGCGAAAGAAAACAGCACGGTGGATGATAATGCCGTCTGCATCCTCCGTTCTGAATCAGGTATTGTCGGTACAATGGCTGCGAGCTGGGCATACAACCCGAAGGAAGACAATTCGACGGTCATCTACGGATCAGAAGGAACGCTTCGCTTAGAAGATGATCCGACGTATTCTTTGATTGCCAACTACAACAACGGGGACACCGTCCGTTACGAGCTTGGAAAAATCCAGTCCAACGATGAGGGTGGACAAAGCAATTCTCACGTGATCGACCATTTCCTTGACAGCATTATTAATAAGAAAGATCCGTTGATCACCGGAGAAGAAGGACTGAAGTCACTGGAAGTCATTCTGGGAGCGCTTCGTTCCAGTGAAACAGGTCAAATTGCAAGCTTGGAGAAAGTCACGAAATGACCCGTCTCCGTATAGGTTTGATTGGAGTAGGGGGAATTGCCCAAGGGAGGCATATTCCCTCTTTCCTTGAATTACAGGAGGATGTCATCCTGCATGCTGTCCAGGATGTGAATGAACAAAGAGCGAAGGAAGTAGCAGAAACACACGGCATTCCGCACGTATATGAAGATTATCCTGCGATGTTTCAGGATATCGACGCCGTTATCATCTGTACACCGAATAAATTTCACGCCGAGATTGCGGTTGCGGCATTGGAAGCGGGCGTGCACGTCTTGTGCGAGAAGCCGATGGCGATTACGACAGAAGAATGTGAAAGAATGATCGAAGCAGCAGAGAAAAATGACCGCCTTTTGTCGATTGCGTATCATTATCGTTTCACTCCGGAGGCAAAACTCGCAAAAAACGCCATTCTTGAGAAGGAGATTGGTGATCCGCTTGTGACCCGTGTCCAGGCGATGCGGCGGAGAAAAGTCCCGGGATGGGGCGTCTTTACGAATAAAGAGCTGCAGGGGGGAGGCAGTTTGATTGATTTCGGCTGTCATCTTCTCGACCTTGCTCTCTGGCTGCTGGATGATCCCGAACCTGTAGAAGTGATGGGACGTGCCTATGACCGGCTGAGTAAGACGCCGGGGCAGGTGAATGACTGGGGAACATTTGATCATGAAACGTTCAACGTCGATGATCATGTGACCAGTTATATCACGTTTGCGGATGGTTCTTCCATGCAGTTCGAATGCTCCTGGGCTGCGAATATCAAAGAGGACCATACATCCCTTTCTATTTCAGGAGTCGATGGAGGACTCAGCGTTTATCCGCTGGAGCTTTATCAGGCGAAGTTTGGTGCTCTGGTCGATAGTACGATGAAAATAAACGAAGGATACCCGGAGCCGGGCGTGGCCCAGGCCAGGAACTTCGTGGACAGCTGTCTGGGGCGTACAGAGCTTGTCGTTCAGCCTGAACAGGCGCTTAAAGTGACGAAATTGATGGAAGCGATCTACGAAAGCAGTCGGACCGGTTCCAGTGTGAAAATAAATCGATAATGGAGGAATGAGCGATGAAACTAGGCGTATTTACGGTATTATTCTCTGATAAATCGTTTGAAGAAATGCTTGACCATGCAAAAGAATCCGGATTGAAAGCGGTGGAAATCGGAACAGGCGGTTATCCGGGTAACGCTCACTGTGACGTCGATGTTCTTCTTGAGAGTGAAGAGAAGCGGAAGGAATACTTGGCGAAGGTGGAGGATCGTGGTTTGACCATCAGTGCCTTCAGCTGTCACGGCAACCCGATTTCTCCGGATAAAGCTTTCGCTGATCAATGCCACGAAACGTTCGTCAAGACGGTGAAGCTCGCCGGATTAATGGGAGTTCCGGTCGTCAACACGTTCTCCGGAACCCCTGGTGGAAGTGAACAGGATACGGCGCCGAACTGGCCTGTCACACCTTGGCCGCCGGAATACTCCGATATTCTGGAGTGGCAGTGGACGGAAAAACTGATTCCGTACTGGAAGGAACAAGCGAAGCTTGCCGAGGAGAACGGGGTCAAGATCGGACTCGAGCTTCATGCCGGATTCCTCGTTCATACGCCTTACACGATGCTGAAGCTTCGCGAAGCGGCAGGGGAGGCGATAGGAGCCAATCTCGATCCGAGTCACTTATGGTGGCAGGGCATCGATCCGGTCGCGGCCATTAAGATACTTGGAAAAGAGAATGCCATCCATCACTTCCATGCGAAGGATACGTATATCGACCAGGAAAATGTAAACATGTACGGGTTGACCGACATGCAGAATTACGCAGCCGTCCAGACGCGGGCTTGGAGTTTCCGTTCCGTCGGCTACGGCCACAGTGTCAAGGAATGGTCGGATATTATCAGTGCACTAAGGACGTTCGGATACGATCATGCCGTCAGCATCGAGCATGAGGATCCGATCATGTCGATTGATGAAGGTTTCCGCCAGGCCGTGAAGAATTTGAAGTCCGTCTTGATAGAAGAACAGCCGGCCGATATGTGGTGGGCGTAAACAGCACGTACAGTCTGTAAGGGAAAGAAAGGGGAATGGATATGGATCGGATGAAGGGAATCAGGGGTGGCTTATATGCGGTCAGTGAGTGGATTTCCAAGTTTGCGCTGACGAATCTGCTGTGGACATTGTTCAATTTGCCGGTCGTGTTGATTTTGTTAAGCATCCTCGGCATTGGGGAGAGGGGACAACTCTGGTATCTGCTGCCGCCGCTCGTCTTACTTCTTCCGATCGTCTTCTTCCCGGCGACGACCGCTCTGTTCGCGAAAGCACGGGAATGGGTGCGGAAGGAGGAGAAACACGGCAGGGAAAACAGCTATTGGTACTATTACAAAGAAAACTACGCTGGAAGCGTGAAGGTTGGAGCACTATTGACTTTTCTCTGGGTGGTTGTCGCAGCAGATGTGTATTATTTCTCTGCAGCGAATCCGTTGATGATGAACGCCTTCCTCGTCTCGAGCATCATCCTTTTTGTTTATACCATCAACGTATTTTCGGCCATGGTGCATTACGACCTTAAGGTGGGTGGTGTGCTGAAACAGGCGTTCTTCCTGACGTTCTCGAGTCCGGTGTTGTTCCTCGCCGTTGCAGTGACGGCCGGTTTCATTCTGATGGTCAGTCTTTATATCTTCCCGTTGATTCTTCCAATTTTCACGGGATCGATTCTTTCTTTCCTCGCTTTTTCTGCCTTTTATCGTCTTGTGCTGAAATGGCAGGAGAAAACGGAAGCAGCATAACCGGAAGCCTTTGGTTTCCGGTTTTTTGTTGTTTTCATTTAAGTGGGAGGGACGGGCTGGGGGATATGGGACGCTTTCTGCGCGAAAATATCCTTCCACAATAGCAGCAGGTTAAGACAGAAAAGTTTTTGGGGGAGTGTTCTTCGGAAAGGAAGGTGTTTTTTACGTGGAGCCTCCACATCTTACATTCAAGCCATCTCACTGATTTATCTCTCAGTAGCAAATGATGTTAAGGAAAAGCTGCCTTGGTGGTATGAGCTGTAGAAAGGGCGCATATAGATGAGAGTGAGTGGTCTATGACTCCTATTATGGAGGTGACAGTGGTGTGAGTTCTGCCATTGTCACCTCTTTTTTCGCCGCAGGCACAGGCAGGAGGGGGATCGATGGTCGAATTGAACGGAAGGACGTTGACTATCAGTCAAATACGGTCGATATGTTACCAAAACGCGCCGGTTTCTTTGAATGAGATGAGTCTGGAGAAGGTCCGGGCGAGCCGGCGGGTGGTAGAGGAGATTGTGAAGAAGGGCAGCATCGTATATGGCATTAATACAGGGTTCGGGAAACTGAGTGATGTCCGGGTAGCAGCGGCGGATGTCGATCAACTGCAGCAGCATTTGATCCGATCGCATGCCTGCGGTGTCGGGGATCCTTTTCCGGAAATCGTGAGCAGGGCAATGATCGTGCTGCGTCTCAATGCGCTCTTGAAAGGCGTGTCCGGGGTACGGGAAGAAGTCGTATGCCGGCTGCGCGATTTGATCAATAAGGGCATCCATCCGGTGATTCCATCACAGGGATCGCTCGGGGCGTCCGGTGATTTGGCGCCGCTTGCTCATCTTGCACTTGTTTTGATGGGAGAAGGTTGGGTCAACTATCGGGGGGAAGTACTTCCGGCAGAAGATGTGTATGCGCGACTTGGCATGGAGCCGATCCAATTGAAAGCGAAAGAAGGACTTGCGTTGATCAACGGTACGCAGGCGATGACGGCGGTCGGGGTCATCCAGTTCATCGAATCGGAACGGCTCGCTCTGCAGTGTGACTGGATCAGCAGCATGACGATGCAGGCGTTGGAAGGGGTTCGTGATGCGTTCCATCCGAGCATCCACGCGGCGCGCGGGTATCCGGAACAAGAGGAGGTGGCGGAGCGGATCCGGCACTTGATCCACGGCAGTCAGCTTGTTACGTACCAGGGAGAGAAGCGGGTGCAGGATGCGTATTCAATCCGCTGTATTCCGCAAGTCCACGGAGCGTCCTGGCAGGCTTTACGTTACGTGGAAGACAAGCTGACGATCGAGATGAACGCTGCAACGGATAATCCATTGCTGTTGGAAGACGGAAGGGTTGTCGTCTCCGGGGGGAATTTTCATGGTCAGCCGATTGCGCTGGCGATGGACTTTATGAAAATCGCGATCGCTGAATTTGCAAGCATTTCCGAACGTCGGGTCGAGCGGCTCGTCAATCCGCAGTTGAACGATCTTCCCCCTTTTTTAAGCAGAGACCCCGGGCTTCAGTCAGGTGCCATGATCCTGCAATATGTGGCGGCGTCTCTTGTTTCGGAGAATAAAACGTTTGCCCATCCGGCGAGCGTCGATTCGATCCCGTCCTCTGCGAATCAGGAGGACCATGTCAGTATGGGAACGATCGCCGCCCGCCATGCCGCTGAGATTGTCAGAAATACGTACAAGGTGCTGGCGATCGAGCTGATCTGCAGCATGCAGGCGCTGGAGTACCGGGGAGTGGAGAAGGCCTCTCCGAAGACGGCGGCTTTGTATGAAGCAGGGCGAAAGGTCGTGCCGAGCATGACAGAGGACCGGGTTTTTGCGGAGGATATCGAACGGGCGGCGGCGTGGCTGCAGACGGATGTGTTTGGTTGGAAGAAATGGAGAGAAGGGGGAGATCCCAGTGGCGGAAGCGAGGAAGGTACGCGCCAAGACGGGGAGAGGTCTTGAGTGTAAAGGATGGGAGCAGGAAGCGGTGCTGCGGATGCTCTGCAATAATCTTGATCCGGACGTCGCCGAGCGGCCGGAGGATTTAGTCGTGTACGGCGGCATCGGCAAGGCGGCCAGGAATTGGGAGGCGTTTGATGCCATCGTTTCGACGTTGAAGCGTCTGGAAAAGGATGAAACGATGCTTGTTCAGTCCGGTAAACCGGTCGGAGTTTTCCGGACCCACGAACAGGCGCCGCGTGTGCTGCTTGCCAATTCGGTCCTTGTCCCGAAATGGGCGGATTGGGATACGTTTCATGAGCTTGACCGGAAAGGATTGATGATGTACGGCCAAATGACGGCCGGGAGCTGGATCTATATCGGCTCGCAGGGCATTCTGCAAGGGACATATGAAACGTTCGCGTCGCTTGCTGAACAGCACTTCGGAGGATCGCTTCAAGGAACAATTACGTGGACGGCCGGCCTTGGCGGCATGGGGGGCGCACAGCCGCTCGCAGTGACGATGAACGGCGGAGTCGTCGTCGCGGTCGAAGTGGACGAAACCCGGATCGATAAACGGATTGCGACAGGATACTGTGACCGGAAAACGGCGTCGCTTACAGAGGCGTTAAAATGGGCGGAGGAAGCAAAGCGTGCCGGGCGCCCGCTGTCGATTGCGCTCCTCGCAAATGCTGCAGATGTCTATCCATCTTTGATTAATAGAAAGGAAGAAATCGATATTTTGACAGACCAGACCTCGGCACATGACCCGTTGAACGGATACATACCGAAGGGGTGGAGTCTGGAAAAGGCGGCGGAACTGAGAAAGGAAGACCCGGAGCGCTATGTGGAGCTTTCCTCCCGGTCGATGGCCGATCACGTCACGTCGATGCTTCATTTTCAAAAAGAGGGGACGATCGTGTTCGACTACGGCAACAATATCCGGCAGGTCGCCTATGATCAAGGAGTTAAGGATGCTTTTGCCTTCCCGGGATTCGTCCCTGCCTATATCCGGCCGCTGTTCTGTGAGGGGAAAGGACCGTTCCGCTGGGCGGCGCTCTCCGGGGATCCGGCAGATATCAAACGGACGGATGATCTTTTGAAAGAATTGTTCCCGAACGATGAAAAACTGCTGCGTTGGATCCGGATGGCAGAAGAGAAGGTCCAGTTCCAGGGCCTCCCGTCGAGAATCTGCTGGCTGGGCTACGGAGAGCGGATGAAGATGGGGCTTGCGATCAACGAACTCGTGCGGAAAGGGGAACTGCGCGCACCGGTCGTAATCGGCAGGGATCATTTGGACTGCGGCTCGGTCGCCTCTCCCAACAGGGAAACAGAAGCGATGATCGACGGCAGCGATGCGGTGGGGGACTGGGCGGTACTCAATGCACTCCTTAATACGGCTGCCGGTGCTTCGTGGGTGTCCTTCCACCACGGTGGTGGTGTCGGCATGGGATATTCCCTGCACGCCGGAATGGTCGCCGTCGCTGATGGATCGCAGCTTGCAGAAGAGCGCCTCCGACGGGTGCTTACGACGGACCCCGGCATGGGCATCATCCGGCACGCTGACGCAGGATATGAGAAAGCGGTGGCAGAAGCGAAACGGCACGGCATCGATATTCCGATGAAGAAGGAGGAGACGTAATGTTGGATCTCGTGATCGACCGGATTGGTGAGCTGATCCTACCGGAAAAGGGACCGCTGAAGGGCGAAGCAATGGCTGAGCTGCCCGTTCGGCGGAACGCGGCCCTCGGCATTCAGAACGGCAAGGTCACGTGGATTGGGAATCAGGGCGAAGCGGCCCCGGCACGTACCTATGTCGATGCTCGTCATCAGGTGGTTTCCCCCGGACTTATCGACCCCCACACCCACCTTGTTTTCGGAGGTTCCCGGGAACAGGAACTCCCGTTGAAGCAGGCGGGCATGCCGTATTTGGAAATCTTGAAACGGGGCGGCGGTATCCTTGCGACCGTCGAGAAAACGAGGCTTGCGACTGAGACTGGACTCTATGAAAAAGGGAAAGCGACGCTTGCGAGAATGGCGGCTCACGGGGTGACGGCCGTGGAGGCAAAAAGCGGCTACGGCCTTGATCGGGAAACGGAACGGAAGCAGCTCCGCGTCATCAAACGTCTCGGGGAGGAAGGAATGCTGACAGTGGTTCCGACCTTCCTTGGTCCACATGCGATTCCTGACAGCATGGACCCGGACGTCTTTTTACAGGACATGATCGATCTGCTTTCTGATATCAAGAACGAGGGCCTTGCCCGCTTTACGGATATCTTCTGTGAGACGGGCGTGTTCACGGTCGATCAGTCGCGTCGGTTTATGGAAGCATCGAAGAAACTCGGCTTCCCTGTCAAAATTCACGCCGATGAAATCGACGCGCTTGGCGGTACAGAGCTTGCTGTTGAACTGGAAGCGGTATCTGCGGATCATCTCGTCGCTGCGACGGAGATTGGGATGAAAAAGCTGGCCGCCGGCCGGACGATTGCTGTGCTTCTTCCGGGCACGACCTTCTACTTAGGGAAAGATGCGTATGCCGATGCACGGAGGATGCTCGGGAAAGGGGCCGCCGTTGCCCTTGCGACCGACTTCAACCCTGGAAGCTGTGTGACCGAGAACCTGCAGCTCATCATGTCGCTTGCTGCATTGAAGCTGAAGATGACGGCGGAGGAAATCTGGAATGCGGTGACGACGAACGCGGCCTGCGCCATCGGATTGGAAAACACGGCCGGCCGCATTGAAATCGGAGCAGCCGCTGATCTCGTACTTTGGGACATTCCGAACTACACGTACCTTCCCTATCATTACGGCGTGAACCATGCCCGTTCGGTTTGGAAGGACGGCCGGAACATTTGGGAAAAGAGGGATGCCGATGTCTTTCCGTTACGTTAAACCGGCAGGGGAAGCAGTTTTCAAAGACAGCCTGACGACGAAGATGGAGGACCGCATCGTTCCGTACCGCCAAGGAAAGGGAGCGGAGGCGGGGATCATCGGTCTGCCTTTGTCGAAGTCCTCGATTTCCCCGTCGACGGCATCGGAAGCGCCGGCTGCGATCAGGAAGGCGTTCCGGTCTTTGACGACCTATGCTCCCGGAAAAGGGGATTATGCAGGGACGATTCTTGATTTCGGCGATGTCCTCATGCATCCGACGGATATCGGTGAGAATATTGCCAGGCTGAAAGAAAGCATCCGCGACATGTTGAAACAGGAGGCGTGTCATCGCTACATTATTCTCGGTGGGGACCACGGCATCAGCTACCCTTCGATCGCTGCCTTTCAGGAAAAATACGGCACGATCGGCGTGCTGCAGTGGGACGCCCATCACGATCTGCGTAACCTGGAGGACGGCGGACGAACAAATGGGACACCTTTTCGCAGTTTGCTGGAAGCAGGTATTCTGAAGGGTGAGCATCTAGTACAGATCGGTATCCGGGACTACTGTAACGCAGGAGCGTATGCGGAATATGGCGAAGAGAAAGGTGTACGCGTGTATACGATGGAGGAAGTGGAACGGCAGGGCATCACGACGATTCTTCAGAAGGAAATAGCCCGGTTGAAAACAGTGACGGACGCCGTCTATTTATCTGTCGATATGGATGTGGTCGACCAGGCCTTCGCACCGGGTTGCCCGGCAGCCGGACCGGGGGGAATAACATCGCGGGAGCTTATTTCAAGCATAGCGGCAGCCGCGGCAGATCCTTCGGTTAAAGCGATGGATCTTGTAGAAAACGATCCATCTAAGGATATCCGTGACATGACAAGTCGTTTGGCTGCCTATGCGATGATGACGTTTCTCCATGCGAAATAGATAGGCAGTTGACGGTCGATGTGGTAAAGTATGGATATAAATCAGTTGCAAGGAGACAGAGGTACGGATGAAAGAAGTCATTTTGCTGTTAGCGGAGATCGTCAACATCTGGCATGAGGTGATCGCAGATTTTTCGTCCTCGATGGGGTGGACTCTGACGGATAAGGAACTGCATTTTTGGGTGATCGGGATACTTGGCATTATTGGCCTCGTATTCGTCGATATTCTTTTTCACATTCTCGCCAAGTGGAGCATTACGGCCATCTCGTTTCTATTCACCTTCGCCATGGTGCTGGTGTTCGTTTTCGCCGTCGAAATCCAGCAGAAGATCACAGGCAGCGGGAACATGGAATTCGGAGACGCGGTCGCAAGTGTACTCGGCTTTTTCCTCTTCTGCGGTATCTATATGATCCTGCGTTTGATTTCAAAGGCAGTAAAGCGGTGGATTGACAAGCGGGACGAGAAGTCCGCGGCATAAAGGGACCCCGGCTATTCTATATGGAATAGCCGGGGTTTTTAGTTTTATGGTTCAAAGTGACATAGCTGACGGCAGAGAAAAGGAGAGAAGACGATGGAAATTAGAATAGATGATTTACAGGGACGGGAAGTGGCGGATTTACTGGAGGAACATCTTCAGATGATGAGGAGGCATTCGCCTCCGGAAAGTAAACATGCCCTTGATCTCGAGGCACTGCGCGCATCGGAGGTGACATTTTGGAGTGCCTGGGAAGATGGGGAGTTGGTTGGCTGTGCGGCATGGAAGGTGCTGGACAGAAAACATGTAGAGCTCAAGTCGATGAAAACGAAAGCTGGTCATGAACGGAAGGGCGTCGGCAGAAGTATCCTCGCACACGTGCTGAAAGCAGCGAAGGAAGCGGGATACGAACGGGTCAGTCTGGAAACCGGATCGATGGAATACTTCAAGCCGGCGCGGACGCTGTATGAGCGTTTCGGTTTCCATTACTGCGCCCCGTTTTCGGATTATACGGATGATCCAAACAGTGTCTTTCTGACAAAAGACCTGAAAGAATCATAGGATGTTATCATAAGAGAAGGAAGCTTTAGGGGGTGTAGGATAAGTGAAGCGGTTGTCTATTTTCTTAGGTGGTCTGTTGTTTGTTCTTTCTGCTCTGCCGATTCTTGGCGTATGGAACGGATTCGGCTCCGGTATTTCTGAATTTTTCTTAGGTATCAGCATCTTCCTGCCTGTTGTTTTCGCCATTGCCGGTCTGCTGTTCAGCATCTTCGGATCGAAGGGGACGTGGAAAGTGGTGCTGATCCTTCTCAATACGGCGAGCGTCATCTTCTGGGGGTTCGTCCTCTTCGTAGCCATCTTCGGATTTCAGAACCCTTGATACGTAAACAAAAAGGAACGAGGATTTCCATCCCGTTCCTTTTTTGTGTTTAGCAGCACGGCGCACAGCACGGCTGTTTCTTCTCCCGGAAGAAGCGGGGACTTGGGTTCTTTGGTTCCTTCTTAGCGATCGGAATGCGATACTCGTTATTGCGGCGACCGTACTCTAACTGCTTTTCTATGACATAAAAGGTCTCCATATCAGTTCTCTCCTCCGTTCGTGTCTGCTTTCGTATAGAAGAATTCCCACTCGTTTCCGTCCGGGTCCGTGATCCAGAACTTGTCCTGAAGCGCATAGCAGCAGTTCGTGTCCTTCTCTTCCCGAGTGAAGAAGCCGAGAGCTTCCAACCGGTGTTTCTGCTGATCGATGTCTTCCTGTTGATCGACTTGAATACCGAAGTGGCCGACCTGATTGCCCGCGACTTCCGGTTTCTTATTAAGGGTGAAGTTCAGTCCGAGCCCTTCCGGTAAATATTTCGCATAGTCTTCTTCCTCCTTCACCGGGGTTTCACCGAAAACTTTGTTATAAAAAGCGATCGACTCCTCTAAATTGGTGACGTTCAATCCCACGTGTACATTCATGTACTTTCCTCCATTCATCAACTTTTTTTGATTTATAGGGTAAAAAAATTAACCGCGACGGAACAGGCAGCATAGTTCTTCTGACAAAAGGTGATTGATTTCTTTATGTTGGAGGGTGTAATAGCTCCATGTCCCCCGCGTTTCTTTCTCGATCAGACCGGCATCCATCAAAATCTTCAAATGATAGGACAGCTTGGATTGCGGGAGCTCCAGCTTCTCAGACAAATCGCAGACGCATACTTCTCCGTATTCGGTAATTTCATGGAGGATGTGAAGGCGGCGTTTGTCTGCCAGCGCTTTGAACTTCTTCTCATAGAGCGCGAATGTATTCGTAAGGGATACATCTGTAAAGGGCATGTTCTCTTTCATGGAATCCTCCTTCATCAATTTTTTTTGATGAATTAATCATATGTCAGAAAATTCGGTAAGTCAAGGATTATATTGGCAATAAAAAATAAGTTGCATATATAAGCATACACTTATATAATGGCGGTGGATGAAAGGGAGGGGAAGGGTATGGAGCCGAAGACGATCGATTTGGAAAATGCCGCAAAAACGCTGAAGCTGCTTGGAGACAAAACGCGCTTGACGATCCTCGGGATGATCAAGGGCGGCGAGTGCTGTGTGTGTGAGTTTGTGGAAGTGCTGCAGATGAGTCAGCCGTCCATCAGTCAGCATTTGCGGAAGCTGAGAGACGCCGGGCTGGTGAAGGAGCGCCGCAGGGGGCAGTGGGTTTTTTATTCGTTGAATGAAGCACATGAGACGTATTCGATCATCGAGCAGGTGTTAAACCAAATACCTGATCAAAAAGATAAATTAAGAGCATTGGAAGAAGCAGGACTGCGAATCCAGTGCGACATCTAGGGGGATGCACGTGAGTTCAGCCATTATTGCCATCATTATTTTTCTGATCACCCTGACATTGGTGATCTGGCAGCCGAAGAACTTGGGGATCGGCTGGTCAGCCTGCGGGGGAGCCGTGCTTGCTCTTCTGTTCGGTGTCGTCGATTTCCAGGACGTCGCTGATGTGACAGGCATCGTCTGGAATGCCACTTTAGCGTTTATAGCGATCATCATCATATCCTTGATTCTGGATGAGATCGGATTTTTTGAGTGGGCTGCGTTACATATGGCCCGCATTGCCAAAGGAAACGGAAAGAAAATGTTTATTTACGTCATCCTGCTCGGGGCGCTCGTTTCTGCCCTGTTTGCCAATGATGGGGCGGCTCTGATTCTGACACCGATTGTACTCGCAATGGTCAGGAATCTGAACTTCAAGGAAGCGATGATTCTGCCGTTCATCATGGCGAGCGGCTTCATTGCCGATACCGCTTCCCTGCCGCTTGTCGTCAGTAACCTTGTGAATATTGTATCTGCAGATTTCTTCGGCATTGGTTTCGTAGAATATGCTTCGCGTATGATCGTGCCGAACTTGTTCTCGATTGCGGCGAGCATCCTCGTCCTCTTCCTGTTCTTCCGGAGGAGCATTCCGGGAACGTACGAGGTAAGTCAGCTGCAGGAGCCGAAAAGGGCAATCAAAGATCCTAAAATGTTCCGCCTGTCATGGGGCGTCCTTGCTGTGCTGCTCATCGGGTACTTCGCCAGTGAGCCGCTTGAGATTCCGGTTTCCATCATTGCCGGCATCGTGGCGATTTTCTTCCTGCTGATGGCGAGGAGAAGTGCAGCAGTGGAAACGGCAAAGGTCGTCAAAGGTGCGCCTTGGGCGATCGTGTTCTTCTCGGTCGGCATGTATGTCGTTGTATATGGACTGCGGAACGTCGGGTTGACCGACGTACTGGCAGAGGTCATTCAGTACACAGCGGATCAAGGATTGTTTGCAGCGACTATTTCCATGGGATTCATCGCAGCGATTCTTTCTTCGGTCATGAACAACATGCCGACTGTGATGATCGATGCACTGGCCATTGCAGGAACCGATACATCCGGGACGATCAGGGAAGCGTTGATCTATGCCAACGTCATCGGTTCGGATCTAGGTCCGAAAATCACTCCGATCGGGTCGCTTGCTACATTGCTTTGGCTCCACGTCCTTTCTTTGAAAGGCGTCAAGATTTCATGGGGATACTATTTTAAAGTTGGTGTGATTCTGACGGTACCGACGTTATTCATTACACTGACCGGCCTTTATATCTGGCTGTTACTCTTATAAACCAACACGAAGGAGATGGAAATTATGTCAAACAAACCAGTTATTTATTTTCTATGTACAGGAAACTCCTGCCGAAGTCAGATGGCGGAAGGGTTCGGAAAGAAATACCTTGGGGAGAAATACGATGTGCGTTCAGCGGGAATTGAAGCACACGGATTGAACCCGAATGCCGTGAAAGCGATGAAGGAAGTGGACGTCGATATTACCGATCAAACATCCGACATCATCGATTCTGATATTTTGAACAACGCCGCTTATGCGATTACGCTGTGCGGGGATGCTAACGACAAATGTCCGATGACGCCTCCGCACGTGACACGCTTCCACTGGGGATTCGATGACCCTGCCAAAGCAGAAGGTACCGAAGAAGAGAAGTGGGCTTTCTTCCAGCGCGTCCGTGATGAAATCGAAGCTCGAATTCAGGAGTTTGCTGAGACAGGCAAATAATCAGAAGAAGCCGCCGGGACGGAATCGTTTTGGCGGATTTTTCTATACATAGAAGGAGAGAAGGTGCAGGGATGGGGAGAGAGATTGTTGTGGAACCTATGCTTCCGGAAGATTGGGAGCAGGTGCGGGCCATTTATGAAGCAGGAATAGCGACAGGGAATGCAACCTTCCAGAAGGAGGTCCCATCTTGGGATGACTGGGATGCCGGACATGCTTTGGAGTGCCGGATCGTCGCAAAACGCGACGGCGAAATTATCGGTTGGGCGGCCTTGAGTCCCGTGTCGAGCAGATGTGTGTATGCAGGTGTGGCGGAAGTCAGCGTCTACGTCCGCCCGGAAAGCAAAGGGCAGGGAGTGGGCAGCAAATTATTGGAGCAGCTGATTGAGGCGAGTGAAGCGCATGGCTTTTGGACATTACAGGCTGGGATCTTCCCTGAGAACGGTTCCAGCATAGCGATCCATAAGAAAAACGGGTTTCGGGAAGTCGGACGCCGTGAACGGATCGGCAGGATGGACGGCATCTGGCGTGATACGGTGTTTCTGGAAAGACGAAGTAATAGAATAGGGTTGGATTGAAAACAGTCTGGTGTCCCAGGCTGTTTTTTTATTGAATGAATGGAAAGGTGTTCGTAAGGGAATGTACTTGGCTGGGTCTTTCATAATTAGTACGTGGAAAGTGAGAAATGAAACGTATTGTACTCAATAGGAATTTTTGAAATGATTGGATTGTAACCAGGTAGGAGAGAAAGGAGGATATTTATGTGGAGTGTGGTTTATTATGTACTGGCTGTTCTAATCTTCTCTGCACTTTGGAAAGGGATGGATCTTGTGTGGAATGCCTTCGTCCCGCTGAATTATAAAACCAATTTGATCGCCGTTATTTTTGTGATCCCGCTTATGATCATCATATCCTTATTACTCGCTTCTTTTATAAAAAAAGCTCTGAAGAATGGATGAAATCCCTCCGCTTGAAAGAATTCAAGAAGAGGGAATAAGGATAGTGGTTTGATTAAAGAATTCTGGCAAGTCCCCGCTCAAATGCGGCGAGGTGGTTGACGGAAGCGTTGCGTAAGGAGTTGAAAACGATTCGGATGTCTGGAGGCAGCTGGAAAGTTAGAAATTTTTCGTACATCGCGATATTATCGATTTCTCCTTGAACTCCGGCGGCATAGGCGGCTTTTATTGTCTCCGGAGTGGTGACAAGGGAGGCGGATGTGTCTTCCGGTAAAGGGATTTGGTAACGGTCGAACAGCTGCCATAATGCGTAAATATGTCTCATTTCTGCTTCTTTTATTTGCACAAAAGTACGGATGCTGCCGAATTTATTTATTATATCTGCATACCTCGCCTGAGCCAGGTATTCATCCTGAAGGGCGTAGGTCAACATTTGGGGGATGGTCAATGTCGCTGCATTTAACGCACCAACAGCGCCGTAATCTTGACGGATAGACCGTTTATGGCTGTCGTAGGGAGTGTTATACATGGATCTTCCTCCTTTTTATTAAATTATGTGCAGGACGTTTCGGAGGTTCGTTGTCTATTTTCTTCGGACCCTTTAGAGAGTAGACGGATTCTGCCTATCTTCTCGGTAACCTAAAAAACCCCGCATCCTAATCAAGGATGCGGGGTTTTTTATCATTTACCGAAATTCACAATCATGTCGTGCGCTTTCTGGACTTCTTCGTCGCTCATGTAAATCAGGTACATGCCGTTTGTCATCCGGCCTTCCCCGCTCATCTGATACGTAGAGGATTCCTTGCGGGCACTGCTGTATTTCGTCGCCAGACGGCGCATATCACTGAACTCCATGTTCGTGCTGACATTGCTGCCGAGGACGTCGAGAATGTCGTTGATCTTATTGACGACGTTCAAGCTGGCACCTTTGTTGATGATGCCCTGGATGACCTGCCGCTGGCGTTCGTTCCGGCCGAGGTCGCCTTGAGGGTCTTCTTTACGCATCCGAACATAGGCGAGCGCTTCACGTCCGTCGAGATCAAGCTCCCCTTCTTCAAAGGTGAAGTTGCCGGACTTGAAGGCGCGGTCGTTCTGGACGGTTACACCATTCACCGCATCCACGACCTGGGAGAGTCCTTCCATATTGACGCGGACGTAGTAATCGAGGTCAATATCGAGAAAGTTCTCGACGGTATCGACGGCCATATCGCTGCCACCATAGGCGTAGGCGTGGTTGATCCGCGTAACGCGGCCGTCGCCTGCAATTTCAGTTCTCGTATCCCGCGGGATGCTGACCATCTGCATCTGGTCATTGTTCGGATCGAGGGTCATCACGATCATCGTATCGGAACGTCCGACATCGTTCTCCCGTTCATCGACGCCGAGAAGGAGAATATTCAACGGTTCCTTCTTGTCGACTTTCGCTTTCGTTTCTTCGGTATCGATCGACGATACGTCTTCATGTAGATCCTGGTTAACGGTCGCCCGTACATTATGGAATATCGTATATAAGTAAATGCCTCCGCCTGCCAGCACGAGAGCTAACAGGACTAAGAGGACTTTCCAGCGTTTCTTCTTTTTACGTTTGCTGCGTTTGAGCTCTTTGCGCCCCATTCCTCCACCCCTTCTCTAAAAAAAGCGTACTTCTATATTATACGTTTTTTGTAGAATCATGTAAAAGCATGTTTTTAAGAAAAGTGCTACTATTAACTAAATAGTGCGAATAATGAGGGGGATCTTATGGGAATTCATATCGGTGTAGATCTCGGCGGGACGAACGTCCGCACGGGAATCGTACAGGAAGATGGAACGGTCGAACAACTCATTCAGGAGAAGACGGAAGTGGAAAACGGGGTGGACCGGACGCTTGAAAAAATGATCGACATGATTGAGAGGACCGCCGGCGGCCGAACGATTGCTACCATCGGCATCGGAGCTCCTGGTCCGCTCGACCCGCACCGTGGAGTCATTCTCGATCCGCCGAACCTGCCGGGATGGGAAGAGGTGGCGCTGGTGGAACGAATGGAGGCCCACTTCGGCGTCGATGTCCAGTTGGACAACGATGCCAATGCCGCGGCGCTCGCCGAAGCGAAATTCGGAGCTGGCAGAGACTATACGAGTGTTTTCTACATAACGGTGAGTACCGGTGTCGGCGGGGGATTAGTGATCGACGGCCGGGTGTTCAGCGGGGCGCAGGGCTACGCCGGGGAAATCGGCAACATGATCCTGCAGCCGAACGGCTATCAATACAGCAACCTCAATAAAGGATCCCTTGAAAGTTATGCAAGCGGCACGGCGATCGGAAAGAGAGCGGAAGAGTTATACGGCATCGAAGGCGGAGCGGAGCGTGTCTTTGAACTCGTGAAGGAAGGGAAAGAGGAGGCGCAGCACATTGTCGAGGAAGCGGTTGATTTCCTGGCGATGGCGATTGCGAATCTCACCCACACGATCAATCCGGAAGTATTCGTCCTTGGAGGCGGTGTGATGAATGCAGGGGATTTGATCTGGGTTCCTCTTGAAGAGCGGGTGAAGGAGTACCTTTTTCCCGGTCTGATTCCGGAGATCAAGCTCAAGCGTGCAGAGCTGGATGGACATGCCGGCGTCATCGGTGCCGCCCTGCTCCCGCTTCAGAAAAAGTAATAGACTCGTCCGTGCTAATCCATTCCCGCCCGGCATAAGATGGTATAAGCTATCTTTTCTGGAGGAATGTCTGAGTGAGAACGCGTGTCTGGCTGTTGTTGGGGATCGTTCTGCTTACGGGATGTATGGAAAGCGCGACACAGCGGTCGATTGATGAGTTCAAAATGCCTGTGACCAATGCTTTGCACTTCGTCTACTTCTATGAGGGGGACCCGCCGGAGGAGAAGGTGCGCTCCCGGCTGAACGGGATGACAGTGTTCCTTGCCCGGAAGAGCGTGCAGGCCGAAGTCACCTACCAGCCGTTGACGGAGGACAATGAGTATAAGGAAACGTTGAATGTGGAAGACAAACAAATCGTCGTTTTCGATTACAAGGGGATCCGGTTCCAGGCGAGAAATCTCGACGTCCTGGAGGGCATGGTCCTCCAATTTGCGAATAACGGATAATTAAAAAGGAAACCAGCGTCTGCTGGTTTCCTTTTCAGTTTGTTGAAGGAGTATTTATAAGGAAGGAGCGGACGGACTCCGTAACCGGACATCAAACCCCTGACATTCTTCGTATTTCCTTTATCTCCTGTTAATCGGTCCTGATTTATCGGGAGAAGAATTCTTCTAACACGAGGACACAGGCACCGATGGCGGAGGCGTTGGCTCCGAGCTTCGAGAGCACGATTTCCGTTTCTTTCGCCTTTGTCGTCAAGCCGCGCGACTGGATCGTCTCACGAAGACCCTCTAATAAAAAGTCACCCGATCTCGCAACACCGCCGCCGACGATGATCCGTTTCGGGTTCAGCGTGTGTATCAAATTGGCGAGGCCGATGCCTAAGTAGCGGCCTGTTTGGTTCAACAGCTGGATACTGAAGGCGTCGCCTTGCAGTGCCGCTTTGTGGACGGTCGCACCATCCACTTTTTCGAGGTCATGGTCGACCAGTTCGGTGATCAAGGAAGGCTTGCCTGTTTTCAGTTCCTTCCGTGCCCGGTCAGCGATGGCGGGTCCGGCCGCGAATGTCTGAAGGCAGCCGTAGTTGCCGCACGGGCACTTCGTTCCGGATAGATCAATAGTGACGTGGCCGATTTCTCCTGCCAGGTGGTTTTCCCCGTGGAATAGTTTGCCGTTGATCATGATCCCGGCACCGATTCCGTTTCCTACATTAATGCCGACGAGGTTATCGGCATCGTTTCCGTTTCCGAACCAATACTCCCCGAGCGTCATCGTATGGGCGTCGTTCTCGACTTTGACGATCATGTTGAATTCCTTCTCCAACTCTTCCTTGATCGGGATATCATATAGCTGGAAGGAGGGGGCGAATAGGGATGTCCCCTCTTCCGGATCGACGATTCCGTGCATACCGATGCCGATACCGAGAAACTTGTGTTCATCTCCATCGCCGCAGGTCAACAGCTCACGGATGCCGCTCTTCATCGTCGAGATAATATCTTCCTTGGACGGATTCAGCGGTATCGCGAGTTGGAAATCACGCTTCAGCTCACCGAACAGGTTCGTGACGACGAATTTCATCTGATTCGTACCGACATCGACGCCGAGAATATAGAACTGGTCGGCATTGATAGCGAGCAGCGTCGGTTTGCGCCCGCCTTTGGACTCTCCCTGCGTCGTTTCGATGACGAATTTCGTCTGAATCAGCTCTTTGACGATGTTGCTGACCGTCGGGGGAGTGAGGCGTGTCTGTTTTGCAATATCAGCTCTTGAAATGGGGCCGTGCTCACGGATCATGTTCAAAATGATCGAGCGGTTGATCGATTTCATCAACTGGAAGCTGCCCCTTGTATAGTTGGTATTCATAGGATTCCTCCACTATTCATTCTTCGTTTAGCATACCACAAATTCCACTTTTTTAATTAATTTTATTAAGTTGTGAAGAAAGTCCTGTTTGAGGGATCGGGAAAGATGGACATATTTTAACGTCTTAAACGCCTTGGTGATAGGACATAAGGCCGTTGCATAAGAATATTTAAAAAATTTACGAAAGGATAGCAGACAAAGCTAGGAAGCTGTGTTACTATTTACATAAATTAAATTAATTAACAAAGTCAAAACGCTGAAATGTAAGCGTTTCTATAGACGGAAGACATAGGAAAGGGTTGGTGAACAGTGTTGATTCATATACACGAAGCGGAGAAACAGTTCCATCTGACAAACGGAAAGATCAGCTATATCTTTCATGTCATGCGGAACGGACAGCTTGGACATTTGTATTACGGCAAAGCCATTCGGGATCGATCCGGATTTGCGAGGTTTCAGGATTATGAGACGGTCGCACCGTCCAGTACGCACGTCTATGAAGGAGAGCTCGGATTCTCAATGGAAACGATCCTTCACGAAGCGACAGCTTATGGGAAAGGAGATTTTCGAGAGCCGGCGGTGAAGCTGGAAGCAGCCGACGGCTCGTACGTTTCTGATTTCCGATTTGACCGTTACCACCTGGAAAAAGGCAAAGCGAAGCTGCCGGGACTTCCTGCGACATTCGCGGAGGAGGAAGAAGCGGAGACGCTGACGATCACGCTTAAAGATGAACCATCCGGTGTAGAATGGGACCTTTCCTATACAATCTTCCGGGACCATCCCGTCCTTTCAAGGAGCAGTATCCTCCGAAACGATGGAACAGAGAAGGTGAAGGTGGAGCGGCTGATGTCCCTGACCGTCGATCTTCCGGACAGCGCGTATGACATGGTCCATTTGGCAGGAGCCTGGTCGCGCGAGCGTCATATCGAAGAACGTCCGCTCCGTCCTGGTATCCAGTCGATCGGCACGAGCCGCGGAGCGAGTTCGCATCAGCATAACCCTTTTCTCGCGTTGAAAAGAAAGGGAGCGACCGAGTTTGTCGGCGAAGTACTCGGGTGTCAGTTCGTATACAGCGGCAATTTCCTCGGGGAAGTGGAAGTCGATCATTACGACCGGACGCGGGTGTCGATGGGAATCAACCCGGACACATTCACGTGGCATCTGGAAAGCGGAGCCTCGTTCCAGGCGCCGGAAGCGGTTCTCGTCTATTCAGAAAACGGAATGAACGGGATGAGTCAGGCGCTGCATGCGCTTCATCATGGTCATTTAATCGCACCGAGATGGCTCGAAAAAGAACGTCCGATCCTCATTAACAACTGGGAGGCGACTTACTTCGACTTCGATGAAGCGAAGCTTGACGCTTTTGCAGAGGAAGCGAAAGATCTCGGCATTGAATTGTTTGTCCTCGATGACGGTTGGTTCGGGAAGCGGAACGATGATACGACATCGCTCGGTGATTGGTTCGTTGATGAAGCCAAGCTGCCGAACGGAATCGGTGCATTAGCGAAGCAGGTGAAGGCGAAAGGGCTGCAGTTCGGTTTGTGGTTTGAACCGGAGATGGTCAGCCCTGTCAGTGACTTGATCAAGGAACATCCGGAATGGGTCGTCGGTGTACCTGGACGCCACCAGACGCTGGAACGGAACCAGAAGGTGCTGGATTATGCCAATCCGGAGGTCGTCGACTACTTGTTCAGCAGGATGGACAGCATCATCAAGGAAACGAAGCTCGACTACATCAAATGGGATATGAACCGGAACATCACAGAACCGTTCTCCCCGCATCTCGAGCATCAGGGGGAGTTCTTCCACCGCTATATTCTTGGAGTCTATGATTTGTATGAGCGCTTGACGTCGGCACATCCGGACGTTTTGTTCGAATCATGTGCCGGAGGCGGGGGACGTTTCGATGCCGGCCTTCTGTATTATGCCCCGCAGGCGTGGGCTAGTGATGACACCGATGCTGCCGAGCGTCTGAAGATCCAGTACGGCACCTCCATTGCTTATCCGCTGTCAAGCATCGGATCGCATATATCTGCTGTACCGAACCACCAGACGTCGCGCGAGACACCGATGAAGTTCCGCAACGATGTCGCGGTTTTCGGAACGTTCGGATATGAGCTCGATCCGTCCGGTTTGACCGAAGAAGAGAAGTTGGAAGTCCGCCGCCAGATCAAAGAGTTCCAGAACGTCCGCCGCTTGATTCAGACTGGCACCTTTCACCGGCTGCTCAGCCCGTTTGATGGAGAAGAAACCGCCTGGATCGTCGTGTCGGAGGATGGTACGAAGGCGCTTGCCGGCTGGTATCGCCAGACGTATCACCCGAATCCGAAGCAGGATCAGGTTTTGAAGCTTACCGGACTCGATCCGGACGCAGCTTATAGAGTCACAGGGCAGGATACGGTTTATTACGGGGATGAATGCATGTACCGCGGCCTTCCGCTTCCCGTCGAGTTCAACGGGGCGAATGCACCGCAGGCAGAGCGGGCCGGAGATTTTCAGTCCCAGCTGTTTTTAATCGAAAAGGTAGAAGAATAGAAGGGAGAAGGAGTCAGAATGAAACAATTACGAGATGCGTTCGCAGAGAAGTTCGGCGGGGACCAGGGGGCATTGCTGTTCTTCGCACCGGGCCGGGTCAATTTGATCGGAGAACATACGGATTACAACGGAGGGCACGTCTTTCCATGCGCCCTGAGTGTCGGGACATACGCTGTCGCGAGAAAACGAGAAGATACGAAACTTCGGTTTTATTCGATGAATTTCCCGGAAAAAGGAATCATCGATGCTGATATAGAAGAATTAACATATGAGGAAAAGCACGACTGGGCCAATTATCCGAAGGGAGTCATCGCTGCCTTCAAGAAGCACGGCTATGCGGTTTCTTCCGGCTTTGATATTGCCTTTTTCGGAAATATCCCGAACGGGGCAGGGCTTTCTTCGTCCGCTTCGATCGAGCTTGTCATGGGGACAGTGCTTGAGGAGACGAGCGATTGGTCGGTGGACAGAGTGGAGATGGTGAAGCTTGCGCAGGAGGCGGAGAACGAATTCGTCGGCGTCAACTGCGGCCTCATGGATCAGTTCGCCATCGGTATGGGAAAACGGGACCATGCGGTTCTATTGAATTGTAATACGCTCGACTACCGCTACACTCCGGTAGAGCTTGATTCTCACGCGCTGATTATTGCTAATACGAACAAGCGCCGAGGACTTGCAGACTCCAAATATAATGAACGCCGCTCGCAATGCGAGACAGCTCTTGCAGCCTTGCAGACAGAGCTTAAGATTCACAGCTTAGGAGATTTGACAGAGGAGGCATTCGAAGCGCACAAACATCTGATAGACGATCCCGTCGTACAGAAGCGCGCAAAGCATGCCGTTTATGAAAACCGTCGTACCATCAAGGCGGTCGATCTGCTTGATCAGGGGGACATCGAGGGTTTCGGTGCGCTGATGAATGACTCGCACCGCTCCCTGCGCGATGATTATGAAGTGACGGGTCGCGAGCTCGATGCCCTTGTCGAAGCGGCCTGGGCGGAAGGGGCAGTCGGATCCCGCATGACCGGTGCAGGTTTCGGCGGCTGTACGATCAGTATCGTGAAGAAGGATGACGTTGATTCCTTCCTTACGAATGTCGGAGATCGATACAAAAAGGCGGTCGATCTAGAAGCAGATTTCTACGTGGTGGAAATCGGAGATGGAGCGAAACGTATGGAGGAGGAAAGAATATGACCATTCTCGTATGTGGAGGAGCAGGATATATCGGCAGCCACGCGGTGGCGGAGCTGTTGGACAGGAAAGAAAAGGTGGTTGTCGCAGACAACCTCCAGAAGGGGCATGAGCCGGCCATTCTGGAAGGAGCGGACTTTTACAACGGGGATTTGAGAGATGAAGCATTTCTCGACCGTGTTTTTCAGGAGAATGAGATTGCGGCGGTGATTCATTTTGCCGCTGATTCCCTCGTCGGTGAAAGTGTGGAAGATCCATTGAAGTATTACGATAACAACGTCTACGGAGCCGTCGCTCTCCTGAAGATCATGGCGAAGCACGGCGTCGATAAGATCGTCTTTTCTTCGACGGCTGCCGTCTACGGGGAACCGGAACAGGTGCCGATCCAGGAGACGGACCGGACAGTTCCGACTAATCCATACGGCGAAACGAAGCTCGCCATTGAGAAGATGCTGCGCTGGACGGAAGAAGCACACGGCATCAAGCATGTCGTCCTCCGTTACTTCAATGTTGCCGGTGCGGATCCGGATGGAAGGATCGGGGAAGATCACCGGCCGGAGTCCCATTTGATTCCGATCATTCTGCAGGTCGCCCAAGGGAAGAGGGAGAAAATCATGATGTTCGGGGATGATTATGACACACCGGACGGCACATGTATCCGAGACTACATTCATGTCAACGACCTTGTCGATGCCCACCTGCTGGCACTGGCGAAGCTTGAAAAATCAGGAGAAAGTGCGACCTACAACCTTGGCAACGGGAACGGCTTCAGTGTGAAGGAAGTCGTCGACGCTGCCCGCAGAGTGACGGGGCATCCGATTCCTGCCGAAGTGGCACCGAGAAGAGCGGGTGATCCGGCTCAGCTCGTCGCATCTTCCGAAAAAGCGATGGAAGAGCTCGGCTGGATACCGAAGTATGCCGGTCTTGAAACGATGATCCAAACCGCCTGGAATTGGTTCCAGCAGCATCCAAACGGTTACGGCGGGAAGGAGTGAAGCAAATGGCTGTCTACGAAGATATCGAACGTCTGATTCAGTTCGGTTTGAACAAAAAGATGATTTCTGTCTGGGATGTCGATTACGTCAGGAACCAGCTGTTCCGTGTCATGGAACTTACAGGGAAAGGGCCGGTTCGTATCAACGACGCAGTAGCGTTGGAGAGTCCGGTGCCGGTGCTGGAGCGTCTGTTGGACGATGCAGCGGCACGCGGGGTTCTGGAAGAGGATACGACGACAGACCGTGATCTTTTTGATACGAAGCTGATGGACTGTCTCATGCCGCGGCCGTCGGAGGTCATCCGGGATTTCTATCACAAATTCGAGAAAGAGGGTCCGGAAGCGGCAACGGATTATTTTTATCAGTTGTCTCAGGATGCCCACTATATACGTACGGACCGGATTGCAAAGAACAAACACTGGTACAGCGCGACGGAGTACGGGAACTTGGAAATAACGATCAACCTGTCGAAGCCGGAGAAGGATCCGAAGGCGATTGCGGCGGCAAAAGCTGCACCGCCGTCGGAAGCGTACCCATCCTGTCTGTTGTGTAAGGAGAACGTCGGCTATGCAGGAAGGCTCGATCATCCGGCGCGCGATAACCACCGCATCATTCCGATCGATCTGGAAGGAGAGCATTGGTTCCTGCAGTATTCGCCGTATGTGTATTACAACGAGCATGCCATCGTCCTCTCGCGTGACCACCGGCCGATGAAGATATCGAAGGAGGGCTTCGATCGTCTGCTGGATTTCACGGATCAGCTGCCACATTATTTCGTCGGATCGAATGCGGACCTGCCGATTGTGGGTGGTTCCATTCTGAGCCATGACCACTTCCAGGGCGGGCACCATGAATTCCCGATGGCGAAAGCCGAGGAACAGGAAAGCTATCGCCTGCCACGCTTTTCAGATGTGGAGGTGTCGATCGTACGCTGGCCGATGTCGGTGCTTCGTGTGAAGGGAGCGGACCGGCACCGGGTATCAGAACTCGGGGAAGTGATTTTACAATCGTGGCGTGCTTATTCCGATGAGGAAGCGGGTATTTATGCAGAAACGGCGGGGGAGCCGCACAATACGGTCACGCCGATTGCAAGGTACCGGGATGGTCAGTATGAGCTCGACCTTGTCTTGCGGAACAATCGTACGAGTGAAGAGCACCCGCTGGGTATTTTTCATCCGCATGAAGAGGTGCATCATATTAAGAAGGAGAATATCGGCTTGATCGAAGTGATGGGGCTTGCAGTGCTGCCCGGCCGTCTCGTAGAGGAAATGGAGAAATTGGCAGATGCAATCATGGAGAGCCGTCTGCAGGATGCTGCCAAGGAAGAGGCGACGGCGAAGCATGTCCCGTGGGCACTCGGCATCGATTGGGACAGGTCGTCCAGGGAGGCACTGTGGTCGCAGATCGAGCAGGAAATCGGCAGACGCTTCTCGGAAGTACTTGAGCATGCCGGTGTGTTCAAAAGAGATGAGGCCGGCCAGAAGGCGTTCCGCCGGTTCATCAAACAAATCGTATAAGGAGGAAGAGAACATGATCGATGTATCGACTTATCATAAGAAGAAGTACAAAGGGCTCGAGGCCGTGGTGTTGGAGAATTCCTACGTACGCTGTGCCATCCTGCCGGCTTACGGCGGGAAAATGGTGAGTCTGTATGATAAGGAAATCAATCATGAGTGGCTCTATCAGGCGAAGGATAAGCATTTGACGGTCCCGCCTTATGGAGCGGATTTCTCCAAGTATGACTCCAGCGGATTCGATGAAATGTTTCCGGGAATCGACCGCGGTCCGCATCCGCTGTCGTGGGAAGAAGTGCCGGATCACGGGGAAGTGTGGGCACTTCCCTGGGAGTACAAAGAGAACAACGGCTGTATCGAGATGTATGTAGACAGTCCGGTGTTTCCGTATCGTTTGAAGAAAAAAGTCGGGCTGTATAAGAACGTCGTCGTAACGTCCTATGAAGCGAAAAACTACGGCGATGAGCCGTTTCCGTTCATCTGGACGCCGCATGCGCTGCTTAATTACAACGAGCATACGGAGATCGAAGTTCCGGAGGGCGCCGATAAGGTGATGAATGTGGAGAAAGGTACGAAGCATCTCGGGGATTGGGGGACGGTCCATGATTATCCGGTTACGACATCCTTGTCTACCGGGGAGAAGATCGATCTCTCGAAGCTTGAACCTCTCGAGGAAGGAACGATGGAGAAGTTCTATTTCACTGAACCGCTGCAAAAAGGGTGGTGCACGCTTTCCCAGCCGGAGCTCGGCAGGAAGCTGACGTATGATTTTCCGGAGGAGATGGTGCCTTATCTCGGCATCTGGAAGACACGCGGCGGCTACCGCGGGGAGCATAACGTCGCGCTTGAGCCGTGCACAGGCGTCTACGATGACGTGTACGTGGCGGACAAGATCGGGAAGGCTTCCTACATTCCTCCAAAAGGAACATATAAATGGACATTGACGATAGAAACGGGGGAGCGTTAGATGACATATTTGGGAGTCGATTATTATCCGGAGCATTGGCCGGAGGAAATGATCGATGAAGACATCAATGGAATAAAAGGGCTGGGTGCGAATATCGTCCGGATCGGTGAATTCGCCTGGCATAGGATGGAACCGGAAGAGGGAAGATTCGACTTCTCCTATTTCGACGGGGTTATGAAGAAGTTGAAGGAAGCGGGGCTGTCCGTCATGTTCGGCACGCCGACAGCGACGTTTCCGGCCTGGCTTGCGAAGAAACATCCGTCTATCCTGTCAGAGGATGAACAGGGACAGACGCGTGTCTTCGGAGGCCGCCGGCAGTACTGCTTCAATTCTGATAAATACAAGGAATATGCGGCGAGGATCACAAGGGAACTCGTCGCCCATTACAAGGATGAAGAGGCGATCATCTCCTGGCAGATCGATAATGAGATCGGTCACGAAGGCAGCGACCTCTGCTATTGCGATCAATGCCACCAGGCATTTCAAAAGTATTTGGAAAAGAAATATGCTTCCATTGAGGAATTGAATGAGACGTGGGGGACGATTTTCTGGGGACAGACGTACAACGACTTCTCGGAAATTCCTCATCCAAAGCCGACGATCACCACACATAATCCAAGTTTGAAGCTGGAGTGGGCGCGGTTCCGTTCTTACTCCATCAACAGCTTCACTCATGAGATGACGGAGATTGTAAGAGAGTGTAAAGGCGGGCATCAGACGGTGACGACGAACGTGTCGGGAGGTTTCTTCAATAAATCGTTCGACCATGAAGAAAACGTCGAGCCGATGGACTTCGTTTCTTATGATAACTACCCGGTGTGGGGCGGCCTTGAGAAGCCGGTACCGCGGGAATCCATCGCGATGACCCATGATTTCAACCGGGGGCTGCTCGATCAGAACTATTGGATCGTGGAGGAACTGATGGGCGCGCAGGGGCACGACGTCATCGGCTATCTGCCACGGCCGGACCAGGCGAAGATGTGGTCGTATCAAGCCTTCGCCCACGGCTGTTCCAATATGCTCTACTTCCGCTGGCGCGGGATGACGAAGGGAGCCGAGCAGTTCTGCTTCGGTGTCGTCGATCATGATAACGTTTACGGACGGAAGTATAAGGAAGTCCAATCGCTGTTTTCATCGATCAAAGATCATTCTCGACTGTTGGATGCGAAGATTGAAGCGGACGTAGCGGTTCTGTATGATTACGATAATATTTGGTCGTGGCGTGCGCAGATTCAGAGTAAAGACTTCGATTTCAATGAAGAGCTGCTGCGACTCTATCGTCCGTTCTATCAGTGGAACACGGCGATCGACGTCATTCCTGCCGGTCGGGACTTCAGCGGTTACAAAGTCGTCGTCGTACCTGTTATGCAGATGATGGAACAGGGGCTCGCGGACCGGCTTCATGCATTCGCAGACAGAGGCGGAACGGTCATTTTCTCCTATCGTACGGGACTGAAGGACAAAGACAACAACATCCGTCTTGGAGAAACCCTTCCGGGGCCTGTCAGTAAGCTCGTCGGTGCAAGAGTCGAGGAGATTGAATCACTCACAAAAGAACATCGTCTCGCTATCCGCGGGGAAGAAGAATGGGAAGGTGCCGCCGCTTATGTATCCGTTTGGCGCGACCTGCTCGTTGCGGAAGAAGCGGAAGTCCTGTTCCGTTACACCGACACGTTCTACAAGCAGTTTGCTGCGGTAACGCGGAACCGCTACGGAAGTGGAGATGTCTACTACATCGGCGGCGGTCTCGATGCAGATACGCTGAAAGAGCTTGTCCAGCCGATTATAGAGAAGCACGGAATCTTCCACGTAGAGTCGGAAGAGGATGTAGAAGTATACCGCCGCACAAGCGAAGAGGGAAGCTTCCTGTTCGTCATGAACCACGGCGAAGAAGTCCGCTCCTTCGAGGATGTGGAGCTCGCTCCATACGAAAGTCGGATCATCAAACAAGAGTAGAAGAAAAAGACCGAACGCCTCTGCTGCGTTCGGTCTTTTTTTGTTTATGGTTGGAAGGGGCCTGCACTTAAGGAGAATGGAGCTGTTGTATGGCGGAGGGCGGAGGGAAATGGGGCAGACTATCTCCTTAAAACAGGAAGATGGCCAGGGTAGTGGATGCGATCAGGCCGAGGAGGACGGGGAAGAAGTTCTTCCGGACGAGTTCCATCACGGGCACGCCGCAGAAACCGGCAATCGCAATCAAGGACGACCAGGCGATGATCGTTCCTCCTCCCGTCCAGATCGATCCCATCTGTCCGATGGCAGCAAGCGTTTCGACATCGATCTGACCGTTCGCAAGCGACGCCGATAATGCACCGGTCAGAGGGAGGCCGGAGAATCCGGAACCGTCGAGCCCTGTGATGATCCCGATCAGAAGAATCGAGAATGCAGTCCAAACGGCGCTCTCCGGCAGGAACTGCTGGATCGACTGGACAAGGTCGAACAACAGCGACGGGGCGGAATCGGCGGACAGGACCAGGATATCTTTAGCGAAATCCGCACTTCCGAGAAAGAAGAATCCGGCAATCGGAATGACCGGTCCCATCGCCCGGAAAGCGAAAACGAAGCCTTCGGTCAAGTGTTTGCTGACATCATCAAGCGCCCGCAGTTTTCCGTGGGCGGTCGCAGAAAGCAGAAGAAGCAGGACGGCGACACCCCCGATAAAGGCAGCACCGGTTCCTCCTTCAAACCCGCCCATTCCGTCGGAAGTCACCTTCGTAGTGACCATGTAGATCATGATCGCCAGCATAGCGAGTGGGACGAGAATGGCGAAAAGTCTGCTGAAGAACGGATGCGCGTCTGTCCCATTTATATCGTCTGTCCCCTGCATGGCAGCAAGCTCCCGGCTGTTTTCCGGGTCTCCTTTTGTACGGAACGATTTCCGATGGAGGAGGTAGACGAGACTGATGGCGACGGATCCGGTAATGAGCGAAAGAATCATCGCTTGATCCATGACCGCAGCAGTTTCCACACCGGCGGACTTCGCAGACAGTCCCGGTGCGACCTGGATGATGTAATCCGAGGAAAGTGCCATCCCCTGCCCGGCGATGGCGACGACGACCGCGGCTGTCATCGCCGGCAGTCCGGTGCGGATGGCCGCTGGAACGAGCAGGGCACAGATGAGCGGCACGGCCGGTGTCGGCCAGAAGAACAGGGAGACGATATAGGTGACGGCAAGCAGGACGAAGAAGGAGAGATGGCTGTTGACCATCACCTTTTCTATCGGTTGAATCATTTTCGTATCGGCGCCGAGATCCCGGAGTGACCGAAGCAGGGCGACCATGAAGGTAATGATCAAGAAGATGTTGAACAGTTCTCTGGCCGCGACCAGGTTGGCCTGGAACACGCCGATGAAGCCGCTGACGATGCTGCCGTGGAAGACCCACGCGACGAGGAACGTTCCGAGCAGCGTCGGAAGGACGACTCCTTTTCTGAAAATCATCGTAACGATGATGAGGAAGGTGAACAAACCATAGATCCAATGAGACAGGGTTAGTTCCACCATAGTGCCTCCTTTCTTTCTACGACACGCGTAGACACTATAGGCTATTCACCGGGGTCTGAAGGAGTGACGGGCACGGCGGGAACGATCGGAGAATTTTTTTCTTGGAGGGGTGGTCCGCGTCCAGACGCCACCTGTATCGAATCATGTCAAAATCTGCCCTTGATTTGATTGTTTAGATAATTATAATTATTAGTATTATTCGAGAAAGGAGCAGCCGGAGAGAAAACATCATCTAGGGGGATATGTCTTGGAACAGAAGCTGACTAACATTTGGAAAGACTGGCGCCTTCATGCCATCGTACTGATCATCGTCGTACTTACGGAATTCATCGGAACCCATTCCTTTACGGTCGGGCCGGGCGTCGTCCTGCTCCTGCCTATGCTTTATGCCATTATCATCGGTCTTGCTTTATTCTTCACACCGCTCATTAAGGAAAAACAGGCGAAAAACGCCGAACCGCTTATCATTCTCGGTGTAACGCTCCTCATTGCGAAAATAGGTGTCGTCATCGGTCCGTCGCTGCCGGAGATCATCGCCGCAGGCCCTGCCCTGCTGCTTCAGGAGTTCGGAAATCTCGGCACAATCTTCATCGCACTCCCGGTCGCTGTCCTGCTAGGGTTGAAACGGGAAGCGATCGGTATGACGCACTCGGTCGCGCGGGAGCCGAACGTCGGACTGATCATGGATAAATACGGCTTCCATTCACCGGAAGGACGGGGAGTCATGGCCATTTACATATTCGGTACCGTCTTCGGCGCGGTATTCATGGGATTGATCTCCGGTTTTCTCGCGACCATCACACCACTCAGCCCGCTGTCGTTCGCGATGGCATCTGGAATCGGGAGTGGAAGCATGATGGCTGCGGCCAGCGGCTCTCTCGTCGCCGCCTTTCCGTCTATGGAATCGGACATCCTCGCGTTTGCCGGTGCGAGTAACCTCCTTTCTCTTTCGACAGGCCTTTATATGAGTATCTTCATCGGACTCCCGCTCACAGAGAAGATGTACCAACTGCTCACCCGGGAGAAGAAAACAACGAAGAAAACGGAGGAGGTCTGATTATGTTGAAAACGATTCAAGAGTGGGTGCTCCTGCTCGTAATTTTCGGTATCGTTTCCCTGCTCGGGAACAGGATCGGTTATGATGTCGGTATCGTCGAAGCCCTTCCCGGAATGGTCATTCTCGTCATCATCTGCCTGATCGGTCTGCTTCTGGGGAAAGTACTCCCTGGAAGCATTCCGAGCGTCGCTTATGTTGCCATTGTCGGCGTGTTGTTCTCGATGCCGTGGATGCCGGGATCGGATTACATCGTCGCTGCGACGAATGAAGTCAACCTGCTCGCGTTGACGACACCGATCCTTGCCTATGCCGGGATCGCGATCGGCCGTTCGTGGGCCGACTTCGCGAAGCTCGGCTGGCGCTCGATCGTCGTCGCCGTCTTCGTCATGTTCGGGACGTTCCTCGGCTCAGCGTTAATCGCGGAAATCACGCTCCGCATCCAGGGAATTATTTAATACGATTGGGTACCAGCAGCTTGTAATCCGAGGTCCAATAATCCTATTAGGGGGAGCGGGCTCCGGGAAAGGAGAGGCTTTCCGTGGGGCGGCCGGTGAGCCTCCTCATCGCGTTGCTCTTCGGGTCTCACCTGTTCCGCTGATCCCATCGGAGTCCCTCCTTTCCCTACGCCCTTTGCCGGATAGGAACTCCCTTCAGCCTGGCGCACGCGGATCGAATATTTATTTTATTACATACAAAAAAAGCGCGGGAACCAAACGGGTCCCGCGCTTTTTCTTATTATTATTCCTTATTTCCCGGTACCTCACAGCCGTCGTCGGTGCAGACGGCGCCTTGGTCCTGGGATAGATCCTCGAATACCGGCTTTTCTTCGGCGAACGCTTTCTCCAGCCCCTGGACAAATACTTCCGTCGGCTGGGCGCCGGACACGGCATACTTACGGTTGATGACGAAGAACGGTACGCCTTGGACGCCGATCTGCTGCGCTTCAGCTTCCTGGGCGCGGACGGCTTCCGTATAGCCGTTTCCATTAAGCACACCCTTCACATCTGCTTCATCCAGACCTGCTTCCGTTGCAAGTGCGACGATCGTGTCGTAGTCGCCCACGTCTTTGGACTCCGTGAAGACGGCATGAAGGAAACGCTCGGTATAGGCTTTGCCGACTCCTTTTTCATTAGCGAGCTGAGCGACACGGTGAGCGTCGAACGTGTTCGTCGGTTTCATCGTATCGAAGCGGAAATCGAGACCGACCGTTTTCGCCTGCTCGGTCATGTTGTCGGTCATGCCTTTTGCTTCCTCCAGGCTGCGGCCGTATTTCGCAGCAAGGCCTTCTACAACAGATTTACCGGTGTTCTTCTGTGCATTCGGATCAAGCTCGAAACTCTTATATTCCACGTCTACGTCTTGTCCCGGGAACTGCTCAAGCGCTGCTTCCAGACGGCGTTTGCCGATATAGCAGAACGGACAGACGAAATCGGACCATACTTCTATTTTCATTGTCGTCACCTCTTCATTAGATTACGTTTCTATTCTACGATGATTCCTGCTTCGATTGCGAGCCATCTGTTTAGACACCATGGAAGGGTCTCTTTTCGATTGTAAAAGTGGGAGGGGATTAGCCATGATAAGTGTAGAAACGTTAAAGAAGCGCAGTTTGGAACGAATCGGCGAGGTTCATATGGAAGTAAAGAAGAAAGTGATCGAATTGATTGATGCAGCCTATGAGGAAGGAATAGCTGTCCAAATGTCCTCCGGCTATCGTTCCCATACCCAGCAGGCAGCGATCTACGGGCAGGGGAGGCCGGGGTATCATTGGAACGGCGTTCATTACGGCAGTGCAGGACGAATCGTCACCTACGCCGAGCCGGGGGAAAGCAACCATCATTTCGGAAGGGCGGTCGACTTCTTCCTCGTTTCACCCGAAGGAAACGAAGCGCTCTGGGTCGTCGACAGCCGTTGGAGACGGGTCGCTGCGCTTGCCAAAGGGCTTGGATTCTCGTGGGGTGGGGACTGGAAATCATTCAAGGATTATGCCCATCTGGAATGGATGGAGGCAGAGAAATGGGCAGTAGTGCTTAAGGCCGGAAGCAGTGGACCTGCTGTACGCATACTTCAAAAGCAGCTTGCGGATCTCGGCTATCCGCTTGGTCCCTCAGGGGTGGACGGACGTTTTGGACCTGCCACGATGCAGGCAGTGAAGATGTTTCAGGAAAAAGAGGAGCTTGCCGTGGACGGTAGCTATGGTCCGAAGACCCGCACCCGCTTGAAGATGCGTACGTACACGGGCGTCCTGAAACAGGGGGCACGAGGTTTGGCCGTCGGTGAGGTGCAGAGAAGGATAGGCGTCTCTGTGGACGGTTCCTTCGGTCCGAAAACAAAGGAAGGCGTGAAGACTTATCAGGAGCAGCACGGCCTGGAAGTGGATGGAATGGTCGGCCCTAAGACGTGGCGTCATCTTTTTGGTAAGTAATCGAGAAAAAGCTCCCGGACCCGGGGGCTTTTATCTTTTACAGGGGTAAAATGTCCCGTGTCATTGTCCTTGATTTTACGATATGTTTTTCCATCGGTTGACAATAATTCCAAGGTCTATAATAATGACAGTTGTAATATTCAGTATTTTCTAATTATTTATGTACGCATAATTGGAAGCGTATACAAAGGAGGTGTGCCATGCTCATTCCTATCGTACTCGGTTTGCTGACGATCCTTTCTGTCGTTCTCGCTCTCCGCAGAAAGCGTCCGATATTCCTTTTGCTGCCGCTTGCCGGGGTTCTCGCCACTGCTCTTATCAAAATCATCCAGGTGCCTATGCCGTTTTGGGAAACAATTCAATTCATCTTCGACCTGAGGGGATGAAACCGAAGGGAAGGATTACAGTGAAGAAAATGGATCCAGCACGGGCGAAGGCGTACTTTCGTCTTCGGACGACTTTGATCGGCATCTACCTGGCGGTCGGAGTCCTCGCTTCGTTTGTCATTGTCCTCTTTGCAGAACGTCTCTCGTCGATTGAAATAATGGGGATCCCATTGCCCTACTACATGGGGAGTCAGGGGGCAGTGCTCGTCTTCATCCTCCTGCTTTTCTTCAATGCCGCAATCAGTGATGCCGTAGATAAGAAATTCGGCTTGACCGAGCATCCAGTAGAAGAAAAAGATAAAGCCGCAAACCAATAGGATAGGGGGAAGAACATGGATGCACAATTTCTCGTTTCACTCGCACTGATCGGAGGGACCTTCGCCTTATACATAGGAATCGCCCTCTATAACAAGGCCAGACAGACGTCGGATTTCTATGTAGCGGGAAGAGGGGTGCCGCCTGTTTTCAACGGAATGGCGATCGGCGCAGACTGGATGAGCGCCGCCTCCTTCATCGGTATGGCGGGGACGGTCATGATTCTCGGCTATGACGGACTTGCTTATATCATGGGCTGGACAGGCGGGTATCTGCTGCTCACCTTCCTGCTCGCACCGCAGCTCAGGAAGTACGGGCGTTACACGGTGCCGGAATTCATCGGCGACCGTTATAAAAGCAATGCGGCCCGCCTGATTGCAGCGGTTGCGACGATCATTATCAGCTTTACCTACTCGATCGGCCAGCTGTCCGGGTCCGGTGTCGTCATCGGGCGTCTGCTTGAGGTGAACACGGTCATCGGTACGCTGATCGGGGTCGTGCTTATCGCCTTTTACTCGGCGCTCGGTGGAATGAAAGGCATCACCTGGACCCAGGTCGCTCAATATTTGGTGCTCATTGTTGCCTATTTGATCCCGGTCATCTTCATGTCGCTGCAGCTGACTCAGAATCCGCTGCCGTGGTTGTCTTATGGAGGCGTCATCGAAGAGATGCGGACCCTCGACCAGCAGCTCGGTATCTCGGAATATATCGTGCCGTTTACAGAGGCGACGAAATGGCAGTTCCTCGCTCTCATGTTCACATTGATGGCAGGGACGGCCGGGCTTCCACACGTCATCGTCCGTTTCTATACTGTAGCGACGATGAAGGCTGCCCGCTGGAGCGGGGCGTGGGCGCTGTTGTTCATCGGTCTTCTTTATTTGTCTGCCCCTGCTTATGCGGCTTTCTCCCGGTTCATCCTGATGACCGAGGTCGCCGGCTCTTCCCTTAACAACCTGCCGGCGTGGACACAGCCATGGGTCGATACGGGGAGGTTGTCGCTTGCCGATACGAACGGCGACGGGATTCTGCAATGGTCGGAACTCGTCATCAGCAATGACATCGTCGTCATGGCGACTCCGGAGATCGCCGACCTGGGTATCTTCGTGATCGGTCTCATGGCTGCCGGTGCGATGGCTGCTGCCTTATCGACGGCGGGCGGGCTGATGATCGCGATTTCGGCTGCCTTGTCGCATGACATCTACTATCGTTCCATCAATCCGAAGGCCTCGGAAGCGCGCCGCCTGTTCGTCGGGCGTTTGTCCATCGTGCTTGCTACCGTTGCTGCGGGGCTGATTGCGCTCAATCCGCCTGGTGCGATTACGCAGATTGTCGCCTGGGCGTTTGCACTCGCTTCGGGATCGTTCTTCCCGGCACTGCTGCTCGGTGTCTGGTGGCGGCGTTCGAACGGACCTGGCGTCATCGCGGGTATGCTCGTCGGCTTATCTGTCACACTCGGCTACATCTTTGCTGCTAAGTACGGTGGGTTTACGATTCTCGGGATCATCGATACGGGTGCGGGCGTGTTTGGGGCGATTGCTGCCATCGTTGCCAACATCACGGTATCGCTCCTGACGAAAGCGCCGTCCCAGGAGACGCAGGATGAGGTGACGGACCTTAGGTATCCGGAGCAGATCGAATATAAAGATGGAGAGTTTTGGATGAAAAATGTGAAGTGATCCCTGGAGGTCTTTTGCCGGCCGGTTTCCTGAAAAGGGAACCGGCTTTTTGAGGTGCACGGGCTGCCGGCGAGCCTCCTCAGAGCTCTTCCGGGGTCTCTCCAGTCTCGCTGTTCCGGCAGGAGTCTCCGCCCTGCCCTCCAATCCCCGGCTGGATGAGAGGAGTGCTGTGAATTCGAATGTTCGTGCTTGGAAGTTATCAGCCGGCGCCGTGTTGTTCGTCTGTTTAATGGAACGGGCATCGCTGGCAGGAAAATGGGGAACGTTGCTTTTTCTAATGTTAGGGTTCACTATGTAAAAGGGGCATTCGATTAGTAAGAGGAATACATAATGTAAAAAGAACGGGCACAAGGAAACAGGTCTTATAAGCGCTTGATCTTGTTTTCTAATCTGCAATCAGCTGTTTGTTTAACAAGGACGAGCGTCTATTGCAAAAAAACTTAAATAGGAGGGTCTGAAATGAAAGAGAAAGCAAAGTTTTTTATCATACTTTTCCTGTTTTTCTTTATCACTGGATGTGCAAATGTTGAAGATACATCTATGAAAGAGGAAGGGGCGGATCAGCAGGAAGAAACGGCCTCGGCGGTTGTTGATCAAGATACGTCCGAAACGAGTGATGCACCGTTTGAAGGATACGAACTCCTTGAGGTGGACGGCGGTGATCTAAGCGGGGAAAGGGAATCAAACGTTGTCGTAGACATAGGGTTTGGTGACAGAGAGTACTGGGCATTTACGAATGAGCATGGTCAATTAGTAAGAGTCGTTGCGGACGAAATTATTCTCCAGGATGATGACAAAGAACCTGTCTTATCCAGTGGTAGATACTTTTCGGACGAAGCGAAAGTACCAGGTGTCGAAAGTGATGTGTTAGATGAAGGTCATGTTATTGCTGACTCTTTGGGAGGGGTGTCTAATGCTTATAATATTACCCCTCAGGAAAGTACGCTGAACCGTCATGGCGATCAATCGTACATGGAGAATATGATAAGCAAAGCCGGAGGCGCAACTAACTTTGAAGCCGTGATTTCGTACCCGGATACGGACACGCAGATCCCTTCTGAGTATCAATATACTTACACGATAAACGGCAGCGAGGTTGTAGACACTTTCGAGAATGTCAACCCGGATGAAGTCAATGAGTCGTTGGGTTTAACAGGGGACAGCGAACCTTCGAATGTGGAGGACAGCTCTCGTTCCATGGAAGAAGGGGATGTTTCGAGCATTGATACGAACGGCAATGGTCAAGTAACCATTCAAGAAGCGAAAGACGCCGGTTTCAGCATGCCGATCACGGACGATCATTGGTTGTATCCGTACATGAGAGATAATGATGGGGATGGGATGGTTGGAGAATAATAATTAAATTATAGTAAGTATTTAAAAGCCGGTCCTCTTATATCAAGGGAGCCGGCTTTTTGACTTTGAGAGTCCAATTAAGTAAAGCACTCTTTTAACCAAGCTTGTTTTTGATTTCTCTCAATTCCTTAAGTATTTCATTTTGTAATTCCATTCTTTTTTCATTTTGCTCCATTATTTTAGCGTAATCCTTGTGGGTTTCCTCTTTAAAAGACGAAACGTCCTTGAATTGCTTCCGAATCCTTTTTATAGCTAAAAAAATTAGAAAAGAAGGAATTAGGATAATGGCAGAATAAAAGAGGATGGCTTCCATGACATTCACCTACTTAGAAAGTAATATCCACATCTATATCTTCTCCCAGGGGCTCTTCGTCACTATTTTGGGGAGCTTGGATATGGAGGGTTAATTCATTAATATCATCAACATCTGATTCTTCCAGGAAGAATGTGAAGACTCTAATTAACTCATTTTCACCGAGTACATCTTTGTTTAGACCATCACTCATAAAAGCATTTGGAGAGCTTATTTCCTCTCCTGTATTTGTGGCTAATGATAAATGTTCACGGGTGAATGAAATATCTTCATTGGAAGTAGATACTTTTGTCCCAATGGCGACATATTCCACATCTTCTCTTCCGATGTTTTTGATTACTGTTTCATCTGTGTATGTACCACTTACTAAACTCACATCATTAATTTTAATGGATAGAGGACCAGATTCATATGTACCTAAATCTCTTTTTAATTCAACCATTTCAAATGTACCTTGACTGTTTTCAACTACTTTATTTTGTTGATTGTCTTTTCCATTATCTTTATCATTGGTTTCTTTTTTCTCTGTGTTCTCTTCCACAGTTTGTGAATCGGTGGATCCGGCATCACTGTTACTGCATCCAACTAATAGAAAAGGCAAGAGAATGGTCATAAAGATTATTTTTTTCAAGAAGTTCACCTCCTGTAGTTATTTGGAATTCCACTCTATCAAAAATCTATAGAAGGAACAAATTCTCTGACAAAAGCAGGGACTTAGAGAAATGGTAGAGATAAAGCAAATAATGAGAGATTAGCACTGGCTTATATGCAGGACTATAATGATGCTGTCGGAAGCTATCAAATGTTTATTTTAGCGAGTATATTCTGTAAAGGTATAAAGGGTTTTTTATCCATCTGAGTCAGTTGGACACATAGTCTTGGATTCCTTGAAATACTTAAAAATCCCCGCTCGGGAATCCTGAGCGGGGATTTATCATTTATGACAGCTGGTGAAGACGGAAGAAGTCGTCCTGCAGCTTACCGGAGACCGATTGGTAGACGTCGAAGAGTTTCTTGTATGTCTCATGACGTTCGGGATCGGGCGTATAGTGCTCCTGCATCGGAATGGAATCCTTGATCGCCTCCAAGCTGTCCGTAAGCCCCAGGGCATAGAGAGCGACCCAGGCAGCACCCCAAGCAGAGCTTTGGTGACTGACGGGAATGTCGATTCGTTTGTTGAACATATCGGCGACCATCTGCACCCATAACGGCGAGCGGGCGAATCCTCCGCTTGCAAAGATGCGGTCATGACTGTTTCCAAGGCGCTCGAGGGCGCTTGCGATATGCAGCACCGAGAAGAGTACGCCTTCCATAGCGGCACGGGTCATGTGCTCCTTGCGGTGGTTCGGCGTCAGACCGATGAAGGATCCTTTCGCTTCCGCCTGCCAAAAGGGAGCGCGTTCTCCGTTCAGGTAAGGCAGGAACAGCAGGTTGTCTGCACCCGGGGCGACCGATCCGGCAAGCTCCGTCAGCTCTTCGATCGACATTTCTTCACCTTTGTTTTCGAACAGGCGCTGGACCCATTGAAGAACGAGGCCGCCGTTGTTGGAAGGACCGCCTGTAATCCAAAGGTCATCAGAGAAACGGTAGGAGAAGATCTCCTGTTTTTCGTCAAGAAGCGGCTCCTTCGAGAACTGACGGATCGCACCGCTTGTACCGATTGTGATGGCTGTTTCTCCCGGCTGGATGGCGCCGATACCGAGATTGGCAAGCGGACCGTCGCTTCCGCCGATGACGAACGGGGTGGAGGACTTCAAGCCTGCTTTCTCTGCGATGGCTGCATCCATGCCTTCCATCGTGTAGGTCGGCGGCACGGGGGAGAAGAGCTGTTCTTCGCTGATGCCGGCGATTGCGAGTGTCTCCTCATCCCATTCGTTGCTGTGGATGTTATAAAGGCCTGTCGCGGCGGCGACCGAGTAATCGACGACTTTTTCTCCGAACCAGCGGTAGAGCAGGAATTCCTTCACAGAAATATAATAAGCGGCCTGTCCACACGGTTCATACCCGTTCTCCTTCATCCAAACGAGCTTGGAGAGCGGAGACATCGGGTGAAGCGGCGTGCCTGTCCGCAAATAGACGTCGGGATGTTCTTCCTTCAGGTGTGACGCCTGTTCCGAGCTGCGGGCGTCCGCCCAGATGATGGAAGGCGACAAGGGAGCTCCGCTTTCATCGGTACAGATCAGGGAATGCATAGCCGAGGAGAGGCCGACACCGACGATCTTATCGGCGTCGAGTCCGGCGACGCTGAGACGGATCGATTCCAGCGCTGCCTTTTCGATCACAAGCGGGTCCTGTTCGGCATAGCCGACCTGCGGGTGATGGAGCGGGTATGCAACTTCATGCTCTGCGACGACGTGTCCATTTTCCTCGAACACGACGGATTTGCTGCTTGTCGTACCTAAATCTAGACCTATGACGTAATTCATTTCTGACTTCCTTTCTATATGAGAACGATTTCAATAACTCTATCATCTATTGTAAACGATAACATTTCCAATTCATAGGGAGCAAGAAATTTTCCTCATCCCGAAGCTAACAAAGGCCGATATTTCTGATAAACTAGTAGAGTTCTAATATTTAACAGACAGGGTGGTTATATAATGGCAATTTTCTTTCAGGTAGTACTTCCTGTCGTACTGATCTTCTGTACCGGGTTCGTCCTACAAAAAGTACTGCGCCTCGAAATCAAGTCGATTTCGACGGTCGCTCTCTATATCATGCTTCCGTGTCTCGTCTTCAAGACGTTCTACGAAGCGACATTTGACCGCGATTACTTCCTGATGGTCCTTTTCTCGGTGTTTCTGTTGATCGCCATCCTCGCTGTCAACAAAATCGGGGCAAAGGTGCTCCGCTACGATACACCGACGGAAAGCGGATTGATTTTATCCACGGCCTTTATGAACGCCGGGAATTACGGGGCGCCGATTGTCCTGTTCGCCTTCGGAGAGCAGGGCTTCGTTTATTCCGTCTCGTTCATGGTGCTTCAGCAGATCGTCATGAATTTCTTCGGCGTCTATTACGCAGCAAAGGGAACCGCCGGCATTACGATGGCATTGAAGCAGGTGGCCAAAATGCCGCCGACGCATGCGATCTGGCTCGCACTCGTGTTCAAATATACGCCGCTTTCGATTTCCGATAATATCATGTCGAGCATCGAGCTCGTCGGGAACGCCCAGATTCCGACTGTCATGATCCTGCTCGGGATGCAGCTTGCCAACATCACCGTGAAGAACCTGGCCTGGGACAAAGTCTCCTATGCGGTTTCGGTCCGGCTGCTTGTCTCCCCGCTTATCGCCTGGGCGCTGACGGTGATCCTGCCAATGGGGGATCTGATGGCGAACGTGTTGATCGTATCGGCAGCCATGCCTTCTGCGGCTACGACGACGATGTATGCCGTCCAGTTCGATTCGAAGCCTGAACTTGTCTCAAGCATCACGCTCATGACCACGCTCCTAAGCGTCGTCACTATCCCGATCGTTCTCAATATACTGACGTAAAGGGTATTTTGATAAAATAACGTGGCGAGAGCGGGCTTCAGGAAAGGGGGCGCTTTCCGCGGGGCGGCCGGTGAGCCTCCCGCAGGAGTCTGCCCCTATCCCTCCGCCCTTTGCCTTAAGAGTCTTTCATGCCGAGGTTCACATAAGTGTAGATGGTGTTTTAAAGCTGTATAACTTTTTCGGAAAAGCCCATTGTCTTGAGTTCGATTGGGTTATTATATTTAAACGAAGTTTTTACACAAACGGAAAAAAGCCCCCGTTCCATTCGGACGGGGGCTTTTCGTATTTAAGACGGCGTCTTTTCCTTGTCCTCTTTCCTCGACTTCAAGAACATATAAATATTCGTGAAAAACAGCGCGATCGCAACGATCATGCTGAACGACGACAGCTCAATCATATCGGTGAACCATCCAAGGATGATGAAGATTAGAAAAAACGCTGCAAAGCCTAGATGAAACATAAACTCTTCCTTTCCATCATTCGTCCCTGCCATTATAACATCTTCCGGACTCAGTCCGGCGCATACATGTAGAAACGGTAGACCGTGAATTCATTGCCGACTTCGATGTTGTAGGATTCGATCGGTAATTCGGAATAAAGCAGTCCGTCTGCCTGCTCGACGGATATGTGGGTGACGTACTCCTTCGTTTCCATGATGGGGATGGGGTAGGGATTGACGATTTCGACCATCCATTCATACGCGAGCCGCTCCAGGAAAGCGTGAGTGAACGTAGTCGGTGTATCGTCCAGCCAAATCTTGGTGAGAGGAGATAGAGATCGAGTGGAAGCTTCCAATGCTGATTCCTCCGTTTTCCGTTGGATTTAGTGGATTTATTTTCCCTTTCTATTACAAGTATAAACGAGGATAGAAGCAGAGGATAGTTTCTCGCGCAAACTTTTGCGGAGGCGGAGGACGGTCGATTCGCTTTTGCCGATCTTTCCCGCAATTTCATAGGTCCGGTAGCCTGCCATCGCAAGCAGGCAGGTGCTTTGTTCCAGTGCGGTGAGGTCAGCGTGAAGGGAGAGATCAAGCAGGAACATCCGGTCATGGAGGTCGTTTTTCGGATGAGGGAAAGGGGGATGCTGGGTTGTGGAAATCAGCTGCAGCCGGCGCTTGGACTGGAGATGGCTGAGGAGCTTCCAGGAGAGATGGTGGAAATAGTAGGTGGAGAACTTGCCTCGGGAAGAATCGTAGGTTTCTTCACAGTGTTTGTAGATGAAATAGGCCTCCTGGCAGTAGTCTTCATAAGGCTCGGGAATCTTGTAGCGGTGAAGGATTTGGTAGACGAGGTTTTGACAGCAGAAAAACGAGGGGATGTGGCTCATTTTACACTCCTTTCTACCTATCATTATCTTCCATTTCATAGGAAAAGGAAAGCGAAAATGGAAGTTTAACAGCTTTTTTTAGTTGAAAATCAAGAAATTGATAGGTACATGACACCAAAAATCCATTTTTTAACGATTATAGTATGAACGTTAAAAAATGGAAGGGGTGGCACTGTGATCGATGAGCAATTCAGTCAGTTGGTTGCGGATAGTAAGAAGCTGATTCATTATCACATCCGAAGGCTTCACATCATGGATAGGAACGGGGATTTTTTTGCAGAAGGGATGGTGGCGGTGTGGAACGCCTCCCGGACGTATGATCCGGCTGCGGGTAAGTGGGAGACGTATCTCAGCTGGAAGATCAGGAACGCGCTGATCGATCTCATCCGCAAAGATTCCCGCACACAGGAAAAAGAGACGCTGTGCCGGCGCAGTTTAAGCAGCACGGACGCGTCTCTGTGGGAAGATGTAATAGAAGATGAGTACTTCTGGATTCAAGTGCGGAATCCGCTGACGGACAATCAGTGGAAATGGGTCTATCATCATTTCATTCACGATCGTTCGCTTAAGCAGATCGCCTGTCTGGAAGGAGTGACGATCGATGCGGTGAAGAATTGGGGAAGACATGCAAGAAGGAAGCTGAAGGGGCTGAAGCTTGAGGCATAAAAGCCCTGAAGAACGCGTCCCCAGGACTTTCGTGCGCGTTTATCGATCAATCGTGATGTTAATTTTAGTAAGGCCGAGTGCACGTGCCGCTTTGATCATCTTCGCTGCCTCTTGCTCTGCGTCCTGGATGTGGATATCATTTCTTGAGATGCTTAGTGCTGTCCCGCCAGACAACAGGTTCGTATTCTCTTTCGGTTCTTCCTTGATCGTGAATACAGGTGCCTGATTCAGCTCCGCATTCATTTCCTCTTGACGGATACGGTTGACGCGTCCGCGGATTTTACGACCATGGTAAACGACGCTCGCATAAGGACAGCCTGTCTCCTGAGCGATCTCCCGGTAGTTTTTATCTGTCTCCCCGATCAAACGCTTCACTTCTGCAAGGTCGTAATCGTATTGTTTACTCTTCTTTGCCATGTTGAATCCCCCTTTTCTTTCTCTAGTTACCATTGTATACAAATTCTATCGTCATTAATAGTACTATATATAAATCTTTTGATACAAATTTCATTCTATTGCTTAAATCGGGTTTTATTGTAAAATGTTGATATATCAAATAAATAGAGTGATAGAAAGTGTGAATAAGTTGTCAAAAAATAATAAGTTCTGGGTCATACCCGCGCTCCTCGTCATGGGGGTTATTTTTTACAGTTCGGCGACGCCGTATGGAGATCAGGACCTGCGTCCATCGCTGATGTCCTACCTTCCTCTAGACGCGATGAAGCCTGTTCTTGAGCCGATTGATTTCATGTATCACGGCAAGCCGGTGAACCTGGCCAGTCACGGGCCGGCTGGGCTTGTGGAATTCTTGATCCGAAAAGCGGCACATGTGACGGTGTTTCTTCTGTTGATGGTGACGTCGTTTCTCGCATTACATAAGCTGACGAGTCTGCGGCTTTTGCCGAAGCTTGGAGCAGCGTTTGTGATTACGGTGCTGTACGCTTCGTTTGATGAGTTTCATCAGTCGTTGACACCGGACCGGACGCCTTACATCGGGGATGTGGTGCTGGACAGCTTCGGAGGTTTGGTTGGTGCGCTGCTTATTTTGGTCATTTGGCGGTTTGGGAAGCGAGCTTAGGTTTTTTTCGGCTGCCGCCGGGGGGCTGCGGGCAGGGCTGCGCTTTCCGCCTTGATTAACCCACCTACAATAAAGGATAAAAAAAACCGAACGGCGTCCACCTTTGAATAAAGGGATCGCGTTCGGTTTTTTATTAGCTTTAAGTTTAACCAGCTGATGATTGGAGGGCAGGGCGAAGACTCCTGCGGGAAAAGCGAGACAGGAGAGACCCCGGAAGAGCGGAGCTCTGAGGAGGCTCGCCGGCCGCCTGCGGAAAGCGCAGCCCTGCCCGGAAATCATCAGCGGCGGCTAACAGCTAACCGTTTAACAGTGCTTCGCTTCGGTCTGTTTGTGGACGGTGACGCCTGTCAGGTGAGCTTGGAGCGGCTCGACCTGGAAGTCAGCAAGCTCTTGCTTCAGGCGTGCCGCTTTCGCTTCGTCCCACTCGTCGAAGAGGGCGAGCATCGTCGGGCCTGCGCCGCTGATATAGAAGCCGAGAGCTCCTGCGTCTGTGGTCGCTTTCTCAACGTCAGTGAAGCCCGGAATGAGAGCCTGGCGGTAAGGCTGGTGCCAGCGGTCGCTCTTCATCATCCGGCCTGCAAGCTCCCAGTTCTTCATCGCAAGCGCTGCGACGAGTACGTTGGCACTGCCGCTGTTGTTGACGGCTTCTTTGTAAGGAAGCTCGACAGGCAGAAGACCGCGGGCTTTCTCTGTCTTCAAATGGTAGTTCGGAATGACGGCGAGCCACGTCAAATCGTCCAGTCCATCGGTGAAGTGGACGTAATCAAGAGCGCCGTTATCATAATTCGAGACCATGATACCGCCGTAGATCGCCGGGCCGACATTGTCGGGATGCCCTTCAATCTCACAGGCGATCTTGAATTTATCATAATCGCTCAAACGAAGATCGAGCAGCTGGTTGGCAAGTTCGATGCCGCCGACGACCGCTGTGGAGGAACTTCCGAGCCCGCGGGCGATCGGAACGTCGTTCGTCATCGTCACATGCGTCGGAGGCAGGGAATCGTGTCCATGGACCTTGGCTGTATGGAGCGCCGTTTGATAGACGAGATTCGTTTTGCCGGCCGGGATATAAGGCTGGTCTTCTTCGGGAACAGCAAAGTGCCATTCATCGGCCGGACGGCAGTCGAGCGTGACGAACTTCGTTAAGGCGATGCCGACAGAGTCGAATCCAGGCCCGAGGTTCGCGGATGTCGCGGGAACCTGGATCTGGAAGCGGGTCATGATTGGACTCCTGTGACCGCCGATGCGAAGACTTCATAATCGTTTTCAATAAGGGTCGGTTTGACCGGGCTGTGCTGGATCGCTGTCGTCGGGTCCTTGAGTCCGTTTCCTGTCAGGACGTGGACGATTTTCGAGCCTTGCGGAATCGTGCCGTCTTTCACTTTCTTGATCATGCCGGCGATGGAAGCACAGGAGGCAGGCTCCGCGAAGACGCCTTCCTTCTCGGCCAGCAGCTGATACGCTTCGATGATTTCTTCATCCGTCACTTCATCGATCAGGCCGTTCGATTCATCACGCGCCTCAATCGCTTTGTCCCAACTTGCCGGGTTTCCGATCCGGATGGCTGTCGCAAGCGTCTCCGGATTGTCGATGACCTGGTTGCGGACGATGGCGGCAGAACCGCTCGCTTCAAAGCCCATCATTTTCGGAAGGCCGGTCTGTTTCGTTTCGTTATATTCCTTGAATCCTTTCCAGTAGGCCGTAATGTTACCGGCGTTGCCGACAGGGATGCTCAGAATATCCGGAGCACTGCCGAGGACGTCACAGATTTCGAAAGCGGCTGTCTTCTGGCCTTCGATCCGGTATGGGTTGACCGAGTTTACAAGCGTCACCGGTTCTGTTTCGGCGATTTTCCGTACCATGCGAAGGGCGTCGTCGAAGTTTCCTTTGATGGCAAAAATCTCTGCTCCGTACATAACGGCCTGGGCCAGTTTACCTTCGGCGATTTTCCCGTCCGGGATAACGACGATGCAGCGGAGGCCGGCGCGTGCCGCAAAGGCAGCAGCAGCTGCGGATGTGTTACCGGTCGAGGCACAGATGACCGCCTCGGAGCCTTCTTCGATCGCTTTTGCCATCGCCATCACCATGCCGCGGTCCTTGAACGATCCGGTCGGGTTCAACCCTTCGAATTTCACATAACCTTCAATGCCGAGGTCCTGAGAGATCGTCGGAATCGGAATCAGCGGTGTGTTTCCTTCATACAACGTCAATGCCGGTGTCTTATCTGTAACGGGAAGAAACTCTCCGTATTGTTCAATTAACCCTTTCCACATATCATTCGCCTCCTTCTACGCGGTAGACGCTGTCGATGCCCTGCACCGAATCCAGGTCCTGCAAATCGCGTAGTGCTTTCTCAAAGTCTTCTTCGCTTACCTGATGAGTGACCATCATCAATTCCCGTTGGCCTTCCTCGGCCGCTGCACGCTGGGTGAACTGATCGAAAGAAATATCGTATTCTGCGAAAATGTTCGTCAAATCTCTCAACATGCCTGCTTTGTCATCGACATGAAGACGGATGTATTTCTTCGCAAGCTGTTCTTTCTTCGTTTTCACCTGCTTTGCGAACTGCGGCTGCACGTAAGAGGTGCCGGTCGTACCGAGACGGATGTTCTTCAATACGGAAATCAAATCGGCGACGACTGCCGTAGCCGTCGGCAGCTTGCCTGCGCCCGGTCCGTAGAACATCGTTTCACCGACTGCGTCTCCGTAGACGTAGACGGCGTTGAATTCATCATTTACCGATGCGAGCGGATGCTGAGCCGGCAGAAGGGTCGGCTCGACGCTTACGGATACACCGTTATGATCGCTCTCCGCAATACCGATCAGCTTGATGCGGTAGCCCATTTCCTGGGCGAAGTTGATATCATCAATAGAAATGCCGCGGATTCCTTTGACATGCACATCTTCCAAATGGAACGGCATCGAGAAGCCCAAGATGGAAAGGATCGTCATTTTCCTTGCAGCATCCAGTCCATCGACGTCTGCTGTCGGATCTGCTTCTGCGAACCCAAGCTCCTGCGCTTCCTTCAATACGCTGTCGAAGTCGACGCCTTCATTCGCCATTTTCGTCATAATGAAGTTCGTCGTTCCGTTCACGATCCCCATCATCTTCGTGATCCGGTCGGAGGACAATCCGTCCATGATGCTGCGGATGATCGGAATACCGCCTGCAACACTCGCTTCATAATAAAGGTCGCAGTTATGACGCTGGCAGGCAGCGAACAGCTCCGCACCGTGCTGGGCGACAAGGTCTTTGTTCGCCGTCACGATATGCTTGCCGTGCTCGATCGCTTCCAGCAGTACAGCTAATGTGTGATCGATACCACCCATCACCTCTATGACGACATCAATATCCGGATCTCTCGTAATGTCTTCATAGCGATCCGTGAGCTTCGTTTCGGAAGGCAGCTCGCGCGGTTTATCCAAATCGTGGACGAGTACCGACTTGATGGTGACATCGCACCCTGTCTTATGTTCGATACGTTCTTTATGATCACGCAGGATCTCTATGACACCGCTCCCGACCGTGCCTAATCCCAATAATCCTACGGTAATGGTTTTCTTCATCGTTCACACTCCCCTGTCCATCTGAAATATACATGTTTCTTTATATAAAGGACATTGTAACGGAAAGGCATAGTAAGTACAAGAGTGAATTATCCGACGATTCCGCAGGGTTCGAGCCTGTTTACACCCGTCTTCGGGAACAGATGCGACTGCTTCGACCGTTCCCAAGTTTTTCTCCGTCTTTTTCCTATATAAAAGAAAAAAAAGAATGAAAAGAAAAAGAAGCCTATAACGGGAAATTGATTGCAAAATTCTGACAATATCAACACTTCGACCGCGACATGCCCGCCAAACCCGGGATATAAGGATATCGAAAGGTCTTGACTGGAAACAAAAGGTAGATTATAAAGGAAAGGAAGCGTAAGAAAAAAGAACTAGATAATTAAGGGGGATACGTTATGTCATGGTTTAGTTTGCAATTGCCGGGTCCGCTGCAGAAATACGAGCGGGTCATCCGTTCTGTCATCAAGGAGCTTGGGATTGACGGATGGGAAGAAGAGTATATCGAAGAGGGCGTCGGCGTAGTTATGCGCATGGAAAAGGAACAGGCCGGCACAGAACCGCAGGTACTCCACGAAACGACCGTGTACCACATCCTCAAAGACCATTTCCGCCAAACATTAAATAACCACTCTTAATCACTTCGGTCATCCGTCCCCGGGAAGCTCCTTTCCGGGGGCTTTCCATGCCTTCGCTGTCCGACTTTCCCCCTAAATATTGTCTACCTCTGGACAACAGCTTCATATTTCTCTACGATGATAAATGAAAAGGATTCCATGGAGGATGAAAGTAATGACTACAATCAATGATATAGCACAAATGGCGAACGTTTCCCGGACGACGGTATCGCGCGCACTGAACGACAGCGGATACGTGAGTGAAGAGGCGAGGGAGCGGATTATGAAGATTGTCGAAGAAACCGGTTACATCCCTAGCCAGTCAGCGAAGTCGCTGCGGACGAAGCGTTCCGGCGTCATCGGTGTCATTCTTCCGCGCTTAAGTACAGAAACATCGACCCGAGTCGTGAACGGGATCAATGAAATTTTATCTAAAGAAGGATTCCAAATCCTGCTTACGAATACAGAGCTTGATGAAAAGAAGGAAATCGAATACATCCGCCTTTTGAAAAGTCGTAATGTTGACGGCATCATCCTGCTTGCGACGAACGTCAATGACGCGTTGATCCAGGCGATTCAGGATACAGATGTCCCCTTCCTTGCTATCGGCCAGGAGCTTCCCGGTGTGACGTCGATCGTCTATGACGACTACCATGCTGCAGGGGATGTGACGAACATGCTGATCCAGAAGGGGCATGAACAGATTGCGTTTATCGGCGTGGGAGAAGACGATCCTGCTGTCGGCCGTGTGAGAAAACAGGCGTATAGAGATAGAATGAAAGAAAACGGCCTGACCATTAAAGAAGATTGGGTGACAGAGGGCGATTTCAGTGTGGAATCCGGGTATGAAGCGATGAAGCGGATCCTCCGTGCGAGTAAAGAAACGAAGCCTACGGCTGTGTTCGCAGTGACGGACCGTATGGCGATCGGTGCGATGGAGTATTTGAAGGAACAGGGCTATTCGATCCCGGAAGACATGGCTGTTGCCGGCATCGGGGCATCGATGATGTCGAAGCACGTGACCCCGTCCCTTACTACCGTCGACTATTTCAACAAAGAAGCTGGGAGGAAAGCGGCGAGCGTATTGCTCCAGAAATTAAAAAAAGAAAATTTAAATAAAAAAATGGAGTTAACGTATAGACTAATAGTCCGAGATAGTGTATAGTCCTAATTGAAAACGCAATCATGTAATCGTTCACACACGAGTTACACCTGGTTATAAACATCAATTTCATTAGCAATTATTCACTATCTAAATTTTTTTATGAAATGTGTAATCGATTACACGTGCACACTAAAACCCGAAAGGAGAATTACCATGGCAGATAACGCTCAAATTGCAAGAGACGTCATCAAAGCAGCTGGTGGTCAGGAGAACATCGCCTCTGTCGCCCACTGTGCGACACGGCTGCGGATCATGCTTCATGACAAGGAGAAAGCGGACATTTCTTCCATTGAAGAAATCGATAAAGTGAAAGGTGCTTTCTATAACTCCGGTCAGCTGCAGGTCATCTTCGGTACTGGTACCGTCAACCGTATTTATGAAGAAGTGATGAAACAAGAAGTACAGGGAGCTACGAAGGAAGAAGTGAAGCAGGAAGCGAAGAAACAGGGGAACTCGTTCCAGCGTGCGATCCGTACGTTCGGAGACGTCTTCGTACCGATCATTCCGGCCCTCGTTGCCACTGGTCTGTTCATGGGGCTGCGGGGACTTCTGACTCAAGAAGCGATTCTCGCGCTCTTCGGTCTCACGCCTGAAAGCATTCCGGAGAACTTCATCCTGTTCACCCAGGTCCTTACCGATACGGCCTTTGTATTCCTGCCGGCGCTTGTCGCCTGGTCGACCTTCCGGGTGTTCGGAGGCAGTCCGATACTCGGGATCGTCATCGGACTCATGCTCGTATCACCGGCGCTGCCTAATGCTTGGGCTGTTGCCGACGGAAGTGCAGAACCGCTTGAGTTCTTCGGCTTCATTCCGGTAACCGGCTATCAAGGGTCCGTCCTTCCGGCATTCATCACCGGTATCGTCGGGGCGAAACTGGAGAAAGCCTTGAGAAAAAGGATTCCGGAAGCACTCGATCTTATTCTTACACCATTCTTAGTGCTTTTGATCATGATCACGCTTGCTATGTTCATCATCGGACCTGTGTTCCATATTGTTGAAAACGGTATCTTTGAAGCGACGCTGTGGGTCTTGGAACTTCCGCTTGGTATCAGTGGGCTGATCATCGGTGGACTTCACCAGGTCATCGTTATCACCGGGGTACACCACATCTTCAACCTGCTTGAGATCCAGCTGCTTGACCGCGTCGGTTCAAACGCGTTCAACCCGCTGATCACAGCAGCGATCGCTGCCCAGGGTGGCGCGGCGCTTGCAGTCGGCTTGAAGACGAAGAAGAAGAAAATGAAAGCATTGGCGCTGCCATCCGCTTTGTCCGCGTTCCTCGGTATCACCGAGCCCGCGATCTTCGGTGTCAACCTGCGCTACATGAAGCCGTTCATCATGGGTCTCATCGGTGGAGCCGTCGGTGGTTTCTTCGCCTCCATCACAGGCTTGAAGGCTTCCGGTATGGCGATCACGGTAATCCCGGGATCCCTGCTGTACCTGGACAGCTCATTCATCTTCTACTTGCTGACGAACATCATCGCCATCGGTGTCGCCTTCGGATTGACGTGGGCGTTCGGATTCAATGATAAGATGCTGGAAGATAAATAAGCCCTTTTTATAAGAAGAAAAAAATCCGGACGTCTTCCGCATTCTGAACAGAGTGCCGGACGATGCTCCGGATTTTTTCTTGAGCAGAAAGGCGGCCCTTCTGGATCGGCCGCTATGGTACAATAGTGTTAAAAAACTGGAAAGAGGTGCAGCGAATGTACAACGAACCGATTTATTTAGAGCCGGCGTTCAAGGAACGGCTCTGGGGTGGAACGAAGCTTGAAGAAATCTTCCATTATAAGATCCCGTCCGACTATACCGGAGAAGCGTGGTGTATTTCCGGGCATAAGAACGGACCGAATACGATCAAGAACGGACCTCTGGAAGGGAAGACGCTTCGGGAAGCGTGGGACGGCCACCGTGAGCTGTTCGCCGGAGAAGAAGGCGAGGAATTCCCGCTGCTCGTGAAGATTCTGGATTCGAAGAAGGACCTCTCCGTCCAGGTGCATCCGGACGATACATATGCACGTGAAGTGGAAGGGGAGAACTACGGCAAGACCGAGTGCTGGTATGTGCTCGACTGTGAGGAAGGCTCGGAAATTATTTTCGGACATCATGCCTCGAATAAACAGGAATTTGAAGCAATGGTGGCGAATGGAGAATGGGGGGACTTATTACGAACCATTGAAGTGAAGCCCGGAGACTTCTTTTACGTACCGAGTGGGACGATCCACGCGATCGGAGCGGGGATTCAGATCTTGGAAACCCAGCAGAGCTCGGACATCACGTACCGCGTCTACGACTATGATCGTGTCGGGCAGGACGGCAACAAGCGCGAGCTGCACCTCGATAAGTCGATCGAAGTGACGACGGTTCCGCATGTCGATCCTGAAATCGAGCGCACGCAGTTCTACCAGGAGGATCTGCGGAAAGAGAGACTCGTTGAAGAAAAGTATTTCTCCGTCTATCGCTGGGACCTGGAAGGCGAATGTAAAGGGCTCACCCCGGAACCTTATGTACTATTGAGTGTCATCGACGGGACAGGGGAAGTGATCGTGGAGGGCCGCTCGTATCCATTCAAGAAAGGCGACCACCTGATCATCCCGGCAACCGTCAAGACATTCGATTTAAAAGGAAACGCTTCCTTGATCGTTTCCAACTCAAATAAATAACAAACCAGAGGAGTGTCGCGTATGTGGAAAGAGCAGTACGAACGATGGAAAGAATTCAAAGGACTGGATGCCGAGCTTTCAACGAAGCTTGGAGAATTGTCAGAAGATGAACAGTCCCTGGAGGATGCATTCTACAAAGACTTGGAATTCGGAACGGGAGGCATGCGCGGAAAGCTCGGACCGGGAACGAACCGCATGAACATCTATACCGTCCGTAAAGCGGCTGAAGGCCTTGCTGCTTACGTCAACGATCAAGGCATGTCGAAGAAAGGCGTCGCCATCGCATACGACTCCCGATACATGTCCAAAGAGTTCGCAGTCGAAACGGCACGTGTCCTCGGAGCACACGGCATTCCATCCTACGTATTCACTTCCTTACGACCGACACCGGAATTGTCGTTCGCTGTCCGTCATCTCGGCGCAGCAGCAGGCGTCGTCGTGACGGCAAGCCACAACCCGCCGGAATACAACGGCTTCAAAGCCTACAACGAAGACGGCGGCCAGCTGCCACCGGAACAGGCGGAGATCATGATCGATTTCGTCAACAAAGTCGAGAACGAACTGGAAGTCGACGCAGCCGATCAGAAGGAATTGGAAGAGAACGGCCTTCTGCGCTGGATCGATGAAGAGGTCGATCAAGCCTACTTGAAAGCGTTGGAATCCGTCACCGTCCAGAATGAGATCGATAAGGATCTGTCACTCGTCTTCACACCGCTGCACGGAACGGCCCGCCACCTTGTGGAAAAAGGATTGGCGCAGAGTGGTTTCACATCCGTCCATATCGTGGAAGAACAGGCCAAACCGGATCCGGAATTCTCCACCGTCGCTTCTCCGAACCCGGAAGAGCATCAGGCGTTCGAAATCGCCATCGAACAGGGCAAAGCGATTGGTGCGGATCTCCTGCTTGCGACAGACCCGGATGCCGACCGTCTCGGCGTCGCCGTACCGGATGAGAACGGGGAATACCAGGTGCTGACCGGGAACCAGACCGGTGCCCTCATGCTCGATTACATCCTCGGCCAGTCGGCGGAAATTCCGAAGAACGGCCGCATGATCAAGACGATCGTGACCTCCGAATTCGGCCGCGTCATCGCCGATTCTTACGGCATCAGCTCTCTTGATACACTGACAGGCTTTAAATTCATCGGTGAGAAGATCCGCGAGTACGAGCAGACGAAGGAACACACCTTCCTCTTCGGTTATGAAGAGAGCTACGGCTACCTTGTCAAAGACTTCGCCCGCGACAAAGATGCCGTCCAGTCGGCTGTCTTGATCGCTGAAGTCGGCGCTTACTATAAGAACCAGGGCAAGACGCTTTTGGATGCGTTGAACGATCTGTACGAGAAGCACGGCTTCTTCCTGGAAGGGCTCCAGTCCATGAAGCTCGAAGGAAAAGCAGGTGCGGACACGATCCAGACGATCATGAACGACTTCCGCGAAGCGGATATCACGGAAGCAGGCGGCAAGAAGGTCGTGGCTGTCGAAGACTACAGCACGTCCATCCGCCGCGACGTCGAAAGCGGCAGCGAAGAACACATCGACCTGCCGGCATCGAACGTCGTGAAGTTCATTCTGGAGGACGACTGCTGGTTCTGTCTCCGCCCGTCCGGAACCGAACCGAAAATCAAATTCTACTACGGCGTGAAATCCGGAGCGAAAGCCGACAGCGAAGCACTGCTTGAAGCAGTCAAAGCAACCGTCAACGAACGCCTCCACGCGCTTATCTAATTAAAAACCGACCCCTTTCCATAATGGAAGGGGGTTTTTTGTGGTGTGAAGAAAGGTAGGTTCTTAGCAGATCACTACTACTTCGCTTCACCAAGCCCATGGAAGGGTGTATATGCGAAGGGCGGAGGGAAATGGGGCAGACTCCTACGGGATTAGCGGAACAGGTGAGACCCCGGAAGAGCGCAGCGATGAGGAGGCTCACCGGCCGCCCCGTGGAAAGCGCCCCATTTCCCGCAGCCCGTTCTCGGATAGGAAGGAGACGGAACTTCTGTGGGGAGTGGTGAACAGGTCTAGGGCTTTCCGTCTTCCTATATGTGAAAAGAGGCCTCCGGCAAGTGTCCCGAACACAGTCACCAAGCGGCAAAAACCTGCATACGAATAGGATTAAAAGGGCTTTCAATTTGTTGACAAATAAGCGATAATAGAATAAAATACTGAAAATTCAGATTTAATAACGAAGGGGTGGGCAACGTGTTGAACATAAAAATGTTAAAACCATACTATGTTAAGGAAGACAAACGCTTTATCCGTGTCGTTCTCGCCTACCAGTACTTTTCCTTATTCATCGATAACGAACTATACCAATTCATCCCGATGGAATCCAGAGAAATCATCATCGACCGAAACAAAAAGCGAGTACACAACGTCTTCGATATCTTCGTCTTCCAACGAGGCAAGAAGATGGTCTACGTCTCCGTGACCGACTTGCTTCAGCTTCCGGAATTCATTACACACCTTCACACGATTGTGTCGCCGTATTACGAAGAGGGGATCGAAATCAGCCAGCAATCATCAAGAGAAGTGAAAGAACTCATCCGTGAATTAGAAAAAAATAATCTTCGGCGCCTCATTGACAGGGCGATCGACGAACAAGATGAAGACGCGTTTCATCTTCTGACAGAGAAATGGAATGCGTTGTACACATGAACCAAGCGGGTATGATCGCTCATGCCTGCTTTTTTATTTCCTGAGATTACTTGTCCTTGTCGCATAGTGAACGTTTTCATGATGAAAAATGTAGAAGGATGAAAGTCTCATCATTTTTTTAAAAAATAAAGGAAACTAACTGAAAATAGTTAAAAAATAGTGAATTTAGTTAAAATATTTAACTCATTCATCCATTATAATAAGACTAGATTTACAGGTATAGGAAATTAAGGCACCGAGGGATCATACATAAACGACCCGGGGCCGCAGCGAAACCAAACCAGGGAGGTTGCCGAACAATGAATACAAAACCTGATATGCACGTGCTGGATGAGGAATGGGTGTCCCTGATGAGAGAAGCCAAGGCACAAGGTTTAAGTGTGGAAGACGTCAAGAATTACTTACAACAAGAGCATATAAGATCACGAAAAACCATATAGAAGGAATACACCTCTCCAAACCGGGAGGTGTATTTTTTTCCAAAGTGTTCTAGTATAATAGATAGAAAGTTGGATGGTGGGGGGAGGACCCTATGAGTAATCATGAATGGATTCATCTGTTGAAGGATTGCTCGCTCGCTTTCCAGATGCCGGTGTTCATGGTCAATGATCAGCCGAAGATGATTTATCATTACCCGGATCACCTGATGCGCCCGCCGCAGTTCGTGCGTGATTCCAATGTGCAGTACGTTAAGGAAAGCAAGAAACACCCCTTCCGTCTCCGTATGTATTCGGATGAGTTCATGCAGAGTTATTTTCTCTATACGATCAAAAGGACCGATATAGAAGTTGTACTTGGTATCGGTCCTTTTTTGTCTAATCAGATAGGAAAGAAAAAGGTGAAGGCGCGGGTCGCCGGCCGCGGGCTTGCGCCGGATGTGGAAGAAACCCTTCTGCACTACTTCGATCAGCTGTCCGTCCTCAGCGAAAACAGGATCAAAGCGATCGAGCATCTGCTTGTGCAGATTCTGCCCCGGCCGGAACTTTCTTCTTCCTTTAATGAGCAGGCGCAGATGCGCCGCCAGTTGAATGATTATTCACGGACGGTTCCTGCCTATTCGGAAGCGGTCGCTGCGAAAGAGAAGTTCCAGCAGCTGTTCCTGTCAGGATCGCCTGAGGCGGTGGCTGCTTATGCAAATTATAAGAAACTGCTTCAGCCTACCCATTCGGACAGGGACGAGATCCGTTCGGCGAAGAACCAGTTGATCCGACTGATTACCGAGCTCGGAAACTGGTCCATCGAAGCAGGATCGCAGCCGGATGAGATCATGTCATTAAACGACTTCTATTTGAATTATTTGGAGACGAGAGAGACGCTCGGGGAAGTGGAAGAGCTCGAGCAGAATGTCTTACGGTCCTTTCTGGAACGGATCGGCGGGACGAATGAAATGCTCCGGTCCTCTCCACTTGTCGAGCGGACGAAACGGTACATATTTGAGAACCTCGGCAGGCACTTGACCTTGAAAAAAATCGCCGATGCGATGAACGTGAACCCGAACTACCTTTCCGGCATTTTCGCACGGGAAGTCGGGGTCGCCATCACTCACTTCATCAATCAGCAACGGATCGAAGAGGCGAAGGAACTGCTCTCGATAACGAACTACTCGCTGCTTGAAATCAGCACCCTGCTCGGCTACAACAGCCAAAGCTATTTCACACGGGTGTTCAAGGGTGTCGAAGGCATCGGGCCGAAGGAATTCCGGAAGAAATACCAGACCTATGAAGATTAAACAGCCGGGAGGTACGCCTCCCGGCTGTTTTTTTATGCGAATGTTCTCAAAAAAGAATAATAGAAGAAGAAAATCTACGAAAAAGCGAGAAATTCCTGCACTTTATGTTCTTAATAATGAAATTTATTCTTTTATTTCCGGTAGGTTTCGTATTATAATATTCTTAATAACGAACATCTTGATTCTATGACCGGCCGGCTGTTCGCTGGTTGATGAAAGTGAGGTTGGAAAAGTGACTTCCATTGGTGAGAAAATCCGTGTCCTTAGAGTGAGCAAAGAGTTGTCCGTCAACGAGTTTGCCAAGAAATCAGGGGTTTCCAAGTCTTATATCAGCAACATCGAACGAGGTGTGCAGAAGAACCCGTCCTTGATCATCATGGGGAAGTTGGCGAAGACGCTCGACGTCTCGCTGGAGGAGCTTTTGACACATAAATATGCGAAAGAACTGCAGCTGGAGGAAAAGGAGTAACTCAGCTTCGAAACGCCGATTAATCTGACAGGTGGTGACATGGTGAGAAACAAGACAATCTTCACAAGAGAAGCGGCGCGAAGGAATATCGCAACCATGTATTTGCCGATTCGTCGTCCAGGCAGCCCGGATATTCTTGTATTGGATCCGATCATCGATCAGTACTCCCAGCTTTTACTGAAGCCGGGGTGGCAGCTCCTCTGTTCCAAAGGGAGCGTTTTTGCTCAATCAGAGACAGAAACGCTCCCTGTAAACCGGATGATGGAAGCCGTAACCGGGGATGAATCGCCCCTTTCCTATGTGCAGGCGGCGGTCTGCTTCCATCATCTGCTCGACTACAGCGACCATCCGACGGGTGTCAATGCCTATACCATCATGGATGATGCCTTTGTTCGGGAGCTGGACCTGCTCGGTCAGTGGAAGATGGGCCGTTGGGAAAGAAGCTTCAATCCGATTTTCTTCTATGATTCCCTGCTTCACCCGGCTGTCATCCTGTTTACCTATCACCGGGAAGGGCCGGGGACGATCCAGAAGCATATCCACCGTTTCGCTTATCAATCCTACGCCCTGCAGACGATGCAGCGGACATGGACCTCCCATTCCTGAAACAGGCAGAAGCCTTCCCGGGCTTCTGCCTGTTTTTATGTATTTGTTCAAGATGCATTTTTTTAATGAGAGAGCGGGCTCCGGGAAATAGGACGCTTTCCGCGGGGTGGCCGGTGAGCCTCCTCATCGCATTCATTCTTCCGGGGTCTCACCTGTGCCACAATTCCCGCAGGAGTCTGTCCTTTTTCCCTCCGCCCTATACCAAGCATATGCTCTTTAGTGTTAACACCAGAAACTCTCGTTACCTGCTTGAAGGCATAAACCTGGAATAGTTTGTGCCCAGGTGTACGTTCGCTTTCATCTTAGACAAGATCGTTTAACAACATATTCAGCTAGGGATTAGGCGTCTACCTGTTTTCTTCACGTTTCGACTCTAGTTACATAAAATAAAGAAAAATAGACAAAACACTTTTTAAATATTTACAAATACCTTATGATAGGAGAAATAGTCGAAAAATTGGACACATTTCCCGGGAAATGAAGCGAATGATGAAACTTTTTCGGTTATGTAGCCGTCTAATCTATACAAGATACATAGACTGCCGTCAAAAAAAGTAGTTTTGTCCCGAATGTTTGAGTGAACCGTAGTAGAAAGCTATGTTTGAAAAGGTGGGTAGCATGGATAATTTAAAGGAATTGTTACAGAACATCATTCAGAAGACAGAGAACTCTGAGCTGCTATCATCAAGAGAAGTCATCGACCATATGATTGAAGAATTACAACAACGATAAATAGATAGAAAACAGCGTCCATCCGGACGCTGTTTTCATTTTGCCCTCTTGTTTTTCCGCCATATTTGCTGTACCCCTTCGAGAATGGATGGCCCTGTTTCCTGGAACCCTTCGAGCAGGCTCCCTCGCGTGTAAGTCGATGTAACTATCGAAATTGACGAAAAATAGAGACAACGTTTGACAAAACTCGCCTTCACCTGTGATATAATGTTAGCGTTGTCTCAAAACGAAAGACTAAAAATAGTTAGTGAGGATTTGTATGAACATTTATATAGACTTGACCATTGCTATTCTTTTGTCCATGGCCGTCAGTTATGTGCTGGTTTTTCCGGTCATGAAGCTTGCTGTAAAGTGGAAGATGATGGACTATCCGGAAATGAGAAAAATACATAAAGAAATCACTCCCCGCATGGGAGGGCTGGCGATCTTCGGTGGTACGGCTGCCGGGCTTTTGTACACGCGACCTGATGTACCGTATCTCCTGCCGATCTGTATCGGCGGATTCGTCATCGTCCTGACGGGACTGCTTGACGACCGCTTCCAGATCCGTCCGCTCTATAAGCTGGCCGGTCAGGTGATCGCGGCGCTGATCCTGATTTTCTCGGGACTGCAGATCGACGTACTCAGTATACCGTTCATCGGTATGGTGACGCTCAGTGATCCTGTCAGTATCCTCTTGTCGTTCTTCTGGATCATCGGGATTACGAACGCGATCAACTTGATCGACGGTCTAGACGGCCTCGCTGCCGGTGTGTCGACCATATCGCTGATCAGTATAGCGGTCATGGCACTTGCCATCGAGCCGCAGGTCGCTATCGTTTACCTCTGTGTCGTGCTGATCGGTTCGAACATCGGCTTTCTGTTCCATAACTTCTACCCGGCGTCGATTTATATGGGCGATACAGGGTCCTTGTTCCTCGGGTATTCGATGGCCGTCATCTCGATGGTCGGTCTGTTCAAGAACGTGACGTTGTTCAGCTTCATCATTCCGATCATCGTGCTTGCGATTCCTGTGTTCGATACGTTGTTCTCGATCCTGCGCAGGCTCATCAACAAGCAGAAGATCATGATGCCGGATAACAAGCATATCCACTATCAGATTCTGGCGGCCGGCTTCAGCCACCGGACGACGGTATTGATCATTTATGCGTTCAGTGCGATTTTCGGTTTTCTGGCACTCTTGTTCTCGCTGACTTCGTTCGGCATATCGTTGATCATTACGATCGTGATTTTGTTCCTGCTTCATCTGTTTGCGGAGATGACGGGTGTCGTCTCCGGCGGAAAGCGTCCGGTCATCGGGCTGTTTTCGAGAGGGAAGAAGGAAAAGCGAAAAGAAGAAGGTTAAAAGAGCGGGGATTTCCCCCGCTCTTTTTTTCTGCTTGTCAAAGAAGTAATTTTCATTCCGGCTCACGGGCGACGCTGTTAATCTCCGGGGAAGGCTGCGCTTTCCGCGGGCGGCCGGCGAGCCTCCTCAGAGCTCCGCTCTTCCGGGGTCTCTCCTGTCTCGCTTTTCCCGCAGGAGTCTCCGCCTTCCCCTCCGATCAACAGCTGATGAGTGTCAGGCATGATGGGAGTGCCGTCCTACTTTTCTCCCTTTTATTAGAAGTATAAAACCACCGAATCAATTTCGATTCGGTGGTTTTTGGCTTCTACATTTTTAGAAGTTCTTCCGCGAGGGGTTCTAACGGAAAAAACCACCCGCAGAAGTCCCACTCAGCGTTTGTATCTAAATACGGAACGCTAATTTCAGCAAAGGGCGGAGGGAAATGGGCAGACTCCAACGGGATTAGCGGAATAGGTGAGACCCCGGAAGAGCGAATGCGATGAGGAGGCTCAGCGGCCGCCCCGTGGAAAGCGTCCCATTTCCCGGAGCCCGGTCCTCTCCATATCGATAAGAACCCCCCTTGAATGAACCGAGGGGGTTTTTTATGATGATACCTTCATGCCAAAAGTTATTGGGGGTGGATTACAAACCGATTAATACGAATCGACATCCCCCGGGGTGATGTACCACTTCGTCTGGTCGTTCATTTCTTCCGTCCGCGGGTGGAGGTCTTTTCCTACGAGCGGCATCGGACTGTCTTTATGGACGAAGCCCTTCGCTTTCAGGATGCCGGCGGCGAACGTATGAGGCAGCGCCCAGGATTGGACGACATCCGCATGCTTCAGCTCCAGCAGCGCCTGATCGAGGAGCACCGGCCACACATGTTCATCGACGCCGAGCCAGTCGATCAAGAGACCGTTCGTAAACGACCCTTCGCTTTGGTGTGTGATGACATAGCCCTTCAGCTCGCCTTCCTTATACAGAGCAATCATTTTATACGCTTTCGTCGCATGGTCGAAATAGCGCCAGTTCAAGTAGGCACTGTCCCGGACGACCAGCCCGTCCGCCATGTGCTTCGTCTGTTCCGCGAGTTGGTCGAACGCTTCGTCACAGCGGGTGATTTCTTTTTTCTCATAGCCGTCCAACTGTCCCTTCGGAGAACGGAGCTTCGTATAGAGGCCGTCCAGCGATTTCACGGCCTTCAGCGGCTTGAATTTGGTGGAAAGCAGGTGCAGCGGCTTCTGGACGTACATCCAGCGCGGCATATCGGTCAGATGGGTCGCGCCGGTGTAGCGGAGGAAGAGCTCCTTCGCCTTCGGTGCAGGAAAACCGTACAAGTACTCGATGCCGGCTTTCTTCCCTTCGGTGAGGAGAGCGTCGTTCAGTTTCTTGTAGACGCCTTTCCCGCGGGCGTCGGGGTCGACCATCGTATCGACACGGATCCCGACCGTCGTGACTTCGCCTTTGATATAGGCATCCATCAGCCAGAGACTGATGTGACCGAGAATTTTCCCTTCCTCCTCGAAGACGAGGATGAATGGTTCTTTATGTTTAGGGTTCTGTTTGAATTTCCATTCCCACGCACCGAGCGGGCGCTCCTGATGGAACGTTTTCGTAAACAGGGTCTGTATTTGTGCTTCATCGCCTGGTTGATAGCGTCTGACTGTCATTTCGGATTCTTTCCTTTCTATATGAAGAAAATCATGCATCCAGTATAGCAAAAAAAGCTCCCGCCGCGCATGAACCGTTCGCTTCAGAGGCGGACATTTGTCTGTTTGTGGAAATATCACCGCTGGATGTTGTCGGAACAGGTCGCTTCGAAGTATAATTGATGCATGTGTTTATATGATGAGGATAGAACCGATTACGGAAATAAGCTACAATGGATAATCGGAGATCCTATTTCTTAGAAATGTTTGAACAATGGAGAAAAGAGGAACACAGGCAAGAGTTTGCTTTTTTTTATCCATTATATAAGAAAGATGACAACAAACGTCATAAACGCCGGATGTTGTCGAATGCTATAAGGAGTAGGACTAATTTGTCACTCATCCATCTATATACAAACGAATGCAAATAAACGGTACCACACTGATCACAACGTTCGTGTCAGAAAGAAAGGGAGTATAGTAGTATGAAGAAGTCACTGTGTGTCGTCGGTTTAGGGTATATCGGTCTGCCTACATCTGTCATGTTCGCCATTCATGGCCATCAGGTGCACGGCGTGGACGTCAACCGTAAAGCGGTGGAAATGATCAACAACAAGCAGCTGCATATCGAAGAGAACGGGCTGCAGGAGCGTCTGGAAGAGGCTGTGGATGCAGGCATGTTCAAGGCTTCTCTTGAACCGACGGAGGCAGATGTATTCGTCATCGCTGTTCCATCCCCGATCCGTGAAGATAAAACAGCCAACCTCGATTACGTCCGTAAAGCGACAGAATCGATCGTGCCATTCGTGAAGGAAGGCAACCTCGTCATCCTTGAATCGACGGTACCTCCGCGTACGGTGGAGGATGTCATGCTTCCGGTCCTGGAGCAGACGGGCCTTGAGCTTGGTAAAGAATTGTTCGTCTCCCACTCTCCGGAGCGCGTCATTCCAGGGAAGGTGTTCCAGGAGCTTGTCGACAACGACCGCATCGTCGGCGGAATCGACGACAAGTCTTCCGAAATGACGAAGGAATTGTACGAGTCGTTCGTCAAAGGGACCATCCACTTGACGGATGCGACGACAGCGGAGATGGCGAAGGTCATCGAGAACACATATCGTGACGTGAACATCGCGTTCGCGAACGAGCTTGCCCGCATCAGCGACAAGATCGGCGTCAATGCGTGGGAAGCGATCAAGCTTGCGAACTTCCACCCGCGTGTCAACATCCATACACCAGGTCCCGGCGTCGGTGGACACTGCATCGCGGTCGATCCTTGGTTCTTAGCGGAGATCGAGCCGGAGATTTCGGAAATCATCCAGCTGTCTCGTAATACGAATGATTACATGCCTGTCTATACGGCCGACCAGATCGAGAAGCTGATGAAGGAACAGTTCATCAACGACCCGAAAGTCGCGTTGTTCGGACTATCGTTCAAAGCGAACATCGACGACCAGCGGGAGAGCCCGTCCTTGAAGGTCATCATGGAGCTTGTCCAGCGCGGCATCAGCTTCACGTCTTATGACCCGCATATCAAGGAGAACGTCGTATCCAACCAGACGCAGGATATGGACGAGGCGCTCAAAGATGCGGACATCGTCGTCATTTTAACCGACCACGACGAGTTCAAGAAGCTCGATCCGGAAACGATCAAAGATAAGATGGGCAGCCGTGTCGTCTATGATACGAAGAACGCCCTCAATTTAGATACATGGAAAGCTGCTGGATTCGTCGCCAAGCGTTTGGGCGATTCCAAGAATGGATAAGTTAAGGTGAGAGCATGAAGGAACAGTTTTTAGGTGTCGATGTAAGCAGTCATTCCTATAATGACTTGAAGCGGAATGTGTTGGCAGATATCGAAAACAAGAAGCAGTCGTTCGTCGTCGCGATCAACCCGGAGAAGATTCTGAAAGCCCAGGAAGATGTCGATTTGAAGAACCTGCTCAATAAAGCGACCTATCAGATTCCGGACGGTGTAGGAGTCCTGATCGCTTCCAAGCTCAACAAAGGCAGCATCAAAGAGCGCGTCACAGGTATCGACATGCTGATGACGCTGTGCGGTCTCGCTCAGGAAAACGACAAATCCGTCTTTCTCTACGGTGCGAAGCCGGGCATCGCGGAAGAAGCGAAGGACAAGCTGATCGAAGAATTTCCGGGACTGAACGTCGCCGGTGTCATCGACGGCTACGAGAAGGACGAGCAGAAGATCATCGAAACGATCAACGCGGCAAAGCCGGACATCCTTTTCGTCGCACTAGGCAGCCCGCGTCAGGAATACTGGATCGTCGAGAACATGGATAAGCTCGACGTGAGCATCTTCCAAGGCGTCGGCGGTTCGTTCGACGTGCTGTCCGGCCGGATCAAACGGGCGCCTGCCGTTTTCCAGCGCTTCGGTCTGGAGTGGCTGTATCGTCTGATTTCCGAACCGTGGCGGATCAAACGCCAAATCCGTCTCCCGCTTTTCCTTCTGAAAGTGTGGAAGGCTAAAAAATAACTAGAGTTTTACCATCCGGATGCGTAGAAGAGACGCATCTGGATTTTTTTATGTAAAAAACAGAATATTAGTCCTATTTTTCTATAAAACCCCCATTACTATACTCCTAAATACTTGCAATCTTGCAAATGAACCCCAAGCGCCATTGTTTGTTGTCAGTACCTCCGATATAATGAGGTTCTGTGTAGAATAAGAAACTATTCCCATGGATCTACGTGAAAAATATGGCATTTTGTCGTTTTCTGTTAAACATCCAGACCCCCTCAGCCGATGAAAGAAGGAGAGAGATTTCTCTCCGTTCGGAAAACGATCGAGTGAAGTTTCTTAGCACACGGCTCCTTCTTTTGATAGAAAAGAGTAGGTCAAAAGACGGAGAATCTTTTCATCCTCGCGTTTATTTTTTTCCGATTCTTACAACACGTACCACCTCATTCTCTTATCTATTACTTCAATCCAGCAGAACATCGTGAGAAACCGAACAAGAGGAAGGGAAGCAGCACTGCTTTCGGGCAAACACAGACCAAATAGGAGGTAATCATGAAGAAGATCCACGTGCTCAGTTTCTTTGTTCTATTCAGTTTATTCGCCATCTTCCCTACGGAAGCTGCGGCGGAACGGACCGTCGTCCTCGACCCGGGACACGGAGGAATCTATTCCGGAACCACCGGCTATTCCGGTGCATCGACGGGTTATTATGAGAAGCATTTCAACTTGGAAACAGCCAAGAAAATGAAGGCGGCACTTGAGGCCGAGGGGTATGACGTACATATGACTCGGGAAGGCGATACGCAATTCTCGTCCGTCCTCCGCACAGATCTGAAGATGCGGTCGGACAACGGGAACGACTATGTGAAAGGGAACAATGACAATGCCATTTTCCTTTCCATTCATTCGAACGCGCTTCCATCCAACCCTTATATGAGAGGGTATGAAACGTATTATTTCGATATGGATACGATCAGTTCTACATACCCGCCGGACCCGATGCAGATCGAGTATGCACCGGAGAGTAAGCGGCTGACGAATGCAGTACATAAGAACATTTTGGCGGGAACGCCGCTGAAAGAAGGACGGGGCAAGGTGCCCGGCAACCTGTATGTGACAAGGAATGCCCAGATGCCGTCCGCTCTCCTCGAATTCGGCTACATGTCGAATCCGGAGGAAGAGAAGCTGATCCAAACGGCATCCTTCCAGAATCAGGCGGCAGCGGCTGTCGTGAAGGCAGCGGATGAGTTTTTCCAAGTGTATGAAGTCCGCACCCATGACGATGAGCTGTTGAAGCGTACCGAAGATAAGAGCGAAGCGCTCGATTATGCCGAGTCGAAGGACAACGTCTATGTCTTCGACAAGTATGCCCAGGAGCGAATCTATAACAATATCAATAAACGCTACGGCGTCTATCATTCTTCCAACAGCTCGGCGACAGAGTTGTTCTTGGATCGGGACGAAGCGATTGCCCATGCGAAGAAGTGGAAGAACATGCGCGTCGTCGATAACAAGGAAGGCCGTGTGATCTGGTCCAACTACCTGGATAAGAGCTATAAGGTCGTCCACTCCAACCAAGGCACGCTCTTTGAAGCCTATACGGAAGACGAAGCCGTCGCCTATGCGAAGAAATGGAAGAATACGTCCGTCATCAACGAGAAGAACGACAAGGTCGTCTGGACGAACTATTTGAAAGAAATCTATGACGTAACCCATACAGAGAAAGGCAGTCTTGCTTCCTTCTATAGAGAAGATGAAGCGGTCGCCTATGCGAAACATTGGAAGAACACGAAAGTGACGAACACCCAATCGGGAGATGTCGTCTGGGATAATATCGAATCCGGCTACAGCTATGCGTTCGATACGAAGAAGCTCTCCGGAAAAGACCGGATGAAGACGGCCGTCGAAGTATCGAAAGAGCTGTATCCGAACGGATTCCAGAGCGGAAGCCGCACCGTGGTGCTCGCGACAGCATTCGAATTTGCGGATGCCCTGTCGGCAGGACCGCTTGCTGCAAAATATGACAATGCGCCGATCCTCTTGAACCGGACGGAATCGTTAAGCACCGAAGTGAGTCAGGAACTCGCCCGTCTGAAGGCGGACAAGGTTCTGCTTCTCGGTGGAGAGAATGCCCTGTCCAAAAAAGTGGAGGATCAGTTGAAGAAGAACTACGCCGTCGAGCGTATTTCCGGTAAGACAAGGATCGAATCGAACATTGCGATCAACAAACATCTGACGAATGCAGAAGGTGTCTTCGTCGCTTCCAGCACAAGCTTCCCGGATGCACTGGAAGCATCAGCGATCGCAGCAGCGAACGGCTGGTCGATCATTTTGACAGATAAAGAGGAAATCGGGGACGAAAGCCTCGCTTATCTTGCAGGGAAAGAAGTAGCGATCCTCGGTGGAACAGCCGTCGTTTCTGAAGAAGTCGAGAAATCGATCATCAACAACAACGGGGCAGACCGTGTCGTCCGCCTGTCTGGTGCGACGCGTTATGGAACCGTCGTTGAAGCGATCCGTCACTTTGAGGATGAGCTCCATGCGGATACCGTCCTGACAGCGACAGGAACGAACTATCCGGATGCGCTCACAGCATCCTCCTTATCAGCGAAGACATCTGCACCGCTGATTCTCGTCGGAAAAGATCTTGATCCTGATATGAAAGAGCTGTTACAAACATACGGCCGCGAGAACGTCGTCGATCGTCTGGACGTCATCGGTGGTGTCGTAACCGATCAACTGCGTAATGAAATCGCCGGTTATTTGAAGTAAGAAGGAGTGTAGAGCTATGAGAAAAGGATGGATGCCTGCTTCCGTACTGTTCATCGCTCTGCTGTCGGCCTGTTCCGAAGATGTGGACAAGGCCGATCAGCTGGAGCCTTCCGAAGAGCCGACGGAGGAAGCGGCCGAAGAAGAAACGGACGCTGCGCCGGAATCCGAAACCGAAGCGCCTGAGGAAGAAGCTCAGGAAGATACGGAGAGCGGGGAAGCCGCTGCCGAACCTGCGGAAGAGGATGGAAAGGCCGAAGAAGAAGCACCTGCCGAAGAGGAAGCACAGACGGAGGAAGATGGGACGCCGGAAGAGGAACCTGCCGCTGAGGAAGAAGCAGAAGCAGGGGATGACAGCGTAAACGCCGCCGGTGACAAAGCATCGGAGTCGGAGGAAGAAACGAACGTCGGTCTGAAGGCATACATGCCGGACGGTCCGATGACGAAGACATTCCTTCAGAACGGGGAGTACGAAGCGACTTATGACATCGTTGCGGTGAAAGGGAACTTCGTCCAGCGGGTCATCACCTTCGGGGATATGGTGACGCTGCAGGTATTGGAATGGAAAGAAGGCAGCATCGCTGTCGTTTACGAAGAGTACAACCCGAAGGATACGTCTAATATGCTCGATACATTCGAGCCTGTCGAAACGATCAATGTCCTCGTCGACGCGACGAAAGGCGATACCGATCAGTTCCAGATCGTCGATCAGAAGGCGACGGTCCAATCCGATGTCCAGACGTTCGATAACGTCATCATCGTACGTTCGGTTTCCCAGGGCGGGAACGTCATCACCCTCCAGTCCTACGCGCCTGGTGTCGGGTTGATTGACGAACAAATTGAGGACAACGGAGATAACGGTTATGAAGTCGACTCCAAGCTTACCGCTTTGAAAAAATAAACTATGCATAAGAGAGAGGTAACGATCATGAAAAAACGTCTGCCACTATTGACTGCTGTCTTGTTCGGCTCCCTTGTTGCACCGCTGTCTGCCAACGCGGAATCAGCGAGTGACTGGATCGTTGAGAAACAGAAAGAGTCCTTCACTGTGGAGGAAGGGACGACTGTCGACATCACGAACGGAGAAACGTCTGCTGCGGTCACGATCCGTGACAATGGCAAAGTCGTAGAAGAGAAGAAAATCGACCTGACGAAAGTGACGGAAGTACATAAGCTTTCCGATAACCTCCTGGCTGTCTTTTACCGCGCCGACGGTTCCGGACAGAGCCTGTTCTTCGACGTCTACAACACCGATACGTGGGAGAAAGTCTACGGTTCTGACGCCTACGAGCGAGCGAACTTCAAAGTCGACGGTGGAAAAATCGCCGTTGATTATCCTACCTTCGACGAAGATGCGATCAGCACAGAGCCTTCCGCTATCGTGACAGATACGTTCACGTTGGATGGTGGTGAAGTGAAGAAAGATGCGGCGGAGGATAAGATTTCCGCTCAGAGTGCCACGGTGAAAGCAGCGAGCACGTCGGTGAATGAGAAATACAAAAACCCGAGCTACGCGGAAATCAACCGGATGCTGACCGATGCTGCCGAAGAGTTCGATATGCCGCCGGAAGTCGTGAAAGCGATCGCCTTCCAGGAAAGCGGCTGGCAGCAGTACTGGGACCCGGGCCGTACGCCGGTGTCGCATTATCAGAACAGTTGTACATCCAACAGCACGACAGGAACGAAGTGGGACGGCACGAACGTGAAGCTAGGTTACGACTGTATCGGAATCGGCATCATGCAGGTATCGGACTACCGTTTCATCGAAGATCCGGTCAAGCGTCAAGAGGAAGTGACGAAGCTTTCCACGGATATCAACTACAACATCCGTGAAGGTCTGAAAATCCTCGATCAAAAGTGGAAGTACGCCAACAGCGGCCTGATTCCGACGGTCAACAATGCGGATCGTGACGTCATCGAGAACTGGTACTTCGCCATTCTCGCTTACAACGGCCTGTCTTCCCGTAACCACCCGATCGACAGTGCCTATGTTTCCTACCAGGACAAAGTGTACGACCGGATGCGTTCCTACGGATTGTTCCCTGTCACGCCACTTGCGACACAGGAACTCAATCCGAGAATCGACGGCATCCTGAAGTTTGAGAAAACCAATGTAACGATCGACAACCCGGTCCATACATCGAAGGCTGCCTTCACAAAGGGGCAGAAGGTCTATGTGACGGCAGGATCGCTTAACATGCGCTCCACACCGAACGGCGTCGTCAGAGCGAGCCTGAAGCGCGGCGATGCGCTGACGGTCACAGGTCCGGCGATCGGATCGAACAGCAACACGCAGCACTGGATGTGGTACCCTGTCCGCACGTCAAGCGGAATGACCGGCTATGTCGCTTCCAGCTACCTGTCTGAAAATAAAGAACCACGCTCCGTCGAGCTTGCTGGTAAGCACCGCTATGACACAAGTGCTTCCCTTTCCAACTTCGGATGGCATTGGGACAAGCCGAAAGTCGCTGTCTTAGGACGCGGCGATCTGCCGATTGATTCCCTGACAGGAAGCGTCCTTGCTTCCTATTATGATTCGCCGCTGCTTTTGACACAGCCGGATATTCTTCCCGAGCATGTCGAAAAAGAGCTGCGACGCATGAACCCGGATAAGATCTATCTATTGGGCGGCGAAGGTGGAGCGATCTCCGCTAAGGTCGAAAACCAATTAAAGAGCCAGTTCGGCAACGTCGTCCGCCTTTCCGGCGACACGCGTTACGGCACAGCTTACGAAATTGCGGATGAATTGACGAACCAGATCAATGTCGATGAGATTTTCGTCACGACTGCGGATGCAGAATCTCCGGATGCCTTGTCGATCGCTTCCTATGCAGGACAGGCGCACACGCCGATCTTGTTGACAGGAACGAACGATCTGGATGAAGAGACGAGCCGGTTCATCAAGGAGAACGGCGTCAAGAAGGTGACGATCATCGGCGGAACGAACGCGGTTTCGTCACGGGTCGAATCCCAGCTGAAGAGCCAGGTCGGCACGGTCGAGCGTGTCTCCGGTTCGGATCGTTTCAGTACGAGTGTGAAGATTGCGCAGAAGTACTTCGGTAAGAACATGGAGAATGTTTTCTTCGCCCGCGGCCATATCGTGGTCGATGCTTTGTCTGCATCGCCGCTCGCTGCGAAGATGGAAGCTCCGATCATCCTGACACGGACAGACGCTGTTCCGAGCACGGTATCGGGTTACTTGAAGGGCTTGAACATCGCACCTAAGCTCTACTATCTAGGTGGAGATGCAGCCATCTCCGGTTCCACACGTTCCAAGCTTGAAAGCTATCGTTGATCGAATCCTAAACACTGTTTGGTCGATATAAAAAGCGCGTAGAGTCCAAGTTGACTCTACGTGCTTTTTTCATTTCCGTTAACTTATCGGGTTCCGAATTGCATACTACACGATGAAGTATGAAGTAGGTGCAGGCGTCTGTTTTTTTCTCTCATCCAGCTGGGGATTGGAGGGCAGGGCGGAGACTCCTGCGGGAAAAGCGAGACAGGAGAGACCCCGGAAGAGCGTAGCTCTGAGGAGGCTCGCCGACCGCCCGCGGAAAGCGCAGCCCTGCCCGGAAATCCCCGGCGGCAGCAAGTTGCTGTTGCCCCCCGGGAAATAGACGGGATGGTACTGAGCAAAGCTGTGTTGTGTTTTCTGCACGAATAGGTTAAGCACTATACTCTTTCCTCTCATCGAGCTGGGAGTTGGAGGCAAGGACGTAGAATCCTGCGGAAAAGCGAGACATTAGAGACCCCGGAAGAGCATAGCGCTGAGAAGGCTCGCCGCCCGCCCGCGGAAAGCACAGTTCTGCCCGGAAACCCCCGGCGGGTTGAACCACACAGGGATGAGATGATCCTGCGTCGATCTAACCAACTTTACAAATTAATGGGAATAATTTTACTAGCAAATTACGATTGCCTGGAAGTTATGGTAAAATCACAAGATATGATTTATAGTTGTAATTGTCGTATTTTGTATGAAATACCCAAAAGTGAAAGAGGTAAATATAGTGAAATCTAAATTAGGACTAGCCAGTATTCTGTTCATCGGTGCGACCTTGCTGCTGAAGGTTTCCGGGCTGATCCGCGACATGGTCGTCGCCTATTATTTCGGGGACAGCTACGTGGCGGATGCGTACCTTGCTGCCTTCATCATCCCCAACATGTTGATTCTCTTCATGCAGAACGGGATGAAGAACGCGCTCGTACCAAGCTACATCGACGCCGTGGAAGAGAATCGCGGCAGGAGCCATTTAGGACAGGTCTTCAAGGGGACGCTCGTCCTCGCTTTTGTGCTGTCCTTGATCGGCATGGCGGTGGCGCCGTTCATGATCCGCATCTTCTATCCGGATTTCAGTCCGGAGGCGACGGAGATCGCGACATGGGTTACGGTCATCTTCTTCTCATGTATCGCCATCGTCGGCATGAACGCGGTGCTGGAGGCGTTCTTTGACGCCGAAAGCAAGTTCTCGCTGTCGATCGTCTCGCAGATCATCGTCATCCTGAGCTCGATCCTGTCTGCGTTCCTTTTCGCAAACAAAATCGGGCCGTACTCGCTTGCGCTCGGGTATGTCGTCGGAACGGTGTTGTCGCTTGTCTTCAAGCTGTTCATCACCATTCCGAACAAGTCGATGCGCATCCGCGAGAAGCTGGACTGGATCGAAGTGAAGAAGTTCTACTGGGTGTTCCTGCCCGTCGGACTCACCGTTGCGGTCGGCCAGGTCAACTTGATGGTCGGCTCGATCTTCGCCGGTTTCCAGGGCGAAGGGGCGGTCACCTACATCAACTACGCGAAGAACCTCGTCCACATGCCACAGGCGATCTTCGGCGTGACGATCGCGACGATCATCTTCCCGATGCTCTCAAAAGCGATCACGAACGAGGATAACGACCTGTTCAAGCGCGGCATTGAAAAAGGGCTCACGACGATGTACCTCGTGCTTATGCCGGCGGTCATCGGCATGATGCTTCTGATGCCTAACTTGATCGAGCTCTTTTTCCAGCGCGGAGCGTTCGGAGAAGACGCGACAACGGCCACATCCCAGGTTGCGTACTACTACTTCGGGTCCGTCCTGTTCTTCAGCCTGAACAACGTCATCAACAAAGGCTTCTACACGCTGAAGAAAGGCCACATGATCCTGATGATCAGCATCGGCTCGATCGGCCTGAACGTGTTGTTCAACTTCCTGTTTGCGGAGTGGCTCGGCTACCTTGGTATCCCGCTTGCTGCATCCGTCATGGCCCTGTTCTACACAGGTGCCTGTCTGATCGTCTTCGTGAAGCTCGTGGGCAGCCTCGACTTCAGGGCGATCATCATCGACTATGTGAAAATTACGATCGCAACGGCGATCATGGCAGCCGCCGTCTACGGCCTGCTTCAAGTGATGGACACGATTCCGAACATCATCCAGATCATCACGGCAGCCATTACAGGCGCCATCGTATTCGTCATCGCCGTCTTTGCGATGAGAACGAATGCCTTCCTATTTTTATGGAATAATCTAACCAAACGAAAGAAGAAGGGGAATCGTGATGAGTAGAAAAGAATTAGCTATGAAAGTCGTCCGCCCGGTCAACTCGCCGGTGACGAAGACGTTGTTGAAGCGGCATTATAATGAAGATTTGGAGCCTGTCATCGATGAGGGCGTGAAGAACGTCCTCGTCCTTGCTCCACATATGGATGATGAGACGATCGGACCCGGCGCGACGCTCCGCAAGCACGCCGATGCCGGTGCGAATGTCCACGTCCTGTTCATCACGGACGGCGGAAGCAGCGTCAGCGACCTGTCGAAGGAAGAGCTGATGGAGGCCCGCCGTGCGGAAATCGATGAAGTCACGACCATCCTCGGTCTGACGAGCGTCGATTACTTGAACCTTCCGGATGGAAGCGTTTCGAGCGAACCGACCAGCATTTCCTACATCAAAGAGAAAATCGAACGGATCCAGCCGGAGGTCATCTATACGACGCCGTACATAGATGCTCATCCGGACCATACCCATACAGCGCAGCTCCTTGCTGATACGCTGAAGGAGCTGCAGAACTTCTATCCGAAGGTCCGCATGTATGAAATCAACTGTGCTTTCCCGCCGAGTGCGATCAACTGTGTGATCGACACGACGGATCAGCACGGCTATAAAGTCGAAGCGACGAAAGTGTTCGGCTCCCAGGCCATCGCCTTCGACGGCTTCCTTGAGCTCAATCACCTGAAGGGGAATCTCGTTACTCCCGGAGTTGAGACGGCGGAAGCCTTCATCGAATGGGAGCGGGGGTACTTCATCAACCACTGTGACACCCTGACGAATATGAACTACCATTTCCCGAAATACTTCAAACAAGTCAACCGGACAGACACACTGCTGTGGGCGATCTTTAAGAACTACGCCATGAAGAAAGATCTCTACCGCAAAACGATGCCCTAAATAACAGAAAAGAGGTGCCTATCCCATGCCCATAGAATGGAAAAAACTCACATTCATCCCGCTCATCCTGGCTTTCTTCTTTGTCGGAGCGGCCCTTGATAATACCGTCGTAGACCTTGTGATGATGCTCTTCTTCGCAGGCTATGCGCTTGTAAAACCGAAAAACGCACTAATCGTGCTGTTCATGTATTTCCCGATCCGCCCGTTTTTGCTGGAGTACAACACGGCATTGAAGGGGATCGGAGACATCATCGTCTTCGCGCTCTTATTCCGCATCCTGTGGATGTATAGAAAAGACTTGAAGAAGCTGTTCCACTTCTACTGGTTCGAGCTCGCCTTCATCGGATTCATCATCGTCGGAGCCGTTTCCGCCTTGATCACAGGCGTGACGCCGACCGCAATCATTTTCCAAATCCGCGGATTCGTCCTGTTCTATCTCGTCTTCTACATCGCGAAGCGTCTGGAGATCACGAAGGAAGATGTCTACAAGTTCGTCGCGACGACGATATTCGTGACGGTCATCATCTGTATCCATGGATTGATCGAGAAGCTCTCCCTCCGAGGATGGCTGCTTCCGCAAAGCTGGCAGGATATGCCGCTGTCTTCGAAGAACCGGATCCGTATTTACGGCATGATCGGAAACCCGAACATCCTGGCTTACTATCTGTCGTTCTCGTTTGCGATCATCCTGTATTACCGTAACTGGTTCAAAGGGAAGTACCAGTGGCTCTTCTACGTCATTCTTGCGCTGACGTTCAGCGTCTGGGCGCTAACCTATTCCCGCGGCACGTGGATCGCTGTCGGCGTCGCCCTGCTTGCCTACGTGCTCGTAACGAAATCGTGGAAGTTCCTGAAGACACTCGCCCTTACGCTTGCTGCCGGAATCGTGCTTATCGCTGTCCCGGTCAGCTACGCGACGTCCTTCATCGAAGACTCGAACTTCGGTCAGGAGAAGAAGGCGAAGCAGTCCGTCTATGACGACAGTGAAGGAAGCTTCCGCGACCGGATCGGTTCGACGTTCGATAAGGAAACCCGTGAACAAAGCGGGCAGTCCGGCCGGATCTGGATCGTGAAGCAAGGATTCGAGATCTTCCTCGATCACCCGGTCATCGGAACCGGATTCGCGACCTACGGCGATGGAGCTACGCTCAGCTACGGGTCCCCAATCTATGACGATTACGGCATCGAACGCGAATTCTATTCCGACAACCAGTACATCCAGATCATCACCGGAACGGGAATCGTCGGCGTCATCCTATTTGCCGTCTTCCTGTTGAACATGCTGTATGAAATTTGGAAGCGGAGAAAAGAAACGATCCTCGCCCCGTTCCTGTTCGCTGTACTGCTTGCTGCGTTTGCGGCCGGTATGGTGTACAACATATGGGAAGGGGATTCGTTCACGATCTTCTACTTCGCCCTGCTCGGATTTTTGTTGAACATGAGGCCAGACCATGAGCCTGACCTCCACTAAGGAGAGAGAAAGCTTATGAATAAACGTGTGCTAGTCATCAGCAACATGTATCCCAGTCGGAAGAATCCGACGTACGGAATCTTTGTAAGAAACCAGGTGGAAGCGTTGAAGGAGAAGGGGATGTCGATCGATATCGCCGTCAACCGCGACAACCGCGGCGGCAAGTTCCACCTGCTTAAGAAATACCTGATCTGGATGCTGAAGATCCTGATCAAACTTCTGACAAACGGACGCTCCTATGACGTCATCCATGCCCATTACATCTTCCCGAGCGGACTGCCGGCGCTTCTCTTCAAGAAGCTGTTCAAAACGAAGCTCGTCGTCACCTCCCACGGGGGAGATCTCGACCAGATGGCGAAGAAGAACCCGTGGATTCGCAAGATGACGAAGAAGATCATGGAGAAGGCGGATGAAGTCATCGTTGTCGGCGAAGCGCTGAAGGACGAAGTCGTCGGGGAGTTCCACATCCGCCCCGACAAAGTATCCGTCATCAACATGGGCGTCGACCGCAGCGTCTTCCGCCCGGTCGATGCCGGGGAGATGAAGGACGAACTCGGACTGGCGCGCGACCGCAAGCACATTCTGTTCGTCGGCAACCACATCAAGGCAAAAGGACTCCAGGAGCTTCTCGAAGCGTTCCAGTCGCTCAACAAACAGCGCGGCGATATGGAGCTTCACTATATCGGAAGCGTGAAGGATGAGAACTTCCTCGACTTCCTGAAGCGGAGCGTCCATCCGGATCAGAAGGCGCACGTCCATTTCCACGGGACGAAGAGCCAGGCCGACCTTGCCAAGTGGACGGCTGCTGTCGATGTGTTCGCCCTGCCTTCCTATATCGAAGGCTTCGGACTCGTCGCACTCGAAGCGATGTCGTGCCATACGCCGGTCGTCGCATCGAACGTCGGCGGGCTCACGTACCTCCTGAAGGACGGAGCCGGCATCCTCGTCGAACCGAAGAGTGCCGAATCGCTCGAAGCCGGTCTCAAGCAGATGGTCGAAGACGAACTTGGCCGGAAGCGGATGATCGACAAAGGCGAAGAAATAGCGGCACAAAACGACACCGACATCCTTTTGGACAAAATCATCGCCCTTTACAACAAGTGATGCATACTTCTATCAAATGGTCGAAACATAAGGTTAAACCAGCAGGCTGACGCAATTTCCATGCTCAGCCTGCTTTCGTTTAAATCGTCTTGCTTTCATAAAAAAATGTCGAATTATATAATAGGGTATAGTGTGGATGACTTAAAAAATTGGTAAAGATGCTATATACTTGAGTACAGTGCATTGGTAAAGTACAGGAGGTAGAAAAGAAATGGATCATAAGGAACGCGAACAATTGGATGTAAATGGAATCGATTCCGTCGAAATGATGGATGACATGACCTTTGTTTTATTCGGAGCAAGCGGAGATTTGGCCAAGCGGAAAATCTATCCTGCCTTATACAACTTATATATCGAAGGAAAAACTCCAGAGAAGCTCTCTGTCGTAGGTCTTGGACGTAAGCCATATACGAAAGAAGTGTTCCACGACATCATCAAGGAGTCCCTGGAAACCTTCTCCCGCCGCAAAGCGGACCCGGACAAGCTCGAGGCTTTCCTCGACCAGTTCCGTTACTTCATTTTCGATGCGATGGAAGCTCAGTCTTATCAGGACCTGAAAGCCTTCATCGAAGAGCGTGAAGCGGAGATCGGCATTCCGGACAACCGTCTGTTCTATCTATCCGTCGCGCCGACACTCGTCGAGCCGATCACCGAATCGATGAACGAAAACGGCATTACGAATACAGAAGGATGGAAGCGTCTGATCGTCGAGAAACCATTCGGCAGCGACCTTGCCAGCGCCCAGCACTTGAACGAGCGCCTGACACAAGTGTTTAACGAGGACGAAATCTTCCGTATCGACCACTACTTAGGAAAACCGATGGTGCAGAACCTGGAATCCCTGATTCGTCCGAACCCGATCCTGAAATCGATCTGGAACCACGAACTGATCTCCAACGTCCAGATTACGGCGAGTGAGACAGTCGGTGTCGGTACACGTGCCGGTTATTATGACAAATCCGGAGCAATCCGTGATATGGTCCAGAACCATCTGTTACAATTGGTAATGATGACGGCGCTGCACCACCCAGAGAAGTTGTCAGCGAAAGAGATCGAAGAGAGAAAGACAGCGATCATGCAGTCGATCCGTCCTGTAACGGACAACATCGAACAGCACGTCGTCCGCGGGCAGTATGAAGCAGGGAAACTCGACGGCGAAGCTCTGCCTGGTTACATGGAAGAAGACGGCGTCGCCGAAGATTCCAACAACGATACTTACTTTGCAGCGCGCTTGTATCTCGATAACGAATACTGGAAGGACATCCCGTTCTACATCCGTACAGGAAAACGCCTGTCCAAGAAATCGACCCAGATCGTCATCGAATTCAAGAACGAAGCAGACGAAGCAGAGGTACAACAAGGCGTTGTCTCCAACCTGCTCGTCATTGAAATCAACCCGAACGAAAGCATCAGCCTGCGCGTCAACATGAAGGACGACTCGAACGAACACTTCGAACCGGCTTACGTCACGTTCTCGAAGAACCTGGACGACCAGCCCGAAGCATACGAGAACCTGTTGAACGACGCCATGGGCGGCCTTTCCACTTACTTTGCCCACTGGAGCGAAGTAGAGCTGTCATGGAAATGGATCCAGCCGATCTTGGAAGCCTTCGAAGCGGACCAGCTTCCGCTCCACGGCTACAAAGCAGGATCACAAGGACCGGCAGCTGCCGACGACCTGCTTAAAGAAGACGGCTTCAACTGGTGGTAAGAACGACGTTTATTACAAAAGGGAAGGATTGATCGGAACATGGGTAAACAGAATATCGGAGTTATCGGTTTAGGGGTCATGGGTGCGAACCTTTCCCTGAACATCAAAGACAACGGCTACAGCGTATCTGTCTACGATTACTGGACAGACCGCGTCGACGAAATGGTGAAGGATGCGAATGACGACAAAGTCGTCGGCACATACAGTGCTGAAGAATTCGTCGGTTCCCTCGAAACACCGAGAAAGATCTTGATGATGGTCAAAGCCGGTGAGACGACGGACAAAGTCATCGACAGCCTCGTCCCTTATCTTGAAAAAGGCGACATGCTGATCGACGGCGGGAACACGTTCTATGAAGATACCGAGCGCCGCGCTTCTTATCTCGAAGAAAAAGGCATCCACTTCATCGGCACAGGCTTCTCCGGCGGGGAGGAAGGTGCCCGTAAAGGACCTTCCATCATGCCTGGCGGACCGCGTGAAGCATACGAAGAAGTGAAACCGATTTTCGATGCGATCGCAGCGAAAGTCCAGGGAACTCCTTGTGCTGCCTACATGGGCCAAGGCGGAGCCGGCCACTACGTGAAGATGGTCCACAACGGCATCGAGTACGGCGACATGCAGCTCATCTGTGAGGCATACTTCCTGATGAAGAACGTCCTCGGCCTGTCCGCTGAAGAGCTTCACCAAGTCTTCAAAGAGTGGAACGAAGGCGAACTCGACAGCTACCTGATCGAAATCACAGCCGACATCTTCACGAAAGTCGACGAAGAAACAGGCAAACCGCTCGTCGAAGTGATCCTTGATACCGCAGGTCAGAAAGGTACCGGAAAATGGACGAGCCAAAGCGCGCTTGACCTCGGTGTACCGCTTCCGATCATCACCGAATCCGTATTCGCACGCTTCATCTCCGCTATGAAAGAAGAGCGTCAGAAAGCGAGCCAATACCTGACTGGTCCGGAAATCAACTTCACCGGCAACAAAGAAGAAGCGATCGAATCGATCCGCAAAGCGTTGTACATGAGTAAAATCGCTTCCTACGCGCAAGGCTTCACGCAGATGAAGGCAGCTTCCGAAGAAAAAGGATGGGACCTTCAGTACGGCGACATCGCGATGAACTTCCGCGGCGGCTGTATCATCCGTGCGCAGTTCCTGCAGAAGATCAAGGATGCGTTTGAGAATGATAAAGAGTTGACGAACTTGCTGCTTGATCCTTATTTCCAGGATATCGCGGTGAATTATCAGAAGGATCTTCGTGATACGCTTACGCTTGCGATCCAGAATGGTATTCCTGTTCCTGCGTTCTCTGGTGCGCTTGCGTACTTTGACAGTTATCGTACGGCGAAGCTTCCGGCGAATCTGCTTCAGGCGCAGCGTGATTATTTTGGTGCGCATACGTATCAGCGTGTGGATAAGGAAGGTACGTTCCATACGGACTGGATGAATATTTAATGTTTTTTAGAGTCAGTGCCCTTTTGGGTGCTGGCTTTTTTTGTTGGGGGGGTGTTTCCGCTATCTGATTGGGAGTAGGAGGGGGCAGGGGTAACTCGCTTTCCGTGGGGAGAGGGGGAGCCTCCTCGATTTTTCAAATCTGCGGGGTCTCCCCGCTTCTCCAGTTCCCACAGGAGTCTCGTCACCCCTGCCCCCTCCTTGCGGTGATGGAGAAACGGAAACGCAGAGGGTCGTCACAGCAACTCTCTTTTTTGGGAGAGGGAGAAAGGAAATGGACGGGGGTAACTCGCTTTCCGTGGGGAGAGGGGGGAGCCTCCTCGATCCTTTGGATCTGTGGGGTCTCCCTGCTTCTCCAGTTCCCACAGGAGTCTCGCCGTCCCTCGCCCCTCCTTGCGGTGATGGAGAAACGGAAACGCAGAGAATCGTCACAGCAACTCTCTTTTTTGGGAGAGGGAGAAAGGAAATGGGCGGGGGACGACTCGCTTTCCGTGGGGAGAGGGGGAGCCTCCTCGATCCTTTGGATCTGTGGGGTCTCCCCGCTTCTCCAGTTCCCACAGGAGTCTCGCCGTCCCTCGCCCCTCCTTGCGGTGATGGAGAAACGGAAACGTCTGGGATTGTTAAAGCCACTCTCTTTTTGGGGAGAGGGAGAAAAGAAATGGACGGGGGTAACTCGCTTTCCGTGGGGAGAGGGGGAGCCTCCTCGATTTTTCAAATCTGCGGGGTCTCCCTGCTTCTCCAGTTCCCACAGGAGTCTCGTCACCCCCGCCCCTCCTTACGGTATCTGGTGAACGGAAACGCTGAGGATTGTCACAGCTACTCTCTTTTTTGGGAGAGGGAGAAAGGAAATGGGCGGGGGACGACTCGCTTTCCGTGGGGAGGTGGGAAGCCTCCTCGATCTTTCAGATCTGTGGGGGCTTCCCTACGCTCCACTTCCCACAGGAGTCTCGCCGTCCCCCGCCCCTCCTTGCGGTGATGGAGAAACGGAAACGCAGAGGGTCGTCACAGCAACTCTCTTTTTTTGAGAGGGAGAGGGCAAAAGAAGGCCCATGTTCTTTGGGGAACATGGGGGAAGTGGGGTTATGCTTTTTTGCTTCTGGTGATTTGTGTGATGAGTCCTAGAAGGAAGAGGAGCAGGCCGTTGGCGATGGCGAAGATGGCGAAGTAGGCGCCGGTGAAGGCTTCGCCTGTCGATCCGAGCACAGCGAACAGGGCGCCGGCTGTGATGGAGACGAGAATGCCGCCGATCATGATGAGGACGCCGGAGATCATGAGATCGGCGGAGCCGTCGCGCTGCCATTTGACGGCGTAGACGTTGGCGGTGATGAACAGAGCAATGACGAACACATAGACGATGGTTTCCATGTCATCCCTCCTTATTTGCTTCTACTATACATGGTTATGAAAGCATTTACAAAAATAGAGCCGAACATATCAAGGAATGAAAATCACCGGTGCTTCGTATAGTGAAGAGTGCTAGTGATAAGTATATTCCTTAGCATCTTTCTTGTGTATTTTACTACCCAACAAGTAATTCTCTTATTACATTTACTTTTATTAATTGGTACTTTTATCCTCCAATCTATTTGTTTTGTTATATAATTTACGTAACGAAAAGGGGAGGCGTACTCATGTGGACTTTTATTGGGATCGTTGGTGTTATTATTATGGTCATTGGAGTGTATGGTTACATTACTAATGGTGGGGAGGACTGGGAGAAAAAAGTGGATGGGAAGGTTGAATTGGCCTTTCAATCACAGGATATTACACCGACACAATTATTTAAAACAAGAGGTAACTATATAATTGCGGTTGATGAAAATAAGGAAAAGATATGTTTCTTAGTGCCTTCTAAAGTAGTGATACGGGATGTGTCGGATTTTAAAATATTTAATATGAATTATCAAGATCTGATGGAAGTAGAAGTAAAGGTTGACGGTGAGACAGTCACTAAAACATCCAGAAGTAGCCAATTAGCTGGAGTTGCTATAGGAGGATTATTAGCAGGTGGAGCAGGAGCGGTTATAGGTGGCTTGTCTGGGAAGACTACATCTTCTGAGAAAGTGCGTAGTATTCAATTAAACATAGTTATTAACAACACCGAAAATCCCTTCCATTCGTTTGAGTTCCTAAAAGTAACTGAGGCTAAAAAGCAGGATATTCAGTACAAAGCTGCTTTGGATATGGCAATGCACTGGCAAAGTCTTCTTAAAGTAATCATTGGAATTGCTGATAAAAGGGATAAGCAAAAAGTTACCAATCATCAACACATGGATCATTTATTCAAAACAGGTCAGGTGGACAGTCTGGCTGACGAGCTAAGAAAAATGCATGAGCTTTTTAGTGATGGGATAATAAGCCAAGAAGAATATGACGTGCAGAGGAAGCGTATGCTCAATTAGGTTTGACTTTCGATTGCATAGGATAGCCTTTTTAGGGTGGTTAAATTATCCATTACATGGTAGTTTTGGGCATAGGAAGAGAAAGAGAGGGACGCCTGTGTATCACAAAATAAGTACCATCGTTACATTTCTTTTTGCTTTTATATTCTTATATGCCGCACTCTTTAATCAGTCATTATTGTCCACTCCCCTGTACCAATGGCTGATGTGTGCGTTTCTGTTTATGCTTGGAGCGGAAGCGGTGTGGGCGAGGCAGGTCAAAAAGCGGGCGAATATCACAGCGGGGATCTTCTGTATGGCTACGGCCCTGTTTATTCTTGCTGCTACAACATTCTTATGAAAAAAGGCAGCACATATTCATGTGCTGCCTTTTACTTATTCTGTTGATTGGCTTGACGTATCGACCTGTTTGAATACCGCGGTCACCTGCTTGTTGCGATCCATCGTGACGGAGCTGCTCGATCCAGCTCCGGAGATATCTCCCTGCCAGCCGGCGAACTTCCAGCCGTCACTCGCGACAGCGGATACGGATATCGATTGTCCCGCCTTAGCACTCTTGCTGGAAGCACGGATGGTTCCTTCTCCGACGACCGACATCGTGAGGGAGTAAGTCTCCGGCTCTGGTTCCGGTTCGGGCTCTGGCTGCGGAGCAGGGTCAGGCTTCGGTTCCGGTTTCGGTGCAGGAGCTGGTGACGGTTGGGGTTTCGGCTCAGGCTTTGTTTCCTGTTTCGGTTGCTCCGGAGCAGGTGAGTTGTCCTCCTCACTCTCCTCGGATACCGTCTCTTCCGGCTCCGCCTCTTCGGCTTCTGTCTCGACAAACACGGCACGGACCGACTTATCTTCGTCCATCGTCAGCACAATATCCCGCTCCGTTCCAGTGAAGGACCCTTCCCAATGATCGAATTCCCATCCATCTTTGGCCCGGGCGCGCAAACTGACTTCCGTCATATCGGGATACGTACTCTCAAGGGAATCACGAACGATATTCCCTTCTCCGTCAATCGCTAGAGAAAGCTCATGCTGGCCCTTTTCGAACACGGCAGTCAGCTGCATGTGATCCTCTACTGTCAGATTGAGCGGGTTCACGGCATCATTCCGGTCTCCACGCCATCCGACGAATTCCCATCCTTCGGCAGGAATCGCTTCGATGGTGACATCTTCTCCCACCGCATAGCTGTCCTCGGCAGGGTACACAGAGACAGATCCTTGGCCTTCCGCAGAGGTTTGAATAAATTTCTCCCCTTCGTCTCCCTCTACAAAAAGATCGACCGTTTCTTTCAATCCATCATAGCTCACCGTCAGCGTGTCTTTCCCTTCCGCAACGGCTGTCAAGGTCGCGCTTTGGTCATCACCGGCTTCAATATTAAAAAGTCCGCCATCCACGGACCATTCCGGTTCAAACGTCATCTCTTCTCCAGCTGCATCCGTTCCAGTGACGGAAAGGTCTAAGGTCTCATCCACCGCGACCGGCTCCAGTTCCTCCGGTTCCACTGACATCTTCTCGAGCAGCTGCTCAACGACTTCCACATCTAATTGCTCGGTGTAATCTTCCCACTCGACGGAGACCTTCGCTTTCCCGAGCTGATCACCAGCTAGTGTCACAAATTTCTTCCCGTCCTTCTCCTCAAGCGTCACTGTCTTCTTATCGACGCTCCACTCAGCAGCGAGGGGAGTAAGCTTCTCGTCTTCGCCTTTATACACAAGCTCAATCTTCCGGTCAAAGCCCTTCTGAATGAGCGGACGTTCCGTATGTATGTATATCTTTGAAGTCAAATCATCCTTCGCCTGATTGAGCGTATCCGACTCCGCATAAGTCAGGCCACGGTCCAGGGTCTGGTATCCCTTCTCTATATCACCCATCGAAAGGTAAAGGCTTGATAACTTCCCATATAAGTCCGGCTCCTTCGGTGTTTCATAGATCCCTTCCTGAATGACAGCGACCGCCTCATCCGTATCCTTCACCGCCACATACGCATCGGCAAGCTCCAATCGCGCATCCACATGCCCGGCGTCCTTCGACAAGACTTCCTTATACAGCCGTATGCTTTCTTCATAATTCTCCGCTGCATAAGCATCCTTCGCCTGTTTATATAATTTATCCAACGTATTCGCTTCGACCGCATTCATTGTGAAGAATGCCCCGACTCCGACAACGATCAGTCCAATGACTACGATCAACAGGGACTTCCAGTTCACTGAAGCCTCACACCTTTCCTTATTTAATAGATTAGTTCCCCTCCATTATACATAGATTTAAGAAAAATATGGATTAATTAGTGGGAATTTTGTAGAATAGTAGGTATTGGAAAATGAAAAGCTAATACATTTGTACTAAATAGTGGTATCTACTGCAGCATAAACCTTGATAGGACGATACTATTAGGTAGCAGGGATATGAAGTGTTTGAAAAATTTGCAATTGTCACCGCAAATTTGAAAATATGTATGCTATAATGTCCTCATGTGTAAATTCGACAAAAATTGGAGGTTCATCAATGGAAGAGACTATTTCCTTGAAAGAAATTTTCGAGGTGTTGAAGAAAAGAATGTGGCTTATCCTCGGTCTTGCCGCAGGTGCCGCCGTTATCAGTGCCCTTATCACGATCTTCTTGATCACACCTACGTATGAAGCATCTTCACAATTCATCGTAAACCAGTCCCAGAGTCAGAACCAGAATGCAGCGGTCGATATCAACGAAATACGATCCAACGTAGAACTTATTAATACATATAATGTTGTTATCAAAAGCCCGGCTATATTAGATGAAGTAGCAGACGAATTAGGCTTATCGATGACAGCCAGCCAGTTGGCAGGAAAACTGCAAGTGTCCAGTGCAGAACAATCCCAGGTCGTAAACGTGACGGTGACGGATGAAAGTGCCCAGCGTGCAGCAGATATTGCCAACACGACTGTCAGCGTGTTTAAAGAGCAAATTCCTCAATTGATGAGTGCAGATAATGTCAAAGTATTATCTACAGCGGATGTGGGAACGAATCCATCACCAGTAAGCCCGAATAATACATTAAATATAGCCATAGCGCTTGTAGTTGGATTGATGATCGGTGTCGGTCTTGCCTTCTTATTAGAATACCTGGATAACACCATCAAGACAGAAGAAGACATTGAAGATTACCTAGGTATGCCGGTGCTTGGCGTTGTCTCTACCATTTCCGATAACGATATGGTGGGAAGAGGACGTACTCAAAAAAAAGCACAAGTAAGTTCCGTAAGGGGTGAATCTGTTGGCACGTAAACCGAAGAAGCACGCATACAACAAGTCTGTACGTACCCTTATTGCGAACGACAACCCTAAATCACCCATTTCGGAACAGTTCCGGACCATTCGTACCAACCTTCAGTTCGCGCAAGTTGATGGTGATTTGGAAACGATGATCATCACTTCGGCAAGTCCATCGGAAGGAAAGTCGATTACTGCCGCAAACGTAGCGATCGTGTACGCACAGCAAGGGAAGAAAGTCCTCCTCGTTGATGCAGATCTAAGAAAACCGACGGTTCACTATACGTTCCGTACTGGGAATACACACGGCTTAAGCAATTACTTGGTCGGAAGCCAGCCGCTTCGTGAGCTTGCACACATGAGCAGTGTGGATAAGCTTGATATCATGTCCAGTGGTCCGATTCCACCTAATCCATCGGAACTGCTTGGTTCCAAAAAAATGATCGAGTTTATTGAAGAAGCAAGAAAGCTTTATGATTTGGTCATTTTCGACACCCCGCCAGTTCTAGCTGTAGCTGATTCGCAGGTATTGGCAAATCATGTAGATGGGGTCCTTCTTGTCGTCCGCAGTAAGCAGACAGAAAAAGAAGCAGCTATGAAAGCGAAAGAACAGCTTGTACAGACGAAAGCAAATGTCTTAGGAGCTGTCTTAAATGATCAAGAAGTGAAGAACAGTAACTACTATTATTACTATGGCCAGTAAATAAAATGAGAGAAGCGTGATGGCTTTTCTCATTTTTTATAGAAGTTAATTTTTTCAAGGAACTATCTTCATGTTATTACAAATTATTGATATAATAATTTGTGTAGTTTGAAAGTCTTGTTAAATAACCATATAGGAGGAAAGTTATGATTGATATACATAGTCATATTATCCCTGGTATAGATGATGGGGCTCAAACCTTAGAAGATAGTTTAGCAATGGGAAGGTCAGCTATAGATAATGGAATATATAAAATTATCGCGACGCCCCACCATAAGAATGGTGTCTATGAAAACTATAAGGATGATATAGTTGCTCAAGTAGAAGTGTTGAATCATCATTTTAATGAACATGGGATTGAATTGGAAGTATTACCAGGGCAAGAAAATCGCATTCATGGTGACTTTTTAGAAGGAGTCAGTAAAGGAGAAATTCTTACAGTCAATGATAATAATAAATATTTTTTAATTGAATTTCCAAGTGGACATATTCCAAGCTACGCTTCTCAATTGTTTTTTAATATACAGTTAGCGGGATATATCCCAGTAATAGTGCACCCAGAGAGAAATAAAAGGATAATAGAACAACCTGATCTTCTGTTTGACTTTGTAGAAAAAGGGGCCTATGCCCAGCTTACTACTGGAAGTATTTGCGGTTCATTTGGGAAGAAGATTATGAAATTCTCAGAGCAGTTAATTGAAGCGAATCTAGTTCACTTACTTGCAAGTGATGCACATAATATCTCTAGCCGTGGTTTCAATTTTTATGAAGCGATTATGAAAGTTGAAAACCAGTTTGGTAAAGATAAGTCAGAGGAATTTTTGCAAAACTCTAGTCATTTAATTTCTGGAGAAATGCTATCGACTGATATGCCAATGAAAATAAAAAAAAGAAAAATAATTAAACTATTTAAGTAGAAAGGAGAGATATAATGAAGGTTAGTGAACTTACTCAGTTTAATGAATCATATAGCTTAGAACAACAAATTAATAACCAAAAAAGTTATGATTTAGCGAAGCGAATGTTTGATGTAGTTTGCTCATGTTTAGCAATAGTAATTTTAAGCATCCTTTTTCTTTCCATAGCAATCGCAATTAAAGTTGAGGATCCAAAAGGGAAAATTTTCTTTTCTCAGATTCGAGTAGGAAAGAATGGAAAGAAATTTAAGATGTTTAAATTTAGGTCTATGGTACATGATGCGGAGGAAAGACTTAAAGAATTATATAAATATAACGAAGTAAGTGGCGCAATGTTTAAAATGAAAAATGATCCAAGGGTTACTAATATTGGTAAATTTATAAGGAAAACATCACTAGATGAATTGCCGCAACTTATTAATGTAATTATTGGCGATATGAGCTTAGTAGGTCCGAGACCGCAACTTGTAAGTGAAGTAGCAGAGTACGATTCACATCACAGCAAGAGGCTTCTAGTAACACCTGGTTGCACGGGCTTATGGCAAGCTACCGACAGGAATTCGGTTGGATTTGAAGAAATGGTGAAGCTAGATTTGTATTATATTAGGAATAGATCATTTTTCTTCGACATTAGAATATTAATACAAACATTAAAAATTTTATTAAAACCGAATACAGCATCTTAACTGAGGGATATATATATGTTTATTACTAGTTTTTCACTTTATATAATCTGTTGCATATTAGTTGCAACAATAATTGTTAAGCGTTCCTTGCAAAAAATATACCTCACCCCGTTCATGTATGTTTTAGTGATGCAGTTATTATTACCTTTTTTGTTCATATATCCTTTTTCTTATTCTCCAAATAATATTGAAGCGGTAGGCTTGCAATGGTACTCGAGATATTTGTCTTATATTAATGAGGCATTACTTGTAGGTAGTTTAGGAACTCTGTTTTTCTTACTTGGGTTTTACTTATTCTCAAAACGTAAAACTAAGTATAAAGGTATTTTTATGAAATCAGTAGATGGATTAGCCAATCCAATAGTTTTGTATTTAATGGGTTTTACTATCTTTCTATTTATGTTTTTTATGAACGATTTTCAATTGTTTCCAAACCCAAAAGGAGTAAGAAATATTGTATCATCCAATGGAATATTTGGACCTTTATATAATCTAGTTGTATCTTCTCTACCATTACTTGTTGGTTTAGTTATATTACGTTTCCAGAGACATAAAAACTCACTTGACTTATTTATGTTAATCATTCTTGTATATGCAGCATTTTTAACGGGTTCAAGAACAGTTCTATTTTCTGGCGTTCTTTTCTACATAATAGCTTACTTTTCTTTAAAACAGCATTATCTCAGAAACTATTTGAAATTATTAGTGGCTGGCCTGCTATTTATAGGAGTAATGATAGTCTTATCATTGTTTAGAATGGGAGATTTGACTGCAGGTACAAATATAATGGATGTTATAGGTAATTTCTTATATGGAAATACCTTTTCAGATTTTAGAGATACAGCATGGGTTCTAGCTGGTATTCAAGATGAATTATTAAATGGAAAAACTTACATTTCTGCAATAATGAGTTTTGTACCCAGTAGTTTTTTAAATATCCGAGAAATTTGGAGTTTAGGAGTAATTACGACGACAGCTACAGGTTTAGATAGTACTACGCATCCTGGGCTAAGACCAATTATTTTTGGAGAATCTTATATGAATTTTGGGTTTATTGGAATGATACTTTTTTCTTTTGTCTATGGAATGATCATAAGTTATTTAGATAAACTTTATATTAATAAATTAAAATCTGAGGAAAGTACTTTTAATAAGCTTTACTTTTTATTTTTAATACTTTTTTTAACTGAATTATCGAGCAATCTAATGATCACTGCAGGGTTCTTTTATGTTTACGTGGTAATGGGACTTTTTTTACTCGGAAAAATTATCAAAGAAATTTTTGGAGGTAAGTATTCATATGAAAATAACTATAATTGACGCATATACTTGGTATAACAAAGGGGATGCAGGAATTCTCCTGGGTACTGTTGAATCACTAAATCAAATGTATAATAATCCAGAGATTCGTGTACTATCATTCACTCCAAGACTTGATCAACTTAAGTATAGTCAAGTTTATTCAAATATTAATTTGGTGAGAACTAATTTACTTAATCCATATCCATTAAAGAAAACAAAGTTCCAGAAGCTTATTGCAATTGGAAAATTAGCGAAAGAAAAATTAATACAAGATATAATTTTTAAAATCTCAAAAGAAAAATACCTAAAAAAGTATGAATCTGCCAGAATAATTAACGATTCAGACGTAGTATATGTATGTGGAGGTGGCTTCCTCGGCGGGAAAAAATTTAACAGCTTAATACACTTACACCAAATAAAAAAAGCTACAAAATTAAATGACAATTGCATATTATGGGGAACTTCAGTAGAGCCACCCACCAATAAATTGCTAAAAAAGATAACAGAAGCTACTTTGGGCGATCTAAACTTGATTTTACCTAGGGAAGATATAACGGAAAACTATTTAAATACTTTTTATCCAAAGAGTAAAACCATTGCTACACCTGATATGGCTTTTAACTTAAAAACTATAGAGACTCAAAGAATTGAAGATTTAATGGATAAACTCGGATCAGGAAAAAAGATAGGGATAACAATTAGAGACTGGCACTTCCCTAATTCCATAGATTCTGAAAAGGATAAGCAGAATTACTTTAAAAGCATAGTTGAAATTATCGAAAGAAAATCAGCTTTAGGTTACAAATTTGTATTTATACCCCAGGTTATATTTACGGGAGATGATGATCGAATAATAGCAAAGGAAGTTAAAGAACATTTGAATAATAAATATAAAAATAATTTTGTTGTTTTAGAGGATGATTATTCACCAGGTGAACTTAAATACTTAATTTCAAAACTTGACCTGTTTTTAGGTACAAGAATGCATTCTAACATATTTGCGACAAGTGTAGGTGTTCCAACTTTTGCAATTGCATATGAAAGGAAGACCAACGGGATTATGAATAGACTAAATATGAATGAGTACGTGGTAGATATTGAAGATGTAAGTGCAGAAAAAGTTTTAGTAGGTTTACAATCCCTTGAAGAAAATAAAGATATAATATCTGAGAGTTTAAAGAAAAGTGTGCAGCATTTTCAAAATAATATTAATTCTGTAGGTAAAACAATATTGAATGAGGTAGATGTTAATGATTACGATAATATCGTTAAGAGGGCCAACTAATACGGGTTTAAAAGGAGGTGCAAGAAACTATATTCAGTCTTTTGCTGAAGCACTAAAAAAAGAAAGTGAAAATAATATAACAATTTTATGCTGCAAAGAAGACAATGATGATTTACCATCCAACGAAATAATAAATGGAATTGAGATTATTAGAATTGACAAGGGTAAATTTCCATCATATACGTTGTATAAATATTTCAAAAAAAATCTGATGCATAAAACTAAACTTCTAATAGAGAATATGGTATCTTACCCTTTGTTTACCAGGTTATTTTACAAAAAGAATCATATAACAGTTATACATCACTTAACAGGTAAAGAATATTTAAATAGAAAGAATAAAGTGGAAGGTATTATAGGCATAGTATTAGAAAAAATATTCATTAAATTGTTTTATAATAAATCAAATATTATTACCGTTAGTGAAGAAAGTAAGAGAGATATAATGAAAGTAGGTCTAAAAGAAAATAAAATAACCATAATATATCCTGGTATAGATACTAAGTTCTTTAATAAAGGTAAAAAGGAGAAGAATCCAACTTTTTGTTATGTAGGAAGATATGATGGGCCTAATGGAGTCAAAAAGGTTGATGATCTTATAGAAGCTTTTAAGAGATTTGATAACAAAAATTTCAGATTAAATATTGCTGGCCCTACAAAATATGAAAAAAGATTATTATCTCAGATTAGTAATGATAATAGAATAACATATTTAGGTATGATAACTGAGAAAGAAAAAAAAGAGATATTACAAAAGTCTTGGGCACTTATCAGCCCTTCTAGTAGGGAAGGTTTTGGAATTACTTACATAGAAGCTAATTCATGTGAAACACCTATCATAGCTTATAACATTAATGACTTAGAAACACTAACTGATAGAAACAGTATTGTTGTACCACAAGGTGACATTGAAGGACTCTATATGTCTATGAAATCTCTAATTGAGAGTGAAGAAACTACAAGTCAATTAAGAACAAATTCCAGGAAGTTTGCTTTGAAATTCTCAAAAGAAGTCTTTGATGAAAAAGTTAGAAAGTATGTGAACAGTCATGTCTAGTAAAAAAATGCTAATTGTAACTGAATGCTTTGCAGGTGGAGTCTATAAATATTTGAAAAATTATTGTTCTTATTTAGAGTCTATAGGGTATTCATATGATTTAATTATTGGCACTAAGGAAGAAACTCCTGATTTAAATACTATAAAAGATGATTTCAACTACAAAAATATGTATCTACAAGATATAAGAAAAAGAAGTTTTAAAAATCTTTTTCAGTTTTATAGAACAATAAAAGATGTAACTATATCCAATTCATATGAGATCGTTCACCTACATTCTTCGTTGGCAGGTTTCTTAGGCCGTTTCGGTATAAAAGAAACTTCTAAGAAATTTTATACGCCACATGGATATAGTTTTATTCAATTAACTAAACCGTTAAAATCAAAAATTTATAAGTGTATTGAAAAGTTCATAAATAAAATGGATAAAGCTACTACAACAATAGCAATTTCTGATTCAGAAGGTGACCTAGCAAATCAAGTGGGTAATAAAGTGGATATCGTTAAGACAGGACTGACATCTATACCAAGTTATATAGAGAGAAGGTCAGGTTCATCTGGTGGTGCTGTTAATAATGTAATATCAATTGGTCGTTTGGCAGATCAGAAAAATCCTATTTTATTTTTAGATATTGCAGAATTACTACCATCATATAATTTCACATGGGTTGGAGATGGTCCATTACGTTCACTAATGGAAGGAACAATTAGAAAGAGGAATTTACATAATGTAACAATTACAGGATGGCTAGATTTCTCAGATGTTGAAAAACTTTTGGTCGCTGACGACTATGTTTATTTACAAACTTCACTTTGGGAAGGACTTCCACTAACCCTTCTTGAAGCTTTGGCAGCTTCCTTGCCGGTTGTTGTTATGGATAGTTATGGTAATAGGGATGTTGTTTCAGTAGGAGAGAATGGATTTATTTGTAACAATGTTGAGGAATTTGTTGAGTCAATAAAAATTGTTAGTGATAAGTACAATCAATTCTCTCAAAAATCTTATGAAATCGTTAGTAGTGAGTACAATTTCAATAAAAATATAAAAAAATTAGTTGAAATCTATGATAGATAGAATCATAACATCCTATTCAATTCTTTCGAGAATTTATAGCGCCGGGTTAAGTTACTTATTTTTACTTCTATTAGCAATATTGATGAATAATAATGATTTTGGATTGTATAATTTTTTTATAGCACTAGTAGTATTTTCTGTCTATATTGTATCGTTCGGAATGGAATCAACAATAATTTTCAGTAAAAATAATGAAAAAAGAAATGATAATTCAACCCTAGTAATTGTATTAATTCAAATGTCGCTTATATTCATTTTGTATATAATTTTTACTAACTTATTTTCATTTGCGATATTTTCTGCTATAGATATAAATTTAACTTTATACCATTATCTAATACTATATGCAATAATACTTCTTCAGGTAACCCAAGCATTGATAAGAGTAATAAACCAAAGTAAAGAAAGGTTTATAAAAGCTTTTTTAGGAGAATTTATAGTAAGACCCACCGTTCTTGTCATTGCATGTATATATGTATATTTAGCAAATTATGAGGTAAACTTGTACACCGCTATGGTTATTTATGGGATTTCTTTATTGTTTAGTGTTACTATAAGTTCAATTTTGGATATAAAAAATATAATTAAATTCATTTTATTTGTATTAATCTCTAAAAATAAAAATGATCTTGATTTAAGCAAGCAAAAAATAGTGCAAACTACAAAAAGATCTTTTAGATACTTTCTTATACAAGTTTTAAATCAAGCTCCTACATTCTTTTTGGTTTATTTTGTAGGGATGATTGGATCTAACGAAAAGATTGGTGTTTTCAGGGCTTTATCACAAACAGCTTCTTTAGTTGGCTTTATATTTAGGGCAATAGAAGGTATATACAATCCTAAGTTTAGAAATTTATATTTAAAATCATATAATGACCTTACTGAAGTATTTAATATTCAAATAAAACTTTCACGAAAAATCACAGGAGTAGCAGTATTTATTGCTTGCGTTTTGTCACCATTATTACTATGGTTCCTTAAATTCGATATAGTATATAGTTGGGTGCTAATTATATTATTAAATGCACAGTTAATAAATGCAATGTTCGGGTCAAATGACTATTTCTTGGTTACACTAGGTCATGATAAGAAGGTAATTAATGCAGCAGTATATCAGTCTTTATCTGCAATAATCCTCGGTTTTATTTTCACACAAATACTAGGTATCTATGGAACGTCATTAGCTTTGTTATTCTCTTTTTGTGTATATCGTGTTATTTGTGAAATATATATAAAACAACATCAGAAAAAAATATTGTTAGAAATTTCGTGATAACATTAGTTATTGTTAGGTGGTAAAAAATGAGAATTTTAGTATGTGGTGGCGCAGGATACATAGGTAGCCATGCTGTTGCTGAATTACTGAAGATTGGGCATGAAGTTATTGTAATAGATAATTTGGCTACGGGACATAAAAAGTCTTTGGTCGAAGGTTCTGTGCATTATGAAGCTGATTTAACAAATATAAATAGTATAAGAGAAGTTTTTCTAAAGTATGAATTTGATGCAGTTATGCATTTTGCTGCTAGTTCATTAGTGGGAGATAGCATTATAAATCCTCTTGATTACTATTACAACAATGTTTATGGAACTATGAATCTAATTCAGTGTATGAAAGAACATAAGGTTAGTAGTTTAGTATTCTCATCTACTGCTGCTACTTATGGAGTTTCAGAAGAGATGCCGATACGCGAGGAGTATGAATTAAACCCTACTAACCCCTATGGTGATACAAAGCTTGCTGTTGAGAAGTTGCTTAAGTGGGCAAGTTCAGCATATGGAATAAACTATGTGGCACTAAGGTACTTTAATGTAGCAGGTGCACATCCAAACTATAATATTGGAGAAGACCATAACCCTGAATCTCACATTATTCCAATAATTCTAGCTACAGCCTTAGGCCAAAGAGAATACGTTTCAATCTTTGGAGATGACTATTGTACTCATGATGGTACATGTGTGCGTGACTATATACATGTATTAGACTTAGTAGATGCACATATTAAGTCATTGGATTATCTTAGGAATAGCAGGAAGTCAAATATTTTCAACTTAGGTAATGGAGAAGGATTTTCAGTTAAAGAATTAATAAATGTTGCCCGAGATGTTACAGGTAAAAAAATATCTGCCAAGGTAGAGGCTCGTAGAGAGGGTGATCCTCCTATTTTAATAGCATCTTCAAGAAGAGCAAAAGAAGTTTTGGGTTGGAATCCAAAATATAATTCTATAGAGAAAATAGTCTCTAGCGCTTGGAATTGGCATAAAAAAAATCCACACGGTTATCAATAAATAGAGGGGAGATGTAAAAATAAAATGAAATTAGTACTACTCTCAGGAGGTTCCGGTCAACGTTTATGGCCGCTTTCTAATGACTCTCGGTCAAAACAATTTATAAAAGTTCTTAAGGACGAAAGCGAAAATCAAATTTCTATGGTTCAGAGAGTATGGAGCCAATTAAGAGAAAATGGAATTGACGATGAGTCCATTATTGCTACAAGCAAATCTCAGGTAGACATGATTAGAAACCAACTAGGTGATAAAGTAACTATTGTAACGGAACCGGAAAGAAGAGACACATTTCCCGCAATAGCACTCGCTTCTGTCTATCTTTACTCAGAAATGAAATGTGCTAGAGATGAAGTGGTAACCATGTTGCCCGTAGATCCTTTTGTTGAAAACAATTTTTTCAACAAAGTTAAAGATCTTGAAAAAGTTATAAATGAATCAAAGGCTGATATAGCATTAATCGGGGTTAAACCAACTTATCCATCTGAAAAATATGGATATATTGTTCCTGAGGGTGAAATGGATAGATATGTAAGTGTTAATTCCTTTAAAGAAAAGCCTAATAAAGATGTGGCTATAGATTTAATTAGCAAAAACGCTTTATGGAACTGTGGTGTCTTTGCTTTTAAGCTTGGATACATTCTAGATCTTTTAAAAGAGAAAGGTTTTTCGAGTAATTACAAAGAATTACTTCAGCAATATAAAAATTTTAGTAAAGAAAGTTTTGATTACGAAGTATTGGAAAAAGCACAAAACATAGTAGCAACCTCCTATGATGGTAAGTGGAAAGACTTAGGGACTTGGAATACATTAACTGAAGAAATGACCACTAATATGATAGGGAAAGGTATCATAGCTGATGATATAAATAACTCCCACATCATTAATGAGTTAGACATTCCAATAACTCTCCTAGGGTTAAATAATGTGGTAGTAGCTGCAAGTCCTGACGGGATTCTGGTATCAGATAAAGAATCTAGCCCTAGTATAAAGAAATACGTTGGAAAGTTTAATAACAGGCCAATGTATGAGGAAAGACGATGGGGGTGGTATAGAGTCCTTGATTATACAAAATTTGTGGAAGGAAACGAAATATTGACTAAAAGAATAGGCATTACTGCTGGTCAGAATTTGAGTTATCAGGTTCATTATAAGAGAACTGAAGTTTGGACAATTGTAAAAGGGGAAGGGGTTTTTGCTATAGATGGACAACTTCAGCACGTGAGAGCTGGAGATGTTATCCAGATACCCTTAGGTCAAAAGCATGCCCTAAGAGCAACTACCAATATGGAAATTGTAGAGGTTCAAACTGGTAGTGAGTTGATAGAGGAAGACATACATAGATTTGCTTTAGATTGGAATGAAATTGAAACCTTATGTAATGCATATGTTAATTATTAATATTAAGCAATAAAACTTATACTTATGGTTATATATTTCAATTTGAGGAGTGGTTATTTATATGGTTAAAATAAAAAAAGCTATTATTCCAGCAGCAGGCTTAGGTACTAGATTTCTTCCAGCAACAAAAGCGATGCCAAAAGAGATGCTCCCAATAGTCGATAAACCAACTATACAGTACATAGTAGAGGAAGCCATTGCTTCTGGCATTGAAGACATAATTATTGTAACTGGTAAAGGGAAAAGAGCAATCGAAGATCACTTCGATAAGAATTTTGAACTAGAAGATAACCTGATGAGCAAGCAGAAATTCGATATGTTAGATAAAGTAAATGAAACCTCTAATGTAGATATCCACTATATCCGTCAGAAAGAGCCTAAGGGCCTTGGACATGCTGTCTGGTGCGCGCGCAAATTCATAGGTAATGAACCATTCGCTGTACTATTAGGTGATGATATTATCCGTTCTGAAGAACCAGGTTTAAAACAATTGATTGATCAATACGATAAAACTAGGTCTTCGGTCATAGGTGTTCAGCAAGTCCCGGATAATCAAACACATCGATACGGTATAATTGACCCAGAAAACAAAGAGGATCGCCTATATCAAGTGCGAAATTTTGTAGAAAAGCCTCCTAAGGGTGAGGAGCCTTCCAATCTTGCCATTATGGGACGTTACGTATTGACACCTGAAATTATGATGTTCTTGGATAAGCAGGAGAAAGGTTCTGGTGGAGAAGTTCAATTGACCGATGCTATACAAAAATTAAATGGTATTCAAAGAGTATTTGCCTACGATTTTGATGGTGCTCGCTATGACGTAGGTGAAAAGTTGGGATTCATTCAAACTACTATAGAAATGGCCCTGGAGAATCCAGAACTTAAGGATGACGTTATGGATATTTTGAAATCTTTAGTTGAATCAAGTGAAAGTGTAAAATCTTAAATAAGAGTAATAATTATATATTTTCTTTGTAAACTTAAAAAGCCACGATCCCTATTCAAAGGATCGTGGCTTTTTATTTCAACTTGATGGGACAGTAATTCTGTTGTTAATAGTAGTTTTTAGAGTATTAATGATTTCCTGGCTTTTAGCATTAGATGTTGATTTAACCCCATAGTAAAACTTGATTTTTGGCTCAGTACCGGATGGGCGAAGACAGAACCAACAATCATCCTCTAGGATGAACTTGAGCACATTCGAGTTCGGGAGGTCTATTTCCTCACTTCTTTTTTCTTGCACATATTTACGGGTGGAGGAATGATAATCTTCAATAGCTACAACTTTCTTACCTGCTACTTCTTCAATGGCTGCATTTCGGAAATCATCCATGATTCCTTGAATAGCAGCCGCTCCTGACTTTCCTTCCAGTTTCATAGACTGTAGATCTTCAAGGAAGAATCCATGCTTTTCATATAGTTCGTGGAGGGCTTCCCATAAGGTTTTGTCCTGATTCTTCCAATAGGCCGCCACTTCTGCTGCCAATAGAGCAGCCTGAACCGCATCTTTGTCCCTTGCAAAGTCTTTGACGAGATAGCCATAGCTTTCTTCATAGCCGAACAGGAAGTTGAATTCTCCGCTTTGTTCGAATTCGCGGATTTTTTCTCCGATGAACTTAAAACCGGTTAGAGTATCGATTGATTTAACTCCGTAAGAATTTGCAATGACACGACCGAACTCAGAGGTAACGATGGTCTTGATTAAGAGGCCGTTGTCTGGAAGGTTCTTATTTTGACCTAAGAGGTAATCAAGCATTAAAGCTCCTGTTTGGTTACCGGAAAGTACTTTGAAATTACCATCGGCATCCGGTGCAGCAACTCCTAAGCGGTCTGCGTCTGGGTCGGTAGCCATCAGGACATCGGCTCCTATTTTTGCTCCATAGTCGATAGCCATTTCAAAGGCTTGATGTTCTTCCGGGTTGGGTGATGATACTGTCGAGAATTCTGGGTCCGGAGAAGCTTGTTCTTTGACGGTATAAACAGAAGTGAATCCATTCTGTTGAAGGCCTTTTTCGACTAAGTCTTTAGCTGTTCCATGAAGAGGGGAGAAGACGATATTCAGGTCTTTTTTTATGTCACTGCGAACGGTAACGTGCTTCAGTTCTTCCAGGTAAGCAGTATCAACTTCTTCGTCGATCCATCTTAATAGATTATTTTGCTCCAATTCATCTTGGTCCGAAACTTGCACTTCCAACTCATTCTCTACCTGATTTACGTATTTGATAATGGCTTTGGCTTGGGATGGTGGTACCTGACCGCCGTCGTCGTTGTACACTTTAAAGCCATTGTATTCTGGAGGGTTGTGGCTGGCTGTGATAACGATTCCAGCACCTGCATTTAAATGGCGGACTGCAAAGGACAGTTCTGGAGTCGGCCTTAGGGAGGTGAACACATAAGCTGGGATGTTGTGACAGCCTAGGACACGAGCTGTTTCCACAGCGAATTCTTTCGACATATAACGAGAATCGTAAGCAATGGCTACACCTCGTTCGATCAGTTGTTGTTCTTCTATGTAATTGGCAAGCCCTTCCGCAGCTTTACGGATGGTGTATATATTCATCCGGTTGGTACCAGGACCTATTTTTCCTCGGAGGCCGCCTGTGCCGAATTCCAGATCTTTATAAAAAGCATCTTCCAATAGGTTTTCATCATCAGCCAGCTGATCTAATTGCAATGCCAGGTCTTCATTTAATGTTTGAAATTCTCTCCAACGTTGGTACTCTTTTTTCCACATATAGATGCACCCCTTCAATTTTGATTAGATTTGGAAACGATGAACGTCGCGTTTCCGTGTAGTGTATAGGACTCCATAGTCGAAGGAAGAATGAAATGATCCCCTTTTTTAAAGAAATAGGATTGGTCTTCAATCGTTAACTTCCCTTCACCCTCGATCGTGCTAACAAGCAGATAAGTAGAAGGAGACAGTTCTTCACTCTTGTCCGTTACTTGCCATTTATATACGGAGAAATAATCTTCTTCTATCAATGTTTCTTCCACTAGCCCTTCTTTAGTCTTCCTGCTCTTTGGAAAGGCAGGGTCATGGTGGGGAGCACTCGTCACATCCAGGGACTTCTCCAGATGCAGTTCTCTTTGCTGACCGTTGGCATCCACTCTGTCATAATCATAAACACGATATGTGATATCGGAACTTTGTTGGGTTTCTAAGATTTGTATTCCTGCCCCTATAGCGTGAATTGTCCCACTAGGTACATAGAAGAAGTCTCCAGGGGTTACCTTAATTTTGCGAAGCAGATTGTCCCAATCTCCGCTGTTAACCATATGTATAAGCTCTTCCTTATCAGCCGCATGATGTCCGAAGATTATTTCTGCATCTTCTTCACAGTCGACGACGTACCAGCATTCGGTTTTTCCGTAGTTTTCTCCTTCTACTTCTCTTGCGAAGGAATCATTAGGATGGACTTGAACGGAGAGATCCTTTTTTGAATCTAATAGCTTCGTCAATAGAGGGAACTCGTTACCTTCCTCATTTGAAAAGAGTTCGCGGTGATGCTCCCATGCATAGGCGAGAGTTTTCCCTTGAAGAGGGCCGTTTTTTATAGTGCTGGAGCCATTAGCATGACCGGAAATGCACCAAGCTTCACCAGTTTGATTAGAAGGAATATCATAGTCAAACAGTTCCTGCAGTTTGGTTCCTCCCCATATTCTTTCTTTGTACTCGGGTTGTAAAAATATCGGTTCTTTATACTTCATTTATTCACTCCTATAAAATAATCACAAAATAGATTGTATCATAAACCAAAAGTGGAAAATATATTTAATTACATAAGTAAAAAGAATTTTAAAGTTGCATATATTGGAACTTTTAAGGTTTAAAGACTTATAAAAACAATTATTGGATCCCTCTACTATAACTCGACAAAAAAAGAAGAATAGAAAAGTGTTTTTCTTGCAATTTTTTTGGGTAAACTGTGATAAAATCAATATTGAAAACGTTTCCAAAATAAATCAGAAAGAGGGTAGTTGCTGATGATTATAAGAGAAGGTGACTTTGCTGCAGGTCTGATTAATGGAGCTGTACTTTCCATACCTGTTTGGAGTATCCTCTTCATCATGGTTTTAAGGTTTATACAATAGAAAAGAGATTATAGAATAAGTCTCCTTTTCGGGAGGCTTTTTTATTTTGTTCAACAATCAGCTGATTTGACCGATATATCTTATGTCGAACACCGTAACATAATGTAGAAATATGGGATTTAATAGATACATATGAAGCTTAATGGTATAGTGGGAAAAGATAGAAATATATGGTTTCTGTTACATAGGCTTAACTTTATTTGGATACGGAGTGTGGAAAGATGAGAAGCGATAGAAATAAGAAAAAGAAAAAAGGGTTATGGTGGAAGATCCCTTTGTTAGCAGTCGTCCTTTTACTTTTAGCAGGAGGCGGCTATGTATTCAGCGTGTATAACAGTGCTAAAAACACGGTGAACGATGACATGCACGAAGAAGTGCAGTCCATCGATCATGAGGCAACGAAGAAGAAAATAGAGAAGAAAGAACCGTTGAATATATTGCTTTTAGGGGTGGATGAACGTGATGGTGACCGGGGCCGCTCCGATGCGCTTATGGTTTTATCTGTCGATCCGAACAATAATCGCAGCCAGTTGATCAGCATCCCGAGGGATACGAGAACAGAGCTTGTCGGTGATGCGAAACAAGCCGGCAAGATGGACAAGATCAACCACGCTTATGCGTTTGGTGGTACGGATATGTCGATCCAGACGGTTGAGAACCTGCTGGATGTAGAAATGGATTACTTTGTCCGCATGAACATGGAAGGTCTTGCAGAAATGGTTGATGCCATCGGCGGAATTACGGTGAATAATGATTTGGCTTGGACAGATACCGGCTATTATAAGAAAGGCTTTGAGTACACAAAAGGGTTAATGGAATTGAATGGTCCTGAAACAATGGGGTTTGTACGAATGAGATACCAGGACCCGGATGGGGACTTCGGTCGTAACGAACGTCAGCGCAAGGTTATTGAGGGCATCATTGATAAGGGAGCCAGCGTAGGTTCTGTCAATAAAATAGGAAGCATCATGGACGTCCTCGGTAATAACGTCAAGACGAACATGGATTTTGACATCATGAAGGATCTTCTTGCCAATTACAGAGGTGCGGGTGATCATCTCACTACCTATCAGATGACAGGTAACGGTGAAAAGATCGACGGTATCTATTACCTGCAGGTCGATGAGGGCCAGGTGCAGGAAGTACATGATATGATTACTGATTATAGCTCCTAACAAGAAACCGGCTGGTAGCAGCCGGTTTTTTTCGTACATCCAACAAATTATTCCTGTTTAATCGCATGCATGATTGGTTACAATGAGATAAATAAACATAGAAAGACAATGTCTTGGAGAGGATGGAAGGCATGAGTAATGAAGAAGGTAATTTCACTAAAGGATGTTTGAATGGTCTATTGTTATCAATTCCAATATGGCTGCTTATCTACCTTCTTTACAAATCAATATTTTAAGTACTAACAATAGTATAGAGTTTGTTAGAAGGATCCTTGTCTTTTACAGATAAGGGTCTTTTTTATGATTTGAAATTAAGATTTCACTCATTTTGAACAAATTCGAACAATATTCCAAGGATTAAAGAACATAAAAGAACATATTTTGTTATTTTATGTTGATTTAACTTCACTGAAAGCGTATACTTAACACAAACGAACATTGGAAGAGGTTGAAATAGATGATACAAGCGGAAAGACGGTTCGAGATTTTAAAGCAGCTTCACTCAGAAGGAACGGTTTACATTGATCAGCTATCCTCTCTGTTTGATGTGTCACCGATGACCATTCGGAGGGATCTTGCTTCGCTTGAAGAAGAAGGCAAACTGATCCGCTCCCATGGAGGTGCGGTCCTGCCGGAGACGTTGACACAAGAGATTCCTTATCAAACGAAGCTGTCCAGTTATACGGCAGAGAAGCAGCAAATAGCAAGAAAAGCAGTGGAACGTATTCCGGAGCATGCAAGGGTGTTATTGGACTCAGGGACAACCAATCTTGAAATCGCTAAGCTCTTGAACAAGAGGGATGATCTCTTGATTGTGACCAATGATGCGAAGATATCGATGGAGCTTCTCAATTCCGAGTGTCAGGTCATTTCAACCGGAGGGGAACTCCAGAAAGGTGTCGGTGCTTTCATCGGAGCCCATGTACAGGAATTTTTGAGGCAGATTAAAGTCGACATCGTTTTTATTGGTGCTAATGCGGTTCATCCGACAGAGGGTATTTCGACTCCGACTTTAGAGAAGTCGTATATCAAAAAGCGTATGCTCGAGAGTGCTAGTGCTAAATGGGTCGTCGCAGATCACAGCAAATTCAATAAGCGATCTTTTGCTCATGTGTGCGACTTAGGTGAGATCAACGGCATCATTACGGATGATCGAATTGACAGCGATACAGTAGAAGGATTACAGAAAGTAACCAATGTCTATTAGATGAAGGAGGGGTGGATGTGAGCAGTATTGTCGTGCTTTGTGACGACCTGACAGGAGCGAATGCCACAGGCGTCAAGCTGAATAAGAAAGGGTTCAAAACAGCAACGATCATACATGGGCTGCCAGTGCCGGATGCTGGATACGAAGCCATTTGCTTGGATACCGACAGCCGCTATGTTTCCGAAGATATGGCGAAGAGCAGGGTGAAAGCGGCTCTGGAGAAAAGTGAACGTCTGGGACGGGGAGAGATATACAGCAAACGGGTCGATAGTACCTTGCGAGGGAACATCGGAAGTGAAATGGAGGCCATGCTGGAATTTCTCGGAGAGGATGCCGTAGCGGTGGTCGTCTCCTCCTTCCCCGACTCGGCACGAACCACTATCGGGGGATTTCTGCTGGTGGACAATGTTCCTCTCCAGCAAACGGATGTAGCCGCGGATCCTGTAAAGCCTTTAACGACATCAAAGGTGGAGGAAATCATCCGGTGCCAGACGACCCTGCCGATTACTTCTGTCGGTCTCGATGTGGTCATGGATGGTCCGGACGCTTTAAAGAGAGAAATTGATGACGCGAAACAACACTCGAAAGTCATCTGTTTCGACGCGGTGACGGAGGAACATATTGAGTTGATTGCGGAAGTCGTCAAGGATATGAATGGTCCGATTCTTGCTGTCGACCCCGGGCCATTCACAGCGGCCTATGCAAGTAAGAAATTGAATCAAGTGCGGACGAATGAGAAGTACTTGATAACCATCGGAAGCGCCACTTCCCAAACGGGCCTGCAGATCGACTATTATACGCAGAAAACAGGCGTGGAACCGATTTATGTCGATCCTGCCCGCTTGGCTACTTTTTCAGAAACATGGGATCAGGAAGTGGATCGGATTGTCGCTATCGCGGAGGAAAGGCTGGAGGCCAGCGACATTTTACTCGTGACGACCTACCATCCGGGACATAAGATGTTGAACCTTTCTCAAATGGCTGAAGAAGAGAGCACAACCGAAGAAGGGCTTGCCAAGAGAATAACCGATGGGCTCGGTGTCATCAGCCGCCGCCTTTTGCAGAGCCATCGGGAATCCTTCAAAGGCTGCTATTTGAGTGGCGGGGATGTAACAGCATCTGTAGCCTCGATTACCAGAGCGCATGGGATTGAACTGAAAGACGAAATTCTCCCGCTCGCCGCCTATGGAAGTTTTACAGGAGGCTACCTGGATGGTATGCCGATTGTAACTAAGGGTGGAATGATCGGGGATAAGAAAGCCTTGTACACCTGTATGAACTATATGATTTCTTCTACAAAAAACTTTAATTAAAGGATGATGAAAAATGAACAACAACCTACCTGTAATCGTAATTCCAACCGGAGACCCTGCTGGTATCGGTCCTGAAATCGTCATTAAATCCCTGGCGCAGCAAGAAATTTACGATGTATGTAATCCTGTGGTCATTGGGGACCAAGGTGTTCTGAAAGTAATCATGGAATCCATTCATACCCACCTGAACCTGAATGTTATCAAGCAGACGTCAGAGGCTATTTTTGAAAGCGGTACCATTGATTTGATTGATCTCGACAATGTCGACCTCGACAGCTATGAAATGGGAATGGTTTCGGGGATGTGCGGGCGTGCTTCCTATGAATATATTAAAGCAGCACATGATTTAATCGAGTCCGGAGACGCAGACGCCATCTGTACACCTCCAATCAACAAGGAATCGCTGCAAGCAGCAGAAGACGTTCCTTATATCGACCATACGGCGATGCTGTCAGCGTTTACCGAGGCGGATGATCCGATGACGATGTTCGAAGTGAATGATTTGCGCATTTTCTTCCTGACTCGTCACGTATCCCTCGCCGATTCCATCCCTATGATGACCAAGGAGCGGGTGGAAGATTACTTGATTCGTTGTAAGAAAGCTTTGGAGCTGTTGGGAATCGAAAATCCGAAACTGGCACTTGCAGGTTTGAACCCACACTCCGGAGAAGGCGGACTGTTTGGACGTGAGGAGATAGACGAATTGAAACCAGGCCTGGAAGCTGCACGGGAACAAGGGGTTGAGGTGAACGGACCGGTTCCGGCAGACTCTGTTTTCCACCAAGCGGCAAATGGGAGATATGACGCTGTCCTTTCCCTGTATCATGACCAAGGACACATCGCTGCAAAAATGTATGACTTTGAACGTACCGTATCCGTGACAAACGGTCTTCCATACTTGCGGACATCTGTAGACCATGGGACGGCTTTCGATATTGCCGGTAAAGGAATCGCAAGCTCGGTCAGTATGGTGGAAGCCATCAAAGCAGCGGCCAAATACACACCATTTTTTAAAAAATAAAGAGTAAAACCCTATAGATGCAAGCGTAAAAAAAGAGTCCCCTTGGTGCCGTTCCTGTTCCGTACCCTACCACAGATCCAGAACGGACAGCCCAAGGGAGGACTCGCTTGTCATTATATATAAACAAAACTTCATTAGCAATTTAAATAAGCTTTCTATCAAGAACCATAAAGGAGATGAATGTGAGTGGAAGCACCAGGTGGACAAATAATTCTAGGTTTGGTCATTGGTATAGCCTTGCTTGTTTTCTTAGTTATGAAAACTAAAATACATGCCTTTATCGCATTGATTATTTCAGCCTCGGTCATCGGTTTAGTAGCAGGCATGACCCCTCCCAATGTGGCAAATGCCATTACAGACGGCTTCGGAGGAACGCTTGGTTCGATCGGTATCGTCATCGGTTTCGGTGTGATGCTGGGGCGCGTCATGGAAGTCGCGGGAGCTTCGGAAAGACTGGCTTACTCTTTTGTGAAAATGCTCGGAAAACGAAGAGAGGACTGGGCGATGGCATTAACGGGTTACGTCGTTTCCATTCCTATTTTTGTCGATTCAGCCTTTGTTATTTTAACCCCATTATTGAAAGCGATTTCAAAGAAAACGAAACGTTCTATCGTTACCCTGGGTGTTGCACTGGCCATCGGACTAGTAGTGACGCACTCGCTCGTCCCTCCTACTCCAGGACCCCTTGGGGTCGCCGGAATATTCGACGTCAGTGTCGGTCTCATGATTTTGTGGGGATTGATCTTCTCCATTCCATTGATCATCGTCGGTGTATTCTATGCAAAATGGATAGGCAAACGAATTCACCAGCTTCCGGACGAAGATGGCTTAGGATGGATACGTCCGGAACAGCCGGCTGAAACCTATGAAGAATTCATCAATCAGCAGGAGAACAAACATCTCCCTTCCTTGTTCATGTCGATGGCTCCGATCTTAATTCCGATTCTATTAATCTTTGCCAATACAGTCGTCTCTGCGCAGGGATTAACAGAAGGTATCTTCGGCTATATCCAATTCTTCGGTAACCCCGTCATTGCCGTAGGGATCGGCTTGGTTTTCGCGATTTATACATTGACGACTCGCTTAAGCCGCACCGATTCGCTTGACCGTATGGAAGAAGGAATTAAATCTGCCGGTATCATTTTACTCGTCACAGGTGCTGGTGGTGCTCTCGGGAACGTTCTTCGTGAAAGTGGATCAGGGGACTATGTCGCCGAATTGATCGTAAACATGTCTGTGCCGCTCGTACTTCTACCTTTCTTCGTGTCCAGCTTTGTACGACTTGTGCAGGGAAGCGGAACGGTGGCAATGATTACCGCGGCTTCCATCACGGCGCCGATATTAGCGGGAGTCGATGGAGTCTACATGCCTCTTGCGGCAGTCGGAGCGACAACAGGATCCCTCTTATTCTCTTACTTTAATGACAGCTTCTATTGGGTCGTAAACCGGATGCTTGGTATTAAGAACGCTAAAGAACAAATGATGGTGTGGTCCATTCCGACTACGTTGGCATGGCTTACAGCATTTGTGATGCTGGTAGTTGTTTCCTTTTTCGTTTAAGTAAGGACGGACACATAGCATGAAATAGGAAAGAGACCTGATCTTATTGCGGAAGGCCAAAACCTCGCAGTTAGGATCAGGTCTCTTATTTATTGCACCTCGACGGGACAAGTAAATCAGCTTAAAACAAGGGAAGTCGTTCCGGGAGGAGATCATTTCCAATAAATATCAATAAAATATTCAAAATACTTTGACTTGTAAACGTTTACGTGATACATTCGTTACGTAAACGTTTACTATAAAACTAAACATACCCAAGGAGGAAGGAAATGATGAAAAACAAAACAAAGTGGAGTGGCGTATTTCCGGCTGTTTTAATTCCTTTTAAAGAAGACGATTCAATTGATGAGCAAGGATTTCGATCGTTGGTTCGTTGGGTAGCTGGACATGAAGGGGTAAATGGTATTGTAGTAAATGGCCATACGGGAGAAATTATGACGTTGCTTCCGGAAGAACGGGCGGAAGCGGTACGAATCGCAGCAGATGAATTACAAGGAGAAGTTCCGGTCATTTCCGGTATTTCCGCAGAAGGAACGAAAGAAGCTATTCAACATGCCCAGGCTGCGGAAGCAGCTGGTGCAGAAGGAATTCTTCTCATGCCACCTCACTCATGGTTGCGCTTTGGCATGCAGCAGAAATCCACGGTGGAGTTCTTTAAGGATGTTGCAGCAGCAATTGATATCTCAATTGTGGTTCACCAATACCCATCATGGACGAAGTCTTCTTATTCCACCAGTCAACTTATCGAAATGTCCAAAATTCCGAACGTTGTATCTTATAAACTTGGGGAGAGGGATATTGCTCAATATGAAGTAGATGTTCGTGCACTTAAACAAGAAGCACCAGATTGTTCCTTGCTGACATGCCATGATGAATACTTACTCCCGACTCTTGTTCAGGGTATTGATGGGGCGCTTGTCGGTTTTGGATGCTTTGTTCCGGATCTGATCTCCGAATTAGTCAAATGTGTCAAGAACAAGGATCTTCCAGCCGCTCAGAAAGTATATGAACGCATCTTTGAATTAAAACAGGCCGTTTACAAAATGGATGAGCCGTCCTCAACTTCTCATCTCCGCATGAAAGAAGCGATGTATCAGCGCGGGTTGATCAGCAGTCGTCATGCTAGACGTCCTGTTCTTCCATTATCTGAGCAAGAGGTAGAAGAAATTCGTCAAGGGTTATTGAGTGTAGGCTTGCTGAAAGACGAAGTGAAATCATAGCGTCGAAATTCTATTAAATAGTCAACGGCCTTAGAGGGAAGGGTCCTCTCTTTGGCCGTTTATGATATGGATAGATTAAGCTGGTTTACACCTTGACATAAAGGATTATAAAGGAGGGACAATTTGGGGAAACAAGAAGTTGAAGTAAGAGAAATGATAAACGACAGTCAGTCAAAACGCCTCCCGATTACTGAATTATTAAAACGGGTGGGGCCGGGAATCATATTAACTGGAGTCGTGATGGGTCCTGGTGTCATTACTACAGCTTCTATGCTTGGTGCCTCTCATGGATATTCTCTATTATGGCTGTTTTTTCCTATATCATTTATGGCAATCAGTTTCTTACTGGCTACGTACCGCATTACACTGCTCACAGGGATGCCGTCTATTCACGCGATCCGGCATTATTATGGAAAATTTGCTGCAGCTATTGTCGGTATCTTTGCGTTTCTGTCTTGTGTATTCTTTACTATTGGAAACATATCCGGTACCGGGACAGGCATGAATTTATTGTTCGGAATCAATTGGAAATTCGGTGCCTTAATTATGTTGTGTGTTCTAGTATATTGTTATTTTGCTAAAGGAGTGTACTCGAAAGTTGAAAAGGGTGCGATGATCTGCATTCTAGGAATGATTTGCGCATTTTACGCTACATTGTTCAGTACAGGTGGGCCAAGCGCTGCGCAGACTATGGACGGGCTCACTCATTGGTATTTTCCAGCAGGAAGCTTCGCTTTAGCCCTGGGATTTATCAGCACCCACGCTTCTATCACTACGGGGATATATGGAACCTATTTAAGTAAAGAGAAGAAGTGGAAAAAGGAAGATTTGTTTAATGGAGCTATGCTTGCAGACTCTATTTCACATGTTCTGGGCGTTGTTTTAGTTAGTGGAGCGATTGTTCTTGTCGGAGCAATTGTAATGAACCCTCAAAATATTCTCATCGAGTCCCCAAAGCAAATGGCGGATATGCTTGTTCCATTTATGGGAAGAGCAGCAGGAGCAGTCATGGGAATTGCTCTTTTAGCTGCAGCTTTCTCATCTTTGTTAGGTAACACCCACCGTTCCGTCGTCCTGCTGAATGCCGGATTTAATAAACCGACAGGCTTGGAAGATAAAAGCATTAAATGGGGGTCGATAGCTGTATTAGCCGCATCGGCAGTCATAAGTTTCAGTTACGGTGGATCTCCCGTTCAACTAATCTACTTAGCGAACATCGCCACCGCTGTTGCAGCACCGGCTGCAGGTTTTTTTATCACTCTGATGTTGTTTCGAAAAGATGTCAACAAAGGTGTAAAGCAGCCGAGAGTGCTGCAGGTATGTATGATTATCAGCTACCTGTTTGGTCTAGTATTAATCGGGTTGGCAATTGTCGATCTTGTTCGTATGTTAAGTTAAGAAATTACCTAGTCACTATTCTTTTAACAATCCGCATTTTGTAAGCGTTAACAAAAAAAGACCCCGAACTTTGGTTATGAAATCAAAGTTCGGGGTCTTTTTTATTGCTCTATATTCCTTGTTGTTTCGCGGTCGACGTAACTCATAGGAAATACAAGGTTTTTAGGTTCTATCCGTTCTCCGGCGAGTAGTCTGATGAGCGTCCGAGTAGCTTCTCGACCAATCCCAGGAAGATCTACCCTGACGGATGACAAGGCTGGTGTTAATTGAGAAGCAATAGGAACATCGTCTGCACCGACAACGGATAAATCCTCTGGAATGGATAGTCCCATTGTAGTTGCTATCCGCATCGTTCCGATAGCGAGATAATCGGAAGCACAAACGATGCCGGTCATTGAAGGACGGGAACTTAAGAATGCTTCAATGCTTTCTTGTGAGGCTGCTACATCGAATTCATCTAGCTCCAGCATATCATTGCTTCCGGAGTCTAAGGCAAGTCGCTGCAAAGCCTGATGATAGCCTTCCAAGCATTTTACACTGTGCATGGAACTCATTGGCCCATTTATCAAGCCGATATGTCTATGACCGCGTTCGTATAGAGCTTGTACGGCTTGATCGATTCCATCCGCGTCATCAGGACGAACGCAAGGGAAAGGTGAGCTCTCTACATAGCTGCCAATAACGACCGTCGGCAAACCAAGGTTTTCCAACCATTCTAATTGAAATTCTTCACTCCTGGGTGAGAATAAGATGATACCGTCCACAGATTGATTTTCCAGTAATTTTTTTTGTTGGATAGAGGTGAAGGACATAACAATATTGTACTCGGTTTGATCCATTCCTTTAGCGATTCCATCGATTACCGTTGAAAAGAAAGGGTTGTTTAAGGTGAAAGATCCTCTCGGAACTATAACCGCAATGTTCCCAGTTTGCTGCTTCACGAGTCCTCTAGCTCCTAAATTGGGCCGATAATTCAAGTCTTCCATGACTTTTCGGATACGAGCTTCGGTGGCGGCACCTACACCTGGTTTTCCGCTGATCACTCTGGATACTGACGCGATAGATACACCTGCTTCGCGTGCCACATCTTTAATACTGACAGTCACAACGTTACCTCCGCTAATTAACATTAAGTATCTCTATTATAAAGGTAATTTTGTGAGATGCACAAAATTAAAAAAGTGTATTAACCTTCTCCATGAGAAATCAGTTACTAGGAATACTTAACATAATTGGAGTGATGTAGTACCAGCTAGGAAGCAGTAGGTCAATCATAAGGAAGGTGCTTGTTCTCATGTCCTTGTGGAAGAATTTTATGAGGTATTTGAATTATTTACACTGAGGGAAGTCCAAGTCATTTCCTTCTCTCAATCTCTTTTCTCAACTGATCCACAACATAACCGACAGCCTCCTCTTTATCACGGCCTTCACGGAGACTTCCAAACTCGAAAGTTCCAAGCACGCTGCCAATGACAAAGTAAGACAAGAGACCGCACCAGATTTCAATGCAGATACGTTCCTGCTCGATGGTAAAGTAGAGATATTCTTTTTTCAAGGGGGTTCACCTCGTTCGGGGAATGGTTGGAATGTTACCGGGGATAGCGCTTGAGGAGCGGGAAGAGATGAAGGAACAGGTTTAATTATACTCCTTTATCTCTTCCGGGGTGGGATAGATTTCGTCGTATTCGATTTCTAATGCTTCCGCCACTGCTTTCATGGTGATGTTGGTGGGGTTTCTCTTTCCGTTCTCTAAATCACTGATGTAGGTTACGTCCATACCGGCACGGAAGGCCAGCTCCTCTTGCGTCCACTTTCTTTCTATGCGGAGTTTACGAATTTTGATTCCTATAACCACGTTGTATAACTTACTTTCAATATAATTAGCCATGTGAAAATCATCCAATGGTTTCGGTGATCTGCCCATGGACTATGAGTCAAGTTTTGGGTTTTATTTACAATTTTATTGAACTTTTTTGTGGCGGGTGATAAAGCTCGATGCTCTTGGCGTATGAGCTAGGAATCAGGGTTTGTTCATTTATTCGAAAGAAAATTCAAAAAAAGTGTTGAAATGTAAGCGTATTCTTTTTATAATCATAGTGAAACGTTTTACTATTTTCAGCTTTTATATAGATTATTACCTTTATTAACCAATGATTTACTTGTTTTTCATAGTGAAACGTTTTACTAAAGAAGGGGATGATAGGTTTGAAACGACTGTATGGTGTGACAACGGCGATGGTAACTCCAATGAATGAAGTGGAAGAGGTCGATTTACAGGCTACTGAGCGATTAACGAACTTCCTGATCGACAAAGGGGTGGATTGTTTGTTTCCTCTCGGCACGACGGGGGAGATGTTCAAGCTGTCGTTGGAGGAGCGGAAGCGTGTAGCAGAGGAGGTCATTAATACGGCGGCGGAGCGGGTGAACGTATTCATTCACGTCGGTGCGATGACGACGAAGGATACGTTGGAGCTAGCCAAGCATGCGTGGCAGGCCGGGGCGGACGGCATCGGGGTGGTATCACCGGCGTTCTTCAATGTCAGTGACGAAGAAATCCTGGAATATTACCAGACGATATCCCAGTCGCTGCCGGAAGATTTCCCTATCTACTTATATAACATTCCGCAGTGCTCTGGAAATGACTTGTCGGTGGATGTAGTAAGAGAGCTTGCAGAGAAGTGTGCGAACATAGTTGGAATCAAGTACAGCTTCCCTGATTTTGTGAGAATCAAGGATTACCTTACGGTGCAGCCTGGTGAGTTTTCTGTTTTGACGGGGGCGGACGGATTGTTCCTTCCAGCGCTGGCGATGGGGTGTGCCGGAGTGGTATCCGGCGTGTCGGGAGCTTTCCCGGAACCGTTCGTTGAAATCAATAAGCTGTATGCGGAAGGTAGAATCGAAGAGGCGCAAAAGGTGCAGAAGGCCGGTAACGAAATCATTACGATTCTGAAGGCCGGGGCGAACATGTCTTATTTCAAGAAGGCGCTCGAGTACCGCGGGGTTCAGGGTGGAAGCATGCGCAGTCCGCACAAAGATCTGACAGAGGCGGAGAAAGGCATGCTGCTTGAGGAAATCAGGGCTTGGCAGGAGAAACACGTGTGGGATGAAATGTCCTCAAATGTTTGAAGTTTCACGGCTTCCGTGTATTAAATTAAACTAGTAGATCATGCAAACACGGAGGTATCAGGATGAGAAGAGTGACGATCAAAGATGTAGCAAAGGATGCACAAGTATCGATTGCAACCGTTTCGAAGGTGATCAATGATAAAGGGTATGTCGGCAAGGATACGAGGGATACGGTTCTGAAATCCATTCAGCGTCTCGGGTACAGCGTCAATGCAAACGCAAGAAGCTTGAAGGCTTCGAAATCCAATAAGATTGCCGTTTTGACATCGGACATCTCGAATCCGTATTTGATGTCTATTGCAAAGGACGTCGAGGAGATGATCCGTTCGCTTGGATCGCATATGATACTGCTCAGCCACAATGATGATCCGCAACTCGAGAGGGAAGCGTTGAAAATCATCATGGAGCAGCAGGTCGATGCACTGGTCATCATTCCGACGGGTGAGAATGGTGACATGATTGAATCTATACAGAAGAAGAACATTCCGGTCATTGCGATCGATAGACAGGTCAATGAAGTCGATACGGATCTGATTGTTGATGACAACTATTACGGATCTTATGAATGTATGCATTATCTCCATCGTCTTGGTCATGAGACGGTCGGCATCATTTACGGCCATGAACGTAACTCGATCGGGCGGGAGCGTCTCTACGGTGCGGTCGATGCAGTGAAGGAACTGAGGATGGATGATAGAGAATCGCTGGTGCTGGAAGCGGACTTCAAAGAAGCCGAGGCGTATCGGGCGACAATTGAGCTGTTGATGAATCCGAAGCCGCCGACGGCGATCTATTCCTGCAATAACACGATGACGAAAGGGGTCCTGAAAGCAGTTCGGGATCAGGAACTGCGGATTCCAGAAGATGTATCCGTCATAGCCTTCGGTGATAACGTACAGTGGGAGTTGATTGAACCGAAGCTGACGTTGATGACGCAGCCGATGAAGCGGATCGGGATGGAAGCATCGATCATGCTGAAGAACCGTCTGACGCTGAAAGAACAGTTCGATGTCCAGAAGAAAGTCATGAAGCCCTCCTTAGTGGAAGGAGCGTCTTGTAAAACTATATGAAATTAAGGGAGCGAATCAATATGAACAAAAAAGTAAGCGTATTCATGATGGTGTTTTTCGCTTTGATCCTGACCGCCTGCAGCAGTTCCAGCTCTAATTCCGAAGCGGCAAACTATCCGGATGACCAGGTCGAAGTCATCGTTCCGTTCGCATCCGGTGGATCTTCGGATTTGGTCTCGAGAACGATCGCGACAGAAATGGAAAGCGGCCTCGGTGTACCTGTGACGATTACGAATAAGACGGGTGGTTCTGGTGCGACAGGAATGCTTGCTGTGAAGAATGCCCAGTCGGACGGCTACACACTCGGGTATGTTCCTGTAGAAATGTCGATGCTTGATGGACTGGGGCTTGCAGATATCAAGCCGGATGATTTCGAATATATCGGTCAGCTGATGACGATTCCGGCGGCCATCACTGTGCCGGCTGATGCGCCTTACGATACGATAGAAGACTTCGTTCAATATGCCAAGGACAACCCAGGGGAAATCCAGATCGGTAACTCCGGAGCGGGATCCATCTGGCACATCGCAGCAGCGGCTTTCGCACAGGAAGCGGATGTCGATGTCGAGTATGTTCCTTATGAAGGAGCGGCACCTGCCGTGACGGCACTGATGGGCGGCCATATATCGGCTGTTGCTGTAAGCCCTTCCGAAGTAAGCGCCGGTGTAGCAAGTGGTGACTTGAAGGTGCTTGCGGTCATGGGAGATGAACGCGATCCTTCCCTTCCGGATACACCGACGATGAAGGAATCTGGGTATGATGTATCTGTTGCTGGATGGGGCGGATTTGTCGCGCCGAAGGGAACTCCGGAAGAAGCATTGAAGAAGCTGAGGGAATCATTTAAGGAAGCTTCCGACAGCGATAAATTCCAGAAGTTGATGGAAGATCGCGGTATGATTCCTGCCTATAAAGAGGGCGAAGAGTTCAAAGCGTATGCAGAAGAACAGTATGATTACTTCAATGAACTGATTCCGACCATCGAATTGAATCAGTAATGGTAGGAAAGGAGGAGAAGGACGTGAAGGATCTTCGCCTTTGGATAAATGCGACTATCTTCATTATTGCTGTGTTTCTGTTCTGGCAGACGTTCCAGTTCAACACGGCATTCCAGCAAGAGGGAGTAGGACCAGCCTTCTTCCCTCGGGTCACACTGATCGTCATCATGGTGCTTACTGTGATAGAAACGTTTCTGGCGCTTCGGAAAGCGAAGGAGGAAGGGCGGCAGCAGGTGATGAGCAAGCGGCTCTTTCTCTTCATCGTCGCCATCGGGGCATTCGTTTTCTTATTCCAGGCTTTACCTTTCCTGGTCATTTCTACAATTACCCTGTTTTTGATGGGGGTTATTCTTAGAATAAAGGTTCTTCCGTCCGTCCTTTTATCGGTAATCCTCAGCGTGTCTGTCTATTACATTTTCACGGAGGGATTCAACATCATTCTATAGGAGGAGGGGCATGATGGGCTTCATAGGAGATTTATTTCAAATAGGCACGATCACATTCATTCTGATCGGCAGTGCTCTCGGCCTGTTCATTGGAGCGCTGCCTGGACTTACAGCGACCATGGGTATCGCTATACTAACGCCTCTGACGTTCTGGCTTCCTCCTGAACAGGGACTTGCTATGCTGATCTCCATCTACTGTACAGGTATATTCGCAAGCGGAATCCCAGCGATTCTGATCAACACCCCGGGCACCCCTGCATCGATGGCGACGACCTTCGACGGTTACCCATTGACGAAGCAGGGAAAAGCGGGACTTGCGTTAGGGATCAATGCCATTTACTCCGGACTTGGCGGAATCATCAGTACGATCTTTCTTATCCTGCTCGCCCAGCCGATATCAAGTTTCGCCTTGAGCTTCGGTGCACCGGAATATTTCGCCTTGGCGATTTTCGGACTATCGATGATGATCGGAGTATCCGGAAAATCGATCACGAAAGGGCTGCTTACCGGTTTTATCGGATTATTCATCGCAACGATCGGGCTCGATCCGATCGTCAGCACGCCGCGTTTCACCTTTGAGCAGAGTGCACTCTACGACGGCATTTCCTTCATTCCGATCATGATCGGTTTGTTCGGAGTCGGAGAAATTTTCTATCAAGTGCTTGAAAATCCGCAGAAGATCGAAAAGACGAAGCAGAAGATCGGACGTATTCTTCCGAACAGGAAGGAGCATAAGGAGATGGCGAAGCCTTTCGCCATGTCCTCCATCGTCTCAACCTTCATCGGAGCCATTCCTGGTGCGGGCGGCGATATCGCCTCGATCGTTACATGGGAGCAGAGTAAGAAATTTGCCAAAGGCAAGAAGAAAGAGGAATTCAACAATGGATCGCTTGGCGGTCTGGCCGCTACGTGTACCGCGAACAACGGCGTCATCGGCGGCGCCTTCACGACGATGCTGACACTCGGTCTCCCTGGCGATGCGGTCACCGCAATCCTTATCGGGTCGCTTATGATGTACGGCATGCAGCCGGGGCCGAACCTGCTCGTGGAAAACCCGGATATCGTGCATACGATCTTTGGGCTCTTGCTGATATCGAACATCTTCGTCATCATTATCGGCTTGTTTGGTGCTCAGCTGTTTTCAAGAATCTTGTTACTCAAGCAGGAATTCATCTGGGTTTCGGTCATTCTATTCAGTATCGTAGGAGCGTACGCCTTGAACAACAGCGTTTTCGACGTATGGGTGATGTTCATCAGCGGATTTATCGGTTTGCTGTTCAGGAAATTCGACTATCCATTGGGACCGCTCATTTTGGGGCTGATTCTCGGACCGATGGCGGAGTCGAACTTCCGGAGGGCGTTGGTGATCAGTGGGGATTCCTCGTATTCGATCTTCTTTACGAGGCCTATTTCGCTGATTTTGATTAGTCTGGCTGTGATTTCTTTAGTTTTTCCTTTGATCAAGATGATTCGGAAAAAGCAATCACTTGCGTAAAACAGCTTGATTTTGAGGGATCGTTAATAATACAAGAAGGAACGCAGACGATCAGGCTGCGTTCTTTTTCTCGTTATCTGGAAAGGTGTTTCATTTTGCAATACACTAGTTTATGAGATAATTAGATAAGAAACGCAGCACACTAATCGTTAAAGGAGTTTTGGAATGGCTAAGTATAATGGATATGTCGGTACGTATACGAAACAGGAAAGTAAAGGCGTGTACCAGTTCACGCTCGATACGGAGAAGAAAGAGCTTGGCGATGTGAAGCTCGCTGCTGAATTGAACAACCCTACGTATGTAACGGTCAGTGACGATGATCAGCGTTTATATGCGGTCGCAAAAGATGGCGAGGAAGGCGGCGTGACGGCTTTCTCGATCGGAAGCGACGGCGGGCTGACACCGCTGAATGGGCAGTTCGCAGCCGGATCACCTCCATGTCACGTGAGCGTCGACCGCGATACGAATACGGTCGTGACAGCGAATTACCATACGACGAAAATTGCTTCCTATTTAACGAATGAAGACGGATCGCTGAATCCGGCTGCTTCTGTAGTGGAGCACGAAGGGACAGGCCCGCACGAACGCCAGGAGAAGCCGCACATGCACTATGCAGGCTTCACGCCGGATGAGAAGTATGTCATCGCCATCGACCTCGGAAGCGACCGCGTGATTTCTTATGCGGTGAATGACGGGAAGCTCGATCAGGTCCAAGTGTTTAAGACAGCACCTGGTGCCGGTCCGCGCCACATCACCTTCCACCCGAACGGCAAATTCGCCTACGTCATGACTGAGCTGAGCTCCGACGTACTCGTGCTTCACTACGACGAGAAGGACGGAAGCTTCACCCAGAAGCAGGCGATCACGACGATTCCGGAAACGTTCGAGGAGACGAACGACGGAAGTGCGATCCACATCTCGTCCGACGGACAGTTCGTCTACGCCGGCAACCGCGGCCACAACTCGATTGCGTCATACAAAGTGGACCAGGATTCCGGAGAATTGACGTTCATCGAATGGACGTCGACGGAAGGAAACTGGCCGCGCGATTTCGTCCTTGATCCGACGGAGGAATTCTTGATTGCGACGAACCAGAAATCGAACACGATGACGTTGTTTGAGCGGGATAAGGATACTGGGAAGCTGACGCTTGTTCAGGCGGATGTGTATGTTCCGGAGCCGGTTTGTGTGAAGTTTACTTCCGGTAAATGATTGGTTTATATAATAATGCTATGCACCCATGGAGGAGCCTCCATGGGTGTTTTTTTATGACAGAAAGGTGTGGTTGATGAAGGAATACTGGAGGAAATAGGGAATACATAGGACTATGTGATGAAGGGGGAAAGGGTATGAAGAAAAATCCGATTGCTACAGCGCTGTTTATTCTCGGCGTATTATCCATTGTTGGAGGGATCATTTTAGGCGTGGTTTACGGAACGGAGGAGCCGTCCTATGGCTACGATCAACGAACACTTGGTTGGTCCTTCGTCATATACGGGGCCGTCTGGGGAGTCGTGTTACTGGGATTCTCTGAAATTATCAAACTGCTACAGGGAATCTATAACCAAGGTGCGCCGGAGAAGGAGCGGGCCGAGGAGCACATTTCCACGCCTCCCCCGGAAACAGACAAAGGGTTTGCGGGAAATGTATCTACCGCCGCGAGAAGTGAAATCGTAAATTTCTATAAGAAGAAGGGGATAACGGTTGAGGGAATAGAGCCTATGGAAAAGGAATACTTTTACCTCGTTACGGCCGGTGGGAAACAGGAAATCGTGGAACTGGGCGGGTTTAAGCCGATTGTCCATCCTTCCTGAACAGGACGAAGAGCGCAGACTATGTCTGCGTTTTTTTGTTATCTAAAACAACAAACTATGAAAAGTTATCTCAAAATTAAAAAAACACTTGCTTTATTGAATGCGCTTCCATTAGAATAAGACTCAAAGATAGGTAGTGATGTTTAATTAAAGGTTCATACCTTTGGGAGGAGGAAGCATATGCTGAAGCAGTTGCAGGACCTTAATCAGTCGATGAATGTGGAAGATGTCAGATCGAAGTCCTTTATACGTTACGGAAAGGTGTTGGAGGATTTTCCTTTTCAGAGGTTCGAGGAACGGATGGCCCGCACGTTGATTCCGGAGGTGGGAAATGAATACGTTCCCGGGTCAGCGGAGTTGGAGGAACCCGAATTGAAGGCGCTTTTGGAACGAAGGTACTACGGGGAGATGAGCTGTCAGATTGGATACTGTAACGGCAATAATTCGAACCTGGGTGGACTGGAGTACCACAAAGGCAGTGAGATCAACGTCGCCATGACGGATATGGTGTTGTTGTTAGGGCACTTGAATGAAGTGGAGGATAATTCATTCGATACGGGATTTCTGAAGGCATTCTACATACCGAAGGGCACAGCGGTGGAAATCTATCAAACGACTCTGCACCTGGCACCTTGCAAAGTAACCGCTGACGGATTTAAATGCATGGTCATCTTGCCGGAGGGTACGAATACTCCCTTGGAAGAGGAACAGGCAGGGGAAGACCCTCTGCTTTACATGAAGAACAAATGGCTTCTTGCTCATGAAGAGCATGACAGGTTTGTCTCTAATGGCGCTCATGTCGGGATCAAAGGTCCGAATGTATTTGTTCAGTTTCTGGAAAATGAATTCACTCAAGGAGGAAGGACATGAATAGCATCGCTTTTACTCTGATTACATGTGTGTTCTTTATGGGACTTGTCGGTTGGATCTCTTATCGGAAGGCGAAGGGCCAGGTCAATGATTCGGATGGATACTTCTTGGCAGGACGCGGTCTGACAGGGGGATTCATAGCTGGTAGTCTGCTTCTGACGAACTTGTCTGCGGAGCAGCTGATCGGATTGAACGGACAGGCGTACAGTGCGAATCTATCCAACATGGCTTGGGAGGTCACGGCACCGATTGCTGTCATTATCATGGCGCTTGTCCTCTTGCCGAAGTACTTGGGCGGGGCCTTCTCCACGCTGCCGGAATTCCTCAGCACCAGGTTCGATGATGGTGTGAGACGGTACATTGTCCTGTTGTTCATGCTCGGTTATGTATTTGTTACGATTCCTTCGGTTTTGTATTCGGGAGCACTGGCAGTCCTGAAATTATTCGACGTCCCGGGCCTTCTCGGAATTTCGTTTGAATCCTCGGTTTGGTTAGTGATATGGATTATCGGAATCATCGGTGCAGTTTATGCTATTTTCGGAGGATTGAAAGCGGTTGCGATTTCGGATACGTTAAATGGGATCGGATTGTTGTTCATCGGTCTTTTGATTCCTGTTCTGGGGCTGCTGGCTTTAGGTGATGGAAACCTTTTTCAAGGGTTCAAGACGATGACGACCGATCATGCGGAGAAGCTGAATGCGATAGGGTCGAAGGATGATTCTATTCCGTTCTCTACCATCTTCACGGGCATGATCTTCATGAACATGTTCTATTGGGGAACGAACCAGTATGTGATCCAGCGTGCGCTCGGTGCGAAGAACTTGGCAGAGGGGCAGAAAGGGGTTCTGTTTTCAGGATTCTACAAGCTGATCGTTCCTATCCTGATGATGATCCCGGGGGTCATCGCCTTCCATCTGTACGGAAGCGGGATGCAGACGATGGATTTGGCTTATCCGACGATGGTGACGAACCTGATGCCTACGATCTTATCCGGTTTGTTCCTTGCTGTCCTTCTTGGAGCGGTGTTCTCAAGCTTCAACTCCTTGTTGAACAGTGCGGCAACGATGTTCGCTCTGGATATTTATAAGCCCAGCTTTAAACCGAATGCCAATGATGAGCAGCTGGTAAGGGTCAGTAAGTATTTTGGTACGATCCTGGCGCTGATCTCTTTCTTCATCGCGCCGTTACTGATGAATGCACCGGAAGGGCTTTGGAATATCATCCGCCAGTTCACCGGATTCTTCAACATTCCGATCATTGCGATCGTTCTTGTTGGGATCGCATCTAAGTTCGTTCCACCGGTGGCAGCGAAGATTGTCGTGGTCTTCCACGTCGTTACCTATTACATGCTGGTATGGGGTCTCGGACAGTTGTTCGGCATCGAAATCACGATGAGCTTCGTCCATATTTCCGGCATTCTGTTTGTTATAGAAGTAGCGATTATGCTTGTCGTCGGTTATATGAAGCCGCTTGCCACTCCTTATTCCGTCAAGTACAGCCCGAAAGTGGACATGGTCCCTTGGAAATATGCACTGCCTACAGCTGTCGTATTACTAAGCTTGATGGTTTTCGCCTATATCGTGTTCTCTCCGATCGGCCTTGCTTATCCGGATGCGATCGTTTCGAACTGGTTCTGGATGGCGACAGCTTTATTAGCGGGAGTGACCGCAGTCATTCTTATGGTGGCTAAGAAGAAATGGGAAAATAAATACGTACGATCACAAGAAGAGCAGTTGAAAGAAGCGGGAAATTTATAATTCGAATCGGAGGTCTCTTTCATGAAGACGGTATCAGAACAAAAGCATGGACTAAAGTTACACACTCAAGGAGATCAATTTACCATCGAACTGGATGGCCGTACCCTGCTGAAGCATTCTCCACAATCACCATGTGTCTATGTAGGACAAGGCGAAGAAACGATGGATATGTATAGAGGGAACTTTCACATCGAGGATTATGTCATAGAACGAAGCGGATTGAGATACGCGCAGGTTACGGAAAACCAAACAGGGTATGAAATTGAATTAAAACGGTCTCCAAAAGACGAATCCATCCTGGTGATGCAGGTAGTTTATGAGAAGGAGAGTCTTCGTATTCAATTCGATGGGGACAGGGAGATGTATAACCGTTTCTGGATTCGTATACATGCAGATAACAGCGAACGAGTGTATGGCTGCGGCCAACAAATGTCCCATTTGAATCTTAGAGGGAAGCACTTCCCACTTTGGACATCCGAGCCAGGAGTCGGCCGGAACAAATCAACCTATACGACCTGGCAGGCAGATGTGCATGACAAGGCAGGAGGGGATTATTATCATACGAACTATCCTCAGCCTACCTATCTATCTACGAGAAAGTATTTCTGTCATGTCGAGACGACGGCCTATGCGGATTTTGATTTTCGTAATGATGATTTCCACGAGCTGCAGGTGTGGGAAATACCGGAAGCCGTCCTGTTCGAGAGTGGAGAAACCTACAAGGAGCTCGTTGGCAGTCTGACCTCTCATCTGGGGCGCCAGCCTGAGCTTCCGGAGTGGACGTATGACGGGATATGGCTCGGTATGCAGGGTGGAACGGAGAAGGTCCAGCAGAAAATAGACGAGGCGCGGGAGAAGGGAATAAAAGTAGGAGCAGTCTGGGCCCAGGACTGGCAGGGCAAGCGCGTCACTTCCTTTGGCAGACGGTTGAATTGGGACTGGAAATGGGATGAGAACGAATATCCGGATTTAGATGTGAAATTGAAGGAATGGAAGGCGGAGGGGATCCGCCTGCTCGGCTATATCAATCCTTATCTCGTAAACGATGGTACCTTATATAAAGAAGCGGTTGAACTGGGTTATCTCGTTCGGAACCAAGCAGATGAGGTGTACTTGGTCGACTTCGGAGAGTTTGACTGCGGGATTGTGGATCTGACTCATCCGGAGGCATTCCAGTGGTATAAAGAAGTGATACAGGCCAATTTGATTGATTTTGGACTGGACGGCTGGATGGCAGACTTCGGAGAGTATCTGCCGACAGATGCCAAACTGCACAATCAAGTTTCCGCCAAATTGATGCACAACGCGTGGCCGATGCTGTGGGCGAAAGTCAACTTCGAAGCTGTGGCAGAGTCGGAGCGTCCGGATGATCTGGTTTACTTCATGAGGGCTGGTCATACCGGCAGCCAGAAATACTGCCACTTATTATGGGCAGGTGACCAGAGTGTGAACTGGGATCTGGATGACGGGATCGCCTCGGTTATACCGGCAGCACTGTCCGCAGGCTTATGCGGGAACGGTCTGCATCACAGCGATATCGGAGGATACACATCGCTTCACGGTAATAAAAGGACGAAGGAATTGCTGCTCCGATGGCTGGAGATGGCTGCTTTCACATCAGTGATGAGAAGCCACGAGGGGAACCGCCCCAATGAAAACTACCAATATGATCAAGAGGAAGAAACGATGCAGCATTTCGCCCGCATGACAGACGTCCATGTAGCGCTGGCTCCCTATTTGAGAACGCTCGTCAAGGAGAATGCGGCGGAAGGGATTCCTGTGCAGCGTCCGCTCTTCATGGAATACGAAGAGGATGAAAGAACGTATGAGCTGCAATACCAATACATGTTGGGGGAAGACGTTTTAGTCGCTCCTGTCTATGAGGAATCCGCGACATCCTGGTCAGTGTACTTGCCTGAGGATGAATGGGTGCACTTATGGAGTGGAGAATCCTACAGCGGCGGTACGGTTGAAGTGGCAGCCGGTATTGGCGAACCACCTGTGTTCTATAGAAAAGGTTCTGCCTTTAAAGATACCTTTGAATCCATTCGCCAGCATTACGCATGGAAAAAATGAAAATAAACATAGTTACCTTTAGTAAAAGGTAACTATGTATGTTATATTTGTCTTAAGAACACGAAGGAGGCTACCTGGCAATGAGCATGACCATTCTTTACGTCCCGATCGGCAGAAAGACATTTGACTTGGAAGCAGGAGAAATACAGCGGAAGAACAGTTCGACCATGCTGAACAGTCTTGGGGTTGAAGTGATTGAACCGGAAGAAATCGTGACGTCACCGGATGAATTAGAGGATTTCTTAAATGGCATAGAAAAGGACCGCATCGTCGCATCGATTTATCAAAGTGTCACTTTCGCAGATGGAGAATTTGTGGAGGTGTTGATCAAGCAGGTGCAGGCTCCTGTCATGGTTTGGTCCATCAGGGAGCCGAGCATCAACGGCCGGCTCCGGTTGAATTCCCTGACAGGCGGAAACAGCACGAGCCATATGCTGAAATGTGCGAATCATCCGTATTCTTTCTTGTTCGGGAACCCGGAAGAAGCACAAATCAAAAGCCGCCTGCTCAAGTTCCTGAAAGTCCAATATGTCATTCATGAACTCAAGCAATTCAAAATCGGCGTCGTCGGAGAGCACCCGCCCGGATTCTTTTTCTCTGGGACGGATGAGGAGCTTCTACATAAGCAATTCGGTGTAGAGATCAAGAAAGTAGATTTGATGAAGGCTTTCGAAGAATCAAAGAAACTGCCACAGGAAGCATGGGAGCACGCGATCGATCGGGCGGAACAGCAGGTGATCGGTCTGAACCGAAACGAAGAGACGGTCCAGAGGTTTGCCCAGTTCACGACACATGTGGAATCCATCATAGAGGAAGAGGGACTCTCCGGTCTCGCCATCCGCTGCTGGCCTGATTTCTTTAATGAACTGGGAGCTGCCGCCTGTTCGACGCTGTCCCAATTCACGGAGGACGGTATCGTATCGTCTTGCGAATCGGACATTCACGGCGCTGTCTCGATGTTCATTCTGCAGCAGCTGAGCGGCGGGAAGGCACCTTACCTTGGAGATATGGTCCACGTGAATGAAGCAAGCAATTCTGTCGTCTTCTGGCACTGCGGAGCGGGAGCCTACTCTCTTGCCCATCCGGATCAAGGAGCACGTCCGGGCGTACACCCGAACCGCAAGCTCGGTTTTACGATGGAATTCGGCTTGAAGCCGGGGCAGGTGACCATGTTCCGTGTAGGATACACGCCGGAAGGGTACCGACTGTTAGTGATGCGCGGCAATGCTCTCGATACACCTCAACGCTTCCATGGCACTTCGGTGGAAGTGGAACTGGAAACAGACATCAACGATACGTTATACGGCTTGATGGAAGAAGGGTTCGAGCCTCACTATGCCCTTGTTTATGAAGATGTTGCTGATGAATTGGTAGAACTCGGCCGCCAGCTTGGTGTGGAAACGGTGGTCTATACTAAAGATTAAAGGAGGCACGCCCGATGATGAAAATAGCAATTGGGCAAGCAGGAGGGCCGACCGCTGTGATCAATGCCACATTAGCCGGTTTTGTAGAAAGTGTAAAAGATACCTATGACGTGACCTTTGTCGAGGATGGTTATGAGGGTCTTGTTGAAGAAAGGTTCCGTCCCGGGGATTCCACCATGCTGCAGTGGGTGGTGGATAACAAGGATGTCCCGGGCGCCTGCCTTCGGTCAGGGCGCTATGCCTTCGACGATGAAGCCATCCGGAAATCGGTGGTAAACCTTGCTAAGCATCACATTGATGTCCTAGTTTTCATCGGAGGGAACGGAACGATGGAAGCCCTGTACAAAGTGAAGCAGGAAGCAGAGAAGCAGGGTGTCGAGCTCAAAGTATTAGGGCTTCCGAAAACGGTGGACAATGATTTGGGTGCGACCGATCATGCACCCGGATTTGCCAGTGCGGCGAAATACATTGCCCAGACGACGAAGGATATGAGCCGGGATTTATATGCGATGAACAACTTCGAGCAGGTGAGGGTTCTGGAAACGATGGGAAGGAATGCAGGCTGGTTGGCGGCTGCTTCCGGTGCCTTCCGGGAGTACGAAGAAGAAGGCCCGCATTTTATCGCGATACCGGAGAAGCCGATCGATAAGCAGCTGCTGATGGATGCTGTCCGGAAAGCATTGGATTCCTATGGGTACGCCCTCCTCGTCGTCAGCGAAGGTGTGCAGTGGGAGCAGGGAGAGCAAACGACGCTGGATGAGGTGAATGGACGGTCCATCTTAGGAGGGATCTCCACGGAAATCGCGAATTTCATTAAACAGGAATGCAACGTGACGACAAGAGCAGAGCTCTTAGGAATGAACCAGCGCTCTTGTTCTACATCCCGACTAGATGCAGACGAAGCCTATCAGATCGGCTGGGCCGGTGGCCGGTGGCTGCAGAAAGGGTACGATGGCTGCATGGTGGCGATCGAGCGTAAGCCGACGGATTGTTATACAATAGAATTAAAACCAGTTAAATTAGAGGATGTCATTGCGGAGGAAGAAAGGTTGCTGCCGCCTGCTTTCATCGAGGACTATCAAGCTTACTACCGTTGGCTGAGTCCGTTGTTGGGAGGTGATCCCCCTTCTTACCCTCCAGTTACGAAGAGGAGAGTGGAAATAAGTGAGTACGGATATTAATAATGGTCTGAATAAAGATCTTGCCTTATATATACAGCTGAAAGAAGTGTTTATCGAACGTATCCAGAACGGCCAGTGGAAGCCTGATACATTGATTCCGACCGAACAGGAATTGATGAAAGAATTCAACGTCAGCAGAACGACGATTCGGCAAGCCGTCTCGATTCTCGTTCAGGAGGGTCTTGTCGAGAAGAAGCAGGGTCGGGGAACGATCGTTAAGCCCAGAAAGCTGAGCGGAAACCTCAGTCAATTGAAGGGTTTCGCAGAAGAAGTGTTGGAAAGAGGCCAAACGCCGCGCAGTCGTTTGATCCGAGCCGAATTCAAAGACAACCTTCACCATGAAAAGTCGATGCTGGATATCAAAGACGATCAACCGATTCTCTTGATCGAGCGTATCCGGTTCGCGGACGACATGCCTGTTGCCATCGAGCGGACATGCTGGCCGAAGGATGTCGGGGAAATCTTGATGAAGCATGACCTGGATGAAGCGAGGTATTATGAAATCCTCGAAAAATATAACATCTATTTGAACCGGGCCAAAGAGAAGATCAGTGCAATCAACGCAACGATCAACGAGGCAGACGAACTTGGTATCCGTGCCGGGGAAGCGCTGCTCGAAATGACACGACTGAGCTTCGGCGTCCATGATCGTCCTATTGAATATACAAGAACTAAATATCGTCATGATCAATACCATTACAGTTTTGAACTAAAACGATAAAAAGGAGAAATGACAATGCCATTCATTGATGGGAAAACGATGTTGAATCATGCACGGGAGAACGGGTACGGAGTAGGTGCTTTCAGTGCACATAATGCGGAAACGATCGTAGCCATATTGGAAGCAGCAAAGGAAAAGCAATCGCCGGTCATGATTCAAATCGGCCAAAAGGTCATTCAGACACTCGGTTTGAAGCCTATGAAAGAGATGCTCGACAGCTTCGCAGAGCATTATGATGTGCCGCTTTGTATCCACTTGGATCACAGCCGCCAATTCGAACAAACGATGGAAGCGATCCAGCTTGGATTTCAATCGGTGATGTTCGACGGCTCCGCCCTGTCTTTCGAGGAAAATACGAAGATAACGAGGCAGGTGGTCGAAGCTGCCCGGGCCCTTGGTATCGGCTCAGAAGGGGAGATCGGAAAGATCGGCGGTACGGAAGATGATATTACGGTAGCAGAGAAAGACGCCCTCATTACGACAACACAGGAAGCGGTGGATTTCGTAGAGGCGACGGATGTCGATTATCTGGCAGTCTCGATCGGAACAGCCCATGGCATCTACCAACAGACTCCGAACCTCCACTTCGATCGGTTGGAAGAAATCTCGAAAGCGGTGCAGCGTCCGGTTGTTCTTCATGGAGGTTCTGACGTTCCGGATGAACAAGTGAAACGCGCCATCTCTTTGGGCATTGCCAAAATCAATGTCGATACGGAACTCCGTCAAGCGTTTACCCGAGGCTTACAAAACTACATGGACGAACAGCCGGAAGACATCGTCCTTGCCAATTCCTTAGGAGCAGGCCTTGCGCAGATGAAAGAGAAAGTAAAAGAGAAGATCGATGTATTCGGCAGTGCCGGATATGCAAGCGAGTTCAGCACAAGCAAAAAGGTCGTAACGTTACAATAAATAAGGAGGTTGTTACTATGTTTGAAGCGATGACAACGTACTCGTTTGGACTTTTTATAGACGGAGAATGGGTCGAGAAAGACGGTAGAGATCCGGTCTTCAATAAATACTCACAGGATGTAGTTGCGGAGACGGCTCGAACCGATAAAGAGGATGTCGATCGTGCTGTGGAAAGTGCGCGAGCAGCTCTTTCCAACTCCTTCTCTCCGTATGAGCGTTACGAGGTTTTATTGAAAGTGGCGCACTTGCTTCGGGATAACGAGGAAGAATTCGCTCAGGCGATTGCTAAAGAGGTCGGAAAACCGATCACAGAATCCAGGGGAGAAGTAGGCCGATCTGCCTTGACGCTTGAAATTTCCGCCGAAGAAGCGAAACGGATTCACGGCGAAGAAATTCCGGTGGAGGCAGCTCCCGGGTCAGAAAACCGCCGTGCCTTTACAAGACGCTATCCGGTCGGCGTTGTAGCAGCCATCACACCGTTCAACGTCCCGCTGAATCTTGTTTGTCATAAAATCGGACCAGCTCTCGCCGCAGGCAACAGCGTTATTTTGAAGCCGGCCGAGCAGACACCTGTCTCCGCGTTACTACTGACCAAACTGTTTGAGGAAGCGGGACTGCCGAAGGGCCGTTTGAACGTATTGACGGGCAAAGGTGAAGAGGTCGGCCCATTACTGACATCCAACCAGGACATAAACATGTTCACCTTCACAGGAAGCCCTAAAGTAGGAGGGATCATCCGCGAGCAGGCTGGGCTGAGAAACGTTGCGCTTGAACTTGGAAATAATTCCGCGACCATCGTTCACAAGGATGCCGATATCGAAGAATCAGCTTCTCTTGTTGCTCAAAAAAGCTTCAATAATGCGGGGCAGGTGTGCATTTCCGTCCAGCGCGTCTATGTCCATGAAGATGTCTACGACGAATTCCTGACGAAAGCTCGGGAGGCTTCGGCCGGCATCAAACTGGGCGACCCATTGCAGGAGGCTACCCAAATGGGACCGATGATTGCGGAAGAAGAAGCGATCCGGGTCGAACAGTGGGTGAAGGAAGCTGTTGCAGAAGGAGCAAACGTAGAGACGGGCGGAGTGAGAGATGGAGTGTTTTATCACCCGACTGTACTTACGAACGTAAAGGATACGATGAAAGTCTGCCGCGAAGAAGTGTTCGGTCCAGTTGTCGCGGTCGATTCCTACCTGGATGAAGACGAAGTCATTGCGCGTGTGAATGATTCCGAATACGGACTGCAGGCGGGACTGTTTACGAATGATATGTCCTTCGTCATGAAGGCTATGGATGAGATTCATGTCGGCGGATTGATCGTCAACGATACATCAGGCTATCGTGTCGATCATATGCCTTACGGCGGAGTGAAGAAGAGCGGTACTGGTAAAGAGGGCCCTCGTTATGCCATCGAAGAAATGACGGAAGAGAAAATTATCGTATTAAATAGTTGAGAGGAGGGGAGTCGTAAGCGGGCTCCCTTTTCCTATCAAACGTTTGGCAGGAGAATCAGACTATGGAATTCATCACAATATTATTGCCGATTTTTTTCGTTTTTGCGACGGGTTACTTTGTTCAAAAGATCTTCGACTTTGATATCACCAACTTTTCCAAGCTTGCCCTGTACGTTCTCGTACCGTTTCTCGTCTTCCGGACGTTCTATCAAGAATCGATCACCTTCTCCTATTTCTATATCACGATCTATATGGTTGGATTGTGCGTGGTCATCATCGTTGCAGTGACGCTGCTATCGAAGTTCTATCACTACACCGAAAAAGAAAAATGTGCGTTGATCCTGTCGTGTGCCTTCATGAATAATGGCAACTACGGCACGCCGCTCGTCTTATTCCTGTTTGGTGCAGCGGGGATGGAAACGGCGATTCTCCTGATGGTGTTGCAGCAATTGTTGATGAGTACCCTCGGCGTGTATTATGCGGCGAAGGGAAGCGACGAAGCAGATGGAATGGGAGCGGCTCTCCGCTCGGTCCGGAGAATGCCGATGGTTTACGGCGCGATAGCAGGAATCATCTGCAACAGCTTCGATATCACCATCGGCCCATTACTGAACGGAGTGAACCTGATTGCGGATGCTGCGATTCCGGTGATTATGGTGACCTTAGGAATGCAGCTGGCCAAAATGAAACCGCAGATCATGGACGTGAAGAAATTGTCGGCCGCCGTTCTATTGAAATTGGTTGCCGCACCTTTGATCGCTGCTGTCATTGTATGGTATCTGCCTGTCGATCCCTTAGTGAAGCAGATCATGATCATTATGGCTGCGACTCCTACAGCGGCGAACACTACGATGTATGCTATCCAGTTCCAAACGGATCCGCAGATGGTCACGAGTGCCACGCTCACTACAACCTTGTTAAGTGCGCTTACGATTCCTTGTGTGATATATTTTGTCATCTAAAAAGAGAAAAAAGCAGCAGGCGGGAAATCCCGTCTGCTGCTTTTTTACTCCGGCTGTATGAAAGAGCTCAAGCTTCCCACTTCAGCTTCATGATCATCTCCATAATCGCCTCTCGCTTATCGTTTCCTTCCACTGTAAACGTCGACGCCTTGAAATCGGCGAGGACGATGAAGCGGTCGGCTCTCAATATTTCCATCAACACAGGGGTCTTTTCGATATGGGTAAAGAAAAACTCTTTCTGCACGTACTTCCACCTCGTCACTTTCCAACCGCGCCTTCTTTTCCTGACGGTTTTCTTCTACCTACTAATTCCTCCTCTTCAAACGGTTAAACCTGAATAGAGGATTTTCGGGGTTTTGCGCGTTGGAAATTCTCTCTTATTTATAGTTCGAAAAAAAATTTGAAGAAATTTTGATTTTTTTGACACCAAAATGCCTCTCTTTCTCGATTATAGATATGAAGGAGTTTTTCCTTCTAAATTAATTAAAAAAAATAGGAGATGAGGCTGTGAATTATTTGAAGGAGATCAATGCGTTCCACGATGAGGTGGAGTTGAATGAGGTGTCGGCGTCTGCGTCGCTGCTCTGGTATGTGCTGATGCAGTTCAACAACAAGACGGGATGGAAGGAGGAGTTTACGGTGCCGACGGCTGCGGTGCTGGTGAAGTCGGCGATGAGTGAGAAGATGTTCCTCCGCGCGCGGAAGGAGCTTGCGGAGAAGGGCTACCTGTCTTTCCGGTCCGGCTCCCGTCATTCGTCGCCTTCGTATACGATGATTTCCTGTGTGAAGGAGGCCGGCGGGGCGGACAAGCGGGAGGACAGCAGGGAGGGTGCTGAGGGGGACTTTATTAAAAGAAAAGAAAGGAGAGGAAAAGAAGAGCCGGGGCGTCCGCACCTTTTCTACGAGCAGAACGTCGGAACGCTGTCGCCGCATGTGGCGGAGCGGATCACGGCGTGGGCGGAGGAGCTTCCGGATGACGTCGTGACGTCGGCGATGGGGGTGGCGGTCGAGAACAACAAGCGGTCGTTCCGGTATATCGAGTCGATCTTGAAGAACTGGCAGGCGCGCGGCGTCCGGTCGCTTGCGGATGTGGAGCGGGAGGAAAGGCGGCCGCGGGAAGAGGCGGACAGGGCGTCGGTATGGATGGCGATGTATGAAGAGAAACGGGAGGAGACGGTCGGATGAAATACGAAAAGGCGTTTGAAATTGTCGATATGCTGGAGGAGCTGTATGCACCGAAGTTCAAGGTGACAAAAAGGAAGCTGGATGTGTGGATCCCGGCGCTTGAGCGGATGGATTACGAGAAGGTGAAAGCGAACGTGACGGAGCACGCGCTGCGTTATCCTTATTCGCCGGTCATCTCGGACATCGCCGCTTATGAGGAGGAAGAGGACGATTTCATGGAAAAGGTCGAGCAGTGGAAGCGCGAAGCGGCGGCGGTCCCGCCAGAAGTGAAGCGGGAATTTTTTCAGAAATTCGAAGAACTATTAAGGAGATGGGAACGATGATGTATAACAAAGAAGCGGAAGTGTCGGTGATCGGAAGTTTGCTTGTGGACGGGATGCTTGCCGGGGAAACGATCCTGTTGCCGGAGTATTTCTATGACGGGCGCCATCGAATGATTTTCCAAGCGATCAGGAAGGTCGATGAGTCAGGGGCGCCTGTCGATATGGTGACGGTGACGACGGAGCTTGGTGAGAAGGTACGCGAAGTCGGGGGCGTCAGCTATATGACGGAAATGGCGACCTCGATTCCGACGACCGTCGACTTCAAGCATCATCAGCTCCTCGTCATCGACGCCTACCGCAACCGGAAAACGAGGGAAGCGGCCCAGCGCTACATGCAGAAACCGTCGGAAGAAGCCCTCGATCTCCTCCTCGAAGAATTGGAGAAATACCGCCAAGTGAAACGAGTCATCGAAGACCCCTCACTCTATGACACCCTCATTGAAGTATCCAAAGAACTGGAGCCGTTGGAGGACGACGCGATGACCGGCTATTCGACCGGGTACGACGAGGTCGATCAGATTACCGGAGGCGTGCAGCCAGGGGATCTGGTCATCCTCGCCGGCCGTCCCTCGATGGGCAAGACCGCCTTCGCCTTGAACCTCGCCGCCCGCCACTGCGAAAGCGGCGGCGAAACGATTTTTCTGACCCTTGAGATGACACAGAAGGCGCTCGTGAGGCGGATGCTGTCAGCGAAAGCAGGAGTGGACGGCCACAAGTGGAAGCTCCGCACCTTTTCCGAAAGCGACCTGCGCAACTGTCTGGATGCGATCGGCGAGATGTCGCAATGGAAGCTCTATCTCTGTGAGCAGGCTTACACCGTACCCGAAATCCGTGCCCACCTCAGGCAGATGATCCGCAAGCACCAGCTGACCCGTCCCCTCATCGTCATCGACTACCTCCAGCTCCTCGAAGCCCCGGGCTACCACGAACGGCGCGATCTCGAAATCGGAGCCATGACCCGCTCCATCAAGCTGCTCGCTAAAGAACTCGACGTCCCGATCATTCTCCTTTCCCAACTTTCCCGCAGCGTCGAACAGCGCAAAGACAAACGCCCGATGCTCTCGGACCTGAGAGAATCCGGCAATATCGAACAGGACGCCGACGTCGTCGGATTCCTCTACCGTGAAGACTACTACAGCAGAAGCACCGGAAACGAAATCGAACTGATCATCAGCAAGCAGCGCAACGGTCCGGTCGGGGATGTGAAGCTCTACTTCGATAAGGAAATCGGGCGCTTTAGGAACCGGAGGGAGCGGCTGCAGGTGCTGTAATAATTTTTGTGAAGAAATGAGAAAATCTGCTAAACATAGCTGAGAGGGTGACCGATATTACTAATGATCGTCGAAGTCGATGATCCGAATGGCACGAATGCCTGGGCGCGTCCGGGGGAGAAGGTCATGGTTGGAAGAAGAAAGATTGGTAGAAGGTAATGACTCTAGTTACATAGAGTGGTTATACATCATGGGGACACAAGGATGTGTCTTCATAAATACAAAAACATGGAGGTAACAAAATTATGAGAATTAATCACAACATCGCAGCGCTTAACACGTATCGTCAGTTGGGTAGTGCTAACAATGATCAAGGCAAATCTATGGAGAAATTGTCTTCTGGTCTTAGAATTAATAACGCTTCTGATGATGCCGCTGGTCTTGCGATTTCTGAGAAGATGCGTGGACAGATTCGGGGATTGGATATGGCCGCAAAGAATGCTCAAGACTCAACTTCTTTAATTCAGACGGCTGAAGGAGCTCTAAATGAAACACATTCAATCCTTCAACGTCAGCGTGAATTAGCTACTCAAGCAGCAAATGATACTAATACTGCTGAAGATCGTAAAAACATTCAGGACGAAATGGATCAATTAGGTAAAGAGATTGATCGTATCGCAGAAACAACTCAGTTTAACACTAAGAACTTACTAGATGGTTCAATGGATAAGTCAACTGTAGCAGCGGCTAATGCTAGTAAGAATGCAGCCCTTACTGCAGGTGTAGGGACGCCCGTCGTTTTAACTACTGACCTTACAGCTTTGACGGACAAAGATGGTAACAGTTTAGGTGTCCAAGTTGGTGATACTATTGAGATATCTTATGTGAAGAATGGCCAAACCGTAACGAATACTTGGACTAATGATGACGGTTCATCTGCATCTTTAACGCTTGCTGAATTAGAGACAACTGACGGAGCAACTGGTACTGATGATTCAAACTTCGCACTTACTGTTGATGGAGATGGAGCTTTGACAGCAACTGCATCAGCTAATGGTGAGACATCAGCTATTCACGGTTTAACTATTACAGTTAAAGATTCAAGTGGTAATGTTAGAACTGGAGCATCTAATGCACTTTCCAGTTTCTCTGAAACAACTCAAGCTACAGATAATCATTCGGATGGTTCATCTACATTCCAAATTGGTGCAAATACTGGACAAAATATCAATCTTGCTATTAAGGACATGGGTTCTTCAGCCTTAGGGGTTAAAGATATTAAAGTTGGTAACCAAGGTCAAGCGAACGTTGCAATTAAGGTTATTGATGAAGCAATCAAAAAAGTATCTGCAGAGCGTTCTAACCTTGGTGCTACTCAAAACCGTTTAGATCACACAATTAACAATTTGAATACATCTTCCGAAAATCTAACTGCAGCGGAATCTCGCATCCGTGACGTAGACATGGCAAAAGAAATGATGAACCAAACGAAGAACTCTATTCTTTCACAAGCTGCTCAAGCAATGCTTGCTCAAGCAAACCAACAGCCACAGGGAGTTCTACAACTTCTTCGTTAATTTTAGATTATTTGAAAGGGATTCTAATTTTCTTAGGGTCCCTTTTGCTTTGTTTGTATAGATTATTGACTCTAACTTAATTGGGACTTTATTTAAAAAATATAGATTAAATAGTATGTGTTTTGCATTTATTAAATTATAAATTGTGAGGTCTGTATGAGGGGAATACTAACATTAGCTTCAGTCGGATTATTTTTAGCAGCAATTTTTCTAATTGTTTACTTTGGATTTACAGTTATAGCAGTAATATTATCATTGCTTTTTAATCCTATAGTATGGGTTATAGCAATTGTAATTGGTTTGGTAGTTTACCTTAAAAAGAAATAAGAGTATTCTATTCACTGTAATTTGTGGAAAAACTTTTTCGGTTCAAGATAACGAAATAATTATTGGAATTGCAATTTGCCATGCCTCGCTTGGGGAAGCAATACACTTGTTCCATAGGTCAGTTCTATCAGGTGTTATTAAGTAAAAACGAGACATGGGATAAGTCTACAAAGAATGATTGGGATTTTCTTTTCTCGGAAGAAGCAGATGCTATAAAACGTGAAGTCCTAAAATATACACTAGATAAAATAGCTTTCTATGTGGATCCCGAAACTATAAAGAATTTTATGGAAGTAGAAAAGGATAAGTAACATAAGCTTGGTGTATTCCAAATATCTCTTGAAGGGGAAGGCTATTCTCCTATGTTTACAAATATTCTTTCTTACAAGTTGTTTGAAAGGTTACTATCTGACCGTGAGGAACGTTTGGTGACTAAGGATCCTTTCATACACAAGTTAGTCAATTCACCATCTATATATTGGATTAAATTCTTCTTCCATTGGACGATTATTTAAGGACTTTTTATAGTAGTAAGAAAATATGATGAAAATGGCAACGATATAGGTAACCAAAAAATTCTACAAAATACGCTTGAGTAACGAAGGTGGAAGACGTGGACATCGCATATAGAATCAGTAAGAAAAGCGTGAGGAATATGACTCCACGCTTCTTTTTCATGCCGTATTGTTTAACAGGATTAATAAAGGACGGTAAGAAGCAGGTTGATGATGAAAAGGGCGAGGCCTAATGCATCCATGAAAGAACACATCCAATAAATACGATCTACCATTCTATTAAAATGTTATTTTATAACTAAACTAACTTGATTTGTCAGACACTTTGCGTCAAAATAGTATAAAAGACTTAATACGTTGATACAGGAGCACAGGAATCGACAGAAACTCTCCGGAAACGGGGTCAGTCGCGGACTTTTGCGATAGATGTCCCTAGGATGAATGGGAACGATTCGAGGAACGAGGTGGTCGTGTGAAAGAGGATTTGGGTTCTTCGTGGGAAGAGCTCGTGGAGCTGGCGATGGAGTCGTCCTGCTCGAAAGCGGAGTTCAGGCGGTTTTTGGAAGAAAGAAGAGCGGAGGATGTCGAGAAGCGGCGCAGGGAGATGAAGGTGATCTTTTGTAATGATGCTTCTAAAGAAAAGCAAGATACATAGAAAGCAGGGAAGTTTCCCTTGCAGTTAAATAGCGGTCTCATTAGAAAATCCCTCGAGTTATCAGCTCGAGGGATTTTTTTATAATTGTTTTAACTGAAAGGTCCGTGTGAATTCTTTATGGTCCATCTCTAATATAGAACAGTTCTTCTTCACTTCGTCGAAGAAGTTGAATCCTTCCTCGGCGGGAAGATCGCGATGTTCGGCGTAGTAAAGCAGGAGATCGTGTAATTCCTTGAAGGCTTGCACTTTGTTAGCGTCAGTCATTAGTATTCCTCCTTATGTCATATGCTTATCTGAATAGTATCCATTATGTTCGTGAACCGAAACATATGTCAATATAAATATTAAGAAAATTGAAAAAAATATATCCGTTTGGCTGTTTGGACAAATTTTCAAGAGGAGGATTTGTGTCGAATATCCGTGCGGAACGGAGATCATGACGCGCGTCGTATGTCTGATCGTATCATGTTTTGTACTTATATGTCATATTATCTAACATGATAGGTTATATTAAATTACGTTTGTCATTGTTAATTCTCATGAATTTTTAGAGATTATTTAGTCAGAACGGACAAAGAAATATTCTGAAAATTCATATAAGATGTTTTTAAGCGCAAGAATCCAACAAAAAGGGGAGCTAGTCTTGAAGAGAAAGCATCTTATTGGTTTACTGTCTATCTTTATCATGGTTGTGTTAAGTGCCTGCAGCAATTCGAGCAGTGGAGAGAGTTCAGCGTCCGGAGATGAAGATTATGATTCGATGACCATTACGTTCAGCCATAATCAGCCGACGGACAGTCCGGAACATAAGGGAGCGGAGAAGTTCAAGGAAATCGTAGAGGAGAAGACGGATGGAAAAGTCACCGTGGAATTATATCCTTCTCTTCAACTTGGTAGTTTGAGAGAACAGGTGGAAGGTACGCAGCTTGGTGAGATTGATATTACGATGCAGCCTACCGCCGTTATTTCTCCATTTGTGGATAATATCAAGGCCGTAGATCTTCCGTATTTGTGGCCGGCGGATAAAGATCAGATGTATGAAGTGCTGGATAGTGAAGTAGGGGATGAACTGCTTGGGACGTTGGATGAAGGTGGATTCAAAGGTCTCGGTTTCTGGCCCGGCGGGTACAAGCTGTTTACAACCAACGACAAAGAGATTCATCAACCGAGTGACTTTGAAGGGGTAACGATGAGGACGATGGAGTCGCCGGTATTGCTTGCTCAATATCAGGAGTGGGGAGGAAATCCGATTCCTGTCCCGTATGCGGAGCTTTATAATTCCCTGCAGCAGGGAGTGGTGGACGGTCAGGAGAACCCACTACAGACGATTTACCTGAACAATTATCATGAAGTGCAGAACACGATCATCGAAAGTTACCACGGCACGATGACCTATGCTTTGATCAGCAATAAAGCATGGTATGAAGGATTGCCTGCTTCTGTTCAGGAAGCGATCGTCGAAGCGGAAGAAGAAGCGAAGAACGCAGCGAGAGAGGCTTTGGAGTCAACGGAAGAAGAATACCGGGAGAAGATCAAGGCGGAAGGGGTCAACTATTATGAATTGACTCCGAAAGAGATCGAAGTGTTCCGAGAAGCATCCATTCCTGTTCATGAGGAGAATTATAACACGGATGAACAGAAAGAACTGCTTCAGAAAATCTACGACAAGATCGACGAAGTACAAGAATGATAACTATATAAGCAGGGAGATGGTAGGGGGCTTCTGAGAAAGCGGCCCCTTACTACTGCTTTTTAAGAGGAATCCTTAATAGGGAGGATTAAGATGAACATCTTAAAGAGAATAGAAGATTATTCAATTGCCGCAGGGCTGTTCGCTGTCACGATTCTATTGTTCGTCAACATCGTCCTGCGGTATGCGTTTGCAGCCAATACGACATGGGCGGAGGAATTCATCCGTTATGTGATGATCTGGATCACCTTCATCGGTGGAAGTGTCTGCTTCCGCAAAGGGATGCATGTCGGGGTGGACTTTATCATGGATCTCGTTAAAGGGAAGGCGAAGAAAGGTCTTCAATTGTTCATTCATATCATTTCGATGATCTTTCTTGCTTTTCTTATCAAATACGGTATAGATTTAGTGATTTTCACAATGAACACGGGCCAGATTACGCCTTCGTTGCAAATTCCTTTGTTTTACATTTATTTAGCGATACCGGTCGGGTCCGGGTTGTCGCTGCTTCATCTGGTGATCAACTCCGTCAAGTTATTTCGAGAGAAGTCGGATGATCAGCCAATCCATGAAATGACAGAGAGATAGGGGGATGGTGTGATGCTTACATTTTTATTTGTCGTACTCCTGGTACTTCTGCTTGCGAGTGTTCCTATTTATGTAGCGCTTGGATTGTCCTCCTTCGCTGCGGTCGCTCTCTTCAGTGATATTAATCCAATGATTTTAATTCAACGCTTGTTTGGAGGTCTGGATCAGTTTGCCTTAATGGCCCTTCCATTTTTTATATTGGCGGCCAACATTATGGATGTCGGCGGATTATCTACGAGAATCCTTAAATGGGCACGAGCGCTTGTCGGACATGTGACCGGCGGAGTGGCCATGACGACACAGGTATCGAGCATGCTCTTCGGTGCGTTGTCCGGGTCCAGTCCGGCCACCGTCATCGCCATAGGGAAAATCATGTATCCGGAATTGACGAGAAAGGAGTACAATCCTTCGTTTTCTTCCGGACTTCTGGCATCAGCGGGGGCGATCTCCTTGATCATTCCACCTAGTATAACGTTGATTATCTTTGGATCTGTTACAGGTGTGTCGGTCGGCAGTTTGTTTATTGCGGGAATCGGAGCGGGTCTTATTTACGGCCTTTCTTCCATCTGCTACATATATTTTTATGCCAGGAAGAACAAGCTTCCCCGGGATAAGCGTGCTTCGGCAAAAGAGTTCGGAAAAGCGACGAAGGATGCTTTTTGGGCTTTATTGATTCCTGTCATCATTCTGGGTGGTATTTACTCAGGTATCTTTACACCTACGGAAGCTGCCGGTGTTTCTGCCGTGTACGCGCTGTTCGTCAGTGTGGTCATATACCGCGAGATGTCTTGGAAGAGCCTCTATGAGACGTTGTTGGAATCAGCAAGGACGACGGCTCAAGTGCTTGTTCTCGTAGCGGCGGCGCAGGTTCTTGGTTGGATTCTGACCAGAGAAGGCCTGCCGCAGCAAATTGCCGCGTTCATTACGGCTAATATAGAGTCAACGATTCTGTTCCTGCTGTTGATCAATATTGTGTTACTGGTGCTCGGCATGTTTATGGAGGGGGTTGCGGCCATAACGATATTAGCTCCACTTATTTTCACGACGGCTGTTTCCATGGGAATCGACCCGGTACACCTCGGCGTCATTATGATAGCTAACCTTGCTATCGGCATGTACACACCGCCGTTCGGCATCAATATATTCGTTACTCAGACAATCAGCAAGTTGAACATGGTGCAGATGCTTCCTGGATTGACACGTTTCTTTGCAGTCAATGTGGTGGCGTTATTAATTATTACGTATATACCGGAAAGTTCTTTGTTTTTAGTTCATCTACTCGAATAAAGTTGGTGGGAATGTATGGGTATAACCGTTGAGCAAGCGATGAAAATCGGGGGATTGAAGGCGTGTGCGGTCGTTGCCGGACATCAAGGACTGGAGAGAATGCTGAAGGTCGTTACCGTCATGGAAGTGCCGGACATCGTACGTTGGTTGAAAGGTGGAGAGCTGTTGTTGACAAGCCTTTATCCGATCAAGGACGATGCGGAAGCACAGGCCGGACTTGTGCGAAACCTTGCGGAGAAGGGGATATCTGCGCTTGCTATCAAGCCGCATCGCTTCATTGATGCGATCCCTTCGGTCATTTTAGAGGAAGCCGATAGCAACGATTTTCCAATCATTGAAATTCCAGAGGAAGTCAGCTACTTGGATATACTGGGCCCTGTAATGAACACAGTTTTCCATAATAAGGTCGTCATTCAAGAGGATTTGGAACAGGCTTATAAACTGCTGGATGAAATCAAATACAACAAAGACGGCGACATCGACCAGCTGAGAAAGACATTATCTTACCTTACGAAATATGACGTTCAGTTGGACACGTTCGTTTCCTACATGCATGTGCCTGAGCACGACCTCCTAGTCGCACCGCTTACCGTGGAGCAGAAAAGGGAGCTCGAGATGATCCAGCGCCCTATCCATGTGAACCGGTGGAATGAAAAGGAAGAATCAGACCAGGATTGCCTTGTGGCCCCTGTCATCATCGATGGAAGGTTGGTCGGGGCAATCACCTGTATCGGTGTAGAGACCGGTTTGATGGAAGTGGATCTGGCGATTTTGGAACGGGGCGTGACGGTGCTGTCTATGGAGTTGATGAAGAAAAAGGCCTTGTATGAACTTGAACAGCAATACAAGAGCGACTTTTTTCGTGACTTGCTTTTCTCCCCTATTCAACATAAGGATACGCTCCTTGAAAAAGGGGATCTATTCGGCTTCGATGTTTCTCTGCATTATCGATTCGTCACCATCCAATTCAGCCGATCGGAGCGGGATTTGGAATCCATTGCTGAACTTGTCACCCGCCTGGAGGTCGCAGGGTCCAATATCGATCCGCGCATCATTACAGGTACTGTTCAAAATGGGCTGTATATGCTGTATCCGACAGTGAATAAGAGCGAGGATAAAGTCCGTCATGATTTTCAATTGATTCATCGAGAGTTGAAGAAGATGACAGGAAGAGAGATTTATATCGGTATCGGAAGAAGCGGTGAGGATATCCGGGAAATCCGCGAAGGATATGAACAGTCGCAGCAAGCGGTCATCCTCGGCAGGAGCTTATTTGGAAACCGGGATATCATCCACTATGAGGAATTGGGCTTCTACCGGCTGCTGGCGGAAGTGAGAAGTGTAAGCGAAATGAAGAAATTTTATGGTGAAGGAATCGGGGTGCTGGAAGAGTATGATGAGAACCACGATTTGGAGCTGGTTCGTACTCTGACTGCCTACTTCCATAACAACGAATCGATGTCGAAAACAGCGGAAGATCTGTTCATTCATATCAACACGTTGAAGTATCGGCTTCAGCGCATCAAATCATTGACGGGGCTCCATGTGAAGAACTCAGAAGATAAATTGATCCTCCACATAGGATTGAAAATTCGGGACTTCATTAAATATGATTATCGATTCTGACGAAAAAACGAACAAATGAATAGCTGAATAGACAAAGATAAAATTCTGAATATTTGCGAAAATAAACGAAAGACGATGTAAAGAGGGGTCTTAACGTGAAGCAAATATGGATGAAGTCCTTACAGAGAATACAGAAGAACTTGGAGACGATCAACAGCATCGGCAAAACGGATAACGGAATGGAACGTCTTGCCTTTACGGAAGCGGAGCAGCAGGCGAGACAATGGTTTAAAGAAAGATGTATCGAAGAGGGAATGGAAGTCCGGACAGATCCGGTCGGAAATGTGATTGCAAGACGTGAGGGAAAAAGAGAACAGGCTGGGGCCATTGCGATCGGCTCCCACTTAGATACGGTGTATAACGGAGGGCGGTTTGATGGCACGATTGGGGTTCTGGCGGGTCTTGAAATCGTCCATCGATTAAACAGGAAGAAAGTGATGACAGACCGTCCAATCGAAATTATTGCATTTGCAGCGGAAGAGTCGGCGCGCTTCGGGATGGCGACCATCGGCAGTAAGGCGATGGCCGGTCTTCTCGATGAGGGTTGTACCGATCGTCTTCTCGATAAGGATGGCGTCTCACTGGGAGAGGCGATGAACCAGCTGGGTTATCGGGGAGAGCTTCTTTCGAAGGCTGCGCGTCGAAAAGAAGAGCTGTTCGCTTTTTTGGAACTGCATATCGAGCAGGGACCGGAGCTGGAACAGTTAGGGAAACAGGTCGGCATCGCGACAGGCATCGCAGCCCCTGTGCGTTTGAAAGTTCAAGTGAATGGGATGGCGGCCCATTCGGGAACGACCTCCATGGTTCGCAGGCAGGATGCTCTTGTCGCTGCCTCGAAGCTTGTGCTTGCCGTGGAAGCGGCGGCGAAGAGGGAGAAGGCATACCGGACCGTAGCGACGGTCGGAATGCTGGAGGTCCGTTCAGGCGCGATGAATATCGTCCCTGGTGACGTACAGTTTTATGTGGATATCAGGAGTTTGGATCGGGCCTCCCGGTTGAGGGTCATGCGATCTTTGGAGGATACCGTGCGATGCGTGGAAGAGGAAAATGGTGTCCATGTAACGCTGGAAACCATCAGTAAGGAAGAACCAGTCCTGTTGGATGCATGCGTCCAACAAGTGCTGGGAAATGCTTGTGAAACATTAGGCATCCAACCGAACCTTATGCCGAGCGGTGCAGGGCATGATGCGATGAATATGGCCGCGCTTTGTGCTGCGGGATTGGTTTTCACCCCGTCCCGTAAAGGAGTAAGCCACCATCCGGAGGAGTACACCGAAATCGCAGATATTACCAGAGGGGTGGATGTTTTGGAAGCAGCCGTCCTTCAATTGGACCATTCAGGAAAGGAGAGATTCGCAGATGAAGCAATATGAGGTTCCCGTTCTCTCCAACAAACAGGTGAGTAACCGGTATTGGCATATGCGTGTGGATATTTCGAATGTGAAGGAAACGATTACCCCGGGACAGTTCTTCCACATCCGGTGTACGTCGGAGCGTTCACCGTTTTTGCGAAGGCCGTTCAGTATATATCAAATTCATGATCAATCGCTGGAATTTCTGTACCTCGTCAAAGGTGTAGGGACGCAGCGGATGACCCATATCTCCCCGGGGGAGACGCTTAATTTACTAGGTCCGCTTGGGGAAGGATTCAAGCTGGATCCACAGGCAAAGACGATTCTTCTCGTTGCGCGAGGTGTCGGGGTGGCGACGCTGGCTGCTATTGCACAGCAGGCCTTCAAACAGAATGTCAAAGTGGTGGCGGTCTTGTCTGCACGTACGAGGGAAGACTTGCTTGCTGCAGAATATCTAACGGAATTCGGTGCAGACGTCTATCCGGTTACAGAAGAAGAGGGAACGAGTGACGTAGCTTACGTCAACGAGCTTTTGACGACAAATATTTTAATCCAATACAAGATTGATACGGTGTATACGTGCGGATCGCGGCGGCTTTCCAAGCTTACCCAGCAGCTGGCTGATAAGTACCGCATTCCTGGAGAGATTGCTCTTGAAGAGCACATGGGCTGTGCGATGGGAGCATGTTACGCGTGTGTCAGTGACATTATCGAGAATGGGCAGAAAAAATCCGTCCGCGTTTGTATAGACGGCCCGGTATTTCCATTGGAAAAGGTGATGATGGAATGATTAAACAACGGAAAACGGAAGTGAAAATAGGCAGCTTGACATTGAATAATCCGATTATGCCTGCCTCCGGTGCGTTTGGGGCAGAGATGGAGGCGGCGATCGATTTCACTCGTCTTGGAGCACTGGTGCCGAAGAGTATAACGAAATATCCTCAGCCGGGAAATGCGAAACCCCGCATTTGCGAAACGGAATATGGGATGATTAATTCCATCGGGATTCAAAGTAAAGGGATAGATGCGTATGTGCAGCATACGATTCCCTCCTATGCGAAATACCACGTTCCCCTCATCGCCAGCATATCTGCTCAATCGATAGAAGAATTCGCTGAAATGTCTGCCATTCTCGGCAACCATCCGGATGTCGATGCTTTAGAACTGAATATATCATGCCCGAATTTAAAAGGGGACGGCAAAGCGTTCGGGATGGACGCTGATCTTACACGTACCCTGCTCGAAGAAGCTAAAAAAGTTACAGACGTCCCTCTTATCGCCAAACTTACTCCGAATGTTACAAGCATACAGGAAATTGCGACAGCGGCAGAAAAGGGCGGTGCCGATGCCTTGAATGTGGCCAATACGCTGCTTGCGATGGCGATTGATATCGAGACTAGAAGACCGCTGATAGGTAATGTGATGGGGGGATTATCCGGCCCTGCCGTAAAGCCTGTAATTGTTCGGATGATATATCAGGTATCTCAGGTTACTTCTCTTCCGATCATCGGCTGCGGCGGTGTCTTAAGTGGGAAAGATGCCATTGAAATGATCATTGCAGGTGCAAGTGCTGTTCAGGTCGGCACGGCAAGTTTCCTGACGCCGACGGCAATGACGGATATTCTGGATGAGATAGAAGCTTATTTGGAAGCGCATGATATCGACGATATTCAGGATTTGGTCGGTTCTGTGCGGTTAGGAGGATAAACCATGCAGTGGGATTTAAAGATTATTAACGGCACGATTGTCACCGGTTCGGCGATGTATGAAGCGGATGTCTATGTGAAGGAAGGGAAAATTGCGGCGATCACAAAAGAACAGCTGCAGGGAGCCTGCACACGCGTGGTGGATGCAGAAGGAAAACATGTTCTTCCCGGCTTGATTGATACGCATATTCATTCCCGCGACCCAGGGCCTACGTACAAGGAAGATTTCGCCCATTCGACAAGGGCAGCTGCTATGGGTGGGATTACGACGGTTTTTGAGATGCCGAATACCAATCCACCTGTGAATACGCCGGAGAATTTCGACCTGCAACAGCGTAACCTGGACGAGAAAGCCTATGTCGATTACGGCCTTTGGGGGATATGCCTCGGTCCAATGAATCTGGATTCTATCCAAGGCTTGAATGATAAAGGCGTCATCGGCTTCAAATTCTTCTGGGGGTATGCTGTCCATGAGAAAACGTTCCAGCTTCTTTATAATTACGAGCCGGGGATGGATGATGTCATTCCTCCGTTCGATGATGGTGACGTTTTGGAGATGATGGAGGAAGTGGCGAAGACAGGCAAACGGTTCGCCGTCCATGCAGAAAGCAGTGACTTGATCCAGAAGCTCACTTCCCGTGTTAAAGACAGCGGAAGTGACAGCTATGCTGCTTTTCTCGAAGGTCGTCCCAATCTTGCTGAATCGCTGACAGTGAATAAGGGAATTGAACTGGCGAAAGCGACAGGGGCCAGGCTTCACATCCTTCATGTCAGTTCAGAAGAAGGTGTGACAGCTGTGAAAAGAGCGCAGGAAGAAGGATACCCGATCACTGTCGAGACATGCCCGCATTATCTGTTTTTATCAGATGAAGATTATCCGGCGATCGGAACATCGATGAAAGTGTATCCGCCCGTCAAATTCAAGAAGGATCAGGATGCGATTTGGGAAGCGGTCCGAAACGGGACGATTTCTCATATCTGTTCGGATCATGCCCCTCATACAGCGGAAGAGAAAACGGGGGATTTATGGTCGATCCCAGCAGGTATGTGCGGTGTGGAGACGATGGTTCCGCTAATGCTGAACGCTGTCCATGATGGGAAAATCACTCTCCCGGACGTCGTCCGTCTCTTAGCGGAGACGCCGGCGAAACTATTCGGAATCCATCCACAAAAAGGGACGCTTCAAGTTGGTGCGGATGCGGATGTGACCATCGTCGATATGAATCAAGAAGATAAGATAGATCAGGAGCGACTGCAGAGCAAGAGTAAAGTGACCGCGTTTGACGGTTTCTCTGTGAAAGGTCTGCCTGTGATGACCATTGTGCGGGGAAACATCGTCATGGATGAACGCGTCATCGTCGGGGATCAGGGCGGCGGCCGGATAGTGAAGCCGGTGGAGACTAGAGAAATACTTCGGAAATGATGGAAAAGGGGTGAAGAGATGAGGATGTTTGCGACAGGAGACAGTTTCATTGCCCGCAGACTGCCGCCGGAGGATGCGGCATCACAGGATCTTGCCCGATTGTTCAAGAACGGAGATATGAACTTTACGAATCTGGAAGTCACTACTCATAACCGGGAAGGATCTCCTTCTGCTTTCAGTGGCGGTACATGGGCAGTGGCGCCCCCTGCCGTCTTGGATGATTTGAAGCTTTATGGTTTTAACCTGTTTAACTGGGCCAACAACCATACGCTTGACTATCTTTACCGGGGTCTTGAGGCGACGGAGAAAGAACTGGATGCACGGCAGATGATCCATGCGGGAGCCGGTCGGGACTTAGCTGCTGCTGCTTCCCCTAAGTATTTGGAAACAAAAGCGGGGAGGGTCGCCCTGATCGGCGCTACCGCAACGTTCCATCCTTTCTGGGCAGCAGGAAACAGGAACCACTACATAGAAGGACGGCCGGGAATCAATCCCCTGCGTTACCGGACGGAAAATTTTGTGACCGAGGATCAGATGGCTGTTTTGAAAGAGATATCCGAAGCTACCTACCTTGATGCTGGAGAGAAATTAAACAGGCAGGAAGGGTTCTCGAAAGAGGATGGGAAGGGATTTCTTTTTTCGGGGTCGTTGTTCTTTACTGAAGAGGAGTCGTTTCAGAAAAGAACCCCTCTTGAAAAAGACATGGAACGTATAAAACGCTCCGTCCGTGAGGCGTGCAAACAATCCGATTTCGTCATCATCAGTCTTCATTCCCATGAAATGAAAGAGACAGACAAGCACGTGTCCCCGGAATTCCTGGAGGAAGCCGCCCGCGAGTTCATTGATGCCGGCGCTGATATGATCATCGGGCACGGTCCCCACGTCATTCGAGGCATTGAAATCTATCAGGGGAAACCGATTTTCTACAGCCTCGGCAATTTCATTTTTCAAAATGAATCCGTTGCTGCGCTTCCTGAAGATTTCTATAATACTTATAATCTTGATTCTAATGCACCTGCTGTGGATGGATTTGATATTAGAAGTGATAATGGAAAGAAAGGGCTTGGTGCGAATCCTGCTGTTTGGGAATCGGTGATCGCAGACGTGCAGTGGGAATCCGGAGAAGTAGTGGATATCAAACTGCATCCGATCGAACTCGGATATCGTTTGCCGCGTCATCGCCGGGGCTGGCCGAAGCGGACGACGGATACAATGGTCCTTGAAACAATAAAGGAGCTTTCTATCCCCTATGGAACTACGATGATGATCGAGGATGGGATAGGTAGGATTCATCTGTAGAGCTGATGAAACGTCTTTACGTTTTATCAGTTTTTTTGTGGAGGAAACATTGGTTTGACTATATAAATCTATGATTTTCGTCCCGGTGTCCGGAATCACCTCGCAGCGGACGCTTGTGCATACGTGAACGGAAGAGCCTGGATCTTGATGGTCCAGGCTCTTTTTTTTATGAAGATGTGTAAAATAAAATAAGATGCAATTTACAATAGTGTGCGTCATACAGTATAATAAAAGCAGGAGTTGATGAGATGAGCAATGCGAAGGCGAAAGAACACCTGGATAAGGTGCTGCAGGAGCTGCGGCGGGGTACGATTACGATCGGTGTGATGAGTCAGCTTTCTGAACCGCAGTACGGCTATTCGCTCGTTACGATGCTCGGGGAAAGAGGCATACACGTCGAGCCGGGGACGCTGTATCCGCTCCTGCGCCGGCTGGAGAAGCAGGGCTTGCTTGAGAGCCGCTGGGACACGGGCGAGGCGCGGCCGCGGAAGTATTACCTGTTGAGTCCGCTCGGCAGCGAGGTGTATGAGCTGCTCAAGGAGGAATGGCGCTTGATTGCCGCCAGTATGAAGGACGTCATGGGAGAATGAAGGAGGAGAAAAGGATGGAGATGGTGGACCGGTACATTTATGCCGTCACCCAGAAGCTGCCCGAGTCGCAGCGGGAGGATATCGCCCTTGAGCTTCGGACATTGATCGAGGATATGCTCGAGGACCGCGCCGGAGGAAGGGATGTCACGGAAGACGATATCGAAGCGGTGCTGCTCGAGATGGGGAGCCCGAGGGAATTGGCGCAGAAATACAGAGGTACGAAGAATTATTTGATTGGTCCGGAGCTCTATGATTCTTATATTCTTGTATTGAAAATTTCCCTGATCGCGACGGCGGCGACTATCATTATTTCCTTTCTGGGCCAGGTGGTCGTCGATCCGACCCGCGTCATCGACCACTTCGTCGGGTGTATCGTCTCGCTCGTCACCGGACTGCCGACGGCCCTTGGCTGGACGACGATCGGGTTTGCGATCGTCGGCTATGCGGGAGCGTCGGATTCAATCGATCTTTACGGCGGGAAGGATTGGAAGCCTTCCAAGCTGCCGCCCGTCCCGGAGAAGAAAAGGCAGATCAAGCGCGGGGAGACGATTTTCAGCATCGCCTTCTACATGTTCCTGCTGGCCCTCTTCGCCTTCTCCAATGAATACTTCGGCATTTGGATTTTTAAAGGCGACGGCTTCAACGGCGTCGTACCGTTTCTGAATACCGGGAATTGGAACGCGTATCTGTTTCTCTTCCTGATCTTCGGATTCGGCATCATCAAAGAATGCCTGAAGCTCATCTACGGCAGGTGGACGGTCCAGCTGGTCATCTATACCGCCGTCGTCAATGTATTATCGTTCGGGGTGCTTCTGCTTCTGATCAACGGTCCGACCTTCTGGAATCCGGACTTCATGCAGCAGCTCGCGCAGACGGAATATTTTGTCGCCGGCAGTGAGGCCTATGACACGGTAGAAATCATTTGGGAGCAGCTGACGATGTGGATCGTCGTCTTCATGGCTGTCGGATTGGTTTGGGACGTCGCGTCGGGCTGGTATAAGGTCAGGCAGGGGAAGTGAATGAGAGAAAAGGAGTATCAACGGAAGGGGTTCCGGGGGTACTCTTTTTTTCGGAAGAAGAAAAAGAGCGCGCAAAATGTTTAAATCATTTTGCGCGCTCTTTCTATACATGTATCCTCTTAAACACTTCTTTAAATAAACATATTTACAAAGATAGCTGTGATAAAGCTTGCCATCGTACCGGCGATAATCGCTTTGAAACTCAGCGATGCGATTTGTTTTTTCTTGGACGGAGCCAAGGATCCGAGGCCGACGATCAATTGTCCGATTGTAGAGAGGTTCGCGAAGTTGCACAACGCAACGGACAGGATTGCGATAGTCTGCGGCTGCAGCTGCTCCTGGATTTTCAGTACGTCCTGGAAGGCGATCAATTCATTTGCCGTAAGCTTTGTTCCGATAATGGATGCAGCGCGGAACGCATCTTCCACCGGGATGCCGACAAGGATGGCGAAAGGGTAGAAGGCATAGCCGAATATGGTAGCGAGATCGAGTCCGACGATGCCGAGCATGCCGTTGGTTAGAGCCAGGATACTGATGAAGGCAATCAGCAGACCGCCGATATTCGCAGCAAGCTTCACGCCGCTTACCGCTCCTTCGGAAATGGCTTCGAAAATATTGGTGTGGCCCGCCTCTTCCATCGAGACATCTTCTTTGGTTATCGATTCTTCCGTTTCCGGTTCCATCAATTTAGCTATGACGATCGTAACAAAAGGTACGGAGAAAACGGATATGAGCAAATATTTGATATCGATCCCCATCTGGGCATACGACAACAGGATGGCACCACTGGCGGAAGCCGTTCCTCCCACCATCACCGTAAACATTTCCGAACGGGTAAGCTTGGCCAGATAAGGCTTGATAAGTATGGGAGATTCGGCGACCCCAAGCATGGTATTGCCGACGGTGTTAAAGGATTCGACCCTCGTCGTACCGAAGATTTTGCCGACGACCCAACCGAGCCCGCGGACGACGGAAGGGATGATCCGTAAATAATACAGAGCGGATACAAGGGCCGAGATGAAAATGATGACCGATAATACCTGGATTGCAAAAACAAACCCGACAGAGGTTCCTTCTGCAAAGAAACCGCCGAATAGGAAATCGATTCCCTCCCGGCTGTAGTTCAGTACGTGCTGTACGCCCTGAGCGGCTTTCTCCAAAATCCAGCTGCCGAGGGGAACGTTGAGCATGAAGTAGACGAAGAGTCCTTCCAGCGCAACACCTGTAACGATCGTGCGCCATTTGATGGCTTTTTTATTTGTGCTCAGAAGCCAAGCCAGAAACAGTAATCCAATGAGTGATAAAATGCCATAGAAAATATGCATGAGAGCCTCCTTAAAGTGGCTTCATAGACCCTTGCTATCGTTAGACGTCTGACCTTTTCAAACAACAAAAAAAAGGCGCATCCTCTCCATCTATAAAGAAAGAAGAGAATGCACCTCCATTATTGTAAAAAGTCACATGGGGCGTTCTAACCTTCCTTATAGTCCGGCATTTTACGGCTGCCGGGTAGAAACTTATGGACCATATTTCCATAGATATATAAGGGTCGTATGAAGTTGATTTCTGAATTCTAGCAAAGGTTTTCGGAATAAACAATAGGGCTGTGAAAAGTATCAAAATAGCGAATATTGAAAATCTAATTCCTTCCTATACTATTCTTCTTTTTTTTGCTGTCTGGTAAAATATGCATAGTGTGTTTTCTTAGGAGGCTGCCATGAAAAAAATGGGTGCGATTGTGTTCAGTGTACTGCTTATCATTGGAATCGGGTTCGGATACATCCAATATAAAAAGGCAGGCGTGGAACAGCGGGTCGTGGAGTATTTGACGACAGAGAAGCATCTGAAGGAGAGCGACATTGTTTCCAGTGAGCCGTTTGTGGCGAATCTACGGGGCGATAAGAATTGGATGGTCAGCGTCCGCCTGAAGGATGATGAGAGAACCTATTATTATTACAGAAGTAAGGGGAAAGTGGTGCTGGAATCGTACGTAGAAGACGGCGTTGAACACGCGCCGTAACAGGGGAGGGATTCCATTGAAGAATCCAATGAAGCTGATCTTTGCGGTCTTTCATGTGGGGACTCCACTTCTCTATTTCATCGGGTATTCCGTCATTTCGTACATGCGTGGAAATTCGGTGGGAGCGTCGATCCCGGATACTTTATCGATCATCGCCATCTACTTGATCGTCGTCAACTGTATGTGGCTGTTCAGCGTGGATAAGTTTAAGCGGGCGGTTGAAGTGGATGAGGAAAATCAGTCGCGAGGATAGAAGGAGGGGATGTTTTGAGCTTCGTTACGATACTGCTTGGTGTCGGTGTTGTTTTCTTTTTGTTTTTTATGCTCGCTGTCACTTCTTCTCTTATGAAATGAAGGAAATGATTGGATGTTCCTAGAAGGATAAGAGGCGATGAATTAAAGGGGGAAGAGCGATAGAATGATGAAAGTATTCGACTATTCGTTCCAGTACGAAAACACGACGACAGGACGCGTGAACCTGTGGCTTGCGCACCCGCCGGAGACGGACCGTCAGACGGTGCTCGCCGAAGAACGCGCCGAGGCGGAAACGTACAGCGATGAGATCGGCAACCGCTTCAGCTATCATGAACTTGCGCCGGGGGAGAAGGTGGAGGCCTCCTACACCGTCGGACTGGAGACGGTGGCAGGAAAGCAGGCGTCCCTCACGGCAGAGGAACGGGAGCGTTACACCAGATCGACCGCGATGATTCCGGTGAATGAAGAAATCCGCCGTATGGCCGGAGATCTGACGGCAGAGGCAGAGAACGACCGGGAGAAGGGGCGGTTGTTGTTCCTCCATCTCGTTGCGGATTATACATACAAGTTCCCCGTCCGCGCACGCGGGGTGGAGCATTTCCTCAAGGAGAAAAAGGGCGACTGCGGAGAATATTCGTTTCTCTACGCCTCCCTCTGCCGGGCACTCGGGATTCCGTGCAGGGTCATGGTCGGGGCGTTCGCGATGGGGAAGCACCACGCACACGTATGGAATGAACTCTACGTAGAGGGCGAGGGGTGGATTCCGGTCGATACCAGCATGGCTTACACGGTGAAAAAGCAACTGTGGCGCTTCTTTTTCACATCGATCCGGACACTGAAGTGGCGGCGGTACTTCGGGGAAACCGAGAACCAGCGGATCGTCTTCTCCATCGACACCGAGCATGAGCCGGTGCCTTCGTATCCGGAGGAGGACTTGGAAGGGCGGCCGTATGAGACGTTCCCGCTTGCCGACAAGGATTTCACCTGGGGCAAAAGCGCGCTGCACGGGCGCATTCCTTACTTCCAGCCGATGTATTTTCACTATGAAGCGGATCGTCCGTATAAATGGAAGCGGACGGAGGAAGCGCTCGGTTCGTGGCGTGTCAAAGAAGGATCCACCGGCCGGGGCTTTCTTGCGACGAGGACGATCGCCGGCTACCTTGCACTCTTCCTTGCCTTTATCTATTTTCTCACTTCGTGGGAGATTGCGAGCATCCTGTTTCCGTTCCCGGCGTTTCTGTATTGTTTGAGCTTTTGTGTACGCAAGGAGCGCACGGTGTTCTTCTCGCTTGCGTCGAGCTTCTTCGGGGCGGTTTCAATCCTCGTGATGCTCGGATTTTTAGCGGAATATGTATGAAGGAAGAGGAGCCATTACCCGGCTCCTCTCCTTAGTTTGGGGGAAAGCCGATAACGACGGACAGCGGTATGGCCTACACGTTTTACAGAGGAAGCTATTGGAGAAACGGAAGACATAGAGGGGTGGGAAATGGAGGGTCAGGCGTCGGTCGTTTTGGAAGTGACGCTTGTGGACCATAGTGGAAGGTTTGTCTACCGAATCGGATTGACACCTTTTCGCACGGAACAAAAAGAGGGATAATGGGTGCTGTAAGAAAGTTCCTGAAAAAGGAGTGGTCGCTGTGCTGTTGGAAACAGAGAAGTTCGAGTGCAGGTCGGAAACGGAGCGTTTGGTCATCCGGCCGTTGGAGGAAGAGGATTACGGGAACTGGCTGGATGGGTTTGAGAGCCGGGGCGCATCGAAGCATGTCCATGACCCGGGGAGGCTCGACATGCGCGAATGTACGAGAGAATGGTTCAGCCGATTGGTAGAGAAACATCAGGAGCTGGCACGGACGGATAGGGCGTTTGTTTTCGCTGTGTTCCGAAAAGCCGACGGTGCGCATCTTGGCATGGTCGATTTCTCTACGCTTGCAAGAGACTCCTTCCAATGGGGGCGGATCGGTTACACGATACATAATCAGTATTGGCGGAACGGCTGCGGCGGGGAAGCGGTGAAGGAAGCGCTCCGGATCGCCTTCCGCCGGTTGGATTTCCACCGGATCGAAGCCCACATAAACCTGGACAATGCCGCATCTGTGAAGCTTGCCGAGAGCTGCGGCATGGAGTATGAGTGCATCCGCAAAGGATTCCTCTATGAAAACGATGCGTGGACGGATCACCTCGTCTACTATAAAAATGCCGAAAGTCCTATGTAGGGGCGATCGGCATGAATTATCTTTGGAAGCTGAATACCGCAAGCATTTTCGCCGCTCTCCTCGCACTGATTCCTCTTGAGCTGATGCTTAACGTCTACCGGATCAGCCGGTTGACGGGATGGGGGTTGGACCGGACGGTGCTGGTCCTTGGTGTGGCCATGGGTGTGACCGTGCTTGCCGGAACGGTTCTTCTCTACTGGTTCATGAGGAAGCGGATGGAGAGAAGGAAGGCAAATGTGTGGACGGCTCTCACTTGGATTCCCTATTTCGTGCTGTTCGCCTATCTGTTTTCGGTTTCGTTCCCGATTACGGACCCGGGGGAGGCGCCGAACCCTGGGATGGGCTTCTTCGTCATCGGCGGGCTGCTTGGCTATCCTTTTTACCTGTTGATCCTGAATGTGATCGTGCTGTTGACGGGGGAAGGCGTACAGAAGAAAGAGGGACTCCCAGATTAATAGGGAATCTTGAGGTATGTGTAAGAATTATAGTTGGAGAGAGAGCGGGCAGAGGGACATGGGACGCTTTCCGTGGGGCGGCCGGTGAGCCTCCTCAGAGCTGTGAAATGCCCCCTGAATATTGGACAATATTCAGGGGGCATTTCTATGAATAAATGGAGTAAAGAAGAAAAGTTAAGCATTGTGTTGAGATATCAAAACGAAAACATCAGTATACGAGGACTTTTCGAAGAACTCGATATCGATAATTCTTCGTTACGATATTGGGTCAAATTGTTTGAGTATCATGGGAATGAAGCTTTTCACTTTCCCTATACAAACTACCCTCCTGCCTTTAAACTGAAGGTAATTAACTATATTCAGGAAACAGGAGCCTCCATACGTGAAGCTTCCGCTCTCTTTCACATTCCAGACTTCTCTATGGTTCGCCGATGGATCGTGAAGTGGAAACAGGGCGGCCTGGCGGCCTTGGGTCCTGTACAGGAGGATCAACTACTTATGGCTAAGGACAAATCCAATAAACCGTCTCGTTCTTTCAAATCCATAGAAGAAGAAATAGAATACCTACGCATGGAGAACGCTTATCTAAAAAAATTAAATGCCTTAGTCGAAGAGGAAACCAAGAACCAACCGAAAGGCAAAAAGCCCAAACGGTCTTCGAACTAAGGCACGCCTTCCCTGTATATAAACTCGTCAAGGTAGCTGGTATCCCCCGTAGTACTTACTACTATCACGTGAAGCAGATGGGGAAAACAGATCCTGATCGTGAGCTGAAAGAAAAGATCACGGAAATCTTCCATCAGTCTGATAGGAAATACGGGTATCGTCGGGTTCAAAATCAGTTGGAGAATGAAGGTATTCATGTGAATCATAAAAAAGTTTACCGCCTGATGAAAGAGTTAGGCCTTCGATGCCAAGTTCGCATGAAGAAATACCATTCTTATAAAGGGAAAGTCGGTGAAGTAGCCGATAATCTCTTGAATAGGGAATTTACAGCTTCGAAACCGAATCAGAAATGGGTAACGGATATTACGGAGTTTAAATTGTTTGGTGAAAAACTCTATCTTTCTCCCATTCTGGACTTATTTAATGGTGAAATCATTACGTATACGATCGGATTGCGCCCTACGTACGCCTTGGTAGCGGAAATGTTGGAGAACGGCCTTCAGCGTTTGAACACGAAAGACGAATTAATGATGCATTCCGACCAGGGATGGCATTATCAAATGCGTCCCTATCGAGAACGCCTTCAAGAAGCAGGCATCACCCAAAGTATGTCTGGAAAAGGGAACTGTCACGATAATGCCGTGATAGAAAACTTCTTCGGCATCATGAAATCAGAGCTTTTATACTACAAAGAATTTGAAAGTATCGAGCACTTCAAAGAGCAACTGGCAGCATTTATGGATAATTATAATCATCAAAGAATTAAGTCGAAACTCCGCATGAGTCCGATTCAATTTCGTGAGAAATTTAATAAAGCGTCATAAAAAACATTGTCCAAGTTCATGGGTTCATTTCACTGTGCTCTTCCGGGGTCTCACCTGTTCCTCTAATCCCGCCGGAGTCTGCCCATGTCCCTCCGCCCTGTGCTGAAATTTCCCTTAGCTAATTACATAGTTTCTGAGTAAAAAGGAAGGACTCCCCGAATAACAGGGAGTCCTTCCTTTTTATAAAAGCGACAATCCATAGGTCAGGACGCAGACGACGGCTAGCAGGGCAAGGCTGTATTTCAGCGTCATTCGGAACAGGTTGGATTCCTGACCGGTCTCTTTGACGGCAGCGGTCGCGATGGCGATCGACTGTGGGGAAATCAGCTTCGCCATGACGCCGCCTGCGGTATTCGCGGCAAGCAGGAGGCCGGGATCGGTCATGATTTGTCCGGCGGTGACGACCTGGAGGTTGCCGAACAGGGCGTTGTTGCTGACGACGGATCCGGTGATGAAGACGCCGATCCAGCCGAGGACGGGGCTCACGAACGGGAAGAAGCCGCCGGTCTCCGCTAAGGCGAGCCCGATGGAGGAGCTCAGTCCTGCGAAGTTCGAGACGTTGGCGAATCCCATGACGAAGCAGATCGTCAGCACAGGAAGCCACAGTTCACGGATCGTCCGTTTCAATGCCTGCATTCCTTCAGGGAGCGTGATCGTCTTACTCGTCCAGCCGGTGACAAGGACGGCGGCCAGTATCGCCGTTCCGGTCGCAGCGACTAGGTCGAGTTGGAAGACGGCAGCAAGGGCGCTCGTTTCCGGAACGATCGGTGGAGCTTGCAGGATTTCCTCGTGAAGAAAAGGAATCTCGAGGCTCCGCGTCGTTGCAGCAAGCGGTCCGCCTTTTTCAAACAGGCTTTGGAACGCAGGCAGGCTCCAGAGCGTGATTGCCGCGGTCAAAATGTAGAATGGGGACCATGCCCGGATGATGTCGCCGATCCGGTAGGTCGTGCCGGTATCGACGGCGGGAGCGCCTTCTTCGCGGTGGATCGTCTTCGGCTGCCATTTTCTCAAGAACAACGCAAGTCCGGCCATGCTGGCGAGAGCGGCGAGAATGTTCGCAAGCTCCGGTCCAAGGAAGAGGATCGTGAAGAGCTGGACACCGGTATAAAGTCCGCTCACGACGAACAGGGCGGGCAGCGTTTCCTTGATGCCCTTGAATCCGCTCAAAAGGAAAACGAGCAGGAACGGGATGGCAAAGGAAATCAACGGCAATATGTAAGCGAGCATCCGGGACAGCTCCATCGTCTCGAGGTTCCCCATCTGGGCACCGACGATGACGGGAATTCCGATGGCGCCGAAGGCACCGGATGCGGCGTTGGCGACCAGACAGAGCGCGGCTGCTTTCAGCGGCCGGAACCCGAGCTCGACGAGCAGGGCGGCACTGATCGCAATCGGTACGCCGAATCCGGCGGCTCCTTCGAGAAAGGCATTGAAGCTGAAGCCGATCAACAGGAGCTGGAGCCGCTGGTCTTCCGAGATGCTCGCGATGCTTGCGCGGATGATGGTGAACTTCCCGGTGTCGACGGCGATTTTATACAGCCAGACGGCCATGATGACGATATAGCCGATCGGCCACAAGCCCTTCGCTATGCCGGCAATGGCGGATGCGACCGCGTTGGAAACGGGCATATCGAAGAAAACGACCGACAGAATAATGCTGAGGGCAAGCGTCAGGAACGCCGCAAGCACGCCCTTCATTTTGAAAATCGTCAATGCGAGAAAGAAGAAAAGGATCGGGAGAGCGGCGACGAGCGCGCTCACCCATGTGTTTCCGAACGGATCGTACTGTTGTAACCACATGACAGAAGCCTTCTTTCTTTATGGTCTCGTTGCCGCCTTGAAATGTTCGCCGAGGATTGCTTTCAGGACGCCGGCGCTGTGGTGAAGCTGTTTCTGTTCGGTTTCGTTCAGGTTCAGTTCAACGACGTTTCGGATACCGGTCCGGTTCACGACGGCAGGTACACCGATGTAGACGTCCTCCAGGCCGTATTCTCCGGCAAGCGGGGCGCTGACGGTAAGGATGCTGTTCTCATTGTTCAGGATCGCTTTCGTAATCCGCGCCAGTCCCATCGCGATGCCGTAGTAGGTCGCACCTTTTTTCTCGATGATCTGGTACGCCGCGTCACGGACGTTGAGGAAAATCTCCTCCAGGTCTTTTTTATGGTAACGGGGATCGCGTTCGACCCACTCCATCACAGGCACGCCGCCGATCGTCGCATGGCTCCAGACCGGAAGCTCGGTGTCGCCGTGTTCGCCGATGATGTTGGCGTGGACGTTCTGCGGGGTGACGTCGAAATATTCGCCCAAGAGATAACGGAACCGGCCGGAATCGAGGATCGTTCCGCTGCCGATCACGCGGTTCTGCGGCAGGCCGCTGAACTTCCAGGTCGCATACGTAAGAATGTCGACCGGGTTTGTCGCAACGAGGAAGATGCCGTCAAAGCCGCTCGCCATCACATCATCGACGATCGATTGGAAGATAGCGAGATTCTTCTTCACCAAATCGAGCCGCGTCTCGCCGGGCTTCTGGTTCGCTCCGGCACAGATGCAGACGATATCGGCATCCTTACAATCCGCATACGTGCCGTACCACGTCTTCGTCGGATTCGGCGCGAACACTTTTCCGTGGTTCAAGTCCATCGCATCACCCATCGCCTTGTCTTCGTTCAAATCAATGATCACGAATTCCTCTGCAATCGCCTGGTTCAGCATCGCAAAAGCGTAACTGCTTCCGACTGATCCTGCTCCGATCAAAGCTACCCGGTTCACGTTTTCTCTTGTCATTATGGATTCCTCCCGTATGGTTGTGTTTGTTTGTGAATCATTTCACAATTATAGTATGCAATAGATTTTGAATGATGACAATGGGTATTTGTGAAGTTTTTCACAAGCGAGGGTGAGTTGTCATATTTTGGTCACAAATGAAGTAGAAGGCGGCATACTATCAGCTGCGATTTGCCCATCAAAGGGGAAAGAAGCCGATGATTCCATGTTGAACCATCGGCAGGAGTTTTCTTATTCAGTTTCCACCATCAATAATATCCGACAGGAATGTGTAAATATTCGGCGGGTGCTCCGCTATCCGGTGAACGACATAGAGGTACCACTCCGTACCGTACGTCGTATAGACTTTCGTGCGTATCTTCTCTTCTCGGAGCGCGTTCAGCAAGTCATGGCGGACACCATCGAGCATCTCGACTTCCACGTTCGGTTGATGGAGGAGCCCTTTCGATTTCAGGGCAAAGAGAAGGTTCTCATCATGCGTGGCGATCGACAGCGGATGGTCGCGCTCGACGCAGGCAGCCGCAAATTCGATATACCGCTCATTCAGCGCTTTAGATCTTGGAATATGGATGTCATCCGGCTCTTCGTACGCCCCTTTTACCAAGCGGATTCTGCCGGGGTATTGCAAAAGTTCCTGTAAATCGCCCGCGGAACGCTTCAATTGAAGCTGCAGAGTGATGCCCACATTGGAAAAGGATGCCGCAATCTTTTTGTACAGGGAGAGGATGGCGTCTGTCTTCTGCGATTCCTCCATACTGATCATGAGCTGGATATCGTTCTTGCCGGCTTCTTTCGCTAACCTTTCTAAATGAGTGAAGGCCATCTCGTCGGAAATCATCATTCCGATATGCGAAAGATCGAAGGATACGGTTGCTTGCAAGTCATGGCTTCCGAGGTCCTTGATCAGTTCGCTGAATTCCTGTACAGCAGATTTACATGCCTCTTCGGAGGTCGTATTCTCCCCGATGAATTCTATCGAAGCTTCATGCCCGGCCTGAAAGGTCTGTTTGACGCGTGTGATGTCATCGGGGCGGGTTTCTCCGGCTACGAAGCGCTGCGCCCCTTTGACAAGCAGAGGATACAGTTCTTTGGAGTTCTGGATATAGGCTTTTACATGCTGGTCTCTGGCGATGGATTTGAGACTTTTGGAGAAACGGATCGCTTCTGTGTGCATAGAGGAATCCCTACTTTCTATATAAATTATCTCTGGTCATTGGTCATGGAGAAAAATATCCCGATACTGGCCGGGCGTCAGTCCGATAAACTCCTTGAAGAAGTTGCTGAAATGACTTTGGTCGATAAAGCCTGTCTCCATGGCGGCATCGAGTGGTTTGGCGCCCTGTTCCAGACGTTTCTTCGCTTCGCTGATTCGTACCGTCTGTAAATAACGGTACGGCGTGATCCTGAGGGTGCGGGTAAACGAGCGCAGGAGCGAGTATTTATTCATGCCGGCGATCCGGGCCAGGTCCTCCAGATTCACCGGCTCTGCGTAGTGAGTCTCCAAGTAGCTGCAGACCTGTTGGATCTCCTGCTTCGTCGCTTTATTGTCCGTATGCTCCCGGGTGGTCGTATATTCTTCAATCAGCTGCTGAAGAAGGAAATAAAACGTTTCTTCTTTTTCAAAATCCGCGATTTCATCCATGATCATCTGATGAAGGGTATGAAGCAGCTTGGCATGGCGGCTGCCATAAGATACAGGCGACGTGAAGGAAGGGAGATAGTCCCTGCCTGTTATCTCTTCTGCCACCTTGCGCATGACGTCAGGCTCGATGTTCAGACAACGGTAATCGAGCGTTTCGTTGTCTACGGACTCACAGGCGTGATTATCCAGCGGATTGAAAAAGATCAGGTCGCCCGTACCGATGACATACTCTTTGTTCTTACAGGACAATCGTCTCTGCCCGCTTTCGATGAACCCGATCACGTAATAGTCGTGGAAGTGATTCGGGAATTTCTGCATGATTCCTTCGAAGCGGTATGCTTCTATCTGAAGGTCCGCATCATAATGGACCGTTCGCTCTTCTTTCATGACACCCACCGTCCTTGCTTGTTCTGTTGGTCAGTTTATCACACCCAACCTCCAGGCTCTTGCAATATATTGACTGGAAAAACATACTAATATAAAAATGTATGCAGTCGAGATAAATCCAGAAAATGAAGTAGTGTGGGATAGAGAACAACGATCCTGAGCACCATCCCATCTTCTACATAGCATGTTGCACATTACGGCCCCTTCTTCTATCAACGGAAAGGTGCTCGAGCACATGGCCCGAGTCGTTTGTTTAGATTATTTACTAAATATTGGGTAGAATCATCCTACAGAACAAGTACGTTGACCAATCGTTTAGGAGGAATTACCAATGGATGCATCGATCGACCACCTCATAAAAAGTATGACCCTCGAAGAAAAAGCAGGCTTCTTGAGCGGCCGCGACTTCTGGAACTTGAAAGGCCTCGAACGTCTGGATATCCCGTCCGTGATGGTGACGGACGGTCCGCACGGTCTCCGGAAACAGGCGCAGGGAGCGGACCATCTGGGCTTGAATGCCAGCGTGCCGGCCACCTGTTTCCCGTCGGCAGCAGGACTTGCTAGTACGTGGGATCAGGATTTGATACGCCGCGTCGGCGAAGCGCTCGGGGAAGAGGCGAAGACGGAGGAGGTCGCCGTGCTGCTCGGGCCGGGGACGAATATCAAGCGGTCTCCGTTGTGCGGGCGAAATTTCGAATACTTTTCGGAAGACCCTTATTTGTCGTCGATGATGGCAGCGAGTCATATCGAAGGGGTGCAGAGCAAAGGAATCGGTACCTCCCTGAAGCACTTCGCTGCGAACAACCAGGAGCACCGGCGGATGTCGGTCGATGCGAGAGTCGATGAGCGGACGCTCCGTGAAATCTATCTGGCGAGCTTCGAGCATGCCGTGAAACAGGCGGCGCCTTGGACGGTGATGTGCTCTTATAACCAAGTAAACGGGGAGTACGCATCGGAAAGCTACCGGCTGCTGACAGAAATTCTCCGCAACGAGTGGGGCTGGAACGGCGTCGTCGTCTCTGACTGGGGCGCTGTCAACGAGCGCGTCGACGGGCTTAATGCCGGTATGGATCTCGAGATGCCGGGGACGAACGGCATTCACGACAGAGAAATCGTCGAAGCGGTCAAGAAGGGCGATTTGACGGAAGCGACGATCGACACCGCGGTCGGCCGTGTCCTCGGGTTGATCCAGAAGGCGGTAAAGAATCAGCAGCAAACCTCTTATGATAAAGAAGCCCACCACCGGCTTGCCCGCGAAGCAGCGGCTGAGGGGATGGTCCTTTTGAAAAATGAAGGACGTATCCTTCCTCTAGATAAAAAAGCCTCGGTCGCGCTGATCGGCTCGTTTGTGAAGCAGCCGCGCATTCAGGGAGGTGGCAGCTCGCACATTAACCCGACGAAAGTCGATGATGTGGTGGAAGAAGTGAAGAAGACGACCGGCACCGACAGGGTCACCTATGCGGAAGGCTATCCGCTTGAGAACGATGCCGTCGATGAAGCGATGATCGAAGAAGCATGCACGACGGCAGCGGCCGCCGATGTCGCTGTCCTTTTCGCCGGGCTGCCGGACCGGTATGAGTCGGAAGGGTATGACAGGAAGCACCTTGAGCTGCCGGAGAATCACCGTGCGTTGATCGAGCGGGTGGCGGCGGTCCAGCCGAACGTCATCGTCGTGCTCAGTAACGGGGCGCCGGTAGAAATGCCGTGGCTTGACGAGGTGCCGGCTGTCCTTGAGGGCTATCTCGGCGGGCAGGCGTTCGGCGGCGCGGTCGCCGATCTGTTGTTCGGGGAGAAGAGTCCGAGTGGAAAGCTTGCCGAGACGTTCCCGGTCCGACTCGTCGATAATCCTTCTTATTTGAACTTCCCGGGGGAAGGGGATATCGTCGAATATAAAGAAGGCCTCTTCGTCGGTTACCGGCACTATGATGCGAAACAGACCGAGCCGCTGTTTCCATTTGGCCATGGTCTCAGCTACAGCACGTTCGAATACAGCAACCTCACGATCGATTCGTACGAGATCGACGATACGGAAGAAATAGAAGTGCGTGTCGATGTGATGAACACGGGCACGGTCGAAGCGAAAGAGACGGTCCAGCTGTACGTCCGCGATACAGAAAGCAGCGTGATCCGTCCGGAGAAAGAGCTGAAAGGCTTCGCCAAAGTAAGCCTCGAGCCGCAGGAAGTGAAGACGATCTCCTTCACCCTCGACCGGCGCTCGTTCGCTTACTACAACGTCGAGCTCGGCGACTGGCAGGTGGAGACGGGGGACTTCGATATCCTGATCGGCAAGTCGTCGAAGGACATCGTGCTCAAGGATACGATCCACGTCCGATCGACCACCGTGATTTCGATGCCGATCCACCGCAACACGCTCGTCGGTGATCTGTTGAAGAACCCGAATACAGCCCCTGTCATGAAGGAATTCCTCGCTGAAAACAACCCGTTCGGCGGGATGGAAACCGAAGACGGCGAAATGGATGCCATGATGGACGCGATGATGGCAAACCTGCCGCTGCGCGCACTGGTCAATTTCAGCATGGGTGCCTTTACAGAGAAACATCTGCAAGAGCTGATTGGCAGCCTTTCCCGGCGTATATAAGGAACAGAACCTGGACGAATGGCGTCCAGGTTCTTTTTTTCTGCCAAGCGGACTATTTGCTTTATAATGGAAAAGTGGTACCATTAGTACCAGGTACTAAAAACTATGTGTGAGGTGGATGTAATGGGAAAGGCAAGAGTGACGGCGATTGGGACGTATGTGCCGGAGAAGAGGCTGACGAACCCAGATTTGGAGCAGATGGTCGATACGAGTGACGAGTGGATCGTCAAGAGGACCGGAATCAAGGAACGCCGGATCGGCCGTCCGGATGAGCAGACGAGTGATTTGTGCATCGCTGCGGTCGAGGATCTGATGCACCGATATGACAAACAGGTGGAAGATGTGGATATGATTCTCGTAGCGACAAGTACGCCTGATTTTCCGTTTCCATCCGTCGCAAGCATCATTCAAAATAAATTAGGAATCAAAGCGTCCGGAGCGATGGACTTGAGCGCGGCGTGTGCCGGATTCGTGTCCGCCCTGCATACCGCTCACGGCTTCGTCGCCTCCGGGCTTCATAAGAAAGTATTGGTCATCGGAGCGGACAGCCTGTCGAAGATCACGGACTATACCGACCGCAATACGTGTGTACTGTTCGGTGACGGCGCAGGCGCTGTGCTGGTGGAAGCGGATGCGGAATCCGACAGCTTCCTTGGCGCGTATGTGGGCAGTGACGGAAGTGCGGCCCAGCACGTCTATCGTCTTGGATTATCATCGAATGTGAACGACATCGAGCTTCAGGATACGCCGTATCTTGTTCAGAACGGCCGGGAAGTGTTCCGCTGGGTCGTCCGTAATATTCCGAAGACGATCACGACGCTGCTGGAGCGTGCGGAAATGCAGATGAAAGAAGTCGACTGGTTCGTTCCGCACAGTGCGAATTTGCGTTTGATCGAGCCGATCAGCGAGAAGCTGGACTACTCGATGGATCAGACGCTGTACAGCCTGGAGAACTTCGGAAACACGTCGGCGGCATCCATTCCTTTGGCGTTCGATCTCGGTATTCGGGAAGGCAGAGTCCAGAACGGGGACCGCGTGCTTCTATACGGTTTCGGATCCGGCCTTGTCCATGCGGGCCAGCTTTTAGAGTGGAATCCGGACGAGCAGGTCAACGAACCGAAGCCGCTGTAAGTGTTCGTGTTTCCCTTTTCCTCATTCCGGATATATACCTTTAAGCAATGCAAAAAGGAGGATCTGGAAAGATGAAAACATTCGAACATGCGTTAAAGCATAAAGTCGGACTCGGAACGGCTCCGCTCGGGAATATGTTCCGCGAAGTGTCCGAGGAAGAAGCGAGAGAAACGATCCAAACCGCCTGGGATGAGGGTGTCCGTTATTTCGATACGGCACCGTTTTACGGCGCAGGCCTTGCGGAGATGCGTCTCGGCGAGGTGCTGTCCAAGTATGACCGCGACGATTATTTGATCAGTACGAAGGTCGGCCGGTACGTGCTGGAGGAAGAAGAAGAGGACAAGGAAGGCTTGTTCCAGTACGCCCGTAACAATAAAGTCGTGACCGATTACTCGGCTGATGCGACACGGCGCTCGATCGAACAGAGCCTCGATCGTCTGAAGACCGACCGCCTCGACTTCGTGTTCGTCCATGACGTCTCTCCGGATTTCCACGGCGACGACTGGATTGCGAAGTTCGAAGAGGCGCGGACCGGTGCGTTCCGTGTCTTGTCTGAACTCCGGGAACAGGGCGTCATCCGCTCGTGGGGTCTCGGCGTGAACACGACCGAACCGATTGAAATCGCGATGGAGCTGGAGGAAAACAAGCCGGACTTATGTCTGTCTGCGACCCAGTACACGCTGCTGCAGCACGACCGCGCCCTCGAGCGCATGATGAAGACCGCGGAAGAAAACGGCGTCGGCATCGTCGTCGGTGGACCGTACAACTCCGGTGTGCTGCTCGGCGGCGATCACTTCAACTACGAGAAGGCGGGAGCCGACATCATCGGCCGCGTTAATCAGCTGAAGGAGATCGGCGACAAGCACGGCGTCCCGTTGAAAGCGGCTGCGCTCCAGTTCTCGACGGCGCACCCTGCTGTGAAGTCCGTCATTCCGGGATCGACGCGTCCGGACCGGATCAAAGAGGATATCGCCATGATCCAGAAGGAGATCCCTCAAGCGTTCTGGGAAGAGCTCGTGGAGAAAGGCTTCGTTTCAGAAAAAGCACCGTTACCGAAATAAACAGGAAAGCCTGCCGAAGAATGTCCTTCGGCAGGCTTTTTTTGTATGGGGAGCCCGGCTCTCTGTTATTTCTTTCTCTTGGCAAGGCCGGCTGCTTGGAATGGGCCGAGCAGCGACAGCCGGGCGATGTAGACCGAGATCTCCTCCGGTGATTCCTTCGTTCCCGTTTCCAGCCACTCCTGGATCACCCCGAGATGAGCGGATACGAGATAGGAGAGCAGGTAATCGTACGGTACCAGACGATCTTCCTCCTTCGCGGTCTGCAGCACCTCCCTGCCGACGTTCGTCTTCAAGTAATCTTTGAACGCGAGCTGGAAGGAAACGTCGCCGTTCGGACCGAGGACCGCATGCATGAACGCTGCATTATCCTTTATATAAGCCAAGAGGGATACGATGAAGGGGAGTGGTTTATTCGTTGCGAGGAAATGCTTCATCTCCTGGAGGTCCACTTTCTCCGCCACCGCTTCGATCTCCTCGAACACCTCTTTCTCACACTGCTCCAGGAGATCGAACTTATCCTGATAATGCAGGTAGAAGGTACCCCGGTTGATCGCCGCTCTCGTCGTAATGTCCCGTACGGAGACGGCATGGAACCCTTTTTCCCCGATAAGCTCAGCAAGTGCTTCCCTAATCAGCTTCTTCGTCCGGATGACGCGTCGGTCATGGGTCATCATCTTTGTCCCCCTTTTTTTCATATAATCGACACTACATTGGAAAACTGTTGATTATACGGCAGTTGTGCCTGGGATTGTTCATTGTAATCTACTTCCAGCTTATTATAATGGAGGTAGAAGGTGTTTATCAACACAGTGTTCATTAATTCGCTTATCAAAAAGAGGAGGATGTCACGATGAAAGCTCAGGTACTAATTGTAGGTGCGGGTCCGACGGGCCTCGCGCTCGCTCATAGTCTCGTAAAGCTCGGAGTTCCCTTCCGGATCATTGATCAAAATAAAGGACCGGGGGAGGCTTCCCGTGCGCTCGTCATCCACGCCCGGATCCTTGAACATTACGCGCAGCTCGGTCTTGCCGAGCAGATCGTCGAGCGGGGGCTCCCGATGTCATCCCTTCGATTCTGGGAGGGGAAAGAAGAGAAGGCGAAGCTGGAATTCCCGAATTTAGGAAAGGGAGTGAGCCCGTTCCCTTACGTTCTCAACCTTCCTCAGGATGAGCATGAAGAAATTCTGGTGAAGGAACTGCAGCGAGCCGGAGTGGAAGTGGAATGGGAGACATCGTTATCGGCCTTCACGGATCACGGGGACCGGATCGACGTCCGCCTTGAGAAAAAGGGGGAAGAGGAGAGGACGTCTGTTTCCTACCTGGTCGGATGTGACGGCGCTCACAGCACCGTCCGGAAGGGGCTCGGGTTGGGTTTTCCCGGCGGCACGTATGAACAGCTCTTCTTCGTAGCGGATGTGGAAGCGGATATCGATGTCGCACCTGGAAGTATGAATATCTTCGTGGAAGACAATAAGCTGCTTCTGTTCATGCCTGTCCGGGAGGAAGGGGCGTACCGTGTAATCGGAATGGCGCCGCCCGAGTTGACCGGTGTGGAAGACCTTTCTTATGCCGATGTGAGCGGTTATGTGGAAGAGAAAGTCGGCATCACAGCGACTAACGTCCACTGGTTCTCCACCTACCGCGTCCATCACCGGGTCAGTGAGCAATTCCGGAAAGGGCGTGCCTTCATTGCCGGTGACGCCGGGCATATCCACAGCCCGGCAGGAGGCCAGGGGATGAATACAGGAATCGGCGATGCCGTCAATTTATCGTGGAAGCTTGCTGCTGTCCTGAAAGGCGAGGGAGACGACGCACTTCTCGATACGTACGAAACGGAGCGGATAGCCTTTGCGAGAAAACTGATCGCCTCAACGGATAAGGTCTTCCAGAACGTCGTCGGGGACAACAGGCGCGGCAGCTTCTTGCGGAACGTGTTCTTTCCGCATATGCTTCCCCTTCTGTTCGGCTTCTCCGGCATAAAGAAAAAAGCGTTCCGCATCGTTTCCCAGACAGAGATCAACTATAAACAAAGCAGCATCAGTCAAGGCACAGCCGGAAAAATCGAGGCAGGGGACAGGCTCCCCTGGATAGAGACAGCTGCCGGGGACAATTTCGCCCCGCTCGCATCCTTCGACTGGCAGATCCACATCTACGGCGAGGCGGAGCCGGCGCTCTCCGCCTTTGCAGAGAAGCATGCCCTGCCGATTCATGCCTTCCCTTGGCAGGCGGGGATGGAGAAGAAGGGATGGAAGCAGGATGCGCTCTACCTGATCCGGCCGGACGGGTATGTCGCCCTCGCCCTTCCAGAACAGGAAGTCGCCGCTTTCAATTCATATCTTAAGAAGCACAACATACTTTTCGATAAACGAAACAGAACCACATAAAATAGGAGATAGTTCAGGGGGCGGCTCCTGCGTCTGGTGAGCTGCCCATTTCCCTACACCCTCTTGCTCAAACAGCTTTGAACTCCCGCGCCGAGTCTACGTTCGACCGGCCTCTCACCCTGGTGATTTTTTGAAATATGGTTTTTGATGAGTTAAATGTAAAAAGTATTTGACATTCTTGCATTTACTGCTATGATAAGAAATGTAAAAAGAATTTTACATTTTAATGAGAGAGGGAGCTGGGAAATGGATTATGTTAAAATCGTGTATTCCGTCCTATTGTTAATCAGCGGAATTTTGATTTTCGTTGCACCAATGTTTCAAAGAGGTGATGAAAGAAGGAAGTTTATCCACACGAAAGCTCAATCCTATGCGTTCATCGTAGTTATAGGTGTGCTTATTTTAGAAGTGGCCCAGTCCCTTTACCTGACTATCGATGGGAATGCTTCTTATAATGGTAATGGGATTTCCCCCATAATGTTTCTAACTGTCATTTCCGTTATTTATTTAGTGACATTACTAATTTACAGAAAAAAATATGGTGATTAAATGCAAAATCACATTAGAGAATTAAGAAAATCGGTTAAGTTATCCCAGGAAGAACTGGCTAAACTCTGTAAAGTATCCAGACAAACGATCAATGCCATCGAAAATGATAAATACGACCCCACCTTGCAATTAGCATTTGACATAGCCTCTGTATTGAACACCACAGTAGATAAGCTTTTCATCAGCAGTTCGAATAGAAAGTGATAAATTCGACCTCCCATCGAGGTCTTTTTTTATGCACTTATTAACATTTAAAAAAAGTCCGGGATATGTGAACTATAACCCGAATAATGGACACTTATAAAAAAGTGCCCCGTTATTCGGGTTATTTCTGTTTCAAGGAAGGAAACCCGTTTATAATCAAAATAAATATATGAACGGAGTGTGACTATGAGTAAACATCTTTATTCAAATACGGAAATGAAACAATTAGAGGACAATCCGAATGTCGTAAAGGTATCGGAACGTTCTATCACATACCATCCTTTATTTAAGAAAGCTGCAATTCAGGAATATCAGAATGGAAACTTTCCATCTCAAATATTTGAAGAGCACGGATTTGATTTAGTAGTGATTGGGAAGGATCAACCCAGAAGATGCTTAAAGCGCTGGCGTAACACATTTGAAAAGTACGGAGAACTTGGTCTGGAGGGAGACCGTCGTGGAAAAGGAAGTAAAGGTCGACCTTCTTCAAAGAAGATGTCTGCGGAAGAAAAACTTGAGAAAGCGGAAGCTCGTATTAAGTACTTAGAGGCTGAAAATGATTTTTTAAAAAAGCTAGACAAACTCGAAAGGCAGGCGTTGAAGAAGAAACGAAAATAACTCCATCAGAAGTCTATCAGCTTATTTATGAAACAATCCATAATTACTCCTTAAGGAGTATGGTCTCTTATTTATGTGAATTCACAGGAGTAAGTCGAAGTGGATATTATGCGTGGATAAATAGTGATTCCAAAAGACAAGTGAAAAATCAGAAAGACGAAAAGGATATACAAATTATTCAAGTTATCTTCTCACAAAACCATGAGAAAGTAGGAGCTCTGCAAATTAAGTTGATTCTCGAAAATGATTATGGGGTCATCATGAATCATAAAAAAATTCGAAGATTAATGAAGAAATTTGATCTTTCGGCAAAGATCAGACAGGCTAAACCATACAAACAAATGTTGAAAGCCACTCAAGAGCATCGTACGTGCCCAAACCATCTTAACCGAGAGTTCACACAACTAGAACCCGGAAAAGTCTTTTTGACTGATATCACTTACACGTATTTTGGGAAAGGTCAAAAAGCATATCTTTCTTGCGTGAAAGATAGTACAACAAAGGAAATTGTAGCTCACCATATATCTACTTCCCTAGGGATGGATATTGTTTACCGAACGTTAGAGAAACTTCAAGACACCGTAAGATCTTTCCATCCAGAAGCAATGATTCATTCGGATCAAGGGTTTCATTACACTCACCCCAAATTCCAATCTAGAGTGAGAGAAGCTGGCCTTCGTCAGTCCATGTCCCGAAAAGGTAACTGTTGGGATAATGCACCTATGGAATCATTTTTTGGTCATTTAAAGGATATGGTGGATCACCAATCATGTGAAAGCCTAAGCCAACTTAAAGAAGAAATTAGCCAGTATATAGCAAAATATAATAATAAAAGATATCAGTGGAATTTAAATAAGATGACCCCGGTGCAATACCGAGATCATCTCCTAGCCGCCTAAGGTTCTTTTTATAAACTGTCCGAATTATAGGTTACAGTTCAATGCTCCCGGACTTTTTCTTATTCCTGTTCCTTGATATATTCCTGAACGACCTCATACACATACTCCTGGTTCGATGCTGCCGTGTCCGGGTTGTACGCTCCGCCGTTCGTCTTGTTGTTGGACAGGATGCGGATGCCGAGGAACGGTACATCATAGGCGCCGGCGATCTGTGCCGCTGCCGCCCCTTCCATCTCCTCGACAGAAGAGCCGAAGTTCTCGTGGAACCACTGGATGCGGTCGACTTCATTGTTCCAGACGTCGGCTGATCCGATCGTTCCTTCGACGACTTTGCCGTCTTCATACGTATCCTTCACGGCGTTCGCCGCTTTCAGAAGACCCTCGTCCCCTTCGAAATAGCGGACCTTCTCCGCGTCTTCATCCTCGCCCGCGCTTCCTTCGGAGGCAAGCAGGTCCATCGGAATCCACTCGGTCGGCTCGATGCCTTCTTCGTCTTCCAAATGGCCCGTTTTCAGAGAACCGAGGTTGACCGTTCGTTTCCCGAGGACGATATCAAAGACGTTCAACTCCGGATCGTGCCCGCCGGATGTCCCCTGGTTGATGATCGCGGCTGGATCGAACTTTTCAATGGCGATCGCCGTCGCTGCTGCGGTGTTTTCCATTCCTTTGCCTGTCTTCATGACGATGACCGGATAATCATCGACCGTTCCTTTATAAAATACGAAGCTGCCGGATGTTTCCTCTTCGACGTCCTTCAGACGAGCGGCGAATTCCTCCGCCTCGATCGGCATCGGTCCCTGGATGAGGATCGGCTGCTGCGGATCGGCTTCCTCCGCCTCTGCCTTCGTCGTGTCGGTTTGGGTGTTACAGCCGGCAAGCATGGATAATACGATAAGTAAAAGTGCGATCGTTCGGATTGTGGCTGTCTTCTTCATCTGTCTCTCTCCTTCGATGTTTGGTTTTCCATAAGGGCCGCGGCATAAAAAAAAGCGCCCGGGACCAGCAGATCAGCTGCTGTCTCAGACGCCAAGTCAAAAATGTACAATTGGATGGAAAAGCCGTTCCAATCAGGAAACCCGTGACATTCTCAACTCGTAGTCCGGTTCTTTCGATGGGAACCGGGTAGAGACGCTCAGACCATATCACTGAGAATATACGAGTACCTTATGGAATTGATTACGGTGTTCACTATACCAGATAGGTTTCCGTTCCACAACCGTAAAAAGCGAACATTTTTATTTATATAAAAAAATAAAGTTCGGTTTTAAGGTCAATATTTGCCGTATTCTGTCGCTGTCAGCGTCGTCGATCCGAAAATGGCGAGTGAAGGGTCCTGGTCGAGCTTACGGATCGTCAAATAGTACGTGACGTTCCGCTCCCGGGGCTGCAGCGTATCGACGTACAGGAGCGGGACCGGCTGGGCGAACCCCTCCCGGCCGCCGGCGATTTCGACCGCGTTGCTGTAGACGATGCTTGCAGGATCGAAATAATTTTTGTAAAGGCTGACGACGATGCCGCACGCTTCTTCTGATGTATTGGTGACGGGGATGAGCCCGTTCAAGGAAACGGGGTTCCCGGTCGTCCCGGCATGGAGCGACACTTTCGAGATCGCCCGGTCTTCTTCGAACAGGATCGGCAGGCCGGAGAACGCCTGATTGTCGAAGTTGAACTGGACGAACCGTTTATGATGGACACTGTTCTTCTGGTTGAAGACAGGGTTGAAGTTCGGCAGGTAACTGCTCGAGACGGTTTTCTTATGGGAATGGTCTTTCATGGCTGTAGGCAGCTCCTTTCTTCATGGATTCCAAGAGTCCGCGAGAAGCCTCTTTATGCATGATATGTAAAAAGGCGGAATGTGGAATATGCGTGATGGAAAACGTGGGTGTTGGGTTGGAGAGGTCGGGCTCCGGGGAATGGGACGCTTTCCGCGGGGCGGCCGGTGAGCCTCCACATCGCGTCGCTCTTCCGGGGTCTCACCTGTTCCGCTAATCCCGCCGGAGTCTGCCCATTCCCCTCCGCCCTATGCGGTAATTATATCCCCTCTGTTTTATGCTCCATCAACCGGCTGCAGCGGATGGAGAGAGAAATAAACATACCGAAAGGAGGACATGCTTCCCGTCTTCCCTACAGAGACCGCGTGTCATAACCATGTTTCCTTGTGAATATAGTCCTTGAATAAGGGGAGAGCTTGGATACATAACGGCCGATCAGCAGAGGAGGGGGGCACATCGATGGCAACATGCACGCATTGCGGAAAGGCGCTCAAGGACGGGGAGAACTTTTGTACAGGATGTGGGAATAAGCGGGCCTCGCGCGTTTCCGGGAAACGGAAGACGGCACCGCTTTCGAAGAAGCAGAAGCTGACGTTCCTGATCGGAGGAGCGGCGATCGTGCTGCTTGTCGCCGGGCATTTCATCGTGACACAGCTGCTTGACCCGGTCACGAAGATCAAGGCGATGGACCGGGCGGTGACGGAGGAGGATGCGGAAGGTTTTCTTGATGAGCTTGAGGTGAAGAAGGACGCCTGGCTGAAGGAAGAGGAGTACCTGCGCTACATCAAGACGAGCGATTGGGAGACGATTCGTGAGCGGCTGACCGGAGCTGTCCACGCGGAGCAGGAATTCGATCGGATCGTGCGCGATGATTACGGCAATCCGTTTTTTATCGTGAAGAAGAAACCGTTCCTTTTCTATGACAGGTTCGAGTTCGAAGCGGTGCCGACGACGGTTCATGTGACGACAGAGCTCTCCGATACGTCCTTTGAGGTCGAGAACGAGACGTACGATTTCAAAGATCCGGTCGAGAGCGAGACGCTCGCGTCCGCCTATCCGGGGACGTATGAGATAAAAGGAAAAGCGGACGGTGATTACGGGGGTTGGAAGGAGACGTGGGTGCTCGATATTTTTTCCGGGGAGAACGGCTACGATTTCTATGCGGACTTCCTCTATTCCACCTACGGCATCGATACGAACAAGCCGGAAGCCGTCCTTTTCGTGAACGGAAAGAGTACGAAGAAGACGCTCGCCGAAGTCGGGGAGATCGGGCCGGTTCCTGAGGATGCGAAGCTTGAGCTGCACGCCGAATGGAAGAGCGCAGACGGCAGGGTGGAGAAGTCCGAGGTCGTCCGTCCGGGAGACGTCTCGTTCGGTGCGCTCCCGTTCCTGTTCGGCATGGAGGAGGAAGATGCCTTCCTTGAGGAGGAACAAGCGCCGGTGGAAGCCGCGGCTCCCGGGGGCGGGGAAGAACAGGCGGCTGAATTCGTGGAAGCATTCCGGACGGCGTATGAAGAAGCGTTGAACACACGCGACTACAGCCGGATTGAACCCTTTTTGAAAGAGGGAAGCATTGCAGCCTCTGATTTGAAAAGCTTCATGGCCGGGCTTGAAGAGGACGGCTCATCCTATGAGTTCCTCACGAATGAAGTGTCGGCGATCGATGCCCGGGATGAGGACACCTTTTTCCTGACGACAAGGGAGACGTTCGTCTTCCACGGAGCGGACGGTGCGAGCGTCGACTATGACCGGAAGAAGGAGTACCGGATCGTTCTTGTCGACGGCACGTTCGCGATCGAGGAAATCACCATCCGGGACACCGATAGAAACTGATTCTTTTCATGCGGCACCAGAGAACAACCAAATAGATGGAAAGGGATGATTCTATGTACTGTCAACAATGCGGCACGACAATCGAGGCCGATGCGAATTTCTGTGGAGGCTGTGGTCTGCCCGCTTCCAGCGTGGAAGGGGAGACGGTCGTGCGCAGAGCGGCGCTTCCGGTTCCGGTCGGTGGTCCCTATACGAACCGGGCGGCCCGGACAGGGAGCTCGTTCGTCACCTTCGCCCGCGATGCGCTGAAAGGCCCGTGGCAGGCGAGCAGGGCGACAGGGGAAAACCAGCTCCTTGAAGGCGTCCTCACGCTCGTTGCAATCGCCCTTCTGATGCCTTTGTATTCCTACTTCGTCGCACGGGAAGCGGCCGGAGGATTCGGAGGATTCGTCAAGGTCCCGTTCGGCGCCACCGTCCTGGAGCCGTTTCTTTACATGCTCTTGTTCCTCGCCGTCTACGCCGGTATCAATGTCGGCGTCGCCAAACTGATGCATAACGACGTCAGCTTCAAGAACGTCCTGGCCCGCTACGGTGCACTCGCCATCATCCCGGGCTGCGGTCTTGTTCTTGCCAACTTCCTGCAGCTGATCTCGCTGAACTTCGTCGGCGCTCTCGTCTATCTCGTCACACTCGTCGCGTTCCTGCTCGCAAGCGTCACTCTTGTTTTCTCCATCGATGCGGACAGGGAAACCGAAGGCGGCCTCGACAGTTTCTACGGACTGCTGATCACGAGCGTCGTCATGATGCTGTTCTTCTTCCTCGTCGGCATGAGCCTCGTCGACCGGATGGTGAACCAGATGCCGTTTTTGTGGTAAAAGCGCTACAGAAAAACCCAGGATATAAAAAGTCCAGGTGCAGAAATGGGAATTACTGCACCTGGACTTTTTTACTGGAATACGTGGTTGCCGACTGGATTTCCTCCTCCTGTTGAGTCAATGCCTGATTTTATGAGACCATTTCACTGGAACCGGCTTGGAGGTGACAGGAAATGGACAATGGACGGAGACTTACTCTATCCATCCTCTTATCGATCGTATTAACGACTATTTTAGTAAATGCAGTAGAAAATACTACGGTTCTATCCGTGGGAACAGCTGTCATTATCTTCTTCTCCCTGTGGGTATTCAACAGGAAAAGATGGAAGGGAAACAGCAGGAAATAAGAACGAAAACGCGCCATACCTTAAGCGGGGACTGGTGCGTTTCTTCTTTCATTACCATTTTTATGAAACTGATGGCCGTAGGTATTCGTACATATAAGAAGACACACAAACGGAGGTTTTTTCAATGTGGAAAAAAATGATCGCCCTTGCTGTGGTACTGCTGCTGTTTGTCGGCTGTTCATCCGATCCGTCTGCAGGAGAAGATACAGAAGAGAAGCCGACGACGAAAGAAAAGGTGACAGAGATGCTGGAGAGAATGTTCTCCGGACCGGATGAAGCATTAACGAAGCTTTTTGATCAGAGTGATCACGAAGGCCTCATGAACTATTACGAGGAGCAGTTCAGCGGATACATGACCGATGAGCGGATGGAAGATGCGATGAATACCAACCTGTTTACAAGCTTTCACCAAAAAGCTTATAGCAATGATGTAAAGATGGATATAAAGAAACTGGACGTGGAAGAGAGTGGGGATGCGGACGGTGCGTATGATTTTGATATCCAGATCAACATCAGTAATGGGGAGACGGCAGGTATTAAGGGAAGAGTGAATACGGACGAAGAGGGGAATGTCACCCGGGTGCATTTCAGCGACGGCCAACCCCTGCTCCATGCCTTCGATAAACCGGAAGAAATAGAAGAAGGCCTTTACCGGTACGATTCATCTATGGCGGAGGCCGTCGCAGGTGACGAAGCTTACCAGCCGATGTATCCGACGATCATGCCTTATGAAGTGGACGGCGTACAAGTCGATTCGGAGAGCAAACAGCAGGAAGAGAACCTGACCTTCACCTTTTATGGTGAAAAGGGAGAAGAGCTGGAACTGACAACCGTCAAGGACGGCGAAATTGCTTATGAAGAAGCAGAGATGGAAGAAGCGGTGGTCGGTGATCAGACGGCTCGTTATGCAGGTAAGGAAGGCGGAGAGCAGCGGCTGATCTGGACGAATGGATCGATTACGTATGAGTGGAAAGGGAAGGTTGAGGGGATGTCGAAGGAAGACTTGATTAAGATGGCAGAGTCTTTCGAGTAATGAAGGAGCATCATCAGTAAAGGAGTTTTTTTAGTGCGTGCAAAACTTGTTAAGTCTTCCATAGCTGCCGGCTTTCTTACCTTTGTGCTCTGCCTCGTCATTTTCTTCGCAGCAGACTCTCCCTCTCCCTATATAGGTGCCCTCGTTACAGGCTTTCTCATTTTTGAAATAGTCTTCTATCATTTCTTTGGCAGAGACAGGGAGAAGCAACGGTTGAGGTAAGGGCAACTATATGTTTTGGGGGCTGGCATTTTATACGCTGGAGTGCATCGTCAATCAGTGTCGTACTTACCTGCTATTTATCCATGAAAAGTAAAAAAGTAACGCAGATCTTTGAAGGTTGAATGTGATGGAAAAAAAGAAACAGGGAGGGGATCCGCCATCGAAAAAGAGAAGAATGGTCAAGCAATCTTATTAACGATCGGTTGGTTATCGGCTGTATTAGCTCTTGGTTTCTTACCGGTATTTCTCGGCCCCGTGGCGATCAGTATGGGGGTTGTCTTAAGAAGGGATTATGATGTCGGTAAACAAGGGAATGTCTTAATAGGAGCAGGAATTATTGGGATTAGTGCAGGCATGGTCATAGGCTTCTTAACCGCCTGATGAATGGTGGGAAAATCCTTTCCCGAGCTTAATCTTCGCTTGATATGGGAATTAAATCCAATGAAGAGGGTATATGCCAAAGAAGATCCTTTGTCTACATCAGTCTAGCTTCTCTCTTGTTCGGGCCTGCGTTATTGGACTTCATGAACGGCTGAGGAGAACAGGGTAATCTATAAACGACCCCGAGGTGATTGGATGAGTTTTAAAAAGAACTTCGTTATCCAAACCATTTTAATACTGGTTTCGTACCTGATCCTGTTCCTGGTGGATACATTCGTTCATCCTGTCAAAGATAGTTTGTGGACACTCCTTACCTTCGTGTATATAGGTGAATTGATTTTTTATAAATTGGATTCCGGCTATCGGGATAATAAAGAAAAGGATTAAACCACTCTTTATGCTTTCTGAAAAAGCGATAAATGAGGTGCGATTAATAAAGATTACCAGTGACATCGGGGTCGAACAAAATAAGAGAAGGATCTTTTTTCTGGAACAAAACAAAAAGCAGTACATGCTTCAAACGGCTTTTTCTAGCTGTTGGTTTTTAGGGGGAATTCGTATCAAAGGTAATAAAAATAGCAAAGACCAAGAAAGCATTTCATTCAAAGTGACAGCCTGGTGGTTTTCTATCCCGAGAATCATACGTATCAGTATTTTTCTGATAGCATTCCTTATCATGGCTTTCCTGTTGTGGTGAAAGGACAAGCGTTGAACGAAGAGAGCCGATCTGCACTAAAGCGGGCTCTCTTTTTATTCTTAAAAAAGGAGCCGGCATATGGAAGCTATCTCTGTCATACTCATGTCCATCGGTCTCATTCTGGCTCCTGTGGTCGGATTCTTCTATCCTGCGTGGAGACAAAGTCAGGGAAGGGATTTATCCGAACGGCAGGTGTACGGCATTCGGGCTTTGGGGATCGGGATTCTGCTGTTGATGTATATCCTGACTCAAATCATCCGACTGGTATCCAATTGAAGGCTCCAGCTTAGAGAGGTTCGTGACGAAGGGAATTGACGAAACGGCGGTATGTGGTAGAATGAAATCTATTACCAATCGAATATTTTGAATTTTCTTATCGAGAGAGGCAGAGGGACTGACCCTGTGAAGCCTCGGCAACCGGCAGATGCATGCACGGTGCCAATTTCAGTGGAAGGCGAAAGTCATTCCGAAGATGAGAGGACAAGCAGCAGCCCGATACGGTTGTGCGAAACCCTTTTCTCTTAGTGAGTGAAGGGTTTTTTATTTTTTCAAAAAAGGGGCTGATGATCGCTTCAAGTGGTTCCATACAAGGTTGGAGAGGAGGATGGCGATGTTCATAGCGATGATGGTGTGGGTGGGAACGATGATTTTCTCCTTCCTGTTAGGCACCTTTCTCTGTTACAAAGTGGAGAAATCAGGAGTGAAACGGTGGGGAGCTACAGGGAAACTGTTCAAGTATAAATGAAGTGGGGAAGGAAGTTGCTGACAAATGATATGGTATGTAGTCGTATTTAGTTTTTATGTGCTTTTTCTAGTATGGGCGAATATAAAAAGTTTGAAAAAAGCAGAGTCGATCGATGATTATACAACCGGAGGCCACAGGATGGGGCTGCTTCTTGGTATCGGTACCACGGCAGCGACGTGGGTCAGTGTGGCTTCTGTCATCGGGGTCCCTGGTTATTTGTACAGCTCCGGTGTCGCAGCTGTCATCGGCTGGGTCGCGGGCTGGTGCTTCGGCGGTGCCTTGATCCCGATCGTCGCGTACAAAATTAGACGACCGGAAAAGCCGGCCAGGACGTTTCCGGAATTCATCCGGCATCGGTTCGAGCCGTTTGAGAACAAGAGTGCTCTGCAGGCGATTGTCGGCATTCTTATGTTTATCGGTTATTTGCTTCTCGTCAATATTCAGGTGACTGGTTTCGGTATTGTGTTTTCCAGTATTACAGGCATTGATTACAAACTCGCAATCTTTGGATTCTTATTATTTATTATCATTACCAGTGTAGGTGGATTTTGGTCGGTGGCAGCGACAGATACGGTGAACACGATCCTCATTACGATCGGCGTCCTGCTTGCGGGCGGTGTCGTATGGTCGTTAACGGGTGGAATCGGCAGTATCCTGGACACACTTGCGACGACAACCGCTCCGACAAACGTCGGCGGACCGGACCTTGAGGAGGGTATCCTGCTTTCCCCGTTCGGGACCTTCGGTATCGGGGCCCTGCTGTCCATTTTTATTTCGAACTCTTTAGGGACGCCTTCTTCCCCGCACTGGGTCACAAGGATGCTGGCGCCTCAAAACGTGAAAGTGGCGATTTTGCAGGTCGTAGGTACGATCGTCGTGTTGATCTTCATCATGGGGCCGCTGATCGTCATCGGTCTCGGGGCGAAAGTGCTCGTACCCAGCATACCGGTCGGAAAGACGACCGATTATATCATTCCTTTGGTCATTCAGGAGTACACGCCGCCGATTATCGGTGCCATTACCCTGGTAGCCATTTGTGCAGCGGCTATATCGACGGCCAACTCTATGCTCCTGCACTGCGCTACGTCTCTTTATTATGATGTGTACTTGAACATAGCTCCGAAGAAGATCAGTGAGAAGAAGTTCAAGAACTGGCTCCGCCTGAGTATATTCGGGATCGCCGCCGTGGCTGTTCTGTTAGCGATCAATCCACCGTGGTTTTTGGCGATGGGCTTTGTCTACGTGTACGGAGGGTTCGGCGCCGCCTTCTTCCTCGTCGTATTCTTAGGTCTGTACTGGAAGCGGATGAACCGGGCTGGTGCTTATGCCGGTATCATTATCGGGTCTCTCGTTTATATCGCGGCGAAGGCCTTAGGATACGAGCTGCCTTTTGTCATCGCCGTTGCTGCATCCCTCATTGGTGTGATGATCGCGGTTTACTCGACGAAAAGGGCTCCTTTGGAAGCTTACGAGCCGTACTTTGAAGCGGAAATCAGTGATTCCACTCGTGAGGTGCTGTCGAATATCAGAGCGTCCTCGCAGGGGGAGTCCGAGGAGAAATCGCATAAGATAGGGTAAGTGGGGGATTTAACTGCCTGATCCGTGATTAGAGCTGCACCTTCCTTGTGGAGGTGCAGCTTTTTTAGTTCATTGAAGAAGCAGGTTTGTTGGGAGAGCGGGCTCCGGGACATGGGACGCTTTCCACGGGGCGGCCGGTGAGCCTCCTCTTTTTATATCTAACTCTTTCTTGGAAGACTTCTTTTGAAAATAGTAACAGCTTGTAAACAGTGATCTTTTCCTTTATAAGGAAAAACGGGTCCGTACATGGTATTGTAAATATAGAAAAGAGCAGGACACAATAGCATGGAGAAAGATACAGTAAGAAAGGGAGGGGAATTACATGGATGTTTTCGGAATGATGGGGTTCATTTTTGGGATCATGGGATTCATTTTCGGTCTGATTGCGTTTACGACAGGCGCGATCAGTACCAACAAAGTGAAAGAGCTGGAAGACAGAATCAGTGATTTAGAGAGAAGATCGTGAATAGAACGTGCTGCAGGAATGATCACCGTCTCTAAGTATCGTGACATGCACTCCCTCTCTTTTGTGAAATAGAAGATTAGAAACCATGAGCTGCTTAAAACACTGGGATGGCGATGGGGAAGCAGCAGCACAAAACAGGAGCTGTACTCATAAATATCCACTGTTTTTACAGTTTTTTTATACTTCACAAACCATTAAAAAAAGGTTATCGTATAAACCAGGTTTTATTCTATTACACATGAACTCGTTAAAATTCAGCAACAGGAGGAAGGAAGAGGGAGATGAAAAAAATACCATTGTTGTTAAGGATTGTTCTTGCGATCGCTCTAGGTATCGTGATAGGGCAATTTGCACCAGAAATCCTTATTGAAATTGCTGCAACATTTACAGGTTTATTCGGTAACTTTCTGAGCTTTGTCATCCCGTTAATCATTCTCGGTTTTATTGCTCCCGGCATCGCGTCCATGGGAAGAGGCGCAGGAAAGATGCTTGGTCTGACGACTGGATTAGCCTATGCCTCTACGGTCCTGGCAGGTACGGTGGCTTTTTTGTTTGCTAAGAATCTGTACCCATCCTTTTTGCAAGGGCAAAGTGGAGAATCCTTTGCTAATCCGGAAGAATCGCTGGTGGAAGCACCTTTTTCCGTTGAAATGACTCCCATTATGGGCGTAATGGCCGCACTTATATTATCTTTCTTGTTAGGGGTAGGAATGACGGCTGTTAAAGGGGATTATTTATTACAAGTCATGAATGAATTCCGCTCCATTATCCAGAAAGTAATAAAGAACATCATCATTCCTCTATTACCGTTTCATATATTCGGAATCTTCGCGAATATGACGTATGCAGGACAAGTAGGGACAATCTTGAGTGTATTCGCGAAAGTGTTCTTGATGATCATATCGCTGCACTTGCTTTATCTTGTAGTCATGTATTGTATTGCAGGCAGTATGCATGGCAGGAATCCATTCCGCTTATTGAAAGTAATGACGCCTGCCTACTTTACAGCGCTTGGAACGCAGTCTTCTGCGGCTACGATTCCCGTCACATTAAAGCACGTGAAGAAAATCGGGGTACGGGAACGTGTAGCAGACTTTGCTGTGCCGTTACTTGCTAATGTCCATTTGGCAGGAAGTGCGATCACGATTACCAGCTGTGCCATGGCGGTTATGTATATGCAAGGACAAGCAACCACATTCGCAGACGTATTCCCGTTCATACTGATGGTAGGAATTACAATGATTGCCGCCCCAGGTGTACCTGGCGGAGCGGTCATGGCAGCCATCGGCCTTCTCGAATCAATGTTAGGATTTAATTCCACCATGGTCTCTTTAATAATTGCTCTCTACCTGGCTCAAGACAGCTTCGGTACCGCAACGAACGTTACGGGCGATGGAGCAATTACTGCTATTGCTGATAAGCTTATGAAAAAAGATAAACAAGAGGATGTTCCAGTACCCGGTCATAACGTGGGATAAGAACATTCGCTTATAGTAAAAATCCGCTGCTTAGGCAGCGGGTTTTTTTGTTTGCTACATATTAGGAGAGCGTGCAGGTGCTTAACTTACTGCACATGTAATACATGATGAAGACCTCCTGGATTCAAGTTTTCACCTGAAAGGGGCGTTAGATAAATGTTGTAGGGGAACTTCGTCTGCTTTCGGAACGAACCCAACGCTTTGGAGTAACATCTTTCCATTCCATTTTGTTTAGTAACTATTTTTTCTTTTTCTTTGCATAGAATTCAGCAGCCTTCTTACGGTTGCCGCACATTTCCATGCTGCACCAGCGTCTTTTTCCGGGTTTAGAGGTATCCACGAAGTAGAGACGGCATTCTTCATGCTCACAATTTCGTATCCGGCTGACAGAAGTTGTTTCCAGTGTGTGAAAAATAGATCGAATGATATGGTACAGGACATGATCTTTCACCGACATTCCTTCACACACCAATTTAAATGCTTCCTCAGCAGACGCAACGGTCAGACGGACGTTCAGCTCTTCCGACATCTTTTGTAACTGCTTGATTGTACCGAGGGATACTTCCTTATTTTGTTCCAGATCAGACAGGACGATTTGGCAAAGGCTTCGAAGCGAACGAAGCTCATGGATCAGCGCATGCAGGGTTTCTTTGTTTTCCAATGCGTCAAGATCAGACTGCCGCACGACGTTGTTTTCCTTTAGCCATTGAAACGTAGCAGATCTATCGTCTAAGGTATCAATCTCTTGTTTATTGGCGTTGTAAGTAGTATTGACAAGGTTGATCCATGCAGGACCACCTAAAACAAATAGTGATTTATCCATCTCTTTCTCCTCCCCTCCTTAAATATAACCGTTAAAAGATATGTTGACAAGTTATAAAAGGTGCCTTAATGTAAGTTTATAACCTTTAAAATTATTTTTAAGAGGTTATAAAATGTTAGGAATGTAAAGTGTTGTCGTATTACAAGGATTAGATGGAGCATGGCTACTAAAAAACTTATGAGGTGATTACATGGAAGTGGCGTACAAAACAGTGAAAGTGAATGGCATATCGATTTTTTACCGGGAAGCGGGAAATAAAGAAAATCCAACGATTCTCTTGCTTCATGGTTTTCCTTCCTCTTCTCATATGTTCCGAAATTTAATTACAGAGCTGATGGAGGATTATCATATTGTGGCGCCTGACTATCCAGGGTTCGGAAACAGTGACCAGCCTGAATTGGAAGAGTTTGATTATACATTCGATACCATCGCTCTTTTGATCCATGAATTTGTAGAAGAATTAAACTTAGAGAAGTTCAGTATTTACGTTCATGATTATGGAGCTCCGGTAGGCTTCCGGTTGGCAGCCGACCATCCGGAACGAATTCAATCCATCATTACTCAAAATGGGAACGCTTATGAAGAAGGGCTCCTGCCTGCCTGGGACCCTGTCCGCACCTATTGGGGAAATCCGAGTGAGGAAAATAAGAATAACATCCGATTTCTTTTATCTGCGGAGTTTACGAAGTATCAATATACGAACGGAACGCGAAACCCCGAACGCATCAGTCCCGATGCTTGGAATATGGATCAATGGGCATTGGATCGTCCCGGCAATGACGACATCCAGCTTGCTTTGCAATACGACTACAGGAACAACCTTAAACAATATCCACGATGGCAGGAATTCTTCAGGACGTATCAGCCTCCTGCACTGGCTGTATGGGGGAAAAACGATATATTCTTTGGGCCGGAAGGGGCACTTGCTTTTCAAAGAGATCTCGAAGACTGTGAAGTACACCTTCTAAATACCGGGCACTTTCCATTAGAAGAAGATTTGCATACAAGTGCTTCTTTAATCAAACAGTTCCTGCACGACCGTTTAAAATAAGTGCTCCCAGCACGAGAAAAGCGGATCTCCGTATCATGCCGGAGATCCGCTTTCCTCTTTCCTTATCCTTTAATGAATGCCTGACTCATGTACTCTTTCAAATCCGTCGATGTTTTATTCAACTTCTCGATTTCGGTCATGAATGCCGTCACGAGCTTCGCTTCCTCTTGGGAAGATTCGGCGATATCGTGGAAATCCTCCTCCATCCGGCTGATCGCTCCTTTGATGGCATTCAGCGTTTCTTCTATTTTTTCTGTCGCCGTCTTCGAGTCGGCGGAAAGCTTGCGGACTTCATCGGCAACGACGCCGAATCCGGCGCCGACGCTTCCGACGCGGGCGGCTTCGATGGCGGCGTTCAGGCCGAGCAGGTTCGTCTGGTCACTGATGCTGCGGATTGTTGAGACGACGTCTGTCACGTTCCGCGAATACTGGGCTGTCTGTTTCGTGTTCTGTGAAATCTGCTCGGTCGTCGCGGACAGCTCCTCGGAGTGGGCGGCGATGTGCTGCACTTTGCCGAGCAGCGATTCAGAAATGTCTTCCATCGAGGTGATGATGGAGGTGAACATGTCCCGCTTCCGTGTACTGACAGCTGCATTGACGGCAGCGATCACCTGCCCGTTTTCTTTAATAGGAAAAGAAATGCTGTTGAAGGGAACCCCGAACTCTTCTTCTCCGACCTTCACGACGGTCGTGCCGTTCGGATCGACCATCTGAAAGTTCAAGTATCCGTCAGGCAGCGGATCACCCGGCTGGTGCTGGAAGTTCAGCTCTTCACTCGGGGAGTAGTAGAGGTACTTTTCGTGGTCGAATACGGTAAGCATCGTATCCTCCCGCAGGATTTCTTTTATGTATGGAATGGATGTAATGAATGCATCAACTTTGTTCATGTGTAACTCCTTTATAGCTTCTTTTCCTTTAATATCGGCTGCGTCCGGTCAAAATGAAAGGTTATGGCAGAAGGTTTTTATCCCTTTCGTCTATTGTTCCGAGTTTCCCGACAGCATGAAAAAGCAGCCCGGTACCGGGCTGCTTTGGTTGTGTTTATTTTGTATTCGTGAATCCACCATCGATGCTGATGACTTCACCGTTGATGTACTGCGCTTTGGACGTCAGCAGGAAGGTCACTAATTCTGCGACTTCCTCCGGTGTACCGAGACGCTTCTGCGGAATACCGCCGGTGGCGTTTTCCTTCATTTTCGGATTGGCTTCGTAGAATTCTTTCACCATTTTCGTTTCTGTCGGACCTGGTGCAATGGCGTTGACCCGCAGCCCGTCCTTCGCATATTCCGCTACCATGCTCTTCGTCAACCCGACGATGCCGTGTTTCGTTGCGGAATACGTGACGACCGAATCCTGGCCGATGACACCGGCACTGGAGGATGTATTCACAATCGATCCGCCGCCGTTCTTCACCATGACTTCTGCTACGTAGCGGACACCATACAGCGCGCCAAGCAGATTGATGCCGACGATTTTCTCGATCTCATCGACCGACGTATCCAAATAGTATTTCCCGCTTCCGGAAATACCTGCGTTATTGAAGAAATAATCGATCCCGCCGAAGTGCTCGACCGTCTGATCGACGTAATTTTTGACGTCTTCTTTTTTCGAAACGTCCGCCTTCACGAAGAGGGCGTCGACGCCTTTCGCTTTCAGCTCCTGAACCGTTTCCTCCCCAGCAGTGGCATCGACATCGACGATTGCTGCGTTTACGCCTTCTTCTGCAAGCAGCATAGCCGTTGCCTTACCGATTCCGCTGGCTCCACCTGTAATGATTGCTGTTTTACTCATGTTCATTCCTCCCTACCTCTTTATAATATTCCTCCTCAGCATGAAAATAAAAGAATCTGCCTGAGTCTTTCGGTTTGCGACGTAAGTAATGGTAATGGTGGATATATTTTCTTTTTCATCGTAGAAGGAATGATCCTCCAAGAAATAGAAGAGGAAAGAGGGGGGATGGAAATGCACTACACATCTTTATTGGAAGAAGACTTACTGGACGCTGCCGAGTTATACTGCCGCGCCTTTACAGGGGAAGGTTTCTCGAACGAGGAGAAGGAATACGCACTCCGGAACATACAAAAGCACACCACTTATGAAGGATATACAGGGATGAAAGCCACCGATCAGGACGGTCGTCTGGCAGGTTTCGCGTATGGTTATAAAAGTCTGCCGGGTCAATTTTATCGGGGGAAATTAGAAGAACAGATGACACAGGACCAAGCAGACTTCTGGTTGAACGACTGCTTTGAGTTCGTAGAGTTAGCCGTCGACCTCTCCTATAAGAGGAGGGGAGTCGGGAGTTCTTTACACGATAAATTGTTTGAGGTCGTAAGGAATTCTACAGCCGTCCTGACTACATCCATCAGTAACATTTCGGCGGTAAGCCTGTATGAAAAGAAGAGGTGGAAAATCATTAAAGACCATGCACCGGTCATTTCATCTCGAAATCTTCAAGTCATTATGGGGAGGGAATCCCCCTCTAAAGCTATACATCAAGATAAACAGGCGGCCGCTGTGCCGTCCGTTCACAAAGGAGGAGTCGCCGGACGATGGTAAAAAGAAAATCCTTAGCAGCTTTCCTTCTGCTGATGATCACGGTACCCGTCTACAGCTTAATTTCTGAAGGTCCACTATCCACGTATGTTCGCTTTTTTGTCTACGCTTTAACCTTCGCCGTCTTATGCGGAACGCTTCTGTCCATTGGTTTGGAGGCGTTGATTAAGAAACTGGGTTCCAACAGCTTCCCCCTGCGATTGATCCTGCATATCGGGACAGCGCTCCTATTAACCGCTGCATTCGTTACCAACAATTACATAACGATCGCCATGTATGTTGCCTTGCCTGTCGCTCTCGGTTATTTCTTCATTGATGAAGGATTGAGAGTCCGATCAAAGCGCCTTGGTTGATCGGGCAATGGGGAGGAGTAATGATGAAAGAGAACGATTGCTTCAAAGAAACGATTCAAACGGAAGAAGAATTGCGGGCCATCATCGGTGTTCCCAGTGACTTAGTTAAAAACAAAGTATTGACCTATCTGGATCATCATTGTGCTGCGTTCATCTCCAAATCTCCATTCCTGGTTATATCCACTGCCGATGAATCCGGCTTCTGCGACGTTTCCCCGAGGGGAGATGAGGTCGGATTTGTACGGGTTCTGAATGAAAAGCAGCTTGTCATACCGGAGAGGCCCGGCAATAAACGTGTCGATTCGATGCGGAACATTCTGTCCAATCCAAGCGCAGGTCTTCTCTTTTTCATTCCCGGAATGGAAGAAACGTTAAGGGTGAATGGGAAAGCGACGTTAGTGACAGATGACGAGCTTCTGGAGAGCATGTCCCTTAAAGGGAAAAAGCCGCTCCTCGGTATCGGGGTGGAGGTAGAAGAATGCTTTGTTCATTGTGCGAAAGCTTTCCTGCGTTCGGGCTTGTGGAAGCCTGACTCCTGGCTGGACAAATCCCATCTGCCATCAGCTGCTGCCATGTTGTTTGACCATGCGAAGCTACCACGATCCAATGTGGATTCCATTCAAAAGAGATTAGAAGAAAGCTATACAAAGCGACTTTATTAGCCGAAACTTTTATTTCAAGGAGGCTTCTATGACGACCAACCTGTACCTCGTACGACATGCCCATTCGACCTACACATCAGACGAAAGGAATCGACTGTTATCAGAAAGAGGATACAAGGATGCAGAGAAAGTGACCGAGCTTTTAAGAAAAGAGAAAATCGATGCCGTCCTTTCCAGCCCCTATGCAAGAGCGATTCAAACCGTGGAAGGAACGGCTGTTTCTCATGGGAAAGAGGTGCATCTCCTTGAGGATTTTAAAGAAAGGACGTTGACGGAAGGGCAAGCCCCTGACTTTGAAGCGGCAATCGAAAAAGTATGGGCGGACCCGGACTTCAGCTGGGAAGGCGGAGAGTCGAACAGGGACGCACAGCAACGAGGGATCAGAGGCATGAAAACCGTCTTAGCAGACTATGAAAACAAGAATGTCGTCATCGGGACGCACGGGAATATCATGGTGCTGATCATGAATTATTTTGACGAAGCGTATGGGTATTCGTTCTGGAAACAGCTTGCGATGCCTGATGTGTATAGACTCTCTTTTGAAGGGGAGTCGTTCATGGGGTGCCAAAGAATCTGAGTGGACCATATACAAAAGCAATCCTGCTTGCCTTTGGGCAGGTAATGGGATCGACGCTTGCCGGAAGGTTGGTCGATATGGAAGGATACCCGTTTTTGTTTATCCTATTCTCGCTTGTCGGTATGATCGCCCTCTTCGTTGTTCCTAAAAGCAAGTATTGAGTCGTCAAAGTAAAATATTGGAACCTGGATGGATTTAAAACGTAGATATGGTATAGACCCAGAAAGGCGGGAGAAAACGTGGACTATGGATTGCTGTTGCTCGGAATCGTTCTTCTAGGGATTTCCTTTTTGGTCGGAGTAAAGAAACAGACGTGGCTGCTGGCGGGTTTTAACGAGAAGATGATACGGAATAAGTCGTTGTTAGGCACCGTTACGGGCCTTGGCTTTTTTCTGCCTTTAGGTTTGCTTGCGGTCTTCAACAGTGTGGTTCACTACGCCGGGGAAGGTACGGTCCTTATAGTCGCCATGCTCGTGCTGCTTACCATCGTATATGTGATCATCAATAGGAGAATGCTCGATTGACGCTTGAAAGGAGATGCCGGAACTCTATGGAGAGGTCCGGCATTTTTTATACCATCGTATTGGTGAGCTCCAAATATTCTTCAATTGCGTCTGCAACCGGTTTTATCGAAGCTTCCCAGAAGTGCTTGTCTGTAAGGTCCTGATGCAGGTGTGCAGCAGCCAGCTGTTCTACCGTCATCCTTCCGGTATCCCGCAGCAGAGCATCGTATCGTCGGGCAAATCCTTCCCCCTGTTGTTTGGAAAGGGTGTAGATGCCGTTACTGAATAAGTATCCGATCGTGTAGGGGATATTGTAAAATGGTTTTTCCGTACTATAGAACTGCGGAATGGTCATCCAGCGATATCGATCATGTTCGCCGACCGTGTCTCCATATAAGGCGGTTTCGGTTTTTTCCATGAGGGTGGATATTTCCTCGCTTCCGACGTAACCATTCTGTCTTTTCTTATAAAATTCCTTTTCGAATTCATACATGGAAGGAATCATCCCTAAATAGGTGGAACCGGCTACAATTTTCATTTCAAGGAGAGCCAGTTTTTCCTGGTCTGTGGTGGCTCTGTTTACAGCTGCATCCAATACTAGATTCTCCGAGAACGTAGATGCCGTCTCCGCGACGCTTGTCCCTTTTTGCCGGGCGAAGTAGGGAAGCTCATGGAGAATGGCGTTATGATAGGCGTGGCCGAGTTCGTGCGCAATGGTGACGACATCCTGATAGTGGCCTCGAAAGGAAAGAAAAATCCGGCTTTCCTTGGCCAGTGGCAGGGAGGTACAGAATCCACCATCCATTTTGTCGGCACGGTCTTCTGCTTCGATCCATCCTTCTTGGAAGGCCTTTTCCGCAAAAGCTCCCAGCTTTTCACTGAAAGCATGGAACTGCTGGACAATGATGTCTTTTGCTTCTGCATAAGAAATTTTCTGCTTGGATTGGAAACTGCTGGTCGGGATGTCGTACCATGTGAGTGTCTCTTTTCGGGCGAGTTGTGCTTTTCTTTCGAGGAAATCGCGAAGGAGGTGCTGGTTTTCTTTCACGACAGCAGTCATGGTGTCGACCGTTTCCTCGTTGATCCGGTTTTGCTCCAGCGCTTCTTTTAACACATTGTCCCACCCCCGTTCACGATAAACATCTAATCGGAAGCCGCTGATGTTGTTCAGGATAGAGGCGAACGTATCTGCATGCGAGGCACAGACGTGGTTATAGGACTGGATGATCGTTTTTCTTCGTTCTTCCTCGTCTGAAAACAGCACCTCACTAAACGCCTGCCCGATGGAAAAAGGCTCTGTCTTTCCGGCTGTTTCCACAGGGACCCTTAGTTTCGATAGTTGCTGCTCGTAATGGTCTTCCCACGTAGAAAACCCACTCACAGAAAGGCTTTGAATCGTTTTCTCTATTTCGTGGGGACGTTTGGCTTCTATCCTTTGTCTTCTTTCTTTTAAGTGAAAAAGATAGGTTCTCACCTCGGTGTTCTCCAATAATTCGTTCCACGCATGTTCAGACAGCGAAGCCAGTAATGAATCGAATTCCACCTCCATTTTCTCAAGATCAGCTTTCGTCTTCGCACTCTCGGCGATCATTTTCGTTACATGGTCATCCTGTGTATTTTCGGCGCGCAGGCATATAAGGAACTCCTCCACCTGGAACGATCCGCTCATCACGTACTGGATTTCATCAAATACCTGCACCAATGGCTCGGTGCTTACCTCTTCATATGGTTGTAGTTTATGTATATCATTGGTGATGTTTTCTATGGATTGTTGAAGCTCTGTCAGGAAGTTCATTAACTTTGGAGAGCGACTCCCACCTGGATAAAGAGAGTCTAAGTCCCATCTCATCGGTACGGTTTGCTTCATATGTTTGCTCCTTCTCTTGGATTTAAATCCTCTATTTCCAACTATACATCACCTAATAAATGGGTACAAAGGAAATGTTGACTTCCTCCTTGATGGCGTAAAATATGTTTGAAAATAGGAGGGATCGTATTAAAAAAGCCAATCGTATTCCTTTCTGTAAGCATGCTCCTGTGCATAGGATTATTCGTAATCAATCATTTCCCGGGAAACAAGGAACCGTGGTGGACGATTATGCTGCTAGGTGCCGCCCTCACTGAATTCCTCTCTGCTTACTTCCGTGAAAAGGAAAGAAAACAAGAGGAAAATGTAACCTGAATAATGTACGTATTCAGGGGATTTCTATATCAAGAAACTGATTTGGTAAAAAATTGATGTTTGATGATATGATGGAAAGAAGAAAAGCCAAGGAGTATGCACTGCTTTTTCCATCCGCGTCTGGTGAAGCATTCTATAAGAAAAAAGGAGGGGAAAGGATGAGTCGCTCGTTTATTGAACAGGTGCACTACGTCAGGATTCCAGTGAAGGATTTAACGGCTTCCGCCCGGTGGTACACGGACGTGTTGGGGCTCGAGATGGTGACTATAACGGAAGAACCGATGGCGATCATCAAAGTGGAGGATGGTCCGTTTCTACTTATCTTGGTGCCTACCAATGATGAAACGTTTGCCCATTTCACGATTAATAAGGAAGCGGCGTTCAGCATCGGGTTTACAAGTCCGAGGCTGGCTGAGCTTCATCAACACTTGACCGCTCACAACGTGAAGGTGGAGGAGATAAGGGAAGACAACGGCCATGCCTACTTCCACTTCTATGACCCGGACGGCAATAAACTGCAGGTACACTGGTAACTAAAGGAGGCAGGAAGATGACTGAAAATAAAGAACAGAGAACCTGTGAGAAGGGCCATCGGTACTATAAAAGCAGCGATTGTCCCACTTGCCCGACTTGTGAAAGCGAACGAAAACCGGAAACCGGATTTCTCTCCATCCTGGCAGCCCCCGCCAGAAGGGCTCTTGAAAACAATGGAATCACGTCTTTGGAGACGTTATCTGCTTACAGGGAAGAGGAAATCTTGAAATTTCACGGCATGGGGCCGTCGTCGATACCGAAGCTGAAGGACGCTTTGAAAGAGAAAGGGTTAGCTTTTAAAGAGGAATGATTTCGGAAAGGAAAAGGTGATCGGTATGTCTGATTATGTCATGCAGATGAGGAAGCTGATTGGAACAAGACCTTTAATCGTACCTGGGTCGACCGTGCTTGTATTCAACGATTCCGGAGAGCTTTTGCTGCAGCATCGTTCTGATACAGAGGAGTGGGGATTACCAGGCGGAGCCATGGAGCCGGGCGAAAGTTTGGAAGAGACCGCTGCGAGGGAGCTTTTTGAGGAAACGGGTCTGCGGGCGGAGAGATTCACGTTCATCGACCAACTGTCCGGGAAGGAATTTTATTTCAAATACCCGAACGGCGATGAAGTGTACAACGTGATCGGCATTTATGAAGCGCAGCATACATATGGGAAATTAGCGATGGCCGATGGAGAGAGCATCGACCTGAGGTATTTTCCGATAGACGGACTGCCTTCAAATGTTGTTGATTGGGCGAAGTTGGTTATCGGTGCCTATAAGCGATTCCTATAGCTTTAATCAGTACACTTGTAAAACGAAGGGAGGATTCCATGAGAAAGTTAGGAAAATGGACGCTCATTGCGATGGCAGGTGCAGGAGTTATCGTCGGTTTCCTCATCGTTATTTTTATCGTCGATATGACTCCTGATGCAGGAAAAGAAGAGGAAGTGAAAGAGAAGGCAAGTGCGTATCTGGACGCTCATTTTTCCGGGCAGATGGAGATGTACGATACGTTGTACGACAACATGGGGAATTTCAACGGATTCGATTATGCTGCCAAGGTAAGGAATACAACGAACGGCGTCGACTTCACCGTCTATGAGGATGCTGCCAGTGGGGAAATGGTGGATACGTATGCCGTCAATTATTTTGAAGATGAGCTCTCTGATTTGATTATGGAGGATGTGGAAAAGCGGTTTATCGAGATCGAAATGGTGATGGTAAGCTATGCGGACCCGGCGGTGACGGATAAGTATATAGGGGAAACGGATCTGCCTGCTATTCAAGAGCTGGACGCAGCTCCTTCCGTGTCCATATGGGTCAATCGAGAGCGGAAACCTGCGGATGAGCGAAGCGTCGATGAGCTTTTGGATATTTTGAAGAATGATCTTAAGCTTCCTCATGCCCAAGTGATGGTCCAGTACCAGGCAGAGGAGGAAGAGGGAATACTTACAAAGGAATACTAGAGGTTCCCGGGAGTGGGCTCTGGAAAACGTCCCATTTCCGGAGCCGCCACCCTGTAAAAGAAATGGATGTCTCCTTATATATAAGAAGTAAATTATTCCACTTCATCCCAGGCGGGGTTCCAGACGACTTCCCATAAGTGTCCGTCCGGGTCCTGGAAGTGACCGGAGTATCCACCCCAGAACGTATCGTGCGCCGGGTCGGTGATCGATGCACCAGCTTTTTCCACCTTAGCCATCACTTCATCGACCTCGGCTTTACTGTTGACATTGTGACCGAGCGTGAACTCGGTCGGGCTCGGGCTGCCTGTTTTCACTTTCGTTTCATGAGCGATGCTTTCCCGGTTCCATACAGCAAGCTTCAGACCAGGCTGCAAATCAAAGAATGCGACCGCTCCATACTCGAACTCCTCCCCGACAATTCCCTCCGTCGGAAAGCCGAGGCCGTCCCGGTAGAATTCCAGCGAGGCCTCCAGGTTATCGACGCCGATCGTAATGACAGATACTCTTGGCTTCATGAAAGCCACCTCCTGCTTGATATGGAATCATTTTACCATTGAAATCGTTGGAAGGCAGATAAAAAAGCCAGAGCATGCGCTCTGACTAAAGATTGGAGGGGGACTCGCCATGAAGGTTTGAATGCAGTCAAAGCACTTCATTTGGGGAGCCACCATCTGCATCCTTTCCATTCCGTTCCTTCCATAAACCCTCACTTACCCTTGAGTCCAAAAAAAAGCAGCACAAGCATACCAATAAAGTTCAGAACCATCGCACCGAGCATGATCCATCCGGCCGTATCATAGGGGAAAAAGTTAAACATGCTGTTCTCCGATCTGCTTTTTATTATGTAGTATGCGCGGAGCCTGTGGTTGTATTCGTCCTTACTGGCAATGTTTCCGGTAAAGGTTCAGAAGGTGGTCCAATTCCTGCGAGATCTTGACGATGCTTGGATAGTCGGCGTGGCTGAGGTAGGCGTTGTACATGTTCCGTCTTTTCTTCTCGATGCGCTCTTTAAGTAAGATGCACGCGCTCATGGCTGTCCTCCTTTCATAGGTATACATAAAAAAGCCGGGAGAATTGCTCCCGACCAGAATGTGGTAATTAGATTTTAGCACATATCGAGGAGCATATCTGTGCGTATATATCCAACAAAATGACAGAACCTTGAACTTTGCATGAAAAGAGTAAGGCTTACTAAGAATGAGTCCGGGCTTTCATCTCCTTTTTTAATGAAAGTGTTCTGCCTTGACCTTGAGTTCTCTCTAAGGAATATACTGCGTGTACATCAGCCTTTATCAGGTTGATATTCAGCACAGGGAGTAAGTGCTGTTCTCATTTCAATAAAGAAGAGGAGATGTTTTCTATGTTGACGGAAGCATACGAACTGCCTAACGGGATAAAAATCCCTAAAATCGGACTTGGAACATGGATGATCGGCAACGAAGAGGTGAAGCAGGCAGTAGTGGATGCCGTGAAAATCGGCTACCGGCATTTGGATACGGCACAGGCTTATGAGAATGAACGAGGGGTGGGAGAAGGAATACGCGCCAGTAGTGCAGCCAGGGAAGACTTGTTCATCACTACGAAATTGGCTGCTGAAATCAAATCCTACGATGAGGCGGTGGCTTCGATCGACCAATCTTTGGAGAAGATGGGATTGGAGTACGTAGATATGATGATCATCCACAGCCCGCAGCCCTGGAAAGAATTCCGCGGGGAAGATCGTTATTTCGAGGGGAACAGGGAAGCGTGGAGAGCCCTGGAGGATGCCTATAAGGAAGGGAAGATCCGTGCGATCGGCCTATCAAACTTTCAGAAGGAAGATATCGATAACATTCTTGAATCGTGCACGGTGAAGCCGATGGTCAACCAGATTCTCGTCCATATAAGCAACACTCCATTAGAGTTGATTCACTATACACAAGAGCAGGGGATTCTGGTCGAAGCTTATTCTCCTATTGCTCACGGGGAACTGATGAAGAATGAAAAAGTGGTGGAACTGGCGGATAAGTACAACGTGACCGTTCCGCAGTTGAGTATTCGTTACACGCTGCAGTTGGGGCTTCTGCCGCTGCCTAAAACAGCCAATCCGGATCATATGAAGAACAATGCGGATGTCGACTTTTCTATTACAGAGGAAGACATGGAATTCCTAAAAACCATAGATACAATCAAGGATTATGGGGAAGCGAGCGGGATGCCTGTGTTCGGTGGAAAGCTCGACTGAATGATGAAAGAAAGCGTCCTTTTCCCAATCAGGGATAAGGACGCTTTTATCATCTTCAATAAATCAGATATCCGGTACATCGGTCGGGCCTGACTTATTCCGTTTTTTCGATGTCTTTTATATAGTTGGCCGGTACTCCTCCGACCATCACTCCCGGCGGAACATCCTTTGTGACGACGGACCCGGCGGCGATGATGGACCCTTCCCCGATGGTTACGCCGGGGAGAATGGTGGCATTGGCTCCGATCCAGACGTCGTTCTCAATGTGAACAGGCGCGGGGTGCAGCGTGCTTCGCTTCGCAGGATCCTTATCATGATTAAGGGTCGCAAGGACGACGTTATGCCCGACAAGCACTCCATCTCCAATGGTGATACCACCTTGGTCCTGGAATCGGCAACCGGAATTGATGAAAACCCGTTTGCCTATTTCGATGTTCTTTCCGCAATCGGTGGAAAACGGAGGGAACAGCATGAAGCTGCTGTCCACCGGCTTTCCAATCAGCTCAGAGAACAGTTCCCTCAGCTGTTCCGGCGGATGGTAGGCTCCATTCAGCTCGGCTGTTTTCTTCAAGGCTTCCTGAGAAAGGTGATGCATCATCAAGTGAGCTTCGGAGCCCCTTCCACGCTTGTCCCTTCCTTCATACGGGTTAGAAATTCGGTCTGATCCATGACGTACACTCCTCTGTAATTTTACTATCAGTCTACATCTTAGAGTGGGCTCTAAGGGAAGGGGAACGCTCAAAAAGCAGCGGGGCGCTCGACTTGCTGCTACTTCCTAAAGTTTGTCGTACCACTCATCATCGACCGGTTCCATCCATTCGGTTTCTCCCGGAGTCATAGCCAGGTGTACGAACCAGCTGTCTTTGGTCGCCCCATGCCAATGCTTCACCTCCGGAGGGATATTGATCACATCTCCCGTCTGCAACAGTTGGGCAGCCTTCCCTTCTTCCTGATACCAGCCCTCTCCGCCTGTCACCAACAATACCTGGCCGATCGCATGGGCATGCCAACTGTTCCGCGCCGCAGGGGCGAAGGTGACATTTCCGATTCCCGCGTTAAGCGGTTTCTCGTCTGTGAACACCATCTCTAAGTACGCATCACCAATGAAGTTTTCGGAGACTATCTTCTGTCCGATTGAAAAAATAGTGCTGTTTTCTAATCCTTCGTTTTTCATGATTGGTTTCCTTCTCCCTACGCTGATTTTTTTGTTCAAGAGGAAGTATAGACCTTAGAGTACAATCCAAGGCAAGCAATTGGTAACTATCATTTTCCCCTTGACTTAGAGTTAACTCCAGCTTGTAAAGTAAAATAGGAAGGGGAAAGAAAAGTTCCCCGACAGTTGAACGCTGATCGGTATCAGGGCTGCTTAGAGAAAAGATTATCCAGGTAATGAGGATACTTTATTCTGTGAGAATGGAGTGTTACGAAGAATTCGTACGACCATAAAAAGAATGTGGGAAATAAGGGGAGGCTGCTATGGCATATCGTATTGGAGAACTTTCTAAACTTATCGGAGTCAGTGAGCATACGTTACGGTTTTATGAAAAAGAAGGCTTGGTGGTTCCGGATCGTGACAAAAACAATATTCGTACCTATTCCGAGCACCATAAGCTTTGGGTGGAGTTTATCCTGCATATGAAAGAGACCGGGATGACTCTGGAAGCGCTGAAGAAATATACGAAGCTCTGGGAAGCAGGAGAAGAAGGGACGGTCGAAATGGTTTCCATCCTGGTCGATCACAGAGAAAAAGTGAAAAAACAGTTGGACATCTTTCAAAAAAACCTCGATCTATTGGATAAGAAAATCGACTTCTATCAGAATCGTTCAGCAGATAATACGTCCGGTAAATTGTATGAAGAATTTGTGGATAGAAAGAATTCCAAGAAGGAACATCGTTTTCTTGAGGAATAACCACCAACAGGAGGAACCAAACGGGTCCTCCTGTTTTTAGCTTAACGGTTTAGAGATGCTTTTTTCACTGCGGCAGAGCGGGCCCGGGATCTTTGTACCTAACTTATCGTGTGCGCGAGCAGGGGACGACTTAGCATTTGCTGCAGCACAATGGAAATGGTCTTGAGGAAAACATTTACAAATACCTCCCTATCCTTTACAATAATGATTAATCAATCAATCATTATAAAGGTGAAGAAAGGAGTCGATAAATATGGCGATGCAGAAGTCTGCAGAAAAGAGAGAACGGATCCTTCAAGCTGCGATCCAGATGTTCTCTATGAATGGGTACTCCAATGCGACGATCAAAGAGGTGGCAAAGGCTGCCGGGGTGAGCTTCGGTACGGTGTTTACTTATTTTGAAAACAAGGAGGAGCTTTTCCACGCTTCTGTTCTGGAGCCATTGGAGGAAGTGAAGGCGGTGATGCTCGCTTCACCGGAACCGTCGGAAGAGCCGACCGTGCAGATCCGCGAACTGATCGAGCAGCACGTTAGTTTCTTCGCTCAGCAAACGGTCTATGTACGTCTGCTTCAGTATGTGATTGCCCAGCGGGAACGATTTCCTGATTTATTCATGGAGCTCGACCAATTTGCCGTTCAGCTGCGGAATGCGCTTCGTCCGTTGATCGTCAAAGGGCAGGAGCTTGGGGAGTTGATGGAGCTGGAGCCGGATGACGTCAGTGATACATACCTTGCCTACGTCAACGGTGCGCGCCTGACTTTTACGGAGACAGCGGACGACCGTAAGGCGTGGGATATGTTCACCCGCCATGCCTACCTGCTGTTCGGGCCGAGATCCTTATGAAAAGGGGAGAGGGCATGTCCTTTAATCAGCTGCACCCGAATGTGAAGATCAGGGTATTCACGCAATTCATCACCCAGTTCTCCAACATGATGGTGCTTCCTTTCTTAACGGTATATTTCGCTCAGAAGGTCGGTGAGACGGTGACGGGGCTGATGGTCGCAAGCCTTGTATTCTTCGGAATTGCCGGCGGCATCATCGGCGGCTTCTACTCAGACCGGATCGGACGCAAGCGCTTGATGGTTTGGGCCGAAATCGGCTCCGCTTTCACTTTTTTTATCATTGCCTGGCTGAATTCCCCGTGGTTGGACGCGCCGTATCTCACCTACAGCTTCTTTATTTTTGGGATGTTCTTCGGCGGGCTGATCGGTCCGGTCTCCCAAGCGATGGTGCTCGATGTGACCTCCAGTGAACACCGGCGCTATGTATTCACACTGTTGTACTGGGTCGGGAACATTTCCTCCGCGGTTGCCGGCGTGATCGGGGCCGTCCTTTTTCAACAGTACTTGTTCCAGCTGTTTCTCGGCATAGCCGGTGTCTCGCTGCTCTCTGCCGTCATCACACAACTCTTCATCACAGAATCCTACATCAAACCTCACCAAGAGCTGCAACCTTCTGTACAAAAAGTCCAACCAACGATATGGAACAATTATAAAGTCGTCTTTCAGGACCGGGTATTCCTGATGCTCCTCTTTGCAGGGATCTGTATATACTCACTCGAGGAACAACTGACGAACTTCCTGGCGATCCACTTCGTCCAAACGATCGAAGCGCAGCCGCTGCTTTCCTTTTCTTCCATAAACATAGAAATCGACGGGTTCCTGATACTTGGAATCCTGCGTTCGGAAAACACGTTTCTCGTCGTCTTCGCTGCCGGTTTCCTTACGTGGCTTGTGAAAAAGTGGAGGAACAAAGCGGTACTGTTGGTAGGATTGATATCCTATACGATCGGCTACACCCTGTTTACCGTGGTCGATTCTCCGTGGCTCCTGATCGTACTGATGGCTGTCGTAACGTTCGGGGAGCTGTTATATATCCCCGTCAAACAGAGCATGCTTGCAGATCTGGCCCCGGATGATAAACGAAGCTCGTACTTAGCGGTTTTCCAGTTCACCGGCTACATCGCCATGCTCGTCGCCGCTCTCGGCGTCCTGTTAAGCGGATTCGTGCCTGCCTGGTTGATGGGGATGAAATATCTGGTGCTCGGTGCCGTTGGGCTTGTCCTGTTTCTGCGTGTCGATACGCATCTCACTCGGGCGGAGGAGAAGGAAGAAGCGAAGGCAGGTAATTTATAGCTTATATTGATTGATGAATCAATCAATCAATAGTATATGTGCGTACCGTCCGAATCGTGCACCGAATGTCGGGTACTCCGCATCCCGACCTGTTATTCTAAGTCTATAGGAGGTCATGCCAGTGGATAGGCTCAACGCTATGAACAACGCAATCCAATATATCGAGGAACACCTGACCGGGGAGATCGACATGAAGGAAGTGGCGGCAATAGCACAGTGTTCGGAATACCATTTCCGAAGAATGTTCCCCTTCCTTGCAGGCATCCCACTCTCGGAATATATCCGGCGCAGGCGGCTGACGCTTGCAGCCTTTGAGTTGAGGGAGGGCGGTGCCAAGGTCATCGACGTAGCTCTCCGCTACGGGTACGGCTCCCCCGACGCTTTTGCCAAGGCGTTTCAACACATGCACGGCATCACACCGTCTGAAGGGAAGCGGGACGGAAAAGCCTTGAAAGCCTATCCACCGATGTCCTTCCAGTTATCCATCAAAGGAGGAGTGGAAATGAACTACCGTATCGAAGAAAAAGAAGCATTCCGTATCATCGGTTTGAAAAAAAGGGTCCCCATTATTTTCGAAGGGGTCAACCCGGAAATCGCAGCCATGTGGGAAGCGTTGGACGAAGCATCGATCCGGGAGCTGAAGCAGCTGTCGAACATCGAACCGTCCGGCATGCTCAGTGCATCGGCGAACTTTTCCGAAGGGAGGATGCAGGAGGAGGGAGAACTCGACCACTATATAGGGGTCGCGACCACCGAAGCGTGTCCCGATGCCTTCGCAAAGCTTGAGGTCGAAGCCTCGACATGGGCGGTGTTCGAAGCCGCCGGTCCTTTTCCGGAAACGCTGCAGGATGTCTGGGGACGGATTTACTCGGAATGGTTCCCGGCATCGAACTATGAACAAAAGGAGGGGCCGGAAATTCTTTGGAATGAGTCGAAGGACGTGAACGCTCCGGCGTTCCGGAGCGAGATCTGGATCCCGGTTTGGAAGAAGTAAAAGAGCTGTTTCGGCAGCTCTTTTTTTCGTGCTTGGATTTAACCGGGAAGATGGTCTCCATTTAATTTGCTATGAGAGAGGAAAAGAAACTTTATTTATAGAAATTGGCTTGTTAAGGAGTTAACTAATAATAAGAGAGGGAGTGATCAATTGGGAAGCTTAATCCTGTCCGGCGGCGGAAGCTATGAACAAAACCTCGACGTATATCAGTTTCTCGTAAATAAGGTGGATGCAGATAAACCCATCCTCTATATCCCTTTGGCTGGTGATGAAGAGCATCGATCCTATCAAAGGAGCTTCGATTATATTAAGAGTATCCTTATGCCATTAGGCGTAAAAGAATTCGTGATGTGGACAGACCTTGCCGATAAGAAACGAGAGGACTTAACCCGTTTTTCTGCGGTTTATTTCAGTGGAGGGAGAAGTGTAACCTTGCTGGAAGTATTAAAGAAGAGTGGATTCGATGAGGTTATAAGACAGTACTATAACGATGGAGGAATTATCTTTGGTCAAAGTGCCGGGGCCATCCTGTTCGGAAGTGATATTTCCTACACGACTAAACAGAGACAAACCAACCAATACAGGCCACTTCAGCTCCTGCATGGAACTAGGTTATGGTGTCATTATGTCAAAGAAGATGATGAATTCATTTACCATCATTTAAACAATGAAAATATTCCTTTTATCGCACTTGCCGACGGAGGAGCCATACATGTTACGAAAAGAAGGATAGAAGTGATTGCGGAAGACGTTTATGATATGAGAAACAACAGGGATGGAAGGTGTAAGAATCAGCTGCGACGCGGACAACCTCTGAAAAATTAAATTCGAAAGGGTGCCTCTCATTACTACTACGGAGATGCACGTCTGGAATCCGACGGCCTATAGACATGGGAGATATTTGGAGAAGGTGGAATGGGGGGAGACAAAAGATGGTCTTATCCTTACCTTTGAAAACGAAAAGGGTATGATGCACTTTCATTAGGATTCGTATGACGAGGGAAATTTCGTTCTGTCCTTCCGGATTGCGGGGGAAGTGAAGATGTGTTCTTTTGTTGAACATGCTTCCAAAGCGCGGGCGGGTGATGTTGGAAAAGACGACAGGCCGTGGTACTTGTATAAATGCACGGATTCGGAATATCTTGACTGGTATGATGAACAGCCGGGGCCGGAAATCTATTCTATTCAACACCACGTCATAGCGACTTCAGAAACGACGTTTGACATACCTTGCACGTATGAACCGCGTATCAACTACATAGAGGAAAAGGATAATCAGGAGAGCCGGCCATCATAAAGAGGAAACAGGCCGAGAGCAGTTGAAAGTTTCTATAGATCGGTTGATAAAAATAGCTGGTTTAAAGGAGGACGAATATTTGCCTAAGTGACCTGTTACTCCTCTTTTTTTCCTCTCAGTTTCCGAATCCGTGGAATAATGAAGGCCCAGGAAATAAACCCGCCTATCGCTAGACCTGTAACGTTCTCCCACCGTATCTCTCCGCCGACAAAGTACCCAAAGAGAACAGCAAATACAGCAAACATGATAGCGGAAATCATCCCGTTTTTCATTCGCTCTTTCATGAAGCATCTCCCTTTCCGCTTGATATACCAATAGCGTGATGATGAAAGGTGTTTCCATGTAAAGTTACTTCAATATAACGAAATACAAGCGCTTATTAAATAAATGGTTGGCGGGGCATGCAATTGGTCAAAGGCCATGGCTGCGTTTTTTATAGCGGATGACCTGTGAACATCAATGAATTCCCAAATGAACAAGGGCGTCTTTAACGGAGGCCAGAGTAGGAACATCAGACAAATTTATCCCTAATTTTGTTGCCTCAATCGCCATTTCAGGACGTAAGCCGGTAAGGACCGCTTGTACGCCGAGCAGAGATAAGACGTGGATGATTTTAAATAGGGAATCAATCACCACATCATCTAACCTGTACACGCCGGAGAAATCTATAATGAGGTATTTAAGTGCTTGATCCTTTACTTTTTCAGGGATGATTTCTAAGATCATTCCTGCTTTGTCCTCACATATGTTCCCTGTTAATGGAAGGATAGCAATATTACTCATAATAGGCACGATGGTTGCTGACAGCTCGTTTATTTCCTGAAGCATATCCTCCTGCTTTTTTTCGCTTTCTTTCCGGATGGTGATATCACGGATATAGGATTGAATGGCTTTATTATTTTCCCCAAGCATAACGGGATGGCAATATAATTCAACGGTCACCGTTGTTTTGTCCATTCGATAGATGGTCTCTTCAATGACAGCAGCTGGAGAATCGTAAGCCGATTGAATCCTCCGCTTGATTGCACCCTTGGACGACTCCTTAAATATATCTAACGGGCTTACCCCGATCACACTTTCTTTATCCGTCCGGAAGAATTCCTCCGCCGCCTTGTTTATATACAGGATTTTGTAGTCTGTATGAAGAATGATCGGCTCCAGAGAATACTCCATTACTTCCTGGTAATTTATGTCTTCTATACCTTTCAACATTTTTCCACCTCTATATCAGTAAAATATATGAATATATTTTCTAGCATAGCACACTGCAGGATACTAGATTTAGTGAAAGGTCCAGCAAGCGCAGTATATATCCAATCTATGGAAAATTCGCTGTATTTCCTATATATTGGAGAAGATACCTTTTGCTCCTTTCATCAATGGAAATAGTAAGTATGACATCTGCATATGTGCTTCTTTTCACCCCATCAGCATCAATAGTTTGCACTTAAGTAAAGGAGGAATGCCGTTAATGGATGGTAATTTTAGAAAAGTCCGAGGTACCCATCTTTACGTGGAGAGGTATGGTTCCGATGATAAGGTTCCAGTCCTTTATTTGCACGGCGGTCCTGGAGAAAGCTGTTTCGACTTTACGTACCATCAGAAGGCAAGGCTGTCCGATGATCTGCACATAATTGCCCTTGATCAGCGTGGGGTCTGTCGATCTGAAAAAATCGGGGAGGATGACCTCTTTGGTTTAACCGATATCATCGAGGATTGTGAAGCGTTGCGGTCTTCCTTTCATATAGAAAAATGGTCAGTCATTGGTCACTCGTTTGGAGGCTATTTGGCGCTTATGTATGCCCATCTATATCCGGATTCTATTGATAAACTGATATTTGAATGCCCGACCTTTGATTTTGCGCGTACATCACGATCTCTGCTTCGGAAAACAGCAGCAATTGCCCGGACTATCGGCGAGGAAAGCTTGGCACAAAGGTGTGTTTCTTTTTCTAAGAATGAGAGTTTGTCTCCAAGAGAACTGACAGAAGGGTATATGAAACTAAGCGATGAACTCGGAGAAGACAGGGTGAAAATCTATCAATTTTCGTTCGATCATCCGACGGATTATGGTTCAGCTTATTCAGAGGAAGAGTGGGAAGAATTCTATGATAAGTCAGAAATTCACTATGATCGTCTTCTATCTGAAGGGGGAATTTTTCAAAGTCAGTTGCAGCATCTAAAATATGTGGAAAAGCCGATGCTGTTGATGACAGCCGAGCATGACGCGGCTGTCTGTGAGGAGCAGGTGGAGGCATTCAAAGAGACGGACGGAGATATTTATCATTTTGAAGAATGCGGACACACTCCACATCAGGAAAAGCCGGATTTATTCAGTGAGGTGGTGAAGGGATTTCTTATCCGTTAGAGAAATATAGCATAGTTTATTTGCTTAGGAAGGTGGGACGTCTTATTTGATTTAATACCTATCTTCCATGTGTTTACATTGTTTTTCCTGTCCGAAAAGCTTTGGGAAAAGGAAGATATTGGAGAGGGTCTTTTCAAAAGTGATAGAAGAACCATAAAGGAGGAATGAACGTGTATAAACATATCATTTGGGACTTTGACGGCACACTGTTCGATACGTATCCGTGGATGGCGCGGGCGTTCAAGGAAACGCTGGAAAGCCGGGGAATTGACGAGCCGGCAGAAACCATTGAAGGGCATATGAGGGTGTCGGCATCCACTGCCTACAAGCATTATGAACAGAAATATGGAATAGATGAAGATTTTCTGGCCGCCTACAACAAGAAGAGAAGCGAAGCCGAGATGGAACACTCTAAGCCGTATGAAGAGATCGAAGCCGTCTGTACCTACATAGCTGCATCAGGCAGAAAGAATTATCTGTTTACCCATAAGGGCATCACGGCCGTCGAATTACTACAAAAGGCCGGGATAGCCGACTGCTTTACGGAATGCATCACAGCGGAACAAGGATTTGCGAGAAAGCCGAGCCCTGATGCGATCCATCATTTGATAGAGAAACATGGGATGAAGCCGGAACAGACGATCATGATCGGTGACAGGGACCTGGATCTTCTCTCGGGTAAACATGCGGGAATCAGCGCCTGCTACTTTTCGGAGCACAAGGAAGAAAGCGACCATGCCGACCATACTCTCCATGACTTTAAGGAGCTGTATTCCATTCTTTAAATTTCTGCCTTTTGTTTTGTAAATCCATAAGGAAACCACCATACAAAAAGGACACAAATGCTCATTTGTGTCCTTTTCCTGATTATTCAAGATTGGCATGCTTTCCATACATCTTATCGGAATCCAGTCCTTTTTTCTCCATAAAGCGGAGGATCAAGGCGTCATAGAACAGCAGCATCGTCTGCTCGAACAGCGTTCCCATCGGTTGGATAGAGCTGTGACTGCCGGCAGATTGGTCTTTCGTCATGCCTGGCAAGGGAATGACAATGTCGGCCATTTGTCCAATCGTCGATTCCGGAGAGATCGTGACCGCAGCCACTTTTCCTCCAAAATGTTTAGCTTTTTCTGCAATAGCCACAAGGGTTTTCGTTTCTCCAGATCCGGATCCGATGATCAACAAATCACCAGGTTCGAGATTGGCTGTTACCGTTTCTCCCACGACATAGGCATCGATTCCCATATGCATCATCCGCATGGCGAAGGATTTTCCCATGAAGCCGGATCGGCCTGCGCCTGTGACGAATACTTTCTTGGAAGCTGTAATTTGATTCACGAGCTCCTCTGCTTCTGACTCAGGGATCTGCTGGACCGTCTGAGACAGTTCTTCCATGATCTCCGCTAAGTAACCAGCCGTTTTCATTTCCTTCACCCTTGTTTCAGTAATGTCTGCATCTCGCGTGCGGTCGCCTGCTTGTCCTCTTTGCCTGTGATCCCGCCGCCGACGATGACGAGGTCAGGGTTCTGCTTCACGACTTCCGGAAGTGTTTCCAGTTTTATTCCACCAGCAATGGCCGTTTTGGCATTTTTCACAACGCTTTTGATCGTGTGCAGGTCTTGGAAGGAGTCTTTTCCTTCTGCTTGCAGATCGTAGCCTGTGTGTACGCAGATATAATCGGCTCCAAGCTGATCCAACTCTTCCGCGCGGGCAGCGATATCTTTTACGGCAATCATATCGACAAGGATTTCTTTTCCTTGGTTTTTCGCTTCGGCCACCGCGCCTTTGATAGACTCGTCTTCCGCTGTTCCGAGGATTGTAATGATGTCTGCGCCCGCAGCCGATGCCTGGCTTACTTCATAGCCGGCAGCGTCCATGATTTTCAAGTCGGCCAGAACCGTCAAGTTCGGGAAGGCGGCTTTCATTTCTTTTACTGCTTTCAGTCCTTCGTTGATCACGACAGGGGTGCCGATTTCGACAACGTCGATGTATGCTTCCACCTCTTTGACTACTTCAATCGCTTCTGGAATATTGACGAGATCTAATGCTAATTGTAATTTCATGTATATTCTCTCCTTCTCTATGGTTCGAGTATCGTGTGCCGGATAAAGTGGAATGCTTTTATCGCGGGCATGTTCCATAGTATACTAAGGCCGTTCCAGAATAAAAAGTACGCACATTAATCGCATATAGTGATAAAAAGTATACTATTGGATGATAAAAGGGGTGGCGAGAGGGATGCCGAACTTAGGAGAGAAATCGTTTAACTGTGAAAAGGAATTGACCCTGTCTGTAATCGGGGGGAAATGGAAGATGCTGATCTTATGGCATTTAGGTAAGGAAGGCACGAAACGATTCGGAGAATTGAAGGCGCTCATGCCTGGGATCACGCAGCGGATGCTCGTCACACAACTGAGGGAGCTCGAAGCCCATTTGATCGTGCACCGGGAAGTCTACCCGGTCGTTCCCCCGAAAGTCGAGTACTCGCTGACGGAACATGGGGAAAGTCTCATGCCTATTTTGGATGCCATGTATGAATGGGGGAAGGATTACGTCGAGAACGTGTTGGAAAAGGAAGACTCATCCGCCATCTGACAGGACGCGTTTACGAGCGGATGCTAATCCTGTTTCCTGCCTTTTCTCCTCAAGAAAAAGACATCCAGATAAGTCACAAGTGTTATCGGAATAAGGAGCGCCGGCTTTTCTGCCGACTCGAAATCAAAAATCTGATCGAGCAGCAGCATCACCAGGTAAAGGTAGACAGGAATGCCGATGATCTTCAGCAGGACGACCGCAACTTTCATATATATCCCTCCACAAAGGTGTGTTCCTTTACGAGGGATGCTGTAAACGAAAAACGTGCCGGAGCAAGCAAGACTCCGGCACGTTTTTTGTATATTATTCTTGATTTAAGCGGGTATGGTTTTGACCACACTTCGTACATTGCGTCCACAGCGTCGTGACGATTTTCTCGGAAAATTCGTTAGGTACGACCTTGATGACTTTTTGTTCGTCATGGTGGCAATGGGTGCAGTGGTTCTTGATCAAGCTACCGACTTCGTATGTTTGCATAGGTTTGCCTCCTCTCTAAGATTCGTGAGGCAACAGCAGGAGCAACCAGTTTAATATATTTGTAGAAAAGTTTCAAGCAATGTATATAGTTACCATGAGGGTATATAAAAATATATTCATATAGCATAAAATGTAAGAAAAAGGGGAGGCGTTTAGATGGGGTTGGAAAGCAGGGAATTAAACAGAATCATCACGAACATAAGCAGCGATATCGATTTTTCCGGTGTCGTCCATGTGAAACAGGGAGAGGAAGTATTGGTGCACCGGGCCTTCGGCTGTGCGGACAGGTCGGAGGAACGGCGGAATGATATTCACACCCGCTTCGGGATCGCATCGGGGTGCAAGTTGTTCACCGCCATCGGCATCTGCATGTTGGTCGAGCAGGGAAAGATAGACTTCCACACGCCGCTGGCTGACTGTCTGGATATAGCTTTTCCTCACGTGGACCCGCAGATTACGATCCATCAGCTGTTGACCCACACGTCAGGCATGCCGGACTACTTCGACGAAGAGAAGATGAGCGATTACGAAGAACTGTGGAAGGACTATCCGGTGTACCGGATCGAATCGCTTCATGATTTCCTGCCGCTTTTTCAGGAGGAACAGATGAAATTCCCGCCCGGCGAACGGTTCCGTTACAATAATGCGGGCTATATCGTCCTTGGTCTTATCCTGGAGCAGCAAACAGGGCGCACCTTCACGGAATACATTGAAACAAAAATTTTCAAGCCTTGCGGTATGATGAATTCGGGCTACTTCTCGATGGACAGACTCCCCCGGAATACGGCTCTCGGGTACATTGATGAGGAGGAAGCAGGGGCGTGGCGGACCAATATTTACGCCCTCCCGAAACAGGGCGGATCGGACGGAGGTGCCTACACGACGGCCGCTGATATGATCAAGCTGTGGGAGGCACTGTTCCGTTATGAGCTGCTGGAGGAAGAGACGACGAACAAACTCCTTCATCCTCATCGAGCGGTGAACGAAGAGATTCATTACGGCTACGGGATCTGGATGAATAAGAAAGGCAGCGACATCTATAAATATCACGTGATGGGGTACGACCCGGGCGTCAGCTTCCGCGCATCTGTCTATCCCGGGCTTGATGTCAAAGTGGTGGTGCCGTCCAATAAGGAGTCCGGGCCTTTGGAGATGACGAAAGGGTTGGAGGAAATACTATTCGCCGAGGAGATACGAAAATGACTACACGTAACGATTGTGGAATGCAACGAAGAAAACTGGTATGCGTGCTGTACCTTGGAAGTGGCGGAGGAGCAGCGTGAGTTCATGGAGCCGAACGCCGTATCGATTGCCCAATCCAAGTTCGAACCTACGCTGAAACCTTATGCTGTTTATTTGGAAGAGGAGGTCGTCGGTTTCCTCATGTATAATTCGGTGCCGGAGGAATTGGACGGTTACTGGGTGTACCGTATAATGGTCGATAAAAAGTTCCAGGGGCGGGGAATCGGCAGGGCGGCAACGAGCTTGATGATTACCGAGATGGAGAAGTTACCGGGGGCCGGGAAGATCGTTGTCGGCTACCATCCGAAGAATACCGGAGCTCACAAGCTTTACGAGAGTCTGGGTTTTTTCGACAACGGAGATCGGTTCGGGAAAGAAATGGCCGTCATCCGAAAGATGCATTCGTAGGGAAAAGGGCGAACCGTCGCCCTTTTTTATTTTTTCTATTTCTATGAGGTATGATAAACTGATTTTCGAAAAAATGTACATAGTTTTAGGAAATAGAAAGGAGTGTTTCTTTTGAACGTTCCTATCAAGATCATGTTAGCTGGAATCGCGATTCTGTTAGTCGGCGTCTTGTTCCAAAACGAGCCCGGGCTTCGCTACGGTTTGTGGATCGGTGGGTTTGGTTTGGTTGTAACCATTATAGGTTTACTTACGCCGGAAGATCGGAAGTAGGACAACACCTTAATAAAGACGACTTTTACTGAATTCTCACATGGGACTTAAGAAAAACTTCGCAAAAAGACACCCAAATGAAAAGGGATAGTTACCTTGAAGGGCGGAGGTAAATGGGCATACTCCTACGGGCTCACCGGCCGCCCTGTGGAAAGCGTCCCATTTACCGGAGTCCGCTCTCCACATAAGCATTTTTTTATTTTTAGCCTCTATTCTCAGAGGCTATTTTTTATAGGAGATAGAGAAGGAATCCCTGCTCTCTTCCAGAATAGATAAAGAGAAAAGAACTTCATCTGCAGAGGGGCTATGGGAATGAAATCTGAAAAAGAAAAGATGATCGCCGGTGAGTTTTATGATCCGGCCGATAGAGAATTACTCGAAGGCAGGCGCCGGTCGAGACGGCTGGTCCGCAGGCTGAATGATATAGAAGAAGAGGACGAAGCGGCACGTGCCGAAGTGTTGAAGGAGCTTTTCGGTTCGACAGGAGAGCAGCTTTACGTGGAATCGACCTTCCGCTGTGATTACGGCTATAACATTCATGTCGGGGAAGACTTTTATGCCAACTTCGACTGCACGATACTGGACGGCGGGAAAGTGACGATCGGCGACCAGTGCATGCTTGCGCCCGGCGTTCACATTTATACCAATACCCACCCGACCGATGCCGGGGAGCGGACGTCCGGAATTGAATTCACAAAGCCGGTGACGATCGGGAACCGTGTCTGGATCGGAGGGCGGGCAGTCATCAATCCGGGCGTGACCATCGGTGATGATGCCGTGATCGCCTCAGGTGCGGTCGTTGTAAAAGATGTACCGGACAATGTCGTGGTCGGAGGAAATCCGGCCCGTATCATCAAAAAATTGGATTAGCAGGGAGGCGGCGAACGTGTCGCCTTTTTTGTATTCTGGAAATGGTTTGAACCGAAGAGGGGGAGAGAACGTACATAAGTAAGAGAGGTGGAAATGATGAAAGGATTGGAAGTATTGTTATTAATTCTGGCAGCCGCTGGAGTGTGTATCTACCTTTTTTATGAGGCGGACTTTCTTATTTACACAGCCTTAGTCTGCGGAATCGTCTATTCCATCCTTCGTTGGAAACGGACGCACAAGCAGAGGAAGGGGGAGGTTTTAGCGAGTCCGGATGTCAGGCACCATAGCTCTTTTCATTCTTATGGTAGAGAGTTTTTCGATGACGACATTTCGAGTGGAGATGGGGACGACACTTAAGGTGCAGGGAGCCTAAAAGGGGGAGTTGGATGGAACAGAGGTCGATGGTTCATCTGAAAAAATTAGCCGAAGAGATTGGGTGCCGCCCGGTCGGAAGTGAAGCCAACCACGAAGCGGCGCAGTATATAGAGGAATGCTTCGCCGGCTGTGGTATGGAGGTAGAGGTCCAGACATTTAAAGTGCCGGACTGGCAGCTCACGGATGCTTACATAGAGGTAGACGGGAGGAGATTGGAAGCAACGGGGAATAACTTTTCCGAGTCGTGTGCCGTTACCGGGGAGATCGTTCCTTTCTGCACGATGGATGAACTGGACGCATCTCCGGAACTCCACGGGAAAATCGCTTTTCTCTATGGGGAGCTTTCCAAGGAAAACTACGTTCCAAAGGGCTTCTCCATTTATAACCCGGCACATCACCGCCGGACGATTCAATTACTTGAGGATAAAGAGCCTTCTGCCATCCTCTTCGTAAGTATGGAGAAAGGGCAGCGTGTTCCGATTGTCAACGATTGGGACTTCCGGATTCCGTCTCTCACGGTAACACCGGAGACGGCTCTTTCCGTCAAGGGTACCGCAACGGTCGTGATCCAGTCGGAGAGAAGACAGGGGAAAACGTGCAATGTGATAGGTCGCAGGCAAGGAGCAGGTCGGGAGAAAATCATTCTTGCCGCCCACTATGACACCGTATTTGATTCGGCCGGTGCCTTCGATAATGGATCGGGTGTCGCCCTCCTCCTCACGCTTGCAGAGGAAATCGTCAGGCGGACGGACTGGCGTACAGGATTTGAATGCATCGCCTTCAGCTCAGAAGAATACCTCGGCCTCGGAGACGAGCACTACGTGAAGGAACACGAAGCAGGTTTGAAGGATGCAATTGTCGCCATGAATTTCGACGGAATTGGTCAGTCCCTCGGCACGAATACGGTGACGCTTATGGCCGGGTCAGAGGCATTGGAGAAAGCGTTGAAGCGTCGGAAGCACGCCCGCCCTGCGGTGCAATGGCGAACCCCGTGGTATGAAAGCAATCATTACACCTTTTTCGCGCGCGGCGTCCCGAGTATCCCGTTCAGCTGCACCGGGGTTTCCGACCTGCTCCACTCGAAGGAGGACACAATCAGTTGGATCAGTCAGGAGAAGCTGCAGGAAGTCCAGTCGCTTGCTTTAGAGATCATCGAAGACCTTCAGGATAAGCAGGTGGAATGGGCGAGGAAGCGGAAATCATGAAGGAAGGGAGAGGAATGTATGGTTTATATCGTGGCAGTTTTCTCGCTTGCCTTTGTGTCGCTGCTTATTTTCGTTGCCTATAAATTATTTATAAAGAAAGAAACCATCCATAATTATTATACGCCGTTCGATCATATTACCGGCCAGGTCGTCCATGAGTTCCAGGAAGAAAATTTGGAAGACGAAGAGGTGGAGGAAAGCGAGCAGGGGGATGGGAAGAGACCGGAGAGGAAGCTTTGATGAACAGCTTGGAGAGACGCAGACTGCTTTATTCTTACTTTGTAAACGAGACATATATATAAACAGTTTATGTTAACACTGATTCACACTACTTAAATTGCAACGTTTAGCAGATTTATATCATCCCCTCTGTTTACTTTCGTATAAAAGACTAGAACATACAGGATTCGCTTCGGAGTGTTGGTATCCTCCCTGTCCTGACTTTGGTTGTGCCGTTCATGGTGTGAGAAGTTCCCTTCTAACCATTTTGTTTATAGGAGCCGCCATGGTTTTAGCGGGACGGATGATCCTTATTGCCGGATTATTTACGGAACCAATATGAATATATAATTAGGAATACGTGCTTTTCAAAGAGTACGTATTTTTTATTTTGTAAAAAGTTGAAACTTTTATACAGGAAATGAACTCTAAAGACTATAAGGGGAGGATCGAGTGAAGAATCACAGACTGATTAAGAAAGCGAAGAAGGGAGATTCAGAGGCATTCGAGAAACTGCTGATTCAATACAGCGATCGATTGTATCGAACAGCTTATTTATATGCCGGTAACAGGGATGATGCTTTGGATATTGTTCAAGAAACGGCTTATAAAGCATTTCTGGCCATAAAAAATTTAAGAGAAAGCAAATATTTCTTAACCTGGATCACTAGAATACTGATCAATAGTTCTTATGAATGGAAGAGGAAGAAGGAAAAGGAGTTACCATTGGAACAAATTAGTCAAGTTTCAACGGGGAAAGATGATTGTATTGTTGAACATCTGGATTTGGTTTGGGCGTTGGATAGATTGCCGGAGAAGTATCGCGATGCCGTTGTTATTTTTTACTATCAGGACCTTCCAATAAAAGAAGTCGCTGAAATTATGGACGTTCCGGTAAATACGGTAAAGACCTACCTTCTAAGAGGGAAAAAACAATTGAAGGTAATCTTGAAAGGGGAGGGTTACCATGAAGGAGAAATTATTCAATGAAAAATACAACGATATCAATGTTCCGGAGGATGACGTCCGGCAAGCGATAAAGATGGGTGTACGTATAGGAAGTACACACAGATCGGGGGAAGGCAGGAAAGGGTATCTAAACATAAAATGGTTTCTTTCTGCAACTGCTTTTATTATTATCATGTTCGCTACGTTTGCTGTCCCATCTGTATCTCATGTCATGGCACAAGTGCCGGTAGTAGGTCACTTATATTCCACTTTTAATGACTCTATAGGAAGGAACTTAGCATCTCAAAATTTGGTTACTGAATTAGAGGAGACGGCTACTGCAAAAGACATTAAAGTGCGTATAACCAGTGCTTATTATGATGGAGCGGTAATGGGGGTGACCGTAGAAGTGAAAGGTGATGTTCAGAGCGATGATGGCGCACGTTTCAGCGGATTTTACGAAATTTATCAGGGAGATGAGTCGGTATCGGATAGCCGCGAGATCGTCTATTTTACTCCGATCGAAGACGGATACACAGGTCAAATTCAGATTCCTTATCCTTATGAAAGTATGCCCGAGCACACTACATTTCCCTTGGAATTCTTAAGAATTGGAAAGCAAGAGGGAAAGTGGGCTTTTGATGTTCCTGTTAAACAACTGCCTTACAACGTCCTGCCGGTAAACAAAGAGAGCGAGGATACGGCAGCATCTATCCGTGTCCAAGTTGATTCTATTATAGAAGGGAAAGCTTCGACTGCCATCAATTATACTGCTTCTTTTCCGTCTTCAGAGGTACATAATCAGGTCCGACTAGAAGCATATGACGATCGAGGAAGAGAGATAACTATTTCTGTGGATGGTATTGATTTGGAGACTAAAAAGGAAAATGGGAGACTTGTTGTGAAAGGAAGGAGTATCATTCCAGAAGAAATACGAGAAAGGACCAGTTACATAGAAATTTATCCTAAAGTAGCGTTAACAGGGAAAGATCCTAACGATCCCTTAGAACTGGACCCAATCAAAATGGATATAAATTCATTAAATTAAAAGCTAGATACGTTTAAAGAAAAAGAGGCTGATCCCAGGATCAACCTCTTTTCTTTAAGACTTTTTCAAAAGAGCCTCGATATTCGTATTCAGCTTCACCAATTCCGTCTTAATTTCCGCCAATTCCTTCTTTACCCCGTCAAACGTGTCCGATGCGGCTCCGGTGATGTCACCGAAAATGCCGGACAGGTCCAAGTCGTCTGCAGCATCGTTTTTCAGCAGGTTGTTGAATAAAGCATCCTCTTTCGTCAGTTTGGATGCGAGATTCATCAAAGAATCCAGATTCAATTCTTGGGACGAATCTTTCTTCGCTTCTTTTGAATTGTTCTTATCGATTTGATCGAATTTACTCATAGGTATTTCCCCTTTCTCTAATAATGAAGGGGCTGTGGTTTTATCCATAGCCCCTTATGATTAGTTGATGGTTCGCAGGATCTCATTAATGCAGTTAATGACGATCTGGCGTTGCTCACTGGATCCTAGTAGAACAGCGACCAAAAGACCCAGCAAAAACAGGACAGCGATCAGTGCCGCAACTAAGTTTCGTAAGAAGTTCATGATTTTCCCTCCTCCATTACTGGAATGTAGGAGACGTCTCTTACTTTAGTAATCTATGAAAAAACCTCCTACCCGCTTGTACCATCGCCTTTGTTGATAGAAATGAGCCGAATTGCTCAATGGTGAACAGTAGTTTGAAGGGAGAGTGGAAGGGTACTTCAATTGGATGGAGTCTATTACATCCGAATATGGAGGGTTTCGATGGGGGAGATGGGAAGGAACATCGTCATCATTCTATTAGTGATCGGAGGCTGGGCCGCGATCATTCTCCGTGATCTTCCCGGTGCAAAGGCGAAGGCAGACGGGTCCAAAAGTCTTGTCATCTTGGCTGTCGTCTGTTCGGCATTACTTATATGGATCGGGATGAGCTTATAACCATGAAAAAAACGGCCGGGGAAGCTATCCGGCCGTTCGTAGTTTGTTGAAGAAGTACTTTTATAGGGAGCGGGCGGGCTCCGTGGAATAGAGCGCTTTCCGTGGGGTGGCCGGTGAGCCTTCTCATCGCTGCGCTCTTCCGGGGTCTCACCTGGGCCACTATTCCCACAGGAGTCTGCTCTATTCCACTCCACCCTTTGCCATAATTCCCTTCATTCATCGTTATGGATATTTGATTAAAAAGTTTCATGGACGGAAGATTTTTATCCCATCCGCCTATTCTTAAGAGTTTCTCGACAGCCTGAAAACGGCCGGGGAAGCTCCCCGGCCGTTCGTTCTTTCCTTTATTAGAGAATATTATTCTTCTGTCATGATTTCCTGCAGTTCATCGAGCATCTGGTTGGCTGCAATGACGCCTCCGGCTGTGTTCCAGACGGCATCGCTCACTTTATGAGCGTTTCCTTCCTGGACTACATTGAGGTTCTTCCATAATGGATCGCTTGTCCATTCTTCTTCTGTGCTCAATGCTTCCGGGTCGTCCTGAGGGGCGTAAGTGAAGTAGAAGAGGATATCTCCATCCATTTTCGGAATGGCTTCTTTTCCTACTTCGATGGCAAGTTCACCCATTTTGTTGCTTTCGTCGAACATCTCTGTCTGTGCTTCGGTACGTTTGAAGCCAAGCTCGTCAAGGATGACTCCGGAGAAGGAATCCTTGTAGTAGATCCGGGATGTTCCGGCCATGAAGCGTACGACGGAAACTTCCTGATCTGTCTTATCTCCAAGGGCTGTCTTCACTTCTTCGACGTGCGCGTCATAGTCAGCAAGTACTTCTTCGCCTTTGTCTTCAAGGCCGAGTGCCTCTGCGTAAAGCTTGAAGTTCTCCTTCCAGTCTCCGCGCAGCTGCTCGGAGAATACGGTCGGTGCAATAGCGCTCAGTTTGTCATAGACGGCTTCCTGACGCTGTTTGTTTCCGATGATCAGATCCGGCTGCAGTTCCGCGATCTTCTCTACGTTCACTTCCTGCTCCAGACCGACGACCTCGACACCATCCATGTCTTCTTCGATATGCTTATACCAAGGATCGCCAAGCCACGATTGGACGGCTCCGGTCGGTTGGACACCGAGTGCCAGGACGGCTTCTGTTCCTTCGTTAGTCAGTACGACGACTTTCTTCGGCTTCTCCGGGATTTCCGTTTCTCCCATCGCGTGCTTCACCGTGTACGATTCCCCGCCGTCGCCACTGGTGGTTTCTTCTGCCTCTTTATCCGAGTCGCTTCCGCATGCGGTAATGAACAACAGCGCAAGAACGGATAAGAATACCCATAAACTCTTTTTATATGTACGCATAAGTCTCCTCCTAAGAATGATATTCATTATCATTTACCTAAGCTATATAGTAAAAAAAGATGATACGTTTGTCAATGGCGATATTGAAAATCATTTTCAATAATAAGAATGTTTGATACAATTTCAATGGTTGTATGGAAGTGGCGAAAGCTTGCGGCTTCCGCTTTTTCTAACTTTGGTGTAGGGGAGATTCTCTTGATCCATTCCAATAGAGCAAAAACACTTGTATTTATCGGCAGTGTCCTGCTTATGCTTGCGTCGATGGGGGCAAGCATTGTGTACGGTTATGCCGACACGGGCTGGAACACGGCCTATCAGGCGTTCCTGGATTTCGATAATTCCAATGAACATATCATCATTCAGGATGTCCGACTTCCTCGGGCGCTGATTGCGACGGTCGTCGGGGCGGGGCTTGCCGTTTCCGGTGTCCTGCTTCAGGCGCTGACGAACAATCCGCTCGCATCTCCAAGCGTATTCGGGATCAATGCTGGAGCAGGCTTCTTTATCGTCGTCGCTTTTTCTTTCTTTTCCATCAATAATATCCAAGCCTTTACCTGGATCGCTTTCCTCGGAGCAGGCGTGACGGCGGCGATCGTCTACATACTCGGCTCTGCCGGGAGGGAAGGATTGACGCCGGTCAAACTGACGCTGGCCGGAGCGGCGATGGCGGCGTTCTTTTCTTCGATGACGCAGGGACTGCTGGTCGTGAATGAGGCGGCTTTCGATGAAGTGCTTTTCTGGCTCTCCGGATCGGTGCAGGGCAGGAAGTTGGAATCCTTGATCACGGTGCTTCCTTATATGACGGTTGGCTTCGTCCTGTGCATTTTCCTTGCCGGAAAGATCAACATCCTTGTCATGGGAGATGACGTAGCGAACGGGCTCGGGCTGAAAACGCCGGTTGTCCGGTTCTTCGGCATTGCTACGGTCGTGCTGTTATCCGGGGGTTCAGTCGCCATCGCAGGTCCGATCATTTTCGTAGGCGTCGTCGTGCCGCATATTACGAAGTACCTGGTCGGCAACGATTACCGCTGGATTCTTCCGTACAGTGCCGTTCTCGGCGCAATTCTTTTGCTGAACGCGGATATCGCAGCAAGGTACATCGTCATGCCGAGTGAGGTGCCTGTCGGTGTCATGACCGCGATGCTCGGCATTCCTTTCTTCATTTACATTGCGAGAAAAGGGAGGGAGGACGCATGAATAGATACAAAACGATCCGCTCGAAGAACGGGCGTATTTCCTTTCTTATTGATAAAAAAGCCTTGCGTATCAGCCTGATCCTGCTACTGACGGCAGCGATCGTATTCCTGATCAGTACCGGGGTCGGCGAGACGATGATCAATCCGATTGACGTTTTTCAAACATTGATCGGAAACGGTACGGCCTACCATGAATTGATCATCCAGTCGTTCCGCTTACCGAGGATCATCGTTTCCTTCCTCGTCGGTGCCTGTCTGGCTGTAGCGGGAGGCATCCTTCAGAGTCTCGTACGTAATCCGCTCGCATCACCGGACATCATCGGGATAACGGGGGGAGCGTCAGTGGCGGTCGTTGTCTTCCTGATGCTGTTCTCGGATCAGAACAATTCCTTGATGGTAAGTATCCATTGGATGCCGCTTGCGGCCTTCATCGGCGCGGTCATCACAGGCTTCAGCGTGTACTTCCTCGCAAGGAAAAAGACGACTTCGGCTTTAAGGCTGGTGTTGATCGGTATCGGAGTGTCGATGTTCATGAAGTCCTTGACGACGCTGTTCATGATCAAAGGACCGATCTATCAGGCGACTCAGGCGAACGTCTGGATTACGGGTTCTGTGAGCGCCGCCAACTGGGACCAGGTGACGATCCTGCTTCCTGCTGCGGTCGTCCTGCTGCTGGTGACGGCAATGGTCACGAAGCAGCTCGACATCCTGGACTTAGGAGACGGCATTGCGACGGGAGTCGGAAGCAACGTCAAGTTGAGCCGTCTCTTGCTGCTGTTGTTGAGTATCGGGCTCACGGCTGTCGGGGTAGCCTTCGCCGGCGGCATCGGGTTCGTCGGTTTGATGGCCCCTCATATGGCACGGAGGCTTGTCGGTACGGGCTTTGCTCCGCTGCTTCCGGTTGCGGCACTGCTCGGGGGAATTCTCGTCATGCTCGCAGATTTCGCGGGAAAGACGCTGTTCCTTCCGTTGGAAGTGCCGGCCGGTGTATTTACAGCAGCCATCGGTGCCCCTTATTTCATTTTTCTTTTGTATAAAAGCAGGAATGCATAAAGGATGGCGCAGGAGCGGTTCTTCTCATAGGGAAGGACCGCTTTTTTTTGAGTATAGCGGTAGGTGTTTTATGTTACGCTGGATATACAGGAACTATAGACAGTGGAAGGAGGGAATCTTATGCCTGAGCACAAAATTTATTCGATGAGCTTTGCGAAGGTTTATCCGGCTTACGTTGCCAAGGCGGAAAGAAAAGGGCGGACGAAAGAGGAAGTGGATGAAATCATCCGCTGGATCACCGGTTACAGCCAGGAACAAATGGAGGGTGTCCTGGAAAATCAGACAGACTTCCAGACCTTTTTCGCGGAGGCTCCAGCGCTGCACCCGAACCGGACGTTGATCAAAGGCGTCATCTGCGGAGTGCGGGTGGAAGAGATCGAAGAACCGACGATGCGGGAAATCCGGTATATGGATAAGCTGATCGACGAGCTGGCAAAGGGAAAAGCGATGGAGAAGATACTTCGGAAATAAGAGAAATCAAGCCCTGCATGTCGGCGTGTGCAGGGCTTGATTTTTAGGATGTTTATAGTTGTTGGGCTGTCACGGGCTATATACTTGTTTTACAGCCTTTCGTTCTGTCCGTTCCTTTTCCGGCAGGGATCTTGTTTCCTGATGACTTTCCCTGAGAAGTTTGTGTAGGATATGAGCGCAATCGGTTGAAAGCTGGTGATGGTGAAGTTTACCGGAATCAGCGGAGTTGTGGTATCTGTCGTTCGCAGAGAGTTGACCATCGGCACAGGTGAATACCTGCCCAGCTGCGCGGTGATCGTATAGACGTGTTTTACGGCGGTGGTATCTGTGTCGATATACTGGAAAGTGGTCGTCGCAGCAGGCGGCAGTCCGTTGCTTGTAGACACGGGAGTGAGGTCGATCTGAGAGATACTTATACTTTCCGTCGTGGAGGTGACGGCGCCGGGAACCCTTGCCCGGAACATAAGCGTCCGGAAATCCGTAGTCGTGAAGATCAGTTCTTCATCGCGGTACACGTTAAACGTGACAGGGGCTTCGACCATTACGTTTACCGTCGATTCCAGAGTCGTTAACGGCTCCGCTGTGATGGGGAGGTAGGCAGTGAGGACAGCCGCTCCACCCAATGTGATCAGCCAATTCGCGGTTGCGATCAGTTCTATCTGATCGCTCAAGCATAGACGCTCCAAGCTTACTGGAACCTGCAGGCCCGTTTCTACCCCTGTCGTCTGGAGCGGGATAAGCAGGGATGGTGGTGTTTCTTTATGGTTGTAGGACTTGAGGAGCCCGTCGGATGCATACATAAGCATTCCTCCTTTCCGATAGAATGAAAGAGACAAAGGACGTCTCTTTTAACTAACATATGATGAAAGAGGAAAGTTGGCTGGGAGAAGGACATTAAAACGATAGATTCATAGAATGATCCAATACATAGAAAAAAGAATAACGAGTGAGAAGGTGCCTGGATGGGAATGGAGAAAGTAGAAACAGCTTCTGAACACGTGTCGCAGGAACAGCGGAAAACGTTGTACCGCAAAGTATTGGTGGTCGTCAGTATATCGCAGATTCTCGGCGGCGCTGGCCTTGCAGCCGGAATTACCGTCGGTGCTCTGCTTGCTCAGCAGATGCTCGGCACCGATGCATACGCAGGGTTGCCGGCGGCGCTCTTTACATTGGGGTCGGCGGTCGCCGCGTGGGCGGTCGGAAGGTTATCCCAGCGGTACGGGCGAAGGACAGGGCTTGCGGCAGGTTTCGCTGTAGGAGGCCTCGGTTCAGCCGGGGTGGTGCTCGCTGCCATTTTCAATAGCGTCTTCCTTTTATTTGCGGCTTTATTCATCTACGGAGCAGGAACAGCAACGAACCTTCAAGCACGCTACGCAGGTACGGATTTAGCGGATCGGAAGCAGCGGGCGACCGCGGTCAGCATCACGATGGTGATGACGACGTTCGGAGCGGTGGCTGGGCCGAATCTTGTCGGTGTCATGGGAAATGCGGCTCTGTCTATCGGTATCCCGGCACTCGCCGGGCCGTTTCTCTTATCGGGGGCGGCTTTCCTTTTGGCTGGTCTGTTTCTCTTCGTTATGCTGCGGCCGGATCCGCTGACGATGGCGAAGAAGCTGGCGGTACAGGAGGAAGTTCTCACAAGGGATGGAGCAGTAGCTGCAGCGGTTAACAAGCGCGGACTTGCGGTCGGAGCAGTGGTTATGGTGCTCACCCAGCTGGTGATGGTTGCCATCATGACGATGACTCCTGTTCACATGGGGCATCACGGTCATGGACTCCGGGAGATCGGCATGGTCATTGGTTTCCATATTGGAGCGATGTATCTCCCGTCGCTTGTGACCGGTGTCCTCGTCGACAAATTCGGCCGTACCGCGATGAGCATCGCTTCGGGTGTGACACTGCTGCTCGCAGGACTGGTGGCAGCGCTCGCTCCGGATGATTCGGTTGTGCTCTTAATCGTTGCTTTATCGCTGCTTGGATTAGGCTGGAACTTCGGACTGATCAGCGGTACCGCCCAGATCATCGACTCGACGACGCCGTTCACACGTGCGAAAACACAGGGGACGCTTGATGTGTTCGTTGCGCTCGCAGGTGCTTCCGGCGGGGCCCTCTCAGGAATGGTTGTCGCACACGCCGGATATGCTGCGCTGTCCATCGGTGGTGGACTATTATCACTCGTTCTCCTGCCAGTGGTAATCTGGTCACGAAGGTAGTCCGGAAAGGAGGAGAAGATGTCAAGAGCGAAAAAGGTTAAGGATATCGTCCGTTTTCTCTATATTCTGGTCGTCATTGCGGTCAGTCCTATCTTACATAAACATGTGCCGGTCGTGTTGTCGCTGGCACTAGTGCTGGCAGCTTATCCGATCTTGATGTACTTGACGGAAGCTGGAATGAAAGATAGAGGAAGGAGGGATGATGGATGAAGTATGTCATCGGCATGTTTGTGGTGATGGCTGCGATGGTTATCATCACGTTGACGAACGAGTACATTTTTCACGGGGATTATGGGGCAATTGCCAGCTGGGCCATCGTCCTACTGTTTCTCTTAGGTGGAATATGCTTCGCCAATGCCAGGTATTATTTATCAGGAAAGTAGGCTGTCTTCTACAGAGAAGTCCTTTTTTTTGCATAGGAAGAATGATAGGATAAGGAAATAGTTTGTGGGATAAAAAGGAAGAAAAAAGAGGAGGGGATGTAGACATGGATAGGGAAAACATGTCAGAAGAAGAAAAGTGGGCAGAGATCGAGCGCCTGCAGGAAGAGGAAGACCGCCAATCCGAAATTCTGAAGGAGCTGACGGGGAAGGGGCTTTACGAGGTCATGGTGGAGCCGGATGAGGATGGAGTCGTTTATATAGACAGCGAGGATCATGATCATCCCCTCGTTCACGATCTGTACGAGGAAGAACCTGATCGGGATACCATTGGCTTGTTTCATCCTCTAAACAATGGAAAGTCCATCTACCTTCCGGGAAAATAACGCCATTGTTGAAACCGAAATCCACCCCGCACGTATAGATACCATAAGGTGGAAAGAGGGGATTCCGATGATAAAGACCGACTCCTGTCCGAAATGCGGCGGGCAGAAAGTGAAAAAGGGCGTGGTCCATTCCGCAGCCGGCGCTGTGCATATGTTCCCGGAAGGAAATCCGCGGAGCACATCTTCGCCGGTCCTTTCAAAATACTGTTCGAGCTGTGGTTACATATTGGAGTGGTATGTGGAGCATCCGGAACGGTTGGATTAAAGAAAAGCCTCTTTTAAAAGGAGGTTTTTTAGCTTGTTGAGGAAGTAGTTTTTGGGAGCACCGGGCTCCGGGAAATGGGACGCTTTCCACGGGGCGGCCGGAGCCTGTCCATTTCCCTCCGCCCTTTACGGAAAACTTCTTTCTATTATTAGGTATAAGCGGCTTTTAACCGTCCGTTTCTAATGTGGAAATTTCTCTTTCGATAAGGGATAGGGACAATTCAAATGCATGGATCCGCCTTTTGGCTAAGGTGATCTGTGCTTTGTAGCGGGCCGGATTTTCTTTCGCTTGCAACGTTTTTACTGTCTCTTTCAGCTTATGGACCGTGGAATCGATCTGCCGTTTCGCTTCTACTAAATCAGAATGGTCGTACATAGGTAATCGTCTCCTTTTCTACAGGTGGATATCGAAGTATAGACGACAGTTGGGAGACTGTCAAAAAAGAAGGAGGACAGGTATGGAATCCTTTATGGTTTTTGGATTTTTAAATGTAATCTTCTATCTGGGTATCCTCGGATTCGCTATTTATTTCGTTGCGGCTATGCTGCATCGATCCAGAGAGAGGAACGAGTATTTGAAGGAGATTCTTGCGGAGTTGAGGAAGCAGAACGCCGATGAGGGTCGCTGAAGGAAAAGGAGGGTCATTCTGATGACCCTCCTTTTTTGTCTGTATGCTTGGCTTACAGCATTTAGGATTGGAGAAACTGGATCAGATCCCGCAGCATGTCCGGGTGCATTTCGTCCTTCCTGATACTTTCTTTATATTCTTTCTTTACGTTCAGAAGTGTATGATTGCCGGATCGTTTCCGGAGCAGATGGTTCATGTCTGGATAAACCTTCACTTCCGCGCCGGTATGAGAAGCGAATGCACGGGCGGATCCTTGCTTCACCTGGACGTCTTTTTCCCCTTCTATGGCGAGGGAACGGGCAGGCACGTAGGAAAGGTAGTCAGCTGTGTCGAAGGCTCTCATTTCCCTCACCCATTTGGCGTTGATTTTCGTTCCTTTGTATTGGATGACATCAGAAGGATCCGCCTCGATTTTCTCATAGAACTTACGGGTCTGCTTTTCAATTTTTTTGTTCACTTTAAGCACCCGGAAAAAGAACCCCTTCACTCCGGAAGCCTCGGCGATTTCCTGTCTGATCATCCGATTCTGATAATCAAGGAGCTCCTCTCCTTTATCAAAGGATCCGCACAGGAAGATGAACCGGTCTGCGCTTCTGTCTCTCATGACGGCAGGTCCGATAATCGCCCCTTCGCTGTGGCCGATCACCGTGACTTCCTCCACCTCGGAACGGCCTTTCAAAAATTCCAGCCAGTCCCCGGCATCTTCGATAAAGTCCCATAAGCCTGCTGCCACATAACTGCCTTCGCTTTTTCCTACTCCCCGTTTATCGTAGCGCAGCGTGATCAGCCCTGCTTCGTGTAAGCGGCCGGCTAATTCTTTATAGATATCCGCCTGCATCCATCCGCCATTGCCGTCCCTGTCGACTTTCCCGGAACCGGGAATGAGGAGGACCGCCTTCTTGCTGTGCGGATCGGGCAGGGTAAGGGTCCCGTAAAGCTTTGTTCCTTTTCGCTCTATGACTGCTTCCTGTATTTTTGTCATCTGCCTTCCCTCCAATTAGAAGAATATAGGTATAAAGATAAGCTGCATGCTGATATGGGCCGTCATATGTGACCATACACTGAACCAAAAGCCGTACTTCCAGTAAAGATATCCGAAAAACAGACCGCCAATGCTGTTCAGGAGAAGCGCTCGAAAAACGACTGGAAGGCTGAGTTCCCCGAATAAGGCCGCGTTGGCCGGCAGGTGCGCGACAGCGAAGAGGATGCTGGTCAGGATGATCGCTGCCCAGTAATAGCTGTCGGGGACGGAACGCTGCCTGCGGATCTTCCCGACCAGATAGATAAACAGTGTCATACCGAAAAGTCGGAGCATCACTTCTTCCACGATCCCTCCATACAACACGCCGCCGGCAAGCCCGGCAAAAGAAGGGGTCGGGGAGTGGTCGGCAAGCCCAGGAATGATCTGCGGGAAAACCCATGCATCCCCTGCTTGAATGAGGAAGCCGGTCAACACACCGAACCACAGCGAAAGAAGAAGTCCCTTCTGTTTTTTCTCCTTCTTGATTAACGTTAAATCGGTACGCTTCTGTAAAATCAGGCCGATCCAGCTGAATAAAAGTGTCAGGACGGCAGCCTGTACGGTCAATACAACCGTGAACACGTCCCGGTCTGGAATAGGAAGCGCGGAGGTGGTGAAGGTTTCTATCGCGATGAAGTACCCCCCTGCTGCACCAAGGATGCTCAAAAGAAAGCTGATTATCCAGATTCTTTTCATTCCGTATCCTCCTGTTCCGGGAGAAAGATTTGATAGAGCTGGATTTTTCTCCCGTTGTTCTCCTTGCTCTTTTGATGGTACTTCTCGTAAATCTGTGCCAGTTCGCTTCGCATGTCGGAGAATTCTTCGTCGGTCAATTGCACGTCCAGCCGATTGAAGCCGAACGGGTCTTTTTCTATCGTGGGGTTGCTCTTGATATAGGCTTCGGTTTGATCCAGCAGCTGAAAGTAGAGAGTGGTGAACAATTGTATCTGTTCCTCTTCGCTCATCTGTGCGAAGTCGCCGGCATGGATCCGGGCTCCGTCCTTTTTTAAGGAATAGGTCTTTTCAACGGCACCGCGGATTTTCTTCTCTTCGATGACGTGGACCACGTTTTCTTTATCTAATACATGAAGGTGCCGGTACAGCGTTGCCTGCGGAATCTCCGGCAGAGCCTGGACAATGGCATAGCCTGTGGCGGGACCTCTCGACAAGTATTGGATGATCTTCATCCGCACCGGGTGCAGAATGGCATCGGCTTTTGATTTACTCATGGAATGTTCCTCCTCCATTATTATCATTTTTGATAACAATGAAAATATACGATAGATCCGGCGTGGAGTCAATAGATATATTCTGCAGATCGCTTCGGATTTACTCTTTTCAGCAGCCGCTTACGAAATGTTCTATGTTTGCCTTGTCTTAAATGTGGCAATGAACAGAAGGGAGAGATACAGTAGGATTTAATTAGAAGAGTCGGAGGTATGTAAACATGATTAAAGCACTTGTATTTGATGCATATGGAACGTTATTCGATGTCTATTCCGTTCGGAAAGCGTGCAACGACCTGTTTCCGGATAAAGGGGATGCGATCAGTCAAACGTGGCGGAGCAAGCAGCTGGAGTATTTTTTCCTGCGTCAGTTGTTCGAACGCTATAAGCCGTTTGATGAAATTACGCGCGATTCGTTGAGGTATGCCTGTAAGGAGAACGGCGTCACGCTGTCTAAAGAGGATGAGAGCCGTCTGATGGAAGCTTATCTTGAGCTTGCATTGTTCGAGGAAGTGGAAGAAGTCTTGAAGGATCTATCCGACAAACAGCTCGTCGTCTTCTCGAATGGTTCCGAGAATATGATCGCTCCACTCGTCGATCAGTCCCGGATTCAGCCGTATATCGATTCGGTCATAAGTGCCGATGAGATCAAGCAATACAAGCCGACTCCGGCTGCCTACAACCATGCGCTGGAAAGACTCGGCGTGTCGAGGGAGGAAGTGTTGTTCATGTCCTCGAACCCATGGGACATCCTCGGAGCGAAGAGCTTCGGTTTCCGGACGGCCTGGATCAACCGGAACGAGCTTCCGGAAGAAGAACTCGACATCCAGCCGGATTCCATTTACAGCGATTTATCCGGGATTAAGGAATGGACGGAATAACGGTGGACCGAAGCCTTTTGTTTCTACAAAAAAGGAAAAGCCTGAAGTAGCTTCTACAAGGGCGGCTCGACTATACAAACATGGGATAAGCTCCATAAGATGATAGAAGCATGAGGTAAAGGTGGGAAACAATATGCCGTGCATCATTTATGGCAACATCGAAATTGGAAGTTTGTGTGGCGGAGTGGTTAATTTCGGAGATTCTTTGTATATCTCTCCGATCTCGGTATCAGACAGTGAAAGTGACGAAGCGCCGGTCGCACCTGCCAATATTGGCCAGGCTGTGACGGACCCGAATATTACGTAATTTCTTCTATATGAAAAAAGGGAAGCCTGCCACGGCTTCCCTTTTTTTAAAAGTCGTACTTTTCTCCGTCTTTTGGTATAAGAAGGTGGGAATGAAATCCGCGTTCCTCTGCGAAACGCTCCAGCTCCTCCCTCGACAACATCCAATGGTTGACCGCTTCCATATGAACAGACAGGATCGTGGTATGTGGTGCAGCGCGGTGGACCTCAAGAATATCTTCTTTTGACATGACGAGAGAGCCGCCTTGGTTGAACTGGTTGTCGCCGCCGTTGACGACGATGATGCCCGGTGCGTGCCGGCCGATTTCCTCCTGCACACCTTCATACCAGACCGTGTCTCCTGCGACATACAGGGTTTCTTCTGACGGGTGGCGGAAAACGACACCGCAGACTTCGCCGGTGAGCGTCAGGATGTCTCCTCTCCCGTGTTCTCCTTTTGTTTTGGCGAGTTCGATTCCCTGCCATTCGGTATGGGCTGTCAGAACTTCTACATGACGGAACCCGGATTCTTTCACAGTTTCTGCATCCGCATCGTTCTGGACAAACAGTTTCATGTCTTTCGGCAAAGCGTCCTTCGCTGCGTCATCGAAATGGTCTAGGTGCAGATGGGTGAGGAGGACTGCGTCGACATCTTGAAGGATCGTCTCCACGGGTAACGGCAGGTCCACCAATGGATTCTGTTCCTCTTGTCTCGGCGAATCTGGAAACGGGGGATAAGCTCCTTTTTCTGCGAGCATCGGATCGATGAGGAACTTCTTCCCTGCATAGGTGACAAGAAGGGTGGCGTTGCGGATCAGTTGTATATTCATGAGAACATCTCCTTTATTTTAGGCTCAGGTCTATTCTATACTTAAGAAAAAAAGGGATACATAGACAGAATCAAGTCTTTCTCTGTTTTCACTTGATTTATGAAAGGATGGAAGCTGGATGCTCGACCAAACAGACTGGCAGATCATCAAAGAATTGACGAAGAACAGCAGAATCAAGATGAAGGAGCTTGGAGATAAGGTCCATTTGACCGGTCAGGCCGCCGCTTCTCGGGTCGCCAAGCTGGAGGATCAGGGCATCATCGAAGGCTATACGATTACCCTCAACCAGCAGAAGGTGGGCTGGACGATTCATGCCTTCCTTACAATCATCACCGAAAGCATTCATCACCGGCCGTATTTAGAGTTCGTTGACGCAAACAAGGAGTATGTTTCGAATCATTATAAAATCAGCGGAGACGGATGCTACATTCTCGAATGTCGCTTTCCGTCCTATGAAGAACTGGATGCGTTTCTCGTGGATTTAAATAAACAGGCGAACTATAAGCTTTCAATCGTCATTAACAAGCAGCCTGTATAAACATGGAGGTATGGGAATTGGAACAAAAGACACAAGCAAATGCGGGCTTTCAGAAGATAGAGGTGGAGGAGGACCACCTGGGCGTTTCTTACCCCCTTTACCTTTTCTATCCTACAGAAACAGAGGAAAAAGAAGAGCACCTCGGCCCATACCAGATGTCTATTGCAAAAGGGGCCGATCCGCGTAAGGGAAGTTCTCCTCTAGTCGTCCTCTCTCACGGGACAGGAGGCACGCCGCTCGTATATCGGACGCTTGGCCGTTATCTCGCACGTCACGGCTTTTTCGTGGCGATGCCGGTGCACCCCTTTAATAATAAAGACGACAATCGGCTGGAGAACACACAGGAAAATCTGATAAGCCGGCCTATGCATATCACACAGACGATCGATCGGCTGCTTACGGACGATCAGCTCCGGGAGTATGTGGATGCCGGAGACATATCCATCATTGGACATTCGATGGGTGGATACACCGCCGTCGCCGCAGCGGGAGGCGTCCCGGCCACGCTTCCATGGGAGACGGACGACGGGAATCCGGAAACGATCGCAGTGGAGGTCGAGCGGAGGATCAGGAGAATGATTCTCCTCGCACCTGCCTTAGGCTGGTTCCGGTCCGCCGGTGCTCTTGATCGTGTGGACGTTCCGATTCTCGTGATGACAGGCGAAAAGGATGATATCACGCCTTCGTTCCATGCCGATATCCTGCTTCAGGGAGTGCCGCACCCAGAACGGGTCGAGCATCAAGTCATCGAACAAGCCGGGCATTTTTCTTTTTTGAGCCCGTTTCCGGATGTCATCAAGCACCCCGATTTCCCGCCTTCCCAAGACCCGGAAGGATTTGACCGCAGGCAGTTCCAGATGCGGCTTCAGGAAGAGGTGCTGGAATTTCTACGGAAAAAAGGATGATCGGGAGCGTATCCGGTCATCCTTTTTTCGTGCTGAAGTTTATAATAGGCTCCCTGATTGTTCTTTTCGCTTTCATCTACGGAGCATCCGGCCATCATTAGAAGGAAAATAGCTATATAGCTGATCGTTAGTTTCTTTAACATAAAAAGTTTTCCGCTCAGCTATTGTTTCCCTTTATTTGAATAGCCGCTATATGTCCAACTGCCATTCACCCAGTTTTTCTCAACCATTCCGTTCCTATATCTAACTTCAAAACCGGACGTCTGAGGGGGATTGCTTCCTCCTTGGGAAGCTGTCTAAAGCCTTCTTTCCTCAGGAGCTGCCGGCTGGACGACGCGTCATGCGCTCTACCCGGTTCATGAAGTAGTGAAGCACGACGCCTCCCAGAATGACCGTCAACAGCGTGCCGATTCCGATCGGCCCATTGAAAAGATAGGCGAGAATCAGGAACAAGAGATAGAGGAACGACCGGGCAAGTGTAATGCTGGAACGCAGCCATTCCTTCAAAATTAACGTGAGCCGGTCAATCGGTATCGCTGCAAAATTCGACTGCAGGTAAAGAGCTGTACCTAAGCCGATCCCCGTTAAGCCGAACAGGAAGCAGGTAGCCTGGCTGTACCAGGCAACGGGCATCAGGAAGTCATCCAGTAGAAACAGCCAAGTATCGATGCTTATGCCGGTAATCATTGCGGTAAGAAGCCCGAAGAGCTCCGGCCGCTGCTTGACGAGGAGCGCGTTGCATCCGATCAGAATGAAGGCGATGATGATTTCCCAGCTTCCGACGGTGAGTCCGATGCTTTCGGAAAGTCCGACGAGCAGCGCGTCGAACGGGGAGGCGCCTAGTCCGGAAAGGATGGTAAGCGAAATACCCAGTGCCAGGATGACGATCCCGGTGACATACAGCAGGTAGGTCATGTATATCCTCCTTTTTGTTGCAAATGCAACATTCAGTCGTTATACTGAGCATATCTGAAACAGGCTGTATTTGCAACGAAAGAAAAGGAGCAGATGATGAAAGCGATATTGAGAGAAATAGGTATGATCGCAAGGGCACTTGACTCGATCAGCAACATAGAATTCAAGGAGTATGACCTTACGAAAGGGCAGTATTTATATCTGGTCCGCATCGTGGAGCACCCCGGGATCATCCAGGAAAAGGTGGCGGAGATGATCAAAGTCGACCGCACGACTGCGGCGCGTGCGATTAAGAAACTCGAAGGGAACGGCTTTATCGAGAAAAAGCCCGATGATGAAAACAAAAAAATCAAACGGCTGTATCCGACGAAGAAGGGGCAGGCTGTCTATCCCCATATTAAACGGGAAAACGACTACTCGGAGCACGTTGCCTTCCGAGGCTTCACCGAAGCGGAGAAGGCAGCTGCTTTTGACTTGGTCGAGCGGATGAGGCAGAACATCGAACAGGATTGGGAGTTCGTAAAGAAAGGGAACAAACGGAATTATTGAAGGGGGAGAAAGCGATGGACATTCATATCAAAGCTTGCGGACAAGAGCAGGCGCACACTCTGCTTTCTATCGGAAAGGAAACATTCTACGACACCTTCGCCGCACAGAATACGGAGAAGAACATGAACGATTATTTGGCTCAGGCGTACACGATCGAGCGGATGGAAGCGGAACTGGCAGAGGATGATTCCTTCTTTTATTGTATGTTCGTGGATGGCGTACTCGCTGGTTACTTGAAAGTGAACATCGGAGATTCCCAGAGTGAGCCGATGGGGGAGGATGCGCTTGAAATCGAGCGGATATACATAAGGAAGGCGTTTCACAGACAGGGGCTTGGCCGCCGCCTGCTTACTTATGCGCTTGATCTTGCAGGCAGATGGGACAAGTCCGAGGTGTGGCTCGGAGTCTGGGAAAAGAACGAACCGGCACTCGTCTTTTATAAGCGGCTGGGCTTTAGAAGAATCGGGGAGCATTCCTTTTACATGGGAGAGGATGAGCAGACGGATTATCTTATGGCAAAGACGCTGAAGGAGGAGACATGATATACATACCGAAGCATTTCCAGATGGAACAGTCCGCTGCTCTTGAGGTCATCGAAAATAACGGGTTCGCCCTCCTCGTTTCTATGGGGGAAAGGGAAGTGTGTGCTACTCATCTTCCACTGCAGATTAATAGAGAAGAAGAAGCACTGTACGGCCATTTCGCCCTCCCGAACGACCAGTGGAAAGAGGCGGAGGGAAAGCAGGTGATGGCTGTATTCCAAGGGCCTCACTGTTACATATCTTCCGACTGGTACGAAACGAATCGAGCGGTTCCGACCTGGAATTACGTTGCCGTTCACGTCTACGGAAGGCTTGAAATAGTAGAAGATGAGAAGCAGATACTCGCCTCGCTTCATGATTTAGTCACTACCTACGAAGCACCGGGTAGCGGCTACGATTTAAATGAATTAGATCCGGCATTTGTCAAAGGTATGAGGAAAGGCATTGTCCCTTTTCGAATCCTGATAGATAGAATCGAAGGAAAAGCCAAACTGAGCCAGAATCATTCGAAAGATCGCCGGGAGCGGGTCGTACGAAAGCTTGAACAATCCGGCCGGGAAAACGAGCTCGCCATTGCGGATTTGATGAAGAAGCGGTTGGATTAAAGAAAGCCAGGCACGCTTCTTTCCTATATGTATCTATTATTCCTGAAATCTTGTGAAAAAAGCGGAGAGAGTTGTAGAAATCTTCCGGCTTTGAAATAATTGGTAGAGAGTAGATTCCAGTATAGGAGGGTGACAAAGATGTCTGATAAAAAACGTGCGTACATAAAGGATGAAGTCCGGTGGGGGATCATCGGTTGCGGCGATGTGACGGAAGTGAAAAGCGGTCCCGCGTTTCAGCGGGTGGAGAACAGCTCTCTTGTCGCGGTGATGAGACGAAACGGTGCGAAGGCGAAGGACTATGCAGAGCGCCACGGCGTGCCGAAATGGTACGACAAAGCAGAGGATTTGATTCACGACCCGGAAGTGAATGCGATCTATATCGCGACTCCGCCCTCCTCCCATAAAGCCTATACCATCATGGCAGCAGAAGCGGGTAAACCTGTGTATGTAGAGAAGCCGATGGCGATGGATACCAAGGAATGTGAAGAAATGGTAGCCGCTTGTGAGAAGCATGATGTCCCGCTTTTTGTCGCTTACTACCGGAGGTCGCTGCCGCGGTTCTTGAAAGTGAAGGAGTTGATCGAATCCGGGGCGATCGGAGACGTCCGCTTCGCTTCGATCCAGCAGACGCAGCGCCTGATGAAGAAAGACGAAAACGGAGCATGGCCTTGGCGTGTTCTGCCGGAAGAAAGCGGGGCGGGCCTGTTCTATGATGTCGGCTCCCATACGCTCGATCTCTTCGACTATCTGCTTGGACCTTTGACAAAGGTGAAAGGAGCGGCGGATAATCTCGCTGATTCCTATCCGGCGGAGGACACGGTGAATGCAGCCTTCTCCTTCCCGTCCGGTGCGTTCGGTACGGGAATATGGAACTTCTCTTCTTATACAAATAAAGATGAGAACCGCATTGTCGGTACAGAGGGAGAAATCCGTTTCTCCACGTTCGATGAGGAACCGGTCGTCCTTTTGACCGAATCCGGAGAGGAGTCCTTCTCCATCAAGCATCCGAAGCATATTCAGGAACCCCACATCCGTTCGATCACAGCGGAACTGCTCGGGGAAGGGAGCTGTCCGAGTACAGGAAAGACGGCCCTTCGTACCAACGTCGTCATGGATGACTTGGTTCATGCGTATTACCAATAAGGGCTCTGCATCTACGTATCCTACTAACTGGACTGTTTGAATAGGGGGGAGCAGGATGAAGGAAGAAACAGCAGGGAAAGTCAGGCGGATTCTGATGCGGGCTGTACTTCTGCTGGTTGCTCTTGGTATATCGTATATCTTCGCCTATACCTTCCACTATGCCCCGCAAGGGTATGAAGTCGTGGAGAAAAACGAGGCAGAGGTCCTTCTGCAGAAAAATAATTCGATCGGGGTAGAGGAAGAGCAGCTTACCTTTGCGCCGAACGACGAACAGGAGTGGAAAGTGGATTACCTCCTCGATCTGGTGAACCGGCAGCAGGGCCAGTACTGGATATTCTTTACCACTATTCTTACGACCTTTTTCTTCGTCGGAGCTGACGTACGGAAAGGAGAGCCGCTCAGGAAGGTGCTGTTCTTCAGCGGCTTTTATGTCCTTTTCTCCGCCCTGGCACTGGTGCAGAATTGGAATACGATTAAAGACATAGTGGGATGAAAGGGAAGCTCGATCCATCTGGGTCGAGCTTTTTTCCCGTTGTCTTTTTTCCTCATCTCTTCTATAATTTGATGTAAATGATAATGATAATTGTTATCAATTGATGGGGGATAAGTATGAAGACAGAATTCAGGATAGTAGAAGAAGATAAGAGCCGCCGTTTTGCGTTCCGACCGCTTGAAATCGGGGACGCAGACCTTTTACATACATGGATGCATCAAAAGCATATTGCACCGTTCTGGAAGCTCGACGTTTCGAAAGAGAAATTGACGGAATGGGTAGAGAATTCCCTGAAAGCAGAACATAAGGATTGCTACATCGGCACCTGCAACGGGGAGCCGGTCACGTATGTCATTGCTTATGATATCAGGAAAGATCCGATCCGTGAGTATTATGATCATCAGGAAAAGGACTTGGGAATGCATCTGCTGATCGGGCCCCGGCCGCTGTTGAACAAAGCAGACGGTCTCGGACTGATCAGAGCGATGATTTACTTTCTTTTCGACACGTATGATGCGCATCGAATCATCGGGGAGCCGGACCGAAGAAACCGGATCATCCTGCCGATTCTGAAGCAGATCGGCGGCGAGGTGCTTGGACATATCGACCTTCCAGGGAAGGAAGCGACGCTGATTCAAGGGGAGAAAGCGGCGTTTGAAAAGTCGTTGGCCGATCATCAAGTCGTCGTGGAACCGATGCAGAGGATGACATCCAAGGCAGGGGGGATTCTATCATGAAACCAGTCGATCCGCAGGTGTTGGACCTGTTGAATAGCATCGGGGCACGGATGAAAGAACTGGAACATCCGTCCCTTGATCGCCTGAGTCCGGGGGAGTCCAGAGAGTACTACCAAGTTGCTCGTGAGTTTTTTACCGCACTTCCGGTGGTCGGTGCATCGGTGGAAGAAACGTCGTTTGTAAACCGATCCGGGAACGAGATCCCTGTCCGGATTTATACACCCGAGAACGAAGGTCCCCACCCCGCCCTTGTATATTTCCATGGAGGAGGCTGGGTGTTCGGGGATATCGACAGCGCGGACAATGTGTGCCGTTATCTTTCCAGCCGGGCTCAGGTGGTGGTTGTTTCGGTCGGTTACCGTCTCGCTCCAGAGCATCCCTATCCTGCGGCCTTCCATGATGCCGTGGACGGCGTAGAATGGATGACGGCGGAGGCATCGCGATGGCATGTCGATCCGGAAAGAATTGCCGTCGGAGGTGAAAGCTCCGGTGGAAACCTCGCAGCCGCTGTTTCCCTTTACTTTAAAGACAGAGCGGATATAGAAATCACTTACCAATTTCTGATCACCCCCGTCCTCGACTATCGGTTCGACACCTCTTCTTACCAAGCCGGTTATGCGTACAATTTGACGAAGGAAAAAATGGAATGGTTTTTCGGACATTATTTGAAAGAGGAGGAAGACGGCGGGGAGGTCTTCGTCTCCCCGCTTCGGGCGTTGGATGTGACCGGTCTTCCACCGCTTTTACTCGTAACGGCAGCTTACGATCCGCTCCGGGATGAAGGTTTTTCCTATGCGGAGCGTCTGAAAGAAGCGGGAGGTGTGGTGCGTCACCTTCATTATGATGACCTCGTGCACAGCTTTATTAATATGATCGGCAGGGTCGATCGAGCGAGAGAGGCGCTTGAGGAAATGACAGAGGTTCTTCAGACCGTCCTCCACATGGACCCGATCCGTATTTGATAGCGGGTCTTTTTTCTTAAAAACGGGAAACACGAGACGGATGGTTTGAGGCAGGGAATCGGGCAAGCTAGAATAAGAGAAAAGAAGGGAGTGGATTCATATGAACGAAAAGCAGATTTTCACACAGATTAATATGGTCAGGCAGGCGACGCTGAAGGAAATGGACGGCGTTACGGAAGAGCAGGCAGACAAACAGCCGGGAGGATTCAGCAACACGATCCGCTGGAACCTCGGACACATCCTTGTCGTCCAAAATTCTCTCGTAGAACGATTCGGAGGCAAGCCGGTGGAAACACCTTCCCGTTATTTGGAGCTGTTCGCACCGGGAACGAAACCGGCAGACTGGCAGGGCGACGTTCCGACGCTTACAGAATTGAAGCAGGCATTGGAGGAACAGCCGAAGAAACTGGAACAAGCCTTAGCCGGACAGTTGGAAGACGAAGCGGAAAAAGCCTTCCTGGGCCTTCCGACGGTCGGAGAGATCCTGAACTTCACGTTGTACCATGAAGGGGTACATACAGGTACGATCAAAGCACTGAAAGCAACGACTGCAGAATAAGGAAAAGCCGGGAGCTCCCCTAGAGCTCCCGGCTTTTTTTCTATTAAAAGATCCATCCGTTGAGGACCATCCCCATATTAATGAGAAAGTGAAAAAAGACGGCGGGGTAGATGCTGTCCGTTTTCAGAACGACCCAGGCATAAAAGAGGCCGCCGAAGGAAAACAGCAGGCTGAAGACGAGCGGGATGCCGATAGAGACGTGAAGCAGCCCGAAGCCGATACTTGTGATAATCACGGCATGAACCGTCGAGAGATTCTTTTGAAGATAATCAAGCAGAACGCCCCGCCAGAGAAACTCCTCCAGAGATGCGTTTAACAGGGAAAATACCAGCCCGTAAAGCAAAAGGGAACGGGGATAAGCTCCGTCGGTAAACAGCAGGGGAAGGAATATAGACACCGATCCGATAAGGCCGAATGTCAAAAAGAGCAGCAATGGAACCGTGTGGTTTGGCATGACGATCCGCTTTCTCCAGTCGGGAGCTTTTGCAAAGAACGAAGCCTTCTGTCCGGAGAAGCGGATGGCCAGGAGGGAACCGGCCAATATGAACAGGAGGAAGCTCCGGTTTCCAATGACCTTCCACTCCTTAGTAACGTCCCAGAAAGCAAAAAGAAAGTCACTAGATGCTTGGTAAAGGGCCGTTCCTGTCAGGAATCCAATGAACAGGGACAGTACCGGACGATGCCGGCGTGAAAAAGTATAAAGAAGAATCAAAAGTGCAAGGATTCCTGCACCGTAGAGATAGAGTCGGCAGGATAACAGCAGTATGGCCGTGAAGAATAGACCAATGGCTGCCGGGAGTAGTGCATCGTTTTCTGGAAGTGTTTTTGGCATGATTATCTCCTGTGATTTAGTAATTCTAACTTTATTCCATTCTCTTCTCCTTACTTCCTCCATAAGGCTTGCAGGAGGCAGACGGGGGTTAATCGGTTCCCCTTTTTGTTCCGGCTTCCTCCACCGGATGTGCGGAAGAGCTCTTTGATTTCAACAGCTTGATAAAGACAATGATTCCGGTTACTACAGCAGCGAAGATCACCAGATAGATGAACCAAATGATCAGCGGCATCCATTCCTGGACATTCATAGTACTAACCTCCTTCTTCTCTGAGTTTACCAATATATGGACTATGTATCTATAAGAGAAGGAATTCTTCCAGGTTTGTGGAATGTTAAGGAGTAGAGTCGGAAGGGAGTTGGTTCATAGTGAATAAAGTCACCCCGTTTTTAATGTTTCAGAACGGAGATGCAGAAGAAGCGATGTCCTTTTATGCGTTGTTGTTCGAAGATGCCGAAATAGAAAGCATCGTTCATTTCGGATCGGATGAAGGGGCCCCGGAAGGAAGCGTCAAGGCCGGCGTCTTTTCTCTGAAAGGGCAGCAATTCCGCTGCTTCGACAGTCCGATTGAACATGCCTTTCACTTCTCTCCGTCATCTTCCATATTTGTGGAATGTGATTCAGAGGAGGAGATCGACCGGCTGTACCGGGCGCTCGTCGAGGGCGGCCAGGCGCTGATGGAGCTTGGTAACCATGGATTCAGCAGGAAATACGGCTGGGTCAACGATCGTCACGGCGTTTCCTGGCAGCTGAATCTTTCTTAAGTCAAGGTGGTGTTATTGCCTGAAAGAAATGGGGCACTATTTTTTAATGGAAAGAGAGTTGGGAAAACCGTAAAGTACTTTTTTGATTTTACTTTAGCCATCGCATTAACCGGGTGCTCTTACTATATTGCCGGTTTCCTGCTCAGCCACGGGCTGCCGTTTTGGCAGGCTTTGATCATCGGATTTTCGGTCGTCACGCTGGGTGCGTTGACGGAAGCCGTGGGAAGTCCGATGTGGTTGATCGTATTGGTGCCGTTTCCTGCAGGCATGCTTTTGCTTTACGTCTTTCTTGGTGCAGCTGTGCCGCAGTGGCTTCTTGCTTACGGACTGACACTCGCTGTCTACACGGCCATCCACATCCCGATGAGTTATTTTTTCCGATTCCACTCGCTTATTCCAGCGTGGAAACTGTCCTGACGAGGGAAGCGGTCGGAGGAAGCAAACGGAAAAGTTCCCCTAACAGCCTTAACAAAGGAAGCGTTCTGCAGGGCTTCCTTTGTTAAGGCTGTGTAAATTTTCTCCCCATACCTTGCATCCCTTATGCCCATCTATTAGAATAATATCGAATTTCGATATAGGCATTCGATAATAAGAAAAGGAGGCAGACAGTTTGGACGTATTAAGAAAGCTGTTTCTCGGATTCATTCACATACACATCCTGCATCACGCCAAGGAAGAGGCCATTTACGGGTCGTGGATGCTGGAGGAGCTGCGCGAACACGGGTATGAAATAAGTGCCGGTACACTCTATCCGATCCTGCACACGATGGAGAAGGATGGTCTGTTAAAACGGGAAGACGTTAATGTGAATGGCAAAATAAGAAAATACTACCGGAGTACCGAACAAGGGGACACGGTGTTGGAAGAAGCCCGCGCAAAAGCGTACGAGCTGTTCAAAGAGATCAAATGATTGGGGGAGACATCTATGAATTCCATGCAGCAAAAGAGTAAGTTCCAGATCCTTTTGGAAATCCTGATTGTATCGACGAAACTCGGGCTCACGTCCTTCGGCGGACCCGTCGCCCATCTTGCCTACTTCAAGGACGAGTACATCGACCGCCGGAAGTGGCTGACCGATAAGACATACGCCGATCTGATCGCGCTCTGTCAGTTCCTGCCGGGACCTGCAAGCAGTCAGGTCGGGATGTCCATCGGAATCTTGCGCGGGGGGATATTGGGAGGGATCGTCTCCTTTCTCGGATTCACCCTGCCGTCCGTGTTCGTCCTCGTTATCTTCGCACTGCTTTATCAAAACTTCTCCCTCGGAGATGCCGGCTTCATTCACAGTTTGAAAATCGTCGCCGCAGCTGTCGTCCTCCACGCACTGATCGGCCTCGGCAGGAAGCTGACTCCGGATAAAAGCCGGATCGCCATCGCCCTTGCCGGTGCATTGATCATGCTTCTGTTCCCGTCCGCCTGGGTGCAGATTGCTATTATCATCGGAGCAGGTGCCCTTGGTTATGTGTTGTTTCAAAAGAAAGCAGAATCGAATATCGAACCGTTTCATGTTGCTATTTCAAAGAAGTTCGGAATCGCCTCGCTTGCTGTGTTGGCAGCAGCTCTCATTTTCCTGCCGGTTCTGAACCAGGCGCTTCAACATCCGCTGCTGCACATCTTTGACGTGTTCTTCCGTGTCGGATCGCTCGTCTTCGGCGGCGGGCATGTCGTCCTGCCGATGATTGAAAGAGAACTCGTTCCGACAGGCTTCCTGTCACCGGATGAATTTCTGGCCGGGTATGGAATGGCTCAGGCTGTTCCGGGACCGCTCTTCACCTTCTCCAGCTATTTGGGGACGATGATGCAGGGCGTATCGGGAGCGGTCGTCGCAACGGTCGCGATCTTCCTGCCGTCGTTCCTGCTGCTGTTCGGTGCGCTGCCGTTTCTGAGTGAACTGCGCAGACGAGCTTCCTTCCAGGGTGTTTTGATGGGCGTGAACGCGAGCGTTGTCGGTATTCTGCTTGCGGCGTTCTATGATCCAGTTCTTACAAGCTCCATTATGGACGGGTCGGACTTCGCGCTCGCAGCCATCTTATTCGCTTTATTGAACGTCTGGAAAGTCCCGGCCTGGCTGATTGTCATAATCGGTGTTGCCGGCGGATATGTGTTCCAACTATTAGGGTTTTAACGAGGAGAAGGTTCAGTATCTGCTGAGCCTTCTTTTTTTGTTCTAGGCAAGACCTCTTCCTTTTTGTATGATAGGAATAAAATGGAATGAGGGGGAGTTCTCTTGTTGAAACGATTGTTGCCCGTCTGTGTTCTTTTACTTCTTGCCGTATCGGCGGCATTACTTGCTGCGAGGAATCCGACAGGGCCGAATACGATCTCCTATGAGGAGCCGATGGGCTTGTGGTTGTCGATCGGAATGATCGTTGTTCTTTTTCTGCCACCGTTGATTCTCGCCCTGTTCCAGAGCACGATTGCTCGAGTCACATCCGCTGTTTATCAGGGGATCGTTGTCTTTTCTTTCCTCGTCATTATCCCGATCGGCTTCTTCGTTCCGGATCAGTTCTCCGTCGGCGTCGCCGGTGTGGCCGGTACGGCTGCGGGCGTATGGAGTATTATCCTCACTTTGAAAACGGGGGAGGCGCCTAAACCGGCAAAATGAGGGAAGACACCCGGGGCAAGCTATGATAAGATGCCGGCAGAGAGGGATGACAGGAACAAAGGAAGGTGGATACGGTTGCATCGATTCATCGAATATACAGGGTGGATAGCTGCTCTTACGGCTGTTGGTTTCGGCGTATATTATTTCATTAGCGGGGACTTTAAAGCGGAATACTTTATCCCTGCTGCTGTACTGACGGTGGTGGTAAGAATGGTGGCGGTCGTTACTTCTGTAGAGAAAAAAAGTGAGTGCTGACAAAGCTTTAACAAACTGGAATAACCCAGGCTAATGTAAATGGTTAATGGAACAGGAAGGAGAGGGGTATATGAAATTCACCAACTTTCAAGCAAGCCAGATACGAATAGCCAGACCAACCGATCAAATGGATGAGATGATCACGTTCTATGAAGCGGGTCTTGGTTTGGAACGAGTGGCGGAGTTTCATGGCCATCAGGGGTATGACGGCATCGTCTTCGGACTCCCGACGCTCGCTTATCAGCTGGAGTTCACGTCCCACGAAGAAGGAAGTCCGTGCCCTGCTCCGTCGAAGGACAACTTATTGGTTTTCTACATAGAAGATAAGCAGGAACAACTGCAGGCCGCGGATCGACTTACCCGGATGGGGTATGAAGAAGTCGCATCGGAAAATCCATATTGGGAGGAGAAAGGCGTGACAATCGAGGACCCGGATGGGTGGCGGGTCGTGCTGATGAATACGGGTGGATTGAAGGATTCAAAAACATAGAAAAAAGGCCGGGAAGTATGTTCCCGGCCTTTTGCTATAATTATTCCCCTAATCCAAGCATACCCTTGAAGCTGCGGGCGTACTGGTCGGTTGCGATGATGGCATCCGCCACTTCTTCTGCTGTGATGGTGAATGCCTGGTGGATCGTTTCGCCATCGATGGTCGCTGCTTCGGCTACTTTCAGGATGTCCTCTCTGGAGGCGTCTTTCAACTTGATGTCTTCCAGCGTGATCGGAAGGCCAAGACTTGTGTACAACGCCATGTACTCCTCGATTTCTTCCTGCGGGTGTTCTTCCATCGTCAGTTGGACGAGTGTACCAAACGCCACTTTTTCTCCGTGCGTAAGATGGTGGATTTCTCCGTCCAGAGCGGTAAATCCGTTGTGGATGGCGTGGGCAGCACCCAAACCGCCGCTTTCAAATCCGAGTCCGCTGAGAAGTGTGTTCGCTTCGATGACATGTTCCAGTGCCGGTGTAACGACTTGACGCTCATTGGACTCATAAGCGAGCAGTGCATAGTCGAACAGCACCTCTTCACATTTTTCTGCAATCGCCTGGGCGGCAAGGGTCGGCTGCCCTCCTGCCATCGTATTCCCGCTGTTTCTTACGACGCTGCGTACTTCAACGAGCGTTGCGAGCGCATCGGCGATTCCGGAAGCAAGGAAACGCGGTGGTGCCGCTGCGATGATTTTTGAGTCGAGCAGGACGAGATCAGGGTTCTTTTTGTAGAAACGATACGTTTCGAACACCCCTTCGTCGGAATAAACAACAGACAAAGCACTTGTCGGTGCATCCGTGGAAGCCGTTGTCGGTACGATGACCGTAAAGCCTTGAACCTGGTCGGAAACGGCTTTAGCGGTATCGAGTGTTTTACCTCCGCCGACACCGACGACGATGGAAGCTTGGGCTTCTTTCGCAATATCCGTGATCCGGTCCATTTCCTGAGTCGATGCTTCCCCGTTGAAGACGACTTCGTTCGTTTCGAATCCTGCTTCTTTCAAGTGACCCACGACGTCATGCCCCGCAATCTTCCATACGGTTTCATCTGCCAGGACGACCGCTGTTCCGCTTAAACCTTCCAGGTGTTTCCCAATATTTTGAATGGCGTTACGCCCCTGCACATATTTGGCCGGGCTGATGTATATACGTTCCTTCATCTCTCATCATCCTTTCGTAGTTTGTTTCTACAGGTATCTTCCCAACATATCATCGATGTTAAACAAAGACTTTCATAAAAAAAGGTCACATCGCTTCCTTGATTCCTTTTTTCACCAGCAGCCAGTTGGCCGGATAGCTCGTCAGGAAACCGAGGATCATAGCGATCTGCATCATGAACCAATAGGTGATTTGATCCGGGTGCGGCGGCTGTGTGAATAAGACAAAATGGACAATCGCCATCCAGCCGAACATGCCGATTTCAAAAGCGATCAAGGAGAGCGAATCCGCTTTGATAGCAGATTTGATTGCATGTCCGGCACCTTTTTTCTTGTGCATCGGGTAAATCGCATAAAACTGGAACAGAATTCCGAAAATATAAGCAAGGATGAACTCGATCGTGTAATGCGCAAACAGGGTCGTCCCTGCGATAGTCAATCCGGTCAGCGCAACGATCGGTACTCCGACTGCATCGCCGAGCGTGCATCCGGCCGAACAGTGGCTCGTCGAAACGAACACTTTGGTCGATTTGCCCCGGTCATCCTCTTTCTCTATATTCTTTGCCTTCAAGCGGCCCCATTTGAAGTAGGTCCATAAGGCAAAAGGACCGAAGAACCAACCGTTGATCGGCCAGACGACATTCATCACGCCCATCATCTGCGGATGTTTGATGATGTCGATAAGAATGATGAGGGAAGATAACAAACCAATACTGAGAGCAATCCATGATACCGTGACTAACATTTACTCACCTCTTTTTTATTTTTATACCCGGTAGCGGTATTCATAAACATGGAGGAATCTTTTAAATAAACATAATCCTCTGCGTTGACTATTTATACCTTATAGGGGTATATTGAAATGGACAGGAGGAATCCATATGTGCGAGGAACATAGTTTACCGGAGAACAGCGGCAAAAAGCCGGCGAAACCAAGAACAGTACAAGAGAAAGATGCGGTCGTGAACCGCTTGAAACGTATAGAAGGTCAGGTGAGAGGGATTCAGAAAATGGTCGAAGAGGACCGTTACTGTGTCGACATCCTTATTCAGATTTCAGCGATAGATAAGGCGTTGAAGAAAGTCGGCCATTCCTTGTTGGAGCGCCATACCCATCATTGTGTGGCTGGTGCGATTAAAAACGGGAACGGCGACGAAGCCATCGATGAATTGATGAAAGTCATCCAACAGTTCTCCAAATAGGAGGGATTAAGATGAGTGGAAAAAAAGATATGAACGTCGGAATCACCGGGATGACCTGTTCGGCGTGCTCGACCCGGATCGAGAAGGTCCTGAACAGAATGGAAGGTGTCGAAGCGAATGTCAACCTTGCGATGGAGAAGGCGACGATCCACTACGACGACGATTACGTTCAGCCGTCCGATATAACCGCAAAGATTGAAAAGCTGGGGTACGGTGTCCAGAAAGAACAGGTGGAACTCGACATTCACGGCATGACGTGCTCGGCTTGCTCGACGAGGATCCAGAAAGTGTTGAGTAAGATGGACGGAGTGGAACAGGCGACCATCAACCTGGCAACGGAAGCCGGATTCGTCGAATACGAACCGGATCGTGTATCCATAGATGACATCATTGCCAAAGTGAAGAAGCTCGGGTATGAGGCGGTTATCAAACAGGAACGTGAAACCGAGAAGGAACAAAAAGAGGCGAGAATCAAGCAGCAGAAGATAAAGTTGTTCGTGTCTGCCTTGCTTTCCCTGCCTCTTTTATACACGATGATCGCTCATCTCCCGTGGGATATCGGCCTCCCGGTTCCGGGTATCCTGATGAATCCGTGGTTCCAGTTCGTCCTTGCGACGCCTGTGCAGTTCTATATCGGTGCCCGGTTCTACTCCGGAGCTTATCGGGCGCTCAGGAATAAGAGTGCGAACATGGATGTACTGGTCGCGCTCGGTACTTCCGCCGCCTATTTCTACAGCGTCGTCGAAGCGTTCCGCTGGCAGGCAGTCCCGGATAGGATGCCGGAGCTTTATTTTGAGACGAGTGCCGTCCTCATCACGCTGATTCTTGTCGGGAAGCTGATGGAATCGCTGGCGAAGGGACGGACGACAGCCGCGCTCACGAACCTGCTGAATCTGCAGGCGAAGGAAGCGACCGTTATCCGAGAAGGAATGGAAGAAAAGGTGCCGGTCGACCAAGTAACGGTCGGGGACACGCTGCTTGTGAAACCCGGGGAGAAAATTCCCGTCGACGGCCGCGTGCGTAAAGGTACCTCCGCAGTCGATGAGTCCATGATAACCGGTGAGTCTCTTCCAGTGGAAAAGCAGGAAGGAGACGCAGTCATTGGATCGACCATCAACAAGAATGGAACCATTCGGATGGAAGCGGAACGGATAGGGAAAGATACCGCCCTTGCCGGCATTGTTCGGATCGTCGAAGAGGCGCAGGGATCGAAAGCTCCGATCCAAAGGACTGCGGACGCCATTTCCGGCATTTTCGTTCCGATTGTCGTCGGAATCGCTCTTCTTACGTTCCTGCTCTGGTTTTTCCTGAACGGTGACATCGCACCTGCGCTGGAAGCAGCCATCGCTGTTCTCGTCATTGCCTGTCCGTGTGCCTTGGGACTGGCGACACCGACATCGATCATGGTCGGAACCGGAAAGGGAGCAGAACAGGGGATTCTTTTCAAAGGCGGGGAGTATTTGGAAGGCACCCAGGGGCTTACAACGGTGCTTTTGGACAAAACAGGTACCGTGACGAAAGGGAAACCCGAGGTAACGGACGTCATCGCTCTCCAAGGAGAAGAAGCCGATTGGCTGCCTGACTTGATCGCAGCCGAGAAGGCATCCGAGCACCCGCTCGCTGATGCGATCGTCACGTACGGCCGGGAGCGCGGCGTGGTAGAAAGAGAAGCGGAATCCTTTGAGGCTGTCCCTGGCTATGGGATTAAGGCAGTCGTCGAAGGCAGGCAGATCCTTGTCGGTACGAGAAAATGGATGGAACGGAATCAACTGTCATATGAACCTTACGACGAGGCATTTTCTCGTTTGGAACAGGAAGGAAAAACAGTTATGTATCTGGCTGCCGATCAGCAAATCAAAGCCTATATTGCTGTTGCAGATACGATCAAGGAGACGTCCAAAGAAGCCGTTTCTGATTTGAAGGCGCTCGGAATTCATGTGTACATGGTGACAGGGGATAACAGACGGACGGCAGAAGCTATTGCTGCCGAAGTAGGCATCAGGAATGTGCTGGCAGAAGTGCTGCCGGAAGAGAAGGCAGCGAAGGTGAAGGAATTGCAGAAGCAGGGCGAGAAAGTCGCCATGGTCGGTGACGGCATCAATGATGCGCCTTCTCTTGCCACCGCCGATATCGGCATCGCCATTGGCACAGGCAGTGATGTGGCGATAGAAACGGCAGATGTTACGCTGGTCGGAGGCGACCTGGAACACTTGGTGAAAGCGATCCGCCTCAGCCGGAAAACTATGAAGAACATCCGGCAGAATCTATTCTGGGCACTGGCCTATAATACGGCAGGCATCCCGGTTGCCGCTCTCGGGCTTCTTGCTCCGTGGGTGGCAGGCGCGGCTATGGCCTTAAGCTCTGTCAGCGTCGTCAGTAACTCGCTGCGGCTAAAACGGATGAAACTATAATGGAAAGGATGAGCGATATGGAAAAAACGCTTAAAGTAGAAGGAATGACGTGCGGCCACTGTGAACAAGCAGTCAAAGGTGCACTGAAAGAGATCGATGGAGTGGAGGAAGTAACCGTTCATCTCGACAACGGTGATGTCGAGGTGAAAGCAGCCGATCATGTCAGCGAAGCGGCGATGGTCGAAGCCATTGAAGAACAGGGATACGACGTCGTATCCTGACAAACAAAGCCTGAAGGATCTCCTCAGGCTTTTGTCAGTTTTTCAGCAAAGGGCGGAGGTGAATAGGCAGACTCCGAAGTGCTCATTGGCCGCCCTCTCTATGTTTGTAAAAGAACCGTTTCCTCAAAAGTAAATGAACAGCCTGTAAAGTCTGAGGGATCCCCTTCGGACTTTTGTATAAATAAAGGAAGATGGTCAAGGATGGTAACACAAGAGAAAAAGGAGATGAGAGAATGAAATGGATGAAGATGTTGGTATTATCCGCGGTGGTGCTTGTAGGCTTGGCTGCCTGCGGCAATGATGACAGTGGACAGGACGAGAAGAAGGATCAGGAAGCGACCGACACGGAGCAAATGAGCCATGAAGAAAAAAACGGGCATGAATCGATGGATCACTCCGGATCCGGAGAAGTTCCGGACGATTTGAAGGAGGCAGAAGATCCTACCTTTGCCGTTGGAAGTAAAGCGGTAATCACCGCTGACCATATGCCTGGCATGGACGGGGCGGAAGCGACGGTTGTCGGAGCCTATGATACGACTGCTTATATCGTTTCCTATGAACCGACAGACGGAGGCGAGCGGGTGACTGATCACAAATGGGTCATCCACGAAGAAATCGAAGGTCATAATGATCAGACGTTTGAGCCGGGCGAGGAAGTCACACTCCGGGCTGATCATATGCCTGGCATGGACGGAGCGAAAGCGACCATCGAATCCAAAGAAGCTACGACCGTGTATATGGTCGACTACGTGCCCGTCGACGGTGGAGAAGAAGTGACGAACCATAAATGGGTGACGGAAAGCGAATTAAAAGCACAATAGGGCATACAAAAAGAAGGCTGGATCCTCAACCAGCCTTCTTTTTATTATGTTCTCCTGTTCCTTATAAGCAGCAAAGCGATAAACGCAGCGAAGGAACCAGCCACCACGATGGCCATGATGGCGATCGAAAAGAATAGAGGATCCATGAAACCGGTCTCCTTTTTCAGAAAATTTCTGTTAGTACCTATTCTAACACTTGGAAAGGGGCTGTTGAAAGGGGATAAAAAAAATCCCCTTCAGGAGGAGTATCTCCAGAAGGGGGGGTTTTAATGATCGTGTTCATGGGTATGGTCGCTGCAGAGGACCGAGTTGTCGTGCGCGTGTTCCTTCGATTCCAGTTGAATCGTCACATGGCCGATTCCCTTATCCTTAAGTCGTTCTTCCACTTTTTTAAGGATTCCCTGGCAGTCGGCGATCGTCCGGTCATCGGTCACCACGGCATGACAGGAGAGGGCGTTCTGTCCGCTGGTGATGCTCCATACGTGCAGATCGTGGATGTCCTGAATGTCCGCTGTGTCTTTGATCGTTGCGACGATATCATCGACGTCGATGTTCTTCGGTGTTCCTTCCATCAGCACATGAACCGAGTCGCGGGCGACCCTTGCTCCGCTGATCAGTACAAGGACGGCGACAATCACACTTGCGAGCGGATCGGCCCATCCCCAGTCGAACAGCATGATGAGGATGGCGGCGATGATGGCACCGACGGATCCAAGCAGGTCACCAAGGACATGAAGGAACGCCGCCCGCAGGTTAAGGTTGTGCTCCGTATCGCCCCGCATGAGAATCCATGCGACCACAAGGTTGACGATAAGACCGATAATTGCAATCGTCAGCATTCCCGTCGAGGCTACCTCCGGCGGTTCCAGGAATCGTTTATAAGCCTCGTAGAAAATATAAAGGGAGATCAGTACGAGCGTCACACCATTGAATAGTGCCGCAAGGATTTCAAACCGTTTGTATCCGTAAGTCTTGCTGTAATCTGCCACTTTTTCCCCCATAACGAACGCAAGGACACCAACACCAAGCGACACGGAGTCACTCAGCATATGTCCGGCATCCGACAGCAGCGCCAGGCTGTTCGTAAGGAATCCTCCGATTGCCTCGACGATCATGTAGCCGGTTGTCAGGATGAAACTGATCCATAATGCCTTCTTGTTCGCGCCGTGTGTGTGATCATGACCGTGGTCGTGGCCCATCTTCAACGCCTCCTACCTGTACTATTCCAATTCAACTGGTAAATAATACGTTGGATTATTCTATATATGCACATATATTCATATATAAAGCTTAACGCGGAATAACAGGCACGTCAAACCTGAATGCATAAAAAAGGCCTCCACATTTAGGGGATGTGGAGGCCTTCGTAAAGGGTGGTCAAATTCTACATATTCACATATTGGTCAGATATGTGGGTTGTTTGCGTGTCCATTGTAGTACATTGATGATGTTATGTAAACACGCTTTAAATTGGTAAAGAATTTATACCTGATATAAACCCTTCTGTGAAAGGGTACAGCCATTATAAAAAGAATATTCCGTTAATTGGAAAGGGAATAGGAACGGTAAGAATGGATTTTTGAGGACGATTTTTCAAATGAAAAGGGAAAAGCACGAACAAGGAGGGGAAGTCTCATGCAACGAATGATCGTATTTATGGTGTGGACCGCATTCATCCTCTATGCCGTATTTGCAGCACCAAATGGAAACGCAGGTTACCTTGAATCGCTTATAAAAATGGATGATCCTGATCCATCTCTGTTAATGGTCTTCAGCTTTCTGGGGATCTACCCGATGATCTTCGCCGCTTTGCTCCTGGAGGAAGATGACAGCAAGGTTCCGGCGTGGCCGTTCGTCATCGCTTCCTTCTTTCTCGGAGCCTTCGCACTGCTGCCTTATTTCCTTTTCGCAAGCGGCCGTGCAGAAGGGAGGATACGTATTCCTAACCGATTGATTCAGCTGCTTCACTCCAAAGCATTTCTGCTCCTGCTTGGGACAGGAACGACTGCCCTGTTTCTTTACGGGGTATCGGCAGGTGACTTCGAATTATATGGGAAGGCATTCCTCACCTCCCAGTTCGTCCATATTATGACGGTGGACTTTCTCGTCCTGACGCTGCTTAGTGTTTATGTCATCTTTTGGAAAGAACGGCGGAATGGACGATCGAATATGCTCCAATGGCTCGGACTCATCCCGATGCTGGGGGCGGTTGTATATCTGTTCAGAAAATAAGCAGAGCTTGTTGAGCTCTGCTTGTTTTTGTTTAGCAAAGGTCCCAAAGCGGATCCAGTCGACTCTATTTTTAACGAGTAAGTCATTTTTGACTTATGTCGAACCTTTATCGAATTATGTAAATTAAAGGATGTTATATATGATGAGGTAAAGGTGGGGTAGTATCTGACGGAATCCAACATTAAAACTTGTTTTTTTGAAAGGGTTTACTTATAAATAAATAGAGGAGAGATGCCGGTGAAGCTGGAACGATTGAAGCAGCGGCTCGGTGAGATGGCAGATATCGGCAAAGTGCAGCAGGATGGGACAAGCAGCCTTTCCTTAATGAATGAAGAGATCGAAGCAAGGGTCCTCTTCATGAAATGGGTAGGGGAAGTCGGTGGAAAGGTGCGGATTGACGACTCAGGAAATATCCATGCCCGGATAGAAGGAAGCAATCCGGACAAAGCACCAATCGTGCTCGGCTCTCATCTTGAAAGAAAGACGGGAACATTTTGTGATGCGCTCAGCATGCTGGCAGGACTGGAAGTGCTGGAATCGTTGAAGGAAGAAGTGGAGCTCTCCCAACCATTTGAAGTTGTTCTATTCATGAATGAGACGGAAACGCCATACCCGGCAATGGTGCCACGCGAGACAGTCTCCGGCATCTTCAGCAAAGGATTGGAGCAACCTGTGCGGATCGATTTTCATAGAAAAAAGGCTGTAGAAGAGGTGGAAGCGTTCATCAGTTTACATATCGGACCAAAACCGGTGCCTGGTGAAGCCGCGCCTTTTGATATCGTCACGAGCGTACAGGGAACTTCTTGGCACTCCGTCGAATTCATCAGTCTTCCCGGCCGCAAAGGGATGGTGCCGGTCTCTTCTCGGAAGGATCCTTTGGTAACGGCAGTCAAAGCAGTCAAACGAATTAAGCAGTGGATCAGTGGTTTGGAAGATGAAACGATCGTCACGTTCGGCAAGATTCACAAGGTGCCGGGTGCAACGGATCGTTCTCCTTGTTCCATTACATTCTCTCTTGATGTGAAACACCCGGTCGAAGCAGTGCTGAGGCAGCGTATGGTGCACGTCGAAGAAATAATCCGCAACGTCGCTGAAGAGGATGCGGTTGAAAGTGTCTGGGAGGACGTTTCCTTTCTGCCGCCGGTAGCGTTCAGCGAGACGCTTATCTCTCTAGTGAAAGAAAGCTATAACGATAGAGGAATCGATTACAGAGAAAGCGTCGGCAGTTCGATTCATGACACTTATATATGGAATCAAATGGATAAAACCGTAGTGGTTTCCGCATCGATCCTCTCCGGTGAGTACAAAAAGAAAGAAGATTGGTGCGATATTGAAAAGACCGTCGTCGTCATAGAGGATACAGTGAAGAAAATCATGCGCTGTTTGTGACGTACTATTGTTAAACTGGTAAAAAGGATAAAGGTGATACCATGGATATTCTGAAATTACAGGATTATCAAATGTTTAAAGATATTGTTGAACATTCCTTTGATGAGATCTTTGTCACCGACCAAAATGGGATGGTTTTATATGTCAATGAGTCCTGTGAACAGAATTATGGCATTCCCTCTTCTGCATTAATTGGAAAACATATTTATGAACTTGCTGAAGAGTTGTTTACCCCTTCTGCGACTGTCGAAGTCATGAAGCAGGAGTGCCCGGTGGAAGTGATGCAGGAAACGAAGCAGGGAAGACGCCTGCTCGTGAAATCACAGCCGGTATTTGACCCTGTAACGGGGGAATTGACGAAAGTGATCAGCTATTCAAGGGATTTAACAGATTTCACAACATTAAAGAACCGTATGGAGCAGCTGGAGAAACAGCTGAATACACAGCAGAATGAAAAGACCGGTGAAGTGGCCGACCTTATTACGGAAAGTAAGTGGATGAAGCGTGTCACGCGTATGATGACAAAAGTCGCAGGCACAGAAGCTACTGTCCTCTTGAAGGGGGAAACGGGTGTCGGCAAGAATTTGCTGGCATCGAAAATTCACAAGCTGAGCAGCCGCCGGAATCAAAAGTTCTATGAAGTGAACTGTGCGGACCTTCCCGATCATCTGCTTGAGACAGAGTTATTCGGAAATCCTGAGTACGGTGTCGAAGGGTTGATCGAGCTGACGGATGGATGCACATTGTTTCTGGATGCCATCGGCGAGATGTCTATAGACATCCAGGGAAAGCTGCTCCGCGTATTGGAAACGAAGCAAATCGTCTCGAAGCATCGCCGCATCGACGTGGACATCCGCTTCCTTTTCTCTACAAATCAAAATTTGGAGGAGCGGGTGAAAGCAGGTACTTTCCGGAAAGATCTTTTCTACCGTATTCACGTCGTACCGATCGATGTCCCTCCCCTCCGGGACCGGGAAGCGGATATTTACCCGCTCTCGATGTATTTCCTAAAGAAGTACAATGCCCTTTATGACAGGAATGTGAAACTGTCCCCGCTCGTTCTGCATGCGTTCTACGAATACGACTGGCCGGGCAACGTCCGTGAACTGGAGAACTTGATCGAACGCCTCCTGATTACGACAGACTCCGACGAAATCACGATGGATCAGCTTCCGTCGATGATCAAGACAGGGTCGATTGCTCAGGCGGTGACGCTTCCTGAGAAGCTTGAGCAGCTGGAAAGGTTGCTCGTCGCTGAAGCCTATGATCAGTATGGATCGAGTTATAAGGTGGCGGAGAGTCTCGGGATCAGCCAGTCGTCCGCCATGCGCAAAATTCAAAAGTACTTGCGGGACGGCAGGATGAAGGTGGATTGAAACGGTTTATAAAAAACCATCTCTCCCTATGAAAGGAGAGATGGTTTTTTCGTTTTCTATACGGTTGCGGAAGCTGCCCCTGGTGATTGAATGAACTTGGTGAAAAGGAAGCGTACAAGCGGTCCCATGACGACAAGCTGCAAAGGGAGCGCCAGGATGAAATTCGAACCGAAGATAGTCAGGTAATCAGTAACGACCGTTTCTACGTGGAAGCCGCTGTGAAGGCTCATTGTCACTAGTCCGAACATTGACATAAGTGCCGCCATGCCGATGACCATGCTTATGGAAATTGCCAGGATCTTGTAAAGCTTCTTCGATGTACGAGCCGTCAGCTTGAAGGCGACTTTCTTAGCGGTCGGTCCGACGATGAATAAATCAAGAATGAAGGCGACGATAAACGCAATCAGGAAGTTAAGCACTCCTTCCATGAAGGTCATCTCATGGATCGTTCCGTGAAGATAGAAGTTGTATATCGTCATGACTAAGACCATACCGAAACACATCAGAAAGCCGAATTGCAGGTTTTCTTTTTTATTTGTGGGCATAAAGATAACATCCTTTCTCTTGGTTATTTCTGCATTATAGCGAGAAGGAATGCTGCTTCGTAAGTGAACATTTTGTGAACGTTGTATTTCTTATTCATTACAGAATGCAGCTTTTGAAGGTATTTAAACATGAATCTTTGACAGAAGAGGAAGGTGAGTTGTTCAACAAAACGATGGGTATCGTTTTGGCGGTCCGTGGAAGTTATGAGATGCTCCTCTATTAAAAAAAGGTCGTATCTCTTATGATACGACCTTTTACTCTGGTTCTTTCCTTCCTATCGTTACCACAGGCGGGGTATAGCTGATGACTTCAATGAGATAATGCTGCTCTGTCAAACCGTAACAGACCACATCGGAACCGTCTCCGATGGTTCCGTACTGCTTCTGCCAATCTGTGAAATGCGCATGTTCCACGATGAAGTACGGCCAGACGCGATCCCGCGCCACTCCTTCCTTGTCAACGAAGGGAGCATCGATCAAATCTGTTCTCATTCCTTCATCCGAATAACGGACAGCAACCGGTGAATCAAAGAGGAATGTGGCTGTTTTGTCATCAAATTCTGTTCCGTAATAGCTGTCTTTCTTACATAAATAAAACGTCAACTCCAGCCTGTCCAAGTCCTGTTTCCATTGATCGATAGCGATGTAATGGGTGAGCTCTTTATGAGGTACCCACGTATGAACGATTTGCTGCATGGAAATCCCTCGTTTCTTTAAAGTCATCGTTTTATTTTCGAGGATGCCCCTTGATGTTGCTTCCGTTTGGTTGCTACACAATATCTCTACATAAAGGACGAATCCGACAAAACGGTACAACTGCATGTTCTTCTTCATGAGCGAATATGCTTCTTCCCCGTTCGCTAAAGCAGCGGCTGTAGAATCCAACGTTTCCTCCAATGTCCCCGTATGGTTGCGGGTAATAATATCATCGGTTTTTTCATAAGTCGTCGGGAAGATGGTGTATGTACATATGGAGTGCATCCGTATGCGCCTGCAGCACCTGCATCGTCTTTTCGTTCGGTTGGGTATAAATAACCGGATAATCTTTTTCTCCCTTGTCCTCCTCCGTCTGAAAAGCAAGGTGTTCTTCTGTCGTGGAGAATACGGCGTGAACACCAGGTTTATTCCCGCGGGCGTCGACTCTTATCCAACGCTCCAACGTCTTGAGATAGACGCTGTTCAGTGCATGGATGCAGTAGCCTTTCTCCGGCTTGTCGAAAAGCATCAGCCGCTGATAGCAGAAGCCTGTGGGAATCCCTTCGCTTCTAAGCAGAGCCGCCAGTAGATTTGATTTCGCATAACAGATGCCCTCTTTCTCCTTCCATACTTCAGATGCCGTACGGGTAACTGCCGTACTCTGAATATCCCAGGCATGAGCGATTTCATCGCGCACGAAGGTGAATGCCGCTTCTGCTTTCTCTATGTCTGTCTGCTTTTTGTCAAATAGCTGTTCCGATAGTTTTACGATCGAGGGATGATTATAATCTACCACCTCTGACTCTTGTAAGTAGTCAGAGAGTTTGGCGGATTGCAGTGTTTGTTTCAAGATCTGTCCCCAACTTTCTTTTTCCAGTTATCATACACCTGTTTGAATATTTATACAATGCGCGAGCGGAGGATGATTATTTCGTAATTTTCAAACAAATGATTGTAAGGAAGGATTAGATGCGGTACATTTATAAAAAAGAAGGAAATCCTTCATCGAGAATAAAGGAGGAAAAAGGATGGAAGAATCGTTGCTGGAAACGATCAAAGGTGTTTATTCCTCCTTATCACCAGGTCAAAAAAAAGTGGCGGCTTATATGATCGATCACCGGGAAGAAAGCGCGCTTGCAACCGCGTCCCGGCTTGGCAGGCTGGCGGGAGTGAGTGAAACGACGGTCATTCGACTTTCCAACGTCCTTGGGTTTCGCGGCTTTTCTCATCTTCAGGAGGCAATCAGAGAGGAGTTTCTCAAGCAGAAGCAGAGCGTACGGGAGCATTCCCCGGCATACGATGTTTTTTCTGACGTTGCGGAGAAAGAAAGGCATGTGTTCGGTCAATTACTGGAACAGCTGGATCGAGGGCAGTTGAAGCAGGCGGTCGATGCTTTAATCGCAGCCGAACAAGTCCATATCGCAGGTTTCGGCAGCTCCTATGCTGTGGGTTACTGGTTCTACGCGGCGCTTAGGAAGTTGAGGAGCAGGGTGTCCTTATCCGGTCCTGACGGCGTGGCAGCAGAAGATATAGGTGATATTCGGGAGAATTCCCTTCTTGTATTATTTTCTTTTCCAAGATACCGAAAAGAAGGGATGTTGTTGGCGGAAGAAGCCAAGAAGCAAGGGGCGGTGGTGCTCGTCCTTACGAACAAAGCGCTCGCCCCGCCTGCCCGATCAGCAGACATCACGGTGACGACAGAAGAGCGGATGGAATCGGATTATCACTCCATCGCGGGAGCCGTAAGCATATCGGAAATGCTGATCGAAGCGGTTATGGAAGAAGGCGGAAACGAAATGCGCGAGCGTCAGCAGCGAATGGAACAGCTCTATGCTGAACAGAATCTATTTTTAGAATGAAGAGGAGTGGAAGGGATGCAGGAACAGTGGAAGCATGTCGAACGTGAGAAAAAGAGGTTTTCTGCCAAGGATTACGCGGCATTCATTCTTCCGTCCCTGTTGGGGCTGTTGTTTTTTATGGTGCCGATTCAGACGGAGGATGGGATCACGATTCCTGTTGCTTTCCTTGCGAATGGGCTGAATGAAGGGTTTGCCGGCACAATACCTGTCCTGACGGTGTTGGCGATAACGATCTCTGTCATTGGATCGCTCGCCGCTTATTTGTGGAAGCCGAAATGGATCATGGAATCCACCTATTGGAAGGCCCTGTTTTATGTCAGTAAAAACTGGGTGATGACGAGGGTTCTCGGGATGATCTTTGCCTGGATGGCTCTTCTTACGCTGGGGCCCGATTTTCTGACGTCCGACGTGACAGGCGGAATGCTGTTGTTCGACCTTTTGCCTGTTCTGTTCACGACCTTTCTATTGGCAGGTTTTCTGCTTCCATTGCTGCTGAATTTCGGTCTGCTTGAATTCGTCGGAGCGCTGCTTCGTAAAGTGATGCGTCCTCTGTTCACTCTTCCCGGGCGTTCCTCGTTGGACTGTCTCGCTTCCTGGGTCGGGGACGGGACCATCGGTGTCCTGTTGACATCGAAGCAGTATGAAGAAGGGTATTACACAAAAAGAGAAGCAGGTGTCGTCGCGACGACGTTCTCCATTGTCTCGATCACATTCACGATTGTCGTCATCAGTTACCTGGAAATGGAGAGCTATTTCCTGCCTTATTACGCCACGATCATCATAGCAGGGCTTGCTGCTGCTTTGATTATGCCTCGTATTCCTCCGTTGTCCTGGAAGAAGGATGACGTCTATGAGGGAACGACAAGAAAGACCGAAGAAGCGATTCCGTCGGGGACTTCGCTGTTCCGATGGGGAACGACTCAGGCGCTCAGGAAGGCGAGAAGCGGCGGCGGTGTGAAAGCGACACTGAAAGAGGGAATGCAGAACGTGCTGGATATGTGGATCGGCGTCCTTCCTGTCGTCATGGCGATTGGAACGGTCGCCGTCGTCATAGCAGAATTCACTTCCTTTTTCACCATCATCGGCAAGCCGTTCGAATGGCTGCTTATGCTGATGCAGGTGCCGGAAGCAGAGGCAGCCGGTCAGACGATGGTCGTCGGTTTTGCGGATATGTTTCTGCCGGCTGTCATCGGAAGCGGGATAGAAAGTGAAATGACGCGCTTTATCATTGCAAGCGTATCTGTTACGCAACTTGTTTACCTGTCGGAAATGGGGGGCTTGCTGCTTGGATCGAAACTTCCGGTTTCCTTCAAGGACCTTGTGTTTATTTTCCTGCTACGAACGTTGATTACGCTGCCGATTGTCGTCGGCATCGCTCACTTGATTTTCTAACCATAGAGGGAGGACTCACCATTGCAACACGAAGATATTCTACGAACCTATGAAGATTTGCATAAGCTTGCAGAGCCTAGTGGAAAAGAGCAGAATACTTCCGCCTATCTGAGGGGAAGGCTTGAGGCGGCTGGTTTTGCCCTCCGTACATTTCCGGACCATCACGGTTTTTATGCTGAGTTAAGCGGGGAAACGAATGCCGTGATCGCCCTGCGTGCCGATATGGATGCACTGCTCCAGGAAGTGGATGGGGAAGTGAGGCCGAACCACGCTTGCGGCCATGACGCCCACAGTACGATGGTGCTGCACACCGCTTTAAGAGCTGTAGAGTCGGGGCATTCTTACCATCATACCCTCCGGTTTATTTTTCAACCCGCAGAGGAAATTGCGGCCGGTGCCCTGCAGATGCTCAAGGGAGGAGCTCTGGATGACGTCCGGTTTCTTGGAGGGATTCACCTCCGCCCGGCGAAGGAAGTACCGAACAAAAAGGCGGCGCCCGTTATTCTCCACGGATCGATCGTCACACTGAAAGCCGTCGTACGGGGGGTTCCTGCCCATGCCGCCCGTCCGGAATTTGCGAATAACCCGATCGAAGCTGGAACCAGACTATTGGAGGCGTTGAAGCAGGTTCACATCGAGCGTCCGTATTCGTTCAAAGTGACGGAATTCTATGCTGGAGAAGCATCCAATGCCATTCCTGAAAAAGCCCGTCTCACGTTCGATGCACGGGCAGCGGAGACAGGGACTTTGGATGACATCATGAAACAGGCGGAGACGCTTATGAGACAGGTGGCTTTGGACACGAAGACAGACATCGAATGGGAGTGGGTGGAATTTTCCCCTGCTGCAGTCAAGCACGAACAAGCGGTGGCACTTGCTGAAAAGGCGATCGGAGTGGCTGTCTCGGATGATGCTGTCGTCCCGCCGTGTGTTTCTCCGGGGGCAGAGGACTTCCACTTTTACACGCATCACCAAAAAGGGCTGCCGGCGACGATGATCGGTCTTGGATGTGGACTTGAGCCGGGACTTCATCATCCGAAAATGACTTTCGATACATCCGCGCTCTTCACCGGAGTCGACATTTTGGAGGCGCTGCTTCTGGAAGCGGACCACGTCACCTGGGAGGGGAAATGACATGAAAATCAACGAAATCATACTAAGACACATAAAAATGGATCTCCTCCACCCGTTTACGACGAGTGTGGGAACGGAATACGATAAGGACGTCCTTATTATTGAAGCAAAGACGGACAGTGGGTATTCCGGATGGGCGGAATCGGTATCCATCAAGGAGCCGATCTATAATGAAGAAACAATCGGGACCAATCTGCCGATCATGAAGGATTTCCTTTTCCCGTTGGTGCTGGAGGAAGCGCTGGACCATCCGTCAGAGGTTGCAGAACGTTTCCGGTCGATCCGGGGGAACTTCAATGCAAAGGCAGCCGTCGAACAGGCTGTCTGGGACGCTTATGCGAAGGAAGAAGGGCGTACATTGAGTGAGGTACTTGGTGGCACCAAGAAGGAAATTGATGTCGGTGTCAGCATTGGAATCACAGAAACGAAGGAAGCCCTGCTTGAAAAGGTGCGGGACTTCATCGACGCAGGATATAAACGGATCAAGGTGAAAGTGAAACCGGGCTGGGATATTGACGTGTTGGAAGCGATACGGGAAACTTTCCCCGACATCGAGCTGATGGCGGATGCCAACTGTGCTTATACATTGGAGGACATCGATCACTTGAAGAAGTTTGATCGTTTTGGACTGATGATGATTGAACAGCCGCTCGACCATGACGATATCATCGATCACGCCAAGCTGCAGAAGCATTTGCAGACACCGATCTGCCTGGATGAAAGCCTGCATACGAAAGAGGACGTCAGGAAAGCGGTGGAGCTCGACAGCTGCCGAATTGTCAACTTGAAAGTAGGTCGTGTCGGAGGTCTGACGGAAACGCTCGCCATCCATGATCTGTGCATGGAGAAAAACATTCCAATGTGGTGCGGTGGTATGCTGGAAACGGGAATCGGCCGGGCGCACAACATAGCGATCACCTCGCTTGAGGGATTTACATATCCCGGAGATACGGCTCCATCCTCTCATTATTGGGAGAGGGACATCATTTCTCCAGCGGTTGAAATGAAGGATGGGATCATCCACGTTCCCGACAGACCAGGAATCGGCTATGAGCCGGACGGTGACTACATCGAAACGATCACCCTGTATAAAGAACGATTCACAAGCATCAGGAAATGAGGGATCATCATGAAAGCACATGGAGAAATCATCCACCACCCGACAGGCAGAGTATCCGTTTATCATGTGCGGCGTTTAGGAGCCGAAGATATTGAGGATCTGCTCCACATGCAGATGATCGTCGAAGCGCAGGTTCAGGAAAAAGACACGCTCCAACCGCTCTCGAAACAGGAATTTAACACCATTTTAGAAGGAGCCGGGCTGTTGATCGGTGTCTTTGTCGAGGAGGAACTGATCGCCTTTCGGGCACTATGGTACCCAGGTCCGGATCCGGAAAACCTCGGCATGGATATCGGCCTTCCGGAAGAAGAGTGGGACCTTGTCGTTCATCAGGAAATTTCCTGTGTCCGGCCGGATTATCGCGGGAACCGGCTCCAGAAACGGATGGGGGCATGGATCATGCAGGCCTTTCAGGAAGAGGATACCGACAAAGCGCATCTCTTGTGCACGGTTCATCCGCGGAACATAAGCAGCCTGAAGGACAAACTTGCCCAAGGCATGGCGATTGTCCGTCTGAAAGAGAAGTACGCCGGTATGCTCCGTTATATCCTGTACCGCCCGGTGTCAGGCGTATGGGAATGGGAGGACGAACGGGAGAAGGTCGTGCAAAGAGCGGATCTCACTGCGCAGAAGGAGCTGCTTGCAGCCGGCTACTACGGAGCAGAATTAATGGATGACTGTCTCATCTTCCGTCGTTCCAAATAGTTGGTGATGAAACAGGGAATCTTTTTCTTTTTTCTTCATTTTGTTTAAGATAAGAAGTAAGAAAGGAGGGGTGTGTCATGAGTAAAAACATTGAAGGATTTCTATATACCCGCATAGCGGAGATCCGTGAGCAACAAGGAATGACCCAGAAGGAGCTTGCTGATAAGTCAAATTTGACCGTCGATCAGCTCGATGCTATTGAAACGTCTGATTTTGATAGGTACGAGGGGAATAATATCGATCTTAAATTGATTGCCGAGGCTCTTAACGTTGAGTACCGGGACGTTATTAGATAACCAGAAATCCCCCATGCGATCTTTACATTCTATATTATGAATGTAAAGATTACATGGGGTTTGTTAAAATATAGAAATGGGGAACGTTTTGTTCTCTTTGTACATAATGGGGAAGGGGAAAATTTATGAAGGAATGGACGTGTTGGAGGTTAATGGGTGGACGGTAAACAGAAGAACTCCGTCTATGAAGAAGTACAATGGCCCGGCAGGTGGTTCTTTTTCGTGATAATCGGGACGGTTACCGGTATTTTTTGGTATGCATTCATCCAGCAGATTTTGTTGGGTGTTCCATTAGGAGATCAGCCGATGACAGATTCCGGGTTGATTCTTGCCTGGGTAGTTTTTGGAATCCTCCTTCCTTTGTTTTCTTTAAAGGTGAATATGACGACACAGGTCCGGGACGACGGCGTGTATGTCAAACTGTTTCCCTTCCACTTGAGATACCGGAAGTTTCTACATGCGGATATTGAAAAGGTCTCTTCCATCCGTGTCCGGTCCCTCGTCCGTTTCGGGGGATGGGGTATCCGGGTCAATTTTTCGGGAGAAAAGCTCTATAATACCGGCGGCAGGGAAGGCGTAGAGCTGATACTGAAATCGGGAGAAGTCGTGGTGATCGGTTCCCGGAAAGCAGAAGCACTCGCCGCAGCAGTTCAAAAGAGAATAGATTAGGAGGAAGCGTTATGCCTATCATTGCGTTGCTTGCCGATGTCCATGGCAACGGAACCGCCCTTGAGGCGGTGCTGCAGGACGCGAAACGGCAAGGGGTAACAGACTATTGGTTTTTAGGAGATTTGATCATGCCCGGCCCGGGAGCGGATGACTTATTCGAGCAGTTGGATCAGGTACGCACTTCCGCCTATGTCCGCGGCAACTGGGAGGATGGCTTCCTCGACGTCTTGAAGAAAGATATAGACATCGGGAATGCTACGGATCTTTACGTTACACGACTCACGAAATACCTTTGTGAAAGATTGAATCCTTCCTACATCGATCGGATAAAAACGCTGCCGCTTGTCCAGACGAAACAGATCAATAAGCTGCATATCCGCCTGAGCCACCACCTGCCGGATAAGAACTACGGAGGAGACCTGTGGCCCTCCCATCCTCAGGAAGGGTTTGACCGCTTATTTGACGATGGCCATGATGTCGCGATTTACGCGCACACCCATCACCCGCTTCTGCGCTACAGTACAAACGGACAGTTGATTATCAATCCCGGCACCGTCGGCCAGCCTTTTTTTAAATGGGGAAAACTGAACGGGGACCTCAGGGCACAGTATGCCCTCCTTGAAATCGATGAAGATGGAATAGCGGATGTAAGATTTCGTAAAGTTGCCTATGACGTGGAACGGGAACTCGCGATTGCCAGGGAGAAAAAACTGCCGTTTTTCTCCCTGTATGAAGAAGTCCGGGAAACGGGTGTCACCCATACCCACAATCACGATCTATTACATAAGCTTCACGCAGAAAACGGCGGGAAGGCGGAGCTCATCGCCTATTTTGAAAAGCATTACTGGACGTAAGGGGGCAGAAGATGTTTTGGATTTCATTCTTCCTTGTGCTGATCGGTCTTCTTCTCTGTGGGACCGGCTTATCTGTCGCAAAGAAAGGAAAGACTGCATTTATCGCCGGCTATCATACCACCTTTCATCCGAAAGACGAGCCTAAGCTCGCAAAAAGATTCGGCTTCCTGCTCTGTCTGTTCGGGGTGGAGACGATGGTCTTCCCCCTGCTCTATTCCCTCGGGTGGATGGAAGGGACGCATTATGCCATGCTTGCGGTTTTAAATATTATGCTGGCCCTGTTTTTCCTGGCAATGGATCAATGGGGAAGCGGTTCAGGAGGGGAATCATGAAGAAAGGTGTAGGAATTTTTGCCTATTACTCACGTTAATCGCCTGTCAATCGTCGGAGAAAAAGTTGACACTGCTCGATGATGTGTCATTGATTGAGGTGTCGGAGTCAAGAGGCTATGGCGGCTTGAACGAAAATCATTTCACGGTACTCGATCAGAAGGAGACAGTTTCCAGATTCGAGGAAATTACGGAAGAGACCGTCGCTGTCAAACAGGACATCGACGTGAACGGAACGAAACCGGACTATGACCTGCTTGTCCGCTATGAAAACGGGGAAACGAACGGCCTGCAATGGAAGATGGATGGAGAGAGCAGTCGGCTGACCTATGCAGGACACGAGTCGGAGGCGTACGAGCTGAACGCCGAAGAGACGAATCAGCTGCTTGATATGTTGGAATAAGTCCGCATTCAGCGGGCTTTTTTTATGGAGGAAGAAAAAATCCCGACATCCATTTTAAAAATTCAGAATATTTTCCGGATAGTATTGCATTTCCAAAACGAATCGCTTACACTATTTGTAATCGATTACATTTTGACACAGGAACAGGAGCTTACTTATGGCGAAGATGAGTGATGTAGCGAAACTTGCCGGTGTTTCAACGGCAACGGTATCGCGCGTGCTGCGCAATCCCGAAGCGGTAAAGCCGGTGACGAAAGCGAAAGTGGACCAAGCGATTGAGCAGTTGAATTATGAGCCGAATATGCTGGCCAGGCATTTCCGACGCACGGAGACGAATACGATTCTCGTCCTTGTGCCGAACATCCGTAACACGGTGTTTGCAGAAATCGTCGGCGGTATTGAGGAAGAAGCGTCTGTCCACGGATATCGTGTCCTGCTCCGCAATACCAACAACCAGTTCGGCAGCGAGTATGGATCTGTCGAACACTTGAAGCAGCGGCAGGTAGACGGGATGATCATGCTGTCTCCTAAAATGGAGGAGCGTCTGATGCTGGAAATTTCAAACGAGTTTCCAATCGTGCTTGCGACCGCTCATTTGGCATCTTCGAACATACCGTTTGTGTCGATCGATAACAAAAAGAGTGGCTGGAAAGCAACCGAGCATCTCATCCGCCTCGGCCATAAACGAATTGCCTGTATTTCAGGGCCGCTTCGCATGCCACTGTCCGAGCTTCGTTACGAAGGCTATCGTCAGGCGATGATCGAGCACGGCCTCGGCGTCGATGAACGGTTCGTCCGGGAAGGGGACTTCACCTATGAATCCGGGTATGAACATATGACGTCTTTACTTTCCCAAGCCGAACGTCCGACTGCTGTCTTTGCAGCAAGTGACGACATGGCGATTGGAGCGATCAATGCAGCTTCTGCTGTTGAGTGGAAGGTACCGGAAGACCTGGCAGTTGTCGGGTTTGACAATATCCAGTTTGCATCCATGTACAATCCGCCTCTGACAACCATTGCCCAGCCGTTTTTCGATATGGGGAAACGGGCGATGGAGCTTCTGCTGAAGAAGCTGAACGGAGAAGAAGTCACGAAGATGGAGCATCTATTGTCGGATGAATTGGTGATCCGTGAGTCGTGCGGGGCGAAGCAGCAAAAGAAGGTAGTCCCGCTGTAATATCATTGGTTAGTAAAATGTAATCGATTACAAATAGGGTGAGCTATCATCCTTTTTTAAAAAACCTTTTTGTAATCGTTTACATTAACAAAATAAAGGAGTGTATCAAATGACAAAGATTCCAGTAGCTGTACAAATGTTCACCTTGCGTAATGAAAGTGAAAAAGATTTCAAGGGGGTGCTGAAGCAAGTGGCGGACCTCGGTTATGACGGGGTGGAGCTTGCCGGGCTCGGCGGCCTGCAGGCAGAAGAAGTGCGGGAAACGCTCGACCTTCTCGGGTTGAAGGCGGCATCCAGTCATATTCCGCTCGACGTCCTGGAAGAGGGAATCGACGGCGTCATCGAAGAGCAGAAAATTCTTGGAAGCAAGCATATCGTCTGCCCATACCTGCTTCCGGAGCAGCGGACGAAGGAACATTACGAGCATCTGGTAAGCGTGTTGAATAAAGCAGGGGAGAAAGCTCATGCAGCAGGCATCACGCTTTCCTATCACAACCACGACTTCGAGCTTGAAGCATGGGAGGACGGTACGACACCGCTTTCCTATATTTTGAAAGAGACGAATCCGGAGTGGGTGAAGGCGGAGTTCGATATTTACTGGCTGACGAAAGCGGGAGAATCACCAGCCAAATGGCTCGAGAATTACCAGGGTCGGACGCCACTCGTCCACTTGAAGGATATGACGACAGATGGAGAGCAGTTCTTCGCAGAGCTTGGAACAGGCGGTGTCGATATCGAGCGCGTGCTTGAACTCGGTGGAAAGAACGGGGTGGAATGGTGGATCGTAGAACAGGATCAATCGAAGCAGTCCCCGCTTGATAGCATTGCGGAAAGTTTCCAGTACCTGCAGAAACAAAACGTGACATCCGTTTGATCAAATCATTATAAAGGAGCGGTTCTATTGAAGAAACTGGCGATGTTAATGATGTTGTTCTTGGTTTTGATTCTGACTGCGTGCAGCGGTTCTTCCAATTCTGCAGGAGGAAGCGAGAAGAAGGTGCTTGAGTTCTGGCACATCGATCCCGGCGAGAAGGAGAAGGTGTATGAAGAAGCAGTCGAGCGCTTTGAGGAGAAGCACCCGGATGTCGAGGTTAAAGTCCTTCGGATTCCAAACGATGCGTATAAGCAGAAGCTGTCTGTTGCCATGTCCGGCGGCAACCCGCCTGATGTATTTAACAGCTGGGGCGGCGGCTGGCTGAAACAGTTCGTTGATCAAGGAAAAGTGCTGGATGTAACCGAGGACGTCGACAAGTCCCACTTTAATGAATTGGCGCTTCAGAATTCGATGTACGAGGACAAAGTGTACGGCCTGCCACTTGGGCTCTCCATCGACGTCGTTTTCTACAACAAAGAAATCTTTGATAAATATGGATTGGAAGAGCCGAAGACATACCAGGAATGGCTTGAAATCAACGATACGCTCAATGAGAACGACATCATTCCAATCGCCCTTGCCAACAAGACAAAATGGCCAGGCGCATACTACCTCATGAACTTCGCAAGCAGAGAAGCGGGTACGGATCTTTTTGACAGCGCTTTCCATAGAGAAGGGAAAGGGTTCGACGATGAGGGGTATGTACAAGCGGGAACGTACATACAGGAAATGGTGAAGAACGATGCCTTTAATGAAGGCTTTAACGGAGTACCTTACGACGAAGGTACAGGACGTCAGCTTTTGTATTCCGGTCAGGCGGCCATGATGGATATGACGATTTCCTTCCTGAACAATGTCCGTATGGAAGCACCTGAATTCGAAGAGAAGCTCGACTTCTTCGTCTTTCCGGAAGTGGAAGGCGGCAAAGGATCCGTCACGGATCTAGGAGCTTCCGCAAGTCCTGTATGGTCGGTATCAGAAAGCTCTGAACACCCAGATCTTGCTACAGAATTAATTCAGGAACTGACAAGTGAAGAAACGGCACAGGCATACGCGGACCGCACCGGTTCCCTTACTTCCATCAATGGAGTGGTTCCGAATGATGAATTCACGAAGAAATTCCATGAAGTAGTGGAAGGCGCGACCCACCTGCAGATGCCTTACGACCAAACTCTTCCTCCAGAGCTTGCCGAGCTTCATAAAGATACGACCCAGGCTGTTTTCGGACTGGAGATGACGCCGGAAGAGGCGGCAGAGAAGATGGAAGCGAAAGCGAAGGAAGTACTGGAATAAAAGGAGGAAGGGGGCTTCCCCCTTTCCTTCTATTAAAAAGGAGGGATCTTGTGGAAACACATGTGAACAAAGTGGCACGAGCCAAATCAAAAGCAGCTTCCCGAACGAAAGAAAAGACGAAAAACGTCAAGTCCAGGGATATGATGACCATCCTGTTGTTTATCGCACCAGCCTTCATCGTTTATGCCGTCTATGTCCTTTATCCGATTTTTTCTACTTTCCAATATAGTTTGTATGAATGGGACGGTATGAGTGAGATGGTGTTCGTCGGTTTGCAGAACTATGTCCAGCTGTTCCAGGATCCGGTGTTCTGGACGTCGTTGACGAATAATACGTGGGTCGTTCTCGTTTCCGTATTCGTCCAAATTCCACTCGGTCTGTTAATGGCTTTGATGCTGTTTGCTCCGGTCAAAGGCATCCGCTTCATGAGCAGCGTTTACTTCTTTCCTTTCCTCATGTCGACGGTCGCCATCGGTCTCTTGTGGGTGCTCATGTTCGATCCGATTAATGGTATCGTCAATAATATCGTGTCCCTCTTCGGTGTAGAAAACGTCGCCTGGCTCAGTCAAGCTGACACCGCCATGTTCGCCGTCCTGCTTGTTGTCGTCTGGCAGTTCGCCCCTTTCTATATGATTCTCTTCAAAGCGGCGATCGTCGGTATTCCGGAAGACCTGTATGAAGCAGCCAAGATGGACGGAGCGAACGCTCTACATAAGTTCATCCATATCACGCTGCCGATGCTGATGCCGACTATTGTGAGCAGCTCTATTCTCGCTATCGTCGGTTCCCTGAAGGCGTTTGATATCTTCTATATCATGACAGGCGGCGGCCCGAACCATGGGACCGAGCTGATGGGCACCTATATGTTCAAACAGGCTTTCGTCAATTTCAATATGGGGTATGCGAGTGCGATCGCCTTCCTGATGTTTTTCATCGCTTTGATTGTGACCATCATCATTCAGATGCTTGATTTCTATCGTAAAAAGAAAGGAGCACTGCTATGACAGCGACATTCAAGCGCATTCCGTTATATGTCTTTGCCATTCTTCTGCTCGTCTTCACCGGCTTTCCGTTCCTGTATATGATTTCGACGGCATTGAAGACGCAGGCCGATTTCTTTGAAAAGCCGTTTGCCTTCTTTTCTTCCTTCAACTTAGAGAACTTCGCCGCCGTGTTTGAAATGGGGCTGACCCGTTACTTCTTCAACAGTATTCTGATTTCCGTGCTTGCTGTCGGCATCGTCATGTTCATTGCAGCACTCGCGAGTTATCCGCTGAGCCGGATGAAATTCAAATTCAACCGCGTTCTGTTCCTGCTTTTCATCTCCGGGATGATGCTGCCGATCCATGCGACGCTGATCCCGATTTTCAAGTTTACGGAAAACATCGGCCTATATGATACGATCTGGGCGCTGCTCGGACCGTATATCGCCTTTAGTCTGCCGATATCGATCTTCATCCTGACACAATTCATGCAGGAAATTCCGAAATCGCTCGAAGAAGCAGCGAAGATGGATGGGTGTACCCACTTCGGCGTCTTCTGGCGGGTGATTTTGCCGATGCTGACTCCGGCATTGATGACGGTGCTGATCTACAACTTCATCCACTTATGGAATGAGTTCATCTTTGCCCTTGTGCTGATCTCAAGTCCCGAGAACATGACGCTCCCGCTTGGTCTCCAAGACTTTAAAGGAGAATTCTCCGTCAACGTCCCCGGCTTGATGGCAGCCCTTACCCTTGCCAGTCTTCCGATCCTGATCGTGTACTTATTCTCACAGGAGAAAGTCGTGAAGGGACTTGCTGGCGGGGCCGTGAAAGAATAATAGAGAGAAAGAAGAGGTGGAAGAAATGACAATTCGCGCAGGAATAATCGGTTGTGGAACGATCAGCGATATTTATTTGAAAAATAGTCAGGAATTTGCGAGCTTCGATATCATCGCTTGTGCCGATGTCGATCTGGACCGCGCTCGTGAGAAAGCAGAGGCTTACGGCGTCGAGCGCGCCCTCACGGTAACGGAGCTGTTGGAGGACGAAGCGGTCGACGTCGTCATCAATCTGACACCGCCGCTCGTTCATAAGGAAATTACGATGGGAGCGCTTCGAAACGGGAAGCACGTTTACAGCGAAAAGCCCCTTGCCGTCACATTAGAAGACGGAAGAGAAATCCTCGCCTTTGCGGAAGAACAGAATTTGAAGGTGGGTGTCGCTCCGGATACGTTCCTAGGTGCAGGCCTCCAGACTTGTCAGGGGCTTATGGAGAAAGGAGCGATCGGTATTCCATTGTCCGGCCTCGCTTTCATGATGAATCTTGGTCCGGAACGCTGGCACCACCATCCGGAGTTCTTTTACCAGAAAGGAGGAGGGCCGCTGTTTGATATGGGACCTTACTATTTGACTGCCCTTATCCAGCTGCTCGGTCCGATTAAGTCCATTATGGCTGTCGCGACGACAAGCCCCGCGGAACGTGCAATTGCAAGTGGTCCGAAGGAGGGGACAGTCCTTTCTGTCGAAACCCCAACCCACTATTCCGGTATCCTCGAAATGGAACAGGGGGCTCTTGTCACCTTAACGATGAGCTTCGATGCAGCACCGGCGGAAGGCTCGCTGATCGAGCTTTACGGAACAGAAGGGGCTTTGAAAGTGCCGGACCCGAACACGTTCGGGGGCCCTGTTTCCTATAAGAAACGCGGGGAAGATGTCTGGCAGGAAGTCTCCGTTCCATCGGTCTATTCAGAGAACAGCCGCGGAATCGGTCTTGCCGATATGGCGGAGGCGATCAAGCACGGGACGCCGTTCCGAACGCATGGGTCTCTTGCCTATCATGTCCTGGAAGCGATGCATGCCTTCCATACTTCTTCTGATTCCGGAAAGAAGGTGGACCTTACAAGTACGGTGACTCCGTCGCCGCTCCGTGAAGATAGTTATCAAATGAGTGAAAGGATGAATCAATCATGAATAAGATCAGAGTTGGAGTCATCGGCTGCGGCAGTATTGCACAAAAGCGCCACCTGCTGGAATATAAAACGAATCCGAATGTAGAAATCGCTGCGGTCTGTGATGTCATCAACGACCGGGCGCTGGCTGTAGCAGAATCATACGGCGCCGAGGCGTTCTTCGATTACAGAGAACTGTTGAAGCGGGCGGATATAGATGCAGTCAGCGTCTGCCTCCCGAATGCTCTGCATGCCCCTGTAACCATTGCTGCCCTGGAAGCGAAGAAGCATGTCCTCTGTGAAAAGCCGATGGCTGTATCTAGCGAGGAAGCACAGGCGATGATCACCGCTGCCGAAGCAAACGGGAAGAAGCTGATGGTCGCTCATAACCAGCGCTTCGTCGCTTCGCACCAGAAAGCGAAGCAGATGCTTGAGGACGGAGAGCTCGGCAGAATCTACAGCTTCCGGACGACCTTCGGCCACGGTGGTCCGGAAAATTGGAGCATCGACGGCGCAGACAGCTGGTTCTTCGATAAAGAGAAAGCGTTCGTCGGCGCGATGGGGGACCTCGGCGTCCATAAAGCGGACCTGATCCGCTACCTGCTCGGTGAAGTCGATGAAATAAGTGCATTCGTCCAGACGACTGCCAAAGAGAACACCGAAGTGGATGATAACGCCGTCTGTATCCTGAAGATGGACAGTGGTATCATCGGGACACTGACTGCCAGCTGGTCCTACGTTGCCGGCGGGGACAATGCTACCGTCTTATACGGCGAGAAGGGGGTCATGGAGCTTGAGAACGACCCGGACTATTCCTTCCGAATCCGCTACAAGACCGGAGAAGTCCTGAACTTCGAACTGGATAAAATCCAGACGAATGAGGAAGGCGGTCAGACGACGACCCATGTAATCGATCATTTCGTTGACTCCATCCTTCATGATCGTGAACCTTTGATTACCGGGGAAGAAGGTAGAAAATCATTAGAAGTGATCCTGTCCGCCCTGGAAGCGAGTGAGACGGGAAAAGTGGTGAAAGTGACCACTCCCGTACCAGTTAAATAATTCGTTCCAACCTTCTTATCGTCACCCTGTCATGGGGTGGCTTTTTTTATTTTCCACCCGATCCCTGGAAAATTTATTAAAATGAAGGATAAGCGATTGTCATGAGAGGCTCTGTACAGTAAAGGGTAGTACGTTCAGGAACGTGTGAACCAATCACCCTGCGCAATTTTTTCTACACGTCCTCCAATGGTTGCTGTAATTTTATCATTTATTTTCTCTGCTCTTAAATACAATAAAGAAGGCCTGTTGATCTCGTATCCTTGTTCCGTACGAATATTAATCTTGTCTTCATTAAAATACCTGTATTTCACTAAGTAAGAAGCTAGACTTCCATTTGAACTCCCGGTAGCTGCGTCTTCCGGAATCCCATAATAATCAGCAAAATCCCGGACGTTCAAATGATTATCGGGACTGTAAGTTTCAGAAGAGAATACCATAATTGCCTTGGCGTCAGTTTGTTTAATTAATTCATAGTATTTATTTTTATTTAATCGGACACTCCTTACGGCTTCCAGTGAAAGTAAGGGTACGATAATTATAGGAAGTCCTGTAGACACTTCTTGAATTGGAAATCGATGATCGATACATGTTTGGTTAATAGTTAAAACAGCCGCAATTTCTTCTCTGTTTAATATGCGGCCAAAAGCAGGTTCATTTAAGTTCATCCAATAAATTTGTTTTCCCTCATCGAACATAATGGGGGTTTGTCCAGATATAAAATTTAATGTGATATCTTTTTTGGTTTCGTTTAATATTTCTCTTTGGATGATGTACGCAGTACCCAATGCTGGATGCCCGGCAAAGGGTACCTCTTCATTAGGGGTGAAAATACGAACATCATATCCCCCGTTTATTCTGGTAGAAGACAATAGGAAAGAGGTCTCTGAAAAATTAATCTCTTTTGCTATTTGCTGCATCTCATCAGAAGACAGATTTTCAGCATTGCGAAAAACTGCCAGTTGGTTTCCGGTGTACTTCCCTTGTGAAAAAACATCCAAGATGGAATAACTTATTTTTTTCATACCTCTACTCTCCTGACTATATGTTTTAATCGTTTCCATAGAATAGTAATTTTACCATGGACATAGGAAAGAAAGGTGGAAAATCCTTTGCTTGGATAAAATAATTAGAATAATTTTCCTGTAAGCTATTTTAGATAAATAAATGTAAACCGATGCGTGAGATAGTATAATGATGATGTTTACCAATTTTGATAATTTATTACATACAGGAGTAGGAGATGGAACGTGTGTGGAATAGTGGAAAAGTCATTGTCACTGGTGCTGCCTCCGGAATCGGAAAGGCAATTGTTAACCATTGTCTTCAGGAACAGACCGCCGTCATTGCTTGTGATATCAAGGAGGACGCATTGTATGATTTGAAACAATCCATGGGAGGTAAGGAACGTCTGTATACCTATCGACTGGATATAAGTAAATATGAAGAGGTGGAGAAGTTCTTTGAGTATGTTACAGAAGAACATCCAGATACGAACGGTTTAGTTAACAATGCCGGCATTTATCTTGCAAAAAACATTATGCAATATGAACCGGAGGAAATAGACCGCGTGCTTGATATCAATATTAAAGGGGCGGTGTATTTTTCCAAGTTCTTCGGTAAATGTCTATTTGAGTCGAAGCGGAGAGGATCGATCGTCAACCTGTCGAGTGTATCCGCTTTGGACGGCAGCACGGATGCCATTTACGGTCTCTCGAAAGCCGCTTTGATCGGCTTAACAAAAAGCTGTGCGATCAATTACTCTCCGTACATCCGGGTTAACGCAGTTGCCCCGACCATCGTTCAGACACCGATGATGAGTCAAATCCCTGCATGGAGAGTGGAGGAGTATTTGGCAAATGAACTGATTGATACGCCGGTTCTTCCTGAGGATGTGGCAGATACGGTCGTTTTTCTTTTGTCGGAGAAGGCCAAGCACTATACTGGTGCGACGTTCGATCTGAACAATGGCGGCTATTTGAGATAAGGAGGATGAAGGTGAAAGAATTGGTTTCCAAACAGGAGATTATCGCTGCTTTTCCCGTCATGAAACAGCTCCGGACTCATCTTACCGAATCCGCTTACCTCGATTTGGTGACAGAAGCGCAGCGAGTGGACCGCTACCGTCTTTTTGCGTGGATGGAAGACGAAAAGCTCGTGGCCGTTGCGGGAGTGAAACCGATGACGACACTCTACTATGGACGATTCGTGTGGGTGTGTGACTTGGTGACGGACGAAAAGCACCGTTCGAAAGGCTGTGGCGAGAAGCTGTTAAACGCCGTCCATCACTGGGCTGTTGGAGAAGGGTATGAGAGTGTGGCTCTTTCATCCGGTCTCCAGCGCAAAGACGCCCACCGGTTTTACATGGATAAGATGGGGTATGATCAAGTTAGTTTTGTATTTAAGAGGTCTCTGTCTTAATTGTTTTTCTTTGACATCTTCCTGACTCATATCCTTTGTAAGATGAACCTGTAACACAAATATTGTTTACAGGAGGATATCAAATGAAAAACGTATTATCGAAGAAAGCCATTACAGGAGCGCTTGCGCTGGCCATCGCGATTCCGGGTGTCGCCTTTGCTGCCACGTCGGATTCCGAGTCCGGAGAGTCTGCGTTTGAAACCGAAGTCCGCGAGCTTCTCCAGCAGTTTAAGAGTGGGGACATCACCGAAGATGAAGCAGTTGATCAGCTGAAGGAGCAGGGATTCCATCGGGGCGGGCACGGCTTTGAGGCGCTGGATGAAGAGACGAAAGCGAAAGTCGACGCCATCCGCGATCAGGTGGAAGCAGGTGAGATGACGGAAGAGGAAGCGAGAGATCAGATGGAAGAGCTCGGCCTGAAAGGTCCCCATCACGGAAAAGGTGGATTCATGGAGAACTTAACCGATGAGCAGAAGCAGGTGATGGAGGAGGTACGCGATCAAGTGGAAGCCGGCACGATGACGAAAGAGGAGGCAGACGCCCGTTTGGAAGAAGCGGGAATAGACCTGCCAGACCGCCCGGATATGCAGGATGGAACGGATCCTGATGAAACGGAAGTCTCCCAGACGACAGCCTTGTGAACGCAGCTTGGAAGACCTTCTCGAAAAGAGAGGGTCTTTTTTCTATATACCAAATCCATAATGGGACAGGGCATTGTATCATAGAGTAACTATTGATGAATGTCATATATTTTGGAATAATTGGAAGTAGTTAATAAGAAAGGGGTGTGAAAGGAAGAGATGAAACGAACCATGTCACGAATATCGATTTGCTTATTTGCTCTCAGCCTTATTTTGTATATTGTCATGCTGCTTGGGAACGACGCTTACCTTCTTATCAGTGTCGTACTTGCGGTCTTCGGGTTGATTGCAGGAGCGTTCTCTGAGAAGGGGCTCTACAAGCGCATCGGTTTGATCGGGAACGGGGCTTTAGTAGTCGTGACGCTCGTTATCCCCATCACTGTCACAACCTTCTTCTGGAACACGCCGTGAAAAAGGAGATCATGATACAGCGGTCTATCCCTTTGTTGACAGCCGCAGCTCTCCTTTTCCACAGCGTCCAGCTGGGTGTTCATCTACCGGATCTGCCGAGGAACATCCCCATCCACTTCACCAATACTGTTCCCGATCAATGGGGGTCCAAGTACTTCCTGTTCCTTCTTCCGGTCATCGGTATCCTCAGCTGGCGGTTGATCGGTCTGTTAAAACGCCGGCCGGAGAAGCTGAATTACATCAATCTAACCGAGAAAAACAAAAAGATACAATACGAACGGGCCGTTCTCTTCCTCGTCGTAATTCAAAATACGATTCTTCTCATTGTTCTGTCCGCAAATCAGGATTTCCTGATGCAGGCGGCAGGAAGAGAGGTTTCTTTTTATTTCTATACAGCCATCGGTTTAATGGCTGCGCTGTTCTTTGTCTGCATGTATCAATTGTTCTGGGCTGCATTATTACGGGAATGAACTTATACGTCGTCCCTTTCTTCATAAGGGGCTTTCCGGTGAGTGTCTATGTCAGGAAGGGTGCTCCGGTTGTTCCGACCTTCGTAAACGTCGTCAAGCGGCGTGTAAGCCTCGCCTTCGGAAACTTTTTTCTTCGTCAGCTTTCGGATGAAGCTGATGAGCAGCAAAACGGCCATCAGGATTATAAGGACAGTAGCGATAGAACATTCCTCCTTTATCTATTATATACTGTAACAAAAGGGTAGCAGCGGTGGAAAGGGGAGAGACCTTGCGTAACGTAGAAGTCACCAGTTACAACGAAGCATGGCCGGCAATGTTCGAAAAAGAAGCGGATTCGCTCCGGAAGATTTTCGGGGAAGTGGTCCCGGCTATTCATCATATTGGCAGTACGGCAGTCCCTGGTCTGCATGCGAAGCCGGTCATTGATATCCTACCGGTCGTAACCGACATTTTCGTTGTCGATACATACGAAGAGAAAATGGCGGCCCATGGTTATGAAGCAAAAGGGGAAAACGGGATCGCCGGCCGGCGCTTCTTTCAAAAGGGCGGGGACGACCGGACCCACCATGTCCACGTGTTTCCGAAGGGCAGCAGCGAAATCGTCCGCCATCTCGCTTTTCGTGATTATTTACGCGCGCACAAGCGGGCGAGAGAAAAATACGGGCGCTTGAAAGCGGAGCTTGCCGTCAGGTTCCCCGAGGATATTGATGCCTATATTGCAGGAAAGAACAACGTTGTTAAAGAGATAGAAAAGCAAGCAATGATTTGGTATCGAACGAAGGCCGGGAGACGGTGATCTCCCGGCTTATTTTTTTGAAAATAAAAAATGTGACACCGTGTCACTTTTTAGTTGACTATTCGAATCAAGGGGAGTAATATACATACTATCAGTTGGATGTGACACCGTGTCACATTGTGGGGGAAAGCATACTATGCCGAAACAAACATTCTTCAATTTACCAGAAGAGAAGCAGGAAGCGCTGATGAAGGCAGCGCGTGCCGAGTTTTCTAGAGCACCGCTTCACGATGCTTCGATTTCCAACATCATTAAAGGATGCGGAGTATCCAGAGGCAGTTTTTATCAGTATTTCGAGGATAAGGAGGACGTGTTCTTCTATCTGTTGAAACAGCACTCGAAAGAGAGGCAGGCTTTGTTCATTTCTTATCTGCAGCAGACAGAAGGGAACATATTCGAAGCGATGACGAATTTGTTCCACCAGACGCTGGATGAGTTTGAAGAGGAAGAGAACCGCTTGTTCTTCAAGCACGTGTTTCTGAACATGAATCACAAAGTGCAGAATACGTTTACGAATGGGGAAACAAGGGATCGATTCCTTACTTACTTGAATGATATCCGGCAGTATATCGATGAGAGTCTGCTGGATGTAAGAAATGAAGAAGAATTGTACCATGCTATCCATCTCGTTCGTGTGGTGATGTTCAATAATATGATCCGGCATTTTGCGAAAGGTTTATCAAAAGAGAAAGCGATGGAGCAGTTTGCGATCGAGCTCAGGCTTCTGAAGCGCGGCTTGTCCATCAGGAATGAGGAGGAATAAGTATGGCTGAACAAACACAGCAAGTAGAGAAACAGCCGATCAACCGCATAGCGATCGTATCGGTACTGTTAGTCAGTGCGTTTGTGGCAATATTAAATCAGACGTTGTTGAACACGGCGCTGCCGAATATTATGGAAACATTGAATGTTACCGCTAATACATCCCAGTGGTTGATGACGGGATTCATGCTCGTCAACGGGGTAATGATTCCGATCACTGCCTTTTTAATAGGAAAGTTCACGACGAGACGCTTGTTCTTTACAGCGATGACGCTGTTTACGATTGGTACCGTCGTAGCGGCAGCTGCACCTAACTTCTCGGTGCTGCTTATCGGCCGTTTGATTCAGGCGAGCGGTGCCGGTATTATGATGCCGCTTATGCAGACTGTTATGTTGATGATTTTCCCAGTCGAGAAGCGGGGGACGGTCATGGGGATGGCGGGACTTGTCATCGCCTTCGGTCCGGCAATCGGGCCGACATTGTCCGGGTATCTCGTCGAAGAATATTCCTGGAGAACACCGTTTCTCATTATTATTCCGATTGCCATCGGAGCCATCATCTTCGGTGCCTTTGCGCTTAAGAACGTAACGGAACAGACGAACCCGACGATCGATGTGCTGTCCATTATCCTGTCTACCTTCGGATTCGGCGGTCTGCTTTACGGATTCAGCAGCGCCGGTAATGACGGCTGGTCCAGTCCGAACGTGTATATTACGTTGATTATCGGTGTCGTCGCCCTTGCGTCGTTCATCATCCGTCAGTTCCGTTTGGAAACACCGATCCTAGAGTTCCGTGTGTTCGGTAACAAAATTTACGCCCTTGCCGCTGTCATCACGATGATCGTCATGATGTCCATGCTCGGTGCAGAATTGCTCCTGCCGATCTACATGCAGACGATGCGCGGATTCACAGCACTTGAATCTGGTCTGATGCTGCTTCCGGGAGCGCTCGTCATGGGAATCATGTCTCCCATCACCGGAAGGATTTTTGATAAGATCGGAGCACGCTGGCTGGCGATTACCGGACTTACCATCATCGCATCAATGACGTACGTCTTCTCCAACTTGACGGCGGACACGAGTTACAGCTTCATCGTGACAATCTATGCGATCCGCATGATGGGTGTCGCAATGGTTATGATGCCGGTATCTACAGCAGGGTTGAACCAGTTGTCTAAAGAGTGGATCCCGCATGGTACAGCGATGAACAACACGCTTCGTACCATCGCAGGTTCCATCGGTACGGCACTGCTTGTAACAGTGATGACGAATGCGTCCAAAGACTATACGCCGTCTGCTGGTGAACAGCCGCAGAACATTATGTCCAATGCCCTTATCCACGGCATTGATGTAGCGTTCCTTGTCGCAACCATCATTGCGATAGTCGGGCTACTGTTGTCCTTCTTCATCAAAGGAAAGCCGAAGAAAGAAAAGAAAGTGCCTGCTGCGGAAACGAAGGCAGAGCCGGCCTTGCAGACAAACTAACCAGAAACGAAATCCTCTCACAACCGTGAGGGGATTTTTTTGTTTATGCCGGCCCACATAGCCTGCCTTTTTTAACACACACTAGAAGAATATAACGGAATTAGAAAGGTGAGGGCTATGTGGACAGCAGCGTTCTGGGGAGGAGTCGCAGGATCGGCGGTATTTATCGGCTCGCTAGTCGGCCTCTTTTTCACCATGAAGAAGAGTTGGATCGGGGCCATCATGGCATTCGGTACCGGCGTTTTGATCGGTGCTGCTTCGTTTGAACTCCTGCTTGATTCGATTCATGAAGGAGGACTAAAAACAACGACGCTTGGATTTCTCGGCGGAGCCCTGCTGTTTACGATCGTTGAATTTGTCCTTGCAAGAAAAGGCGGGAAAGAGCGTAAGCGTTCCCGTGAGAATCCTCAAGGATCCTCCGGGATGGCGATCTTCTTCGGTACGATCATCGATGCCATTCCAGAGTCCGTCATCATCGGCGTCAGTCTGCTCGAAGGAGGCGGAGTGAGCTGGCTCCTCGTCATCGCCATCTTCATCAGTAATTTTCCAGAGGGCCTCTCTTCCAGCGTCGGATTGAAAAAGGATGGTTACTCTAATCGGAAGATCCTGTTTTTATGGGGGGTCGTCCTCGTGTTATCTGCGCTTAGTTCCCTGACCGGTTATGTTTTTCTTGAAGGTGCCTCGGACGGGCTGATCGCCTTCATCGGAGCGTTCGCGGCCGGAGGGGTCATTGCGATGGTGACGGCTGCCATGATGCCGGAAGCGTATGAGGAAGGCGGCGCTGCCGTCGGTTTTATCGCCTCGGTCGGTTTATTGTGTTCCTTGATTCTCACGCACTTTCAGTAAGAATAGCCAAACTATGAGTAAGGAGGGAATACCATGGAATCTGTGTTAGCGTTCCTTACAAGGACGGATGTGTATGTAGGTATCGTTGTCTTGATTCTGTTTCCGGTTTTTGCGACGAAAGCGGCCCATGGTATTGTCGACTTGCGGCGAAAGGCACGAGGGACTAGGACAACGTACGAGAAAGAACAGGAGAGAGAACCAATTGGAGACCTTCTTAAAGAGAATAAAAAGAAAATAGATGACCGGATCGGGATGAATGCAGACATTACAACACGTAACTTCAAGCTAGGGGAAGACGGCCCATCTAGTGCCCTTATCCATATCGACGGTCTTGTGAACGTGGAGGAAATCAATAATTTTGTTTTGAAACCGCTGATGTCAGATGGTGCAGGTAAGCGGAAGCATTGGAGAAAAGATGCGTTGAAGCAGCATCTGCTTGACCACGTGATCAGTGTAGCCGGGATTAAAGAAGTGGAAGATATCGAGAGCGGCATCAAGGGAGTCATGACCGGGTCGGCGTTGTTGCTTGTGGACGGCGTGGAGGTCGGGATTGTTCTTGATGTGAAAGGGTGGAAGTCAAGAGCGATTGAAGAGCCGCCTACAGAAGCGCTTGTCCGCGGGCCTCGTATCGGGTTCATCGAAAACATTCGTGACAATACCTCTATCCTGAGGAGACTAACGAATGACCCGAACTTGACTATCCTTAATTTTGAAATAGGCGATCGGTCAAAAAAGGATTTGGCCATCGTCTATATCAAAGATATTGCAAACGAAGAGCTGCTTCAGGAAGTCATCCAGCGAGTGAAGAATATCGACATCGATGATGCACTTGAATCGGGTTACATTGAGCAGCTCATCGAAGATAATTATTTATCCATCTTTCCACAGGTGCAGGCGACGGAGCGCCCGGATCGGGTGATGGGAGGTTTACTGGAAGGGCGGATCTCTATTCTTCTTGACGGAACACCGTACGCGTTAATCGTGCCGGCGACGTTCGCTATGATGATACAGTCTCCGGAGGATTATTATGAGCGCTGGATTCCAATGTCCCTGATTCGGATGCTAAGATATTTTGCTGCTATCTTAAGCATTTTTCTGCCGTCGTTTTATGTCGCCTTCATTTCCTTTCATCAAGGAATGATTCCGACAGAGCTCGCTCTTGCCATTGCCAGCACGCGGATAGGGGTCCCTTTTCCGACGATCATTGAAGCGCTCTTAATGGAACTTGCCATCGAAATGCTGAGAGAAGCGGGCCTGCGCCTTCCGCGTCCGGTGGGGCAGACGATCGGGCTTGTCGGTGCCATCATCATCGGGGAAGCGGCCGTTCAGGCGGGACTCGTCAGCCCCATTATGGTCATCGTTGTTGCCACGACGGCGATTGCCTCCTTTGTTTCGCCTCAATACGGGATGGGAGTCGCACTTCGGGTGCTGCGCTTTGTTGCCATGTTCTTTGCTGCCTTTCTAGGTTTATATGGGATCATTTTGTTTTTCCTGCTTCTATGTATTCACGTCGTCAAACTGCGGAGCTTCGGTGTACCGTACGTTACACCGGCAACGATTTACAATTGGAGCGAAGTGAAAGATTTCATTTTCCGACTGCCTCTGTTCGTTATGAAACAAAGACCGAAGGAGTTTTTTCCAAAAGAGCGAACGCGCCGGAAGTTTTAAAAGGAGTACGGGTCTATGAATACAGGTTCAGATAAATTAACGACACCTCAGACTATTGCGCTGCTCGGCTCGATGCTTGTTGCTGTCGGTATTTTCACGCTGCCCCGGGCATTGGCGGAGAAAGTGAATACGCCGGATGTGTGGATACCGATCTTGATTGGTGGAGGTATTACTCTGGGCGCCGGATTTTTGATCATTGTCCTCAGTCTGCGTTTTCCAGAAAAGCATTTCTTTCAGTACAATCAAATCATTACGGGCAGGTTCATCGGAACACTCATCAGTCTTTTATTTATTTCCTATACGATTACTCTGGCTGCTTATGAAATCCGTGCGATGGCGGAGCTTACTCAATTTTACCTACTCGAGGATACGCCGCTTTCTGTCATTATGATCAGCATGCTGCTTGTCGGTATTTATTTGTCGGTCGGAGGAATCAATCCCATTGCGCGGATGTTCGAGTTTCTCTATCCTGTATCCATTTTCTTCTTTCTTATGATCATCTTGCTCGGTCTGAAGATATTCCATATCGACAACTTACGCCCTGTTCTCGGACAGGGAATCGGTCCTGTGCTGGAAGGTATATCCCCGACGCTGTTGACGTTCAGCGGTGTGGAATTCATGCTCGTTTGGATTGCTCTCATGAAGATGCCGAAGAAAGCGTTCCAGGTCGTCGGCTGGGGTGTCGGCGTGACGGTTCTTCTTTATTTAGTCACGGTCGTCGTCGTTGTCGGTGCGCTGTCTATCGATCGAACAAAAATCGATACATGGCCCACGTTCTCTTTAATTCAGCAGTACGAATATACAGGGGTGTTCTTCGAGCGATTCGACGCCGTCTTTCTCGTCGTCTGGTTGATTCAAATCTTTGCGACGTATATCGCCTGCCACTATATTGCCGCAACCGGCCTGGCGTTCACATTTAAAACCAAATATAAAAAGGTATGCTATCTTCTGCTTCCTGTCGTTTATTTGATTGCGCTGATTCCGGAAGATTATAATCAGATGGCTGTGATGGGGGATTACATCGGCTATTCGAGCATTGTTTTCTCGATGGCTATTCCAGCTTTACTTTTGGGGATTGCTGTTATCAGAAAGCAGAAGGGAAGCGGATGATATGAAGACCACCTATCGTCTTTTGTCTATACTTTTAGCTTTCATTGTGCTGGCTGGGTGCTGGGATAACAAGGATATTGAAGAGCTGTCATTCATTCTTGGAGCTGCTTTCGATAAATCCGAAGATGAAGAGAATCCGATTGAATACACCGGCCAACTGGCAACTTTACAAAATGAAAACGTCGGGCCTTCCAATTTGCCGCCCTTTCATAATTTCACGTTAACAGGAGATTCCATACACGAGATTATCCGTGAACTAGCCATGGAAGAACCGAATCCTTTATATACAAACCATCTAAAGGTCATCATCCTGCAGGAAAACCTGCTTGAGGCTTACCCGATGTCATCGATTCTTAACCAAGTGACGAGGGATAACGTTTCTCGTATGAGTCCGCGGATGTTCCTGACCAGGGAGTCGGGGAAAGAGGTGTTGTCTGTGGAAGGGAATGCAGATATACCAAGTACTTATCTAAGGGAATTGACGAACAACCATACGCGGACGACCGGACTTCTTCCTTCGGTCCGTCTTGGTGATGCCGTCACCTACTTGTCAACCAAATCCAGTTTTCTGATGCCGAATGTAGAACTTGTGAACAATGATATCAAGCTGAATGGAGCAGGTATTATTAAAGGAAGGACACAGAAATACGCAGGCCATCTCGATCAGTCAGATGTGGAAGGTGTGAATTGGATTAAAGGACAGGCGACCGGCGGGGTTGTAAAGATGAAAAATGACGATGGGGTCGTCACCGTGTACGAGCTTCAGACGTTGGATACGAAGGTAATACCTAAATGGAGCGGTGGAACACTCTCCTTCCAGGTGAACGTTACCTCATCCGGTTGGATCACCGAAGATTGGTCGCAGGAAGGAGACTCTTTCGAATCTGCCCAGCTTGAAAAAGTAGAAAAGGAGACCTCTAAAGAAGTGACCAGGATGATGGAAGATGTGATGAAGAAGCTTCAGGAGGAATACGCGGCGGATGTCGTCGGTTTCCACGAACGTTTCCGGATAGCCTATCCGAAAGAATGGGAACGGGTAAAAGGAGAATGGGATGAGCTGTTCGCAGAAGCGGATGTCACGTTCGATGTAGATATTACTGTAACTGGATTCGGTTCAGAGGGGACGAAGTAGGTCGGTGCATATAGACACCGGCCTTTTTCTGCTGCTATTCGTCAACAAACGAGCCGTCAGCATTGAAATAATTTCCACGAATGTTTAGTATGAGGGCATTAATGACTTTAGCAAGCCATCCAGTTAGGAGATGTACTATGCCGCAGCTAACCAACTACTTGTATCTATTTTATTCATTTGTCTTCCTTTTGAATATCATCCACGTATTCTGGCAGAATGCCGTACTTTACACAGGCATCGGTATCCTTGCGATCATCATGATTGCCATCAGCTTTCCACGTGCTGATAAGGTTTTCAAGATTCTTGGTACCGTTCTGATTGCTGCCGGTACCTTTTTCTACTTTTCAAGCGATTCGGGCCTTCGGGATATTCCGGATGCTTTCGCAGGAAATATCAGCCTTCTGTTCCTCGTCTCTATGCTTCCTTGGATGAACAGCGCCGTGAAGGCAGGTCGCTACAATACACTGTTGAAGTCTTTGATCGGAAACAAAGACCGTCGTCTCAGTAAGCTTTACGGACGCAGCGAGCTGACAATGGTGTCGCTTGCTGCTTTCCTGAACTTATCCTCTGCGACCGTTTCCCAGGATTTGTTGAAAGAAAAGTTGAAAAACGTCCCTACGAACGTACGTAATAATTTTGTAGCGATGGTGACATTGAGAGGCTATTCTCTCGCCCTGTTATGGAGTCCGCTTGAGATTCTATTGGCAACCGCTATTTTCATAACAGGAGCCAATTATCTGGCAGTCCTCCCGTGGATGATCGCGATTTCTATTATAGGGATCCTGCTCGACTCGGCGTTTGCGAGGTTCTTGTTCCGGAACGAATCCTTACCGGAAGAAGATACGGCCAAGAACATTCCGATGGATAAAAAGAAATTCTTTCAGTTCATAGCCGCCCTGGCCCTGTTTCTAGGAGTCGTCGTTTTCCTAGGCAATGTCATCCAACTCGATTTCCTGTTCTCTGTGACGATTTCCATCTTTCCTTTCGCGTTTTTATGGGCAGTGGTGATCCATAGAAGAAGGAGTTTCTTCCACATCGGATGGCCGACGTGGAAGTGGAATACGAACAGGCTCGACAATTTTATCGTTCTGCTTGTTACGCTGTCCTTTTTAACAGAGACGCTGACGGCATCGCCTTACCTGCAATACATACAGGATCCGATCATTGCTTTGGAAGGCCGGCCGATTTTGATTATGTTCTTCATACAGGCGGCATTCCTGTTCATCACACTGCTTGGTGTTCACCCGATTGCAACGATGGGGATCTTCGGTGGAATAAGCGGACTCCTGCTGGGAGCGTTCCCTCCGGTCACGCTCGTCATTCTCCTCTCCAGCTGTGCCATCGCGACCGTCCCGTCTGCACCTTATGGACTTATTGTCACGATCACATCCGTCGCCTTGAAGCGGAATCCATATCAAATTGTGCTTCGGAATCTGCCCTATACGATCGGTCTCGGATTTGTCGGGATAGGAGTTTCCCTGCTGTCCATGCTTTTCTATTAATTTTTTACATAAATTACTAGTTTAGCAGCTGGAGATTTTGGATACATTGGTAGATAGGAACCAATCAATGTGCTGTTTCATTACCGTATCAGTTGCAAATTTCGCTGTTTTTCAACATAATCTTAACAGAGGCAAAACATAGATAACCCTCGGCGAAGAGACAGACAGGTTTTCTGAGAAATTCTAAGATGAGTGTCCGTACGTCATTGGTGAATAATTAGAAAGAGGGGAAACAAAATGAGGGAAGATATGATCCGTGTGTTGGACCAAAGGGATTTTCTGGTGAAGGAAAACAAGAGGCTCCAGGAACAGTTGGAGCATGAACGCTTGAAAGTGTCCGTGTTGAAAAGGGAACTAGAGAAAGAAGAAAAGAGAACGCTCGTACCAAGCGGTGCGTGAATATAGAGTAATGCCGGACCATCCTACCTGGTCCGGTTTTTTTCTTTTCTAAAGATTCTACTGGATTCGACACGCGCGCTGTGAGATTATAATGGAAAGCCGTACATACAGGGAGGGGTTTTCCATGCAGGAACTATTGATCTATATCTGCCTATATCTTCTGCCCGCAGGAATGATGTTCCATTTAGCTCTCGATGTATGGGGGAGGAACCGGAGAAGCACCGAACATATCCTTCTCGGAAGCTACATTTTCTTATACGGAACATTGTTCTTCTTCGAATTCATCCGCAACCAGGTCGATATTTCCTACAGTCCATTCATCACCACTTACCTGTTCGGAAACGCAGGTCTGCTTCTATTATCGCTATCTCTTCATTTTATCTTCAAAGTTACCCACCTTTATAAACGAATGGCTGCTTATTTGTATCCTTGGATCTTTTACGTCCCTGCCGTCCCGGTGCTTCTGACCCTGCTGCTGCAGACGAATCTGACGAATAGTGCGGCATTTGAACACGTCGGTTTGTTCCACTACCCTGAGTACAATACGGAATACCTGATGACGATGACCATTGGGAACGTCTTTCACTTCGGTATTGTACTCCTGCTCGTGTACCTCTATAAAACAGCCAGGGTACCTGTTCAAAAACGTGTATTGAAAACGTTGATGATCGTAGCCGGACTTGTTCTTATCTGGGATGTCATCTTCGGCTATTTGGAGATCCGAGGCTTCCTGCCGCCGTATCCATATATCTATGGCGGTATTATCTGGGCTTTTGCATTAAATATTGCCATGAAAAAGTTCGATTTCCTTGCTTCATACAGTAGAAGATTCTCCATCTTATATGATCTAAATCCATCGTCCATCCTTTTAATAGATAGAAAGGGAAGGATCGACAGTGCGAATCCGGCGACGAACAAACTGCTCCGCTATGTAAAACTTACCGGACACAATCTGACCGATTCCCTTGCTGAATCCTTCAAGGAGGCGACAATGTCCGCCTTGGATGAGGCTTTTGAGACGGGAGGGAAATTCTCCGGACTCGAATCTAAAATCGTCACGGCCGATGGCCGGGAACGATTCGTTCTTATCGACGGTGATTTCCTGCTGATCGACCAGCGTATCTATCTGATGCTTATCATACGGGATATCCATATGATGAAAGAAGCCCGATCTACCGCCGAGTTTCTCGCCTACCATGATCCGCTCACAAAACTCCCGAACCGCCGCCGATTTTATGAGAAAGCAGAGGGAGCGCTCGCAGGGAAAGAAAATATGGCCCTTCTCGTATTCGATCTGGACGGATTTAAAACCATTAATGATACTTACGGCCACCAAGTAGGCGATGATTTTCTCGTTCATATCGCCGACAGCCTGACAGAATTCATCCCACCAGACGGATTTGCTGCCCGCGTCGGCGGGGATGAATTTTACGGAATGATTCATTATGAAAATCGCGAAGAACTGGAGTCGAGAGTTACCTTCTTGACGAAAGAAATAAGACAGCGCGTCTTTCACTATGGAACCATAGACATTCCTGTACGCTTCAGTCTCGGCATCAGCTGCTTTCCGGAGCATGGAGATGAGTTGGAAGTGTTGATAGCGAAGGCGGACGAGGCGATGTACGTGGTTAAGCAGGAAAGACGAAATGGACACAGCTTCTGGTCGAGCCGGACGGGAGTTACAAGCCCCTCTAAATAGGACCGGTGCAGATGGTTTTTCATCGCTTTCTTCGTGGTACATAATAGGAGAGTAGTGATAATAAGGGAGATGAATAGTTATGGACAAATCTATCCGTTTAGGTAAATCTGACTTGCACATCAATCCGATCGGCCTTGGAACGAATGCTGTCGGCGGACATAACCTCTACCCGAACCTTGATGAAGAGCAGGGGAAGGATGTCGTCCGTACAGCGATTAACCAAGGGATGAACTTTCTTGATACAGCCTTCATTTATGGGCCGGAGCGTTCAGAAGAGCTTGTCGGGCAGGTCATGAAAGAATACAAGCGTGAAGAGATCGTCCTTGCGACAAAAGGCGCCCACGAATTCAAAGGGGACGATGTGGTCATAAACAACCGGCCTGAATTTCTAAAACAAGCGGTCGAAGGAAGCTTGAAGCGTCTGGATACCGATTATATCGACCTCTTCTACATTCACTTCCCTGATGAAGATACACCGAAGGATGAAGCAGTCGGTATGTTGAAAGATTTGAAAGATCAAGGGAAAATCCGCTCGATCGGAGTTTCCAACTTCTCTGTCGAACAACTGAAAGAAGCCAATAAAGACGGCTATGTTGACGTCATTCAGGGTGAATACAACCTGTTTAAACGCGAAGCAGAAAAGGATATGCTGCCTTACACAGCAGACAACCAAATTTCCTTTGTGCCGTATTTCCCATTCGCATCCGGACTGCTTGCAGGTAAGTATGATGAAAATACGACATTCAATGACCTGCGTGCGAAGGATCCGCTTTTCCAGGGAGAAGCATTTAAACAGAACCTCGCCAAAGTTGAGCAGCTCCGCCCGATCGCTGAGCAGAAGGGTGTGGAAATTCCACATATTGTTCTCGCCTGGTATTTGAATCAGCCGTCCATCGACGCCGTTATACCTGGTGCAAAACGTGCATCCCAGGTCATTGATAACTTGAAGACGTTGGAAGTCTCCTTGACGGATGATGATATTTCCAAGATCGATCATATATTTTCATAACGTCAAGAACTCGGAACTCCCTTAACGGGGAGTTCTATTTTTTAGGGAGCTGATCTTTTGAAAAAACTATTACTAACAGGGTTTGAACCATTTCTCCATTATCCAATCAATCCCACGCAGCAGATCGTGGAAGAACTTAAAGGAAGCGAGGTGAATGGATATAGAATAGAAGGAGAAATCCTTCCTGTAGATTTTAACCGGTCAGGAAAGGAAATAAAGAAGCATATAGACCGCGTTCGACCGGATGCAGTTATTTCCCTCGGTTTGGCAGGAGGACGTGACAAAGTGACCCCGGAGCGAGTCGCTGTCAACTGGAATGAAAGCAGCGAGAAGGACAATGAGGGAAATACTCCCGATGGAGAAAAGATTTATTCTCAGGGTCCGGACGGAATCTTCTCCACGCTTCCAGTGAAAGAGATGGTTCAAGTCATAAAAAAGAACGGTTTTCCGTCGGAAATATCTAACACAGCAGGGACTTACTTATGTAACCATGTGATGTACCAGGTGCTCTATTATTTCCGACAACAGAATCGAAGTACACCATCAGGATTCATACATATTCCCGCCTCACATGAATTAGCCGTTCGACACGGAAATCTCCCGAGCTGGTCTCTGGAAGATTTGGCAGCAGCGGTAAAAGCTGCGATTGAAGTAGTAACTTATGATTAATCTGACTTTTTCGACGTCCTTTTCCTTATTCATGAGGAAAAGGACGTTTTTTGTATGGATCGTGTCCCTATTGGGAATACAGCTGACACGATCCATCATTTCCCGGGAAATGTAGAGATGTGGACTTTGGATAAGAGGAAACTCGTAAAAAGGATAACTGTTTCGTGTTTCGAAAAATTCCAATAAAAAAATTATGGAGGAATCTACCTTTTTGTGTGTTTATAACAATTGATATATCAACATTCCACTATTATTATCTAAAAAATTTTAATTATAGTAAAATAAAGACTTTTTCATTTATTACTTACATATGTCGAATTTTGATTTATAATGAAATTTCTAAAAACTAACACACTTTTACAAATGGAGGGAATAATTGTGCAGGCAACTATTGATAACGCACCGAAACAAGGTAATGGAAAACATCCGCCTGGTTTATTCCTGCTCTTCATTACGGAAATGTGGGAACGCTACAGTTATTACGGCATTCGTTCCTTTCTTGTTCTATACTTGACGGCTGAGCTGGTAAGCGGCGGTCTTGGAATGAGTGACAGTCAAGCGCTTGTTCTATATGGTAACTATATTGGTCTCGTTTACTTGACTCCGATGATCGGCGGCTGGCTGACGGACAAGTTCATGGGATTGCGGACAGGGATCACCATCGGTGGTATCACAATGGCTGTTGGTGACTTTACATTGTTTCTCGTGCAAGAGCAATGGGGATTATACTTAGGATTGCTTCTATTAATTATAGGTAACGGTTTCTTCAAACCGAATATTTCCACCCTCGTGGGTGAGCTCTATGATAAGAATGATTCAAGGAAAGACTCTGCATTCACCATCTTCTATATGGGAATCAACCTTGGTGCTTTCTTCTCACCATTGATTGCGGGTCTCCTTTATCAGGATATTTTTTACTCCACCGTAAATGGAGTAGAGCACTTCGGTTTCAAATTCGCATTCCTTGCATCTTCTCTCGGTATGATCATCGGTCAGGTTCTTTTTAATGCACTTTCTAAGAAATACTTGGGTGATATCGGTACGAAGCCTGCCCGTACGAAGGCGGCTCCCGTAAAGAAAGAGAAGGCGAAGCCGCTTACGAAACAAGAGAAACAGCGGACGTTGGTCATATTGATTCTCGCTGTGTTTGTCATCATGTTCTGGGTAGGATTCGAGCAGGCAGGTGCATCATTCACGTTATACACACGAGATTTCATTGACCGTACCATCTTCGGATATGAAGTGCCTGTATCCTGGTTCCAGTCCTTGAACCCGCTGTTCATCCTGCTTTTTGCACCAGTCGTGTCAGCTATATGGTTGAAACTGACGAAAACGAAGCGTGGGGATTTCAGTGTACCGACAAAAATGGCGTTCGGCCTCATTCTGTTAGGACTTGGTTTCATGGTCTTGATCCCTGCAGTAATGGCCACAGGCAGTGATCCGGATAATGTAACGATGAAAGTAAGCGCTGGCTTCATGGTGATCACATACCTGCTTCATACGATAGGAGAGCTTTGTCTGTCACCAATCGGCTTGTCGATGGTTACGAAAATGTCCCCTGTCAAGTTCGCCTCTGTGTTAATGGGCGTATGGTTCTTAAGTAACGCAGCATCCAACAAGCTTGCCGGTGTCGTTGCATCATGGACGACAGAGGCAGGTTACCTGGAGATCTATGTTTATATCGGTCTGGCTGCCATCATTCTCGGCTTCATTCTTCTCGCATTGACCAAGCAGATTCAGAAACTCATGAACTTGGAAGAGCTGGAGAAAGAAGATCAAGTGAAAACAGCATAACGAAGGAAGGACTTCCAATTAAGGAAGTCCTTTTTTTTTACGTATGAATAAGCACTCGTTTATGCCGCTTCTGTTCTGTTTTCATCATCAAATATGGGAGCACCCAGCGGTCGAGGCCGTAACGTCCTGCGTTCGCACCTGCGACGAGGAGGAATATGGCTAATATCGCCATTTGCGGATTGGTGCTTGTCGTTCCGCTTAACAGGAAGCTGAAGTTCATCATGATTCCGCCAAGAGCGGCAAGGTTCGTAAATAAGCCGAGTATCAATGCCAGACCTACGAGAACTTCGCCCCACATGACGAGGAAGGCGAACAGTTCGTGGTTTGGAAGTGCCACTTGTTCAAGAAATACGGCCCACCAGCTTTGGACAGCTGGATGCGCCCCTTCCGCTTTGCCGATCGCCCCTTGCAGAAACCCCTGAACTTCGAAGCCTCCTGTTAATTTTCCAATACCGGAAGTCAGCCACACATACCCAAGATACAACCGTACGAACGTCAACACACCAGCAGCAACCTTGTTATTCCGCAAAAGATCATTAATCATTTTTCTCACTCCTTTTAGTTTGTTCACCACTTCACATGATAATGGATAAGAGCTCTTCCTTACACTTACAGTATAAGCTGGAAAAGGATGGAGGGCTATAACTTTGTTCACCATTTCACAAATTGGTCGATAACATATGTCTTTATCATGACTATTGCACGGTTCCTGTTTACTTTTATGAAAAGAAGCCTCCAAAGCATAGAGGCTTCTTTTCACACTGCTTGGTCCTTTCGTAAACGCAGGTGCTTCATCCCTTTGAAAATACGGAAAATGCTGTTAGCTGCAATCAGTGTTCCAATCGCCATATAGAAGACTTGGAAGCCATCGAGGGCATAAACCGTGACGATGAAAAAGGCCAGCACAAGGATGATTCCGTGAAAAATAGTATTGAAAAGCATGAATCGTTTAGTCACTCGTAATCACTCCGTTCCTTGGTTTTCTACCTCATGGTACCTCAATTATCTGGAAAATAAAAGAAGTGATCTTTCATGATTTTATAAAAAAAGAACAGAGGGGGGTATCCCTCTGTTCTTTCAACTTGGTGAAGTAATACATTTCATAGGTAGAGGAAGTGTTTAAAACGGGACGCCTTCCACGGGGCGGCAGGTGAGCGTCCTCATCGCTGCATTATTCCGCCGTTGGACGCTGCCTGTTTCTCTCCGCCCCTTGCCGTAATGGGGCTTCCATAATCACATCGAGGTAATTCGAGCTTACAACTCTTTTCTCAACCGGATAAGTTTTTTAGATAACTCCGATCACATCAAGCATAACGATGATGATTAGTAAGGGTGCGACATAGCGAAGCAGGATGAACCACATATTGAACAACCCTTTTTTCAGACTGCTGCCATGACTGAGTTCTTCATATAAAGCGCTTTTCTTCATTTTATTTGCGACAAACAGGGCAATCAACAGGGAACCAATCGGGAACAGGACGTTACTGACGGCGTAATCCATGTTGTCGAAGAACGTACGGCCGAACAGCGTATAGTCTGCGAGTAAGCCGTAGGAAAGTGTGGACGGCGTACCGACGATAAAGATCGCAAGTCCGATGATCCAGGCCCATTTTTTCCTTTTCCGAGCGTCCCCTTTTGATAGGACGGAAACGATGATCTCAAGCATCGAGAAGGCAGAGGTCAAAGCTGCGAATAGGAACAAAAGCAGGAATGCCCCGAAGAATACCATGCCGAAAGGAAGCTGGCTGAAGATCGTCGGGAGTACCTGGAATAGCAACACAGGCCCAGCATCCGGTTCAAGTCCGAAGGCGAAGACAGCAGGGAAAATAGCAAGCCCCGCCAACAATACGATGAAGATGTTCATTCCACCGATGGAAAAGGCCGCTCTAGGAAGACTTTCTGATTTTGGCAGGTAAGAGCTGTACGTCACCATGACGGACACGCCGACACTGAGAGTGAAGAAGGACTGCCCCATTGCTTCCAGAACGGTTTGTGATGTTACTTTGCTGAAATCCGGCTGCAGCAGGAACGTGATTCCTTCCATAGCTCCGTCGAGCGTCACAGCACGGATGACAAGCAGGATAAATAGTAAGAATAAGACCGGCATCATAATTTTACTGGCTTGCTCAATACCCTTTTGAACGCCTCGAGCTACTACTAGAATCGTAAGGATCATAAAGATAAACTGGACGAGCAGGCTGATTCCGGGATTGGAAATGGTGCTCCCGAAAACATCCGCGTAATCGGTTGAGGACAAATCATTGAGTTGGCCCGTGATGACTTTGTATAAATAAGCCACAATCCAGCCGCCGATGACACTATAGAAGGATAAAAGCAGGAATGAAGTAATCATTCCGAGAATACCTACCCAATGCCACTTCGTCCGGGGGGCGATTTCTTTATAGGATGCAATGGCGTCTTTCTGGGATGTACGTCCAATGGAGAATTCCGCCAGAAGCAGCGGAAGCCCGAGAAACAAAGTAAATAAGATGAAGAGAAGAAAGAATGCTCCTCCTCCATTTTGACCGGCAATATACGGGAATTTCCATATTGCACCCAGTCCGATAGCGGATCCTGCGGCTGCAAGAATGAAGCCGAGCTTGGATGTCCATTGCTCTTGTTGTTTCATAGTGACTAAGCTCCTTTTCCAATGAAATTGAAAGACTCTTTGGCGCAGAGAACCACTAAAGTCTTCCTCCGAAAAAACAATAAAAAATCGCCCCTACATGCCGTAGGGACGATTTTTTATCGCGGTACCACCCTGGTTATGGAGACAAAAAATCCCCATCACTCAAACGTATAACGGTCGTCACCGTCTTCTGCCCGAAGGCAAAAAAAGCTCCAGAAATGAAATTCACGTACCTTTTGTGTGCCGGTTCCCACCAACCACCGGTTCTCTGTGACAGGGAAAAAGTCGCTACTGTATTTCTTTCAAAGCCGTTCTGCATGTTTATTGGTTGTTATCATTTTTATCATGCTTTCTATAAGGTTGTCAATCTATTTTGGAAATAGCGGAAGGCCGTATAGAAATAGTCCCTGTCAGAAGGGGTGTTTGCAAGTGGGAGTGGAAAAATTTAGATAAACAAAGGGATTTCGAGTGTTATAAACCCAAGGCGAAAAAAGGAACAATATTTTCGGAATAATCAAAATATAGGTGGCGTCCCGTCTTTTCTTGGTGTATCCTTAATAGGAACATACGTTCTTAAAAATTGAAGAAGGAGTGGTTGAAATGTCTATCAAATTGACCCCTTATTTAGTGTTCGACGGGAATGCAAGAGAGGCACTGGCTTTTTATGAAGAAGCACTCCAGGGCCGTATAACAGGAATCATGAAGTTCAAGGACATGCCTGAAAACCCTGATCATCCACTGCCGGACGAAATGAAAGACCGGATTATGCATGCACAATTGAAAGCAGGAGAGGCAGACATCATGTTTTCAGATTCGTATCCCGGCATGTCTTTAAAACAGGGAGAAAACGTCCAATTGGCCATTCTTCCTGATGATGAGGAGACGGCGCAGCATATCTTCGACGCGCTTGCGGCGGAAGGGGAGACCATCATGCCTCTGCAGAAGACGGATTGGAGTCCGGTCTACGGGCAGGTAAAGGACAAGTTCGGCATCACATTCCAAATTAATGTGGATGAGGAACCTTCCAGCTGATCTTTACTTTCTTTTATTTGTGGGAGATACTGTCTGCCTGTGTCTCCCTTTCCTCCTTCAATCCTTCAATATAACTCTCCAACATCAATTGTATAATAATGGTCATAAGCTCAGCTGCCCTCCGATAGGATAAATACGTGCTGACTTTTCCAGTCCCTCCGGTCCAAAATATGCTGAATAGATATTTAGTTGGATAATCAAGGCATATTTTTTGTATTTTTTTGCCGATTATGTGTAGGAATGGGGTATATATCGTTGTATAATGAGGAAGGTTTTTCAAGAAATATGGACATTTCTTGAAACTTTTCTCAAACGACTCACGTAAGTATAGTCAGAAAAGGTATTAAAAAGAAGAAAGGGAGAGGTACATGAGCGAACAACCAAAGAAAAAAGGGATGAATAAGTGGTTAATTATCATCCTGACAGTCGTAGTTATTGCAGCAATCGGAGGAACGGCTTTTGCATTACTTAAAGAGAACAATCCTATGGTTATGTACATGGATGCTCAGAAGAATACGATCGATGAGCAGACAGAACGCATGGCTGAATACACAGAAGACCAGATGGAACTTGCAGACCGTCAAATGAAAGAAGCGTATAAGTCGGAAGGCACAGTGACAATGGATATGAATTTCCAAGGAGACCAGGTCCAACAGGTCTTCCCTGAAGTAGCGATGATTCAAGGGGTCCTTTCAACCGTGCAGTTGAATCTCGACAGCAAGTACAATCCTGAAACAAAGGAACTTTACGGCGGCATGGATCTGCAGATGCAGGGAAGCAGTTTGGCAAATGGTAACTTCTATCAGAGCGAAGATACTTTCGCTGCACAGGCTCCATTTGTATATGATAAGTATTTTGCATTCGGCAACGATCAGCTTGGTGATGTCCTTACCAAATACACAGGATCTTCCGAAGGTTTGGAAGAACTCCCTAATTTCGCTGAATATGCGCAGTCTCAAATGACGCAGGAAGAAGCGAAAGAAATGTTGACAGAGTATGCAGTAGCTTTGGGTAAAGAGTTGAAGCAGGATCAGTTCACGCTTTCTGAAGGCGAAGAATTTGAAGGCGAGAAATATGATAAAGTAACGATTGAAATCAGTGAAAAAGAAGCGAAGCAGATGCTTGTTACCCTTCTTGAGAAAGTGAAAGAAGATGAGCGCATCCAGGATACGCTGGAACAGCAGGCAGCGCTTCAAGGAAATGTCGAAGGAGTTCAAATGGAAGACCTTCAGGCAGAGCTTGATAAAGCAATCGAAAATATCGATAAAGTTAAAATCCCTGGTGGAATCACTGGTGAAGCCTACATCAAGGACGATTTAGTAGCCCACCAGACTTGGACAATGAACATTGCTGATGATACGGACGAAACAATTAAGGTTGCAATCTCTAACGACTACATGAAGGATGGCGAAGATAAGTACACGTCTACCTTTGATGTTAACCTTTCCCCTGACAGTAAAGACGAGAGCATTGCTGTTAAGTATGAAGAGAAAGGTGAAGAGAAAGATAAAGGACTTCACGTTGATTATACAATCGGAGTGAAGTCAGACTTCGAGCAGGATAACTTTACAGCCGACCTTCTTTTGAACACGGACTATACGAACGAAGGTTCTAAGTCAGACTTCGAACTGAAACTTGGCGGAGAAGCTTTCGAACAGCAGGCAATGCCGGCGATTTCTGGATTTATCAACACGACTTCCAAGGAAGACGGCGACAATAAAGTCAACCAGAAAACAGATTTCGGTTTGAATCTGAGCATGGATGATCCTGCGATGGGCAATATGTCTGCAGACCTTGAGTTCAATTTCGACAACAACTTGACGTTTACGGATGACCTTGAGTTCCCGGCACTGGAAGAGAACAACACAGTTCAGCTTATGGACGTTTCCGATGAGGAAATGATGCAGATTGGTCAAGAAGTTCAAATGAACTTCCAGGAACATCTTAACTCCATTATGGGCGGTTTCGGTGCAGGTTTCTAATCCGATGAACACCCTGAATGAGAAAAGGAGGCAGGTCGTATGAATGGGTTCTCGTTATTGCGTTATGAAATGAGGGCAGCCGTCAAACGGCCTGCCCCTCTTTTTTTATCTATTGCTATTCCCTTACTATTGATCGTACTCGTAGCATTGATGCTTCAAAGCTTCGTAGAAGAAGGCGCAGAGCCTGTACGGGCGGCGGTGGTTGATGAGGACGATACGTTCCAGACAAAAGCACTTATCAATCAGCTTTCAGAAGAGAAGCGGCTGAGTCAGGCATTGACGCTTACCCCGATGGATGCGAAAGAGGCAGAAGCGGCTTTTGAACAAGGGGAGCTTGCCGGTGTCATGATGATTCCGGAAGGATTTACGAGCAGTCTGATGAACGGTGAGAATGATCCAATCGTTGTCATGACGAATGAAGACGATCCTGTGGATGCAACGATGCTTCAAGTACTTCTGGATAGTGGAGCCGACTACATATCGGCCTCCCAGAGTGCTGTTAATGCTGTTTATGATTTAAGTATCCGCGAAATGCCTGAAGGGGAAAGAAACAGACGGCTTCAGGAGGTCATCATAACTTATAGTTTATTCGCACTTGACCGGAACGATGTTTTTGAGGAAGAGATGGTGGTTTCAGGAGCCGGTATCGGATGGGAGAGGCATGCGTATCTCGCTGTTATGATGACGTTCATCTTCCTTTTTCTCGTTTGTTATCAGATGCTCGACGGAAACAGGGAAACAGGGTCCATTCTGATGAGGTGGCGGATGGCTGATATCACCTTTGTCCATTGGGTCATGGCAAAGCAGTGGAAATGGGGCTTTGTAACATTTGGAATGTTGGAGCTGCTCGTTGCAATCACTTCCCGCACAGATGCTGCATTGGTGCAGTCTCCGACCCTTCATCTTGGGCTTCTGCTTGCCGCATTGTGGATGTCTGCCTTTGCCGTTCTCCTTTTCTCTCTACAAATCCCGGCAGGCATGAGGTTCTTAATCTTATTTGTTATATCCATTATCGGTCTTTTAAGTGCTGGGGCATGGGTGCCGAGAATTTATTTACCTGAGTGGCTGTCCCAGAACTGGAATCCTTATCAATTAAGTTATGATGTCTTTCAATCAGCTCTGCTCGATGAGGATGAACGGGGACATCTGACAGGCTTGGCTTTGTGGGGCGTAGGTTTGAACATTCTTGGCTTGGCGGCTGCATTATGGAGGGAGAATCGGGATGCTTACTTATCTATCTTTACATCTAAATAAATGGAAGAAGCGCCCGGTTCTTTTTCTGCTGCTTTTCTTATTTCCACTTCTTTCGACATGTATTTTATATCCATTGCTTGAAAGGACAGCAGAAGAGACGGCTGTGCCGGTAGCCATTGCTGACGAGGATGACAGTTCCTACTCACGAATCATTCTCGAACGTCTTCAAGAGGCAGAACGGCTCCGTTTTACTGCTATGACGAAAGAAGAAGCAGAAAAAGCGGTAAGGAAAGGTACCATGGAGGCTGCCTTTATTTTGGAAAGCGGCCTTGAAGATACGATACGGCTTGGGCAGGTGGACAATGTTGTCACATGGATACGGGCGGATGAATCACTATTAGACGTTTTTGCTAAAGAGGCGGTTGGAGCTCAAGTTATGCGGCTTGCCCTCAATGCAAAAGCAGGGGTGGACGTCTCGGCAGCGAACGGCACGGCATCCTTTGAAGAAGCGTTTGCTTATTCGGAAGAGTTCTGGGAACCGGAGCCTTTGTTCCAAGTCCACTTTACGGAACGATCCCCGGAAAATCCATCAATGGAAGCTCCTAAACTGGAAGGCTGGCAGGTGATGGTTATCCAATTATATTTCTTGTACAGCTGGATGCTTGCTCTCTTCTTCCTTCGAACAATATTGGCTGACGATCGAGAAGGACGCCTTGATCGTATCCGATTGCTGCAGGGGACAACGACGCGCTATTTCTTTCATCATTTTCTATTGTTCGGTTTAGTTGGAATCGGCAGCTTCGCTCTGAGTATCTGCGGACTCTTTTATTTCGCTGCTACTCCTCAAGAGTTAATCGAGGAGTGGGTCATCCGCAGTATCCTTGTATTCGCTGTTACTTTATTCATCACCTGGTGTTTATTCATGGGGACGGGGAGAAAACGGTGGTCGATTCCTGTCTTACTGCTGCTTGCCCTCGCATCATTCATGTTGACCGTATCCGGAATCGGATACCTCGATATGTGGCCCCATTACTGGCTCGTGAAGAAATGGTAGGAAGGGAGTACAGTCATGATTCATTTACAAAACGTTTCCAAGAAATATAAACGAAAAGAAGTGCTTGAACCGTTTACTCTGACGATTCGAGAGGGAAGCTCCGTCGGTGTCATTGGTCCAAACGGTGCCGGTAAGTCCACGTTTCTAAAATTGGTTGCATCCCTCGATCGTCCTACGAAAGGAAAAGTCTTCTATGATGACATACCGTATGACAGGGCCGTGCGCCGTGTCCGGGCAGATATTGGTTACGTGCCACAGGACATTGCGCTCTATGAGGAATTGACAGTCAAAGAACAGATTTCCTTTTGGAGAAAACTGGAGAAGGGGAAAGTAGATGAAGGTTTTCTTCAGACGATGATCGAAATGCTGCGGCTTGACGAAGTGTACCAGCAGCGGGTGGATCGCCTTTCCGGGGGGTGGAAACGGAAAGTAAACTTATGCATCGGGCTGATGCGGAATCCTCGAATCTGTCTTTTGGATGAGCCTACGGCCGGCGTTGATCTGGCAGCGAAGGAGGATATTCTATCATGGTTAAGGCAGCTTCATGCAGATGGAAAGACGCTCATTTATATCAGCCATGACTGGTATGAATTAAAAACGCTGAGTGATGAGTTCCTTCTCTTTGCTGAAAAGAAACCGATCTTCCAAGGATCGCAGGCAGAGTGGAGGGAAAGGAAAGAAGAACTGCTTAAGTCCTATGAATCTCACAAAGAGTTAAAGCGTATTCTTGAATTTTCATAAACGAGACTTATTGGAAGACAGGGTCGGATGAATCAAGTGTCATTTGGTGTAGAATCCTCTCACTTTTTGAGGGGCTTCCTTCTTTTTATATAGTTCCAATCAACCGGATTTCTTTCCTTAGGGAGGGATCCGGTTTTTTATAAACGAAAATATTCATTATTTTACTAATTTTTTATACAATTTACACTAATGTTACATTTAATGTTATATAATGAATATTGTTGCAGAAATTAAAATTAATATGGGAGGTTTTGTTTTGAAGAAGAACTACTTCGTACGCAGTGTGAGTTCTGTGGTTGTCGGTTCGCTCGTTCTTGGAGCTTTCACGCTTCCAGCCGGAAATGTCCGCGCAGAAGCACCGACCGCTGATGATCTGCTGATCTCAGAGTATATCGAAGGATCCTCGTTCAACAAAGCTTTGGAATTGTACAATGGGACAGGCAGCGACCTGGACTTGAGTGCCTTCACGCTAGAAACCTATTTTAATGGAAAAACAGTAGACCCCGCCGAGCTCCAGCTCGAAGGAACCCTCAAAGCTGGTGAAGTTTATGTAATCGCCCACGCGCAAGCAGGAAAAGAGATCATGAATGTCGCCGATACCACGAATTCGCAGGTCGCTAACTTCAATGGTGACGACGTCATCGTTCTGAAGAAGAACGGTGAAGTCATCGATTCAATCGGCCAGATTGGATCCACCGACAAATACGCACTAGATGTGACACTGACCAGGAAGACGGACAGCCTGGCAGGCGATGTCAATCCTGATGATGCTTTTGACACCAGCACCTCATTTAAAAGCCTACCAAAAGATACATTTACTCATTTAGGGGAATACCCGGATGATGCCGATTCAGGTGATCCGGAAGATCCAGCTGCTCTCACAAGTATTGCGGATGCAAGAACGAATGACATTGGTACTGCAGTAAAAGTACAAGGTGTCGTGACAGCAATGTTCGAAGCCGGCGGCCTGACGAACGCATACATACAGGATGACACAGCAGGTATCATTGTCCGTGCTTCCGGTTTGACGGCAAACGTCGGTGATGAAATAACAGCTGAAGGAAGATTCGCAAGCTACTATGGAATGGCTCAGATTGAAACCGGCGGGGACAAAGTCGTCGTTACGACCCCTGCTAAAGGATTGCCTGCGCCTCAAGCCGTACAAGCGGCTGATTTTCAGGCAGAGTCCGGGGAAGCAATCGAAGGTGAATTCGTTCAAGTGGATGATATAGAAGTTACTGGTGAGAACGACCGTGGAGACTTCATTGCAGAAGATGACAGCGGCGAGTTCCTGATCAGTCCGGCAACTGCTCTTGCTCTGGAAAGCGGTAAGACATACGAAAGGCTGCAAGGTGTCGTTAATTACAGCTTTGATGAGTACCGTCTCGTGCCGAGAGATGAGGGCGATATCATTGAGAAGCTCTTCTCCGTGACGGCCAGCCCGGGGAGCGGTACAGTCAGTACCGGGACGAAGGTTACTCTGCAGACGGCCCAGCCGGATGCAGCGATACATTATACAGTGGACGGAACATCTCCCTCAGCAGACAGCAAAGCCTATGAAGGACCGATTGAGCTTACCGAAGACACGGTAGTCAAGGCTGTCGTCGTGAAAGAAGACGGCGAAACGAGCGAAGTATCTACATTCTCCTATGATGTCTTGGATGTGGAGGATATTGCTATTCATGATATTCAAGGGGAAGCCCACAGCTCTCCTTATGAGGGAGTCAACGTATCAAGTGTCGGTGGCATCGTTACGGCTCTTGATGGAACGAACGGCTTTTACATGCAGGAACCTGATCCAGATGATAATGATGCAACATCAGAAGGAATCTATGTCTACGCGAAAGGTTCCGGTGTGAAAGTCGGCGATGAAGTGTCGGTAAACGGAGAAGTGAAGGAATGGCGGGAGGACGGTTATGATGATGCAGCAGACCTTCTGACTACGCAGATTACTTCCACGTCCGTCACGGTACAGTCCTCGGGCAATGATCTACCGGCAGCCATTGTTCTCGGGGAAGACAGGATTCCTCCAACCGTAAAAATTAAAGAAGGAGACGCTTTTGATCCTGATAAAAACGGTTTGGATTTTTATGAAAGCCTGGAAGGAATGCGGGTGGAACTCAAGGATGCTACGGTCACCGGCCCACCTAAATATGACGAGCTCCCTGTCTATGTGAATACGAACGATGACCAGTTGTTTACAAATGCCGGAGGGCTGCTGGCTTCTCCTGAAGATTACAATCCGGAACGAATCCAGCTGGATGTAGATGGATTGGATGTCAACGCCAAAGTAGGAGACAAGTTGGATGGTTCTGTCACCGGAGTCGTCAGCTATGACTACAGTAATTTCAAAATCCGCCTGACGAGCGATTTTCCTGAAATTTTAGACGGCGGAACGAAAAGAGAGACGACCAAGCTGGAGAATGTCGAGGACGAACTGAATATCGCGTCCTATAACGTGGAGAATTTCTCTGCATCCACAGATCAGGATAAAGTCAATAAAATCGCTGAGTCGATCAACGCGAACCTGAAACAGCCGGATATCATCGGACTTGTCGAAGTCCAGGATAACAACGGGGCAGAAGATGACGGGACGGTCGAAGCGGATGAGTCTTATCAGAAATTAATAGATGCCATTAAAGCAGATGGCGGGCCGGAGTATGCCTTTACGGACATCGCTCCTGTCGATAAACAGGACGGTGGTCAGCCGGGAGGAAACATTCGTGTCGGCTTCCTTTACAATCCCGACCGTGTAACGATGACAGATAAAAAGGACGGAGACGCGGAGACGGCTGTCGAAGTGTCGGAAGATGGATTAAGCCTGAATCCGGGCCGTGTCGATCCGCTGAACGAAGCTTTTGAAGACTCGCGGAAGTCCTTGGCAGCAGAATTTGAATTCCAGGGAGAGAAAGTAATTGTCGTTGCGAACCACTTCAATTCTAAAGGTGGAGACGATGCGCTCTTCGGAGCCAATCATCCTGTGGAGCTTGGAAGTGAAGTGCAGCGAATGAAGCAGGCAGCCGTTCTTAACGGTTTTGTCCAGGATGTTATAGACAACGTGGATGATGCGAACGTCGTCGTACTTGGCGACTTGAACGACTTTGAGTTTTCGAAGCCGTTGGAAACGTTGAAAGGCGATATTTTAACAAACATGACAGAAATGCTTCCGATCACAGAACGTTATTCCTATAACTACCAGGGGAATGCCCAGGTGCTCGACCATATCCTGGTCAGCAATAACCTTGCCAAATTGGCGGAAATCGACAGTGTAAACATTAACTCAAATTTCTCTGAAGCAGACGGCAGAGCAAGTGACCACGATCCGATGCTTGCTCAATTGGAATTCGGTACGCAGGTAGAGCGCGTGTCTGGAGAAGACCGATATAAAACCGCTATTGAAGTATCTAAGCAGGGATGGGAGGAAGCAGATACCGTTGTTATTGCACGTGGAGACTCCTTCCCGGATGCTCTGGCAGGTGCACCGCTTGCCTTTAAAGAGGACGCACCGATTCTTTTAACGAAGTCGAAGCGTCTTTCGGCTGAAGTGAAGGCGGAAATCGAACGGTTGGGTGCGAAGAAGGCCATTATCTTAGGTGGAACAGGCGCAGTATCTGACTATGTCGGGTACCAGCTTAAGGGAGAAGGCTTGTCCGTAGAACGGATCAAAGGTGCTGATCGATATGAAACAGCAGCGAACATCGCTGCCCGCCTGGACGGCAGCCCGGATAAAGCAGTCGTAGCGGATGGGAGAAACTATCCGGATGCATTGTCAGCTGCCTCCTATGCAGCGGCCAACGGCTACCCGATTCTTCTGACTAAGACGGACAAACTGCCTGCAGAAACGAAACGTGCGTTGTCCGGTATGGAAGAGACCATCGTTCTCGGCGGAACGGCGGCAGTCAGTGAAGAGATCTTGAAGAAATTGCCGAATGCAACAAGGTACAGTGGTGCCACGCGTTATGATACGTCCGCAGAAATAGCTGGGAAACTGTTCGGAAAGACGAATCATGCCTTCGTCGCAACAGGAGCGGATTTTGCAGATGCGTTGACAGGTTCTGTTCTTGCAGCGAAGGAGAATGCCCCGATGCTGCTCGTGCAGAAACAGCAGATTCCTGAATCTATCGAACAAGTTATAGAAGAACAGGATTACAGTCAATATCACATTCTCGGTGGAACGAATGCGGTAAGTGATGATGTCATGGATGATTTAAAAGAGTAAATCATAACGATATAGGGGAGAGGTAGAACCATGAAGAAACTTAAACCATTGGCGGTTGTTGCTGCCACAGGAGCCATCGCTCTAGGTACGTTCGCTTTGCCATCGGGGGAAGTCCAGGCGGCAGAGGGGGATTTTGACTTAACCATCATGCACAGCAATGACACCCACGCGCATCTGTCCAGTGTTGCCCGTAAGGTGACACTGGTCGATCAAATCCGTGCAGCGCGTGATAATTCCATTCTGCTGGATGCCGGGGATGTGTTCTCCGGAACGCTTTTCTACAATCAGTACAAGGGTCTTGCTGATGTGAAGTTTATGAATATGATGGGCTATGATGCCATGGTTCCAGGAAACCATGAGTTCGACGACGGTCCTGAGCCGCTTGCCAACTTTATTGCGGAAGCAGATTTCCCAATTGTCAGTGCCAACATTGATTACAGCAAAAACGAACGATTGAATGCGGTATTCAAAAATGAAATCGGAAAACCGGGGGAAGCGGGAAACATTTATCCTGCAACGATCATTGATGTAGATGGCGAACAAGTCGGCGTATTCGGATTAACATCGGAAGAGACGGCATACCTATCTAATCCCGGAGAAACGATAGCTTTTGAAGATTACATTGAAAAAGCAGAAGAAACGGTGAAAATGCTTGAAGATGCGGGTGTAAACAAGGTCATCGCCTTAACACACGTCGGGGTCACTTATGATGACGACTTGGCTGAAAAAGTTGACGGCATCGACGTCATCATCGGCGGACACAGCCATACGCAGCTTGATGAGGCCGTTGTTTATGATGAGGGCGGAGAACCTACCATTGTCGTTCAAACGGGGGAATATAGTGAATTCCTTGGAGATCTTCAAGTAAGCTTCGACGAGGAAGGCGTCCTTACCAAGTGGGACGAGAACCTGATCGAAATTGACGCTAAGAACGAAGACGAGGAGTATATCATTGAGGCGGATCCTGAGGCGCAGGAGCTGCTGACCGAATTGGAAAAACCACTGGATGAGCTGAAACAGCAGGTGGTAGGAGAGACGACAGTTCCTCTGAACGGGGAACGGGCAGATGTCCGCCAGGGAGAGACCAACCTTGGGAACTTGATAACAGATTCCATGCTTTGGAAAGCACAAACGAGCGTTCCGGAAGCATCTATTGCCATTCATAACGGTGGAGGAATCCGTGCTTCCATTGATCAAGGTGAGATTACAATGGGTGAGGTATTGACGACAATGCCGTTTGCCAACAACCTTGTAACGCTTGATCTGACAGGAGACCAGATTCACCGTGCGCTTGAAAATGGTGTGAGCGATCTGGAAAACGGCGGCGGACGTTTTGCCCACGTTTCCGGTCTACAGTACACGTTTGACCGCTCCAATGAAGTCGGTAAACGAATTATCGATGTTAAAGTGAAGATGGACGACGGGTTTGAACCACTCGATCTGGACAAAGAATATACGATTGCGACGAACGCTTTCATTGCTGACGGCGGAGATGGCTATACAAGCTTCAAGGAAGCGAAAGATGCCGGTAAGATGAAAGAATTGTTCTTCGTTGACTATCAAGTATTCACAGAATATTTAGATGCAAAAGAAACCGTGTCCCCGAAAGAAGAAGGAAGAATCATCGAGAAGGCGACCGAGCGTGTTAAAGGAGCCGATCGTTATAAGACAGCCATCGAAATCTCGAAAAAAGGCTGGGATCACGCAGATACGGTTGTCATTGCACGGGGCGACGAATTCGCTGATGCCTTAGCTGGTGCGCCGCTTGCCTACCAGAAGGATGCGCCGATTCTTTTGACGAAGACAGATGGTCTGAGCAGTAAAGTGACAGAAGAAATCAAACGCCTTGGTGCGAAGAATGCGGTTATCCTTGGAGGGACCGGTGCCGTATCCAACTATGTGAAATATCAGCTTAATGGTATAGGAGTCCAGGTCGAGCGTATTTCCGGTAAGAACCGGTTCCAAACCGCTGCCGGTATCGCTGCCCGTCTTGGTGGAAATCCTGAGAACGTCATCGTAGCAGACGGCTTCAATTACCCAGATGCACTTGCAGTCGCTCCATACGCAGCGAAGGAAGGGTATCCGATTCTGTTATCTAAGACAGATAAGCTTCCTGCTATCACGAAGACAGCTCTCCGTGATTTCGACCAGAGTATCATCGTCGGTGGAACAAACGCTGTTTCGGAAGATGTAGAAGCTATGCTTCCTGCTCCGACCCGCTACAAAGGAGCCGATCGTTATGAAACAGCCTCCATCATTGCTGAGAAACTGACCGCACCAAAAGGGAAAACTTTTGTTGCGACAGGAGCGGATTTCGCTGATGCACTTACAGGGTCTGTCCTTGCTGCCAAACAAGATGCATCCATGCTTCTTGTCCGAAAAGACAAGCTGCCGGTAACGACAGAAGAAACAATCGAAAAACTTGATTTGAACAATTTCCAAGTCCTTGGCGGAACGAATGCCGTCAGTGATGAGGTAGCAGATCAATTAGAGCAGGAATAATAAACTGGAAAAACCACCTTCCCAATGGGAGGTGGTTTTTTTGTATGGAAAATTCGGAATATAACATTCTTTTTGAATTGTTTATTAAAATTCTAAAATATCCCTCTTTTTTTAAGGGGGTTATTATTTATTATTCGACAAATAGTTATTTTCTATGAAACAGATATTGTAGAATACTATCACTTATTCTATAATAATTGAGGTTATTGTAGAGATTAGTAAAGAATTTACACCATAGAGGAAGTGAAAAGACATGTTACTTATTCCGATCGTATTGATTTTGGTTCTTGTCATTGGTGCCCTGGAGTGGCAGCAGCACAAGAAACATATCAATGCACTCCCGATCCGTGTCAACGTGAACGGGGTTCGCGGAAAGTCAACCGTCACCCGCCTGATCACGGGGGTCGTTAAAGAAGCAGGTTATAAAACGATTGGAAAGACGACGGGAACATCCGCCCGCATGATTTTCTGGGATACGCCGGAAGAACAGCCGATCAAGCGTCGTGCGGAGGGCCCGAATATCCGTGAACAGCGGATGGTTGTCAAAGAAGCTGCAGATCGCGGTGCAGAAGCGCTGATCAGTGAGTGTATGGCGGTTAACCCTGATTATCAAGTCACATTCCAGGAGAAAATGCTGCAGGCCAATATCGGGGTTATTGTCAATGTATTGGAGGACCACATGGATGTGCTTGGGCCGACACTGGATGAAGTGGCGGATTCCTTTACAGCGACCATTCCATACAACGGACATTTGATCGTGACAGAAAGCCCTTATCTTGATATGTTCCGGGAAACAGCACAGGAACGTAATACTAAAGTTATTGTTGCAGATGATTCAAGAATACCGGATGACTTTCTGTTGAAGTTTGAATATATGGTGTTTCCGGAAAATGCATCGCTTGCTCTTGCCGTAGCAGAAGCCATCGGTATCGATGAAGAGACCGCTTTCCGGGGAATGTTGAACGCTCAGCCCGATCCAGGGGCAATGCGTATTCTCCCACTTGGAAACTATGAAAATCCTTCCTACTTCGTCAACGGGTTCGCGGCAAATGATGCCACTTCGACGATTAATATATGGAAACGGGTCGAGTTTCTAGGCTATCCAACTGAAAATCCGATTGTCATTATGAACTGCCGGGAGGACCGGGTCGATCGTACAGAACAGTTTGCCGAAGATGTCCTTCCATACATTCCGACAGATACACTTGTGCTGATCGGAGAAACGACGGAGCCGATTGTACAAGCCGTTGAAGAAGGAAGCATCAGGGTCGAGAACTTTATCGATCTGGAAGGAAAGTCTACAGACGAGATTATGGACGTGTTGGCTGGAATGATGAACGGCCGTGTCCTTTATGGTGTCGGTAACATCCATGGTGCAGCCGAACCGATGATTGAGCAATTACAGGAATATAAGGTTCAAAAACCACAAGTCATCTAGGAGGAAACAGATAAATGTTCGGTTCTGATTTATATATATCCCTCGTTTTGGGAATCATCTTGAGTTTAATATTTGCAGAAAAAACAGGCGTCCTGCCTGCGGGTCTTGTCGTCCCAGGATATTTGGCCCTCGTTTTTGATCAGCCAATCTTCTTGGCTGTCGTCTTTTTCCTGAGTTTGTTAACCTATGTGATCGTTACATACGGTATATCCAAATTCACTATTCTATACGGCCGTAGGAAATTCGCAGCTATGCTCAGTACGGGAATTGTGCTGAAGCTGCTGTTTGACTTTCTATATCCTGTCGTACCATTCGAAATCATGGAATTCCGTGGGATCGGGGTCATCGTACCTGGGTTGATCGCAAATACGATGCAGAAGCAGGGACTCGTCTTGACGACGGTCAGTACCCTTCTGCTCAGCGGTTTGACCTTCCTGATCATGACGGTTTATTACCTGATATAGGGTGGATGTAAAATGTCGAAAAAACTAACCTTTCAAGAAAAGTATTTAAAGACGCTGAAGCGGCAGAAAAAATCAACGAACAAACACGTCTGGATTGCCCTTCTTATCCTTACCTTGTTTATCGTCGGATTCGAATGGCTTTATTCACCGTCCGCTCCGGAAGCGGAACAGAAAGAGGGTTCTACATTCCGAGCCTCTTTCGTTGGTGACATGATGTTCGGCCGCCACGTAACGGATGTCCGGGATAAAAATGGGACGGATTACTTATTTGAGAATGTTTCCCCTTATTTCCAATCGTCTGATTATGTTACGGGAAACTTTGAAAATGCGGTAACGCTTGGAGAAGAAGATGCCTACACGGAAACAGATAAAGCGATTCTGCTCCGTTCGAATGAGGAACCGATTGAAGCTTTGAAAGCGAACAACTTCACCAATATCAATCTGGCAAATAACCACACGATGGACTACGGTGAACAAGGCTTGCTGGATACGACAGCATCACTGAAGCAATCGGGACTCGACTATGTTGGGGCTGGGGAAGATTTAGGAGAAGCAGAAGCAATCGATTATCAGGAAATCAATGGAATGACTGTGGCAACGCTTGGCGTAACGGATGTGACGGTTCCTGGATTCCGTGCCCTTGAATTCGGAGCAGGTGTGGCTGTGTCGGACCTGGACAGCGTTCTTCCAAGGGTCAAGGAAGCCGAAGAGAATGCGGATATAGTCTTCGTCCATATCCACTGGGGAGCGGAATATGATAACGAGCCGCATCCGAGACAAGAGGAAATGGCGCATGCGATCGTCGATGCGGGAGCAGACGTAATCATCGGCCACCATCCACACGTCTTATCGCCTGTGGAAGTCTATGACGATTCCGTCATCTTTTACAGTCTGGGCAACTTCATTTTTGACCAGGGGTGGTCCCGTACAAGAGACAGTGCTCTTGTTCAATATGATTTGATGGAAGATGGGACCGGACGTTTTGAAATAAATCCGATGCGGATCCGGGAAGCGCGGCCTTCCTTGACGAAGAATCCGTACACGCAGAAGAAAATCTTCATGCAGCTGACTCGCGGTCAGCCGGACGATAACTATACAGAAGAGAACGGCAAGCTCGTCATAGAAGTAGATCATTCCGATATTCTGAAGGAACAGAAAGCGCGTTAATTTCATTTTTATCATAAGGAGCTTATAGATAATGAAACTAGTTAAATCAATCGTACCCTTTGCTTTGTTGGCTGCTGCTCTTGTTTTTATGACACAATTCAAACAGGTAGAATCTCTTTCAGCGAACGAGGAAGTGCATATTGAGACATTCCAGAAACAGCAGGAAGAAGCGGAAGCACAGCCTGTGACCAGAGGCTCTGATAATATGGAAGCTGTGTCGAATGAAGCAGAGAAAGAATACGCCATCACAAGCGACGGCAGTGTCGTCCGCGTCTATGATGAAGAAGGCCAGCAAGTCTATGAAACTTCCCTTGCCGATTGGGAAGCGAACAAAGCGGACTACTACGAAAAGTACCAGTTAGGGTCTTAATACCCAAAGCACATCGACAACGGTGTGCTTTTTTCGTCGTATTGTTCTTCCGGGAGAAATCGCTTATAATTAGGAACGTTATTTTTGCCACATAGTGTATTAAATTAATAGAAGCAGATGATAAGTCAGTGGATATGGAAGAGGAAGGGAGCACGAATGCTTGGAGAATAAAGGGATATTCATCACCTTATTTATCGTCGTCATTTTAGGCGTCGGTTTCATTTATTACAGTCAAGGAAAATTCGATTTCCTGAAAAGTGACGAAACGGATTATGAGGTCGAGTCAACACCGGCCTTGGAAACGGCGAATGGGTACGGGGTCAGCTCCTCCCATCCACTTGCAGTCAAAGTCGGTATGGAAGTATTGGAAAACGGCGGAAATGCTGTAGATGCCGCAGTAGCGGTCAGCTATACGCTGGGGGTCGTTGAGCCGTACGGTTCCGGAATCGGCGGTGGAGGAGAGATGCTCGTCCTGCCTTCCGGAGAAGAGACACCGGTCAACTATAAGTATAAAGAAATCGCTCCCCCATCCGGAGCTAAGCCGGCAAGTAATTTTGCCATTCCTGGTGTAGTCAAAGGAATGGAGGCTGTGCATGAGGACTATGGAACGGTGGATATGGCAGAACTGATCGAGCCTGCCATCGGGTATGCGGAGAACGGATTTGCCAACGACCGCTTCATCACGGAACGTTTGACGGCCGCTTCCTACAGGATGCGTGCTTCGGATACGCCGAACTTCTTCCCGGAAGGGCTTCCGATCCAGCCGAATGAAACGCTCGTCCAGAAGGATTTGGCTGAAACGCTGCGTTTGATTCAAAAGGACGGAGCAGATGCGTTTTACAATGGACCAATCGCAGATGAAATCGTTGCACATGTCGACGGTCTTAAAAAGAGTGATTTCACTTCCTATGAGATTCAAAAGGATGAAGCTGTTCACGGGAAGTTTGCCGGGTATGACGTGTATTCGGCAGCACCTCCTCTTGCAGGACCGACATTGATTCAGTCACTGCAGATGGCAGACATGCTTGATATTAAGAGTGCGCAGGGAAATGATGCGGACTTCATCCACTTAATTGGAGAAATATCGAAGCGGACGTATCATGATCGGTTGAGTGAAATAGCCGATCCCCGTTATTTTGACAATGACTTCGACAAGCTTACAGATATCGATTATGCAGAAGAGATGGCTTCGACTATTTCTATGGACCGATTGTCTGAAGATTACCAAGTCAACGATTCGGTAGCGGACGAAGAGGATGATGATAACACGACCCACTTTGTAGTTATTGATAAAGACGGAATGGTCGTTACGGCAACGCACTCACTGAGTAACTTTTTCGGGTCCGGTCAGAACGTCGCTGGTGTCTTTCTGAATGATACGATGCGGAATTTCAGCAAGAGCGAAACAGGTGCGAACAAGTATGAACCAGGGAAACACCCAAGGAGCTTTACAGCGCCGACGATACTGAGGAATGAAGATCAATTGATCGGAATCGGTACGCCGGGAGGAAAACGGATTCCAATGGTGTTGACACAAGTACTTACCAGAAACCTTGTGTATGAGGAACCGCTAGAGGATGCGGTCAAGGAACCGCGTTTCTACATCGAAGATGACGATATTTATGTCGAGAAGGAATTCGATGAGGAAACGAGGCAGAAGCTTACAGAACGTGGATACACCGTCCATTTGGAGGATTCTCCGTTCTATTACGGTGGAATCCAGGGGCTGGTCGTTGATAAGCAGAACAGCACCATGTACGGCGTCGGAGACGACCGCCGCGGTGGTGCCTGGCAGGTTAAAGAAGAGTAGGAATTGACTCTTGAAAATCCAAAAAAAGCAGGAAGCCTTAGGCTTCCTGCTTTTTTCTATCTATGATTATGCGTTTGTTTTTTTACGGGCTACGGCGAAAGCTCCACCGACTGCAAGGACAGCTGCTGCCATCCATACCCACATGGACATGGAGTTGGAAGCTGTTCCACCCATACCTGTATCAGGCATTGTTTCAGGCATTACTTCAGAAGAGAATTTGTCCGGCATTTGTGTCGCGATTGCTCCGGAAAGAGCCGTTCCAATTGTGGACATACGTTTGAACCCTTCGTCGTATGTCTGGTAAGCCATTTCGTAATCTTCATCCATATAAGAAGAAACGACGTCAAGCACATCTTGTTCGTGAGCCATCAGTACTTGTTCAGCTGTTTCAGCAGGGAGGTTGCCTTCTGTTGCTGTCTCAAGGAAAGCACCCAGTTCTTTCGGGAAATCCTGAGTAAGGGACTGTTTCGCTGCGTCCGCTTTATCCATATCTTCGTTCATCATCGCCATACCAAGGTCTGCACTGTCTTTATACTGGGAAGCGAAGATATCAGCAAATTGTTGTGCGCCTTCCTCACCGTAGATAGAGGAAACGGCAGCTTTCATATCCATAGCGTTTTCTTCCAGTTTCTCTGTTACGATCTCTGCATCATCCGCACCTTGGGTCTGTTTCAGGCTTGTAAGTGTCTGGTAGCCGAAGTGTACACCCAGCAGCTGATTGAATGTCATGCGAAGGTCGGCAGCTGGTGTGACGGCTTTTGTATCATTGAACTTTTCAGGCATTTGCTTAACAATAGCGTCAGAAAGAGCTGTACCGATTGTGTACATGCGCTCGAAACCTTCATCAAACTGATTGTAAGCTTCTTCGTAGTTACCATTTACATAACTTGTTGCAACATCGATGACATCCTGCTCATGAGCCATCAATACTTCTGTTGCTGTTTCAGCTGGAAGGTTGCCTTCTGTAGCTGTTCCAAGGAAGGCACCGAACTCTTTCGGGAAGTCTTCTGTAAGTGCTTGAGAAGCTTCTGTCGTGTCGCCGTCTTTCAGAGCTTGTCCCAATTGAGTGCTGTCTTCATACTGGGAGGAAAGGATGTCTGCGAACTGCTTCGCGCCTTCTTCCCCGTACAGTGACTCGATTGCAGCCGTCATTTCATCGGCATTTTTCTCGAGCATTTCACGGGCAACGTCAGCATCAGGAGCGTCCTGATAGGTTTTGATTGCTGTAAGTACTTGGTATTCAAAGTGAGCGGAAAGTAGACTGCTTAAGTCAGCTCTTAAATCAGCGGCCGGTGTTTGGACCGGTGTTTTCGCCTCATCCTTACTGTCCGCGAATGCGAGGGATGGAACCATAAGCATGACTGCCATCAATACGGCAAAAATTCGTTTAAACTTCATTGTTGTTTCCTCTCCTTTTTGAGTCTTATTTGTTTTCTTTCACTCAGCTATCGGAGAGGAGAGAAGCTTGGATCACTTTTTGACGAAAAAAGTTTTATTTATTTTTATTTCATTTGTACAGAGTAGCGAAAACAGTTATGTCAGCCAAGCCATCAGGCCGATGAAAGAGAAGAATCCTCCTGGAATGATATAGATGAATCCGATTTTTTTCTTGTCATCTGTCATAAACTGCCAACCGAAAGCAGTAAGGATCAAACCGGCAGTGAAAAGTGTGATCTCTATCGACGTGCTTTGGTTCATTAAGGAGTATAGAAAAGCGAGTAGTGCAAAAGCGAGCAGTCCTTTCTGCCATAAACCCATTATAATTCTCCTTTCTCGTTAGATTCGGATCCATGTTCTGTTCCCCAACGGTGCATGGCTTCCAAAATAGGAAGTAGTGTTTTCCCGGAAGCCGTGATCGAGTACTCCACTTTCGGGGGGATTGTATTATAAGCAGTTCTATCAATAAATCCATCTTCTTCCAGTTCTTTCAGCTGTTGACTCAAAACTTTATGGGAGACCCCGGGAAGAAGTCTGCGGAGTGCATTGTACCGATGTGTACCATCGACGGTCAGGTGCCAGAGGATGACCGTTTTCCATTTGCCGCCTATTTTGTTCAATGTGTACTCAATTGAACATTTTAGTTTTCCGTTAGAATCCAAAGATGCATCCATTTCTTCCTTCCTTTCTTACCTGCGGGTTAGTGTCTTACAAAAAAGTGCATACTTACGTAAGGAACTTCTCCTTATTATAATGGGTTCTGAAAGAAAAAAGAAACTAGGAGGAAGTATTATGCTACCATATCCACGCTCGTTTTCTCATATAGGTCTATCCGTTCCTGATTTGGATGAAGCAGTTAAATTTTATACAGAGGTCTTCGGCTGGTATGTCATTATGGCCCCGTCTCCTGTGAAAAATGATGATTCACCAATCGGCCAGATGTGCCGGGACGTCTTCGGGAATGATTGGGAGGAATTCCGGATCGCCCACCTGGCTACAGGAGATAAGATCGGAGTGGAAATGTTTGAATTCCCGAATAATGAAAAACCGGAGAACAACTTCGAATATTGGAAGACCGGTATTTTTCACTTCTGTATTCAAGACCCGGATATTGAAGGCATGGTCGATAAGATCAAGGCTCATGGTGGGAAACAGCGCATGCCGATCCGGGAATATTATCCTGGAGAAAAACCGTTTAAAATGGTCTATGTGGAAGACCCATTCGGAAATATCTTTGAAATATACACCCACAGTTATGAACTGACTTATTCAGAAGGCGCTTATTAATAGAGAGGCCGGGCAGATAATCCTCCCGGCCTCTCTATTTCCATGACTGGATGTCCGCCTGTCAGCTCTGGTAAAATCGTAGGGTATTGTAGAAAGAGAAAAAGGGGGAGATCCCGTGGAACGTAAACAACCAGCAGGGTTCGGATCGAGACTGCTCGCTTCGTTCCTTGATTCATTAATCCTCGTCTCTGTAATCGGACTGCTTTATTTTGCGATTACCGGGGAATTTTCAACCGATTGGGCGGACACGTTGGAGTGGCAGCTGCTCTACACCTTTTACTTAATCATCACACCGTTAATCTGGAGTGGTTATGTCCTTGGTAAGCGAATTTGTAAAATCAAGGTGCATCGTTATGAAGATGGGGGGCAGGTGAAATTATCGAATATGATTCTTCGAGAATTCGTCGGCTATTACCTGCTAAGTATCGTTAGCTTCGGAGTGACCATTATCGTCAGCATTTTCATGGTCATTTTCCGGGAAGATAAGCGGGCCATCCATGATTTCATCGGAGGCACACAGGTAATTAAGGCGGAAACATCGTATGAAAACTGAGGTTTCACACGTATAAGCAAGCGGAACAGGAAAGTTAAAAAGCCCGTCAGTTCCATTGGAACGACGGGCTTTATTTTATATGCCGGGCAGGATGCCGCTGAACAGACTCAGGAGGAAGACCATAACAAGAGCACTGACCCCGGCAATAAATCCACCGAGTGTCCAGGCCTTCAGTGTATCTGGAACAGAGAGCTTGCTGAACCGATTGACCACCCAGAATCCGGAATCGTTCGGAAGGGATAACCCGACACCACCGGCACAGATCGCCAGACCGACAAGAACAGGGGAGACGCCCAGTTCTACGATCATCGGTCCCATGATGCTGGAAGTGGTGACAAGCGCAACAGTCGTGGAACCGAGGGAAGCGCGCAGAATTTGAGAAAACAGGAAGGCAAGCAGGATGACCGGGATACTCCAGCTCTGCATCGTCTGAATCAAATGATCTCCGATACCGCTTTCATTTATTACGGCACCAAATCCTCCGCCGGCTCCTGTAATAAGCAGGATGCTTCCTGATGTACTAAGCGCTTCGTTATACAACGTTTGGTTAGGTTTTTGAATGTATTTTGGCAGCACGATAATCGCAACGAGGACACTCAGGAACAACGCGACGTTTTTATCTCCGATCAGTCCGATAATGCTTGCGAATCCCGTATTCGGTACCGCTAAATTTGTAACCGTATTCAAAAGAATCAATACGATAGGAAGCAGGAGGATGGTAAACGATAAGCCGGTGCTGATCGTCGGTCCTGTTTCTTCAACGGTCGCTGCCACTTCGGCAGACGCGTCCTCATCCTGACCGGAGCGGACGCGTTTACCGATGAATGTACCGTATAAGTATCCCCCGACAAGCGTCGCAGGAATGGCGCAGATTAATCCGTATAAAATGAATAGTCCTAAATCAGCACCGGTATTTTCTGCGACAACGAGCGGGCCCGGAGTCGGGGCAATCATACTGTGGGAAACGATCAAACCGACCCCGAGAGCTGTGACAAAGGTGACGATCGAAATGCCGGTACGACGGGATAAGCTGCGGACAAGCCCGGATAGGATGACGAAAGCGGCGTCAAAGTAAACGGGAATACCAACCGTAGCTCCAGTAAGACCAAGACCTGCCGGGGACTTCTTGAGTCCAAAGACGGTCAGGATGGACTTGGCGATTTTTTCGATAGCACCGGAAGCGGCGAGGAACTGGCCGAAGATGACGCCGAGGCCGATAAGAATACCGACCCCTGCCAGTGTGTTACCGAAACCGCCGACGATAATGCCTGGAATTTCCGAAACCGGCATGCCGATGATCAGACCTGTCATCAATGCCACAGCAAGTAAGGAAAGAAACGGCTCAAGCTTGACCTTTAGAATAAGGAAGAATAGGAGAGCCAAAGAAAGGAAGAACACGAGAATCAGTAGATTTCCTGTTAGCATTAGGGTTCACCTCTTCAAAGGATTTAGTCGATCAACGCGACGACTTCTTTCAATGTATGGATTGTTCCGACGTTGCCCGGGAAAATAATATACGGGAGGTGTGGGTATTTGCTTTCTTCGCTCGTCTCCCAAACAGGTACACCTGGCGCCACCTGTCCTTTGACCGTCGCCTGTTTTACACCAAGACCATTTGTCCCAACGTCGCTTGAAGTAATACCACCCTTAGCGATGATATATTTCGGAGAGCTTTTTAACTGCCGGACGATGGCTGTTACGGCTTCCGATATCTGGACGGAAAGCATCAGCTCTTTCTCTTCCTGGCCGTCCCCCAACTCCAGACGGTCCCTTCTTGTGTAAATAACAGTTGATGTTCCCTCTTCCACTTTCTCATCTGCTTCTCGTCTCACACGTTCCACTTCTTCACGGAATGCTTTTGGTTCAAGGACAAGGTGGCTGTTGAATTCGATGAAGTGAAGGCCGGAGATCGTTTTTAATTGCTCCAGCTGGTCTGTCGTCTTTTGGACATGGGAACCGACAACGACAAGGCCGCCTTGTTCAGAGCGGTCATGGACGAGTTCTTCTTTCGTCAACAGAGGCTTTGAATGGATACTGCCTACAATTTTCGTAAAGGTTGCCGCCGTTCGATATAAGAATTCTTTTCCAGACTGGAGTGCCTGGATGAGAGCGATGGTAAATACTTTTACATCTGTTTCCGTCACGGCATCGACGATGACTTTGCCGAAATGATCGACTTTCATCAGTTGGTTTGTAATCGCTTCGATTTCGCCTTGGCGTATAGAAGCGAGTGTGACATGGGTAACGTCTTCAGCCTTGTAAGCACCATCGGTCATTTCTTCCACATAGTCGCCCAGGTGACTGGCTGAGAAGCCGAACGTCCGGTCTCCGGCAAATTCCGATTCTCCAACGGGGGTCCAGCTTCCGTCGCTGACGATATAGTGAACGCCCTCCACCGTCAGCCTTCCTCCTTCCTTAAAATAAGGAAGGATTACTTCCCCATCAATCCTGCGTTCTGACCTTCGTTCCAATTCGTTTTTTAATACTTCTGTCTCTAATGGGTAGTGGCCGCGAAGTGTCGAATCTCCCCGACTGATTAGAAGATAGGGAGTGTTGTTTTCCTGTGCAATCTGCTCGACACGAGCGGCGATTCTTCTGTGGACTTCTTCCGTCTTCTTCGCACGGAAAGCACGGGAATTCGTCAAGATGAAGAAGATCTGTCCGTCTTCTTCAAACCCTTTGCGGATCGTCGCTTCCTCCCAGTCGGTAAAAACGGTAACGCCGTGTACAGTCTGCACACCAGTGGGATCATCATCAAGAACAACGATTTTGTGCTGGAAGTCTGCGTAGGCATCCTTAAATGCGTTTTCCCATTCTTCTTCGTTCTGTACAGGCAGGCTTTTGATATAAGATTCTGGATTATGTGTCTCGATCATTCTCATCATCCTTTCTTTATTTTCCTTCGAAAACTGGTGCAGCTACCTTCGTACCGGCTGTTTTCTCGTAGTACTGGATCAGACCGCCGTGATCGTCTGCTGCCTTCCCATCTGTAATTAGTTCATTAAACATGGATAGAACACGATCGGAGAGCGGCATATCCACTTCCAATTCTTTCGCTGTGTTCAATACATTCGTCAAGTCCTTTGCGTTGATATCGATTCTGCCACCGGCAACAAAATTTCGTTCGAAGATAAGCGGTGCTTTCGCATCCAGTACAGCGCTTCCTGCAAGGCCGCTTCGAATCGCTTCGTACATCTTCGGAAGGTCGATACCTGCTTTCGCAGCCAGAATGAAGGCTTCTGACATCGCTGCGATATTAACATTGACCATGACCTGATTGGCCAGTTTCGCTGTTGTACCACTGCCAACCGCTCCTACCAAAACGATGTTCGTTCCCATACATTCCAACAGCGGCAGCACTTCCTGGAAAGCTTCTTCTTCTCCGCCTGCCATAATAGCAAGGGTCCCGTCCACCGCTTTCGGCTCGCCACCACTCACTGGTGCATCCATCATCCGCAGGTGATGCGTTTTCAATTCTGCCGCTATTTTCTTCGTTTCGACCGGGGAGATCGAACTCATATCGATGACGATGGCGCCCGGTTTGGCGCCTTCCACCACGCCGTTTTCTGCGAATAAGGCGCTCTCCACATGCGCAGCTTTGGGAAGCATCGTAATGATGACATCGCTTTCATAAGCAGCATCTTTGGAACTCGTACAAGCGATGGCTCCTTGGGCGGCCAGTGCCTCTGTCGCCTTCTGGTTAAGGTCGAAAGCTTTCACTGTATGTCCATGGGCGACCAGATGACCTGCCATCGGTTTCCCCATAATTCCTAAGCCGATAAATCCTATCTTCATTGTAGAATCCCTCCGTTTTATAATGGTATCGCTTTCATTTATTGTTCTCATTGTATAGTATATACTCTATTTTGTATACAAAAAAATAAAAAATGTACACAAATAAGTATTTGCCAACCATGTTATAATTGGAAAAAGGTGTATTAGAGGAGGGCGAAAGCTGCTGGACTATGCAGCGTACATAGATGAAAAAGAACACAGCATACGTGCAAGCATATGAATACTTAAGAGAGCAGATAGTAGACGGGGAGATCCCTGCAGGAACAAAACTGGTAGAAGATAAATACGCAAAGCTCCTCGGAATCAGCCGGACGCCGATTCGCGAAGCGTTACGCAAGCTGGAGGAGGAAGGGCTTGTAAAAGAAAAAAAAGTCGTTCAGCCGACAGAAGCAGATCTGCGTGATATCTTCCGTGTACGCATCTTATTGGAAGGCGACGCAGCCAGAACAGCGGCAACGTATATGGACAAAGAGACGCTTGCGGAACTGAAGGAAACGATCGTTGTCAGCCGCCGCGGCAATCATGAAGAGATGATGAATTCAAACAAGCGCTTCCATGATATTATCGTAGAATCGAGTAAGAACCGGTTTATGATCGAGACGATCAACCGGATGCAGTCGATTATTTACTTGTTTCGTAAAACGGTCGTCTATCATGACCGCCCGCGCTTGATTGATGAGCATGAGGAGATATATGAGGCAATCGAACGCAGGGATGCAGCAGAAGCGGAACGCCTTCTACAAATCCATCTCCAGGAAGATCTTGATTTCTTTCTGCATATATCAAAGACAAAATGAACCAGTGAGACTGGAGTAGAAAGATGTTTCTAAACAAAATAAAAAAACGAATCCTTATAAGGATTCGTTTTTTTATATTTATTGGACACCGGTCATGACGCCGAGATAGAAGGTAATGATCATGGCGGCGCCCGCCGTTGCTGTCATGGATACAGAAGATTTTTTCACTGCTGTCACCAAGGCAAGCAGAAGAAAAAGTGTACCAAGCAGGAGCAACAGCCAGCTCATTGGACCGAAAGCAAAAGTGACATCGACGATTCCGCTTTCTTGTTTGTCGGTAAAGAACGAGTATAAGAAAGAGGCTTCAGCAGCCGGTGTGCCTCCCTGACTCGGTATTCCCACCCTTCCCATGTAAGACGTCCATAAGAAGGCAATCAGAGCGAACAGACTTTCCGCCTTGGTCCATGGAAACGGATTGAATGTTTGATCTTCCCGTTTCCTCCTGAAGAGAATACCGTTAATCACAGCGAACATAATGATGGCCAAGAAAAACAGATGTTTCCAAAGCAGCCCTTGTCCATAGCTTGAGGCGAGACCGTCTTCATAGGCTTGAACAGTACCTAAGTTCGTATTCCCGTATGCATGCAGATCGATCGACATCGTAAAGAAACCGGAGACGGTTACGATGAGCAGGGCAGCGATTGCCGTCGGTGTAAACCAGCGTAAAAAAGCACTCCAGTTTTCCGTTCCTTTAGACAGCCAACTGACAATGAACAAAATCCCCAGCCAGAGGGAGACGGCAAGAAAATGAATTGTGTGAGCCATTTGCCCCTGCCAGCCTGCAAGGGAAGTGGTATGGCTGGATTGGGTGTAACTGATAATCATGGCAATGACGAGTGCGAGCGAAAGCGACACAAGGTACTTATTCTCCGCTGCCCCTTTGATTGTCCAAATCAAAAGAAGCAGCACGCCGAATAAGGTGATGAATAAAAATGATTTTCCTATGGAAAATGTAAACAGGACGTTCATGAATGCCTGCTGCCACGTGTCTACCCTGGCAAGCGTTCGGGTAACGGGCAGGATCGGCAGAAAGGCCGCAGCGATCGTAAGCATACTCGCCGTGATAATCAGCTTATTCGGTATAACCATCGGTGGTTTAGACGTTTCTGCAATCAGTAATAACAATAATCCTCCAATTAAAAGAGAGAAAGAGATATAGAGAGCGACTTCAGCTGCGAAAAGCGTAATTTCCATCATCTATTTTCACTTCTTACTGAAGGCAAGACGTCCGATTAAAACGAGAACAAGTGCAATAATGATGCCGAGAAGTACGTAAAAGAAGACGGGAAATCCTGAGTCCTCATCTGCAGTATCCTGCTCGGAATCAACGGTGGAATCTTCCTGATCTGGAGACTCTTCCTGTCCTTCATCGGATGGTGTTTCCACCGCTTCTTCTTCCACTGTTTCCGGCTCTTCGTAAGTTGTGGTGAAGGTAAATTCCTTTTCAATGATATGACCGTCTGCACCGACGATGTTCCAGTTCACCGTATAGTCACCGGCAGGAAGCGGATCATTAAGGTTTGCGGTCATCATATTATCTGCAATGTCTACAGAAGCAGGCTCCATCACTTCTCCGTTTCCGTCTGTGATGGTCAGGGTGCTCGCTTCTTCAATCTCAGTATTGAAGGTAAGTTCAATCGATTCCACAGGTTCCTCCACGGTAGAATCAGCTTCTGGATTAGAACTCTCCAGTGAGGTATGTGCTTCTACAATAGTTAAAGGCGCCATTACAAAGAATAAGAGGGCTGCCATTATAATCGTCCATTGTTTCATGGATCTCTCCCTTTCTTTTCTATTTTCCGATCGTCCCGGTGCTGCAATCATGTCGTCATTGGAATGTAATGTTGACGGCAGTGGGAAGGTGCGGCTTTTTGACGTAGTCATTTTAGTCTATAGTACACAGGATAGTCAAAACATATCAAAGAAATTCCACACAATCGTCATAGAAATGTGAACAAAATAAGAATAAGAGCGGCTTATGACCCTGTGATTATTTACAAATCGTTTACATAATCTTAACACTTCGATAGAATATTGTAGAGGTGTTTATATGAAAGATTCTATTACAAGGTTAATAAAGAGTTACTTTTTCTATTTTTCTATCATGATCGCTTTAAAGTTTATTATATTTCGATATGTACTGCTGTACGACACGAACATTTTCAGGGGAATATGGTTTGAATTCATGGTCGTGTTGACCTTAATTGCCGCCTTTGAATTGGTTCTGAAGAAAGGGAAAGTCTATGTCTACATAGTTCTGGATGTCATTCTTACCCTCCTGTTCATATCCATGCTTGTCTATGAGCGGTATTTCGGTACCATTCCTACCTATTATGATTTGACTCAGCTTAATCAAGTAGGAAGTGTCAATGAAAGTGCGATGATGCTCTTCCGGCCGACAGACTTATTGTTCTTCGCCGACCTCGTCCTCTTCGCCATCCTTACGGTATGGACGAGAAAGTGGGGCAGAAAGACCCGCAACTACACATCGAACGTATGGATGGGCAGCCTGCTTGTTATTGGATTAATTGCTTCCATCGTCAATTTTCAGATGAGTAAGAGCGATCCGATGCTGGACAGCGCTTTGTTTGCGAAGGAGAACGGATTGTTTAATTCACAGTTTGTCCAGTTTTACCAGGACCGGGCAAACAGTGAGACGGCTCTCGCTTTCTCCGGCGCAGATCAGAACGTGACGCAGGAGATGATTGAAGAAACAAAAGGAAATGATTATGTACCAATGAGTGAGCACAATCATTTCGGTGTAGCTGAAGATCGTAACTTGATTGTGATTCAGGTGGAATCTCTGCAGAACTTCGTCATTGGAAAATCACTGAACGGACAGGAGATAACGCCTAACATCAATAAATGGATCAAAGACAGTATGTACTTCTCCAATCTTTATCAGCAGATCGGATCTGCCAATACTGCTGATGCGGAATACTTGATGAATACATCTCTCTATCCACTGGGAAGTAAGGCTACCTCAGAGGAAATGACCGATATGAAGATTCCGTCCCTGCCGAGAATTCTTGATCAGAACGGATACCACTCCGTTACGATGCACGCGGACGAAGTCGAGTATTGGAACAGAGATGTCATGTATCCGGCCCTCGGTTTCGATGATTACTATGCAAAGGAATTCTACGGGGAGAAAGATACGGTGGGCTTTGGCCCATCCGATGGAGTTTTCTTCGAACGTTCGCTTGCTGCTTTGGACAATATTGCGGACAAAGAAGGTAAATTCTACGCGCATGCGCTGACGTTAACAAGTCATACCCCGTTTGAAATGCCGGAAGATAAGAAAGGACTTGATCTTCCTGAGGAATACGAAGGGACATTGACCGGTAACTATCTACAGTCTGTCCATTACGCGGATCAAGAGCTAGGGAAGTTCTTCCAAGGTCTGAAAGATAAAGGACTCTGGGAAAATTCCGTCATCGCCATGTATGGGGATCATTCCGGCCTTCACGGAAAACTGCTTACATCCAAAGACCAGGATTTGCTTGATGATTTCATTGGTGGCCGTTATTCACTGGCCAAGCGTTTCAACATTCCATTTGTTATCGGCGTTCCGGGAGAGGAAGAGGAGCTTTCGGGTGAAGTGGATCACCTCGGCGGTCAAATCGATATGATGCCGACGGTTTTGAATCTTCTTGGTGTGGAACCGGATACTATTTATTTCGGACATGATCTGCTTCATTATGAGGATAACCTTTTAGGTATGAGGTATTATGTACCGACAAGTTCCTTCTTTAAAAACGGCAGGTTCTACATCGCTGAGAACAGTCGTTTCGCACCACGCATTATCGATCTGGAAACAAACGAGCGTATTGAGAACCAATATGACGATCCAAAAGCATCATTTGCCAAGGAACAGCAGGACATTCTGCAGCTTCTGGAATGGTCGGATGCTTATTTTGAGTCATTGAAGTAAAGGAAGAGCCCTCTCCATTTATGGAGAGGGCTCTTCCTATTTATTGATCCAAAAATTTTCTTAAATGATATCCTACCTCTTTGCTGATGGCGGCTGTACCACCCAGAATGGAGATCACCTCAGGAGAGGCGCTGTTCAAGAATGTGATGACTTCCGGTGGTATCCGGTCGTGACGTACGAGCACGATCGGTTTCGATTCCTTGGCTGCAAGGACGGAACCGGTCAACGCATCTGCGAATTGAAAGCCGGTAGCAGCATATATTCCATCAGCCTCCATACCTGTACCTTCTATAAACCTTACAGCCGTATCAAAGCGATTCTCTCCTGCATATCGGACGGGGGTAGGGAGCATACGCGAGACGGAGTCATTCACGACACTCGTTCCGCCTATGACAATGGTTTCCTGCAAGGTATCGGTAATCTCTTTCACTTCAGGTGACAGCGTTTTTTCCTTTGTCAATAATATGGGCAGGGAATGCCTTGCAGCGTAGGGAGCGGACGCAAGGGCATCCGGGAAGTTTCGGCCGGACGAAACGACAGCACTCGTCAGTGACCTTCCCAGTAATTGCTTCAGTTCTTCAGCAATCTCTACAGAAGTTTCATAGCGGTCACCCCCTGCAACTCTTGTCACTTGGAGGCCTTGTGACCGTATTTCTTTTTCTACGTTGGCAGATACCGCGTTGATGCCTCCGATGATATAAACCGAAGATGCACCCAGTCGTCCTATTTCCCGTTTCGTTTCTGTTCCCAACCGATCAGGTCTTGTCAAAAGGATGGGAGCATCCAACTGATACGCCAGCGGAGAAGCGGAAAGAGCATCGGGAAAGTCAAATCCTGTTGCAATCAGGACGGAACCTGCTCCATCCTGCCATCCCTGTTTGGAGATCTCTACTGCTGTCTCGAATCTGTCTGTACCGCTGATTCTCTCGGCCTGTGGAAGCTCCTGATCAAGCGTAAGAGTATAGGGCTGCGCAGACCAGTTCTCATAGTAGTCATACACACCGATGTAATAGGTGCCCTCTCCAGCTTGAAACGTGAGCGTCTCGGCTATTCCTTGACCATGCTCGTCGATGTAGTCCTGCTCATAAATCGAGCCGTTCATTTCCCGGTATACGACCAGGACGGGATCGATGTGCCCGGCTGGATGGTGGAGCCTTAGTGAAGCTTGCCCTGGTGCCTCCGCGTTCCATTTATATAAGTCTCTGTCACTTGGATAATTTAACGATTCGGAAAGCGATCCGATTTGAAGGGGCCCTGTTTTACTGAGGTCCCATGCAGAGGAGTCCTCTTCTAAAGATTTTAGTCCGGTGCGAAGTGCAGCAGCGCCGTTTACTTGTCCAAATCCCAGCTGTTCATTAGATTCTCCGCGGAGCAGCTGATCGGAACTTGCCTGAAGGGCATATTCCACATCGGCAGGCTTCCAGTCTCTATGTTTGGATATCAGTAAGGCGGCTAGTCCGCTGACAATCGGTGCAGAGTAGGAAGTACCACTGCCGACTCCGTATGTGCCGTCGTATCTTGTGCTGAAAATGTCCACCCCCGGCGCAGCGACATCAATGTGGTTACCGATATTGGAGAACGGCGCATGTCTTGGGGAGGATGAGGTCGTGTCGGTTGCGCCGACGGCAATCACCCAAGGGTAGCCTGCCGGATAAGCAGGGACGTTGGTCTCCTCATTTCCCGAAGCGGCTACGAGTGTAACTCCAGCGTCGTAGGCTTCCAGCAGCTTTTCCTGTACGGCTTGGTCGTTATAGAAGCTTCCAAAACTCATATTGATGACATCGGCATGGTTATCGACAGCGTAATCAATTCCGCGAAGGACTGCTGAAGTGTAGACGCTTCGGTCATCTCCAGCTTTGATAGGAATCACTTTAATACCGGGTGCAACACCGATGCCACCTCTGCTATTGGTGTTTGCAGCAAGTATCCCTGTCACATGGGTTCCGTGCCCCGCACCATCAGAGCGGACGGGACCGTTCGTAAATGCATCGAACCCTGCTGTCAAACGACCCTGCAGATCCTCATGGGAAGGCAGTACTCCCGAGTCAATCACTGCCACGCTCACTTCTTTTGTGCCCTTGGTCACATCCCAGGCCTGTTCCATACCAATCTTTTTTAAATAATCCTGGTAAGAGTGGTAATAGGCATCCGAGGGCTTGTACATCGGAGTATAAATGATATTAGGGGAAGCGCTTTCCACTCCCTCCATACTTTGAATCCGGCGGAGTTCCTGATGGTAGTCAAGCTGTACAGGGATACGTAAGAGGAGTAATGGATCCGCTTGGACCTCTTCATAATCAGGGAAATCTAAAGAAGTTCCGGGGGTTAGTTGGACGACTACCTGCCTGTCATGAATCGCCGTCATGGGCACTTTCTTTATACTCTGAACATATACACCCTTATGCTTTTCTCCAAGACGTATGGCTTCTATTTCTTTATCAAAGCTGTCAATCTTTCTCATTGCTTCTGCTGATATGGGAACAGCGGACATAAGTGTAAAAGACAGGATGGTTAGAATTAGGAAGCCGAGTCGATTCTTATTCAATACGATCCCCCCTGTTTTTTTGAGATAATATGATTATACTTATACGTAAGACTTATGACTTATGCTCCATTCCGTACTTCATAGGATAGATTCAGGAATATAGTCCTGTTAGGTATATACCCCGGGGTAGGGATCTTAGCCGTTTTTTTGTCATTTTTTACATAATAATGACGGAGTCCCGTTCTTTTCTACTAAAAACGAATTGTATAAATATTCTACTTTTTATATAATGGGGAATAGATTGCTAGAAAAAATTGGAGTGAAAGAGAATGGGTCGTGCAAACAAGAAGAAAAAAGGATTATGGTGGAAGGTTCCCGTTATTGTTGTCGTACTATTGGCGATTACGACGGGGGTATATGCTTTCACCGTTTACAATGGTGCCAAAGCCACAGTCGATAAGAAGATGAACCAGCAGGTCGCTGCTATAGACACAAAGGTGACCAAGAAGAAAGTGAAAGCAACCGAACCTCTGAACATTCTTCTTCTCGGCGTAGATCAACGGGCGAATGACCGTGGAAGATCGGATGCACTGATGGTGCTGTCCCTTGATCCGAAGAATGACAGAAGTCAAATCGTTAGTATTCCAAGGGATTCACGAACCGAAATGGTCGGCGACTCCAAGCATAACGGCGAACTGGATAAGATTAATCACGCCTATGCTTTCGGAGGTGCAGATATGTCGATTCAAACGGTAGAGAACTTTCTAGATATCGATCTCGATTATTATGTGCGGATCAATATGGAAGGCCTCTCGGAACTGGTTGATGCTGTCGGTGGTGTCACCATTGATAACAACCTGGATTGGCAAGGTTCCAATGGTTTCCATTACAAGAAAGGGACGCTGAACCTGGATGGGGATGAAGCCCTCGGCTATGTACGCATGCGTTATGAGGATCCTAAAGGGGATTTGGGGCGGAACGAGCGGCAGCGCCAGATTATCCAGGCAGTCGTCGATAAAGGGGCAAATGTCGGTTCTGTCAATAAGATCGATGATGTTCTCGACGTCCTTGGAAACAATGTGGCGACAAACTTGGATTTCGATACGATGAAGGATCTCATGGTCAATTATAAAGATACACGCAAGGACATGACTACCTACCAAATGTCCGGTTCAGGCACTAGGATCGGCGGTATATACTACATGCAGATCAGTGATCAAGAAGTTCAGAAAGCTCGTCAAAAAATCCAGGATTATAATTCATAAACGGTAAAGTTCCGCCTTCCAAGCGGAACTTTTTCATTTTGTCAAAAGGAGGCAGTTTCCATGTTGAAATTTAAGAAGGGTGCCGGCTGGATCTTGGTCATTGCATCGGTCTTCTTGGGGCTCGGTATCGTCCTCGGTGAAAATTTATCCCTTTTCAAGAAGGTACTTCCATATACAGGATTGGGACTGTTGCCGGCTTTCGCCGGTTTTTACCTGATTAGAGGAAAGGAGAAAATCCGTGTAACGCTCAGGGACATGAAAGTGTACACCTTAATCACCTTGTTCCTTCCATTATTCGCTTACATTCTGATGTGGCTGCCTGCTAAGTGGAAAGGTGTTTCCCGGACGGAGCAGGACTTGGCGTTCGATGCTTCGTCTGTCGGGTGGATTTCCAACGTGCAGACTATTCTGCTAACGGGTCTTCTTATCTGTTTCTCTTACATATTTCTAAAGACCTTCAGAAGGATACGAGGGTATGTTTGGGGGCTGCTTGTTTTGTTTCTTTTCTTATACAGTGGCACGCTGCTTTCTACGATGGATGATTTTCGTGCAATAAGAGATGATGGGATCGTTCAGGTGGAATTAGGCACGAAAGAGAAGGTGTCGTGGATGGAGGTGGAGGAAGCCCGGCTCATTCCCTTCATCGATTATCCATTGTTTACGGACGAAGAAGTGCTGAGCTGGAAGTTTGAATTCGATACGGAAGCAGGTGTAACGTACACCTTTGATTCTTTCTTTTATGAAGACAAGCAGGTGAAGGAGAGTCTGTATGTCAAAGAGAAGGTGATGGAAGAAGGGATTCCGTTTACGATCATGAAAATGAATGAAGACCAGTGGAATCTGCTGGAGGAGGAAGACAGGGAAGGAACTAATTTACGCAGGGATTATTATGAATTGATCGGCTACGATGCTTTTTACGGGAAGTATCTCGGGGATATACAGTAAAAGGCTCCCTGACGACACGTTCTAAGTGAAGCACCCCGCTCTTCTGTGGTCTCACCTCTACACCCACACTCCGATATTATGAGCAGGGTATCGTTTTTCCATTCGTTTAGTGCGATGAAATGGACTGAAGTTTTAGTTGGAGAGACAATAACCTAAAGGACAAATGGATACGAAGCCTATTCCTTACACAACGTGGAACGGAAGCTGCAGATATAGGAGGATATTGAAGCGGATTTGAACCATACTAAGGAAACAGCAAATCCAATGGAAATAGAGAAATAGTAATTTTTTCTAGTTCCATTTGTTCATTAAATTATGAAAATAAAGTTGACAGCGTTTACATGTGAGTGTATAGTAGGAATCAACAAGTTAAGCATGTGATGGAGACGAGGAGACTCACACTATTCGCTACTTTTTCATCAAAAAGTAAGCGCTTTAGGTGAGTCTTTTTTTAATCCATGCAGCTTGAAAACAAGATAAGGGGTGTGGCTGATGTCTGAATTCCTTGGTGAATTGATTGGTACAATGATTTTGATCATCTTCGGCGGCGGTGTCGTCGGCGGTGTTGTTTTGAAGAAGTCGAAAGCGGAAGGTGCCGGCTGGGTCGTCATTACGATCGGATGGGGGCTGGCTGTTACGATGGGGGTTTATGCGGTCGGAGGATTTACCGGCGCACACTTGAACCCGGCGGTGACGCTCGGATTTGCGGCGATCGGTGAATTTGCATGGGCGAAGGTTCCTGTTTATATTGCTGGACAAATGGTTGGTGCCTTCATCGGTGGAGTGATTGTGTTCTTGAACTACCTTCCTCACTGGAGGGAAACGGAAGATAAAGGTGCGAAGCTGGCTGTGTTCTCCACAGATCCTGCTGTACGAAGCCCTTTCTCAAACCTTGTAAGTGAAATTATCGGTACGTTCGTATTGGTTATGGGCTTGTTGTTCATTGGTGCAAACGAATTCACGGAAGGATTAAATCCGCTGATCGTCGGTGCTTTGATTATCGCGATCGGAATGTCACTGGGTGGAGCTACAGGATATGCCATTAACCCGGCACGAGATCTTGGGCCGAGAATCGCCCACGCTCTGCTTCCAATCCCGGGCAAAGGCGGATCGGACTGGAGCTATGCATGGGTACCGATTGTCGGACCTGTTCTTGGTGGTATTTATGGGGCGGTATTCTACCGAGCAATATTCATGCAGGACTATACTGCTGTTTTCTGGGGATTGTCAGTCGTCGTAGCAGTTATTCTTATTGCGGCAGCAAGTTCTGAATTAAAGAAGAATGCATCCGTAACGAAGATTGAAGAAAAAATCAGCTGATAGAGATATAAAAAAGGAGAGGATTTTCATGGCAGAGAAGTACATTTTGTCTATTGATCAGGGGACGACGAGCTCGAGAGCAATTCTTTTTAACAAAGAAGGAAAAATTGTAGAAACAGGCCAGAAGGAATTTGAACAATTTTTCCCGAAACCAGGCTGGGTCGAACATAATGCGAATGAAATTTGGACATCCGTCCTTGCTTGTATTGCTGACGTATTACGTAAAGCAGACGTAGAGCCACAGCAGGTTGCCGGAATCGGTATTACGAACCAGCGGGAAACAGCTGTCGTATGGGACCGTCATACAGGAAAACCAATCTATAACGCAATTGTCTGGCAGTCCAGACAGACGGAAGACATTTGTAAAGAGCTGCGTGCGGCGGGTCATAATGAGTTGTTCCGTTCGAAAACAGGTCTTCTGCTCGATCCGTATTTCTCTGGTACAAAGGTGAAGTGGATTCTGGATAACGTGGAAGGTGCCCGTGAAAAAGCGGAGAACGGGGACTTGATGTTTGGTACGATCGATACGTGGCTTGTCTACCGCCTTTCCGGTGGAAAAGCGCATATCACCGACTATTCCAACGCATCACGGACGTTGATGTACAACATTTACGACCTTAAATGGGATGAAGAGCTTCTTGATATTTTAGGTGTACCTAAATCCATGCTTCCTGAAGTAAAACCATCTTCAGAAGTGTATGCGAAGACAGTGGATTACCATTTCTTCGGACAGGAGGTCCCTATTGCCGGTATCGCAGGAGATCAACAGGCGGCATTGTTCGGACAAGCCTGCTTTGAGAAAGGGATGGCTAAGAATACGTATGGAACCGGCTGCTTCATGCTTATGAATACAGGGGAAGAAGGGGTCGCTTCTGAACATGGTCTCTTGACGACACTTGCGTGGGGGATCGATGGCAAAGTCGAATATGCCTTGGAAGGAAGTATTTTTGTAGCAGGATCAGCTATCCAATGGCTGCGTGACGGTTTGAATCTCATCGATAGTGCACCGGAGTCAGAAGGATATGCGACTTCTGTCGATTCTTCCGACGGTGTATATCTTGTACCGGCATTCGTCGGTCTTGGAACACCGTACTGGGACAGCGATGCCCGCGGAGCTGTCTTCGGATTGACTCGTGGTACGTCCAAAGCCCACTTTGTCCGGGCTACACTGGAATCACTCGCTTATCAAACGAAAGATGTGCTGGATGCAATGATTGCTGATTCCGGCATCGATTTGAAGGCCCTTCGTGTGGACGGTGGAGCCGTGAAGAACGATTTCCTCATGCAGTTCCAGAGCGACATGCTTGGTGTGCCTGTTGAGCGGCCGGTCGTTCAGGAAACAACAGCACTGGGTGCTGCCTTCCTGGCAGGACTTGCCGTGGGTTATTGGAAAGATAAAGATGAAATTAAGCAGCATTCTGATAATGAGCGTACGTTTACGGTAGAAATGAGCAAAGGGGAACAAGATAAGTTGTACAGCGGCTGGAAGAAAGCTGTAGAAGCAACAAGACAATTCAAGTAATGAAGAAGGGCACCTTTTTTCCATGGAAAGAGGGTGCCCTCTTACATATTGTCAAAAGGGAGTGAGTATGGATGAAGAAAATAATGAATGAACCTGAACAAATTATTCATGAGATGTTGGACGGTTTGACGTCTGCCTACCCTGAAAAAATGAGACGCCTGGAAGAAACTACGGTGATTGTAAGAAAAGACGCACCCGTGGAAGGAAAGGTCGGGATAGTGAGCGGAGGCGGGAGCGGACATGAACCCGCTCATGCTGGTTTTGTGGGCAAAGGCATGTTGGACGCAGCCGTTTCCGGAGAGGTGTTCACTTCTCCTACTCCTGATCAAATATTAGAAGCCATTAAAGCCGTTGACAGCGGAGCCGGCGTCCTGCTGGTCGTCAAAAACTATACGGGAGATGTCATGAACTTCGATATGGCTAAAGAGTTGGCAGAAGCAGAAGGAATAGCTGTGGAAAGTGTGCTTGTCAATGATGACGTAGCCGTCGAGGATAGCTCATTTACGACAGGCAGACGCGGGGTCGCCGGTACGGTGTTCGTCCACAAAATTGCCGGGGCGAAAGCAGAAGAAGGAGCTTCCCTTGAAGAAGTCAAGCAGACAGCTGAACACGTTGTTCATAATGTCCGGACGATGGGGGTGGCACTAAGCCCGTGCATCATGCCGACATCCGGGGAGCCGAGCTTTCATTTGGAGGACGGTGAGATGGAACTCGGGATCGGCATTCACGGGGAGCCGGGGGTGGAGACCAAGCCCCTGGCCACCGCAGACGAAATCGCCACAGCGCTTCTGGACAGTGTGCTGTCAGAATTGGAGCCGGTAGGAAACGACCAGGCTGCGGTCATGATCAATGGGATGGGAGCTACACCGGAGATGGAGCTGTACGTGTTTAACCGCAAAGTACAGGAATTGCTTGCCGAGAAAGGGGTTTCCGTTTGTCGTACTTTTGTTGGGGAATATATGACATCCCTTGAAATGGCAGGCTGCTCTCTGACTATATTGAAGGTGGATGACGACTTGAAGGCGTTATTGAATGCGCCGTCCGAGGCTCCCGCATTCCGTTATTGAGAAGGAGGAGTATACGATGTTGAACGTCGAAAATACCATCCAATGGATGATGATTACGAATGAGAAGTATCAGGAACAGAAAGATTATCTCACCTCCCTGGACCGCGCGGTCGGAGACGGCGATCACGGTATTAATATGGCTAGAGGGTTCAAGGAAGTGGCTTCTGCTTTGGAAGAAGGGTCCTTCAGCGACGTTTCAGATGTGTTGAAAAAGGCAGCCATGACCGTGATGTCAAAAGTGGGCGGAGCATCTGGCCCCCTTTATGGTACCGCATTTTTGAAAATGTCGACGGCATGCAAAGGAAGAGACGTCGATGCGTCCGTCTTCAGTGAAATGGTGCAGGAAGCACTGGAAGGTTTGAAGCAGAGAGGAAAAGCAGAGGTTGGCGAGAAGACGATGATCGATGTGTGGTCTCCAGTCGCCGAAGCAGTAAAAGAGGAAGGCACTTGGGAGCCTGTGAAATGGAAAGAAGCTGCAGAAACGGCAATGGAAGCTACAGAATCTCTCCAAGCGACGAAAGGACGGGCTTCCTACTTGAAAGAACGGTCCGTCGGTCATCTTGATCCTGGTGCTGTCTCTTCCTTTTACTTATTTGAAGCGCTGGCATCTGTGGAAGGGGCTGAGTGATCATGTCGAATGTCGGAATCGTGCTTGTTTCCCACAGCGATAAGGTGACCGAAGGAATAAAAGAACTGTTGGATCAGGTTGTCGGCAGCGTTCCGGTCGTATCTGCCGGGGGGAGTGAAGACGGTGGGATCGGGACAAGCTTTGACCGAATTCAAACAGCGATTCAGTCGATCGAAGCAGAAAACGTTCTTGTTTTTTTTGATTTAGGAAGTGCAAAGATGAATGCGGAAATGGCGATTGAAATGAGCGAACAGGTGAAAGCTCAGCTTGTATCCTATCCTATCCTTGAGGGTGCTTATTTAGCAGCGGTGGAAGCAAGCATCGACAAGTCGTTGGAGGATATATTGGCCTCCTTGCAGAAAGAATTCGGCAGGGACTGAAGAACCGGGGGATCCTTCCCCCGGTTTTCTGTTTTTTACAACGTCTGACAAATTAGAAAACTCAAATGAATCGGAATATGATACGATGGAAATAGGATAACGGTTTCATAAAAGGAGGGAATGAAGATGAGAGTATCACTCAGAACGAAGATATCGGGCTTGGTTCTTTCATTGCTCCTTCTTGTCATTGCCCTCCTTACCGGTGCGTTTGCTTATATTGAGAAAGAAGATGTAGAAGATCAAATGGGGCAGCTCGCTCTTCGTGTTGCGAGTACCGTCTCCTTTATGCCTTCTGTCCAACAGGCGTTTCAGCAGGAGGACCCGTCCAGGACTATTCAACCCATTGCGTTACGAGTGCAGGAAGAAACGGGAGCGGAATTCGTTGTAGTCGGCAATGCCGCCGGCATCCGCTATGCCCATCCGGACCCGGACAAAATCGGGAAGAAGATGGTTGGTGGCGATAACGATCGTGCGGTGATGGACGGGGAGTATTACGTTTCCACCGCTGAAGGTTCGCTCGGTCCTTCAATGCGGGGAAAGGCACCGATTTACTCCAATGACGGGGATATTGTAGGTCTCGTGTCGGTCGGTTTTCTGTTGGAAGACGTGCGTTCTTCTGTTTGGAAGAAGATGAGCCACGTCTTCGGTATCGCTCTACTGACGTTATTGATCGGGGTCATCGGAAGTCTTTTCCTGGCACGCAGTATTAAGAAAGACACGCTTGGTCTCGAACCATATCAAATCACCTCCTTCTATCAAGCACGGCAGGCAATCCTTTCTTCGGTCAAAGAAGGAATCATTTCCATAAATGAACAGGGGAATGTCACGATGATCAATAATTCCGCCATGGAGCTTTTGAACATCAAGGATAAGACGGAAGGACGACCGATTAAGGAAGTCTTTCCCAATACGAAGATGTTGGATGTCTTGAGGACGGGACGGATGGTGAAAGATGAGGAAATGCGCCTCCAAAACAAGATTGTCATCGTCAACCGAACCCCGATCATCCAGGATGACAAAGTCATCGGTGTCGTTTCCAGTTTTCGTGATAAAACGGAGGTAAGGGAAATGGTGCAGGCGTTATCAGAGGTGAAGCGTTATTCAGAAGGCCTGCGTTCACAAACGCATGAGCATGCCAACAAAATGTACCTGCTGCTCGGTCTTCTTCAATTAGGGAAACAAAACGAAGCCGTCGCGATGATCGAGGAGGAGTACACCTATGCGGAGAAGAACCAACGGATTATTTTCGACCGCATCGGGGATGACACCGTACAGGCGATCCTGGCAGGCAAGATGAGTAAAGCGAGTGAGTTGAAGGTGGAGTTTGTGATACAGGAAGAATCGGAGCTGCAGCGGGTCCCGAGTCATATCAGCAGGACGGATCTTGTGACGGTCCTCGGAAACATCATTGATAATGCTTTCGAAGCCGTACAAAATCAGGAGGAAAAACGGGTGGAGTTCTTTGCGACAGATGTGGGGGAAGCAGTCGTTTTTGAAGTGACGGACAGTGGCGGGGGGATCCCGGAAGATTCTTTCTGCTATTTGTTTATCCGGGGATATTCAACTAAACAAGGGGAAATGCGCGGGTATGGTTTGTCTAATGTTAAAGAGGTCATAGACAAGCAGAAGGGATCGATGGAAATCAGTGATGCGCCGGATGGAGGAACCGTGTTCTCCATTTTCTTCCCTAAAGTGAAAGGGGCGGATGAGTATGAAAGTGATGGTCAGTGAAGATGATTTTCGGGTGGCTGACATGCATGCACAGTTTTTGCAGAGCATGCCCGGTATTACAGTGGTAGGAAAAGCGCTGAATGCGTCAGAGACGCTGGTGCTCCTCGAGGAAAAGCGGCCCGACCTGTTACTGCTCGATGTGTATATGCCGGACAGGCTTGGTGTTGAAATTCTTCATGAAATCAGAGAAACTGCTTTGGAGGTGGACATTATCATGATCACGGCCGCCAAAGAGAAAGAAGTTGTTGAACAAGCCTTGAAATACGGGGTCGTCGATTATATTATCAAGCCGATTACACTGGAGCGCTTCCAGCAGACTATAGAAGACTACCGCCGCAGGCGTACGTTATTAAAGAATGCCGACTCTTTCGATCAAGCGGGGATCGACCGCCTCCTGAAAGCTTCGACACTGATAGAAGCGGAAGAACCGATTCACGTACCGAAAGGAATCGATCCACGGACGCTGAAAAAAGTCGAAGGGCTGTTAAGGGACTCCGCGGACGGATTGACGGCGGAGCAGGCCAGTAATGAAATGGGAGCATCGAAGACGACGGCACGAAGATACTTGGAATACTTAATCAGCATCAGGAAAGGGAAGGCGGAGATGAATTACGGGCGGGTAGGCAGGCCGGAGCGGAAATACTACAGTAATAAATAAAGCCGGACCTGACGTCCGGATTTATTTTCTCTGCAGATTAACTGTTAAGAAAGTCTTTCTTATCTTGTTGCCATCTGTGGTGAATGAACAATCCCCCTGAGCACCCTCCCCCCAGGACACTGGCTTCTTCACGATGTAGTTATTCTGCCGTCGGACATCTTTACGGTCCGATCGACGAAAGAAAGCAGTTCTTCTTCGTGGGTGACCATTAAGGTTGTGGTACGGGAAGACTGGGTCACATCCTGGATCAGCTCCATAATTTCGATGGAACGTTTCGAATCGAGACTCGCTGTCGGTTCATCGGCAAACAGCACCTTTGGATCATGGATGATCGCCCGTGCCACGGCCACCCTCTGTTTTTCGCCGCCGGAAAGCGAGGAAGGATAAGCGTTTGTCCGGTGTGTCATGGCGACTTTATCCAGGGCCTCCCGGATCCGCTGTTTCTTCTCCCTTTTATACGCTGTCCAACCGGAGACATCCAGCATCATTGCAAGCTGCTCTTCCACGGTCAAGAAAGGAACAAGGTGGGAAGATTGAAAAATGAATCCGAATGCTTCCGCTCTCGCCTGCCGCATGGCTTTTTTATTGTTGGAATCCAAAACCTTGCCATCAAAGATGACTTCGCCTGCGGTAGCAGGTTGAAGTCCTGCTGCAATCGTAAGAAGTGTGCTCTTTCCCGAACCGGATGCACCTGTCAAAGCGGTCCATTCCCCTTCTTTTAAGGATAGGTTAATTCCCTTCAGTACCTCTTCTTCCACCTCTCCGCTCTGAAAGGTTTTCTTTATCTGTTTCAGTTCTAAACGTTTCATCTTATGCATCTCCTCGTTGAATGGCTGTGAGTGGATCAATTCGCCTGATTTGAACGGCAGATAATGTCGAACCTGCAAATCCGACAATGAAAAACACGAGAGACAAGCGCAGAACGGTTTGTACCGACAGCGAGTAAGGCGTACCTTCAGGGAGAAGGTGGATCAGGTTCAAACTGACGGCACTTGCAGCCACAATGGATAAGACGATGAGTACCCCCATTTGAGTCCACATCATTTGAAAAAGTGTCCTCGTCCGCAGCCCCAAGGCTTTTAGAATTCCATACATCCCAACTTTCTGTACATTCATCATGTAGAAGAAGACAGCGAACAACAGGCCGCTGATCCCGACCAGGAACCAGACGATCATGGTCAATGTGGTCTGTTCGGCTTGGTAACTAGGAATGGTAGTTAAAAATTCTTGTTTTGAGAAGGGGCGTAATTCTGTAGTGTTCTTTTCATCTGATGCAACGAGAACCTGCCACTCCTTCAGTCCTGTCATCCTTTGGTAGGTGGACTCGTTTAGCAAAGCGACAGGGGAGTGGTTAAACCGTTTATGGTCTGTGAACCCTGCAATCCGCAGCGGTTCTTTCAACAAAGGTGTCTGAATCCATTCTCCTTCCGACAGCCCTTCTTTCTTAAGCGATGAATCTAGGATGACCTCCCCATCGCCGACCTGTTGTACCTGTTCCGGTTCATTAGAAGAAAAAAAGGCTACCGTATGCTTTTCTTCCTGTTCATCTGTCATCGTTCCCATCTGAATGGAGAAAGCAAATATCCCGCTTTCCGCTTCTGTCGACGGGATGGTCGACTGTGCATAAGACCCTTCTGCTCCTGCATTTAAGTGAAAAGTTTTGTCAGGCATCTGCTTGACCAACGAAACGTTATCTTCCGACAACCCTTCGGAAAGTCCGGACAAGATAAAGGTCATTAAGCTTAATAGAAAAACGATGGATCCGAGCAGCAGAAATCTTGCTTTATTTTTCTTCATTTCCTTCCATGCCATATTCATCTACTTCATTCCTCTCTGTTCTTTCTGCTTCCATGTTAATCATCCTGTGTGAACAGAAGGTGAATGAAAGATTACAGCCTTGGCAGGGTGACAAGGAAAGTGGACCCGGAACCAGGTTCACTGTGTAAATGGACGCTCCCATCATGGAGGTCGATGATTTCTTTGACGATGGAAAGCCCCAGTCCAGTACCCGGCACAGAACGGGATCTGGCTTGATCCGCCCGGTAGAAGCGGTCGAATACCTGCTCCTGCTCCTCTTCTGATAAACCGATGCCGCAATCCGTTATGGAGACGTTTATCTCATCCGCTGTGGCGGTTCCCTGAATCGATATTGTCCCCTCTGTGCTGTTATACTTGATTGCGTTTGTCAGCAAATTTTCCCAGACTGTATAAAGTAGAGCTTCGTTCCCAAGGCAGATCATTTCGTCCAGATTGTAGCTGATCGACATCCCCGCTTCATCTATTCTCCAGTGATACCTTCGTATCAATTGCTTTAATTGGCCGCTTACGTCGACCGGGCTCTTCTTTATGTTTTCTTCTTCCGGAGAAAGTGAAGAGAGAGTCAGCAATTGACTGGATAAGGCAGACATCCGTTCTGCTTCTTCCTGGATGACGGCCAAATATTTCTGCCGCTCTGCATGCGGAAGATTGTCATTCTCCAGCAGACGGCTGTATCCCTGAATATTGGAGAGCGGCGTCCGGATGTCGTGGGATACGTTTGAAACGAAACTTTTTCTCATTTCATCCAGCTTGCCCAGCCGGGTGATCATGTCATTGAAACGGCGGGCCAGCTGGCCGATTTCGTCTTTCCTTGTCACCTTCAAGTAAACACCGAACCCTTCTTCGCCGACCTTGTTGACAGCAGCCGTCAATTTCCGGATGGGGTGAATGATCAACCCTGACCAAATCAGCATAGCCGCAAGACTTAATAATACGATGGCAGCAACCATCCACGCGAGCAGGATGTGAAGTTCATTGAACAGCAGTTCGATGTCCGGCCGCATGAACAAGGCGTATCGTGTTCCCTCATATGATAGAGGCACCCCGACGGTGTTCCGCAGTTCATTAGCGAAGAAGCCTGTCACAAACGTCTCCTTCGGAAAATCACGCATACCATGATAGATGTCTCCCTCGATCACCCGGCTGACGGCGGATGCCGGCAAATTATGTTCATTAAAGGAGCGTCCAAAGTATTGTTCCCCTTCCTTCTCACTGAAAAGGTAGAGCTGATAGCCGGTGGAGGCGGTATGTTCAAGAAAATCCTCAAGGCTTTTCTCTGTTTCTCCATAGGCAGCCATTTGAAGCGCAATCTTCGTGTTCTTCGTGTCATTTTCCGGCTTCAGCTCATTCTGATAGTAAAGATTGGAAAGGAGAAATCCGGCAAAAGCGCTTCCGATCATAATGAACAACGTCGTCCATAGGAATTTAGAATACAGGGTTTTCATAAAAGAGACGCCTCCAACTTGTAACCGATCCCCCGGACCGTGGTAATTTTGACAGATGATTCAGCGCCGGCCAGCCTTTCTCTGATTCGTTTGATGTGCACATTGAGCGTTCGTTCATCGCCTTCAAAATCGAGTCCCCATATTTGCTCAATCAGCATATCACGCTGGAGGACACGATTCGGGCGGCTGGCTAATAAGCTTAACAGTTCGAATTCCTTGAGAGGGAGTAGAAGATGCTGCCTGCCGATTGCCACTTCATAATTTTTTCTGTCTATGATTATATCTCCGGCACGGACGACCAAATCAGCCGGTTTATCATAACGTCGCAGAACGGCTCGTATTCGGAAGACCAATTCCCTCGGCTCAAACGGCTTCACGATATAATCATCTGTCCCCGCATCATAGCCCTGTTCTTTATCGTAGAGCTCTCCTTTAGCTGTGAGCAGGATTACAGGCAGGTCATAAAATTTACGAATTTCTTTTGTTAGCGAGAAACCATCCAGCCCCGGCATCATCACATCGACAATGACGAGATCAAAGGATTCCTTCTCGAGCATAAGAAGCGCTGCTTTGCCGTCTTCAGCAGTCCGTGCAAGGAACCCTGCCTGTTCTACAGTAAGTTTTACAAGATCCAATATATGGGGATCGTCATCAACGATTAAAATGGAAATCATTCATTTCATCCTCTCTTTACTCCTTCTTTCCCTTTACCTTTACACAGTAAAGTGAACAGAAGGTGAACGGATAACCTCATCCTTCCCATTTTACTATGTAACTAAAAAACAAGTCTGTCATGGAATTGATAAAAATCGTAATAATTACTGTTTACAAATAGTAATGATTACGATAATATAAGTTTGAATAAAAGGAGGAGAGAGAACTTGGTTAAGAAATTACTAGGAATCATCAGTTTACTTACTGTACTAATTGCTCTTGCTGCATGTGGAAACGATACGGCGAGTAGTGGAGAAGGAGAAAAAGAAACCTCGGAGGAACCGCTGAAGATATTTACCACGGTGTATCCGCTCCAGTTTTTTGCTCAGCAGATTGCAGGGGATGGTGCTTCGGTTGAGTCCATTCTCGCACCAGGTTCAGATGCGCATACATATGAACCGACGACGAAGGAAATGATAGAAATCGCGGAAGCAGATGCTTTCCTGTACAACGGTGCAGGGCTTGAGACATACGCACAGAAAATCTCTGATTCTATTAAGGATGAAGATGTGACGATTTTAGAAGCGACGGATGGAGTAGAACTGGCGGAACACGCCCATGACCATGATCATGGAGATGATCACGACCACGGACACAGCCACGGAGATCAGGATCCGCACGTCTGGCTTGATCCTGTCCGTTCCATAAAAATGGCAGAAAATATTAAAGATACACTGGTAGAACTGCGTCCGGAACAGGAAGAGGTATTCGAGCAGAATTTCGAAGAGTTAAAAGGTCAGCTTGAAAGCCTGGATGAGGAGTTCCGTACTCAAATTGACAGCCTTCCGGAGAATAAAATTATTGTCTCCCATGCAGCCTATGGGTATTGGGAAGATTTATACGGCATAAAACAAATCGCAGTTTCCGGTTTAAGTCCGACGAATGAGCCTTCGCAGAAAGACTTACAGGGGATTGTTGAAACTGCGGAGAAGTACGGCTTAAACTATGTGCTTTTCGAACAGAACATTACACCGAAAGTTGCGGACGTCGTCCGAGAGGAAATAGATGCGGAAACATTGCGTATCCATAACCTTGCAACATTAACAGAAGAAGATATCGATAACGGGGAAGACTACTTTTCTTTAATGGAGAAGAATTTGGATGTTCTAACCAAAGCGCTTTCTGAAAAGTCGGACGTTGATATAGAAGTGGAGGAAGAGCATGGACATGATCATGATCATGCCTTAAGTGAAGAGGAACAGAAGATCTATGATGGATATTTTGAAGACAGCCAGGTAAAAGACCGCCCCCTTTCCGATTGGGCCGGTGACTGGCAGTCTGTCTACCCTTACCTTCAAGACGGCACGTTAGATGAGGTGTTCGCACATAAAGCGGAAGATGAAGGAGATAAGACAGAAGCGGAGTACAAAGAGTACTATGAAACAGGCTATAAAACAAATGTCGATCGTATCATCATGGAAGAAGACGGCAGCGTGACTTTCTTTGAAGACGGCGAAGAGAAATCTGCCATGTACAGTTATGATGGCTATGAGATCCTGGAATACGAAGGAGGAAATCGCGGCGTGCGCTACATTTTCAAGAAGGAAGACGGATCAGAAGGAATGCCTGCTTACTTCCAGTTCAGCGACCACAGTATCGAACCGACAGATGCTGGACATTATCACCTCTACTGGGGAGATGATCGTGAAGCACTGCTTGAGGAAGTGACGAACTGGCCGACTTATTACCCGAGTGACATGGACGGAGAGGAGATAGCTCATGAAATGATGGCTCACTAATTTAATTCCTAAGAAAGCATATCCGAATTGGATATGCTTTTTTTCTGTTTTGCCGGCTTCGTTGCTACTTTCTATATCGTGAATTTTATTTGGTTAATTAGCTTTATTGCATTTAATATAGAATATTTTGAAAACGGTTACATTTCTGAATTCTTTCGATACACTATCATCAAGGAACGACAAATAGAGAGGGGTTATTGCATGAAACACATGTGGAAACTAGGGGCTTTATTGATTGTATTATTTTTGGCAGCGTGTGGGGGATCGCAAGCGTCCGGTGATGGAGATGATGGAGAATGGAAGCCGGATCGGAATGTTGAAATCGTTGCTCCGGCGGGCGCTGGAGGCGGATGGGATACGACAGCAAGAACCGTCGGTAAAGTGTTGGAGGAAGAAGGGATTATTGAGAAGAGCGTAGGTGTCGTCAACAAAGAAGGGGGCGGCGGTGCGGTAGGCTGGTCCTACATCGACAGTACGAACGATCCGCACAACATTTTTGTCTCCTCTCCACCACTTATTTTCGTTCCATTGAATGGACAGTCACAATTGTCTCATGAAGACTTTACACCACTTGCTAATATGATTGCGGACTATGGTGCTTTTGCCGTCGCTGATGATGCGAAATGGCAGGATTTGAATGAGTTGTTTGAAGATATGAAGAAAGATCCGGAGAGCGTGACGGTAGTCGGAACTTCTTCCCCTGGTTCTATGGACCATATGCAGTTCGTTGCCATTGCGAAGGAAGCCGGCGTCGACATCAAGAAGATCCGCTACGTATCTGCACAAGACAGTGGTGGAATGACGCAGATTCTCAACGGCAGCGCTGATGTCTATTCCACAGGGATTGCGGAAACGGTGGAGCAGGTGAGAGCGGGTAAGGTGAGAGTACTTGGTATTACTGCAGAAGAGCGTTTGGAAGGGGAAGTGCTGTCTGATTTCCAAACAGCCAAGGAGCAGGGCATCGATGCGACGTTCGTTAACTGGAGAGGCTTCTTCGGACCTGGAGATATGACCGACGGGCAGGTGAAATATTACGAGGAGAAGTTGAAAGAAGTCAGTGATTCCGACGCTTTTGCGGAAATGCGTGACAGCTACGGCTGGAACGAACTGTACATGGATTCCGAAGAATACAGTAAATACTTGAAAGAACAAAAAGAAGAGCTCTCCGGATTGATGGATGAGCTTGGACTAGGAGAGTAAGACAGGAAAGGGTCGCTTCGACCCTTTCTATTTACCATTAAGGTGAAGGTGATGCATATGTTGAAAACGTTGAATCAAAAATTAAGTATTTTTCTCATCTTGTTTGCGTCCGGTTACTTGTATTTGAGCTACAACTTGAAGGAATATCCTTACGTACCAGTCGATTCGGATCTCGTTCCAAAAGTTCTCGGATATTTATTGATCGTTCTTGCTATTTTCTTATTTTTTGACCGCTCGTCGGAAACCGAAGAAGCAAAAAAACAGAGGGAGGTTCCGAAGAAAGAGATTCTCTTTCTACTGGCAGTCGGCGGTATGATCTTCGTTTACATCTTTCTGTTGGAAATCCTCGGATTCGTCATCACTTCCACACTGTTTATTTTCTTCTGTTCTTTGTTCTTAGGCTACAGGAAGTATAAGACGAATGTGCTGGTTGCTGTCCTGTTCCCGCTGGTGATGTATTTATCGTTCAACTACCTGCTGCAAATTCGACTGCCGCAAGGTTTATTACCATTTTAAAGGTGTGAGTAGCTATGGGTGCAATGGAAGGGTTAATGCAAGGGATTCAAGTCGCATTTAGTCTGCAAGGTATATTATTCGTATTCATCGGAGTCATGGCGGGTACATTGATCGGTATGATGCCCGGTCTTGGACCAATCAGTGCTATCGCGATCATGATTCCGATCACTTATGGAATGGACCCGTCAATCGCACTTGTCATGATGGCCGGCGTCTATTACGGTGCCATCTTCGGAGGTTCGACATCATCGATTCTATTAAATGCTCCTGGTGTTTCCGGGACCGTTGCCACAGCGTTCGACGGCTATCCAATGGCTCAGCGCGGGGAAGCTGGAAAGGCATTGGCAATCGCAGCTATTTCCTCCTTCGTAGGTGGAACGGTTTCCGTAGTCTTGTTGATGTTGTTCGCCCCGGCTTTGGCTCAAGTGGCGGTCTCATTCGGACCGGCTCAGTATTTTGCTTTGATGTTTCTCGGTTTGACAGCTATTGCAAGTCTGTCTGATGGGTCTACAATTAAGGCGTTGATTGCGGCGACAGTCGGTTTTATGGTCGCCACTGTTGGTATTGACGGCCAGACAGGAACAGCTCGCTTCACATTTGATACGCCGAACTTATTGGAAGGAATCGATTTTCTTGTCATCGCTCTTGGACTCTTCGCTTTAGCTGAAATCTGTTTTCTTGTTATTCGAAGAAAAGATAAATCGCTGCAAAGCCAAGGGGATATCGGCAGTTTGAAACTGTCTAAATCCGATTTTAAAGAAATGCGTGGGCCGATGACAAGGCAGTCCTTCCTCGGCTTCCTGTTAGGCGTACTTCCCGGGGCCGGTGCCACGATCGCTTCCTTCATCGGTTACATTACCGAGAAGAAAATCACGAAGCGTCCGGAGGAATTCGGAAAAGGTTCTGTTAAAGGATTGTCTGCTCCTGAAACGGCAAATAACGCGGCAACAAGCGGCGCGTTCGTTCCACTTTTAAGCCTTGGTATTCCGGGATCCGGTACGACCGCCGTCATGCTCGGCGCCTTCCTTGTGCTCGGCATCCAGCCTGGACCGCTTCTTATGACGGACAGGCCGGAAGTATTCTGGGGAATCATTGCAAGTATGTATATCGGTAACATTTTCCTGCTTATTTTGAATCTGCCGCTGATTCCGTACATCGCCAAGATTCTGAAAATCGCTCGTCCGCTGCTGATTTCGCTTGTCGCCATCTTCAGTTTGATCGGTGTATATGCCATCAGCTTCAGTACGTTCGATTTGTATTTACTCCTGATCTTCGGTGTCATCGGTTACTTGATGCGTCTGTTTCAGTTCCCGGCAGCACCGTTCATTCTCGCTTTCATCCTTGGTGGTATGATGGAGCAGTCGCTTCGTCAGGCGTTGACGGCTTCTGGTGGGGATATGATGATCCTCGTCTCTGACCCTGTATCCATCAGCCTTTACATTGTAAGTATTCTTTCATTCGTTATTCCTTTCATTCGCAGTAAAAAGCAGACGAAGAAAGAAGAAGAGGAATCAGAAAGCAACTCTGCATCAGCATAAAAGAAAAGCAGGCATCTGCCTGCTTTTTTTGTGTCATCTTATTCAACGCGCAGTTGTTGACGGGCGAAGTCATGATAGAGCGCATGTTTCTCAAAAAGTTCCTCATGAGTGCCGATTCCTGTGACGTGTCCTTTCTCTAAAAAGATGATTTGATCGGCATCCACGATCGTTGAAAGCCGGTGGGCGATGACGAGCGTGGTTCTGCCGTTCATCAAATTCTTTAAGGCCTGTTGGACGACGATTTCGGATTGACTGTCGAGACTGGATGTCGCCTCATCCAGCATGAGGATTTCCGGATCCCGGAGCAGGGCTCGGGCAATGGCAATCCGCTGGCGCTGTCCCCCGGATAGTTTGATGCCGCGCTCCCCGACCTCTGTGTCATATCCATTGGTGAATGCTTCGATGAACGTATGCGCATAAGCCATTTCAGCAGCTGCTTTCACTTTTTCAAAGGGAACTTCTCCCTCCAGACCATAGGTCAAGTTTTCACGGATCGTTCCTGCATAAATCGGGCTCTCCTGAGATACATAGCCGAGTTTCCGTCGCCAGGACTTTAATGTGAACGCATCGATCGGTTCATTCCCATAGCGGATGACTCCTGAACTTGGTTTGTAAAATTGTTCGATTAAAGAGAATAAGGTCGTCTTCCCGCTCCCGCTTGGCCCCACCACTGCCGTAACCTCTCCTTTCACAGCTGTAAATGTTACATCATGCAGAATCCTTTCATCAGGATCATACCCAAAATGGATGCCGTCGATGATGAGACTGTCATCCCTTGTGTATACATCGTGTCCTTCCTCCAATTTCTCTTCTTCCAGCGTAAGGATGTCCATCACTTTCTCCGTGGCTCCGATCGTTTTCTGGAATTGGGTCGCAAAGAAAACGATCTGGGTGATCGGCATAATGATCTGAAACAGATAGATAAAGAAAGCGGCAAGTTCCCCGGCAGTCATGGCGCCGGAAGAGACACGGATGCCTCCGAAACCGATGATCAGAACAAGGACGACGATGATCAGCGAAGAGACGAGAGGAGACATTAATGCCTGGATGACGCCTTCCTTCAATCCCAGTCGGTACAGCTTATGTATGCCTGATTTACCTTTATCCCATTCCATGTCTTCTGCATTCGATGCTTTTACTAAGCGGATTTCAGAGATGACACGAGTCAGGTTGGCGGAGAAGCTGGCCGTCTCGGATTGGAGACCGCGGGATATTTCCGCCATTTTCTTACCGGTGGGAATAAGGAACAAAAGGGAAAGCGGAATGATCGAAAACATGACGAGCGTGAGCGGCCAGTCCAGGTAGAACAGGATGACGATTGCTCCTGTCACCGAGATGATCCCTGTCACGAATCCGGTGAAATGATCGGTGATCAAATCGCGGATCACTCCGGTGTCGTTCGTCATCCGGCTGACGGAATCTCCTGTTTCGTGTGTATCGTAATGCGATACAGGAAGGACCAGAAGCTTCTTCCACAGCCTTTCCCGCAAGGATGCGATGATATGCTGGCCGACACGGGCGAGCATGTACACAGAAACACCGCCGGCGACCGCCTGAATCAGGAAGGCTGCTCCGATTCCAATAAGGATGGGGGTATTCAAGTCCTTCCAATCGAAATCGTCGATCAATCTGCTTGCAAAAAGCGGGATGGCAAGGCTTGCCAAAGTTGTGAGCAGACTTAGGAAGAGGGCAGTGCTGAATAGGATCTTCGGTGGGTCTGTCGCTTTGACCAAGCTGAGGAGTTGTTTCCATTTTGGTTGTTCTATATCACTCATGTAGGTCCCCTCCTAATTACTGAATAAATATATTATATAAAAATTAATAGAACAAAGCCTCCTTGACATCATATTTATTAGCAAATACTTCTTTAAAGTAACTTTATCTGAAACTCAGCAAACTATTTCTGAATAAAAAAGCTTTTTAACATCATGCGTTCCTATAGTTTCTTCACAAAGAACTAGAAACATTTTGTTCATTAAAAAGAACGAAAGTGAGAAAACAGAAGATAACTAGTAATTTCGGGAGGTTTTTACGTGGTTTTTTTACTTATTAGCGGTTTTTGGCGATTTATAAATTATAAAAAATGCATTATAATCACCTAAAGTATTCTTTATAAAGAACGATATATTGAACTGTTTTTATGCTTTGTTGTTCTTTGTGAAGAACGGAGAGGGTGGAGGACATGAAGGTACTGGTAACGGGAGGAGCAGGTTTTATCGGGTCACATATTGCGGAGGAACTGATCAGACAAAATTATGAGGTTGTGGTCGTAGATAATCTAGTGACAGGTAAAAAAGAAAACATTCCTAACGAAGCTCCTTTCTATTTCGCTGATGTCCGTGGAGATATAGATGAAGTTTTTGCAAAAGAAAAACCTCATATAGTTATTCATCAAGCAGCTCAAGTATCGGTTTCCTACTCCATGACTCATCCTGGATATGATGCGGAGGAGAATATAAGAGGAACTATCAATGTTATGGAAATGTGTGTTAAATACAACGTGCAGAAATTTATCTTTGCTTCTTCAGCGGCCGTTTATGGAACCCCTGAATACTTATCCATTGATGAGAATCATCCAGTGTCCCCCATATCTTTCTATGGGCTTTCCAAGCAGAATGCTGAGAAGTATATTCAAATGTTTTCAGATGCATTCGGATTAAATTATACTATTCTTCGTTATTCCAACGTGTATGGAATAAGGCAGGATACCAAAGGAGAAGCGGGGGTAGTCGCCCTTTTTATTGAGAAAGCTATCAAGGGCGAGGACATTAAGGTATTCGGTGATGGAAAACAGACAAGAGATTTTATCTTCGTGAAAGACGTAGCAGCGGCAAATGCGGCTGCATGCATGATGGGAAATCGTGAGATTATTAATATCAGTCATTATTCCAGTACCTCTGTAATGAACATTATAGAGCAACTCTCCTTAATTTCAGGGGAAAGATTACCATATTCGCTCCATCCCGAAAGACCGGGAGATATCCGGGACAGTATCCTCTCTAATTCGAAAGCTTCTCAAGTATTAAAATGGGCACCGAGCTACAATTTCTCCCAAGGTTTGAAAGAGACAATGAATGACTACCAAAAAGACATGATGCAAGTGTTGTGACGAACAGCAAAGGGGGAGCAACATGGAAATCAAGACGTTTTTAAGTATATTGAAAAAAAGGATTTTGACCATCATATTCGTTAGCCTTTCTATACTTATTCTTGTTATTTCCGGATCTTATTTTTTTGTTAAACCGACGTATCAATCCATGGAAAATATCGTTGTTGGTCAGTTGAACAAAGAGAATAGTGAGTATAGAGAAACAAGAGAGCTAAGTATGCTTCTGGCCTCGACCATCGATTTTATTAAGAGCCCGAGTGTGCTGAATGCTGCCAGCGAGGAATTTAATTCCACCTATGAAGAACTGAGTGATCAAGTAGTCGTTCAGAATACAATGGATTCCCAAATTGTAAGTGTTGTTGTTCGAGATGACAGCCCGGAGGAAGCAAAGAAGATAGCTAAATTCATTGCGGTCACAACGGAAAAGAAAATGGCAGATCTTTTTGATGTAAAGGACATTTCGGTTTTAAGTGACTCTGTTGGTAACCCTTCAGCTCAAAGGGTGGACCATATGCTTGTCAACATAGGCTTAGGGTTAGTCGTTGGTATTCTTGTTGGAATAGGTACAGCTGTTATGAGAGAGCACTTTGATGACAGTGTTAAATCTTCAGAACAGATTGAGAAAAAATTAGGAATAAAGGTTTACGGTACCGTCCATTTAAAAAAGAAAGTTCCAAAAAAGAAATTAGTATTGGAGCCTCCGATAGAAACCACTGATTATGTAAGGACGGAAAATAAAAAAAGGGGGGAAATGCGTGTCTAGAAAGCTGACAAAGCAACAAGCGAAACGAAAACAACAAGTACTTTTAAATAGTCGGATGTCTAGTACGGAACAAATTCGAATGGTACAGATTCAAATGGAGACATCAAAGGATTTGAAAGGTGGGAAATGGCTGATTACTTCCCCGGATAATAAATCAAATCAATCACTGATTACATCCAAACTTGCTATCTCTATTGCTAACCAAGGGAAGGAAGTACTTGTAATCGAGGGTGATATACGTAATCCAAGCTGCCACGAGTGGTTTAATATATCAAATAGTTATGGATGGACCGACACTTTATTAAATAAAGAATCAGCTGTTGGAATTATACAAAGGACGCATCAATCCAACCTGTCACTTTTGCCTTCAGGAAGTAATGAGTCCAGGGCAGATGAGTTATGGATCAAGGATGAAGTAGAGAAATGGATAGAGAGTGTTTCGAAAAGCTTTGATGTAGTCCTTATTAATGGGGCGCCTTATATCAGCTTTGCGGATGCGCAAGTGTTAGCTTCTGTCAGTGATGGGGTCGTTTTGGTAGCAAGAGAAAATAAAACCAAAGAGAAAGATCTATTATGGGTTAATAATTCCATTCACTCCTTCGGTAAAGAGGTCCTGGGAGTAATATTACAGACCGGATAGGGATGAGAATTTGAAGCAGAAACGGAATTCTATAAGCATAAATATCCTGCACCTTTTTTACAGTACTGCTTTATCCAGTATATTAAATGCTTGTGCTTTAATTATACTCGCTTCTTATCTTCAGTCTTCTCAATATGGGCTCTTTAGTTTCATACTAGCATTTGCTATGGTCATGGGATATTTTACTGATGCGGGATTAAGTAATATTGTTTTGCGTGAGGGTGCGAAACAAGTGGTAACTCAGGAAGTTCTCCTCTCTTCCTATGTGAAGCTACGATTTCTGCTCTTAATCTTCACATTCTTTCTCGGTTTCATTACTTTACACATCCTTTATTTTGATGGGCCAGAAATAATTCAAACCGGTTACTTGTTAATTATCCCGCTTGTGACTGGTGTAGCCCTACAAAGTATAGGGACTACTTACTTTCAGTTGTGTGAAAAAATGCAATACAGCGGACTGATAAGATTGTTTTCTTCCTGTTGCTTAGTCCTGTGTATGCTTACTGGAATGGTGTTACGATTTGATCCTATATGGATGTGCTTTCTCTACGGAGCTTCCTACCTATTCGCGGGCATGTTTGCACTTGTGCTCGTGAACCGCTATGTTGCCATTAGTCTGAAAACACCACTCCATAAGGGGATGTTTCGGAACTTGTGGGCATTCACTATTGGTGGTTTCCTGTTTGTATTACTGCCCCACCTCGGCCCCTTGGTTTTAAAAAGTACGCTGTCTCTAAAAGAAGTAGGTTTGTTTGCTGTAGCTTACCGAATTCCACAAGCATTACAGCAAGTCCCGTTTGTGGTAGCTGGTTCTTATTATCCTGTACTGTTCAGAACTTTCCAAAATGGAGAGAAGAAGCGGAACTTGGATCATCGAATTATCCAAACGAAAATCATGACTATATTAGGAATAGTCATGACGCTCCCCTTTTTTTACTTGTCCGATTTTATAATATCAGTCCTTTTTGGGGAATCATGGAAGGATGCTTCCTTACCGTTAAAAATCCTTTCCTTGATGCTGGTGTTACAAGCTGTGAATATAGCTTTGGCGGATGGATTATCTTCTATGGAAAAACAGACACAGCGTGCTGTTATTCAGGTTATATCCATTGTTACAGGAATTATTATATATATACTTTTTAGTCGGTCATCAGGTGTGTTTGGTGCTGCAGTAGCTGGTGTTTGTGTAGAAGTGACAGCATTGATAGGTTTTTGGATATGCACTGCTCAGCGTATGTCACTGTTGAAAAGGGTTATTTTACCTTATGGAATATTCATTTCAACAGGGTTTCTGGTTGTTGATTTTTTTGATCCAGCCAGCCAAGTCCTTGCACTTAGTTTCCACGGAGTGACGATTGTACTTTTAGTCTTTTTTGATAAAGATTTAAGTGGGAAAATCATGTCTATTTCGAAGCGGTTCATCTTGAAGTATCAAACGAGAAAGAGAAGACAGGTGGGAGGGATTGAGAATAAACGGTCTTGATTCAGTAGGCACAAATCAAAGGAAAACACAGATCCTTCTCATGTTCTTCTTAGTGACTATGGCTAACTATAATATTTATATTGGCTTCGCTCTGAAACCTTATATGTTGTTTTGCTTCATTTTGTTGCTTGTCTATTTCCAATCTATCCGATTAGTGCAACTGCAGCTGTTTGAGGTAGCGATGCTTGTTTTTTATTCTGTCTATGCACTATCGGGTGCCTTTGCATTGTATTCTATATCAAGTCTTAGAATTGTAATAGGAATTATGCTTTATCTCTTCTGTTATTTCATTATTAAATCCCTGTTAGAAGGCGTGCATACAAGTCTGATAGGTATGGCTATTGGTTATGCTGGAGTACTGTTTAATTCTATTAGTCTTGTTTTGTATGTCGTTGGATTGAAGAGAGTAGGATTTTATTTTGATACAGGTGGAGAAAGAGTTATAGAATTAGGTCTTATGATTGATCGTAACTATCCGAGATTAATTGGAGTGTTGCAGGACCCAAACTTCTTTGTCTTCTATAATACAATGTTCTTTGCTTACTATCTTTGTAACACAAAAGGTTTCTGGAATAAGCTAGGATTGATGTTGTGTTTAACTACTAATGTCCTGACTTTTTCTAGAGGGGGAATTGTAATTATGGTTGTCCTGACCCTTTTTTACCTTTTGTTTCAAGATCCAATGAAACAATGGAAAAAGATTTTAGGATTAGTTATATCGTTCACTTTGGCGTCTTTCGTCGCTATTTACTTTCTGCATTTTGATCTGCTGTCTATCTTGGATTCAAGAATGAAAGATTTTTCGGCAGATGGAGGTAGCGGTCGTCTGGAATTATGGGGGAGGGCGTGGGGATACTTTCAGGAGAATCCATGGACTGGGATTGGTGCATTTAATTTTGCAGACTACAATTGGTTTGAGTATGGAACGGACCTCTCTGTCCATAATACTTTTTTGGATGTATTATCAGACGCGGGACTCATTGGCATTCTTTTCTATTTTCTCTTCCTTAGCCTATGCTTGTTTCAAATGGTTCTTAACAGAGTCTATAAAAAACAGCCGTATCTTTTTCTCACATTTGTAGGGATGGTTCTTCAAATGGCTTTTCTCTCTGTCATTATTAATGACATCTTCTTCCTGTTTCTTGCTATCCTTTCAACTTTTCTAAACCAAGATCATGTCAGCCGGAATAGCTCTTCTGACGTACGGACTAAAATAAATGAAGCATAATCGAGGTGAATGTAATGAGGGTTCTTCTTCTCACGGATAAATTAATATTTGGCGGAGCGGAAATGTACTTTTGTAAATTGGAAAATCGCCTGCAGCTTCCCGGTACACAGTTTTACTTTGCCTCTAGCCCTGGAGAACTGACTGAAAAGCTGTACCATAAAGAGAATTACATTCAACTACAATTAGGAAAGCATATGTACAATTTAAGAAAACTAGCCGACTTTATTAAACAGAAGCCCATTCATGTTCTCCATGCAAACAGTCTGAGAATGGTGATCTACGCAATAATGCTTAAGCACATGACGGGAAAAGTTTTTAAAATTATTTATACCAAACATAATATTACTTCTATGGAAGTGCAAAGTCGCTCCTTGTTCGCGTGGTTGATAAATAAGTATGTATCATGCGTCATAGCTGTAAGTGAGTATGAAAAAGACAAATTGACTAGATGTGGAGTCCATCGTGAAATAGTTAAGGTAGTCTATAATGGCGTAGACTTGGAACAGTTTGCGTTTCAACCCAGAAAGGAAAAGAAGAAATTTCGGGTAGGTATTCTGGCAAGGTTATCGGAAGAGAAAAATCATTCGCTTTTTATAAAAATTGCAAATGAAATGAGAAAAGATGATCGATTCCACTTCTTCCTTGGCGGTGAAGGTCCGGAAGAGCAAAAACTGAAAAAAATGATTGCTCAGCTGGGAATTTCCGAGAGTGTGAAAATGCTGGGGAAAGTAGAAAAACCCGAACAATTTATCAGGGACATGGATGTATTGCTGCTCACTTCTAAGCGGGAAGTCTTTCCTATGGTGATTCTGGAATCCATGGCAGTAGGAACGCCGATTATATCTATTGATCGTGGAGGTATAAAAGAAGCGGTGATTGATAAAAGTTCCGGATACCTTATAAAGGATCATACTGTGGAGGAATATTGTGAGAAGATCCGCTATTTAGCTTCCGATACATTTTCTTACGAAACCATGGCAATAACAGCCAGAAAAAGGGTAATGCATCATTTTTCTCTGGATCGAATGATCGTGGAAACTTTGAATGAATACAAAACACCACTTGAACAGTCTAACCAATAATTCAATCATAAGAATAAATAACTTGAAATTAGTTTTACAGCCTTCCTTTTAGTCGTTTAGTAAGAAGAAGTGACTTGTAAGAGAATAATAAGAGGCGATACCTACCCTTTTGTTCTTTATAAAGAATTTTATTTTGTTATAAAAAAGGAGTGGAGGATTATGAAGGGGCAGTCACGCTTAGTCCGAATGGTATGGTGTTTAGTTGATTCAGCTGTTATAGCAATCAGCTATTTTGCAACGGAGAAGATATCCAAACTTTGGGGTTACGCTGGATTGGAAGAAACGGAAATTCTCTTCGTACTTTCCCTATTACTTTCCATTCTTACTATTCAATTGTTCGGCCTTTATGGTAATTGGCTGAGGAAGCCGTTCGGGTACGTCATCACCTCTCTTGTGCTTGCGATGATAACAAGTGCTTCAATAGCTGGTTTCTTGGAATTGTTTCTATCTATTCGTTCCATTCCACTTAATTTATACCTACTTATCTTGCTATCTCAATCAGGATTACTAATGATGGTACGGTTTGTACTATGGAAAAGTTACCGGAAGCTAGGAAAAGAAAAGGTTTGGGTAATTGGATCATCACATTTTAGTGTTCCTGCTTCTTTATTTAATGACTGGTATCGTGTAATTGGTAGGTCGACTTCTGTAGAGGGATGGAGAAACAACACAGAGGCTCAAGAGGCAGACGTACTTCTAGTCGGTCCGGATATAATACAAAGTGAAAAAAGTGTTCTGATGAAATGGGGAATGGAGAAGAAGCGGGAAGTCCTAGTAGTTCCTGAGCTCTATGAGTTATTGATTAAAAGATCCGTTGTAGAACAATTGGAGGATCGGATGGTTTTCTCTATCAAACCAGAAGCGACAAATCATAAAGGAAATGAATTTTTAAAACGTTCTATGGATCTCATTCTCTCAAGCTCCATCATTTTATTCTCACTGCCTATACAACTATTATTATTTATCCTAATTCCTCTTACATCTCCAGGTCCTGCACTATACAAACAAGAGAGGATGGGAAAAAATGGACGGACTTTCTTCATCTATAAATTCAGAAGCATGATCACTGATGCAGAGAAGTTAACAGGTCCAATACTGGCCAGCAAAAAGGATCCTCGCATTACAACATTAGGGTCCTGGATGCGCGCTGTCAGGCTGGATGAACTGCCTCAGCTTTACAACGTTTTATTCGGAACCATGAGTTTAGTTGGGCCAAGGCCGGAAAGGGAATTTTTCATAAAACAATTTAGTAGCCAATATCCGGATTATAAATACAGACATATTGTAAAACCTGGTATTACGGGATTAGCGCAAGTGATGGGCAATTACACCACCTCTCCGGTGGAAAAGCTGAGGTTCGATCTTATGTATATTAATAATTGCAATTTATGGATAGATTTAAAAATTATGTTGCTAACTGTCCAAGTACTTCTTCATAAGGAACAAGCGGAAGGGTTACGCAATGAAACTGTAAATCAGCATGATAATAGTGATCCAAAACGTATTAAGAGGAATCGTGCGGTACATTGAAGGGAGAGACAACATGGATAAGGTATGTATTATTACACCTACTTATAATGCAGATGCTTACATTCTTGATACTATTCGCTCGGTACGGGCGCAAACATATATCAATTGGGAAATGATAATAGTGGATGATGGATCAATAGATAATACAATTGATCTCGTTAAAGATCAATTGTATTTAGACAGCAGAATTATTCTAATACAATCAAGTAAAAATCAAGGTCCGGCTTATGCTAGAAATAAAGGTATTATGGCATCCAACAGCCGATATATTGCTTTCCTCGATAGTGATGACATATGGCATCCAAATAAACTAGAGAGGCAGATAGCTTTTATGAAAAAGATGGATGCTTCTTTCACGTTCACATCATACCGAATTATGAAAGAAAATGGACAAACAACCGACAAAGTAATGAATGTATCTGAACAAGTCACGTACGCCTCACTTTTGAAAAACACATCGATTGGAACCTTAACGGTGATGTTAGATAAGCAAAAATTAGGGGCGGTTCAGATGCCGTTACAAAGCAATTGTTCAGAGGATTATGGAATGTGGCTTAATATACTTTCAAAAGGAGAAGTGGCTTATGGCCTGAATGAAGTTTTGAGTTTTTATCGTAAGCGCCATAAATCTCTATCCAGTAATAAATGGATATCTGCTCGTAAAACCTGGAATACGTATAGAAAAGTCCTGGAGATCTCCATCCCATCTTCCTGTTGGTGTTTTCTTCATTACGGATATAACGCTTGGCGCAAGCATTCCTAACCTAAATGGATAATTCTATCTGGAAGGGATGGATGTGAAATGTCGAAAACATCTCGTCTTGAAATTGTTCAAGTAGCCCGGGCTATTGCTATTCTATTTGTTTTAGTAGGTCACACGAACATAACATTTATGAAAGTTTACAGATATGATTGGTTCAATATTGGGAGTTGGGAAAAAACCGGGGGTGTCGATTTCTTCTTTATTGTTACGGGTTTTATGATCTACTATTTATATCATAGACATATAGGTAATAGCAGAAAAGCAAAACAGTTTCTATTAAAGCGCATTCTACGCCTGATCCCATTATATTGGTTATTTACTACAGCTGTAATAGTTGCTACTCAATTAATCCTCGATATGCAATATGACTTTCAGACAATTATAAAAACATTATTGTTAATCCCTGGAGATCCCGTGCTCGATTCTGCTTGGTCCCTGACCTATATATTCCTTTTCTATATTTTATTTTTCTTTTATCTTATTACACCAAACCTTATGCGACTTGTAATTTCAAGTATAGTAGTTTTAATTCTTTTGGTTGAAGTTCGACTACTTCCTTTTCTACCTAGTTCTTATTTCAGTATATATCTAGTAGAAATACTTGGAGGGAGTTTTGTAGCTTTCATTTCGGGTAAGGTAAATGATGAGAGAGGATGGTTATGGGTTCTTTTTGGCCTGGGAGGATACATTTTAGGCTGGATAGATAATATATACGGGCTCATGCCTTTCGAACCAACAGTAACATTCGGTCTATCAGCCATGATCCTTATGTACGGGATTTCCCAAAAAGATAAGGTTGATAGAAAAATTCCTATATTACTTTCTTTTCTCGGTGATGCGTCGTATTCGATATATATTGCTCACGGCCCGTTTCTGCAACTGTATATACTTTTACTACTGAAGTGGGGAATACTTGAACTTACAAGTCCAGGAACATGGATGGTTTCTTTAATGATTTTAGTAACCTTCTCCTGTTGTATGACTTACTTACTTATTGAGAAACCAATGACAAAATTTTTAAGAAGAAAGTTGATTTCCGACAGCGGCCCAAGCTCTATACCTATGCCAGTTCCAATGGCTGAACAATCTACGTTCAAATAATTTTAAAATTTTAAATGTTTTATAACGAACAATCGTTGTTGTGTTTTTGTATGAAAATAAATTTTATTGAACAAATACTATTACTTATTTAATTAGTTTGACGTTGTACATTAGTTACTAATCAACTATAATAAAAATAGATTCTTTATAATGAACTAGAGCGCTGTAAATCTATAGGCGTTTTATTTTTTTATTTCTGTTCTTAACAGTGAACAGTCTGTGTTTATGTCGCACAAATAGAAAACTAATAGAAGAGGTGGATGTTATGATCGATTTACACTGTCATATACTTCCAGGTATAGATGATGGAGCAAGCCACATGGAAGAAAGTCTTGAAATGGCCCGAGCAGCACTTAAGCAGGGTATCGAGACGGTTGTAGCTGCACCGCATCACCAAACATCTGAGTATTATAACGAACCACAACAGATCATAGAACAATGCAGGAAATTGAATGAACGTTTATATGAAGAAGGAATAGACCTTACTGTTCTGCCTGGACAAGAAGTTCGGCTCCACGAGGAATTTATAAAAGAGCTGGAGCAGGGAATGGTTCTTCCGATAAATGAAAAAAGCGGGTATTTATATGTAGAGTTTCCGGAGAATACTGTTCCGCATTATGCCAAGCAGATGCTCTACGACATGCAGATGGCGGGATATAAGCCTGTGATTGTCCACCCGGAACGGAACCGTACACTTCGGGAACAGCCGGACCTGCTCTATCACTTTGTTAAAAACGGCGCGTTCACGCAGTTATCAGCCGGGAGTCTTGTCGGGAAATTCGGCAGGGATTCCCAAAAGTTTGCTTATCAGATCATTGAACATAACCTTGGACACGTCATCGCCTCCGATGCTCATGACTCGAAGAAACGGGGGTTCTTCCTGAAAGAGGCGTATGACAAAGTAGGGAAGAAATTCGGAACGGACATGATGTATCAATTCATGGAGAACGCCCATGTCGTATTGGACGGAGAAATGGTCTTCACCAATCCACCGGAGCGCATCCGTGTGAAGAAGCGGCTGGGTTTATTCTAACGGGTATTTACGTATCAAGCATAGTCGACATACATTCGACGTCTTTGAAGCTAACGACCCAGAAGCCGTTAACTTCAAAGACAGTCTGAAAAAGCACACCATTTTGTGGTGTGCTTTTTATTTGAATAATAGTAAGAAAAAAACTCGGAAACATTTAAAAGTCTTGTATTTTTATGTAAACTGAATGAGCGAAGGAACTCATATTTTGTGGAGATAGGAAAAGTTTTAGAAGAGGAGTTGCGATATGAAATCTAGAAAACTATGGGCAATTCTCATTGTCCTTGCAGCGGTTTGTTTTGGAAGCAGTCACGTCATGGCGGAAGAGGACGCGTCTGTTAAGCTGATCGTCAAATACAAGGACAGGGTTACGACTCAGTCGACAGATCCGGTATTTCCTCTGGATGTAGTGGAAACGGACAAACGAAATTGGAAAGAGAAGAAAGAAGACCTTGAGCAGGATCCGGATGTGGATTATGTGGAGCTTGATGCGAAAGTGTACTCGCAGGGTGCTCCGAATGATACGTTCTACCCCGATCAACAGGTAACCTTTCAGAGAATGAATGTAATAAAGGCTTGGGACCGTTATAAAGACGCTTCCGATGCAGACCCTGTAGTCGCCGTCGTCGATTCAGGTGTGAACGCATCTCACCCTGATTTAAAGGGACAGGTAATTAAAGGGACCAACCTTTTGGAAAGTGGTCAGAATCCAACAGACCATTATGGTCACGGAACACATGTAGCAGGGTTGATAGGTGCAGTTACGAACAATAAGACAGGAGTTGCTTCTCTATCAAAAGGTGATGTCAGAATTATGCCTGTCAAGATGATGGAAGAGAACGAAGGGAGCGTATCAGACCTTATTGATGGTATTGAGTATGCAGTTGATCACGATGCAGACATCATCAACTTGAGCCTCGGTACATATACCTACCGCTCTTCTTTGGAAGAGGCTGTCCAATATGCCGTCGAACATGGGGTGCTTGTCGTCGCTGCAGCCGGAAATGATGAGAAGAACGATACGCTTTATCCAGCGGCATTCGATCAGGTAGTCGCGGTTGGAAGCTACGACCTGAACAAGAAAGAAAAGGCCTCGTTCTCGAATTATGGTGCCGATATCGATGTCGTTACACCGGGAACGGATTTAATCAGTACATATTTGCAAGACGATTACGAATATATGGAAGGAACAAGCATGTCCACCGGCCATGTAAGCAGTCTGGCAGCTATGGTAAAGAATCAAGCTCCTTTCCTGACCGGACAACAGACGAAGCGTCTCATCGAACAGTCGGCATCCCCGGTAGCCGGTGCGTATGAATTAGGGAATGGGATGATTGATGCAGAGAAGACGCTCGCTCAGATTAAAGAATCTCACAGAATCTCAGGCGCCACCGCTGTCGATACGGCTGTCGAAATATCCAAACAGGGTTGGAATGAGCTTCAGCAGCAATCCTTGATGGTGGATGGACGTAAACAGGAAGGTAAATTTGTCATCCTCGCAACAGCCAAAGATTTCCCGGACAGCCTTGCTGTATCACCACTCGCCTCCTACTTGAACAGCCCGGTTCTACTGGAGAAGAAAGATAGATTATCTTCATCTGTTGCGAAGGAATTGAAGCGCCTCGGTGCAACCGATGTGATCATGGTAGGAGGTACCGCTGCTGTCCATCCGGATGTCGAGAAGGATTTGAAGGAAGCGGGATACCGAGTTCATCGCATCAAAGGTGCCGATCGTTACGAAACAGCGATTGCTGTCAATGAGCTGATTCCTTATGACACCAATAAAGCATTCGTTGTTTCAGGTCAGGAATTTCCGGACGCTCTTTCTGCTGCTGGGTACAGTGGGATGAAGCAGTATCCGATTATTTATGTGAAACAAAACAAGATCCCGGAGAGCGCCCGATCCTACTTGGAAGACCTGGGTATTACGAAAGCCTATATTGTCGGTGGAACGAATCCGGTTTCCAACGATGTGGAAAAGGAACTGGAGGCTCTCAGCCCTTATCGGATATCGGGTGCCACACGTTATGAAACGAATGAAGCCATGCATCGCACCTTTGGAAATAAGCAGGCAGATACCCTCTATTTTACGACAGGTAGAAACTTCCCTGATGCCATGGCGGTGACGCCGCTTGCCGTCCAATCGAACAGCCCTGTCCTTTTGACGAACCAAAATAAGTGGACGACTATGGAACGCAGTATGAAGTTATTCGGAGAGCGCGCCGACTACCATATTATCGGCGGTTCAGAAGCAATCAGCATACCGTTGGCATGGAAAATCGACCGGGTTCTAATAAATTAGTAGTTTCTATAAAACTTTTCTTACAAACGAGTAGAAAATTAACATTTTTCCTTTGCTATCTTTTTTTGCAGGGAATTAGTAGTAGAATTTTAAGGTATAGGAAAGGCTGTCCATTTCGGATATCCCAGCCTGTGAATTCCGCGGTTTAAAAAGGCCTAACAAACAGTTAGGCCTTTTTTATTAGGTAAATATTCTGAATTTAATAAATAGTTTGACCTTAATACAACTGTAAAGTAAAATTAATAATGTAATTTTTTGCAATATTTTAATAAATAAAGGAGGTGGAGGAAGGATTTAGTTTGTCAGATTACCAAGAAAACCAGGGAGGTTATTATTTTGGTGTCAAATAAGAAGAATATGAAGAAAAAAGCGCTGTCCGTCCTAGCCAGTGCGGCGATCGTAGCTTCTTCCTTTGCCGGAGTCAGTACATATAGTCCGGGAGCAGTACAGGCAGAAACGAAGGCTCCGAAGACGTTCAACACGCTGTTGAACCAGGAAGAAGTCCTGAAGCTTGCAAATAACGAAGCAGCTACACAGGAACTCGTTATCATCGGTAACGGGAAAACGGATGCTACGAAACAGTTGGAGAAGCTTGGCGTAAAAGTCAAACAAAATCATAAGAACTATGGTTATTTAGCCGATGTACCGACAAACAAAATATTGGATGTCGTCAAACTAGATTCCGTCCGTACGGTCGGAGAGAATGCTAAAGTGGAGCTTGCACCACTGGAGCCGAAGGAACTGAATGCCGATAAACAGAGTGCAGTCGATCCAAAAGCAGATGTCACTCCGGATCAATTGGAAACGCATCCAGCGACAGGGGTCGATGAAATTCAGGATAAGTTCAGCGGAGAGGGGATTCGTGTAGGAATCATTGACTCCGGTCCCGATCCAGGACATGAATCTTTTACGGATCTTCCTGAATTGACAGATGAAGAAAAAGACTCAGGTGTCACGGTGGAGGAAAAATTTGAGGATACACGCAAGTATGGAGATTCTAAGATAACTGAGGTCCGAGATTATACGATCTCTGATTTTCACGCAGCAAACACTGGTGTTTATCCCCTTGAAGACAAATACGCCGAATATCTGGAGAATGAACCATACGGTTATTTCTCAGAAGGTGATGTCGTCTTCATGGAAATTCCGGAAGGGTCAGATGTGTTGGATGATCTAGAGGAACTAAATCCAGATGGTGAAGATGCCTATTTCGGGAAAACACATTTCAATGCTCTTGCAGATTTGAATGGGGATGGAAGCGAAGAAGTAGATGAAGACGGCAATCCTGTGATGGACAACTTCGGGGTGCTGCTTGTCGGTGATGAAGTGTACATCGATACAGATATCGACGGAGACTTCACGGACGAAACGGCTTATAAAGATGGTGAAGCAGGTACGTTCGATGTTGATGTGACAGACGAAACGGTCGGTGCCAACTTCCGAGTAAACGATATGAACCGTTATGAGGAAGACTTCGGCATTAAAACGGTCAACCTGTTTACGGACTTGAACGGCCACGGTTCTCACGTAGCAGGTATTTCCGCAGCGGATGGACCGCTACGCTCTAACGCGTATGGAGCAGTTGCAGGAGAAGGTGTCGCACCGGGGGCAGATATTGTCGGTATGCGTGTTTTCCAAGAAGACGGCGGTGCCTACACATGGAGCATACAAACGGCCATGATTGATGCGGCTCTACCGGAATCAGAAGGTGGGTTCGGCGTCGATGTTGCAAACTTAAGTCTCGGGTCTTCCCCTGACTTGAACGATGGTACAGGAAGCTACGGCGAGTTGATGACGCTGCTTTCCGATGATTTCGACATCGTTTTCGTCACATCTGCCGGTAATGCAGGTCCGGGGATCGACACGGTCGGGTCTCCCGGGGATGTAGGCAGTGTTATTTCTGTAGGGGCTTATATCAACTCTGAGATGTGGGCGAAAGAATATAACAACTTCCCATATGGAAAAGATAAAGATGGCAATCCACTTGATGGGGAAGGCTTATGGTACTTCTCATCTGTCGGACCGAACGAAGCCGGTGATCAGAAGCCGGATATCGTAGCACCTGGTTCTGCTTATGCCGCCCAGCCGGTTCACCAATATCAAGCAGAAGGCCAGACAGCATATGATGTCCTGCAGGGTACTAGTATGTCAGCGCCGTACGTCGCAGGTGCTGTGGCCGTTCTGAAGTCAGCGGCAGAGAAAGATCGTATGCCTTTTGATTACGAGCTTGCTCGTGAAGCATTGATCCAGACGGCGAGAGAGCTGGATGGTTATGATCGTGCTCAACAGGGTGGCGGCTTGATTGATGTGCCGGCTGCTTATGAGTATATGCGCGATAACTTCATCAGTGAAGTGAAGGATGTCGATGTCACTGTATTCCACGGCGAGAAAGTCGCCGGCGGACCAGGCCTATATGTCCGTAACAAAGACATCCCTGAAACAGTGGAAGTTCTTGTCCACAACACATCCGATGAAGCGAAGAAGTTGGAAGTGAAAGCTTCTGATGATTGGTTTACGCCTTCTGTTAAAAAGGTTTCTCTTGGTGCAGGAGAGTATAAGTATATTACGGTCAATTATGATGCCGAGAAGCTGAAGACGGGCGTCAACGCCGGAACGCTTACATTTGACGATCCTTCTACACCATACGTAGAAGCGCGCAGTGCCCAGACGATCGTTACAGGGTATGAGTTCACAAAAGAGAACAAGCACCGCTTCCGCGCGACGGATGAAGTGCAGGCCGCTCAAACAAAAGGATATACATTTGATGTAGATTCCGGTGTGAGTGAGCTTCGTTTCACACTTGATGCCGTAACGGAGGGTGGCGAAGAGCAGGCGAGAGTCCGTCTTATGGTCTTTGATCCGGATGGAGTTCAAGTAAATGTACCTTCTACCGGCTATGCCGGCTATGACGGGAAGGACTTGGATGAATATGTCGCCTCTTCTCCTAAGCAAGGGGTTTGGGAAGTACATGTATACGGTGCAACCAATCCTGAACAAGGAAAAGAAATGAACAAATATACGTTGGATGCCGTTGCTCAGGACTTCGTCAGTGAGCCGGGTCGTATAGATTTAGGTAAAGTTTCTTCTTCCGAGAAGATAGATAAAGAAGTTACTTTCACGAACTATATGAAGGATGCAAAAGACGTGAAATTTGAAACGGTCGGATTCACAGGACCGATCAAAGACACGATTAAGGGAACAGTGAAGCAGGATACGGAAGCATCCCAGGTGGATGGAGAAGTTATCGATATTGATATCGAGAACAACGTGTCTCTAAGTGTGGATGTTGCCCCGGCTGCCCCGGCTGATTTGGACTTGTTCCTATTCCGCGACGGAGAACTGGTAAAAGCCAGTGCGAGTGCTTCGGATAGTGAAGCTTTCTCTGTTAAAGGACTTCCGGATGGACAATACCAGATTGCTGTCGACTACTTCGGTACAGGTTCCGCTTCTGTCGATTACACCTTGAATATGACAGAAGAAAAAGTCCTATCCTATGATTCTGAGGAGAAGGGTGAAGGTTCTGTTAAAGCAGGGAAAGACGCTGCGAAAGTGGACGTTGGACAATCTGTAACGGTTCCTGTCTCCATTACGACACCGGAGAAATCCATCAAAGGATACTCTGCGCTTTACATGGTGGACAAAGCGACAGATGAAGTGCTCGATCTCGTTCCAATTACGACAGATGCGGACATTGTACAAGTGCTGTCCGGAAAAGAACGGGTAGGAACAGCTATTGAAATTTCTAAGGAACTTTATCCTGATGGCGGTGCAGATACAGTCATCGTAACCACAGGATTTAACTTCCCGGATGCTCTTTCTGCAGGACCACTAGCTTCCGCAGCAGAAGCACCGATCATACCGGTAAACAGTAAAGGTAAATTAACAGATGCAGCCCTTAAGGAAATCAAACGCCTTGGTGCGAAGAACGTGTATCTGTTAGGCGGTGAAGGTGCGGTTTCTAAAGAAGTGTTCAGCCAATTGAACACGATCAGCATCGCATCTGATAAGGTTGAACGTTTGTCAGGTGACACCCGTTATGATACAAACCTTGCTATTGCAAATGAGCTGCAGAATTCCTTTGGATTCGAAGGCAACGGTGTCTTCCTTGCTACAGGTAAGAACTATGCGGACGCGTTAAGTGCCGCTTCTCTTGCCGGAGCAGAAGGAATGCCGATCGTCTTGACAGATGGTAAGAAGCTGTCTAAAGAAGCAATGGCCATCCTGGAAGATGAAGATGTCTATGTTGTCGGTGGAACTGGTGTTATCTCGGATGACCTGGTGAATCAAGTCGACAAGAAGGCTCTTTCCGTGGAACGCCTGTCCGGTACGAACCGTTACGGTACGCTTGTATCGCTGTTGAAAGAGTTCGGACCGAATACTGGTGAATTGTATGTGGCAAGCGGACGAAACTATCCGGACGCTCTCGCAGCAGCACCACTGGTAACAGGTAATGGAGGTTCGCTTCTATTGGTCGATCCAGAGAAGCTTCCGAAAGAATTGGATGCTTATTTGACGAAATATGTCTATACGACTGATGTTACATCCGTAACAGTCCTGGGTGGAGACGGCGCTGTCAGCCCGGCAGTTAAAGAAGCTCTACAGAAGAAAGTTACAGAATAACGTAGTCGTAGGTGAGTACCTTCCCGAATCAGGGAAGGTACTCTTTTTGTTGTATGGATTTTGTTCTCCTCCTGATAATAGAAGATAAAGAAGATAGAGAGTGAACGAAATGTCTACTGTGGAACTCATCCCCAGGCTGTTACTTGCCTTTACGACGTTACTTCTTCTTACTAGGTTGATGGGGAGGAAAGAGATATCCCAGATGACTTTCTTTACGCAGCGAATGAAAATGAAACACCTAAAAAAGCCGCCTGTTTTTCCAGGTGGCTTTTTTAGGTGTTTCATATGGATATTTCTTCAAAAGTTGTTGTATTTTTAGAAAATTTCAAATAATATAGAAGTAACATACTAACCGGTAGGTATGTGTATCGATGAAGAGGGGGAAAAGTTATGCATTTACGTTTGACAGATGAACAGGAAATGGTCAGAAAAACAATACGAAAATTTGTGGAGAAAGAATTGATACCTCTTGAAAATGATGTGCTTAGAAATGAACGGGAAGGAAAGCCCAGTCTTCCTGCCGGGAAATTAGAGGAGCTGCAGCAGAAAGCGAAGGATGCCGGGTTCTGGGGCATAAATACCCCAGAAGAATATGGAGGAGCTGACCTCGGTCAGATGATGCTCGCCATCGTCATGATGGAGGTTTCCCGCACGTTCGTTCCGTTTCAGTTCGGTGGTTCTGCAGACAATATTCTTTACTATGGGAACGAAGAGCAGAAGGAGAAATACCTGCTCCCTACCATCAATGGAGAGAAGAAATCCTGCTTTGCCATGACAGAACCGGGGGCGGGATCGGATACGAGGAACATAAGGATGACGGCTGTGAAAGATGGAGACGGCTGGGTGTTAAACGGGGAGAAAACATTCATCACTGGTGGAAACGAAGCGGATTTCGTCATGGTCATCGCCATCACGGACAAAGAGCTTCACCAAACGTCCAACGGCAGGGAAGGAGTCACCTGCTTTATCGCTGACCGCGATATGGGGTGGAAGTCTGAATATATTCACACGATGGGAGAATGGGGACCGGCGGGGCTTGTTTTCGACAATGTACGTGTCCCGGAAGAAAATATTCTCGGTGAACTTCATAAAGGATACGACCTCGGCTTGGAATGGATTGGCTTCGCCCGCTGGATCGTTGGAGCACGGGCGGTCGGCGCAGCAGAACGTCTTCTCAATATGGCAATCGACTACGCCAATGAGCGGGAAACCTTTGGTAAGCCGATTTCAACGAGACAGGCGATCCAGTGGCAGATTGCTGATTCCGCAGTAGAGATTGAGGCGGCGAAGTGGCTGGTGTTAAACGCTGCGTTCACGCTGGATCAGGGGGAAGATAACAGACATTATGCTTCGATGGCCAAACTGTATGGGGCTAACATGGGAAACAACGTTATCGACCGCGTCTTACAGATCCATGGCGGCATGGGGTATACGAAGGAACTGCCGATTGAGCGTTGGTACAGAGAAGCGAGGCTTTGGAGGATTTACGACGGAACAGATGAAATTCAAAGGCTGATCATATCTCGAAATTTACTTAAAGGGCATGTGAAAATTGGATAAAGGAGGGGAAGCATCATGGCGGACAGATTTAAGAATCGTGTCGCTTTTGTAACCGGTGGAAGCCGCGGGATCGGCAAGGGTATTGCCAAACACTTGGCATTGGACGGTGCAAAAATCGCTGTCATCGATATTAATGAAGAAGCGCTGCAGGAAGTAGAAGCAGAATTTAAAGAAGAAGGACTTGAGCTGTACACGAAAGTCGCGGACGTCAGTGATTTCAGCCAGGTGGAAGATGCGATGCAGGAAGCCTATAAGCGCTTTGGATCGATCGACATTCTTGTCAACAATGCTGGTGTAATCAAAGATAATATGCTGTTTAAAATGACAGCAGAGGACTGGGATACAGTCATGAACGTTCATTTGAAAGGGTCGTTCAACGCTGCCAAAGCTGCACAAAAGTACATGGTTGAAAGTAAATACGGAAGAATTATAAACATTTCCTCCACGTCTGCATTAGGAAACCGGGGACAGGCAAACTATGCCACAGCGAAAGCCGGCCTGCAGGGGTTTACAAAAACGCTTGCCATTGAGCTTGGAAAATTCGGCATTACCGCAAATGCCGTTGCGCCGGGATTCATCGAAACAGAAATGACGAAGCAGACGGCTGAAAGGGTAGGAATTTCTTTTGAAGAAATGATTCGCTTAAGCGTTCAGAATATACCGGTAGGCCGGAGCGGGCATCCGGAAGATATTGCGAACGCAGTGGCGTTTTTCGCTGACGAAAAATCTTCGTTCGTAAGCGGGCAGGTCATCTATGTCGCCGGTGGCCCGAGAAACTAAAAGGAGGATACCTATGTTTAAACATGCGGTCGGAAAGAAATCCGAAAAAGTGAAGAACACGGTAGAGCGGGGAGCGGTCATCAAGTTCGCCGAGGCAATCGGTGACCCTCACCCTGTTTATTTGGATGATGTCGCTTACACGCGTAATATTGCCCCACCAACATTTCCGAGAGTGTTTGATTATGGAAGCGTGAAGGGTCTGGATCTTCCCGCTAAAGGGCTTATCCACGGAGAGCAGCACTATCATTATGAGCGCCCGCTGTTTGTTGGGGAGGAAGTGCTCTGTTATACGGTCATCGAAGATTATTACGAACGGAGCGGCTCCAGCGGCAATATGGGATTCTTGAAAGTGAAAAAGTATGGAGAGGACTTGGAAGGTCGTTTGATTTTCTCAGAAGAGCAGACAGCGATCATTACGGAAGCGGTCAGGAAGGAGATGCGCGTATGACGAATTGGAAAGCTGGGGAAACCCTCGATACGGTGACGATGAAACCGGTAACGAGGCTGGATTTGATCAAGTATGCAGGAGCATCCGGCGATTACAATCCGATCCACACGATCGATAAGGAAGCGGAAAGGGCAGGACTTCCGGGGGTGATCGCTCACGGCATGTGGACGATGGGGAATTTGTCCAAGCTGTTTACTCCTTACTATGACCAAGGCTTCATCCAGGATTATTCCATCCGCTTCAAGGGCATGGTGTTCCTTGGTGATGTGCTCACCCTTCATGCGGAAGTGGAAGAGGATACGGAAGAGAAGACTACGTTCCGCGTGTATGCAAGGAATCAGAAAGAAGAAGATGTCATCAAAGGGAATGTTGTATTTTGTAAGCGTTTAATAGAAGCGCCTATTCATTAAGGAGGATGTTATATGTACTTTGAACATTCCGATAAGGTAAAAGCCTTGCAGGAGAAGTTGAAGGAATTCATGGATACACATATCTACCCGAACGAAGCGATCTATGAAGAACAGCTTGGAAAACAGGATCGTTTCGAAAACATTCCGCCAATCATGGACGAATGGAAGCAGAAGGCCAAAGAAGCAAGGCTTTGGAACTTGTTCTTACCGGACAGCGAATATGGAGCAGGTTTGACGAACATGGAGTATGCTCCACTGTGTGAAATTATGGGACGTTCCTTCGTCGGACCGGAAGTGTTCAACTGTGCGGCACCTGACACAGGTAACATGGAAGTGCTCGTCCGATACGGAACGGACGAGCAGAAGAAGCAGTGGCTTGAACCGTTATTAAACGGAGAGATCCGTTCCTGTTTCTCGATGACCGAGCCGGATGTTGCTTCATCGGATGCTACGAATGTGCAGACGAGTATCACGAGGGTCGGGGATGAATATGTCATCAACGGAACGAAATGGTGGTCCTCCGGAGCAGGAGATCCTCGTTGTAAAATCAGCATTTTAATGGGTAAAACGGACCCCGATGCACCGAAGCATGAGCAGCAGTCGATGATTCTTGTTCCACTGGATACAAAAGGCGTCACTATCAAACGGATGCTTCCGGTATTCGGTTATGACCATGCGCCTCACGGTCATGCGGAGATAGAATTCAAGGATGTGCGCGTTCCAGCCGCTAATTTGCTTTGGGGAGAAGGAAAAGGATTTGCCATCGCACAAGGCCGTCTCGGCCCGGGACGTATTCACCACTGTATGCGCACAATCGGTGCAGCAGAACGCGCGCTTGAACAGATGTGTGCACGTGTTCAGGAACGTACAGCGTTTGGAAAGAAAATCGCGGATCAAGGAGTTGTTCGGGAATGGATCGCTGATTCACGGATAGAAATCGAACAGGCCCGTCTTTTGACACTGAAGGCTGCGTACATGATGGATACAGTTGGAAACAAGGAAGCAAAATCGGAAATCGCCATGATCAAAGTAGTGGCACCCAACATTGCCTTGAATGTCATCGACAGAGCCATCCAGGCTTTCGGTGCTTCCGGTGTCAGTGAAGATCAGTCCCTTGCCGCAAGCTGGGCCAACATCCGCACCCTTCGTCTTGCGGACGGTCCGGATGAGGTACACCGGCGTGCGGTAGCGAAGTATGAACTGCAAAAAGCTTCAAAGAGGAGCGAAGTCCATGCACGCTAAAGACCTTTTCGATTTAAGCGGCAAAGTAGCCGTCGTTACCGGAGGTGGTCGCGGGCTTGGGAAGCAGATCGCGCTTGGCTTGGCCGAGTCAGGTGCACATGTCGTCGTTTGTTCAAGGAAACTTGAGCCCTGTGAACAAGTGCGTGATTTGCTTAAAAAAGAAGGAGTCGATGCGCTGGCGTTCGAGTGCGACGTAACAGATGCTTCCAGCATTCAGGATGTGGTCGATCAGACCGTGGATCATTTCGGCCGCATTGATATTTTGGTCAATAACAGCGGGGCGACCTGGGGAGCACCAATGGAAGAAATGCCGCTTGCAGCCTGGCAGAAGGTCATGGATGTGAACGTCACAGGAACGTTCCTCATGTCCCAGGCCGTAGGGAAAATAATGCTGGAACAAGGAGAAGGAAACATTATTAACATCGCTTCCGTAGCTGGAATGAAAGGGTCTGATCCGGAACAAATGGATACAATCGGTTACAACTCAAGCAAAGGTGCCGTCCTTACGTTTACAAAAGATCTTGCCGTCAAATGGGGTCCCCGTGGTATCCGCGTTAATGCGATTGCACCTGGATTCTTCCCGACGAAAATGTCCAAGGTTCTGATGGAGCGGGGAGAGGATACGTTTCTTAATCGGACGCCTCTGCGGAAGTTCGGCGGCGATGATGATTTGAAAGGAACGGCAATATTCTTAAGTTCACGGGCGTCGAACCATATTACAGGGGATGTCGTCATCATCGATGGTGGTTCTCATGCTATGTGACATTTTCGAAGGGAGTGGAGTAATTGGGGAATAGAGATGCAGTGATCGTATCAGCAGTCCGGACGGCCATTGGAAAGCAGGGAGGTTCTCTTGCAACCGTACCGGCGCATGTTCTTGGCGCAGAAGTTATTAAGGAAGCCGTGAAGCGTGCGAAAGTCAATCCCGAACAGATTGAAGACGTCATTTTCGGTAATGTTTTGAGCGGAGGAGGAAATATTGCCAGATTTTCCGCCCTGCAGACAGGGTTATCAATGAAAATCCCCGGATTGACGGTGGACCGCCAGTGCGGGTCCGGGGTGAATGCTATTCACTTAGCTGCTCAAGCCATTAGATCTGGAGACGGAGATGTATATGTCGCTGGAGGAACAGAAAGCATGAGCAGGGCTCCTTATCTGATGGATCGGCCGGAGCGTCCCTACAGTCCTGTCCCCCCATCGTTCCGATCCTCACAGTTATCGCCGAAGGAGATTGGAGATCCACCCATGGGAATCACGGCAGAAAACCTTGCCGAACAGTACAATATATCCCGGGAGGATCAAGATGCGTTTGCCCAGCGTAGTCAGGAGCGGATGGGGCTGGCCATGGCAGAAGGGCGGTTCGATGAACAGATTGTACCTCTTCACATTCCAGTGCGGAAAGGTGAACCGGTCGAATTTAAACAGGATGAACATCCACGACCGTCCTCAACGATTGAGGGGATGGCGAAGCTGAAGCCTGCATTTGCTCAAGGGGGCAGTGTGACGGCAGCGAACAGTTCCGGGTTGAACGATGCCGCTGCTGCATTAACCCTTATGTCGCGTGAAAAAGCGGAGGCGGTTGGAGTGGAGCCGCTCGCAAAAATTGTTGCCTGTACGGTTGCCGGCGTTGACCCTAACATTATGGGGATAGGTCCGGTTCCCGCCACACAAAAAATCATGGAGCAGACGGGATTATCACTGGCTGACATGGATGTCATTGAAATTAATGAGGCGTTCGCAGCCCAGGTTCTTGCCTGTCAGGCGGAATTGAAAATGAATATGGAGAAGGTGAACGTTAACGGCGGAGCCATTTCTCATGGCCATCCACTCGGTGCGACCGGAGCGATCCTGACGACGAAAGCAGCCTATGAGCTGAAACGCATCGGTGGAAGATATGCGTTGATCACGGCTTGTATCGGAGGCGGCCAGGGGATATCGATGATCATCGAACGTGATTGACGAAATCCGTCGCTTTTTCCCGATTTAGGAATGTTATAATTTATATCATCCCTAAACGAGAGGATCGTGTTGTTCTATGCGAGATAAAATCATTCATACCAGTATCCACCTTTTTGATGAAAAAGGATTTACCGAAACGTCTCTGCAGGAAATCGTGGAAGAGATCGGTGTAACAAAAGGTACCTTTTACTATTATTTCAAAAACAAACAGGAGCTTTTGACGGTCATCCATTTGGACTTCATTGAATTTCTTTTGCGGAACCAGGAGGAGATTCTGCATGACGTCTCGAAAGATAGCAAGCAAAAGCTCCGCAGCATGATTTATATGAGTATCCACAGCATTAAGGATCGAAAGCAGAGTGCCCGAATCTTTTTCCGTGAAATGCGGAATCTGGGTCCGGATTACTTGGAACCGATTATTGAAAAGAGGGACCAGTTCCGGGTGAACGTCCAAAAGGTGGTCGAGGAAGGAATCTCGAACGGGGAGTTCGAGGAAGGGATGAATCCGGATATGGTGACACGTGGAATTCTTGGTATGACGAACTGGAGCTATTATTGGTTCGATCCAACCGGGAAAGTTTCGGAGGAGGATCTCACTTCCATTTATCTTGAAATGATTTTGAACGGAATTGCAAAATCCTGATAGCTCTTTAAGAGCTATCGCCATAACATACTGACTAGTCAGAAGGGGTGAGGAAGTGGAGCATGAGAGTAAAGTGAGGGTCCGTTTCTGCGAGACGGATATGGCTGGACACGTCAATAATACGAGCTACTTCATCTACTTGGAAGAGGCACGGGGAAAGTTCTTTCAAGATATTTTCCCGAGCCACTTGAATACAGTTGGAACGTTCATCCTTGCAACAACGACGTGCGATTTCGTCAGCCAGGCCTATTTCGGACAGCCGCTTATTGTCCAGTCCTGGGTATCTGATATCGGCAACAGCAGTTTTTCCTTCGGGCATCGGATCATCGTCGAAGGAACAGAGGAGCTGGTAGCGAAAGCGAGTGCCGTCATTGTTCATTTCAATTATGATAAGCAAATAAGTGAACGGATTCCCGATGAGCTTCGCCTTTTACTTGACGATTGTCTTATGACGGAAAGGAGTGGGAGCCGTGGGAAGATTTGATTCCACAGTCGCCGTCGTGACCGGAGCCGGCAGCGGAATCGGAGCAGCGACTGCTATGAGACTGGCTGAAGAAGGAGCGGTTGTGGTCCTTGTAGGACGGACGACTTCCAAGCTTGAGCATGTGGCAGCGGATATTCAGGAAGCGTTCGGAGCGCGAAGAGCTTCGATTTATCAAGCAGACGTTTCCGAAGAGGAGCAGGTAGCTGGGCTTGCTGCTTTTCTCTACGAAACATATGGGAACGTGGATGTTCTGGTTAACAACGCGGGAACCTCCGGGAAATCTTCTATTCTGGAAATGGAAGCGTCGGAATGGGACCGCATTCAGGACGTGAACCTGAAGAGTGTCTTCCTCGTATCGAAGGCATTGGCACCACTGATGATGGAGAAGGAAAGTAGAAAACGGTCGATTGTGAATGTTGCTTCTTTGTCCGGACATAAGGCAGGAGCGAAAATTCCGCATTACAGTTCATCAAAAGCCGCGGTCATCAATTTCACGAAAGCGCTGGCATTGGAGTTCGCAGATTCCGGTGTACGCGTCAATTCCGTTTCTCCCGGATTTGCAGTGACATCGATGACCGAAGAAGGGTTGAAAAATGAAAAATTTGAGAAGTCTATTCAACGTCATACAGCATTGAAAAGGGTAGGAAAACCGGAAGAGATTGCAGCCGTCATTTGCTTTGCAGCTTCCGAAGAAGCATCCTATATGACAGGCACCGATTTGCTGGTCGATGGAGGATGGATGATCAGCTGAATTTTCGCCCTGTTTAGAAAGCGCTTACAGAAAAGTCTTGTGAAAAAGGAAGAAGGAGGACTATGTATGCACACGAAACATTATGAATTCTGGCCTAAGCTTACGAAGTCACTGACCATTCCGGAAACCTCGATATATGAAAACCTGCAAGTGTCCGCACGCCGCTATCCGAAGCATGCGGCCATTTCTTATTATGGCACGACTATACCGTATGAGAAGCTGCTGGGGGAAGTTGATGCCCTTGCCGGATATATGCAGAAAGAGTGGGAGGTCAAAAAAGGGGATAAAATCCTTTTATTGATGCAGAATGCCCCTCAGTATATCGTCAGTTTTTTTGCCATTCTGCGTACAGGAGCTGTTGTCGTTCCCATCAATCCGATGTTGAAAGCAGAAGAGCTCGCGTTTTATGTGAAAGACGGAGCCATCGAGCATGCCATTGCAGGTCAGGAGCTTATGTCCGTCGTGGAACCGCTGCTAACATCTACGACTTTACATAGCATTCTGTCTGCGGCGTATTCCGATTATCGCGGGAAGAAGGATGAAGAACTCCAGCCGCAGGAAGTAACAGCAGAGAAAAGGGTATTCGAATCGGAAGCGATTACGCTCTGGAGCGATGCTCTGGAGCGGGAGCATACACCGATAGATGTCGATGTCCGCGCAGAAGATCTTGCCGTCATGCCTTATACTTCGGGAACGACAGGGCTGCCGAAAGGATGTATGCATACGCATCGTACGGTTCAGGCAAATACACTCGGTGCCTTCTATTGGTCCAGGACGACGATGGATTCCAAGTCGCTCGCGACGCTTCCATTCTTCCATGTTACAGGTATGGTCCACAGTATGCTTATGCCTGTCTATAGTGGCAATACCGCAGTCGTAATGACGCGGTGGAACCGGGAAATGGCAAGACGGACGATCAGAGATGAAGCATGCACGCACTGGGTGACAATCAGCACAATGCTTGTTGATTTTCTTGCCAATCCGGAAGTGAAAGCAGAGGATTTGACCACTCTCTACGCCATCTCCGGCGGAGGAGCATCCTTTCCAAAAGCGCTTGGTGAAAAACTGTACAAGCTTACCGGCCTCGAATTTGTTGAAGGATACGGTTTGTCCGAAACAATCGCCCAAACCCATTTTAATCCACCGGATCGTCCGAAGATGCAATGTCTCGGTATTCCATCGTTCAATGTGGATGCGAGAATTATAGATCCTGCGACCTTGGAGGAGGTCGGGACGGGAGAAGTCGGTGAAATCGTTGTGAACGGTCCACAAATCATGGTCGGGTATTACAATCGTCCGGAGGAGAACGAGCATGCGTTTCTTGATATGGACGGAAAGAGCTTTTTCCGAACGGGGGACATCGGCCGGATGGATGAGGAGGGCTATTACTTTATCGTCGATCGACTGAAACGAATGATCAATGCTTCAGGGTATAACGTATGGCCGACAGAGGTGGAATCCGCTCTCTATGATCATCCCGCTGTCCAGCAGGCCTGTGTCGTCGGTGTACCGGATCCGCGTAAAGGAGAAAATATCAAAGCGTTCGTCATTCTGAACGAATCCTACGAAGGTGATATTACAGAAGAAGAAATCATTGCATGGTCGAAAGAGAGAATGGCCGCTTATAAATATCCGCGGATGATTGAATTCATCCAGGAACTTCCGATGACCAACAGCGGAAAGATTTTGTGGCGGAAACTGCAGGAGGATGAACGCAAAAAGGTCGAAGCCAATCAAGAATCCTGAACACCGATGCCCCGGGCGGCCGGGGCATATGCTTAAAAATCGAGCGTAAAGGGGAAGTTTCATGGATATTCTGATGCAACAGTTGTTCAATGGCTTGACAATCGGAAGTGTCTACAGTCTGGTTGCCCTTGGTCTCACCCTTGTTTACGGTATTCTTCATATTCCTAACTTTGCTCACGGTGCATTATATATGCTCGGGGCGTATGTCACTCTGACTATGATGCTGCTTTACGGTGTCCATTACTGGGTTGCTATGGCCGTCTCCGTCCTCGTTGTCGGTCTGCTTGGTGTACTGATGGACCGGATTGTATTTCACCCGCTCCGTAACGCCCCGCCGATCCATGACAAAATTGCCGCCATCGGAATCCTGTTATTTTTGGAAGCTTTCGCTCAATTAATTTGGGGAGCAGATTACCGCACGATGGTTACCCCATATGGGCAGGTCGTCGATATTTTTGGAATGACGGCGACGGTGCAGCGGGTGCTGATCAACGTTGGTGCCATTGTTGTCATGGTCCTCCTCTATTTGTTCCTGAAAAAGACATACGTCGGAGCGACGATTATCGCGATGGCTCAGAATCGGGAAGGGGCACACCTTGTCGGTATCAACACAAACAAAGTTGCCATGCTGACGTTCATGATCTCAGGCGCGCTTGCCGCCATTGCTGCTTCCTTGTCTGCACCGATTAACCTCGTTTTTCCGGGAATGGGCCACCTCGTTATATTGAAGGCATTTGTCATTATTATCATCGGTGGTATGGGCAGCGTCCCGGGGGCGATTCTCGGCGGCTATATTCTTGGCTTTACCGAGAGTCTCGGTGCAACCTATATATCCAACGATTATAAAGACATTATTGCGTTTCTGCTTCTGGTCGCCATCTTGTCCATCAAGCCTAAAGGTTTATTTGCAAGGGAGGGATTTTGATTGGGAGCGCTTCTTAAACAACGGGGCTGGATTATTGGGTTCATCCTCGTCGCTGTTTTGTTTCCCTTCGTTCTGAATAACGGTTATTTCCTTCATGTATTGACTTTGGCCTTCATATGGATGATTGCGGTCTATGGGTTGAACCTGCTCGCTGGTTATACGGGATATCTGTCCCTTGCCCATGCAGGCTTCTTCGCTGTCGGAGCTTATGCTCTGGGACTCCTCACGGTCAAGGCAGAACTCAACTACTGGCTGTCTCTTCTGCTTGCCTGCCTGATCACCAGTGCCATCGGCTGTCTCGTCGGATTAATTGCTCTCCGGACGAGAGAACACTTCTTTGCGATCTACACGCTTTGTGTCGGTTACATCATCTACCTTGTCATTGATAAATGGGACAGTCTCACAGGCGGTGTCCGCGGTTTGATTGGAATTCCCGCCCCCTCCGCAATTGGACCATTGTCATTTGACACACCACTCTCTCAATATTACTTAATCCTATTTTTTCTTTTACTCACCATACTCGTTATGTACCGCATCGTACACTCGCTGACCGGCCGTACTTTTATAGCCATCCGTAATGGGGAGGATCTTGCAAAAACTATCGGTATTTCGACCATGAAGAATAAGCTGATTGTCTTTGTCCTGTCTGCCTTCTTTGCTGGATTTGCCGGTGCTCTCTATGCATCTTTCATTCGATTCATAGGTCCTGATATCGGCTATATGACGGTCATCTTCGACTTGTTGACGTACATGCTTGTCGGCGGGATCGGCACTTTAGCAGGACCGATAGTCGGTACGTTTCTCATCGTTGCCCTGTCCCAGTCCCTTCAATTTCTGCAGGATTATCGAATGCTCATCTTCGGTCCACTCCTCACCCTGTTAATCATTTTCTATCCGAGGGGGATTGCCGGAGCTTATATGGACTGGCGTGTAAAGATGGGGTCGAAGAAGCGGTCGGAAACGAAAAGGCGCCAAGCGTATTTCGACCCACAGGAAGAAGAATCGGAACAAAAAGTGAAGGAGGGATGAGGATGCTAATGGAAACGAAGGGGCTGACGAAACGCTTCGGAGGCCTTGTCGCTGTCAATGAAGTGGACTTCACAATTGAAGCAGGGAAAATCAATGCCATTATCGGTCCGAACGGTGCCGGGAAATCGACATTCTTCAATTTGTTAAGCGGGACCTATACACCGAGTACCGGTCAAGTATTCTACAAGGGAGAAGATATTACAAAGCTGCCTCCGAACAGGATTGCGAAGCTCGGAGTGGCACGAACCTTCCAAACCACGAATTTATTTGAACAGGCAACGGTGCTTGATAACGTCATTGTCGGACATCGTCTGAGAACGAATTCCAATCTGTGGGATGCCATTCTCCGAACGAAGCGATTCCACAGAGAGGAGAAGAAGTGTCGGGATAAGGCGATGGAAGTCCTGGAGTTTGTCGGACTGACGGACGTCCGCGACAAAGTTGCGGGAGGAATATCCCAGGAAGAAAAGAAACGTGTCGCTTTTGCTCTGGCACTCGCTACCGACCCGGAAGTGGTTTTTCTCGATGAACCGACCGCAGGTATTAACCCCGGGGAGACGGAGGGCCTGGCAGAGCTCATGCAGAAAATGGTCAAACGCGGTATTACTGTCTGTCTGATTGAGCACAAAATGAAGATGATTATGAAACTTGCAGGCAAAATCATGGTGTTGAATTACGGCGAGAAGATTGCGGAAGGGACAGCTGATGAAGTAATGAATAACCAAGCTGTCATCGAAGCCTACCTGGGAGGGAGTGCCAGTGCTTGAACTGTTGGATGTGACTGTGAAATATGGCGATCTTGCCGCTGTCGAACATGTCAATCTCCGCGTAGCGGAAGGGGAACTCGTTGTGCTCCTCGGTTCGAACGGTGCGGGGAAAAGCACTACTTTCCATACGGTGAGCGGACTTCATAAACCGAGCACCGGTACAATTCTGTTTGAAGGAAAACCCATTCAAGGGACAGCTCCGGATAAAATTGTCCGTTCCGGTATTGTTCAGTGTGCGGAAGATCGAAAACTTTTTCCGCAAATGTCTGTGAAAGAGAATCTTGTAATGGGAGCATATGTGCACAGGAGAAAGCGGAAACAGGTTCAACAATCTTTGGAAGAAGCCTATGAGCTTTTTCCGATCCTTCGCGATAAGAAGGAAGATGCTGCCGGATCACTCAGTGGAGGACAGCAGCAGATGCTGGCCATTGGACGGGCTATGATGGCGAAGCCCAAGCTTCTGCTTCTAGACGAGCCATCCATCGGACTCGCACCGCTCATTGTCGAGCAAATGTTTGACGTCATCCGAAAAATTAATAAGGACGGGACAACGGTGCTGCTTGCGGAACAGAATGCCTATGCAGCTTTGAAGATTGCGGATCGCGGCTACGTATACGAAAGCGGCAGAGTTGTTGTCCAAGGAACGGCGGAAGAACTGCTGGCCAACGATACCGTAAGAAAAGCATATATTGGTGCGTAATCACAAGTCAGTTAAAAACCATAGGAGGATTATACGATGAAATCTATGAAACTATCGGTTTTGTTCGTGATGTTGGCGATGATGATGGTTATGGCAGGATGTATTGATAACCCGTCCACCCAGTCGGGAGGAGAAGGAGAGGCGGATGCAAAAACGAATGAGCCGGAAGTGAAGGAGGGGGAGGAAGTCGTCCATATCGGATACAGTGGTCCTTTGAGTGGTCCTGCGGCCTACTATGGGGAAAGAACCTTGAACGGGCTTTCGATGGCAGTGGATGAAATTAATGAGAACGGTGGTTTTGAAATCGACGGACAGACGTATAAGTTCAACGTCGTTGCTCTCGACGACAAATACCTCCCGAACGAAACGGCAGCGAACGCTAAACGCATGCTTCAGGAGAATGACACACCGATCATTTTCTCTCCTCACAGCGGTGGAATCAAAGCAATGCAGGTCTTCAATGAAGAGGAAAATTTCTTAGTAGCCGCCTATTCCAGTGAGCCGGACATTACAGCAGCAGGCAATGAACTAACGGTAAGAATTCCGCCCAGCTATGATGGCTATTTGGAGCCGTTCACTAATTATGCCATGGAGAACCATGGGAAGAAGCTCGCAGCACTCCCTGCAGCGACACAATACGGAAAAGACTGGACGGAAGCACTTGTTCCTTACTGGGAGGAGCAGGGTGGCGAGGTCGTCTACAACTCCTCCATCGATTTCACAAAAGATACGGATTTCTTCACACTCGTAACAAATGCGCTGAAGGAAGATCCGGACGTACTCTTTATCGGAGGACCTTCGGAACCGACGGCGAAAGTAGCCAAGCAGGCAAGAGAGCTTGGTTTTGAAGGCGGATTCCTTGTCATGGACCAGGCGAAGTTCGATGAGATGAAAGTCGTTACAGAATCCTATGACATGTTGAACGGTTCTGTCGGAGTGCTTCCATTAGTAGATTCTGATTTTCCGGGGACGGCTGAATTCATAGAAAAATATGAAGCTGAACATGGGGAAACACCTGGATCGGAGGCGGGCTATCATTACGTTGCCACGTACATTTTTATGGAAGCAATGAAAGCAGCAGGCAGTGTCGATAATCCTGAGGCAATCCGGGCAAATATGCAGAAAGGTCTGGAAGCACTGCCGGAAGAGAAGCAGGTTTATACCATTGTTAAGTTGGATGAGAACGGTGGCTTCCATACCAATCTTCGTATCGGTGTCATTGAAGAGGGCAAAGTTGTCGACCTGGCTGTAGAATGACGGGATGGCCGGTTTTATCAGTAGACTGATAGACCGGCTTTTTCTTATATAGAAGGCAGAAAAAGGAAGGGAGAGCGGCAGATGGATTTCACCTTGGGAAAAGACGTGGAATTATTGAAGAAAAACGTCAGAGAATTTGTCCAGTCGGAAGTGGAAGCGGCAGCGGCAGTCATCGAAAAAGAAGACAGGATTCCCGATAAGATCTTGGAAGCTTCCAAACAGATGGGCTTGTTTGGTTTGAGTATACCGGAAGCCTATGGAGGACTCGGCATTGGGATGGTCGGTAAATGTGCACTTTATGAAGAAATTGGAGCGACACACAACGGTTATACCACGATGATCGGCGCGCATACGGGTATTGGAACAGTGGGCATTGTCGAGATGGGAAATGATCTTCAGAAAGAAAGGTATCTTCCCTCTATGGCAAGAGGGGAGTCGATTGGCGCTTTCGCCCTTACCGAGCCGAGTGCCGGTTCCAACGCCTCCAATTTGAAGACGACAGCCGTCAAACATGGCGATAAGTATCTGTTAAACGGAACGAAGCACTATATAACAAACGCACCTATTGCGGATGTGTTCACGGTAATGGCAGTGACCGATCCGGAGAAAGGAGCAAAGGGGATCACGTCGTTTCTCATTGAGAAGGATTTTCCGGGCTTTTACGTAGGGGCAGTAGAACCGAAGATGGGGCTTCACGGCTCCCAGTCGGCGGAAGTCATTATGGAAGATTGTGAGGTGCCGGGAGCCAATGTTCTTGGAGAAATCGGTCAAGGTTATGTCAACGCGCTTAAGATACTTGCCAATGGCCGGGCAGGACTGGCTGCAAGGAATCTCGGCTCCTGTCAAAAGCTGCTCGACTTATCGATGCACTATACCCGGGAACGGGAACAGTTCGGCGTTCCAATCATTGATCATCAAGCAGTAGCTCATATGGTCTCGGAAATGGCGGTGGAAATAGAAGCACTTCGCGCACTGACCTACAAAGTTGCCTGGATGGTCGATCAAGGACAGAAGGTGATCAAGGAAGCTGCCATGCTTAAGTTATATGGTTCCGAGGTCTACAACCGCGTCGCTGATAAAGCGGTACAAGTCCATGGCGGGATTGGATACATATCCGATTACCCGATCGAACGATTTTACCGTGACGCCAGGATTACAAGAATATATGAGGGAACCTCTGAAATTCAGAAAAACATCATTGCGGGACAATTGAAGAAGGAATATGCCAGGTAGGAGGAATGAGATGGAAGACGTCGTCATTGTCAGTGCTGTCCGAACCGCAATCGGCCGATACGGGGGAGCGTTGAAAGACCAGCCCTCCTCAAGCCTAGCAGCGACTGTCATTAAAGCTTCTCTGGACCGTTCGGGAGTGGGAAAAGATCAAGTCGACGAGGTGATTTTTGGAGAAGTCAGGCAGACAACGGAAGCCTCCAATGTCGCAAGGGTCGCAGCTCTGCGTGCAGGAATTCCGGAAGAATCTCCCGCCTATACGATCAACCGCTTATGTGCTTCCGGTCTGCAGTGTGTCGCTTCCGCCGTCCAGCAAATCCTTTTCAAGCAGGCGGACATCGTTGTGGCAGGAGGAACGGAAAGCATGAGCAGGTCACCAATATATCTTAGAAACGCAAGGTTTGGGGGCGACCGGACACACCTTGTCGACTCCAATACAGAAGCAGGGCAGCAACCTCATGAACTATATGGAAGTGGTCTTGGGATGGGGGTGACAGCGGAAAATGTCGCAGAGCGCTACGGTATTTCACGGAAAGAACAGGATCAGTTTGCTGCGGAAAGCCAGCGGCGGGCTGGAAGAGCTGTCAGCAATGGGAAGTTTAAGAAGGAGATTGTTCCGGTTTCTTTAAATAAGCGGGGAGGTACCAGTATTTTTGAAACGGATGAATATCCACGACCGGAGACAACGGAGGAGAAACTAGCCGCATTACCGACCGTTTTTAAAGAAGGCGGCACCGTAACAGCCGGAAATGCCTGTGGTCGTAATGATGGTGCAGCTGCACTAATTATGATGCGCGCATCAAAGGCTGAGGAGATGGGGCTGACTCCTCTCGCCCGGGTTGTGGATTGGGCTGCTTCGGGAGTGTCACCGGAGATTATGGGGATCGGCCCGATACCTGCCGTTATGAAACTTCTGCAAAGGACAGGGAAGAGAATGGAAGATATCGGCTTATTCGAACTGAACGAAGCGTTCGCCTCTCAATCCCTTGCTGTCATACAGGAGCTCGGACTGGACAGGGAACGCGTCAACGTCAATGGAGGAGCCATCGCCTTAGGTCATCCAGTCGGTGCCAGCGGCGCGAGGATACTTGTAACCCTGCTCCACGAAATGAGGAAACGTAACGAACAGGTAGGAATTGCTGCTTTATGCGCCGGCGGAGGACAGGGAATGGCATTGATGGTGGAACAAATCGACCAAAAAAGGAAGGGATGAGACGTATGAAGGAGAAAATGCTTCAATATGGAAAAGAAGGGAAGCTCGCATATTTAAGGATCGATCGTCCGGAAGTAAGGAATGCACTGAATAAACAGACGCTTGAGGAGATGAGTGAGGCACTGGATCGAGCGTCAGCCGATCCGGAAGTCGAACTCGTCGTCTTCACTGGAAGCGGGGAGAAAGCGTTCGCAGCCGGAGCGGATATTAGTCAAATGCCTGACAAGAAAGGCATCGATGCCTTAAAGGAAAACGATATGCAGCAAGTGTACGATCGTATCGAGAGTTTTGAAAAGCCGACGATTGCCATGGTCAACGGTCTCGCCTTAGGTGGCGGATGTGAACTGGCTATGGCTTGTGATATCCGTATCGCTTCTTCTAACGCAAAGTTTGGTCTTCCTGAACTGAATTTGTCCATCATCCCCGGGGCAGGAGGCACCCAGCGGCTTACAAGGCTTGTCGGAAAAGGAAAAGCACTGGAAATGATTTTGACCGGAAAAGTCATCGAAGCAGAGGAGGCGCTTAGAATAGGACTTGTAACCGACATGGTACCGCCGGAGCACCTGAAAGCAAAAGTGGAGGAAGTGTCTGCAAAGATCCTCGCCAAAGGACCGTTGGCAGTCCAGCTTGCCAAGCTGACCGTACACATGGGAGCGGAGACGGATATGAAGACCGGCTTGCTTCTTGAAAAGCTGTCTCAGGCGATCCTGTTCAATTCGGAAGATAAAAATGAGGGGACCAAGGCCTTTATGGAAAAACGCAGAGCTGTTTTCCAGGGGAAATGAAGGGGGATAACTCCATGCTTGCTTCTGTTGATGATGTTCGTTTGAGTTTTGAACAAAGTCCTTATTTCCAGCACATTGGGTTTGAAATTATACGCTTTGAAGAGGGGGATGTTCTTCTGAAGCTTGCTGTGACAGATAAGCTTAGAAATGTAAACGGCACGTTGCACGGAGGCGTCCACGCATCCATGATCGACTTGATTCTCGGGATGACCATCCGTTCTGCGACCAAGACGCGCTGTTCTACTATAAACCTGAATGTCCATTATCTTGCACCGGTTTCTGGAGGCGATCTCTACGCCAAAGGAAAGTTGCTGCAGCAAGGCTATAAGATTGTTACTGCGGAAGCAGAAATGTATGACAGGGAGGGTGTGATGGCTGCCAAAGGAATGGGGACGTTCAAGTTGATCAGATAAAAAAGAGGAGGGCCATGCGCCCTCCTCTCACTTATGGTTAAATAACCGTACGATTTGTGTGGTTGCTTGCTTCACATAGGCTTCTGCATGGTCCAGGCAGTCATCGAGTGTCCTGGGTCCTGGTACAATGGAGAAGCAGGCGGTGAATCGATCGTTGAGTTTTTCAATATCTCCATCCAGGCTTCCGGAGAGGAGAATGACCGGCTTTTTGTGCCGGTGGCATAGCTCGGCGATATACCCTGGTGCTTTGCCGTAAAGTGTTTGATCGTCACTCTGCCCTTCCCCCGTAATCACCAAATCTGCATGCCGGACCGCTTCTTCCAATTGGACGGCCTCTCCCACGAGTTGGGCTCCGGACGTAAGGATGCCGCCAAGCGCCAGGAAAGCAAATCCAAGTCCTCCTGCAGCACCTGCTCCCTTCTGATCCATCAGTGGATGACCTACTGCTTCTTCTACCAATTTCCCATAACACGATAACGCTTGATCATAGGCGAGTATCTGCTCTGTTGTTGCTCCCTTTTGCCTGCCATAAACGTGACTGGCCCCGGATTTACCTGTTAATGGATTATCGACATCACAGGCTACTTGAATCGTCGCTTCCGACACCCTTGGGTCGATGGTCGTAAAGTCCATATGCTCGACGTTATGTAAGTCTTTACCGAAGATACCTGCAGCCTGTCGGTTACCATCTAATGCTTTTATTCCAAGAGCCTGAAGCATACCGAGTCCCCCGTCATTTGTAGAACTGCCGCCGATTGCGATGATGAAGTCGCGCAGCCCCTCATCGAGCGCATGTCTGATTGCCTGGCCAATGCCGTAGCTTGTCGTATGATCAGGGTTTCTTTTGTCCTTCGGGACGAGAGGAAGTCCCGCGATGGCTGCACCTTCTATAATTGCTCTATCTTCCGTCTTGACATACCAGCCCGTCGATTCTTCTCCCAGGGGGCCGGTACAGGGGAAGGAGATTTTTTCATGAGGAATAGAGGCTGCCAATGCTTCGGTGGTTCCTTCTCCTCCATCCGCCATCGGTATAGCCCTGGTTTCTGTATCCGGTAGAACGGCGCGAATGGCCTGTTTCATCGCCTGACTGACTTCGATTGACGATAAACTGCCTTTGAATGAATCCGGTGCTAATACAAATTTCATGAACGGCAAGACTCCCTTCTTTTGCTTCCCTTTATTGTACCAGAGGAGATAGGTAAGAGTAGAAAATCCAATCGATTTGGAGTACAGTGGGGAGCGGAGAAAGGAGTATGGTAATGGTACAGTGGGATATTTTTATAGCATTTTTCCGAGTAGGCATGCTCGGCTATGGCGGCGGCCCATCTTCTATTCCTCTTGTGCATAAGGAAGTGGTCGAGAAATATAAATGGATGTCGGATGATGAGTTCGGGGACGTCCTTGCTCTTGCGAATTCCCTGCCCGGCCCGATTGCCACAAAAATGGCTGGATATATCGGTTATCGCGTGTCGGGCGTGGTCGGGATGATGAATGCACTGGTTGCTTCGGTCCTTCCAACCATCGTGTTGTTGATCATTTTCCTCACATCTTTAAATAACTTTAGAGATCAGGCATGGGTGTCCGGAATGACGAAGGCAGTCGTTCCTGTCGTCGGAGTCATGCTCGCTAAACTCACCTATGATTTTATGATAAAAGCGAAAGGACATATGGGATGGCTTCTTGCCATTTCGCTTGGACTTCTCTCGCTTTTCCTAATGGAATGGATGGGAGTTCACCCTGCTATACTTATAGCGGCCCTGTTGGCCTACGCACTGCTTCGTCCTCGTAAAAAAGAGAGGGGGCAGGCGTCATGATATTATGGAAGATCTTTCTTGCATTTTTCATCCCTGGTATCGTCGGTTATGGGGGAGGTCCTTCTGCCATTCCATTGACGGAAAACGAGATCGTTGACCGTTTCGGCTGGATGTCCGTTTCTGAATTTAGTGAAATGCTGGCCTTGGCAAATGCCCTGCCCGGACCAATTAATACGAAAATTGCCGGCTTAATCGGATATCAACAGGCTGGAGTATTAGGTGCATTTGTCGGAGTGTTTGCTACAGTTGCTCCTTCCCTGATTTTAATGATGTTCTTAATGCGTTTATTATCTAAGTTCAAAGACTCCCCGCGTGTCAAGGAAATGACGAGTTTGATCCGGCCGGTCATCGCTGTTCTGCTGGGAGTCATGGCTTTTGAATTCTTCCATAATTCTTATGAAGGTAGTGGTACCGTCCAGACAGCCGGACTGATTGTGGTCAGCTTTGTATTATTGGAGAAGGTTAAACTAAACCCTGCGTTCGTCATCCTCGGGGCTCTTATTTATGGTGCTCTCTTTTTAGGATGAAGGTATTGACAGAAATTTCAGTTAGTTGTACTATCAAATTAGAAGTAACCAGATAGAGAGGAAGCCCCTTTCATCAACCGGTTACAAAGAACGTTTCGTAAAATAAAAAATGAAACTGTAAAGACTGTCTCGTCTCTGCCGGATCCAGAGATGAATTCGCAGTATAAGCCAGTTTTCTCCTTAGAGAAGGGAGAAAACTGGCTTTTTTCGTTTCCAGGGCCCTGGATATCCTACTACTTAATAAATGGAGGAGTAAACATGTGTGCAGTAGAAATGAAGAAAGATAGTCTCCGTACTTTTGCTGGAAGAGGGTATAACATTGCGCCGCATCCGAAACACCAGCGATTATATTCCATTCAATTGGAAGAAGAAGTCGTTACCCAGTTCTTGAACGAAGTGCAGGATATCAGTGTGGAACAACTGGAGTATATACCCTACCAGCGTCTGATCGTGGCTGATGCTCTGATGCAATTGTTAGACGAAGACTTTCAAACGCTTGTCTGTACGATGCTTCACGACAGAAATTCAGGAGGCTTTACTATCGGATTACAGGGGCGTACGTCATCCACAGAGGATTATGTGAAGTTCTCGACAGCTCTTTCCCATCTTGCCGGAGTTCCTAACTTTGATGCCATGTCTAAAAAGTATTACGCACGCTTTTCCGTGAAACATACAGATGACAGTGATTCGTATCTTCGCCAGGCATATCGCCGCTTCACCCTTCATACAGATGGTACGTATGTCGATGAGCCAACGGACTGGCTCTTGATGATGAAGATGGAAGAAGAAAATGCGGTCGGTGGCAGTTCCCGTCTGCTGCACTTGGATGATTGGGAGGATTTCGATTACTTTTATAACCAGCCGCTGGGGAAACATCCATTTGTTTATAAGGCGCCGGCCAGTAAGAACGTGTCGGAGGAAGTCACGCGCAAAACATTTTATATGTGGAATAACAAACCTTGTATCTGCTTTATCGATCAATTTGTGTATCCCGAAACGATGCAGGAAGCTCAATACTTAAGTCAGTTATCCCGTTCAATGGAAAATTCGGCTGGAGTATTGGAGCTGGAACTGCCGGTCGGAGACTTGGTTATGCTCAACAACCGCTTTTGGCTGCACGGGAGAGCCGGTTTCGAGAGGAATGAATCCCTGCATCGAGAGCTGCTCCGACAGCGCGGGAGGTTCTTACAATAAGGAGGAATCCAGATGTATGATTATGGAATCATTGGTGGAGGAATTGTAGGATTATCGACTGCCTATGCACTGATGCAGGAACATCCACATGCAAGGATAATCGTTATCGAGAAAGAAAAAGAAATAGCAGAACATCAAACGGGCAGAAACAGCGGCGTCATCCATTCCGGGGTTTACTACCAGCCGGGAAGTTTAAAAGCGAGAATGGCCGTTCAGGGTCGGAACAGTATGGAAGCGTTCTGCAGGATGCATAACATTCCACACGATATCTGCGGAAAGGTTCTGGTAGCGACGGAACAGGAAGAGCTGCCGCGTTTAGAAGCGCTTTACAAACGAGTTCAGGAAAATGGGCTGAACGTGACAAGGGTGGACAAGCGGGAACTAACCGCTATTGAACCTCATGTCGCCGGGCTTGCCGGGTTAAAGGTTCCTTCCACCGGAATCGTCGATTATAAGCAGGTTAGTCACAAATTAAAGGCTCTGTTGGAAGGCGGCGGCGCAGAATTTTTAATGGGAGAAGCCGTCCGTTCCATCAACGAAGGACCCGAAGATGTGAACATCGAGACAGAAAAGAAGACGATACGAACGAGGTACATGGTCAACTGTGCAGGACTTTTCAGTGATCGACTTGTAAAGATGGCAGGTATTCACACGGATGTAAGAATCATTCCTTTCCGAGGGGAATATTTCGAATTGACACCTGAGAAGGCTCACCTCGTGAAAGGATTAATCTATCCGATACCGAACCCTGATTTCCCTTTCCTTGGTGTGCATTTGACGAAGATGATCGACGGAGGTGTCCATGCAGGACCTAATGCCGTCCTGAGCTGGAAGCGGGAAGGGTACAAGAAGACGGATTTTGGATGGAGGGATGCTTTGGACGTCCTCTCCTTCCCGGGATTTTGGAAGCTTGCCGGAGCGAACGTGAAAGAGGGATCGAAGGAAATGCTCCGCTCTTTTCATAAGCAGAGCTTCGTGAAGAGCCTGCAGCGTCTGGTTCCGGAAATTGGAACGGAGGATGTCATCCCGACAAAATCGGGGGTGCGGGCGCAGGCCATGTTGAAAGACGGAAGATTGGTAGATGATTTTCATATCATTGCAGGGAAAAGGACGGTCCATGTGTGTAATGCTCCCTCTCCTGCGGCAACGGCTTCGTTGGAGATAGGAAAAGAAATTGCCAGGAGAATGCCTGAGGTTGCCGGCAGGAAGGCCGGATAAGAGAATGTGCAGTAAAAAAGGAAGGACCAGATGAAGTCTGGTCCTTTTACTATTGCCCGGGCAATGGTACTTTTGTCAGTGATGGAGCTGATATTGTTTGTAAGAGTCTTTCAAGGCAGCTTCAAGAGCGTTGCCGGCTTTACCGAGGTATCCTTCTCTGAGGCTCGCAACAGGTTCTTCCGTGCCGTCTTTCAGGCTGTATCCTTTTAGGAGAGATTTTATATATTCCCTGCCATGATCGGTTGCCAGGGTACAGGAAGCATCAATAATTACCCCGTATTTCCTGTCAATCTCCAGTGTCAATGTCAACGACTCGGAGATGTGATTGGCAGCCATACCTCCGGGGAGCTTTGCGTGTCCCGCTACAAAAATGGTTTTCATTCTATTCCGCCTCTTTCTTCATTTGTTTTCGGTTAACGTGGAAGGACGTCTGTAAACAGCTTCCATCGCCTTCTGCCACTCTTCCCTTTCAGCGGGGGTCAAGTAATGAATCTCAATGGATTCGTCCCTTTTCATCTGCCTCAGATAAGCGTCATTCATTTCAATGGAATGACGTTCGATCCACGCCGTCGTTTCTTCCATAGTTTCGGTCAGTATTTGCTGATGGCTGTCCGTTAACTGTTCCCAAAAGTCTTCATTCATCAACACCACATATCCTAAATACCCATGGTTGCTGATGGTCATGTGTGCTTGTTCTATGTAAAGTTTCTTGGTGTAAATGTTGGAGATTGTATTTTCCTGTCCATCAATGAAGTCGACCTCCAGATTGTTGTAAGTTTCATTGAATGGGAGTTCGCTTGTGCTTGCTCCAAGCGCTTCGAACTGAGCTTTAAGTACTGGACTCGGCATGATCCGGAAATGCATTTGCTCAAAATCCTCCGGCATGATGAGTGGATGCTTGTTGCTCGTTATCTGTTTAAACCCGTTATACCAGAAGGTCATTCCTTTTAAACCATCCTCTTCTAACTCTCCGAGCAGTGCTTCACCGGTCGCTCCTTCATACATGGCTTTAACCTCGCTTACATTACGGAAAGCGAAAGGAAGATCGAGAATCTGCCAGCTTGGGAAGTGGATGGTCATTTTGGATGTTGCCGGCGCAATCATTTGGACGTGGCCGCTTTTTAATGCCTCATATTCATTCTTGTCATTGTACAAAGAGCCATTGGAATATACATTTACTTTTATCTTGCCGGCAGAACGCTCCTCCACAAGCTCGGCGAACTTTCTTGCAGCCATTCCCTTCGGTGTGTTTTCTGCTGCAACATGACTGAAGTTGATAACAATCGCTTCCTTTAATCCTTCCTGTTCGTCGTCATATTCAAGCGACTGGGCAGTCTCACTGAAATCCCGGCCGAAGAATAATGCCGAAGCGATTCCGAGAAAGAGAAGCAGGGCAATCGCCAGAAATAATTTCAATGAGAATCCCCCTCTTGAAATCGTTTACAACAGTGTACCATAGATTTACTTTTAAGTGATACACTAGAAGAAGTGATGGAATGAAGGAGCTTATGTATGCCAGTGAAACAAATGCCGATCCGGTGGAAGATTACCATTCTGTCTTTTGGGATTGTCCTGTTCTCCATCTTAATCGGAGGAATCGTCATTATCGGTAATGCCGTCGAGTCGCAGGAGGAGTCTTTAGGGGAACGGTCCCTTATGACAGGGAGAACGGTCGCTAACCTGCCGGCAATAGAAGATGGGTTGAGAGAATCAGAAGGGTGGAAAGTCATTAACCCGATTGTCGAACAAATCCGGATGGTCAATCAAGCAGATTACATCGTCGTTTTGAACATGAATCGTATCCGCTATTCTCATCCAATTGATTCCAAACTGGGGACAGCTTCTGCCGGGAAGGATGAAGGACCTGCTTTCGCAGAACACAGCTATGTCTCTAAAGCCAAGGGCGATTCAGGGATTGCTGTACGAGGATTCGTCCCCGTCATGAATGAGAATCATGAACAGATCGGAGTGGTCATCGTCGGGAACCTGCTTCCTTCCTGGTTTGATATTCTTGGGGCGGTTAAAGGGGAGATATTGTTCGTATTACTTCTGACTTTGAGCTTCGGCATCGTCGGTTCCTGGATGCTCGCCCGTCATTTAAAAGAAGGGACCTATCGTCTTGAGCCTCATGAAATTGTTCAGCTGCTCGTAGAACGAACAGCTACCTTTCAGGCGATGGATGAAGGGATTATTGCGATTGACAAGGAAGGCCGGATCACCATCATGAATGAGAAAGCGAAGGCCATCCTTTCTCTACAGGGAGATTTCCTGAATCAACATTGGAAGCGTGTTGTTCCGGATGTAGAAATTGTCCATTCATTGATGACAGGGGAGCAGGTTAGAAACAAAGAGGTTCGAATGGATCAGACAGTCATTCTAAGTACTTCCATACCGATTAGGATTGAGGAGGAAATCGTCGGAGCTGTCATGGTATTTCAAGACCGTACGGAAGTAAAAGAGCTCGCTGAAGAACTGACGGGAGTCAAAGCGTTTGTGGATGCGTTGAGAATACAGAACCATGAACACCTGAATAAACTACATACCATTGCAGGGTTGATTCAACTGGACAAGAGAGAAGAGGCGTTGGATTTTGTTTTTGATACATCGGAAAATCAGGAACGTTTATCCGGGTTCCTCATGCAGCGTTTTCCTCATTACAGCATTGCCGGTCTGCTTCTCAGTAAAATATCGAGAGGTCTGGAGCTTGGAATCGAGGTTACATTGGATGACTACAGTGAACTGCACGTTTTTCCTCCTTTATTGGATCAGCACGATTTCGTCATTATAATCGGCAACTTGATTGAGAACGCCTTCCAATCGTTTGACGGAATCTATAAAGAACAGAAATGGTTGGATATTTCTGTGATTCAGGGTCGATGTTCCTGTGTGATCTCAGTAGAAGACAATGGCAGAGGAATGACAGAAGAGGAACGGATTCGGATGTTCGACAAAGGGTTTACAACGAAGGAGACGGGATCCGGAATCGGTCTGTTTTTGGTGAAACAGATCGTGGAGAAGGGACGCGGGGACTGGGAGGTTGTTACCAAACCTGGAGAAGGAACGAGTGTCTTGTTAACCATACCGATGGAAGGAGAGGTATCATGAGTGTGAAGCCAGTAATTAATGTGTTGTTAATTGAGGATGATCCGATGGTGCAGGAAGTCAATCGCCAGTTCATTGAGCAGGTGACTCCCTTTCAAGTCATCGCGACAGCAGGGAATGGGAGAGAAGGAGTGGAACTGGCTGAGAAGTTGTCTCCGGATCTGATTGTACTGGATGTGTATATGCCGGAGAAAGATGGGAAGCAGACCATCAAGGAAATCAGGGCGCATGCCTTTCCCTCCGATATCATTGTCATCTCAGCAGCGAAGGAGAAAGAGACGGTACGGGCTATGCTGCGGTACGGGGTGCATGATTACATTATGAAACCTTTCAAGTTTGAAAGGCTTCAGCAGGCATTGCTGTCTTACCATTCTTATTACAGCAAAACAACCGGTGAGGGGGACTTGGGTCAGGATCAGTTGGATACTTTTTTAAAAAGAGAAAAAAAGACTAGAAACGAAACACTGCCCAAAGGGTTGAATGAGAAGACGCTGGAGCAAGTCCAGGAGTATATACAAAGTCGATCGGAAGCGCTCTCTGCGGAAGAAGTTTCGGACGGACTGGGTATGGCACGCGTGACTGCTCGACGTTATTTGGAGTATCTTCAAAAGCAGGGCGTGGTTACTTTGGATCTTCAGTACGGAGGTGTAGGAAGACCAGTCAACCGCTATCGCTATAATTAGAAGGAGAGAGAATGATATGGGAGACTTCCCGAAGCTCGTAACAGAACGTTTGGTTCTAAGAGAAGTATCGGATGGAGACGCAGGAGATATGTTGGAATACCTGTCGGATGAAGAGGTGGTTGCACACCTCGGATTAGCACCATCCATCACAGTTGCTGATGCCCGGAAGGAAGTGGCATGGTACCGAAAGATTAGAAAAGAAGGTACCGGCATCCGGTGGGGAGTGACAAGGAGAGAAGACGATAAGGTCATTGGTAGCTGTGGTTATCTCCATTGGAAGAAGGAGCATTATCGTGCCGAAATCGGCTTTGAATTAAGCAGATCTCATTGGAAAAAAGGAATTGCTTCAGAAGCACTGGATGCCGTCCTTGATTATGGATTTAAAACGCTGGGTTTAGAACGGGTGGAGGCATTGATTGAACCGGATAATACTGCCTCCAGACAGATGGTCACCCGTCATGGTTTCATGAAGGAAGGACTGCTCAGGAATTATGAATATACACTTGGGAAATTTGATGATCTTTGCATATATTCCATACTGAAAGGTGACAAAAGACTATATAAAAGATAAGGCGATTCCAGAAAAGGAGTCGTCTATTTTTATGACCAAAAAGACCAAAATGTCCAATATGGTCAAAAGGTTCCCTTCCCTGAATGAAAGCGTTATCATAATTTTTAGAAAATTAAGAAACGGAGGATGGTTTGATGAAGAAATACATATGGTCTGCAGTCATGTTTTTATCGTTGGTACTTCTTGCTGCTTGCGGCGGGGGATCGGAAGGGGCTTCTGGAGAAGGTGGAGACGGTGCGGAATCGATCGTCTTTGGCACAGGTGGTACATCGGGTTCCTATTATCCGATCGGAGGTGCTTTAAAGCCTGTCCTGGAAGAAAGTGAATTAATCAGCAACGTGACGGTCGAATCCACAGGAGCATCTGTGGCTAACATTCAGAATATCAAGGACAGCCTGAATCAAATGGCCACGATCATGAGTGATGTCGGCTATGACGCGATAGAAGGAATAGGGCAGTTTGAAGGGAATTCCGTCGACGTCCAAGCCATGGCAGGCATGTATCCGAACGAGGTACAGATTGTGGCTTTGAAAAGCAGCGGTATTTCCACGGTTGAAGATTTGAAGGGGAAGAAAGTCGGTGTCGGTAAGGTAGGATCCGGAGTAGAGCAAAGTGCGAAGAAGGTGCTGGAAGCGGTCGACCTTACTTATGATGACTTATCCAAGGTCACCCATACCGGCTATGCGGACAGTGTGCAGGAAATGAAAAACGGCAACCTGGATGCCGCCTTCTTTACGTCCGGCGTACCCAACAGCAACATCACTGATTTAATGCAGCAGACGGATATTACTTTCGTCGAAATCAGTGGAGCGACGGCGGATGCATTGATGGAGAAGTATCCTTTCTATAAACCGTATACGATCGAAGCCGGCGACGAGGCTGTTTATGACTTGTCTGACGCAGTGGAAACGGTAGGCATCCAGAACATGATCATCGTTTCTAAGGATTTGAGCGAGGACGTCGTCTATGATATGACGAAGCGCTACTACGACTATCTTGGTTCAGAGGAAGTGTCCATTGGTGTACTGAAGCAGTTGGAACGTGAAGAAATCGCAAAAGGCTTGATTGCACCTCTTCATCCTGGGGCGAAAAAATTCTATGAAGAAGAAGGCATTCTGGAGTGAAGGGGAAGGGCATCAACAGGGTGCCCTTTTTTCCATCGATGACCGGATATGTCCGAGCAGTAAATGTCGCTGCTGTCTGTTTTCTTCTTCTGACATTACAAGTCCATACGCTTACCGTTTCTTCGGAAAGCATGGAGGAGTGTTTTTTTATAAATGATGGCACGGAGCTGTCCATCCGGTGGACACATTCCGTAGAAAATGAAGATTGGGAAGAGACGTTTCTCATGGAACAGGATAAAATCCGATTGATTAATACAAGGTTTAAAACCTTCGGGGCGGGTGTGCCCAATGATATTGGTACAGAGACATATGTGAAGGACGGCTGGGTCTACATGGAAGGGATCTCCCGAAACATTGGAGAACAACTGATCGTCCGGACGGGGGATCGAACCAACCATCGTCTGCGCATAGGAAACCGGGAGCAGTTGGACTTAGCGTCGGGGGAAGCCTTTAAGATAGCAGGGAATGAGATCTCCCTCTTGTCCATGCTCGTTCGAAATACTATTAAATAAGTAGAGGTGAAAATCATGAACAAGCAGGAAGTAGATGGGAATTTCGATAGAGAAAGTACGACGAGGAGTGCCATTGCCAAACCGATCGCTTTGACGGTATCTGTATTGGCTGTCGCTTTATCTATTTTTCATTTATATACGTCTTATGCAGGGTCTCTGGTAGATATTAAACAGAGGAGCATTCATTTATACACGTTGATGACATTAGGGTTTCTGATGTATCCATTCATCAAGAAGAAAGGGAGCAGAGGGATTCCATTCTATGATTACATAACGGCTGGATTGTCTTTATTTGTAGCAGTATATATGTTGATGACAGCCGAGCGCATTATTCAAACAGGCGGCCAAATTAACGACGTTGATTTCTATGTCGGAATTCTGATCCTCCTGCTTTTGTTTGATATAACAAGAAGGGTGACAGGGTGGGGGCTTTCGCTTTTGGGGCTGGGTTTTCTCATTTATGGCTTTTACGTCAAGCTGTCCGTGTATCCAGAATGGAATCCTGTCGTCATTCAAAGCGTTGCGAAACAAATCATTTCTCAGCTGATCTTCATAACGGAGGGGGTACTGGGTACAGCCGTTGGTGTATCTGCCAGTTACATTATTCTGTTCATTTTGTTCGGAGCGTTCCTTGGTCGGTCCGGCATGGGACAGTTATTTAATGATCTGGCACTAGCTGTAGCGGGACATACGAAGGGAGGCCCCGCGAAAGTAGCGGTCATTGCAAGCGGGTTTCTTGGTTCGATCAACGGTTCTGCCATAGCGAACGTTGTAACGACCGGAACGTTCACCATTCCTTTGATGAAGAAGATTGGTTATAAAAAAGATTTTGCCGGGGCAGTAGAGTCGGCAGCAAGTGTGGGCGGGCAGATTCTGCCGCCGATCATGGGTGCAGCGGCCTTTATTATGGCCGAAAACTTGAATGTCGCCTATACAAAAATCATTTTGGCGGGAATCATACCAGCCCTTCTGTTTTATGTCGGCATCCTGCTGCAAGTCCATTTCCGTGCATCGAAACGAGGGTTGAAAGGAATCCCTAAAAGTGAACTTCCTTCATTACGAGCCGTGCTGGCAGAAAGAGGTCATTTAATTGTTCCGATGTTGACACTGCTGTATCTCCTTTTCTCAGGGAAAACACCGTTTTATGCAGCATTCTGGTCCATTATTGCAACGGTTGTCATTGCGGGATCGAAGCGGATGATTCCGGTTATCCTTGGAGTATCGCTGTTCTTGATTTTTCAGCCTCAGCTGTCTGCTCTCCTATCAGGCGGGTCTATGCCGAACGTACGGGGAGACTGGTGGGAGCTGCTTCTCATTCTTGCTGTCCCGCTCGTTATAAATCTTTGGAGAAAGTGGCTGAAGATCGAAGGCGATGAAGTCACCATCATCGATTGCCTGAAGGCTCTGGAAGATGGAGCGAAGACCACTGTTCCGGTAGCCATTGCATGTGGAGCCGTAGGAATTGTGGTGGGTATTGCGTCCCTCACCGGTGTGGCGCTTGAGATTGCCAACAGCATTGTCAGTATCGGAAGCGCCGTGAACAGTCCGCTTATCCAATTGCTGATAACCTTGGTCCTTACGATGATTACATCCATTGTCCTGGGAATGGGGCTTCCAAGTATTCCAACCTATATTATTACAAGTACGATGGCAGCACCAATCCTGCTTCAGCTTCCATTGTATCGGGAATTGGCGGGATCTCCGGAAACAGCTACGTTTGTCGCCCACATGTTCGTTTTTTATTTCGGGATCTTTGCGAATATTACGCCGCCGGTTGCCCTTGCTGCCTTTGCTGGAGCTGGAATCGCAGGAGGAAATCCGAACAAAACCGGGTTCCAGGCTATGAAACTCGCGATTGCTGGATTCATTGTCCCGTTTATGTTCGTATTCTCTCATGAAATGCTGATGATTGATGCAACGGCAGGAAATATTCTTTTAATTACGATTACATCGTTAGCCGGAGTGTTCCTTCTTTCTGTCATGACGGAAGGTCATTTCAGACAAAGAGTGCCGTTCTGGCTGCGAGCAGTCGCTGGTATAGGAGCATTACTTCTTATCTATCCGGGTATTGTAACAGACATCATGGGGGTCGCTGCTCTGGCGCTTCTGCTTATTACCAGTTCTAAAAAGGAAAAGGCGATCCCGGAACAGCGCTCCGCTTTGTAGTAGAAAGGAGAATGGGAAGATGGATTTGAATTTGGAAGGGAAATCTGTCGTTGTTTTGGCTGCGAGCAAAGGATTAGGGAAGGCTGTAGCAACTGTTTATGCACAGGAAGGTGCGCACGTAGTGATTTCCAGCAGACAGGAAAAAGAATTGAAAAGGACCGTAGAGGGACTGAAAGAAGCAACAGGAAATGAGCACGTCCATTACCATGTTTGTGATGTCACCAAACCGGAAGATATTCGTAGTTTGATGGAAAGAACAGTGGAGCTGAACGGGAAAGTGGATGTGTTAATTAACAATGCCGGCGGTCCGCCGGCAGGAACGTTCGATGATTTCCATGATGAAGATTGGCAGCAGGCCTTCGAATTGAATTTATTGAGTCTCACGAGAGCCATTCGTGCAGTACTCCCTTCGATGAGGAAAGAGGGCGGTGGACGCATCGTCAATATTGCTTCTTCCTCCATCAAGCAGTCTCTCGATCATCTCATTCTGTCCAACACATTTCGTGCCGGTATCGTAGGCCTGTCAAAAAGCCTCTCCCAAGAGCTTGCACCGGATAATATATTGATCAACACCGTCGGCCCTGGCAGGATTGCGACAGAACGCGTCGAGCAATTAGATCAGAAGCGGGCGGATGAATCAGGCGTGTCTGTGGAAGAGTTGAAACAGAAGGCAGAGGGAGCCATTCCTCTGCAGAGATACGGGACACCGGAGGAATTCGCGGCATCTGTTGCCTTTATCGGCTCGTTTGCCAATACGTACATGACAGGGCAGGCCCTGGTCGTCGATGGCGGTTTAGTGAAAGCCTATTGAATACGGAAAACGTCCGAAAGTTTATTCTTCGGACGTTTTTTTATCCTTTTCTTTATTATTATAGTAGTAGGTAAAAGAAGGGGAGGATGCCAGGTGATTACATTACATGATTTTAGAAAGGAAGATTTCACTCAGCTTATCCAGTGGGTGAAATCTCCGGAGTTTCTGATGCAGTGGGCGGGTCCGACTTTCGACTATCCTTTAGATCGAGAGCAGCTTGAAGTTTATAGGAGGGGATCGAACAAAAAGGGTTCAGAAGTGCTCATCTTTAAAGCGGTGGACATGGAGAATGAGCGGGTCATCGGACATATTTCTCTTGGGAGGATCGATCATCATAATAAGTCGGCACGGATCGGGAAAGTATTAATTGGTGAAGAATCATCCAGAGGGAAAGGCTATGCCGGTCAAATGATCGACAGAGTTCTTGCTGTCGCCTTCGATGAACTGGAATTACACCGGGTCAGCTTAGGGGTCTTTGACTTCAACAAAGCAGCCATCTCCTGTTATGAGAAGGCAGGATTCATTAAGGAAGGGTTACATAGAGACAAACAAAAAGTGGGAGAGGAATATTGGAGCTTATGGGAGATGAGTATGCTGGAATCTGAGTGGCGGAGCAGACAATCGGAGACATATATATACTGAATGGAAAAGCCCCGTCGGGAAGAACGGGGCTTTTGTGTCAGGCTTCTATGGTTTGACGAATGGCTTCACGAGCCGGTTTATATTCATAACCGAGATCGTTTGCTACTGCTTCATAAGTCAAGTGGCCGTTCGCTGTATTTAAGCCGTGCTCGATGGCTGTATTTTCTTCTACTGCTTTCACGACACCCTTCGATGCGATTTGGACCGCATAAGGAATCGTCACGTTTGTAAGGGCGATGGTGGACGTACGTGGAACAGCTCCAGGGATGTTTGCGACAGCATAATGGAGGACGCCATGTTTCTCATAGATTGGCTCATCATGTGTCGTGATATGATCGACTGTTTCAAAGTTACCACCCTGGTCGATGGCGACGTCAACGATAACAGAGCCTGCTTTCATTTCCTTCACCATGTCCTCGGTTACGAGTTTCGGTGCTTTCGCTCCAGGAATCAAAACCGCGCCAATTACTAGATCCGCATTTTTAACTGATTCCGCGATATTGAAAGGATTCGACATTAACGTCTGGACATCTCCCCCGAACTGATCATCCAATTCACGGAGACGAGTAGGGTTTAAATCAAGAATGGTTACGTGTGCACCGAGACCGACTGCGATTTTCGCCGCGTTTGTTCCGACGATACCGCCTCCGATGATCACGACATTCCCGCGGGATACACCCGGCACCCCACTCAATAGAATTCCTTTACCGCCGAAAGATTTTTCTAAGTACTGTGCGCCTACTTGTGTAGCCATACGTCCGGCTACTTCACTCATTGGAGTAAGCAATGGAAGCTTATTATCTGCACTTACCGTTTCATAAGCGATTGCTGTCACTTCGTTATCCACCAATGCTTTTGTTAAGCCCGGCTCAGCAGCGAGGTGAAGGTAGGTGAAAAGGATCAACCCTTTGCGGAAATATCCATATTCTGCAGGTAGTGGTTCTTTCACCTTCATTACCATCTCGGCCTGCTCCCAAACGGATGAAGCGCTTTCAATAATGGTTGCTCCGGATGCAATATATTCTTCGTCCGTGAAGTTGCTGCCAAGTCCAGCTTCTGTCTCGATCAACACTTTGTGCCCGGCTTTCAGCAGGTGAATAACACCGGATGGAGTGATGGCTACGCGGTTCTCGTTGTTTTTAATTTCTTTTGGAATACCGATAATCATGGGATAGGTCCACCTTTCGTAATCGAATGTAAGAAAAGTATATCTCGTCTGACTATTTTTTTGTTTAGGGGAAAGTGAAAAAATGAAAGAGAGGATTTGTGAAAAATCACAAATCCTCTCTTTCGCTTTCCTGTATCAACAAATCTAAATAAAGCATCGTCTTCTGGTTGGTATCCTTAAAATCGATATGGCCAATTTCCCGGATCCGTTTCAAGCGGTAATTCAGCGTGTTTGTGTGTATGTGCATGTGGGAAGCGGCTTTGTGAACATTGCTGTTCATCTCGAGAAAGACCTTTAATGTTTCCAATAGGGAAGAACGGTTTTGTTCGTCGTAAGCCTTCAATCTCATCAAGGAATCATTTTTATAGTTTTCCCGCTTCTGTAAGGAGGCGAGTTCGTTAATGAATTGATAAATACCGAGATCCTGATAGTTATCGACCTCAGCGAGTTTCACAGGAAACTGCTCCTTCAGCTCCAATACCTTCAACGCTTGTTTATAACTGTCCTTAATAGACTGTGGATTATCATAGACCAGTCCGAAAGCACCTTTTAAATCTTCAAATCCAAGCCTTTCCTTCATCTTTTGTGTGAATTCACGAATGAAGGCCTGGCTCATTTTGTTCGCATCTTCTAAGTTGTCGGTTCTCACAAGCAGGATGAGCTGGCGGTCATCAAATATACGGCTGATAATCTTTGTCTGCTGCAGTGTCTCCGATAAATAATAGGCATGACGCTCGACGGACTGGCTCGTGTCTTCTGTAAATTCAAAGACCGCAACACAAAGCTGACCGTACAAATGAAGGCCAAACCGCTTTGCCTGTTTATGAATATCCTCTGAATTGGTGGCGGCTCCGGTCAATAACTGCCAGAAGAATTCTTTTTCGTTTTCTTCGGATTTCTGCTTCTTCGCCTGCTGGCGCTGGAGGTGCTGGGCTACCATTTGAGCTGCTTCGCGAATAGTGGACAAATGATCCGTCGTTACGGTGACCTTATCTGTCTGTGCCCAAATGAAACCAAGGATTTCCTTGTTGTTGCGAACAGACACAGCCAGTCGATTACCTAGCCCAATAGAGTCTATACTGTCGACAATAATAGGTTCGCCGCTTTCGAACAGCTGGGACATGATTCCGTGTTTCCAAAGCCCGTTGACAACATGCTCTGGAACTTTACGCCGCATAATCGTAGCCGTTCGCGCATCGTCGACGTTGGACTCATGCTTGCTGTAGGAAACAATGTGATGGTTTGCATCTTCGATAGTCACGGGACAGCCAAGATTGTAGGCAATTTGATCCGCCATCCCCTCTGGAGAATCCAACATATCTTTATAGGGGTGGTGCTGACGTGTCGAATGTTTCATAGCCGTTCTCCTTCTATAACAATGGTTAGTTCTATTTTATCATGCTTTCTCAGAACAGACATCCGCATTTTTACACTTGATTTATTTGTGTAAATAAACGAACATATATGTTAGGGTTTGTTTAAAATGACAAACATAAGAAAACGCATTCATGATAAGCTGAGGTAGTTCAACCGGTTTGAAAGCCTTTACATTTTGTTGAATCACCAGGTGAAGACAGAGTTGGGAGGATGTATGTTTTGATTAGGGTATTGAAAATTGCTAGTGCATTCATTGGAATCATTGTGGGAGCAGGATTTGCTTCCGGTCAGGAAATTCTTCAATATTTCACGAGTTTTGGTACGATCGGTACGATAGGAGCGGTCATTTCAACCGCGCTCTTTGCTTACCTTGGAATGATGCTTACAAAAATAGGGACACGCTTAAAGGCAAAATCTCATAAAGAAGCGATCTACCGCGTAAGCGGAAAATACTTAGGGGTCGTCGTTGATTACGTTATCATTTTCACTTTGTTCGGTATCGGAGTCGTCATGATTGCTGGTGCTGGATCGATACCTAGTCAGCAGTTCGGTCTTTCCCCGTTATTCGGCGTCATTCTTATGAGTGTTATCGTTCTGGCGACGGTTATGTTAAATGTAGAGAAAGTCATTCGGATCATCGGCAGCGTCACCCCATTCCTGGTCGTTTCGGTGGTCGGTGTATCGATATACAGCTTAATCACCATGGACGGGACGTTCTCCGAGTGGAACTCGGTTGCTCAGGAGCAGCCATCGGCCGTTTCCAATTGGTTCATGTCCTCCATTAATTATGTATCTTTGAACTTGGCATTAGGAGCTTCCATGTCTCTATTGATGGGAGGAAATGAAGACGATGAGCGCATTTCTTCTCTTGGCGGTCTTGTAGGTGGACTGGTCCTCGGTCTGATGATCGTATTGAGTCATCTAGCTATGTTCGCTCAAATAGAGGTCGTGGGCACGTATGATATGCCGATGCTGAAGATGGTGGACGATCTCTCTCCTGCCCTCGGAATCCTATATTCCATTATTCTATTCGGGATGGTATTCAATACCGCAGTGAGTATGTTCTTCTCCCTTTCCGCAAGGTTTACGACGGTCGGCACACCTGCCCACCGTAAGTTCGTTACTGTTTCCATCATAGCCGCATTTATCTTAAGCTTTGCAGGGTTTACAAAGCTTGTCAGTATCTTTTATCCGGTAATCGGATACATGGGAATATTTTTAATTCTGGCATTGATTACGGCTCCGTTTCGTTTAAAGCAGGAGATGCACAATCAAGAACGTCGTTCAGCATAGAAACAGGGTAGCCGGGGAATTCGAGTTCCCCGGCTTTTTGCTTTGTTATTTTTGAAATAAAATAACGGAATATAAAAAGGTATATTGACATAAAAATTCAATAAATCTATAATATAGTCAATCATTCCCATTGGAGGTCGTCTATGGAATATGTAATTGGAATAGACGGAGGAGGAACGAAAACGGCGTGTCTATTTATGGAAGCAGGGAAAACAACCAGCTCTCCGGATCCTATGGTAGTGGTAGGACCTGGAACGAATCCACATATCATTGGCTTTGAAAAGGCGTGGGGCCGGATTCAGTCTTTAATTTCGGAAGGTATGGAGCAATTCAGCATTGATCCACAGGAAGTTGCAGGAGTGGGAGTCGGTCTTGCGGGAGTCGGAAGAGCAGAAGATAAGCAGCAAATGAAGGCAATAGCCCAAAAAAAATTTTCAAATCAATTTTTTTCTGAAAATTGCCACTTGTTTATCGGATCGGACAGTCATGCGGCTTTAAGAGGTGCACTACCACCGCACGAGGAGTCGGGTATTCTTGTCATTTCAGGGACTGGTTCAAGCGCCATCGGAATTGCTCCGGACCACAGGCTGCATCGGTGCGGCGGCTGGGGGCATATCCTTGGTGATGAAGGAAGTGGATATTACATATCTTTGAAAGCGTTATCAGAAGTGACGAAGGCGGCAGATGGACGAAGAGGGGAAACCATTCTGACAGAACTGCTTCTGGAAAAGTGGCAGTTGGATAAACCGGAACAGCTGATCCGGTTTATCCATGAGGGAAATCGAATGGAAAAGCAGACAATCGCCGGTGTTGCAGAATGTGTTATTGCAGCTTCGGAGACGGGGGACAGTACGGCAACACGCATTTTGCATACAGCTGCGGAGGAATTGCTGCTTCATCTCTACTCTATAAGACGTAAAGGATTTAACACGATACCCGCAGTCGTGACGGCTGGATCAATTTTCACTCATTCCCATGTATTGAAGAAATACTTCATCAGACAAATGGAGGAACGGGGGTTGGGTCGGTATGTGGAAGCATACGGACCTCCGGAATTCGGGGCGGCCTTACTGGCTCAGCCGTCCTTGGTATTAAAGGAGGGGGAGAATAGATGACAGATTCCTTGGCATCTTTGACGACGGAACAGAGAAATGAACGTACAAAAGAGTTGGATCGCATGACGACCGCAGAAATTTTGACGGTTATGAATGAAGAAGATCAAAAAGTGGCGGAAGCGGTCAGACAGGTGCTGCCTCAGATAACGAAGGCAGTGGATCGGATTTCGGAAGCCCTGAAGCGTGGAGGACGTCTCTTTTATGTAGGGGCAGGTACAAGCGGCCGCCTTGGAGTTTTGGATGCTTCTGAATGTCCGCCTACCTTTCAAGTAGACTATGATATGGTCCAGGCGGTCATGGCAGGGGGCGGAGAAGCTTTTTTTAAGGCGAAAGAAAACTCTGAGGACGATGAACGACAAGGAGAAGAGGATTTACAGCAGAAGAAAGTCTCCCCGATGGATGTGGTCGTCGGCATCACGGCAAGCGGAAGGACGCCTTATCCTATTGGTGCTCTGAAGGTGGCACGCCGAGTCGGTGCATTTACGGTTTCACTTTCTTGTAATGAGGCATCAGAAATCAGTGCCTTCGCGGACTGTCCGATCGAAGTCATCGTCGGACCGGAAGTATTGACTGGTTCGACGCGGTTGAAATCAGCATCCGCTCATAAAATGGTGCTTAATATGCTCAGTACCGTCAGTATGGTGAAACTTGGCAAAGTCTATGAAAACTTGATGGTTGACGTCCACGCAAGCAACCATAAACTCCGTGAACGCGCGAAAAGCATCTTGATGGAAAGCACGAAGACGAAGTATGAAGAGGCGGAATCTGCTTTGGAACAAGCGGATATGCAGGTGAAACCGGCTATTTTAATGCTTTTAAAGTCTGTTTCTTATGAAGAAGCACAAACATTGCTCGCGGCTCATGAGGGGCAGCTGAGGGAAGCGCTGGAAACGAACAGTTGATTTGCAAACCATTCAATGGTTTCAAATAAATGACCAAAACAAAGGGGGAGCTTTGCTTTGAACAAGTGGCGGAACGTTTCATCTTGGTGGATGATAGGTATTCTGTTTGCATTCGTGGTGCTGGCTGGTTGTGCTCCGGGGGCAGGATCAGATGAGTCGAGCGAGGAGGACTCAGGAGATGGTTCAGGAGAAGAAAGTTCATCCGGAGAAATTTCCGGTGAGCTGGAAATCCAGTATTTTGTCGGGGGTTACGGGGATTCGTGGTGGAAAGAAGTGATTGCTGATTTTCAGGAAGAATATCCGGATGTGACCATTACAGAACATGCCGGTCCGAACATTAACGAAGAAATGAGATCACGCTGGGTATCCGACGATCCGCCTGATGTCGTTTATATTGACGGTGCCGGTTCCAGTGAAACACAAATGGTGGAAGACGGGCAGTTGATGAATTTGTCGGAATGGGTGAGCGGTATAGAGTTGGAAGACGGTTCCAAGCTGAACGAAAGCTTTATCGTCGACCCGGCTGACTATGACGGCGATATTTACAGCCTTCCATTAGTCTTCGATACATGGGGAACGTGGTATGACAATGCTTGGTTTGAAGAAAAAGGCTGGGATGTTCCGAAAGATTTCCCTGGCTTTATGGAAACGATGAAGACGATCAAGGACGAAGAGGATATCGCACCGTTCGTTACAACCGGCCAATATCCATATTATTTCCTTCGTGGTGTCCTTTACCCGGCATTCGGTGCAGCCGGTGGGGATGAACTATTGACGGATGTCATCACAGGTAAAGAAGGTGCGTGGACGAGTGAGCCGGTGCTGGAAGTGATGAAGAATGTGGAGCAGATGCAGAAGGATGGGCTGATCGATCCTGGATTTGGTGCTCTCAATCATACACAGTCCCAAATGAACTTCCTTCTCCATGATAATGCATTTATCCCGGTTGGTTTCTGGCTGCCGAATGAAATGGCCAATGATACACCGGAAGATTTCGAATACGGATTTATTCCATCTCCAATGCAGGCAGAGGGTGAACCATATGCGATCGTACCGGATCTTCGCCCACTGGCGATCGCAGAGAAGGCCGAAAATCCGGAAGCTGCCAAAGCGTTCGTTGAGTTCGTGTTTACGAAGGAATATGCGAAGAGCTTTTCTGAGCATACCGGTGCAATTATGAACCTTCAGGGAGTCGACCTTTCTTCCAGTGAGGAAGTCCCGCCGTTCCTTATTGAAGCGAACGAGATGATCAACGATCCGGAGCAGGTTCAAATCTATCAGAAACCGCATCCGATGAGCTCTGAATTGGAAACGCCTGTAAGTAATTCGCTGGTCTCTCTCATGCTGGGTAATATTACTGCGGAAGAATTCGTGGAGGAAGCAGAAAAAGCAGCTGCGGAATATCGTAAGAGTCTCGAGTAGGAATATCAGCGGAATGTGGAGGATTCACTCTTCTGCATTCCCTTTTTCTTCCTTTGTCCAAGAAAGAATCTGAAAGAGAAAGAGGTGGGAAGGATGGTCCAGTCGAAGCGGCAGAGATATTTGTTTTTGGCGTTCTGCCTTGTTCCGACGTTTCTTTTGTTTGCGGTTTTCACCCTTTATCCCTTGTTCAACGGGCTTTATTATTCATTATTTAAATGGTCAGGTTCCTCTTCGATTGCTGAATTTGTCGGCTTTGATAATTATCGCCGGTTGTTCAGTGATGGAATTATCCCTGATACGATCCTCCATGATTATTTCCTCGTCGTTACGAAGGTAATCGGCATCATGGTACTAGCGACGTTCTTCGCGGTTGCGTTGACTCAGTTGAAAATTAAAGAAGCACCATTTTATCGGATCGTATTTTTCTTCCCAAATATTATGTCCGTCGTTGTTATCGGTATTCTCTGGATGTTCATCTACAACCCAAGCCTTGGTTTGGTAAACTCGGGGCTTGAATTTATCGGTCTTGAAAGCCTGCAGCGTCCATGGCTTGGAAGTGAAGACTGGGCTCTGCCGAGTCTGGTACTGCCGTCAATATGGGCCGGTATCGGCTTGTTCATGCTTATGCTCATGGGAGGAATTTCGAACATTTCGAAGAGCTACTATGAAGCGGCGGAGATAGACGGTGCGACCGAGTGGCAGCAATTTTGGAAAGTAACGCTTCCACTTATATGGCCACAGATCAAAATTTCGATCCTTTATATCATTATCACAACATTGAACGGCTCCTTCATCATCGTCCAGGTCATGACCCAGGGTGGGCCGAACAATTCGACACATGTGATGGGGTCCTATTTATATGAGCAGGCATTCGTCAAATACAATTTCGGTTACGGGGCTACAATCGGGGTAATGATATTGATTCTGTCCCTCGTGACGGTACTTATCCTGCAGTTTTTTATGAGGCGGGAGAAAGTAGAGTATTAAACGACAGGAGGGGAATACCGTGCACAAAGGCAGTTTTTTCTCACGGACGATCGTCCGTGTCCCACTGATCATCTGGTCCTTGGCCGTTCTGTATCCGATTTTCTGGATGATTCTTGGTGCGTTCAAGTCGAATGCGGAGATATACCGAAATCCATGGGGGATTCCGGAGAGCTTCTCGTTTTCCAACTTCGTGGACGCCTGGAGTAACTATAATATAGATACAAGCGTATTCAACAGCTTCCTTGTCACAGGGCTTGGAGCGACGCTTACGTTAATGATGGCGATTCCGACATCTTATGCGCTCGAACGGATGGTTTTCCGTGGGAACCGTGTCTTGTTTACTTTATACATTTCTGCGATGATGATCCCAATGGTACTCGGCTGGATTCCGTTGTTTTTCCTGCTCATGCAGCTGAATCTGCTTGATAACATCTTCGGATTGAGCATTGTCTATGCTGTCAGCCAACTGCCATTCAGCATTTTCGTACTTACGAGTTTCATGGCCACGATCCCAAAATCATTGGAGGAAGCGGCAGCTATCGACGGGATGTCTCCTTACGGTGTCTTGTGGAAAGTGATCACGCCGTTGTCTACTACCGGAATTATTACCGTAACGATTATGAATATGATTCAGTTCTGGAATGAATATTTTATGGCATTGATTTTTCTCCAGACAGAAGAAAACTATACATTGGCACTGGCTATTGACTTTATTAGTAACGAAACCCAGTACACCAATGCCTGGGGAACATTATTTGCGAGTCTCGTCATCGCTATCATTCCGGTCATCGTTCTTTATGCGATTTTCCAACGCCGGATTGTGAAAGGGATGACGGAAGGAGCTATTAAAGGATAAGAGTGGTGATGATCATGAAAGCTTCGCTTACAGGCGGTCTAGTCATGCTTAAAGAAATGAAGGATAAATTACCTCCTTCAGAAAGAAAAATTGCGGGCTTCATTCTGGATCAGCCGCATGAAGCGATACACTGCACAGCGTCTCAGCTCGGGGAGTTGAGTTCAACAAGCAGCGCGGCTGTCATCCGCCTCTGCAAATCACTTGGTTTAAAGGGGCTTCAGGAGTTGAAACTTCGAATCTCCGGTGACCTGCAGAAGAAACCGGAGGAACAGTACCGGGATATTCAGCCCGGAGAGCCTTCGGATTTAATTGTAGAGAAAGTAACTAACAACAGTGTGCAGGCAATTAAGGAAACCACCGAGCTGGTCGATTACAAGACCCTGTCTGAAGCCATCAAGTTTTTGAAAAATGCCGAGAGAATTCATTTTTTCGGTGTTGGTGCGTCGGGCATTATTGCTCAGGATGCCCAACAGAAGTTCATGCGCATGAATAAGGCTACTTCGGCATTCAACGATTTACATAATGCTGCCATGAACATCGCGAACGTTTCTGACCGGGATGTGGTTTTCGGTATTTCCTTCTCCGGGGAGACATACGAAACAGCCAAAGTTATGGAAATTGCTAAACGAAAAGGAGCCAAAACGATCAGCCTCACAAGATATGGACAGTCTCCGGTTACAGCCTGTGCGGATGTTTCGCTGTATATATCCGCCTCTAGAGAGATTCCAGCACCTTTCCGCAGCGGTGCTACATCCTCGCGGCTTGCCCAGCTCCACATGATCGATATTCTTTTTGTCAATCTTGTCACAGAACAATGGGGAGAAGCATCGGATTACTTTGAGGAAATAACCGAAGTCATTAATGATTTGAAAGGAAAGCCGTCTCTGAAAAACGTCAAATCTATGAAGCAATGACCAGGGAGGTTGGATAGAATGAAAGATTGGTTGAGGGAACTCCAGCAGATTCTGCCGGAAGAAAGAATTCTCACATCGGCCGCCGATCGTTACAGCTACAGTTTTGACGCATCCTTCGGTGAATATATGCCCGAAGCCGTCGTCCAGGTGAAGAAGAAAGAGGAAGTAGCAGCTGTCTTGAAGGTGGCGAACCGCTGTCGTGTACCGGTTTATCCAAGGGGATCGGGTACTTGTCTGAGTGGCGGTCCTCTTCCTGTCTATGGAGGAATCGTTCTTGATATGTCCCAATGGCCTGCGGTGATCGAAATGCAGCCTTATGATTTGACTGTAGACGTTACGCCGAGTGTGAAGACCGTGGATATTAATGCGGAGGCTGCGGAGCATGGTTTAATGTACGCTCCTGATCCAAGCAGTGCTCATGTTGCGACAATCGGCGGCAACCTTGCGGAGAATTCCGGCGGGCCCCGGGGCTTGAAGTATGGTGTGACGAAGGATCACGTTCTCGGCCTTGAAGTAGTGACACCGGAGGGGGAAATAATCAGAACCGGTGGCCGGACGATTAAGAACGTGACAGGTTTCGATCTTACGAAGCTGATAGTCGGGTCGGAAGGAACGCTTGCGGTCATTGTCGGAGCGACCTTGAAGCTGATGCCGAAACCGAAAGCTGTACAAACGATGATGGTCGCATTCCAAGAGGTGAGGAAAGCAGGAGAGGCGATTTCACGGACGCTCACTTCCGGGATTCTACCAGCTAAGATGGAATTTATGGACCAGGCCTGTATCGTCGCTGTCGAGAACTTCCAGCCTGTCGGTCTTCCCGTCGATGCTGCTGCTATCGTCATCATTGAGCTTGACGGTCATCCGGAAACGCTTCGGGTGGAACGCGGGCTTGTCGAAGAAATCATGCTGGATGTCGGTGCTGTGGAAATCATCATCCCTAAAACCGAAGAGGAAGCAGCTGCCATCTGGCACGCAAGAAAACAAGTATCCCCTGCAATCGCCAAAATCAAACCGACCAAAGTCTCGGAAGACGCTACCGTTCCCAGAAGCAAAATTCCTGACTTCATCGACCGGTTACATACAATAAAAGAAAAATATCAAGTCGAAGTTGTCGCATTCGGACATGCAGGAGATGGAAACCTCCACCCAAATGTACTATGTGACAAAAGGGATAAGGAAGAGATGAAGCGTGCAGAAGCTGCAGTGGAAGCCATGTTTGAAGCTGCACTGGAACTCGGAGGTACATTGTCAGGAGAACACGGGATAGGCACGATGAAAGCTCCCTTCATGGAGGCAGAGCTCGGAGCAGTCGGTCTTGGGATGATGAAACGCATCAAGGACAGTTGGGACCCGAATGGAATTCTTAACCCGGGAAAGATCTTTCCAGAGAAGGGTCAGAAGCTGGTGTTGACAGATGAGTGAACAATTGAAAGAAAGGTTGTCCTATGACAGGACCATTGATTGTGTCCAGTGCGGCTATTGCCTCCCAGCCTGTCCGACATATGAAACGATGGAGAAAGAAACGCACTCGCCAAGGGGAAGGATCAATCTGATTAAAATGGTGGCAGAAGGAAAAGCGGCAGTAGAGGAATTGAAAGAACCGATTGAGAAATGCCTTGGCTGTATGGCCTGTACAGTCGTCTGTCCCACTAACGTCCAGTACGGAGAGCTTTTGGAAAGTGCAAAGACGGTCATGGAAGAAGAAACAGGAAAGCCCCGCCCGCAAAGATGGATGGAAAGCTTCTTATACAAGGAGTTTTTTCCTTCCTCGAAGTGGATGGATTTCCTGGGAAATGCGGCGTGGCTCTATCAGAAGACGGGGATACAGAAAGCAGCTGGTCATTTCGGCCTCCTGAAGCGTATTTCCGAGCCGCTTGGACAGATGGAATCGGTGCTCCCGGCCATGCCGCCGCCGAAACTGCGTAAGCAGAGAGCGAATCGCTATGTAAGGATGCGCCCGGCTAAGGCTAAGGTTGGGTTTTTTAGAGGATGTATCATGGACAGCGTTTTTTTTGAATCCAATGAAAATACGCTCGAACTGCTCCTGCGAAGTGGAGCAGAGATCGTTATTCCTGAGCAGCAGACGTGCTGTGGGGCCCTTCATGGTCACTCCGGAAAAAAGGAAGAGGCGACGGAGCTGGCCAAGAGAAATATAGAAGCATTTGAGGAAGAGAACTTCGATTATATTGTGAATAATGCAGGAGGCTGCGGAGCACGTTTAATCGAATATGCCACTCTTTTTGAAGAAGGAACAACATGGCACAAGCGGGCTCTCCAATTTACACACCGGGTGAAAGACATATCGGAAGTATTGGTGGAGATGGACGGCCTTATCTTTAATAAGTCGTTGGATGTGGCAGTTACTTATCAGCCATCCTGTCATTTGAGAAATGTTCAGAAGGTGACGAACGAACCCATCGATCTCTTAAAGCGTATTCCGGGGCTTACCTTAAAAGAGCTGGATCGACCAGAGTTCTGCTGCGGATCTGCGGGGGTATATAACATTGTCAACTATGAAGAGGCGATGGATATCCTGGATGTTAAAATGAAGGACGTTTGTCAGACGGGGCCGGACAGGATCATAACGTCCAACCCAGGCTGCCTCCTGCAGATGAAGCTTGGTGTCGAAAGGGAAGGAAAGAGTGGGGTGATGGATTCGGTTCACATCGTCGATCTGCTGATGGAAGCGGATCCGCTCCCGAAATAGTTTAAAGGCGATTCGTTTATCGAATCGTCTTTTCTTATGCGCGTTGATGGGTATGTCTGCTAGAATGATGCTAAACAATAAAAGGGAAAGAGGGATGAAGGTGATGAAAGCGGATATTCTCGTTATTGAAGATGAACAGAAAATTGCGCGTGTGCTTGAAATCGAACTCGAGTATGAAGGTTACACCGTGACAAAGGCACACGATGGAGCGGAGGGGATGGACCTTTTCCGTTCGAAGTCCTGGGACCTGGTTCTCCTTGATGTCATGCTTCCAAGTATGAGCGGTACCGATGTGCTGAAGCGAATAAGAAAGGGAGATACGGCAACTCCTGTAATTATGCTGACGGCTAAAGATAACGTCGAAGATAAAGTGACAGGGCTGGACCTTGGCGCAAACGATTATGTGACCAAGCCGTTTGATTTTGAAGAATTATTAGCAAGAATTCGAGCTGCTCTACGCTTCAAACCTGCTGATGAAACAGGCGAGCCGGGTTTGTCTCTTGCGGATCTTAAAGTAAATGAATCGACACATGAGGTGAGCCGCGGAGAGGATAAGATCGATTTGACCGCTAAAGAATTCGCGCTGCTCGTTTATTTATTGAAGAACAAGCGGCAGGTCTTGAACAGGGAGCAGCTTCTCGACGGGGTGTGGGGCTATGACTACTATGGAGATACGAATATCGTGGACGTCTATATTCGTTATCTACGTAACAAAATGGACAAGAACTATGAACCGAAGCTGCTGCACACCGTCCGGGGCGTCGGTTATGTGTTAAAGGATCCGCGATGAAATTATCGAATAAAATCCACGTCTACACCACAGTGCTGTTCACTGTCTTACTGGTCCTGATCAGCCTGTCTGTTTATTTCACGTTCAGCCATATCAGTTACGACAGCGACTTGGAACAAACGCGTCTCGAGGCAGAGCGTATCGCTGCCGGTATCAACGAACAGGAGAGCACTTCCCTGTCCACAGACCTTCTCAGGGCTTATGTACCGGCAAACGGTATGATTAGAATCATACGCCGAAACGGACAAGCGGAAACGGTGGCGGCAGGCAGTCAGCAGGACCTCGCTGATCAGGAGTACCGGTATTATCAGGGAGAACAGGTGGAAGTAGAGAAATACGACGAAACACCTCACGCTGTAGCTGCTGTTCCGGTTCTCTGGATGAATGGAGAAGTGGCGTCTCTGCAATTGACGCAGAGTCTTGCTTCAACGTCGTCCAACTTAGAAGTTTTAAGACTAGTGCTTTTGGTCGTTACCATTCTTGCTATCCTTCCACTTTTTCTTTCTGCGCGCATCCTTAGCAACCTAATAACGAAGCCGATCGTATCGCTTACCGATACGATGCAGGAAATCAGGGGAAGTGGAGAGTTCAAGCAGATTGAGACAGAGAAGCAGTCCAAGGATGAACTTGATCAGATGGCGGATGCCTTTAATCAAATGATCATACAGCTCGAGCGAAATTATGAACGTCAAGAGCAGTTCGTATCCAATGCATCCCATGAATTGAAAACACCATTGACTGTTATTGAATCCTATTCCAGCTTACTGAAACGTCGTGGGAATAAAGACGAGAAACTCTTCCGTGAATCTATAGAGGCAATCTATTCTGAGGCGAAGCAAATGAGAGCACTGACTCAGCAGCTGCTTTTATTGGCGAAACAAGAGGAGCACTGGAATGTGAAGAAGGAGAATATACCGCTGGTTTCGTTACTTGAGTCAACGGTAGTCTCCTTTGAAAAAGCCTATAGTCGACAGGTGCGCTTACTTTCAGATAGTGCCGTAACCGTATATACAGACGAACAGAAGCTGAAGCAGCTGCTTTATATCTTAATGGACAATGCAAAAAAATACAGCGACGAAGCAATCGCTGTTTTTGTCAAACAGCACAGTAGTAAGGTCATTATTGATGTGGTTGATGAAGGGATTGGAATGACGGATCAGGAACTTGAACACGTGTTCGACCGATTCTATCAGGTTGATCAATCCCGCTCGGAAGGATATGGCCTTGGGTTATCCCTTGCACAGGAGCTTGCCGAGGCAATTGGGGCGGAACTGAAGTTGACGAGTATTAAAGGGAAAGGCACGACGGCTTCGATAATCCTTGCCCATTCTCAGAAGAATCTCAGATAACTCCTATACAATGAGAAGAACAGGAGGGATCCTATGTCAAAATTATGGAAGTTATTGTTGTCAACAGTCGGCCTGCTCCTTTTCCTTCTCCTTGGCTGGCAGATGATTAATGACCGTTCCAGTGCAGAGCCGTTAACTGATAACGATGTCCGCACGAAAGTGGAAGACCAGTACAGTGGAGAAGTGAGCCGAATAATAGCTGAGGATGACCACTATACAGCCACTGTTCAAACAGCTGCAGGGACGTATGAAGTCACGGTGCTGAAAGTAGATGGAAGTATTGCCAATGTGCAGAGGGTCGCTGGAAGCGACACTACAGATCAACAGCAGAAGGAAGAGTCGTCTGACCCACCTGAGGAAAACAGTCCATCCTCTGAAACTAAGACAATTTCCGAGCAGGAAGCGGAAAGGCTAGCATTAGCGGAAGTAGACGGAGAGGTAGATGACGTGGACCTCGAAGAGAATGACGGAACTATCTATTATTTAGTGGAAATTGAACAAAAGGATGAGCGAGAAGGAACCGTCCAGGTACACGCCGTGACAGGAGAGGTCATGTCCGTGAGTTGGGACGATTAATCGGTTCTCATGAAATTCTCATTTTATACTCCATTTGTTCTCATCTTGCCTGGATATAGTGTAAGTAGATAAAACAAAGGAGGAAACAAAATGAAGAAAACATGGATGATTGCTGGAGTGGCAGGAGTAATGATTCTGGGCGGTGCATTCGGTGTCAGTGCGGTAAGTAACGATGGTCAATGGTCTGATAAGAACGTCAAAGTATCCCAGAAACAGGCAGAAGATACGGCGGTTAAAGAAGTGGAAGGTTTAGAAATCACTAAAGTAGAAAAAGATGTAGACGACGGTGTACAGAAGTATGAAGTGAAAGGAATGACCAAAGACGGCCAGGAAATGGACGTAGACATTCACGCAGAATCCGGAGAAGTGTTGGAAGTGGATCGTGAGGATTCGGACAGTGATTCTGATCAAGTATCCGCAGCTGATTTGAAGGTGGACCAAGCGACTGCTGAAAAGACTGCAGAACAGGAAACCGGCGGGACCATTACAGAATCAGAGGTTGATGACGGCCACTTTGAATTCGAGCTTGTCGATGATACCCACGAATACGATGTTACGGTGGATGGACAAACAGGAGAAGTCATTGAATATGAAAAGGAAAAGAAATAATAAAAAGAAAAACCTCGTCCAGTGACGAGGTTTTATTGTTTCTCTACTAAAGAAAATCCGATAGACGAGAGAGCTGCTTCCAAATTAACAACGGTTCTCGCTTTTAGTTTGTTGAACTTTACATTTTCCACTTCGCGCTGGGCGATTGCCGGGGTAATACCTGTCATTAGTGCTTCAATTCCCATTAATTCCAGGGAATGAACGAGCTTCGCCAGCACGTCCGGGAAAAGATCATCCAAAATGACCAGCCCGGACAAATCAATGATGAAATAATCAATGTCCTTCTCCGCCCCGTATCGAAGGGTAGTGTCCATAATCTTTTTCGCCCGTCGTTCATCAATAATTCCTTGGATAGTCAAAATCGATACACCCTTTGTAATCGGTATGATCGGGACATTCAGCAAAGCCATATTATACTGCGTTTGATCCAATTCGATTATATGGGAGAGAACGTCAGCGATAGATTTCAGGAAACGGATGTCTTCCTGCTCAAATACCTTTTCCTCGGAATCCATTACACAAAGGGTACCGAACGTGTTGCCATCAACATCCGTAAGCTCCACGCCGAGAAACCCTCTTTTGCGCAGCTCATCCGTAACTGCCAAGTCTTTCGTCCGTGCTTCCTGCATTAAATTTTCTGTAGTCATTGCTTTATTGCGGCTGTTTAAAATAAACCGACAGTATGTACCTCCGTAATCCACCGTATATCCCTCGTTGATGATACCTTCATCTCTGTTATAAGAACTAAGCACAGTCATGGATGTATCATCTTTCTTTGCAATATAGGCAGTTTGGACGTCCAGATGTTCGCTGATAATATGGAACATTTTCCTTGAAGCGGTCCTTAAGGACTGGAAATCTGTCGTATCCAACTTGTACTCGTTAGGCATGATTACCCTTCCTCTATTAGAAATTAAAAGTCCAATATTCCCCACTACCCTTTGGTGAAATCTTTAAACGACTTTTTTTGACTTTTTTTAGTTTAATAACGAGGAAAGCCGATGAAAAAGTCGTAAATATGAGAAAAATGTCTTCCTGATATCTAAATTAGGTGAATATCCAATAATAAAGCTGAAAACAAATAATTCAGAAAATTTTAATTATTATTTATATTTGAGATAATGGGGAAGCGATCTTTCATAAGGGGGAGAAAAAATGAAAAAGAAGTGGGTCTTATTAATTACGATTTTTGCTATGGTATCTATTCTTGCCGCTTGTGGCGGGGATGAAGATGCTTCCGGCGACTCTGGTGAAACGTACACCGTCGCTACCGATAACAACTTCGTTCCGTTTGAGTTTATGAATGAAGAGACAGGCGAAATGGAAGGCTTCGATATCGATCTTATTAAAGCGGTCGCAGATGAAGCAGGTTTCAACGTGGATATCGAATCCATGAAATTTGATGGTGTCGTAGCGGGTATGCAGTCCGGCCGCTATGATATTGGTATTGCCGGTATGACAATTACGGAAGAGCGTAAAGAATCGATTGCTTTCTCCGATCCATACTATGATGCCGGCTTAATGATAGCAGTCAATGGAGATAACGAAGAAATCCAATCGGAGGATGACCTTGCTGGTAAAAAGGTGGGAACTCGTTCCGGTACGACCAGTGAAACATATCTGAAAGAGAACCATCCGGATGCCGAGCTCGTTACATTCCCCGGCATTGTTGAAGCGTATTTGGATTTGGAATCCGGTCGTTTAGATGCCGTCATGTACGATGTGCCAAACGTACAGTATTATGTGGCAAACGATGCAGAGAATTTGAAGACCGCTGGAGATATTCTCCAAGGAGAGCAGTACGGGATAGCCTTTCCGAAGGACTCCGAGCTTGTAGAAGATGTGAATGAAGCGCTCCAGACGTTGATTGACAACGGAACGTATGACGACATTTATGAAGAGTGGTTCGGAGAGCGTAAATACGGAACGGAATCATCAGAGTAACAGACACTATTATGACCAAGCTGATCAAGAGGAGCGTAACAAGTGGCCGGCTTGTTACGCTTTCTTTAACGTACGGCATCGACTGAATTACAAAACTTAAGGAGCGGTCTCTCATATGGAGTTTATAACAGAATCCCATTATTACCGTGTCATGCCTTTCCTGCTTGAAGGTCTGGTATGGACATTGATCATAACATTCGTCGGTCTGATTTTCGGTTTTATCCTGGGCGCAGTTTTCGGCTTTGCCCGTCTTTCCAAGAATAAACTGGTGTATGGCATTGCTACCGTCTACGTCGAAGCCGTTCGCGGGACGCCGATTCTTGCACAGATATTATTCATTTATTTCGGGATATCTGATTTGACAGGAATCAACATCGATAAAATCACTGCATCTATCATTGCGATCGCTATCAATGCAGGAGCTTATATTGCTGAAATCGTCCGCGGTGCCGTTTACTCCATTGATAAGGGACAGGAAGAAGCGGGGCGTTCCATCGGCCTGACGAGAAACCAAACGATGCGGTACATTATTTGGCCGCAAGCTTTCAGGCGAATGATTCCGCCTCTCGGTAACCAATTCGTGATAAGTCTGAAAGATACTTCTTTATTCTCTGTCATAGCCGTAGGGGAGCTGTTGTATATGGGGCAGCAATACTACGGAATGACCTTTCAGCCGTTTCAGGCACTGACGATGGTTTGTGTGATGTACTTGATCATCACTGTACCAACAGCTGTTTATTTAAGGAGAGTGGAAAGGAGACTGGACGTCTGATGATTACTGTGAAAGATTTACATAAATCGTTTGGTTCCAACGAAGTACTGAAAGGGATTAACACAGAAATCGATGAAAAAGAGGTCGTATGTGTCATAGGACCATCTGGATCGGGGAAAAGCACCTTCCTTCGCTGTTTGAACCTCCTGGAAGAAGTGACGTCGGGGGATGTGTATATTGAGGGTGATAATCTTACGGATTCTAAAGTGAACATCAATGATGTGCGATCACGGGTTGGGATGGTATTCCAACACTTTAACTTATTTCCACATAAGACCGTTCTTGAGAATATAACGATCGGTCCAATGAAAGTGAAAAAGATGAAGAAAGCAGCGGCTGAGGCGATTGCCCGTCCTCTGCTGGAGAAAGTCGGCTTGGCTGATAAGGCGAATGTTTATCCGGAGAGTCTTTCCGGTGGACAGAAGCAGCGGGTAGCCATTGCCCGGTCTTTGGCTATGGAGCCGAAAATTATGTTGTTTGATGAGCCGACATCGGCCCTCGATCCTGAACTCGTCGGTGATGTCCTTGCTGTTATGAAGGAGCTTGCGAAAGAAGGGATGACGATGGTCGTCGTGACTCATGAAATGGGATTCGCAAGGGAGGTTGGAGATAGGGTGTTGTTCATGGATGAAGGTATCATCATGGAAGAGGGTCTGCCTGCAGATATTTTCAGCAACCCTCAAAACCCAAGGACACAGGAATTTTTAAGCAAAGTTTTATAGCATTTCAAAAATATGCGTAAGAGTAGGGAGAAGTATCGGGTGTATTGCCGCTCGATACTTCTCCCTTTCTATTCTTTCTCTAGAACGTAAGAAAAGACACAGGGAGACTGTGTCTTTTCTGCGGTCAAAATAGATTGTAAGAAGTAATGAAGTACATCAGAATTATTAAAAGCGATGGCGCTGCATAATAAAAACTATTGGTTCGTGGCTTGCGTCCGATCGTCAAAACGGTCAACAAAAGCATGGCTACGCTCAACAGCGCAATCGGAAGGTGAGAAGAGCTTAAAACGGTCAGAATTGCTCCTTTTGTATAGAAAACATCCGTTACTGCAAGAAGCTGTAAGTTGAACAGGTTACTCCCGAGGATTGACCCCACGGCCATCCCGTAATTAGCCATTCGAAATGCAACGAGGACGGTCACCAATTCAGGAAGCGAAGTGGAAGCAGCTATGAGGAAACTTCCTACGAAGCTTGAACTCATTCCTGTCTGCTGGGCTAGCTGGTCTCCGAAGATCGACAAGGCACTACCTGCTGCAAAAACAACGACGGCTGCAACACCGAAGCCGATACTGGCCCCTTTAAGCGTATAATCTTTGCCTGCGGCGGCAGCCTCGTCCATCTCCTCTTCTTCCTCTTCGGAGTTCCCGAAGAATTTCATCGTAACCACATAGAGGGCAACGAGGACGAACATTTCCCATCCAATATGGAAGAGTGACGCTTGAAACGGAAGAATAAGGGACAGAACGACAACCATTGTGAGAACGATTCCTGCAATGGCAGAAGGCAGGTGCTGCTTCTGATTGATGGTGTTAAACATTCTTTTTCTCCGGTAAATCATATCGACGACAGCAAGGATTAATAGATTGAACGTATTACTTCCAAGCATGTTTCCGACGGCGATGTCGGGGTTGTCAATATAGACGGCCGTTAAGCTTGTTGTCAGCTCAGGCAGGGATGTTGCTCCTGCTATAAGAAAAGTACCGACAACAGCACCGCTGAGCGAAGACTTTCGACTGATCACATCTCCGAAACGGTTTAATTGGACTGCCGCATACACGACAATCACAGCGGATAAGGCAAATAAGAAAAATACCAAAGTAAATCCTCCTTTTGATAACTTTCAGAGCCTTGATCACAAAAAAACAGACCTCGGCCCTGATGGCCAAGGTCTTGCGTACTAGTTGATAGTTTGATGGACCGAGTGCCGCAGCACTGGAATGACGATCCAACAATCCGTATTATACGGCCGCTACTCCCCTTGTTGATTCTAATATAGCCGAGGTAGAAGTCGGCGTCAATAGATAAGTGTCGATACCCACTGTACAATCGTCTCTAAATTAAAAAGAGCCTCAAGTTTCCTTGAGGCCCTACGGAGTGTGTTAAGAATCCGTTTAATAGTTTACGGCGTTATAAGAGTTGATCAACCCGTGCTGGAAGTAAGAACCTGTCCCGCTGATCGGCTCCGCTGTTTGTTCGATTGCTGCCCGTATATTGCTGTTTGAACGTCCTTGAGAAGCAAGGAGTCCTGCAAGTCCGGCAACGTGTGGCGAAGCCATGGACGTTCCGGAAAGGTAGGCGTACCCTCCATTAGGAACGGTGGATGCAATGTCTACACCAGGAGCGGTGACGTCCACCCATGTTCCATAGTTTGAAAAGGAGGCTTTACGATTATATCGGTCGACAGCTCCGACCGCGATCACATTATCATAAGATGCCGGCTCGAACGTCGTTCTTACTCCGTCGTTTCCAGCAGCAGCGATAATGACAGAGCCTTTATTCCATGCATAATTCACAGCGTCTTCGAGTGTTTGGGTATCACAATTACATCCGAGGGAAAGGTTAATGACTTCTGCCCCTTGATCAGCAGAATAACGGATGGCGTTGGCGATATTGTTCAATGAGCCGCTGCCATTGGCATCCAAGGCGCGGACGGCAAGGATTTTAGTATTGGGTGCCATTCCTGCGACACCGCTGCCGTTGTTCGTCTGTGCTGCAGCTGTCCCTGCTACGTGAGTACCGTGATTATTCAAGTCCATCGGATCATAGTCATTATCAACGAAATCATAGCCCTTTATCGTTTTGTTTTTTAGATCAGGATGGTTATAGTCTACTCCGGAGTCTACGATGGCAATTTCCTGGTTACTGCTCCCCCGGGTGATATCCCAAGCGGCTTCGGTGTTCGTGTTCTGAGGTCCATATTGATAGCCGGAGTAGTAGGTGTCATTCGGCGTCCATGTGACATCGAATATGTAGTTAGGTTCTGCGTATTCGACATTCGGGTTATTGTTCAAGGCTTTTACGACTGCATCCACGTTGCCGACTTCGAGAACTTTCACATTTGAATCAACGACCTTTTTTTCTTCCTTCGCTTTTTCTGCACCGAAGGCTTGAAGCTGTTTGCTGCTCAACGTTTTCCCTTCTTTGAATTTAACGACGACTTCTCCTTTAACGTAGTCCCCTTTTTGGACATCTGTCTGTACCTTCATTTCTTTCTTCAATGGTTCCGGCGTCTGATCGGCGAAGACTTGTCCTGTTGTCGGAATCAGTGCAAGACTTGCAGCCAGGGATAAGGTTGCTAATTTCTTAAACTTTTTCAACTTCATGAAACATTCCTCCTTGATAAGATATATATAAGTAATTCGAAAGAATCAGGAAAAACCCTCTCAAATAGGGGTTGGGATAGTGGCAGGGAAAAAGAGGGGGTAACATGCATTTTTTGACACATACTTTCCCAAGTCGTCGAAAATCCTTTTGTTATCTGATTTATCTGTAAATTTATTGGGGTATTACCTGTTTCTGGTGTATAATACCAACTATAATGAAAGCGCGTACATTAAGAGGAGGGATTGTGTGAGTGGTATTTGGCTTGCGGTTGTAGGCAGCTTCGTGTTTTTTCTGGGTTATCGCTATTATTCGAGATTCATAGCAGACAAAATTTACAGGTTGGATCCAAACTATGTAACGCCTGCCCATCAATATAAAGATGGTGTCGATTTCGTCCCAACCAATAAGTTTATCTTATGGGGGCATCACTTCACTTCCGTAGCAGGCGCAGCGCCAATCGTAGGACCAGCAATCGCTGTTTACTGGGGATGGCTTCCAGCAGTGTTATGGGTGCTTCTCGGTACCGTTTTCGCGGCCGGCGTACATGACTTCGGTACGCTTGTTCTATCCGTGCGGAACAAAGGCCAGTCAATCGGCACACTTGCCAGCAAGTTGATCGGTCAGCGGGCAAAGGTCTTATTCCTATTCATCATCTTATTGTTGGTGTTGATGGTTAACGCTGTCTTCGCCTGGGTAATCGCCAACCTTTTCATTTCTTTTCCTGCCAGTGTCCTGTCCGTATTTATTCAAATCCCGTTAGCAGTATGGATCGGTTATCACGTGTATAAAAGACAGGGAAATATGCTGCTTCCATCCGTCGTCGCTCTTGCTGTCATGTATCTTTCTGCAATCGTAGCCAGCTACGTTCCTGCTCTGCAAATTGATCTCGTCCGCTATTTTGGAGGAGAAGGTGCAGAAACAATTTTCGGTTTGAATGCAACATCCATGTCCTTCTTTGTCTGGATTGTTGTTCTGATGGTTTATGTGTACATCGCATCCACTTTGCCTGTATGGAAACTATTGCAGCCGAGGGATTATATTAATTCCCACCAACTTATTGTCGGGCTAGGTCTGCTTTATCTCGGCCTTTTGTTCACCAACCCTGAAATTACGGCTCCTGTGACCAATGGTGCTGCGGACACTTCCTGGTTTCCACTATTATTCATCACGATCGCCTGTGGAGCGATTTCCGGTTTCCATGGACTTGTATCCTCGGGGACCTCTTCCAAACAGTTGAATAATGAAAAAGATGCACGATTTGTCGGGTATCTGGGATCGGTTGGTGAAGGTGCACTCGCTCTTGTCGCTATTATCGCAGTTATCACATTCTTCCCGACCAGGGGAGAATTCACAGCAACGTACAGTGGGTTTGCCGAAGCAAGCAATGCAGGACTCGGTGTATTTATTCAAGGTGCCGGTCAGCTGGCGTCTGGACTAGGTATCCCCGCTTCTGTCGCTTCTACGATCGTATCTGTCATTGTTGTAAGCTTTGCGGCGACAACGCTGGATTCATCCGTCCGTCTGATGCGATACATTATTGCAGAGCTTGGGTCGGAATATAATGTTACCCCGCTTACAAAGACACATGCAGCGACAACGCTTGCCGTCGTGTCCAGTGCGGCTCTCACATTAATTCCTCAAGGACCAAAAGGGTTTGGATCTGGTGGTTACCTGCTTTGGCCGTTGTTCGGTACATCCAATCAGCTGCTCGCAGGCATCAGTCTTCTCCTTGTATCCATCTGGCTGAAGAGGCAGGGGAGAAATTACCTGCCGACGATCATTCCTATGGTATTCCTTATGTTTATGACATTATGGGCCATGATCACCCAGGTTTTCATGGAATGGGCACCGTGGGCGGAAAGCAGTGATTGGATGCTCTTCACCTTCGGGGCAATTATTCTTGTATTTACGTTATGGATCTTGTTGACAGCTGTTTCCACCCTTACCGGCAGGAATAAGGATTCTATTGAAAAAAGTGCATAAAAGTTTGGAGGGATGTCGGCAGTGAAGAAAAGCTACTCCATTAAACGCCTGATACAAATGTATGATGAAATGCTGCGGGTTCCTCATAAGCGTGAAATTGCAAGGGAGCTGAGGCAGGAGGAGGACTTGTTTCTTCTCCTGATTTATTCAGACATGCTGGGGATTCCAAACCCTGCCTTTTACTACACGCTCGAGCTGTATCCTCATATCGTGGAGAAATTCCATGATTGGCATCTCCGGATGGGTATGGAGAAATCACCTTTGGAGGGAATCCGCTGCTGTTGAGGAGGGGTAAGATGACAAGTATAGAGAAGAACAAAATCATTTTTGTAGGAGGAAAAGGAGGAGTGGGAAAGTCGACGACGGCAGCAGCTCTGGCACTAAGTTACACGAGCCGTGGTTATCGGACACTCGTTGTCTCCACAGATCCAGCTCACAACTTAGGTGATATTTTTCATAAGCAATTAGAAAATAGTAAAAAGCCGCTGATGGATGGCTTGTGGGGATTAGAGATCGATCCAGGGAAGGAAGCGAAGCGGTATATTCAAGGAGTGAAAAATAACCTGAAGGGACTCGTTCATGCGAAAATGATCGAGGAAGTACATAGACAAATCGATCTTGCTTCTTCTACCCCCGGGGCAGAAGAAGCGGCACTGTTCGATAAGCTGATATCCATTATGATCGAGGAGAAGGATTTCGATAAGATCATTTTTGACACAGCCCCAACCGGTCACACGATCCGTCTCCTTACTCTGCCGGAAATGATGACCGTTTGGGTGGACGGGCTGTTGGAAAGGCGGAAGAAAGTGAATGATACCTATACGCAGCTGCTTCATGATGGAGAACCTGTGGAAGATCCGATATACGAGGTACTGCAGGAGCGGCGAGAGAAGTTTGCCAAAGCCCGAGGAATTATCCTTGATGAAGATAAGACGGGCTTCCTGTTTGTTTTAAATCCGGAGCGCCTTCCAATTCTTGAAACAAAGCAGGCAGTCCGTCAGTTGGACACCTACGACATCCGTGTCCATACGCTGGTAGTTAACAAAGTGCTTCCGCCTTATGCAGACGGAAGCTTTCTTGAACGTAGAAGAAAGCAGGAACAGATGTACATGCAGGACATTGGTGAGATTTTCAAGGAACAACGGCTTTTGAAGATTCCTTTATTCACGGAAGACATTGCGGACCTGGATCAATTGCAGGCATTTTCCAGACAGTTTGATCAAGAGAACCTATCCGTATAAACCGGACTTTTGAGAGTCCGGTTTATTTTTTTTATTTCGTAGTCGAAAAGTATTAAGTCATTATCCGTAAATAGAACTATATTATCAGAAATTTCCGCCGATATAAGAAAGAGTGTAAACAGGTGATACCAACCTACTCAATCTTAAGGAAAGGAAAGTGAAGCAGATTTATGAACCCTAACAAGTCGCTGCGGGCGCAGCTGTTTCTTAACTTCTTGATTCCTATTGTTATATTAGGAGTCCTTGTTTTTGGATTTGTCAAAGTGTTGTCCAGCCATATCATTGATTCCTATCTTGTTCCTCAATTTGAAAGCACACTGGAAGACACGGGGGATGAACTTGTTCAGGCTGTCGATGATTACCGCATACTTCAGGCGATCCGCAATCCCGAAGGAAATCATGCGGGTTTATTAAAAACCATGGACTCTATCGTAGAGGACAATGATAAACTCAAGCATGCTTATATCCTTACACAAAAGGAAGGGAAAGGTTACTCCGTTAGCAGAAATGGAAGCGGAGAAATGATGGTGGAGTCCCCCCTTACGAAAGAACAAAAGCAGGCTCTGGATAACAAACAGACAGTCATGACAGATTTCTATAAAGACCCGGTAGACGGAGACACGCATAAATCAATAGTTATCCCATTGGAAAATTCGGATGCCGTTGCAGGGGTGGATATGGATGGTTCATTCATTATGACCCTGGAAAACAGTATCAACGTCTTCCTTATTGCTTTCCTAATCCTTGCATTACTGCTCGGCGCGTTGTTTGCATACGTCTTTGGAGGAAGACTGAATAAGTCCATCCAAATTCTTCTGGGATCAATGAAGCGAATTCGTGATGGGGATTTGACAGGCCGTGTGGAAGTGAAGAGGCAGGACGAAATCGGTCAGCTTGCCAACGCAGTTAATGACATGGTGGACGGCCTTCGTTCTTTGGTGAAGCGTGTATCTCAGGCATCCAATGACGTAGCAGGACGAAGTATGGAGCTGACTCACTCCGCCAATGAAGTAAAAGAAGGAAGCGGTCAGGTGGCTTCCACCATGCAGGAACTTTCCTCAGGAGCAGAATCCCAGGCGAACAGTTCCGGCAATCTTTCCGTTATGATGGATCGGTTTACGCTGAAAATTAAGGAGGCAGATCAGACCGGCAAGGAAATAGCCGGTACATCTCATGAGGTGCTTCAGATGACGGATGAAGGAAGGAAGCTGATGCAGCAGTCTGTTCATCAGATGAACAAGATTCATACTATTGTTAAAGATGCTGTGGACAAGGTGCAGGGATTGGAACATCAATCCAAGGAAATCACCAACCTGGTCCAAGTCATTCAGGCAATTGCCGACCAGACGAACCTCCTTTCCCTGAATGCTGCAATAGAAGCAGCAAGAGCAGGAGAACACGGAAAAGGATTTGCTGTCGTTGCGGGTGAAGTCCGCAAATTGGCAGAGCAAGTATCCTCATCTATAGGAAGCATTACGAAGATTGTACATACTATCCAGCAGGAATCTACGAATGTAGCGGGTTCTTTAGAGAGCGGGTATAAAGAGGTTACTACCGGGTCTGAGCAGCTTGAACAAACAGAGGGAACGTTCCTTGCTATTCAAGGATCTGTGACGCAGATGGCTGAGCGAATCAAGCATATATCCACCCATCTGGAAGATATAACGACAGACAGCAGCCACATGAGTGCCTCAATTGAAGAGATTGCATCCGTCACAGAAGAAGCAGCTGCGAGCGTGGAGGAAGTGGCTGCCTCCACCAATCAAACGACGGTTTCAATGGAGGAGGTTTCTGCCAGTGCGCAGCAGCTGTCGGAGCTTTCTGACCAATTGAGTGGTAACGTTCGTGAGTTTAAGACTGATTTGGTATGAAAAAAACCTGTGCTTTAAAGCACAGGTTTTTTTATGCATGGTTTTTTTTTCTTTAACGCCGTGTCCTGTTTCTCTTGGTGAACGAAAGATTTCTTGTGCCAGGTTCTTCCTCGCCACCTTCGCAGCATAAGCAGTCCCCGCAGCCATTCGTCGACAATAAAGGCGATCCATATACCGATCAGCCCGTAGGAAAGCGGAAGACCGAGCAGCCAGGCGATCGTGACTTGGACCCCCCACATGGAAAGAATACCGATGACGACGGGATAACGAACATCGCCTGCCGCTCTTAGAGAATTGATGACGACAAGATTGAACGCCCTCCCTGGTTCCAGTAGAATACTGAGCAGCAGTAAGGTCCCGCCCGATGCAATAATTAATGGGTCGTCCGTAAACAAACCGAGCAGGATATCGCTTGAGAAGTAGAAAACGACAGCGACTACAATCGAGACGGCAATGGCCAGCTTCAAGCTGCGCATGCACTGCCTGTATGCCCGCTCGGTTTCCTTTGCTCCTATATGATGGCCAATCAGAATTTGTGTGCCCTGGCCGATTGCGACTGAGAAAAGGAATATGAACATCATCAAATTTTGGGCGTACACCTTGGTTGTGAGAGCAGTCGCGCCCATCTGTGCGACGAAGTACGTAATGACCATCTGGCTTGCATTGTACGATAATTGTTCTCCCGCTGATGGAATTCCGATATTCAGTAAACTTTTGATATGCTTGATTTCATAACGGTAGAGGGCTGTCCAAGGAAGAGAACTCGACACGCGTTTCACTAATAGGAGAAAGAGCACGATGAATCCTAAACCACGGGAAACGGCGGTAGAGACGGCTACTCCCTGGACGCCGAAAACAGGCAGCCCGAACGGTCCGAAAATGACAATGTAGTTTCCTATTACGTTGACAATATTCATGCCGATCGTGACATACATCGTATCCTTTGTATGCCCATAACTCCTCAGAATAGCGCCTGCTGTCATGAGCAATGCTTGGACAAAAATCAATCCACCGACGATATTCATATAATCGACAGCTTCCCCCATAAGCTGGGCAGGAAGGGCCATTACGGCAAGAATAGGCTCACTGAAAAGAAATAAGCCGAAACTTAAGAGAAGTGAGAACCACAAGTTCACGCTGAGGGAAGTAACGGAAATGGCTCCTGCCTCTTTCGGTTTTCCGGCTCCTAGGTTTTGAGCGACAAGGATAGCCGCTCCCGTTGCAATAAATCCGAACATGACGATGATAACGGAAAGGATCTGGTTGGCTACCCCTACAGCGGCTACTGCCTCATCCGAATATTGACTGAGCATGAGGGTATCGGCGTTCCCCATCAGCATATGTAGAAGCACTTCGATGAAAATAGGCCATGTGAGCGTAAACAGTGTCAGTTTCTTTACATTTTTTTCATGAGTCATGACAGGACTCCTTTACACATATATTGGGGCAAACGTTTGCATGAATAAAATAATGAACGCTTCCTACTAAAACTATAGAAAGATTCCTTCCACGTCAATATAAAAATGGTTCCGCTTACAAAAATGTTAAGAAAGAATGATCCTTATGGGAAGGAAGTAGGTAATCTTGAAAATGACGGACACTTGGGCACAGGTTGCATAGGATATGGGAGATCATGGATCGAGGAGATGATAGTATGTATCCAAACAGTCATAGGTCGTACCAGGCGCATCCGTCCGCCTATAGACAGGAAGGTTCTGAACAAATGCTGAACGTTCTTAAAAATGCTATTAAGTCAGAGGCGGAAGCGGTAGACTTGTACACCCGACTGCTTGCATCAGCGCCGTCTTCTATGCACCAAGGGGAGATGCAGAAGTCGTTGGAAGAGGGGAACGACCGTTTGCAGCAAAGGACAGCGCTTTATATTCAGCTTGCAGGCAAACAGCCGGAATATAAGATTGAAAGGATGCCGTTTCATAGTTATCCGGAAGGTTTGATAAAAGCATATGAAGTAAATGTGCGTAATTATCAGATGGACCGCCAGCAATACTACACCAATCAGCATCCAACCATTCGTCAGTGGTTCGGGAGAGTATGCAATGACGAAGTCATTCAGGCGAATCGCCTGCAGACGCTCGCATATGATGGGAGATCGGAGGGCAAAGATTTTGGCAAGCAGCCTTATGTGCTTAATATCGATGAAGCGACGAAAGCGAATGACACATTTCGGACGGCGATATGGACGGGAGATCATCTGCAGGTAACGTTAATGAGCATCGGTGTCGGCGACGATGTCGGCCTGGAAATCCATCCGGACGTCGATCAATTTCTACGTATCGAAGAAGGGGAAGGACTCGTACAAATGGGGAGCACGAAAGAAACGGTTACATTTGAGGACAGAGCGTACGATGGTTATGCCATCATGGTCCCCGCCGGAACATGGCATAACGTTATTAATACAGGTGACAAACCGTTGAAGCTCTATTCCATCTATGCCCCGCCCCAGCATCCGTTTGGAACTGTCCACCAAACGAAAGCAGACGCTCTTGCAGCGGAATCCGGGAATCACGGATCAGCTTGAGAACTTCCTTAAGGGAAGTTCTTTTTTTTATGAAAATAAATGAAATGATCCCATCTTCCTCCTCGTCTTATGTAGTAGAAGAGGAAAAGGGAGGAAGGTAAACGTGATTGTCATACGTGGTTTGGCACATTCTTTTTATGTCGGAAAGAAAAATAGTCGTCAGGAAATACCTGTGTTGAAAGGGATTGATCTTAAAATCAATAAAGGGGAAATTGTTGCAGTAATAGGCAAGAGTGGTTCAGGCAAGTCCACACTTCTGAATTTGTTAAGCGGATATATCAAGCCACTGCAAGGGGAAATTGTACTTAATGGTACAGACGTTACTGCTTTATCAGAAGGCGATTGGGCTACGTTTCGTGCAGAGAATCTAGGATTCATTTTCCAAAGCTTTCAATTGATTCCGAGTATGACAGCCTTTCAAAATATTGAACTCCCGCTTGTCATGAAGGGGATCAATGAGGCTGACAGAGGGGCGATTGTCAAATCAATGCTTGCGAAAGTCGGCCTTGACGACTATGCAGAGCATTATCCGTCCGAACTGTCTGGAGGACAGCAGCAGCGGGTATCCGTGGCACGGGCGCTCATAGTCGAGCCCCCCATTATCTTAGCGGACGAGCCTACCGGAAGCCTGGATCAGGAAACAGAAGACGAACTGCTTTCTTTTGTTAAACAATTGAATGAAGAAGAAGGCATCACCTTCGTTCTGATTACTCATGATGAAGAAGTGGCTTCCGTTGCGGACAGGGTCATCCGTCTGGAAGATGGCTCGGTCGTTGAACGATTGGATAAGGGGGCGATCCGATGAAGTGGAAAGACAGGTTCCGATTTATCCGGCAGAACATGAAGAAAAACAGATCCCGTGTTGCGATGACCATGCTTGCGACAGCGATCGGCTGCGCGTTCCTTATCATACTTGCTTCCGTAGGTATTGGGGCGCAGAAATATATTGTCGATGATTTGATGAAGGATAGGGCTGTTACGGAAGTTTCCATCTTTGGGAAATCAGAAGTGGCCGAGGGAGAGAATCCTGCACTCACAAAGCAGGACGTCGATCGTCTGGAGGAACTGGATGGGGTAAAAGCCGTCTCCCGTTCTACGATAGTGGAGAACCCGTCTGTAACTAAACTTGGAGACTATGAAGTCCAACCTTCTGTGGAAATGGTGGATTTTAATTCTGAGGAGAAGGCTGGATTGAAGCTGGCTGAAGGACGCATGCCGGCGAAAGAAAATGAAGTGCTGGTCGGCTATCACTTCGACAAACTACTCGTCAATCAGGAGGAAGGGGCGGATAAAGAGCTTTATGATTCCGATGGACTTGTTAAAAAACAGAATCGCTATGATGAACCGGTATTAGGGAAGTCAGCAGACATTGAAATAGAACAGATCAAAGAAGGGGAGCGCGTAACGAACATGTATCCCGTTACGATTGTAGGTGTGGCGGAAGAACCTGCACGGGATTGGGAAGTAGGAAATGAAGTATTAATCTCTGAATCCATGCTTGAGAAAATCGAAGCATTTACCGGTACGAAGAACGGTGCGCAAATACAGACAGCGATGAGCGATGACGAGATTGCACTGCTCCAGGATCTAAACGAACCTCGTTCTTTCAGTGAAGTCAATGTCATTGCCGGAAGCCTGGAACAGGTGGAGAACGTAACAGAGGAATTGAAGAAAGAAGGGTATAATGTTTATTCCGTAACCGAGCAGATTGATGAAGTGAATGTCGTTTTTGCAGTCATCAAGACCGGTCTTGTCATCATCGGAACTATTGCTCTTCTAATCGCGTCCATCGGTATATTCAATACGATGTCTATGGCCGTAACGGAACGGACACAGGATATCGGCATCATGAAAGCGATCGGCGGTCACCCGAAGATGATTCGAAGTATCTTTTTAATGGAAAGTGGCTGCATTGGTTTGATCGGTGCCTTAGCAGGTGTCCTCGCTGCTTACGCTGTCAGCATTTGTATTAACTTTATTCTGCCTTTGGTAATGAAACAAGTGTTTGAGGAAACGCCGGAGGCAGCGATTCAGTTGTCCTTTATCCCACCCTATCTAGCAGTCGCCTGTGTCATTCTCAGCATCGGCATTGCTATGATATCAGGATGGAAGCCTGCGAACAAGGCAACGAGGATTGATGTTCTGCGTGCGCTTAGAAGGGATATATAGCTGTCAGGATAGGTCCTTGCACCCCGATTTCCATTAGGAGTGCAGGGTCCTTTTTCTTAGATTTTTTTAAGAATTTTTGCATGTTCGGTCAATATCCGTTACCCTAGTAGAGTTGACGTTTAGAATTAGGAGAGGAATTAATATGAGTAAGATCAAACGGAATGACCCATGCCCTTGTGGAAGTGGGAAAAAATATAAGAAATGTTGTATGAATAAGAACGTAGAGGGATTAGGTTCTGTATCGCTCCATGAAGAGCTGAACAATCATTACAGTCACTTGATGGCTTATGTGAACCGCAACTACCCGAATCTGGCTCCGCTGGAACAAAAAGAGACCCAGGAAGAAGAAATCGAAGCGGCCTTCCGAATGGTGCAGAAGGTCTTTATGGAAGAACAGGAGAATGGCGGCACGATCTTCGATGAGTTCTTTGAGAAGAAAAAGAAAAAAATAAACCGACCTTCCACGCTTGCTTCCATGGAAGAGTGGAAGCAGCAGAAGACCGGCATTTTTAAAATTGTCAACGTTGACGCTGCTCAAAGTGTCACCGTCGAGGACGTTTGGACGAAGGAACTGTTGGAAGTCAATCAGCAGGGAATTCCTCTTAAGGAAGAGAACTATGCGCGCATGCCTTACTGCATTGGTATCCTTCTGAAGTGGGGACCGGTCTTTAACTTCATTCCATTGTCCATTCCTAATTACGAGGAATCCTACCTTTCCTTCCGAGAACAGCTGGAAGAGAATTATGCTGCATCAGAAGCATCCTCCATCGAGGCTTATCTGGAAGAGACATTTATTGAATCCCTGAGAAAATGGATGTTCATGAACGGGGAGCAGCAGGTGCAGACAGAAGAGCAGGCAAAAGCAGCTCCTTCCAATGAAAACGATGAAGTGCTGGAGTTGTTGCAGCTGGATATGGATGATCAAGAAGCGGTTGATCGACTGGAGAGAGCATGGCTGTCTTATAAAGAAGCAGAGCAGCCGAATCTTAGAAAGCCTGAAGTCGTCGCTGCAGCGCTTGAGCATATGTTTGTCACAACGACGTACTTCCGGGAAGAGACACAAAAAGTTACAAAGAAAGCTGTTGCTGAAAAATATGGGGTAAGCCCAAGCAGCATGACAAACCGGATCAATCAACTGAAAGAGTATTTTGACACGATTACAGAATAAAACTTCTGGAAAGACACCTGGATACAGGTGTCTTTTTTTTGGATAAACAAGCTTACCGCACAGGAAATCCCTAAATACGAAGAGAGATACGCAATGGATAAAAAGGAAAATCAAGATAATCCGTTGGCCTTGGGCAGAGGGGCATCCTGTTCAATCAGCCAAATTTGCGGACAGTCAACCAGGCATAATGATAAAGGACAAAAAAGAGCCCGCCATTTGATGCCAGGCTCTTTTTTGTCCTTCTTCTGCATAGGGTAAGGAAGGAGGGGGGAAGAAATGAAAAGGAAGAAGCAGCCTGCATTAATCCTCTTCATTCTGTTCTTATTGCTGACACTGATAGCTGCCGGAGCATTTTTCATTATGACAAGGCCGAGTTATCAAGCTGAACGAGTGGTCGATGAGTTTTATACGTTGGAGCAGGAAGGCGAGTACAATAAGTCATGGGAATTGTTACATACCAGCATACAGGAGAAATTTGCGAAGGGACCATACATCCAAGACCGATCCCACGTATTCATGAACCACTTTGGTGCGGACACCTTCACCTTTACGATAGACGGCAAGAAGAAAAGAGATAACTGGAAGATGGAGAAGGATGGGGAGCCGTTTGGTGTTGTCTACGAAATGGTGGTCACGCAGACGTACCATGGTAAATACGGACACTTCCTTTTTACACAATTCGTTTACGTTACGAAGGAAGAAGGGGAATGGCGTATCCTATGGGATTATAATAAGTGAGCCCCCTCCATCTATAAGGAGGGGGCTCACTTATTTATCTCAGTTTACCTTTGACTTCATAGGCGGATACTGTTTTTGCTTCACTTTCAATCATCAATTTCCCTTTATGACTCTTGTATTTATCCTTGTCCAACAGTGATTGGAGCTGCACACGATTAGGGGTACGCTGATTGTATAATTCAAAAGCGTCCAGGCGTCGATTCTCTGTTCCCTGGTTAACGACGACTAATACATGATTTTTACGTGTTTTCCTTTCAAAAACAAGGACGTCTTCATCAGAGTAAACAATCCTGAAATCGCCGTGGGTGAGCGCCTGCTCCTTCGTGCGGATATCAATCAACTTCTTGTAATGATTTTTGATTTCCCTGTTTTGTTCCTGCTTATTCCAGGGCATAAATTCGCGGTAATAGCGGTCCTTCCATTCTTCTACAGCATTGTGGTCACCGCTTTGGGACAGCCCTACTTCATCACCGTAATAAATGATCGGTGCTCCCGGAAGCAGGAATTGAAGAGTGGCCGCGTTTTTCATTGTCGTTTCGTTCTCCTTCGCTTCATAGAAGAAGCGTGGCATATCGTGGCTGTCAAGGAACGTAGCAGCGACGAATTCCTCGGCATACCCGTTTTGGATGGTTTCAAGCGAAGCAGCCAGTTCGTTCATCGATTTTCCTTGAATAAATGCGCCGTGAAGAGCGGTTTGCGTTTCGAAATCAATAGCGCCGTCAAGCTTGCCGGTGTAGGAAGTGATCGTATCCAAGTCATCCCATACCTCTCCGAAAATGAATGCGTTGGAATCAATCGACTTTACTTTATGTCGAAAGTCGACCCAGAAGCTCTGGCTCGGTCCTTTGGCATAATCAAGACGAAAGCCGTCGACACCGATGTCTTCCATCCAGAATGGAACGACTTCATTCAGCATGTAGTCCCTCGTGTTCGGATTGTCATTGTTCAGCTCCGGAAGCTCTTTGACACTGTAGAAAGTATCGTATTCGTCCGGCCATTTGGTAAACGTGTACCAGTCATAGTATTTACTGTCTGTTCCTTTGGAAAGAGCATCTTGGAAAAAGTCATGCTGGTTCGATGTGTGGTTGGGAACGAGATCATAGATGACTTTCATATCCCGTTTGTGCGCTTTTTTGACCAGTTCTTTCATCAGCTGATTGCTGCCGAACCGGGGATCAACTTTCATGAAATCGGTTGGATGATAGCCGTGGGAATAAGGTCCTTCATAGATCGGTGAGATCCATAACGTATTGACACCCAGTTCCTCGATGTAATCCAGCTTATCGATGACTCCCTGAAGGTCTCCTCCCATCCAGCCTTTCAGCTGTTCGTCTTTCGGAAGATCAGGCTGAACAGAGGTGTTGTTCCTTACATCTCCGTCCCGGAAACGGTCGACGAATACTTGATAGATGACTGCTTCTTTTGCCCATTTCGGCGATTTATAGTCATCGACATAGTAAGCGAACTCCGTTGCTTCCTCAGATGTCAACGCGTTATTATCAGCAAACTGGGACCCTTCAGATGACTTGTTCCACACATCTATCTTATATTTGACGCGGGTCTTGTTCTTTTGAGCAGGAATGGTGCCTTCCAATATGGACGTCTGTAAACCGTCCGGGGCAGTAGATGTCTCTTGAACAGTAAGGAAGGACGTCCTGCCTTGAACAGCTGTTCCGCGTTTTCCATCTGGAATCGATCCGTCTGTCGTGTAGTAGACCGCGCCTGCGTCAATTGGGCCGAAATGCCGGACCTCTACTTCTACCTGGACGACGTCTTTTTTATTAGGAGTGTAAGGGGCGTGATTAAAATCATGTCGCACAGATTGGGCGACTGGAATTGTCAACCATTTGTCGACTTTATCGTACACGTTGTCGCCGTCTTCACGCAACGTTACGGTCCGCGGATCTGTCCGATCTTCCTTATAAGCTTCACCTGAAAGGCTGTAGAAGTAGGTAAGCTCCTCGGAAGCATCCCCGACAACGCGGAGGGTGTAGATGCCGTCTCCTGTTTTCTCCATCGGGCTGACGGTGTAATTGAAACCGTTTTTGCTTGATGCGACAGTCGGGATTGCCCAGTCCGGTGTCTCTTCAGGCACAGACAAATTCAACGTGACACTGCCGCTGTGGGTATCCGCTAAGCGGATATCAACGGTCCTTTCTTTGTCCGGATGGAAGGTAAAGATATATTTCCCATCTTGAGAAGGGGTGAACGTCAAGTTCGATCCTTCCATCCACTTGCCGTCATAGACGAACTTATACTCCACGGTTTTTCCACCCTTTAGTTCCACAGGTGCACTTTCCCAAAGCTGCTTCTCTGCATCATAAGCAAGTGGATGATTATCCGACCCCCAATCCAATGACTCCGCACTGCCGCGAAGAACTACCTTGTCATATGTAGTCTCCGCCGCATCCGCTTTCTGTGCAAACGGTTGCGCAAAAAGCAAAAACAAAAGTGCTATCCCTACGAATGAAATAAGCGACCACTTTTTCATTAACTGCATTCCCCCTCATAATTTTGAAATCGCTTTCATAATATAGAATAAAGCTTCGAATGTCTATGGGACTAATCTAGTGATTTCCAGAAAAAAGAAAAGGCAGAGGGGACTCTGCCCTCTACCCGATTAATAAGTCAGCAGTCTGACGGAATAGGCGATATACTTCACATACTCACTGAACGTCATTTTTTGTTCCCGCTCATTTAATCCGTCACTTGCGTCGAAAAAGGAGGGGGCGAATGCATAGGAAAGGTCGATGGAATCTTCATAGATCTTATCAAAGGTCATCTTCGTCCTACGGGAATGGTAATCGCTTGTTACCACAATTGCTGAAGTGAAGTCGTATTTGAACATGATTTCTTCGGATAATACAGCATTATCCAAGGTGCTCTCGGCCTCCGTTTCTTCAATAATCGCGTCCGATGGAACACCCAGGTTCTCTGCGTCCTCTCGTGTTACGCCCTTCTCTGTAGAATTTGTGAGAATGATAGAATCGGCAAGTCCTTGATTGAAGAGATCGACGGCATAAGGGAGACGGTTGGATTCGCCGCTCAAAACAATGAGAGCATCTGCCGGCTGCACGTCTTCTGAATCCTCTATGAACAAAAAGCCACTCCCTAAGTTGTAGAGTATGATGATTCCGGTAATGAATAATACAACGGTAATTGCGAAGATACTTAGAATAACTTTCTTGACTCTCGGCAAAGGTGTGTGCACCATAGACTTCCTTTCTATGTAACGAGAAATTATAGAATATTTTACCACATGTTTTGACATAATTGTTAGGAGGGTATAACAGTTTAAGTCTGGTTCGACTTGTTTTTTTTAATGGAATCGAGTAATATATCCTGTAAAACATTTTATTTGAATTGTTTGTCAATTAGATGTAAAATGAATTCAACTTTGTTGAAAATATGAATATGAGAAAGGGTAGAGAAAGATGATAAAGCCTGATGATCGCATTGCAACACCCGGTCAAATAGTAACGTTTGAAAGAAACGATATTGTTTTTAAAGGAAGAGTAATCCCCAGTCAATGCCAACAGTCTGTCATCGTCGACCTGACCATCATGGACAATTTAGCAGAGATTGACTTTGAGTATGACAGAACTGTAGTGGCTCATACCAATTACCGCATTATAGAAGAATAGTGTTGAACCTCCTCTTATATAGGGGAGGTATTTTTATGTAGCAACGCTTTATATCGTAATATATACGACGAGTCAACATGATAATTTTTCCTCTACTTTATTTTATAGGAAAAAATCCTGTGTTCATCTTCCGTTTTTTTTATTACTATTAGAAGGAGGGGGACGTACTGGGGGATTCGTGAATAAATGAGCATGAGAGGATGAAGTGGTTTGGCGCATTTGACTAAATTACTTTTGGATCAGGATGAACTATCGATCACCGGGCGCTACAGTGTGCGTATCGATAAGACAATTGTCATTGAGCCTCTTCGGCACCTGACGGAAGACACCTTCCGTAATTTGCTTAGAAGTAAAGCAATTGTGAAGCGGATCGGAATTCGCAGACAGGAAGATGAGAGCTTCCTGACGTTCGATGGACCGTACTCTTTCCGCAGGGTGAACGGTATCTTGATCTTCCAGCGTACGGCAATATAATCCATACATAACATCTTTAGAACTTCCAAACAGGAGTGGGGAGTTCTTTTTGATTGGTATGATGAAAAAAAGCGCCCGCATTATTTGCGGGCGCTGCTTCGTTATTGGGAATAATAGTTGTCTTCTTCATACTGCGAGTCCGATGAGTTGTATTCATTGGACTGGTTATAGCCACTGTCGGTTTCTTCGTAACTAGATTCATTCGTCTGGCCATTTCCTTGTTCAGCTGGTGGATCGAGATTCAGAGCATCTCTCAATTTCGTTTGAACATCAAAGAGACTCTCCTCATCAGGAGTGAAGTAATACAGTCCATCCTGCAACCGTTCATTGACACCTTCAATTTCAAATGTCTTCGCATTAGACTCGGAAGAGAAGGCTTTCTGAATCGCGTAAATTTCACGTGGACTCAAATTCGTTTGAATGTTCTTCCCTAAAATATCAGTAATTTCTCCAACTTTAAAGATGGTACCGGCTGAGATAGCCTCGTCCATGGCGGCCTTGATGAATTGTCTCTGTCTTTCATCCCGTGGATAGTTGACGGCGGCTGCCTGTTTTCTCATCCGAACAAAGGCGAGGGCTTCTTCTCCATCCATCTTTTGTGGTCCTGCTTCAAATTCAATTCGTTTATCATGATCGAGGTGGCTCCGTTCCCAGAACCCTTCTTTGACATCAACCGTTACTCCTCCAAGTGCATCAACAATTTCAGTGAACCCTTGGAAGTTTACGGTGACATATTTATCTATAGGAATGCCTAGCTCATCTTCAATCGTTTCAACCGCTAAGCGTTCGGCCCCGTATCCGGAAAGTTCCCCGATTGAATAGGATGCGTTTAATTTATGGTAGCCAGCATACTCTTCCCCGACTTTGGATGCAGGTAGTTCAATCTGCGTATCCCGCGGTACAGATGTCATCGTCACTTCATTCGTTTTTGGATCGAGTGTCATGACAATTTGGGTATCCGCCCGCCCGGCTTGTCCGTTTGTGGAGTAATCTTCTACTCCAAGGAGCAGAATAGATATTGGATCATCCCCGATATCTACGGCTTCTTCCCGCAGATCAGACTTCTCGCCGCGATCTAACCCTTCAAAAGATGCTGTATAAACTTGGGAAACGTAATAAAAGCCGCTCCCTACTAATAGTCCAAGTAATAACAGGACGAACACGAGCCTTCTTATCTTTTTCTTTCGGCTGCGCCTTCGAACGCGTACAATTCGTTTAGCCAATGGTTACACCTCAATTCTTAACCTCTCGATGTTCTATTCTATCACAATTGTCGATAATGGAAGAACAAGTTACACAGGTGTATAGATTTGTAATTTATTTGTCATATTATCCCGAATTCTGAAACTTTCACGTTGTTTTTCCGTCTAAATCTATAACAAAAGCAAAGAACCTTCCTGTTATAAGGAAGGTTCTTTTATTAATCGATTTCTTCTTTTTCAAAAATGAGGTAGTTCATTTCTTTGCGGCTGATGCTGTTGTAACGTTTAGCATTAAAGAGATAAAAGGCGAGTCCGATCATAATCCAAACACCGAGAGCGATGTAGGATTCCCTTCCTAGTGCTGCGGGAGACCATGGCAGCAGGAGCAAGGCGAGGAACCCGATGGAGCTGATTATTCCGATCAAGGACAATGCTTTCCTTCCGGGGGCAACGGTTTTAGGGAAGCTCCCGGGTCTATCTTGTTCCGACCACGCCAAAAATTTATAAGCTGCAGCGGTACAGAAGAAATATGCGACAGCTACACCAGTCGAAGACATGTCTACGACCCACAGCAATGCCTCTCTGCCGAACCACGGGGCAAACAGACAAAAGAACATCGTAAATAGGATGCCGATGTATGGCGTATTATATTTCGGATGAAGACGCCGGAAAGCATCTGGGAGAATTCGGGCGCGGCTCATAGCAAACGTCAGTCTGCTTGACGAAATGTAAAAACCGTTCAATCCAGTAAATATTCCCATACAGACAGCCAGGGCAATAATGAAGACACCGGCTCTTCCAAGGTAACTTTCAATCGCATCTCCTGTCCCCCATACCGATCCCGTGTCTTGTATATAGGTAAGAAGTTCCTGCCATGGCATGGAGCTCGCTGTCACCCAGATCATTATACTGTAAGCGAGTCCGGCTGCGAGAAGAGACCAGATAATCAATCCGAAGGCTTTCTTCGGCTCGAATTCGAACTCTTCTGCTGCCTGGGGGATATTATCAAATCCTACATAAGCAAAAGGAGCCAGGGCTAATATTGTTAAAATGGAACCAATTGGTGTCTTATCAGGCGAGAATCCAGGAGACATATTGGTAAGGCTCGGGCCCTCCGTCAGGATTGCTCCGATCGCGAGCAGCACAATTCCGGCAATGAGCAGCATGCTGAAAAAGAATTGTGTACGCCCGGAAAAGCTCGCTCCACGGATGTTTAATAATGCGAATATAATAAGAGCGATACTGGCAATAGCAATTTGAATGATGGATACGTCATAGCCCGCCACTGTGTATAGGTTTCCGGTATGGACGAATTCCGGAAAAAGAAATTTAGCGAGCAGAGCCAGCGCTGATGCATTCAATGCAACGATACAAATATAACCAAGTGTTAAAAACCAGCCGGCGAAAAAAGCAACCTTTCGACCGAATCCTATATAGGCATAGGCGAATTCCCCTCCGGTTACGGGGAATTTCTCAATCAGAAACCCGTAGCTGACGCCGATAATCATCATCAGGACAGCTCCAAGAAGAATACCGATCGTCACGCCCATAGGCCCTGCTTGATTAATCCAATCGGTAGGCAGCACAAATGCTCCCCAGCCAATGGCGGAACCAAAGGCAATAGCCCAGACCCAGTGAGGCTTAAGGGATTTTTCTAATTTTTTTCTTTCTGACGTAGTCATGGTGTCATAATCCTCCTAAAGATTTAAAACATACTTTCCGAACTTATAGAGTATAAAAGACTGGTGCAAACAAAACGAATTCAAACGAAAACATTCAGAATTTAAATATAAATGTGAGAGGATTAGAAGGGTGATAAAAAGGGGATAAGCCAGATGTGGAAAACCATTTGCCATTTTTAGTAAATGGGTGGCGGAATTTTAAAGAAATTGTTATGTTTGACATGAAATTGTTGTGCTATAATTCTTATGGTTAATATGTCGTGGACAAAGGGTTCTTATTCGGATCCATTTGGAAAAAATATTAAAGCTTACGACATACAGGGAGAGGACATAATAAACCGGAGGAGGGTCTTTATGGAATACAAGGCCTTGCTGTTTTGCTTGATTGCATCTGTGCTCATCACACCGCTCGTCAAGAAAATGGCATTGAAGATAGGTGCTACAGATAAACCGAACCATCGAAAAGTACACAAAAATGTAATGCCGCGGCTTGGCGGCTTAGCTATTTTTCTCAGCTTTGCATTGGGGATAATTTTCTTCTTTCCGGAAAGCTCCTACACTTGGCCGGTGCTGATCGGTGCGACAGTGATTATTATTACTGGTGTCGTTGATGATATGCGAGAGCTTTCGGCTAAGGTAAAGCTTGCCGGACAGCTGCTTGCAGCTGCGATTGTTGTTATCGGCGGCGTTCAGGTCGAGTTCATCAATTTACCTTTCGGAGGCCAGCTTGATTTTGGATATTTGAGCATACCGATTACTATTTTATGGATTGTGGGCATTACTAACGCCATCAATCTCATAGACGGCTTGGACGGCTTAGCCGCAGGTGTTTCAGCTATTGCCTTACTGACGATTTCCGGTATCGCCATCACGATGGGGAACGTATTCGTTGTTTTTGCCGGTCTGATGATGCTTGGAAGTACACTTGGCTTCCTTGTCTATAACTTTTACCCCGCTAAGATCTTCATGGGCGACACAGGAGCACTTTTTCTCGGGTTTATGATTAGTGTGTTGTCTTTACTCGGCTTTAAGAACGTCACGTTGTTTTCCTTCATTATTCCAGTCATCATTCTCGGTGTACCGATATCTGATACGCTGTTTGCAATTGTACGTCGAATTATTCAGCGAAAGCCGCTTTCGGCACCTGACAAATCTCACCTGCACCACTGCCTCCTTAATTTGGGATATAGTCATCCCGAAACGGTATTGATGATTTATGCAGTCAGTGCTTTGTTCAGTCTTGCGGCAGTTATCTTCTCCCAGGCAACGATCCTTGGAGCCATGGCTGTTATTCTGGCACTCATTATTATGATTGAACTGATTGTCGAAGTTACAGGATTAATTGGAAAAGAATACCGACCGATTTTGAACATGATACGCGATCGGAATCGAAGATAAAAAGAAGGTGCGCCGGCTAATGCCGGGCACCTTCTTTTAATTATATCTTATTGCCTGGGAAATAATTTCTGCAAAGACTTCATTCATTCGGCATGGCTTGCTCTTCTCCAGAAGACGGACTGAGTTCCGGCTCGTCCGTTTCTACAAATGGTTGATCCATGTCGAGATGTGTCTTTAATGAACCAATCGTTGTCGTCAGGCTCTCCTGGTCGACTTGATAATACCATCCACCATTTATATACATGCCTTCTCCATCCAACTGGAGTTTATCGAAATCAAGTCCGTCCTTTTGTAACAGATAGTCTTTGAAGGATATCATTTCATCAAAGGTCAAGTTCGTCTTCATATTCTCACTGACCGAAGTGAGGATGCTGTCCATATTGTTCAGGGAACGGGTAGAAATTGTTTCACTGATGATCTCCTGGATAATGTCCATCTGCCGCTGTCCTCGTGCAAGATCGCTGTCGTATTTGCGTGTCCTAGCCAAGGCCAGGGCTTCCTCTCCATTCAAGAGTTGAACCCCTTCCTCCAGTTTAATGACACCTGCTTCCCGGGAGCTGTCCTGTTCTGTCATATCGAATGGGACGTCATAGGTAATGCCGCCGATGGCGTCGACGATGTCAACGAAAGATTGGAAATCGAGCCGGACATAATAATCGACAGGAACATCCAGCATTTGCTCCACGGTTTCTACTGTTGCATCCACTCCGCCGAACGCATGGGCGTGGGTGATTTTATCCTGATAGCCGACCTCTGGAATGTAGGTATAAGAATCCCTTGGGATATTGACCATCTTTATGGATTTGTTTTCATCATTGAATGTTGCGAGGACAAGAGCATCAGAGCGTGAGGGTGCCTCGGCTGCAGTTTCATCTACCCCGACGAAAAGGACGGAAATGTGGTCGGACCCCGGGTTTACAGCTTTCGTTCTTTTTTCTGATTTATCTCCCCGGTCTAATTCCTGGTGGGACTCCGTGGCAGTCTGTTTGACCTGATCGGTTAAATAAAGAGCGTATCCACCGGCAGCGCCGATGGCGATCAGCAATACGAAAAATAGAGACAAAAGGAAAATTCTTGTTTTTTTCCTTTTCATATCATAGACGGGCTCCTTTACTCGGGTTTGACATCCTTTTCTACATAAGAAGTTGTACCCTCATGGATTTCAGCCTGTGCGCTTGTCAAATCGGTCATCCATGAGATAAATGCTTCTTCTTCTCCACTTACTACATATACTATCAATTCCACATTTTCGAGATAATTAACCGTTTCGAGTGTATATTTGGAATTCCTTACTTCGTTTTCCACTTTTCCAAGTAAGTGATATTCCACTTTTACCTTTATTTCTTTCATTAACTGCCTCTTCACTACACCGGTCGTATTGATGGCAGCAGAGGCCGTAGAGGAATAGGCGCGAATGAGACCGCCCGCTCCGAGTTTTATACCACCGAAGTAACGGGTGACGACAACGGCTGTATCTTTAAGCCCCTTTTTCTTAAGTACTTCAAGCATCGGCACGCCTGCTGTGCCGCTTGGCTCTCCGTCATCGTTGGCTTTTTGTATCAAATCATGTTCTCCAATCATATAGGCGGAGCAGTTATGGGTTGCATCACTGTGTTTCTTCTTGATTTCCTGAATGAATAATTGTGCTTCCTCTTCTGTTTCGCAGCGTTTCACATAGCCGATGAAACGGGATTTTTGAATGACGACTTCTTCTGAACCTTCCGGCTTTACGGTATAATACGTTTCTAACATCGATTAACAAACCTCCTGTATTCAATTATATAGAGGGAAGGAATAATCGGCAATCTCGGGGAACTAATTACATAGGCTGATAAAAGAAGTATTTGCTATATACTTTTTTGTTCATTGTTCAGCGAACACCCCCACAAATGGACATGGGCCATACGAATGATTATGTGAATATTGATGGAGGGACTTGTCATGAGCGAAAGGAAAAATGGGGATATCGCCCTTGACTATATTATTAATGAAATGGTCGAGACGGTCACCAACAGTAAGGATGAGATATTTCAAATTGGTGAAGAATCCCGGAGCGAATTCGAAACACTGAATAAAGAGCTTGCGGAAACAAAGGACCAAGTGCTCACTCTTATTGAGGAGGGAGACATTCTGGACCGAAAAGTACGTTTCTCGCGTATACGCTTATCCGAAGTTAGCAAAGAATTCCAGAAATATTCAGAAGATGAAATCCGTAAAGTTTATGAACAGACGCACGCTTTGCAGATGGATCTATCCATGAAACGAGAAAAAGAAAAACAACTGCGTGAACGCCGGGATGACATAGAAAGAAGGCTGCGCAACCTGGAAGAGACGATTGGGCGGGCGGAGGCCTTGAGTGGAAAGATTTCGGTCGTCCTCAATTATTTGACAGAAGACTTCAAGCATGTGTCCGATGTGCTTGAGACTGCAAAAGAAAAGCAGCAGTTCGGCCTGCAGATCATTGAGGCGCAGGAGGAAGAACGCCGGCGCTTGTCCAGAGAAATCCATGATGGGCCGGCACAGATGCTGGCGAACGTGATGCTGCGGTCCGACCTTGTCGACCGCACATATCGTGAACGGGGCATTGAAGAAGCGATGGCAGAGGTAAAGAGTGTCCGATCTATGGTTCGGTCTGCTCTATACGAAGTGCGCCGCATTATATACGACCTCCGACCAATGGCGCTTGACGATCTCGGTTTGATTCCTACACTTAAGAAATACCTCACAACGGTCGAAGATTATAATGAAGGAATGGTTTTCTCCTTTACATCTTTCGGTTCTGAGGAGAGGTTGGAGTCCAAGTACGAAGTTGCACTTTTTAGATTAATACAGGAAGCCGTCCAGAATGCCGTTAAGCATGCAGAAGCAAAAGAAGTTAAAGTGAAAATTGAGATTCAGCCCCACGCGGCAACCATCATTGTGAAAGATGATGGGAAAGGCTTCGACCCTTCGGCGAAGAAAGAGAAGTCATTCGGGTTGGTCGGAATGAGGGAACGTGTCGACATGCTCGAGGGGGACCTTCATATCGATTCCAGCCCTGGAGAAGGGACCATTGTCACGATCCATTTACCAATAAATTGATATTCTATACAAAAACTATGTAAATGGACGTGTATCGTTTATAATAGAAATAGGATTAGGGTAGATCGACCAAACACAGATAAAGATAGATGTAGACAGAGAAGGAATAGGTTTCAGGGGAACGTGAAAACCATTCTATGTATAAGAATCAGGAGGAAGTAATCATGACGACCAGAATAGTCCTAATCGACGATCACAAATTATTTCGGGAGGGCGTAAAAAGAATTTTGGATTTTGAATCCAGTTTCGAAGTCGTGGCAGAAGGCGACGATGGAGATACAGCCCTTCAAATCATCGAAGAATACATGCCGGATGTTGTGTTAATGGATATCAACATGCCGAGCATGAACGGAGTCGAGGCGACTGCGGAGATTACAAAGCGTTATCCGGAAATGAAAGTGATCATTCTTTCTATCCATGACGACGAAAACTATGTGACTCATGCGTTGAAAACTGGTGCGCAGGGGTACTTGCTGAAAGAGATGGATTCAGACGCTTTGATTGAAGCAATCAAAGTTGTAGGGGCAGGCGGTTCTTACCTGCATCCGAAAGTGACTCATAATTTAGTTGCGGAATATCGCCGCCTTTCTGAGACGAAAGGAAGCAGCGCATACCGTACGATCGAATACCGTAAGCCACTTCATCTCTTGACCCGTCGCGAGTGTGAAGTGCTTCAGCTTCTTGCCGATGGAAACAGTAACCGAGGTGTAGCAGAGTCTCTGTACATCAGTGAGAAAACCGTTAAAAACCATGTGAGTAATATCCTTCAGAAGATGAATGTCAATGACCGTACGCAGGCCGTTGTTACAGCAATAAAGAATGGATGGGTAGAAGTTATTTAACCCACTCTGACCTTTGGAAACAAGCGGGTCGTTTTTCAGGCATACGAAATGTATACCTGAAAAACGACCCCTTTTTTGTAGATGGGGCCGGTGTTAGTTTTCTGATGCATTGTTACACCCCTTCATGTAAAATAAGAGGAAGAAGAAGCTGGAAGGTTTTCGTGCATAGTTAGAGGAATGTTAAATATTAAAGCAAGGAGTTGAATCGGATGAAAACAGCGGTAATTACGGATAGTACAGCATATTTACCGAAGCAGGTCCGACAGACGAATCATATACATATGGTGCCGTTAAACGTTATTTTTGGAGAAGAATCGTACCAGGAAGAGATCGATATTAAAGCAGATGACTTTTATGACATGGTAAGAGAAGGGGGGAAGCTTCCTAAAACATCCCAACCTGCTATTGGATTGATGACGAAAAAGCTGGAAGAGCTTGCGAAAGAGTATGATGCGGTCGTTGCCATCCATCTTTCGAGTGGAATCAGTGGTACATACCAGGCGATGGTGACAGCAGGTGAAATGGTAGAAAACATGGAAGTGTATGTTTTCGACTCAGAGATCAGTTGTCACATGCAGGGCTATTATGCTCTTGAAGCGTCTGAGTTGGCTGCGAATGGTGCGACACCGGGTCAAATTCTGAGTCGCTTGGAAGAAATGAAAGCGAGCATGCGCGCTTATTTCATGGTGGATGATCTCAGCCACCTTCACCGCGGTGGGAGATTGAACGGCGCTCAAGCGTTTGTTGGAAGCCTGCTGCAGGTGAAGCCTGTGCTTCATTTCGTAGATAAGCAAATTGTTCCTTTCGAAAAGATCCGTACAAATAAAAAAGCGATCAAGCGAATTCTCCAACTGTTTGATGAGGACGTCCGCAATGGCGGGAACTACCGTGCTTGTATCATTCATGCCAACCGTCCTGCGGAAGCGGAGCAGATTAAAGAAGAACTGGAGTCTTCCTATGATAATGTGGAAATGTCTGTCAGTTACTTCGGCCCTGTCATCGGTACGCACCTGGGTGAGGGAGCGATTGGTCTGGGTTGGTACCGCCGGTCCTGAGGATAAAGGGAGCCTGTTTGTGAGACTCAAACAGGCTCTAATTATCACATGGAAGGTGAATCAATGGTGAAATTATGGTTGAACAAAAAGAAAGACGATTATTCCTGGCTCCCGCACGATTCCCCCGCTCATACCACTCCGGAACTGGCTGGAAAATTGTTGTTGAAACACGAGCTCCCTTTTGATACACCTCCTCATTATGTTACACCTCTCTCATCTATCGAAATGTCTTGGTCCGGTTACCTTTGTCGGAGGTGCGGCAATTCGTCTCCCCATCTTTTTGGAAACATGCCCCATTGTGGTGATACTTGCACGTACTGCCGTTCGTGCATTCAAATGGGGAGGGTGTTATCTTGTGAACCCCTCTATTACGGAAGTCCTAACGTAACTTGGCCGTTTTTTTCATCCCCCTGCAAATGGACAGGCAGACGCACAGTCTCCCAGGATAATGCTGCCGAAACCATCCGCGATCTCGTTGACCGCGGATCGGGGGAACTGCTGGTTTGGGCCGTTTGTGGAGCGGGGAAAACCGAAATGCTGTTTTCCGGCCTTTCCGCTGCTCTTGAAGCAGGTAAAAGAATCTGCCTTGCCACTCCTAGAACGGATGTTGTACGCGAATTACTTCCACGTCTTCAGCGGGCATTTCCTGATGTTCCAATTCAGGGGTTGTATGGAGAAAGCCCGACCAAAACTAGCGATGCTCCTTTTCTAATAGCAACGACCCACCAACTTTACCGCTTTGCACGTGCTTTCGACTTTTTAATCATTGATGAAGTCGACGCTTTCCCTTACCATAACGATCCGAATCTTCATTACGCTTCCAGACGCGCAGCCAAAACAGATGCTGCTATCGTCTATTTGACAGCTACTCCTCGCAAAGCGGAAAGAAAACGCATTCGCAATAAGTCCCTTCCTGCCGTGTTCATTCCAAAAAGATTCCACGGCCACCCTCTTCCAGTTCCCATATTAAAGCTCCTTTTCCATTTAAATTCCTATTTAAAAAAGGGAATGCTTCCACCGAAAATTTTACAAATGATTGCCGAACAACAGACGTCTTCTCGGCAGCTGCTTCTATTTCTTCCATCTATTAAAAAAGCGGAAGAGGTTGCACGAATGCTTAAGCAATTAGGTTATTGTGTGACGGCTGTCCATGCGGATGATCCGGACAGGGCGGCTAAGGTGGACGCATTCCGTGAGAAGAATTACCGGATGCTTGTTACGACGACGATCCTGGAAAGAGGCGTTACTTTCCCTTCGGTTGATGTGTATGTAATTGATGCCGGTCACGCCGTATTTGATGAACCGGCACTCGTACAAATTGCCGGCCGAGCCGGGCGGAGTCCGGAAGACCCGGACGGGGACGTGTACTTTTTTCACGCAGGCAAAACCGACGATATGTTGGATGCGGTAGATTCGATTCTTTATATGAACAAGCTTGGCAGGAAATTATGAAGTGTCTGATCTGTCACGGGGAGATTATTCCTGATGTAACATGGGTTACTTTTTGGAGACTTCCTGATAAGAAACAATGCTGTCGATCCTGCTCCCATGCTTTTAGGATAATTGAGAATCCCGGTTGTTTGAAGTGCGGGCGTCCGGATGGAGACGGCATCTGTCCGGACTGCCGGCAGTGGCAGGTTACGAATCCCGGCTTACTCGAATGGAACCGGTCTGTTTTCAGCTATGAAGAGGCTGCAAGAGATTTCGTGGCGCGGTGGAAGTATCGGGGGGATTATGCTCTTTTGGAGGCATTAATACCAGAAGTTCAGCGGATTTTTAAGCGTGAGCAACTTGGCGAAGTCTCATTTCTTGCCGTTCCTTTAAGTATAGAAAGAGAGAAAGAGCGTGGGTTCAATCAGTCAGAAGCAATCATTCATCATCTTGGTCTTAAGCCAATCCATGCATTCAAGCGTGTTCATTCAGGGAAACAGGCGAAGAAGGGCCGCCAAGGACGACTTCGCGGCATCAATCCTTTTTCGCTGGTGACAGAAGTTGATGGTCCCTGCGTGATCGTCGATGATATCTACACGACAGGAAGGACCATCCGCCATATGGCAGCCCTTCTGAAACAATCGGGTTGCCCGGCGGTCTATTCTTTTACGCTTTTTCGATGAATATACTCTCCGGACTTTGGAATCTCTTTTTTCTGACGATATAATATAAAAGAGAGATTTGGGAGGCGGAATGATGGGAGAAGTGGCGAATTGTCCTAGATGTAACGGCATTTTCATAAAAGGTTCTTCGGTAGTTTGTCCGAACTGTAAGCAGAAGGAAGAGAGCGATTTTCAAGCCGTGTACACTTTTATGCGTAAAAAACAGAACCGGACGGCTGTGGTGGCAGAAATTGTTGCTAAGACTGGCGTTTCGGAGGAGAGAATCAGGCAGTTTGTAAAACAAAAGCGCCTGCATCCCTCCCAATTTCCGAATTTAGATTACCCTTGTGAGAAATGCGGGACGTCGATATCTGAAGGTAGAATCTGTAAAGGATGCCGGGAAGATATCACGCGTGGTGTTGCTGTCGATGAAAGAAATAAAGCACTTGAGGATCGAAAGCGTGCAGCTGAGAAAGAGCGTGTGAGCAGGACTTATTATTCAGTAGAAAATGATTAATAAGGCATATTAAACTACAAAAGAACGATACCGATAAAAGAGGTAAATACAACCGGACTGGAAACGAGGTGAACACGATGAAAATCAACGGGCCGAATTCCACTAATTTTAATCCCTATCAGAAACAAATCCAGAAACAACAGGACGTCCGTATGCAGCAGAAGAATGATCAGCTGCACATTTCCAAGGAAGCGAAGATGATGCAGGAGGCGGACAAGCCGGATCAAGCCCGCATGAATCTCATCGAGAAGATCAAAGCAGATATTGATTCTGATCAATACAAGGTAGATACGAATGCGGTTGCTAAGAAAATGCTCGATTTCTGGTCAACCAAAGAATAAAGGAGAACGGATATGACAGTAAATGCGATCGTTGAAGAAATGGGACGCCTGCAACAGCTGCATGAGAGTCTCCTCGCGTTGTCGACGCAAAAGACAAGTGCTTTAAAATCTAATGATACAAAGGCAATTCAGCAGCTGTTGACTAAAGAGCGTAAACACATTCAGGCGATAGAGAAAATAGAGAAAGAACGCAGGACAGCCGTCGACAGCTGGCTTCACAAAACAGGAATGAATATGGATAACCCTACGGTTTCCGCCATTTGTGAATGTCTTGAAGGGCAGGATAAGCAGATGCTGGAAGGAGCATATGAGTCGCTTCTTCATGTTCTTGCAGACTTGAAGAGTCAGGAAGAGTTGAATGCGGAACTTACAAAGCAGTCCTTGCAGTTCGTTTCCCTATCCCTGGATCTTCTGCAGCCATCCATTCAGTCGATGAACTATGCTCAAAACGAAAACCCAGGTGATAGTGGTGCGCCGAAGCGCTCGCTGTTTGATTCCAAAGCTTAACAGAAGAGGAGCAAAAGAATATGGTATCAACTTTCCACGGACTGGAAGTGGCAAAGCGGGGACTCTACGCCCAGCAGTCCGCTTTATACACGACAAGCCACAACATTGCTAATGCGAATACAGAAGGATATACGAGGCAGCGCGTAAATTTTGAGCAGACTGGTCCTTTTCCTCCTGCTTCAAGGAACCGACCGCAAATACCCGGTCAGGTGGGAAGCGGAGTGCAGGCAGGCTCCATCGAACGTGTACGTACGGGATTCCTCGATCACCAATTTCGTGGGGAAAACAGTAAATCCGGCTATTATGACTCCCGCTCGGAAGCGTTGGGCAGATTGGAGACGGTCATGAATGAACCTTCTGAGGATGGCTTGTCTGCAACGATGGACCGCTTTTGGAAATCTCTCCAGGATTTATCCACGAATCCGGAGAATTCCGGAGCAAGGTCCGTCGTAAAACAACGGGGCGAAGCAGTAGCGGATACGTTTAATTACCTCGCGGGCACCCTTCAGACGATTCAGAAGGATATCAAACAGGAAACACGTGTGACAGAGACAGAGATCAATTCGATTGCCAATCAAATCAACAACATCAATCGGCAGATTTCAGAAGTCGAGCCGCACGGCCTTGTTCCTAATGATTTATATGACGAACGGGATCGCCTCATTGATCAGCTTTCCAAACATGTGAACGTTCAGGTAAGCTACGAAAACACGGCGGATTCGGCAAGTCCTCTGGCTATGGGGAATGTAACAATTTCGTTAGTTGACAAGGACGGTCAGGATTTGACTCCAGCAGCGAAACTTGTTGATGGAGCTGTTAATGAAGTGAATACTGTCCAAGTTTCTTACGAGAACGGAGGACCGGCAGCCAATGGTATACAAATAGGAGAAGAGACGTATTCCATTGAAAGTTTTGGATCTCAGGGGAAACTGAAAGCATTGATCGAATCAGGCGGGTATATCGAGGCTGGAGAACAGAAAGGAACGTATGCAGAGATGCTTTCCAAGCTTGATCGGATGGCGACTGGTTTTGCTGACGCTTTCAATACGATTCATAAAGAAGGACAGTCTCTGAACAGTATAAAAAACGGGGATGCTGTTCCTGATTTCTTCGCTATTGATATGACCGAAGTAAATGAAGATGGTGTAGTAGAAGGAATTGCGGGCAGGCTGTCTCTCACGGATGAGATCCAGACAGATCCGGATCATATCGCAGCAGCAGGAGCCTTGCAGACAGGGAACGGAGAAAATGCTCTGAGACTCTCTGAAGTGCAGAACGAAGCTAATGCCCTTTTTGGAGAAGAGACGTCATTAAACAGCTTCTACCAATCGATGATAGGAACGATGGGCGTAGAAGCACAGGAAGCATCACGCATGTCCAGAAATGCCGGCACGTTGAAATCAGCCGTGGATGAGCAGCGGCAGTCAGTCAGCTCGGTTTCTCTCGATGAAGAGATGTCTAACATGATTAAATTTCAGCATGCCTATAACGCAGCAGCCAGAAATATCACTGTCATAGATGAGATGCTCGATACAATCATCAACCGGATGGGTGTGTAGAAAGGAAGGTGAACCTAAATGCGTGTTACGCAATCCATGCTGTCGAACAATATGATGCGCAACTTGAGCGACAGCTACCGCAATATGGGAATATACCAGGATCAGCTTGCAACTGGGAAGAAAATAAGCAGGCCGTCTCAGGATCCTGTTGTTGCAATGAAAGGAATGAATTACCGCTCTCAAGTAGAGGAAGTAGAGCAGTTCCAACGGAATATCGGCGAGGTGCACAACTGGATGGACAATACGGACTCCTCTCTTGATAAGGCGACGCAGGCAATGCAGAGAATACGAGAGCTGACGGTACAGGCGAGTAACGATACATATGAAGAAGGACAACGCACCGCTGTCGCTAAAGAAATACGTCAGTTGAAAGAACACCTCGGTACGATAGCTAATACGAAGGTGAACGACAAATATATTTTCAACGGGGCAAATACGCTGGAAGCGCCTTTTGATATCAGTGATTTGGAAAATTCCGGTCCGCCGAGTTCAGATCCGGTCCTCATCGAAGTATCTGCTGGAGTAAAAATCCAAACGAACGTCACAGGAGGAAATGTCTTCAATCAGGATTTGTTTCAGGACTTGGAGAACTTTGCATCAGTCCTTGAAGGAAACGGTACCGAAGAGGAGCTTGGCAGCTTTCTTGATACCTTTGACGGACATATCAACAATATCGTAAACGAACGCGCAGACCTTGGAGCTCGGATGAACCGTGTTGAGCTGATTGAAGACCGTCTGGAGACGCAGAAAATCAGTGCGACGAAAATGATGTCCGATAACGAAGATGCCGATATAGAGAAAGTAATTACGAATTTAAAGACACAGGAGAGCATCCACCGGGCTGCAATGGGCGTCGGTGCGAGGATCATCCAGCCAACACTGATGGACTTCCTGCGCTGACGAATATCACTAAAATAGGAAGCTTTCTCTGGTATAGAGGAAGCTTCTTTTTACGAAAGGGAAGAGAAACATGGGCGTCCCGCAAATCCAATTACAGACCTCTCCGGGGAAGATCAGCCTTTCGACAAAGAGACCGGAACAAACAATCCGTCAACCAAGGGCCGAGCAGTCGATAGAACAACCTAAAGCTGATGTAACCATACGCCAGAAAAAAGGGAAGCTTACGATTGACCAAACGAATGCATGGCATAACATCGATTTAAAAAGTTCCCCTGTACGTACAAGAGAGCTCGCAGGGATGGCAAGGGAAGACCTGCTGTCAGGGATCGCAAGGGTGGCCGGCGAAGGAGACGAGCTGATGAGGATTGAAAACGGCGGCAGTCCAATTGCCGATCAAGCTCAGAGTAACAGCGGCTATGACTTCACTTTCACCCCTGGCGGCCGTCCTGTCTACGAACTCGTTGCTCTTTCTTATGAGCCTGGGAAAGCGGAAATTTCCGTGACACCAAGGAAACCAATAATTGAAACCGTGCCCCATAAACCAGAACACATCTATAGAAAGGGGGCTGTCCAAGTGGAGATGGCCCACTATCCAGAATTGAAGATTGATTGGAAGGTGTAAGCATGTATATACAGACAAAATATTTTTCTGAGTTGGAAGTAACGGACAGCGATCTTTTAGTATTCGCCCATGGTTTGCCCGGGTTTGAAGACTATCATCAATTTGTTTTACTTCCAATCGATGACACTGGAACCTACTTCGTATTACAGTCCGTCGAAGAAGCGGATGTAGCTTTGATCGTAACGAATCCGTACCTTTTCTATAAAAATTATTCTTTCGATTTTGATGAGAAATCTATGGGGATTAAAGGACTGGAAGAAGTAGCGGTGTACAGTGTCGTCACGTTAGAAGATCCGTTTGAGAAATCTACGTTAAACCTTCAGGCACCGATCGTTATCAATGTCAGGACAAAAGAGGGAAAACAAATCATTTTGAATGATTCCGTCTACCGGACGAAACATGAACTTCTTCAGGAAATAAAAGGTGGTGGCAATCATGCTCGTTCTTAACAGGAAGGAAGGGGAGTCGCTTCGAATTGGCGACGATATTATTGTCACGATTACAGCCGTCGAAGGTGGTCAGGTGAAACTTGGTATCGAAGCCCCGAAAGATATCGCCATCCACCGCGAAGAAATTTATATCTCTATTAAGGATGAAAACAAGGCAGCAGCCTCTGCTCCCGATCATATGCTCGATTTGTTAAAAAGCTTCCATACGGATTAATTCATCGCTGGAGGTATTGGAGGTAAAAGGGTATAGTCGGTGTCTTGGTTCAGATTGTATATAGGTAAGCAATTCTTTTCTTCCCCGTTCTATTAAACTAATTTCTCTTATTCCGATATTATTATAAAGCGAATGAGATTTAAGGAGTTGTTCGGTGTGGATATAACTAAGCATCAATCACTTCTGCAGAGCAGTATGCCCCTTAGTCCTACAACAACCGCTCAGAAGCAAGGTTCAGTCGCGCAGGAAGGTTTACAAAAAGCGGTCTACTTTTCCGATCGGAATGAGAAAGAGAAAGTGAAACAAATGGTGGAAAGTGTAAATGAGTTTCTGAAACCGGTAAGAACTTCGCTTCAGTTCCAATTTCATGACAAGCTTGGCGAGTACTATGTAACCGTCGTTGATAATGAAACGAGAGAGGTCGTTAAGGAAGTGCCTCCGAAGAAGCTTCTTGATATGTACGCGGCGATTGCAGAGAAGCTGGGGTTCCTTGTCGATCATAAAATATAAGCAGGTGATCATATGAGTGATATGCGAATTGGCGGTCTTGCATCCGGAATGGATACAGATCAGATTATAAAAGACTTGATGAAAGCGGAACGTATGCCGCTAGACAAAATGGAGCAGAAACGGGAGTGGCTCACTTACCAGAGAGACTCCTATCGTGATGTGAACAAGCTGCTTTCGGAATTGGATGAAATGGCGTTCGATATGCGGTTGGAACGCACCTATTCCCAAAAAACGACAAGCTCATCGAGCGATGCTGTGTCTGCAACAGGGACCGCGACGGCAGATAATGGCAGTTATAAAGTAGAAGTGCTGGCACTTGCTGAACGGGCTTACAACTACAGCGAGAGCCGCATAACTAATGGAAGCTTCGATCCTGATGATGCACTTCAAAATCAAAAAGACAATTTTATAAACGGACTGACACTGGATGAAGCCTTCTCGATTACGACCTACAATGCGGAGGGAGAAGAAACGACAGTGTCCTTCGATGTATCCGGGGATAAGTCGTTGAATGACTTGTTAAAGGAAATCAGTGATTCGGATCTTGGTGTCCGGGCTTTTTATGATAAAGGTGCAGACAAGGTAATGATGGAGCGTACCGTAACAGGAAACTTTAATAAAGACGAAAACAATTTTCTTGGTGCGGAAATCGGCTTTAATGGAAGTACGGCTCCTTTTCTAGCCGATACACTAAATATTAAGAACGGGTCAAATGATGGGACTGGATGGGTTTTAAATGAGAAAGGCGGGACAGATGCCCGTTTCAAATACAATAATTCCTTTGAAATGACGTCACACACAAACGATTATAGTTTAAACGGCATGAATTTCACCTTCCACGAAGTCGGGACGTCTACGATCAGTGTTTCCAATAACGTCGATGACTCCTTTGATAAAGTGAAAGAGTTTGTTGATAAATATAATTCCATCATCGAAGACTTGAATGGAAAGCTTCAGGAGAAGCGTTACCGCGACTTTCAACCGTTAACAGCAGAACAAAAAAAAGCAATGGAAGAGAACGAAATTGAATTATGGGAAGAGAAATCGAAGAGCGGGATGCTTAGAGGCGATTCCGTCATCAGTAGTGCTCTGAGTAAAATGCGCCAGAATTGGTACACTCCCGTGGAGACAGGTGGTGCGTTTACCCAGCTGGCCGACATCGGCATTAAGACCTCCTCCAACTATCTGGATCGTGGGAAACTGGAAATTACCGAGGCGGACCTTCGTAAAGCACTCCAGGAGGATCCATCCTCCGTTCGCCAGCTCTTTGCAGGAACGGAAGAGAAGCCTGGTATTGCGCGCAGGTTGGAGGCGACGATGACGGAAGCGGTCAAGTCGATTGAGAGCAAAGCCGGAAAACCGACGAGCCTGGACAATAATTTCCTGCTGGGGAGACAGATCAAGGATATCAATGAGGAAATGACAGATTTCGAGGACCGTCTGACATCCATAGAGGATAGGTACTGGAGGCAATTCGGCGCAATGGAGAGTGCCATTCAGAAGATGAATTCCCAATCCGCATATATTATGCAGAACTTTTTTAATTAAAGGAAGTGTTTGATAGATGTCTATTCAAGCGTATCAAAACAACTCTGTTTCCACAGCTTCTCCCGGGGAACTGACGCTCATGCTTTATAATGGCTGTATTAAGTTTATTAAAGCCGGGAAAAAAGCGATGGAAAGCAACGAGATCGAAGCAAAAAATACAAACATTCAAAAAGCCCAGAAGATTATCCAGGAGCTGATGGTCACCATCGACGATCAGTATGAGGTATCGAAACAGATTCTTCCACTCTATGATTATATGAACCGTCGCTTGATCGAAGCGAATACGAAAAATGATACCGGCGTTCTTGATGAAGTTCAAGGAATGGTGGAGGAGTTTCGTGATACTTGGAAGCAGGTGCTGCTTGCTGACAGGAAACTTCAGCATGGTTCCGGCGGGAATGCTTGATGTGTGTGTGGGAGCAGTTTCTAACAGTAACGAAAGAACTGAAACACACTGTAGAACAGCCCGTAACGGACCAGAATAGAGCGGGAATCATTGCAGATATTCAGAAACTTTTAGCGAAAAGAGATGATTTGCTTCCCCATCTTCCTCAGCCTTCTCGATCAGAGCAAGAACTGGTTAGAGCTGTCGGTAACCATGATCTTGTGATTAATCAAAAGATGGAGTTTCTTTTTGAAGGGTTAAAAAGGGATATGCGGAACATGAAGAAGCAGAAAAAATCAAAACAAAGCTATACAAATCCGTATCAAAGCATTTCTGGTTATGACGGGATGTATCTGGACCATAAGAAGTAGAATAGGTGATTATTTGAAAGCTTTGGCAGAAGCTCAGCACTACTTGCTTATCCAATATGACAACCTAATACATACAGTCAGTGAAGGGTTGGAATATGTGGAAAAACAAATCTGTGATGGAGGTTCATTCAGGACACCAGTGGTTTTCCAGGATATCCTGGATGCCTTCATCCAGATGAACCACACCCATGAGCAGATAGCAGACATCTTCAACGAAGAGGGGATGCACCTGCTTTTAGAAGAATTCAGTCGGATGATCATTCATTTACAGGCATGGTTTGATGAAGATACAGAAGAAGGGAAAATACTTCTCCTTCGTACCCGGATCATTCCAAGTTATGAAGCTTGGAAACTGGACGTTCAGCGGTATCTGTATCCATATGTCTGCCATTAATAGAGAGAAACAAGTCCGTCCTCTTCTTAGTAAGGGGGCTTTTTTAAGTTCTCCTTTGATAGAAGAAACACCCTCTTCCACCCGATGTTTATATTTTTCTACTTAATGCGACCGTCGAAAATCAACGTTTTTCCCTCCGATTGACACCTTCCAGCAATTACCGACACAAATATGACAAAATATTTAGAAAGTTTATGCAGGAAAGGCCGTGGGTATGGTAGAATATATATCACATAAGGATGAAAGGAGGACACTTCTGATGCTACAATACAACATTCGTGGTGAAAACTTGGAAGTGACGGATTCTATCAAGGATTATGTGGAGAAAAAGGTGGGCAAGCTTGAACGCTACTTTGACACTCCCCCGACTTCCGAGGTACACGTAAACTTAAGTGTCTATAATGATGAGCAGACAATCGAGGTAACGATCCCGATGAAGAATTTACTTCTTCGTGCCGAGGAACATAACACAGATCTATATGCTGCCATCGACCTTGTGGTAGATAAATTGGAACGACAGATTCGAAAGCATAAAACGAAAGTGAATCGCCGTTTCCGCCAAGAGGGTGCTCCGAAATACGTCTTTGCTGAACTTGAACGCGAGTCTCAGCAGGGCCAGATCCAAGATGAGAATGAACTCGATGTACAAATCGTAAAAACGAAACGTTTTGACTTGAAACCGATGGACAGCGAAGAAGCGGCTCTTCAAATGGATATGCTGGGTCATAACTTCTTTGTCTTCACAAATGCAAGCACCGACGAAACAAATATTGTCTACAAACGTCGGGATGGCCGTTATGGCTTGATCGAAACTTAATATAAGAAAAGATGCTCCTCCTGCTCCGGCAGGAGGATTTTTTAATGTTTGTAGAGTTTGATGTAGCAATTCTTCCTTTTTTATACGCTGAAAAGGGAATTTCCGACATGAAAACCGGTGAAGAATTGATATTTGGCTCCTCGCTCCAGTCTTATTTATGTAGTATAAACAGTGTAGATGATTAATTAGATGAGGAGAGGATGGAATGATGTGCAACGAATGCAGGGATGTTAAGGAACGTTTGAAAAGACAGGAAGATACGATTGCCCAACTGGTTACGATTATTGCCGCCACTAACCGCCGTGTCTCCGATATGGATCAGTTTCTCCACGAGCCACTAAAAGAGGAAGTAACCCCCTCCCCAATATAATATTTCCACACAAATTCCTCATTTGTCTCCTTTATTGTCAGTCTGCTTCTCTTAGTGTTATGATAGGACATGGATTACACTATTTAATGAAGATAGGAAATCAATAGAGGAGCGGTTTCAATGCTTGGAACGTTAAAAAAAATATTTGGCGATGGAAATAACCGCCAACTCAAAAAGTTAGAAAAGGTTGCCGACGATATTGAGGCAATGGAATCACAAATAGAGAAATTATCCGATGAAGAACTGACAAATAAGACAGCTGAATTTAAAGAGCGTTATGAGAAAGGCGAGAAGCTGGATGATATGCTTGTCGAGGCATTCTCGGTCGTCCGGGAAGCTTCTAAGCGTGTTCTTGAGATGCGTCCCTTCAAAGTCCAGCTTTTAGGCGCGCTCGCTCTGCATGAGGGTAACATTGCAGAGATGAAGACAGGGGAAGGTAAAACTCTTGCTTCCACAATGCCTGCCTACTTGAACGCAATTACAGGAAAAGGTGTACACATCATCACGGTCAACGATTACTTGGCCAGCCGTGACGCGAAGGAAATGGGTGAGCTGTTCCAATTCCTCGGATTGACTGTCGGTCTTAACCTGAACGGGATGTCCAAGGAAGAGAAACGTGATGCTTATCTGGCTGATATCACGTACGGAACGAATAACGAATTCGGGTTTGATTACCTGCGTGACAATATGGTGCTTTATAAGGAACAGATGGTCCAACGTCCGTTACACTATGCCATTATTGACGAGGTCGACTCTATTCTAATTGACGAAGCACGTACGCCGTTGATCATTTCCGGCTCCGCTTCAAAGTCTGCAGACTTGTATCAGTCTGCAAACTCGTTCGTCCGTCTTCTTGAGAAAGAAGAGGACTTTACGTATGATGAGAAAACGAAAAATGCCCAGCTTACAGAAGAAGGTATTAATAAAGCAGAACGGTTCTTTAAAATTGAGAACTTGTTCGATTTGTCCAACGTCTCTTTGATTCATCATATCAATCAGGCGCTGAAGGCCCATTCTTCTATGCACCGTGATACGGACTATGTCATTGAAGACGGAGAAGTAGTCATTGTGGACCAGTTCACAGGCCGTCTGATGAAGGGACGCCGGTACAGTGATGGTCTTCACCAGGCTATCGAAGCAAAAGAAGGCTTGGAAATTCAAAATGAAAGCCAGACGCTTGCCTCCATCACATTCCAGAACCTTTTCCGTATGTACGAGAAGCTTTCCGGGATGACCGGTACAGCAAAAACAGAAGAAGAGGAATTTCTGAACATTTATAATATGCGTGTTATTGTAATTCCGACGAACCGCGACATTGCGCGTGATGATAAGCCGGACCTCGTTTATAAAACGATGGATGGAAAATTCAAAGCGGTAGTGGAAGATATCAAACAGCGTTATGATCTTGGGCAGCCTGTCCTTGTCGGTACCGTTGCTGTCGAGACGTCTGAAATTATCTCCCGTTACTTGAATAAAGCCGGCGTTCCGCACAACGTCCTCAATGCGAAGAACCACTTCAGAGAAGCGGAAATCATTGAGAATGCAGGTCAAAAAGGTGCGGTGACAATCGCAACTAACATGGCCGGTCGTGGAACGGACATCAAGTTAGGCGAAGGCGTCAGAGAGCTTGGCGGACTGGCTGTCATCGGTACAGAGCGTCATGAATCACGTCGGATCGATAACCAGCTCCGTGGTCGTTCCGGTCGTCAAGGGGACCCTGGTATGTCCCAGTTCTATCTGGCGACGGATGACGAATTGATGCGGCGCTTCGCCTCAGACAATATTCGCAGTATGATGGATCGTCTCGGTATGGATGATTCTCAACCGATCGAAAGTAAAATGATCTCCCGCGCTGTTGAATCTGCCCAGAAACGGGTGGAAGGAAACAACTTTGATGCTCGTAAAACCGTTCTTTCCTATGATGATGTGCTTCGCCAGCAGCGTGAAGTTATCTATAAACAACGATATGAAGTGCTGACTTCTGAGAACCTGCGTGAAATCATAGAACAGATGATAGAACGTGTCGTGTCTCAAACAGTCGATGTTCATACGGCAGATGACGAGGACGAAAACTGGAACCTGGAAGCAGTTGCAGAGTATTTGAGAGCTAACCTTCTTCAGGAAGGGGACGTTACTGCTGATGACCTGAAAGGTAAAGATCCGGAAGAAATGAAGGAACTGATCCTCGATAAAGTCAAGCTGCGCTATGACGAGAAGGAAGAAGAGCTTTCATCCGAACAAATGCGGGAATTTGAGAAAGTTATCCTGCTTCGTTCCGTCGACCAGAAGTGGATGGATCACATTGATCAGATGGACCAGCTTCGTCAAGGAATTCATCTGCGTGCTTATGGGCAGAACGACCCACTTCGTGAATATAACTTTGAAGGCTTCCGTATGTTTGAACAGATGATTGCAAACATTGATGAAGAAGCGGCCCGTTATATTATGAAAGCGCAGATTCGCAACAACCTTCAACGACAGGAAGTTGCGCAGGGGGCGAAAGCCGTCTCCGGCGGCGGGGAAAGCAAGGAAGCGAAGAAGAAGACCCCTTTCGTGAAGAAAGATACAGTCGGTCGAAATGACCCTTGTCCTTGCGGAAGCGGTAAGAAATACAAGAATTGCCACGGTCAATAAGGTTGAAGACACTCTCTTTATATAAGAGGGTGTCTTCCCTTGTGTGTTAGATATTAAGAGGAGTGATCATTTATGGATATGGCAGAAATTCGCCACGAGTTAGATAATACAGCTAAGAGATTAGCGGACTTCAGGGGGTCTCTTTGACGTCGATCATAAGAAGACCCGCATTGCAGAATTAGAGGAACAAATGACAGAGCCTGGTTTTTGGGACGACCAAAACACGGCTCAAAAAGTCATTGACGAGGTGAACGGGCTGAAAGGTTTAGTCCACACACTGGAAGCACACGAGGAATCCCACGAAAACCTTGAAGTTTCCTATGAGCTTGTAAAAGAGGAAGCGGATGAGGAACTGCTGGAAGATCTTATACAAGAAGTCCAGCAGCTCTCTAAGGATTTGAACGAGTATGAGCTTAACATTTTGCTCAGCGAGCCTTACGACAAAAATAATGCGATTCTCGAACTTCATCCCGGTGCAGGTGGAACAGAGTCACAAGACTGGGCGAGCCTTCTGCTGCGTATGTACACCAGGTGGGCAGAGAAGAAAGGTTTTTCCGTCAGTACGATGGATTACCTTCCGGGAGAAGAAGCTGGTGTCAAGAGTGTCACGCTTCTTATTAAAGGTCATAATGCGTACGGCTACTTGAAAGCGGAAAAAGGCGTTCATCGCCTTGTACGGATATCTCCGTTCGATTCCTCGGGCCGTCGTCACACATCTTTCGTATCGTGCGAAGTAATGCCGGAATTTAATGACGAAGTGGAAATCGATGTGAAAACAGAAGATCTTAAGATCGATACGTATCGTTCCAGTGGTGCCGGCGGGCAGCACGTTAACACAACAGATTCCGCTGTCCGGATTACCCACCTGCCAACGAATACAGTTGTAACCTGTCAGTCTGAGCGTTCTCAGATCAAAAACCGTGAGCAGGCGATGAAGATGTTGAAGGCAAAGCTCTATCAACTTGAGATTGAGCGTCAGCAGCAGGAGCTAGACGATATTCGTGGAGAACAGAAAGAAATCGGCTGGGGAAGTCAGATCCGTTCTTACGTCTTCCACCCGTATTCAATGGTGAAAGATCACCGGACGAATATTGAAAATGGAAATACACAAGCTGTCATGGATGGAGACCTTGATAAGTTCATCAATGCGTACCTTCGTTCTCAAATGGATAAATGATATAAAAGCTTTCCGCCCAAAAGGCGGGAAGCTTTTTTTGTTTGTCATTATAGATAATTTTCCTGAAGAACGAAATTCTGCTACTATGAAAGCAGATACATACGGAGGAGGCGTTAGGAAGGATGAAGGTGAAAAAAGCAATTATACCGGCTGCCGGGCTCGGGACAAGGTTTCTTCCGGCGACGAAAGCGATGCCGAAAGAAATGCTGCCAATCGTTGATAAGCCGACTATACAGTACATTGTAGAAGAAGCCATTGAGTCCGGGATAGAAGATATCATTATCGTAACAGGGAAAGGAAAACGTGCGATTGAAGATCATTTCGATCACGCGTTTGAGCTGGAGGAGAACCTTTTCAAAAAAGGGAAGATTGACCTGCTTCAGGAAGTGAAGCAATCCGCGAAGGTTGATATCCACTATATTCGCCAGAAAGAGCCGAAGGGGCTCGGTCATGCTGTCTGGTGCGCGCGTAAATTTATAGGTAATGAGCCTTTTGCGGTTCTGCTTGGTGATGATATTGTGCGTGCCGATAAGCCATGTTTAAAGCAGTTGATGGAACAGTATGAAGAAACAGGGGCTTCTGTGATTGGTGTTAAAGAAGTGCCGAGAGAAGAGACCTTCCGGTACGGTATTATCGACCCTGAGGAGCAGCAGGATCGTCGTTACGGGGTGAAGCGCTTCGTTGAAAAACCGAATGTGGAAGATGCCCCATCCAATCTTGCCATCATCGGCCGCTACATATTCACACCCGAGATCATGGATTTGTTGTCCACGCAGGAATCAGGCGCCGGCGGTGAGATTCAATTGACCGATGCCATTGAACGTTTGAATGCAGAGCAGCCGGTGTATGGGTATCGATTCACTGGCGACCGATATGACGTTGGTGATCAACTTGGCTTTATTAAAACAACTCTTTCTATTGCTATGGAGAGGGAACATATGAGAGATGATGTCCTGAAACTTCTTCATGAGGTGTTGGAAGAACAGGAGTCAATCCAACGGTGAAAAAAGCAGGGGGTGCCCTGCTTTTTTCATGGATAGAAACGGTGGAATGAATGAGACTATACATAGACGCTTTACTCTGGTAACACGTTATCCGGCATTCATTTACACGGTGGGTGCCTAGTGTTATACTCCAATCGGTTAAATAAACGGGACAAATGTTCAGGGAGAGTTGGACAACATGATGATGGCAAAAAAATACCGTAGAGAACCGATGCCGCCGCTTCTCCGGCATGGGTTCGATTATGTGTTGGTTATAGTAGGCGCATTCTTCGTTGCGCTGGCATTTAATTTATTCTTATTGCCAAATAATATCGCTTCCGGTGGTGTTGCTGGAATTAGTACCATTACGAAGTACGTCTTCGGATGGGAACCCGGTATTGTTCAATGGGCGCTGAATATCCCATTATTTATAATGGGACTGCTGATTCTCGGCAAAAATTTCGGCATCAAATCGTTTGTCGGCACGGTTACACTCCCGCTATTCGTGCTTCTGACAAGTGAACTTGCCCCTGCGACTCCCAATCCTCTTCTTGGGGCAATTTTCGGAGGTATGGGAGTAGGACTGGGTCTCGGCATCGTATTTCGCGGCAGAGCTTCTACAGGCGGGATTGACCTGGCAGCTCAAGTCGTACATAAGTATACACACCTCCCTCTCGGAATTTGCGTTGCAATGCTGGACGGAACGATTGTGATCACTTCGGCTTTCGTCTTTTCGCTTGAATCCGGTCTTTACGCCTTGATTGGATTGTTTGTAACAAGCCGTACGATTGATTTCGTTCAGGTTGGATTAAACACATCAAAAAATGTTCTCATTATAACGGATGAAGTGGATGGAGTAAGGGCAGCCATATTTAAGCGGATCGACCGCGGGGTAACGGTTTTAAGCGGATCGGGCGGATATACGGATAAAGAGAGACAGGTCGTTATGTGCGTCGTTCAGCAGAATGAATTCATTAAATTGACACAAACGGTTAAAACGGTGGACCCGCGGGCATTCGTTGTCGCCATGAATGCGACCGAAGTTCTCGGTGAGGGTTTCAAAACGACGTGACTCGGTTATAATACAGGTTAGTAGAATGTACGTTTCATGAAGGGGGACTTTTTGGATGGAGAAGTGGTGGTTGGTATTATGTTTAGGGCTTGTACTTGTCCTTGCTGCCTGTGGCGGTGGACAGGAAGACGGAACACAGGATGATACCGGATCAGATGAGCAGACAGAAGAAGATGCGGGTTCAGATAGTAATGGTGACGCTTCAGCAGCGGAAGCCGTTTATCAAGCTAATTGTACAAACTGTCACGGTGGGAATCTTGAAGGCGGCTTCGGGCCTTCGTTGACAACGATCGGTTCCAAGTATTCTGCAGACGAAATAAAGGAAATTATTTTAAATGGGCGTGGCAGCATGCCGCAGCAGGATGTATCAGAAGAAGATGCAGACCTGGTGGCCAACTGGTTGTCTACAATGGAAGAATAGAACGAAGGAGTCCGGGCTGTACCGGGCTCTTTTTTTTCGACATTGAAAAACAATTGTAATAATTTCATGTCTAAATTCATCGAATATTAATGTTATAATGGACTTGTTTGTCAATGATAACTGGATTAACAAATATAGAAATACAGGTGATTCTTATATGATAGAAATGCAAGGGGTATATAAAACCTATACCAACGGTGTGACAGCGCTGAACGGTGTCGATGTCAAGATTGATCAAGGTGAATTCGTCTATATCGTCGGTCCGAGTGGAGCAGGTAAGTCTACGTTTACGAAATTAATTTACAGAGAAGAAAAGCCGACAACAGGCAAAGTGACGATAAACAATATGGATACATCCACAATGAAGCAGCGCAAGATTCCTCAACTGCGCAGGCAGATTGGTGTTGTCTACCAGGACTTCAGACTGCTGCCGACGCTGAGCGTCTATGAGAATGTTGCTTTCGCTCTGGAAGTAATAGAAGAGAACCCGGCCAATATCCGCCGCCGTGTCATGGATGTACTTGATCAAGTACGCCTGAAAAACAAGGCACGTTTTCTTCCGGATGAATTGTCCGGCGGGGAACAGCAGCGGGTATCCATTGCCCGTGCAATCGTCAATCATCCGAAGGTCGTCATCGCAGATGAGCCGACAGGAAATCTCGATCCGGAAACGTCTTGGGAGATCATGCACATTCTGGAGGAGATTAATGCCGGTGGAACGACTGTGTTAATGGCGACACACAGCCAGGAAATCGTGAATACGATTCGTAAGCGGGTCATAGCGATTGAAGACGGCATGATCGTGCGTGATGAAAGCCGTGGAGAATACGGATATCAATACTGACAGATGAAGGCTGCCTCTTACTGAAAGAGGTGGTTTTTCTTTTTTTAGGCCTGCTATATCATCCAAATACCGGTAGATAGATGGCGGAGGATGACTTATAATGGAGAGGACATGCTCTTATGGAAAGATGCATATAGTAGTAGCACATAGAGGCATTGGTCTATGATCACCGAGCTCATCGGTAGCACGATCAGCATAGGGAAATCCATTATAGAAGGGTGAATGCGATGAATTGGAAACCGCGTTACATCGCGCTGTTGATGGCGCTTGCGGTCCTCGTGGGAGCAGCAGGCTCTTACATAGGGATAGAGTACTTCGGCAGTGGGGAACAACAATCGCAGTCCGCACAAGTCGCAGATAAAGGCGCGGAGAACTTTGGCAGCTTATCTGCAGATGAACAGAAAGAATTCTTGAAGGACATGGCTGGCTCGGAGGATTTGAAGAAAATTGAGCAGGCAATGGGTGTCATCAAGAAGAATTACGTAGAAGAGGTAGACGATAAGAAGCTCGTTGAAGGCGCCGTTCAGGGTATGCTTGATACGCTCGAAGATCCATACAGTGTTTACATGGATCAGGAAACGATGGAGCAGTTCAATGAGACGATCGAGTCTTCTTTTGAAGGAATCGGCGCAGAAGTCAGCATGGTCAATGATAAAGTGACCATTGTTGCTCCAATTAAAGGTTCCCCCGCGGAAGAAGCGGGTCTGAAGCCGAACGATCAGATTCTGAAGGTGGACGGTAAAAGTGTCGAAGGCCTTGATTTGTATGATGCGGTTCTTAAGATCCGTGGGGAAAAAGGAACAGAGGTAACGCTCGAGATCGACCGCCCCGGGGTGACGGACCCGCTCAGTATTAAGCTGGTACGTGACGATATTCCGTTGGAGACCGTCTACAGCGATATGAAGACGGTCGATGGTAAAAAGGCCGGAGTGATTGAGATTACTTCCTTCTCGGAACAGACGTCTGATGAATTTCATGAAGCCCTGCAGAAGCTGGAGGGGAATGGAATGGAAGGTCTTGTGATCGATGTCCGTGGAAATCCAGGGGGATTGTTCACGGATGTCAAAGATATTCTGAAAGAATTCCTCACGGATGATAAACCGATCGTACAGGTGGAAGATCGGAATGGAGAAATTTCGAAGGAATATTCCAGTAAGAGTAAGAAGAAGGACTATCCGATTACGGTATTGATGGATGAAGGCAGTGCTTCCGCCTCTGAGATATTAGCGGCATCGATGCAGGAAGCAGGAGGCTATGACCTTGTTGGAACGAAGAGTTTCGGTAAAGGTACGGTTCAGCAGGCGATTCCGATGGGGGATGGAAGCACCATCAAACTTACCCTCTTCAAATGGTTGACACCGGACGGTAACTGGATCCACGAAAAAGGGATCAAACCGACGGTGGAAGTAAAACAGCCGGCCTATTTTTATACCAATCCGGTGGAAATCAAAGAACCGTTGAAATACAATGACACGGATGAGAAAGTAGGAAACATCCAGAAGATGCTGAAGGGGCTCGGTCACGATCCCGGCCGTACGGACGGCTATTTCAGTAAAGGAACGGAAGCCGCTGTCAAAGATTTTCAGAAGGAAGCGGACCTTTCCGTAACCGGTGAAGTCGACGAAGAGACCGGTGGAAAACTGGAAGAGGCAATTATTGAGGAAGTACGTAACGAGGACAATGATAAACAGATGCAGAAAGCCTTGGACGTCTTGTTCCAATAAGGAGGATTCTGTTGAAGTTTGCCGAACTATATCCGTAGTCGATGACTGCGGATTTTTTCGTACATAAGACATCAAGAAGATTCAGAAAGGAGAATCACGTTGGACGTTTGGATTTGGGAGCTTTTGCGGGGGATCGGGCGAGCATTCGCCCAGCCCTTTTTGTACATAGCATTTTTTGGAATGGCTTGGTTTGCTGTGAAGCGTATAAAGAAGGAGCGTGCCACCTTCGGCATTCGTATTTTTGATCGATATTCCGATTGGCGCGGGACGGTCGTACTATCGATCGCTGCAGGGCTGCTGTTATCCATTCTTGCTGTCGGAGGAGGAATAGTTATCAGCTTTTCTTTTCTTCTGCTTGTATCGGTCGTTCTTCTTCTGGTTAGTTTGACGGGAAAATCAAATTGGTACTCGCCGGCTTATACGCTTGGAATCAGTTATTTGCTGCTTTTGTTCCTTCCGCTCCTGCCGGAAAGATATCGTTCCAATGGCTGGGTGGAATCTCTGGAACAAACTCCGCTGACAGGGGTAGTCCTTGTGTTGGCGGTGTTATTGTTTGTCGAAGCGTTTCTTTTTTTGAAGACAACACCTTCTCACACTTATCCGGAGCGGGTGATGGGAAGCCGAGGCATGTGGATCGGACAGCACCGTTCGCGGAATATCGCTGTTGTGCCTTTCTTTGCCCTTCTACCTTCGGGAAGTATCGAATCGCTCGCCTCCTGGTGGCCGCTGTTTCCGATTGGACAGGACGGCTTTGGCCTCATTCTTATTCCGTTCGTCATGGGATCGGAATGGACGGCACGGGGACAGGCGCCGGAAGTGGCAGCAAAGGCATTAGGAAGACATACGTTCCTTCTTGCGTTTCTGGTCCTTTGCCTGGCGGGTGCCAGCTTCTACATCCACGCCCTCTCCCTTGCGGCAGTAATAGTAAGTCTTTTAGGGCGGGAAATGATTCATATCCTGCACCGCGTGAGGGAAGACAGACCGGCTTTCTTCTCCTCCAATCCAAAGGGCGTTCGGATTCTGGGTATTCTTCCTGGAAGCCCGGCCAGTCAGATGGGGCTTGTTCCCGGTGAAGTGATTGAGCGTGTGAACAGTATCCCTGTCCGTACAGAGAATCAGTTCTATGAAGCCCTGCAGAATACCGGAGCTTTTACGAAGCTGGAGGTCCGTGACGCGGAGGGGGAAAACCGCTACGTACAGCGTGCTATGTATGAAGGGGAACACTTTGAATTAGGAATTGTTTTTGTAGAGCCGCCAACTCACGAATCGTCGGTAGGTTTCTTTTAGAACAAAAGGTCACTGTCACACCGGTTTCCGCTGTGGTGGTGATCTTTTTTCTTGTGATAAAAAGATTCGTTTGAAATAATTGTAAAAAGGAGGAGTGGGGATGAGTGAAGCAAAGGAAACACCGGAAGAAAGAAGAGAACGTTTGCGTGCGATGGACATCAAGCGTAACTCATCGAGTGCATCCGGAGGCGGGGCACTGCCGGATTTGGTCGGAGCACTCGGGTCAAAGTGGACGGCGCTGCTTCTCGTGCTGCTGATCATCGGGTATATCATCTACCAGGTTTTTAATTGAATAGGGAGCGCAGTATAAGCTGCTTGGAAAAAGCCTTCCCACTGTGTTTAGCAGAAGATGTACGGGTAGTTCTATCTTTATGGAGAAAAAAAACCGTTCCATGTTTCCGGAACCTTTTGTGTACGGTTTCATGAAACAGAACTCGTGATCCCTGAACGAATGTACGATAAGCCAATCTCCTCTCGGCTGGTTAATAAAATGACGGATCAGCAGCAGATGATTGCGGCCTGCCTTTTTTCAAGGCATCATGATGGGTTTGTAAGACAGAATCAGCTGGAGAAAATCCTGAGCTTTAAAAACGTGTATCCTTGGGTACTGCCATATGTAATTCGTCTGTCCGGGGAGTATGTGAAGGAAATCCTCCATGTCATATATGACAACAGGCGGAGGCTCGATACAGAGGAATTAAACAGGTTCCTTTTGGATAACCCTGTCTTCCATCAGCTTATCGAGAGCCGAGTGATCAGCTATTGGAATGCTTATTACAGGGAGGAGTACCCGGATCGTTCCAGCTATATCGGTACTAAAATCATACAATTCTATCAGAAGGTGTTCTATGATTGAGAATGGTGATTCTTTTTAATGGAAACCGATAGAGGTTGGCCGCCGAATCTGCCTTTCTTTTTAGGGAGATTGTAACCGGTGGAGTACTATCATTACTTTTTTTATGGAGGTTCTGGTTCATGATTAAAGCCGTTCTTTGTGATTTAGATGGAACGATGCTTGATAGGGATTCTTCCCTTAAACGGTTTGTCACGGCACAGTATGACCGTTTGACGGAGCAATTGTCTCACGTACCAAAACAGGACTATGTGGATCGTTTCATCGAACTGGATAACCATGGATACGTTTGGAAGGATATTGTATATCAGCAGCTCATCGAGGAGTTTTCTATCTCCTCTTTGACATGGGAGTGGCTGCTGGCCGACTACATTAACCATTTTCCGTGCTACTGCATTCCTTTTCCCGGCATGATGGAAACGGTCAGGAAGTGGAAAGCGGAGAAGCTTCTTATCGGGATCATTACTAATGGCAAAAGCGGTTTTCAAAGGGCCAACATCACCGCGCTCGGGTTGGATCCGTATATGGATGTTATTCTTGTATCGGAAGCGGAAGGGATGAAGAAACCTGAACCTGGTATTTTTCAACGAGCTGTGGATGCCTTGTGTGTATCTCCAGAAACTTGTGTATTCCTCGGCGATCACCCCGTGAACGATATAGAAGGAGCAAGGAATGCCGGTATGCAGACAGCGTGGAAAGACGACGGTCGTAGTAAGGGAGTACCGGCGGATTACATATGGAAGGACTGGAAAGAACTGCGCCCCATCTTTCATCGTTAGAAGAAGTTCCTTTTCAACGGGAATTTCTTTTTTTATGTGAAAAAGAAAACTATAAGTCAGGTAGTGTCGTTAAATAGGCAGGAGGCGAGAATGTGGAACAATCAATCGAGAAATACACGATGTTAGAAGACAAGGAACGGGCAATTGCGGAAATTATGCATACGTATGGAGATGATGTGCTTCGGCTTGTTTATACATATGTGAGAAACCAGGCAATAGCGGAGGACCTCACCCAGGAGATTTTCATTAAGTGCTATACAAATCTGCATAAATATAACGGTACCTCAAAACTGAAAACGTGGTTGTGGCGAATTGCAATCAATCAATGCAAAGATTATTTAAAGAGCTGGTACAACAGAAAAGTCATCGCTGTAGGAGAAGAGACGCTTAGGCAGAAGGAGGAGCCTTTGGGCACGGAGGAAAAGGTTGTTCGGGGCTTTATGGATGTAGAACTAATAACGGCTGTCATGCAGCTCCCTCCGAAGTATCGGGAAGTCATTTATCTCTATTATTACGAAGAGATGACTGCCAAGGAAATTGGAAACGTGACAAAGAAGAGTGAAAATACGATCAAGACCCGTCTTAAACGGGCGAAGGAACTGCTTGAAAATCAATTGGGAGGAGATTTGTATGATGGATGAACGATTGAAGAGATTAAAACATTCTCTAGATGAAACAGCATTAGGCAGGCTTAGGTTTAGTGAAGAAAAAATGGAGACCGTTATCAACCATATACGGAAACAGGAGGGAGAAAGGGATATTGATGTGTTACTTGTTGTCTTCCAACTGCTTGTGTATAAGAAAAACGGGCATCATTTGACGCAGCAGCTTAGAGTGAGAGGGATTACAAGGTTTGACGGCGAGGAAGGCAGACTCTATCTTCTGTTGCACAAACTGGAGAACCAGTCCTATCTCTCTTCATCCTGGGAATCGGACGTTAAATATTATCGACTGACATCTAAAGGTCAAAGACTCCTGAAGAATTACGAAACTACCCCTGGAACGAAAAAGACTCTGTTTCAACCCTTGCTTGAGGCGGTGATTCACGTATGACCAGAGTCGAAAGTGATTTCTTACACCAAGTAAAGGGACATATTAAAAACAAAGAAGCGAGGGAACTGGTAGGAGAAGAGTTGGCTCGCCATTTAGAGACTGAAAGGGAGCGTCTCGTTAAGGAAGGTATCCCACATGATCATGCAGAACAACAGGCGGTGGAACAAATGGGGAACCCGGTTTCCCTTGGTATGGATTTAAATAAGCTTCATCGTCCGAAGACAGATTGGTGGATGGTATTGCTTCTCGGTATCGCCATCACTCTTAGTTTTCTTCCGGTTTTTGTTTACGGAATAGACCAAGGATACTCGACTTGGAACAAAGTGTTGTACACAACGCTAGGCATAGCGATTATGACAGCTTTGTTCTTTCTGGACTATCGTTTGTTGAGGAAGTGGGGTGGGTTAGTGTATGGATTCGGGGTGGCAGGGCTGTTTTCTTTACTGGTCCTTCCGGTATCTTTTGTCAACGGAGCTCCAGTTTTGCAGGCTGGTCCCCTCTCTTTCAAAGCATTCATGTTCCTCCCGTTGCTGCTGGTTGGATTCGCTGCCTTTTTCGTAAAGAAAAGTTCAAATAGATGGATAGGTCTTGCCATGATTGCTCTTCCTTTGTTTCTCTATGTGATGATGCCCGACATCGCATCGCTGTTCCTATTACTGACTGCCTTTATTGCAATGGCATGGAATGCAAACTGGCACAGGAGGATGATTGCGGGGGTATTAATCGGTGGATCAGCAGTTATAGTTGGTGGTGGTGTATGGGTATGGAAACACATGGAAGTATATCAAAAAGAACGATTGCTCGCCTTCCTTCATCCGGAGCAATTTACAGAAGGAAGTGGAGCTGTCTATATGGGAGTCAGATATATGCTCTTGAACGGCGGCTGGTTCGGACACAGGAGTGAGCCGGATGTTTTGACTTCTCCATATGAAGATTTCATGTATGCCAGTCTCGTCTATCACTTTGGCTGGATTACTGCGTTCATAGTCCTGTTCGTTCTCGTCCTTCTTATCATACGTCTTGTCCTCGTTCATCTAAGGGTAAGGGATCCGTTCGGGAAAATGTTGGTGACGGGTGGAGGAGTGTTCTTCACTGTTCAAACCTTCTATCATATATTGATGATCGTGGGTCTTCTTCCTATTACGAGAATCTCTTTGCCGTTTTTCAGCTACGGCTTCTATCCGACGGTTATGAGTGCTTTAGTGTTCGGACTCGTCCTCAGCGTATACCGGAAAAAAGATATAATATACGTCCACTAATTCCTTATTAAACTGAAAATTCGGTCATTTAAAAGGGAGACTGTGGTAAACTAGTGGAAAGGGAAAAAATGGAGGTGGACGTAATGAATGTTCTGGCGGGTATTGGACTGGGATTGCTTACGATCATCTGGCTGTCGATGGAGATCGCTTCCGTTAGTGATGAGGGTGGAGGCTTCCGCTCTTATTTTCGGGCTTTACGAGGGTCGCTGCTCTTCGTCATTCCGCTGTTTTCGCTGGCGGGTTTCATTTATTACGGCTTTTTCAATTAATGGAGGGATAGGTTTGAACTACAGCACGGCTTCTTTGAAAGGAGAAGACCTCGTATCCTGTGTGGAGCTGTTTCGGGCTATTTTTCAGTCAGCCCCCTGGCTTGAATCATGGTCCGTGACGGCTGCAGAGGAACGATTGCGCGATTTAATGAATACACCTAAAAGTTTCGGTCTGGCTTTGTATGCGGAAGGGAAAATGATCGGTTTTACTATTGGAAACAGCAGGCGGACGTCGGGAGGGTGGACCTTCTATATAGCGGAATTCTGTATCGACAATCGTTTGCAGGGCCGGGGTGCCGGTTCTTTTTTAATGCGGTCTTTAGAAGAATTCCTAGAGGAGGAAGGTGTTTCTTCTATTAATCTACTGACAAGCCGTGCAGGTGACGCTGCCGATTTTTACATAAAGAACGGCTTTGTGGAAAAAGAAAATCGGATTGTAATGGTGAAACAAACATAAAAAGAACAGCACCGAATTCTGAACTATAACCCGAATAATGGACACTTATAAAAAAGTGCCCCGTTATTCGGGTTATTTCTGTTTCAAGGAAGGAAACCCGTTTATAATCAAAATAAATATATGAACGGAGTGTGACTATGAGTAAACATCTTTATTCAAATACGGAAATGAAACAATTAGAGGACAATCCGAATGTCGTAAAGGTATCGGAACGTTCTATCACATACCATCCTTTATTTAAGAAAGCTGCAATTCAGGAATATCAGAATGGAAACTTTCCATCTCAAATATTTGAAGAGCACGGATTTGATTTAGTAGTGATTGGGAAGGATCAACCCAGAAGATGCTTAAAGCGCTGGCGTAACACATTTGAAAAGTACGGAGAACTTGGTCTGGAGGGAGACCGTCGTGGAAAAGGAAGTAAAGGTCGACCTTCTTCAAAGAAGATGTCTGCGGAAGAAAAACTTGAGAAAGCGGAAGCTCGTATTAAGTACTTAGAGGCTGAAAATGATTTTTTAAAAAAGCTAGACAAACTCGAAAGGCAGGCGTTGAAGAAGAAACGAAAATAACTCCATCAGAAGTCTATCAGCTTATTTATGAAACAATCCATAATTACTCCTTAAGGAGTATGGTCTCTTATTTATGTGAATTCACAGGAGTAAGTCGAAGTGGATATTATGCGTGGATAAATAGTGATTCCAAAAGACAAGTGAAAAATCAGAAAGACGAAAAGGATATACAAATTATTCAAGTTATCTTCTCACAAAACCATGAGAAAGTAGGAGCTCTGCAAATTAAGTTGATTCTCGAAAATGATTATGGGGTCATCATGAATCATAAAAAAATTCGAAGATTAATGAAGAAATTTGATCTTTCGGCAAAGATCAGACAGGCTAAACCATACAAACAAATGTTGAAAGCCACTCAAGAGCATCGTACGTGCCCAAACCATCTTAACCGAGAGTTCACACAACTAGAACCCGGAAAAGTCTTTTTGACTGATATCACTTACACGTATTTTGGGAAAGGTCAAAAAGCATATCTTTCTTGCGTGAAAGATAGTACAACAAAGGAAATTGTAGCTCACCATATATCTACTTCCCTAGGGATGGATATTGTTTACCGAACGTTAGAGAAACTTCAAGACACCGTAAGATCTTTCCATCCAGAAGCAATGATTCATTCGGATCAAGGGTTTCATTACACTCACCCCAAATTCCAATCTAGAGTGAGAGAAGCTGGCCTTCGTCAGTCCATGTCCCGAAAAGGTAACTGTTGGGATAATGCACCTATGGAATCATTTTTTGGTCATTTAAAGGATATGGTGGATCACCAATCATGTGAAAGCCTAAGCCAACTTAAAGAAGAAATTAGCCAGTATATAGCAAAATATAATAATAAAAGATATCAGTGGAATTTAAATAAGATGACCCCGGTGCAATACCGAGATCATCTCCTAGCCGCCTAAGGTTCTTTTTATAAACTGTCCGAATTATAGGTTACAGTTCAATTCGGTGCTGTTCTTTTTTTTATACTCCTGTCCACTGAAGCCATTGTGCCAGGATGAGAAAGAGGATGCTGACGCCCACCCACATCCCGAACAGTGGCAGGTAGAACTTGACCCACTTCTGCCACTTCACGCCGGCTAGTACGAGAGTTGCCATGAAATATCCGGACGTCGGGTAAAGAATATTTCCGAGCCCGTCCCCTAATTGATAAGCGAGTACGGCTGTTTGTTTTGTGACGCCGATGATTTCGGCAAGAGGAGCCATGATCGGAATGGTCACGAGCGCTTGACCACTTCCTGACGGCACGAGGAAGTTGAACAGTAATTGCACACCGAACATGCCGATGGCGCTGAAAATGGAAGGGAAATGCCCGACCCATTCTCCGAGATAAAAAACAATCGTATCCATAATTTGCGCTTCTTCCATGATGACGGCTACGGCTCTTGCGACACCTACGATGAATGCGCCGAGCAGGACGTTTTTAAAGCCTTCATTAAAGCCATCGCATATATCACTGGTCGACAATCCTGCCACGAGACCGACCACGATACCCATCATAATGAACAGCCCGGCCATTTCCATCATGAACCAACCATGTTTCAGGACACCATAAACAAGAATTCCGAAGAAAAGGAGCGCTGTAACGGCTGCTGCTTTCTGTCTTTTTGTTGCCTTGTAGCGTTTTGTTTGATCGGCGGAAGAATAGAGCTGTCGTTTTTCTTTGTCTTCTTCATAGACAAAACTGGCAGATGGAGTAGTGCGTATATTCTTCGCGTATTTCATGACATAAAGGATACCAATAGTAATGATGATAAGGAATATTCCTAGGCGCAGACCGAGGCCGCTGTATAAAGGGACACCGGCAAGCTGCTGGCCGAGCCCCGTGTTAATCGGGTTTAAGAATCCCGCAGTGAAACCTGCTGTTGTCGCACAGAGGGCTATGGATACAGCGGTCATGGAGTCGTAACCCAGTGCGATGATGAGAGGAAGGATGACAGGCACATAGACGAGGCTCAGTTCCTGTGTTCCTATTAAACTGCAGACGACTGCAAAGGTGATCATCAGAACCGGGACGACCGCCAGGCTTCTGCCGGCAAATGTCCTCGTCAATCCATCTACTGCGTTTTCGATAATGCCCGTTTTTCTAAGAACCATGAATAAGCCGCCAATAATGAAGGTGAAGAATACCACGGAACCGGCGCTGACCAATCCTTGGGGGAAAGCCAGCATAAAGTCCATTAAACTGGTGGGGTTGGATTCGGCTGCTTGATAAGAGGTGGGATCAATCGTAGTTCTGCCCTCCGGTCCCTCAATCCTGTCGTAGGTTCCTGCGGGAATGAAGTAGGTAGCAATGGCTGCCAGAGCGCTGAATGTAAACAAGATGACGTAGATATGGGGCATTTGAAATTTCCTTGGAGCCCCTTCAGGCAGATTTTTCTGTGCTGGACGGGGTGTTTGAGATGCCAAATTAGGTAAACTGATAAGATCTCCTCCTGTTTCATTACAAGTTATGTAAGATTTGTTGACATTATATCTAACGAATGGATGATGGTCATTAGTTAAACTGACTATAATATTTCTGAATTTTTGGATTTCATCAACAAAGGAGGGCGAAGGAACCATTGAATTTGTTTGTTACATAATGTGACATAACTGTTGAGTGATTGGAAAAACCAGGGTACGATTGCTGAAAGTGTTCGTATAAACCTGATAATTGGTTCGGGTGTTTCTACAGGGAACCGTAAATTCCCGGCTACGCAACGCAGAGGGGGATCTCTGTGGATCAGTTGGGGTGGAGTATCTCCTTGCTCTCTTATTAAATGAAGGGGTGGGTTTGTTGGAGATAACGTTAATTAAAAATGCGGAAATCGTAACGATGAATGCGGACGAAGAGGTTTTGTGCGGCGATATATTAATAGAAGGGGATGTTATTGCGGGAATTGGAAAAGATCTACAAGAATCCCGTGCTCATCGAATGGTGGACGCCGGTGGCAGAACGGTCATCCCCGGTTTTGTGCAAACGCACATCCATTTATGTCAAACGATCTTTCGGGGGCGCGGCGATGATTTGGAGTTGATGGATTGGTTAAAGAACAGGATATGGCCGCTGGAAGCAGCTCATGATGAGGAATCTGTCTATTATTCCGCCATGCTTGGGATTGGTGAATTGATTCAAAGCGGAACGACGACTGTAGTGGATATGGAAACTGTCCATCATACAGATTCGGCATTCCGGGCCTTGTCGGAGAGTGGTATTCGAGCGCTCTCAGGGAAAGTGATGATGGATAAGGGGGATGAGGTGCCGCGTGAGCTTCAGGAAGCGACGGAGAGATCCGTCATGGATAGTCTCGACTTGTTGGATAAATGGCATAACTACGACGGGGGAAGAATCCGTTATGCTTTTTCGCCTAGATTTGCTGTCTCTTGCACGGAGGAGTTGTTAAGGGAAGTTGCGCGCCTTTCAAAAGAACGTCAAATATTCGTCCACACCCATGCGTCTGAAAATCGAGGGGAAATTGCCATCGTTGAAGCGGAGACCGGTATGAGAAATGTCGTTTATCTGGATCATCTGGGCCTTGCCAACGAGCGTTTAATACTTGCTCATTGTGTATGGTTGGATGAAGTGGAAAAACGAATCATTAAGGAAAAAGGGGTCCATGTCAGCCATTGTCCAGGGTCGAACTTGAAGCTTGCATCAGGCATTGCTGATACGAAAGGTATGTTGGATCGCGGCATTTCGCTCAGTTTAGGTGCGGACGGAGCACCGTGTAACAATAATCTGGATATGTTTCAGGAGATGAGACTTGCTGCTTTACTGCCGAAACCTTTTCATGGTCCGACAGCTATGGATGCCAGAACCGTATTTCGAATGGCAACGATCGGTGGCGCGAAAGCTGTTGGTATGGAAAAAGAGATCGGCAGTCTCGAAGTGGGAAAGAAAGCAGATTTGTCGATATTGAATTTGGAAGATTTTCATACCTATCCAATGCATGGAGTGGACCCGATTTCCAGAATTGTCTATTCCGCTACCCGGGCGGATGTGGAATCGACTATGGTTGGGGGCAGGTTTTTGATGGAAAATCGAAAAATGAATACGATGGATAAAGCGGTCGTTTTAAAAGAAGCTGACGTATCGATTAAAAGACTCATAAAGCGTACGCCTGTGTTAACGTAATTGTTTAATGTGCTGAAGAGTCGGAGCTTTATTGGTCATCTTGAACAATGACCTGAGTAGTCGTTTGGTCTAAACTGATGGTAATAACACCAAATGTTACAAATAATTACATCTCTGTAATTTTAATTATCGGAATATTATAACAATGAACAAAAGACTAAATTAGGAGGGAAGGCCGGAATGGACGACATCCATGGAATTTTTAGAGATTTAAAGGGGATTCCGTCCCTGGGCAGTGTGATGGCGTCGATTGTTTATGTGGAAGGCTCCGCCTATAAAAAAGAAGGGGCGAGGATGATCATTGACAGAGACGGCTGCCAATACGGCATGCTTAGTGCAGGCTGTCTCGAGCAGGATCTTGCTGCCAGGATGGAGCAGGGGAAAATACCAAAAGATCCTGAAGTGATTATCTATGATATGCGGGGATTTGACATGCTTTCCTGGGGGGAAGGATCGGGGTGCAATGGTGTCATTCATGTTCTTGTCGAATGGGTTACACCCAAAGTTCAGAAGGAGCTTGCTGCTTTAAGGGATGCTCTTGAACGCGGGGAGCAGATAACCATGATCCGGACGCTCCCGGAAAAAGGATCACCGTCGTTTGTGATGTATAAAGGAAGCGAAGGAAATAGATTCGGTGATCACTGGCTTTCTCATTCAGCAGAACAGAAGCTTCTTCATGAGGTAACCTATCGTTCGAATGAAAGAAGTCAGCGGATTCAGGGGACGTCCGTGAAAGAAGATATATTCATCCATACCTTCCAGCCTAAGCAGCGGTTGGTCATACTCGGTGCAGGTAGAGATGCACGTCCGGTGCTGGAACTGGCTGAAAAAGTCGGGTACTATACGATTCTCGCAGACTGGCGTCCGGGTTTGATTGTAGAAGATTCATGCTGTCCCGCAGATGAAAGAATAGCAGCCTCCCCGGCCGATATAATCAAGCATATCCATTGGCAGCCAAATGACTGTGTAATGATTATGACTCACAGTTTTCAAAAAGACCGGGAGTTCCTTCAGGAATTAATAGGGAAGCAATTGAAGTATCTGGGGATCCTGGGTTCAAAACAACGGACGAAACGTCTGTTGGGAAACAAGGAGATTCCACCCTTCATCACCACTCCTATCGGCTTATCAATCAAAGCGGAGGGGCCCGAAGAAATAGCAGTAAGCATCATGGCGGAGCTCATTCCTTTATCCAAAATCGTACATGGTGTTTCGAAGGAGGCTGTCGCCCGTGAAACGCTGGAATAAAGTAGGGATCCTCCTTGCGGCTGGACAGAGCAGGAGAATGGGGGAAAACAAGCTTGCACTACCCTTTGAAGGAAGCACGATTGGAAGCAGAGCTTTGAGCAGAGCCTTAGATTCGGCGCTGGATCATGTGTTTGTTGTCGTAAGGAAGGGGGATACGCTCCATTGGATCGATCCTCTCCTGAAAGACCCGTCTTTCTCTGAGAAGTGGAGTGCTGTCCGATGCACCGAATCTGCTGACGGACAGTCGAAATCCTTGGCCCAAGGTGTTCGGGCAGCTCAAGCTTATGGCGCATCCTTTGTCATTACGCTTCTTGCTGACCAGCCATTCCTGTCTGCGAGTATCATCAATAAACTGATCACCTGCTACAGTGCTGAGAAGGAGCATGGTATTTATTATGTCGCTTCCGTTCATGAGGGAATTGTGCAGCCGCCTGTATTAATGGGCGCTCCCATTTTCGAACACTTACTTTCTTTGGAAGGAGATGCTGGGGCAGGTCGATTACTGAAGCAATTTGCAGAAAGAGGCAGGCGTGTACCATTTCGGAACGGATGGAGCTTCTTCGACGTTGACACAAGAGCGGAGTATGCGTGGATTAGAAGTATGGAGGTGGAAGCGAAATGACGACAGCTGACACACCTGCCGTTTCCTCTCCGGTTACATTAACAGAAGCATGGCGGTTGAAAACCATGCACGGATCTGATGCTGTTTATACAGCCGGAGGGACGATTCTCCAGTTACAGCGGGAGAAAGGTGAAGATATCCCCTTTCATATCGTAAGTTTGTCAGCAATTCCAAACCTTGATAAAGTCGACTATTTGGTAAGGAATGGAGAGCGGGAATTGTCTATTGGAGCGATGACGAAGCTCCAGGAATGTGCCTCTCACCCATTGATTCAGGCGAAGTGGCCAGTTCTTTCGGAAGCAGCTTCAAGAATCGCTTCCCCGGCTGTCCGTAATCAGGCAGTCATCGGTGGCAATGTCGGCTATGGAATCGGCGACCTTGTTCCTGCGCTGCTGGTTTTGGGAGCGAAAGTTGTTTGGTTCCATGGTGGTAAAGAAATGGTTGAACCTCTTCGTTCATTTATTCGGTCACCGAAACCGAAAAATATGATTCTTGTATCCTTTCGACTACCTGATGAAGAGAGAATATGCTTTTACCGGAAAGTAGGGAGGAGAGAGGGGTTTATTCCATCTGTCGTTACTGTAGCGGGAGGCGTTGAAATCGATTCCGATCAGAACGTGAAGAAAGTACGTATTGCGGTCGGTGGAGGAGGATACCAGCCGAGACGTCTGGAGAGGACGGAGCTGTTTCTCAGGGATCATGCGATTCGCCGAGACCGGTGGGAGGATGTTGCAAAGATAATAGAAGAGGATTACCACCCGGCTCCTACACCTTTCGCATCCGAGGAATATTGCCGGCAGGTCGTAGTGAACATTGTTGCCTTTGAGATGGAGAGACTTAGGAATGAACTTTGGACTGGAGGAATCTAGAAAATGGAAACATTGTCATCTTATAAGCAGATGATCCGTCCGGATGGAAAGGCGAAAGTTTCAGGAGAACTGCAATATTTAAGTGATCTGTCTTTCCCCTCCATGCTTTATGGGAAGGTGTTGAGAAGCGGTTATCCGCATGCGGAGATTCTCTCCATTGATACAACAGCTGCTGAAAAGATTCCAGGAGTGCAGGCAGTCATTACAGCAGCCGATATTCCGGGTCTTAATGGATTTGGTATTATCACACCGGATCAACCGGTGTTCTGTGAAGATAGAGTCCGGTATGTAGGAGATGCCGTTGCGGCGGTGGCGGCTGATTCTATGACCATCGCAGAAAAAGCATTGTCCCGGATCTATGTAGAGTATGCCCCTTTACCTGTAATCGATGATCCTGAAAAAGCCATGGATGAGGCTGCGATCCTTCTCCATCCAACCGGGAACCTTCTTCATGAGGCATCTCATAGAAAAGGGAATGTAGCAGAAGGATTTGGTTATTGTACGACTATTATTGAAGAAACTTATTCCGTTCCCCGCCAGATGCATACGTATATGGAAACAGAGGGGGGAGTGATTGTCCCCGAAGCTGATGGAAAGTTGACGGTCTATGTAGGGACACAGCATGGATACAAAGACCGTTTCCAATTAGCGAGGATCCTCGACATGAAGGAAGAAGATATTCGAATCATATCAAGTCCTATGGGAGGTTCGTTCGGTGGAAAAGATGAATTGAATATTCAGCCGTACGCTGCTCTTCTGGCTTTAAAGACAAAGCGGCCGGTCAAGATTCGTCAGACGAGGAGGGAGTCCATTGTTTCCGGTCTCAAGCGGCACCCAATGAAAATCACCATGAGAACCGGGATGGACAGCGCGGGGAGACTCCAAGCGCATCAGGTTAAGATTCTCTCTGACACAGGAGCATACGCCACGCTAGGTCCGGCGATCCTTGACTTTGCTGTAGAACATGCCGTCGGCCCATATATCGTACCTCATGTCGAAACAGAAGGGAAAGCGGTGTTTACAAATAACGGGGTGTCCGGCGAATTTCGTGGATTCGGAGGAAACCAGGTGACTTTTGCGCTTGAAGGGCAGTTGGACCGGCTGGCAGAGGCAGCTGGAATCAATCCGCTTGAACTCAGGAAGATCAATATCCGGGGAGTGGACGATCCGGGCCCCCTCAATCATCGCATTGCCCCGACAAACGGAGCGTCCGCTGTTCTTGAAAAAATGGTGGAACATGTAAAGAAAAAGGAACTGAATGTCCCCGGGAATGGGAAACTCACTGGTAGTGGTATCTCCATATCCATGCACGGAGGTGGTCTTGGTTATGGGCGTCTTGATCCTGCAGGGGGGAGTCTTACTTTAAAGAAGGACGGCAAAATCGAAGCGGCTTTTGGTTTTGAAGAAGTAGGGCAGGGGATTTTAAACGTAATAGAAACGATCGGGGTAGCGGAGCTGAATATTACTACCGAGGATTTGATAATTATTATCGGGGACACCGATAAAGTACCTTCGACCGGCTCTACGACAGCATCGAGAGGAACGAGCATGGTATGGCATGCATTTCGCCGGATGAAGGAACCGTTCCAGAGGCTTATTACACAGGAAGCGTCAAGATTAACAGGGGACCCGTACGAAGAATTACGGCTCGGGCCGGGTGGCGTGTATAAGCGTTTATCGGAGGAACGACTTCTTGATTTTCAGACAATAGCAAAACACGCTGCAAACGGAAAACCCCTTTGCGTGACAACAGAATTTGATTTTCCAACGACTTCTGATCCAGTAGATGGCGGTCATTTTCTTTATACATTCAGTGCGGCTTATGCACAGGTGGAAGTTGATACGTGTTCAGGGCAGGTGACGGTGACGGACTTGGATCAAATCGTTGCCGCCGGGCCGGTTGTCAGCTTAATTGGCTATCGTGGACAAATCGAGGGCGGCGGCATTATGGGGCTTGGGTACGCCTTAATGGAAGACGCCATTATGGATAAGGGGAGGTATGTGACAGAGAACTTGGATGAGTATTTAATACCTACCATAAAGGATGTTCCCAAGACAATGCTGGTGGAACCAATCCAAGAATTGGAATTTGGGGATGAATACGGTCCGAGAGGTGTAGGGGAAATAGGCACCGTGGCAGCAGCACCTGCCATTGCTTCCGCCGTATTTCATGCAACAGGTCATTGGGTGGACCGCCTTCCTATTTCACCTGCTGCCGTCCTTGGAGCGCTTGCTGACAGGAGGAACAAGCAATGGATATGAGAGAAATGGAAGATGGAACCAGTGGGAGAAAGGACGCTTCTCCGCTCTGTATTACAATTAATGGGGATTATGAGGAGTATTACGTCGCCCCCTCTATGCGGCTTGTAGATTTCCTTCGTGATTACCTGGGTATGACAGGAACAAAAATCTCCTGCGAAATCGGCCGTTGCGGTGCTTGTTCAGTACTTGTGGACGAGGTGTTAATGAATGCATGTTTGCTTAATGTGTATCAGGTTGCCGGTAAGTCCATCCAAACCATTGAGGGAATGAAGGGAGAAAAGGCGCTTCACCCAATCCAAGAAAGTTTCCTGAAGGATGGAGGTTTCCAGTGCGGGTACTGCACACCGGGGATGGTGATGGCCGTCCAGGCATTATTGGCAGAATACCCTGAACCGACAGAAGTGCAAATTAGAGAAGGTTTGTCCGGAAACCTCTGCCGCTGCACAGGCTACGGAGGTATTATCCGTGCTGTTAAAAGAGCGGCACGTGAGCTTCGTCAAGTCAAGATATAAAAAGGAAGTGCCGTGGTATCTCAGTGGTATAGAGGGTGTATGAGTGAAAGATTTCTTATGATCCTGTGAAAGATACATCTTTAAGATGGGGGAGTTTAGGAGATGACTGATGCTTTCATAAAAGAAGATATGCGGAAGGAACCGACTGGGTCCGGGATTCTTGACGGCTTAACCTTCGGTGTGAAGGATGTTATTTCTGTGGCAGGTCACACAAACGCAGCAGGTAACCCGGATTGGTTGAATACCCATGCTCCTGCACAGCACAATGCGCCTGTCATAGACCGGCTGCTTGAGGAAGGAGCATTACTTCACGGGATGACTCATACAGATGAGCTGATGTACAGTTTGAACGGAGAAAATGTTCACTATGGTACACCAATCAATCCAAAGTCCCCTGCCTGTATTCCTGGTGGTTCCTCAAGTGGATCGGCGGCAGCGGCATCGGGTGGTGAGGTCCATTTCGCATTAGGGACGGATACGGGCGGATCTGTGCGGATCCCAAGTTCTTACTGCGGAATATACGGATTTCGGCCGACGCATGGAGCAATCGACGTTCAAGGGGTCATCCCCCTGGCTCCCAGTTTTGATACGATAGGCTGGATGGCAGATGATCCTGTGATATTGTCACGTGTCGGGGATATTTTCTTCCGAAGGGGAAAAGGGAGTCCGCGGTTGGAAAAGATAAAAATTGCATCAGATCTATGGGGGCTGCTCGATCCCGACTTACATAAATGCTATGCCGCTCCGCTTCGTCAAGTGAAAGTGATGTTTAAGGAAGTAGAAACACGCCTTCTTTCTGAGGATGGTCTTGGGGAATGGGCGGATACGTTCCGGGTGCTCCAAGCGCAGGAAATATGGCAGGAACACGGGGGGTGGATAGCAGACGTTCGTCCAAGGTTTGCTTATGATATATACAGACGCCTTCTTTGGGCCCGTTCTATCTCTGATCAGGATATGACGGAACGAAAGGCTTACCGGAATAAAATCAAGGCTTGGACGAATGCGTGGATTGGTGATGACGGAGTACTTCTTCTTCCGACTACTCCTGCGGGTCCGCCGAAGAGAGGTACCCCCGCATCGCGTTTGGAGGATATTCGTACTAAAACAATGAAATTGTCATGCATCGCCGGTCTCGCCGGTCTCCCTCAGGTTACTATTCCTCTTCCTTCTACGGTCGAAGGGCCGGTTAGCATATCGCTCATAGCGGCAAAGGGACAGGATCTGAAATTACTAGAAACGGCGTGCTTGATTAGTAAAGAACTACGAAAAGGGGATGCTTATGAAACTGACAGCGTTCAAGGAACACCAGAAGAGTTACTGTGGAATCGTGCATGAAGGCAAGGTTGTTTCTCTGCAGACAATCAATTATATAGAAGGAAAGAACTGGAGTATTGATTTGGACGGGCTGTTGAAGGAAGGACAATGGGAAGAGCTTGTGGGTTGGTATCGGAGTTCCGGAAGAAACAAGCTTTCCTCTTTTCCTTATCGGAAATTAGAGAACCTTCAGCCGGATGATATGCTTCTCTGTCCCGGGAAAACTCTTGGTGTAGGTATGAACTATGTAGAGAAAGCGATGGAACTTACAGGCGAAGCGCCGAAAAAGGAGCCGGTTACGTTTATGAAGCCTCCAACAACGTTGATCGGTCCTGGAGCGGCGGTGCAGCTTCCGAAGGGATCGACTTCTGTAGCAGCGGAAGGAGAGCTTGCTATTATTATAGGAAAAACCTGCAGGGATATAGAGGTGAGGGAGGCTCAGCGCTTTATTGCCGGGTACACGACAGCTCTTGATATGACGGAGAAAGACATTCATAGAGCCGATGATAAGTATCTGCAGTGGTCCAAAAGCTTTGATACCTTTTGTTCCCTTGGGTCCGATCTCGTATGTGGAGATCATTGGTCTTCTCTTGAAGACGTCATAGTGAAGACAACCTTAAATGGAAAAGTTACGCATGAGAATACAGTAGGAAATATGATGTATTCACCAGATTTCATCGTTTCTTTTTTCTCGAAAATCATGACGTTACAGCCCGGGGATGTCATTTTGACTGGGACGCCGGGTTCAAACATGATTCATCCAGGTGACCGTCCTGGCTGCTTAATCACCGGTTTAAATCCATTGGAAAATCCAGTAGAAAGAAAAGAAACCAGGGTGACCGTCCTTTAGCAGGATGGAGCCCTGGTTTCTTTTAATGAGTGCGTTGCTTTTCGTAGTCTTGCTTGAAAACCATCCTCCCGCGTGACAGAGATGCTTCGATCGTGCACGGAAAAGTGTGTCCCATATATATGCTGTGCTTATGCTTAGCCCGGAAGTTGTCCTCTGTCACGGTGAAGGGTCTTCTGGTGTTCACTAAGGCGAAATCTGCATCGTTACCAATTCGGATATGTCCTTTGTTTTCCAATTGAAACCGCCTTGCAGCATTGCCGGCAGTCAACGAAGCAATTTTTTCAAAAGGAATATTATAAGTGATGGCAAGCTCGACCATAGATAGTAGGGTGAATTGTCCACCACTGATACCGCCCCATGACTCAAACAAGTTGTCCGATGATTTCATATCGGGGGGGCATGGAGAGTGATCGGAAGTAATGAAATCGAATCGCTCTTCCATCACCAGTTCAATCAATTCTTTTTGCTCCTCTTCGGAGCGCAGTGGTGGAGCGCATTTAGCGATGGCTCCTTTTTGCTTTAATGCGATATGGTTGAATAATAAATAGTGGGCACATGTTTCGACTGTAATGTCCATGCCCTTTGCTTTCGCTGCTTCAATTCTTTCTAAGGATCTCTTGCTGCTTATATGGACGAAATGGAGAGGGCATTTCGCTATCTCCGCATAATAAATAGCTCTTTCCACTGCTTCCAGTTCTGCTTCGACAGGTCTGGAAGCGAGGTATTCCTCCGGTGTACCATTACCTCTTTTTGAAAATTCCTTTGTTAGAAATGCAGTCATTGGTCCACTTTCAGCATGCAAAGCCAGGATCTTCCCTGTTTTTGCGATTTCTTTCATTCCTTGAATCAAGGTATGGTCATCGACTGCTTCGAATTCATCATTTCCTGTCTCAGAAAGAAAGGCTTTAAAGCCGATCACCCCCTCCTCCGCCATGGACGCGAGGTGGTGTTCATTTCCGGGAACCAAACCACCCCATAATCTGAAATCTATGAGTGATTTTTGAGCTGCTACTCTTTGCTTTTCGATGAGGGCTCCGCGTGTGGTGGTGGACGGTATGCCGTTCAAAGGCATATCGAAGAACATCGTTGCGCCCCCGGCGGCCATCATGCGTGAGCCGGTAGCGAACCCTTCCCATTCTTCCCGGCCCGGTTCATTGAAATGGACATGGGTGTCAATCATCCCTGGGAACAGATGCAGCCCGGAGGCATCATACACATCGGCGGCCGGTTGGGAAAGCGTATCTTCGATAGAGACGACCTTCCCGTTTTTAATACCGATATCCTTCTGTAGGATACCGCTTTCTAAAACGACGGACGCCTGTTTTATTATTAAGTCCAACGTTCCATTCATATCAGCTGTCCCCTTTCTGTCAGTGCTGCGCTGACTTTCTGAATGTCTGTACGCCGTAGCTGTCCAAAGCAGCCTGCAGTGCTTTTCCAGGCTGGATATCTGTGCCGTGTCGGATGAGAACAGCTTCCAACGCGCTCAATGTGTGAAGGATGTTTTCCTTCCGGCAGCTGTAACCCATCGTCCCTATTCTCCATATTTTTCCTTGTAGAGGACCGAATGAACTTGCGATCTCGATTCCGAATTCATCAAGCAGCATCCTTCGTACCGATTCCCCATCAATCTCAGAAGGTATCGTCACACACGTTACGGTCGGGAGTTTGCAGGCTGGATTGCCGAAGATTTGCAGCCCCATTGCTTCTAATCCTTTGATGAGGGCGGACTCATGGTGCTTGTGGCGTTCAAACCTATATTCCAGCCCTTCTTCCAGAACGATGCGCAGACCTTCTCTCAGTGCATACAGCATGGTCGTAGCTTCTGTATGGTGATTCAGCCTTCTAGGTCCCCAATAATCCTGCAGCATACTTAAATCCAGGTAGTTGCTCTTAATAAATGGTTTGGATCTGAGTCCTTCTTTTTCGCGGTCCCCTTCTGTCGAGATGCCGCGTTCGACCTTCTTCCTCGCTCGGATTAGTTCCTCAATTCGTTCGTTATAAGTGAGCGGTGCCATTCCGGAAGGTACGGAAAGGCATTTTTGTGTTCCGCCGACAATTCCATCGATCTCCCATTCGTCTACTTTAATTTCCACTCCACCTATGGAGGCAACAGCATCGACAATAAAAAGGGCGCCCGCCTGTCGACATGCGTGTCCTATCTTCGTCATAGGCTGCATCCGGCCGGTCGATGTCTCTCCGTGGACAAGGGCAACGATTTTAGGAGAAATTCGTTCTATTTCTTTGATTACCTGCTCCTCCTCGAACACTTCTCCCCAGGGGCATTCCATCGTGTGTACCTCTGCTCCGTACCGCTCGCAGATTTCCGTCAAAAGATAGCCGAACCGTCCGAAAATCGGGACGAGAACGTTGTCGCCCGGCTCGATGATGCTGCACAGCATCGCTTCTATTCCGGATCTCGATGTACCGTCGACGGGAAATGCCCATTTGTTCTTTGTCTGAAACGTTTGCCGGAGCATTTCCATTACTTCGTTCATAATGGCGGTAAAGGCGGGGTCAAATTGTCCGACGATCGGTGTGCTCATGGCTCGAAGCACTCGAGGGTCCACCTCCACAGGTCCTGGTGTCATAATGGTTCGTATTGGAGTGTTTAAGTCACGGTAGGTCATATTCTTTCTCCCTTCTTATACATAAGCAGATTGATAAAGCATACTTGTGAGCAGCTCAATTCCCTTTTCCAGTTCCTCGGGTGGTGTATATTCTTCCGGGCAGTGGCTTCGTCCATTTCGACTCGGGACGAATAGGAGAGAGGTTGGACAGAAAGGAGCGAAAACCTGTGCGTCATGTCCGGCTCCACTGATTATCGTTCTCGCGTTAATGTTCATCCTGTCAGCCGTATGGCAGGCTAATTGAAACAGAGACGGATCCAGTTCTGCCGGCGTTACCTCAAGCCAGGGCTTCATATCGACAGACATGAGATAGGCGGCTTCGCAGTGAAGACAGTAACGGTGGATTTCCTCACAATAATCCTGGAGAATGTCGTTATCCTGGTGGCGGACGTCAAGGGTGAAAAGGGCTTCCCCTGCAATGACGTTGGGAACGTTCGGTACCGGCCGGATCTGCCCGACTGTGGCGACGAGGTCCGGGTGTGTGGATGCAGCCGTTTTCGTAATGAAATGAATGATATCCGCTGAAACGGCGAGGGCATCTTTTCGAAAAGGCATTGGTGTCGTACCTGCGTGATTACTTTCTCCATTAACTTTTATGGTGAAGCGTTTCTGTCCGACGATATGGCGGACGATACCCAGCGCTGATCCGGTTTTTTCAAGGACGATTCCCTGTTCAATATGACACTCAAAGAAACGATGGATATCCTTCCGAACGGGGGAAGTGTACCGGGCAGGATCGAAGCCGCATGCTTTCATCGCTTCATATAAGGAAATACCGTTATGATCCTGGATGTTGGATCCATCCTCCAAACCATATCGTCCTGTAATGTGTCCGGAACCCCAGAAGGTAATGGGAAACCTGCTGCCCTCTTCTTCGCAGAGAGAAACGATTTCAATCGAGCGCTTCGGTCTTCCGAATTCAGTCATTAGTCGCTGAACGGCAATCAGACCCGCAATGATTCCGTAGGCGCCATCATATTTGCCTCCGTTCCTTACGGTATCGATATGAGAACCGGTCAGGACGCAGTCCGCTTCCGGCTCACTTCCTTCCAATCTCCCAAAAAGATTGCCGACACTGTCAAAGCGGGAAGTGAGTCCGATAGATTCCATGCGTTCCTTCAAAGCGTTCTGGGCACTCAGCCAAGCCTCCGTATAGAGGAGGCGTTCGACACCTCCGTCTTTTGTTTTACCGTAGGATGCCAGCCACTCGATCAGTTCCTCGTTTGCAGGAATATTGATTTGATCTCTTCCCGTATTGGTATTCATTCCTATCCATCCTTTGTCTGATAATGGAGACAGGAAAGGTCCTGTAACCATAATAGTAGTTGTAAGTGTATCAATAGACAGGAAGAACATCATTAGCAATTATGTAGGATTTTGCTCATTTATTTGTGCAACATCAATAAATTATCAGAAATTTGTGATAAAATGTACGCAATAATAGTTAGGGGGATACTCGTTTGAAAGTAAAAAATGTTTTAGATGTTCCGGCGTTGAGCGGCAGCAGAGTGATTGCCGGTGTCACGGGGATCGACCGGGAAGTGCTCCATGTCAATATGATGGATGCACCTGACATCGCGCGCTTTTTGAAACAGGATGAAATGCTTGTCACGACTGCCTATCATGTTAGGAAAAATCCTGCGGAGCTCGTAGACCTCGTTCGACATATGGATAGTCAGGGATGTGCTGCACTCGGAATTAAAACGAAGCGTTTTTTACAGGAGATCCCTGGTGAGGTATTGCGGGAAGGAGATAGTCTCGGGTTTCCAATCATTGAAATTCCTGCAGATAATTCTCTTGGGGATATTGTCAATGAAATTTTGAGCAGTATTCTCGACCGGCGAACCAATGAGCTGAAGGAAGCATTGGAGACGCATAAGCGCTTTACCGATCATGTGATGAGAGGCAAGGGGATGGAGGGATTGATGAGGAACATTGCAGAAACGATCGACCATCCAGTTGTTCTGCTTGACCCTTATGCGAAGCCGATCGCTTATTCAAATGTCAGCACACGATTGAAAAAAGGGATTGGAGAGCTGTATTTCAAAGATTTTTCTGCTTATTTTCCGGATACTCCGTTCTTCAGTTTTTCCATCGTGTCTGATCGGGAGTGTTACTCTGTGTTTGTCGTTCATACACACGAGAAAAGAGCAGGGTACCTCCTTGTCATGGGGGAACTTCATCCGACCGATCATGGTAAGATGCTTACCATTGAACAGGCTGTCAACGTCATTTCTTTTGAACTCGTAAAGGAAAATGCACTGAAGCAGTACTCCAAACGGGTAAAGAATGATTTCTTTTTCCATTTCACAGAGGGTTTATACCATTCCGATGATGAAGTCGTAAGCCGAGCGAAAGAATTCTCGCTGGAGAGGGAAGCGAATTACATATGTGCAGCAGGAAAAGTAGATGGGAGTCTTGCTGAAGGGAGCTATACTCAGAATCAGAGAGCGATCGATGCCATCTATGAATATATGGAAGATGAAGTAATCCGGCTTTCTTCATCCACTCATTTATTCACGAAGGGGGATCTGTGTGTCCTCATCTTTGAAGTGAAGGACACGGTGGAAAATATTAATGCCTATGCCCGGTCCTCCCTGGGTTTGGTTCAAAAGAAAATAGAACAGCGTTTTCAACGTTCTTTGTCTTTTGGAGTCAGCAATATTGCGAGGGGGCTTCTGCAGGTGAAGAATGCCTTCAAGGAAGCTGAGAGAGCTATGAAGACGGGAACGTTAGCCGGGAAGCACGGGTTTATTCAACTCTATCAAACGAAAGATATCGAAGAATTGCTGCGCATTATTCCTCGGGAAGATTTACAGGAGTTCTGCGCTCATTCCCTGAAGCCTTTGCTCTCCAGGGGGATGGATAAAGAAGAGACGCTGCTTCAGACTTTGTTTGTTTTTCTTGAAACACATTGTCAAATCTCTGAAACGGCAAAACGGCTGTACGTTCACAGAAATACAGTGGTGTATCGTCTTGAGAAATGTGAAGAGCTGCTGGGGGAACGTGTATCGGATTCAGAGGCCACCATACGTCTTCGACTTGCACTACGAATCAGACACTTACTAGAGGCGCCTGAATTTAGTTACTATGATTAAAATTGTGTGTGAAACTTGTGGATGCTGCATAATGACTTTTGTCAGAATATTAAGTAAAATTCAGGTAAATAAAGCATGGTGGAGGAGGAAGCGATGGTCCGATTACAAGAATTGAATGATTGGAATGACGAGCAATTTATCCAGGAGCTCGGTGGAGTGTTCGAAAGCTCCCCGTGGGTGGCGAAAAAAGCAGTCAAGTTCAGGCCTTTCACCTCCCTGAAAGACCTTCATGAGAAAATGGTCGGAATCGTGGCTGATTCTCCTCAAACGGAACAGCTGGAGCTTATCCGTTCTCACCCCGACTTGGGTGCAAACATTAAAATGAGCAGTCAATCTGTTTCTGAACAAGAAGAGGCGGGACTGAGAGATTTAACAGAAGAAGAATTCAGGAGTTTCCATCATCTGAATGAAATCTATCAGCAGCGTTTTCAGTTTCCTTTCATTTTTGCGGTGAAGGGAAAACGTAAAACTGAGATTCACGCCGCATTGCGAACGCGGGTTGCTAATGACAGACGAGCGGAATTTCAGAAGGCGTTGGAAGAAGTCTATGCGATCGCTTCCTTTCGTCTTTTAGACAAAATAGAAGAATAGAGGAGAGATTCAATGGATAATGACCGCTTAATGTATTATGGGAAAAAAGATGTCTTTGCTTACCGCACCTATATGAAACCGCTCGAAGGAGTAAAGGAAATCCCGGAATCGGACTTCAGTGGCCGTGACAATGTCGTGTACGGCCTCAATGCAAGCGTATCTGTCGGAGGGAAGGAATTTTTATCCTCTTTTACCGAAGGGGATAATTCAAAAGTTGTCGCGACGGATTCTATGAAAAACTTCATTCTAAGGCACCTTGCCACCTACGAAGGAGCAACGACGGAGGGATTCCTTGCTTACGCAGCCAAGGCTTTCCTGGATCGGTATCCCCACTTTGAGCGGGTGGAAATGTCAGGGGAAGAAATCCCTTTTGAGCAGACCTCAGCACGACCCCTTTCTGACGGCAGGAGTAAGAGCGATGTCGTTTTCAAACATTCCCGGAATGAGCGGGTATCCGCTTCGACGGAATTTATCCGTACAGCAGACGGTGGAACGGTCATAAACAAACAACGCAGCTCTCTGACCGACCTTCAATTGATCAAAGTAAAGGGAAATTCATTTGCGGGGTACATTCGTGATGAGTATACGACGCTTCCGGAAGACAGCAACCGACCGTTATTCATTTACCTGAATATTCACTGGGGTTATGAAAATGTTGCAGATGCCTATGGTTGGAAACCTCCATTATACGTTGCCGCCGAACAAATCAGGGATATTGCTTCCAGTGTGTTTCACGAACTCCAGACACCATCGATCCAAAACCTCATCTACAGGATCGGCTGTCGTATTCTCGAACGTTTCCCGCAGCTGAAGGACGTGACCTTTGAATCCCAGAACCGGACGTGGGAGGCCGTAGTAGAGGAAATCGAGGGGTCCGAGGGGAAAGTCTATACGGAGCCCCGTCCGCCTTATGGTTTTCAGGTATTCCACGTAACAAAAGCTGATCTTGGTTCCGAAGAAACTACCGTATCCGAAGCACGGATGCATACGTAAGGAGTTTAACTGATGGCATCACTGACTACGCATGTACTTAATCTTGCTGATGGGAAACCCGCATCCCGAGTGAAAATTGACTGTCTGGAAATTCGAGACGGGGAATACTTTCATTTAAAAACGGATTATACGAATGAAGACGGGCGTCTGGATGCTCCAATTGTGGAAGAGGGCTCGTTGCATGACGGAACGTATGAACTTGTTTTTCATATAGGGGACTATTTTAAAGAGAGGGGCGTAGACGGACAGCCGTTCCTGCAAACGATCCCGGTTCGATTCGGAGTGGAAGCAGGGGAAGATCATTACCATGTACCGCTCCTCGTCTCACCGTTTGGTTATCAGGTTTACAGAGGAAGCTGATCAGGAAATGGCGGAATTCCGTCATTTCCTTTCTGTCTGTTCATAGAAAAAAGAAAGGGTGGAAAGAATGGCGAAAATCAATCACTTGCATTACCCATATCAATCCCGTCGTGTGAGCACAACGGCCAGGAAAGGGATGGTGGCAACATCTCAACCGCTTGCGGCTCAAATCGGGTTGGATATATTGAAGAAAGGGGGGAACGCTGTCGATGCAGCGATCGCATCTGCTGCTGCCTTGACAGTTGTCGAACCGACATCGAACGGTATCGGCGGTGATGCCTTCGCGTTAGTCTGGATAAATGGAAAACTGCACGGGCTGAACGGGAGCGGTCCCGCCCCTTCAGGCATATCGATTAATAAAATGAAAGCTCTTGGGTATGAAGAGATGCCGCAATATGGCTGGATGCCTGTGACGGTACCTGGTGCTCCCGGGGCGTGGGTGGAACTTTCGAAAAAGTTCGGAAAGCTTCCATTTCGGGAACTTCTTGAGCCGGCAATTGCATATGCAAAAGAAGGGTTTGCAGTCTCTCCCATCGTGAGCAAGCTGTGGAACAGGGCATATGAACGGTATAAGCATGAGTTGACGAGGGAAGAATTCTCTTCTTGGTTTGATACCTTTGCACCGGGAGGAAAGGTTCCGAAAGCAGGCGATACATGGCAGTCGACAGACCACGCTGCGACACTTGCCGCCATAGCTGAAACGGAGGGGGCTGATTTTTATACCGGCGAACTTGCTGACCGTATAGCGGCATTCTCTGAACAGTGCGGTGGTTTCCTTACGAAAGAGGACCTCTCCGGTTACAAGCCGGAATGGGTGGACCCCGTGTCTGTCCCGTACCGGGGGTATGAGGTATGGGAGATGCCTCCGAACGGACAGGGAATCGTCGCTTTGATGGCCCTTCGTTTGTTGGACGGATTCTCATTTGAAGAGAGAGACAGCGGCAGCACGTTCCATAAGCAGATTGAGGCAATGAAGCTTGCCTTTGCAGACGGTGGTCACTATATTGCTGAGAACCATTCAATGAGAGTTGATGTTGATGAACTCCTGAGTGAAGCATATGCAGATAGTAGAAGAGGAGAAATGGGTGCTAAGGCCGCTTTGCCGGCACCTGGAAATCCATCGACGGGTGGAACGGTTTATTTAGCAGCAGCAGATGAAGAAGGAAACATGGTTTCTTTCATACAGAGCAACTATAACGGATTTGGATCCGGACTTGTCGTTCCAGGAACAGGAATTGCGCTTCAAAATCGCGGTCGTAATTTCTCTTTTGACCCCGATCACCCCAACTGCCTGGAGGGTGGAAAGCGAAGTTACCACACGATCATTCCCGGTTTCCTGACATGTAAGGGGCAGGCAGTGGGGCCGTTCGGTGTCATGGGAGAGTTCATGCAGCCGCAGGGGCATGTCCAGGTCATTATGAATATGATCGATTTCCACCTGAACCCCCAAGCCTCTCTTGATGCACCCCGCTGGCAATGGAAAACCGGCAGGAATGTGCTGGTAGAAAGTGATTTTCCATTAGAGGCATTGGAGGCATTGCGCGCACGGGGCCATGAGATAGAAGTGATGGAAGACAGAACATCGTTCGGACGTGGGCAGATCATCTGGAGAGATTCGGAGACCGGCACGTTATACGGAGGAACAGAATCCCGGACCGACGGTTCTGTCGCGGCCTGGTAAAGGGAAGGGGGAAGGGAAATGAGAATACAGCTTCAAATCTTCCTCGCATTCTTCCGAGTAGGTATCCTCGGCTATGGCGGGGGGCCGTCTTCTATACCGCTCGTACATAAAGAGGTCGTTGAAAAGTATAAATGGATGAATGATGATGAATTTGGTGATCTTCTCGCTCTTGCGAATACGCTACCTGGACCGATTGCGACTAAAATGGCCGGCTATATCGGTTTTCGGGTAAAAGGAACGCTGGGGCTGACCAATGCCATTCTAGCTACCATTCTCCCCACCATTGTTTTGATGATTGTGCTGTTGACTTCGCTTTCTTCTTTTAAAGACAAAGCATGGGTGCAGGGGATGACGCAGGCGGTCATACCGGTTGTCGGTGTGATGCTTGCCGTTCTGACTTGGCAGTTTCTACAGAAAGCAGCAAATGGACTTGGTTATTTAATGACAGGTTTGCTTGCATGTGGCACGCTCCTCCTTCTGCGGCCGCTGGGCGTACACCCGGGAATTATCATTGCCATTCTGTTAGTAGCGGCACTGACCGGTAAAGGGAAGCAAAAATCGAAGGAGGGTGCATCATGATCTATTGGAAGATATTTGTCGCCTTTTTCATACCGGGGATTCTAGGATACGGCGGTGGACCGTCTTCCATCCCTTTAGTGGAGAATGAAGTAGTGGATCGTTATGGTTGGTATGAGGTTAGGGAGTTCAGTGAAATATTGGCTATGGGGAATGCATTGCCCGGACCGATTGCGACAAAAATGGCAGGTTACATCGGATATGAACAGGGCGGGGTTCTCGGTGCCGTCATCGGAATTGCAGCCACAGTAGGGCCGTCCATGATTCTAATGATCGCACTGCTTGGAATTTTGTATAAATACAAAGAATCACCACGCGTAAAGCGGATGACTATGCTGGTGAGACCGACGATCGCTGTATTGCTCGGAATAATTACGTATGATTTTTTTGTGAATTCTTATGAAGGGGCGGGGCTTTTCCAAACTATTTTTCTGATAGCAGCGAGCTTTCTGCTTTTGGAACGGTGGAAAGTCCACCCTGCGTTGGTCATTGCAGGTGCACTTGGTTACGGCGCGCTTTTTCTCGGATAAGAAGAGTTCTTTCACAGAGGCATCCTGCATATTATTTTCAAGTGTGTAATGAAAATGATTCTCAAATTCATTGACAGCAATCGATAGAGCCCATAAACTAGAAAGTAGAGAAAACTCGGAATTCCATGATTGAATATAGATGACGGCGTTGGAATGTGTGATAACAAAGGAGAGATCGACTATGGATACCTTGTTTGCAAATAACTTGACATTAGGATATGGCGACTCAATCATTATCGATTCTTTGGATGTGAAAATCCCTAAAGGAAAAGTGACGGTACTCATCGGTGGGAACGGGTGCGGGAAGTCCACTCTGCTCCGGTCAATGGCGCGGTTACTGAAACCGAAATCAGGCGAAGTCATCCTTGATAGTAAGGATATCGCAAAAATGCGGACAAAAGAGGTTGCCAAGAAGATGGCGATTCTTCCGCAAAGTCCAACGACTCCGGAAGGTTTGACTGTGTATCAGCTTGTTAAACAGGGCCGCTATCCATACCAGGGCTTCGGAAAGCGTTGGTCGAAAGACGATGAACATGCAGTGATGACGGCATTAGAAGATACGAATTTAACGGAATTGAAGGATCGTACCGTCGATTCTCTTTCCGGTGGACAACGGCAGCGTGCGTGGATTGCCATGACATTGGCTCAAGACACCGATACGCTTCTGCTTGATGAACCGACTACCTATCTGGATATGACTCACCAGATTGAGATTTTAGATCTGCTGTTCGACTTGAATCAGGATAAAGGCCGGACGGTCGTCATGGTGCTCCATGATATCAACCTTGCCTGTCGTTATGCCGACCATATCATCGCTGTCAAAGATAAAACGGTGTATTCTCAAGGGAAGCCGGAAGAAGTCGTTTCCTGTGAAATGATGCAGCACGTATTTGAGATGACGTGTGATGTCAGAGAAGATCCGTTGTTCGGCACACCGATGTGTATCCCGCACGGAAAGGGCCGCTGTCTTATCAAACAAGCCCAGGCGGAAGCGCGCAAACAACAAGCAGCAGTTACGGTCTGATGGAAACCGGGGAGGAATGGACCTTCCCGGTTTTTTTTGTTTTATGATCGTCCATTCTTTTAATGGCCAACCTCGAAGAAGTAGGTGGATTTAGGTTGTTCACAAAAAGTTCATGAGAAACGTATAGGATTTCCTTTCTCTATTAATTCTAATTCGTGATATGATTTATTTTGGAACTTCATGTTTTTATAATTAACATCTAAATAGAGAAAGGGTAAGACGATGAAGAAATTTTCAATTTTAACTACCATCGTCACGTTTCTCGCACTAATTCTCGGGAACCTTGTCGTCGCAACCGATTCCGGGGATGCGTGCGGAAGTACGTGGCCTGTATGTAATGGACAAATTATTCCTGATATTACGGATTATCATGTCATCATCGAGTATTCCCACCGTTTAATGGTTCCACTTCTTGTCGTATTGACTGGAATCAATGCAATCGGTGCTATCATCAAATACCGTAAGCATAAGCCTGTATTCGTATTGGCTATCCTGAGTATCATTCTGCTGCTTTTCCAATCCATGGTTGGTGGTTTGAACGTGCTCTTGGGAACACCTCCCGGCTTCACGACATTTGATGTAACGTTCAGCCAAATGCTGTTGGTCATTCTTGTACTGCTCAGCTACAGTTTGAACAACAAACCAGTCGAGTTGGATCGAGATCGCTGGTCGTCGGTATCTCAAAGCTACCGTGCTTTCCTGATCGGCTATAGTGTATACGTTCTTCAAGTCATTTTGGGTGCTTTCTTTAAACATAGTCGTGCCAGCAATGTTCTCTTGGATATACCTGCAATGGAGTACTTAATTAAGAGTGAATCCATTGCCAACATGATTTATTCGCTCCATTGGGTCGCTACGTTCGTCATTATCGTAGCTGCCATTTGGTTTGTCATTTACGCTTCCAGGTTCCGCTATCATATCTTGTTGTCCTGGTTGTACCTGTTATCAATCGTTATGAACGCTGCTGTAGGGTTTGTAATCGTCATTACGGGCAATGTCGTATTGGCATCGTCCCTCCACATGTTGATATCAACGGTTACGATGGCTATCGGAGCAAGCATCCTTGGCGGGTACTGGTTTAAAATGCGTAAAAAAGCCGCAGTGTAAACAAAAGCAGCTGTCTCTTGTGAGACAGCTGCTTTTTTATTTCATGCAAAGAGTTGTTTGATTTCCTCTTCACTTAAAGAGGTAAGCATCGATTCACCAGGCTGGATAATTTGATCAACAAGATCCCTTTTCTTCTGCTGCAGTTGATAGATCCTCTCTTCAATCGTACCTTCTGCTATCATTCGAATGACCTGAACGACTTTTTCCTGGCCGATTCGGTGTGCACGACCGGCGGCTTGTTCCTCGATTGCAGGGTTCCACCACAGGTCATACAAAATGACCGTGTCGGCTCCGGTCAAATTCAGACCGGTCCCTCCGGCTTTTAAGGAGATGAAGAAAGCATCTTTCTCTCCGGCATTGAACCGATCGACCATTTCCATACGTTTTTCTGTTTTTGTCCGACCGTCCAAATAAAAGGCATCCAGACCGGATTTCTGAAGTTCCTCGTGCATGAGGGAAAGCATACTGGAAAACTGAGAGAAAATAAGAAGACGGTTGCCGTTTTCTTTCCGCTCTAAAGCAAGTTCCTTCAGCTGCTCCAATTTACCTGATTTCCCTTCATAGTTCTCCAGGAATAATGCTGGGTGGCAGCAAATTTGGCGGAGGCGTGTTAATCCAGCCAGGATCTCAAGTTTCCCTCGCTGTATTCCTTTTGTCGCAATGGTCTCCTGGATATCGTTCTGGATTCGTTCCAGGTAGGCGAGGTAAACCTCTTTCTGCTCCCTGGTCAGCTCTGAGTACTGGACAGAATCGATCTTATCCGGTAGTTCATCAAGAACCTCCGTCTTCATCCGTCGTAATATAAACGGCCGCGTCATCATGGAGATCTTCTCTGGTTTTAATTGCGTGAATTTCTTTTTGCTCGGGAAGAAACCCGGCATAATTGCACGGAATAAAGACCACAACTCTTGAAGAGAATTCTCAATTGGTGTTCCACTTAAGGCGAAGCGGTGTCTGCTTTTTACGGATCGTACCGCGACGGCAGTTTTGGTCGCTTCGTTCTTGATCGCCTGTGATTCATCAAGAACCATGGTGTGGAATGACTGGTCGCTGTAGGAGGCAACATCCTGTCTCAATAATGGATACGAGGTAATCCAAACATCTTTAGAAGCAGCTGCTTCCAGAGCTTCCTGACGTGAAGACGGGTCCCCGGTCAACACCTGGAGAGAAAGGGAAGGTGCAAATTTCTCTAATTCCTTCTTCCAGTTAAAGACGAGAGAAGCCGGAGCAACAATCAGCGCCGGTTCATTCATCAGCCCTTCTTCTTTTTCATGAAGCAGGTAAGTGATCGTCTGCAGCGTTTTTCCAAGTCCCATATCATCCGCAAGAACACCGCCGAGACCATAGTGGCTGAGCATCTTCATCCAACGAAAACCGGTGAGCTGATAGGAGCGCAGCTCTGCATTCAGTCCAGATGGAGGTGCGATATCAAACGACTGTGGTGATTTAAGCTGGTTCACAAGTTCATGGAACAGCCGGTTTCGTTCCGCATCCGTCGGTTGAAGGGCATCTTCCACCTGAAGGCTCCGCGCCGTGGAAACGTGGAGTTGATTGTCATCTAAATCCTGTGCGGTAAGATCCAGTTCGTTCATAAGTTTCTGGAAGCGTTCAAAGGAGTCCGAGGTCAAAGACATTAGAGCTCCATCCGAGAGTCGATAATACTTTTTCTTTTCAATTACGGCCTTGAGCGCTTCGTGTATGTCATCAGAGCTGATTCCCTCAATGGTAAAGCGGATATCAAGCCAGTTCCCTTCGTTTTCAAGCTCGACGGAACTTTGGAGTTCGTGTGCTTCTTCGCTGATTAAAGAGCGTACGGAGGAAGATAAGTAGACATCACTCCACTCTTTAAGCTTCGGAAGATAATAGCGCAGAAAAACATCTAAAGGGTATTCATCTTCAATATAGACCATTTCTCCATCAAATTTAAATTCGGCAGACTCAATGATCTGCATGATATGCTCTTCCGTTTGACTGTCTCTTTGTATAATTGCCTGAGAGACGTTATTCTGTTGAAAAGGATCGATGGTAATGTCACCATAATGGAACTTTACATCAATGGTTAATGTCCATTGGGAGAAGTCCAAATAAACTTCTGCCCGCAATGGCTCCTGAATAATTCTTTCCTTAGCGGAAGAGTCCAGATTAACGTCAGCTATCCGCTCTAACTCTGGCAGGACGTAGGAAACAATTCCTTCCATATCGTGATAGCTTACTGTGTGACTTCCGCTCGAGTTGTATGGGAGCGTGGTATATAAGGTCCTCAAAATATCTTCTTTCTCCGGGTCAATTGGATAGAAGGAAGACTGACGGTACAGCATATGGTAATCTGCCAGGTAATCATATTCCTTCAACTTGTTCATATGCATATGAAAGTGACCGCGTTCTTCCGTTACGTAAAAGGACAAATCCGGAAAATCTTGTTCGAAGCGGACAGCCCCCATCGGATCGCCACGGTCAATCATCGCAGCATTTTGTTCCTGCAGCAATGGAAGGAGATCCTTGGTCATGGCAGGTGGAATGCGTAAAACTTTCTTATCGTTCATACTCCAATGCTGCTCATAAAACTGCTCCTGTTCATATGCCCGCTGAAGAATATGGAAAATTCGCTTATCCAGCTCTGTAAACAGGTGTTCGGATGGGTCAAAGGTGAACTTTTTCGTAATCCTGTAAGGCTGCTGCTTCCGAATGTGGTCAAGAAGCTCCCGAATATTCTTGATGACGTAGGGATAGCCTTCGCCGATTTTTATCTCCATTCCAAGACTCTTCGCGCCAAGCATGGATTGAAGGTGCAGAAAATAGTTGACTTGCAGCGGCCGCTTGCTTTCTGTTTCCGACTGGTTTTCCTGACGCTGCCGGAAAGCCTCAAACAAACTTACAGCGAACATACGGTCTTGACTGGCCGGAGGGAATTGGACGTTCTTCCCTTTCTCCGCCAGACGCGGAGCGAGCTCCTCCAATGTTTTCTCACGTATGGCGATTAAAACGGCGGCGATATGTTTACACGTATAGTGCTCTGCATATGCCGGGCATTCGCACGTCGCCTCGACATCTTCATCATCAAAAAAGAAAACGCGGACTTCATAATCATGGGTCCCCGCTACGACCGCCCGCCAGGAACGGATGGCGCTATTATGTGACAGTCCATACACTTTACCTGATTCGAAGTAGCGTTTACCCCGCTCATAGTAAGTGGGACCGGTAATCTTTTGTATATCTTTCGGTTGTAGTAAATAACTTTGCATATATGGCATCCTTACTGAACGTTATTTGCTTCTATTATAACAGGTTTGCAGAGGGGGAGAGAAGTGGAAGGAATCATGGCCCGTCACGTCAAGCATTGATTTTAGCGGGCGGTTATGCTAACTTTCAAAGTATAATCAAAAGTGTTGAAGCGCTCTGAAATCGAGGCGCGCTTTTTTTATGGAAAAGGAATGCTGTACGGATCATGTGTCCACGACACGGTCGTTGTAACGTATATCCTGCCTTAAATCAAAACATATAAAAATTTATAACATGGAGGATATAACGATGAATCCTATTCAAGAAGAAATGAAAAAGCGTCGTACGTTTGCTATTATCTCCCACCCGGACGCCGGAAAAACGACGATGACGGAAAAAATGCTGCTGTTTGGTAATCTGATTCGTTCAGCAGGAACGGTAAAAGGAAAGAAATCTGGTAAATTCGCTACATCCGACTGGATGGAAATCGAGAAGCAGCGGGGAATCTCAGTAACATCGAGTGTTATGAACTTCCCATATAAAGGCTACCAGGTCAATATACTGGATACGCCTGGCCACGAAGACTTCAGTGAAGACACGTATCGCACGCTGACAGCTGTCGACAGTGTTGTTATGGTTATTGACGGGACGAAAGGAATCGAGGCACAGACGCTCAAGTTGTTCAAAGTCTGTAAAATGCGCGGCATCCCAATTTTTACGTTCATTAACAAGATGGACCGGGAAGGACGCGAGCCGTTCGATTTAATGCAGGAAATTGAAGAAACTTTAAATATTGAAACATACCCGATGACCTGGCCTGCCGGTATGGGGAAACGATTCCTCGGGGTTTTTGACAGAGAACAGGAACAGTTCGTTCATTTCACAGGAAATGAGGAAGAAGATTATATTCCTTATAACCAGCTCGATCAGTATCCGGAATTAACAGAAAATGCAACATTCCAGGAAGCTCAGGAAGAGATGGAACTTGTGGCAGAAGCCGGGGAAGCTTTTGATATGGAGAAGGTGCTGCGCGGTGATCAAACGCCGGTATTCTTCGGTAGTGCACTCGCGCCATTCGGAGTCGAAACATTCTTTAATTCATTTATTGAAATGGCACCCGAACCTGCACCACGTAAGTCAACGGAAGGTGTCGTTTCACCAGAAGACGAGGAGTTTTCAGGTTTTATTTTCAAAATCCAGGCTAACATGAATCCGCAGCACCGCGATCGGATCGCTTTTGTTCGAGTTTGTTCCGGTAAATTCGAACGCGGAATGAACGTCACGCTCTCGCGAACCGGAAAAACCTTTAAACTTGCCCAGTCACAACAGTTCGTAGCCTCTTCCCGTGGAACCGTTGAGGAAGGATATGCAGGAGATATTATCGGAATCTATGATCCAAACGTCTATCGGATCGGCGATACGATTGTTACAGGTAAATCCAAGTTTGAATATGATGAACTTCCTCAATTCCCGCCGGAGATCTTCAAGAAGGTTACAGCTAAAAACGTTATGAAATCGAAGCAGTTCCGCAAAGGTTTGGAACAGCTGGTTCAGGAAGGAGCAATTCAGCTGTTTAAACGCTACAGCTTCGAAGATTTTATCATCGGTGCTGTCGGAGAACTTCAATACGAAGTATTCGAATATCGGATGAAGAATGAGTATAATGTGGATATTGAGTTGATACCGCTTGGAGAGCGTATTCCACGCTGGCTTAAAGAGGATCAGGTGGACGTTTCGCTGTTCGATGAACGGAACATGCTTGCTGAAGATCGGGAAGGGAATCCGGTTGTTCTGTTCAAAAACGATTTTTCCCTGCGTTGGTTCATTGATAAGAATCCGGATATTGAGTTGATCGATTTGTTTGAAGTAAATGAATATAATCAAACCTTTGATGCGTAAGCCCTGAATTGATATAGAAATAAAGAAAGCACCTGTGGTGAACTGTAACCTATAATTCGGACAGTTTATAAAAAGAACCTTAGGCGGCTAGGAGATGATCTCGGTATTGCACCGGGGTCATCTTATTTAAATTCCACTGATATCTTTTATTATTATATTTTGCTATATACTGGCTAATTTCTTCTTTAAGTTGGCTTAGGCTTTCACATGATTGGTGATCCACCATATCCTTTAAATGACCAAAAAATGATTCCATAGGTGCATTATCCCAACAGTTACCTTTTCGGGACATGGACTGACGAAGGCCAGCTTCTCTCACTCTAGATTGGAATTTGGGGTGAGTGTAATGAAACCCTTGATCCGAATGAATCATTGCTTCTGGATGGAAAGATCTTACGGTGTCTTGAAGTTTCTCTAACGTTCGGTAAACAATATCCATCCCTAGGGAAGTAGATATATGGTGAGCTACAATTTCCTTTGTTGTACTATCTTTCACGCAAGAAAGATATGCTTTTTGACCTTTCCCAAAATACGTGTAAGTGATATCAGTCAAAAAGACTTTTCCGGGTTCTAGTTGTGTGAACTCTCGGTTAAGATGGTTTGGGCACGTACGATGCTCTTGAGTGGCTTTCAACATTTGTTTGTATGGTTTAGCCTGTCTGATCTTTGCCGAAAGATCAAATTTCTTCATTAATCTTCGAATTTTTTTATGATTCATGATGACCCCATAATCATTTTCGAGAATCAACTTAATTTGCAGAGCTCCTACTTTCTCATGGTTTTGTGAGAAGATAACTTGAATAATTTGTATATCCTTTTCGTCTTTCTGATTTTTCACTTGTCTTTTGGAATCACTATTTATCCACGCATAATATCCACTTCGACTTACTCCTGTGAATTCACATAAATAAGAGACCATACTCCTTAAGGAGTAATTATGGATTGTTTCATAAATAAGCTGATAGACTTCTGATGGAGTTATTTTCGTTTCTTCTTCAACGCCTGCCTTTCGAGTTTGTCTAGCTTTTTTAAAAAATCATTTTCAGCCTCTAAGTACTTAATACGAGCTTCCGCTTTCTCAAGTTTTTCTTCCGCAGACATCTTCTTTGAAGAAGGTCGACCTTTACTTCCTTTTCCACGACGGTCTCCCTCCAGACCAAGTTCTCCGTACTTTTCAAATGTGTTACGCCAGCGCTTTAAGCATCTTCTGGGTTGATCCTTCCCAATCACTACTAAATCAAATCCGTGCTCTTCAAATATTTGAGATGGAAAGTTTCCATTCTGATATTCCTGAATTGCAGCTTTCTTAAATAAAGGATGGTATGTGATAGAACGTTCCGATACCTTTACGACATTCGGATTGTCCTCTAATTGTTTCATTTCCGTATTTGAATAAAGATGTTTACTCATAGTCACACTCCGTTCATATATTTATTTTGATTATAAACGGGTTTCCTTCCTTGAAACAGAAATAACCCGAATAACGGGGCACTTTTTTATAAGTGTCCATTATTCGGGTTATAGTTCATGGATACAGGTGCTTTTTATATTTTTCCGAGTCGTAAAGGATATAGGTGAGCGTTGGCTGGATGGAAAAGGAGTAGGTCGGAGAGAGGGGATAAAAATGGAAAAACAGGGAAAAACCAATTGCAAGTGCGAATGTTTGTTCGTTTAAGGTTAGAATGGTAAACTGTTGTGGTAAACTAGGAAGGAATAGTGAGGAACGGAGGTTTTCGTCGTGGAGGGACAATTCGAATTAGTATCTAAATACACCCCGCAGGGAGATCAGCCGCGAGCAATCAAAGCATTGGTCGAAGGGATTAACAATGGGGAAAAACATCAGACGTTACTCGGTGCAACGGGTACCGGTAAGACGTTCACCATGTCAAACGTCATTGAACAGGTCAACAAGCCGACACTGATCATAGCCCATAACAAAACGTTGGCAGGGCAGCTCTATAGTGAATTCAAGGAGTTCTTTCCAAATAACGCTGTGGAATATTTTGTCAGTTACTATGATTATTATCAGCCGGAAGCTTATGTCCCTTCGTCGGATACGTTTATCGAGAAGGACGCGAGCATCAATGATGAGATCGACAAGCTGCGCCACTCCGCTACGTCTGCTTTGTTTGAGCGGAACGATGTCATCATTGTTGCCAGTGTTTCTTGTATTTATGGTTTAGGTTCTCCCGACGAATATCGAAGTCAGGTGCTTTCCATTCGTACGGGAATGGAGAAGGATCGCGATCAGCTGCTCCGGAACCTTGTAGACATTCAATATGCGCGGAACGATATTGACTTTCAGCGTGGTACATTCCGCGTGCGCGGGGATTCGGTGGAAATTATTCCTGCTTCACGGGAAGAACATGCGATGAGGATTGAATTTTTCGGAGACGAAATTGACCGGATCAGAGAAGTGGATGTGTTGACCGGCGAAGTGATCGGCGATCGGGAGCATGTAGCGATTTTCCCGGCCTCCCACTTTGTCACCCGGGAAGAAAAGTTGAAAAAAGCCATTGAAAATATAGAACAGGAAATGAAAGACCGTGTAAAAGAGCTTCGGGACAACGACAAGCTTCTCGAAGCGCAGCGTCTGGAGCAGCGGACAAACTACGATTTGGAAATGATGAGGGAAATGGGTTTCTGTTCAGGAATCGAAAACTATTCCCGTCATTTGACGTTCCGGGAGCCGGGAGCGACGCCTTATACGCTTCTCGACTATTTCCCGGATGATTTCCTGATTATGATTGATGAATCCCATGTGACACTTCCACAGGTGAGAGGGATGTATAACGGGGACAGGGCTAGGAAACAAGTGCTCGTCGATCATGGATTCCGTCTCCCTTCCGCTATGGACAACAGGCCGCTTATGTTTCATGAATTCGAGGAACACATCAACCAGATTGCTTACGTTTCGGCGACGCCTGGTCCATACGAAATCGAACATACACCGAAGATGATCGAGCAGATTATCCGGCCGACCGGACTTCTTGATCCGGAAATTGAAGTGCGTCCGATTCATGGTCAGATCGATGATCTGGTGGGAGAGATCAACAAGCGGAAAGATCGAAATGAGAGGATACTGGTTACAACACTTACGAAGAAAATGTCTGAGGATTTAACGGACTACCTCAAAGAGTTGGGAATGAAGGTTGCTTACCTCCATTCAGAAATCAAGACGCTCGAACGGATTGAAATCATCCGGGATCTTCGTGTCGGTAAATACGATGTGTTGATCGGAATCAACTTGTTGAGAGAAGGTCTGGACATTCCGGAAGTATCTCTCGTTACTATTCTCGATGCAGATAAAGAAGGTTTCCTCCGTTCCGACCGTTCCCTGATTCAGACGATCGGACGTGCAGCACGAAATGAAAACGGAAGAGTTATCATGTATGCCGACAAAGTGACGGCTTCCATGCAGTTTGCTATAGATGAAACATACCGTCGTCGGGAGAAGCAGATTGCCTATAACGAAGAGCACGGTGTAACTCCGACAACGATCAAGAAAGAAGTGCGTGACGTTATTAAGGCTACTGCCGTCGCAGAAGAAGAGGAACAGTACGATACGGGTAAGAAGCCTTCGGAAATGACGAAGCGCGAACGTCAGGAGCTTATCGACAATATGGAAACGGAAATGAAGCAGGCAGCTCGGGAACTCGATTTCGAGCGTGCGGCTGAACTGCGTGATGTTTTGTTGGAACTAAAAGCGGAGGGATGATTTGAGTATGGCTAGTAAACATATAAGTATCAAGGGAGCCAGAGCCCACAATTTGAAGAATGTCGATATCGACATTCCAAAGAATAAGCTGGTGGTCATGACTGGTTTATCCGGTTCAGGGAAGTCTTCGTTGGCATTCGATACCATTTATGCCGAGGGACAGCGCCGATATGTGGAGTCCTTGAGTGCTTATGCCCGTCAGTTCCTTGGGCAGATGGATAAACCGGACGTCGATGCAATTGAAGGGTTATCCCCGGCAATTTCCATCGACCAGAAAACGACAAGTCGGAACCCTCGTTCTACTGTAGGGACCGTGACCGAAATTTACGATTATTTACGTCTGCTCTTCGCCAGGATTGGACGTCCGACCTGTCCGAAACACGGAATAGAAATCAGTTCTCAAACCGTCCAGCAGATGGTGGATCGTGTGATGGAGTATCCGGAAAGAACGAAGCTTCAGATTCTCGCACCTGTCGTCTCCGGGCGAAAAGGGGAACACGTGAAGGTGTTTGAACAGCTCCAAAAAGAAGGATATATCCGTCTTCGTGTCGACGGAGAAATGCGCGAAATTTCCGAGGAAATAAAACTGGATAAGAACAAGAAACATTCAATAGAAGTCGTCATTGACCGAATTGTTGTTAAAGATGGTGTGGAAGGCCGCCTTTCTGATTCCATCGAAACGGCTCTTAATCTAGGAAATGGACATACGATTGTGGATGTAATCGGCGAGGAGGAGCTGATGTTCAGTGAACACCATGCATGCCCGATATGCGGATTTTCCATCAGCGAGCTGGAGCCGCGTATGTTTTCCTTTAACAGCCCGTTTGGAGCATGCAGCCGCTGCGACGGTTTAGGTACTCAGCTTGAAGTAGATATCGATCTTGTGATTCCAGACAGGAGCCGGTCCTTGAACGAACACGCAATCGCCGCCTGGGAACCTCAAAGCTCACAATACTATCCGCAGCTGCTTAAGAGTGTTTCAGATCACTACGGTATTGATATGGATCAGCCTTTCGAAGAATTACCGGAGGAGCATAAAGAACGGATCCTTTACGGTAGTGGAGAGGAGAAGGTTTATTTCCGCTATGAGAACGATTTTGGAAAAGTAAGGGAAAATGAAATCTTCTTTGAAGGCGTTATTCCAAACATTTCCCGGCGCTATAGAGAAACCAGTTCCGACTATATTCGTGAGCAGATGGAAAAGTACATGGCACAGAAACCGTGTCCGAAGTGTAAAGGAAACAGATTGAATGAAGAAGCTCTCGCCGTTCTCATCAACGGCAAACACATCGGGGTGACAACAGACTTCTCTGTTACGGAAGCGAAGAATTTCTTCGATTCATTAGAACTGACAGAGAAGGAGGAAACGATCGCGCGCATGATCCTGAAGGAGATTGTAGAGCGATTGAGCTTTCTTGCGAATGTCGGCCTTGATTATTTAACACTTTCCCGGTCTGCCGGTACCCTTTCCGGCGGTGAAGCGCAGCGGATCAGGCTTGCGACCCAGATCGGTTCTGCACTTACGGGAGTATTATATGTACTGGACGAGCCTTCCATCGGCCTCCACCAGCGTGATAACGACAGACTGATTGAAACGCTCAAGCGGATGCGCGATTTGGATAATACGCTGATCGTGGTAGAACATGATGAAGATACGATGTTGGCTGCCGACTATTTAATCGACATTGGACCTGGTGCAGGAGCACATGGCGGAAATATTGTTTCCCAGGGAACGCCGAAGCAGGTAATGAAGAGTCGGAAGTCTTTAACCGGGCAGTACTTGTCGGGTAAAAAATTCATTCCGCTTCCAGCAGAGCGCCGGAAACCGGATGGCCGCTTTTTGAAAATCAAAGGAGCGGAAGAGAACAACCTTAAGAAAGTGAACGCCGATGTGCCGCTTGGACTTCTGACCGCTGTCACCGGGGTATCAGGTTCAGGGAAGAGTACATTGATCAATGAAATCCTCTACAAAACACTTTCGATGCGGCTTCATAACGGAAAACAAAAACCAGGGAAGCATAAAACTGTAGAAGGTATCGATCAGCTCGACAAAGTGATTGATATCGATCAGTCGCCTATCGGCCGGACACCACGCTCCAACCCGGCTACGTACACAGGTGTATTCGATGATATCCGGGATGTTTTTGCACAGACGAACGAAGCTAAAATCCGCGGATACAAAAAAGGACGATTCAGCTTCAACGTCAAAGGTGGAAGATGTGAAGCGTGTCGCGGGGATGGAATTATTAAAATCGAAATGCACTTTCTGCCGGATGTTTACGTTCCGTGCGAGGTATGTGACGGGAAACGCTATAACCGGGAAACGCTCGAAGTGAAATATAAAGGGAAGAGCATTGCAGATGTACTGGGGATGACGATTGAAGAAGCGCTGGATTTCTTTGCCAACATCCCGAAAATCAAACGGAAGCTGCAGACGGTGGCGGATGTCGGGCTTGATTACATTAAGCTTGGGCAGCCTGCGACGACCCTTTCCGGTGGGGAAGCCCAGCGTGTGAAACTTGCCAGCGAGCTTCATCGCCGTTCAAACGGAAAGTCCTTCTATATTCTGGACGAACCGACGACAGGATTACACGTGGACGACATATCCCGACTTCTTCAAGTGCTGCAGCGACTTGTGGAAAACGGAGATTCCGTTCTGATTATTGAACATAATCTGGATGTCATTAAAGCGGCAGATCACATCATTGATCTTGGACCGGAAGGCGGACAGAATGGCGGACAGATCATCGCTACCGGTACACCGGAAGAAGTGGCAGAACACAGGGAGTCCTATACGGGACGGTATTTAAAACCGGTTCTGGAAAGAGACCGCAAGCGAATGGAACAGCGTATGAGTGAGCGGGAAGAAGTCGCCTCCAAGTAGATGTTTTGACGCCTGCCGGAGAATTCAGTATCGTTAAACAAGAATCGTTTGACGGGAGGAATACTAGTGAAAGCAATACAGCAAGAAGCAGTTCAGAACAAAATAGATCAATTTGCCAACAAAGATGTCTACGTTCACTTGGAAACGACGAATGGGGCTTATGCCAGCCACTTTGATCAAAACGCCTATAATGTAGGGGCATTTATTCGCAATGCAAAAGTGAAATATAAACATGGAAAAATTGTCAGCACAGGCGGAGGTTTCCGCGTCGGATTGAAGCTGGATCTTGGATGGGTGTACGCAGAAGGAGTGTCGGATTTCGAAATTGATGAACATGACCGTCTCCTTTTGGCTGGACACGACCGGGAAGGTCGCCTTATGGTAGCTCTGGAAATCAGTGAGACTCCTTTTTCTCATGAGGTCGATCCGGATGAGTAAAGAGAAAGTGCTCGTCATCTTCCCTCATCCGGATGATGAATCCTTTGGGGCTTCGGGAACCATATCGAAGTTCAGGGAAGAAGGCGCAGAAGTCACTTATCTATGTGGTACATTAGGAGAGATGGGGCGTAATATGGGTAAGCCCGTATTTGCAAACAGAGAGACGCTCTCCTCGTTCCGTAAGGAGGAACTCCAAAAAGCGGTTGAGGAGCTGGATATCGGCCTGGAATTTCTCGGTTACCGTGACAAGACGCTGGAGTTTGAACCATTGGATCAAATGGCTCTCTATCTGAAAGAGAGAATCGAGGCGTACGGAGCTTCCATCATTATCACACACTATCCTGGCTATGCTGTACACCCGGATCACGACGCTCTCGGTGCCGGCGTGGTGGAGGCTGTGCGTTTAATGGATGATTCGAAGCGGCCGGAGCTGTGGCTGCATGCCATTTCCAACGATCATCAGGAAGATTTGGGAGAACCGGAAATCGTATTGGATATCCGCCCTCATTGGGATAAGAAAATGGCAGCCATACGCGCTCACCTGTCTCAGGTGGATGGTATGATGAGTTTAATGGAACAGAACCCGGAACAATTAGAACGTATGAAAACAGAGCGTTTCTACCGCTGTAGTATTTAGGCAGATTACACCTTGAGAAGACACGATGTCTTTTCAAGGTGTTTTTTGAATCACTGGCTGTTGGCAAATCGTACGAAGAAGTAAGGAGTGAGGAAAATGACAGAAGAGCGAATGAAGATCCTCAAAATGATTGAAGAGGGGAAAATAACGGCTGATGAAGGAGCGAAGCTGCTTGAAGCTGTAGAAAGAAAGCCGGAGGAAGACAAAGAGAAACCCGCCTCCAAAAGGTATGGGTTACGAAACTTTTTCGATGATGCGGTTGAGAAAGTGAAAAAATCAGATTTTGACATGGTTTTCGGGGAATATCAATCTTTTTCCGAGGAGGCAGTGCTGGAGGCAGGGGAAATGAATGATATCGATGTATGGATTGCAAATGGTTCCCTTGTACTTCGATCGTGGGATCAGGATTATGTCAAAGCCGTATTTGATGGGAGGGTGTATGGGGCGGAGAGTGAACAGCAGGCGAAGGACAGGTTCCAAGAGGACGTGAACCTGACTTTGAAAGCAGGTTTGCTCCGACTTTCCAGCCCGGTCAAAAAAACAAAGGTGAAGGTGGAGCTTTATGTTCCTCCTGTCCACCTTTCCTTTATTAAAGCGAAGCTGTCCAACGGTGATCTGGAAATAGAGGAGCTGAAAGCAGATCAGCTGCAATTGAAAACATCAAATGGTCCTGTGAAATTAAAGGAGTTGATTGGTCGCAGCTGCAAGGTTGAAACAGGTAATGGAAGTATTACGGCAGCATCCGTTAATTTTGATGAGTGGGAAGCAGATACCATCAATGGGACCGTCTCCCTTGTTGGTGATCTTGGCAAGAGTGATATTTCAACCGTAAGCGGACAAATTAAAGTGGATCATTTGAGCAATAAAGCTCATACGGGTTTCTATAAGACAACTGCTGGAAGCATTCGTGTTTCCATACCCAATGAAAGAAAAATAGTAGGATTATTGAAAAGCAATATAGGGAACGTATATTGCGAGTTGGAAAACTACAAGATTCTAAAAGACAAGAAAGATGTAATGAACAAACGTCTGGAATTCGAAGCTTACGAACAATATGACCAGACATATCATATAGAGGCTGAGACAAAGACCGGGCCTGTGACCGTCACCCCGCCGTCCATCCTCTGATCTTGTCTAAAAAAATAGGTAGGTGGATAGTTTGAAGAATTGGTTCCTGCATATCTTGGTGAATGCCATAGCGATCATAGCTGTCGGTGCCCTGTTTGATTCTGTACAAATTGAAGGGGTGGGCGGGGCATTACTCGCTGCGCTGATCTTATCGATCCTGAACGCAATTGTACGTCCAATATTGGTTATCTTGACGCTGCCGATTACGCTCGTATCTCTTGGACTCTTCCTGTTCGTCATTAACGCCATTACACTTTGGCTTACAGATGCGCTGCTTGGCAGTACCTTTGATATTGATGGATTCGGAATGGCAATCATTTCTGCCATCATCATTTCCATTATCAACCTGGTATTGAACAGTCTGATCAAAGATATGAAAAAATAATGTTCTATGGAAGCACGGGCGAAACAGCCTGTGCTTTTTTTATGGATTACTCTGTAGTCAGGACTAAATATTCAAGAATTAAAAAAACATGCTACAATAGGGGACAGTGGTTCACGAATAAGGAGGTTGTTAGAGAGATGAGCAAGGTCCGAACAGAAGATTTATTAGAGCAGTTTAAATTAGAATTGATAGCCGGAGAAGACGGCATTCATCGTGAAATACATATGAGTGATATTTCCAGGCCTGGAGTGGAAATGACCGGGTATTTCAAGTTCTATCCAAAAGATCGTCTCCAACTATTGGGCAAGACGGAACTATCCTACTTCAATGAGTTGACACATGAACAGAGAAAAGAGCGTGCCGAAAAACTGTGTACGGATTTGACGCCGGGTATTGTCATTACCAGAGGAATGGATGTACCTGAAGAACTGCGTGAGGCAGCGATTGATGCCGGCGTTCCATTAATGAGGTCGCCGTACAAGACGACACGTGTGATCAGCCGTTTGACAAATTTTCTTGAATCTAAATTCGCACCATTCACCGCAATTCATGGTGTACTCGTAGATATATATGGTATCGGCGTTCTGATTACCGGTCAAAGCGGCGTCGGTAAAAGTGAAACAGCACTCGAACTTGTCAAGAGAGGGCACAGGCTCGTTGCGGACGATAGTGTAGAGATTCGTCAAGAAGACTACGATACATTGATTGGCAACAGTCCTCCTTTGATTGAACATCTATTGGAAATCCGTGGTCTCGGCATTATCAATGTGATGACATTGTTCGGTGCCGGTGCTGTCCGCAGTTTCAAGCGAATCACTCTTGTCATTGATCTGGAGCTTTGGGATAAGAATAAACAATACGACCGTCTCGGTCTCGAAGAAGAAACGATGAAGATCATGGATGTCGAAGTTCCGAAGGCGACCATTCCTGTACGACCGGGAAGAAACCTGGCTGTTATCATCGAAGTGGCAGCAATGAATTTCCGTTTGAAACGGATGGGCGTCAATGCAGCAGAAGAGTTCTCAGAACGTTTGACTAAAGTGATTGACCAAGATAAAGAGACGGAGTAAAGGAGGAAATACATCATGCAAGTTTGTACACCAGAACCGTTGAATCCGGTGTTCCTCCAGCTCGGTCCTCTCACCATCTACTGGTATGGGTTGATTATCGCCACCGGAGCCTTTCTTGGGCTGCTCATAGCAACAAGGGAGACGGAACGACTTGGTTTAAAGAAAGATTACATGGTGGATATCGTGGTTTATGCGATTCCGGCAGCTATTATCTGTGCCCGTGCCTACTACGTTCTGTTTGAATGGGATCGGTATGCGGGAGGGCCGTGGTGGAAAGTTTTCGCCGTATGGGAAGGCGGAATTGCTATACACGGCGGTTTGATCGGAGCTGTATTAACTGCCTATCTTTATACCCGTGCGAAGAAGCTGTCCTTTTGGCAGATGGCCGACATTGCCGCACCGAGCATCATTCTCGGACAGGCAATCGGACGCTGGGGTAATTTCATGAATCAGGAAGCGCACGGAGGCCCGGTCTCTGAATCGTTCTATAATAATTACATGCAGTATCTGCCCGACTTTATTAATCAACAGATGTGTATCGAAGGGACCGTCTATCATCCTACGTTCCTCTATGAATCGCTTTGGAGCATCATCGGATTCATCTTATTGCTGATTCTTCGTCACAAATTCGATCCTCGTCGAGGGGAAGTTTTCCTGAGCTATGTCATCTGGTATTCCATCGGACGCTATTTTATCGAAGGAATGCGGACGGACAGCCTGTATCTATTTGCTGAAATCCGCACAGCTCAGTTCATTTCGATCGTACTGATTGTGTTATCTGTCATTCTGATCATTTATCGCAGGAAGTCAGGAATGGCGGATAAATATTATAGTGGAAAAAAAGTAAAATAAAGGAGCATATGCCATGATGGGTGTTGCGAAAAGAGGGGCTCGAAAAGGGATCGATTTGACATGGACGTTGGGGAAGGTCATCTTTCCTGTAACGTTGATTGTAACGATTCTTCAATACACCCCTGTTTTACCTTGGGTCATTGATCGGTTGGAACCGATGATGCGGTGGATTGGTCTATCTGGTGAAGCGGCGGTTCCACTTGTTTTAGGTAATGCATTGAACTTGTATGCGGGAATAGCCGCAATCTTGTCATTTGAATTCACGGTCAAAGAAGTATTCATCATGGCAATCATGCTGTCCTTCTCGCACAACCTATTAATTGAATCGACGGTTGCCAAGAAAGTTGGAGTCAGCTGGTGGATCGTTATCTGCGTCCGCGTGGGTTTGGCACTTCTTGCTGCGGTGACGGTCAACCTCGTCTGGAACGGCGGCAGTGAAATCGCCCAATACGGCCTCGCTCCTGAGCAGGCAGCTGATCCGGAAGGCTGGTCAGCAATTATCTTTCACGGAGTTCAGACGGCCTTCATGGGGATCGTCCAACTGGCATTGATTGTTATTCCGCTCATGATTGTCATGCAGTACTTAAGGGAACGAGGGTGGCTCGATCGCTTCTCAGGCTGGATTGCGCCTGCGACCCGCTTCCTCGGTATGGAGAGAAACACGTCGATGACGCTTGTTGCCGGGTTAACGATCGGTCTCGCGTATGGGGCCGGGTTGATGATTCAGGCGGTCAAAGAAGACGGCGTTTCAAAGAAAGATATGACACTCGCAGTGATCTTTCTTGTCTCCTGTCACGCAGTGGTCGAAGATACGCTTGTCTTTATCCCGCTCGGAATACCGGTATGGCCTCTGCTTGTTATCCGGTTGCTCACGGCTGTTATTTTGACTGCGGTCATCGGTTTTGTTTGGAACAGACTACACCAAGATAGGAAGGATTCTACTAATGAGCATACGTACCATTCTCTTTGACTTGGACGGAACGCTGATCGACACGAACGAACTGATCATCGCTTCCTTTACACACACCATTGAGCAATTTGCAGATCGTCCTTACAGCAGGGAGGAAATCCTTGATTTTATCGGTCCGCCTCTTATAGAAAGTCTGAGGAAAGTTAACCCTGATAAAGTACAGGAAATGATTGAAGTTTATCGGGAACACAATGTGGAAAATCATGACAAGTATGTGAAAGCATATGAAGGAGTGGTGGAGACGATTCAGACATTGAAGGAAGAGGGATACCACCTCGGAATCGTCACTACGAAAATGCGTCACACCGTCCAGATGGGGCTGGAAATGACCGGTCTTGCCGGTATGTTCGAAACGATCATCACCCTGGATGATGTCACGAATGCGAAGCCGCATCCGGAACCAATTGTCAAAGCACTCGATCATTTAGGTTCCAAAGCATCGGAAGCATTGATGGTCGGAGACAACACGCATGATATTGAAGCAGGACAGAACGCCGGCACAAAGACCGCAGGCGTGGCGTGGACAATAAAGGGAAGACGCGTTTTGGATGAGTTAAATCCGGATTACATGCTGTCCAACATGCGCGACCTGCTTTCCATTACAAGGGGTTGAAGGAATGAGGAAGACGGATCGTTATCCGGTGGAAGGCGGCAACTCACTTTGGCACATCTACAAGACCGTTCCGTTCACTAAAGTGGTAAAAAATTTTGTCATTATTCAGGTGGCAAGATACACGCCGTTTCTCGGGTTGAAAAATTGGCTTTATCGAACCTTTTTAAGGATGGAAGTCGGAGGGCAGACGGCATTTGCGCTCATGGTCATGGTGGATATTATGTTTCCGGAGAAGATCCGTGTCGGACGGAATTCGGTTATCGGCTACAATACGACGATTCTTGCTCATGAATATTTAATCGATGAATATCGTTTGGGGATAATTGACATTGGAGATGAAGTCTTGATCGGTGCAAACACGACGATTCTTCCTGGTGTCACAATTGGAGACAGAGCTGTTGTATCGGCAGGGACGCTTGTGCATAAAGACGTTCCTGCCGGAGCCTTTGTCGGTGGTAACCCGATGCAGATCATCTATACGAAAGACCAAATGGAAGAGAGGAACAACATGCAGGGAAAAGAGGAGACGTTATGAGCTTCAGCCAGCCGGTACTGCCCGCTGTTAAGAAAATAAAGGAATTTGAAACGCTTTTGGAAAGTAACACGGATTACATTATTCTTCTGGAGAGCCGGCTCGGACTATTGCGGAAGCTCGTGAAGGTGGGGCAGAAAGCAGGTAAGAAAGTATTGGTCCATGTCGATTTGATTCAAGGTTTGAAGGCCGATGATTACGGCATGGAATACATTGGTCAGGAAGTAAAACCGGATGGTGTGATCAGTACAAGAGCCCATGTCATCCATCAGGCTAAGAAGTATGGCATTCTCTCCGTCCAACGTTTATTTCTGATAGACAGTCAGGCGATAGAACACAACGTGAAGATCATCCAGAAGACATCCCCGGACTATGTGGAAGTTTTACCGGGTATTTTGCCGGGTATGATAAAAGAGATTAAGGATCGTATAGGAGTTCCGGTGATTGCGGGTGGTTTGATACGCACAGATGAAGAGGTTGAGAAAGCGCTTGCGTCCGGAGCTTCAGCTGTTTCCACCTCACGTTCAGAATTATGGAAGTTTTAGCATCACGAATACATACCACCTTTCGTGAGGGGACAGACGGATCCACACAATCATTAGCGTGACTAATATTGTGTGGTTTTTTTGTTCGATCTGTTCAATAGGAGAAAGGGGATGTCGTTGCATATGACGGAATTCGTTGGGGAACTGATCGGGACGATGATCTTGATTATTTTTGGTGCCGGTGTCATCGCAGGTGCTAACTTAAAAGCAACAAAGGCCGATGGGAATTGGGTGTTGATCACCATCGCGTGGGGGCTTGCGGTAGCTTTAGGTGTCTATGCTGTAGGAAGGATCACCGATGCTCATATTAATCCAGCGGTGACGCTCGGATTCGCTATTGTCGGAGATTTCCCATGGTCAAAGGTGCCACAGTATATCACCGCTCAAATGATTGGTGCCTTCATTGGTGCTGCAATTGTATATTTTCATTACCTGCCCCATTTCAAAGATACAGAGGACCAGCTTGCTATAAAGTCTATTTTCTGTACGGATCCCGCGATTCGGAGCCCAATCTCCAACCTTGTCAGTGAAATGATTGGAACATTCGTATTGGTGATGGGATTGTTATTCATTGGTGCCAATGATTTCACGGATGGTCTGAATCCGCTCATTGTCGGATTATTGATTGTAGCGATCGGGATGTCGCTCGGTTCTACAACGGGATATGCCATTAACCCCGCCCGTGATCTTGGACCGCGGATCGCTCATGCGGTTCTTCCAATTCCGGGTAAAGGCGGGTCGGACTGGGGGTATGCCTGGATACCAGTGCTTGGTCCTGCAATCGGAGGTATGTATGGAGGATTGTTTTATAAAGCCATTTTTGAGGGCGAACCAACGATCGTTTTCTGGGTCGGGACGATCCTTGTCGGTGCAGTGCTGCTCTCATCCATGAGGGTGGAATTAAGAAAAGCGGCTCAAGTCAATTAAAGGAGTGATGAAGATGGAAAAATATATTTTATCGATCGATCAGGGGACGACCAGTTCACGAGCAATTTTATTCAATAAAGAAGGCGAAATCGTGGAGACCGGTCAAAAGGAGTTTGAACAATATTTTCCTAAGCCGGGCTGGGTGGAGCATGATGCCAATGAAATCTGGACATCTGTGCTTGCGTGTATTGCAGATGTACTTAGAAAATCGGATGTCGAAGCGGATCAAGTAGCCGGCATCGGTATAACAAATCAGAGGGAAACAACCGTTGTGTGGGACAAGAATACAGGGAAGCCGGTCCACAAGGCAATTGTATGGCAGAGCAGACAAACGCAGCCGATCTGCAATGAGTTAAAAGAGCAGGGACATGAACCGACGTTCCGTGAAAAGACGGGGCTGCTTCTCGATCCCTATTTTGCCGGTACGAAGGTCAAATGGATTCTCGACAATGTAGAAGGAGCACGTGAAAAAGCGGATCAAGGAGAGTTGATGTTTGGAACGATTGACACGTGGCTTATCTATAAGTTGTCCGGGAAGGCGGCTCATGTAACGGATTATTCCAATGCTTCCCGGACATTGATGTATAATATTTTCGATTTGAAGTGGGATGATGAACTCCTTGAAATTCTTGGTGTTCCGTCCAGTATGCTTCCGGAAGTAAAAGAATCATCAGAAGTCTATGCAGAAACGGTGGATTATCACTTCTTCGGAAAGAATATTCCCATTGCCGGCATAGCAGGCGATCAGCAGGCAGCTTTGTTCGGGCAGGCTTGTTTTGAGAAAGGCATGGCTAAGAATACCTATGGTACTGGTGGATTCATGTTGATGAATACCGGAGAAGAGGCGGTTAAGTCTAATAACGGCCTGCTGACCACAATTGCCTGGGGGTTGGATGGAAAAGTGGAATATGCACTGGAAGGGAGCATTTTCGTCTCCGGTTCTGCTATTCAGTGGCTCAGGGACGGACTGGAGATGATCGAATCATCTCCTGCCAGTGAAGAAATTGCCGGCAGTGTCAACTCAACGGAAGGTGTGTATGTCGTACCTGCCTTTGTAGGATTGGGAACGCCGTATTGGGATAGTGAAGCACGAGGAGCTGTGTTCGGGCTGACGCGCGGAACAACGAAAGCCCATTTTGTACGTGCAACTCTCGATTCTCTTGCGTATCAGACGAAAGACGTCGTTGATGCAATGGTGGAGGATTCCGGAATTGAGTTGAAAAAGCTGCGTGTTGATGGAGGAGCGGTCAAAAACAACTTATTGATGCAGTTCCAAAGTGATCTTCTGAATGTTACGGTGGAGCGTCCGAGAATTAATGAAACGACGGCTCTTGGTGCTGCCTATTTGGCGGGACTTGCGGTAGGATTCTGGGAAGACCGTAAAGATATAGATTCCCAATGGGAAATGGAGCGGGAGTTCGACCCTGCCATGAAGGAAGAGAAGAGGAAAAAACTTTATCAAGGCTGGCAGAAGGCTGTGGAGGCGACAAGGGTGTTTAAACAGGAAGAGTAAAGCCTTTGACACACGTATGAGCGTAGGATATAATATACCCATAAGTTAATCAAATTGGTCGGAGATACGGAGAGACCACGAAACTTTATGTTTATACATAAAGGTGTTCGTGGTCTCTTTTTTTGTATTCTCCTACGGAAGAGACGGCCGCTCGATGAGCAATCGGACACATATTTGGGCCCGTTTTAGGGAATACCCCTATCAGACCGATTAAATTGAACATCAATGGAAGAAGGAGAGATCGTATGCAATCACTTTCTAGTTATGAAAGACAGGATCAATTAAATCGTTTGGCACAGGAAGAGTGGGATGTTCTAGTAATTGGTGGAGGTATCACCGGTTCCGGAATCGCTTTAGATGCGGCAAGCCGGGGAATGAAAACAGCTGTCGTAGAAATGCAGGACTATGCAGCAGGTACATCCAGCCGTTCGACAAAGCTCGTTCACGGAGGGTTGCGTTATTTGAAGCAATTTGAAGTGAAGATGGTCGCTGAAGTAGGGAAAGAAAGGGAGATCGTCTATGAGAACGGTCCACATGTAACGACTCCTGAATGGATGCTGCTGCCGTTCCATGAAGGCGGTAACTTCGGTCCGTTCTCCACGAACATCGGTCTGCGGGTATATGACTACCTGGCAGGTGTTAAGAAATCAGAACGCCGTACCATGATGAGTGCGGAAGAAGCGCTTAAACGTGAGCCTTTGATTAAGAGTGAGGGGCTGAAAGGTGCCGGCTATTATGTAGAATATAAAACAGACGATGCCCGTTTGACTCTGGAAGTCATGAAGAAAGCAGTTGAACACGGCGCCTTGTCTTCGAACTATACGAAAGTTGTTGATTTCATTTATGATGACGGCGGCAAGCTTGCCGGTGCTAAAGTCGAAGATACAGTAACGAATGAACAGTACCACGTGAAAGCGAAGAAAATTATTAATGCAGGTGGTCCGTGGGTAGACGAATTACGTGAAATTGATGGTTCCAAAAAAGGGAAGACCCTTCATTTGACGAAAGGTGTCCACCTTGTGTTTGACCAAGCCAAGTTCCCATTGAAACAAGCGATTTACTTTGATACTCCGGACGGCCGCATGGTCTTTGCCATTCCTCGTGATGGAAAGACCTATGTGGGTACAACAGATACGACGTATGACGAAGATATTGCGCATCCGACTATGACTGAAGATGACCGCGACTATATCTTGAATTCTATTCATATGATGTTCCCGTCTGTAGAAATTAACGCCAATGACGTGGAATCCAGCTGGGCCGGTCTTCGTCCACTTATTCATGAAGAAGGAAAAGATCCGTCTGAAATCTCCCGTAAGGATGAAATTTTCGTTTCGGATTCCGGGCTTATTTCCATGGCCGGAGGTAAACTTACCGGTTATCGTAAAATGGCACAGACAGCCGTTGATCTTGTTCGTGATCAATTGACGGAAGAGTACGGCATTCGTTACTCTGATTCAGAAACGAAACATATGCCTATTTCCGGTGGGGAAGTCGGCGGATCCAAAGGCTTTAAGAAATTCAAAGAAGAACGGATGAAAATTGGAGATTCCATCGGCCTGGACGCTAAAGTAGCGGATAAATTGATCCGCCTGTATGGTGCTAATGTCGATAAGGTTTTCCAAAACCTTAAGAATCGCAGGCAGGAAGCGGAACAAGCCGGCGTGGATCCTGTTGTATTCGCTCAGCTTACGTACGGATTGGAGAATGAACTGGTTATGAAGCCGGTCGATTTCTTTGTCCGCCGTACAGGTGCTCTGTTCTTTGATATCAACTGGGTACATGAGCACAAGGATTCCGTCATTGAATACTTGACGACTGCACTTGGGTATTCCGAACAGCAGAAACAAGAGTACACGAAAGAACTGAACCTTCTGCTTGAAGAAGCAGTTAAACCGGTGGAGTTTGTATAAAGACCTGCTAAAGAAGCCTCTCCAATTAGGAGAGGCTTTTTTGTTAACAACAGTCAGTTTTCAGCGAAGTGGAACCTTTCTCTAAGTCAAACCGTAGAAACAGTTAGAGGAGGGATACCTATGACGAGTGTAGAGGAACTTATTAAAAAGGATGCGAAACGCCAACTGCTGGCAGGGACGGTGCTGTCCATATTAGCGGTTCTTTTCCTTGTTGAACTATTTTGGTACCGGTCTGTCTCTATTGCATTCATGGGTTTATACTCATTCGCTTTCACGCTGGGCGGAATCGGTCTTTTGCGAACTGGTTTTGTTGATTGGAAGAAAGCAAAGAAAACGGATATGCATGTCAAGGCTGACGAAACGTCCTTGACCATTGAGAGGGTCCCAGGCAGGATGTATGTCGGTCAGAAAACATTAGATTCCGCCCATGCGGTGCTGGTGGATATGGATGGAGCCGTATATGCAGAAGCAGAGGAAAGGAAACTGGGGAAGTATCCGCTTTGGAGAAAGCTTTCTGTATTGCTTTCTGTGTCTGACATTCGTTCCTTTGAATGTGAAGTGACGGACAGAGAAGGAAACCTCTTGTACACGATGGAGAAAAAAGGAGGATTTGCTTGGCGAGGGTACGTTCAGAACCATGCGGGTGAGTACGTCGCTTATACCAAAGAAACAAAAGACCGGGAATCCGGGAAACGTACGATTGTCTATGTCGGGACGGATAATAAGCGCTGGACTGCAGAAGGGGATGCCTTTATCGGTCATTTTCTTGTTAAAGATCAAGCTGGTAAGGAATGGGCAATGATCAAGCGTGGTGCGATCCCTTCGGAAGCGGCGGACCGGTTTGAGAAGATGCCCGGCTGTTTGATTGAGTGGAAAGAGAGGGGGAAGATTCCAGCCTCTTTAATTGCTTTCTTATTTTTAATGAATACAAGGGAAAGATAAAAGAGCCTTTCTTAATGGAGGGGCTCTTTTTCTGTGCTCCGAGAAAAGGTTAACAGAAGGCAATAAATATAATCCATTTTTAGCAATAAACGAGAAAAGCGTCTATTTCAAGCATATTTTTATGATAAGATGTCGTATTTACAGAAATATTTCGACATTTTCTGCTATCATTGATGAATAAAAGCAAAAAAAGGAAAAGATGTTTGACGCACTATCTTTATTTTGTTAGCATATTAGCAGACTAAAGGATTTGGGGAAAGGATGAGTTCCGTTGGTTAAACGTCTAATGTTTGAAAAACCTTTAGGGATGCGAGACACGCTGCCCTTCTTTCATAATCAAAAAACGAATGCACGTAAAAAATTAGCCGATACAATCTTATCTTATGGCTATTCTTTTATGGATACGCCGATCATGGAATATCACGAAACAGTTGGAAAAGTGAGTGCTACGCTTGATACACAATTGTTCAAGCTTCTCGATCAGCAGGGACACACGTTGGTGCTGCGCCCGGATATGACCGCACCAATTGCAAGAGTGGCTGCATCCCAGCTTAAAAACTCAGAGTTCCCTCTCAGGCTTGCTTATGATGGACCGGTGTTCCGTGCGCAACAGACGGAAGGCGGGAAGCCTGCCCAGTTCGAGCAGGTAGGCACGGAGCTGATTGGTGATCATTCGTCATATGCCGATGCGGAAGTAATCGCACTACTCGTCGAATCTTTGAAACGGACGGGGCTGCAGGACTTTGTCGTTACAGTCGGGCATATCGGCTATGTGAAGGCATTTTTCCAGGACCTCCTCGGAGAAGAGCAGGAAACAATGGAAAAGCTCTTGAATTACTTATACCGTAAGAATTATGTGGGATATAGAGAAGCGGTCAAGGAACTTACGATCAGCGGGGATAAGCAGGATGCTTTGCTCCAGCTTTTAAACTTGAAGGGCGGAGAAGAAATATTCGATGCAAGCCGGTCCCTTGCCCGTAATCAATCATGTATGCAGGCGGTAAATGAATTGAAGCAGTTATTCCGACTGCTCAAACAATATGGCGTCGAACGCTACATTCATTTCGACCTGAATTTGATCAGCCATATGGACTACTACACAGGAATTCTATTCGAAGGGTATGCACCACACATAGGTGCGCTGCTCTGCAACGGCGGCCGATACGATACACTGCTTCCTTCTTTCCAGCTGAATGCATCCGCTACAGGCTTTGCCATTCACCTGGAACGTCTAGTGGAAGCATTGGACGAGAGGGAAGGAAGCGACGAACGGGTAGGAATCATTGTCGATGATGACAGCTTTCAGAAGGGTCTTTCTCTAGCTTCTGACTATCGGGAGACGGGGAGAAAAGTATTGCTTCAGCATATGGATCAAATCCCGGATATTCAAGCATTTCGTAAGGAGTTAGCAGAAACGGTGGATGTAACGAAAGGTGGTAGCGGGAATGAGTAAACCATTGACGATTGCCATGCCGAAAGGACGTATTTATGAAGAAGCAGCGGAACTAATGAAGCGGGCAGGTTATGAACTGGGCGCCGATCTTGATGAATCAAGAAAATTGATTTTGGAGTTTCCTGATGAGAATATCCGAGTGATGATGGCAAAACCGATGGATGTCGTGACTTATGTCGAGTACGGGGCAGCAGATATCGGCATCGCCGGCAAGGACGTCCTACTTGAACAGGACCGGGATGTATATGAAGTTCTCGATTTGAAAATCAGCCCTTGTTACCTTGCTGTTGCTGGTCTTCCTGATCAGCCGCTCAGCAGAATTGCTCCAAAGATTGCGACTAAGTATCCCAAAGTCGCTTCCGACTATTTCCGTGAACAGGGAGAACAGATAGAAATCATTCCGCTTAATGGTTCCATCGAACTGGCACCGCTGATCGGTCTCGCTGATCGAATTGTCGATATTGTATCGACAGGTCGTACGCTTAAGGAGAACGGTCTGATCGAATATGAAAAAATCACAGAAATTACGTCCCGTTTAATTGTGAACCCGGTCAGCTACCGACTGAAAAGTGAGGAAATCGAACAGATGGTTACCAATTTGAGTCTGGTCATGGAAGGAGAAAAGGCATGAAGATAGTAAAGAAGAGTGACCGGATCTCCTTGAAGCGAAGTGTTGATCAAGGAACAGAAGAGCAGCGGAAGACGGTGCAGTCTATCATCCAGGATGTTAAAGTCATGGGGGACCAGGCACTTATAGACTACACACAAAAGTTTGACGGTATTATGCTGAATTCCATCCAAGTGTCGGAAGCAGAATTCGAGGAGGCTTATGAATCGCTAGAGGGCGGGTATGTAGAAATCTTGGAAGAGGCAGCGGCAAATATTCGCCGATTCCATGAAAAGCAGCTCCCGAATTCATGGTTTGACACCACGCAGGACGGTTCGATTCTCGGCCAGAAGATTACAGCAATCGCAGCAGCAGGTGTGTATGTGCCGGGAGGGACAGCTGCCTATCCATCTTCTGTTTTTATGAATGTCATTCCTGCGCAGGTAGCCGGAGTGGAACGTATTGTCATGGTCACTCCTCCTGGAAGTGATGGCAAAGTGCCGGCGGGTGTCCTGGTCGCGGCGCGTATTCTGGGCGTGGATAATGTGTTCAAAGTGGGCGGTGCCCAGGCGATTGCGGCATTGGCATATGGAACAGAAAGTTTAGCTCCTGTTGATAAAATAACCGGTCCCGGCAATATATACGTGGCTCTTGCGAAACGGGAAGTTTTCGGGGATGTGGATATCGATATGATAGCTGGTCCCAGTGAGATCGCCATCCTCGCTGACGACACAGCGTTTCCGGGTGAAGTGGCGGCCGACCTCCTTTCCCAGGCGGAACATGATGCGCGATCTTCAAGCGTGCTTGTAACAACAAGTGCAGCGCTCGCAGAAGCTGTAAAGGAAGAAGTGCGGACGCAGGTTAAAGTGCTGCCAAGGTCAGATATTGCCAGAAAGAGTGTAGAAGACTACGGAATGATCATCATTTGTGATACATGGCAGGAGGCCGTGGATACGGTGAATGAAATAGCACCGGAACACCTGGAAGTTATAACAGAGGATCCGTTCCGCGACCTTGCTCTGATCAAAAACGCCGGAGCCGTCTTTTTAGGTCCTTACAGCTCGGAACCTGTCGGGGATTATTTTGCTGGACCCAACCACGTGCTTCCGACGAACGGTACAGCCCGGTTCTCCAGCCCTTTGACGGTCGACGATTTTCTAAAGAAATCCAGTGTTATATCCTACAGCGAGGCAGCCTTGAAAAGAAATGCAGATAAAATTGCCCGCTTTGCGCGTCTTGAAGGTCTCGAAGGTCACGCCAGAGCAGTAGAAATCAGGAAGGAGCGATGGAATTGACGAGAAGTGCAGCAATTGAACGTACGACAAGAGAAACAGATATCCGACTGGAATTCAATGTAGACGGGCAGGGGAAAGCGGATTTGGATGTGCAGGTGCCCTTTCTGTCACACATGCTGGAGCTGTTTACGAAGCATGGACTGTTCGATTTAAAGGTGGATGGTAAAGGGGACATCGAAGTGGATGATCACCACTTGACCGAAGACATAGGCATCTGCCTTGGACAGGCACTGAGGAAGGCTGTCGGGGATAAGTACGGGATGAAGCGCTACGGGTCTATGACGCTCCCTATGGATGAAACGCTTGTAACGGTGGCTGTTGATTTGAGTGATCGACCGCACTTGGAATGGAGAGCAGAACTTCCCAAAGATAAGGTAGGTACATTTGATACGGAGAACGTCCATGAGTTCTTCTGGAAGCTTGCAGTCGAAGCGCGGATGAACCTACATATTGTTCTGCACCACGGCATAAACACCCATCACATTATCGAAGCTATGTTCAAAGCGCTTGGGCGAGCCTTGGATGAAGCAACGACCATTGATCCGCGTGTGAAGGGTGTGCCGAGTACGAAAGGAAGTTTGTGAAATGATCGGAATAATTGATTATGGAATGGGCAATTTATTCAGTGTTTCCAAGGCGCTGGAGCGAATCGGTGTCGACTATTGTATCGGAGACCGTCCCGAACTGCTGGAAGGTTGCGACGGCTACATACTGCCGGGTGTGGGAGCCTTCCCAGATGCGATGAAAGCTCTCGATCTTCATGGGTTCATCCCATTCATCAAAGCGGAGGTATCGAGAGGTGTTCCGTTGTACGGGATCTGTCTTGGTATGCAGCTGCTATTCGAATCCAGTGAAGAGGGCGGATGGACGGAGGGTTTAGGCCTCTTTCCAGGAACCATCACCCGTTTTCCAGGTGTAGATGAAGAAGGTAAGTCTTATAAGGTTCCTCATATGGGATGGAACGAGCTTGATATTCACAAGCCGGGCGAGCCTCTCCTTGCCAATGTGAAAGCGGAACATGTCTACTTTGTCCATTCTTATGTGGCCAGGACTGAAGCCAGGGAAATTCTTTATGCGACTTCCGACTATCATGTCGAAGTTCCTGCGATCATCGGTAAAGAAAATCTCGTTGCAAGTCAATTCCATCCGGAAAAGAGTGGGCGGGCAGGGATGCAGCTGCTCGAGAATTTTTGCAAAGTAATGTGTAAACAGGGAGTGGTATAATCATGACTTTCACTATATACCCGGCCATCGATATGCGTGGCGGCAAGTGTGTTCGTTTAGAACAGGGGGACTTCGCAAAAGAGACGATTTATGGCGAGAACCCTTTTGAAGTAGCAAAAGAGTTCGCGGAAGCCGGTGCATCATGGATCCATATGGTGGACCTTGACGGTGCCAAAGCGGGTTCAAGAAAGAACGCGGAATATGTTATTCGTACAGCTGAAGAGCTCGATTGTCGTGTCCAGATCGGCGGGGGCATCCGTACGGAAGATGATGTACGCTACTACTTGGATAAAGGAGTTGACCGTGTCATTATCGGTTCACTTGCCGTCAGCGACACAGAAGCCACGAAGCAACTGTTGAGGAAATACGGCGGAAGGATTGCCATCGGTCTTGATGCAAGGAATGGCTTCGTTTCTACAGCCGGATGGCTGGAGCAATCCAAGGTTCGTGCGGTGGATTTAGGTAAAGAGCTGGCCGAAGCAGGAGCGGAAACGTTTATTTATACGGACATTGCTAAAGATGGAATGCTTTCCGGACCAAATACGGAAGAAATAGCCCGGCTTGCCGTAGAGACCGGTGTTAATGTCATTGCTTCCGGTGGAATTAAAGGACTGGATGATTTAACAGAACTGAAAGAATACAGCGATAAGCACGTAGTCGGTTCTATAATCGGTAAAGCGCTATACACGAATCAATTCACTTTGCGTGAAGCATTAGAAGTGGAGGAGGACTGATGTTATCGAAACGGATCATTCCATGTTTGGATGTGAAAGAGGGGCGGGTTGTCAAAGGTATCCAATTTGTCGACATCCGTGATGCCGGTGATCCTGTGGAACTGGCGAAGGTGTATGATGAACAAGGAGCGGACGAACTGGTCTTCCTTGACATTTCCGCAACCCATGAAGGGAAGAAAACGATGATTGACGTCGTAAGGGCTGTCGCTTCCGAGCTTGCGATACCGTTCACTGTAGGTGGCGGCATTCGCACCCTTGAAGATATGAAGGAGACGCTTCGGAACGGCGCGGACAAGGTGTCCCTTAATTCCGCAGCAGTATTACGGCCGGATTTAATACGAGAAGGTTCAGATTTTTTCGGCAGTCAATGCATCGTGCTTGCCATTGATGCAAGGTATGACGAAGAAGCGGGAGACTGGAGGGTTTACACGCACGGCGGGAGGACACCGACAGACTGGCTTGTGACCGAATGGGCGGAAGAAGGAGTTCGACTGGGTGCCGGTGAAATCCTCCTTACTTCCATGAATAAAGATGGCGAGAAAACCGGATTTGACCTTCCGCTTTTGAAAGCCGTTCAGCAAGTCGTCTCCGTTCCTGTTATTGCTTCCGGAGGAGCGGGGCACGCCGAACATTTTCATGAAGTATTCACGGAGGTCGATGCAGACGCTGCCCTGGCAGCTTCGATCTTCCATTATAAAGAAACATCCGTAGCAAATGTGAAAACCTATTTGAAGGAAAAAGGAGTGCCGGTGCGATGAATATGAGCGATGTGAAGTACGATGAAAAGGGCTTGGTCCCTGCGATTGTCCAGGATGCAAGGTCTAAGACTGTATTGACACTTGCTTACATGAGTGAAGAATCTTTGAAAGAAACCCTTCGTAAAGAAGAAACGGTGTTTTACAGTCGCTCCAGAGAAGAACTTTGGTACAAGGGTCAGACTTCCGGGAATACGCAGCGTGTAACAAGTATCCACTATGACTGTGATCAGGATGCCTTGCTCGTACAGGTTATCCCGGCTGGTCCTGCCTGTCATAAAGGGGACTACAGCTGTTTTTCAGAGGAACTGACAAACACAGGCGTAGAGCCTAAAGAAGAGCGGTATCAGATTCTTGATACACTGCAGACGATTCTTGCAGAACGGAAAGCATCACTCCCTGAGGATTCTTATACAGGGCAGCTGTTTGCAGAAGGCATCGACAGAATCGCTAAGAAAATAGGAGAAGAAGCCGGGGAAGTGATTATCGCAGCGAAGAACGACGATCCGAAAGAACTGGCTATGGAATCGGCCGATCTTCTGTTCCACTTGATGATGGTTCTGACGGATTGTGGTGTTCCTCTTGATGAAGTGCTGAAAGTGTTGGAGCAGAGACACTCCTGATTTTGTTACCTTTTTCTCCTATTTCTATATCGACATTTATGTTATACTGCATAACTAGTGAGATTGGAAACGGAAATAGGGGGACAGTCATGACGACATCACTAAAAGAAACAGCGGCACAAAAGGATACGAATATTATCCCATTTCTTCCATCAGGGTCGTTTTATTTCACCCATGGGATTCAGGCTTTCAAAAAGCGTCGTTTCAGTGCTGCTGTGAAGTGGCTGAAAAAAGCGATGGAAGCTTCTCCCGATGAACCGCTCTATCAGTGCCAACTTTCTGTCGTGTACACGGAAGTTGGTTCTTATCATGCTGCCAATCAGGTATTGACGGAAGTGTTGGCGCAGTTCGGCAAAGAATATGTCGATTGCTATTATTTGATGGCGAACAATTATGCACATCTTGGTCTTTTAAGTGACGCGAAGAAGTATGTAGAAACCTATTTGGAACAGGCAGAGGACGGAGAGTTCGAGGACGCTGCCTTACAGCTTCGGGACATGTTGGATAACTTAGAAGAAGAGGACGAAGAAGATGATTGGGCATTTGAAGATGAAGATGAACTTCTTATCTATCAGGAGACAGCTTTTTATCACCTAGAGCACGAAGAGTGGCCTCAGGCATTGAGTGTTCTGGAGGAAATGATGGAATCATTTCCGGAATTTTCGCTTGCGAAGCATAAATATGCCTATGCATTATTTATGAACGGCGATCAGGAGGCGGCTTTGGAATTTGAACGTTCGATATTGGAAGAAGATCATTCTAACATCCAAAGTTATGTGAATCTGGCCGTCTTTTTATTAAAACAGGGAAAGACGGAGGAAGCGATGAATTATGTCCGTCTGCTGCGTAATGTTTATCCGATGCATGAGCAACAGAAGGTGGCAATTGCCGAAATTCTTACAAGGGCGGGCCACTATCAGGAAGCCGTGGATCGGTTCCGTCTATTGAAGGATAGACAAGTGACTCGACGGAGAGGCTATTATAAATGGTACAGCATTGCTGTATATCATACAGGCAACCCTTCCAAGGCCCTTCAGCTTTGGGAAAAAGGCTGCAAACAGTTTCCTAAGATGGCGGATGAAGGCGGACCGTGGGAAGAGGTATAACAAATATCCTGCGGCTTCCCTTCCTGCATACACGGACATAAGCTGAGCGCTTCTGTGAAGTCCAGTCCTTCACTGCGGCGCTTGTCTTATGTCGATGCGGTTTTGCAGTCCGCTTATTTAAGCACATTGATGGACGGGTTGCACTTGATTTATTATGATTAAGACATCAGACAACAGTGTCTATGCTAACGAAGGAGTGGATAATCAATGACGGAAGAACGTATTTATGATGTAATCATTGCAGGAGCCGGTCCTGCTGGAATGACTGCTGCCGTATACGCTTCCCGTGCCAACCTGGATACGCTTATGATTGAACGCGGCGTACCCGGCGGTCAGATGGCAAACACGGAAGATGTAGAGAACTATCCTGGATATGAAAGCATTCTTGGTCCGGACCTTTCCAATAAAATGTTCGAGCACGCGAAGAAATTCGGTGCGGAGTATGCGTACGGAGATATTAAAGAAGTTATAGACGGCAAGGAATATAAGACGGTCCGTGCCGGTAATAAGGAGTATAAAGCCCGTGCTGTCATCGTGACGACCGGCGCCCAGTATAAAGAACTAGGTGTACCGGGTGAAAAAGAGCTCGGAGGTCGTGGTGTGTCCTATTGCGCGGTGTGTGACGGAGCTTTCTTCCGTGATAAAGAACTCGTCGTTGTAGGAGGCGGAGATTCCGCTGTAGAAGAAGGGGTATATCTCACTCGCTTTGCCAGCAAAGTTACGATTATACACCGTCGCGATGAGCTTCGTGCACAGAAAATCCTTCAAGACCGTGCATTTGATAACGATAAGATCGAATTCATCTGGGATACGGTTGTTAAATCCATCAATGATAAAGACGGGAAAGTGGGAAGTGTCACACTTCACAACAATAAAACAGGCGAAACGCAGGAGTTTGATACGAACGGTGCATTCATTTATATTGGAATGAATCCTCTGAGTAAGCCTTTTGAAAGCCTTGGGATTACGAATGAACAAGGTTATATTGAAACAGACGAAAACATGGAAACGAAAGTTCCTGGTATTTTTGCAGCCGGGGATATTCGTGAGAAAGAGCTGCGGCAAATCGTCACTGCGACTGGTGACGGCAGTATCGCCGCTCAATCTGCGCAGCACTATATCGAGAACCTTTTAGAAGAATTGAAAGTGGTCAATTAACACAGCTTTTTAACGCATGTGTAACACGTGTGAAACATTCACTTGTTATGATGAAATCAAGCAATTGACCCCCCTTTAATAGATTTTTCCATCAGGCACAGGTGCATGTCATCTGTGCCTTTTTTTGCGCTTTGGACCAGGCGTATCAATCCAATCATTGTGGGCGTCTGTGTATTCATTGTATAATGGGGGAAGATGCCTTTTCAGAAAGAAACAGAGGTGACTGGAGAATGCAACGTGTAGCAAACTGTGTATTACATGTGAATGATTATGTACTGTTATTGAAAAAGCCGCGCCGAGGATGGTATGTAGCACCGGGCGGGAAAATGGAAGCAGGCGAAAACATCAAAGATTCAGCTGTCCGTGAATTTTGGGAAGAGACGGGATTGACCGTCACAGATCCTGAAATGCGCGGTTCTTTCACGTTCGTCATGCGTGAAGAAGGAACGACCGTTCAGGAATGGATGATGTTCACTTTTTACAGCACTTCCTATACAGGAGAACTCCTTGAAATCAGCGAAGAAGGTGAACTGGAGTGGGTACACGTAGACGACGTGCTTCAAAAGCCGATGGCTGAAGGAGACCGGGAAATTTTCCACCATCTTCTCAACAGTAAGGAACAAGTATATGGAACATTTGTATATACGACGGACTTCCAGTTGCTTGATAAGGAACTGGACCCGTCTCAGCCTGAAAAATGAGGAGCGATGCAAACGATGCATATGGATACAGATGAAACGCAGTTAGTCATTATCACAGGAATGTCAGGCGCAGGAAAAACTGTGGCTGTTCAAAGTTTTGAAGATCTCGGTTTTTTTTGTGTCGATAATTTACCACCCGCTCTCCTTCCAAAGTTCCTGGAACTGATGAAAGATTCGAGCAATAATATACAAAACGTGGCTCTTGTCATGGATCTGCGTGGAAGAGAATTCTTTGATTCCTTATTTGACTCGCTGGACCGGCTGGGTAAAGAAGAGTGGTTGCAGGAGCATATTCTATTTCTCGACGCAGAGGATCAATCACTTGTGTCCCGCTATAAAGAAACAAGGCGTTCTCATCCACTTGCGAAAGACGGGCTTCCCCTTGAAGGGATAAGGAAAGAACGTAAGATGTTGGATGAGCTTCGGGGAAGATCTCAGAAAATCATTGACACCACCACATTAAAGCCTAAAGAATTACGTGAACAAATCATAGAGAACTATCGTCAGAGAGAACAGCAGGTCTTTTCTGTCCAGATGGTGTCGTTCGGTTTTAAGTACGGGGTGCCTATTGATGCAGATCTAATGTTTGACGTTCGTTTTCTCCCAAACCCCCATTACGTGGAACACATGCGTCCTCTAACCGGATTGAATACAGAGGTGTCTTCGTATGTTTTTAAATGGTCGGACACTCAGAAATTCCTTGAGAAATTGAAGGATCTTCTCCAATTCATGCTTCCCCAGTATAAAAGGGAAGGAAAGAGCCAGCTCGTAGTTGCGATCGGTTGTACAGGCGGTCAGCACCGCTCTGTCGCATTGGCCGAGCATTTGTGCGAATATTTCTCCTCAGACTTTGTCACCCACGTGACTCATCGAGACATTGAGAAGAGAAAGGGTCGGTAAGGGATGGATAAGAAAACGAAACCACGCGTCGTCGTCGTAGGAGGCGGGACTGGAATGCCGGTCTTGTTACGCGGTTTGAAGTATCTGCCCATTGATTTATCCGCAATTGTTACCGTAGCAGACGACGGAGGCAGCTCGGGTCGTCTGCGGACGGAAATGGCAATCCCGGCTCCTGGTGATATTCGAAACGTGGTAGCTGCGTTGTCGGATGCAGAACCAATGCTTCTGGAGTTGTTTCAGCACAGATTCTCAAATGGGAACGGCTTATCCGGTCACTCTATGGGAAACCTTTTACTGGCTGCGATGGCATCGATGACCGGGGACTTCTATCAGGGTATTAAAGAAATCTCCCGGGTGCTGAACGTGCGCGGAAACATATACCCGATCGCCAATCATTCGATGAGCCTGCATGCAGAAATGGAAGACGGAACCATTGTTACAGGTGAATCGCTCATTCCTAAGCAGAATAAAAGGATCAAGAAGGTGTTTGTAAGCCCTACACCGGTGCAGCCACTTCCGGAAGCGGTCGAAGCAATCAATGCTGCAGACTTGATTGTCATCTCTCCGGGGAGCCTGTATACCAGTATCCTTCCAAATATCATCATCCCGGAAATTGGAGAGGCATTAAGGGAAACGAAAGCAAAAGTGACGTATATCTGCAATGTGATGACCCAGGAAGGGGAAACTTCCGGTTATACGGCAGCAGATCACATCCAGGCACTGTTCGATCATATCGGTGAAGGTGTACTCCAGTCGGTCATTGTCCATAATCAGCCGATTGATCGAGGTGTCAGGAAGGCATACGCCGAGGAAAATGCAGAACCGGTAGTTTATGACATCGATCGGATCAAATCGATGGGAATAGAAGTAATAGAAGAAGACATCATAGACAGGAGCAAGCCAATGCTTCGTCATGATACAGAGAAAATTGCCCGTTTACTGCAATCCATGCTTTAAACGGTAACTTCTCGACAAAGGGGGTGGACATCATGTCATTTGCATCAGAAATTAAGAAAGAATTGACCAATGTAGAGTCGGATACACATTGCATGGAATCAGAATTGGCGGCTTTAGTGAGAATGAACGGGACGTTTTCCTTCTCAAATCGAGAATATATCCTCGATGTCCAAACGGAAAATGCGGCTATTGCGAGGAGAATCTATACGCTCATCAAGAAGCTCTATCCCTACCCGGTAGAACTGCTTGTTAGGAAAAAAATGCGTTTGAAAAAGAATAATGTCTATATTGTCAGGCTGACGGAGAATGCGAAAATCGTTCTGGAGGACTTGGAAATATTAAAGGGGCCGCTGTCGATAAATCCTGAAATTCCCGAGAAGTATTTGCAAGAAACCTGCTGTAAACGTGCATACTTGAGAGGCGCATTTCTTGCAGGGGGATCTGTTAACAATCCAGAGACATCTTCCTATCACTTAGAGATTTACTCATCCGATGAGGAACACAACGAAGCGTTGTGTACGTTGATGAACAGTTTCGGTCTTCATGCACGCACTCTGAGCAGAAAAAAGGGCTATATCACGTATTTGAAAGAAGCAGATAAAATTACAGAATTGATTAGTAACATCGGAGCACACCAGGCTTTATTCAAATTCGAAGACGTACGTATTGTACGCGATATGCGAAACTCGGTGAACCGTCTCGTCAACTGCGAAACGGCGAATTTGAATAAAACGATCGGTGCAGCGTTCCGTCAGGTAGAGAACATCAAGTTCATAAAACGTACGGTTGGTTTAGAAGCTCTTCCGGATAAACTCCAGGAGATAGCTATGCTTCGGCTTCAATATCAGGAAGTTTCCTTGAAAGAACTGGGCGAGTATGTCTCAGGTGGTGCCATCAGTAAATCAGGAATCAATCATCGTTTACGGAAAATAGACGAGTTTGCTGAAAAGGTACGCAGAGGAGAAGTTGCAGAAAACTCAAGAAACTGATGTAAGCTTAACAAATCCGTGCTATAATATTAGGTAATCCAACGCTTTCATAATTTTGGAAAGCGTTCTTTTTTACACCGGACTGAATCCGCTTACAACGGAGCGGTATTTATAGAGAGGAGCGTGAGTGATGATTGAGAAACAAGTGAAAATTGAATTGGACACAGGGCTTCAGGCAAGACCGGCCGCGCAGTTTGTCCAGGAAGCCAACAAGTTTTCTGCTGATGTGTTTATAGAAAAGGCGGAGAAGCGTGTAAATGCGAAAAGCATTATGGGATTAATGAGTCTTGCTGTCGGAACAGACGAAGAAATCAAATTGATTGCTGACGGTACAGATGAACAGGAAGCGATAGAGCGTCTGACAGCATTCGTGAAGAATTGACGACATTCTTGTGAAAGAATGAGCGCAAAGCAGGTATCGATTTCAAAAAATAAAAAATCCTCTTCGGCTGACCGCCGGAGAGGATTTTTTGGAGTTATTTGTCTGTAACTTTTGTCATAACCTTATCAATCAAACCATACTCTACCGCTTCATGTGCGGACATAAAGTTGTCGCGGTCTGTGTCGCGCTCGATTACTTCAATCGGCTGACCTGTACGCTCGGAAAGGATTTGGTTTAATTTTTCACGCATTTTAATAATTCGTTTCGCGTGAATCTCGATGTCCGTCGCTTGTCCTTGCGTACCTCCAAGCGGCTGGTGGATCATTACTTCACTGTTAGGAAGTGCGTAACGTTTGCCGGGTTCTCCTGCATTAAGGAGGAACGCACCCATAGACGCTGCCATACCTGTACAGATGGTGGATACATCAGGCTTGATGAACTGCATCGTATCATAGATGGCCATACCTGCGGTAATAGATCCACCCGGAGAGTTAATGTATAGAGAGATATCTTTCTCCGGATCATCAGCGGCAAGGAATAGCAGCTGGGAAACGACAGAGTTCGCGATATTATCATCGATCGGGCTGCCGAGCATGATGATACGGTCTTTAAGTAAGCGGGAGTAAATGTCGTAAGCACGCTCTCCACGGTTTGTCTGTTCAATAACTGTTGGGACTAGATTCATTTCAAATTCCTCCTTATCATCAAGTCAATATGATGGAATACATTAATCATACAATTAAGGTCAATGAAGGTCAAACAAAAACGATCGACCTTTTTCTCGATTTTCCTTCTACCATCATACCCTTAAATTTCCTTACTAAACGTCGCACGTCGTAATTGAATAATTTTTCTGCCTTTCCTCTTTATTTCCCTCCTTGATAAATAAGATTTCAGGAATGTAGTGGAAAAGGTTGCGTTTTTTTAAGAATAACCTTATAATAGATTTTGCATGTCGCTAATGCGCCTGTAGCTCAGTTGGATAGAGCGGTAGATTCCGGTTCTACGTCAGTCGGGGGTTCGAATCCTCTCAGGCGCGCTGAAAATACATAATGTGATAAAAACCCCGATCATTCATTGAGAAGATCGGGGTTTTTATTTTGTGTGTATCTGTTATTATATAAAGATAATGATATTTGAAGGATGATCTGCAGTTACAAAGATGTTCTTTAGATTAAAGTTATACAAAATACGCACAGAAATGATACGAACATTTATTTGGTTTTGCTATCGTAATGTAGTTCCTTAAAGGGTCGGAGTATGTTAGAATTTATATAATAGATGAGATACTTTTCGCTTTGGAATAGAAAAGGGGTATATATGACAAACCTAATCCGTTACAAAATGTTGTCGACTGAGGAAATATCTGAAGACAGACGGATCCACGTGTTCGACATGCAGCGTCAGCGGAAGCTGTCCTTCAATTATGAGTCGCTGAAACGTACACCCGAGAATTATGTAGGCGAAGAGTTAACGGACTTTCTGAAAAAGAGGAAAATGAAAATCGACAATGGTTTTTACGATAAGACCGGGCACGCTTCATAAGCGTGCCTTTTTTGTAAGGAAAGGGGTGTTCATATGAAGGAGGTAGTCTTGTACAGCAGGCCGGGTTGTAAATTGTGTGAAGAGGTAAAACAGCTGATCGAACTGTTCGATGCACATGTATTGGAAGTAAATATTGAGGATAATCCAGATCTATTGGAGAAATATATACTTGAAATACCGGTGGTCGATATCTCAGGCGAGACATTGGATTATAGAAGCATAGACTATTTCCAGTTGGAAAAGCGTTTACAATAAAAAACGTGTCGTATTCTGCTTGCGATTAGCCGGAGCGACTGTTAATATTAAACCTGTAATAAGATATTTTTTTGCTCCAAGCGGGACAGAATATGACTGGCTGGGACATAAATTATCCCGGTTGGTATTATTTCAAAGAAGGAGCTTTTTCCATGAGAGCGTTCATCGACTTACAGAAGAAATTATTCCCCGACGTTCTGGACGTTATGCAGCGGCGTTATCAGTTGTTGTACTACATTCAGATCATGCAGCCAGTCGGGCGGAGGGCGTTGGCGGAGAACATAGCACTCGCTGAGCGTACCGTTCGAAGTGAGGTTGATTTTCTTAATAAACAAGGCGCCGTCGAGATTACGTCCAGAGGTATGCATTTGACATATGAAGGGCAGAACATTCTTGAACAGCTAGCCGAGTTTATTAAAGAGGTCACGGGAATAAAGGTTTTAGAACAGCAGCTTAAGGATAAATTAAACCTAGATTATGCTGTTGTTGTTCCTGGAGACAGCGATGAGCTCCCTTGGGTTAAACAAGAGATGGGAAAAGCGTGTACCGAGTATTTGAAAAGGCATATTGTCCCCAATCAAGCAATCGCCATTACAGGTGGATCCACGATGGCCGCTGTCGCACAAATGATGCGTCCATACCGTGGAGCCGACCAGTGCCTGTATGTGCCTGCCCGCGGCGGTCTTGGGGAGAGAGTGGAGAATCAGGCCAATACGATCTGTGCTGAAATGGCCAAAAAAGCAAAAGGAGACTATCGTCTTCTTTATGTACCCGATCCACTTAGTGAAGAATCCTATATGACGATAAAAAAAGAGCCTTCCATTAAAGAAGTGCTTGAAATCATCCGCCATGCGGATATCGTCATCCACGGAGTAGGAGACGCCCTGACGATGGCTGAACGACGGAAAACATCCCGGGAACAGCTGGAGCTCATCAAAGAGAACCATGCTGTCGGGGAAGCTTTCGGATATTACTTCAATAGAAGTGGGGAAGTTGTTCATAAAGTCCGCACCGTCGGCCTTCAATTAGAAGATCTGAAGGATGCAGAGCACGTCATCGCTGTCGCAGGCGGCCGTTCCAAAGCCCAGGCGATCGCATCTTATTTCCAGCCCGGACAAAGTAATGTCCTCATCACGGATGAAGGGGCTGCACAAGAGTTAATAAGGGGTTTATCCCTTTAAATAAATGATTTTTTAATCATCAAGGAGGAATTTTGCATGACAGTAAGAATTGGTATTAACGGTTTTGGACGTATTGGACGTAACGTATTCCGCGCTGCGTTGAAAAACAACGACGTTGAGGTAGTTGCAGTAAACGACCTTACAGACGCTAACATGCTTGCACACCTTCTACAGTACGATACTGTACATGGTAAGTTGGATCAGGAAGTATCTACAAACGGTGACAACCTTATCGTTGGTGGTAAAGAAATTAAAGTACTTTCTGAAAAAGATCCTGCGCAACTTGGTTGGGGAGATCACGGTGTAGATATCGTAATTGAATCTACCGGCCGTTTCACTCAACGTGAAGATGCTAAGAAACACTTGGATGCAGGCGCGAAGAAAGTTATCATCTCTGCTCCAGCTAAAGGGGAAGACCTTACAGTCGTAATGGGAGTTAACGAAGACAAATACGACAAAGATTCTCACCATGTAATCTCTAACGCTTCTTGTACGACTAACTGCCTTGCTCCATATGCTAAGGTACTTGACGAGAAATTCGGTCTTAAACGCGGTATGATGACAACTGTTCACTCTTACACAAATGACCAGCAGATCCTTGACCTTCCACACAAGGATTACCGTCGTGCGCGTGCAGCAGCGGAAAACATCATTCCTACAACAACAGGTGCTGCTCAAGCAGTTGCTAAAGTTCTTCCACACCTTGATGGTAAACTTAGCGGTATGGCTATGCGTGTACCGACTGCGAACGTATCTATCGTAGACTTGGTTGCGGAGCTTGACAAAGACGTTACTGCTGAAGAAGTTAACGAAGCGCTTAAAGCAGAAGCAGAAGGCAAACTTAAAGGTATCCTTGGATACAGCGACGAGCCACTTGTATCTACTGACTACAATGGCAACACTCACTCTTCTGTAGTAGACGGTCTATCTACTCTTATCCTTGAAAACAACATGGTTAAAGTTGTATCTTGGTATGATAACGAAACTGGATACTCCAACCGTTGTGTAGACCTAGCTGTTTACCTTAAAAATCAAGGCCTGTAAGCCGAAAGCCTGATTTGAAAATACTATAAAAAAATGGAAAGGAGGGGGTCTCATGTCCTCCTCCTTTATCCATGTTTTATTGGTTCCCGTTCAGACGGCGTTTCCATATCAGGAAGATGTGGAAACGTACATAAGGGGACATCAAACACAACTCTAAGGAGGTTGTCATTCTATGAACAAGCAAACAATCCGCGACGTAGAAGTACAAGGGAAGACGGTTTTCTGCCGTGTGGACTTCAACGTACCTATGGCTGATGGAGAAGTGACAGATGACACTAGAATTAAAGCTGCCCTTCCTACCATCAAACACCTGACTGGCAACGGAGCGAAAGTCGTTCTTGCAAGTCACCTTGGACGTCCTAAGGGAGAAGTAGTAGAAGACCTGCGTCTTGATCCTGTTGCGAAGCGTCTAAGCGATCTGCTGGGGCAGACGGTTACGAAGACAGACGAAGTAGTAGGAGACGAAGTGAACAAAGCTGTGTCTGACATGGCAAACGGCGACATCGTCCTAATCGAAAACGTCCGTTTTCACCCTGGTGAAGAGAAGAATGACGCAGATTTGGCGAAAGCATTCGCAGATTTGGCTGACCTCTATGTGAATGATGCCTTCGGTGCAGCTCACCGTGCACATGCTTCTACAGCTGGTATTGCCGAGCATGTTCCTGCTGTAGCTGGCTTCTTGATGGAGAAAGAGATCAATGTACTCGGTAAAGCTCTATCAGATCCGGAGCGTCCGTTCACGGCAATTGTCGGCGGCGCGAAAGTTAAAGACAAAATTGGTGTGATCGATAATCTGCTAGACAAAGTCGATAATCTGATTATCGGTGGAGGACTTGCTTATACATTCGTGAAGTCTCTTGGCCACGAAATTGGTAAATCCCTGTTGGAAGAAGATAAAATCGATCTGGCGAAGGAATACATGAAGAAAGCAGAAGAAAAAGGCGTGAACTTCTATATGCCTGAAGATGTTGTCGTAGCCGACGACTTCTCTGATTCTGCCAATAAAAAAGAAGTTGCGATCGACAGCATTCCTGCTGATTGGGAAGCGCTTGATATCGGACCGAAAACGAGAGAGAAATACGCTAAAGTCATCAAGGATTCCAAACTTGTAATTTGGAACGGACCAATGGGCGTATTTGAAATTGAATCTTTCGCTAACGGTACGAAAGCTGTAGCCAACGCTCTTTCTGAAACGGAAGGATATACAGTCATTGGTGGAGGCGACTCTGCGGCGGCTGTCGAGAAATTCGGATTTGCAGACGCCATGGATCACGTATCCACAGGCGGCGGTGCTTCTCTTGAATTCATGGAAGGTAAAGAACTTCCAGGCGTCGCTCTATTGAACGATAAATAATAAAGGAGAGGTGAATCATTATGCGTAAACAAGTCATTGCAGGTAACTGGAAAATGAATAAGAATCACCGTGAAGCGGCTGATTTTGTTCAGACGACAAAAAATGAGGTTCCTTCTTCCGAGCAAGTGGAATCCATCGTTTGTGCTCCGTTCCCTTTTCTACAGAAACTGGTAGAAGAGACGGAAGGTACAAGCCTGAAAATCGGTGCACAGAATATGCACTTTGAAGAAAACGGAGCATTCACTGGGGAAGTTAGTCCGGTTATGCTGAAAGAACTTGGCGTGTCCCATGTCGTACTTGGTCACTCCGAGCGTCGCGAGATCTTCAAAGAAACAGACGAAGAAGTAAACAAGAAAGTCCATGCGGCATTCAAGCACGGTTTGACTCCAATCATCTGTGTAGGGGAATCCCTTGAACAGCGTGAAGCGGACCAGACAATGGACGTTGTTGAAACGCAAGTGAAGAAAGCGTTGGACGGTCTTACAAATGAACAGTGTGCAGAATCCATCATTGCTTACGAGCCTATCTGGGCGATCGGTACCGGTCGTACAGCTACTTCCGAGCAGGCAAATGAAGTATGCACATACATTCGTAAAGTTGTCAGCGAATTTGTTAACACAGAAGCTGCAGAAGCTGTACGTATCCAGTACGGTGGAAGCGTGAAGCCTGCTAACGTAGAGGAACTTCTATCCCAGTCTGATATCGACGGCGCACTTGTCGGCGGTGCCAGCTTAGAAGCGGATTCTTTCTTGAAATTAGTGGAGGCAGGTAAGCATGAGTAATCAAAACCTTGCTGCCTTGATCATCCTTGACGGCTTCGCTATCCGCGAGGAAGAGAAGGGGAATGCCGTCAAACAGGCGAACACACCAAATTTTGATCGGTACTGGAACAATTACCCCCACTCCCAGCTTACGGCTAGTGGAGAAGCGGTTGGGCTTCCGGAAGGTCAAATGGGTAACTCAGAAGTGGGTCACTTAAATATTGGTGCAGGCCGGGTGGTCTACCAAAGCTTGACAAGAATCAATCTTTCCATCCGTGAAGGAGATTTCTTTGAAAATGAAGTATTGCTGAACGCCGTTCGCCATGCAAAAGAAAACGGCAAAGCGCTTCACATTTTCGGTCTGCTTTCCGACGGTGGAATTCACAGTCATATCGATCATATGATTGCAACATTAAAGCTTGCTAAACAGGAAGGGCTGGAGAAAGTATTTATCCACGCATTCCTAGATGGTCGTGACGTAGGACAGCAGTCAGCGAAAACGTACATCAAGCAGGCACAGGAAGCGATGAAAGAAATTGGTATTGGTCAAATTGCGACGCTTTCCGGTCGTTATTTTGCGATGGACCGTGACAATCGCTGGGAACGTGTGAAGAAGGCTTATGACGCCATCGCTTATGGAGAAGGATCTAAGTATCAGGATCCAATTAAAGCGATGGATGATTCCTACGCAGAAAACGTGTACGATGAATTCGTTGAGCCGGTCGTTCTGACTGATGAAAACGGACAACCGCTCGGAACGGTAGAAGATGAAGAAAGTGTTGTATTCTTCAACTTCCGTCCTGACCGTGCGATCCAGCTTTCCAAGGCGTTCGCCAACGATGATTTCAGTGACTACGATCGTGGAGAAGAAGCTCCTAAGAATCTTCACTTCGTAGGAATGACTCAATACAGCGATCAAGTGAACAGTAAAGTTGCTTTTCCTCCGAACAATCTGAAGAATACGGTCGGAGAAGTACTTGCATCTAATGATATGAAGCAACTGCGTATTGCGGAAACGGAGAAATACCCGCACGTAACGTTCTTCATGAGCGGTGGCCGCGAGCAAGAATTTGAAGGGGAAGAGCGCATCCTCATCGATTCTCCGAAAGTGGCGACATACGACCTTAAACCGGAAATGAGCGCCTACGAAGTAACGGATGCTCTACTGGGTGAATTGGATGCGGATAAGCATAATGCTATCATCCTCAACTTTGCCAACCCGGATATGGTTGGTCACTCCGGCATGCTTGAGCCGACAGTCAAAGCGATAGAAGCGGTCGATGAATGTCTAGGTAAAATCGTAGACAAAATCCTTGAAAAAGGCGGCCATGCGATCATCACGGCCGATCATGGTAATTCCGACGAGGTGACGACCTTGGACGGTGATGCGATGACGGCACACACGACGAACCCGGTTCCTGTAATCGTAACGAAAGAAGGCGTAGAACTTCGCGAAGGCGGAATTCTGGGCGATCTTTCACCGACGCTTCTTGAACTATTGGATGTCGAGCAACCAGAAGAAATGACAGGAAAATCATTAATCAAATAATTAAGGGAGAGAATTTATATGCCATACATTACTGACGTATATGCACGCGAAGTCCTTGACTCTCGTGGTAACCCAACTGTAGAAGTAGAAGTTTATACAGAATCCGGAGCTTTCGGTACAGCACTTGTACCAAGTGGAGCTTCAACTGGTGAATATGAAGCAGTTGAACTTCGTGACGGTGACAAAGAACGCTACCTTGGTAAAGGTGTTGAAAAAGCAGTTGCCAACGTAAATGAAACAATTGCTCCAAAACTTCTTGGAATGGACGTTACACAACAAGTCCTTATCGACCAAATGATGAGAGAACTTGATGGTACAGAAAACAAAGGAAACCTTGGTGCGAATGCAATTCTTGGTGTTTCCATGGCTGTTGCACACGCGGCTGCAGATGTTGTAGGTCTTCCACTTTACAAATATCTTGGAGGATTCACTGCTTCTACTCTTCCAACACCGATGATGAACATCCTAAACGGTGGAGAGCACGCGGATAACAACGTAGATATCCAAGAATTCATGGTCATGCCTGTGGGCGCTCCTACTTTCAAAGAAGCTCTACGTATGGGTGCGGAAATTTTCCACTCCCTTAAGACAGTTCTTAAGAACAAAGGCTACAACACTGGTGTTGGTGACGAAGGCGGATTCGCTCCAAACCTTCAATCCAACGAAGAAGCACTATCTACAATTATTGAAGCAATTGAAGCAGCAGGCTACAAGCCGGATGCAGAAGTTAAGCTTGCTATGGACGTAGCATCTTCTGAAATCTATGAAGACGGCAAATATAACCTTAAAGGTGAAGGTGTCGTACGTACTTCTGAAGAAATGGTTGACTGGTACGAAGAGCTTGTTAACAAGTACCCGATCGTATCAATTGAAGACGGTCTTGATGAGAACGACTGGGAAGGTACGAAGCTTCTTACAGACCGTATCGGCGACCGCGTACAGCTTGTTGGTGACGACTTGTTCGTTACAAACACAGCTAAACTAAGCCGTGCGATTGAAGAAGGCGTTGGCAACTCTATCCTGATTAAAGTTAACCAAATTGGTACGCTTACAGAAACATTCGAAGCGATCGAAATGGCTAAACGTGCAGGTTACACAGCAGTCATCTCCCACCGCTCCGGTGAAACAGAAGACGCTACAATTGCTGACATCGCAGTTGCGACGAACGCTGGTCAAATTAAGACTGGTGCACCGTCCCGTACAGACCGTGTAGCTAAATACAACCAGCTTCTTCGTATTGAAGATCAGTTGCTTGGAACAGCTAACTATGCAGGTGAAAAAGCGTTCTACAACCTGAATAAATAATTTTTTCAAATTGAGCCTCTCTGATTATTCAGAGGGGCTTTTTTCTATGATATGATAGGAAAAGATTATCAGGAGTAGGAGAACGAATGTATGAAACGAGTAGCCAAATTCGTATGTTTAATTGTCTTTATATACAGTATTTATACCGCATATTCTGTGTGGACCTATGGAGAAGAGGAGCCTGTTCAAAAAGCAGATGCAGCCATCGTCCTCGGAGCCGCTCAATGGAATGGAAAACCAAGCCCTGTCTTTGAAGGAAGACTGAAACAGGGGATTGAACTGTATAAGGACGGGAAAGTGGACTACCTCGTCTTGACAGGTGGTAGAAGTGAAAACGCAGCTTCTTCGGAAGGGGAGACTGGTAAGGTCTATGCGATGGAGCATGGGGTCCCGGAAGAGCATATTCTTTATGAGGATCGTTCCATGGTGACGGAAGAGAATTTGACGAATGCAAAAGAGGTAGCCGAACAAAAAGGGATTCACACGTATATTCTCGTCAGTGATCAATTCCACCTCAAGCGTGCGGTAGGGATGGCGAAGAACCAGGGAATGAACGTACGAGGCGTCCCGACGAAATATAGTGCTTATGAGACGTTGGAAACGAAAGTACCCTTTTTCCTGAAGGAGTGGGGGTACTCGATGGGCCAGCAGGTAACGAAGATTTTAATTGTGTGAGGTGACTTATGGAGCTGCAAGATGCGATTCTCGGGCGAAGATCCGTTCATGAGTATAAACAGGAGTTGGTTCCCGAAGGAGTATTAGAGGGAATTTTCACAAAAGCTTCCTGGGCTCCCACCCACCATATGAAGGAGCCTTGGAATATTTATATGTACCAGGGGGCGGGGGTGAAAATGTATGCGGACAATGTGCTCCGCAGCTATGAAAGGCAGGGCTTCTTCTCGGGATACAAAGAAGACCGTCAAACCAAAGTGAGAGAAGGTATCCGTGATTTCTTATTGCGCATTCCTCATCATGCCCTTATTTATATGGAGAAGGACCCGGATAAGAGGAAATACGATGAAGATTATGCTGCGGTATGCGCCTATATCCAAAATGTTCAGCTTCTCGCCTGGGAATCTGGAGTGGGTGTTCTGTGGACGACGAATCCTTATTTGTACGATTCGGAGTTCGTCCGTGATATCGGATTGGATCCGCACATTCACCGTCTCGTGTCTGTGTTGCAGATGGGGTATCCGGCGAGAGTTCCTAAGCCGAAGCTGCGGACGGAGATAGGTAAGAAGTTGAGTATTATCGATCGATAATAAACAGAGTGAACCCGACGTGGGCATTATAAGCGACAAAGACCATGGTTAGAAGCGTTTTCGTTGCGTGGCAGGGGTTTGGGGTTTGTAATAGGCAGAAAGATCATAGAAGGTCTCTAATAAAGAAAAAAAGCTGACGCTTAAGGGGCGTCAGCTTTTTTGTGTTTGTCTTCATGGAGATCCTCTGCGGGCAAAGGATCGACGGTGTGTTTATAGTCATAGCCTTTAGAGACAGCAAAACCAAACATAGCGGCGATCAGTAGTACAATACCGATGCACACGATTAAGAGAATCGTCAATGTCATGGAAACACATCTCTTTCGTCAGATTCGACGTACTGAGACTTGCATCAGCACACGCTTATTGTCCCACAAAGCAATTAGTTATACCAGTTTTATTTCTGTGTCTTTTCTTTAATGAAATCAACGACTTCTTCTGCAGTACCCATAGAAAGAATCTGATCCTTGAAGGAAGCAAGCTCTTTCTTGGATAGATCTTTGATTTGTGTACGTGCAGGAAGAATGGATGTGGCGCTCATACTGAATTCGTCCAAGCCGAGTCCAAGCAGGATAGGGATAGCGATTTCGTCTCCCGCCATCTCTCCACACATGCCTGCCCATTTGCCTTCGGCGTGAGCAGCTTCAATCACGTTATTGATAAGGTTCAGGATGGCAGGGTTGTATGGTTGATACAAGTAGGATACTCGTTCGTTCATACGGTCAGCAGCCATCGTGTATTGAATAAGGTCATTTGTACCGATACTGAAGAAGTCGACTTCTTTAGCGAACTGACGAGCGATGACCGCCGTAGCAGGGATCTCAACCATCATACCGACTTCAATGTCATCCGATACTTCCTGACCTTCCTTCACCAAGTTGGCTTTCTCTTCCTCAAGAAGTGCTTTTGCCTGACGGAACTCGTCCAGCGTAGCAATCATAGGGAACATGATTTTAAGGTTCCCGTGAACGCTCGCACGAAGTAGTGCTCTCAGCTGCACACGGAAAATATCGTCGCGCTCAAGGCAGAGACGGATAGCACGATAGCCGAGGAACGGGTTCATTTCATGTGGAAGTTCCAAATAGTCCAATTCTTTGTCGCCGCCGATGTCAAGCGTCCGGACAACAACTGGTTTGTCTCCCATTTGCTTCAGAACGGAGGAATACGCATCGTATTGCTCTTCTTCTGTTGGAAGCTGGCTTTTGCCCATGTATAGGAATTCTGTACGATACAGACCGACACCTTCACCGCCGTTGTTCAAAACTCCTTCTACGTCTTCCGGAGTACCGATGTTGGCAACAAGCTCCACGTGCTCCCCTTCAGAAGTGATGGTCGGCTCATCTTTAAGCTTCGCCCATTCCTGTTTCTGCTTCTCGAAATCATCCTGCTTCTGTTTGTACGCTGCAATCTGCTCGTCAGAAGGATCGATGATGACATCTCCGCTGATACCGTCAACGATGATCATCGTATCTTTATCAGCCTGGGAAGTGATGTTCTTCGTACCTACGACCGCAGGGATTTCAAGCGAGCGGGCCATGATAGCGGAGTGGGATGTACGTCCTCCGATGTCTGTAGTAAACCCTTTAACGTACTGTTTGTTTAATTGAGCTGTATCAGAAGGAGTAAGATCATCGGCAACGATGACTACTTCTTCGTTGATCAATGCTGGATCCGGGAAGGTCACACCCAGAAGGTGGGCCATAACACGTTTTGTAACGTCGCGGATATCAGCAGCACGTTCGCGCATGTACTCGTTATCCATGCTTTCAAACATGTTGATAAACATATCCGCCGTTTCAGATAAGGCAAACTCAGCATTTACATTATCACTCTTGATTTTATCTTCTACAGGCTGGATCAACTCCGGATCACTAAGGACCAAAAGGTGAGCAGAAAAGATTTCTGCATGTTCGTCACCAAGTGATTTCTTCGTATGTTCCTTGATTTTCTCCAATTCTGATTTAGAAGTGTTCAAAGCCTCATGCAGGCGTTTTACTTCTTCTTCTGGTTGTTCAATATCTTTTTTCGTGAACGAAAGGTCTGGAGCTTCCAGACGATATACTTTCGCTATGGCGATGCCGCTGGAAGCTGCAATACCTTGAAGCTGTGTCATGCTGTTATTCCCCCAAGCCTTCATTCTTCATAGTGTTTTCTAAATGATCGATTGCTTCTTGTTCATCGTTGCCTTCTGCAGTAATCTTCACTTCTGCGCCGGCAGGGATGCCAAGGCTCATGATTCCCATGATGGATTTCAGGTTCACGGCCTTCTCTTTGTAATGTAAGTTGATATCAGACTCGTATTTACCAGCGTTCTGAACGAGAACAGTGGCTGGACGAGCGTGTACACCGTCAGCAGATGTAATTTTAAAAGTTTTTTCTACCATGATAATTCCTCCTAAGAATTAGTGTTAATGATGGAAATACCCTAACTTTATCATTTTAAGCTTTTCTTAGGTCTTTTTTCAACAATCCTACAATAATTGCGCCAAGAATCGATCCGGCAATAATTGCCACCAGGTAAAGCAGAATTTGCGTTATTCCACCTGCCACCAATGGAGCTACAATAATTCCGCCGTGTGGTGCCTGTAGGTCGATGCCGAACAACATTGTCAACATTCCGGCGAGGGCGCTACCTGCCACCATGGACGGGATAACACGCGCCGGGTCCGCTGCTGCAAACGGAATCGCACCCTCGGTAATGAAGAATGCGCCGAGTGGATAGGCTGCTTTTCCAGTTTCGCGTTCTTCTTTCGTAAATTTATTTTTGAAAAGCGTTGTGGCAAGAGCCATAGCCAGTGGTGGAACCATTCCACCTGCCATCGCTGCTGCGATGAACGTGTAGTTTCCGGCCTCAAGAGCTGCGATACCGAACGTGTAAGCCGCTTTGTTTACGGGACCACCCATATCTACAGCCATCATACCGCCGACAATTAACCCGAGAAGGGCAAGGTTGGAACCGCTCATGCTGTCAAGTAAATCAAAGAGCCATGTGTATACACTTGTTAGAGCAGGGTTGATGAGTAACATAATCATTCCTGTAAGGAAAATCGCAAAAAGAGGATATAGAAGAACCGTCTTCAATCCGTCCATAACAGCTGGCAGGCCTTCAAGCATTTTCTTCACAAGGAGTGTTAAATAACCGGCTAGGAAACCGGCGATTAATCCGCCTAAGAAACCAGAACCGTTTCCAGCACCTTCAACTGTTTGAGTAACGGCAATCAAACCACCGATCATACCTGGGGCGAAACCTGGTTTATCAGCAATACTGGATGCGATGAAACCGGCAAGGACAGGAACGAGCAGGAAGAATGCGTTTGCGCCGCCAATGATGTTCAGCATTTCTGCGAAGCGGTTGTATTCGCCGCTGGCCGGATCTGCGGAGTTAATTCCCCAGAAGAAAGAAATAGCGATCAGAATTCCGCCTCCGACAACAAATGGAAGCATGTTGGATACACCGTTCATCAGGTGCTTGTAGAATCCGGAACGTCCTTTAGCATCAGAGCCGCTGTCTTGTTTCTCGCCTCCGCCTTGATAGATCGGTGCGTCTTTATCTACTGCTTTCTGAATAAGTTCTTTCGCTTCGTGGATTGCTTTGGCAACAGGTACTTGAATGACCGGCTTGCCGGCGAATCCTGACATATCCACATTGACATCAGCTGCTACGATGATAGCGTCTGCTTCTTCAATGTCTTCTGCTGTTAGACGGTTTTTTACACCACTGGACCCGTTAGTCTGTACTTTGATCTGGACACCCATGTCTTTAGCTGTTGCTTTCAACTTATCAGCCGCCATGTACGTGTGAGCGATACCTGTTGGGCATGCAGTGACTGCAAGGACTTTACCGGATGCGCCGTCTCCTGTTTCTTCTTCGCCTTCTTCTTCCGCTTCTTTAGCGTTAATAGCAGCGAGAACGTCTTCATCCGTCTCTGCTGCTTCCAGCTTCTCGCGGAAATTCGTGTCCATCAAGAAGGAAGAAAGGCGGGACAGCGTTTCCAGGTGAGCGTTGTTTGCACCTTCAGAAGCCGCAATCATGAAGAACAAGTTTGTCGGCTGTCCGTCCAGTGACTCGTAATCCAATCCTTCTGTGGAACGTCCAAAAGCGATCGCTGGATTTTTTACAGCAGCTGTTTTGGCGTGAGGAATAGCAATTCCGTCACCGATTCCTGTTGTGCTTTGTTCTTCCCGAGCTTCGATGGCCTGTTTGAATGCAGCGCGGTCATTCAATTTTCCTGCGGTATCAAGCTTACCGACAAGTTCATCGATCGCTTCCGGCTTAGAAGCGGCAGACATGTTCAACAAAATGGTGTCTTTTGTCAAAAGATCTGTGATTTTCATATGGTTACACTCCTTATTTAATAGTAGTTAATTTAATTTCTGGCAGTAATTTCTCCACGTCTTCCTGCTGACAAAGGTCATCCTGGAAGGCTGTAGCACTTCCGGAAGCTACGCCGTAGCGGAATGCTTCCTCTTCCGGCTTGCCGTGGTGAAGGGCAGATAGAAAACCGGATACGACAGAATCGCCGGCTCCTACTGAATTCTTCAATACACCTTTCGGAACATTGGCGTAACGAACGCTCTCTTTTCCTACATAAACGGCGCCCTCGCCGCCCATTGATACAATGACGTGCTCCACACCTTTGTCCAAAAGTTTCTTCCCATACTCCGCTGCGAGTTCTTTGGAGTCTATCGTTACATCAAATAACTCTCCAAGTTCATGGTGATTGGGTTTCAGCAGGAATAAAGGAAGGCCGATCAGCTGTTCGAGTGCTTTTCCTGAAGTATCGGCTACTACTTTCGTTCGGTTCTCTGCGCAGATACCTACAACGGTTACGTAGAAATCAGATGGCAGGGAGGAAGGGACACTTCCTGCAAGCACAAGCGTATCGTTCTCATCCATACTGCGGATTTGTGTAAGGAGGGTTTCCTGTAATATTTCTGAGATTTCAGGTCCTGGACCGTTAATTTCAGACTCACCCTGGCTCTTCAACTTAACATTGACACGCGTGTTCTGCTTCGTGTCGATAAAGTCGTGGGATACATTTTCCGCTTCAAGAGCTTCTTTTACAAACGCTCCCGTGAACCCGCCGAGGAACCCGAGTGCTTTTGTTTCGACACCGAGTCTGCCCATGACGCGGGACACGTTGATTCCTTTTCCGCCCGGGTAGTAGAAGGTCCGTTCTGCGCGGTTCAATTCACCGGCTTCGAATCCATCTACATGCATAATGTAATCAATGGAAGGATTCAATGTACAAGTATAAATCATGTAGTCACAACCTTTATGTTCGTTTTGCTTTGATATTCTTTCAAGTCTTCTCCATCATAGTCTGTCACAATTTCAGCATCCGATAGATCGGAAATCTTAGTGAAGCTGACTTCCCCGAATTTCGAGTGATCAATCAATACATAACGCTTCCGCGAAAAACGGATCGTCGTTTGTTTGATAACAGCTTCTTCAGGATCCGGTGTCGTAAAACCGTCCTCCAGGGTGACGCCGTTCGCTCCCATGAAACAGATATCAAAGCGATACTGCTTCAAGTTATCCAAAGCGCCGGCTCCTATGACTGCGCCGGTCCGGTGTTTGACCCTTCCACCTAAGACGTATGTCGCTATCTGATGGTCATTGAGGGCATCCAGATGGGATAGACCGTTCGTTACAACAGTGATGTCGTTTTGCTTAAGGTACGGAATCATTTCGAATGTTGTGGAACCCGCATCAAGAAATATGCAATCGCCGTCCTGTACAAGGGATGCGGCAAATTTTGCTATGTGAGTTTTTTCTTTGTGAAACTTGGTAGCTTTCTCGCGCATCGTCGGTTCCGTATTCGCAGAGCTCTTCAGGGAGGCACCGCCGTGGACGCGTCTCAGCAACCCTTCCTTTTCCAAATGATCTAAGTCACGACGGATCGTTGATTCAGAAGCACCCGTAGCATCGACCAGTTGTTGTATCTTAGCTGTGTGATTGTTTTTGACTGCTTTCAGGATGAGTTGGTGACGATCTGGCGTGAGCATGCACGATCCTCCTCTCCGATGATTCCTACAACCATAATAAAGTAAGCACTTACATAAAGCAACCAAAAATAATCAAAAACAATCAATAACTTTCAACATTATACACGAAATTCGTCAAAATACGCGAAAAACCTACAAAAAATTTTAGAGTGGAATGGATAATTATCTTGCTGGAACAAGGTGTTTATGCTACATTTAAACTAGTTATTTGTACGTCTTCCGGGAGGTGTTGGATATTATGGAAACACTTGCGATTACTTTATTGACGATTGATACGGTTATTTTGATCATTCTGGTTCTTCTGCAGTCAGGAAAGAGTGCCGGGCTGTCCGGAGCTATTTCCGGCGGAGCGGAACAGCTGTTCGGTAAGCAAAAAGCAAGAGGGATTGATGCAGTCCTTCACAGAGCAACTATCGTGACAGGAGTTCTGTTCTTCGTTTTCGCTTTCTTGGCGACATATATTCTCGGGTAAAACAAAATGATGCACATAAGACCGCGCCTATTTTAAGCGCGGTTTTTCTATTTATTCCCCTGCTTCCATGATCTGCATGCATGGAAAGGAAATGCCACTTCTTCTTGCATTTGATAAAATAGAAACGATTGTGTAAGAGAATGAAATAGCGTAATTAGGACAATGATGAAGGTAAGGAGAGAATGACATATGAAAATCAAACAACCTCAGCCATTTACGTTTGAAGGAGGAGAACGTGCGGTATTATTACTACATGGATTCACGGGGCATTCTGCCGATGTGAGAATGCTGGGACGATTCCTTCAAAAGAACGGATATACGGCTCATGCGCCCATTTACAGAGGGCACGGCCGTGAACTGGAAGCTTTGATCGATGCAAGACCGGAGGATTGGTGGAAGGATGTACAGGATTCCTTGAACCATCTACGGGATTCCGGTTACGAGAAGATTGCAGTCGCTGGTCTTTCCCTAGGCGGTGTGCTCGGATTGAAAACCGCTTATTCCGAACCGATTAAAGGTCTTGTTACGATGTGTGCACCGATGTTCTTCGATAACGAAAAACAGCTCACACAAGGATTTGAATTCAAAGCAAGACAGTACAAACAACTGGAAGGCAAAGATAAAGAAACGATTGATAAAGAGGTAGCTGAGCTGCTCGATGAATCGTCTGAAATGTTCAAACAACTTGGCGCTTTTATCACAAGCGTACACGATGAAGTCGACCAAATCTACACACCGACTTTCGTTGTCCAGGCTGCACAGGATGACATGATCAACACAGATAGTGCTGACTACATCTATGAGCAGGTGGAAGCAGATCAAAAAGATATTAAATGGTACAAAAACTCCGGGCATGTCATTACGATGGATAAGGAAAAGGAACAGCTTCACGAAGATATACTTGAATTCCTTGAATCATTGGATTGGTCATAAACACCGGAGTCTTGTCCTTCATTTAAAAGGAGGTAAGACAAATTGAGTTCAGAATTAAAGCAGAAGATATTAGATTTATTCCAGGAGCATATTTCCAAACCATTATCCGTCGAAGAATTGCAGGATGCATTGGAACTTGATGGGGCTGATTCATTTAAGGAATTAATGAAGACGCTGAACAGTCTGGAAGAGGAAGGGGAGCTCGTTCGTACTAGGAAAAACCGCTTCGGTCTACCGGAGAAGATGAATTTGATCCGTGGACGAATCCAAATGCATGCCAAAGGTTTCGCATTCCTCATTCCTGATGAGGAAGACAAAGATGATGTGTACATCCATCATTCCGATTTGAATTCTTCCATGAACAATGACAAAGTACTTGTTCGAATTGAGAAGCGGAAGGAAGATGGAACAAGGCCGGAAGGTGCGGTTATCAGAATTCTTGAAAGAGCGACAACCCGCGTGGTGGGGACCTATGAATCCAGCCGCAATTTCGGTTTTGTCATTGCGGATGATAAACGTATCCCTAATGATATTTTCATTCCGAAGGGACAGACGAATGGTGCGGTGGACGGCCATAAAGTCATCGTCAATATCACCAAATTCCCTGAAGGGCGTATGAGTGCGGAAGGTGAAATTGTTGAAATACTTGGTCACAAAAATGACCCGGGTATCGATATCATTTCCATTATATATAAGCACGGAATTAAGGTGGACTTTCCGGAAGAAGTGCTGCAGCAGGCAGCGGATACACCGGAGACAATCAGTGAAGATGAAATTAAGAACCGTCGGGATCTTCGTGATGAAACGATCGTTACGATTGACGGGGCGGATGCGAAGGACTTGGATGACGCGGTTACAGTGAAGAAACTGGATAACGGCCATTTCAAACTCGGTGTTCATATCGCAGATGTTTCCTATTATGTCAAAGACGGATCTCCTATTGATAAAGAAGCGAGGGAACGCGCGACCAGTGTGTATTTGGTGGATCGGGTTATTCCTATGATTCCTCACCGGTTATCGAATGGAATCTGCTCTCTGAATCCTCAGGTGGACAGGTTGACGTTGTCCTGCGAGATGGAAATCGACAGCAGCGGTGAAGTAGTCCAACATGAAATTTTCCAAAGTGTGATCAAGACAAATGAACGAATGACATATAAAGATGTAAACAGCATTCTTGAAGATGAGGATGAGGAACTCATTAAGAAATATGAGAGCCTTGTACCGATGTTCCGGGAAATGGAAAGACTGGCCAGCACGCTGCGCGGAAAACGCATGGGACGCGGAGCTATCGATTTCGATTTCAAAGAAGCCGGCGTCGTTGTGGACGAAGAAGGAAAAGCAGTCGATGTCAAGCTTCGGGAACGGTCGGTGGCAGAGCGTTTGATTGAAGAATTCATGCTTGCAGCCAACGAAACCGTTGCGGAGCACTTCCACTGGATGGAGGTCCCTTTCATTCACCGGATTCACCAGGACCCGGATGAAGAGAAACTGCAAAAGTTCTTTGAATTTGTAGCAAACCTGGGCTATGTCGTTAAAGGCTCTGCCGAGAGTGTTCACCCGCAGGCGCTGCAGAAAGTGTTGGAAGAAGTCAAAGGGACGCAGGAAGACATGATCATATCAAAACTGATGCTCAGATCCATGCAGCAGGCTAAGTATGATCCGCAGAGCCTTGGACACTTCGGTCTTGCAACGGATTTCTATACGCACTTTACATCTCCGATCCGCCGTTACCCGGACTTAATTGTGCATCGCCTGATCCGCACTTACCTTGTAGAAGATAAGCTGGATTATAAGACGCGTAAGCATTGGAAAGATCAAATGCCGGAGATCGCCCGCCATTCGTCCGAAATGGAACGGGCGGCAGTTGATGCCGAACGGGAAACAGATGATTTGAAAAAAGCGGAATTCATGCAGGATAAAATCGGGGAAGAGTTTGAAGGTGTCATCAGTTCCATCACCAGTTTCGGTATGTTCGTTGAATTACCGAATACAGTGGAGGGCCTTGTTCATGTTAGTACTTTAACAGATGATTACTATTCCTTCCACGAAAACCAGTTCGCTATGATCGGAGAAAGGACCGGGAACGTCTTCCGTATTGGAGATGAAGTCACCATCCGTGTGACGAATGTAAATCTTGATGAACGGGTTGTGGATTTCGAAATTGACGGTATGAAGCCCCGTAAACAGCGTCCCCGTCCGGAGCGTCCGAAGCAGATTAAATCCAAAGGACCGGAACGGAAGAAAGATAAGAAGAAAAACAAGCAAAAAGGAAACAAACCATTTTATAGAAATAAAGGCGTTCCTAAAAAAGGAAGCAAGAAAAAGAAAAAATAACAAAAAAGCCGTCCATTGCGGACGGCTTTTTTGTTTAGGCACTGAGTTTGTTCTGTACGTTCTCGATGTCTTTTTCGTTGAGGTGACGGGAAGAGGTTTTTAGGTCTACATCGACATAGCGCGCCCATTGAGGCAGCTCCTGCTCGTCGATCAAATGATTGTTCAAAACCTCGCCGTTGTGTTCTGCGCAGATTTGGTAGGAAACGAACAGTCTGCCCTGCATCAGTTCACGATCGTGAGAAACGGAAACGATCGTCCAGCGGTCTTTTTCTACCTGCTCCCAGTCGTCTGCGAGAGCGTCTGTCGTGGAGAGTTGATAGATAGCCGGTTCATTGTGATCGAAAAAGCTTATCGTTCCTTGTTCGTCCTTCGTTATATATCCAGCACTTGTCCATGAAGTACGTCGTAATGCATTACCTTCGTCCAACAGCTGTACGGCTTGAATAAAGTTCATTTTATCATTTATCCTTTCTGGAGAAGAAGTTTCACCATCAGGATTTTAAAGACTAAACCCACTCGTGTCAATACTTACAGGTTGATTTCATTAAAAAGTCAAGATGGTTCCGCTTCCATTGTCCGTACAGGATCCAAGGGTCCTGAAATTCAAAGGCAGTCGTGTTTGGGATGGTTTGGAAGCCTGCTTCGGTAAAGTCAAACCAGCACCCATCATTTTCGCTGTTCTTCTTCCAGTACTCCAGCACGGTTTCATAAAAACCGGGTTGATGAAAAGCATCATCCCAACTGTATTTCACATGGGCATATGCTTCACCTTTTACATCATTTCTAATGATCATAAAACGATCCTCTGCTTTGTTTATGTAGAAAGAGGAAGCTTTCATGTAAGCATCTGTAAAGAATACCTCGTCGTAGGGAAGGGGATAGTAGCATTCATAAGGGAAAACCTTTGAAGCGTACTGCATCAGAAGGCTGCGTTTATGAGAGGGATCGGTGACTTCCTCCCAGACAGGCCCTGGTGTGTGCCCTTTCAAGTGCTCTGGTTTCTTAAGGATGACGGCATGAGTAACCGATTCACCGTGAAAACCGAGTTTGGAAAATACTCTTCTCGCTGCTTTATTGTTTATTTGTGTGTGCCCTCCGAACCAACGGATATTTTCATTTATTTGAAAATCTTCAATAACGCGGGAAAGCAGGTTGGTGGAGCAGCCCTTTCCTTGGTGCCGTAGGTCACTCCGCAGCCGCCCCAGCATCGCATAACGTCCCTTGCCATATAGACTGATGCCGCAGATGGAAAGGAGGGCATCGTCTTCAAACATCCCGTACAAGTACTCGTTATCCGATTCCACTAAACGTGGAAAGATACGCAGCACGTAATCATCTTCTATTCCTGTATCCATTCGCTTAAAGACATCATAGTCGTTTCGTGTTAAGCGCCTTACATCAGCCATCGCTTGTTCTCCTTTTCTATATATACCTCCATCTTCTCATATGCCGTTTAAAGAAGTCTATTCTAATAAATCAGATAATTGCGACGTTCGTTTGGAATTGGAAACAACGGGTACATTTGGTACAATAGAAGGTACGCGAAAGAGGAGGAAAGCTTATGCCTAAGGGAAACGGAAAGACATTAGCACAAAATAAAAAAGCACGTCATGATTACCATATAGAAGAGACGTTTGAAGCGGGCATTGTCCTTCAGGGCACGGAGATCAAGTCGATCCGTAATGGACGCCTAAATTTGAAAGACAGCTTCGCCCGGATTAATAAAGGGGAAGTGTTTCTCCATAACATGCATATTTCGCCTTATGAACAGGGGAACATCTTCAATCACGACCCGACTCGGGCGCGTAAACTGCTTCTGCACCGAAAAGAAATCAACCAGCTTATTGGTCAGACCCAGCAGAAAGGGTATTCGGTCGTACCGCTCAAAGTCTATATAAAAAACGGGGTAGCGAAGGTTTTAATTGGACTCGGTAAAGGGAAGAAGAAATATGACAAACGGGAAGACTTGAAGCAGAAACAGCAGAAACGGGAAATTGACCGCGCCATGAAAGACAGCCTGCGGTAGCTCCGGGTTGAAAAAATAAATGTTTCTGTTATAATAATATTTGTCGTCAATATGACATTGGATACAGCTTGACTGTACTCCCTTTTAATCCTAACGGGGACGTTACGGATTCGACGGGGATAGGTCGAGCTCGGGTCGCGAGTCGAGCGACGTCTCGTAAACCGTCATTTGCCTATAATAACTGGCGAATCTAAACAAAACCTAGCTGTAGCTGCGTAAGTAGTCTATAGCTGATCCTTCCCGGCATCGCCCATGTGCTGGATGAAGGGTCTCAAACTGAAGTGGGCTACGCGTTTCTCCACCGCCTGAGGAGAGACGAAGAGACTAATCAGGCTAGCTCCTCGGAAGCCTGTTGATAGGCCGAAGAGGTAGTGAATGATAATATATCAACTACGCCCGTAGAAGCCCGAGTGCCGATATCTCCGGACGTGGGTTCGACTCCCACCGTCTCCACCAATACATACTATTGGTGGTTTTTTTATGCTTAAAAAACAGAAAGCTGCCCCTGAAGGAGCAGCTTTTTTTATTCTCTTGTCACAGGCAGCGTCATGCAGCGTATTCCACCACCGCCTTTTTCCAGTTCATCAACATCAATTTCAATCAGCCGCTTCTTTCGGAAGACATCTTCTTTAAGAATTTTTTTATTTGCTTTCGTACTGATCAGGATGGTTTCCGGATCCAAATTAAGAAAGTTAATATCTGCGACAGTATGCTTTACATCATCGGTCCACACGGGGGAATAGCCGTGACGCTCAAGGAAGGGGCCTGTCATCATATACGAAGCACCATCCTCCTTCCATACTTCCACAGGAAAGAAACGCATGTAGCTTTTGCAGAGGATGGAAGTCGCACCTATGATGGCGCAGTTCATATCCAAGTGCATTTCCGCTCCTTGTCGGGGCAGATCAATGATACCGACTTCTGAGAATCCGCTTGCAAGCAGTCGATCTTTCAAAAGTCGTGCGCTCTCGTGACTGGAGCGTAATCCTACATTGATAAAGACGGCATCTCTGCTGAGAAGGAGAACATCTCCAAATTCGAGCGCGTGCAGAGGATCGTTCCAGTCAACAGAATATTGGTCAGGACTTGTCCATTTCTCAAAAAGAGGATGCGCAAGCCGGTATTCCGGCCGTCTTAGAGAGGTGCCAGCTTCACCAGGGATGAATATCGATCCGAAACTGCAGGCAAGATCTCTTGTGAAATAACGGTTGATTAATTGTTTATGGGTGTTTTGGTCCTCTTTAGACAAGTAATTGCAGTAGTTGATCACTTCTACACCCTCTGTCTTCATCGCATCCACCATGCCTTCGAAAGAGGCCCTAGCTTTGTCGGATTGGACGGGCTTTTCCCACTGCACATAATCCGCAGTTTTCTGATCGGGAATATCGAGACAGGATGGTGTACAGACGATGACAGTCTTCAAACGATCAAATTCATTCCAGCAGTTCGGATTCAGCATAACACGTTCCCCCTGGTCATTTTTAAATTTAGTTTGTCCCTACGTGCTTTATCCATTCGTTTACATAAACTTCTCATTTCCCCTAAGACTAAGAAATAAAAAGGGGGAGAAAACCGTGGATGGAAAGCTGACTTGGTGGCAGATGTCCTTCATAGGCGTGGGCTGTATTATCGGAACAGGATTTTTCTTAGGGTCAAGCATAGCGATAGAACTGGCCGGGCCGTCGGTCCTTGTTTGTTATCTGGCAGCCGGAATCGGTACCTATATCGTTTTTCACGCCCTTGCTTCTATGACGGCACACCATCCAGAGAAAGGGTCCTTCCGTACGTATGCGAAACAGGCATTTGGAACGTGGGCGGGATTTGGGAACGGTTGGCTGTACTGGTGCTCCGAAATGCTTATTATGGGGAGTCAATTAACTGCCTTAGCAATATTCGCCAGGTTCTGGTTCCCGAATGTGCCTCTTTGGTTGTGTGCGGCCTGTTTCGCGGTGCTTGGTCTGAGTGTGTTGTGGATCGGTACACAATTAATTGAGAAACTTGAGAATATATGCGGGCTGATTAAATTGGCAGCACTCGTCATGTTTCTTATCTTAGCGATTGTCGCTCTCTTCGGGGGCTTTGAGAAATCCGCCGGACAAACCCTTTCCTCTCCGCTGGAAGAATTTTTCACGCAGGGGTTCAACGGGATATGGGCAGCTCTGATCTTTTGTTTTTATGCCTTTGGTGGAATAGAAGTGATGGGGCTGATGGCAAAGGAATTAAAAGATCCCAAGGACGCATTAAGGTCGGGTAAGTGGATGCTTCTTGCGTTGACGGTCCTCTATATTCTGGGGTTCTGGCTGGTTATGGAGATTGTTTCGTGGGCAGCGATATCGCCCGATGAGAGTCCTTTTCTTTCGGCCTTGAAGACGTTCTCCCTTCCGTTGGTCCCTGATATCTTCAACGGTCTTTTGATTGTTGCCGGATTTTCGACGATGGTCGCCTCGCTGTATGCTGTCACTACGATGTTAATGACTTTGAGTGAGGAGGGGGATGCTCCGGCTCGGTTTAAGGAAGAGAAATCGGGAAGGGTTTCCGGAGCAGCATTCTTGCTTACTGTGATCGTGGTCGCCGCTTCGGTTATTCTCGCCGTCTGGCTGCCTGAGACGATCTTCGAGTATATCACCACGGCTGCGGGACTGCTCCTTCTTTATAACTGGGCATTCATCCTCCTCTCTTATTATAAATTAATGGCTCGGGCATGGTTTGCCAAGATCAGGGTTACAACCGGTCTCCTGCTTCTATTGTCCGCGGTGACAGGTACACTTCTTGAAAAGATTGCAAGAACCGGCTTTTATGTAAGTCTGCTGTTTCTCATTGTGATCGCAATTGCCACCTATATAAAGCAAAAACAGTCTCCGATCATGAAGTCATGATCGGAGACTGTTCCATTTCTGTTTCATTGCCATAAAAGGGCACTTAGAAGGCGAGGTATTCTCTTCTGCTAGAAAATATTGTTTCCATTCGTGGTTATTCTCTTCTCCGTACCACTTAAGGGAAGGGTGGATAGGGAGGTCATCATAAATAGAAAGACGTTTCCTGATAACATTCTGCAGTTTTCTCCCTAGCGGAGTGGAAGCGTTTATTTTTTCAAATACAAAGCGGGGCTGGAAGGCGAGAAGCAGATAAGGAAAGTGTCTGCTCTTCCTTCGTTCGTGAGCGGGAGTCGCGCAGAAAGCGAAGTAAGGCTCTCCGTCGTAACAGAATTCCCAGGCAGGATCTGATGGATCAAGTGGGATATGTTCGGGCCATTCTCTTTTGTCCGCAGCGTGACATTCATTTAGAAGGTTCCAGAACAATGACTCATAATCTTTGATTTGATAAGAATGGAGGCAAGGCTCACACAAAACGACAAGAGAAGCGTAATCACCCGTTTCTCTTGAAATTGTTCCGTATTGCTTTAAAATTTGTCCAAGTGTTTCCGGCGCAGCGGATCCGCTTGGATCGGATAAAAATGCGAACCGCAGCATATCCTCTTTGAATCCTTGGATACCGGGAACACATGGATAGGGGCTCTCTCTGGAGAGCATCATTTCGGAAAAGCTTGTGAAGGCTTTAGACTGCCAAGTGGTTCGTTCCGGAGCATTCTCCAGTTCTGTTTTTCTGTAAAGCATAAACAAGCGCGCTCCTTCCTGGGGATACATACCTATCGTATGGAAGGAGGAGAATGCGGGTGTTTGTCTATCCGAAAATCATTCGGTATGCTTGAAAGCCAAAATACACTCCGAAGCCCATCAGCATGATTCCGGACGTAATGGATACGCCGCGAAGCAGTCGTCCGGTGAGTAGACGGCGTGCGCCGGATGCGGCGAGTGCCATCAGGATGTCCCATAACATGATGCCGAGAAATATGCCGCCGCTGTATAGAAGTATCTCTGCGTCATCATATCTGGACGAAACCTCGGCGAGAATGGAACCGTAAATCCCCATCCAAAACAGAATGTTCAAAGGATTTGTCAGGGCCATAAGGAAGCCTGTCCGAAACGATTTCCTTTTCGAGCTGCCGGATATGTGCTCCTCTTCGTTCCACCCTCCGGAGGAGTGGATACTTTCCACTCCCGTATAGAGAAGAACGAAAGCCCCGAACGACCAGAGGAAGCTCTTAACAAGAGGGAAATCGACATACTGGGCCAGTCCAAGATAAATAAGCAGCATAAACAGGGCATCTGCTGCCATCGCTCCGATTCCGACAAGCCATGCATGGAGAAAACCGTAACGAACTCCTTTGTCCAACTGGGCGGCGTTAATAGGACCGAGGGGAGCGGATAGGGAGATGCCGAGTAGTATGTAACTGAAAAACATCCAATTCCTCCTTTATGGGAGCGGTTGTTTCTATTATACGATGCTTCTTTTCAACATATGAAAGAGGAAAGAGGCCCGGGCAGCCGGATCTCTTTCCTGTAGATCAGTGCATTTGGTTTTGGGACTGCACCGTCGTATAGCTTTGCAGCATTTGATTCATGTCCTGCTGCTGCAGCTGCGGCACTTGGTAATAGGCATGTTTGTTCTGATAAAGAAAAATCTCATAGCTCATTTCGATGAAGTTGGGAACGCTGTCTGCGATGACACGACGAAGAACGGGGTTTGTCATCTCAAGCGCGGTCATAGAAAGGAGTGTTGCAAGTCCTTTCGTTTGGCCGAGCATATAGGCGGAAAGACCATTCTCCGAAAGATCATTGACAGACTGATTCGGCTTTTTCGGTTGCCCAGGCTTGATACCATAGACGACTTCATTACTCTGCTGCATTTTATACTGCTGTGTGTCTACAGATGGATCCTGTCCGCTGCGGAAGCTTTCCACAATGGTATTATAGAGCTGAGTGACGAACATTTCCTGACGCTTTAAAATATCCTTCAACTCTTGATCCTTTATATGCTGGTCGTACATTTGATACTGGTCGAGCATCGTTATGATTCCAGCAATGACTTCATGAGCGTCAAACAGCTCATGCCCTCCGTGGGCCTGGCTCGTATGGTTCGTCGGCATTTGCGCCTGTTGTTGGGCTTGGTTTTGAGTTACGTTCATGGATCCATCCTCCTTAAGATCTTGGTACATCTTATGGATTCCCAAGCTGGCTGTATTCATGAATAGTAAATGATGCATAGTATTTTGGAAGCGATTTCAGCGCATGTATGGACAAGCTGTCTGAAAATGGTATACAATTATAAATAAGTGATTACATAAAAGGGAGTAAATGCAATGAAACCGTTGATGAAGAGAATATTCGTTGTTCTTATATCCGTTATGACATTGGGGATGTATGTCCCTCCCATTCATATAGATGCAGATGCTGCAGAGAAGAAACATATCGGAGGGGAAGGGTCCATTAAAGAACAGAGCGGCCTTCTTTCCGAAGAAGAACTTGATTTAGACGCACCGCCGTTCGAAGCGCAGACATCAGAGCAGCGTATTCAACAATTAACGGAGTCTGCGAAATCACAGACGGTGATCAAGATGGGACCAAGAATTATTGAAAAAGTGGACGCTGATATGACTTCGGAGATTCTTCCGAAAATAGAAGAGGTCGTCACAGATCTTTTGGTGAACGCCGGGGATGAAGAAGTACCATATTTGGAGATAACAGAAGAGCCGACAGCAGGCTATGGAGAGAAGATATTTAATGTATATAACCAACGGACAAAAGAAGAAATAGCCAGATTCCATGTCCGCAGAGATAAACGGCCGGGCGAAGGGTACTGGTTCAATTTCCATTACCATTTGAAAGATGATCAATTTGTTAAGCACCATCAAATCGGTGAGGTATTCTGGGAGAAGAATACTCCCCCGAAATGGATGTCCTAAGTATTTTATTTCTTACCTGAGTGAAGTATGAGGCGTGATAAAGAAGGAGGCCGTAACAGGGCCTCCTTTTTTAGTTCTGTTCCTTTATAAAATCCGTTTGCGTCCAACACCTGTTCATTTGAATTCCGTGGCCCTCTGCGTACTCATCACCCCAGCGGCACATCGCGTACAAAGCAGGCTGCAGACCGCGGCCGAGATCTGTCGTTGTATATTCTACCCGCGGGGGTACCTCATCATAAACAGTGCGTTCCACCAAGCCGTGTTCTTCCAATTCCCTTAATTGCTGTGCCAGCATCTTACGTGTGATTCCCGGCACGGATCGCTGCAGTTCGTTGAAACGCTTCGTACCCTCGTTCAAGTTCCATAACAGAAGCACCTTCCATTTCCCTCCAATGATATCGATGACGAGATCGATGGCGCATGTATATTCCGGTTGTAATTTCTTCATATTCATTCCTCCAAATAAACCGCCTATGTTACTGTCTGGTAACTACGTTACGGAAAAGTGCCTTCTTGTCCGCAGACCGGCATCTGTTTTAGTATAGAGGATGAAAGTGTGAATGTTAAATAAAGGAGTGTCATCATGAAAGCATTGGTTCTTAAGAATAAAAATAAATGGCGTGAGATGCAGATAGAAGAAGTGATTACCCCGGATCCTGGCAATGGAGAAGTACTGGTGGAGGTACAGGCGGTAGGACTGAATCCAGTGGACTATAAAACAGGTACGAACGGCAACCCGGCATGGAGTTATCCTCATATTCTCGGGTTGGACGTTGCGGGTACGATTGCCGGGGTCGGAGAGGATGTACAAGGATGGAAAGTTGGAGACCCGGTCGTCTATCACGGGGATCTGCGCACGAGCGGAGGATACTCGGAATTTGATGTAGCAGATGCGGATATTCTGTCCCGCATTCCGTCGGGAGTGTCTTTTGCTGAAGCGGCTGCTCTTCCTACCGCTGGATATACGGCTTACCAGGCTGTCCATCGGAAGCTTCCTTTAGATCGTGTGAATTCTCTCTTGATTCACGCCGGGGCTGGAGGAGTAGGTGGATTCGCTGTTCAACTGGCCAAAATGGCAGGCAAGACCGTTTATACGACAGCATCGGAACACAACCATGAATATGTCCGTTCTTTAGGGGCTGATGGAGTCATTGATTATCGTCAGGAAGATGTTCATACCAAGATTATGGAATGGACAGAGGGACGAGGGGTGGATGCGGTTATTGATACGGTCAGCCGGGATAATGCAACGGCCTCTCTTGATTCCATTGCCTATATGGGGCATATCGTTTATATAGCGGGTGCACCTGATTTCACAAAGGTTAAGCCGTTCACCAGTGTCGTTTCTTATCATGAAGTGGCATTGGCTGCCAATCATAAAGCTGGTCGGGAAGCAAGAAAAGATCTCGGTATGATGGGAGATGCTATGCTCCGATTCGTTGCCGATAAGAAACTCTCTCCAATGCTGAAGGATACTGTTGCCATGGAAGAAGTTCCGGCTGCACTGGAAAGGCTGTCTGAGAGACACGTTAATGGAAAACTTGTAGCGGTGTGGAAATAATAGAAAAAAGGCTGTGCAGCTGCACAGCCTTCTTTTTTTATTCTTTATCTTCTCCGATAATCCGTACTTCCCTTTCCAATTCCACGCCGAACTTCTGCTTCACTGTTTTCTGTACGTGCTCGATGAGGGAGATATAATCGGAGGTGGATGCATTATCTTTATTGACGATAAAACCGGCATGTTTCTTGGAAACTTCCGCTCCACCGATGTTCGTACCTTGAAGGTCGCTGTCCTGAATCAGCTTTCCTGCGAAATATCCAGGCGGACGTTTGAATACACTTCCGCACGAAGGGTATTCCAACGGCTGCTTCGATTCACGCTTGTAAGTCAGGTCGTCCATGACTTCTTTGATTTCTTCGTAGGACGCAGGTTTTAAGTGGAACGTCGCTTCTACTACGATGTCCCCGTTTGCAGCAATATTGCTGGTCCTGTAATCAAGGTCCAGCTCGGAAGCGAGTCGTTTCACGAGGTTTCCTTCTTTGTCAACAACGTAGGCGTAGTCAAGCACATCCTTGACCTCCCCGCCATAGGCTCCTGCATTCATATACAAGGCTCCTCCGACGGTACCTGGAATGCCGCAGGCGAATTCTAAACCGGACAATTTCTCCTCCAAAGCGAGGCGGGAGGCATCAATGATTCGTGCTCCACTCTGTGCGACAAGAACGCCGCCTTCAGAAGAAATGTTGTCCAGATGCTTCAAGTTGATTACAATGCCGCGAATGCCGCCGTCTTTAATAATTAAATTAGATCCATTACCCAGGAGTGTCAGGGGAATATCCTCCTCGTTGGACAACCGGACGACGTGCTGCACTTCCTCGAAAGTCGTCGGAGTGATAAAGAAGTCCGCCTTCCCTCCAAGCTTCGTATATAGATGATCTTTGAGCATCTCGTCGACTTTTACATTGTCTTCTTTCACGAGATCCAAAAGTTTATGGTACAGCTTTTCCTTTTTATTCATAAAAAAACACCATTCCTATTTGAGATGTATTCCTTCCAAACCATTCGTTCCAAAGCGCACTTATTCTCCTACCAGTTTATGAAGGGCGATAAGGAAACGTTCAATAAGCGATATAATCACGATATTTATTCTAACATAAATGACCGTAGTAGTTGGGTAGGAATTTGTTTGGGCGTATTTGGCACGAATAGGCGTGTGCACACAAGGCAATCTATGTCTGTAAGGGAGGTGTGTAAGATGGCCCTTGATGTCAGATGCGAAGTGCGCAACTGTGTACACAACCGGGACGGCAAAGCCTGTGGTGCAGATGAAATTTTTGTCGTCAGCCGCTCAGGAAAGAAAGCCAGTGACAGCAAAGAAACAGATTGTAAGACGTTCGAACCTGCGAGTTTGTAATGTTGAGAAGGCCTGCTTTTGACAGCAGGCTTTTTTTCATTTTTTTCGGAAGAAGAAAGCGCTTAACCAATGCTGAAAGTTCGTTATTTTCTGAAAAGTCATTGCCATTTCATGCTCTTGTTAGTATCATCATGGTAAGTTGTTTTCATAAGAAAAATCGACAAGAAATTCATAAGCCAGGATGGAAAGGGTGTCAGCATTGGAGAAGACAAAAAAAGATTTACGGATAAAGAGTAAAGTCATCAGTGAAGGTGTAAACAGAGTTCCAAACCGCTCGATGCTGCGTGCAGTCGGATTTACAGACGAAGATTTCAAAAAGCCGATGATTGGTATTGCCAGTACTTGGAGTGAAGTGACTCCGTGTAACGTACATATAGATAAATTGGCACGGGAAGCCAAGGACGGGGCGCGCGATAACGGAGGCGCACCGATGATATTCAATACGATTACCGTTGCAGATGGTATTGCTATGGGACATGAGGGAATGTTCTACTCCCTTCCAAGTCGTGAAGTGATCGCAGATTCCATTGAAACCGTAACGAATGCCGAGCGTCTAGACGGTATCGTTGCTATAGGAGGCTGTGACAAGACGACTCCGGGGTGTCTTATTTCCATTGGTAGAATGAATATTCCTTCCGTTTATGTATACGGAGGAACCATACAGCCGGGTAAATTGAATGGTGAAGACATCGATATCGTCTCCTCTTTCGAAGCAGTCGGCCAATATCACGAAGGAACAATCGGAGAGGAAGAGCTGCACAAAGTAGAGTGTCATGCCTGTCCAGGCGCCGGTGCATGTGGAGGTATGTACACAGCTAATACTATGGCTTCAGCCGTGGAAGCTCTTGGAATGAGTATTCCAGGTTCTTCTTCTACGCCTGCAGTGAATGACTATAAAGAATCAGAATGTAAACAGGCTGGAGAATTGGTCATTGAACTGTTGGAGAAAGATATCTATCCTCGAGACATTATGACAAAAGAAGCGTTTGAGAACGCTATTACCGTCGTTATGGCTCTTGGGGGATCCACCAATGCGTTTCTTCACCTGCTGGCCATTGCCCATTCAGCCGGTGTCGACTTGACGCTGGATGACTTTGAGCGGGTCAGACAGGAAGTTCCTCACATTGCTGATATGAAGCCGAGCGGTAAATACGTCATGCAGGACCTTTACGAGGCGGGTGGCGTACCTGCAGTTATGAAGCTTCTTCTTGAAGAAGGGCTGCTTCATGGGGATTGTCTGACAGTAACAGGTAAAACGGTGGCAGAGAACCTTGCGGAGGTTCCTTCTTTGAAAGAAGGCCAGCAGGTCATCGTACCGTTTGATAAACCGATTAAACCTAAAGGCCCATTGGTTGTCATGAAGGGGAATCTGGCACCGGAAGGCGCTGTTGCAAAAATGTCCGGTCAGAAGATCAGCCGCTTTGAAGGGCCTGCCCGTGTCTTTGACGGAGAGGACGCAACGACAGAAGCTATCGTTAATGATGAAGTAAAAGCCGGAGATGTGATCGTAATTCGCAATGTAGGACCAAAGGGCGGACCTGGAATGCCGGAAATGCTGTCTATTACAGCGATGATTGTCGGGAAAGGTTTAAATGGGAAAGTCGCTTTAATGACAGATGGACGCTTTTCCGGAGGATCCCACGGGTTCGTCATCGGACACGTGGCTCCGGAAGCATATGTAGGTGGACCGATCGGTCTTCTGCAGGACGGTGACATCATCACCATTGACAGTGACACGCAGCAGATCAATGTCGATCTCAGCGAAGAAGAGTTCGAACGTCGCAGACAGGGGTGGATGAAACCGGAGCCCAAGCATACATCCGGGGTTCTTGCCAAGTACGCCCGTCTCGTCTCTTCTTCTGCAAAAGGTGCGGTAACAGATTTAGATTTGGAATAAACCTAGACAAGGGATCGTTGTTCAGACGATCCCTTATTTTATTTACAGAGAGGAGCAGTCCAATTGAAGGTATTACTAATTAGACACGGTGTTACCTCATGGAATAAAGAAAAGAGGGCACAAGGGTCGGCGGATATCCCATTGGATGAAGAAGGGAAAGCCCAGGCACGGATGCTTGCCGCCCGACTCAAAGGGGAGAAATGGGATGTTCTATGTGCCAGTCCGTTATTACGGGCAGTGGAAACTGCCGAAATTATTCAGGACAGCGTCGGTGCCCCCGTTTTTTATACCGATGAAAGGCTTAAAGAAGTGGACGGCGGTCAAATCGAAGGAACGACGGAAGAAGAGCGGGTGGCCCGCTGGGGGAAAGAATGGCGAGGGATCGACCTTGGAATAGAGAAGCCGGATAAGATCATGGAGCGTACGCAAGACTTTATGGCCGCTCTATTAAATAAGTCAAAAGGAAAACGGGTGATCGTCGTCACACACGGAGGCTGGATTGGGAACTGGTTGAAAGCAGAAGAAGTGGAAGGTGTGGAAGGGAATCTGGATAATACATCATTGACCGAACTGGAGTGGCGAGACGGAAACTGGCTGTGCCACACCTTCAACTGCGTCCGACATTTATCTGATTGAGCGGTCCCTTTTAAGGGATCGCTTTTTTGTGTGGAAATGCCTAAATAGAAATTTCTTCAAAAAAAGGGTTGCATAATCCATCAACCGAATATAAACTGTTACATAACAGATAAACAAAATACAATCTGTTATAAAAGAGGAGGAATTATAATGAATAAGCAGAAGAAACAAACCGGTACCCTTTGTCCGCAGTGTGGTAGTAACGTGGAAGGACATATCTATACTTATATGATGGAATGTGATCGCTGCCTTTCTAAGAAAGAGGAATAGCATGCACTTTCTGTTATATAACAATCATAAAATTAATTTAATGTTTTATTACAGTTGAGGGGGAGAAGGATGGAAATAGAATTGTCGGGAATATCCTGTACAGGGCTCATGGAGGAGCGTTTTGAAGTAGTCCTTTCCGATGGTGCTGTGCAATTTTTACAACAGCTCCATGAACGTTTTAATGACAGACGACAGGAATTGCTTCAAAAGAGGAGGGAAAGGGAGGCTCTTCTGGAGAAAGGAGAGCTTCCTGACTTTCTTGAAGAGACCGAATCCATAAGAAGATCTGATTGGAGAGTAAGTCCGGTCCCGAAGGATTTAGAGGATCGTCGTGTGGAGATGACAGGGCCCGTAGACAGAAAAATGATCATTAACGGATTGAATTCAGGAGCAAAAGTTTTCATGGCCGACTTCGAAGATGCCCATTCTCCGACTTGGTCAAACACGATAAACGGGCAGATCAACTTAATGGACGCGGTGAATCGGGATATACGATTTACGAACGAATCGGGTAAAGTTTACCAGCTCCATGAACATCCGGCCGTTCTCATGGTCCGACCGCGCGGCCTTCATTTGGATGAAAAGCATCTGTTGTATAACGGGGCACCGATGGCGGCAAGCTTCGTAGATTTTGGTCTCTACATGTATCACAATGCGAGGAAGCTCATCCAAGACGGGTCCGGCCCTTATTTTTATTTGCCGAAACTTGAAAGTCACCTGGAGGCAAGATTATGGAACGATGTATTTCTATTTGCGCAGGAATTCCTTGGCATAAGCCGTGGGACAGTGAAAGCGACGGTGCTGATTGAAACGATCATGGCAGCATTTGAAATGGATGAAATTCTCTATGAGCTGAAAGAACATTCAGCAGGTCTCAACTGTGGGCGCTGGGATTATATTTTCAGCTACTTGAAGAAGATGAAAAGCCGGGATGTTGTCCTCCCGGATCGGTCCACTATTACAATGACCGTGCCATTTATGCGGGCTTATTCCCAACTGACTATTCAAACCTGTCATAGAAGAAAGATTCATGCTATGGGAGGGATGGCTGCCCAAATACCCGTGAGAGATGATGCAAACCTAAACGCACTTGCCTTTGAAAAAGTCAGGAAGGATAAGGAGCGAGAGGTGAAGGATGGTCACGACGGGACGTGGGTCGCCCACCCGGGCATGGTACAGACTTCCATGGATGTTTTTAACAAATATATGCCTTCCAATAATCAAATCGACAGGCAGGATGAATGGAAGTCGATCACAAGAGAACAGTTGTTGGAAGAACCTGTAGGCGATATATCCGAAGGTGGGCTCCGGCTGAATATAAATACAGGCATTCAATATGTTGCTTCCTGGCTGTCAGGGCGAGGTGCGGCACCAATTCACCACTTGATGGAAGATGCCGCTACGGCAGAAATTTCGAGAGCTCAAGTATGGCAGTGGATTCGTCATCCAAGAGGAGTGCTTATGGATGGACGTAAGATAACACTTGCGTTGTATCATTCTCTGAAAGAGGAAGAAATGAATACGATTCGCAGGGAAGTGGGCGAAGATGTATTTAAGAAAGGGCGGTTTGAAGAAGCCGGGGATTTGTTTGATGAGTGGGCAGAGCAGGAGGAACTGGAAGAGTTTCTGACTTGGAAAGCTTATGAAAAATTATAAGGGAGATGAGAGGTTATGAAGGAAAGAGCGGAGCGTTTGCAGCGGACATGGGAAAATGAGGATAGGTGGAAGGGTGTCAATAGACCGTATACAGCAGAAGAGGTTATCAAACTGCGCGGGTCCTTGGATATTCAACATACCATTGCAGCAAGAGGTGCTGATAAGCTTTGGGGGATGTTGAAGGAAGATGGATATGTTCATGCTCTTGGAGCCTTGACAGGAAATCAAGCTATGCAGCAGGTAAAAGCAGGTTTAAAAGCGATCTATCTTAGTGGATGGCAGGTAGCGGCGGACGCAAATCTTTCCGGGCATATGTATCCGGATCAAAGCCTGTATCCTGCGAACAGCGTTCCGCAAGTGGTGAAGAGAATCAATCAGGCGCTTCAACGGGCTGATCAGATCCACCATATGGAGGGAGATAACTCTATTGATTGGTTTGCTCCGATTGTCGCTGATGCGGAAGCGGGATTTGGAGGGCAGCTGAACGTTTTTGAGCTAATGAAAGGCATGATTGAAGCGGGAGCATCGGCTGTCCATTTTGAAGATCAGCTTTCTTCCGAGAAAAAATGTGGTCATCTCGGTGGAAAGGTGCTCTTACCGACGCAGACAGCTGTGAAAAACCTTATCTCTGCAAGGCTTGCCGCAGATGTGATGGGGGTCCCAACCATCATTATTGCTCGAACGGATGCGAATGCTGCAGAGTTGATTACCAGCGATATTGACGGAGAAGACGCAGCCTTCCTGACAGGAGAACGGACACCGGAAGGATTCTTTAAAACAAAAGCAGGTATTGACCAGGCCATTGCCAGGGGGCTTGCTTATGCTCCTTACGCGGACTTGATCTGGTGCGAAACATCGGAACCGAACTTGGAGGAAGCGCGAAGGTTTGCGAATGCGATTCATGAGCAGTATCCCGGAAAGCTGCTTGCTTATAACTGCTCTCCTTCGTTTAATTGGAAGAAAAAGCTGAAAGACGAGACGATAGAACACTTTCAAGAACAGCTTGGCGAAATGGGGTATAAGTTCCAGTTTGTTACCCTTGCCGGTTTCCATTCTTTAAATCATGGAATGTTCGAGCTTGCCAGGCAATATAAAGATCGAGGAATGGCGGCTTATTCTGAACTGCAGCAGGCGGAATTCGCCAGTGAAGTTCACGGTTATTCTGCTACAAGGCATCAGCGGGAGGTGGGAACCGGCTATTTTGATGAAGTCGCTCAGGTAATAACAGGAGGCACTTCTTCGACAACCGCTTGGAAAGGTTCCACAGAGGCAGAGCAATTCACAGAAGAGCCGATAGCGAAAAGGTGAGTATGAAACACAAACATCTGCTTGGTTAAGCAGATGTTTGTGTTCTTTCTTATTTACATAGGCACATCTTCTCGTTTATTTAATATGGTAGGGTATCAACATATTTAATCTGTGCAAAGACATGGAGTGATATCATGCCGGTAATAACAGGCGAGGAGTATAAACGGCGGTTGGATGCTATGAAGACGGACGTACGGATGGAAGGCGGACGCTTGAAAGGTAAGATTTCGGAACATCCGGCTTTCCGGGGCGTCATCCAAACGCAGTCCGAACTATACGATTTACAACACCATCCTGATTGGAAGGATACATTAACCTATACATCAGAAACTTCGGGAAATGCGATCGGACTTTCCTATTTAATACCGAAATCGCGGGGGGATTTGGAGAGAAGGCGGACGATGGTCCAGCATTGGGCGAGGCACACCGGTGGCGTATTGGGCAGAAGCCCTGATTATATGAACACTGTGCTTGCAGCCTTCGCCGCTTCGGTCGATCTTCTGGACGGAGAAGAAAACTGTTATCCGGAACGTCTGCTTCGTTTTTATGAATATGCTCGGGAGAACGATTTATCATTCACTCATACGTTTGTGAATCCTCAGAGCAACAGAGGAAAACTTGCTTTCCTTGAAGAAGATGTCACGAATGCCAGAATTGTGGACCGTACGGAAGCAGGATTAGTAATGAAAGGAGCGAAGCTGTTGGCTACACAGGGCGGGATGACAGATGAATTGATTGTTTTCTCTGCTCCCGGCGCCGTGGATAATTCTCACGCCTATGGTTTTTCTATACCTAGTGACACAAAGGGACTGACGTTCATATGCAGGGAATCCTTTGCCAGCGCAGGTTCTGCCTTCGATTACCCGCTCTCTTCCAAATATGCAGAAATGGATACCATCGTTTTGTTCGACGACGTCATCGTACCATGGGAGCGTGTTTTCTTTCATGACAATCTAAGAGCTGCGACCCAGATGTACGTGAAAGGAAAGTTTGTACCGTTTACCTTGCACCAAATTGTTTCGAGGCAGGTGGTGAAATCAGAATTCATGCTGGGCATTGCTCAGCGGATTGTCGATACAATCAACATCGAAGAATACCAGCACGTGCAGAGCAAAGTAGTGGAAATTGTAAAAGGAGTACAGACACAGAAGGCGCTCCTGCTGCTGTCGGAACAGGAAGCAGAAGTAGATGCTACGGGTATCATGGTTCCTTCCCGCCAGCCGTTGTACGTAGCGATCAACAACTTTCAGGAATTCTATCCCAGGTTCTCTGAAATTGTGCAGTTGTTGGGAGCAAGCGGTCTAATGTCGATTCCAAAGGAGAAAGAATTCCTTTCTGAAACAGGCGAACGTTTAAACCATTATTTACAGGGTGTGGACGTAAAAGGGAAGGAACGCGTCGCGTTATTCCGTCTGGCGTGGGATATGACAATGAGCAGCTTTGGAGCAAGACAGACGCTTTACGAGCGTTTCTTTTTCGGGGATCCGATTCGATTGTCACAATCTATCTACGCGCTTTACGATGATGAAAACTCCCAGGAACTTGTTTCGAAGTTTCTTCCTGAAGAAAGCTGACCTGTAAGGGTCAGCTTTTTATCGTTTTGTATTTGCTTTTTTCGCTTTTTGTTCCAGTTGGGAGTCAGGACGTTGATCTGCTGCATCCTCTGACATGCCTTGAGGGTTCACGGTCTTTTTTCGGACTCCTTTGTGAGCGTTACTTTTGTTACTCATTTCTATACACCTCCGTAATTAGTATGAGGGTTTGCAGAATTTTTATAAGAGGAGAAATCAGGGGGAGGAACCATGGAATGTTTTCTGAACTTTTAGCGGAAGCTATGGAAAACAAGGAGGGAAAAGGGATGACAAACAAGAGAAAAGAACGTCCTTCACAGGAAGAAGACAGCAGCGGTTTGGCTGTGACAGAGGAGCAGGTTTCCGATACGTTGACGGAAGGCACGATAGAAGCGGAAATAGACCAAGTCGATGATCAAGGTCATTTAATCAGCCACCATGGAGAGAAAATCCGCGGAAAGAATCACAGGTGAGAATATGCCAAACAGAAAGCGGATATTAGTTCCAGAAGCGAGAGCTGGACTGGATCAACTGAAGAAAGAAGTAACAAGAAGCAGCACCGCAGACCGAGCGAAGTTTGAAGTGGCGGAAGAATTGGGTATTCCTTTGAGAGAAAAAGGGAACGGTGATTTGTCTACAAAAGATGCCGGTCGTATAGGCGGGAGAATAGGTGGAGGAATGGTTAAAGAGATGATCCGCCGGGCACAAATGGAGCTTCAGCATAAGAATACAGAAGAATAAAAATAAAACAGCGAACGGAAGAGGTGCGGACCTCTTCCGTTTTTGTTATACGCCGACTTTCATGAGATAGTGAGAGACGCGTTCTGCAAATACCTTGCATTTGTTGACATCTTCTTCCGAGTCGGGAGTCATTTCAATTTCCAGGCCGTCTTGAATAATGGCTGCTCCGTTTGCTTTCAACTGTGCCTGCAGCAAGTGAACGGCTTCACAGAACTGTGGATAGATCCTGTCACCGGAACCGAAGACTGCTCCGTGCACCTCTCTCAGGTCATTCTCTGACAACTCCTCATAAAAATCCTCCACCTCATATGGTAGATCCCCGTCGTTCCAAGTGTAGGAACCGATTAATACACAATCAAAATCACGGAGTTCGGTAATTTCGGTTTCTTCAACTTCCTTCATAATCACTTCATAGTCATTTTTAAGGTGGGAATGGATGATGTCCGCAATTTCTTCCGTATTTCCAGACATACTTGCATAACAGATCAAGATACGCGCCACTCTATCACTCCTTCAGCACTGGTGTGAATTCCGGGTGCAGAGCTTTGAAACGGTCGAAAGCTTTGGAATGTTGCAGGAATACTTCTTTCTCTTTCCTGTCCAGCGCTTCATTCACTTTGTATTTGTGGTAGTTCATAGCGAGTGTCAGGTCCATCTTCGTATATAACGCTTGTTTCTCGTATAAATCATCAATAAAATGTGCGGCCATATAGAAAGGAGAAGAATCGTTCTTCTGAACGGCGATGTACCATCCTAATGAATCAACATAGAACGGGTCCCCGGCAATATGTAACAGATCACCGTGCTGGAACCGGATAATTTCGTGACAGGAACAGTCAGTATTTCCTTTCTCGTAACGAAAAGGTTTATAAACAAACAATGTGCCTTCCATAATTAGGTCTCCCTTCGAGAAGTTATATTCAATATAATTGATAATGATTATCAATGTCAAATAGTTTTGAGTAAAAGTAACATGTTTTATTCTTCATTTTGGTATAATGGAGGTAATAAAGATGCTTTTTCATAGAGGTGATTCCTTGTGATGAAGATAGAGGATAAAGTGAGAGAGGTTGTCTTTGAAAATGGCAGGATCACAAATATACCGGAAGGATTCCGGTGTGTTGGGCAGGGAAGAAGTGCTGCCGTATTCCATGTTCAGGATTCTAATACAGCTGTCAAAGTTTTTTATCCGGAGTTCGCTGAACTTGCAGAAGTGGAAGCGGAGGTTTATGAAAGTTTAAATAACAGTGAGATGTTCCCTCTTTTTATTTCTCAGGGAAAAGGGTATCTCGTTATGGAATATCTGGAAGGAATGACCTTTTATGACTGTCTTGTGAGCGGTGTACCCATCACTGCAGAGATGGTCAAGCAGGTGGAAGAAGCGCTTCTGTTCGCCTGCAGCTTAGGTCTGAACCCTTCTGATATTCATTTAAAAAACATGCTGCTCACATCATCGGGGAAAGTGAAAGTCATCGATGTCGTCCGCTTTAAACAGGAGCAGGACTGCCCGCATTGGCGTGATTTGAAGAAAGCGTATGAGACGTATTATGTGAAGCCTTACATGCCTAAAAAGCTGCCCAGATTCTTTATCGAGTGCATCATTCGCCTATATCGCAGGAGATTATTGCCGATTTAATGGATAAAAGGATCACAAAAAACCGCACATCCCAACGGGTGTGCGGTTTTACTTTATGAACGGGGATGAAATACTTAATATCGAAGCTTCATCAAAATATTTTTGACCTCTTCATCTTCCATCAAGATGTCTTTATATTTTTCGGTGATTTCTGCCAGGGCGACATCGTGGTAAAAATATTCCGTGAAAAATTTGACCAGTGGCTTGGAAAGCGTGTGTATTCCTTGAGATACTCCCGATTCGGAACCGGCGAACACCATCTCCTCGCCGTCAATAATGACAAGCTTGTGCCGTTCTAATGCTTCGTGCGTCTCGTTCGGGTGCAGAATATGCGATTGGAACATGGGTGCATCAAGGTCCCCTACAGAAAGAAGCTCCACCATTACGCCTTGCTCCGCTTTCCGCTCTAAATCTGTGACCAAAGAGGCCAATTCATCATTCCAGCCCGTAAGAAGAATGCTGTTAGTGGCTCGATCAATACATGCCTTCAACAGCGCTGTAATGGATTGTTCATTTTCCATTGTCCAAACGCGCTCATCGGAGACAGGGAGCGTGTACTCCTTCGTTTTCAATTCTTCCAAGTTAGCTTCGAAGTCTGACGTCAGCTTTTCAATGGTCGTTTCAAGAGCAAGTGCTGTATATAATTTTCTTTTTCCGTGGAACGATGTGAGGATTAGGCCTTTCTCTTGAAGGCGTTGAAGGACTTCGTACACTTTGGACTTAGGAACTTGTGAATACTTTACAATGCTCGTTGCATCAAGTGGTTCACGGCTGGATGTTAATACTTCAAATACATTGCTTTCATATTGGGTGAAACCGAATTTCTGTAGCATGAATGTCTCCTTTATTTTGCTGTTACATAAATGATACACCGAACATCCGACTAACGTAAACATGACCTATTGTAATTGTCTCTCATTTTAGTTACCATCATAGTGGTAACTAAAATGAGAGGGTCGAAACTATGAACAAAAAAATTTACTTGCTGACAATTGTTGCCTTCGTAGTAGGAACGGTTGAATTAATTATCGGAGGAATTCTGGATCTTGTTGCGGCTGATTTACAGGTGTCAGTCGGAAGAGCCGGTTTGCTCATTTCCTTGTTTTCTATAGTATTCGCTGTCGCTTCACCGATCTTGTTGACTGTGACTGCCAATATGGAACGGAAGAAGCTGATGATCGTTACATTATTCATTTTCTTCCTGGGGAACTTGATCGCCTTTTGGAGTCCAAACTATACGATATTGATGTTGTCGCGGATCGTAACGGCTGCAAGCGGCTCCCTGTTGGTTGTACTGGCTATTACCATCGCCTCTTCCATTTCAGAACCTGCCTATAGAGGAAGAGCGATCGGAACAATTTTCATGGGAATCAGCGGTTCGCTTGTATTGGGCGTACCCATCGGCCTTACGATTGGGAATGCATTCGGTTGGAGGGCACCGTTCCTGTTGATCAGTGTTCTCACATTATTATCAATGGTGGCGGTCGCGGTATCCTTAGGTACGATAGCGCCGAAGCCGATCATTTCTCTGAAAGATCAGATCCGTACTTTGAAAGACAATAAAATATGGACCGCCCAATTCACTTCTTTTCTGTTTTTGAGCGGACATTTAACTTTGTATGCGTATTTGACACCATTCTTGAAATCGGAGCTTGGCATGAACGGTACTTGGGTCAGTATCGTATATTTCGTATTCGGTGTAGCTGCCGTCCTGGGAGGCGGAGTAGGAGGATATTTATCCGACAAGTTCGGACCTGAGAAAAGCATCATTGGAATCATTGCTCTATTTGCTGTGGCTCTTTTCGTCATTCCACACGTCACATTTTCCTTGCCGCTTTTCCTTATCGTGCTTGTCATTTGGAGCGCACTCAGTTGGGCCGTTACTCCTGCTCAGCAAAACTATCTCGTTTCTACCGCTCCGGAAACGTCAGATATTCAGCAAAGCCTGAACAACTCCGCCCTTCATTTCGGAATTGCTTTCGGTTCTTCCGTGGGGAGTGTAGTTATTGAGCAGACCTCGGTCATTTATAATGCCTCTGTCGGTGGTGTCTTCGTACTTATTGCCCTTGGAACGGCTATTTTCTCGATTACAAGGGTGAAACCGGCGAAAAGGAAACAGCTCCTTCGATCTTCTTGATTTTTAAAGGAATCGAATAAATCCGTCGCCCCGGGCTCATACTAACATTGTTCCTAATTTAAGGAGGGGTTAGTCATGGGTAGAGACGATCACCGAAAAGGTAAAGGGAAACAGAAATATAAATTACCTCAAACTCCTAAGAACGAAAAACATCCTAATATTGATGTTGAGTTCTCAGAGGAACTAGCGGATCGGGAAGATAAAATTGCTCAAGAACGAAGCAAGGCCGCCGACCGCAGAGCACATCGACAGAAATAAATTGGAAACGGACATCCTCGGATGTCCGTTTTTTTATGAAGTATTTCAAATGAAGTTTAACCCCTTTTTAATTTGGAAACATACGTACCATAAGCTCAAATAAACATATCGAAAGGGGTCTTTTGCATGAATTTGAATAAAGAACTAAAAAAATTAGAAGCTATTCATTTAGAAAAACCGGAAAAAGTTTTTACGATGTACTTAAACACCGATCCTTCCGATCCCGAGCAGCAAGGTGGAGAGTGGAAGATCCATCTTAAGAACGGTCTGAACAACTTCGAATCCTATCTTCAGGAAGACGGGGATTCTGATGAGAAAAGGAATTTCTGGGCGGTCAAAGAGAAAGTCCAACAATTTATCGAGGAAAACGAACAAAATTTCGCAAAAAGCGTCGTTCTTTTCGCTACAGGTGATGATACGATATGGTTCGCTGAACGCTTTCAAATGCCCGTAAAGACAGAGTTCTATTGGGAGGAAACGCCGCGTCTGGAACAGTTGAAGGAAATGAAGGATAAATTCCCGAAAACAGGAATCGTTTTGACTCAAAAGAATCAGATCAAATTAATCGATGCAGAGCTTGGAATGTTGAAAGATACCCAGCTGTTTGAACTGGATCTCGATACGGAAGATTGGCGCCAGCACCAGGGGCCGCACCAGGCTCAGCCTTCCATGGGTAAAGGCGGAGCGAAATCATCCAAGAAGGATGAGTTCCAGGAGCGGTTTGAAGCAAATCGCTACAGATGGTATAAGAGTGTAGCACCCAAGCTTGATAAACTCGCAAAAGATTATGAATGGGAACGATTGTATTTAGTCGGCCATAAAGAAGAATTGAAAGACCTGCAGGACAATATGAACAAATCGGCCGATGATATGGTAAACAAGAATCTTCTTGATCATGAAGAGACGCATGTCATTAAAGAAGTCGTTCCATCCTGAATAGTAAAAGTGCCTGGTTGAACCCAGGCACTTTTTTTGCTTGTGATGAAGAAAGCAGGGGATGGAAGGGCAAAGGTGGAAGTAAATCTTTACATTATACATAGGTAAAATCAATATGATAAAATATTATTCAGAGAAAATAATTGAGAATGGGGAATTTTTAAATGTATGTAGTGGATTCCATGGTTGTAGTTCCAGAACATAAGGCGGAAGATTTAATTAATATATACCGAAAGCGCTCGAGGCTTGTAGATGAAGCGGAAGGATTTTTGTCTTTTCAACTCCTTCAGAATGACCGCAAGCCTGGTGAGTTAACGGTACACATGGAATGGGAATCAAAAGCGGCATATTTGGAATGGGTGCGCAGCGAGCAGTTTAGAAAAATCCACGAGCTGGAGAAGAAATACCCGGACGAAGAACTGCAGGGGATTGTACCTAAAGTCACGAAATATGAGGTGGTTGCGACATGAATCCGGAAGAGCAGAACCGGCTTGCTCGAAAAGTTACCGATGAAATTTATGAAGCTTATCCTTATTTGTGGGAGAAGTTCGGCCAGAACGGCCGGGAAAGAACAGAAGAGGACAACCATCATCATTTGGATCACCTCCAAGCAGCGTATGAAATGGATAGTGTCCATTTCTTCCTTGACTATACCTCCTGGTTAAATAACGTCCTCACATCCAGACAGGTCCCTACAGCGTTGATCATAGATAATTTTGAGAGACTGATACGGCTCCTTGAAGCAATGGAAGTAGATGATAAGGAGCAGAAAGAGCACTATATAGAATATTTGCAGCAGGCTTTACAGCATTTGGATATCCTTACGGAGAGGTGAACAGTTTGGAACTGCATCATGAGCGACTGGCCCGTTATTTCCTTGATGGAGATGAAGAGGCAGCGTTGCAATATATAAGGCAATTGTTAGAGGAACACCCCCGGGCATATTTGTACGAAGACATTTTGACACCCGCTATGTACTATATCGGTGAACTATGGGAGCGAAATGAAATATCCGTTGCGGATGAACATTTGGCAACGGCTATTTGTGATTTTGTCTTATCTAAATTGGAACAGGAAAAGAAGACCGATAAGAAATATAGAAATAAGAAATATAAAGCCCTGTTATTTGGTGTGGAAGAAGAACATCATTACATAGGTTTGAAAATGGTCGCTGAGACGTTTAAGGAACATGGTTGGCGTGTCCGGTATCTTGGGCCGAATTTGTCTCTGCAGCACGCTCTAGTCCAAATAGAAAAGTATCGCCCGGATGTAATCGGTATATCTGCAGCCTTGTCTTATCGTCTGCCAGCCATTAAGGATCTGGTCAACCATTTCACTATGTTGGATTGGAAACCATTTATTATGATTGGTGGACGGATGGCCGGCAAATATGACCTGAGCCAGCTGGAGTCGGATCAGTCTATGGTAATCAAAGACTTGAATCACTTGAACCAATGGTTTAAAGAGGGAAGGGATGAAGCAATAAATGAAACAAGTTGAACGTACATTCCCACTCCCTTATTTCATTATTAATAAAAACTACTTCGTCCAATCGTATTCCAAAGAAGCGGAACAGGCTTTTGGGAGACAGGAAAACCTGCTTGAATTATTAGATGAGGCAAGTGTACCAAAGGTGAAGAACTGGGTAACTCCGGAAGTTCAGAAATTATCCTTGGAAGTCCACTTAAAGCCGGAGGATGGTCAAGGGAATCCGCAAACATGTGACATGCATGTGAAATGGGAGAATGACATGTATGCGGAAGTACTTATTCTGACGAAAGATGAACAGTTGTCCAAGGTGACCAAAACACTGGATCAGCTCCGGTCACGTTTAAACGATACCAACTTCGAGCTGTTGGAAGAGAAAGAAAAGTTAGAAGATGCTATTGAAAACAGCAACCAATTGTCAGCCCCTTTCATCCGCCTTACAGCGGACACCGCACTAGTGCCGTTATTCGGAGATATCACCGCAGAGAAAATGTATTCGGTGGAAACGTCTATATTAAAGGCTGCGCAAAAGTCTGATATCGATCGTGTTTTGTTTGATTTTACAGCTGTTGGAGAAATGGAGCTGGAGGGCGCGGGTCTCCTGAAGAACATCATGATTTCCCTTCTTTATATGGGGGCAGAAGTTATGATTATAGGGATGCAGCCTGTCCAGGCACAAAGTTTTCAGATGCAGCACTTCCCTTCGAGTATCAAATATATGAACTCCCTGCAGCAAGCTGTACAAAAATACTGTGTGAAATGAGCGTTCCTAAGATAGGAATGCTTTTTTTATGTTATATTTTTCCTTCCTTGTGGAATGGGCCAGTATAAAGAAAGTGAAGGAGGAGTTTTCATGGAATTGACTTTGGAAGTGAATGGAATGTCTTGTGAGAAGTGCAGGGAATCGGTAAAAGACGCTCTTCAGACGTTAGAGGGGGTGCACGGTGTCGAGGTGCTTCTTGAGAGTGGAAAAGTTCATATCGCTTACGACGAAGCATATGTTTCAAAAGGACTGATGAAAGAAGCTGTGAGAGCGCAAGGATATGAAGCAGTAGGATAAAGAAAGCCCGGCGTTATACCGCCGGGCTTTCTCATTTACTGTACATTGTAAGGAAGTTGATTTTTGTATCCATTGAACTGTTGATAGGTCTGCTGAACTTTTTGTTGTTCCGCCTGTTCGACAGCATACCAGCCATTTTGAAACATCAGGTTATACAAGTTGCGCTGGCAGTCCTGTGTCTCTTTGAAAATCGTAGCTAAGTCCTGATAAAAGTTTTGATTGCTTGCTTCGTTCAAAGCGACATTATAAGAAGAAGTCATATACTTTTCGGTGGTTAATTGATCGTTCAGGAAATCTCTTTCATTCATCTGCGGCGTCTTTGGGACATTTGTTTCCGGGTTTTGAATCTTTTGAGACTGGTTCATCTTGGTCCTCCTTAGTTCAAGTTTTGTTTAGGGGCATTCAGATGGTTTAATAATTTATCGTAATGTCGTTGGTGCATTTGACCTGCAGCTTCAAGGGCAGCCTGAACTTCAGGTGTCTGACAATTTTGGGCGAAGAAGTGTGCTTTCTTACTTGCGTTTAAATTCCAGGAAAGCATGTCCGCTAAATACAGCTGATCCTTCGTAGAGACAATATCAGGTACCTGCGTCATCGGCTGCGCCTGTTGAATGGATTGATTCTGTTGCTGCTGTTGCATCTACATCATCCTCCTTTGGCTGTTTTGTTTAGTATGACCGGAAATAATAGTTCTATTTAGGGTGGGTTTTTATGGGAATATAAGGATAACATTGTCGAAATGAAGGTTCTTTTTATCCCTTTTTTTCTCTGTAAGTGATAAAATATAATTGCTAGCGATTACAAGACGGAAATATATAAATATTTTGATATTTTTGCTGGCAGGGGGTAATGGCATGGAAAAGATCCTTAAGAATTTCTTTTTATTTCTATCCAAAAACCGGTTCTTTACAAAGCTGGCAAAACGATACGGACTTCGCTTCGGAGCTGGAAGATTTGTTGCCGGAGAAACCATTGAAGCAGCTGTTCAAACGATCAAGGAACTGAATGACAAGGGAATGTCCGTCACAATCGATCACTTGGGGGAGTTTATCGACAGCAGATCGGAAGCTGTAGCAGCAGCGGAAGAGTGCATGGAAGCGATCCGTGCAATTGCTGATAACAAGCTTGATTCCCAACTATCCCTGAAGCTTACTTCCATGGGGATGGATATAGCCGATGATCTGGTTATGGATAATATGCGCCGGATATTGGATGTGGCTGAAGAAAAAGATGTATTTGTAACTATTGATATGGAGGACTTCGAGCGGTGTGAGAAGACGCTTGAGATTTTCAAAAAGCTGAGAGAGGATTATGATCATATTGGTACTGTTCTGCAGTCTTATTTGTACCGTACCGAGGAGGATATAAAAGCGCTGAATGCTTATAGTCCGAACCTTCGCCTTGTGAAGGGAGCCTATAAAGAATCAGCAAAAGTCGCTTTCCCTGAAAAGAAAGACGTAGACGAAAATTTAAAGAATATCATCCGTATACATCTCATGAATGGAAACTATACGGCTGTAGCGAGTCACGATGATGCGATCATTGATTATACGAAACAGCTGGTAGCGGAAAAGAAAATACCAAACGATCGCTTTGAATTTCAGATGCTTTATGGAATCCGCGTGGACCGTCAGGAAGAGCTTGTCAAAGAGGGATACAAGGTGAGAGTTTATGTGCCGTATGGAAATGATTGGTATGGGTACTTCATGCGCAGACTTGCAGAGCGTCCAGCCAATGTTGCATTCGTTTTAAAAGGCGTTTTTGGTAAATAAAGAGGGGTTTGTCAAGGGGCGAGATGCCGGTTTGATGGGGAGACTGGAGCCGCCCTTGTCCTCAATTGGAAGATCTTGTCCTTTTTTACGACAAAAGGATTGCGAAATATCTGAAAATATTTTATATTATACATAGATACGATTTTGTCGTACTTATTTTTTTGATTTTAAAATGAATGACTGTTCATTCAAAATGACAGGGGGATTAGGAATGGCTCATAAAATCAAACGAGCAGCCGTGCTCGGTTCAGGAGTAATGGGGGCAGGTATTGCCGCTCATCTGGCTAACATAGGTATCCCGACACTTATGCTCGATATGGCTCCTAAGGAACTGACAGAAGTGGAGAAAAATCGTGGGTTGACGTTGGAAGATCGTACGGTCCGCAATCGGATTTCATCTGATAATAAACAGAAACTGTTGAAGCATAAACCGGCACCACTGACGAGTAAGCGTAACATGGATTTAATTGAAACAGGTAATTTTGAAGACGATTTAAGTAGGATTGCTGACGTGGACTGGGTAGTTGAAGTCGTCGTTGAAAATCTGGACATCAAGAAGAAGGTCCTTGCTGATGTGGACCGGTTTAGAAAACAGGGGGCAATTGTCAGTTCAAACACTTCGGGAATATCCATTGAAGCCATGGCGGAAGACTGCAGTGAAGATTTTCGAAGCCACTTTTTAGGAACGCATTTCTTCAATCCGCCTCGTTATTTAAAGCTGCTCGAACTCATCCCGACAAAGGATACGGATCCGGAAGTTCTACAGTTCATGAAAACGTTTGGAGAAGATGTGCTTGGTAAAGGCGTAGTGGAAGCGAAAGATACACCGAACTTCATCGCCAACCGAATCGGAACATACGGGCTTTTGATCACCGTCCAGCAGATGCTTGAAAAAGGGTACAGTGTCGGGGAAGTGGACTCGGTCACGGGCCCGCTGATCGGTCGTCCGAAAAGTGCAACGTTCCGAACCTTGGATGTCGTGGGTCTCGATACGTTCGCTCATGTGGCGAAGAATGTTTACGATCAAGTGGATGGAGAAGAGAAGCAGGCGTTTGAAATACCGGCCTTTATGAAACAGATGCTTGATAAAGGCTGGCTCGGATCTAAGAGTGGCCAAGGATTCTTTTTAAAGCAAAAAGGAGAAATCCTGCAGCTCAATCCTCAGACGATGGATTACGAACCGAGGGCGAAATTGAAAACGAGAGCAACGGAGGCTGCCAAACAGGAAAAAGGCACCCGCAGAAAGTTAAAGACACTGGTAGCAGCCAATGATGACCAGGCTGGAGATCTTGTTTGGTCTGTCTTGAAGCCGGTGCTTATCTATTCTGCTCAATTGGCTGGTGAAATTGCAGATGATATCGTTGCGATTGATAAAGCGATGAAGTGGGGATTCGGATGGGAATTGGGACCGTTTGAACTTTGGGACGCCATCGGACTCGAAACATCGGTGAAGCGGATGAAGGACGAAGGAGATGCAGTTCCAGGTTGGGTCGAAGCCATGATTAAGGAAGGTAAGGAGAGCTTTTACAAACAGGAAAATGGAAACGTTTACTTTTATCACGAAGGAAACTACATCCAGCAGTCCTTCAACAAGAAGAACATCCATTTAAAGCGCCTGAAAGAGGGAAAAAACGTTATTAAAAAGAATGCCGGTGCGAGTCTAATTGATTTGGGAGACGGGGTGGCAGGTCTTGAATTCCACTCTCAAAGCAATTCGATCGGGCCGGATATTGTCCAGATGATCAATTATGCAGTGGAAGAGGTTGACAAAAATTTCGAGGGTCTTGTCCTTGGAAACCAAGGGAAGAACTTCTGCGTTGGTGCCAACCTTGGAATGATCCTGATGGAAGCCCAGGACTTTAACTTCTTCGAAATCGAAATGGTCGTGAAGAATTTTCAGGACAGTATGATGAGACTGAAGTATTCCGATAAACCGGTTGTTGCAGCACCATTCGGTATGACACTAGGAGGAGGAGCGGAAGTTTGTCTGCCGGCTTCTGCCATCCAGGCATCTTCAGAAACCTATATGGGACTGGTGGAAACGGGAGTCGGACTGATTCCGGGCGGTGGTGGAAATAAAGAACTTTACATGAAACAACTGCGAAGTATTCCAAAAGATGTTGCCGTCGATTTACAGAAGGTCGCTGTAAGTGTGTTTGAAAAAATCGCCATGGCGAAGGTGTCAACTTCCGGAGAAGAAGCGAAGGAAAATGGATTCCTTGATCAGATGGATGCCATTAGTCCAAATGGGGATCACTTGATCCACGATGCGAAAGAGAAAGTACTTGGTCTTGCCGGGGCGGGATATACAGCTCCAAAACGGACGAAGGTTCCGGTTGCGGGTGAACAGGGGTACGCAACGATGCTGCTTGGTGCAAAGTCGCTGTTGTTAAGCGGCTATGCAAGTGAACATGATTTGAAGATTGCGGAAAAACTGGCGAACGTCCTGGCCGGCGGCCGGCTGAAAGAAGGCACACTTGTAGATGAGCAATATTTATTGGACCTTGAAAGAGAAGCATTCCTAAGCCTCGTCGGAGAACCGAAATCGCAGGCAAGAATGCAGCATATGCTTATGAAAGGTAAACCACTGCGTAATTAATCGTTTAAAAAGGGGGAAGGAACCGTGAGAGAAGCTGTTATTGTTGCAGGTGCACGAACACCTGTCGGCCGTGCAAAAAAAGGCTCGCTTGCCTTTACACGTCCTGACGATCTTGCTGCACTTACCATTAAAGAAACATTAAGGCGTGCCAACAACTATGAGGGCAACATAGATGATTTGATTATCGGATGCGCCATGCCGGAAGCAGAACAGGGGATGAATATGGCGCGAAACATAGCGGGCCTTGCCGGTCTCTCCCATGAAGTGCCGGCAATTACCATAAATCGTTACTGCTCTTCAGGGCTTCAAAGTGTCGCCTATGCAGCCGAAAAAATCATGCTCGGTCATCACGACACTGCACTTGCTGGTGGTGCAGAGTCCATGAGTCTCATTCCGATGGGCGGCCATGTCATTAAACCGAACGTCAAACTTGTGGAAAACGCACCGGAATATTACATGTCCATGGGTCATACCGCAGAAGAAGTGGCGAACCGTTTCGATATTTCCAGGGAAGATCAGGACGCTTTCGCCGTCCAAAGTCATGCAAGAGCGGCTAAGGCAGTAGAAGAAGGTAAATTTACGGATGAGATCGTGCCTGTAGAGGTGATGAATCGTGAGCTCGGCAGTGATTTCAAAGTTAAGGAAACGACTAGAACTTTCTCGGTGGATGAAGGAGTTCGTCCAGGCACGACCGCCGAAGTACTCGGAAAACTGAAGCCCGCTTTCTCTGTCAAAGGGTCCGTCACGGCAGGGAATTCCTCACAAATGAGTGATGGTGCGGCTTCCGTGCTGCTGATGGATAGAGAAAAAGCAGAAAGCGAAGGGTTGCAGCCATTAGTGAAGTTCCGGTCTTTTGCCGTTGCCGGGGTCGAACCTGAAATTATGGGGGTAGGACCGGTGGAAGCGGTACCGAAGGCTTTGAAGATGGCAGGCTTATCCTTAGCTGATATTGGGTTGTTTGAATTGAATGAAGCGTTTGCTTCGCAATCTCTTCGTGTGATTCGCGCACTCGACCTCGATCCGGAGAAGGTGAATGTAAACGGAGGAGCGATCGCTCTCGGTCACCCACTCGGATGTACCGGAACGAAACTGACGCTCAGTCTGATACATGAAATGAAAAGGAGAAACGAACAGTTCGGTGTTGTCACGATGTGTATCGGTGGAGGTATGGGTGCTGCCGGCGTATTCGAATTAATATAATCAGGGAGGCTGTAAAAATGAGCGATTTGAAAGAGATGATTAAAGGTGGCGGATTTGTAGTAGAGGACTTGAAAGCGGAAGATATCATCACGCCGGAGGATTTTACGGATGAACATTTGATGATTGCTAAGACGACGGAAGATTTTGTAGTAGGAGAAGTCGTTCCGAAAATTGATCAACTTGAAAATCACGAGTTTGAACATTCCGTAGCTCTATTGAAGAAGGCCGGTGAACTCGGTTTGCTTGGTGCCGATGTCCCGGAAGAATACGGAGGGTTACAGCTTGATAAAATCAGTTCCTCCCTTATTACAGAAAAGTTTGCAAGAGCCGGCGGCTTTTCCATTACACACGGGGCTCACGTGGGGATTGGATCCCTTCCAATCGTGTTCTTCGGTAACGACGACCAGAAGCAAAAGTACCTTCCTGCACTGGCTGTAGGCGATAAAATTGCAGCATATGCTTTGACGGAGCCGGGCTCCGGATCCGACGCCCTCGGAGCGAAAACGACGGCCAAGTTGAATGAAGCAGGGACGCATTACATTTTGAATGGAGAGAAGCAATGGATCACGAACTCGGCCTTTGCCGATGTGTTTGTTGTCTATGCCAAGATCGATGGAGATAAATTTACTGCGTTTATCGTCGAAAGAGATTACAAAGGTGTCTCAACGGGGGCGGAAGAGAAAAAGATGGGAATCAAGAGTTCTTCTACACGAACACTGATTCTTGAGGATGCAGAGGTCCCGGTAGAGAATGTTCTCGGAGAAGTAGGGCGCGGACACGTCATCGCTTTCAACATCCTTAACGTCGGTCGCTACAAACTGGCAATCGGAGGGGTAGGAGGAGCGAAACGGGCCGTCGAGTTATCTGTCACTTACGCTAAACAGCGGAAGCAGTTTAAAACGCCGATCTCAAGTTTCCCGTTGATCCAGGAAAAAATCGCCTCCGTCGCTGCGAATACGTATGCAAATGAAAGCTCTGTGTACAGGACGGTTGGACTCTTTGAACAAAGCATGGGCAAACTATCGGATGAGGAATTGAAGGATGGTGCCGCTGTAGCGAAGGTCATTGCAGAGTATGCTATTGAATGCTCCTTGAACAAAGTGTTCGCGACGGAACTGCTGGACTTTGCCGTTGATGAAGCGGTACAAATTCACGGCGGGTATGGCTTTATGGCTGAGTATGAAGTAGAGCGGATTTACCGGGATTCAAGGATCAACCGTATTTTTGAAGGAACCAACGAGATCAACCGGATGATTGTTCCCGGTACGCTGCTGAAAAAAGCGATGAAAGGTGAACTGCCGCTGCTTCAGAAAGCACAGAAGCTGCAGGAAGAAATCATGACGATGATGCCGGAAGAGCCTGGCACAGAACCACTTGCTCAAGAGAAATATCTGGTTGCCAATGCTAAGAAAATCGGTCTTCTTGCTGCCGGCGTTGCTGCTCAGAAGTTTGGGGAGAAGCTGGAAAGTGAGCAGGAAGTTCTTGTGAATATTGCTGATATGGTCGGAGAGGTATACAATATGGAATCTGCCGTTCTCCGAACAGAAAAAGCGATGGATAAAGTAGGAGAAGAGAATAGTAAACAAAAGTTGTTGTACACGCAAGTTTATGTGCAGGAAGCGTTCAACCGTTTAGAAGCACATGCTAAGGAAACACTGATCGCTGCAGACAGCGGGGATTCTTTACGAATGATGCTTGGGGCACTGCGGAAACTTACCCGCTACACTCCTACAAATGTCATCGCCAAGAAACGGGAAATTGCTAAAGCTCTGATCGAAGCAGAAAAATATATCGTATAAACTGCGTGAAGAAGGCGCCCTGTTCTTCCTTGATCGATGGAAGTGCAGGGTTCTTTTCTTTTGTGCAAAAAAATCACCATGAAATATATCCTGGCAATGTGATAGAATAAAATACAATAAGAAGGAAGGAGCGTTTTGTATGACTGTAACCTTCTATTGGTATCCGAACTGCGGAACCTGTAAAAAGGCAAAAAAGTGGTTCGATGAAAACGGGGTGGACTATAAAGCTGTACATATTGTCGAAGAGCCACCTTCAGAAGAGCAATTGAAAGACCTGGTCTCTAAAAGCGGAAAACCTGCCAAGAAGTTCTTTAACACGAGCGGGAAAAAGTATAGAGAGCAGAACATGAAAGAAAAGCTGAAAGACGCAGATGAAGATACGATGATTCAATGGCTCGCTTCTGACGGCATGCTCATCAAACGGCCTGTTGTAACAGACGGCACCCGGGTCACCGTCGGCTTCAAAGCGGAAGAGTTTGAAGAAAACTGGCTTTCGTGAGCAGATGTGTGGAAATAAAGGCATTCTTGCTTTTATGGTAATAAAATAAACAAAATATAATTTGATTGTGGAGGTATTCTTACATGAGCTTACCAAAAGAACTACGTTATTCTGAAGAACACGAATGGGTGAAAGACGAAGGAGAAAAAGTACGTATCGGCATCACTGACTTTGCACAAGCAGAGCTTGGCGACATCGTATTCGTTGAACTTCCGGAAGTGGGAGATGAGCTGGAAGCGGACGAGCCGTTCGGCAGTGTGGAATCCGTTAAAACCGTTTCTGAATTATATGCTCCGGTAAGCGGTAAAGTAGTAGAAGTGAACGAAGATCTGGAAGACAGCCCGGAATTCGTCAATGAGTCTCCTTATGAAAAGGCATGGATGGTTGTCGTAGAGCCGAATGACTCTTCTGAAATGGACAAACTAATGTCTCCGGAACAATACAAGGAAATGATCAACGAAGATTAATTATTTCAGTACGGACAGGTGGGAACAGGCGCTTGTCTGACATGATCGCGTTGGATCTTAATCATGTTCAGACCATGTCTCTTCCGGCATGGTCTGTTTCTTTATAGAAGGTGATGCAGATGGATGGAGAGCGAATCGTCATTGTCGAAGGGATAACCGACAAGAAGAAACTGAAGAAAGTGCTGGATGAAGAAGTGGAAATCATCTGCACGTACGGCACCTTAGGAATCGAGCGGATGGAGGAAATGATTTTCAACCACAACCTGGATGATCGCAGGGTATATATTTTAGTGGATGAAGACGATTCGGGCTACAAACTAAGGAAGCAGTTGACCGAAGAGCTTCCGCACGCCGAGCATATTTATATCGATAAAGCCTTCCGGGAAGTAGCAGCCACGCCTGAACAGGAGCTCGCCCGAGCATTGTTGAACCACCACTTTCAAGTGAAGTCCATTTATCTGATTTAGGAGGAAGCTTGTGCAGGAACTTGACTCACAGGAGTGGACCGAGCAGTCGAAGCAGGACCGATACACGTTGTCGTTCATTCACAGCCCTTTTTGTGCTACCTGTCATTTAGCAGAAAAGATGCTGAGGACGTTGGAAGAATTGTATAACGAGGAAGTATTCATAAAAGTGAATGCTTCCTTGAACCCTTTCGCTATGGAGCGTTTTCAAATTGAGAGTGTTCCATGCCTTTTAATCATGAAGAACGAACAAATCGTCAAAAAGGTGTATGCGTTTCAATCGGTCCCTCATATGTATGAACAAACAGCTGAATATGTAAAACAATAAGCTAATTTCCCGGGAAATGACGAAGGAAAGCCTTGTTGGTAAACAGGAAAAACGCCCCCTTTGCAAGAATGTCTAAGCAAAGGGGGCGTTTTAGGATGGTGGAAATGATGAAGACTTGGATAGAGAAAGTGAACCATAGGAACGATCTGATTCCATCTTGGCGGGAAAGAGAGATCCATGTAGCTTTTCAGTCCAAGAATAATTTATTTACTTTCCTCATCACTCCGGCGGGGATATGTCCTGATGTGCAAAGAACGGATGATGGCACGCTTTGTATCCATGTGGAAGATTCTGTGATGGAGGATCTGCTTGCCGGCAGGGAAAGGCTGACGGCGATGGACGACTCCCTCATCCGAATTCACGGCTCCTTCTCTGATGTGCTTTATTTGGAATCCCTGATGTTTCTTGCTAAATGATTCTTCCCAAGGACTGTGCGATATCGAGAAAGGAAGCTTGATCACCAAACGCTTCGTGGATAAACCCGTTCTGATCGATGATGACCGTTGAGGGTACTCCTCTGCATCCAAACAGGTCATATACGGTCCTGTCCTTATCGGCAAGGGTCGGCTGAGTGAGGAATTCTTTCGTGTAAGCGATGCCCGCTTCCGGACTTCTTTCCCGCCCTGTGACATTGATCGTCAGCATTTTTACTTTTTCTTTATCTGCGTTCTGATATAGCTGTTCCTTCAAAGGAAAATCCCTTCCGCAATCCGGGCACCAGGATGCCCAGAAGGTCAGAACGACGGCTTTTCCTTTATCTTCTCCTAGTTGATAAGTTCCTTGTTTATTTATAAACGGTAATTCGAAGTCGGGTGCTTCTTGTTTCATATCTGCGGCTCCTTTATGTGATTGGACTAAGCTTACAGCAACATGCTACCACATATTGTCCGCGTCCTTCGACCAATGAGAGGTACATGGAAACGACTTATTTTTCTGAAAAACGGAATATTTCCAGTTGACACAATTTTGGTGCGATGCTACAATCCATCTTGTGCTATTAAAATTATACATGCGAATAAGCGAATCTCTTATCCAGAGAGGCGGAGGGACTGGCCCTATGATGCCCGGCAACCGGCAAGCGTACGCTTGACAAGGTGCCAAATCCTGCAGAGTTATAATTCTGGGAGATGAGAGAACAGAGCGAATACAATAGATGTGCGCTTTTCTGTTCTCCTGAACAGAGAAGCGCTTTTTTTGTCAGGAGGGAAACATCATGATTACTATCAAAGGTCTATCGAAGATTTTTCAGACCAAAGATCGTGAAGTACGTGCGGTGGATGACCTCAGCGTCACGATCAATAAAGGAGAAATCTATGGCGTTATCGGATACAGTGGTGCAGGGAAAAGTACGTTTATCCGGCTGCTGAACAGACTGGAAGACCCGACGGAGGGAAGTATTATCGTCGATGATCAGGACTTAACCACTTTAAGCAAGAATAAATTGCGGGTGGCAAGACAGGACATCGGGATGATCTTCCAGCACTTTAATCTCCTGTGGTCCCGTACCGTCTTTGATAACATCGCATTTCCATTAGAAATAGCAGGGATACCGAAAGAAGACAGGAAGAAGCGTGTCAATGAACTCATCGATCTTGTCGGCCTGTCAGGCAGGGGGAATTCATATCCGTCCCAATTGAGTGGAGGGCAGAAGCAGCGGGTCGGAATCGCCCGGGCCCTTGCCAACAACCCGAAGGTCCTGCTGTGCGATGAAGCGACATCTGCTTTAGACCCGGAGACGACGGACTCGATTCTCGACCTCCTCGTTGATATCAACGAAAAGCTTGGGTTGACCATCGTGCTGATTACTCATGAAATGCACGTCATTCGAAAAATATGCCATCAGGTAGCGGTGATGGAAGAGGGGAAGATTGTAGAACATGGGGACGTGCTCGATGTTTTCCTTCGTCCACAAAAACCGGTGACGAAGAAGTTTGTTGATCAAGTAATGGGAGATCCCGATAAAGAGAACTCTCTCCAGTTGATCAAAGACCATTATTCGTCTGGTGAAATCGTCCGGCTCCACTTTGTAGGAGAAAGTACGAATCAGGCGTTGATCAGTGAGATCTCCAGAGAATTTGCGCTGGATGTCAATATCCTTCACGGGAAGATCACCCAAACACAAAAAGGGGCGTATGGTACCTTGTTCGTGCAATTGGAAGGGGAAGAAAGTGAGAGGCAGCGGGCCATCTCCTATATTCAATCTACATCCGTAGAAGTGGAGGTGAATCCGAATGTTTAATCAACTGTTTCCAAACGTAAGAATGGAAGATATGATCACGGCGACGAATGAGACATTATATATGACTATCATATCTGTGATCGGGACGTTTATCCTCGGCTTACTGCTCGGGCTTCTGTTGTACCTCACTTCTCCGGGAGGTTTATGGCAGAACAAGATTTTAAATGGTATAACAGCTTCGGTCGTCAACGTATTCCGGGCCATACCTTTCATCATTTTGATTCTGTTGCTTTTCCCTTTCACCGACTTCCTTATCGGGACAATCCGTGGACCGCAGGCTGCGCTTCCGGCATTGATCATCGGTGGTGCTCCGTTCTATGCACGTCTTGTAGAAATTGCATTGAAGGAAGTGGATAAAGGAGTGGTGGAAGCGGCAAAATCGATGGGGGCGAAATACTCCACCATCATCTTCAAGGTGCTGCTTCCGGAATCGATGCCAGCTTTGATTTCGGGTATTACTGTTACAGCCATCGCCCTTGTCGGCTATACGGCTGTAGCCGGAGCGATCGGTGCAGGAGGTCTTGGGGACTTCGCGTACTTTTATGGCTTCCAGCGCAGTGATTTCGACGTCGTATTCGTCTGTACTGTATTAATCATTCTGCTCGTATTCATCTTCCAATTCATCGGGGATTTCATTTCCCGTCGATTGGATAAAAGATAAAACAACCTTAGGAGGAAAATACTTATGAAAAAATGGTCACTTGGTTTACTGGCATTATTGTGCGTTGCTGTCCTGTCCGCCTGTGGTTCTTCTGATGAAGAATCCGGTGATTCAAATGAAATTAAGGTGGGGGCTACTAGTATTCCTCACGCAGAAATATTGGAAGAAGCTAAGCCGCTTCTTGAAGAGGAAGGCATTACGCTGACAATCGATACGTACCAGGATTATATCCTTCCAAATAAAGCTTTGGACGATGGGGACATCGATGCGAACTACTTCCAGACGATTCCCTACATGGAACTGCAGGAGAAAGATAACGGCTACGATTTCGTGAACCTTGGTGGCATCCACATTGAGCCTATGGGGATCTATTCACAGAAATATGATGATATCAAAGATGTAGAGGACGGAACGACACTCGTCATGAGCCGCTCTATATCCGACCATGGACGAATCCTTGCCCTCTTGGAGCGTGAAGGCCTGATCAAGCTTGACGAAAACGTGGAGAAAGTCGATGCCCAGGTGGATGATATCGTGGAAAACCCTAAAAATATCAAATTCGATTCCGGTGTAGATGCAGCCAACCTTCCGGAAACGTATAAGCGGGAAGAAGAAGTTCTTGTAGCAATCAACACGAACTATGCCATTGAAGCAGGCCTGGATCCACAAGAAGATTCTCTAATCTTGGAAAGTCCGGATTCCCCGTATGTGAACGTGATTGCAGCTAACAGCGATGATAAAGACAATGAAGCGTTGAAGAAATTGGTTGAGGTGCTTCATTCTGATGAGATTCAAACGTTTATTGAAGAAGAATACGATGGTGCCGTCGTACCTGTGAAGGAAGACAGCGAATAACGGATAAAACGAGTGGCTGCGGGGATAATAACCGCAGTCACTTATTTTATTGGGAGGTTATACGCATGGAGGAAAACAATAGAACATGGACAGAAACATACTTACACGATTATAAGGAAGGAATGGGCTTGTTCAAGGAGCATATGCCTGAAGTAGCTCATCAATTCAGTCAGTTTACGGAAGAGTGCTTTAAGGAGGGCGAGATTTCTCAAAAGCAGAAGCAGTTGATTGCCCTCGGAATCAGCATCGTGGCCCAGGACGAATATTGCATGATTTATCATACAAAAGGATGTGTCGACCAAGGCGCTTCTGAGAAAGAGGTTCTGGAAGCGTGCGGGGTTGCCGCGGCTTTTGGTGGCGGTGCTGCTCTGAGTCAAGCCGTTACGCTTGTCCAGGATGCCTATAAAGATTTGTCCACAAACGTCAATTGATGGGACAATCCAACAATGGATACCAATGTTGAATAAATGACCATCTGAAATAAAAATAAACGCTTTCATTGGAACATTTGCTTTGTCAAGGCCGGAAATAAGGTTTGGCAGGATTTTATTCCGGGTATCGTTTTGTGATAATCTGGAAATGCAAATAACTTGAAAGGGTTGATTTATTATTAGTGACGATTTACAGCTCCATTATACTGCTGATATGGAAAAAGCCATGCACCAGGCTCATAATATGAGCTATGCCGAGTACAGTAGAAAGCTTGATACAAGGATGAAGGTGGAAGAGCAGCGTCAGCGTAATTTTGAAGAGAGCAAGAAGATAATCGCACAGGTCGACCGTCAACTCCATAGATGAGAAAGTATGGAATCAGGTGCCGTTTAGTCACCTGATTTTTTCATGTTATAATAATGTAGAAACCGAGGGGAATATGTCATTCAGGATGTCCGTTCCTTCTATATTATCAATAGTAGGAAAATGTTGATAACAAATACTAAATGATATAAGATTGTAATGAGAATAAAATGAGAATGGTTCTTTGATCCCTATCAACCAGGACATTCGATAATAATAGATACTGGAGGTATTCATTATGGCAGGATCAACGTTAGAAATTAAAGATCTTCATGTTGAAATTGAAGGTCAGGAAATCCTAAAAGGTGTGAACTTAACAATCAACGGTGGTGAATTCCACGCGGTCATGGGACCAAACGGAACAGGTAAATCCACATTGGCTTCCGCAATTATGGGACACCCTAAATACGAAGTAACCAAAGGTGAAATTCTTCTTGACGGTGAGAACGTTCTGGAGATGGAAGTAGACGAGCGTGCTCAAGCAGGTCTTTTCCTTGCAATGCAGTATCCGAGCGAAATCAGCGGTGTAACGAACTCTGACTTCCTTCGTTCTGCAATCAACGCACACCGAGAAGAGGGCGACGAAATTTCCCTGATGAAGTTCATTAAAGATATGGACGGTAAGATGGATACGCTGGAAATGGATAAAAACATGGCGCAGCGTTACTTGAATGAAGGATTCTCCGGCGGAGAGAAGAAGCGCAACGAAATTCTGCAGCTTATGATGATCCAACCGGCAATCGCCATCCTTGATGAAATTGACTCCGGTCTAGATATTGATGCACTGAAAGTTGTTGCCAAAGGTATTAACGAAATGCGTAATGATTCCTTCGGCTGCCTGATCATTACCCACTATCAGCGTCTGTTGAACTATATCACACCAGACAAAGTACACGTTATGATGCAAGGCCGTGTCGTCAAATCAGGTGGTCCTGAACTTTCCCAGCGTCTTGAGGAAGAAGGATACGACTGGATCAAGCAGGAGCTTGGTATCGAAGACGAAACAATCGGTCAAAAAGCGTAATCAAGATAGGAGGGTAATCATGACAGTAGAAGTCTCACTACCATACGACAAAGATTATGTCACAAAATTCTCTAACGGTCTTCAGGAACCGGAATGGATGAAGAACCTGCGCCTTAGCGCCTTGGAGAAATCAGAATCACTTCCGCTTCCTAAGCCGGATAAGACAAATATCTCTAAATGGAACTTCACCGAGTTCGATCATCACGTAACAAGTGAAACGATCGGTTCGCTCGATGAACTTCCGGTGGAGATAAAAGATTTCATGGATCAGGACAAAGCGCCTAAAAACCTTGTCATTCAGCGTAATCATACAGTGGCTTATGCTGCGATTGATGAAAACCTGAAAGAACAGGGAGTTATCTTTACAGACATCGCTACAGCTCTGCGCGAACACGGAGAGCTCGTGGAAAAGTATTATATGAATGATGCGGTGCACGTCGATGAGCACCGTTTGACAGCCCTTCATGCAGCGCTAATGAACGGTGGTATCTTCCTTTATGTACCGAAAAACGTACAGATTGAAGAACCGATTCAAGCTATTTTCTGGCAGGAAGACCAAAAAGCTTCCTTAATCAATCACATTCTTGTCGTTGCTGAAGAAAACAGCTCTGTTACGTATGTGGAGAACTACATCTCTCATAATAAAGAAGAGAAGACATCTGCTAATATTGTAGCGGAAGTTATTGCCAAGGACGGTGCGAAAGTATCGTATGGTGCAGTGGATAACTTCGACAAAGGAACAACCGTTTATGCAAACCGCCGCGGTGTTGCCTATCGGGATGCCGTCATTGAGTGGGCGTTGGGTCAAATGAATGAAGGGGATACTGTCTCCGAAAATATCACCCACCTGATTGGTGATAACTCCCACTCCAATGCCAAAACGGTAGCAATCGGCCGCGGAGATCAGAAGCAGAACTTTACAGCAAACATCACACACTTCGGTAAAGGTTCAGACGGCTACATTCTTCAGCACGGAGTGATGAAGGATAAAGCATCCGCTATTTTTAACGGAATTGGTAAGATTGAACACGGAGCCAGCAAATCCAACGCAGAGCAGGAGTCACGTGTCCTTATGCTCAGTAAAGATGCCCGTGGAGATGCCAACCCTATTCTTTTGATTGATGAAGATGATGTAACGGCAGGACACGCAGCTTCCGTTGGCCGCGTAGATCCTATGCAGTTGTATTACTTGATGAGCCGCGGAATTTCCAAATTCGAAGCGGAGCGTTTGATCATTCACGGGTTCCTTGCACCGGTGGTAAACCAGCTGCCTGTAGAAGCTGTGAAGCGTCAACTTCAGCAAGTGATTGAAAGGAAAGTAAATTAACATGGATGTCAAAGCCATACGCGAGGAATTTCCTATTCTGCATCAGGAAGTCAACGGTCATCCGCTCGTGTATTTGGACTCTGCAGCAACCTCTCAGAAGCCACTGAAAGTGATCGAGAAGTTGAACGAATATTACAGAGGCTACAATTCCAATGTGCACCGGGGCGTTCATACTCTTGGCACAAAAGCGACGGATGAATATGAAGGCGCAAGGGAAAAGGTCAGGCGCTTCATTAATGCTTCCAGTACGCAGGAAGTGATATTCACAAGAGGAACAACGACAGCCATTAATACAGTCGCCGCAAGTTACGGCAGAAGCAACCTTGGGGAAGGTGACGAAATCGTCATCACACCCATGGAGCACCACAGTAACATCATTCCTTGGCAGCAAATTGCTAAAGAAACTGGTGCGACCTTGAAATACATGCCGCTACAACCTGATGGCACTATTCGTTTGGAAGATGCGAAACAAACGATCACTTCCAATACGAAAATCGTTGCCATCGTACACGTTTCCAACGTGCTTGGTACCATCAACCCAGTGAAAGAGATCGCTCGTATGGCCCATGAGCAGGGAGCCGTCATCCTTATTGATGGTGCCCAAAGTGTGCCGCACATGCGTGTCGACGTTCAGGATCTGGATGCTGACTTCTATGCCTTTTCCGGTCATAAAATGGGAGGCCCTACAGGTATTGGTGTTCTCTACGGGAAGAAGGCGCTTCTTAACGCTATGGAGCCTGTGGAGTTCGGAGGCGAAATGATCGATTTCGTAAACTTGTACGACTCCACGTGGAAAGAGCTTCCGTGGAAGTTTGAAGGCGGAACGCCGATTATCGCAGGTGCTGTCGGACTGGGTGCTGCCATTGATTTTCTTACCGATATCGGCATGGATAACATTCTTGCACATGAGGAAAGGCTTGCTGCCTATGCTCAAGATCGCATGAAAACAGTGGACGGACTTACCATCTACGGTCCGGAACACCGCGCAGGTCTCGTTACGTTCAATTTAAGCGACGTACACCCTCATGACCTCGCAACGGTATTGGATGCAGAAGGAATCGCTGTACGAGCCGGTCACCATTGTGCCCAGCCTCTGATGAGGTGGCTCGATGTATCAGCGACGGCTCGTGCCAGCTTCTACCTGTATAATACTGAAGAAGAAATAGACCGACTCGTTGAAGGACTACAAACAACAAAGGAGTATTTTGGCGATGTCTTTTAATAACTTAGATACACTCTATCGCCAAGTGATCATGGACCATTACAAGAACCCTCGTAACCGCGGATCTATCGAAGGTAATCCGATGATTGTGGATATGAATAACCCGACATGCGGGGATCGTATCCAACTGCAGTTGTTGATCGATAACGGGCTTGTAAAGGATGCCAAGTTCGATGGAGAGGGTTGTTCCATCAGCCTCTCCTCTGCTTCCATGATGACCCAGGCGATCAAAGGAAAGTCCGTAGACGACGCATTAAAAATGTCTAAGCTGTTCTCAGAAATCATGCAGGGGAACGATATTGAGGAAGAAGATATCGACCTCGGTGATATCGAAGCACTCCAGGGAGTTTCCAAGTTTCCGGCTCGAATTAAATGTGCCACGTTAGCTTGGAAAGCCATGGAGAAAGGTGTCGATGAAGAGAAGCAGGACTAAGCGTCTGTTCATACCAAAAGGAGGTATATAATCATGGCTAAAAAAGCGCCAGAAGTAGGAGAGTACCAATACGGATTCCATGAAAAAGATGTGTCCATCTTCCGTACGCAAAAAGGTCTGACGAAAGAAGTCGTCAAACAGATCTCCGACTATAAACAAGAACCAGAATGGATGCTCGACTTCCGTCTTAAGTCCTTAGAGCAATTCTATAAAATGCCGATGCCGCAATGGGGCGGCGACCTATCCGAACTTGATTTTGATGAAATCACGTACTATGTTAAACCATCCGAACGCTCCGAGCGTTCATGGGACGAAGTACCGGAAGAAATCAAAAACACGTTCGACCGTCTGGGTATCCCGGAAGCGGAGCAAAAATACCTGGCAGGTGTCTCTGCTCAGTATGAATCCGAAGTGGTATACCACAACATGGAGAAAGACTTGGAAGATCTCGGTGTTATCTTTAAGGATACCGATTCTGCTCTCAAAGAAAACGAAGATCTCTTCAAGGAGTATTTCGGTAAAGTCATTCCTCCGTCCGATAACAAGTTTGCAGCGCTGAACTCTGCTGTATGGTCGGGAGGTTCCTTCATTTATGTTCCTAAAGATACGAAGGTGGAGACGCCGCTTCAGGCATACTTCCGTATCAACTCAGAGAACATGGGTCAGTTCGAACGTACCTTGATCATTGCGGATGAAGGTTCTTCCGTACACTACGTCGAGGGATGTACAGCACCGACTTATTCATCCAGTTCTCTGCATAGTGCCGTAGTAGAAATTTTCGTCAAAGATAACGCCTACTGCCGCTACACAACGATTCAAAACTGGGCGAACAACGTGTACAACCTTGTAACGAAGCGTGCCGTTGCTGAATCCAATGCAACGATGGAGTGGGTCGACGGTAACCTCGGTTCCAAGCTGACAATGAAATATCCAGCCGTTCTTCTTAAAGGAGAAGGAGCCCGCGGTATGACACTTTCCATCGCGCTGGCAGGAAAAGGACAGCACCAGGATGCCGGTGCCAAGATGCACCACCTGGCACCGAATACGTCTTCAACGATCGTATCTAAATCCATCTCCAAGCATGGTGGTAAAGTAACGTATCGTGGTATCGTTCAATTCGGTCGTAAAGCAGAAGGGGCCCGTTCCAATGTCGAGTGTGATACACTCATCATGGATAACGAGTCCACTTCAGATACCATTCCTTACAACGAAATCATGAACGAGAACATCTCTCTTGAGCACGAAGCAAAAGTTTCGAAAGTGTCTGAAGAACAGTTGTTCTACTTAATGAGTCGTGGGATCTCGGAAGAAGAAGCGACAGAAATGATCGTCATGGGCTTCATCGAGCCATTCACGAAAGAACTGCCAATGGAATACGCCGTGGAAATGAACCGCCTGATCAAGTTCGAAATGGAAGGTTCCATCGGTTAATAATGATAAAAGACCGTGCAGCTTATGACTGCACGGTCTTTATTTGTGGGATAATAAATAGAAGGTAAATATCCCTGGTGGAATCATGCATAACGAATCAAGCAGGCGTCATGTTTTATGAATACAAAACGTGATACTATAATAGTATCTATCAAAGGTTAAGGAAGGTTACCATGTTTCTGATTATGTTCTTCATTGGTTTAGTGACAGCAATTATCGGGAGCGTCGCTGGACTTGGCGGCGGCGTCATTCTGGTGCCCGCGTTATTGTTCCTCGGCGATCACTATGCGTCTTTTGACTGGGTCACTCCGCAGTCGATCGTTGGTATATCGCTCGTCGTGATGATCTTTACCGGGATGGCATCCGCCATCTCCTATATTAAACACAGGCGCGTCGATAAGAAAATCGGCGTCATTTTCCTTTATGGAAGCATTCCCGGTGGTATAGTCGGATCGTGGCTGAATCAATTTTTTGAATCAGATGGATTCTCGCTGTTTTTCGGCGTGATTATGATTGCCGTTTCGCTTTTGTTCTTTATTCCAAGACGACGGCCTGATAATCCACTATTTACAACAGGTATTCAAAGAGAGAAAGTCGTGGATGGAGAAACCTATACGTATCAGATGCCCGTCATGTTTGGGCTGGTCTTATCGTTCGCCGTCGGATTATTGTCCGGACTGCTTGGTATCGGCGGGGGGTCGCTTATGGTACCTGCAATGATCCTGCTGCTCGGCTTGCCGGCACATATAGCCACGGCTACATCCATGTTCATGATCTTTTTTGCTAGTATATCCAGCTCTGCGACTCATATTGCTCTCGGGCATGTTGAGTGGGCTCATACGCTGTGGTTCATCCCTGGGGCATATATAGGTGGCACGCTCGGTGCTTGGATGAACCGTAAACTGCGTGGACAGGCGGTCGAATGGTTCTTGCGGATCCTTTTGATTTTGATCGGCATCCGCTTAATCTGGCAAGGAATAGGGTGAGGATACGATGAATAAAGAGAGATTGTATTTCTATTATACAAGCGATCTGCACAGCCATTTTGAAAATTGGCCGCAGATCGTCGGCTATTTTCAAGAAAAAAAAGAGAAGCATGACAGAAGGAAGGAAGATTACTGGTTGTTTGACAACGGGGATCACGTAGACCGTTTCCACCCGATTACGGAAGGGTTAATGGGGAAAGGGAACGTGGAGCTTATGAATCGCGCTGCATATGATGTCGCTACCTTGGGAAATAACGAAGGAATTACCTTGGCTAAGGAAGATCTTCATTCGTTGTATGACGAAGCAGACTTCGGTGTCGTGTGTGCCAACCTCGTTTGTCATCATCAAGAGGCTCCTACATGGCTCCAAAATTATAAAATTGAGACGTCTAAACAAGGGACGAAAATCGGTGTTATTGGACTGACAGCTCCTTTCCGTCCGTTTTATCAACAGTTAGGCTGGGATGTCGAATCGCCTTATGACATACTGGACAGCCTGCTTCCGGAAGTGGAGCGGGAAGCAGATATCATTGTATTGTTATCGCATCTCGGCATCCATGACGACGAAGAGATCGCCAGGCGCTATTCCTCCATCGATGTCATTATCGGCGGACATACCCATCACTTGTTCAAGACAGGCGAGATCGTGGACGGATCATTATTAACGGCCGTAGGAAAGCACGGAACGCATCTTGGTGAAGTGATGATTGAATGGGACAATGATACCCATACGCTTGTAAATAAAGAAGCCTATGCCGTTCCGACGGAGCATTTAGGCAAGGACAAACAGACAACGGATGATCTGCTTCGTATAAGAAAAGAAGCGATGGATCACTTAAACACACCTGTTACAAGGTTGAGAGAGCCTCTTCACATCACATGGTTCAAGGATAACGAATTAATGACAAGTCTTACGGACCAATTAAGGGAATGGACATCATCCGATATCGCGATGTTAAATGCGGGGGTCCTTCTTGATCATTTACCGGCGGGGGAAATCACGTACGAAGAGGTCCACCGCATCTGCCCACACCCGATGAATCCCTGCAGGGTCGAGCTTGAGGGCGATAAAATAATGGAAGTGATCCGGGCTGCCCATACGAAAGAATTGATGGAAACCAAATTGAAAGGTCTGGGCTTCCGTGGAGAGGTAATCGGGAAAATGGTCTTTTCCGGAGTGGACATTAATGTACGGAAGGCGTCCAACGGGGAGCTTCAGGTGACGGATGTTACTTTCGACGGCCGTCCGCTTGATCCTGATAAAGTCTATCGTTTCGCTACAGCGGATACGTTTACTTTCGGTCGATTCTTTCCTGAGATCGCCTATGCCTCAGAGAAAAAGTATTATATGCCGGAACTGCTGCGTGATCTGCTGTCTGAAGCGCTTCAGACATACGGGAGTCCGTGAGAATTATTCAAATAAAACCCTTCTCGCCTACATATAGATAGGTGAGGAGGGTTGTTTCATGTCTAAGAAAAGAGTGACGGGCGGGTCGTCGATCGGAAAACGGGTCGTCATCAGTCTACTGTTTTTCGCTGTATTCACAGCCCTAAGCCTATGGTTTATAAACAGGGGAGTCACGCCCGCACTTGTAGATATTGCTGAGACGAAGGCGCAGCAGCTGGCGAGGGATGCAATCAATGAGGCGGTCAGTAAACAAATAGCCGAAGACCTTCAGTTCAATGATCTTGTAAAAATGGAGCAGGATAACCAGGGAAACGTCGTTTATATGGGATGGAATTCCGTCATGGTAAACCGTGCTTTGCGTGACACCACGATTCGGGTGCAGAATTTCCTGAAGCGGATGGAGCTTGGAGAGTTACCGATGGAGGATACCTCACTCGAGCCGTCCATCGATCCGAATATGACGGCAGAGGAGTTAGGGGAGCAGCCGGCCACTTTGATTGAAGTGCCGGTAGGGCTTGCCACAGGAAACAGTCTGCTTGCAAACCTTGGCCCGAAAGTTCCCGTGCAGCTCAGGGTGATCGGCGACGTTCAGTCTCAGGTGAAAAGTAAAATTACGGAATATGGTTTGAATGCCGCCTTGTTTGAGATTTCCATCCATTTTGAAGTAAGTCTCCGAATCGTTATCCCGTTCTCTACGGAGACAACGGTCGTAAAGAACGATATTCCGATAGATACGGCGACTATTTTAGGAAAGGTTCCCAATTTCTACAGCGGTGTAGACGGTCAGGACCCATCTTTTTCCTATCCAATGGATCCCTTGCAATAATGCATATCTACTGGTAGAATGGCTAAGAACTGAATATGCGTGACCTTATCAGATCGGTGAGGTAGAGGCGCAGACATCATGAGTAGTCAATGGGAGTATGACAAGCGAGGATCATTGGTGAAGGGGGTGTCTGCCGAAGTGTAAGACAGCGAGTCGGGCTGTTTAACGCTGGTGTACATCTGAACAGGAGATACACTGTCATGCATGCTTTTTGGGTGCATGGAGCGCTACTGATCGAAATGGAGGATAATCCAATTGCCGCTGAGGCAGTGGTAGATTATTTTCTATCATTGTCTTTTTTTATTCCTCAATTTTAATCCACAGTAGCCTTCCAAATCCCGTTACACCATTAGATTAACGGAGGGGAACCACATGGAAGGAACGATCTATTCATTAATTCCAGCTATACTTATGCTTATCCTTGTCCTTGTTACAAGGAAAGTCATCCTATCCCTTGGTATAGGGATCATTGTCGGAGCATTCATGCTTACACAAATGGACATTGGAGCCGGTATCGGCTTGATTTGGTCCATCTTTTCCACTATTTTCTACAGTGAAGGTGCACTTAATTCAGGTAATATTTACCTGCTGTCTTTTTTACTTTTACTAGGAGTTACCACTGCATTTATGACAGCCTCCGGAGGCAGCAAGGCATTCGGAAAGTGGGCGGTGAAGCGGATCCGTACACGTCAGGGTGCTACACTCGTACCTGCTCTGCTCGGCATTGTTATTTTCATTGATGATTACTTCAATGCACTTGCTGTCGGGCAGGTGGCAAAACCGGTGACGGACAGGTACCGCGTCTCAAGAGCAAAACTGGCCTATTATATCGATTCGACTTCTGCACCAATCACGGTTATTTCTCCCATATCCAGCTGGGGAGCATATATCATCGGTACCATCGGTAGTATCCTTGCGGCAAATGAAATTACCGAATATGGTGCTTTTGAAGCGTTTGTTTTGATGATACCAGCGAACTTATACGTTTTCGCAGCTTTACTTCTCGTATTCCTGACAATTTATATGCGCCTTGATTTCGGGCCGATGCGCAGTCACGAAATCCGTGCGCAGAAGACAGGAGAGCTCACGAATCCGGAAAAGGGTGACATTCCAGGAGACCTGAATGACGAATTCGAAGAGCACAATAATGGGAAGATTTCGCACTTGATTCTGCCGATTGTTGCGCTTGTCGTCGGTACGGTAGCCATGATGTTCTACACAGGTATTCAGGCAACAGAGGGAAGCGCCACACTGCTTGATGCTTTTGCTAATACGAATGTAAACATTTCCCTGTTCACCGGAGGTTTGGTCTCTGTATTGGTTGCAGGCGGTCTTTACATCAGCCAGCCTAAACCGAAATCAGGGCTTGGCCACGTATTTACAGAAGGACTCAAAGCTATGCTTCCGGCTATCTATATCCTGGTCTTCGCCTGGATGATCGGGGATGTCATCAGCCAGCTTCAAACAGGAGAGTTTTTGGCAAATCAATTTACAGAGGCAAGCATTGATATTGCTTACCTGCCTTTAATCATCTTCTTATTGTCCGGCTTTATGGCGCTGTCTACCGGTACATCTTGGGGAACGTTCGGTATCATGCTCCCGATCGCAGGAGAAATAGCAGCTGTTACCGATCCGTCCATGATTCTACCGGCCTTGTCCGCGGTTCTTGCCGGCTCCGTTTTCGGTGACCACTGTTCACCGATCTCAGATACGACCATTCTTTCTTCTACCGGGGCAGGTTCTAATCATATCGATCACGTCATGACCCAGCTTCCATATGCGCTGCTCGCAGCCTTAGGGGCGACAGTCGGGTATCTTGTCCTTGGGTTTACCGGACAGGTTTGGATTCCGCTGGTACTCGCTATGGCTATAGTAGCCGTCATTGCCATGGTCATTCATAAAGTAAATCCGAAAATTGAACCAGAGTAAGTTGTATAAGAGGAACAGGGATGACGCCATCCCTGTTCTTTTTTGAGCCTTTGGTGTGATGGATGAATAGGGCCGATAGACATAAGAGGATGACTGGATATTATTAAAAATGTAAATACCTCCATATAAAGGTAGGAAGATTAACCTATGGAACATCCTCCTGAGACTACCTCCCCTGTTATTATCTGAAAATTATAAAATTATTTTGACAAGCCGTAGCGCGGTGGTTATAATTTAAACAGAAATAATCAGAAAAAAATAAAAATTTTGAACACTATTCTTTCATAAAATTTATAAACGTGTTCAAAACAGGGAGGTCTTTCACATGGAGAATCGTGCACAATGGGGTACGAGGGCTGGGTTCATTCTGGCTGCTGTCGGTTCGGCTATTGGTCTTGGGAACATATGGAGGTTTCCATCTGTAGCTTATGAGAATGGAGGAGGAGCATTTTTCATTCCTTATCTATTCGCTCTTTTGACAGCCGGGATACCGTTGCTGATCATGGAGTTTACCATTGGTCACAAGTACCGTGGATCTGCTCCACTATCCTTCTTCAAAATGAGCCGTAAAACAGAATGGCTCGGCTGGTGGGCTGTATTGGTGGCATTCGTCATTTCTACTTATTACTCTGTCATCATCGCCTGGGCAATGTCCTACAGTGTCTTTTCCTTAAATCTTTCTTGGGGATCCGATACAGAAACGTTCTTATTTAGTGATTACCTGCAATTATCATCCATTACTCCAGGGCAGACAGGCAGCCTTGTCCCGGGCGTTTTAATTCCGCTCGTACTTGTATGGATCATTACCCTTGGTGTACTGTTCGCAGGTGTCAAAAAAGGAATCGAAACAGCGAACAAGATTTTCATTCCAACGCTTGTTATTCTTTTCCTGATCATTGTCATCCGCGCGGTCACACTTCCAGGAGCCGCGGAAGGTCTACAGACATTCTTTGCTCCGAATTTTGAAACAATCATGAACGGTTCGGTATGGGTAGCTGCTTACGGTCAGATCTTCTTCAGTCTTTCCATTGCATTTGCCATTATGATTACTTATTCCAGCTATCTTCCGAAGAAATCGGATATTACGAACAACGCATTTATTACAGGATTCAGTAACTCGAGCTTTGAGTTGTTAGCCGGTATCGGGGTTTTCGGAGCTTTAGGATTCATGGCTTCACAAAGTAATGTCCCGGTGGAAGAGGTTGTGAGCGGCGGGGTTGGTCTTGCATTCGTCGTATTCCCGCAGATCATCAATGAGTTTCCCGCTTTGAATGGACTTTTTGGAGTCCTGTTCTTCCTGTCCTTAGTTCTTGCCGGGTTGTCTTCTCTAATCTCCATTTCCGAAACATACGTAGCGGGTATTCAGGAGAAGTTTGGTATATCAAGAAAAGCTGCTGTTGGAATCGGTGGCGGGATCTCTGCCATCATATCGCTGCTCTTTGCTACCCAAGGAGGACTATTCTTCCTGGACGCAGCAGATTACTTCATCAACCAGTTTGGGGTCGCCTTCGTCGGTCTTGTCGAAGTCGTTGTGATCGCCTGGTTCCTTCGTAAGTTGAACGACTTCCAAAACCATGCCAATGCCATTTCTGATATACGTCTTGGCGGCTGGTGGAAAGTCTGTTTAGGACTGGTCACACCTGTTGTCCTTGGTTACATGATGTTCGATCTTTTCAGAACCAACCTGGAGCGTGCATTCGATACGCCGACAGGGAACTATGAAGGATATACGGATACCTTCATTTTATACGGCGGCTGGTTCGTCGCGGCGTTTGCTTTAGTCGCAGGTTTCCTTATGACATTCAAACGCTGGCATACGAACTCATTGGAAGAAGTAAAAAAGGAGGTAAGCTGATATGACAGGTAGTGCAATAGCTATGATGATTATCGGCATCGTTGTCATATGGGGTGGACTTGCAGCGAGCATAACGAATGCAGTTCGCAAATCCAAACAACAATAAAAAGCAGAAAAACCGCCGCACAATCATGTGCGGCGGTTTTTTAATCGACCATCTGTTCCCATCGTTTTAAATAAGGAGTTGGGTCGAAGGACCATTCATTTTTCCCATTATCCTGATACATGCCATAATGGAGATGCGGTGGAAATTTTCCGGAAGTACCGGGCGGTCCATAGCCGGAAGCACCCACGGCACCAATAACGTCACCAGGTTTTACGACGTCTCCCACTTTTATATCCTCTGCAAAATTTTGAAGATGTGCGTAATAGTGATAAATATTGTAAATGTCCCTGATGCCGATTCTCCAACCGCCGAACTTGTTCCAGCCTTTCATTTCAACCACACCATAGGTGGTCGATTTCACAGGCACTCCGTAATTGGCAAAGATATCGGTACCTTCATGAACTCTGCGGCCACCAAAGCCGCGTGCGTCCCCCCAAGTACTGCGATAGCTGAAGTTTGCCTCCAACGGAAGTGGAAAATCCCTGTTCTTTAAATGAACGGTTCCGAAGTTTCGGAAAACTTGGGCGGTGTTCATAATCGTTTGCACAGTCAGATCACGCTGGTAATAATCCCATAGGGCAATTTTTATATCTTCTTCTGTTGTTCCATATGATTTGACGTAATCGGCAATGGACCAGAGCAGATCATCATCCTGATCTATTTCCACTTTACCGTCTCCATTTCCGTCAGAGCCCCAGCCTTCGGGAAACAAGTCGGCAGGCATCTCTCCATTGGTCCCTGTCCAGAACATTGGATCCGGTTTTATAGCGGTAACCCTGTCTTTCTCGGGGTCCCCGTTGACCTGTCTTTCGTATTGATCGATAGCTGCTAAATATTCCCAAGGAATGTCAGTAAGGGCAGCTGTCTTCTTATACAAGGCCATCCGGTCATCACTTTCTTTATCGGCGTATGTCGGTGACGGAAAAAGTAAGGCGCCAGCCACAACGACGCTTAATAAGAGCCTGAAGTATATCATATACTCACCTACAACTTTTTAATACCTTTAGCATGAGGCAGTCAGGGGAATGTTATGTTTGGAAATATCAGTTCTCCATGCCTGTTTCTTCTTTTGTGTTCATGTTCGGACCTACATCCGGTTGTCTCGGGTCATCCTGCTTCACTTTACCTTGGGGTGCTTTTTTCATTTTTTTAATGATACTGTCGATATTCTCATTATAGTTTTCGTCGTATACGGTCGATGTGCTCAAACTTTGAATGTCTCCAAAAGAAGCTGGATTGTCGGACACATAGACGTGGTAGAAGCTCGGCACAAGCGAATAGGCGGTCTTTTGAACCATATCTGCTGCCGTCTCTCGATCCGTATCGTCTGCTTTACTGTAAGCGACAAGCACCTCATTATCGGTTACGACAGTCGCTACATCGTCAAAATTGTCATATCGTAAAATCATGCGGGAAATCATGTCTGCCATTTCTTCGCGGTTCACTTTGATTTCATGGTGTTCTTCGTCATCCCGTTCCATCTGCGTCTGATTGAAGCGGACATAACCTACCTGCCCGTCCGATCCATCTTCATTGTAGCCGTCCATAGCATTTCCGTTTAGGGGATCATCGGCTCGTTTATTTTGTTTAGCTGATTCATCTGTTTCCTGGCACCCTGCCATTGTCAGTGCAAGGAGGCCGGTCAAACATACAGTACTCCATCGCTTATTCAAAGTATTTCCTCCTTATTCGTTAGTCGGTGACGGTATGGTTAGGTTGGACTTTTATTAGAAGAATCATACGGTTTTTGAAAAGCGGCAATTCCGTCCATATACGGAAGTGTGGTACACTTATAGAAGATAGAGGTGATGATATGGTTGAATTAAACGGGAAGACGTACGACCTGCTTGAAGACCATCAGGAAGGGTTTCAGCAGGAAGAAGTGGAAAGCCGCTACAGTGATATTCTTAATAAGTATGACTTTATCGTAGGGGACTGGGGTTACGGACAGCTTCGCCTTAAAGGCTTTTATGATGACCAGAATTCAAAGGCCAGCTTTGATACCAAAATTAGTACGTTAGAGGATTATCTATATGAATACTGTAATTTCGGCTGTTCCTATTTTGTTCTAAAGCGGATACGACAATAACCGACGTGCTGAAGAAAAGCACGCCGGTTTTTTATTACCTGGGCAATATTTTATTGTTCCTCTGACGGCTTTACATCCTGGTCCTTTTCGTCATGAGTAGGGTGGGCGCCGGCTTCCTGGCGCGGCAGATCCTGGTGTAAAGCCTTAAATTCATAATTGAACGCACTATAGTACCTTTGCTTATCTGTCCAAGGGGAGCTTTTTTCGTTGGAAACGGGCTCATATTTGTTTCTTGGAGCACCATAGGGTCCTTCCGGCAGCTGTTCTGGAACAAGGTAGTTCCGTTGTGCTTCCACATTAGCGAAGTCGGAATATTTATCTTCGGGCATTTAAAAAACCTCCTTCAGGAATAGTTTCGCCCGTTGGAGGTTTCTTATTCTTTCATAGTAAGTCGGGGAGATAGGTTCGAAGCTCTTCTGCTTCCATCGTACTCAGCTGAAACATATGCTCTAAGTGTCCGGCCCTGTTTATATTTTCTAAATCGAGCAGAGCCTGACGGTTTTTGGGCAGGTTGATGACCATAGTCTGGTTATCGAAGCAGTCTGCTTTCATTAAGGCAAGCTCAAAACGATGGCTGCCTGCGGTGAAGGAGACAAACCGGGTGCTGGTGTCTTGTGTGAAATCCTCTAAAAGTGGCCGTTCCGCCATGAATGATCACCTCCTGTCCTATGTCGGCGGCTGGTATATTCGTCCACATAAGTATGCCCGGGATGTCGGAAAATATGCGCGGTTTCCATGGCTGGGCGAGGGATCGGATAGCAATTTATGTTATTCTTAACAAAGAAAAATACACGGGAGGTAGGAACATGTATTTCGTCGACAGAAAAAAATTAGAAGAAATTTTAAATTATATGAATACGGTGCTGCAAGAGGTGACGGAGAACCGCTATGAAACGTTCTCAGACCGTCTATTATTGGAGAGAACCACTCATGTAACTATTGAAGCTATTCTGGATGTGGGAAATATGATGATCGACGGCTTTATCATGCGGGATCCGGGCAGTTACGAAGATATCATTGACATACTGACCGATGAACAAGTGCTTCCAAAGGGGGAAGAGGAAGCCTATAAGGCGTTCATCGGTTTGAGGAAAATGATTGTTCAGGAATACACAGCTGTTGATCATCAAGAGATCAGCGGAATATGGAATCAGTATAAAGCAGTCATTCTTTCTTTTCCTGAAAAGGTCAGGAGCTATCTAGATACAGAGCTTGGCCCTGTATCCACATTTACGAATAACGATTGATTCAGGGATGAGGTGTTATCAACATGTACAGGGATTATAAAGCGTATTTAATTGATTTGGATGGGACGATGTACAAAGGAACGGACAAAATAGACGGCGCCGGGGAATTTGTTCAAGCGTTGGTTGACAAGGAACGCCCCTTCCTCTTTCTGACCAACAATTCTTCTAAAAGGGTGGAACAGGTCGCCGCTAAATTGACGGATTTAGGAATACCTTCAAATCCTGATCAAGTGTACACGAGCAGTATTGCCACAGCGGAATACATTAAAAGTGAGAATCACCAAGCCCGTGTTTTTGTGATCGGAGAAGACGGGCTGCTGGATGCCCTTGATCGGGAAGGATTGACCAGAGTGGAAAGCCGCTCGGATTATGTAGTTATCGGCATTGACCGGGAGATTACATATGAAAAGCTGGCAAGGGCATGCTTGGAAGTTCGAAATGGAGCGAAATTGATCAGTACCAACGGGGATATCGCTATTCCGACCGAACGAGGGATGCTTCCGGGAAACGGCGCACTTACATCTGTTGTCGCGGTTAGTACAGGGGTGGACCCGGTATTTGTAGGAAAACCGGAATCATTGATCATGGATCGGGCTCTAAAGCGGATTGGATATGGGAAAGACGAAGTCCTCATGGTGGGGGACAATTATAACACCGATATTCTTGCAGGTATTCGTGCAGGGATCGACACATTGATGGTGGAGACAGGAGTCAGTTCTTTTGATGAGTTGAAACAAACGGATCCTGCACCGACCTATAAGTGCCGGGACTTGTATGAATGGATGAAAGGTTGAATGGACAGGAAAGAGCGCCTGGATTAACTAATCCAAGCGCTCTTTCTTTATAGGAGGTAGGGGCCAAAGAATACGGTTATAAAAGCAACATGTACACCGATGAAATAAGAGAGTTGTATAAATGGGGACCAGTCTTTGACACGGTGGAATGCACGGACCAACACATAAGCGATTAAGGCGAATGCCAAAAGGTATATAAAAGTACTTCCGGAGAAATTCAAATAATCCGGGGTGCGCGCCAACAATTGTTCCGAAAAGACGGGGCCCTTGAATAAGAAGACGGCGGCGAGGTAGATGACAGCGCCTGTATAAAACACCCATGCTCTGTCTTCATCCATGGCTTTCGTTTTCGTAAACATTAAAATGGTTAGAAAGACTAAAGGCCAGATGATCCAAACTAAAGAAATAGGAACAATAAGCATTCCAAATGAAAGCATGCCGGCGGTTTTCCCTCCTGCCTGAAGCAAATTCCCGCTGGAAATTCCATCGGTTTTACTTATAACTGCTTTCTCGTCGGAAGCAAGAAGGACCTGATAATGATCTCCCTTTTTATCCAACCAGATGATGGAATGAGAATCGATCCATTGAGGAGTGAGAGAAGGGCTGGGAGTATTACTGATACGCGTTACTCTGTTCACACCCTTTTCTTTCACCTGCGCCTGATAAATATTAAATTGGGTCTCCTTGTTAAACATCGTGTCAGTTTTGCCGAGAGCTTTGAATAAAAGAAGAGATTTGTCTCCGCGTACCGTAAGTTCTATATCTGATAATTCCTCTAATGATTTTCCTGTTACGGGATCTGAAAAAGTAACACGGCTCATTTTCGGTGCCGACGCCTCTTCTTCTGCCGGGAAGGCAGCATAATAATGCAGCTGCTTCTTCTTACCCGTCATCGACTGTTTCTGTAATGTAGACTGAATCAGTCGTATGTCGTTCTCCGCAGCTGCAAAATGCATCTCTTTCAATTCTTCCCCGCTCTGCAAGGGAATGTCCGCTTCCCGCACTTTTTCCAGTGTACCATCCTTAAGGTGGTAGAATGTCAGGTGATTTCCTGACGATTCCGTTATTCGGGTGGCCAGGTAAGTGCCATCGTGGTTCTCATATGTAAGTACTTCCGCTTTCTCATCAGGCAGTGTCAATATAGAAGTAAGGCTGCCATCCTCTTCATACACATACACATCTGTCCCTTTTGTAAATATAACTTCGTTCTGTAAAGGGAGAAAGGTATCCAGATCGGATATCTTTTCCTTTTTTTCGGTAAATAACTGATGATAGTCGGAATAAACGAGTTGATTTCCTGGTGTAGCAATGGAAGTGAACTTATCAACAGGAATATCAATGTTTGTTTCCTCTGTGCTGGAGTACTCTTGGTCATAACCTGTTTGTTTCACGCCTTCTTCCGTCAAGTATGCTATCTTCGCACCATTCGTCGCCGACGACACAGCCGGAGAGTCGGAAGTCACCGTTTCCCCTAATTCCAGTGGTCGGCTCCAATCCGAGTCCGGTGGTTCGGTCACATCCTCAAAATTACGAACAAAGAGCAAACCGATTCCTAACAGCACAAGAAGGGCCGGCACAATCCATACTATTTTCTGTTTCATCTGGTCCTTTCTCCTTTCTTTATTTTCCATAATACGGAATTCACTATAACATATGTACGGATATAATAGTTAATAAGTTTCAGAATAATAAAAAAACTGTGCGCTCGGCACAGTTTTTAAGAAAATTAGTTAGTCTTCTGGATCGCCTGCGATGCTGTGAGCGAGCCTGCTTGAAGCAGCGGCTGCTATAGCCCCGACAATATCGTCTAAGAAAGTATGGCACTCACCAGTCGATTTATCATTTAACTTCTGAAGAATACCAGGCTTTTGTTTATCGATATACCCGTAGTTCGTAAAACCTATGGAACCGTATACGTTTACAATGGAGAAAGCGATGATTTCATCAATGCCGTACAGGCTCTCATCCACTTCAATAGTAGATTGCAGCGGTTCTTCCAGCATTTTCTTTTCTGCTAACATATCCAATTGTATCCCGGTAATAATCGCGTTTTGAACCTCGCGCTTCGTCAACACTTTGTTGACGTTGTATCGGCATTCATCCATCGTCAGTTTTTCGTGATATTTCGACTGAAGGTAGTGGACGAGCTCAGCGATATCATCAATGGATACTCCGCGATCGTTGAGCCATTCCCGTGCTGTTTTCTCGAGATTGGATATCTTCTTGTTATTTGTCATAAAGAAACCCTCCTACTCCTCATATCATTGCCTGTTTCGATACCCGTCATGAATATGGCACAAACGGATGGTTATATCCTTATTATATCAGAGAATTCAGTCAGAGATGCAGAGTCCTTCCAATCCTTTGTGATACACTGATAATTAACAGGGAAGGAGTGGGACTAATGGGGAAACCAAAAGTTTATATTACAAGGGCTTTACCGGAAGCAGTTGTGGAGCCGTATCGAAATGAACTGGATATCGAGATGTGGCCGGAAGCGGAGAAAGCGGTGGACAGGGAGCTTTTAATAGAAAAGGCCCGTCAATCGGACGGTCTCGTGACGATGTTGTCGGAGTCCATTGATGAAGCACTTTTGAAGGAGGCGGAGAGTCTCAAGATTGTCGCTAACTTGGCCGTCGGTTATGATAACATCGACTTGAAAAGTACACAGGAGCACGGCGTAGCGGTAACGAATACTCCGGATGTCCTGTCTGATACGACCGCAGATTTGACATTCTCCCTGCTGACAGCTACGGCACGGAGGATCGTCGAAGCAGATACGTACATAAAAGAAGGGAAGTGGCAGCACTGGTCCCCATTGCTGCTGGCAGGCCACGATATTCACCATAAGACAATAGGAATTGTCGGGATGGGGAGAATCGGTGAAACGGTAGCGAAGCGTGCCACTGGTTTTGAGATGGATATTTTGTACCACAATCGTTCGAGAAACAGGAAAGCGGAAGAAGAACTCGGTGCAGTTTATGTGGATTTTGATGACCTTCTGCGTCGTTCCGACTTCGTTGTTTGTCTGACCCCTTTGACAGAAGAAACCCATCGATTATTTGATAAACAAGCTTTTGCCATGATGAAGGATGATGCGATTTTCATTAATGCTTCACGTGGAGCAGTCGTTGATGAAAAAGCACTGGAACATGCAATTAAAGAAGGAGAAATTGCGGCTGCAGGACTGGATGTGTTTGAAAACGAGCCGATTTCAAAAGATCACCCCCTCCTTCAGCTGCCGCAGATTGTCTGCCTTCCACACATCGGCTCAGCGTCTAAAGAAACGCGCTATGCAATGATGAGGCTGTGTTTAGACAATATCTGCCGCCATTTCCGGGGAGAAACACTGATCAGCCCTGTCCAATAAAAAAACCGCACACCCTCATAAAGGTGTGCGGTTTTCTAATGGTTTGATCAGAAAACTTGTTCTACTTCGTAAATGCCAGGGATTTCTTGTGCAAGCGCACGCTCGATACCAGCTTTCAACGTGATGGTTGAGCTCGGGCAGTTCCCGCAGGCGCCCATCAGGCGAAGGCGTACGATGCCGTCTTCCACATCTACAAGCTCTACGTCCCCACCGTCACGAAGTAAAAATGGGCGAAGTTTATTGAGTACTTCCTGTACTTGTTCATGCATCTTCATCTTCCCCTTTCTAAGTAATAGTATAAAACGAAAGCAGCAAAAAATCTATGGTTGCGTCGTTAAGTCCATTTTTATAATGAGAACTATTATCATTTTATCTTTTTTCAATTCTTTTGTAAAATAAAATAAAAGGATCAATTTAAAGGGGTGGGGTACAATGGGGGTAAAAGTAACGGTGTACGGATCGGATGTCAGATGTGCGAGTTGTGTGAATGCACCCGGTTCTAAGGAAACGTATGAGTGGATCCAGGCAGCGATTGCACGGAAGTATGGAGAGAAAGCAGCAATCAGCTATTCTTATTTCGATATCAACAGGGATGACCAGCCGGATGCGGATGACACACTGCTGGAACAGCTGCAGTCGGATGAACTTTTTTATCCGCTCGTCCTCGTGGAAGAAGAAATCGTTGGAGAGGGAAGTCCCCGGTTGAAGCCGATTTATAAGGCCTTGGAAAGTCATGGGATTGCAGAGCCTTCCTCTACCTGACACGAAATCCCTGTTTTATGGTAAACTAAAGCACATATAGGGTTTCATCCATATAAAGAGGTGATGCGGATGAATCCGACTGTAGAGTTTTGTATCAATAATTTAGCTAATGGTTCCCAGCAGGCGATGGCTGAGCTTGAGAAAGATCCAGATCTGGATGTTCTTGAATATGGTTGTTTAAGAAATTGCGGCTTATGTTCTCAAACCTTGTATGCACTGGTGGAGGGGGAACGGGTAATCGCAGATACGCCGGAAGAACTCGTGGATAAAGTGTATGAACAATTGGACGAAATCCTATAGAGCAGATAAAGGGAAGGTGTCCAAATTCAAGGGATGCCTTTTCTTATGGCGAGCGGGTCGCGCCATTTGATAAAGCGATCGGCAGTTTAGTATACTGACTGTAAGAAGAGAAAGGAGAGGCTTGGGATGATTCTGAACATTACGGAAGCCGCTGGTCACCAGATCAAGGAAATGATGAAGGAAGAAGAAGGAGATGTCCGTCTTCGCTTCGGAGTAAAGGGTGGAGGCTGTAGTGGATTGTCTTATGCCATGGGGTTTGAAGATGACATCAATGAAGAACTTGATGTGATCGATGAATCGGCAGGGATTCCTGTCGTCATCAACCGCCAGGATGTACCGATCATTGAAGGTACGACGATTGACTTCAAACAGAACATGATGGGTGGAGGATTCACGATCGACAATCCGAACGCGATTGTTTCTTGCGGGTGTGGATCTTCTTTCAAAACGGCGACAAATGCAGGTGTGCCGGATCCCAGCTGTTAAATAGACGACAAACCTCCCCTTGTGGGGAGGTTTTTTTACATTGGAAAAAAGACGCCCGATTATCGGGCGTCTTTTTGTTTATCCGAACATGCTTGTGGAGTGCTTCGGCTGCACGCGTGCATCTGGATCTATATATGCTTTTGCATTGTTAACCGCCGTTGGTCCTTCGCCGAATCCGGAGGCAATCAATTTAACTTTGCCGGGATAGGTGCAGATATCTCCAGCAGCATAGATGCCTTCGATGTTCGTTTCCATTTTGGAATTGACGACAATGCTGTTTTTTTCTATTTCCAGTTCCCAGTCCTTAATAGGCCCGAGAGAAGAGATGAAGCCGTAGTTGACGATGACGTCATCCACGTCGATCGTTTCTACACGGTCTCCCTTAACTTCATGAAGTTCCACTTGTTCAATCCGATCAGAACCGATCAGTTTCTCCGGGTTGTAAGGTGTCAAAACTCTTACATTGGATTCATGCAGCTGTGCCACGCTGTGTTCGTGTGCCCGGAACTTATCACGGCGGTGAACTAGCGTAACCTGCTTGGCGATCGGCTCCAGCATAAGTGACCAGTCGACAGCAGAGTCGCCGCCGCCGGCAATCATAACATTCTTATCCCGGAACCGGTCCATGTTACTTACGTGGTAATGAAGGTTTGTTCCTTCGAATTTATCTGTATCGTCAATCTTCAACTTCCTTGGCTGGAAAGCGCCGTTTCCGGCTGTGACAATGATTGTCTTCGTATAATGGACTTCTTTATCGGTGGTAAGCTTGATCGAACCATCTTCCATGCGTTCCACGGAAAGAACTTCCTGGCTGAGCGCAATCGTAGGGTCAAAAGCCATCGCCTGCTCTTCCAAGTTGTCCACGAGTTCCTGTGCCCGAACTTTAGGGAATCCTGCAACATCGTAAATGTACTTTTCCGGATACAGTGCAGTCAGCTGTCCGCCCAGATGGGGAAGGCTTTCAATTATCTTTACACTTGCATCGCGCATACCGCCGTAAAAAGCGGTAAACAACCCGACCGGGCCGCCGCCGATGACGGTTATATCGTATATCTTATCACTCATAATTACCCTCCTGTTCAAAATTACACTAATACATATTCTATCATAAAAAAATTTCAAGTGGGAATACTGAAGGCATGTAAGCCGTTCCAATTGAAGTTACTCCTATGTTCTCTAATGTGCTTCCTTTTGTTGAAAGCAGTTATAATCAGTTTTATCATAAATGAGAAGAAGGAATAATGACAAAAATGTGACGATTTATCCAGAATATGAATGGAATGGAGTGATGAAAGATGAAAAAACCGAATATCGTTATTCTGGGTGCCGGCTATGGCGGCATGATGACGGCCGTCAAGCTGCAGAAGAACATAGGAGTCAATGATGCGAACGTAACGTTGGTTAATAAGCACAGCTATCACTACCAGACCACCTGGCTTCACGAAAATGCTGCAGGTACGCTGCATCATGATCGGACTCGTATCCCTATCAAAGACGTCATCGATACAAGCAAAATTAAGTTGATTCAAGACACAGTCCTCGAAATCAAACCATCTGAAAAGCGTGTACTTCTGGAGGATGGGGAAGTAACATACGACTACCTCGTCATTTCGCTCGGTTTTGAAGCAGCTACTTTTGGAATTCAAGGATTGAAAGAGCATGCCTTCACTATCGGTAGTATAAATAGTGCCCGTCTCATCCGTCAGCATATCGAATATAATTTTGCCAAATATAATACAGAGCCGGATAAAAAGCCGGAGCGTTTAAATATCGTCGTCGGCGGTGCCGGGTTTACAGGGATCGAGTTTGTCGGAGAGTTGGCAAACCGTGTTCCCGACCTGTGCAGGGAATATGATATTCCTCGCGATCAAGTTCGGATCATCTGTGTGGAAGCTGCACCTACTGCACTCCCGGGATTTGATCCCCAGCTCGTAGAGTACGCCATGAATTCACTGGAAGCACGTGGAGTAGAATTCAAACTGAGTGCTATGATCAAAGAAGTGACAGAGAACAAGCTGGTATTTGAGAAGGATGACCAGCGTGAAGAGATTGGGACGAATACAGTTGTATGGGCAGCAGGTGTCCGCGGGAATTCAATCGTCGAAGAGTCTGGTTTTGAAGCCAATCGAGGGCGGATTCCTGTGCGTGAGGATCTTCGGCCGGAAGGATATGATGATGTCTTCATTGTAGGGGACTGTGCTTTGGTCATGAACGAAGAAGCAGAGCGTCCCTATCCTCCAACAGCTCAAATTGCTATTCAGGAAGCGGAGCACACGGCTGGTAATTTGGAACGTCTTATCAAGGGGGAGCGGCACCTGGAGCCTTTCGTCGCGGATCTGAAAGGAACGGTTGCTTCGCTCGGCGATTCAGATGCCATTGGAGTTGTTTTCGACGACAAGAAGCTGTACGGTTGGTCGGCAACGGCGATGAAGAAGGTCATTGATAACCGCTACCTCTTAAAGCTTGGCGGCATCGGGCTCGTCTTAAAGAAAGGGAAATTAAACTTTTTCCATTTTTAAGAAGAAAGCCTTGGCCGGGTTCAATTTATAGTTAGGTATAAAAAAGTGGAGAACGATTCTCCGCTTTTTTATATGCTTCGACTGGTGAGCTTGCGGATTTGATGTAAGCGTTATAAAATGGTACATACTGATCGGCTTGTAAGATTTAGGGGGAAGAAGCGGTGAATATAGTTCAGTTTGTCGTATCCATTCTGTTATTTTTCGTATTGTTTTTCGGTATTTCCTTTCTACTCAACATGATCCTGCGTTCATCCTGGCTCATGGCAGTCGTGTATCCGGCTATTGTCCTGTTAATTGTGGATGATCATCCGTGGACGCAGTATTTCACAGATGCCGGTACGGCATTTCCTGCGGTATGGGAGCACTTGATGAACCTTAAGGTTGTCGATATTGTTATTCTTACCAGCGGCTTTGCAGGTACCATCCTTGCCGGAGTCGTCATTCGTCTTCTGCGACGAAGCGGATATCAGATGTTTTGAACGGACAGCTGCCCCCATTGGAGGCAGCTGTTTTTTGTATAATTATTACCAGCTTGGACATGATGACACCTAGAGGTGATTTCATGAAAAAGTGGACGACCTATATATTTTTTTCCGTTTTGTTTCTATTTGCATGGTACAGTACGGTCACAAATATAACGAATCTATCGATCAAAGATGTGGATGATTGGCTGAAAATAAAAATGGACGGTGAAGAGCCGGCAGAAGAAGTGTCCGGTTCCATGCTGCGCCCGAAACACGTAGCGAGCGCTGCCAATGCGGAGGCACTCGAGAAATTGGAAGCTTCTCTGGATCTTGCTCAGTACGACCGATATGAGGTGACGGCTACGGGTTATACGGCAGGAGTAGAGTCGACGGGAAAGGACGAAAGTCATCCGGCCTACGGAGTTACGTATTCAGGAGTGACGGTGAAGAGGGACTTGTATTCCACCATCGCAGCAGACCTTGAGCTGTTTCCGCTTGGTACGATTCTCTTCATTCCGGGCTATGGCTATGGAGTGGTCGCAGATACAGGCGGTGCCATTAAAGGGGACCGATTGGATCTTTATTATCCCTCGGTTGAGGACGTGTACAAACAGTGGGGGAAACAAACACTTCACGTCTATGTCATTAAAGAAGGTAATGGAGAATTGTCAGAAGAAGACTTGAACAAGATGAATGAACAGGAGTCCATGCAGGTATTCCGTTCCCAAATGATACGATGAAAAAGAACCCTTGCTCCACACGTTGGAGAAGGGTTCTTTTTAGTTTTTCTATCTTTACAGTCATTAATAAAGGAGTGTGTGGAACAAAAAGGTGAGCAGCACGCCGGTCAAACCGCCAAAGAATACTTCGATCGGCTGATGACCCAGCAGTTCCTTCAATTCTTCTTTTTTCTGGTATTCTTCCTTCGCCTGCCAGCTCTTCGCTTCACTTACGAAACGATTAAAGTCTTTTAAGAGGATGTTTAACATAATCGCCTGTTCACCGGTCTGGCGTCTTACACCAGTGCTGTCAAACATAACGATGATGGCAAAAACGCAGGCGACCGCAAAAATCGAGGAGCCGAATCCCTGTTCGATTCCGACACCGGTCGCAAGTGCGGTAACAGCAGCTGAGTGGCTCGAGGGCATACCGCCGGTGCTGAAAGCAAGGCTTGCGTTCAGCTTTCTGGATGCGATGAATTGGATGGGTATTTTGACGATTTGTGCGAATACGATGGAGGCGATGGCCGCCCATAAGGGGAAGTTATGCAATAGATCTAACAGCATGGTGACATCCTTTCTTCCTGCGGTATGTGATGGGAATGTGTACCAATGAATTATTAAGCATTATACCATAGGAGCACGGTCTCCGTCCTACATGCCGTGTTCTGTATTTTAAAGATGGATATCTGGGCATCAGCCCTGCCCGATGCTCTTCCAGGAAGATAAGATAAAAGATAACAGTCGACAGGAGGCAGGCTGATGAAGGAGAAATCCAATAATCTTACTTCCTTTTTATTCGGGGTCCCCACGCATCAAAAAGTAGGTACCATATGCAGTATTGTTACTATTACAGAATGGTACACAGGAAAATTGGAGGCAGTGACGGGTAGTATGCTGTTTATTCGAACAGGAGAGGATCTCCATGAAATACGACGAAATGATGTCCGGTCCGTTCTATAAAAAACGCACCCGGAACGGGTGCGTTTGCATTTATTCTTTAATAGCAGCTTCCAATGCTACTTCAATCATTTCGTTGAACGTTGTCTGGCGCTCTTCAGCAGTTGTTTCTTCTCCTGTCAGAATATGATCGCTGACTGTAAGAACAGACAGGGCCTGACGGTCATATTTGGCTGCCAGTGTATATAACGCGGTTGTTTCCATCTCGACGGCAAGTACATTGTACTTAGCGAGCAGCTCGAACGTTTCCATTGCGTTTTCCCTATAGAAGCTGTCACTTGTGAAGACGTTCCCTACACGAAGTTTCAGACCTTTTTCCGTCCCGGCATCATAGGCGTTTTTCAAAAGTTCGAAGTCAGCAGTCGGCGCATAATCGATGCCGCCGAATACCATCCGGTTCATTTGGGAATCGGTCGTTGATGTCGAAGCAAGGATGACATCTCTTACCTTTACGTCGCTTTGCAGTGCGCCGCAGGAACCTACTCGAATCAACTTCTGTACGCCGTAGCTTTCCATCAGCTCATTGACATAGATGGATATAGAAGGGACACCCATGCCTGTACCTTGTACAGAAATGCGTTCGCCTTTGTATGTACCAGTGTATCCGTACATCCCGCGAACTTCATTGTAGCACGTTGCATCTTCCAGGAAATTTTCTGCAATATATTTAGCTCGCAGTGGATCCCCGGGCAGCAGGATCTTTTCAGCGATATCGCCAGGATTGGCTCCGATGTGTGTTGTCATAGGTATGACCTCCTCATAAATTAAGACTACTTTAAATTACCACACCGCATAAGAGAAAACAAATGCGCTTTCATTGGCTTTGAAGGGTGGTTTTCCCTCATTCGAAATACTGGCGCTCAAGATCTTCGAGTCTATCTTTTGCGCTTTGGTTAAACGTCGTTTCCCTGCGCATTAACTTTTCCTTTAATGCTTCAACGGAGTCTTTTAATGACTGCTTGTACTCCGGGATATCCCCTTCGTACAGATGGACGGCTTCTTTCTGAACGTTTGCTTTTTCCGTATAGCTCAAGGCCTTCCTTTGGTGAAAGAAGACGTCCTCGGTCTTCCCTGGATTGTGCAGGTCTCCCTGCATGGGGTGCTTTGCCACGGCCAACACTTTCACCAGGAAAAATCGATTTCGGTCCTCTACGACTTCGCCTATGTAGATTCCTGATTTATAATGGGCTTTAACGGTGCTTCCCTGTTTTATCTCCGTCATTATTAGACCTCCATATATCTTTTACACCATTATAGCAAAGGTCCTATTCGTTGGAAAAAATGACGGGGAGGTAAGAACAGGGTTTGTGTCTTTGTTATAATGAAATGGAAGGAAGTGGTTTTGCTATGATGGAATTTTTGTACTTTCCAGAGGACAAGTCGGAATACATCCCGGCTGTATTCATGCTGTTGCTTTTCATCGTGTTGGCATCGCTCGCTATGATTTGGATTATCAGGGCCTCTCAGAAAGAAGAGAAGAAGTGGGACAAGCTAGAACAAACACCCGATACCATGAATCGTGAAGATCAAAAGCCGCGGGAAGGGAAATCCTGAGCGGCTTTTTTTTATGATCCCGTTCCTTCCTCATATTTTGTGTGTATAGGGAGATACTATCCATAACTATGTTGGAAGGGCGGATATAGATGGTAAACAAATGGATAGGAACAGCTTTATTGCTAATATTAATGGCCGGGTGCACAGGAGAAGAGAGGTCGCCGCTTGATACGTCGATCTATAATGCAGAGAGCGACAAAATTGGTACGGCCACATTAAAGGAAACGCCGGAGGGTGTTCAAGTGACTTTGAAGGTAGAAGGACTTGAACCTGGTCCACACGGTTTACATATTCACGAGTTTCCTAAATGTGAGCCGCCGGACTTTCAAACAGCAGGTAATCACTTTAATCCACTATCCAAGGATCACGGGTTAATGAATGAGAAGGGGCCGCATGCCGGCGATCTTCCTAACGTCGAAGCGGATGCCAGCGGAATGGTGGATACAGAATTGGTGCTTCCGGAAGCTACCTTGAAAGACGACCAAATGTCCCTTTTAAGAAAAGAGGGCACCTCCTTGGTCATTACGAGTGAAGCGGATGATGGAATGTCCCAGCCTTCCGGTAATTCCGGAGAGCGGGTTGCATGTGGGAAAATTACGCTGAAAGCGGATGGGGATGAAGCAAGCGATCCGACGGAACCAGATAAAAAAGAAGAGTAGATAAAAAGCCGCCCGGCCGGGCGGCTTTTTATCTACTCGCATTTCTATTTCCTTGCAGCCTCGATAATTCGTGATACACCTTCTTCAATGGTAGAGCGGGGAGCAGCGATATTGATCCGCATAAATCCTGTTCCTGCTTTACCGAAGGAGACGCCGTCATTTAAACCGACTTTTGCCTGTTTCTGCATGAAGGATTTGAGTTCGCTGTGCTTCATTTCCAACCCGGTACAGTCAAGCCAAAGCAGGTAGGTTCCTTCCGCAGGAAAGACACGTACAGCGGTTTCGTTATGGAGCCTTTCCATAACGTAGTCCCTGTTTTCTTCCAGGGTTGTCATTAGTCCTTCCAGCCACTCTTCGCCGTGCTCATATGCCGCCTCCATTGCTGTAAGCCCCAGAGTATTCAACATACCCATTCCTTGATTTTTAAATTGCTTATCAAGCTTCTCTTTCGATTCTTTATCAGCAGTTACGACGAAAGATGCTTGTAGCCCCGCCAAATTAAACGTTTTGGTCGGTGACATGCAGGTGATAGTCTTTCTGCTGACGTCTTCAGAAACAGAGGCGATTGGAATGTGACGGTGCCCGCTGTATATAAGATCCGCATGTATTTCATCAGCAATAATTCGGACATCGTGCTTAAGGCAAATGCTGCTCAACCGGTTCAACTCTTCCCGCGTCCAAACACGTCCGACCGGGTTATGGGGATTACAGAGAATAAATAATTGGACGTTGTTTTCTTTAATTTTCTTCTCAAAGTCCTCAAAATCAATTTCATATTTGTTTCCTTCTACGATCAGCGGGTTCTCAATGATGTGACGCCCGTGGTCCCTGACTACGCTGTAGAACGGTGGATAGACCGGTGTCTGGATAATGACGTTGTCACCAATATCGGTCAATGATTGAATGATCATATGAAGCGAAGGGATGACACCGGGACTGTAGGTAATCCACTCCGGATCGATGGACCAATCATGTCTAGTCTGAAGCCACTGTACGATCTGCTGCTTTACGCGGTCATCTGGGACTGTATAGCCGAAGATGCCGTGATCGACACGTTCCTTTATTGCTGCCGTTACCGCCTTGGGGGTCTGAAAATCCATGTCTGCTACCCACATAGGAAGAACGTCTTTATCTTTATACAATTCTTCTGCCATATCCCATTTGACAGAGCGGGTTCCCTTACGTGAAATGACTCGTTTGAACTGTTCCAAAACGATGGCCTCCTATACTTTTAATTTCTGTAATCTATCATAACCGAAAATCCATGGAAGAAGAAAATATGTTGTTTGACCGGGATGATGGGGAAAAGAGAGCAAAAAAAAGAAGCAAAGCGAACGTTCGCTTTGCTTACACAGGGGGAATACGAGAAAGTCTTACATTATTTAATATATCCAGTTTTGATAGATTATAAACCTACTTTTTCATTTTTTTTGCTGATTTAATTCATAAAGTAGTTTCATAGCATGAAGAACGTCTTCTTCCGAGAAATCCCGTGTCTTTTTCAACAAGAGTTTAGTCCGCTTGACGCCCACTTCTGCAATCAAGTTCTGCAACTCTTCATCAATGGTTGTATCTTCTTCTTGAAATTCCATCAGTTCGGATGCCGGGATATCCAGAACGGTTGATATTTTAAGGATGGTATCTAATTCCGGGGCGCGCTCATCTGTTTCGTAGCTTTCCAATGTTTGGACGCCCATTCTCGCTTTCAAGGCGAGCTCTTCTTTAGTGAAATTCTTTAACTCACGGTATTTCCTAATATTATTTCCTACAGACATACAGGTTCCTCCTCTGTCATTATTATCTATTATACCATGTTCAATAATGCACAAAGTGTCGAAATTCCGAAAAATAAAGGGTGTTTATCAAAACTGTACTTTGCTTATTGGAGGTTTTTGTGCTAAAATCATTAATTGCGTGAAATGAAGCGAATAATAACAAATCAGGAGTTGTATAGAATGTCAGAGAAGTTCCAAGAAGGTCAAGTATTAGAAGGTAAAGTTACAGGAATTCAGCCCTACGGTGCTTTCGTTGCATTGGATGAAAAAGTTCAAGGTCTTGTGCACATTTCAGAAGTTACCCACGGGTATGTGAAAGATATTAATGAGCACCTTTCTGAAGGTGATGAAGTTCAAGTTAAGATCTTGAACATCGACGAGAAGAGCAACAAGTATTCTCTATCTATCCGTGCGACACAGGAAGCTCCAAAGGCAGCACCACGTCGTCCGCGCAAGCAGGCTGCAGCACCAAAGCATGAAGAATCAACTGCAGGTTTCAACACGCTTAAAGACAAGTTGGAAGATTGGATCAAACAATCGGACGACCGCGAAAAATTCCGTAAATAATGTACAGGTAGAAAAAGCCGGGTCCTCTAGGACCCGGCTTTTTTTTATTCAGTCGTTTCCGCTGTCCGGTCGCTGTATTCTGCTGCCGGTGAGAAGTAAATGGAAATGGCGATAAGTCCGCTGATCCCTACAAGTGTATATATGACACGAGCGAAGGCACCGCTTTGTTCGCCACCGCCGAATAGTCCTGCGACTAAATCATATTGGAACAATCCGATCAATCCCCAGTTGATTGCGCCTACGATGATAAGCAGAAGGGCGATACGTTGAATCCAACTCATGGTCCAACCTCCTTTTTTTTATAAGTTCATGGTTCGTCTTTATAATTGAACAAGCGGGTCGTATTTATTCATCAAGCATTTCTTTTGAGATATCATCTGAATTCGGGGATAATAATCATCGAATGTTCATGAAGGGAGTTTTATCAATGGATGCATTTAAATTTCATAATCCGACGAAATTAATTTTCGGACAGAACCAAGTGACACAATTACAAACGGAATTACCTGAAAATACAAATAAAGTTCTCCTCGTTTATGGAGGGGGAAGCATCAAGCGTAACGGCGTGTATGATGCAGTTGTGGCGGAATTGAAAAAGGCAGAGGTAGAGGTTTTTGAACTTTCCGGTGTAGAGCCAAACCCTAGACTTTCCACGGTTAGACGCGGGGTCGAGGCATGCAAGGAAAACGATATCGACTTCATCCTCGCTGTAGGCGGTGGAAGTGTCATCGACTGCACGAAGACCATTGCTGCTGGAGCCAAATACGATGGTGATGCCTGGGATCTTGTTACAAGAGAGGCGACACCAGAATCAGCGCTTCCGTTCGGAACGGTCCTTACCCTTGCTGCTACAGGTAGTGAGATGAATGCCGGTGCGGTCATCACAAATTGGGAAACGAATGAGAAGTACGGCTGGGGTGCTGCGCCTTTGACAAACCCTATGTTCTCCATTTTGGATCCCGCCTACACGACAAGTGTTCCGAAAGATCAGACTATCTACGGAATCGTAGACATGATGACGCACATGTTTGAACAATATTTCCACAATCCGACCAAGTCACCGGTACAGGATGAAATGATCGAGGGCGTCCTGCGTGCTGTCATGGAAACGGCCCCTAAGCTTCTTGATAATCTGGAATCTGTCGAGTATCGTGAGACGATTCTATATGCTGGAACGATCGCACTTAACGGTATGCTGCAAATGGGATATCGCGGAGACTGGGCGAGTCACAACATCGAGCATGCTGTTTCCGCCGTTTATGATATTCCACATGCTGGTGGACTGGCGATTCTCTTCCCTAACTGGATGAAGCATAACCTGGAAGTGGACCCGTCCCGTTTCGCTAAACTTGCGACAAACGTATTCGGCGTCAATGCAGAAGGTAAGAGCGAGAAGGAAGTGGCGGAAGAAGGAATCGATGCTTTGAGAAAATTCTGGTCTTCCCTCGGAGCGCCTGAGCGACTTGCCGATTACGAAATCGGAGAAGAGAAGTTCGACGTTATTGTCGATCGTTCCATGAAACGAGGAGCTTTCGGGAACTTCAACAAGCTTAAAGAAGACGACGTACAGAAGATTCTGGAAATGTCCAAGTAATGGAGAAAAGGTGCGGGCTGCCCGCACCTTTTTTGATGAATTCTATTTGTACACGCTTTCATGAAAGTGCTTGCTTGATTTGGATGAAAGGTTCCGATAAAGTGAAAAGTGGATGAAGTAAAATGATGATTTGGAGGGACATATATGACACACGTTCGTTTTGATTACGAAAAAGCTTTGCCGTTCTTTGGTGAACATGAACTAGAATATATGCAGGGAGCCGTTTCTCTGGCTCATAAGAACCTACATGAGAAAACCGGTGCAGGGAACGACTTTTTAGGCTGGGTTGATCTGCCTGAAGATTATGATAAAGAAGAGTTCTCCCGCATCCAAAAAGCAGCAGAGAAGATTCAATCCGATTCTGATGTTCTTTTAGTCATCGGCATCGGCGGATCTTATCTTGGTGCCCGTGCAGCGCTGGAAATGCTGAACCACAGCTTCTACAATGTACTCGGTGGAGAAGAGCGAAAAACTCCCCAGGTATTCTTTGTAGGAAACAGCATCAGTCCTTCTTACATGAACGACTTGTTCGATGTGCTTAAGGATAAAGACGTTTCCATCAACGTCATTTCGAAAAGCGGAACGACGACGGAACCTGCTATTGCCTTCCGTGTATTCCGTAAGTTCCTGGAAGAAAAATACGGCAGGGAAGAAGCGCAGAAGCGCATCTATGCTACAACGGATAAGAATAAAGGTGCCCTTAAAACACTTGCTACCGAGCAGGGCTATGAATCCTTCGTGGTACCAGATGATGTAGGCGGCCGTTATTCTGTTCTTACTGCCGTTGGTCTGCTGCCTATCGCGGCAAGTGGTATCGACATCGTGGAAATGATGAAAGGCGCGCAGCAGGCTCGTGAAGAACTCAGCACGGACAAGCTGTCGGAAAACCCTGCTTATCAATATGCTGCTGTAAGAAACGTTCTTTACAACAAAGGCAAAACAATTGAAATGCTTGTCAATTATGAACCGTCCCTTCAGTATTTCGCTGAATGGTGGAAACAGTTGTTTGGAGAAAGTGAAGGCAAAGATTACAAAGGAATCTTCCCGGCTTCTGCCAACTTCTCTACAGATCTGCACTCTCTCGGACAATATATTCAGGATGGACGAAGAGATATGTTTGAAACGGTCCTTCACGTGGAGAATTCCAATTCTGATATTACGATCGAGGAAGACGAGCAGAACCTGGACGGTTTGAACTACCTTGCAGGGGAGACAGTCCACGAAGTCAACGAGAAGGCATACCTCGGTACAATGCTCGCTCACACAGACGGAGATGTGCCGAACTTGATCGTTCACCTTCCGAAGCGTGATGCTTTCACCTTTGGTTACCTTGTGTACTTCTTCGAGAAGGCTTGTGCAATCAGCGGATACCTCTTGGGTGTCAATCCGTTTGACCAGCCCGGCGTAGAAGCGTATAAGAAGAATATGTTCGCTCTTCTGGGTAAGCCTGGCTTTGAAGATGAAAAAGAGAAACTGGAGAAAAGACTATAAAGGTAGTAAATAGCATAAAGAGGGGGATCATCCATAAAAAGGATGATCCCCCTTGTTTTATTTGGGCATAGTAAAAGAGAAAGGAGTGATGAGCGATGATACCACTATCTTCCCCGCTTACAGGAACGACTTATAAGTTTAATGAACTGGAGAAGGAACTTCAGGGTCTCGGCTTTAAACTAGCGGATAATTGGGATTATGAGCATGGTTATTTCGATTATAAAATTGATGATCATGTCGGCTACCAGTTTATTCGTCTTCCGTTCGTCGTGACCTCAGGATCTTTGGACGCACCTAGTGATTATGCACTTGTGGAGATGAAGGAACCCTTTCTGCTCTCCCATAAATATAACCCGGGTCTCGATGATAATGTGAAAGAAGGGAATTTCCGAGCCATTTTTGATCAATTTCAAGAGCCTGTCGATAAAGATGCCAGTTTCCCTGAAGAACACGTGCATACAGGGCGGGAGTTGTTAAAAAAGGTGGAACAAGCATTACTTACGAAGCGGTGAGAAAACAACGAGCACGTCTCCCTCTTGCAGCGTAAGGTCCGGATGGATGTGAAACAGCACATCTTCCCTGCGGCGGACAGCGATGACCTGGTAACAATCTTTCATATAGTATTGGAAGGCCTCCGTGACAGGATTTCCAATCAAAGACTTTGGAACAGCTTCTTCATGAAACTGCCGTTCTGCAAGCAGGCCGAGCAGGAGTTCGAACGGCTTCGCCGGATCATTCCGGTAGAGTTCCTGATAGAAGAGGCTGCTCATGAAGTCATTGGAGCGAATGACGGTATCCGCACCGGCCCGTTCCGCATTAATTTTCTGCTTATCTGTCAGTACTTCTGCGATAATAAACAGCCCGGGGTGGTGTCCCTTTGCGGCGACAATCTGATGGATGACGGACTGATCGGACTGTTCTTCTGATAAAGAAGGATCCGCAGTGATGATGGCAAGTTTGGCATGAAGCAGATTTGCCTTCTCCAACGTTTCTTCATTCGTCGCGCTGCCGCTGATGAAGTGGACAGAGGGAAGGCGCTGATAAAAGGTATTCATCGTTCTGTCGATCAGCACGACTTCTTCCGGCTGCTGATGCTTCTGAATCATATCGATCAAATGTCTTGTCCGCTCGTTCCACCCGATGAGGACCAGGTGTTTGGCTCCTTTGTACGGGACTTTTCCTTCCGATAGATCCGTCTCATGCTTGACGGTGGAAGCGGAGAGTGTAGCCATGTAGAAAGTGACCAGTCCACCACCGGATAAGATCAGCAGGATAGCCATCAGTTTACCATAGGGACTTAATGGAACATAGTCGCCATACCCGACGGTTGCTCCCGTAACGAATGCCCACCAGATTCCGTCAAAGACGGTTGGAAAGTTTGCGGGTTCAATCATATGGATGACGAATCCGAACAACGTCATCGTAAAAAACACCGTTGCTAACAATCTCAGAAACAGTGGCAGTTGAAAATATAAACGTACCCAATGCTGCATGGCTTTGGTGCCCCTTTTTTTATCTACAGTATGTCTCTGGAAGAACGTATTCAAACATAGAAAAAGCCTGCCGCACGACAGGGCAGGCGGCAAGCTGTTAATAAGAAAAGAATGTCTTCTTTAAATCTTCATACACATAATTCCAAAAATCATGATGATCACGGTAAGCTTTCGTAATGAAGGTAAGCATTTCTTTCTGTTTTTCATTAAAGTCTTCGGCCTCTTTATCCGGAAGGCCTTGTCTTGCTGTATCAATGAACTGTTGGACTTCGGGCGCTCTCGGTCCCCAGTTTGCCACTTCTTCCCCATTCTTATCCATCAAGATGATTTTCGGGATAGAACGGGCACGTCCGTCTGTCAAATAGTTGTCCATTAAATCCAAATTCTCATCTCTCAAAAGGAAGTGAACTGGTATTTGAGCTGCTTCCGCCATACGAAGGAAAATGGGTACATTCATCATGGCATCTCCGCACCAGTCTTCGGTTAACACAATCGCTCGAAGTCCGTTCATTCGGGAGCGCGTAAATGTTGGTTCATCTTCGACCGGTATCCCGAAATTTTCGTATATATAAATAAAGTTTTCCTGATGTGTCTGCATTTGATCGACGTACGTTTGTGCCGTCATTCCATTGTTAAACCATTCTTCTAAGCGCATAACTAATTCCTCCTCAAAAAATCCATACAAGGTCTTGTTCCCGTTCCCGCAAAGGAATATGCATCCGATTAATGTTTTCCCCGTTATTTTTGATATGATGGAAAGGTGAAGGAGGAGTAATTATGAATGAAGATCGACTTAATTTCTTAATGGAACTATTGACTACCCCGTCCCCCTCCAGCATGGAGATGGAGATACAGAAGAAATGGATTGCGGATATGGAAGAAGCAGCGGATGAGATAAGAACCGATAATGCCGGTAATGCGATTGCAGTCCTTAACCCGGATGCGGACTTCAAGATCCTGCTTGCAGGTCACTGTGATGAAATTGCATTAGTCATCAACAGGATTGATGAACAAGGATATCTCCATTTTGATAAAATGGGAGGCATCAATCCGAAAGCAGCTGTCGGTATGAAAGTGAGAGTCCTTGGGGAAGAAAAGGAGCTGACAGGAGTGATCGGCGTCAATGCGCAGCACCACGGAGGCTTAAAAGGGGATTTCGGTGTGGAAGATCTCTTTATCGATTGTGGAGCAAAATCCAAGGATGAAATCGCAGAGTACGTGCAGATTGGCGATCTTGCTGTCTACAAACGAGAGCCTGAGATACTTATGGATCGTTACATAGCAGGTCGTGGACTGGATAATAGAACGGGGCAGTTCATCGTTGGGGAAGTTTTACGACGGTTAAAGGACAAGAAGCTCCGTGTAGGTGTTTATGCGGCGAGCACGGTCAATGAAGAAACGAACATGGGTGGTGCGTACTTCGCAGCAGCGGGCATACAGCCGAACATGGCGATCGCCTGCGACGTGACGTTTGCCACGGACTACCCTGGAGTAAATAAAAGCAAATATGGAGACGTCCGGCTCGATGGTGGACCGGTTCTTGCCAAGGGAGCGCCGATCAACCGTAAGATCAACAAATGGCTGGAACGCTCGGCCAAAAAGCTGAACATGGACGTCCAGTACGAATTGACACCAAGGATGACAGGCACCGATGCGGATAAGATGCGGTTGACGGGAAGTGGAGTACCGGTCAGTCTCGTCTCTTTACCACTCCGTTATATGCACTCTCCAGTTGAAACAGTAAGCATGAAGGATATAGAAGAGGAGATTGAGCTTCTCGTCGACATGATTGCCGGTATGACCGGGGAAGAAAGCTTGAATCCACTTGAAGATTAAGACAGGGAACGTCCGGATATTTATCCGGGCGTTTTGTCTTGTTTTGGTTAAGAGTAGTCATAGTTGGCAAGAATAGCAGATATAATCTTTCTAATATGAGGGAGTGATCTGCATGGAGCGGGAAAGACTACACGAACAAATTTTGTCTTTGAAAGGGAAAATTTGCGCGGGCCAGCTGCAGCTGCAGGGATACGATGATTATCTCCTGCTTCAGCTTGATAAAGTGAAAGACAGTGAGGACGGACTGGTGGATGTATCGACAGTATCTTCGACGTTGAAGTTGTTCATCGACGCGACGGAAAAAGTGAAAGCGGCTCCTGAGAAGCGGCTGAGCTGAATTATAAGGTAAAAAAGAGCGGAGCCGTCAGGCTTCGCTCTTTTATCTATCCTCGATCTTTTTTTGATGCTCGCTGCTCCAAGCGTTTTTTCAACTGATCTTTATATTTAGATTCGACGAGAATATATAGGAAGTCGCCGGCTTGAATCACGGTCTCGCCATAGGGGGTGATGACCTGGTTGTCTCTGATGATTGCGTTAATATTTGAATGATTCGGCAGCGTCAATTCTTTCAATTTCTGGCCGACAAGCGCGGATTCTTCGCTCGTTTGGAACTGCACCATTTCAGCGGCCGCTTTCCCCATCGATATAAGCTCGATCGAGTGGTGCGGTACATCCTTCTGAGGTCCGACCAAGTCCAGCTTCTTGGCCACCCAAGAGATGCTGGCCCCTTGCACGAGAGCAGAGGTCAGAACGATGAAGAAGACGATATTGAAGATGATTTGACTGTTCTCCAAACCTTCTACAATCGGAAAGGTAGCGAGCACAATCGGTACGGCTCCGCGCAATCCGGCCCATGAAATGAAGAGCTTCTCCTTGACGGAATACTTTAGCTTGATCAAGGATAAGAAAACGGCGAGCGGACGGGCGACGACAATCAACAGGATGGAGAGAATCAAGCCATCTACGATGACAGCAGAAGAGAAAACCTGCTCCGGGAACGCGAGAAGTCCCAAGATGATGAACATAAGGATCTGAGCCATCCAGGCGAATCCTTCATTGAATTGAAAGATGGAATAACGGTACGTAAGCTCCCTGTTTCCTATAACAAGGGCAGCAATATAAACGGCTAGGAATCCACTTCCCCCGACGAATGCCGTAATCCCATAAGTAATCAGGGCGAAGGCCACCGAAAGAATAGGGTATAATGCGCTGGACCCTAGTTTAATATTATTGATGGAATAAGAAGCGAGCCTCCCAAAGATGATCCCCAACACGAGACCTATCCCCATTTGGAGAAAAAAGGTCGGGATCAGCATCCAGATCGAACCATCCGGTTTGGTGATCAGCTCAATGAATGAAAGCGTGAGGAAAACGGCCATCGGATCATTGGTTCCTGATTCTGCTTCCAATGTGGCACCCATCTTTGCCTTTATATTTCTTTCTTTCAAAGCCGCAAAAACCGCGGCGGCGTCTGTCGATCCAACAATAGCACCTAGAAGGAGACCTTCCAGTAATGTTAAATCGAAGAGGAGATAGGCAGCGACTCCAATCGTCGAGGAGGTTACTAAGACTCCCACGGTAGCGAGTGATAGAGAGGGCACGGCTACCGAACGGACCGTTGCCCATTTCGTATGCAGACCACCTTCAAATAAGATGATCACCAAAGCCAGCACACCGATAAGCTGAGCTGTATCTGCGTTATCGAAATAAATGATTCCGAGTCCGTCACTTCCTACAAGCATACCTACGATGATGAACAAGATGAGGGAAGGCACACCCCATCTGTTGGAAAACTTAGCAGCAAAGATCCCACTGAACAGCAGGAAAGCGACTAATAATAAAAATGCATCTGTTCCAAATGTATCAAAAAACATGTAATGAAATTCTCCTTATGAATGGCGTTTGACGAATTGGGAATGAAGATAAGGAAGCAGACGAAAATATAGGTATGGTTATCTTTTCCATTCATTCGAATTCGTCTCCTTATTGAATCAAGATCATACGTTTGTCATAAGGAGATTTCATATGTAATTAGACTGATGATATATCGTAATGAGAAACCCCGGCCTGCTGGTTTTGGAAAGATCGATATTTCGGAAACGGATCTTATCAAAAGCCACGGGGAAATCTGCAGGGGAGGCCCCGCAAATTGTTGGATCGAGGCCTTTCGTACTGACGGGGTGGGGAATCGATTGGTTTTGTATTTTGACGGCCTGATGATCAGAATAAGAAACGGCTGCTGAGAATTCGGAGTCATGAGCCAGTGTGCTTCTTATATCGTCGATTTTTTCAGATGGACTGAAAAAAACGGCGAAGTTCAAAAAAAACATCAATATCAAAAAAATATCTTTCTTCATCGCGGTCCCCCTTTCCTGAAAGTACCTAATCATTATATCAGAGATTCTCTCTCTTAACTTTGGCTGTAAAACTTGTTTTGAAATGTGCGTGATGCCGCAAGGGAGTTTCTCATGTGAATGACCCCAAACTGCGTGAACAGTTAACGAGGGTAAACGCATGGTATGTTGGATAGAGAAAATTTGTCATGGCGGCCTTCGGCTATCGAGCGGAGGACCCGTCCCGGCCGAAGATGAGACGGAATATGAAGAACATGGCGGAATGGATAGAGTGATTGAGCTGGAACCCTATCTGTAAAGGACCGGGTTTTTGCTATGGTAATTATTATTGACATAAAATTCTAATTGTTTTATATTTTATTTGAACAGTGGTTAATAAATGAGGGGGAGTCAGCGATTACACCTAGAAAACCGATCGAACAGCAAGTAGAACAAGAAGCTATATTGAACGTCGCCAGAGATCTCTTTGTAAAGAAAGGATTCAGAGATGTGTCCATGCGGCAGATCGCTGCCGAGCTGGAAATGAGCCATGGAATGATTTATTATCATTTCAATAATAAAGCCGGTTTATTTTATGCTGTCGTAGCCAAAGACTTCGCGCTCCTCGATGAAATCCTGGAAGAAATAATGAAGAAAGAAGCAGATCCTGGACAAAAGTTGAAACACCTATTCATCGCCTACATGAAATTCGGTATCGATTACTCCAGTCATTATGAAATGATGTTTCTAATCAAAGATGAGCAATTGAACACGCTCATGAATGAGGAGCCAAATAAGAGTTATGAACGGTTTGCCAAGGCAGTTGCTGCGCTTGTCGGGCCTAAATGCGCAACGACCCAGAGCATCTGGTCGGCGTTTTTATCCTTACACGGTTTCGTCGTTCACTATTACAAGACAGGGCAGACGTTTAACGAAATAAAAAGTCTCGTAGAAGGTCATGCAGAATTTATTATAAAATCACTGGATATATAAATTTTTTTGCAGATAATTGACCAGTGGTTAATAAGGGGTGGAGAATGATGAAAAAAGCATTGGTATTAGGAGCATCCGGGGGAATGGGCAGCGCCCTGGTGGAAGAACTTTTGGAAGCAGGAATAGAGGTCGTTGCATTTGCAAGAACGGAAGAAAAGCTGAAACGGTTGTTCCGGGGAAGGGCGCAGATCTTAGTGGGGGATGTGTTCTCAGAAGCAGATTTGCATGAGGCTGCTAAGGGAGTCGATGTGATCTTCCATGCGGTTAACATTCCTTACTATCAATGGGCGGGACATCAGCTGCGGCTGATGCAGAATGTCATAAACGCCTCGGAAAAGGCAGCCAGTAAATTGGTCATTGTCGACAATATTTATGCCTATGGTCCCGGAATGGGAACTTTAATAAAGGAGGATGCTCCCAAAGTTCCCTTAACTAAAAAGGGGAACATCCGTTTAGAAGTTGAAAACCTTGTAAGGGAAGCGCAGGTACCTTGGATGATTGCTCATTTCCCTGATTTTTACGGGCCCAATGCAGAAAATACGGTTCTTGGCCAAACGCTGCAAGGAGCAGCTGCAAATAAACGAGGGATATTTATTGGAGATAAGCGGAAGCCAAGGGAATATATTTATACCCCGGATGGTGCGAAAGCACTTCTTTCGCTGGCGATTCGCCCTTCTGCATACGGACAGACGTGGAATATACCAGGAGCTGGAGTCATATCGGGAGAGGAGATTATCCGGTTGTTAAAAGGAGAAAGCGGTTATGACAAACGGGTGATTACTGTCACAAAAGGAATGGTGAGGATGCTTGGTCTATTTGACAAAATGATGAGAGAGTTCGTGGAAATGATGTATTTATATGAACAGCCTGTTGTTTTATCGGGAGCCAAATTCGAAAGGGAGATCGGTCCTGTACCGACAACATCGTATAAAGACGGTATTGGTCGGACGATGGAAGCGATGGCAGGACCCCGTTCTTAGAGGGCGAGGAAGGCAGCCCTTTTTATAAGAATACCTGGTAGGCATACCTTTCTCCATGCGGAATTGGTAAATGAATGATCCCTTTGAATTGGAAGGCATGATTGGTGATCACCTTCTGCATTGCTCTGTTTAAAGGATGCGTATCTATTCGTACTTCTGACATCCCATTTTCCCGAGCGGCGGCCAGCAGAAGCTTGAAGAATAGAGCTGCATACCCGCGCCCGTTCCTTTCTGGAAGGATGGAGAATCTGTGAATAACGGCGTAATCGGCATCATTTTTCTCCCATTGGCCGTAAACGATGGTTTCATATGCAGTCTCCTGACCTTTTGTCAGGGCAGCGGTACCTATAATTTGCTGATTGATGAGAAAAACATAATTATTTCCATCTTCCATATCCGTTCTAAGCCTTGCCTCCGATGGAGCATCCTCACCGGACCACTGCGGTGATCCTGAGGCTGCAAGCTTCAGCTGAGCAGATCGGATAATCTCTTTAACTGCTGGAAGATCATCGATCGTTCCTTGTCGCATTTGTATATTCATCTAATCTCTCCTTACAAACCTAAATATTCCTCCCACCTTCAGCATATCATGGAATGAGTTTTCAAAGAGGAGGAGATTGTATGAATGAGGAGATGCAGAAGCTGTTCAACCGACTCATTGAAATTGAACAAGTATCAACGACCCTTTATCTTGCCATGTCTGCCTATATGGCAAGAGAGAATTATACGGGCATGGCTCATTGGCTGCAGCTTCAGTCTGATGAGGAACGAACCCATTTATTGAAATTGATCCAATATATGAGTGACAAGAATGGTACCGTTCAATTATCCAATATTCCGGCCCAGCCCAGTGAATATGGAACGCCCCTGGAAACCTTCCAAAAAGTTTTGGAACATGAGCAGTTTGTTACTAATTCCTACAGACAAGCCTACAATTATGCCGTCCAGGTGGACCCACAGGCGGCTGTCATTATTCAAGATTTTCTCCGGGAACAGATAGATGAAGAGGCTCAGGCTCAAACGATAGTGGATCGCTTATCACTGGCCCAAAACAATTCCTCTGCGCTTTTACTTTTAGATCAAGAGCTTGGGCAAAGGCAGGCAGCAGGGTGAAAAACAGCTCGGTAATGTAGGGGGATTTGGTAACGCAGAAAGAAGCGCGAAGATCTATCGTAGGGCGCTCTCACGTTACGGGTCGGATGGAGCGAATCATCCAGGCTCGTTTTTTTTTGCCTTCTCTTCCTTTTTTATTAGGAAAATGTTACCTTTATATGGGTGTGCTTGGAAATGGATTGGCTAAAACTCTTAATGATTACGCGCAGTAAAGCGTCAGGTCTGCAAGAAGGATGCGTTGCCTTGAGCAAATTTCGGATGGGAAAATTGGTGGTAACTATGAAATATTTCTTTACATTCATTCCAGCTGTATTGCTTACCTTAATAAGTGCAGATTTTAGTGGAGTATATGTAGAAGATGAACAGCAGTATAGAACGTATTTGGAGCACGCAAGGGAAGGTGGGGTGGAATTGGGGTTTCCTTTCCCTTTCGTTACGCAGAATCCATCGAAGCTCTCGCCGCCGTTCCCTTATAAATTCGGACTGGAAATGGAGAGAATTACAAACCTGAATGTCCTTCCTTTCTTTGTTAACGTCGGGATCTATTTCATGATTATTCTCTTCATGCATCTTTTTTTTAATAGAATTATAAGGAAAGTAAGAAGGATAGGATGAAAGCAGGCAGAGCGGAGAGAGGAGACGGACTTAGTCCGGGATGCGTCGAAATTAATCAGACGCAGAACTTCTAACTTGCGATATCATCACATTTTGACTACAATGAGGATACAATATCATATCGGTTCCATCTTCGGGGCAGGGTGTAATTCCCGACCGACGGTAATAGGTGCATAGATACCTAGAGTCCGTGACCCGCAGGTTCTTCCTGCGGCTGATCTGGTGAGAGTCCAGAACCGACAGTTAAAGTCTGGATGGGAGAAGATGTCGAGCGGAATGAGGAGAGGTTTTTTTGAACCTGCCCTCTATTTCCTGTGGACAATCTGTACTCCCTTAAGCATATAGCGCTTAGGGGTTTTTTATTGGACACACGGAAGTACCGTTCAACCTTCATCTGGGATGTGAACCGACGACAAGATGAAGGGGGAGATCGATGATGAATCCTTATACAGGTCAATCATCCAAGTTGCTCAAGTTAGTCATTTTAGCTTTATTCGGAAGTATTTCGATGGTACTCATGTTTTTAAATTTTCCTTTGCCGTTCCTGCCGCCTTATTTAAAGGTGGATTTCAGTGATGTTCCTGCGTTGATTGCAGGCATACTGTTTACGCCTGCCGCAGGTATAATAGTGGAGGGGCTGAAGAATTTACTTTATCTCATTTATACCGGTGCCGGAGATCCCGTCGGCGTCGTAGCAAACTTTGCCGCCGGTGTCTTGTTCGTTGCACCTGTCGCGATGATCTACCATAAATTCAAGACCACGAAATCGTTAGTTTCCGGCTTGGTGTTCAGCGCCGTAATTATGGCGCTTGGAATGAGCGTATTGAATTATTTCCTCGTCCTGCCTGCTTACAGCTGGTTCATGGGTTGGGAGACGATGTCTGCTCAGGTAAAATGGGCGACCGTTCTTGCAGGTATTCTGCCGTTCAATGCCTTGAAAGGAATCATTATCGGAGCTTTGTTCGTTCCGCTGTTCATTAAGCTGAAACCTTGGCTGGAGCAGAAACGGATACAATCCTCCGCAGCATAAGAAAAAGAGCGCCCGAAGGGGCGCTCTTTTATTTTTCTTTTTCCATTTCTTCCTGTTCTTCAATGGTGTAGCGTGCGGCAGGCATGACTTCGAGTCGCTCTTCAGGAATCGGCTTGCCGGATTTTTCACTCTTCCCATACGTGCCTTCTTCCATCCGCTGCAAGGCATCCTCAGCATCCATCAGCTTTTCTCTTGCCTGCTCGTAAAATGTCTGCTCTTTAGACCGTTCAAACTGATCCGTTCCTAGGTCGCCGGGATGATCGGCTACGCTTGAAATCTCCCCGGTACTGTCATTTGGATAGTCCTCTTTCGTACGGTCATTTTTATATTCTTCCATTTGTTGTTCCGCTTCTTCTTTCATTTCGAGCAATCGCTGCTTGAGTTCCTGTTTCTTTTCTTCTGTCATGATCTATTCTCTCCTCCCTGTAAATGAAAGCGAGTTATTTCTTCGCCGGGACGACACCGATCGTGCATCGGGACAGGCAGACAGTATCCCCTTGTTCGTTTTCCATTCTGATTTCCCAAACCATCGTGGTCCTGCCGATATGGGCAGGGGTTGCACGGGCGGTGACGAAGCCGCTCCGGATACTCTTCATATGATTTGCATTGATTTCAAGGCCGAATACTTGCTGCTTTTCCGGATCGACGTTCAGAAACGCTCCAATACTTGCTGCGCTTTCCGCAAGAGCAACATTGGCTCCTCCATGAAGGAAACCCATTGGTTGGTGGGTACGGCTGTCTGCAGGCATCGTCATGATAACTTCCTCTTTCGAAGCCTTCACGACTTCCATTCCAAGCGTTTCCATCAATGTATTCTTCATCATTTCTTGATTCATAACATCCCGTCCTTTGTGTATTATTCCCATTATCCAAACGCTCAAACCTATAGAAAAAAGGATGGAGGCGGTCCATCCTTTTCCTGGAATGTGCAGCGAACGTAATGCATGGCACATTCAAACTTTTCATAATCATCCGATCGGGATATAAATTTGTAGAAGCATGGACAGTCCGAGCAGGAATCCATATATCGTATTCGTTTTGGCTGTAGCAACCATGCCCGGCATCATCTCGAGAGGCTCGCTCTTTCCTACAAATCCCTGTATGGCTTGCCGGCCTTTAATCAAACTAAGGAAAGTGATAAAGGACCACAGCGGCAGAAGACCTGCGAAGATAAGCACGACGGTAAGGGCGTAGGCAATAAAGAACAGGGCCGTCAGGAATCGGATCGAACCTTGATGGCCGAACAGAATAGCCAGTGTTCTTCGTCCGTTCTTCGCATCACCGACACGGTCGCGGATGTTGTTGGTAAGCAGAATAGATCCAACAAAAATAGCAACCGGAATGGACACAATTACGACGTCCCAAGTCACCGCAGCCGTCTGTATGAAGTAACTGATTCCGATGATGACCGTGCCCATGAAAAAGCCTGCCGTGATTTCTCCGAATGGACTGTAGGCGATCGGATAGGGGCCGCCTGTATAAAGGTAACCGAAAAGCATGGAAACGAGACCGATAACGGCGATCCACCAGCTCGATGAGGCACAAATATACACCCCTAATATCGCAGCGACCGCATAGAAAGTGAAAGCAAGAGTAAGAACCGTCCTTGGACTAATGCCGTCCCTTACAATGGTTCCTCCTATGCCCACAGAATTTTCGTTATCTAAACCGCGAACATAATCATAATACTCATTGAACATATTCGTAGCAGCTTGAATGAGGATGGATGCGAGCAACATTGCGGCAAATAACCAGAAATTGATCGATTGTTCCAGAGCAGCGAACATCGTCCCGACAAAGACAGGAACGAAAGCTGCCGTCAACGTGTGGGGGCGTAAGAGCCTCCACCAAACTTGGAATCCGTCACGTTCATTCAAGGAAGTTTTTACATTTTGATTTTGTACTGAACTCATGGATGTCCTCTCCCTTGTATCCAAATTGATTTTATGATAACAATTTAAGTTTAGGGAAACAGGCCTTTAGTGTCAATCAATGTAAGAAAATGTTTCCTTGAGTGAAGAATTCTTGAGTCAAGGGAAAAAAGAGAATAAAATAGAGAATGATGCACACAGATCTTAAATAATTTGTGTCGCAAGTATACTGGAACGTCCCTTAAAGAATGGGAGGAATTTTTATGCTTCATACGAAGGCACCTCATATTGAAGAAGTGATCGGGGAAGCCCTTCAGAGAGCACATCATCTTGGGGAACCTATTTTTATCAGTTTCGTTGAACACATAGATGATCAAGACCCGTATCGTTTCTTTGAAGCTGGTCTTACGGTGGATTCCCACCGCTCGTTCTGGCAGAGCGCGGAGGGAGACTTCACAATGGTGGGCATTGGGAAAGCCAGCCAACTTTTTGCAGAGGGAAACGATCGTTTCAAAGAAGTACAGTCTCTATGGAACGACTTGAAGGAAAACGCCGTCGTGCACGATTCGTTCGGGGAGAAGGGCACAGGAATGGTTGCGCTGGGTGGTTTCCGTTTCGACCCGGAAGAGCCGGAAGGAAAACCTTGGGATAACTTTAAGGACAGCCAGCTGTCCATTCCATCCTTCTTGTTGACCAACGTCGGCGGGAAGTCGTATTTGACTTCAAACGCTCTCCTCTTTCCGGAGGATCACGCCCAACAGATCGCGGCACAGATAGCTGATCAGAAGGAGCAGTTATTGAATGGGCTGCCCGGTACTTATAAGGTGCCGGAAATTGAGACGGCTGTAGAAGTTGCTCCGCACGAATGGAAAGAGACGATCAGACGAGCTACAGAGGATATCAAAGCTGGTCTCCTCGAAAAGATTGTCCTGGCGAGAGAACTTCGCCTCTCCTTCAAGGAGGATGTGTACGTTTCTTCCGTGCTGCGTGCACTTGCGGAATCCCAGTCGAACAGCTACATTTTCGCCTTCGAGAGTGAAGGAGATTATTTTGTGGGCGCAACGCCGGAGAGGTTGGTTAAAGTTGACGAGCGCAGACTCGTTTCCACTTGTCTTGCCGGTACCATTCCACGTGGAGCTACGCCGGAAGCGGATTTGGCGCTGGGAGAAGAACTGCTGAACGATCCTAAAAACCGGCAGGAGCATCAATTTGTCGTGGAAATGATCAGACAAGCTGTCGAAGCCTGCAGCAGTGACGTACAGATTCCGGAGGCGCCGGTGCTGTATCCGCTTAGAAACCTTCAACATCTGTACACGCCGGTTAATGCCATTTTGGATGAGGGATATACGCTTTTGAATGTGGTGGAGAAGCTTCATCCGACTCCGGCACTCGGTGGAATGCCCCAGAAGGAATCCGTTGCTTACATCCGTGAGAAGGAAACGCTCAACAGAGGATGGTATGCCGGACCGGTCGGCTGGTTCGATGCGATGGATAATGGGGAATTTGCTGTAGCGATCCGGTCTGCTTTAATTCAGAAGAGGATGGCTTCTTTATTCGCAGGATGCGGGGTCGTTGCCGACTCGGACCCTCAGGCGGAATACGAAGAGACCGCTGTGAAGTTGAAGCCGATGTTGTCTGTTTTGGGAGGGTCATAATTGGGACATGTAGAATCGTTATCTAAATATGTAACACATTTTGTGGATCAGCTTGCTTCTTCGGGGGTGGAGCATGTAGTCATTTCTCCAGGGTCACGATCCACACCGCTTGCAATGACGTTTGCTGAGCATTCTGAGATGGAACACTGGGTCCATCTTGATGAACGCTCGGCAGCTTTTTTTGCGCTCGGAATAGCGAAAAGAGAACAGAAACCGGTGGCGGTTGTTTGTACCTCCGGGACGGCTGCGGCAAATTATTATCCTGCTATCGTGGAAGCCTATTATAGCCGTGTCCCGCTCCTGATTCTTACAGCTGATCGGCCGCATGAATTGAGGGAGGTCGGTGCACCACAGGCCATCAATCAAATTCAGATGTTTGGTAACTACGTGAAATGGTATCAGGACCTTGCTCTACCAGAGCCGGGAAACCATATATACGCCAGACGTCAGGCTTCCAGGGCGGTCGAGGAAGCGAAGAACGGCCATATGGGTCCTGTCCATTTGAATTTTCCGTTCCGAGAGCCGCTTATCCCTGATTTTCATCTGGAAGGCTGCTGGCGGGAAGAGGGCGTGACGGTTCCCCGAGCTTCTTATGGAAAGAGAATGCTGGATGCCTCGGTGGTCTCCCAATATTTGCAGACGTTTGCGGAGAAAGACTGTGGTCTGATTGTAGTGGGCCCACAGATGGACCCTGACCTGGCTGAGGCTGTGACGCGACTTGCATCCCGACTTGGTGTGCCGGTATTGGCAGATCCGCTCTCACAACTCCGTGCCGGAACGCATGACAAAAGAAATATTATGGAGAACTATGATAGTCTCCTGAAATCGGAAGCTCTCGGGGAAGAGCTCATTCCCGGCTATATTCTAAGGTTCGGTGCCATGCCGGTTTCCAAGGCTTACTTGAAATGGGTACAGAAATTCGGGGAGCAGGTAGATCATTTCGTTGCTGATGAACACCCTAGTCATCGGGAGCCTGCCGGCATCGATGCTCATTACATTTGGGCGGATCCTGTTATGTTTTGTGAGCAGTTGGCGGATCATCTTCCGGAGGATAATGTCGAAACGGAATGGCTCTCCCGCTGGCAGGAAATGAATAATAGGGCGAAATCCGAAATGCTTGTTCAGGAGGATGAAAGTCTCAACGAAGGCCATGCCGTCGTTTATCTGGCGGATTCCATTCCGAACCAGTCTAATCTTTTTATCGGAAACAGCATGCCGATCAGAGACGTAGACAGCTTCTTTATGTCCACACCAAAGCAGGTAAGGATGATGGCTAACAGAGGTGCGAACGGCATTGATGGTGTCATTTCTGCGGCTGCCGGCACGACCGTATCAGGGGAGAGAACGACGCTTCTGATTGGGGACGTCTCCTTCTTTCATGATATGAACGGTCTTTGGCTCGTTAAACACAAAAAACTCCCTCTTACGATTGTTGTGATCAACAACGATGGAGGAGGAATTTTTTCCTATCTGCCTCAGTCCAAACAACAGGATCACTTCGAGGAGTTGTTCGGCACTCCGCTGGGGCTTGATCTTTCGGCGGTCACTGCTTTGTACGATGGTAGACATCACGTTGTGGAAACATGGGATTCCTATCGTCATGCACTTGCCGAAAGCTACAAGAAGGAGGGTTTATCCGTTATTGAAGTGCGAACGGACAGAAGCACCCACGTTGATTTCCATAAAGAGAAGTGGGCGAAAGTCGAAGCCTCCATCTTATCCGGGGGGAGCAAGTGATGAGATACACCATTAACAGACGGTCCTATTGGGTGGAAGATAGCGGAACAGGCTTTCCTCTGGTTATGCTGCACGGATTTACGGGTAGTACACGAACGTTTGATGAAACGTGTGCTGCTTTGGACGGAGACTACCGGTTAATCAAGGTGGATCTGCCGGGGCATGGCCGGACCGGTCCGCTCGGAGTGGTCACGATGGAGCAATTCTGCCGGGACCTTGACGCTTTGTTCGACGCACTGGAGCTGGAGAGAGCGGCTGTTCTCGGATATTCGCTCGGAGGGAGGGCTGCGTTGTCTTTTGCAGCCCTTTATCCAGAACGGGTAGAGAAACTTCTGCTGGAGAGTGCTTCACCCGGGCTTGAAACGACGGATGAGCAGCTGGCGAGACAGGCAAAGGATAAAACGTTGGCGGAAATGATACGGGATAAAGGAATAGATACATTCGTATCTTATTGGGAGAACATCCCTTTGTTCCGTACCCAGGACCGTCTTTCTCAACAGGCGAAGACGGCGATACGCGAAGAACGTCTTGCTCAGGATCCGGGGGGGCTCTGGGAATCTTTACTTGGTATGGGAACCGGTCATCAACCTTCCTGGTGGGAGCGTATGTCGGACCTTCAGATGGATGTGCAGCTTGTCGTTGGAGCGCTTGACGAGAAGTTTTGTCGAATAAATGATAGGATGGAAAAGCGTATTCCTGAAGCATCCTACATAGTGGTGGAAAAGGCTGGACATGCAATACACCTTGAGAAACCAAAAATTTTTGCTAAAATTGTAGATGGCTTCATGATAAAATGAGTGAGTAATGAAACCGTTTTTCATGAACGGAAAGTGTACTTTTAAGGAGGAATAAGTTATGTCTTTTGAATGGATTCAAGAGCGCGAATACGAAGATATCATGTATGAAACACTAGACGGAATTGCTAAAATCACGATCAACCGTCCGGAAGTGAGAAATGCGTTTCGTCCTCAAACGGTTAACGAATTGATTGATGCATTCTCACGTGCACGTGACAATTCCCGTGTCGGAGTTATCGTCCTTGCAGGTGCTGGAGACGATGCATTCTGTGCAGGTGGAGACCAGAAAGTCCGCGGTCACGGCGGCTATGTAGGGGATGATCAGATTCCACGCCTGAACGTCCTTGATCTCCAACGTTTGATCCGCGTCATTCCTAAGCCGGTAATCGCAATGGTTTCCGGTTATGCTATCGGCGGTGGACATGTGCTTCACGTTGTCTGTGACCTTACAATCGCAGCGGACAATGCGATTTTCGGACAAACAGGTCCAAAGGTTGGAAGTTTCGATGCTGGATATGGTGCAGGTCTGCTTGCGCGTATGGTAGGCCACAAGAAAGCGCGTGAAATTTGGTTCCTTTGCCGTCAATACAGTGCCAAGGAAGCGGAAGATATGGGACTGGTCAATACAGTGGTTCCATTAGAGGATCTTGAAGCTGAAACGGTACAATGGTGCCGTGAAATCCTTGAGAAATCACCGACGGCTCTTCGTTTCTTGAAAGCTTCTTTCAATGCAGATACAGATGGATTGGCAGGTCTGCAGCAAATGGGCGGAGACGCTACCCTGTTGTATTACACGACAGAGGAAGCGAAGGAAGGCCGCGATGCCTTCAAGGAGAAGAGAAAACCTGATTTCGATCAGTTCCCTCGTTTCCCTTGATCATCAACCATATGGTAAAGAAAGGGGCGTCCCGTTGTATCGGGGAGCCCCTTTTTTCAGTTTTAAAAAGGATGGAGCGAAGTAATGATGACGATCATACCTCACTGGTTAGATAAACAAGCAGAACTTAATCCAGATGGGAACGCTTTTGAAACACCAAACGGAGAAGGCTTGACGTTTCAGGAATTGAGAGAACGAAGCAGAAGCATGGCTTTCCGTATGAAAGCGGCAGGGGTGAAAGATGGAGACCATGTGGCGTTCCTTCACACTAATGATCTGCAGTACCCTGTCTTTATCCATGCAATCAGCTATATCGGTGCAGTTGTTGTGTTAATAAATACAAGACTGACTGCTCCAGAAATCCGTTACCAACTGGAAGATGCACATATTAATCACTTCTTCATCGGTGAAGAGTTTGAACAGACAGCCCGGACGTCTGTTCAAGGTCTTGATATTATCGTACACCGTTTGGGTTCGCTGCCGGTAGCACAGAGGACGTCAGGTTTGAAGAAAGATTTGAACTTCGAAGACGTGTACACAATGATGTACACATCCGGGACTACAGGGCGCCCGAAGGCGGTTATGCACACATACGGAAATCACTGGTACAGTGCTGTTGCGTCTTCTTTGAATCTTGGACTCCATTCAGATGATAAATGGCTGACCTGTCTTCCGTTCTTCCATGTAGGCGGCTTCTCTCTTCTTATGAAAAGTGTTATTTACGGAATGCCGGTTTATTTGTTGAAGAAATTCGATGCATCTGTCGTGAATCGGGCTATCAAAGAAGACGGCGTTACTCACGCGTCGGTCGTTACTGTCATGCTGCAGCGGCTGTTGGAAGAAATGGGAGAGTCCCGCTATCCGTCCAGCTTCCGCTGTATGCTCCTTGGCGGTGGTCCTGTACCGGAGAGCATACTTCGAAAGTCAGAAGATCGGTACATTCCAGTTTTTCAAACGTATGGAATGACGGAAACCTCCTCACAAATCGCTACGCTAAGTCCGAAATCCGCCCTTGCAAAAATGGGTTCTGCCGGGAAAGCCCTGAGTATGGCCGATCTGGTCATAGATTCGCACCAGAATGGTGAAGTGGGGGAGATACTGGTAAAGGGCCCGATGGTTTCCAAAGGCTACTATAATAGGGACCGGAATGCAGAGACATACCTTCGGACAGGGGATCTCGGTTATAAGGATGATGACGGGTTTCTCTATGTGGTGGACCGCTTGAAAGACGTCATTATATCAGGTGGGGAGAATGTGTACCCCGCGGAAATCGAAAGCGTCCTAACATCTATTCCCGGGATAAAAGAAGCCGGCGTCACAGGACGACGGGATGATACGTGGGGAGAAGTTCCTGTCGCTTTCCTTGTTGGTGATAAAGCGACAGGAGACAAAGAAATCACGGATTATTGTCTGGAGCGTCTTGGGAAATTTAAAGTACCTGCACAGTTTTACTGGGTCGATGAACTTCCCAGAAACGCGTCGAATAAACTGCTTCGCCGAAAGTTATTATCTTTAGTGGAAGAAGGGAATGTATGATGAAGGTCGAAGCTGTACGTATCCGCACCATCGAGCTCCCGTTAAAGAAGCCTTTCATCACTCATCAGGCAAGCATTGATCGGAGGAAGCTTCTCATCGTAGAAGCGGAAGATCCGGAAGGAAGAATCGGCTACGGGGAGGTCACTGCCTTTGAGTCTCCTTTTTACACATCAGAGACGATCGTTACCGCTTTTCACGTACTGAAAGAGTTCCTGATACCTCTTCTATTTGGATTGGAAGAGCAGACACCTGCAGCCTTCGCCGAAGGTGTCCGACCCATTCAAGGCCACCCAATGGCGAAAGCAGGTCTTGAAGGAGCTTTGTGGGATCTTTACGGCAAGAAGGAAAATAAGAGTCTTAAGAAACTGCTCGGCGGCATTCGCGAAAGCGTCAAGGCTGGTGCTGTGCTGAGTCTGACGGATAATCTTCGGGAAGAAGTGGAGGCACTGAAGCTGGAGGGGTACGAACGATACAAGTTAAAGGTGAGGAAAGGCTGCGAGAAAGAAACAATTGAAGCACTTAGAAAGATAGCGCCGGATCTTCCGGTAATGATTGATGCCAACGGTCAATATGGACCGGATGACTTTCACAGACTTCAAGAGATGGATGAATATGGTCTTATGATGATTGAGCAGCCGTTCCAACCCGCCGACTTCTTTTATCATAAAGAACTGCAGGCGACAATGCGGACACCCCTGTGTCTCGATGAATCAATCATGTCTTTTCATGATGCTGTCCAGGGTGTAGAGCTCGAGTCCTGCCGCATCGTGAATGTGAAAATAAGCAGGGTGGGCGGCTTGACCGAAGCAAAGGCAATCCATGATTTCTGCGAGCGTCGGGGAGTACCTGTTTGGTGCGGGGGGATGGTCGAATCCGGTGTATCCAAAGCACACAACCTTGCGCTTGCAACACTTCCTAATTTCACTATCCCGGGTGATTTATCCAGCTCCACACGGTATTTCGAAAGAGATATTGTGCAACCACCAATTATCATGGATCGGGGAGAAATCCGTGTGCCGGAGGGCCCTGGAATTGGAATAGACGTCGACAGGGAATACCTTGAATTCGTTACTAATCACTCTTATGAAGCTAAGGCAACTTAACCACCCCGGGGATTTTCGTAATAACTTCGTCCTTCTTCGACCACAATAAGAATATAAGGAGGGCGAAGGATGGACAGAAACAAGTATTATATCAATATTGGGACAAGGGAAATCTCCCTGAATCATGATGCGAACAACGATGATTTCATCATTTACGCGACAGAGGAAGAAGTGATCGGCCTTCGTGAAATCTTCGATGAAATCAATAATGCGGACAATCGGTCCTTCTATCGAGCGCATATCCCATTCATGCCTTACCATAAAGATGAGGATAATGATGAGACGGATGTGGACATGAAGAAGGCTTTCCAGCGCATTCATGAACTAGGTGATGATCAAACGAAAGATCACATCGTCCAGATGGGCGTGTTGGATCTTTGATGGAAAAAGCCCCTCCGTTAGACTGGAGCGGCTTTTTTGTATGAAATCCTTTGTTTAGAGGAGGATTTCAAAAGGAATAATACAAATAGCAGCAGAGTATCGAAACGCACCGGTTTGTATTTATACATCCTTATGGTACGATTTATACAGGTACCATCAAGAACGTATAACTAGGATTAAAGGCAGTGGAGCAAACATGAAAACATTTTATGATTTTTACCAGAACCCTGTTCGACTATCATTTGAGGATCATCCGTTCTCTGCAACTCCGAAGCATGTTTGGGTCATTTGCCGTTATAAGGACCAATGGCTTTTGACGAGACATAAGGATCGAGGGTTCGAATTTCCCGGAGGAAAAGTCGAAGAGGGCGAAACAGCAGATCAGGCAGCTGTGCGGGAAGTTCAGGAAGAGACAGGTGCGAGAATTAAAGAGTTGACGTATATCGGTCAATACCATGTGGATGGTAAAGGTGGCACGGTCATAAAGAACGTATATTATGCCGTCATATCTGAACTGGCCGATCAGGAACACTATTTTGAAACACACGGCCCTGTCTTATTCCGACATCTCCCAAAGAACATGAGAGTGAATGAGCGCTTCAGCTTTATGATGAAGGATGAAGTCCTTCCGGAATGCATGAAACGTATTCAGCGTCATATCTGAAGAATAAATATCCCCCACGTGACCACGTGGGGGATATTTTATGATGTTCAGCTATGATAGGAAGGTCCTGCTTTCCTAATTGCTTCGCTCGCATAAGTGAATTTCTCAAAGTTCTTATGGAACTTTTCGGCAAGCGCTTTAGCGCTCAGGTCGTAGGCCTCTTTATCTGTCCATGTCTTACGAGGTGACAATACCTCATCAGGGACACCAGGGCAGTGGGTGGGAACGTGTAAACCGAAGAAAGGATCTTTATACGTCTCCGCTGAGCTTAATTCTCCTTCCAACGCAGCGTGGATCATAGCTCTTGTGTAGCTTAACTTGATCCGCTGTCCTTCCCCGTAAGACCCTCCGGACCATCCTGTATTCACTAGATAGACGTCGGTCTGGAATTGATCAATTTTCTCGCCAAGCATTTCTGCATACTTAGATGGAGCCAAGGGAAGGAATGGAGAGCCGAAGCAGGCGGAGAATGTCGCCTGCGGTTCTGTAATTCCCCTTTCTGTACCTGCGAGTTTGCTGGTATATCCGCTCAGGAAGTGGTACATTGCCTGTTCCTTCGTCAACTTACTGATCGGAGGGAGAACGCCTGTAGCATCAGCGGTCAAGAAAATGATCGCATTTGGATGACCAGCTACACTGGGCTGTACAGTGTTGGATATATGTTCAAGCGGATAAGCCGCACGAGTGTTTTCTGTCAAACTTGTGTCGTCATAATCCGGTTCATGTGAGTCTGCGCTTAGTATGACATTCTCCAGAACCGATCCAAAATGAATCGCATCGTAAATTTGTGGTTCCTTTTCTTTAGAAAGGTTGATACACTTGGCGTAGCAACCGCCTTCAATATTGAAGACGCCGTAGTTCGACCACGCATGCTCGTCATCCCCGATCAAACGGCGGGAAGGATCTGCAGAAAGGGTAGTCTTGCCCGTTCCGGATAACCCGAAGAAAAGAGCGACATCGCCTTCTTTACCAACGTTCGCTGAACAGTGCATCGGCAGGATGTTTTTCTCCGGAAGAATATAGTTCATGACGGAGAAAATCGATTTTTTGATTTCCCCGGCATACTCGGTTCCGCCAATTAAGACGATACGGTGTTTGAAGGAAATCATGATGAACGCTTCTGAATTTGTCCCGTCCACTTCAGGATCAGCCTTGAAGGTCGGAGCGGATATAACCGTGAATTCCGCTTCATGATCTGCCACCTCTTCCGTATTTGGACGAATGAACATCTGTTTAGCGAAAAGATTGTGCCACGCAAACTCTGTCACGACTTGGATGGGAAGACGATACCGTGTTTCTGCGCCGGCAAACCCTTTGAAAACAAAGAGTTCTTCCCGCTTCTTTAAATACGTAAGAACTTTGTGGTAAAGCTGAACGAAAGTACTCTCGTCAATCGGCGTATTGATCGTACCCCAATCCACTTTTTGTTCGGACGTGTCGTCTTTGACGATGAATTTGTCTTTTGGTGATCTGCCGGTGTAAGTACCAGTAGTCGCTTGAATTGCACCTTTTTCTGTTAATGTGCCTTCGTTGCGAGAGAGGATCTTCTCCACCAAGTGCGGAACGGAAAGTTGGTGATGGACATTTTCTTGAGCTAGTAATAGGTTAAGTTCAGACATTTGGTTAATGGTACTCATATAAGTCGACCCGCCTTTGTCAAATAATTTAATCATCCTTAAGATGGAATTAGTATAACACATTCATTTTTATAGTCCATACTATTTGGTGAAATTGTTTCCAATATTTTGTGAACAAATATTGGCTTCTTGTTAAAATCCGGATGGTTTATTTCTATCTTATGTTTTTTCCGGTGTGAACGTTTATAAATGGAAAGAAAAGGTGGCGGGTCCTTGGTTTTGTAAGGATCCGTAAAAACCGTACCTGGTCGGGGATACGGGTGGAATCTGATTGACATGTTACATGGTTTTCGATACGATAACGAAGAACGGAAACTCTCTTATCCAGAGTTGGTGGAGGGACAGGCCCTTTGAAACCCAGCAACCGTCATGAGAATGGCATGGTGCTAACCTGAAGCAGGAAGGAACGAATTCCTTCTTGGACGATAAGAGCGAAAGGAAGCAGCCCCTTTCCTCGACATTAGGAAGGGTTTTTTCTTTTTATGGAGAAATATCCGAGCCGGAGGTCATCCGGTATAGATTCCTATATAAAGCTCTAATGGTTGTGGATGAAGCATGAACGAAGGAAACGTTTTTTCGTTTCTGCACATACTGGTAAAGAGTTCCGTCTAATACTTTGTACTTACAGAAGGAGGAGTTTTTCAGAATGCCTGCCAATCGCCGGTTATTCACATCAGAGTCAGTTACAGAAGGTCACCCCGATAAAATATGTGACCAGATTTCTGATGCCATTTTAGACGAAATTTTAAAAAATGACCCGAATGCTCGGGTTGCATGTGAGACAACAGTGACCACGGGACTTGTGCTCGTCTCAGGAGAGATCAGTACAAATACTTATGTAGACATCCCATCCATCGTTCGTCAAACAATTAAAGATATTGGATATACTCGAGCCAAATACGGCTTCGATGCGGATACGTGTGCCGTTCTGACTGCCATCGATGAGCAGTCCCCTGATATTGCAGGCGGAGTGGATGAAGCATTGGAATCCCGCGAGGGCAAGATGAGCGACGATGAGATTGAAGCGATCGGAGCTGGAGATCAGGGCTTAATGTTCGGTTTTGCTAATAATGAAACGAAAGAACTAATGCCTCTTCCTATTTCACTGGCACATAAACTGTCCAAGCGTCTTTCGGATGTCCGTAAAGACGGCACGCTGGATTACCTGCGCCCGGACGGGAAGACACAAGTGACCATCGAGTACGATGAGCTGGATAAACCTGTCCGCGTAGATACCATTGTCATTTCTACACAGCACGCGGAAGAAATTACATTGGAGCAGATTAAGAAAGATCTGCGCGACCATGTGATCGGTCCTGTTGTACCGGCGGAGCTCATTGATGAGCAGACGAAATACTTCATCAATCCGACAGGTCGTTTCGTTATCGGCGGTCCTCAAGGGGATGCCGGCTTGACGGGAAGAAAAATCATTGTGGATACGTATGGCGGATATGCCCGTCACGGCGGAGGTGCTTTCAGCGGGAAAGACGCGACGAAAGTGGACCGCTCTGCTGCTTATGCAGCCCGCTATGTTGCGAAGAACATCGTAGCTGCCGGACTTGCAGACGCTGTGGAAGTGCAGCTTGCGTATGCAATAGGTGTAGCGCAGCCGGTTTCTATTGCCATCAACTCGAATGGTACTGGCAAAGTATCGGAAGAGAAGCTGGTAGAAGCTGTGCGTGATCTGTTCGATCTGCGCCCTGCCGGTATTATCAAGATGCTGGATCTGCGTCGACCTATCTACCGTGATACGGCTGCTTATGGTCATTTCGGCCGCACGGATATTGAGTTCCCTTGGGAGCGGACGGACAAAGCAGAACAATTAAAATCTCGTTTCAATTAAGGACAAAAAAAGTACCCGCAAGGGTACTTTTTTGTTTTTAATCTTTTTCTTGCTGCTGTTTATAATAGTTTCCTTTCTCTATGTAAGTGGTTCTTATCCTTTCCAACTCTTGATAGTCATGCTCGTTCAGTTCCCGAACTACTTTCGCGGGCCGGCCGAAAGCGAGCGTCCTTGGAGGGATAACTTTTCCCGGCGGGACGAGGCTCCCAGCGCCGATGAAAGCTTCTTCTCCAATTATCGCTCCATCGAGTATGAGGGACCCCATACCGATCAGCGCGTTTTTCTTAATGTGTGCGGAATGCAGGGTCACTTGATGACCGACCGTCACGCCATCTTCAAGGATCAGTGGTTGACCCGGGCTTTGATGAAGCATACTGAGATCCTGTACATTTGTATTCCTGCCGATATGTACCGGAGCTACATCCCCGCGGATGACGGTTTTAAACCAGATGCTTGCTCCTTCATCGATAAAAACATCTCCTGTAATAACGGCATCATCAGCGATGTAAGCCGTCGGGTGTATAGACGGGCGCTTTCCTTTATATTCGCAAATCATAGTAAACCCCCTTATAATATTAGTTAAGGATAGTATAGCAGATGGAACGGGGGATAGACTGTGAATAAAAAGCAATCTCCAGCATCAGACGGCACTATCATTATCGTCCACGGAGCATTTGAACATGGTGGAAGATATGAGCGGTTGGCGGATCGGCTTCATAAAGATGGTTTCGATGTTATATACGGCGATCTGCCTGGCCAGGGAAATTCACCCGGAAGGAAAGGTCATATCCATTCCTTTGAGGAGTACATAAAGACAGTAGAGGGCTGGATCGGGGAAGCGGATCCCGATAAAAAAATATTTCTGCTCGGTCATAGTATGGGTGGTCTTGTAACGGTGCGGGTAATGGAACAGCTGCAACAGAAAATGGATGGTATCATCCTCTCGTCTCCTGCATTGGCTATTAAAGGCAGTGTAAGTGCGCCTGTGGAATGGTTGTCCTACCTATTGAATATCATAGCGCCCTCTTTACGTATGGATGCCAACCAAGACCCTTCATTGATTACAAGGGATACCGTGAAAGTCGAACAGTTTCGTAAAGATCCACTTGTCCTTAAGAAAGTCTCTGTGCGTTGGTACCGGGAGTTTCAACGTGCTTCCCGTCTGGCTTTCCGGGACGTCAACCAGTTTCCGGATGTACCTCTTCTTGTCTTGCAGGCGGGACGTGACGAACTGGTAGTGGCGGAAAAAACGGCAGAATGGTTTCATATAGTGGATGCTAAAGAAAAAACATACAAAGAATGGCCGGAATTATACCATGAACTATTCAATGAGCCGGAGTGGGAAGATGTGTACCTTTATACACTTGGGTTTTTACAACAGCAACTCAAGAAATAGACAGGGAGGGAAACATATGAAAGCAAATGTACCGAGTAACGCCCTGCATCTCATGTACCACGTGTACAAAAATATCTTTCCTTCCGTTCATAGAGAATTGAACGTTTGGATTGATCGGGCGCGTCAAATACCAGATCCGGAATTAAGGATTCAGGCACTTGCCAGCATTGAAAGCAAAACGTTCCATTGTGAAGGCGGGGCGATTTATGCGGTGCTTGCAGGGGAGAGAAGGGACGAAGCGGTTCGTTTTATCGTAGCCTATCAAACCATTAGTGATTATCTTGATAACTTATGTGACAGAAGTACATCGATGGATCCGAAAGATTTCCGCATGCTCCATCAGGCGATGGCGGATGCGCTGACGCCAGGGAATGAAAGACAAGACTACTATAAATATCGTGAGGAATCAGACGACGCCGGTTACCTCCATCTCCTTGTGAAAACTTGTCAGGACGTACTTCGGAATGCGGAAGGCTATGACATAGTCCTGGAGCATACTCGGAATCTTGGTTCCCTTTACAGCGATCTTCAAGTACATAAACATGTGGTGGAAGAGGAACGTATTCCAAGGTTACAGCAATGGTTTGAAGATCACCAGAAGGACTGGCCGCAACTGAAATGGTATGAATTTTCGGCATGTACGGGCTCTACCCTTGGTATTTTCTGCCTTGTCTCTTATACTCTTGGTGGAAGAATTGACCCTTCTTTAGCAGAGCAGGTGACAAGAAGCTATTTCCCATTCATGCAGGGGCTTCACATTCTCCTTGATTACTATATTGATCAGGAGGAGGATGAAGAGGAAGGGGATTTGAATTTTTGTTCCTATTATGAGCACGAAGAGGAGATGCGGGCGAGGTTCAAGTATTTCGTCGAGAGAACGAACGAAGAGATTCAACGGTTACCAAACGCTGCTTTCCATGAGATGGTTCATGAAGGGCTTGTTGGAATGTATTTGGCCGATCGAAAAGTCGGGCGTATTGCCAATGCGAAGAGCTTTGTTAAAGAACTCTTGAAGGCGAGTGGAAAGAAAGCGACGTTCTTTTACCTGAATACCAAAATGTATCACAAATTAAAGCCTGGACGTGAGTTGTAATCGTCCAGGCCGTTTTTTGTATTAATGCTTTTCTACAGCTAATATAAAAGGTGGTTTACGTTTCTGATTGATGAAGCCGTAATGGAGCACGTGGTATTCTTTGGAATCGAGAGCGGTGAGGTATTCTAAGAGAGCGTCTTTCTCTTCTTCTCCGCCTTCATGCCCGTGGTATACCACCAGTACTAATAATCCACCGGGTTTTAATATAGACAAGGTCTCTTGAACGGAAGCTAATGTTTCCTCCGGTTTTGTAATGACTGTTTTGTCACTTCCCGGTAAGTAGCCAAGGTTATAAATGGCTGCCTGCACACGTTTTTTGTGCTCTCTGCTGATGGAAGTTTTCACTTGGGAGTGGGATTCGTGAAGGATTGTCGCTCTGTTCTCATTTCCTGCCTCTTTGAGGCGTTCTGTCGTGTTCTCCACAGCCACTTTCTGGATATCAAACCCATATACATGCCCTGTATCTCCGACTAAGTTAGTGAGGAATAAGGTATCATGACCATTCCCGCAAGTCCCGTCTATGACCACATCCCCTTCTTCTATAAATAGCTTCATAAGCATGTGTGAATAAGGGATGATTCTTTCTAAGTTCATTGCTAGTCCTCCGTCCGTTAATAATGTCCGCTGTATATTGTAGCATGAAGCCGGCCGTGTGCAAGAGAAACCCCGCCAATACTAGCGGGGGCGTTCTGTTCTGCTTTTAGATTTCTTCTTTTGAATCGTGTCGTAGGCCTTCTTTGCATAGTGCTTTGTTTTTTCGGGATTATTCTTTGCATAGTCGACTGCTTTTTTGATGAGTTTCTTCATGTTAATCCCTCCTTTATTTTCACTTATCCTAACACCCTTATGTGATGCGGGTCCAGTCGAAAGGGGAGGCCTGCTTGACAAAGAACCTGCCATTCATTAAGATACGAATATACGTATAAAGACTGGGAAGAGGAGTAGTAGTGATTTTACCAAGTTTTAGAGAGGCGGCGGGTGCTGGAAGTCGTCCTTGGTCATCACGAACTCGCCTTGGATGTTGCAGGAGTGAACCTGAGTAGTTTCTGCCGGTGGAAGCACCGTTATCAGCGATCGAGATGAACACGTGTCTGCGTGTTAATTTGGGTGGTACCGCGGGAATCAAACCTCTCGTCCCATATTGGGATGAGAGGTTTTTTGTATTTATACAGGCCTTTAAGGCCGCTTTACTCTGACAGAGATCATGGAGGGAATGGAAAATGGCTTTTAATCATAAGACAATCGAGAAGAAATGGCAGCAATACTGGCTTGATAACAAGACGTTCAAGACAGACAGTAACTCACAGAAAGAAAAATTCTACGCTTTGGATATGTTCCCATATCCATCAGGTGCTGGCCTGCACGTTGGGCACCCGGAGGGATACACGGCAACGGATATTCTTTCCCGGATGAAGCGAATGCAGGGGTATGAAGTGCTGCATCCAATCGGCTGGGATGCTTTCGGGCTTCCGGCAGAGCAGTATGCTCTGGATACAGGGAATGATCCAGAAGAGTTTACAAAGCAGAATATCGATAACTTCCGTCGACAGATTCAGGAACTTGGCTTTTCCTATGATTGGGACCGTGAAGTAAACACGACCGATCCTGACTATTATAAATGGACACAATGGATTTTTCTGAAACTTTATGAGAAGGGCCTCGCTTATATCGACGAAGTGGCTGTCAACTGGTGTCCGGCACTTGGAACGGTCCTTGCGAATGAAGAAGTCATTGATGGAAAGAGTGAGCGGGGAGGACACCCTGTCGAGCGACGTCCGATGAAACAGTGGATGTTGAAGATTACTGCCTATGCCGATCGTCTGTTGGAAGACTTGGAAGAACTGGATTGGCCGGAAAGTATCAAAGATATGCAGAGGAACTGGATCGGAAAGTCAGAAGGAGCAGAAGTCACTTTTGAAGTGGATGGAACGGATGAGTCCTTCAACGTATTCACGACAAGACCCGATACGCTCTTCGGTGCAACGTATACAGTGCTTGCTCCAGAACACCCGTTGGTACAGAAAGTTGTGACTGTTGAGCAACAGGATGCAGTGAATCAATATGTAGAAACTTCCAAGAACAAAAGCGACCTGGAGCGTACGGATTTAGCTAAGGACAAGTCCGGCGTGTTTACCGGAGGGTATGCCGTAAATCCGATTAACGGAGAAAAGCTTCCGATATGGGTGGCGGACTACGTATTGATGAGCTATGGCAGCGGCGCTATTATGGCCGTTCCGGCACATGACGAGAGAGACTATGAATTCGCCAAGAAGTTCGACTTATCCATCATCCCTGTATTGGAAGGTGGAGACGTTGAGGAAGAAGCTTATACAGGTGATGGAGCACATATTAACTCCGGTTTCTTGGACGGACTTGATAAAGAAGCAGCAATGACCAAAGCCATCCAATGGCTGGAAGAGAACGGAAAAGGAAAGAAACAGACGACTTATCGTCTGCGTGACTGGTTGTTCAGCCGCCAGCGCTACTGGGGAGAACCGATCCCTGTCATCCACTGGGAAGACGGATCCATCACGCCTGCGAAAGAAGAAGACCTTCCTGTACGTCTTCCGAAAACAAAAGAAATCAAACCGTCTGGAACCGGAGAATCTCCTCTTGCGAATATTGAGGACTGGGTGAATGTCGTCGATCCGGAAACAGGTATGAAAGGGCGCCGTGAAACAAATACCATGCCTCAGTGGGCAGGCAGCTGCTGGTACTACCTGCGTTATATCGATCCGGACAACAGCGAGAGCTTCGCAGACTATGAAGCCCTGAAGAAATGGCTTCCGGTCGATGTGTATATCGGAGGGGCAGAACACGCGGTTCTTCACTTGTTGTACGCCCGCTTCTGGCATAAAGTCCTTTACGACGCAGGGGTGGTACCTACAAAAGAACCGTTCCAGAAACTATTCAACCAAGGAATGATCCTTGGCGAGAATAATGAGAAAATGAGTAAATCAAAAGGAAATGTCGTCAATCCGGATGATATCGTTTATTCTCACGGTGCAGACACGTTGAGACTTTATGAAATGTTCATGGGTCCACTGGAAGCTTCCATTGCGTGGTCCGCAAATGGTCTGGATGGAGCGCGTCGTTTCCTTGATCGTGTCTGGAGACTTTATGTGAAGGATGGGTCCTTATCCGATGCCATTCAAGAAGGAGCCGCGAATGATGCTCTTGAGAAATCCTATCATGAGACGGTTATGAAAGTGACGGAAAACTTTGAGGCGCTCCGCTTCAATACAGGAATATCTCAAATGATGGTCTACATTAACGACAGCTACAAAGCAGATGTGCTGCCTAAGAGTTATATGGAAGGTTTTGTGAAGCTTCTGTCTCCTGTCGCCCCACACTTGGCGGAAGAGCTGTGGGAAAAACTGGGTCACACGGAAACAATCAGCTACCAACCGTGGCCGGATTTTGATGAATCCAAGCTGGTAGAAGACGAAGTCGAGGTTGTTATTCAAGTAATGGGTAAAGTCCGTGCGAAAATGATGGTAAACCCGGAAGCTTCTAAAGAAGAGCTTGAGAAAGATGCGTTGGAGAACGAAGAAGTACAACAATGGCTGGAAGGGAAAACGGTTAGAAAAGTAATTGCTGTCCCTGGAAAGCTTGTCAATATCGTTGCGAATTAATGTGTGATTTATGGATGTCCCGGAATTTCCCGGGGCATCTTTTCTTTTGAAAACAGATATCTTGACTTTGAATTGGGATGATTTAGAATAAAGCTGCAACCTATCGATGAGGAGGAATATAAATGAAACATATTGAAGAAATTACTCCAGAAGAATTAGAAAACAAGCAAAAACGAAATGATGATTTTATCGCTATAGATGTCCGGGAAGACGAAGAAGTCGCAGAAGGAATGGTGCCTGATGCCAAGCACATCCGGTTGGGTGACATTCCGCAAGCAATTGATGGACTTTCCAAGAATCAGGAATACGTAATGATCTGCCGCTCCGGTCGTCGCAGCATGAATGCAGCAGAATTCATGCAAGAGAAAGGATTCACCAATGTTAAGAACATGAAAGGCGGCATGTTGGAATGGAGTGGAGAGCTTGTCTTTTAACAGGAAAGGGTAACCGCTAATGACAATTTTATATGGTTTTGTCCTGTTTTTACTTTTATGGTACGGATATCAGGTTTATAAGCGATCCATCGTTAAACCATACCGGGAGCACGGTGATCCGGAACTCGAATTCTGCATTATCGATATCAGGGATTATATCAGTGCATATCGATCCCCATATCCCGGAGCTGAGAACATCCCCCTCAGTTATCTTCCGCGTGTACTTAAAGATCGCTTCGACTGTCAGGATGATATTCTGGTCGTCACGGATGATAAAAGAGCGGCGAAACTTGCAGCGAAAATGATTCGTAAGAACAAAAACACGGATGTTTACTATGTGAATTCTAAGGAAAGGTCTACTTTTTAGTGGGCCTTTCTCTATTTCTGTTGAGTTGATTAATATTTTTAAAAAACTATTGACTTTGTTTTGTGAGGAGTGTAGTATTGAGTACGTTGCTCATTTAAACAGCAACAAAATTCTAGATTTAAAGAATATTTAAACATTTTCTTTCAAACCTATTGACGAAACATCGGGGGACATGCTAGAATTTGTTTACTGTCGAATACGGCAGACATCGATCTTTGAAAACTGAACGAATCAACCAGTACGTCAAACATTCTTTCTATTATATAGAGAGAATTCAAACAAGCACATTCGGTGTGCAAAATGAGCAAGTCAAACACTTTTATGGAGAGTTTGATCCTGGCTCAGGACGAACGCTGGCGGCGTGCCTAATACATGCAAGTCGAGCGCGGGAAGCGAGCTGATCCCTTCGGGGTGACGCTCGTGGAACGAGCGGCGGACGGGTGAGTAACACGTGGGCAACCTGCCTGTAAGATCGGGATAACTCCGGGAAACCGGGGCTAATACCGGGTAATACTTTCTTTCGCATGAAGGAAAGTTGAAAGATGGCTTCTCGCTATCACTTACAGATGGGCCCGCGGCGCATTAGCTAGTTGGTGAGGTAACGGCTCACCAAGGCGACGATGCGTAGCCGACCTGAGAGGGTGATCGGCCACACTGGGACTGAGACACGGCCCAGACTCCTACGGGAGGCAGCAGTAGGGAATCTTCCGCAATGGACGAAAGTCTGACGGAGCAACGCCGCGTGAACGATGAAGGTCTTCGGATCGTAAAGTTCTGTTGTTAGGGAAGAACAAGTACCGTGCGAATAGAGCGGTACCTTGACGGTACCTAACGAGGAAGCCCCGGCTAACTACGTGCCAGCAGCCGCGGTAATACGTAGGGGGCAAGCGTTGTCCGGAATTATTGGGCGTAAAGCGCGCGCAGGCGGTTCCTTAAGTCTGATGTGAAAGCCCACGGCTCAACCGTGGAGGGTCATTGGAAACTGGGGAACTTGAGGACAGAAGAGGAGAGTGGAATTCCACGTGTAGCGGTGAAATGCGTAGATATGTGGAGGAACACCAGTGGCGAAGGCGACTCTCTGGTCTGTTTCTGACGCTGAGGTGCGAAAGCGTGGGTAGCAAACAGGATTAGATACCCTGGTAGTCCACGCCGTAAACGATGAGTGCTAGGTGTTAGGGGGCTTCCACCCCTTAGTGCTGAAGTTAACGCATTAAGCACTCCGCCTGGGGAGTACGGCCGCAAGGCTGAAACTCAAAGGAATTGACGGGGGCCCGCACAAGCGGTGGAGCATGTGGTTTAATTCGAAGCAACGCGAAGAACCTTACCAGGTCTTGACATCCTTGGACCTCCCTAGAGATAGGGATTTCCCTTCGGGGACCAAGTGACAGGTGGTGCATGGTTGTCGTCAGCTCGTGTCGTGAGATGTTGGGTTAAGTCCCGCAACGAGCGCAACCCCTGATCTTAGTTGCCAGCATTCAGTTGGGCACTCTAAGGTGACTGCCGGTGACAAACCGGAGGAAGGCGGGGATGACGTCAAATCATCATGCCCCTTATGACCTGGGCTACACACGTGCTACAATGGATGGTACAAAGGGCAGCGAAGCCGCGAGGTGTAGCAAATCCCATAAAACCATTCTCAGTTCGGATTGCAGGCTGCAACTCGCCTGCATGAAGCCGGAATCGCTAGTAATCGCGGATCAGCATGCCGCGGTGAATACGTTCCCGGGCCTTGTACACACCGCCCGTCACACCACGAGAGTTGGTAACACCCGAAGTCGGTGAGGTAACCTTTTGGAGCCAGCCGCCGAAGGTGGGACCAATGATTGGGGTGAAGTCGTAACAAGGTAGCCGTATCGGAAGGTGCGGCTGGATCACCTCCTTTCTAAGGATTTAGAACGGAAGCGTACTTGGTTGGTTGTTCAGTTTTGAGAGATCGAAAGATTTCTCTGAACTACGTGAACCTTGAAAACTGGATAAGGAATCATCGTATCATCTAACGATGAAACGATTGATGACAAGACATCAAACATCGAAAGTTTTAAACAAACGTCTTTTCACGACGATAGTTAAGTGAATAAGGGCGCACGGTGGATGCCTTGGTACTAGGAGCCGATGAAGGACGGGACTAACACCGATATGCTCCGGCGAGCCGTAAGTAGGCTTTGACCCGGAGATTTCCGAATGGGGAAACCCACTGTTCGTAATGGAGCAGGATCTTATGCTGAATACATAGGTATAAGAAGGCAGACCCGGGGAACTGAAACATCTAAGTACCCGGAGGAAGAGAAAGCAAATGCGATTTCCCAAGTAGCGGCGAGCGAAACGGAATCAGCCCAAACCAAGAGGCTTGCCTCTTGGGGTTGTAGGACACTCCTTTGGAGTTACCAAGGAGGAAGGTAGATGAATCGATCTGGAACGATCAGCCAGAGCAGGTAACAGCCCTGTAGTCGAAACCTTTCTCCCTCCGGAGTGTATCCTGAGTACGGCGGAACACGTGAAATTCCGTCGGAATCCGGGAGGACCATCTCCCAAGGCTAAATACTCCCTAGTGACCGATAGTGAACCAGTACCGTGAGGGAAAGGTGAAAAGCACCCCGGAAGGGGAGTGAAAGAGATCCTGAAACCGTGTGCCTACAAGTAGTCAGAGCCCGTTAATGGGTGATGGCGTGCCTTTTGTAGAATGAACCGGCGAGTTACGACCGTATGCAAGGTTAAGCAGCAGAAGCGGAGCCGCAGCGAAAGCGAGTCTGAATAGGGCGAGTGAGTATGCGGTCGTAGACCCGAAACCGTGTGATCTACCCATGTCCAGGGTGAAGGTCAGGTAACACTGACTGGAGGCCCGAACCCACGCAAGTTGAAAATTGCGGGGATGAGGTGTGGGTAGGGGTGAAATGCCAATCGAACACGGAGATAGCTGGTTCTCTCCGAAATAGCTTTAGGGCTAGCCTCAGAATAGAAAGTCATGGAGGTAGAGCACTGATTGGACGAGGGGCCCCTATCGGGTTACCGAATTCAGTCAAACTCCGAATGCCATAGACTTTGTTCTGGGAGTCAGACTGTGGGTGATAAGGTTCATAGTCGAGAGGGAAACAGCCCAGACCGCCAGCTAAGGTCCCAAAGTGTGTGTTAAGTGGAAAAGGATGTGGAGTTGCTTAGACAACCAGGATGTTGGCTTAGAAGCAGCCATCATTTAAAGAGTGCGTAATAGCTCACTGGTCGAGTGACTCTGCGCCGAAAATGTACCGGGGCTAAACACACCACCGAAGCTGCGGATTGATCGTAGGATCAATGGTAGGAGAGCGTTCTAAGGGCCGTGAAGTCAGACCGTAAGGACTGGTGGAGCGCTTAGAAGTGAGAATGCCGGTATGAGTAGCGAAAAAAGAGTGAGAATCTCTTTCACCGAATGCCTAAGGTTTCCTGAGGAAGGCTCGTCCTCTCAGGGTTAGTCGGGACCTAAGCCGAGGCCGAAAGGCGTAGGCGATGGACAACAGGTTGATATTCCTGTACCACCTCCTTTCCGTTTGAACGACGGGGGGACGCAGGAGGATAAGGAGAGCGTGCCATTGGATGTGCACGTCCAAGCAGTGAGACGGTCGGATAGGCAAATCCGTCCGGCATAACGTCAAGCTGTGATGGGGAGGGAACTATAGTACCGAAGCTCCTGAGTTCACACTGCCAAGAAAATCCTCTAGTGAGGAAAGAGGTGCCCGTACCGCAAACCGACACAGGTAGGCGAGGAGAGGATCCTAAGGTGAGCGGGAGAACTCTCGTTAAGGAACTCGGCAAAATGACCCCGTAACTTCGGGAGAAGGGGTGCTCCTCTGCCGAGGAGCCGCAGTGAAAAGGCCCAAGCGACTGTTTACCAAAAACACAGGTCTCTGCGAAGCCGTAAGGCGAAGTATAGGGGCTGACACCTGCCCGGTGCTGGAAGGTTAAGGGGATGCGTTAGCGTAAGCGAAGCGTTGAACCGAAGCCCCAGTAAACGGCGGCCGTAACTATAACGGTCCTAAGGTAGCGAAATTCCTTGTCGGGTAAGTTCCGACCCGCACGAAAGGTGCAACGACTTGGGCACTGTCTCAACGAGAGACCCGGTGAAATTATACTATGTGTGAAGATGCACATTACCCGCGACAGGACGGAAAGACCCCGTGGAGCTTTACTGTAGCCTGATATTGAATGTTGGTACAGCTTGTACAGGATAGGTAGGAGCCTTAGAAGCCGGAGCGCTAGCTTCGGTGGAGGCGCTGGTGGGATACTACCCTGGCTGTACGGACATTCTAACCCAGGACCGTGATCCGGTCCGGAGACAGTGTCAGGTGGGCAGTTTGACTGGGGCGGTCGCCTCCCAAAGAGTAACGGAGGCGCCCAAAGGTTCCCTCAGAATGGTTGGAAATCATTCGCAGAGTGTAAAGGCACAAGGGAGCTTGACTGCGAGACCTACAAGTCGAGCAGGGACGAAAGTCGGGCTTAGTGATCCGGCGGTACCGCATGGAAGGGCCGTCGCTCAACGGATAAAAGCTACCCCGGGGATAACAGGCTTATCTCCCCCAAGAGTCCACATCGACGGGGAGGTTTGGCACCTCGATGTCGGCTCATCGCATCCTGGGGCTGTAGTCGGTCCCAAGGGTTGGGCTGTTCGCCCATTAAAGCGGTACGCGAGCTGGGTTCAGAACGTCGTGAGACAGTTCGGTCCCTATCCGTCGTGGGCGTTGGAAATTTGAAAGGAGCTGTCCTTAGTACGAGAGGACCGGGATGGACACACCGCTGGTGTACCAGTTGTTCCGCCAGGAGCATAGCTGGGTAGCTACGTGTGGTCGGGATAAGTGCTGAAAGCATCTAAGCATGAAGCCCCCCTTGAGATGAGATTTCCCTTTGCCTTCGAGCAAATAAGATCCCTCAGAGACGATGAGGTTGATAGGTCCGAGGTGGAAGCGTGGTGACACGTGGAGCTGACGGATACTAATGGATCGATGACTTATCTATCTGATCATAGATCGCGTGAAAAACGTTTCTTTCGATAAAGATGTTTCCTTATCCAGTTTTGAGGGTTTACCTCAATAGAATATTGATGTGGTGGTGAAGGCGAAGAGGTCACACCTGTTCCCATGCCGAACACAGCAGTTAAGCTCTTCAGCGCCGATGGTAGTCGGGTAGATCCCCGTGAGAGTAGGACGTCGCCACATCACTTAAAAGTTTGCAGCAGTATTTCTGTTGCAAACTTTTTTTGTTTGCTATTTTCATAATTCCTGTAATATGCTTTCATTCTACCGTCATTGATAACCTCCCATCCTGCATGGACTAGAAACGTTGGATATATGTGGTACAATAAAGGAAAAAAATAATGGAAGAACAGGGAGTGTGACCAGTGGTACAATTAGAGCGGAAAAGAAATACCTATTGGAATTGGAAGTATTTATGGGCATTGGTTCTCATCCCCATCGGTTTTTATCTTCTCTCACAACAAAAATCAATAAGTGAATCGCAGCACCTTCTATTTATTGTTATAACGATTTGGTTGTGTATTCTTGGTGTATTTGGAGTAACAACAAGGCTTGATCGATTAAAGGCTTACGGGTATCTCTATTTGGTTAGTGGTGTGCTTTTTGCATACATGGGATTAGTATTTATTTGGTGACGGTTGATGACCTCGCAGAAACGCGGTATAATTCTGGATGAGAATGTACGTTCGGAGGGGTAATTATCAATTTAGTAAGATGGAGCTATTCCGGTAGAAAGATGGTTCGCGGCTACTTTGATCGATTTCCAAACTCAACGGTATATTTCAGAAGAATACGCAGATTCTATATCGTCTATATAGTAGATTGGGATGAACGTGACCCTGTGGTTGAGAAAGAGGACAGGGATGGTATGCAGGAGCTTATCAATAAGGAATTAGGCCGTGAAAAAGAATATAATCAAAGAAATTCGCGGAAAGGCTTATAGTGCCTTTCCGCGATTTTTTATGAACCCATTGCTTCCCAGGCGGCGTGCATGCCCGCTACACGGCCTGTAACCATTGCAGACGTTATGTTGTATCCCCCTGTATAGCCGTGGATATCTAAGATTTCCCCGCAGAAATACAAACCATGCATAAGTTTGGACTGCATCGTGTTAGGGACAATTTCTTTAATGGATACTCCACCACCTGTAACAAATGCCTTCTCTAATGGCTGGGAATCATAAACATTTACTTGAAAATGCTTCAGCAACCCGACAAAGGAACGAAGCTGCTGGTTCGATATATTTGCGGCTTTTTCTTCTTGAGAGATGTCCGCCTGAGCCATAACATAATCAAGGAATCGCTCCGGTACCATCCCTTTTACAACATTTCGGAAGGTTTTCTTTGCCTGATCTTTCGTTTCCTTCTGAAGCTGTTGAATGATTTGTTCTTCTTTTTCTTCCGGGAGCGCGTCAATTTCAACCGTAACGGATTTGTTCCCTTTCATTAATTCTTTGACTACATATTGGGAGCACCTAAGAACTGCCGGCCCGGAAATGCCGAAATGGGTAAAGAGCATATCCATTTTGTGAGTAACGATGTTCTTTCCTTTGCTATTGAGAACGGAGACGGCCGGGTCTCTTAGCGATAATCCTTGAAGTGTTTTTGATTTAATAAAAGCATCCTTGGATAGTAAAGGGACTTCGGTCGGGAACAGAGTCGTAATGGTGTGGCCGGCTTTCTTCGCCCATGCGTATCCGTCCCCTGTGGAACCGGTATGCGGGACAGCTTTTCCACCTACAGCAAGGATCAGTCCCTTTGTTTCAATCTTTTCTTTGGATTTCAAAAGAACTTGATGAGATTCTTCCCCATAATGGATGGCCTCCACAGGTGTTTCTTTACGTACTTCCACGCCCAACTCGTCCAATCTGTTCAATAATGCCTGGACGACATCCTTGGCTTTATTACTTACAGGAAACATCCGTCCGTGATCTTCTTCTTTTAATGCTACTCCTAAGCCTTCAAAAAAATCGATGATATCGTGATTGTTAAAGACGGAAAAAGGACTGTATAAGAATTTTCCATTTCCCGGAATATGCTTAATCACTTCTTCTTCCGGAAGCCGGTTCGTAACATTACAGCGTCCTCCTCCGGATATAGCAAGCTTCGTGCCCAGTTTTCTTCCCTTATCGATCAAAAGTGTTTTCACACCCTGTTCAGCTGCAGCGATAGCCGCCATCAGCCCAGATGGTCCTCCGCCGATGACGGTAACTTGATAACTCATGAATGTCTTCCTTTCTTTTGTTCAATCATTCCTTGTTTGTCCATTATCTATGATAAAATAGATGAGGTCGATTCTACAATAAAATTGAAGGTGAAAAGGTAATTATGTCGAAGATTCTTAAAGGTACCATTTTGTTGACAGCAGGAACATTCTTATCGAAGTTTCTTGGTATGATCTATACCGTCCCGTTTGAAAATATGGTAGGTACGGAAGGGACCGACTTGTTTTCCATCGCTTATGTCCCTTACAGTATCCTTCTTAGTTTATCAAGTATGGGCGTTCCTGTCGCCGTTTCTAAATTTGTTTCTAAATACAATTCGTTAGGTGATTATGAAACGGGAAGAAGAATGCTGAAAGCCGGAATGACGCTTATGTCCATTACCGGTGTCCTGGCTTTCCTCATGTTGTTCTTCTCGGCTGAACAAGTCGCTGTATGGACCATCGGAGAAGAGTCAGAGAGACTTGGCCAGGCTACTATGGTCATTCAAATGGTCAGTTTTGCTCTGTTAGTCATTCCACCGATGAGTATTACCAGAGGGTTCTTCCAAGGATATGAATCCATGGCACCGACGGCCGTATCACAGGTGGTCGAGCAGATTGTACGGATTGTCTTCCTGCTCGGCTCTGTCTTTGTTATTATGCAGCTGATGCAGGGGCCGATGCCTAGAGCCGTCGGCTTCGCTACTTTCGCTGCATTCATTGGTGGTCTTGCGTCCTGCCTTGTGCTGTATCTCTACTGGAGGAAGCGTAAGCCGTATTTGGACCGCCAGCTGGAAGCGCAGGAGTACACAAGCGGCTTGTCCAATAAAGAAATGTTCAAAGAATTATTTAGTTATGCGGGACCGTTTATTCTTGTCGGTATCGCGACACCACTTTATCAGCTAGTCGACCAGTTTACGATGGAGAAGGCGATCCGGGCTTCTGGAGAAGCATACAATAATGCATTCTCTATAATAAACTTCCTTAGTCATAAGCTGATCATGATTCCGGTGACGCTTGGTCTTGGCTTGTCCCTTGCTCTCTTGCCCGCCATCACCCAGGCGTTTACTAAAAATGAAATGAACCGGTTAAATCATCAGATCAATCAGGCATTACAGATCGTCGCTTTGTTGATCATCCCTGCTGTTGTCGGGCTTTCCGTCGTAGCATTGGAAGCATACGGGACATTTTACGGCGTTGATGAGGTTACCTATCGCGGAGACTTGCTTCGCTGGTATGCTCCTGTTGGACTGTTCCTGGCACTTTACACGGTCACTTCATCCATTCTGCAGGGAATTAATAAGCAGAATTTCGCGGTCGTCAGTCTTGGAACAGGCATTATGCTGAAAATCGCCTTAAACTGGTGGCTCATCCAGCTGATGGGCGCAAAAGGTGCCATCGTAGCAACAGGCATCGGCGTTGCTGCCGCTGTAGTTCTAAACTTCTGGCGTATCTTCACGACGATAGAATTCGACTTTCGTCAGCTGTTTAAACGGACGCTGCTGGTGCTGATTTTAACAGTGCTTATGGCTTTCGTGGTGATCGCTGTGAAATGGCTGTTCAGTCTGTTTCTTGATCCTACGGAAAACAGACTGCATGCGATGATCGTCTTACTCTTCAGTATAGGCATCGGTGGTATCGCATATTTGTGGATGGCTTATAAAACAACATTGCTCGAACGAATTCTTGGGGGCAGAGTCCGCTTCCTTGATAAATTTCTAAAACGCAGGTAAGAAGGAGTTTTTACGTGAGAATTGATAAATTGCTGGCGAACATGGGATACGGAACGAGAAAAGAGGTCAAGGCGCTTTTGAAAGGATCGAATGTACGCGTGAACGGGGAGCCCGAGAAAAGCCCGAAAGCACACGTCGATCCTGATATAGACCAGGTGACGGTCATGGGAGAGCCTGTGGAATACCGGGAATTCATCTATTTGATGATGAACAAGCCGGGGGACCTTATATCGGCTACGGAAGATGCTCATGATATGACTGTGATCGATATTCTCCAGCCGGAGGATCAAGTATTCGATCCGTTTCCTGTAGGTCGCCTGGATAAAGACACGGAAGGCCTCTTGCTCATTACTAACGATGGGCATTTGAACCACCGTCTTACTTCACCGAAGAAAGACGTAGGGAAAACGTACTTCGCCGTGATAGAAGGGGAAGTGACGGATGAGGATGTCCGTAAGTTCGCCCAAGGTGTTCTACTTGATGATGGATACCATACGAAACCCGGCGAGTTGAACATTATCACAGCCGGTCCAACTTCTGAAATCGAACTGACGATTACGGAGGGGAAATTCCATCAAGTGAAAAGGATGTTCGAATCCGTTGGTAAGAAAGTGACTTATTTGAAGCGGATACGCATGGGGGAACTTGCTCTCGATGAAGAACTGGAGCTCGGTGAGTACCGGGAGCTGACAGAGGAAGAGATCCATTATCTGCAGAACATTACGAAGCAAAATTAATAAGTAATTCAAAAAAACACCCGGAAACCAGTTTCCGGGTGTCATCTATATAGTCATTTTATGTTCAGGATATTTTAACTCTCTTTTCAGTGATTGTCCACTTTCCACGGTGAGGACTAGAAACTAATCCGTTGTATTCCAAAACGCTCAGGTCTCTTTGCATCGTACGATCGGTTATACCGAACTCATCTGCTAACTCATTTGTCGTAACTGTACCTCTGTCTCTAATGTAAAGGTAGACAGCCTTGATACGGTTGAGCATGCGGGATGATGGTTGATTCAAAAAACCACTCCTTATTCGTTTTTATGGAACTTGTGGTGCTAGTGAATCTCTGAACTTGTTTACATTTTACAACAATAAATGCGAATGTTCCAGCGATAAATCGTTTCTTAACCTTTCGTTCACAAGGATTTACAGAACATTTAAGATAGGAGGAAAGCTTGATGTATCTGTTAAGAAAGTTCTTTAGGAAAATGGTTCATATTAATAATTACATATTGTTTGGTGCGAGTGCCCTGCTCATTATCTTATCTACCATTCTAATCGTTCTTGTGGAAAGTGATACCTTTCCGACATTATTTGATGGTTTCTGGTGGGTAATGACAACGGTGACGACAGTAGGTTACGGTGACTTTTATCCGGTGACTGTCGCGGGTAGACTTATCGCTATCCTATTATATGTGATCGGAATTGGACTTATCGGTATTGTTATTGGAAAAATAATCGACGGCCTTGCTGTTTTCAGAAAAAAACGTTTGGAGGGGAATATTGTGTATAAAGAAAAGGGACATTTCGTCATTATCGGTTGGTCTTCAAAAGCAAAATATGCCGTCAAAGAGATGCTGGATACGGATGAAATATGTGAGATCGTCCTCATTGATCAACTGAACGCAGCACCTGTTCTCGCGGAGAACATTCATTACATAAAAGGGGACGCTTCGGATCTTGCAACACTGCAGAAAGCTAATGTTCCTTATGCCAAAGCCGTCATTGTCTTTGCTGATGAACAGGCTGACAAGCAAACCGCAGACGGGAAGACGCTCCTGATCGCTTCTTCCATCGAATCGATATCCACCCACGTCCATACCATTGTGGAAGTGATGGATGAAAAACACATCCCTAATTTCAAACACGCGGACGTCGATGAGTTCATCGTGTCAAACGAAATGATTTCTTCTCTCGCTGTACGTTCAGCTTTTCGCAAAGGGGTGACGGGTATATATGGACAATTGCTCCGAAGGTCTGTAGGCGAAGATTTGTTTCATGTGCCTGTCCGTTCCAATTGGAAAAAGTACCGCGATGCATTTGAAGCTTTGCTTAATGAAGGGGCAACCCTGATTGCAGATAGAAACGACCTGGCAATTAACCGTAAGCTGGAGCAGGAACTGCCGGAAGATGCTGAACTCTATGTAGTCTGCGACAAAAAAACATATAATCACATCATTACAAAAGGGGAATAAGTATGGATTTCAAATTATGGAGCGAAACGTACGAGCAGGAGTTTATTGAAAAGGCCAAACAACTGTTGGCTATTCCGAGTGTCTATGAAGAGAGTGAAGAATATCCGTATGGAAAACCGATCAACGATGCACTTCAGAAAATGCTGGAAATTGCAGAGCAGGATGGTTTTGCGACAAAACAAGTAGATGGCCAGGCAGGTCATATAGAGTTCGGGCAAGGGGAAGAGTTAATAGGAATATTAGGTCATCTGGATGTCGTTCCTGCCGGAGAAGGCTGGTCCACAGAACCGTTCAACCCTGTAGTGAAAGACGGAAATCTGTACGCCAGGGGAGCCCAGGATGACAAAGGTCCCGTCATGGCCGCCTATATCGCCATGAAGATGCTTAAGGATAAAGGCTTTGAACCAAATAAGCGGATACGGCTCATTCTCGGTACGGATGAAGAAAGGGATTGGCAGGGTATTACCCACTATTTCAAGAAAGAAGAGATGCCCGGAACAGGTTTTACTCCGGATGCATCTTTTCCTGTCATTCACGCAGAGAAAGGGCTGCTTGATGCTTATTTGACAATCCCGGTGCATGAAGGAGAATCAAGTGCTGCTGTAAAAATAGTCTCCTTGACAGGAGGCGACCGATTAAATATGGTACCTGAGGACGCAGTTGTGCGCGTAAAGGCAGAGGAAGAGGTGGCCGATCGGTTCCAGCGTTATTTGGAAGATCAAACGTTGGAGGGGAAAGTAGAGCAGGGCGGGGACGAAATACATTTGACCCTCTATGGACAAGCTGCCCATGCCAGCAGACCGGAAACAGGGAATAATGCCATCATCCGTCTCCTGGCTTTTCTGCAGACGGAAGAGCTGCCGGAAATTCAACGTCAATTGATCGACTACCTGCACAGCACATTCCATGCAACAAATGGAGAAGGACTGGGAGTGTCCCAGTCGGATGAAGCTTCCGGTGCCTTGACCAGTAATCTGGGGTCTATTCAATGGGAAAGTCAAGCATGTCAAGTTGGATTCAATCTCAGGTACCCGGTGACAGGAAATTATGAGCAAATCGTCGGGAAATTGGAAGAAGCTGCTCGGAGACACGAAGGGAAATTGCGTATTTATGATCATCTTCCCGCTATTCACCTGGAGAAGGATCACCCCTTTGTTACGACACTGCTTTCCGTTTATAACCGGGTGACCGGTGAAGAAGCGTCTGTGCAATCAATTGGCGGAGCTACTTATGCACGTACGATGGAGTCAGCAGTCGCGTTTGGTGCTATGTTTCATGACAGCCCGGATACTGCCCATCAGAAAGATGAACATGTCCGAATTGCTGATATGGTAAGGGCAATGGAAATATACGCAGCAAGCCTGTATGAGCTAACGAAATAAGAGAATGGAGGAGGAGCGGTGAACCATTACTTTATCGGAATTCCCGTAAGTGAACCTATACGTCAGGAGCTTGTATCCATGCAGGAAGAGGTAAAGCAGCACATGGAGTATAAAGTCTGGACGGAGGTGGAAGATTTCCATATTACATTAAAGTTTCTTGGAGGATGCTCCGATGAAAGAATAGAATCCTTGCTTTCTGACTTGCTTCATCGACATTGGCCGGCTCCTTTTCCTCTTCAAATCGGTCCTGCAGGTTTTTTCGGTAATCCTGTAAAGCCGCGGGTATTTCATGCAGAAGTATCCTTGCCAGCCTCTTTAGAAGAGATGAAATCACTCGTGGAGGAATGTGGAAAGAGCCAGGGATTTCCCAATGAAAACCGCAAGTATTATCCGCATATCACCCTTGCTAAGAAACAGGCAGAAGGAAAATCACCGCTGCTGGAAGAGGGAGCAGAACCGGGCATTTTGCAAGAACGTTTAGAAATGATGGTGGAACGAGTAAATGTGTATAAGATCCATCCGGAACAGAAGCCGAAATACGAATGTATTGCCGCTATTCCATTACGGATAAAGGAGTAACTATGGCACAGTTGATTAAATTACAGGACTACATTTCAAGATACCAGCGAAACATCTTTCAATACCCGACGAAATATATCCAATTAAAGAAAGAGCAGTGGGAAAAAGCAAGACACGAATTTCTGCATGCAAAAGACACAGGGATAGAGGCAGCATCTCTGGAAGACACGGAACCACTGCGTTCACCTTTCTGGAGACGATGGATGAGAAAAGAAGAAGAAAAACCAGACCATAGACCGGAAGTGGAAGAAAGTCCCGTCAGTATGGCAGAAAGGAAGCAGCAGTTTTTGGATGGTTTATTCTCTCTCCAATTGACTTGGGCTTCCAAAACCCTGGTGGAGAGATCCTTTCTTGCGCCAGAGTACCGGGAGGATGAGCGGCTGAAGTTTTACTTGCAGCGGCTCCCGGATACATATCTCCTTATGTACAGACCGATTGTAACGATCAAAAAGGCTCAGATGGAAATCGAGCCTTTGTTGATCGGACCACACGGGGTCGAATTGATTTATGACCTTTCCGCCATTCCGGGTGAAACGGTTTACCCGAGTGCTGAAAAAGCTTGGTATGTCGAAGAGAATGGAAAGCAGCGCAAAATCATGAACCCGCTTTTGTCATTAAGACGGTCGGAAACCTATGTGAAAAGTGTTTGGAAGAAATATAATATCCATCTTCCTTTTCGAAAAGTGGTGCTTGCACCGCAATGGACGTTCTCCGGCGTGAAAGAACCATTCCAAACAGATTACATAGGTAGAGAACGCTACGCACAGTGGCTGGAAGACAAAAGAAATACAACGTCACCATTCAAGCACGACCAGCTAAAGGCTGCAGAAGCACTGCTGTACCATTGCCGCACATCTTCCGTGAAACGGCCGGAATGGGATGTAGACGAAGAAGAGTCTAGGGAAGAATGAGTTCTTTTGACGGAACGGGGCGCGGTTTATCAATGTAAAATCCTTGACCGTACCCGACTCCCTGGCTCTGCAGCCAGTTCCACTCCTCTACGGTTTCGATTCCTTCCGCAAGCACGTCAATTCCAAGCTTGTCCGCACGCTGCAGTACTTCAAATAAAAACTGTTGTTTGATTGGATCCCCGGCACATCCATTAATGTAGGAACGATCGATTTTCACGATGTCCGGTTGTAGTAGAGAAAGCATTTCTATTGTGCTGTATCCTGCCCCCACATCATCGAGAGCTACACGCATACCGGATGATTTGTACGTATCCAAAATACCTTTCAGGTGCCGAACATCCGTAATTTTTTCTGTTTCCACTACTTCAAAAACAAGGTCTGCCGGATCGATAGAAAATTCCTCCACTATTTGAAAAGTATGCTTTAAACAAAATTCCGGTACATAAATAGTAGATGGAAGGAAATTGATGAAGATGTGCTGCCCCCGCTGTAAATGCTCTGCCTTGGCTTGAACAGCAGCGCGCCGGGCTTTTTGATCCAGCATAGACTGAAGTCCTGAACGTGCAGCGTAATCAAAGAGTTCACCGGGATTTACTTGCCTTCCTTTCGTCCTAAGCAGAGCCTCATATCCAAAAATGCTGCTGTCCTTCATATTGAGGATCGGCTGGAGGTGTGCCTCAAAATCACCTTGATGAATCAAGCTTTCAAGCTCCGGTTGACAAAGCCTCGCAAAGAGGTGCTCGATCGTGATCGGGAATGTTTGAGCCATGGCACCAGAAGACAGATGGATCCATTCTTCCTCCTTCACCCCCTTGGACAGGAGGTCTGCAAGGATGTCTTGCAGGTTTTCTCTGTTTTGGTAGGGAATAATATGTACTCCCTCATCAGCGGGTATACCGCGACGGGACAATTCCGAATGGGCTCGAATGATTAAGGCGCCGTTGTCAGGAATGGTGACTGTTGTACCACAGTACGTGCAATCTTTAGCCATTGGAACTCCTCCTTTCTAATTAATATTATAATAGAATAGTAATCAGCTGCATAATTATACGACTTAAAAATCAGGAGAAATGTCCTATGAATATCATTATCGTGAATCCGGTTGCCGGGAAAGGGAAAGCGGCCAAGATGTATAGGAGGATCCAGAGGGACCATTCCTACAAAGCTGAAAATTGCCGTGCCTTCTTCACACAAGAGGAAGGACATGCAGAACGTATAGCGAGACAGGTAACGGAAATCTATCAAGATACGTTATCATCCATCATCGTGCTGGGTGGAGATGGTACGTTACATGAGGTCGTAAATGGAGCGCGCAGTTATCCCTCTATTCCGATCTGCTTCCTGCCTGCGGGGACAGGGAATGATTTTGCAAGAGGGCTGGGCTTAAGGGAGCGTGGTCTGCCTTTGTTCCGTAATATGATCCGTCGTCCCAGAATTCACCAGCTCCGTTTGGGGTGTTATGACCTTCATGGGAGAAAAAGAAATGGCACCCGCTTGTTTCTTAATAGTATCGGGTTCGGACTTGACGGTAGGATTGCAGGAAGGGTCACAAAATCACGCAATAAAGGAAACCGAAGATTGTTTTCCTCTCTGACCTATCCTGCAGCTTTACTTGCATCGATTAGAAATTCAGCACCGATTACGGTAGACCTGGATATCGACGGCGTCTTTTACCCGGGGCGGGAGATCATGATGCTGACGATTGCCAATCATCCATATTTTGGAGGGGGGATGAAGATAGCGCCGCACGCAGATTTAACTAAAGGAGAGTTTGAGCTGCTGATCCTCGATCCCATATCAAAAAGGAAATTGGCTGTGCTCTTTTTCAGCGTTTTTACAGGGTGGCATGCAAGAATCAAGGAGGTCCACCTGATCAAGGCTAAACGAGTAAAAATAACTTCCCGGGCTGCTGTGCCTTTTCAAGTGGATGGCCAGGCTGGTGAAACGTACACCTGTACAATTGAGAAAGCGCCATCAAAATCGATGATTGCAGGCGATTAAAAGATATTCCTTGAAACTAGACAGAATTATGGGTTAATCTATTCTAAGGTACACGCTCAAAAACGGATGAAAATTAATTTTGGATCGTTACTAAAGTACGATATAATAGATTCAGAAACAATGACGTGATTCAATCACAAGAGGATTTGAGGAATTGAAGGTGAATTGGTTGGAACATATACTTGGTAGTAATTGGACCGTAACACCAGCCGGCGGCTCAACGGGTGAAGCTTATTATGCTCAGACAGAAGGGAAGCGGTTGTTTCTGAAACGTAATTCTTCTCCTTTCCTGGCCGTGTTGTCTGCTGAAGGAATTGTGCCCAAGCTTGTTTGGACCAAACGGTTGGAGAATGGCGATGTCATAACAGCTCAAGAGTGGCTGGAAGGCAGGGAATTGAAGACGGAAGAAATGAAGCATCCTCGAGTTGCCGCATTGCTAAGCAAAATCCATCATTCTTCAGAAATGTTGGATATGTTGATGAGGCTCGGGAAGCATCCATTGACCCCTGCAGAAATTTTGAAGGATCTTAAAGAAAACCAAAAGGTGTTGGATCAGGTCGATCCGAGAATTGAAATTCATCACGCCATCAGGTTCCTAGACAAACATGTCCAAGAAGTGGAATATCATAAGCATGTGGTATGCCATTGTGATACGAATCATAACAATTGGTTGCTGTCTTCGGATGATCGTCTTTATTTAATTGATTGGGACAACGCTATGGTCGCCGACCCTGCTCTCGATCTTGGCATGCTGTTGTACAACTACATTCCGGAAGATCAGTGGGACATGTGGTTGAAGCATTATGGTACAGAACTGGATGATCATATGTACCAGCGAATGAAATGGTACTCCGTATCTCAGTCTCTGTCCTTTATTCAATGGCACCAGATGCGCGGGGAATACGATGAAGCGATGGTTCGGTTGGATAAACTGAAAAGGATTATGAAAAAACATGAAATTCTATGAATACAGCTTGTTGAGACAACGTCCTGTCTTTGCAAGCTGATTTTATTCTTTATATCCATACCAGACAAAGAAAAACCGTTGCCTCAGGCAACGGTTTTTTCAGTCGTTTGTGGTGTATATTTAAGCTTTTTCGCTTTTACTTCTGAGCTGGTAACTTCTTTTAGTTTCTCCAATGGGTAAATGAATAGTGCGTATCCTGCAAACAGTACAGAGAATGCGGCTAAAACCGCCAGTTCCATCGCTTTTACAAGCATGTGAATTGATCATCCTTCCTGCTTATTAGTGTCTCACACGATATTAAGCATAAATCAGAAAGCGTTTACAATGAAAGCATGCCAATCCTTCATAAACAGCACTATCTGTACGTGGTCCTGCATGTAGGGGAAATAGCACCCTTCTCTTGCTATTTCTTCCCTCATGTTCGTGTTTTCACGTCTTCGCTTGCAAATCATAAAAAAGTTTTAAATTTTGCACTCTTCGTGGTACCATACTAACGATAAGAAGGAGGAATACCATACATGCGTTTAAGAAATAAACCGTGGGCGGACGACTTTCTCAGAGAACATGATGAAGTTGTAGTTCAACACCCATTTGATAACAAAGGAAAATGGAAAGAGTTGTTTCAGAACCCTGAACAACCGCTCCATTTAGAAATAGGATCAGGGAAAGGCCAGTTTATTGCCGGAATGGGGAAACAGCATCCGGAAGTAAACTTCGTAGGTTTGGAGTTCGTTAAAAGTGTCATCGTAGGTGCAGTGAAGAAAGTGCTGGCTGCCGAAACGACGAATGTACGAATGGTTAATGAAAATGCAAAGGATTTGCGGGAACTTTTCGATAAAGGGGAAGTGGATCATATTTATTTGAACTTCTCTGACCCTTGGCCGAAGAATAAGCATGAAAAGCGTCGTCTGACGTTCCATACGTTTCTTGAACAATACAAAGAAGTGTTGGTTGAGGAAGGCCGTTTGACGTTGAAAACGGATAATAGAGGGCTGTTTGAATATTCCTTGATCAGCTTTTCCGAATTCGGGATGACTTTGGAAGATGTATCCGTCGATCTTCACGCCGATGAAGATCCTCTCAATGTGACAACAGAATATGAAGAGAAGTTTGCAGCCAAAGGACAGCCTATTTACAGATGCACGGCTAGATTCCTCGGTTGATACCGTTTACAATAGCTCTGGTCTATATGATAGACTAGAGCTATCTTTATAGTTGGAGGGGTGTTGGATGGAAACGATGGAAATCGGCCGTGCTAAATTGACGTGGCTCGACGGCGGCGTCACCCATATGGACGGCGGCGCAATGTTTGGTGTAGTACCGAAGCCTTTGTGGAGTCGCAAGTATCCCGTGAACGAAAACAATCAGATTGAATTGAGGACCGACCCGATTTTGTTGGAAATCGACGGTAAGCGGATGTTGATTGATTCCGGTATCGGTAAGGGAAAGCTTACGGATAAACAAAAACGAAATTATGGTGTATTTCAGGAATCAAACATCCGGAGCTCATTAGAGGAAATGGGCCTCACTTGCGGTGACATAGACGTAGTTCTGATGACACACCTGCACTTTGATCATGCCTGTGGGCTTACCTCTTGGGAGAAAGAAGAACTAGTCCCCACGTTCCCGAATGCGGTTATTTATACGAGTGAAGTGGAATGGGAGGAAATGCGGAATCCGAACATGCGCTCCAAAAATACGTATTGGGAAGCGAATTGGGAACCAGTCCAGCATTTGGTACATACATTTGAGAAGGAGCTGGAAATCGTTCCGGGTCTCCGGTTCATCCATACGAGTGGGCATAGTGACGGACACTCCATCCTCCTTTATGAAGAGGGGGAAGTATGTTTTCTGCATATGGCAGACCTTATGCCGACGCATGCACACCAAAACGTGTTGTGGGCGCTCGCCTATGACGATTACCCGGTGACCTCTGTTCATGAGAAAGAGAAGTGGATGAAGTATGGATATGGGAAACAAGCGTGGTATATCTTTTATCATGATGCCATTTATCGTGCACTGCGTTTCGACGAAGAAGGGAAAGTAACCGAGGAATTAGAGAAGAAGAGCAGGCATGAATACCAAAAGTAGAAAAAAGACCTTCCGCCTGACGGCCGAAGGTCTTCACTGGATTAAGCAGTAGTTTCTGCGACATCTACGATCGTACCGGTTTCCGTATCGATGTAGAACTCAAACTGCGATGTTTCGCCGTCTTTGTTCTTTGCGATACCTCCACGGTACACATCATAGTGGATGCCGTTTTTGTTCAGTTCTTCCGGCTGCATGTACACCCATGAACCACTGATAGGTCCCTGTTTCTTAAATGCTTCCTTGGCGATTTTCAAAGCTTTCTCTGGTGTGACACCTTGACTATTGCTTACTTGTTCTTTGATTACGTAGCCAGCCAATGCTCCTACACCGGCAGCTATTGCAACTTTTTTCCAGTTCATTTGTTAATCACCTCATAACTGATTTCTGCTACCCAGTATACTAAATATTCCCGATAAAAGTAAAACAAAACTATGCTCCTGTGGCGGATTTGTAGAAACGGTTTCAAAATTCCGGTAAAATAAGAGCAGAAGGATAAAAAGGAGAGGTACATATGAATCAAGAAACACGCACTCTTTTTAAGACATTGACAGAGCTCCCTGGTGCACCGGGGAACGAACATCTTGTACGTTCATTTATGAAGGAGGAGCTGGGTAAATATTCAGATTCTATCGTTCAGGACAACTTGGGCGGCGTTTTTGGTGTCAAAGAAGGCGAAGGCCCGACCGTAATGGTTGCAGGTCATATGGATGAAGTAGGATTCATGGTAACTCAAATCACGGGTAACGGGATGCTTCGGTTCCAGCCGCTCGGAGGTTGGTGGAACCAGGTAATGCTGGCACAGCGTGTCCAAATCATTACCGACAAGGGACCGGTAGTCGGAGTTATCGGCTCCATTCCTCCTCACAATCTCACACCGGAACAAAGGAAGCGGCCGATGGAAGTAAAAAATATGATGATCGACATCGGTGCGGATGACAGGGAAGACGCGGAGAAAATCGGCATCAAACCGGGCCAGCCGATTGTACCGATCTGTCCTTTTACTCCTATGGCTAATGAGAAGAAGATCATGGCGAAAGCATGGGATAACCGGTACGGATGTGGTTTGTCCATTGAGCTGTTAAAAGAACTGCAGGGGGAAAAGCTTCCAAACAAATTATACTCTGGCGCTACGGTCCAGGAAGAAGTCGGTCTGAGGGGAGCTCAAGTTGCTGCCAATATGATCAATCCGGATATTTTCTATGCGCTGGATGCTTCTCCTGCAAACGATATGAGTGGAGATAAGAAGGAATTCGGTCAACTTGGTAAAGGGGCGCTTCTCCGTATTTTCGACCGGACAATGATTACTCATAAAGGTATGCGAGATTTCATTTTGGATACAGCGGAAACGAACGATATTCCGTATCAATACTTTATTTCCCAAGGTGGAACGGATGCCGGCAGGGTCCACATGTCTAATAATGGAGTCCCTTCTGCTGTCGTCGGAATATGCTCCCGATACATTCATACTTCCTCGTCCATCATTCACGTGGATGATTACGCAGCAGCAAAAGAGTTGATTGTGAAGCTCGTACGCTCTACAGATCAGAATACGCTGGACCAAATAAAACAAAATGGCTGAGTTTCTTTAAAGTCACGCGTGCTGATTTCAGCCTGCGTGACTTTGTGCTAGAATAGGATAGCAAAAAAGTATGAAACGTAAAGAATAAGCTAATCAGAGAAAATGAAAGGTGTATCTAACGTGAAAATATATGTAGGATCAAAGAATCCAACGAAAGTAGAATCGGTTAAACGCATATTTCCGGAGATGGAAATCGTGGGAATCGACGTAGAGTCTAAAGTGGCTGCTCAGCCTTTTTCTGATGAAGAGACATTGGAAGGTGCCATTAATCGTGCCCGAGAATGTGCCTCCCAGAATAAAGCAGACCTCGGCATCGGCCTTGAAGGCGGCGTGATGGAAATCGAGGATGATCTCTATCTTTGTAATTGGGGAGCGCTCGTAGATGAGAAAGAGAATGTATACACCGCGAGCGGTGCCAGAATCATGCTTCCGGAAGAAATTAAAGCCGGCCTGGAAAGAGGAAAAGAACTGGGCGAACTGATGGATGTATATGCAGATAAGCACGAGGTCCGAAAAAATGAAGGGGCTGTCGGCATTTTTACAAATGGGATCATCGATCGTGCCGAAATGTTCACCCACGTAGTGAAACTTTTGAAGGGGCAGTGGGAATACGACAGACAGATGAACAAATAAAAAAAGCGCGGATGCCGAATGGCTCCGCGCTTTTTTTATTCGTACACGTAGGCGAGAACTTCTAAAGCCTCTTCCATGGTTTCGACCGTCACATCTGCTTTATTCGAGAGTTCCTTCAATGGGTGTATTAACGACTCAGGGCGAATAAGGATCAGTGGTTTCTGCAGATGGATCGCTGCACTTGCATCCATAGCCGTATTCCATTGTTTGTACGATTCACCGAATAATGCAATGACGGCGTCTGATTTGTTCAAGAGAACCTGTGTGCGGAAGTTGTTCACGCTGGAAGCTGCGTCATCCCGGTACAGTTTGTCCGGCTGCTTTCCGAGTATGGCTTCTCCGATATCATCAGAACGATCGTGGTTTTCCTGTGGTCCTACGAAGTGAATCGGCAGCCCTTTTTCCTCTGCTTTCTTTTTCAATTGAAGGCGCCAGTCGTCATGAATCTGTCCCGCTAAGTAAACGGTTAACTCCATTTTATCTCCTCCCATTTTATACCTTTCTAACCAGTATGCGAAAGAAAACGTATTCTGTCCAGTATGGCAGCTTCGTGGAATAACTCCCTGCCGTAAGCTCATACTAGGATGTGGTACAAAATACTTCATACTGGTGTATTTACACATGTAAATAAAAATTGTATGATAAAGGGCGGAATCATACGGGAGGGATGGCAGTGAAAGATTTTCTAACAAGAAAAGGAGTACATATATCGGTTCAATCATATTTGATAACCGCCCTCAGCTATATGGCGCTTGGGTTGTTTTCATCCTTGATCATCGGATTAATTATCAAGACGCTTGGTGAACAAACAAGTCTTGGTCCCCTTTCGCAGTCGTTTATAGAAATGGGTACGCTTGCGATGGATACGAAGATATGGGGAGGTGCAATCGGAGCGGCGATTGCTTATGGATTAAAAGCACCTCCTTTAGTCATTTTTGCAGCTTTGTTCAGCGGAGCGGCCGGGGCGGAGGCCGGCGGTCCGGCGGGGAGCTATATCGCTGCTCTCGCTGCCACAGAATTTGGTAAACTAGTAAGCAAAGAAACGAAAATTGATATTATTCTCACGCCGTTCATCACGATCGTTATCGGATTTATGGTCGGCTCTTGGATCGGAGCTCCGATCGGTGGTTTTATGACGGGGCTAGGAGAAGTCATCAATTGGGCAACGCAGCAGCAGCCGTTGTGGATGGGAATCGTTGTCGCTGTCTTGATGGGCCTGGCATTGACGGCTCCGATTTCCAGCCTTGCCATTGCCCTTATGCTGTCACTCGATGGCGTAGCAGCCGGAGCGGCGACCGTGGGCTGCGCTGCCCAGATGATCGGGTTCGCGACCATCAGTTATCGAGATAACGGCATAGGAGGAGCGCTTGCTCAGGGAATCGGAACGTCGATGCTTCAAGTAGCGAACATTGTAAAACATCCGCTGATCCTTCTTCCTCCAACGATCGCTGGTGCTGTGCTGGCACCTGTGGCAACCGTATGGCTTACAATGGAAAATAATGCAGCAGGGGCTGGAATGGGAACAAGCGGCTTTGTAGGTCAAATCATGACATTCGAAACGATGGGATTCTCCTGGAGTGTTTTTGGCATGATCCTCTTCCTTCACCTGATCGGTCCGGCTTTGATCAGCTATATTATTGCCATCGCCTTCCGGAGGAAAGGGTGGATCAAGCCGGGAGACATGACGATTGATTATGAGTGAACGTGTGCTAAAATAGCATCGGAGGTGTTCCACAATGATTACATTAGAATCTGATCAACAATTGAAAGATTTGATAGAAGAGAAACCGGTTATCCTGCTGTTTTCTGCAGACTGGTGTCCGGACTGTCGGGTAATTGAACCGTTTCTTCCGGAATTGGAAGAAAAATATGCTGATTGGACCTTCGTTTACGTAGACCGTGATCAATTCATCCACGTCTGCGCCGAAAACGATGTCTTCGGAATTCCGAGTTTCCTTGCTTTCCGTGATGGGGAAGAAGTAGGAAGGTTCGTCAGCAAAGATCGTAAATCTCAAGAAGAGATTGAGGACTTTCTCATACAAGTAAGCAGATAATTCATAGGACAAACAAACGGACGTGTTTTACAGAAACACGTCCGTTTTTACTTGTTGAGGGGCACGGTGAAAAATAGACAGCATAAGGCGAAACGTTTTGTGATGGATCACTTTACCGTTTCCTTTTTATTAATGCTTTTTTGTGTGTATAATAAGAGGCAGTGAAATTCGAAGAAACGTCGATTTCTTCCAGTGTAGAAGGAGGAAATATTATGAAGATGACAAGTATTAAATTGAAGAAAAAATTGGAAGAACGCTTAAATCATGCAGAATGGAAGACGGTCTTTAACAGGGATAAAGATACGTTTCGTGTAGAATGGGCAGAAACCGGTAAGGGCATTACCATCACTCTCCCGAACGTCATTGCTAAATTCCAGCAGCGCGGAGAGGAAGCTCTTGACGAGTTGGAAGATAATGTTCAGGAAGCCCTCCGGGTCATGAATGAAGAACATACGCTCTCCGGGAAAGAGAAGCAGATCTATCCAGTCATCCGAGCGGCTTCCTTCCCTACAGAGGACAAGGGAAAGCAGCTTGTATATGCGGAACACACAGCGGAGACAAGAATCTATTATGCACTGGATTTGGGTAAGTCCTATAAACTGATTGATGAAGACATGCTGCAAGAAGAAGGATGGTCTCTCGATCGGATCAAGGAAGTGGCGGGATTTAATGTTCGCTCCCTGCCGGTGGAGATGAAGAAGGATACCGTCTATGGCAATGATTTTTACTTCCATTCCGCACGTGACGGCTACGATGCCAGCCGAATTCTCAATGAAGCACTACTCGAAAAACTGAAAGCCGAATGTAAGGGAGAGCTTGCTATCAGCATCCCGCATCAGGACGTCATTATTTTTGCGGATGTCCAAAACCCCGAGGGTTATGATATATTAGCTCAGATGGCTATGAAATTCTTTGCGGAAGGAACGGTTCCTGTCACTTCCCTGTCCTTCTTATATGAGGATAAAGAACTGGAGCCGATTTTCATCCTGGCGCAGAAGAAACCGAAACGAGACCGAAAGGAAGATTAATATGCACGTATTTTACAATCGTCAAGGAATCGGAGATGTTCTGATCATCCCTGTTAAAGAGGGAGATCGCGAAGAAATCAAACAGGAAGCATTTGGAGATGTGGTGAAGATCACGGACAAAAGGGACGGATCGCTTTTAGGCTACAATATATTCAACGCTTCGGAATACTTCAACCTTGAAGGTCAGGGAAAGATCAGACTTACCGAAGAGATGCTTGCCCCGATTAAAGATCTTTTCACGAAAAACCAATTGAACGACGTCCTCAATTTCGATCTATCCCCGAAATTCGTTGTCGGATTTGTGAAAGAGAAGGCACCCCATGAGAATGCGGACAAGTTAAGCGTCTGCCAAGTGGATGTAGGAGAAGAGACGCTTCAAATTGTCTGTGGTGCCCCAAACGTAGCAGAGGGTCAAAAAGTGGTCGTTGCTAAAGTAGGAGCGACGATGCCAAGCGGAATGAAGATTAAAGACGCTAAGTTGAGAGGAGTTCCTTCTTCCGGTATGATTTGTTCCGCCAAAGAGCTGGATCTGCCGGACGCTCCGAAAGAAAAAGGCATTCTAGTGCTGGAGGACCATTACGAAGTCGGTCAGACTTTTGAAGTTTAATGGAAGCACATGTCGAATTTAAGCAAAGTAGCCTAGCTGCTTTGCTTTTTTTGATTCAAAAGTCATTTTTAAAGGGAATGTAAAGCAATACATGCTGTAAACCTGTTAAAATAGGGATAATCATGCTTTTGAAAAGAGAGGGAACGTAATGTGGAAAGACATTAAAAGCAAAATGAAAAAATGGTTTGAAAATGATGAGGCAGAAGAGAAGAAGCCGTTACATAATAAAGACGAACGATTTACGAATGAACGCCAGGAAGTCAATGCAAGGACGAAGATGACGTATCGTTATCCAAAACAGGGGGAGTTTCGTTTTCCTGTCATTCCGGATCGTCCAAAACATCCCTCCGCATCGGTGGAGGAGGAAGAAAAACCATTAGAGAACCGTCCTGTCAGAAGGCAGCGTCCTTTTGGGGAACAGAAGAAACAGGAAGAACCTGTGCGAAGAAAGCAGCGAAAACAGGAGGAAGAACAGGAACTGCCGGAAACAACATCGGTACCGTTTACTCCTACAGATGTGCCGTCGCCGATCTATGGGTACCAGGCCAGACAAATGACGAAGGGCTTGGAAACACTGGAGTATGCAGTAGAAGAAGAGCAGCAGAAAGGGTTCTATACTAACTCCTATGACGAGAAGCAATGGCAGGAGTTAAGAAAACGTATGAGGATTCGGATGGATGAACCGGAGCCTCAGAGACCGGTGACAGAATCAGAAAACCAGCTCCCTACCGTGGAAGAGCTTGCGGATGAAGAGATAAAAGAAAAAAGTAACGTAGAAGAAGCAGCCTCCTTGGAACTCGAGACTCCTCAAGAAGAAGCGGCACGTGGGGACGATATGGAATCGTTTCAGAAAGCAGTACAGGGGTTCGATGAGGCTTCCGATGAGCCGTCACAAGTAGAGACTCCAGCACGCTCAGAAGAGGTAGACTCGAAGGAAAACGATCCGTTGGAAGCGCACGAATCCGAACCACTTATAGACAGGGAACCGGAGGAACCTTTCACGGGTCTGCTGATGTTGGATGAAGAGGAAGTGCCTGAGACGGAAGAAGGTGCAGATGAAGATGTGGAACAGCCGTTGGAGGACCCCGCCCCTTCTTATCAGGACTCCGTGTCAGAAGCAGACCTACCTGTCAGTCATGATGAAGAAGAGGTTTATGAGGGCGATTCATCACGGATACGGGAAGAGGAAATGATTACAGAAGAAGAGCTTGTAGATCGAGTGGAAACAGAGGATAACTCAATAGCAGAAACGCCTGAGTCCACCATTCCTTCCATGACGGAAGAGGATGAAAACTTTTCTGAGGACAAGCCTGAAGATCATGAAGCCGTGGAAGTGTCCGATGAAAAGCCTGTCGAGGAGAAGCCGAAGCGGCGTGTGCCATTCAACGTATTAATGACTCCTAGAGACAAAAGGACCCGGGATCATCAGCCGGTACCGCCTCAGAACAAGAAAGTAGAATTGAAGGAAGAGGAACGGAAAGTGGAATCGAATCGAGAAATGAAACAAGATTCTCTTCCACAGGAAACGGATGATAAACCCGGACATGTAAGAGAAGAATACGTTACTCCTCTTCATCTGCTGGAGGATCCGGTCCGTCCTACTTCAGATGATGACAGCTGGATTAAAGAACAGATGGAGCTTTTGGAAACGACGCTGCGTCATTTCCATGTACGCGCAAACGTCGTCAATGCAATGAAAGGCCCGACGGTTACCAGATTTGAAGTGCAGCCGGAGCCGGGTGTGAAAGTAAGCAAAATAACCAACCTCGCTGATGACATTAAATTAAGCATGGCAGCGAAAGATATTCGTATCGAAGCCCCTATTCCGGGGAAACAGGCGGTTGGAATCGAAGTACCTAATAAACGCTCTCAGATGGTGGGACTCCAGGAAATTTTTGAATCAGAAGCTTTCCAGGAAGATCCATCACCGCTTGCGGTTGGTCTCGGTCTCGATATCGGCGGTGATTCCATCGTGACCAATTTGAAGAAAATGCCACACGGACTCATTGCGGGAGCGACTGGTTCAGGAAAGAGTGTATGTATCAACACGATTTTGATCAGTTTATTATATAAAGCCCACCATGAGGATGTTAAGTTCATGCTGATTGATCCAAAGATGGTGGAGCTCGCACCATACAATGATCTTCCGCACCTTGTCTCCCCTGTGATCACGGATGTGAAGGCAGCAACAACTGCTTTGAAATGGGCAGTGAAAGAGATGGAAGAGCGATATGAGAAATTCGTGAAGGAAGGCGTTCGGGATGTGGAACGCTATAATGATAAAATCATGAAGCAAGGGCGTAAATCAGAGAAGATGCCGTATCTGGTCATTGTCATCGATGAGCTTGCCGACCTCATGATGATGTCCCCGCAGGATGTCGAGGATGCGATCTGCAGAATCGCCCAAAAGGCAAGGGCATGTGGAATTCATCTGCTTCTTGCCACGCAGCGTCCTTCTGTGGATGTTATTACAGGATTAATCAAAGCAAATATACCGACAAGAATTGCTTTCAGTGTTTCATCTCAAGTCGATTCCAGAACAATCATCGACTCTTCCGGAGCGGAAAAACTGCTGGGTAAGGGAGATATGCTGTTCGTTGAAAACGGTTCGGGCCAGCCATTGCGAATACAGGGGGCTTTCGTTTCCGATGACGAAATTGAACGCGTGACTGCCTACGTCAAAAAGGTGGCTCCACCGCAGTATTTGTTCCATCAGGATGAACTGATCCAGCAGGTGGCATCGGAAGAGGACACGGATGAGCTGTTTGATGAAGCTGTTTCCTTTGTTGTCGAACAGAACGGTGCGAGCGCTTCACTCATCCAGCGACGATTTAAAGTCGGGTATAACCGTGCTGCCAGACTGATTGATCAAATGGAAACATACGGGATTATTTCTGAACAAAAAGGAAGCAAGCCGAGAGACATTTTATTGACGAGGCAGCAGATCGACGAAATGATGGAGTGATACCAGCTTGGAAGGAAAGGCTTGTGTATTACTTCTCAATTATATATGATGGTCTAAGAATGTATTTTTCAAGATACAAACGACCTAATGTTTAAGGAGTAAAGTCATGAAAGAAATTTCACGCAAGTTGAATGGCGAGATCAGCCGACTGACGAACAAGACATTCAAGTTTGATGAACGAGCCGGAGAGGGATGGTTTTCAGCCGTCTATTTCCTGAAGACCAGGGATATTGTAGAAAATCATCTTCCGGAAAACCAGGTGACGATGCAGTTTTTCCAGAAAGACCATGCCGTCTTATGCGGGACGGATGAAGTGATTGCTCTTATCCATACGTTTGCCGATCATCCAGAGGAACTGGAGATCCACTCTTTGAAGGACGGGGATAAGATCGTACCTTATGAAACGGTGTTGACGGTTACAGGTCCTTATCAATATTTCGGCTTTCTGGAAGGGATGATTGATGGGATTCTTGCCAGGCGTACATCTGTTGCGACGAACGTGTACAATGTCGTAAAAGCAGCCCGTACATCAGGGAAGCAGAAGCCGATCATCTTCATGGGAGACAGGGATGATCATTTCACCCAGCAATCTGGTGACGGTTATTCTGCTTTTATCGGCGGATCGACAGCTCAAGCAACCCATGCCATGAACGAATGGTGGGGGAAAGAGGGCATGGGGACGATGCCTCATGCATTGATTCAGATGTTTCAGGGGGATGTCGTTGCGGCTACGAAAGCTTACCACGAACAGTTTCCTGACGATCAGCTGATGGCGCTTGTCGATTATAATAATGACGTCATTTCAGACTCCTTGAAAGTAGCGCGGGAATTCGGAGAAGAATTGAAAGGGGTGCGCCTCGATACATCCAGGAATCTTGTGGATAAATACTTCTTGAGAAACCAGCACCTTATGGGTACCTTTGATCCCAGGGGAGTGAATCCCGAATTGATTTTTGCACTAAGACGAGCTCTTGACCAGGAGGGATATCGTCATGTGAAAATCGTCGTAAGCGGCGGGTTTACGAAGGAGCGGATCAAAGCATTCGAAGAGCAGGAAGTTCCAGTCGATATGTACGGTGTAGGCGGGAGCCTTCTTAAAATCAATATTGGTTTCACTGGTGATAATGTCATCATAAACGGCAAACCTGAGGCGAAAGAAGGACGCAGATATAAGCCGAATTCCAGGTTGGAACGCGTGGAATTTATTGGGGATGACCAGTGAGGATATGGGTGGGCACGAACGTTCAACGTTTGTGCCTTTTGATTTTGTCTTCCCCACTTTTTCTTCGCTTCGGAACGTGGTAAGATAAGAAAGCGCAAAGATTAACAGATGTAACTGGAAGCGAAATCGCAGATTTTTACAAGTTACATATACTATACTTAAAGTGACCCACTTTATTTTGGAGGTTCTTGTTTATGACAACTTACCATTTCATTGGTATCAAAGGAACAGGAATGAGTTCGCTTGCACAGATTCTTCATGATTCTGGTGAGAAGGTTCAAGGATCAGACGTTGAGAAACGATTCTTTACACAAGACGCATTAGAAGCAAAGAATATAGAAATCATGCCTTTTACAAGAAACAACATCAAGGAAGGCCTCACGATCATTGCAGGGAATGCATTCGGCGAAGATCATGAAGAAATACAGGAGGCAAAGGCCCAGGGGCTGCCGTTCTATCGGTATCACGATTTCCTTGGGGAATGGATCGGGAAATATACGAGCATCGCTGTTACAGGCGCGCATGGTAAGACGTCCACAACCGGTCTGCTTGCTCACGTACTTACAGAAAATTATCCCACTTCCTACTTGATCGGTGACGGGACTGGAAGAGGGCACGAGGAAAGTAAATATTTCGCATTTGAAGCCTGTGAGTACCGCAGACACTTCTTATCCTATGAGCCTGATTATGCCATCATGACAAACATCGACTTTGATCATCCTGATTATTTCACCAGCATTGAAGACGTGTTTCAAGCGTTCCAGCAAATGGCTAAACAAGTCAAGAAAGGAATCATTGCCTGTGGAGATGATGAACACCTTCAGCATATCCAGGCAAACGTTCCTGTCCTCTATTATGGACTTGCTGATACGAATGATTTTCAAGCTCAGAATATTCAGGAAAGTGCAGAAGGCACGACCTTTGATGTGTTTGTCAGAAACAACTACTACGACACATTCACCATTCCACAGTTTGGAAATCATACCGTATTAAACGCACTTAGTGTCATTGCACTCTGTCATTATGAAGATATGCAGCCCGAACAGATCAAGAAGCTGGCGACATTCAGCGGAGTGAAGCGCCGCTTCCAAGAGAAGCAGTGGAATAGGCAGGTTCTCGTCGATGATTATGCGCATCATCCGATTGAAATCAATGCTACGATCGAATCGGCCAGAAAGAAATACGGAGAACGCCCGGTCGTCGCGATTTTTCAGCCGCATACGTTCACACGTACAAAGACGTTCTTGAACGAATTCGCGGACAGCCTGAAGGAAGCAGACCATGTATTTCTTTGTGATATTTTTGGATCTGCCAGAGAGAATGAGGGCAAATTGTCCATCACTGATTTGCAGGAATTGATTCCAGGAGCAAAAACGCTGCAGCTTGATGAAACACAGCAGCTTAAAGAATATGAAGACGGGGTTCTTCTATTCATGGGTGCTGGGGATATTCAGAAGTTCCAGGAAGCTTACGAGCAGGAAACGAAGTGATAAAAACGTGCGGCGTTCCATGAAAGCCGCACGTTTTTTACATAAAATATAAATAAAAAAGGAATTTTCGGTTATGATATCGAATATGTCCAATTAACGTAACCTTCACGTTTACCTGTATACGCTTTAGGGTATATACGGGACTGTGTCGATTACATAAGAAGGAGTGTGCAGGGGGAATGATTATTATTCTTTACATTGCTGCGTTGATTGCAGCAGTTGCATTTGCCGTTCTTGTCATATTCTTAGCGAGAACGCTGACAGCTGTTCGCAGGACGATGAACAACGTGGCTGACACCCTTGAAGGGGTAGAGAAGCAGATGGAAGGCATCACCATGGAGACGACTGCCTTATTGAATAAAACAAATAAGTTGGCGGAAGACGTCGGTGAGAAATCCCAGAAGCTGAATACGCTTGTTGACGGTGTTAAAGGTATCGGCGACACGGTGCAGGAATTCAACCATTCGATCCGTTCCTTCTCCAAAGGTTTGAACAAATCTGCAAATGAGAATACGGATTCGGCGGCTCAAGCCATGAAGTGGGGGCATGTAGCCATCAATTTGTGGAAGAAAGCCAAGAAAGAGGATCTTAAATCTTAAAGGAGGAATTGATGATGAATCAAAACAAATCACAAAGCAACGGAAGCGGCAAAGACTTCGTACTGGGCTCACTGATCGGGGGGCTTGTCGGTGCGGCTGTCGCCTTACTTCTTGCTCCGAAATCCGGACGTGAATTGCGCGAGGACATCAATCATAGCTCTAGCGAGTGGAGAGAACGTGCCGGCGAATGGAAAGACGTCGCCTATGAGAAAAGTGGAGAGTGGAAAGACCGCGCTGTCCAGACATCCTCTACACTTTCCAAGTCTGTGTCGGAAAGATCACAGGAACTTGGTGGTAAAGTGAAGGATAAAGTGAAGGGTCTGCGTACCAGTGAAGAAGATGAAGCGGAAAGAGCAGCTCAGGAAGTGGCGGAAGCTATTGAAGAAGCTGCAAAAGAACTGGAGAAACAGCAGGATTCTGCTACATCTACCAACCTATAATAAGGAGACGATGGGTGCGGGGAACCGCTCCCATCGTTTTTATTTCAGGAGGTCGTAAACACATGGAAGAGAACATCATTGAGACAATGGACGAGTTTGAGAAGATTCGAAAAGAAGCGGGTTCCTTCTTTTTGTTGAAGCATAGTTTTACCTGTCCGATCAGTGCAAATGCGAAGGGACAATATGACAGGTTCGCAGAAAGATCCGAGTACCCATGTTATACCTTATACGTGCAGACGGCGCGGCCGTTATCCAACTATGTAGCGGAGCAGTTCTCCATCCGCCACCAGTCTCCCCAAGCTATCTTTTTTAAAGAAGGAGAAGCCGTTTGGGATGCCAGCCATGGGTCGATCACCGAGGAACGCCTGTCCCACGCATAAAAGTATTCAAGAACGTGCCATAATTCACCGGCGCGTTCTTTTTATGGGTATTTTCGGACGGTCCTCTCCAGGTAAAATCCAACTTTTTCTACAAATATCAAGTGAAAGCCCTTAATGGGGGTGACAATAGTGAAAAAGTCAGCTATAATTGCCCTTAATTATTATATTAAATTACAAATTATTTTAAAATTCATGCTAGGGGGAGAAAGAAATGAGTAATCAAAATCTTGATCAGCTGCGTAGTCAATTAGACGACGTTAATTTGCAGCTTCTGAATTTAATCAATAAACGCGGTGATCTGGTAAAGGAAATTGGCCAGATTAAAGAACAGCAGGGCATGAACCGCTTTGATCCAGTGAGGGAAAGAGCGATGCTCGACCAACTCTCCCAACATAATGACGGACCGTTCGAAGATTCCACGGTCGTTCATCTATTCAAAGAAATCTTTAAAGCGGCACTGGAGCTTCAGGAAGACGATCACCGTAAAGCGCTGCTTGTATCCCGTAAGAAAAAGCCGGAAGATACAATTGTAACGATCAATGGAGAAAAAATCGGTGATGGCAACCCGCATTTCATTATGGGGCCATGTGCTGTTGAAAGTTACGAGCAAGTATCGGAAGTAGCGAAGGCTGTTAAAGACCAAGGATTGAAACTTCTTCGCGGCGGAGCATTCAAACCGAGGACGTCGCCATACGATTTCCAGGGTCTTGGTATAGAAGGTCTGAAGATTCTTAAGCAGGCCGCTTCCGAGCAGGGCTTGGCTGTCGTCAGTGAAATCGTCAATCCGGGAGACTTGGAAGAGGCGCTTGACTACCTTGATGTGATTCAAATCGGTGCACGAAACATGCAGAACTTCGAATTATTGAAAGCGGCGGGTTCTGTCAATAAACCGGTTCTTCTAAAACGCGGTCTTTCCGCTACCATTTCTGAATTCATCAACGCAGCCGAATACATTATCTCAAGAGGGAACGAAAACATCATCCTATGTGAGCGCGGAATCCGAACGTATGAGAAAGCGACGAGAAACACGCTTGATATCTCGGCCGTTCCAATTCTGAAGCAGGAGACACACCTTCCTGTCATGGTCGATGTTACGCACTCCACAGGCAGAAGAGACTTGCTTCTTCCGACAGCGAAAGCGGCCTTGGCGATCGGGGCAGACGGAGTGATGGCCGAAGTTCACCCGGACCCGGCTGTTGCACTTTCCGATTCAGCCCAGCAGATGGATATTCCTACTTTCCGTACCTTCATGGAAGAGTTAACCAAATAAGCTTTTCTGAGAAGTTAGGCTGATCGTTCAGCCTGGCTTCTTTTTTTTGAGATAAATAAAAAAGAACTTTTGCAGCAAATGTGCAATTCGTTATAATGTTAAGGGTACAATATTTGTAGAAAGTACACGAATATTGCGCAGGTAAGCGATTTATCGTATGATTGTTCTATTGAATAAATGGATCGAAGGGATTTCATAAGGAGGAAGCAAGATGAATGTAACGATATATGACGTAGCGAGAGAAGCCAATGTTTCCATGGCGACCGTATCACGGGTGGTCAATGGAAATCCGAATGTTAAGCCGGCAACAAGAAAGAAAGTACATGAAGCGATCGAACGTCTGGGCTATCGTCCGAACGCAGTAGCCCGTGGACTAGCAAGTAAGAAAACGACGACGGTCGGAGTTATCATTCCTGATATTTCCAGTATTTTCTTTGCCGAGCTTGCGCGTGGAATCGAAGATATTGCCACTATGTACAACTATAATATTATTTTGAGTAATTCCGATCAAAACAAGGATAAGGAACTTAACCTCATCAACGCTATGCTCGGAAAGCAAGTGGACGGCCTGATTTTCATGGGCGGTAATATTACAGAAGATCATATCCGTGAATTCAAGACGTCTTCTGTACCGATTACGTTGGCTGCGACGGTCGATGAATCGATGGAAACTCCAGCTGTCAACATCAATTATGAAGAAGCTGCCTATGATGCAACCAAATTACTGTTAAGCCACGATCACGATCGTGTCGCATTTATCTCTGGGCCGGAAGAGACGATCATTAATACGCAGAAACTGGAAGGGTACAAGCGCGCCATGAAGGAAAGCGGAGCTGACAAAGCGGAAGATCTTATTATCACGGGGGATTACTCCTATGATTCCGGACTGGAAGCAGTCGATCAAATGATGGAAATGGACAATCATCCGACAGCGGTTTTTGTCTCCTCTGATGAAATGGCTCTTGGAGTGATTCACGGTGCTCAGGACAAAGGACTTCGTGTACCGGAAGATATGGAGATCTTTGGCTTTGATAACACGCGCCTTGCTACAATGGTCCGTCCGACGCTCTCCACCGTTGTTCAGCCGATGTATGATATCGGTGCCGTTGCTATGCGCCTGTTGACGAAACTAATGAATAAAGAAGAAGTGGAAGAGCAGAACGTCATTTTGCCACACCGAATTATTGAAAGAAACTCAACTCAGTCGAAATAGTACCGATATTAAAAGTATTACGGTACTTTTTCCGAACTGAGGAGAGATTGGCATGACAAAAAAAGATTTAATGACTCCGATCGGAATTACTATTGGATTCATCATGGTAATGTTCGGTATTATGTCCAGTGCAGGATTCAGCGGGGTCACATCATTTATACAAGCTTCTTCCATCATCATCGTTATCGGCGGTTTGGTCGCTGCGTTAATGGTCAACTTCAACGTAGGTGAGGTGAAACTCACCTTCCGTGTGATGAAAGAGGCATTTAAACAGCATGATAGGAACCTGAGGGAACTGATCAGCTTATTTGTTCGATTATCAGAAAGGGCGCGACGAGAAGGACTGCTTGCGTTGGAAGCAGAGCTCGACGAAGTGGATGATCCTTTCATTAAGAAAGGCATTCTTCTTGCTGTGGACGGAATCGAGCCTGAGGTCATCACAGATATCATGAAGGCCGAAATCAATGCAGTGGAGGAGCGCCATTATCGAGGTCGGGCAATCATTGAGAAGGCGGGGGAGTATGCTCCTGCCTGGGGAATGATCGGGACTCTGATCGGTCTTGTACTCATGCTGCAGAGCCTGTCCAATCCTGCAACACTCGGGCCTCAGATGGCCGTTGCCTTATTGACCACTTTTTATGGAACACTGTTGTCGAATCTTGTGTTTATCCCAATGGCTGGAAAGCTTGAGAATCGTACGGATCAGGAGATCTTCATGAAACAGGTGGTTATTGAAGGCGTCATTGGAGTACAGTCCGGGCAAAATCCGAAAGTACTGGAAGAAAAGCTGAGCGCTTTTCTTTCTGACGAGGACAAGCGTTATGTAGAAGAAGAGAAGCAGGCGGAATCTATGGGAGAAGCTGCTAATGAAGCGTAACAGGAAGAAGAAGCAGGGGGGAGCCCCCCAGTGGATGACTACATATGCAGACATGATTACATTAATCCTTGTCTTCTTCGTCCTGCTTTTTTCCATGTCGCAGATCAACCTCGTCAAATTCGAAGCGCTTGCGGAATCATTCCGTAATCGGATGATCTTCGACTTCTATCCGTCGGCAGTGGAGAATGACTACCCGACGGAACAGGCGAAAGCGCAGGAAAATGGAGAAAAGAACAATGAGTACGAACTGCCTGATGATGATAAAGAACAGGACAAGGAAGAGAAGAAGGATGCCGAAACGGAAGACCTGGAAGAATTGAAAGCAGAAGTGGATGAGTATATAGAAGAGAATGAACTAGGTGATATCATATCCGCTACTCAGACAGAGCGGGGGGTGGTACTCGTTTTGGAAGAACAACTGCTGTTCGAGACGAGTAGTGCCGAGGTGCTGGATGGCGCCAAGCCGTTTCTTTCGAAGGTTGGCACGCTGCTTGACAACATTCCGAACTTTGTCAAAGTCGAGGGGCATACGGATAACAGACAAATTTCTTCCTTCCGTTACCCTTCCAATTGGGAACTCTCCGGAGCGAGAGCCAGCAGTGTGATACGGTACCTGCTGGATCAAACCGAGACGCTGGATCCGAAGAGGTTCACTGCGGTCGCCTATGGAGAAACGAGGCCGATTGCTCCGAATGATTCAGAGGCGAACTGGAGTAAGAACCGCCGTGTCGAAATTGTCATACTGGATCCTGAATATGAAGGCAGTAATTGACTTCCCGGGCCGCTACTTTTGTAGTGGCTTTTTGTTTTTATAATGGCATCCGACTGACCATCCGCCCCTTGCATCTGAAGAAGTCATCTTCAGCAAGCGGAACGGTTTTGCATCCCTTATGTAAGATAGAGCTTATACCTATGTATCCATGGGTTTTTATCCGCATTAATTTTCTTTCGGGCTCAAGTTTCCCGACAGCCAGAAGAAAGGCCCCTATTAATAATTAGGGGCCTTTCTTGTTCTTTCTAGGATGGATTGTATTTTTTCTGGTTATGAATGAGCTGTAACATTTTTTCAAGCAGCTTGGCATTTTTTTCGGTGATTTCCTGTTTGCGCGGAATCGGCTTGTATCCGCCGGCAGGATCGTGCCAAGTGTAAGGCAGGGAAACGGGAGCTTTCTTCTGCCATTGGGTGACCCACGCTTCCGGGATGTCCCCATGAAATGGTTGTCCTTCCTGCATGATCCGCCATAACTGGGACCATGCTCGTGGAACAACACGCCAAATATCGTAGCCTCCTCCGCCAAGGGCAATCCACTTTCCGTCGCAAAATTCATGTGCGAGCTCATGGGCCAGCTTTGGAATGGTTTCATAGGTTTTCATCGTTGAACATAAATGCGTAAGAGGGTCGAGGAAATGGGCGTCTGCCCCATTCTGCGTAACAATGACGTCTGGTCGGAAGTAATCAACAATTTCTCTGAAAGCGGATTCATAATTAGTTAAGAATGATTCGTCTTCTGTGAAAGCATCGATGGGTAGGTTAAAGGAGTAACCGTATCCTTCCTTCAGTCCGCGTTCGTTCACATTCCCTGTGCCTGGAAACAGGTACCGCCCCGTTTCATGGATCGAGAACGTACACACATTTGGATCGTCGTAAAAAGCCCACTGCACCCCATCTCCGTGGTGGGCGTCGGTATCGACATACAGCACTTTGCAATCGTATTTTTGACGCAGGTACTTAATGCCGACAGCTCCGTCATTATAAATGCAAAAGCCGGAAGCTTTCCGCTCAAAGCCGTGATGGAGACCGCCTCCAAGGTTCAAAGCGTGCTGGACCCGTCCTTCCATAACAGCGTCGATGGCGGACAAAGTACTTCCAACCAACAGGCGGGAGGCGTCGTGCATTCCCTGGAAAATAGGTGTGTCCTCTGTGCCTATGCCGTATTCCAAACCCTCTTCATCTCCGAGTCTTCCTTCACCGGCTTTCTTGACAGCCTGTATATAGGATTTACTGTGCGCGAGCGCCAACTCTTCTTCTGTAGCCATCCGCGGTTGGATAATATCCGTTGATTTCAATGCATCCATGTTCTCCAACAGATCCTTGGTCATAACCACCCGTAATTGATTGAAGGGATGGTCCTCACGGAAATGGTAGGTAGTGAAATCGTCCGAATACACAAAACCCGCATGGCAGGTCATACAGACATCCCCGGTAATTTAGGCCACAGGACATCGTAGCCTTCTTTCGTCAAATCTTCGATGGTTGGAAGGGGATTCATCGTCTGGATGCGGACGACAATTACTTTATAAGAAGAGTCGGGCTTATACGGATAAATCAGGACGGAACTGATGTTCACTTTTCGCTTTCCGAATACCGCCATCACCTGCGGCAGGATCCCAGGCTTGTTGATGACTTTAATCTCTATTTGGGAGCTTTGCACATTCGTACCGGTCAGTTGAATCATTGTATACAGCATGTCTTTTTCTGTGACAATGCCTACGAGCTTATCATCTCTCGTTACAGGAACACAAGCGATCTCCTGCTCATAAAAGATGGAGGCCGTCTCTTCGACGAAATCAAGGGGGTGAACCGTCGTTACCGGTGATGTCATGATTGTATGGATCGGCTTCTTCCATTCCTGGGGATTGCTGTCTTCGTCGAAAATGGAAGGACTGGCATCGCGGACATCGCGATCTGACACAATGCCGATGACCTTATTCTCTTCGTCCACAATTGGAAGATGGCGGATATGATGCTGATGGAGCAGTTTCATCGCCTTTTCAATCGTTTCGGAAGGGGGGAGCGTAATAACCTCTTTTTTCATAATTTCTTCTACTAACATACAGCTACCTCCTCATCTGGCGGTATTGATGTCTTGCTAAGAAACGGAGACGATCGAAGGCTTCTATAGAAGCTTCGGGAACGTTCCTTCCTACCTTTACCATTAAACAATTGGCCGGGTGGGAAATGATCTCGGGATCGTCGGTCGGGGCGGGGGTCAAACCTCCTGCGGCCATCATCTTTTCCATCACTTTTCGGTAGTCCCAAATATTGAGGCCGGTTCCTTTTAAGTCCCAGTGCCAGTAATATTCGGTACTGATGATGATGTAGTTCTCCATATAAGAATCCATCATGGAAACTTTAAGCAGTCTGGAGCCAACCCTGTAACCTCGAAAGGAGGGGATGACTTCGATCGCACCCAGTTCTATCAGGTCCTCCATGCCACCTTCCGACCAGCGTTCCAGAGGATCGGGGTGAAGGTATGTAACATACCCGACGATGATGTCGTTGTGTCTGGCAATGATGATTCGGCCTTCGTCAAAATCTGCGATTTCTTTGACTGCTTCAAACTGCTTCTGAGCGGGGCGGAAAGCGGTCAGCTGTTCGTGGAAGGTATAGGACGACAAGTCCAGAGAAGAAAGGGGGCCTTCCACGATCACGGGACCTTCCTCCGTATCGATCGTTTCACGATAATAGGTTTTTTCATGGTTCATTCCGTCACCACCTGAAAAATTAATAGAATCTTGTTGTCTTCATTATACATGAAAAGTATAACTTTTAAATTGGAAACCAAAAAGGGAGCTCTCCTCCTATGGAGAGAGCTCCCTTTTCGTTCCATATCCTTATTCTTCCGGTGTCTCTTCCTCCTGATTCTCTTCTGGAGGAGCATCTTCTGTTTCTTCTTGTATTTCTTCGTCCGCAGCAGCTTCTTCCGTGTTCTCCGTATCTGCTTCTGCCGGTGATTCTTCGGATGAATCATTCTCTTCCTGCTCAGCAGGTTCTTCGTTCTGCGGTTCACTCTCTTCGGTTTCCTGCTTCGGCTCCGGCTCTGGTTCCGCGCCGGGGTTTCCAACGGTTACCGGAGAAGATAGGGAGGACTCTTGTCCGAAATAATCCACTGCCTTCACGGCGTAGACGCCGTCTCCGGAAAATTTATAGGAGGTGGAAGCTGTGCTTCCGATGAGAGAAAAGGATCCGCCGGGGGAGGCAGCCGTGTAAACACGGTACCCCACGACATCGCTGCTTCCGGAAGCCTGCCAGTTCAGGGTTGATCCACTTACGGAAACGGACCCGGGCGCACTTGGCGCCTTCCCGTCGTTATCAATCGAGGATTTCGTCGAACCGATGGCATCGGAAGACGGAAGCCCGACTTTGTTCCATTTGGCGTTATTCGGAATCAATGCCCGTAATACGGCAGGGCTTGTGTATCCATTCTCCTTCAAAAATTCCGGGCTGAGTGTGACTCCGCCGCCGTCAAGAATGAACTCTTTTGGAGTATTCGGTCCAGCTTGAACCAAATTGCCTTTCACGCGGACGAAATTGCCGCTCACGAGGCTGTCGTCTGTTTTCGTCGGTGCGTAGTCTGCATCATAAAGATCAGAGGCAGCGAGTCCGACGGAAGAACAAAGATCAGAGGTGAGAAGCCCAGATGTTGCGCAATAGGATCTCGTTACAAGTCCGCCCGGGCTTTGGAAGTTATCTTTCGGAATCATCAGCTCCGGATCGACTTCCGAAGCGGCGTTGACGACGTCGGCCCATAATCCTTGCGTCCGCTGGTTGTAATTCATCCCCTGCATGTTGCCTTCAGCAAATCCTGTCCACATGCCCACGGTTACGTTCGGATTGGTCGCGACAAACCACGAGTCTTTTGTCGCCTGGGAAGTACCCGTTTTACCGGCCCAGTCAACGCCACGGTTCTGTATCAATCCTTTGACGCGTGATCCGGTACCGTAGTCGAGGACATCGCGCATGACGTCGATCGTCAGGTAAGCGGCCTGCGGGCTGAAGACGTCGGTTTCCTGCTTCTTATGCTGATAAATGACGTCGCCGTCTTTTTTCTCTATTTTTTCGATCATATAGGCATCTACGAATTTACCCATGTTCCCGAACGTGGCATAGGCGTTGACGTTGTCTTCGACGGTGATTCCATGTGTAAGTCCACCAAGGGCCATGGACTCGTTTCTGTAGTCTCCTTCAGCCAAGTGCTCTTTCATACCCATTTTATCTAAGTAATTCTTCACCGGGTTTATATTTCTTATTTCGTTGTATTGCTTGACAGCTGGTACGTTATAAGACTGGGCAAGTGCATACCTTGCTGAAACAAAGCCTTTATGCCCACGGGAGAAGTTCCGTACCTCTTTACCCGGCTGATCTCTATAGGTGTATGGTACATCGGCAATGACGGAGCCGGGCTGGGCGGCTCCCGTGTCGAAACTTGGACCATAAACAAGAAGAGGTTTCATCGTACTACCGTTCGATCTCCGTGCCTGGGTGGCGTGGTTATAAGGGTTCTCATCGAAATCATAGCCGCCGATGAAGCCGTAAATCTTCCCGGTTGAATTTTCGATGATGATGCTTCCGAGCTGTAAAGGGCTGTCTATCTTGTACGGCTCTCCTTTTTCGTTATAGACCGTCTTTTTTCCCCATGGCCAATTGGATTTTGTGTATGCATCCCGTACTTTTTGCATAGATTCATAGACTTCTTTGTCAATCGTCGTATGAATCTTATACCCGCCCGAGCTCAGCTCGCGTTCCGCAAGCTCTTCATATTCCTGGGCAAGTGCTTCGTCTTCCTTCAAATCTTTCTCTGTATGGCCGTTCTGTTTCAACAGATAATCTTTAATTTTCTCTTTTGCCCGTTTCTGAATTTCCTGGTTGATGGCAGGATAGGCGCTGTTGGCTGTCGTCTTAGGTTCGGTCAACGTCTCCCCACTTATTTCGAAAGCCATCGCCTTGTCGTATTCCTCTTTGGTGATATATCCACCGTCAAGCATCCGCTCGAGCACTTCATGCATCCGGTTGATGCCGGGTTGAAGCAGCTCTTCTTCTTTAATCGATCCATCATTATAAAACGGTGTATACGCGAAAGGGGATTGCGGCATCCCGGCAATATAAGCGGACTGGGCGAGCGACAGTTCATCCGCGTTAATGCCGAATATACCTTGAGCAGCTGTCTGGATGCCCGCGATGTTCTGCCCGTTTGCATTTCTTCCGAACGGGACAATGTTCAGATAGGCCTCCAGGATGTCGTCCTTATTCATAAATTTCTCCAGGCGCAGAGCGAGTACCATTTCCTTTGCTTTCCGCTCGAAGGAAACTTCGTTCGTCAGGATCTGGTTTTTCACAAGCTGCTGGGTCAATGTACTTCCTCCGGTTTTGACAGAGGAATTAGTCACTTCCTGGACGATCGCGCGCATGACAGATTTTGGGACAACTCCTTTATGTAGGTTGAAGTTTTCGTCCTCTGTTGCAATGATCGCGTTCTTCAAATGATCGCTGACTTGATCGAGGGAGACTTCTTCTCTATACAAATCGGAGCTGACATCACCGATTTCCGACTCATCGTTGAAAAACATCGTCGAGGTTTCGGCATAGTTATAAATCGTATCCGTCATGTCGGCCTTGCTTCTCAACGGCTCGTCTTTGACGAGAGAAGCGAAATATCCGGCACCGACGCCTCCTGCGAAGAATAAGCCGACGACACCGATGATGATGAAGAACAGGATGACGTTCCAAACGACATCATAAGTGATCCTGGTCTTCTTCTGGATGGCTCCTTCTTCCCACAGGGTACGGAAACTCTTTCTATTTCGACCTTTCTTTGGGTTATCAGACATAATAATACCTCCTAAAAAATCCACCCATATTATAACACACCCCGTCATCTTAGGACATCATTCGCTCGAAGGTGCAGTTGCATTTTTCATGACGATATGATAAAAATAGAGAACATAGTTGAATAGAAGCGCGTGGAACGATTGAAGTAAACAGCAAGTCCCTGCTGCAGAGAGCTGACGGTCGGTGGAAGTCAGTGCATACTTGTTTGTTGAATTACGATCCGGAGCATCTCCTGGTGTGAATCAGGAGACGGTGAACAGCCGTTATGGATACAAGTGGCACAGCTGTTGTTGTGCAACAAGGGTGGTACCGCGATAAGACCTCGTCCCTTTTTTGGGGAGAGGTCTTTTTTGTGTTTTCCGACGTAAGCGCCCCACGCAGCCACAGTAGGAGAATGGAGGAGACACTATGGATTTGTTACAGGATTTACAAAACCGTGGACTGATCAATCAGATTACGGATGAAGAAGGTTTGAAAAAGCATTTGGAAGAGAAACAGGTGACGTTGTACACCGGGTTTGACCCGACAGCTGATTCTCTTCATATCGGTCACCTGCTTCCGATCTTGACGCTGAAGCGATTCCAGCAGGCGGGACACCGCCCAATCGCTCTTGTCGGTGGGGGGACAGGTATGATCGGAGACCCGAGCGGCCGTTCGACCGAGCGTCAATTGAACAGTGAGGAAGTCGTTCTCGGTTACAGCGAATCTATTAAAAATCAGCTTGCGAAGATTCTTAACTTTGATGAAGGGGAGAACGCAGCTGTTGCTCGCAACAATCATGAATGGCTTGCTCAAATTTCCATTATTGATTTCCTTCGTGACACAGGGAAGCATTTCGGAATCAACTACATGCTTGCCAAAGATTCCGTAGAGTCCAGAATCGAAAACGGCATCAGTTTCACGGAGTTCACCTACATGATACTGCAATCTCTTGACTTTAAAGTGCTTCATGAGAAAGAGAATGTCACATTACAGGTCGGAGGCAGCGATCAGTGGGGCAACATTACTGCAGGATTGGAACTGCTCCGTCGTACGGCTGCCGGAGAGAAGGAGATAGAAGCTTACGGATTGACGATTCCGCTGATGACAAAGGCGGACGGGACGAAGTTCGGGAAGACGGCTGGTGGAGCTGTTTGGCTGGATCCGAAGAAAACGAGCCCTTACGAGTTTTACCAGTTCTGGATCAACAGTGATGATCGCGATGTAATCCGTTTCTTGAAATCTTTCACTTTCCTGTCTATGGATGAAATTGCAGAACTGGAGAAAGAAGTGCAGGAGCACCCGGAGAAGCGCACGGCACAGCGGCGCCTAGCAGAAGAAGTGACGAAGCTCGTCCATGACGAAGAGGCATTGAAGCAGGCGGAGCGTATTACCGAAGCTTTGTTCAGCGGAGATATCAAAGCGTTGACTGGTACAGAAATCGAGCAGGGATTCAAGGATGTACCTGCCTACACTTCTGAGGTTAAAGATCCGCAGCTTCTTGATTTGCTTGTGGATGCGGGCATCGCTTCTTCCAAGCGTCAGGCACGTGAAGATATCGGTAACGGTGCGATTTATATCAATGGAGAGCGTAACCAGGATTTGAAGCATGCGATCGGGGAAGCGGATCGTATCGAAGACAAATTTACGATTATCCGCCGCGGGAAGAAGAAATATTTCTTAATCCGTTTCGAAGGATAAATGATGAAACTCCCGGCCGTCAGGTCGGGAGTTTTTTTCATTAAAAGGCGGGGAGTTTAGGGTATAAAAAAGAGCAGCGCCGGAAATCCGGTGCTGCTCTTTTTGGTATCCGTTAATCTATTAACGGGAGTAGAATTCAACGATAAGTGCTTCGTTGATTTCAGAAGGAAGCTCAGAACGCTCAGGGAAGCGAGTGTAAGTTCCTTCACGCTTGTCCGCGTCGAAAGTAAGATATTCTGGTACGAAGTTGTTCACTTCGATAGCCTCTTCGACAACGTTAAGCTTTTGAGATTTTTCGCGAAGTGTGATCACTTGACCAGGAGCTACGCGGTAAGATGGGATATCAACGCGACCACCATCAACAACAACGTGACCGTGAGTTACAAGCTGACGCGCTTGGTTGCGTGTACGAGCAAGACCGAGACGGTACACAAGGTTATCTAAACGGGATTCAAGAAGGATCATGAAGTTTTCACCGTGGATCCCTTTCATGTTACCAGCCTCTTCGAACATGCGGCGGAATTGACGCTCAGTCAAGCCGTACATGAAACGAAGCTTCTGCTTCTCTTGAAGTTGAAGACCGTATTCAGATATTTTTCTACGTTGGTTTGGGCCGTGTTGTCCAGGAGCGTAAGGGCGCTTTTCTAGCTCCTTACCAGTTCCGCTTAAAGAAATGCCATAGCGACGTGATTTTTTCCAGGTTGGACCTGTATATCGTGCCATAGGAATTTCCTCCTTTTTTATTTTATTTTGCATAAAATAAAAACAGTGTGTCCCTCGTTCCACTGCTCATTATGTTTTCATGCACCTTCGCCCCAGCAGCAGAGAGTTACGCGATGCACCTCGTAGTAGAGGAACAAAATGATAACAATGACGGTTCACATAGGCTGCCATTTATTTTACACAACGACCATTATAATTTTATTTCGACAGGAAGTCAAGAGGATATCGCTGAATTTCGGACCGTATGAGGAGAGATTTATGCGAGGATAGGAAAACATTTGAAATTTGCGCACTCAAACTATTTATTGTGATAAAAGTAGTGGTAAAATATAACTAATACATTCGGAGGAAGTAAGGTGAACTTAAATGATAATTGATTCACAGTTGGATGATCAATTGATTCCGTTGCAGAGCCGGTTGTTTCAAATGGCCGTTGCTGGTAAAACCAAAACCTTTGAGCGGTTTGTCCAGGCAATGGCTGGAGAGATGAAACGATTTTTGCGTGCGGATTATGGAGCAATTTATTATTGGGATGACTGGAAAGGCCGTTATCGCCTTCATGTAGAACCGAATGCAGAGCCGCTTGCGATACGAACGGATTTTTCCAAGGAAGAGGTGGAAGATGAGGACGGGCAAATGAAATCCAGGGAATTTCTTGCGGAATGGGTTGTATCCGAACCGGAGTTTTCCTTCTCCATCATTCCTTTGCAAACAGAAGATCACCTCCATGGTTTTATCGTAATCGGAGTGCGGGGGGCTGGAATGCCGGAACGGAAACGGGAAGAGCGGTTGTCCGGAGAGGTACTGAAATGCCTGAAGCAGGTCGAGGATTACTATGAGGTTTATGAAGAACGTTGTAAATACGAACTGCTGTATAAAGTAACCTCCCATTTTCATTCTTCCATTGATACGGACGGAGTTCTCAGTGAGATTGTCGCTACCCTGCGTAAAGTATATCCGGAATTCTCTTATAACCTGCTGCTTTCCCAGGATTATACGACCAAGTCCGACCTTCCCGTACAGGAACTGCGTTACGATAAGGAAGCCGGTTCAGAGGCAAGCACGCAGGCGTATCTGACTGGCGAACTTCAAATAGAAGACCGGCTGCAGGAGGGACGTTCTTTTCTTTATGCTCCCCTGAAGGGCAAGCAGGGGGTGTATGGAGTGCTGCAGGTAGCAGCTCCTGACTATCTGTATTTTCCAAAGAAAGACATTGAATTCTTTTTATTGATTGCAAATACGGCAGGGAACGCTCTGGAGAATGCGAAGCTTTATCAACAGTCCCGTAAGCTGAATAATGACTTGAAATTAATCAACGCCACCTCCAAAAAATTGAATTCCAATATCCGATTGAATGAGAAAATCTCTTATATATCAGAAGAAATTGAATCCTCTTTCCAGGCGGATGAAGTGGGATTTGCTACTTTCCTTGAAGGGGGAGGCTATCAGGTGCTTGAGGGCAGTTCCAGCTATTTTACCATGAATGACCCGCAGGATTTCCTTGAGGAAGTCGAACGTGTCATAGTGGAAGAGAGTGGTCCTTTATTCATCAGTGATGTAACAACGATGAACACCCCCATTTCCTCAGATTTCCGATCAGTAATGGCTGTTCCGATGACAGACCATGATCACATCAGCGGGCTCGCCGTCGTCATGCACAGGGAACCATGTATATTTTCTTTCGAGTCGTTCAAACTGTTGAAATCGCTTGTCCATCATTCCACACTAGCTTTTGCGAATTCTATTCTTCGGGAAGAACTGGAGCAGACGGTCGTTACGGATTATTTAACGAAATTAAGTTCAAGAATCCACTTGGACCAAAAAGTAGCAGCACATATAGAGAAGGATGACAGCGGACACTTCCTTTTATTTGACATTGACGATTTTAAAGCGGTTAACGATACCTACGGCCATCAGATCGGGGATGAGGTGATCTGTCAAGTGGCGAGGATCATTAAGCGCTGCACAGCTGACGTCGGTGTGGCTGCCAGATGGGGCGGAGAAGAGTTGGCTTTGTATGTTCCGGATTTGACTGCTCAGGAAGCCTATGATTATGCAGAAACGATCAGAGTGGAAGTGGAAGAGCATACGCGTCCATCCGTGACGGTTTCGTGCGGAATTGCTTCGTGGAAGAAAAGCGGTCAAGCTCCTGGGCAGAAGCAGTTAGTCCAAGTAGCCGATGCTGCTTTGTATAAGGGGAAGGAAATGGGGAAAAACGTGATCATTCATCAGCATATCCAACCATAATACAAAGAAAAGCCGCCTGTTACGGCGGCTTTTCTTCTTATTCATTAAAGGAACTGTTGAAGTGTTTCAACAAAGTTTGTTAACTTCTCTTCGTCCACTTCATCAAATCTGTCTTCAGACGGGCTGTCTATATCAAGGACCCCATAGACCTCCCCATCTTTGTAAATAGGAACAACGATCTCAGAACGGGAGGCGGCATCACAAGCGATATGACCAGGGAAAGCATGGACGTCAGCGATTCGCTGCACTTTGCCTTCGGATACAGCAGTCCCGCAGACCCCTTTGGCCGCCGGAATTCTGACACAGGCAGGAAGGCCTTGGAACGGCCCTAATACAAGTTGGTCCTCTTTCCACAGGTAAAATCCAACCCAGTTCACATCCTCAAGGAATTGGTTGAGAAGAGAAGAAGCATTGGCTAAGTTGGCAATTGCGTCGGATTCATCCTCAATTAATGCTTTTAATTGTTTGTTTAATAGATCATAATTTTCCTGCTTCGTTCCAGTGTACATAGATGTTTGAAACACAATATTACCTCCATATTCAATAGATTCGACAAAATCAAGGAGCGATCTGTCGGGATTTGGTGCACGATTACCGGCAGGAATAACCACAAAGGTGGAGAATTTATTCCCAGAGGGGGAAAAGCAATGAACCGACAGAATGTAACTCGTGACAAAGTCTTAGATGTCGCCTGCCGTCTTTTCTACAGCAACGGTTTCCATGGCACCTCTGTACGCGATATAGCCAAGGCGGCCGATGTCAATGTCTCGTTAATCCATTATTACTTCAAAAGTAAACAAGGTCTGTTTGAATCTCTCGCCGTCAGTTATTTCGAACCTTACTTGGAAATGCTGGAAAGCGAGCAGCCCTCTGCTGCTGAGAATAACATGAATGAATTAGTGAAAAAAATTCTACATTATAAGCAATCCCATTATCAACTATCTTGTTTGCTGTACAGAGAATTATCGTTGAATACTGTATTTGCACGGGAGATGCTTGTGACGTATCTTGCGAAGGAAAATCATTTGTTCAGCCAGCTTTTATTCAGCAAGAGCTCACAAATGGGCATCACTTTTAAGGAAAAAATCTGCCTCCTTCAGTGGAAGGGTTTATTAAATGCTCCCTTTATGATGCCGCAGGAGTTTAAAGACCCGTTCATTACAGAAGCTTCTATCGACCACTTCGTCCGTGTGTATAGTGAGCTTATGGAAGAACGTAAGTCCGTCCAGATGATCTCTAACGTGTAAGAAGCTGGGTTGAAATGTCCGACAGTCCCTGGCCGAGAGCAGTGGCTTGGTGTGCGTCAGATCCATATATAAGAGGTATTCCCATAGCATAGGCCTTTCTTGCGATCTCCACCGGCGGATAGGTCTCTTTGCAATGGGCCTTTTTCAACCCGGCGCCGTTATAGTCAAGCGTCATGGCGCAATCTTTAACAACATGTAGAACGTGGGAAGACAGAGTTTCCCATCCTTCAGGGGCGGGATACAGCTCCTGAAACTTTTTCACCAACGTCATATGACCGATTCGTCCGGGCTTCCATGGCCCTAAATCAGCCCTTACAGAATCAATCAAACGCTGGTTGTATGCCGCATACAGCTGTTGGAGATCTCCAAAGTCCTTAACGGCTTCTTGAAACATTTCCGGACTGTAATCAATACAGTACCAGCCTTGACTGCCTTTGAGGAAGTGGACGGATAATATGCTGTCATCGAGAGAAGGCCCGTACGTATCCAGCAGAGCTGTCGTTTCTGACTCATGCCCTTTTATATAATCGATTTCCAGCCCCTTTTGCACCAGTATATCTCCACTGTATTCATTTTTCACTACATCAACCGCATGTAAATAGGCCTCTAAATCTTCCAATTTCATACCGCTGTCTTTTTCCGGAACAGGATCCTGGAAGGTAGCGGGGAGAGGGGCGTGTTCCGTGAATGTCATGGATTGATAGCCTAGTTCGATTGCCTGCTCCACGTACATTTTTAAGCTGTCAGATGTACCGTGAGGGCAGTAAGGGGAGTGAATATGTCCATCTTTCATAAGTGGTTTCTCCTTTGTGATAGAATTTTTTGTCAATAAGTAGATATTTTTGAAATAATTTAGCCAAAAAGTTGATTTACATGGTATCATTATAAACAATAAAAACATATATCGGAACGTAATTAATCCGTTGTACAGTCAGGGTAAGGAGGCTATTTATGAAGTTCGTCATAGGGGCTATATTACTACTAGTGGCATTTTTCATCATAGGGATGATCTGGCGGAAAAGAGTCTATGATGAAGTAGATCGCCTGGAGAGTTGGAAGATGGAAATCATGAACCGTCGAGTGAGCGAAGAGTTATCCAAGGTTAAGAACTTGAACCTCTCCGGTGAAACGCAGGAGAAGTTCGAAGCGTGGCGCGAGCGCTGGGATCGGATCCTCACCGTAGAACTGCCAAGCTTGGAAGAAGACCTTTTTGATGCCGAGGAAGCTGCTGACCGCTATCGGTACAGAAAAGTGAAAACGACCATTCAGCAGACGGAGAGGAAGCTGATCTCTGTCGAGGAAGATATCGACGGTATGCTGCAGGAACTGGAAAATCTCCTTGACTCAGAGAAACAGAGCAGGCAGGAGATTGAAGCGATTGAACCGGAATTAAAAGAGCTGACGAAAATCCTGATTCAAAACAGGCACCAGTACGGAAAGGCTGTACGGATCTTTGAAGAGCGTGTCGATGCTCTTAAAGAAAAATTAGCTGAGTTCGAGCGTTTAACGGAACAAGGGAATTATTTGGAGGCAAACGCTCTCGTGCAAAGTGCGCGTGAAGAGATTTCCGCACTTCAGGAAGATGTTGAATCCTTCCCGGATCGTTTTAAGAAGGTAAAGACGGAACTTCCGGGGCAGTTGAAAGAATTGAAGAGTGGAATGGAAGATATGAAAGCCGATGGATATCGAATTGAACATTTCGATTTTCTCCCGGAAGTCCACGACTATGAGAGCCTTCTCGCGGACAAGTTAGTGAAAATGGAGCAAGCAGACCAGTCAGGTGTAGAAGAAACGGTTGTAGAGATAGAATCAAGAATTCAAGAGATGTATCAGCTTTTGGAAAGTGAAGCGGTAGCACATCATCATGTAGAGAAGCAGTTCCTTCCCCTTAAAAATCAGCTGGAAGACCTAGAACGAGTCATCGTTTCCACCGAAAATGAGCTGGATGAGATGCAGACAACTTACCAGCTGGAAGATGGAGATACGGAAACATATCGCGGGCTGAAGCATGCTTTTAGTCAGCTTGCTAAGAAGATGATGAGCATTGATTATAAGAGGGATGACGGGGAAACAGCTTTCGTTGAACTTCGTGATGAGTTGAAGCAGGTTCAGGAGCAGTTGAAGGAGTTGAAAGAGCAGCATGAATCCTTTGATGAACGGGTCCAAACGCTTCGTAAAGATGAACGTGAGGCGAAGCAGAAACTCGGCAGGATGGAAGATCTGCTCCTGGAGACACATCGACGCTTGAAGCGGAGCAATATACCTGGAATACCGACGTCTATTTATGCAGATATGAAGGCTGCAAGTGAGAAGATCGATGAGGTCTTTCTGAATCTTGAACAACAGCCGTTGGATATGCCGCTCGTTCTTGAGAAGCTGGAGGAGGCAGTCCAGATGACAGAACGATTAAATGAAGATGCCGAGTCGGTGATGGAGAAAGCTGCATTGGCTGAACGTGTGATTCAATACGGCAACCGCTACAGAAGCAAATACCCGCTCCTCGCTGCCAAGCTGCTGGAAGCGGAAGAGAAGTTCCGAACGTATCATTACGAAGAAGCTTTGAACGAGGCTGCGAGAGCAGTGAAAGAGGTCGATCCTCAGGCAATGGCTAAAATCGACGCGGAAGAAGAAGTGATGGTTTAGGATGTGGAGCCTATGAAAGAGAAGTGGTTGGCTGCCGGACTGGGCGCCGGAATGTGCCTCGTTTGGTTCGGTGTTCTGGCTGTTTATCTTTGGATGCCTGAAAGCGCAGATGATAGGACAGCGAGCAATCACAGCATGCATGCACCGCAAATGAAGGATAAAGCGGTCAGCTCTCAAGAGCTTGCCCGGCGGTATGTAAGTTCCGGCGAGGAGGCGGTCGAGCACAACACCGTCCTCGGAAAACAGATGCTCACGAAAGAGTGGACAGAAGATATGCAGAAAGACGGTAAGGTCAGTATCGATACAGTATTGAACTCATTGGAACTGCAAGTTTCTGTTGCAGATAACAGTTGACGAAGCACCTGCTGAAGCGGGTGCTTTTATTTTGTGGTGATGGGATGATACGGTGCAGCGGTTTTCATTACCCTGAGATTATGGTACAATTATGGACTGCAATTTGATAAAAAGGAGTCAATTCCCATGATTTATTTAGACAATAGCGCGACTACTCATCCACTGCCGGATGTATTGGATAGTTATCGGAAAGTAGCAGATCAATACTACGCTAATCCGTCCTCTGTCCACCGTTTTGGTAGTGAAACCGAACGTCTGCTCCATCATTCCAGGAAGCAGGCCGCTTCTCTCCTGGGAATAGGGGAGAACGAAGTTGTTTTCACTTCAGGCGGCACGGAAGGCAACAATATGGCGGTCAAAGGTATAGCGCTTCAACACCAGGCTCGTGGAAGACACCTGGTCACTTCGAAGGTTGAACACCCTTCTGTATTGGAAGCATTCCGTTCCTTGGAATCTTTGGGTTTTGACGTTACTTATATAAATGTAGGGCGGGACGGGAAGGTTAACGTGCAGGAACTGAAAGAGAGCCTGCGGTCCGATACAATTCTAGTCAGTATTATGTCTGTGAACAATGAGCTTGGAACAGTGCAGCCGATAAAAGAAATAGGAGCCTTGCTTAAGGATCGTCCGAAAACGTTCTTCCACGTCGATCATGTTCAGGGGCTGGGCAAGGTAGATATGCCTATACAGCAATGGGGGATTGACCTTTGTACGGTTTCCGGACATAAGATCCATGGTTTGAAAGGGACCGGTGCCCTTGTGGTGAGGAGTCATGTCACTCTCTTTCCACTCCTCCATGGTGGGAGTCAGGAGGTGGAATTCCGGGCTGGAACCGAGAACCTTCCAGGAATCGTATCCTTTGTAAAGGCATTAAGATTGTTGATGGAAGACCGGGACAGTAAATCGGAACGGCTTTCCTTGTTGAGAACGAAGATCGTTAATGAGCTCTCCAAAAGGGATGACTGCAAGGTGAATTCCCCGGAGGATGGTGCTCCACACATTATTAATTTTTCCATCCCGGGATTCAAGCCGGAAGTAGTGATCCATGCTCTCGGCGAACAGGATATATTTATATCCACTAAGTCAGCCTGTTCTTCCAAGCAGCCGGACGTTAGTGCGGTGTTAAAAGCGTGCAACATGGATTATGAACGGACGACATCGGCTTTACGGGTAAGTTTAAGTTATTTGAATACATTGCAGGAAGTGGAAACGTTTTTGACAGCATTATTTACTACGATAGATAAATTAAAAGCAACGATGAGGTGAGCATCCATGAACTTTGATCGGATTATGATTCGGTACGGAGAGATGGCGTTAAAAGGAAAGAACAAGCGGGCATTTGAACAGAAGCTCCAAAGGAATTTAATCAGCAAGTTGAAAGATTTTCGTGTGACTAGAATAGAGAAGACGCAGGGGCGTATGTATGTTCTATTGAACGGTGCTGACCCCCAGGAAGTGATGCAGGCCTGTCAACAGGTCTTCGGCATCCACAGCTTAAGTTTCGCCGTGAAAGTCGAGAAGGATGAAGAACAGTTAAAAGAAGCTGTCCTCCTTGCTTTCCAAGATGCAGAAAATGCGAGTACATTCAAGATCTCATCCAAAAGGACGGATAAGACCTTTCCGATTCCCTCTCAGGAGCTTAATCCGCTCCTGGGTGGTCATATTCTAAGAAATACAGAAGGTGTCACCGTGGATGTGCGAGACCCGGATGTGGATATTAAAGTAGAAGTCCGCCATGAAGGAGCGTATATTACAGCCCAGGTGTATCCTGGGGCTGGAGGTTTGCCTGTAGGAACGACAGGGAAAAGTTTGTTGATGCTGTCTGGAGGAATTGACAGCCCGGTTTCCGGGTACCTGACGATGAAGCGTGGAGTAGCTATCGACGCGATTCATTTCCACTCCCCTCCATATACCAGTGATCGAGCTAAACAAAAGGTGATTGAACTTGCACAGGAACTATCCAAATTCGGGACAAACATCAAGATACATGTGATTCCTTTCACTGCTATCCAACAGAAAATTCAACGCGAGATGCCACAAGGATACAGTATGACAATCATGCGTAGAATGATGATGCGGATCAGTGAGAGGGTGGCCGAGCAGAATAATATTCTTTCTATCACGACAGGAGAGAGTCTTGGTCAGGTCGCGAGTCAGACGATGGAGAGCATGAGTGCTATTAATGAGGTGACGAATTATCCTGTTATTCGTCCGCTCGTAGCGATGGACAAACTCGAAATCATAGACATTGCACGAAAAATAGGCACGTATGATATCTCCATCCGTCCATTTGAAGATTGTTGTACCGTCTTTGTACCGAAAGCACCAAAGACGAAACCGAATCGCCAGAAGGCGAATTATTATGAATCGAATGTCGACTTCACAGAAGATATTGATAAAGCTCTCACCGAGTCTTATGTCATAGATACAGCTCAATATAAGCATGAGGAATTGGAAGAATTCGATGAACTATTTTGACCTCTGCACCTTCCCCCGCTTCTGTAAAGCGGGGGTTATTATAAGGGGGGAGTTCTCGTTTTCTTCCGGGACGATATAGATAGTAATAGAACAGGAGGAGTGATCTGATGGAACTTTGGTATGGTGGGAAAATCTATACGATGGAACAAGAAGGCGAATGGGTGGAAGCCGTTATTAGTCATAATGGCGTTATCGTTGCAGCTGGCGATACGCAGGATCTTTATGGATCGTATCAAGACAAGATTGAGACAGAGCACGATTTGAAAGGTGCGGTTATGTATCCTGGATTCACGGACAGCCACCTTCATATTATCGGTCACGGGGAAAGATTAATGCGGCTTGATCTTTCATTTATGAAGTCGGCGGAAGAAGTGAAGCAAGCGTTGAAGCTTCACTCGGAGCAGGTACCGGCAGGAGAATGGATCATCGGTGATGGTTGGAACGAAAACCAGTGGGAAGACAAACGAATTATACATAGAGACGAGCTGGATGAGGTTTCTTCGGATCACCCGATCATGTTAACGCGTGTTTGCAGGCATGCGTTACTTGCTAATTCGTATGCCATGGATACGGCCGGCGTCGATGACAAGACTCCTGATCCTCAGGGGGGTGTCATCGTCCGGGATAAGGACGGAAAGGCGACCGGGTATTTTCACGATCAAGCGCAGGAGCTGATTAAAGGAGCTATGCCTGCAGTCAGCCCTGAATATTTAAAGAAGGCAACACAGCTTGCTGTAAGTGATATGCATGCGAATGGTCTGGTTGGTGGTCACAGTGAAGATTTGAACTATTACGGAGGCTTCCGTAAAACGTTCGATGCTTTCCTTCACGTTATCGATGGGGAGGAAACAAAATTCCGCGCTCACCTGCTTATTCATCACGGCGTCATTGAACAGGTGGATGGAGAGAATCTCGGCTTTAAAAAAGGGACAGACTTCGTGGAGCTTGGTGCGTTGAAGATCTTTTCAGACGGTGCTCTCGGTGGCAGAACGGCATGGCTCAAGGAAGAGTACGCAGATGATCCCGGAAATTACGGAGTAGCCATCCATTCGGAACAAGAGTTGGATGGATTGGTGGCAGAAGCAAGAAAGCGGTCCATGCCTGTTGCCGTTCACGCTATCGGGGACGGAGCTGTGGAAGCTGTAGTCGACGCTATTGCGCGTAACCCGCTGAAGACAGGAGAAAGAGATCGGATTATCCATGCTCAAATTTTAGATGCTGCAATCATTGAGAAGATGAAGTCATTGAATGTCGTCCTTGATTTACAACCGACTTTCGTTTCCTCGGACTTTCCGTGGGTGATCGATCGTCTTGGAAACCTGCGTATGAAGACTTCGTATGCTTGGAAGACCTTGATTAATGCAGGAATCAAATGTGCCGGCGGCTCGGATGCACCGATTGAAGAGATCAACCCCTTGCTTGGGATTCGAGCAGCAGTGGATCGCCGCGCGACTTATGATCACGAGGTTTATCAAACCGAAGAAAGGCTATCTGTATATGAAGCGGTCTCTTTATATACGAAGGGCAGTGCCCAGGCCATTCATAAAGAAAATAGTCAGGGAATGATTGCGAAGGGTTTTGTAGCGGATTTCACCATTCTTGATAGAGACCTGTTCGCATTGAAACCGCATGAGTTGGCGGACGCGAACGTAATGATGACGGTCGTTGACGGGGAGATCATGTATCAAAGGTGACGAAAAAAATAATCAGATAAGAAAAGAACGATCAGGGATTTCTGATCGTTCTTTTTTCTGTGGTCAATCTAGGAACGTGCGTTTGACGCGGTCCCAATAGGTATTATTTTTCAGTTTCACTGTTTTAACAACTTTATCGCTTAAACTTACGGTAATGTCTTGAATGTTGCGAATCGAGAATGCTTCGTTGTCCATGCCGATAATCGGAAAATCGTTCCCGTCCTGGCGTACATCCAGCCGCAAGGTTCTTTCCCCGCTGAGGATAAATGAGGAGCCTAAGGTGCGGTAGCGGTTGTTGTTTAAAGAAGCAAGCTCGCTGATTTGGAAACAGGGAAGTTTCGGATCGACGACCGCTCCTTTTGTCGATTTATTGTATCCTGTACTGCCGGTAGGGGTAGCGATGATCAGCCCGTCTCCTCGAAATGTTTCAAAGTGTAGATCGTCGATGTGAACATCAATAACAATCGATTTAATAAGTGTGGAACGTACGCTGCACTCATTGAGGCAAAGGAACGTCGATTCATCATTGACGGTCGTTTCAATGAGAGGAAACCTTCTTACTTCCACTTCCGAGTTCTTCATAGAAGCAATCATTTCGTCGTGATCGTCGATGTGAAAGTCACAGTACAAACCAGCTTCGCTCTTCGTACGAATCCCTACATAAAGACAATCCTGACGGAAGCCCGTTTTCCTGACCGCCTGAAGGAAATTGCCGTCTCCCCCGACAGAAATGATGATGTTGGCGTCTTTGGAATCTTCCACGATATGAAAGGCGTTGTCTCTCGCCAACTGGAACAGTTTCTCCAGTTTATCTGTTAATTCTTCCTTTTTATGATAATAAAAATAGAGATTTCTTCTTTGATCAGTCATGGAACTTCCTCCTTCTATGTAGTAACCTTGCCTATATTTTATCATTTCATTCTTGAAAACGTACACAATTTTCGCGCAAATCCGTAAAGTTTCTCATTGTTGAATTGCCGGCCATATTTCGATATGGTTGATATAGACAACCATGAAAGTGGATACGTTGGTAGAAGGGAGGCGCACTTTTCTCGATCGTTGAAAGAAGGTGCGCCGATTTTCTGTGAAAACTCTTGATAGTTAAGGAGAATGATGATGAAGCAAGCACAAGTGGAGAAACTGTTTCAATGGGTAGATGATACGGCTACGACCATTTCTGAAGATATGAACATTACGTACCTTGAAGCCATTGCGGAAACAATGGACGTCCTTTTCAATGGCAAACCCTTCGATGATATGGGGGACAGTCTGCAAACCTTTCTTACCAATGAATTGGTGAAGGTGAAAAAAGAGGATTTTGAAAAAGAGGAAGTCCGCAAAGCGGTCCAACTAGCCATTTTGAAAGGGATGAAAGGTGCTACCCAGCAGCAGCATTTAATTACCCCTGACTCTGTAGCAATGTTCCTCGGGTACCTTGCTACAAAGTTATTTGATGGGGAAGAAGCATTAAAGCTGTTTGACCCGGCCGCAGGTAGCGGGAACCTTCTTACATCCGTCATGAATCAGCTCGGTATGCCTTTGACGGCTTATGCCAGTGAAGTGGATCCTACATTGGTCCAACTGGCTGTCGCTAATGCCAACCTTCAGGAGAATGAAATTGAGTTTTTCCACCAGGACAGTCTCAAACCTTTCTTAATGGAACCGGTCGATCTTGTGTTAGCAGATCTGCCTGTCGGATATTATCCGGATGATGTTAACGCAGAAAGGTTCGAACTCCAAGCGGAGGAGGGCCACTCCTATGCCCATCACCTATTTATCGAGCAGGGAATGAGCTATACAAAAGACGGCGGCTATCTCATGTTCATCGTTCCAAACTTCCTGTTTGACAGCGATCAGTCCAAATCCCTGAACGCCTATCTGCGTGAACATGCCCATATCGTCGGGATGCTGCAACTGTCTGATTCCTTATTCAAAGACGAAAAACACGGAAAGAGCATCCTTATTCTTCAGAAGAAAGGGAAAGAAACCAAAGCACCGAAGCAGGCATTGCTTGCGAAGCTGCCTTCCTTCAAGAATCCGAACGCCATGGCGGATATCCTCTCTCAGATGAACGGGTGGTTTGATGCTTATAAAGCCGGAGAATTGTGAGAAAATAATGAATATATGAAGTAAACGTTATCATCACGTAACCGCCTTGAAATTGGCAGGATCGGGTGATTAAATAGTAATGGTAGAAAGTTACGAACCTAAATTTAAGGGGTTGAGCAACATTGAGTAATAACATTCTTGCTATTAACGCAGGTAGCTCATCATTGAAGTTCCAATTGATTGAAATGCCTGAAGAGAAAGTCATCACTGTCGGCCTTGTTGAGCGTATCGGGCTGGATGATGCGATTTTCTCTATTGAATTCAATGGGGAAAAAGATAAAACGGTCACGAATATTCCTGACCACGAAGAAGCAGTTAAGATTCTTCTAAATAAATTGACAGCCAACGGTATCATTAAATCATTGGATGAAATTAACGGTGTTGGTCACCGAGTTGTTCACGGTGGAGAGCGTTTTAACGAGTCCATTCTGATCACAGATGAAATCGTTAAGGAAATTGAAGATATTTCTGATTTGGCTCCACTTCATAACCCGGCAAACCTGACGGGGATTAAGGCGTTCCGTGAAGTACTTCCAAACGTGCCTCACGTAGCTGTATTCGATACGGCGTTCCACCAGTCTATGCCGGAGCAATCGTTCCTTTACAGCCTTCCTTACGAATACTATGAAGATTACGGCATTCGTAAGTACGGGTTCCATGGAACTTCTCACAAATACGTATCCGAGCGTGCCGCAGAGATGATCGGTCGTCCTGTTGAGGAACTTCGCCTGCTTTCCTGTCACTTAGGTAACGGGGCAAGTATTGCCGCTATCGAAGGCGGGAAATCCATCGATACATCTATGGGCTTCACTCCGCTTGCAGGGGTGACGATGGGAACGCGTTCCGGTAACATCGACCCTGCCTTGATTCCGTTTATTATGGAAAAGACAGGTAAAACTGCGGATGAAGTCATGAACGTCCTGAACAAGGAAAGTGGCCTGCTGGGACTTTCCGGTGTATCCAGCGACCTTCGTGATGTGGAGAAGCGTGCGAATGCAGGAGACGAGCGTGCAGAAATGGCGCTGGAAGTATTCGTTACCCGTATCCATAAATATATCGGCTCTTACGCTGCGCGTATGCATGGAGTAGACGGAATCATTTTCACTGCCGGTGTTGGAGAAAATAGTATTACGATGCGCGAACGTATCCTGAAAGGGCTGGAATTCATGGGCGTATACTGGGATCCATCCTTAAACCAGACACGTTCGGAAGCTTTCGTTAACTATCCACACTCACCAGTAAAAGTCATGGTCATTCCTACGAACGAGGAAGTCATGATTGCACGTGACACGGTTGAAAAAGGTCTATAATGTTTTTTCGCAACGGTCCTTCTATGACTAGAAGAGCCGTTGCTTTTTTTTATCCTTTAGGTCTACAATAAATGGAAAGTAGTGAAAATACAGGGGGTGTCGTCGTGTCCTATAACCGAATTTCTTCTGAACTGGATAGTTGGCTTGCCCAATATGAACAATATCAACCTAATGATTTTGAGAGTATCTATGACGAGTGGATCCGTCAGAGCTTCTTATCGCTGAATCCGGTTGTGCGCAGGAAGTTCTTTACGCAGCTGGATACTTGGTTCTTTCACACGCATGCCTTTCTTCAAGGTACCTCTTATCAGCATGAAGCGAGGGAGCGCATTCTGACCGTGGGGCGTGTATTCGATGAAAATATTGAACGCGTTTCTGACATGAAGGAGCGGCTTACCGTTGACCAGCTGACGTATATCGCTGAACAGCAAACGACACGAGGCCGTTTTTATTCTTTCGCGCAAGGTGGGTTGACCGGGACCGGGGGATGGCTTTTTTTAGGAGTGGATTATCCACTCATGATGTTCATGAACCTTCGGGCGGTTCAATTAATTGGATTGACATTCGGTCATGAAATGAATCATCCGTATGAAATGATGGTCTCCCTTAAGGTCTTCCATGCAGCCACGCTGCCCAAACGGTTGAAGGCGGCCGCCTGGGACGATCTTGTGAAAGAAATAAAAAGCAAGGAACATCCTTACATTTACGAGGGAAATGACAGCCTGACGGATGAGGGATGGCTGGAGCAGCCGTTAAAACAATGTTTTAAGTCCTTGTTCATCCTCATGTTCCGTAAAAAGCTGATCCAGGGTCTTCCGTTCATCAGTATTGCAATCGGCGCATATTCCAATTTTCACTTGACGAAGCAGGTGACGGAGTTTGCGATGAAGTTCTATCAATACAGATTTATTCTGGAGAAGGAGGAGGATTGAAGATGGCGGTACATGAACATAGGAGAAAAACGGAAGAATCTATCCGTTGCCTTGTGCTCACCGTAAGTGATACGAGAGATGAGCGAACGGATAAAAGTGGGAAGTTGATCATGAAAGGACTGGAAGAGGCAGGACATGTTACTTCTGACTATGGAATCGTGAAGGATGAAAAAGGAGCGATCGCTTCCTGGATTCATAAAGGCGTGGAAGAGGCTTCCATCGATGTCATTCTTTTGAACGGGGGGACCGGAATTGCCGGGCGCGATGTGACGGTGGAGGTCGTGGATGGATTGCTTGATAAGGGGATGCCGGGATTCGGAGAGATATTCCGGATGCTCAGCTTTACGGATGATATCGGTTCCGCCGCCATCTTGTCCCGTGCAACGGCGGGAGTTATCAAGCGAACAGCGGTCTTTGCGATGCCTGGTTCGACAGGTGCTGTGAAGCTTGCAATGGAACGCCTGATTCTTCCTGAGTTAAATCACGTGGTAAATGAGTTGAAGAAAGATACATAAGGAAAAGAGACCGGTCTACTACCGGTCTCTTTTGTCTATTTTTTATCTTCATCTGCCCGTACCACCAGTACGTCACATTTTGCATACCGAGTAATATGTTCGGAAACACTACCGATGAAAAACCTTTCCATGGCATTCAATCCTGTAGCGCCGCATATAATTAAGTCCGCATGAAATTTGGGAGCGACATCTTTGGCAATCTTCACCTTTGGTGATCCGTATTCAATATGGACGACTACATTGGTTACACCGGATTTCAATGCTTTTTCCCGATATTCTTCCAAAAGCTCGGACGCATACTTTTCTGCTCGGATCGCCAATGATCTGTCATAGGCCTCCACAGTCGCAAAAGCCCTTGTATCTACAACATGGGACAAAACGAGATTTGCATCATTCCTATTTGCGATGTCGATCGCTTTTTTAAATGCCACCTCTGCCGTTTCCGATCCATCCACTGCAACCACAATATCTTTATATTCAAACGTCATGCCTTGATGCCCCCTTCCTTGTAATTATTTTCATTATATCACGCAGGAAGCTTCTCTAGACCATTCTTCCATGTATAAAAATGTGAATTTTGCGAACATTATTTACCGAGGTGATAAAGGTGAAGAAAAAACCGATCAATCCATTGGAACGCGAGAATGAAAGACAGCAGGAAGAGACGGCGCCACTTAATGAAACGTATCAATCGGGTAGAAAAGGTAAATAAACAGAAACAATCCCCCGCACTTTAGTTGCGGGGGATTTATCTCTGTCAGCAAAAGGGTACAGAGTAGGAAAGAGAAATTTCAACCTGCTCGGAAGCATTAACAATGATGGGATGGGGGTATTTATAGTAAAGTAAAAGGTAAGCACCTGTTAAAGGTAAGGTGCCCCGCAAAAGATATCCCCTGCTGGAAAGAACTCTGTAAGCAGTGCGATCAGGGTTCACAAACATTTTACTCATCCCCTGAGTCGAAGTCATATAAATGGCTTACATAGAACGTTTTGACGGAAGAGGAGGAAGGAATATGGTTAGGAGACACGCAGTCATTACAGCAGGAACGAAAGGGTTGGGGCGGAAAGTCACAGAAAAGATGCTGGAGAACGGTCATAGTGTGACAGTCACTTATTTAAATGACACAGAAAAAGCCGAATCGTTACGGAATGACTTTAAAGAATGGGAAGAGAGAATACAACTGATTCGGGCTGATGTTACGCATAAAGAAGATGTAAAGTCTGTTATTCAGGAAGCGTTTAGTCAATTCGGAAGAATCGATTTTCTAATCAATAATGCAGGTCCATATATTTTTGAGCGAAAGAAATTGATGGATTATTCAGAGGCAGAGTGGGATGCTATGATCAGAGGGAATCTTGATGCTGTCTTCTATTTGATGAAAGAAGCGGTTCCGCACATGAGGAATCAAGGATTCGGTCGAATTATAAATTATGGTTTTCAAGGTGCGAATGCAGCATCTGGGTGGATTTATCGTTCTGCATTTGCTGCAGCAAAAGTCGGACTTGTTTCTTTAACAAAGACCATCGCCTTTGAAGAAGCGGAATACGGCATCACATCCAATATGATTTGTCCCGGTAACATTGTGGGAGAATGGAAGGAAGCTTCTATAAAAGAAAGCAGGAAAGTTTCGGATGAAGAAACACCGATCGGCAGACCGGGTACAGGAGAAGATATAGCCAGAACCATTGATTTTCTCTGCAGGGAAGATTCAGATATGATTACAGGATCCATTTACGAAGTGACTGGGGGTTTAGATGTCATTCACCGACATCGGTAAGAAAGGGGAAGTATTTAATTTAGACAGGAGGTTCGATCTTTATGAAGATCGGAATACCAAAAGAGACGAAGAATAATGAGAACCGGATTGCAATGACTCCTGCTGGTGTCGTCAGTTTGACAGGAGCGGGTCACGACGTTTACGTCGAGACAGGAGCAGGGTATGGCTCAAGCTTCACGGATGAACAGTTCCAGGAAGCAGGTGCGACGATCGTCCCGTCTGCAAAAGAAGCATGGGATCAGGAAATGGTGATGAAGGTGAAAGAGCCTCTGCCTGCAGAGTATCATTATTTCAGGGAAGGCCTTATCTTGTTCACCTACCTGCATTTGGCGCCGGAACCGGAGCTGACTCGTGCTTTAATGGACAGCAAGGTCATTTCCATCGCTTACGAGACTGTCCAGCTTGCAAACGGCTCCCTCCCTTTACTGACTCCGATGAGTGAGGTTGCAGGAAGAATGGCTTCCCAAATCGGTGCTCAGTTTCTTGAGAAATCCCACGGAGGCAAGGGCATTCTCTTAAGTGGAATACCAGGAGTCCCAAGGGGCCGGGTGACGGTTATCGGAGGAGGCGTAGTCGGCACGAATGCTGCCAAAATCGCCCTTGGTCTGGGAGCGGATGTAACCATTATTGATGTCAATCCCGAGCGCCTTCGCCAATTGGATGATATATTCGGGGATTCAATTCAGACACTCATGTCCAATCCACTGAACATCCAGGAATCCCTGGCAGTGTCCGATTTAGTCATTGGAGCTGTATTAATTCCCGGAGCGAAAGCCCCTAAGCTGGTAACGGAGGAAATGGTTAAGGCGATGCCGGAAGGGTCGGTAATCGTTGATGTAGCTATCGACCAAGGTGGTATTTTCGCGACGACGGATCGAATTACGACACATGACGATCCAACCTATCTAAAGCACGGCGTGCTGCATTATGCCGTTGCGAACATGCCTGGAGCAGTTCCCAGAACATCTACAATCGGGTTGACGAACGTCACGGTTCCCTATGCGCTCCAACTGGCAGGTAAGGGATATTTGCAGGCCTTGAGAGAGAATGAAGCGTTGAAGAAGGGCCTGCATACAGTGGATGGATATCTTACTTATAAAGCCGTAGCTGACTCCCAGGGGTTGGAGTATACGCCGCCAGAGGATCTATTGCATGCATAATAAAAAAGAAGCAGGGAATTTACCATTCCCTGCTTCTTTTTTTACGCTGATTTGTGAAAGTTCTCCGCCTTTGTCTCTTTCTTCTCTTGTTGTTTCCGAAAAATTGTCGCAATGATCGGTCCGGAAATGTTATGCCATACGCTGAAGATGGCACTAGGTACAGCTGCAAGTGGACTGAAGTGGACAGCTGCGAGCGATGCTCCGAGTCCGGAATTCTGCATTCCGACTTCAATAGCGATGGCGCGTTTTTGAGGTGCTTTCATGCGGAACAGCTTGCCAAGCCCGTAACCTGCCGCGTACCCGAGTATATTGTGAAGAAAAACAATAGCAAAAATGACAGCTCCGGTTTGAGCGATTTGTGCTTGGTTGACGCTCACGACCGCACCGACAATGGCTACGATGCTGACGACAGATACGAGCGGCAGTGCTTTAACCCCCGCTTCCACCTTCTCTTTCAAAACAGCCTTCACTACCAATCCCAGCAGAATAGGTACGAGTACCACCTTTACAATGGATATAAATAAGTCAGACGCCGATACGGACAGCCACTGGCTTGCGAAGACCCAGATTAAAAACGGAGTCAGGAATGGTGCCAGCAGCGTCGATACAGAGGTGACGGCTACAGAAAGTGCGGTATCCCCCTTGGATAAATAAGTCATGACGTTGGAGGAAGTACCTCCAGGACAGCATCCGACGAGGATGACTCCTACCGCAATTTCCGGAGAAACAGGAAGAATGTTTACAAGTAGGAATGCAAGGATCGGCATGAGTACAAACTGAGCCCCGACTCCGATGACAACGTCTTTGGGACGCTTGAACACTTCTTGGAAGTCCTTTTTGGAGAGGGTCAGCCCCATTCCGAACATGATGATTCCGAGAAGCGGAACGATATAAGGAGCGATCCATGTGAAACCGGAAGGCAGAAAAAAGGATAATGCCGCAAATAAAACGACCCAGAGGGCGAAGGTACTGCTTACGAATTGACTTGCTTTTGCTAATGCTCTCATTTAATGTCAGCTCCTCAAGTAGAAATATATTTTCTGATTATACTCTCTTTTCAGAAAAAACAAAGGTTGAAGAAGGGGAAAAAAACGAAAAAAAAATGAAGAGCAGTTATTGATTTAGATAAAGACGGAAATACGATAAAATATTTAGAAAGAGTGAAACCTTTGAAACGTTCATTCGTACGTATAGTACACAGGAGCAAAGCAAGAAGGAGAGGTGAGGATTTGGGTTTCTTTTCAAGGCTTTTTTCAAAAACAGAAAAACAGCAATCAAGCGTAGAAGAAAGAACGGTCTTAAACATACAGGTCGGGGATATCATCACCTACGATTTGGCAGACTATGAAGTAGTAGGTAAAATCACGTATAGAGATGGATCATATGAATGGTTCTCTTATCAACTTCTCGAAGGGGATACGACCAAATGGCTCGCTGCTGAAATGGATGATGAATTGGAACTGGGGATCTATGAAACCGTTCAGATGCCCGTTCAAATGCCTTACCCGAAGCAGCTGACACACGAGGGGAAGACTTTCTATAAGGACGAGGAAGGCGAAGCGCGTGTCACCGGTGAAGGAAGAAGTAAAAACATAAACGGAAGGACGACGAGGTATGCGGAGTATGTTTCGGAAGATGAGGAGACTTACTTGAGTCTGGAGTCCTGGGGCAGCGAAGTGGAAGCAAGTACAGGATATGATATTGAACCATACGAAATAAAAATTATTGCAGGTTCGAAATAATAAGGAGGAACTAGAATGTTTAAATTTTTCAAGCGAGTGAAAACAGTGGTTGGATCGGAATTGAATGCGATGTTGGATAAAGCAGAAGACCCGGTGAAAATGCTGGATCAGTTCATGCGCGATATGGAGAACGATATTCGGGAAGCCGAGAGTGCTGTAGCCAAGCAGATTGCGAACGAGAAAATGTTAAAGCGTAAGTACGATGACTCTCAGGCATTAGCTGATAAGCGGATGAAGCAGGCGGAAAAAGCGCTGGAAGCAGGTAACGAAGATTTGGCACGACGCGCTTTAGAAGATAAGAACAACCACCAGGAACAAGCAGAGCAGTTGAAAGCTTCCTGGGAACGTGCGCAGCAGGATGCCAATACGCTTAGAGAAAAGCTCGATGACATGAAGAAAGAATATCAGGAAATGAAATTGAAGAAAGACTCACTGAAAGCACGTGCAGAATCGGCGAAGACAAGGACAAAGATGAACCGTACGATGTCCAGTATCGGAGGGGACGAATCACGTCAGGGATTTGAGCGTATGGAAGAGAAGGTCATGCAGTTTGAGGCGGAGGCGGAAACGAGCGATGACATGACATCTGCCAGCCGTTCTCTTGATGATGAATTCGAAGCGCTTGATGATAAGGGTAATGTGGATAGCGAACTCGAAGCCTTGAAGCGTAAAATGAATAAAGAATAAGACAGAACGTGCCTAACTGAATCTTAGTTAGGCACGGCTGTTTTTTGTGAAAGGAGGAGATAGGGTGAAGAATTATACCGGTCTCATCTTCATTGGTATCATCGCACTTGCTGTCATTATTAATCTTTTTAACAGCGGGGATGCACAAAGAGGGATGTCGGGGTCTGTTGCCGAAAGTACTTATGAGAACCTTCCTGAAGAACCGGATCGTTCGGAAATTCTGGAAGATATTGAAAATTCGGATGCGCAGTCTGCAGAAGTATTGATTCGAAACAATTTTCCTTTATTGGATGTAGTGAATACGGATCAAGGTACGTCAGAGGTGTATGCGACCCGCCAATTATCCTTGCCGGAAACAGCAGATGCCTTGTCAGAAGCGATTCCCCCGGAGGAAATTAGTGAAAGGCAGGATGGGAAACAGGTTCTTGTATATGATGATGACTTTGTCATCATACAAGAGAGTGAAGAAGAACCAGGGGTTGTAACCATGGAAATAGCTTCCGATGAGTTCGTAAGGAATAATTACTCACCGAGCTTCTTCAATGGATTATTCGCCGGATACCTTCTTAATCGGATGCTGGGTTCAAATAATTGGTATGATCAGCGCCGTTCTTCCTGTCAGGCAGCTGGAGATTGTTATGGCGGTTATGGAAGCTACAATTCTGGTTCCGGCGCCGGATCAATCAGAAGTTCGAATAATCGCGGGGGCGGCCCCGGAGTAGGGAAATAAAAGGAGGCAGATATAAATGGAGCCATTTTTAATTACACTGGGTTACTTTGCAATTGCCATTGCAGTCGTAGTCATAGGGTTAGTCATCTTTGAATGGATGACCAGACAATACAAGGACTGGGATGAAGTGAAAGAGGGAAATCAAGCAGTGGCGTTGTCCATTGCTGGAAAAGTGATCGGAATCTGTATCGTTCTTTCGTTCGCTATTTATCACAGCCTTACTGTATGGGATACGTTGATATGGGGAGCGTTCGGTGTCGTATTGCAAATGGTCGCATATGTGTTATTCGAGCTTTTCACTAGAAAGTTCTCTGTAGAGACGCAGTTGAAGAATAATAATACGGCAGTGGGGATCATTTCTGTAGGGGTCTCCATAGGACTGGCGCTTGTCATTGGAGCTTCGATTACATAAGGGAGCGCTGACTTTCCACCCAGGAATCCCTGGTGTTTTGAAAGGAAAGAGAAAGGGAAAATCCCCCGTGAGGTAGTAGGCCTGACTGTAATCCGACTTAACAATAATGGTGAAGGAGTGTTGGAGAATGAAAGTATCCTATCATGGACATTCAGTTATCAAGGTTGAAGCGAATGGAAAGACGATCCTGTTCGACCCATTCATTTCAGGGAACGGGAATACAGATTTAAAGGCAGACGAAGTAGAAGCAGACGTCATCCTTCTGACGCACGGGCACAACGACCACGTCGGGGATACGGTGGAGATAGCAAAGCGCACCGGTGCTAAAATCGTGGCTCCCTTTGAGTTAGCAGAGTATTTGGGGAATAAAGGAGTCGACACCCATCCGATGTCGATCGGCGGAGGTCATGAATTCGACTTTGGACATGTGAAGTTCACGCAAGCCTTCCACGGTTCTTCCTATACGGAAGAAGACGGTACGATCGTTTACACAGGAATGCCGATGGGGATTTTATTAACGATTGACGGGAAAACGATCTACCATGCAGGTGATACCGGCTTGTTTTCTGATATGAAATTGATTGGTGAAAGAAATGATATCGACTTGGCTTTTCTTCCAATCGGTGATAATTTCACCATGGGGCCGGAAGATGCGTTGACGGCAGCAGAGTGGATCCGAGCAAAACAGGTCGTTCCAATCCATTACAACACGTTTGAGTTAATTGAGCAGGATGGGAAAGGTTTTGCGAACAAGGTGCAACCTGGAAAAGGAACAGTGCTTGAACCTGGAGATGAAATTACAATATAAAGGCCGTAAAACAGCCATCTGTCGACTTTTCGGGCAGATGGCTGTTTTAGTTAGAAGTTTGTGCAACGGGTTTTTTATTTGGATTTTTGTGGGAAAAATTGCGGAAGTACTGTATCAGTTGTATAATAACAATAATAAACAAATGACTGGTACAGTTAGAAAGAATGGTGAGTTATGGCTACAAAGCACGAACAAATTCTTGAACACATCGAATCACTCTCCGTTGGAAGCAAAATATCCGTGCGCGGAATCGCTAAAGCATTGAACGTAAGTGAAGGAACGGCATACAGGGCAATTAAAGAAGCGGAAAACCAGGATCTTGTCAGCACAATGGAACGCGTGGGTACAATCCGAATTGAGAAGAAAAAGAAAGAAAACATCGAGCGGCTCACGTTTGCTGAGATTGTAAATATTGTAGATGGTCAGGTGCTTGGTGGCAGAGAAGGGCTGTACAAGACACTAAATAAGTTCGTTATAGGCGCGATGAAGCTGGAAGCCATGATGCGATACACAGAAGCAGGGTCTCTTCTTATCGTGGGGAACCGCACGAATGCTCATGAACTGGCCGTCCAGGAGGGTGCTGCAGTATTGGTAACCGGTGGTTTCGATACGAGCGATGCGGTTAAGAAGCTTGCAGATGAAAAGAAGCTGCCTGTCATTTCAACCAGTTACGATACATTTACCGTCGCAACGATGATCAACAGGGCGATATACGATCAGCTGATCAAAAAGGAAATCGTATTGGTGGATGATATTTATACAGCCTACGAGGATTCTAAGTTTTTAAAGACAACGGACAGCGTTGATCACTGGCATGACCTGAACGAAGAAACAAAACACAGCCGCTACCCCGTCGTGGATTCTCAAAATCGAGTGGTCGGCATCGTCACTTCCAAAGACGTAATAGGAAAGAGTGCCGATACGAAAATTGACAAGGTGATGACGAAGAACCCTATGACCGTCCATCCGAAAACATCGCTTGCCAATGCTGCTCACGTAATGGTATGGGAAGGAATCGAGTTGATGCCTGTCGTAGATGCCGCTCAGAAACTGCAGGGAATCATCTCCAGGCAGGACGTGCTGAAGGCTCTCCAGCATATACAACGGCAGCCACAGGTTGGTGAAACCATCGACGACCTTGCCACAAACCGTATGGAAGTACTGGCGGAAGAAGGTGAGCCTGTAAAGTGGAAGACAAAAGTCACACCCCAAATGACCAACCAGCTCGGCACGATGTCCTATGGCGTCTTTATATCGCTTATTACAGAGTCCTCCTCAAGGCTGCTTCGGAAACATAAAAAAGGGGACCTTGTCGTTGAGAATATATCCGTTTATTTCATCAAACCGGTTCAGATCGATAGCGAAATTGAAATAAGTCCGCAGATATTAGAAGTCGGTCGGAAATTCGCTAAGGTGGATGTAGAGGTCCATCAAGGGAAGGCAATTGTTGGAAAAGCCTTGCTCATGGCCCAATTAATTGATAGATGAGAAAAAGCCGCTGTATGTTGACAGCGGCCTTGGCTCAAGGGGCGGTTGGTGTTTCATGTTTTCGGTATTCCGCCTGGTAATGTTTACTTGCTTTCCAGCCGAGTCTCGCTTGAAAGATACCGAGTAGAAGAAAAACGATTCCTATAAACAAGGACAGCTTGGTCTGATAAAATACATACTGGTTAATACCGAAAAAGAAAATGAAGCTTCCGAGGAAAACCCGGGATCTGCTGTTCAAGTATTCCTGGGTCAGCGGGTCTTTTGTCCGGAATATCATCACTTTGTAGTACAGGTAAAGAACAAAGGAAACCAATATGAGAATCGGAAAAATAATCATCCATGATCGACTCCTGATTAGATTAATTTGTCTTTATTGTAGCGTTTTTTGTTGGGAATAGCTACCTGTCAGGTGGAAATCTATGGTTTAATTGTGAGGAAGATAGAGAGGGAGGCGCTTATGAGTAAGCCAAAACAAATAGTCGAACAGATTAAGAAATATGAAACCATCATTATTCACCGTCATGTCCGCCCAGATCCGGACGCTTACGGCTCTCAAGGAGGGCTTGCCGGGATTATTAAAGAATCGTTTCCGGAGAAAAAAGTCTATGTGACTGGAACGGGTGAACCGTCTCTTAACTATCTCCAAACGATGGATGCTGTTCCGGATGAAGCGTTTGAGGAAGCACTGGTAATCGTGTGTGATACTGCCAATCAAGCGAGAATCGACGATGCTAGATACGACAGCGGTGCGGCGCTTATTAAAATCGACCACCATCCCGAAGTGGATAAATATGGTGACATCCAGTGGGTTGATACGTCATCCAGCTCTACTTCCGAAATGATTTATCAATTATATAAAGAGAATCAAGAGGAAGGTCTGCGGTTAAATGACAATTCAGCCCGGCTTATATACGCGGGGATTGTCGGAGATACCGGCCGATTCCTGTTCCCCAGTACAACAAACAAGACGCTCGGCTATGCGGCGGAATTGGTTCGATTTGACTTTGACAGACCAGCTTTATTTAAGGAAATGTACAAAACTCCTTTGAATGTAGCTCGATTGAAAGGGTATGTCCTGCAAAATTTTGAACGGCATGCTTCTGGTTATTCCACGATCCGTCTGGATAAGGAAACACTGAAAAAGTTTGATGTAACAGTCACAGAGACGAGTCAGCTTGTCGGCCTGCTCGGGGATATTGAAGGTATTCTTGCATGGGCGTTCTTTGTGGAAGAGGAAGATACGATCCGTGTCCGTCTTCGCTCCAGAGGTCCTGTCATAAATGGGGTTGCAGCCAAATTTAACGGCGGAGGACATCCGATGGCTTCCGGTGCTTCTGCTTCATCCTGGGAGGAAACAGAACAATTGGCAGCGGAGCTCGAATCCGTATGCCGGCAATACAAAGAAGAGCAGCAGTGATTTGCTGCTCTTCTTTGTATCTGCCTGTCTTTTCATGGGGATATGATGATTTCTAGATTCAACGAAAGGGTTTCGTAGACGACCAGGCGTTCTACCTTAAGTTCATAGGAGAGGTCGTCAACAGCATAACTTTTACTTTCCACTGATGCGATCATCAGATCGACTTGACTACCCACGACTTTAATATCTTTCCCGGGGATGGACGCTAATTGTTGTTTAACAAGGGTTGTTAATTCGTGCTGTGTCAACAAATCAATATTCAGTTTCTTTGCATTGGTGTAGGATACGGCGATGTCTTTGACGCTCAGCGGCTTCGCTTGTGGATCTTCTTCCTGGTTTTTTAGAAGCCCTTCATACTTTGCTTCCATTTCGTTCATCTTGGCATTCATTTCAATATATTCTTCTGTATATTTTTCTTGGAGCTGTCCATGTACATAAAGGAAAAACAAATAGCCGATGACCGCTCCTAATACAATGCCGGCAAATAAACGCCTCCACTCCTTTTTTTTATGATAAGGAGGAAACTGCATTCACGTCACCTCTTCACCTAGCAGCCATTCAAATAAAAGGAGAGCGGCTTTCACTCCACCCATGGCAGCGACGATTATCATCACTTGCTTGAAGATATCGAAGGTAGAACCATCGAATATCCCTTTTTCAAAATTGCTGATGGCATCGAATGTTCCACCAATAGCGGCGACTATGGCCCATATCCTGAGCCCTTTTGCAATCCGGAACATGGAGGTAAGAGGAGCTTCTCCGGTCAGATAACTCCCGATGCTGCCGATGATTGTCCCTCCTACAATAACTCCAAAAGCGATAAAGAAGCACTGTATCATCGAAATAACCAGACGATCTTCCATTTTGTCCCTCATTTCAAAGACGCAATAGTATCCATATATTGAAAAATATTCCCCGGCCCGTCCAATTATGCAGGAGGCTTTCATCCTCCTGTTCTTATCGATATAATTTAGTGGAAAGAAGGTGTTCGTGAATGACTTTTACTCATTTGAATGTAAAGAGCGGTTTCAGCTTAATGGAAAGCACGGTGAAAATTCCCGAACTTGTAGATGAAGCAAAAAGGTTGGGGTTTCAATCGCTTGCTTTGACGGATGAGAATACGATGAGTGGATCGGTCTCCTTTTACCGGGCCTGCAAGCAGAAGGGGATCAAACCTCTAATCGGGCTTAAAACGAGAATCGAGGATCAGGACCTTCACTACCCTGTCCTTCTTTTCGCAGAGAATAACGAAGGCTATAAAAATCTTTTGCAGCTCAGTTCCGCTATCCAGCTGGAAGGGCGGCCGGTATCCCTGGACCTGCTTGAACAGAAGCGCAGCGGTCTGATCGTCGTTCTGCTGACCTCTCAGTCCCCCTGGGCGCAGACGATTGCCGGTCGTATGTTTGACCATATAAAGGACTCCTTAAACCGGTGGCGGCATATGGTAGGAGAGGATAATTTCTATTTGGCAATCCAGGATCTCGATCTTCATGAAGAAAGACAGCTTCATCAACCGCTCCAGGAGTGGTCAAAGAGGGAGGGGGTCCCGGTCGTCGCAATTGGAGACGTCCGTTACCTGAAAAAAGAGGATGCTGCGGCATATGAAAGCTTGAAGGCTATAGAAGCGAATACCCGCTTCTCAGGGGAAACAGCAGGAGCGCGCTTCTATTTAAAAAAACCGGAGGAAATGGAAAACTATTTTCAAGAATGGTGGCCGGGAGTGTTGAGAGCGACGGAGGAGATTGCAGAGAGGGTAAACCTTGCACTTTCGTTCGACCAGCAGCTTCTGCCCACGTACCCAACACCTGGAGGCGTCCGTGCGGATCGTTATCTGGAGGAACTTTGTTTAAAAGCTTTAGCAAAGAAATACCCGGCAACTTACAAGGCGGCGGAAGAGCGCTTACATAAAGAGTTGTCCGTTATCACATCGATGAATTTCAGCGATTATTTTCTAATTGTATGGGACTTTCTTGCTTATGCGAAGAAGCAGGGCATACACGCAGGCCCGGGACGTGGATCCGCAGCAGGATCATTGGTGGCGTATCTTCTTAATATTACTCAAGTCGACCCGTTAGAGTATGATTTACTCTTTGAAAGGTTTTTGAATCCTGAACGGATCACTATGCCTGATATTGATATCGATTTCCCTGATCACCGCAGGGATGAAGTCATCGCCTACGTTGCTGAAAAATATGGAGCGGATCATGTTGCTCAGATTTGTACGTTCGGCACATTCGCCGTCCGAAGTGTCCTGAGGGAGCTCTTCAAAGTTCTCGCGGTTGATGAAAGTGATGCAGCCTTCATATTAAAACAAATACCAAAAACGGCACCGTCCACGATCACGGAAATCGTGAGAGATTCAGAAGAATTGAGTGACTACATCCGAAACTCACCGAAATTGCAGCGACTCTTTCAAATTGCTACGAAGTTGGAAGGTCTGCCGCGGCACGTTTCCACCCATGCGGCAGGTGTTGTAATCAGCGAGCGGCCGCTCCAGGAATATACAGCACTCATGGACGGACATAACGGGATTCCATTGACGCAGCTGGCCATGGGGGACTTGGAAAAAGTCGGATTGTTGAAGATCGACTTCCTTGGACTGCGGAACCTGACCTTCATCGAGAAGATGGAGGGGAAAATAAAGCGGTTCCGGGATTCCAGTTTCTCTGTAGAGCGTATACCGCTTGATGATGAGAAAACGTTCCAGCTGCTCGCACAAGGACGTACAAACGGGGTCTTCCAATTGGAATCCCAGGGAATGAAAGGTGTGCTGCGTCGTCTTCGTCCCTCTCATTTCGAGGATGTCGTAGCTGTTAACGCTCTTTATCGGCCCGGCCCTATGGATTATATACCGGATTTTATATCGCGGAAACAAGGGAACCAGGCAATGGAACTTCCACATCCCGATTTGAAAGGGATTCTGGACAAGACGTACGGTGTCCTTGTCTATCAAGAACAGATTATGCAGGTTGCGCAACTGGTCGCCGGATATTCTTTAGGCGAGGCGGATTTACTGCGAAGAGCAATCAGTAAAAAGCAGTCCGGAATACTAGAAGACGAACGGGAGAAGTTTGTAAAAGGATGCAGAAATCGCGGCTACACCGAGGCGGTCGCCCGGCAGGTGTTCGAATGGATTGTCAAATTTGCCAACTACGGATTTAACCGAAGTCACGCGGTCGCCTATAGTCTGATATCCTATCGTCTCGCGTATATGAAAGCACATTACCCTTCTTACTTCCTTGCAGAGCTGATCAACTCTTATGTAGGTGACAGGGATAAGCTCACCCTTTACTTGCGAGAGGCGAAAGAAAGTGGACTGAAGGTACTTCCTCCTTCGATCAACCGCAGTCACATTGTTGCAAAAGATGAACAAGGTGCCATCCGCATCGGCCTCCTTTCCGTGAAGGGGGTAGGCTATCAAGCGGCCCAGGCTGTTGTAGAAGAAAGAGGCAATGGAAGATTCCGCAGCTTGAATGACTTCTGTCTTCGTGTTCGGACGAAGATCGTCACTCGCGGGGTGATAGAGTCGTTAATACTTGCGGGTGCCTTTGATGAAACCCATGAGAATCGTGCGGCGCTGCTTGCAAGTATCGACCAGGCACTGGAACAGGGAGAGTTATTTAAAGAATTCCAGGACCAGCCCGGCTTCTTCGGAAATGAATTCGAAATGGAACTGATAGAAGTGGACCCGTTTCCTCCATTAAAACTTTTGGCTATGGAAAAAGAAGTTCTGGGTACTTATATGTCAGAACACCCCTTGGAACACCACCGGCAGCTGCTTCAGGAGAGAGGGATCAATTCTTTGAATAAGGTCGTTAACATCAAAGGAACGGTCAAGACAGCAGGTGTAGTAGAGACGATAAGGGAAATCAGGACCAAACGGGGAGAGTCGATGGCATTTGCCACGCTCGGTGATGAAACGACAGAGCTGGAGGCGGTTATTTTTCCTGATTCTTACCGTAATATAAAGCGATGGCTGCAAGAGCAGATGCTTGTAACGGTTACAGGTAAAGTCGAGGAAAGGAACGGCAGAAAGCAGTTGATCATCAACGAAGCGTCTGTTTTCAATGTCGAAGAGAAACCGACAGCTTCCGAGCAACGTCTGTTCATTAAAGTAACCAAAGAGACAGAACCGATTGCAATGGAGAAACTGAAAAAAGTGTCCGGCTATTTCCCGGGGAATATTCCGGTCTTCATATTTAAATCACAGGAAAGAAAGACATACAGGTTGGGGGAATTGTACAACCTGTCTGCATCTCCTGAGTGCATGGAGATCTTGACGGGGTACTTCGGGGATGATTCCGTAGCGTTGAAAGAGTACAGCAAAGATACGAAAAATTAAAAACTCAGTCCGAAGTTTTGAAGTTCTTTACACGCCAAATTCATCTGTTATAATTAAGGAGTTAATGGTGGTCTGACCACCTGGATCGGTACAATTAATAGTTAAAGGGAGCGTGTCGACGTGTCAAATTTGCGAGATGAAGCACTGCATATACACCGTGTAAACAAAGGGAAGCTGGAAACCACTTCTAAAGTACCTGTAAGAAATTCCAAAGACTTAAGCCTGGCGTATTCTCCAGGGGTAGCAGAACCTTGTAAGGAAATTTACGACCATAAGGAAACAGTTTACGACTATACCATGAAGGGGAATATGGTGGCTGTCGTAAGTGACGGTTCAGCGGTGCTCGGATTGGGAAATATCGGGGCGGAAGCATCTCTTCCTGTCATGGAAGGGAAGGCTGCATTATTTAAAAGCTTCGCGGGAGTAGATGCGTTCCCTATATGTCTAAGTACGAACGATATTGATGAAATCGTGCAGACGGTTAAGCTTATGGAACCGACATTCGGAGGCGTCAACCTTGAAGATATAGCTGCTCCGAACTGTTTCATTATTGAAGATCGTCTTAAGAAAGAAACCAATATCCCGATTTTCCATGATGACCAGCACGGCACTGCCATCGTTACCGTTGCCGGACTGGTGAATGCTCTGAAAATCACCGGCAAGAAGTTCTCTGACATCAAGGTGATTGCTAATGGTGCAGGAGCCGCCGGAATAGCTATTATTAAACTGCTTTACCATTTCGGTGTGCGCGATATCATTATGTGTGATTCTAAAGGCGCGGTATATGAAGGCCGTGAGTACGGTATGAATGATGTGAAAGATGAAATTGCTAAGATTACGAATAAAGATCGTATGGACGGCAGTCTTGAAGAAGTGATGGAAGATGCCGATGTGTTTATTGGTGTATCTGTTGGCGGACTGTTGTCTAAAGAGATGGTCTCTCGTATGAATGATGATGCCATCATTTTTGCAATGGCGAACCCTGATCCGGAAATTATGCCGGAGGATGCCAAAGAAGCCGGGGCCCGTGTCATCGGGACTGGCCGTTCCGATTTCCCTAACCAGGTGAACAATGTGCTGGCCTTCCCGGGAATCTTCCGTGGAGCTTTGGATGTGCGAGCTACAAGAATTAACGAGAAGATGAAGATTGCCGCTGTGGAAGCCATTGCTTCCCTTGTCAGTGAAGATGAATTAAGTGAAGACTACGTCATCCCTGCCCCATTTGATCCGCGTGTTGCACCGGCTGTTGCTGCAGCTGTTGCGAAGGCGGCAATGGAGTCCGGTGTAGCCCGTCATCACGTCGATCCTGAAGAGGTGGCAGACAAGACGAGACAACTCACCTTAATAGACGAAGATTGATTTGGACAGGAGAAAAGTGTAAACTTTTCTCCTGTTACATAGAATTCTAAGGGAAAGCTAAAGAGAGGTGTTCGTGAAACGTGACCCGAGTGCAGCATGGAAAAGTCTACGAAGGTGTCCTTCATCAGTTGAGAACCTACATCGAAGAGCATAAACTGGGCCCCGGAGATAAGTTGCCGTCTGAACGGGAGTTAAGCGAACAACTCCATGTAGGAAGGTCTTCGATCAGAGAAGCTTTCCGGGCGATGGAGCTCCTTGGGTTGATTGAAACCAGACGCGGCGAAGGCACGTTCATGAGAGCTTATCGTCCTTATCATATGGTAGAGCTATTATCCAATTTTTTACTCAATGAGACGAGAACGAAAGATGAACTCGTTACAGCGAAGCAGATGCTGGAGAAAGAAGTGTTATGTCTCGTGAAGGACAGGCTTACACATATTCATTATGCTGAGATGGAAGAAATTTTGAACATACAATCCCTGGAAACCCGCCATCAAGCTCTGTTCCTTTATTTGTTTGAAAGGTGTGAACATCCGCTGCTGCTTTCCATGTGGCAATTCATTTCCGGATTCACCCGAACGGTCCATGACCTGCATTTCAAGGAAGATTGGTACCTGGCCCTGCTTAAGGCTCTCCGGAGTAAAGACACCTTAGAAATTCTTAAGTTATTCAGGTAATGATTTTGTCGAACTCCCTTCGACAGAATCAGTGATATTACGTAAGGGACTTTCAGTATATTGTAAAGAGGAAGCTTTGTCCCAAAGGAGGAATCACCTTGCTACGAGATATATTCAGCAAGAAAAAAAGATACGCATCCATTCCCAGACAGGAAGCAAAGCAGGATGTACCGGAAGGTCTGATGCAGAAATGTCCAAACTGCCAGAAGATCTTCTACAGAAAAGAACTGAATCGAAATATGAACGTTTGTCCACACTGTGACCATCATCACCGTATCAGTGCTTACGAAAGAATTGAGCATTTGTTTGATGAAGGAAGTTTTGTTGAATGGGACAAGCATATGATATCCAATAACCCTTTAGGGTTCCCTGAGTATGAAGATAAATTGGAAAAAGACCGCAAAAAATCCGATCTTAATGAAGCGGTAGTCACCGGTAAAGCATCCGTTAACGGTTTCCATACAGCTGTGGCGGTCATGGACTCCCGTTTCCGAATGGGAAGCATGGGTTCTGTCGTCGGTGAAAAGATAACGAATGCCATTGAGCAGGCACGGAAAGAAAAAATTCCTTTCGTCATATTTACGGCATCCGGTGGAGCTCGAATGCAGGAAGGCGTTTTAAGTCTGATGCAGATGGGGAAAACTTCAGTAGCCCTTCAGCGGCTTCATAAAGATGGAGGTTTATTCATATCCGTCATGACTCACCCGACTACTGGTGGTGTTTCTGCAAGTTTTGCCTCCCTTGGAGACTATAATTTTGCAGAACCGGGAGCCTTAATTGGTTTCGCCGGCAGAAGAATTATTGAGCAGACGATACGGGAAAAACTTCCGGAAGATTTCCAAACAGCAGAATTCCTGTTGGAACATGGCCAGTTGGATAAGGTCGTGCACCGTCACGATTTAAGGAAAACACTGACAACTGTGTTGGACATCCATTCTGCAGGAGGCGAAGAATCGTGAAGCACGTTTTAGAATTTGAAAAACCCGTTATTGAATTAAGAGAAAAAATCGCTGAACTGAAACGTCTTACGGAGAACAGCGAAATGGATCTGACCGATGAAATCGATACACTTGAACAGCGGCTGGAGAAGTTGGAAAGCGACGTTTATGATCGCATGGCTCCCTGGGACCGTGTCCAAATGGCCCGTCATCCGGAGCGCCCGACGACGACAGATTATATAGATCATTTGTTTACAGACTTCATCGAGCTGCACGGGGATCGTACGTATGGAGACGATGCGGCCATCGTTGGTGGGATCGCCAAATTTGATGGGACCCCCGTAACGGTAATCGGCCACCAGCGCGGGAAGGACACGAAAGAGAATATCCACCGCAACTTCGGAATGCCGCATCCGGAAGGCTACCGTAAAGCGCTTCGCTTAATGAAACAGGCGGATAAATTCCACCGTCCGATCATTACTTTCATTGATACAAAAGGTGCTTATCCCGGTAAAGCAGCGGAAGAGCGCGGCCAGAGCGAAGCCATTGCCAGGAACTTGATGGAAATGGCAGGTTTCACTGTCCCAATCATCTGTGTCGTCATCGGAGAAGGTGGAAGCGGTGGAGCACTTGGGCTTGGAATTGGAGACCGTATCTTCATGCTTGAGAACTCTACTTATTCCGTTATTTCTCCAGAAGGCGCTTCTTCTATTCTTTGGAAGGATTCGGGTCTCGCTCAGGAAGCAGCTGAATCCATGAAAATTACCTCCTATGATTTGAAGAAATTAGAAGTGATTGATGGTGTTGTTCCGGAAGTCAGGGGTGGAGCCCATCGTGACATTCCTGCACAAGCAGAGCAAATTAAAGCCGTCCTCAAGCAAGAGCTGGAGGAGCTATCCAGAAAATCGGAAGAAGATCTGCTGGAGGAAAGATTTGTGAAGTATAAAAATATTGGCGATTACACTCATCTTGATTTATAATGATATGGTTGAAAAACATGTCCGTATGTAAAAGGTCGCACGTATGTGCGGCTTTTCACATCTTAACTGAATGGTAACGTTACCATATGGTCGGATTGTTGATGATCCAATCAGTTGTATAGACTAGAGGATAGCCTGTGCATGTCCGTTTGGACGGATGTTTCCTTCCATGTGCGTTTATGGACAGAACTAAGAACTTTTGAGGTGATGAAAGAATGAAGAGAATTGGAGTGCTTACCAGTGGAGGAGATGCTCCCGGTATGAACGCCGCGATCAGGGCGGTCGTAAGGAAAGCTATCTACCATGAAGTAGAAGTGTACGGCATCAAATACGGCTACCAGGGCCTGATTGATGGAGACATCGAGAAGATGGAACTCGGTTCGGTCGGAGACATCATCCAACGTGGTGGAACGAAACTGTACTCTGCCCGATGTGAAGAGTTTAAGACAGAAGAAGGCCAATTGAAAGGTATTGAGCAATTGAAGAAACATGGCATTGAGGGCTTGATAGCTATCGGTGGTGATGGTACCTTTATGGGGGCAAAAAAATTAACCGAAAAAGGATATCCTTGCATCGGTGTGCCTGGGACAATCGATAATGATATTCCGGGAACGGATTTTACTATTGGTTTTGACACGGCTCTGAATACGATTATCGACGCAATTGACAAAATTCGTGATACAGCGACTTCTCACGAGCGTACGTATGTAATCGAAGTCATGGGCCGTGACGCCGGAGATCTTGCCCTTTGGGCTGGTCTTGCTGACGGAGCGGAAAGTATTCTTATTCCCGAAGTGGAGGATGAATTCGATGATGTTATCGATCGTCTTAAGCGTGGACATGAGCGGGGCAAGAAACACTCCATCATTCTGCTGGCTGAAGGAGTAGGAAGCGGAATGGAGTTCGGTAAACGAATTGATGAAGCTGCCGATCTCGAGACCCGAGTGACCGTTCTTGGACATACGCAGCGTGGAGGAGCACCAAGTGCTGCCGACCGTGTTCTTGCCAGTCGTCTGGGGGCGTACGCTGTCGATCTGCTTCTTCAAGGAAAAGCAGGCCGCATGGTAGGTATTCAAAAGAACCAATTGGTCGATCATGATATCGTAGATATCTTAGGTCAAAAGCACGTTATCGACATGGATATGTACCGCCTTTCCAAAGAACTATCTATATAATTTGCAAGAGGCATCTGAGGAGGAAATAAATATGTTTAGAAAAACCAAAATCGTTAGTACGATCGGTCCTGCATCGGAATCAGTAGAGAAATTAACTCAGCTTATGGAAGCAGGTATGAACGTCGCCCGTCTGAATTTTTCACACGGTGACTTTGATGAGCACGGAGCACGAATCATCAACATCCGTGAAGCTTCCAAAGCTACAGGCAAAACAGTAGCGATCCTATTGGATACGAAAGGTCCTGAAATTCGTACCCGTACGCTTAAAGATGGCGAAGCATACCTTGAGAAAGGTGCGACGGTCTACGTGACGATGGAGGATATTGAGGGCGATGCAGAGCGCTTTTCCGTCACTTACACAGGCTTGATCAACGATGTTCATCCTGGTTCCAAAATCCTTTTGGATGATGGACTGGTAGAACTAGAGGTAGAAGAAATAGATAAAGAAAACAATGAAATCAAGACGACTGTCCTTAACAACGGGCTTCTTAAAAATAAAAAAGGCGTAAACGTTCCGAATGTCAGCGTGAATCTTCCAGGAATTACAGAAAAAGATGCCAATGACATCGAATTTGGAATTCAGCAGGGTGTAGATTTTATTGCGGCATCCTTCGTGCGTCGTGCTTCTGACGTATTGGAAATCAGAGAGCTTCTTGAAAAGCACGATGCTTCTCATATTCAAATCATTCCTAAGATCGAAAACCAGGAAGGTGTCGACAACATCGACGATATTCTTGAAGTCAGTGACGGTCTGATGGTTGCGCGTGGAGATTTAGGTGTGGAAATTCCAGCCGAAGATGTTCCACTTGTACAGAAACAGCTGATTCGTAAGTGTAATGAAGCAGGTAAACCAGTCATTACAGCTACTCAAATGCTTGACTCTATGCAGCGTAACCCTCGCCCGACACGTGCAGAAGCTTCTGACGTAGCTAACGCCATTTTCGATGGTACGGATGCAATCATGCTTTCTGGCGAAACAGCTGCCGGTGACTACCCTGTAGAAGCTGTGCAGACGATGCACAATATCGCAAGCAAAACGGAAACGGCGCTTAACCATTTCCAACTGCTTCAAGAGCGTTCCAAGCACAGTGACATGACGATCACGGATGCGATCAGTCAGTCGGTTACACACACAGCCATTAATTTGGATGCAGCTGCAATCGTCACACCGACGGAGAGTGGCCATACTGCTCGTATGATTTCTAAATACCGTCCGAAAGCACCGATTGTAGCCATTACTTCTGATGAAAAAGTACACCGTAAGCTATCTCTTGTCTGGGGCGTGTATGGCGTCATGGGATCCCGTGCTTATTCCACAGACGAAATGCTTGATGTAGCTGTTGAAAACAGCCTGGCCTCCGGTCTTGCATCTCGCGGAGATCGCGTTGTCATCACCGGCGGTGTGCCTGTTGGTGAAAGTGGTACGACGAACTTGATGAAGGTTCATGTTATCGGTGACGTTCTCGTCAAAGGGCAGGGTGTAGGACAGAAAAGTGCCTATGGCCGTGCTGTCGTAGCCAACAATGCCAAAGAAGCTTTGGATCGTGTAGAAGACGGCGATATCCTCGTTACTCATGGTACAGATAAAGATATGATGCCTGCTATAGAAAAAGCAGCAGGAATCGTTACCCTTGAAGGTGGTTTGACTTCCCATGCAGCGGTTGTCGGCTTGAGCTTGGGCATTCCTGTCATCGTTGGTGTTCAAGACGCATTGAACATCATCAAAGATGGCTCTGATATTACAATTGACAGTTCCCGCGGGGACATTTACGAAGGACATGCAAGCGTCCTGTAAAAGGAAGATAAAGGCAGAGAAGACACCTTCTCTGCCTTTTCTTTTTATAGAGGAGATCATTCCCGGTATAATAGAAGTATAAGTCGGGAAGAAGGGAAGGATCCTATGTTTCGTTGGTTATTTCTATTAATAATAATTGTTCCTGCACTGGAAATCGGATTATTCGTTTGGGCAGGCAGCTATATCGGACCTTGGTGGATCATTCTGCTTATCATCTCTACAGGTGTCGTTGGGGCCTGGCTTGCAAGAAAGCAGGGCCTTGAAACGATCCGGAACGTCCAGACTTCCATGTCGAGAGGTCAGATGCCTCAGGATGCCTTGTTAGACGGGGCTTGTATTCTTATCGGCGCAGCTTTTTTGTTAACGCCCGGCTTTATTACGGATGCAGCAGGTTTCGGTCTACTGCTTCCCGTGACGAGAGGGCCGATCAAGCACATCATCCGAGGTGCGATTCAAAAAGCACTTCAAAAAGGTACCGTAACGATATACAGACGATAACAGCATAGTTTTGAAATATATATTCGGACGTTTGTGCAGTGTGTTTTTAGAAGCTGCAGGCGTCCGTTTTTTTATAAGAAAAAATTCAAGGTCTATCTCCTTTAATGAATGCGGTTATTTCCTTAGTCAGTCCTGTTTTATTCAAGGTCTGTACGATCATTAGAACCAGCGGACTCAATATGATTCCATACCCTCCAAAGAGCTGGAAACCTGTGAACATCGCAGCTAATAAAATTATGGGGGGCACGCCGAAGTGATCGCCGAGGAGCTTCGGCTCAAGTACCTGTCTTGTAATAATGACCACCATGTAGACAATGATCAAACCGATGGTCATTCCATAGGAACCTGTGAAGAACTGAAAGATTATCCAAGGGAGAAAAACGACACCTGTACCAATGTAAGGAATGAAGTCTACAAAAGCAGTGAAGAGTGTAATCGGTAAAACATAGGGAGCACCGATGATGGTTAGTCCAATACCTGTGAGAACAGACGATATTAGGACAAGTGTACATTGAGCTTTGATCAGCCCGGTCCAAGTATAGTGCCACTCTTTACGAAAAGCAAAGGCCTTGGCGGTGAGTACCGGGGGGGTACATGTATAGACAGCTGTTCTGATGGTTTCCCAATCTTTACATAAGAAGAAAGTTGCCAGAAACGTAATAAAGACCATGGCGATAGAGGTGGGGAGACTTGTTAATAATACGCCCAGGCTTTCCAAAATCTCATTAAGGACCGTCAACCCTCCCTCCGTAACCTTTTCCTGAACGGTATCCAAGTAGGTATTCAAACTCAACTGCTGATCCATATTCAAATTTCCGGTAAGGGATTCGAAGGAACCAATGATTTGTTTGGATAATTGAACGGCTTTGCCTGTCAGATAAGTAGAGAATAAATGGAAATACTCCGGCAATCCGGCTGCGATGTACTGCATCCCTTTAATCAATTCGGCGATGACCAAGGCAACAAGGCTTGCCGCTAAAGTTCCTACAAGGGCAAGTACAATCAGAACCGCTGCAGCACGTGGTAATCTAAGTCTCCTTTGAAGGAGAAGGATGAACGGGCGTAGTATTATGGACAGCAGGACTGCAAACAGGAAGGGGTATAAGTATGTCCAGACGAAAGTTGTCACGTACACAAACCCGGCAGCAAGAAGAAGGACGACGATGAATCGGATAAAACCAAGGAGAAAAGTCTGATTTCGAATAGAAAACACTCCTTTCCCTAAATCTTCCTCTACACCGGTTATACAGAGGAATTCAGCCTTTTTATTACATAATTATCCATAAAATGAAGAATAAAATTTCGATAAATTCCTTCAAATTAAACGGTTTCAATTCACATTCTCTTCAGAATACTTTATAATTAGCCTTGGGGTTGATTTCCAATCATAGGGGACAACAGTAATTTAAGCGTTTTCTTGTCTTTTCGACAAGTGGAATTTTTTAAAAAGGAGAGATTATATGTCATCATCAACCAAAGGTCTTGAAGGAATTACCGCAACGGAATCTTCCATCAGTTCCATCATCGATGATAAGTTGACATACGTCGGCTATGATATCGATGATTTAGCGAATAACTCCAGCTTTGAAGAAGTTATTTATCTTCTTTGGAACAAAAAGCTTCCGAAACAAGAAGAATTAGATGCATTTAAATCAGAACTGATCTCTAACATGGATATTCCATCCGAGATCGTTGACCATCTTAAATCGTATGATCTATCAACGGTTCATCCTATGGCAGCTCTTCGTACTGCTGTATCGATGCTTGGACTATTCGATCCTGAATCTGACGTCATGGAAGAGGAAGCGAACAATCGTAAAGCGCTCCGCCTCCAGGCAAGAATCCCTACAGTCGTGACCGCGTTCTCACGCATCCGTAACGGCCAGGAACCTGTCTCCCCTAGAAAAGACCTCAGTTTTGCAGGGAACTTTCTTTATATGCTGAACGCAAAAGAACCCGAGGAGTTGGAAGTTACCGCATTTAATAAAGCGTTGGTGCTTCATGCCGACCATGAATTGAACGCGTCCACTTTCACTGCACGAGTGTGTGTGGCTACTCTCTCTGATGTTTATTCAGGCGTAACAGCTGCCATTGGTGCACTTAAAGGTCCTCTTCACGGCGGAGCTAACGAGCGTGTCATGAAGATGCTTACAGAGATCGGCAGTGTTGAGAATGCCATTCCTGCCATTGAAGAGAAGCTTGCCAACAAAGAAAAGATCATGGGTATGGGACACCGCGTGTATCGCTCCGGAGACCCTCGTGCCAAACATTTGAAGGAAATGTCCCGGGAATTAACTGAATTGACCGGTCAATCCAAATACTATGACATGTCTATTAAAATTGAAGAATATATCAAGGAGAACAAAGGCCTGCCTGCAAACGTAGACTTTTACTCTGCATCTGTCTACCACAGCCTCGGTATCGATCATGATATCTTCACACCGATCTTTGCTGTAAGCCGTGTATCCGGATGGCTTGCACATATTTTGGAGCAATACTCCAACAACCGCTTGATCCGTCCTCGCGCGGAATATACCGGTCCTAAAGGACAAACGTACACTCCGATTGCAGAGAGATAATCAGGCATGCCGGTTAAATACCGGCCTCCCGCTACTTTTTATTCAACTTAATTTAACGTATGATAGAAATGGATGATCCATCCATAAATTGTTACAAATTTTTAGGAGGGTTTATTTTGACACAAGCACAGAAAATTTCAGTAGAACAAGACGGAACTTTGAACGTACCAAACACACCAGTAATCCCATTCATCGAAGGAGACGGCATCGGACCGGATATTTGGGCAGCAGCCAGCCGTGTAATTGAAGCTGCAGTAGATAAAGCGTACAACGGTGAGAAGTCTATTGAATGGAAAGAAGTTCTTGCTGGTCAGAAAGCATTTGATAACACGGGCGAATGGCTTCCTGCTGAAACGCTGGAAACGATTCGTGATTATAAAATTGCCATTAAAGGTCCATTAACTACACCAATCGGAGGCGGAATCCGTTCCTTGAACGTAGCACTTCGTCAAGAACTTGATTTATTCACATGTCTTCGCCCTGTCCGCTACTTTGAAGGAGTACCATCTCCAGTGAAACGTCCGGAAGATACAGACATGGCTATTTTCCGTGAAAATACGGAAGATATTTATGCAGGAATTGAATGGCAGAAAGGTTCTCCAGAAGTGAAGAAAGTCATCGAATTCCTTCAGAATGAGATGGGTGTACATAAAATTCGTTTCCCTGAAACGTCCGGAATCGGTATCAAGCCGGTATCGGAAGAAGGTACGAAGCGTCTGGTCCGTGCAGCGATTGATTATGCATTGAACGAAGGACGTAAGAGCGTCACACTTGTGCACAAAGGAAACATCATGAAGTTCACAGAAGGTGCATTTAAAGCTTGGGGATACGAAGTAGCAGAAGAAGAGTATGCTGATAAAGTATTCACTTGGGCTGAGTATGACCGTATTGTGGAGAAAGATGGCAAAGAAGCTGCCAACAAAGCCCAGGAAGCTGCCGAAGCAGAAGGTAAAATCATTGTGAAAGATGCCATTGCAGACATCTTCCTTCAGCAGATCCTTACACGTCCGAAAGAGTTTGATGTCGTAGCGACTATGAACTTGAACGGTGACTACATCTCTGATGCACTTGCTGCCCAGGTTGGCGGTATCGGAATCGCACCTGGAGCTAATATCAACTTCGAAACAGGACATGCTATTTTTGAAGCGACTCACGGGACAGCCCCTAAGTATGCCGGTTTGGACAAAGTGAACCCGTCTTCTGTCATCCTGTCTGGTGTTCTTATGCTTGAGCACCTTGGCTGGAGAGAAGCGGCTGATTTGATTACCAAGTCTATGGATAAGACGATTGCAAGCAAAGTTGTCACGTATGACTTTGCACGTATGATGGATGGCGCTACAGAAGTGAAGTGCTCTGCATTTGGTGATGAGCTTATCAAGAATATGGGTTAATCTCTCATAAAGGAAGGGGATCGTTATGGCCATTCGTAGAAATAAAATATCTGTGATAGGTGCGGGATTCACCGGCGCGACGACAGCCTTGATGCTCGCGCAGAAAGAACTGGGTGATGTCGTCATCGTGGATATCCCCGATATGGAAGATCCGACGAAAGGAAAAGCGTTGGATATGCTGGAAGCCAGTCCGGTTCAGGGGTTTGATGCCGACATTACGGGTACCTCCAATTATGAGGACACGAAAGGTTCTGACCTTGTTATCATCACCGCAGGAATTGCCCGCAAGCCGGGCATGAGTCGTGATGATCTTGTCAGCACGAATGCCAAGATAATGAAAAGCGTCACTAAGGAAATCGTGGCGCATTCCCCGGATTGCTTTATCGTCGTTTTGACCAATCCGGTCGATGCTATGACTTATTCCGTCTTTCAGGAAGCAGGATTTCCTAAGAACCGGGTCATTGGTCAGTCGGGTGTGCTGGATACTGCCCGTTTCCGTACATTCGTAGCGGAAGAGCTGAACGTGTCCATCAAGGACATTACCGGCTTTGTCCTTGGGGGTCATGGGGATGATATGGTCCCGATGATTCGATATTCTTTCGCCGGAGGTATTCCGCTTGAAAAATTGATTTCGAAAGAGCGCTTGGATGCCATCGTTGAACGGACGCGCAAAGGCGGGGGAGAAATCGTCGGCCTGCTCGGAAACGGCAGTGCCTATTATGCTCCAGCCGCATCCTTGGTGCAAATGGCAGAAGCTATCTTGAAAGATCAGCGAAGAATTCTTCCGTCCATTGCTTACCTTGAAGGAGAGTATGGATACGACGGTATCTACCTTGGTGTTCCTACTATCCTTGGAGGAAATGGGATTGAGGAAATTCTTGAACTTGAACTGACGGATGAGGAAAAGCAGCAGCTTGATAAATCTGCGGATTCTGTTAAAAGTGTGCTGAATGTATTAGAATAAACACAAAGGGATTCGAGGCCAACCCTCGGATCCTTTTTTTACCCATTAAAGAAAACGCTTACGAGGAGGTTTGCTGATGCTTGGTAAAAAGAGAAAGCTTGGAAAGAAACTTCAGGATTTAAAAGTAGGGGAGCGCTACAATGCCGCCTTTACTATCGAAGACCGTGATTTGTTGATATACCTCGGCTTGACCGACGACGCCAACCCTTTATATGTTCAGCACGATTATGCCTCACAAACACCGTTCAAACAACCGATTGTACCTGCTGTGATGCTGTTTGGTATGGTATCGTCGATTGTTTCCATGCACCTTCCCGGGCCTGGAAGCCACATTCTTAGTCACTCTATCGAATATCCGAAACCGGTCTACCATTATGCGGATGTACGCTTCCAATTAGAAATTACGGAAATCGACAAACGCAGCGAAGTGATAACGCTTCACGTGAATGGATACGATACGGACGGGGAGGAAGTCGTCAAAGGTTCGCTTGTCGTCCGCCCCCCTTCTGAACCATATTCTATGAATGCCACGTCTTTAGAAAATTTTTATTGAGAATAGGAAAAAGGAAACGATGTCTTGCTATTCTCATTAAGACAGAAAGAGCAGCCTTTACATGGCTGCTTTTTCTTTTTGAGTATAAAAGGCGTCAAAGAGTATATTAAGATTAAGTAAAGTTTGTAAGGATCTGTATTCAAAATGTAAACTTCGTTGTATGATGAAGAAAAATGCTGGTTGGGGTGAGGGTTTTGGAACAAAAAATATTGATAGTGGATGATGAAGAATCGATTGTGACTTTATTGAAATATAACATAGAGCAGGCCGGTTATGTGACGGAGGTTGCTTACTCCGGTACCGAAGCTTTGGAAAAAGCATCGAATACGGCGTTCGACTTTATTGTTCTGGATATCATGCTGCCGGGTATGGATGGGATGGAAGTTTGCAAGCAGCTGAGGCAAAAGCAGGTACAAACACCAATCCTTATGCTGACGGCCAAAGATGATGAGTTTGATAAAGTCCTGGGACTGGAACTCGGGGCGGATGATTACTTGACGAAACCATTCAGTCCGCGGGAAGTAGTTGCCCGAATAAAAGCAATTTTAAGAAGGATGGACAGGGATACACCAACCCAGGTATATGATGAAATAAAGGTAGGCAGCTTATCAATCTACCCTGAACAATACGAAGCGACTATGAACGGGGAAGCATTGACGTGTACACCTAAAGAATTTGAACTACTTCTGCACCTGGCTAAGAATCTGGGCAGAGTTTTGTCGAGAGATCAGCTGTTACGTTCTGTTTGGAATTACGATTTTGCGGGAGATACACGGATCGTTGATGTCCATGTGAGTCATCTGAGAGAGAAAATTGAGCCGGATACGAAAAAGCCGGTCTATATTAAAACCATCCGCGGGCTCGGCTATAAAATGGAGGAACCGAAGTAAATGTCCTCCAGTACTCGTCCGCTTTTGACGTATGCGATTTTAATTGTCATCGTCATGATCGGTTTAGGCGTGTTGCTGGCTCAGTTGACCAGGGGATACTTCGTCAATATTCTGGAAGACAGGGTGGAAGTGGAGAGCCGCTATTTTGTAACGTATTTGGAGAGCTTTACAGAAAATAGTGAGGTATCTCGGGATGAGTTGGAAGAATTTAGTTCACAATTAGACACCGGCATCGTCTTTCTGGATGAGTCAGAGGAGATTATTATCGATACCGTTGACGCCGTAGACTCTATTTCCAATGCGGAGAAGGAAAAGATTCTTTCAGCTGTTCCTTCAAATGGAGAAATAAGCAACAGCGGTCGTCTGATAGGGGATGTTTTCTTCTACCCTACTACTATTGAAGTAAGCAACTTGGAAGGCACACTCGTGCTGCTTTCACCAGTCGATTCATTATCAAGCATTACACGGAATATATGGCTCCTGATCAGCTGTACGATGTTTCTCGGCCTCTTGGTCATCTTTATCATAGGATTTAATGTGTTTGGTAAGTATGTTCGGCCGATAAGGGCGGCCACTACTGCTGCGAAAAAGCTGGCTAAAGGGGATTACCGGGCTCGAACATATGAAGGTTACTTCGGTGAAGCGGGAGAACTTAGTCAGGCAATCAATATCCTTGCCCGCAATCTTCAAGAAGTGAACCAGACGAAAGGCATGCAGGAAAATCAGCTGGAGGCTGTTATCAATCACATGGGGAACGGCTTAGTGCTGATAGACGAAAAAGGCTATATTCTTTTGCAGAATCGTGCGTTCCTTGAAACTTTCGGTGGTGAAAAACAACAATATGTAGGCTACCTGTACCATGATGCGATCCCATATACGGCGATACATGAAACGGTGCAGCGTGTATATATGTTTGAAGAAACTGTGAGAGAGACCTTCGTTCTTCCGGTTAACATAAGCAGAAAGCACTTGGAGGTTACCGGTGCACCAATTTTGAGTGAGGACCAGAAATGGAAGGGTGTCGTTCTTGTCTTCCATGATATAACAGACTTAAAGCAGTTAGAACAGACAAGGAAGGACTTCGTAGCCAATGTCTCTCATGAACTGAAAACTCCGATTACATCCATTCGTGGATTTTCGGAGACCCTTTTAGATGGAGCGATGAAAGATGAGCAGATGCTGGAGCAGTTTTTGAGGATTATCCTGAAGGAAAGTGGCCGGCTGCAGTCCTTGATCCAAGACTTATTGGACCTTTCTAAGCTCGAACGGGAAGACTTTCACTTGAATATTGAACAGGTAGATGTCGGTCGGCTGTTCCAGGACTTAGGTCCGATTGTCGAACAGCATGCTGGAAGAAAAGGGAACGTTTTATCTATGGATTGGAAAGACGGAGTTCTCATCGAAGGTGATTCAAGCCGGCTTAAGCAAGTATTTATGAATCTGATCACCAATGCTGTCAACTACACACCAGAAGGCGGCCGGGTAGCACTTTCCGTGGAGGAGCAGGAGGAATCCGTCACCGTAATTATATCGGATACGGGTGTGGGAATTCCTGAGTCGGAAATATCGCGGATTTTCGAAAGGTTTTACCGGGTGGATAAAGCAAGAAGCAGAAATTCCGGGGGAACCGGTCTCGGGCTTGCCATTGTGAAGCATATTATTGAAGCTCATCGTGGAAATATCCGCGTGGAAAGTGCTGTCGATGAAGGAACGACTTTTTATGTAGAAATACCGAAGAAGTTTACGGAAAATTAATACAAGCATAAGATTACTTTAACAATATCTAGATATAATACCAGTGAAACCCTTTCATCCAAGGTGTTTTCTCTTTTAAGCAGAAGCTTCCCTCGCTTCTGCTTTTTTTTGTGATTTTTGGTAAAAATGTACTCGTCTTGAAACCTTTTTGTAACAAAAACGTAACTAAAATATACATAGGTGAGGGGGATTCCGGATGAGTATGAAGCAGTTCTATACATGGGTTGGTCTCGGACTGGCCGGATGTCTATTAATTCTTGTACTTATTACTACGTGGTACACGGTGGATGAGTCGGAGCAGGCGGTCGTTTTAACCTTCGGTAAGGCGGAAGAAGGGGTCAGCGAACCAGGACTTCATTTCAAGATGCCGTGGCCGATACAAGAGGTCGAAAAATTATCGAAGGAAACGTTCAGTCTGGACTTCGGTTTTAATGATGGAGAAGAGGCAGATAAAGTTACGATGATTACAGGGGATGACATGATCGTACAGGCAGACCTTGTCGTTCAATGGAAGATTACCGAGCCCACTGGGTACTTATTCGCGTCCGAAGATCCGGAGCAGGTACTTTTCAATGCCACCTCTTCTTCGTTAAGAGGGGTAATCGGAAGCAGTCAAATTGATGAGGCGCTTACTTCCGGGAAAGCCGAGATTGAGAACCAAGTGCGTGAAAATCTCGTTTCCTTGATGGATCAATACGATGTCGGCATCTCGATCATTGATGTCCGTCTGCAGGAGGTGGATCTGCCGAATGAAGAAGTGAGAGAAGCTTTCACGAAAGTTACAGATGCCAGAGAACAAAAACAAAGCAAAGTCAACGAAGCGGAGAAGTATGCCAATCAGATGAGAGAGGAAGCGCTCGGGGAGAAAGATGCAATTATTCAACGTGCCGAAGGGGATAAGGTAGAACGAATCCAAAATGCAAACGGGGCCGTTTCCAGGTTCGAGGCTTTATTATCGGAGTATGAAAGTCACGAAAATATCACCAAAGACCGGCTGGTCATGGAGACGTTGGAAAGTGTATTACCGGACGCGAACGTATATATTATGAACGACGATGGGGATACCATGAAGTATTTGCCGATACAGCAGCAACCGGTCCTTGATGGGTCTGTCCAACAGGAGAAAAAGCAGGAGCAAAGTCCGGAAGCGGATCAGTCTGAAGAGGAGGGTGCATCTTGACGGACGATATATTTGAAAAAAAGAAGACGAAGAATAGAGATATAAAGAAATACGTGAAGGCGGGGGTTGCTCTGCTTGTCATCATCTTTCTTCTCTTAACAGGAATAAGCTCTGTTGTTATTGCGAAGGAAGGGGAGTACAAAGTAGTCCGGCAATTTGGTGATATTGTGAAGATCCATGAAACACCCGGACTCAAATTCAAGGTTCCTTTCGTTCAGGAAGTATCGACATTGTCAAAGAAGAAGATGGTGTACGACGTAGAAGAGAAAGAGATTACCACATTGGATAAAAAGCGTATGATCATCGACAATTACGCCGTTTGGAGCATTGAAGATCCGGAGAGAATGATTGCCAATGCCAGGACGGTAATCGGTGCGGAAGCAAGAATGGGTGAGTTCATCTTCTCCATTGTCCGCTCGGAGCTTGGAAAGATGGACTTTTCGGAAATTATTAACGAAGAAGAGAGTTCCCGAGGTGTGCTCAATGATGAAATTACATCGAAAGTAAATGAATATCTGGCTCGTGACAACTATGGAATTGTCGTGGACGACGTCCGGATTAAACGGTCGGACCTTCCCGAATCGAATGAAGCAGCTGTCTTCAACCAAATGATTACGGACAGAGAAAAGATAGCGCAACAGTATTTGTCGGAGGGGGAAGCGGATAAGAGCAGAATCAGGGCGGAAGTCGACAGGGAAGTACAGGAGATGTTGTCGACAGCCAGAGCAAATGCAGAGAAAATCCGTTCGGAAGGAGAGCAGCAGGCAGCGGCTGTTTACAATGAATCTTTCTCCAAAGACCCTGAGTTTTACCGACTCTACCGAACCCTTGAATCCTATGAAACGACAATTGATGGAGAAACGACGATTATTCTCCCTCAGGATTCTCCTTATACCGATCTCTTGCAGGGTTATATCGAATAACAGGAAGGTGGCGTCTTTTTCTTCTCTGCTGTAATCATGGTAGAATGAAGAAAAAGGCGTTTTATTCATGCTCATGGGGTAACATAGGATGGAGAGGACAGGACGAATGACGTCGCCCCCTGTGATCCCGGATCGCCGTTTTTAAGAATAGGAGTGAGTTCATGGCTGAGAAGGTCATTTTAATTGATGGAAATAGTATAGCTTACCGGGCATTCTTCGCTCTCCCTTTACTGAACAATGATAAGGGAGTTTATACGAACGCTGTCTATGGTTTTACGACGATGCTGCTAAAAATACTGGAAGAAGATAAACCGGATCATTTACTTGTTGCATTTGATGCAGGGAAGACCACTTTCCGCCATGCTACGTATAAAGAATACAAGGGCGGCCGTCAGAAGACACCGCCGGAGCTCTCGGAACAGTTTCCTGTACTGAAAGAACTGCTCGAGACATTCGGGGTTCACAGTTACCAGCTGCAAAATTATGAGGCGGATGATATCATCGGTACGCTTGCCACAGAAGCCGGCGAGAAGGGAATGGATGTCCAAGTCATTTCCGGGGACAAAGACCTGCTGCAATTGGTCAACGAACAGATTACGGTCCGTCTTACGAAGAAGGGGATTACAAATGTCGATACATATACGCCTTCTTTCCTTCTGGACAAAATGGAGGTCAGACCGGATCAGATCATTGATTTAAAAGCGCTTATGGGAGACAGCTCTGATAATATCCCCGGAGTACCGGGTGTCGGTGAAAAAACAGCGGTCAAGTTGTTGAAGCAGTTTGAAACGCTCGAGAACCTGTATGAGAACATAGATCAGGTGAGCGGGAAGAAGCTGAAAGAAAAATTGGAGGACAATAAGGAAGAAGCTTTCATGAGTAAGCAGCTTGTGACGATTGAGAGACAAGCGCCGATTGAAGTGGGTCTTAAGGATATTGCGTATGAGGGATATCCCTCCCAAGCAGTCAGTAACTTCTTTAAAGACCTTGGATTTCAATCCCTGCTTTCCCGCATTCAAGGGGAAGAAGGAGAATCCGAAGCGAAGACGGAACTTCCCGATATAGAAGTGGAAGTGATAGAAGAGCTGAAAGAAGAAATGTTTACGGGCAGGGAAGCGCTTGTGGTGGAAATGCTTTACGAGAATTATCACACGGCTCCCATAGAGGCCATTGCTATAGTTAATGAGGAGAAGAAATATGTCCTGACTCTCGAGCAGGCGGTTAAATCCCCGGTCTTCAAAAAATGGGCTGAGGATGACACACGGGAGAAATGGGTGTTCGATGCCAAGAGAACGCTTGTAGCGATGCTTCGGTATGGAATTGAATTGAAAGGAATTACCTTCGATTTACTTTTAGCTTCTTATTTGATCAATCCTTCTGAGAACAATCACGACATCCCGGCTGTCGCACACAGACTTGGGGAGGCGGAAGTGAACTATGATGAAGAAGTGTACGGAAAGGGTGCGAAGCTGAAGCGTCCGGATGAAGATCGTACGTTCTACGAACATATCAGCAGGAAAGCATCTGCCCTATACCATATGAAGAGTAAAATGGAGGATCAGCTCGTCCAAAATGAACAGTTTAACCTCTACAATGATTTGGAAATGCCGCTTGCGCTGATCCTTGGCAGAATGGAACACAGAGGTGTCCGTGTGGATGTTGGTCGTTTGGAAGAGATGGGAGAAGAACTGGAAGCACGCTTAAACAAGGTGGAGGAAGAAATTTATGAACTTGCCGGTGAGCCGTTTAACCTCAATTCGCCTAAACAGCTCGGCCCTATTCTGTTCGAAAAGCTCGAACTTCCCGTCATTAAGAAAACGAAAACGGGGTATTCCACTTCGGCGGATGTATTGGAGCAGTTGGAAGACAAGCATCCAATCATTACGAAAATATTGTTGAATCGTCAATTAAGGAAGTTGAAATCGACCTATATCGAAGGCCTTCTGAAGGTTGTTCACAAGGATACACACAAAATTCATACCCGCTTTAATCAAGCTCTCACACAAACAGGTCGGTTGAGCTCGACGGATCCAAACCTTCAGAACATTCCAATCCGCCTGGAAGAAGGACGGAAAATCCGTCAGGCCTTCATCCCTTCAGAAGAAGGATGGGTGATGTTCGCAAGTGACTATTCCCAAATTGAACTGCGTGTTCTTGCTCATATTGCCCAGGACGAAAAGTTGATTGAGGCGTTCCGTGGAGGCGAGGATATTCATACACAAACGGCTAGTGAAGTGTTTGGAGTTGCGCCGGAAGAAGTTACGAGTAATATGAGGAGACAGGCGAAAGCGGTCAATTTCGGAATCGTTTATGGAATCAGTGATTACGGCTTGTCTCAGAGCCTTGGCATCACGAGGAAGGAAGCTCAGGCGTTTATTGATAAATATTTCGAATCCTATCCAGGCGTCAAATCCTATATGGATGAATCGGTTCGTGAGGCTAAGGATACCGGGTACGTGAAGACGTTCATGAACCGGAGACGTTACCTTCCTGACATTAAGAGTCGTAACTTCAATAAACGCGGGTTTGCCGAGCGGACTGCTATGAACACCCCGATCCAGGGGAGCGCAGCCGATATCATCAAGAAGGCGATGGTCGATTTGGAAAAACGCCTCGTGGAAGAAAAACTGGAGGCGAAAGTGTTATTACAGGTACATGATGAATTGATCATTGAAGCACCGAAAGAAGAAATTGAGAAACTGCAGGATTTAGTAGCCTCCGTCATGGAAAGCACCGTGGAACTGGATGTACCTTTGAAGGTGGATTCCTCTTACGGAGATACTTGGTACGATGCAAAGTAAGTGAGGAGAATGAAAGAATGCCAGAACTACCGGAAGTAGAGACGGTCAGGAGAACGCTCCACCATCTCGCCATTGGAAAAGAAATCGCCTCCGTATCCGTCTATTGGGGGAACATCATCAAACATCCGCAGGATCCAAAGGAATTTGATCGTCTACTGAGAGGGCAGACGATCAGGGATATCGAGCGAAAGGGGAAGTTTTTGATTTTTCAACTGGATGACCTCTCTCTCGTTTCCCACCTGAGAATGGAAGGGAAATTCGGTGTCTATGAATCCTCGATGGAGAAGCCTAAACATACGCACGTCATTTTCCACTTCACGGACGGCACGGAACTCCGTTATAACGATGTGAGGAAGTTTGGCACGATGCATGCGTTTCGAAAAGGGGAAGAGTCTTCGGTGAAGCCGTTAGTACAGCTTGGACCTGATCCATTTGAGGAAGCATTCACTTTGGATTACTTCTATATGAAACTTATGAAGACGTCCCGTAACATGAAGGCCGTTCTCTTGGATCAATCCATCGTAGCGGGGCTCGGCAACATTTATGTGGATGAGGCACTCTTCCGCGCCAAAGTCCATCCGGAGAGAATAGCGAACACGTTGACACGAGAGGAAGCTGCAAAAGTACGCGAGGCGAGTATTGCTGTTATTCTCGAGGCGATCGAACAGGGGGGTACCACCATTCGCTCCTACTTGAACAGCCAGGGGGAGATCGGTATGTTCCAACAGAAGCTGCGTGTCTATGGAAAACAGGACGAGGATTGTGTGGAGTGCGGGACGCCTATTGAGAAGCGGAAGGTGAGCGGTCGCGGCACCCATATATGCCCAAATTGCCAGCGGCTGGTTGTCTCCGAGTAACCTCAGGTCTGTGAACCCATATCCTGTGTAGCAGGAGGGTGATCGACCTTGAGTATCGGTTTGTTCGTTTTTTTGTTTGTGACAGCAGTCAGCATCGACAGCTTTGGAATCGGCTGTGTATTAGGTTTGAAGAAAGTAACCATTGCAAAGAGAGCTGTCCTATCGATCGCTTGTTTGTCCGGTGTTGTGTTTCTGCTTTCCTCCTATTTCGGGCATTTGCTGATCGCTTATGTCTCACCGGAAGTGGCGGAGAAAACGGGAGCATCAGCCCTGATTTTCATAGGTATATTCTTTCTTTGGCAGTTTTTTAAGAAGAGGAAGCCGCAGAAGGAAGATGATTCATGGTTTAAGCCGGCGGAGGTACTGAATGATCCCGTCGCGGCAGATGTGGATCATTCCGGGGGTATCCGGGGGAAAGAAGTGTTTCTCTTGGGTATCGCCTTGTCCCTGGACTCTATCGGAGCGGGAGTAAGCGGAGCTATGATCGGGATGCCTACACTAATGACGTCGTTGTTTATTACACTGGCTACGTTTCTCATGCTGGCAGGCGGTATATGGAGCGGCAGACATTTAAGTGAGAAAGTGGAGAGTATATCCATCCTGCCGGGCGTCCTGCTCATTATCATCGGCTTAATTAAACTTTCATGAGTGTTGGAATAAGAGGAGAGCCATGTCTCTTCTCTATACATAAAGGGGGTCGTGTCATGACTGTTGTCATCGGATTAACCGGCAGTATAGCCAGCGGTAAAAGCACTATCTCTGCTATGTTTAAAGAATTGGGTATCCCGGTTGTAGATGCCGATGTGATATCGAGGAAAGTGGTGGAACCTGGTGAAGCTGCATACACACGTATTGTTGAAGCATTCGGCTCTGATATTTTGTTGGAGGACAGGACGATTGACCGTAAGAAACTCGGGGGCGTTGTCTTCTCCAATGAAGAAAAGCGTAAGGAATTAAACGGCATCGTTCACCCTGAAGTGAGAAAAGAAATGGTTCGTCAACGGGAATGCTATAAGGAAGAAGGACACCGTGCTGTTGTATTGGACATCCCGTTACTTTTTGAAAGCAAGCTGACGGATTATGTCGAGAAGACGTTAGTCGTTTATGTAGAGGAAGAAACGCAGCTCCGACGTTTGATGGAACGTGATCAGTCGACCAGTGAGGATGCAGAAGCAAGAATTGCTTCCCAAATCCCGGTAAAGAAAAAAGCGGCTCTTGCCGATGCGGTCATTGATAATAATGGATCTGTCGAGCAAAGCTTCGACCAATTAAAAGACATACTTCAAAGGTGGAACATCGTATAATAACACGTCGGGATTCCGACGTGTTATTTTTTTGTGAAAAAATGCACTCTTTTATGTAAAAGCGCTTGCAATATGTTATACTGTTTCTGTGAAAAGGGTTAAAAAGTATATCATATATAGGGGGCTGGAACATGGGAAAAACAAAGATTGCCATTAATGGGTTGGGAAGAATTGGCCGTATGGTTTTTAGAAAGGCTGTCATCGATAATTCTGTAGAATTGGTGGCTGTAAACGCCTGTTATCCAGCTGAAACCATTGCTCATATGCTGAAATATGATAGTGTTCACGGTCGATTTGAAGGCAAAATCCAAGCGGCGGAAGGGAATCTTGTCGTCGATGGGAAGGTCATTCGCTTGTGTTCAACACGAGATCCGCATGAGCTGCCGTGGGATGAACTGGGTGTCGATATTGTCATTGAGGCTACAGGCAAATTCAAAACGAAGGATGAAGCGTCCCAACATATCGAAGCAGGAGCAAAAAAAGTCATCATAACAGCTCCCGGTAAAGAAGTAGATGCTACGATTGTTATGGGAGTAAATGAAGATAGTTATGTACCGGAACAGCATCACGTCCTGTCCAATGCTTCTTGTACGACCAACTGTCTTGCTCCTGTTGTAAAAGTATTGGAAGACCAATTTGGTATCGTCAACGGCTTGATGACTACTGTTCACTCTTTTACAAACGATCAGAAGAACCTGGATAATCCACATAAGGACCTCCGCCGCGCCCGGGGCTGTACACAGTCAATTATCCCGACTTCGACAGGGGCTGCAAAAGCATTGGGAGAAGTGATCCCGAGCATGCGGGGGAAACTGAACGGAATGGCGCTGCGGGTGCCTACTCCAAATGTATCCCTTGTTGATCTCGTCGTTGATGTGAAACGCGATGTGACGAGAGAAGAAGTGAATGAGGCGTTTGCTGGTATGGCAAGGTATGAAATGAAAGGAATCTTGGAATTTAATGAGGAGCCGCTCGTTTCCATAGATTATACGACGTCCCCTTCTTCTGCGATCATCGATGGATTGTCCACCCAGGTGATCGAAGAGCGTAAAGTGAAGGTGCTGGCTTGGTATGACAATGAGTGGGGATACTCCTGCCGGGTTGTTGACCTTGCTAAATATGTCGGGAATATGATGCAGCAGGAGAAAGCGGTCCGCGTGTCTTGAGAAAGCACTAGAAAGCATCCCGAATGTATCGTATACTAGGACCCGGTGACTATGGTTTGCTATATTTGAAATAAATCTTGCAAATTACGGGTAAACCATATATACTTTCTTTTGAACTTCTGAATTTCTTATGTTTTCATGTCTACTCAAAGGGTTAGGACCTCTCAGGACTAACTTTCCCCCATGGTAGTGCATGACTGTTATTTCAGAGGGGAAGAAGTTAATGTACAAAGGGGGATCCTTAATATGGATACAATGGGAAGACACGTAATTGCTGAACTATGGGATTGTAATGAAGAGAAATTGAATGATATGTCGTATATAGAGCAGGTTTTTGTTGATGCTGCTTTGAAAGCGGGAGCAGAAGTAAGAGAGGTCGCTTTTCATAAGTTCGCTCCACACGGGGTGAGCGGAGTGGTCATCATTTCCGAATCGCACTTGACGATTCACAGTTTTCCGGAGCATGGATATGCAAGTATCGATGTCTACACGTGCGGCGACCGTATTGATCCGAACGTTGCAGCCCACTACATCGTTGAAGCACTGGAAGCAGGGAAGAATGAAACCGTGGAAGTACCGAGAGGGATGGGACCTGTGGAAGTACAGGAATCTCGTGCCCTTTAAAAAGAGAAACGCAGTAAATCGAGCCGCGCAGAGAAGTCTGTGCGGTTTTTTTGTATGGGGTCAACTCTCCTTTGGTAACTGTTATTTCTTATTTTGAAGAATCATGTTAAAATGATGGAAGATCATGTCGAATGGATTGAAGGGGCCAGATAAGTGAAAGCATTTATATCAAGATATATCAGTAATCACTCAGAAACCAGTGAACAGCATAAGGATGAAGAACTTGTCACACACTATTATAAAGCAAAGCGTGATGACGTTTTCCGTGCCGTGGAAGAACTGTTTCCCGCACCCTCACAGATTGTAGCATCCTCGAAGGAACGCGGCGAACTTACGATTAAATATAAAGGGAAAAGGCGTGCTTTCATTGTTGTGACTATCATTATGGTCCGTCCTTTCCGTACCGCTGTTGATTTTTCCGTAACAACGGATTCCGGTGGACCCGTTGATTTCGGATACAGTCGGAACACCATTGTTTCGTTGTATAAGCAGTTGGACAGCCAATTTCAGCCTGTCGATCCATCATAAGCGATGTGGAAACGAAGACGATGTGGAGTTGATCAATTTTGAAATGCCCTAATTGCCACTACAAGAGTACGAAGGTGCTTGATTCGCGGCCGATTGAGGATGGCCAGGCCATACGCAGGCGGAGAGAATGTGAACAGTGTGACTTCCGCTTTACCACGTTTGAACGAATTGAAGAAGTTCCTTTGATTGTAGTGAAAAAAGAAGGCACAAGAGAAGAATTCAGTAGAGAGAAATTGATGCGGGGCTTGATCAGAGCTTGTGAGAAGCGCCCGGTTGCGGTCGAGGAACTGGAAGGTGTGACACTGGACATCGAGAAAGAACTCAGGAACCGCGGCGTCTCGGAAGTGTTGAGTAAAGATATAGGAGAAATGGTCATGGGGCGTCTTTCTGGAATTGACGAAGTCTCTTATGTCCGTTTCGCATCCGTCTATCGACAATTTAAGGACATCAATGTTTTTATTGATGAACTGAAGGATTTAATAAAACACGAAGATGACAAATGAGCCGGCATTGGCTCATTTTCTTTTTCAAGGGAAACCGGGTAATATGAAAGGAAGAAGGAGGTGCGGAAGATGAATCATTCGATAGGGAAGTTACTCCCGGTAGATGGTTTTCGAGTTGTGAAGCGGGGGGAGCTGCCGAGGAATTTTCATCGTTCGTTATCCCATTTGTATCAACCGATCGTCGGTCGTCTGGCGATTTCTTTATATCAGATTTTATTATCGGAGTCTGAAATGAATGCTGCAGAACAAGTACAGACCCACCACACGTTGATGGGCTATCTGTCTGCGCCATTGGATAAGATCTATGAAGCCAGGAAGAAGCTGGAGGCAATCGGCCTTCTGCGTTCTTTCCAGGCAGAAGGGGGAGGGGCTCATGCCGAATACATGTATTACCTGTATCCTCCCTTCTCTGCGGAGGAATTCTTCATGGATGATATGCTCTCCCTTCTGCTTTACCATGAAATCGGACAGCGCAAATATGAAAACTTAAAAGAACGGCTCATCTGCAAAGAGTACGTTCTGGATGGTTTTGGAGAAGTCACTGCAACTTTCGATCAGGTATTTCATGCGAAAATGCTTGAGACCGTACAGGCCGAGACCACCTCCCTTGCGGATAAGCAGAATCAGAAAGAGAGCCGAGGGCCTGTGACGTCCCAAACGAAAGTGGATTTCGACTGGCTCCATCATGCTCTAAAGAAACGGATGTATCCGAGTGAACAGATTCTTACAGGACGGAATAGAAAGTTAATTCTTCAGCTAGCCACGCTGTATGATTTATCAACGATCGACATTGAAAAAGCCGTGACGTGGGCGATTGATGAAAATCATTATCTCGTAGAAGAAGAATTTAAAGCCGCCTGTCATGATTTTCTGAAGGAAAAGCCTGTCCCGAAGAAGCAGTCTAATATAGATGCTCGAGAAAAAACACAGGACACAGGAGCGGAAGAAAGTGTGAGTAAAGAAGATCAGTTTATTGCCATGCTTGAAAGAAAATCACCAAGGGAACTTCTTGAAGACCTTTCTCAGGGCAACAGGGCATCTGACCAGGATTTGAAGCTGATTCGGGACGTCATGACAGAGCAGGGAATCAACCCCGGGGTCATGAATGTTCTTGTTCACTACGTGCTTTTGAAAACAGATATGAAATTGTCCAAGTCTTATTTGCAGAAAATAGCCGGGCACTGGGCACGGAAAAACGTGACTACTGTGCGTCAGGCGATGAATCTTGCTAAGGCTGAGCATCAGAAGTATCAGCAGTGGGGTCAGCAGAAGTCACAGAGACGTGTGAATACGAAAGAAGAAGTCATTCCGGCTTGGTTCAACAAGGACGCAGGATCCGGTGAGAAAGTTTCTGCTTCGGTTAACGTGGATACGGATGATATCGCTGCACGTATAAGGAAGTTGACAAGCAGAGAGAACGGATGAATGAGGAGGTGGCAGAATGGAACCGATCCAGAAATCATTGAAGAAATGGATGAGAAACAATAAAACCTTTCAAGATCGAATGAACAAAATGAAAGAAGAAGTGCTCCAGTCGGAAGATGTACGGCAGCTGATAGAACACCATCCGGAGTTGACGGAGAAGAGCATGGAGAAGAATCTCATTAAGCTCTATGAGTACCAGTCCCAATCGAAAAACTGTGAAAAGTGTCCGTCACGTGAAGCGTGTATTAATATTCTCCCTGGATACGTGCCGCGTGTGGAAGTAGATGGCCAGGAAGTGAAGCTTGCTTACGATAAGTGCAGCCGACAAAGGAAGCGGGAAGAGCATGAACAGCAAAAGTCACTTGTCCGGAGTCTTCACATGCCGAGGGAGATCTTGGAAGCCTCTCTTTCAAGACTGGATCTTCAAGACCCCGACCGCAGTGCGGCAGTGGAACAAACGGTCCGTTATATTGAAAGTCTTTCTGAAGAGCTTCCGAGCAAAGGGTTGTATTTTCATGGACCTTTCGGTGTCGGGAAAACGTATTTTCTCGGAGCTATAGCCAATGAATTGAGCGAAAAGCATATTCCATCCATGGTCATCTACATGCCGGAATTCGTCAGAGAGATGAAAGCGTCTATAAAGGACGATTCCATCAATGATAAAATCAATGCGTTTAAAGAAACCCCCGTATTAATGTTAGATGACATTGGTGCAGAATCACAATCAGCATGGTTCCGGGACGAAGTATTGGGGAGTATTCTTCATTACCGAATGATGGAGAGACTTCCTGTGTTCTTCACATCGAACTACACGATCGATGAGTTGGAGAAAGTCTTGATGACATCCAATCGCGGCGATGTAGATCAAGTGAAGGCGAAGCGGATTACCGAACGAATTCGCCAGCTCAGCGAGAGTGTGTTAGTGACCGGCCGGAACCGAAGAGGGTAACAATGAGGAAAGATGAAGATGGAAATGGCATGATTTCTTCTGGACTGACATAAACATAACAAGGAATAGACGGCGTCGCAGGCGCCTTCTAATACCGTATCGGAAAGTCGGGATGAGGGGGAATCTTGGTGTTTGGCATTCACTTTTCTAATCGCGCGGAAGCGGTTATCTTTTATAATGCAATTGTCACGGAGCAGAGGTTGTGGTTGTTCAAGGAGTACAATGAATTCTATGAAGTCGAGTTGGTCAACGCCTCTCTGAACGGCAAGGCTTACGTCGAGGCAATCCGTTCTTTTCTTCAGGTCATAAGGAAAAGGAAGATGCTTGGTTGGATGGAAGGAGTCCTGAAGCATCGTTACCATTACGAAGATATGGAAGAGATACACCGCATGCTCGAGATCGGACAGGACTTTGAAGCGCATCCCCCGGCAGGTGTAAAGCTTCCGCCCGTTTATCACTATCTGCGCGCCTTCATCCAGGATTATTTGGCCGGGCGGACGTACGTGGAATTTGATGAGATGGCTGCTGCCTGTTTAGAAAACGTTCATGAGTCTGTTATTGAATACACGGGTAAAATCATTGACGAGTACAAGCAGGAGGAGTCCTATCAGTTGATGCTCGATTCCTGGCGGCAGCGTGTCCACCATAAAGATACCGGTGTCCAACTGCTTCATCTCCTGGATGATGGCGGACTGGTTTATTACCATGATGAAGGAAATCCTGTCCGGGATTCGGAAACAACGCTATACAAGAAACAATATCCGGATGCATCCATTTCAGAACTCCCAATCAAGTGGCCGGTCACGACCGCTCTTGTTCATGCCCCTGAACAGTTGATCATATATTCAGATCGATCGCAGGATTCCAACCTGGAGCTCTTGATGAATATTTTTGAAGAAAAAGCATCTTGGAAACCGAAATCGAACTTTCCATTCGACAACGCTTGATTTCCTCTTTGTTAACGGATATAATACCTACATATTAATAAATCAGCATGGAAGAGGACACGAGCGATTAGTGACGCATGACCAGAGAGAGGGGCCTATAGGCTGGAAGCTCCTTCCTGACGGCTACATTGTTTACCACCTCCGAGCTCTGCCTGTGAACAGTTTTTAGTAATGGGCAGCGTTTGATCCGCGTTAAGGATGACGAACGAGCCGCGTACGTCCTGGACGGAAGCGGAAACTAGGGTGGAACCACGAGTGCTAACGCTTGTCCCTTGGCTTATTTTGCCGAGGGATAAGCGTTTTTTGATTTGTCTGCAAGGAAGAAAGTATAGAAGGAGTGTTGGGAAATGGCAACAATTCAAATGAAATTTCCAGATGGTAACGTAAAGGAATTTGAACAAGGAACTACAGGGGAAGCAATTGCCCAGTCTATTTCACCGGGGTTGAAGAAACAGGCGCTGGCTGTCAAATTAGATGGAGAACCTTATGATCTGCGACGTCCGATAAATCAGGATGGATCCATTGAGATTCTGACTTATAAAAACCAGGAAGGCATTGAAATCATGCGTCACTCCACAGCTCACTTGATGGCGCAGGCGATCAAGCGCATTTATGGGGATGTGAAGTTCGGTGTAGGCCCTGTGATTGAGAACGGTTTTTACTATGATATCGATATGGAAGAATCGCTGACGCCGGAAGATCTGCCTAAGATTGAGAAAGAAATGCAAAAAATCATTGATGAGAACCTGGAAATTGAGCGCATTGAGGTATCCAGAGAAGAAGCAATCGAGAAGTTTAAAGAGATTGGTGATGACCTTAAATTGGAACTGATCGACGCTATTCCGGAAGGAGAGCAGGTTACCCTTTATCAGCAAGGGGAATTCTTCGATTTGTGCCGCGGGGTCCACGTTCCGCAGACGAGCAAAATCAAAGTGTTTAAGCTGTTGAGCATTTCAGGAGCTTACTGGCGCGGGAACAGTGATAACCAGATGCTCCAGCGTATTTACGGGACTGCTTTTGAGAAAAAGGCGCACCTCGATGAGCACTTAAAGATGCTTGAGGAAGCGAAAGAGCGTGACCACCGTAAGTTGGGGAAAGAGCTGGAGATTTTCACAATCAATCAGAAAGTCGGACAAGGTTTGCCGATGTGGCTTCCTAAAGGTTCCACCATTCGTCGCACAATCGAACGTTATATCGTGGATACTGAAGAACGACTCGGTTACGATCACGTCTATACGCCGGTGCTTGGAAGTGTAGATTTGTATAAAACGAGCGGTCACTGGGACCACTATCAGGACGATATGTTCCCGACAATGGAAATGGACAATGAAGACCTCGTTCTCCGCCCGATGAACTGTCCGCACCATATGATGGTTTACAAGAATCAGCTTCATAGTTACCGGAATCTGCCGGTACGTATTGCGGAGCTTGGTACGATGCACCGCTATGAGATGTCTGGAGCTCTTGCCGGCCTTCAACGTGTTCGTGCGATGACGTTGAATGATGCCCATATCTTTGCAAGACCTGACCAGTTGAAAGATGAATTCATGCGTGTCGTTCGACTCGTCCAGGAAGTGTACCGCGATTTTGGTATTGAAGATTATTACTTCCGCTTGTCCTATAGAGATCCAGAAGACAAAGAGAAGTATGTTGACAACGACGCTATGTGGGAAAAAGCACAGGCGATGCTGAAAGAAACAATGGAAGACATGGAACTTGAGTATGTGGAAGCAGAAGGAGAAGCTGCTTTCTATGGTCCGAAGCTTGATGTCCAAGTGAAAACAGCTCTCGGCAAGGATGAGACGCTGTCAACGGTTCAGCTGGACTTCCACCTCCCTGAGCGCTTTGACCTTACGTATGTAGGGGAAGATGGAGCGGATCACCGTCCTGTCGTTATTCACCGTGGAGTCGTATCCACGATGGAGCGCTTCGTTGCTTTCCTTATTGAGGAATACAAAGGTGTCTTCCCAACCTGGCTTGCTCCTGTTCAGGCGAAAATCATTCCGGTTTCTGCAGATGCGCATCTGGAATATTCTAAGAAGCTTGAGGATGAACTCCGTGAAGCCGGCATTCGTGTCGAGGTGGATGAGCGCAATGAGAAGATCGGATATAAGATAAGAGAAGCACAAATGCAGAAAATTCCGTTCCAGCTTGTTGTCGGAGACCGTGAGATGGAAGAGAATGCAGTGAACGTTCGCCGATACGGCCAACAGAATTCAGAAACGAAACCACTGGAGCAGTTCAAATCTGAAATTCGTAACGAAATCGATCAAAAACTGCTCCGTAAGTAATGCCAAAGAGATCGGAAGTGTCTGCTTCCGGTCTCTTCTTCCTTTCCAGATGGGAAAAAGCTCTTGATTTTTCCTCGTCTTTCCCTTATCCTAGGAAAGGTAGTCATGAAGACACCTCGTTAGGTGTTGACATGTACCATCAGGCATGCTATTATTATTTAGGTAACTGAATGAACGGATCTAGAGACAAGTAGAAGCACCCGCTTCTCACCTGATCGACGCGTAAGCAGTTGGCAGGTCACTATTCCTTTGATTTATTAGGAGACGTGTGGGTGCAGTATGTGCCGACACTTTTTTTATTTGCAACAGGAAATCTCTTGTCGATGACAGATCTCATATAAGTTTTCTAAAATATGTTGGAGGTGGCTCGATATTAGCAAGGATAACATGAACGTTAATGAAAAAATCCGTGCCCGTGAAGTTCGTCTGATCGATGTGAATGGGGAGCAGCTTGGAGTTAAATCCCGTAACGAAGCCCTGGATATTGCTGCAAATGCAAATCTTGATCTCGTTATGGTGGCGCCAAATGCGAAGCCTCCGGTTTGCCGAGTGATGGACTACGGAAAGTATCGCTTCGAGCAGCAGAAGAAAGAAAAAGAAGCTCGTAAGAAACAAACCGTCATCAAAGTCAAGGAAGTTCGTCTCAGCCCTGGGATCGAAGACCATGACTTTAACACGAAACTGCGTAACGCACGCAAGTTCCTCGAAAAAGGTGACAAAGTGAAAGCATCTGTCCGTTTCCGCGGTCGTGCAATCACACACAAAGAACTTGGACAGAAAGTACTCGAACGCCTTGCCGAAGAGTGCAAAGATATTGCCCAAGTTGAGACCAAGCCTAAAATGGAAGGTCGCAGTATGTTCTTAATGCTTGCTCCTCTAGGCGAGAAGTAAGTATGTGTATCAAGTAAAAGGAGGAAATTCACATGCCAAAAATGAAAACCCATAAAGGTTCTCAAAAACGCTTCAAAAAAACCGGAACAGGTAAGGTGAAACGTTCTCACGCTTACACTAGCCACTTGTTCGCAAACAAATCTACGAAACAAAAGCGTAAGCTACGTAAAGATGCATTGGTTTCTGCTGGAGATTATCGCCGCATCAAGCACATGCTTCCAAAAGACTAATAACGATATCGATTTAATCAGGAGGGATTATTATGCCACGAGTTAAAGGTGGAACAGTGACACGTCAACGTCGTAACCGTGTCCTTAAACTAGCAAAAGGTTATTATGGTTCTAAACACGCACTATTCAAAACAGCTAAGCAACAAGTAATGAAATCCGGTCAGTACGCTTACCGTGACCGTCGTCAGAAGAAACGCGACTTCCGTAAGCTTTGGATCGCACGTATTAACGCTGCGGCTCGCTTGAACGATATTTCTTACAGCCGTCTAATGCACGGTTTGAAACTTGCGGGTATCGAAATGAACCGTAAGATGCTTGCTGATCTAGCTATCAACGATGCTCAAGCTTTCTCTGCACTTGCAGAGCAGGCAAAAGCAGCACTTAAATAAAAAAGATTGTAGAAGAGTCATTTCCGTTCGGTAGGAAATGACTTTTTTTATATAAAAAGATAAAGGGGGTACATTCTATGGGTTTTCTGGGTGCTTTATTTATCGTTTGGGGGAGCATGAGTATCTGGCTGTTTCTTTTAATGGGGTCGGATAAGAAGAGAGCAGTGAAGCAGGCATGGAGGACCCGGGAGCGTACCATTTGGTTACTAGCAGTCCTTGGCGGTGCACTTGGCGGCTGGGCAGGAATGAACGTGTTCAGACATAAGACGAAACACCGGGCATTCGCGTTCGCCCTTCCTTTCCTGTCCCTTCTTCACATTGCGGGAGCGGGCTATCTCATCGGTAAGTTCTACCTTTGATTCTCCTGTCATAATATGTAGACAGGGGGGATGAAATGGGCGAGATAACAACATCCGTATTGGCATGGTTGGAACAGCAGGAAGCTTGGGCACCGCTCTTATTCATCGGTATTCATTTACTGCGTCCATTCTTATTTCTGCCTGTTATGCTTGTATGCATCACAGGCGGGGTACTATTCGGACCAATTGCCGGCACCGCTTATTCCGTGATCGGGACAATGTTATCCAGTCTGGTTTTTTACAAAATGATCCGCATCTTACCATCAGGATTGAAGAAACTTAAACGTGTGAAGGAGAAATGGCTGAAGAAACAAACCAACCTTTCGGTAAAGCAGGTGGCGGTTCTTCGACTTGTCCCGTTTATTCATTTTCATCTACTATCCTACTGTCTCTTGGAAATCAGTTCGGATTTCAAGGAATATACGAAATCCTCGCTGTTTGCAAATTTTCCGCTGGCAGTGGTTTATACATCGGTAGGTCAATGGATCACTTTGTTGTCTCTTCCAATGATGATTATTTTTTCCGGCGCCCTGATCGGCCTCACTTTCTTGATCAGGAAGAAATACGAAGTGGTGCTCTGGCGTGACTTCTTTCAGCCGGCACCTTAAGAATTCATGGAATATCAGCATGCAGGAAGTTCTTTCTCTCCCATGTGAAAAATCCGACCATTCCTGGTCGGATTCTTTTGGTTGGAGACACTGTATCGAGCTCTTAGAGCTGTTCGTCATCGTTCCAACGGCTTAGAATAAGGCGGTTCATCGGATATTTCCATTCAATAGTGGCGTACGGGTACCGTATGAGGATTTCCTTCTCCATGAAATAGATATCCTCCCGGTCAAGTCCTTGCAGCCGTTCCGGATGATGTGCGCTGACGCTGATATTGACGACTTCAAATGCATCTTCGGTTGCCCCCAGGTACTTTTCACCTTCGAAAACCAACCCTTTCCATGTAAGTAGAAAATTTTCCTTGGAATTTTCTTTATTGTCATGGAAGTAGAACTGTTTTTTATCTTTAGCGGTGTCTAGTTTCCTTCGTGGGTTGATGAGGAACTTGTAGGCTGTATAAAGGATGAAGGCGATAGCGACCAATAATAACAAGCGGAACAGGATGATAATCATGTGTATCGACTCCCTATATATAGCATCATAGCTACCATACGATTGTGCATGTCCTTTTGTTTCAAAAAATGATACATTTATTGAAGACAATTTTTGAGTAGAGGAGAATTTTAATGGAATGGAATCGATTGTATGACATGCAGCGAGCGTTGGATCAATATATTGAAGACCAGCACGACATTAAACAAGGGACAAAAACAGAGGAAAAAATCCTTGCCCTGCTAGTGGAAATCGGGGAACTCGCGAATGAAACCAGGTGCTTCAAATTCTGGAGTAGTAAAGGACCTAGTGAAAAAGAGGTCATTTTGGAAGAGTATGTAGACGGAATACATTTTCTGCTGTCGCTCGGCCTCGATTCAGGCTTTCATTTTGAGCCGGGCGCCTATGTTTGCCGGGAAACGGAAACCGAGGCGTTTCTTAATGTATATAAAGCGGTGGAAGCGTTTCGGGAACAGAAGGACAAACAATCCTATCACGCACTGTTCCTTGGGTATTTACAGCTGGCAGCGACCATCGGCTTGACGGAGGAAGAATGGTTTCACGCCTATCTATCAAAAAATGAAGTGAATTACCAACGTCAGGACGAAGGATATTAAAGGAATAATAGACGCAATTTTTTGTGAAATCGCTTTAAAGAGGTTATAATATGGTTGGAATGAGTAAAGGAGGATGCAGTACATATGTCTAAAAGAGATGAAACGTTGAATATGCTTAAGGATTTGACAGATGCCAAAGGTGTGCCCGGAAACGAACGTGAAGCTCGCGATGTGATGAAACGTTATATCACACCATACGCAGACGAAGTATTCACGGACAATCTTGGCAGCCTCGTTGCCAAGAAAGTCGGAAATAAAAAAGGCCCGAGTATCATGGTGGCTGGTCACTTGGATGAAGTGGGCTTTATGGTCACCCGGATTGACGATCATGGATATATCTATTTTCAGACTGTGGGAGGCTGGTGGAGTCAGGTTATGCTCGCGCAACGTGTGACAATCATGACTCGTAAAGGCGACCTGACGGGGATCATCGGCTCCAAGCCGCCTCATATTCTTCCTGCAGAACAGCGTAAGAAAGCTGTTGATTTGAAGGATATGTTTATTGATATCGGTGCATCCAGCAGGGAGGAAGCAGAAGAGTTCGGTGTCAAGCCGGGGGATTCTGTTGTTCCATATTTTGAATTCACCCAAATGAAGAACGAGAAGATGCTCCTTGCTAAAGCATGGGACAACCGTATCGGATGTGCCATAGCGATTGACGTACTTAAGCAGTTGAAAGGGCAAAAGCATCCGAACATCGTCTATGGTGTCGGGACAGTTCAGGAGGAGGTAGGGCTTCGAGGCGCCCGTACTTCTGCCAATATGATCAATCCTGATATTGCTTTCGGTGTCGATGTCGGTATTGCCGGCGATACACCAGGTGTATCAGATAAAGAAGCTGCAAGTAAAATGGGAGACGGTCCACAGATCATTCTTTATGATGCCTCCATGGTTTCTCATAAAGGTTTGCGTGACTTCGTGACAGATACTGCAGACGCACACAACATCCCGTATCAATTTGACTCTATGCCCGGCGGGGGGACGGATTCCGGTTCCATTCACTTGAGCCACAACGGTGTACCTGCGTTGTCCATCACGATTGCGACACGTTATATCCATTCTCATGCTGCTATGCTCCATAGAGATGACTTCGAGAATGCTGTGCGTTTAATCGTGGAAGTGATCAAAGGATTAGATGCAGATAAAGTAAAAGAAATTACCTTCCAGTAAAGGGAAGAAAGCCAACCTGATTTTCAGGTTGGCTTTCTTATTAATTCGTCTGTCTTAACCCTTGCTCAAGCGTGTCCAGAATTTCCTGTCTTTCCTGTTCATCAGACTCTCTCCAAAGCGTCTCGAAGAAAACGCCAAGGCCTGGTAACGTCTTCTCTTCGCCTTTTTGCATGGCATCATCGATCGTCGCTTCCAGCTGCTCTGCACTGTGGCCGGTCACATTGGACAGAATAGCTCTTCTCAAATCCAAATTCATCGTAACATCCTCCTTGCTTATGCGTAATATTCCACCTTAGTTTGACCAACCCGGCCTTTGCTATGTATGATAGTTGAGAAATAACATGTAAATGAGGGAATAACATGCTGACTTCGGTACAAAACACCAAAGTGAAAGAATGGAAAAAGCTGCATAAGCGTAAATATAGAAAACAGACAGGTCAATTCCTGGTGGAAGGACATCATCTGGTGGAGGAAGTCCTTGCAAGTGATTGGACAGTCCTTGAACTCATAAGACGTGAAGGAACAGACTTTACAGCACCGCCCGAAATCAAGGTGACAGAAGTAGACGCACAGGTATTTGCTGCGGTTGCGGAAACGGAAACACCACAAGGCATTGCGGCGGTTGTCGAACAAAAAACGTACGAATTCCTTCCAGCGAAAAGGACCCTCATGATTGATGCAGTCCAGGACCCGGGTAATATCGGAACGTTGATTCGAACGGCAGACGCGGCCGGGTTTGATCAGGTTTTGTTAGGAACAGGATCAGTGGATCCGTTCAACGATAAGGTCATCCGTGCAACGCAGGGATCTATTTTTCATCTTCCCATCCTGACTGGTGAACTTACAGAGTTTATGAATGAATTAAAAGCGGAAGGTGTCGAGATCTGGGCAGCGGCTCTGCAGGAAGCAAAGCCCTATAAGGATATGAAGACCCCGGATCGAGTGGCGCTGCTGGTCGGAAACGAGGGCCAGGGAATTGCAGAGCACTTACTGGAGCAGTCCGAGAAGAAAGTCTACATTCCAATTTACGGCCGGGCTGAGTCATTAAATGTAGCCGTAGCCGGTGCTGTTTTGATGTATCACCTGCAAAGCTGAACTTGCATGAACGCTCATCTTTGACTATAATATATTCAGTTGAATGAAATATGTTTAATAAGCGTAGAAAGAGCCTAGTAGGTGAATGTAAATCGTTAAGAGGGAGGGAACGCCCTGGACTGTAAGTGTTCCCAACGTGTCATTCATTGAAATTTCACTCTGGAGCTTGACCTTTAATGGTCCGGATGCCAAGTCCGTTATTGTAATCGAAGTGGGCACATAGAATGTGTCAACAAGGGTGGTACCGCGAAACAACCATACAAGTCTCGTCCCTTTTTACAGGGAGGAGGCTTTTTTATTTTTATTCATAAGGAGGAGTTGGAGTCATGAAGGAACGTTTAGAACAGTTGAAGCAGGAAGCTTTGCAGAAAGTAGATGCTGCAGAAGCTGTCCAAGGGTTGAAAGATATCCGTGTCGAGTACTTAGGTAAGAAAGGCCCGATCACAGAAGTGCTGCGGGGAATGGGGAAACTATCCAAAGAAGAACGTCCGGTCATCGGACAGCTAGCGAATGATGTCCGTGAGAACATTGCTGCGGCAATTGAAACGAAACAAACGAAACTGGAGGACGAAGCGCTTGAGAAACAGCTGGAAGAAGAGAGTATTGATGTGACGCTTCCGGGACGACCTGTCCAAGTCGGAGGTCCTCATCTGCTTACAAGCATCGTTGAAGAAATCGAGGATTTATTTATTGGGATGGGATTTGAAATTAAAGAAGGTCCGGAAGTGGAGACGGATTACTACAACTTCGAAGCCTTGAATCTTCCGAAGGGGCACCCGGCACGCGATATGCAGGATTCTTTCTATGTGACGGAAGAGCTGCTGATGCGAACCCACACTTCTCCTGTACAGGCACGTACAATGGGGGCAAAAAACGGTAACGAACCGGTCAAAATGATCTGTCCGGGGAAAGTGTACCGTCGTGATACGGACGATGCGACACACTCCCACCAATTTACTCAGATTGAAGGACTTCTTGTCGATAAAGATGTGCGCATGAGTGACTTGAAAGGTGTCCTGAACGCATTTGCCAAGCAGATGTTCGGTTCCGACCGTGAAATCCGCCTACGTCCAAGCTTCTTCCCATTCACAGAACCCTCTGTGGAAATGGATATTTCCTGTAAAGTGTGCGGGGGTAATGGTTGTTCCGTTTGTAAAGGAACCGGCTGGATCGAAATTCTCGGAGGTGGAATGGTTCACCCGAACGTTCTGGAGATGGCTGGATACGATCCGAAAGAATATTCCGGATTTGCATTCGGTATGGGACCGGAGCGAATTGCCATGCTGAAATACGGAGTAGACGATATCCGTCACTTCTACACAAACGATATTCGATTTATTGAGCAGTATCATAAAGCATAAGGGGAGGAACTGAATCATGCTCGTATCACTAAATTGGTTACAAGAATATATTGATGTCAGCGCGTATAAGCCTGAAGAGCTGGCTGAAATTATAACGAAAACAGGAATTGAAGTGGAAAGCGTGGAGCCGGTAGCCGAAAATGTCACCGGTGTGGTTGTCGGACACGTGCAATCCTGCCTACAGCATCCGAATGCGGATAAACTTAACCTTTGTCAGGTGGATGTAGGAGAAGAAACGCTTCAAATTGTCTGCGGAGCTCCAAACATTGGAGAAGGCCAGAAAGTAGCGGTGGCTGCTCCGGGAGCTGTTCTGCCGGGTAATTTTAAAATCAAAAAAACTAAACTGCGCGGAGAAGTCTCCAATGGTATGATCTGTTCGCTTCAGGAACTTGGTGTGGATGAGAAAGACGTACCGAAGGAGTATGTGGACGGAATATTTGTGTTTCCAGAAGATGCAGAAGTGGGAGCGGACGCTGTTTCCCTTTTAAATCTCGACGATCTGATCATCGAACTCGGATTGACTCCGAACCGGGCGGATGCAATGAGCATGGCTGGTGTTGCCTACGAGGTAGCAGCAGCCATTGACGGTGAATACCAATTAGCAGAAGAGCACGTGGAGACATCGGATGAGAAAGCATCCGACTACATTTCTGTAAAGGTAGAGGATCAGGAAGCAAACCCGTATTACGGTGCGTTTGTAATTAAGGATGTGACAGTGGGACCTTCCCCGCTGTGGATGCGTAATCGTTTGACTGCGGCAGGCATACGTCCTATTAATAACGTTGTCGATATCACGAACTATGTCTTGATGGAATACGGGCAGCCCCTTCACGCCTTCGATTATGATCGTTTCGGATCGAAAGAAATCGTGACTCGTCGTGCAGAAGAAGGAGAAACGATAGAAACGCTGGATGGCCAGGAGCGCGAATTGAGTGCCGGCCACCTTGTCATTACGAATGGATCCAAGCCGCATGCCATCGCAGGAGTCATGGGTGGTGCGCATTCCGAGGTCCACGATGATACAACGACGATTCTTTTGGAGGCAGCCTACTTCGCTCCAGCTGTTGTGCGTCAGGCATCCAAAGATCACGGCTTAAGAAGCGAGTCCAGCAGCCGTTTCGAGAAAGGTGTCGATCCAAACCGCGTGGAACGTGCAGGGAAACGTGCATGTGAACTTCTTGCCGAATATGCTGGGGGGACGGTACTGGACGGAGTGGTCCGTTTTGATGAACTCGACAAATCCGAGAAACAAGTAACCATAGAAACAGATCGTATCAACGCCCGTTTAGGTACGGAAATATCCGCCGGGGAAATCGCAGACATTCTTCGCCGTCTTCAATTCGGCTACGAGCAGAAAGAGGAAGTATTTACAATCTCTGTTCCTACAAGACGAGGAGACATCACGTCTTTCGAGGATATTCTTGAGGAAGTTGCTCGTATTTACGGTTATGACAACCTTCCGTACACGCTGCCGCAAGGCGCATCTCAGGCAGGCGGATTGACAACTCGTCAAGCGCTTAAACGTAAAGTGAAAGCGTACCTGCAAGGTGCCGGTCTGCATGAGACGATCACGTACTCCCTGACACATAAGAATAAAGTGCATCAATTGGTAAGTCCGGAGATTAAGGCAAAGGCGAAGGGTTCCGTAGACCTGGCTATGCCGATGAGTGAAGATCATGGATCCCTGCGTTTAAGTCTGCTTCCGGAATTACTGGAGTCTCTTTCCTACAACGTAGCGAGAAAACAGGAAAATATTGCTTACTATGAAGTCGGGACAGTGTTTGTTACTGAGGAAGAGAAAGTGACGAAACAGCCGGATGAAGTGCTCCGCGCTTCCGGAGCTTTGACAGGCCAATGGCTGGTTCATCCATGGCAGCAGGAAAAGAAAGCGGCCGACTTCTTTGTTGCAAAAGGAATGGTGGAAGGGTTGAGCAATCTGCTGGGTATATCTTTCACTTATGAAAAAGCAAAACTTGAGGATCTCCACCCAGGGAGAACCGCTGTCATCCGCTGTGGTGGGAATACTGTCGGTTTCATAGGACAAATTCATCCGAAGCTCCAAAAAGAGCTTGGATTAAAAGAGACGTTCGTCTTCGATATTAACTTAGAGGCACTGTTTGAGCAGTATGAAAAAGAAGAGACGTTCCGTGCTATTCCAAGACATCCGTCAGTATCAAGGGATATTGCTCTCGTCGTGGACGAAGAAGTGTTTGCCGGTGACATACAAGCTACCATTGAGCAGGCGGGATATCCTCTCGTTCAGAATGTTCAAGTATTTGACGTATATCAGGGAGAACACCTGGAAGAAGGGAAGAAATCACTTGCCTTCAATCTGCTTTACCTTGATCCAGTCCGTACGTTGAAGGACGAGGAAGTAGAAACAGCACACGAGAAGATCCTTGCTGCTGTAAAAGATCAGCATCAGGCTGAACTGCGTGGATAATATAATAGAAGAAAAGAGGAACCTCCTTTCCGGAGGTTCCTCTTTTAATTTATGGACGGACTAGTTTTTTCGCTTTCTGCGTGTTGGCGAAGTGCACCTTCGCCAATTCTTCCAGCTTTTCTTCTCCATAAGCCTCGATAACGGCCGCGGCAGCCTGATCGACTTTGGAAGAAGCTCCTTTCGGTATCGGTAGACCGGTATCGAATTCTAAAGTGTTCATTGCTTTAACGAATGCGGACCTTGCAAGGATCGATGCCGCTGCAACGGCGATGGAATAGCTTTCTGCTTTCGTCATGAAATAAACATTATCCTGAAGCGTAAAGTTCTCACTCTTCAAATGCTTCTGGTACACATGCGGCTCAGAAAACTGGTCGATAAGAATTCCATGCGGCTTTACCGGTGCTATTTTTTTCAGGAGCTTGTCCAGAGCCTGGTGGTGAAGCATGGTTTTCATTTTGCCCTGACTCCAACCTCTTCGCTGCCATTGGTTATACCGTTTGTTTGGTAGTCGCAGAAGACTGTAGGGAATCTTCATCTGGACGATGTCTTTGGCCAGTTCAGTAATCTGTGGATCGGATAAGTGTTTGGAGTCCTTTACTCCAATCGCCTTCAGTTGTGGAACCTGCTCTGCTGTGACATAGGCAGCTGCTACGGTGATCGGTCCGAAATAATCGCCGGTACCCGCTTCGTCCGATCCGATATGGGAACTGGTGAAGAGGCTTTCTTCCGGGTGATACGCATGTCTGCCTGCCCCGGCTTTTTTGGAAGGTGCACTTGAGGTAATGGGAGATCCCCACTTGGAAGCTTCCTCCTCAGGTCTGCTTCCCTGGAATAATACTTTTCCTGATCGATAAGCGGTGATGGTGCATGCGCTTGTTTTAGCAGCAAAAACGGCATTGGCAGGTGTCGCTTTCGTCTGGCTTCTATAATGAGCTTTCATCTCTTCTATTTTGGTAGAGGTTACTTTTAGTACGACTTGGGGCATAAGGCATTCCTTTCTGTTACTTCTAGGATAGGAACAGTATAGCAAAGGGATTGGAAAAAGAGAACATTTGTGAAAAACATGTATATTGGTTTCCTAATTGTCAGCCTTCATGTTAATATAAAGTTTAGGATTGAGAGAAACTAGGGGGTATGAATGTGTCGCAGTCAGACCAAGAGAAAAAAAGAATTACAGTGGAGATCAACAGGAGATCTTACACTATAGTTGGTCATGAAGAGCCCCATCATATCCGTATGGTATCTAGTCTTGTGGACCAGAAAATGCGTGAAATCCATGAAGCAAACCCTAGTCTAGATACAGCAAAGCTGGCCGTTTTGACCGCTGTCAACACAATGAATGAGTATATAAAGCTGAAAGATGAGTGTACAGAACTCATGAACTATATTGATAAGATAGAGGAAGAGAAGGACAATGATTGATTTACTTATACTATTTCTATTGCTGATCGGAGTCATAACCGGGCTCAAGAGAGGCTTCATATTGCAATTATTTCATTTAATCGGTTTTGTGGTAGCTTTCGTTGTTGCTGTCATTTACTATGATGACCTTGCGCCTAAGCTGACACTATGGGTTCCTTATCCGGAACTGCCGGCGGACTCTTCATGGGCCGTGTTTTTGAACGATCTTCCCCTTGAACAGGCATTTTACAATGCGATAGCCTTTGCCATCCTATTCTTCGGAGCAAAGATTATTCTTCATATTATCGCTTCCATGCTGGACTTCGTCTCCGAACTTCCGATATTGAGTTCCATTAATACGTTATTGGGCGGAATCCTCGGTTTTGTCGAGAACTACGTGATTCTTTTCATTGTATTGTATATAGCCGCACTCGTTCCCGCAGCAGGTGTCCAGAACGCGTTGGACAGCTCGATACTTGGGCAGCTGATTATAGAACATACACCAGTGTTTTCCGATCAGTTGAAAACACTGTGGATCGACCGTGTAGCCGGCTGATGAGACGTGTTTAGAGGAGATGCAGGTGGAGCCGCTATGATTTCGATCATGGCGGTTTTTTTATTCAGAAATAAAGATTATAGGAACAAGGAGTGGTTGGAATGGCCGTCGATAAGAAGCAAGTCATCAAATTACTGGAGACGATTGCCGTCTATCTGGAACTGAAAGGGGAGAACCCTTTCAAGATTTCCGCTTACCGTAAAGCCGCTCAGGCATTAGAGCGCGATGATCACTCTTTAAGTGAAATAGATGATTTTACGAAAATGAAAGGGATCGGGAAAGGCACAGCTGCCGTTATTGATGAGTATGTGGCGGCTGAAACCTCGGAAACGCTGCAGCAGCTTCAGGCGGAAGTGCCGGCAGGCCTTGTCCCTCTTTTAAACATACAGGGACTCGGTGGAAAGAAACTGGCCAAGCTCTATCAACAATTGGGCGTAACGGATGCAGAATCTCTGAAGGAAGCGTTGGAAAGCGGAAAGGTGGAGGCATTGGAAGGCTTCGGTAAGAAATCTGCCGAGAAGATGCTGAAGGCATTAGAAGACGCTCATTCCCGACCTGAGCGTCTCCCTGTTGCCGTCATGCTGCCGCTGGCTGAGAAAATTGAAGCATTTCTTGCGAGTGCAAATACTTTCCATCGTTATTCCAGAGCAGGGAGCCTCAGGAGGATGAGAGAGACGATTAAGGATCTTGATTTTATCATCGCTTCTGAAGACCCTGCAGCTACGAGAGACGAGCTTCTCGCTTATCCGGACATCAAAGAAGTTATCGCTTCCGGCGAAACGAAAGTATCGATTGTCGTCCATGAAGGATATGACATCGGCATCGATTTCCGCATTGTTGCTCCTGATGAATTCGTTACGACCCTGCATCATTTTACAGGGTCGAAGGATCATAATGTGGCCATGAGACAGCTCGCCAAAACAAGGAACGAAAAGATCAGTGAATATGGCATAGAGAATGCTGAAAGCGGGGAAATCCAAACGTTCGAAAGCGAAGAAGAATTCTTCCGTCACTTTGGTCTTCATTTCATACCGCCGGAAGTCAGAGAGAATTACGGAGAAGTAGAGCGGTTTAAAGAGCCCGTTGATCTTATTGAGTTATCCGATATCCGTGGGGATCTCCATATGCACTCGACTTGGAGCGATGGTGCTCAATCGATCAAAGAGATGGCCGAAAAGGCCCGTTCCAAAGGATACGAGTATATTTCCATCACCGATCACTCCAAGTATTTGAAAGTAGCCAACGGCCTTGATGAGGAAAGACTGAGGCTGCAGAGGGAAGAAATAAATAAGATCAATGCCGAAATGGAAGACTTTCATATTTTTGCAGGAGTAGAGATGGATATCCTTCCCGATGGTAGCCTGGATTTCCCGGATGAGTTTTTGCAGGAAATGGATTTCGTCATCGCTTCCATTCACTCCAGCTTTTCTCAATCGGCAGATGACATTATGAAACGGATGTGGGCAGCGCTTGAGAACCCTAACGTTCATATGATTGCCCACCCGACAGGCAGGCTGATCGGCCGGCGGGATGGGTATGCTGTAGATTTGGATGCATTGATTAAAGGCGCGGTGGAGACCGGAACCATTCTTGAGTTAAATGCTAATCCGAACCGGCTTGATTTAAGCTGGGAGTGGTTGATGAAAGCGCAGGAAGCAGGTGCGAGTATTGCCATCAACACGGATGCCCACAGCTATCCGATGCTGGATCATATGAGGATCGGGGTAGGTGCGGCGCGTAAGGGCTGGCTCAGGAAGGATACAGTAATGAATACATGGACGAAACAACAGTTGATGGATAAATGGAACATCCATCAGTAGCAATAAAGGAGACGGTAATGCATGAATGAACGAATTCTCCGTACACTGGAATTCAAAAAAATTATTGATCAATTGAGCGGTAAAGCGGCTTCCTCGCTTGGAAAAGAGAAGACTGCCGCTCTTAAACCCTCTTCCGATTTGGGAGAGGTGCTGGTGAAGCAGCAGGAAACAGATGAAGCGGCACAGGTCCTGCGCTTGAAAGGACATATTCCTTTAGGGGGAATTTTTGATATTAAACCGAGTTTGAAACGGACCACGATCGGTGGGATACTCAGCGCCACCGAGTGCTTGGATATTGCCAGTACCATTTACGGCGGTCGTCAGCTCAAACGCTTCGTAGAAGAAATGGAAGAACCGGAAATGCCGATCCTTCGGGAAATGGTCCTAGGTATTGACCCGATGAAAGAATTGGAAGATGAGATCAGACACTGCATTGATGAAAATGGAAAGGTGATGGACGGAGCCTCGGATAAACTCCGTACCATTCGTTCTAAAATCCGTACGAATGAAAGCCGCGTACGGGAGAGAATGGAGTCTTTCACCAGGTCTAAGTCCAAAATGTTGTCCGATTCCATCATTACCATCCGAAATGAACGCTATGTCCTGCCCGTAAAGCAGGAATATAGAGGATCGATAGGTGGTATTGTACACGACCAGTCTTCATCAGGAGCCACCTTGTTCATTGAACCCCAGACGGTAGTCGATTTGAACAATCAGCTCCAGGAAGCACGGGTGCAGGAAAAGAATGAAGTGGAACGCATCTTGAAAGAGTTGTCCCAGACCATCGCGGAGTACAATAGTCCACTCTATGAAAACGTGACAATCCTGGGGGATATCGACTTTATGTTCGCCCGGGCTAAACTCGGTGCAAGTATGAAAGCGTCCATGCCAAAAATGAACGATAAGGGCATCATTAAGATGAAACAGGCCCGACACCCGCTCATTCCAGCCGAAGAAGTCGTTCCGAACGATGTAGAACTTGGAGAGGATTATACGTCCATCGTCATCACAGGACCAAACACCGGTGGTAAAACCGTAACGCTTAAACTGGTCGGATTATTTACCTTAATGGCTCAATCCGGTTTACAGGTGCCGGCTTTAGATGGCTGTGAGCTGGCTGTGTTTGATGAAGTGTTCGCTGACATTGGGGATGAACAGTCCATAGAACAAAGTCTATCCACCTTTTCTTCCCACATGACGAATATTGTTGACATCCTGAATCGTGTCGACCACCGTTCGCTCGTTCTGTTTGACGAGCTGGGTGCGGGGACGGACCCTCAGGAAGGTGCCGCTCTTGCCATGTCCATTTTGGATGAAGTCGTAAGAAGAGATGCCCGTGTTATTGCAACGACCCACTACCCGGAATTGAAAGCATATGGTTATAATCGCCCTGGTGTCATCAATGCATCCGTAGAATTTGACATTCAAACATTGAAACCGACGTACCGTCTTTTGATCGGCGTCCCGGGTCGCAGTAATGCATTTGAGATCTCCAGAAGACTCGGACTGGATGAATCCATCATCGATGATGCCAAGGGGCATGTCGGTGTCGATTCTCAGAGCGTCGAGAACATGATTGCCTCCTTGGAAGAATCCAAACGGGGAGCAGAAAAAGATTACGAAGAAGCAGAGCAGATGCTGGAGGAAGCAGAGAAGCTTCGTAACGAGCTTCAGGTTAAGTGGAACCAGTTTGAACAACAACGGGAGAAGCTTTATGAGAAAGCAGAAGCGAAGGCGGAGAAGGCGATTAGGAAGGCGAAAGAAGAAGCCGAGGAAATCGTTAGTGTAATCCGCAACATGAAGTCCCAGGCAGGTATGAAAGAACATGAATGGATTGAAGCCCGCAAGATGTTCGAAGAGGCACAACCGGAACTTACAAGCAAGAAACCTAAGGCACAGCCTGCCAAGCCTAAGCAGACGCAGAAGGAATTACAGCCTGGGGATGAAGTCAAACTTCTTACCCTCAACCAACAGGGTACCATCGTTGAAAAGACAGGCAAGAATGAGTATCAGGTACAAGTAGGCGTTATGAAGGTAAAAGCAAAACAAAAAGACTTGGAATTCGTCAAAGCCAAAGAACCGTATAAAGAAAAACCGATGGCTACGGTCAAAGGGAAGAGCTTCCATGTGAAAGCGGAACTCGATTTGCGCGGGGAAAGGTATGAAGATGCTCTTAATCGTCTGGAGAAGTATATCGACGACGCGCTTCTCGCCGGATATCCGACGGTGTCCATTATTCACGGAAAAGGAACAGGGGCGCTGCGTACCGGTGTTCAGAATTTCGCAAAGAACCATCGTAGTATTTCCGGACACCGTGCCGGAGGTATGAACGAAGGAGGCAGCGGAGTCACCGTCTTGGAGCTCCGTTAAACTTCAGTAGAGAAAGGAGCAGTAAGAATGGATGGTTTTTGGGAAATTCCGCTTGTGGAAACCGCAGCCAGATACAGCGTCGTCGTTCTCTGTCTGGTCGTTTCCATGGCGGTATTCGAAGCAGTAACATCCTATAATAATTGGAAAGAGATAAAAAAGGGGAATATGGCCGTGGCAATGGCTACAGGGGGTAAGATATTCGGAGTGGCGAATATCTTCCGCTTCTCCATCCAGCATAATGACTCCTTGCTGATGACGATGGGGTGGGGCCTTTACGGCTTCGTTCTTCTGTTATTCGGCTACTTCATCTTTGAGTTTCTCACTCCCTCTTTTAAAATCGATCGGGAAATTGAAGAGGATAACCGTGCGGTAGGATTTATCTCCCTTGTCATTTCTGTCGGACTTTCCTACGTCATTGGTGCGAATATCATTTAAGGGGGAAGCCATGGAAACGCTGGCGAAAATATTGTTGGTCGTAGCTGCATTATTTTTACTTATTGGTGTCCTTTTCTTCATCTTATGAAAGCTCTTCTTAACAGAAGGGCTTTTTTTACAGTTTTGTGCGAAAAATGTCGTTTGAAATATTTTCAAAATTAGAAATTATATTTCAAATGTCCCGGTTGAATAGTTATAATGGAGTAGAAGACCTAAATAAGGGAGGCATTTACGTATGACAACCTTTCAGCGTCCTTGGCATCAATATTATCCGCCGGAGGTCCCTGTCCAAATCGATTACGATAAGCGTCCGATCCACGATTATTTGAAAGAAAGCGCCGAACGTCACGGAGAAAAGAAAGCGCTTTATTTTATGGGGAAGGAAATGACGTATCAGGAAGTCTACGAACAGGCTGTCACCGTGGCCGGGTATCTCCAATATCTTGGTTTGGAGAAGGGGGATAGGGTTTCGATCATGCTCCCCAACTGTCCACAGTCGGTCATCTCTTACTATGCGGTACTGATGGCAGGAGGAATTGTAGTACAGACAAACCCGCTGTATATGGAAAGAGAGCTGGAATATCAATTGAAGGATTCCGGGGCGAAAATGATCATCTGCCTCGATATTCTGTACCCTAAAGCCGCAAATGTAAAAGCGGAGACTTCGCTGGAACATATCCTTGTGACCGGTATAAAGGATTATCTCCCCTTCCCGAAAAATAAAATCTATCCGTTCATCCAAAAGCGGCAGTATCAAGTATTGGTAAAGCCGGAGCAGTCGATGGATACTCATTTGTGGCCCGGCGTGCTGAAGAAGAACCATTCCTTCAAAGCGGTGGACGTGGATGCCGTGGAAGATTTGGCGCTGCTGCAGTACACAGGAGGAACGACAGGGTTTCCGAAAGGTGTCATGCTCACCCATTACAATTTGGTAGTTAATACTCAAATGGCACAGAAATGGCTGTATAAATGTGAAGAAGGGAAAGAGTCTGTTCTTGCAATACTTCCTTTTTTTCATGTGTACGGGATGACCTCTGTCATGAACCTTTCAGTCATGATGGCTAATGAAATCATTCTGATGCCGAAGTTTGAAGCAGAAGACGTGCTGAAAGTGATTGAAAAAAGAAAGCCTACTTTATTCCCCGGAGCGCCTACTATCTATATCGCTCTTCTCAATCATCCGAATCTGCAGAAATATGATCTTTCTTCTATTGAAGCGTGTATCAGCGGGTCTGCGCCGCTTCCAGTGGAAGTACAGGAACGTTTCGAGGCGGTTACCGGAGGTAAGCTTGTCGAAGGGTATGGTTTGACGGAAACGTCACCGACGACACACTCCAACTTGATTTGGGGCAAACGGGTGAGTGGAAGTGTAGGAATCCCTTGGCCGGATACAGATGCCAAAATTATTCAAATGGAGTCTGATGTGGAAGCTCCTTTTGGTGAAATAGGAGAAATCGCCGTCAAAGGACCGCAGGTGATGAAAGGGTACTGGAATAAGCCGGAGGAAACAGCTCAGGTGTTGAGCGAGGACGGTTGGTTCCGGACAGGTGACATGGGGTACATGAACGAGGACGGATATTTCTACATTGTTGATCGGAAAAAGGATATGATCATTGCCGGAGGTTATAACATCTATCCAAGAGAAGTCGAAGAGGTACTTTATGAGCATTCGGAGATTCAGGAGGCAGTCGTTGTCGGTGTGCCGGACCCTTACAGAGGAGAGACCGTCAAAGCTTTTATCGTGAAAAAACAAGGAAGCGACATCACGGAAGAAGAATTAAATGAATACTGCAGAAAAAATATTGCCGCTTATAAAGTACCGAGGCTCTATGAATTCCGGGAGGAACTTCCCAAGACGGCTGTAGGTAAAATACTGAGGCGGTCGTTAGTGGAAGAGGAGCGGCAGAAATATGAGGATGCAGAGAGCATCCAGTAAATTTCTCGAAGAAAGTTGACAGAATATTCTCCTGTATGTAGAATAATAGATGAATGATGATTCATTCATTTTCAGTGAAGATGGGCAGGAGATATTCATGAAGAAAGACAAACCAAAGTTCAAACAAATTATAGATGCAGCAGTCGAAGTCATTGCTGAAAATGGCTACCATTCCTCACAGGTATCAAAGATAGCCAAAAAAGCAGGAGTGGCAGATGGAACCATCTATCTTTATTTCAAAAACAAAGAGGATATTCTCGTTTCTTTGTTCCAGGAAAAGATGGGGCAATTCATCGAAAGGATCGAGCAGGAAACAACCTCGAAGCAGTCAGCGGAAGAGAAGCTCTTAACGTTGATCGAAACACATTATGAGCAGCTGGCAGCGGACCACCATCTTGCGGTCGTCACACAATTGGAGTTGAGACAATCCAACAAAGACCTGCGGTTGAAGATCAACCAGGTATTGAAAAGATATTTGGATGTCATCGATCAGATCGTGGAAGAAGGTGTAGAGGAAAAGCTGTTCCGGAGCGATTTGGACCGCCGTCTCGTTCGTCAGATGATTTTCGGAACGATGGATGAGACGGTGACAAATTGGGTAATGAACGAGCAGCGCTATAACATAGCAGACCAGGCGGAAGAAGTCCATAGCTTGATCATTCGTGGGTTGACCCGCAATCATTCATCATAAAGGAGCGAATCGCTTTGTCCACACTGGCATGTAAAGTCAAAGGTAATGTTGCGGAGGTCACTATAGAAAGTCCCCCTGCGAACGCCTTATCATCCGCAATTTTAAAGGATTTAGAACAACAGTTGAACGAAATAGAAGCAGACAAATCCGTAAAAGCAATCCTCTTGAAAGGGGAAGGGAAGTTCTTCTCAGCGGGCGCGGATATTAAAGAATTCACCTCTTTACAGGGGGCGTCCGACTATGAGGCGCTTGCCGGCAGAGGACAGCAGCTCTTCGACCGAATTGAGAAGTTCCACATTCCAGTCATCGCTGTCATTCACGGGGCTGCCTTGGGAGGCGGGCTTGAACTTGCCATGGCTTGTCACATCCGGGTCGTTTCTTCGGATGCCAAGCTTGGTCTTCCTGAAATGAATCTCGGGATTCTGCCCGGTTTCGCAGGGACGCAGCGTCTTCCGCGTTATGTAGGAGTGGCAAAGGCTTATGAAATGATACTTACAGGGACCCCGATTTCGGGGGAGGATGCTGTCCGGCTTGGTCTCGCCAACCACAGCTATCCTGTAGAAGAGCTGCACGCACAGGCTGAAAAGCTTGCTGCGAAGATAGCTGCTAAGAGCGGCCCCGGCATCCATCAGGTCATGAAGTTGATTCCTTATGCCCACACCTCCCGTTTGGAAGAAGGCGTAAGGGCAGAAGCAGAGGCATTCGGTGCCGTGTTCGGCAATGAGGACGCCAAAGAGGGAATTCAAGCGTTTATCGAAAAACGGAACCCTGCGTTCCGAGATCAATAGTACTGGAGGGTATGAAGGATGAATATTTACGTGTTGTTGAAGAGGACGTTTGATACGGAAGAGAAAATAGCAGTTAAAAACGGAGCTATCCAGGAGGACGGTGCGGAATTTATCATTAACCCGTATGATGAGTATGCCGTTGAGGAAGCGATCACCCTCCGCGACGCTCACGGGGGAGAAGTGACGGTCGTGACGATCGGGGAAGAAGAGTCTGAGAAACAGCTTCGTACAGCACTTGCAATGGGAGCGGATAAAGCTGTATTGATCAATACGGAGGATGATCTGGAAGACGGGGATGCTTTTACGACCGTGAAGATATTAGAAGCCTTCTTTGAAGATAAAGACGTGGATATCATCTTAGGTGGAAATGTTGCGATCGATGAAGCCAGTGGGCAAGTCGGTCCCCGCTTAGCGGAAAGACTGGATATCCCTTGTGTAACGACGATTACAAATATAGAAATCGATGGCACAACGGTCCAAATCGAACGCGATGTTGAGGGAGATGTGGAAAAAGTCGAAACGTCTCTGCCACTTCTTGTCACCTGTCAGCAAGGGCTTAACGAACCTCGTTATCCCTCTCTACCGGGTATTATGAAGGCCAAGAAGAAACCACTCGAGGAACTGGAGTTGGATGACTTGGATCTGGAAGAAGACGATGTAGAGGCGAAAACAAAGACGGTGGAAATATACCTTCCTCCTGAGAAAGAAGCAGGTAAAGTTCTTGAAGGTGAAGTGGATGAACAGGTGAAAGAACTTGTTTCCTTACTGAAAACAGAAGCGAAAGTACTGTAAATAGAGAAGGGAGAGGAGAATGGTTATGAGTAAGAAGGTACTGGTAATCGGAGAAGCAAGAGAAGGAAGCCTGCGTAATGTCACGTTCGAAGCGATCGCGGCTGCTCATTTGATCAGCGACGGTGGAGAAGTCGTCGGAGTTTTGTGCGGTGATGGTAACCTCGAAGCGATGGGACAGGAAATGGTTTATCATGGTGCAGCGAGGGTCATCACTATTTCAAACCCAGAATTGAAAACGTATACATCTGACGGGCACGGTCAGGCAGTCCATCAAGTCATTCAGGATGAATCGCCAGACGGGATCGTCCTTGGTCATACGGCAGTAGGAAAAGACCTTGCGCCGAAACTGGCAAGCAAACTTGGTTCCGGTCTTGTATCTGATGCGACGGAGGTCGTCGTGGAAGGTGGAGAAACGATTTTCACCCGTCCCATCTATTCCGGGAAAGCTTTTGAAAAGAAAAAAATCACGGAGGGCCTCATTTTTGCAACGATCCGTCCTAACAACATACCAGCTCTGACCCGTGACGATTCTCTGACCGGGGACGTCTCCACGAAAGATGTAGAGATCTCTAACATTCGTACAATCATTAAAGATGTTATTCGCAAATCTTCAGACGGTGTCGATCTATCAGAGGCGAAAGTGATTGTGGCCGGAGGCAGAGGAGTGAAGAGTGCGGAAGGATTTGAACCATTAGAGAAGCTTGCAGAAGTCCTTGGCGGGACAGTGGGAGCTTCCCGTGGAGCGTGTGATGCAGGCTACTGTGATTACTCCCTCCAAATCGGTCAGACCGGAAAAGTCGTTACGCCTGATTTGTACATTGCCTGCGGAATTTCAGGAGCGATCCAGCACCTTGCCGGTATGTCGAACTCTAAAATCATTGTCGCCATCAACAAAGATCCGGAAGCGAATATTTTCAACGTCGCGGATTACGGGATTGTCGGAGATCTTTTTGATGTCGTACCAAAATTGATTGAAGAAGTGAAACAAATAAAAGTGAATGCATAAGCTGAACTTAGAAGCCGAAGCCAAATATTTGGCTTCGGCTTTCATACATGTTTAAATAAGGTATAAACAAATTGTTAGTCACTAAAAATAGATAGTGATATACTCTAAACAGACTTAAAAGGTCGAGGAGGAATTATTGTATGGCAATTGTAAAAGCAACTGACCAAAACTTCACCGAAGAAACAAGTCAAGGACTTGTTCTTGCAGACTTCTGGGCACCATGGTGCGGTCCATGTAAAATGATCGCTCCTGTCCTTGAAGAATTGGACGCTGAAATGAGCGACAAAGTGAAAATCGTCAAACTTGACGTGGATGAAAACCAAGAAACAGCCGGCAAATTCGGTGTTATGAGTATTCCGACACTGCTTCTGTTCAAAGACGGTCAAGTCGTTGATCAAGTAATCGGATTCCAACCTAAGGAAGCTCTAGCTGAATTGGTTTCGAAACACGCATAAGGGGATACCATTCCTTTCAAGCCGCGCTGCTCAGCAGCGCGGCTTTTAACATGCATAATTTCCTGCCATTGTGGTATTTTCAATATATAACTTCTTGAAGGGATGGGGTGAACGTGTATGAATTCAATTATTAAAGAGAAACTGGCCGTTCTGCCCGACCAACCCGGCTGCTATTTGATGAAAGATAAGAACGATACCGTTATTTATGTGGGGAAATCCAAAGTTTTAAAAAACCGCGTACGCTCTTATTTTACCGGCGCTCATGACGGGAAGACCCAGAGGCTGGTGCGGGAAATTGTAAACTTTGAGTATATTGTAACGACTTCTGAAATTGAAGCCCTAATTCTCGAGATGAACTTAATTAAGAAGTACGACCCCAAGTACAATGTCCTGTTGAAGGATGATAAAACTTATCCATACTTGAAAGTAACAGGAGAACGTCATCCTCGCCTGATTGTCACGAGAAACGTGAAGAAGGATAAAGGGAAGTATTTCGGACCGTACCCGAACGTTATTGCCGCTCGTGAAACGAAGAAGCTTCTTGATCGACTGTATCCTCTTAGGAAGTGCAATACGATGCCGGACCGTGTTTGTTTGTATTACCACATGCATCAGTGTCTCGGCCCCTGTGAATTTCCTGTTTCCAAGGAAACAAATGAAGACATCGTACAGAGCATCACCTCTTTCCTGAGCGGAGGACATAAAGAGATCAAGAAAGACCTGAAGAACAAGATGCTTCAGGCTTCGGAAGCGCTGGACTTTGAGCGTGCGAAGGAGTTAAGGGATCAAATCGAACATATTGAATCGGTCATGGAACAGCAGAAAATGACGATGAACGATCAAGTAGACAGAGACATTTTTGGTTATGCTGTGGATAAAGGATGGATGTGTGTTCAGGTATTCTTCGTGCGTCAAGGGAAGCTTATTGAAAGAGACGTCGCTCTTTTTCCATTTTTTGACGACCCGGAAGAGACGTTCCTCAGCTATATCGGACGATTTTATCTCCATCAAAATCATCCGTATCCGAAGCAGGTGTTGGTCCCTGTGGCTACGGATGTGAATGTTCTGGAAGGAGCGTTGGATACGAAAGTCCATATTCCGATGCGGGGGCGTAAGAAGGAACTGGTGGAACTCGCCAGGAAGAACGCCCAGATTTCTTTAGAGGAGAAGTTCGCCTTAATTGAGCGTGATGAAGAGCGGACAATTAAAGCCGTGGAGTCGTTGGGCAGCCATCTGCATATCGAAACGCCGCACCGGATAGAAGCTTTCGATAACTCGAACATCCAAGGAGCGGATCCGGTGTCTGCGATGGTCGTATTTATTGATGGAAAGCCGAATAAGAAGGAATACAGAAAGTATAAGGTAAGAGACGTAAAAGGGCCGGATGATTATGAGACCATGCGGGAGGTCATTCGAAGAAGATATACGCGGGTTCTTAAAGAGAATCTCCCTCTTCCGGATCTTATTGTAGTGGACGGCGGGAAAGGGCAGATGACAGCGGCTCTTGACGTCCTGGAGAATGAGCTGGGTCTTGACGTCCCGCTCTGCGGGTTGGCGAAGGACGATAAACACAAGACGAGTGAACTTCTTTATGGAGAACCGCCTGTCCCGATAGATCTTGACCGGAAATCGCAGGAGTTTTACCTTGTCCAAAGAATTCAGGATGAAGTGCACCGTTTTGCTATTTCTTTTCACCGCCAGCTGCGCGGAAAAGGAGCGATCCAGTCGGAATTGGACAGCATCCCCGGCGTAGGGGAAAAACGCAGACGGCTTCTGCTCCGTCATTTTAAATCTATACAGGCCATTAAAGAAGCGGACCCGACTGAAATTACGAAGCTCGGTGTACCCGAACCGGTCGCGCAGACGATTCTCGACCATTTAAATGAAGAAGAACCAGCTGAATGACAGCTGGTTCTTCTTTTTATGGTCGGAGTTAAGTACCTTCAGCCTTTCAGCGCCTTTATTTCCACCAAATTTTGTTTTTTATCCAATTCTTCAAAACACTCGTATGTATCGCCTGCGATCGCTTGGATCATTTCTGATAAGAAGCCGCACTCCAAACGAAAGTCGACGGGGAACAGCTTTTGATGAAGGCGCTTCTCAATGATGTGGCCCTTCAAATGAAACAGCATTTCTTTCTTCTTATCGTGAATGAGAACAAGTTCTCCCCATCCCATGTACTGGAAAAATTCATAAAGTTCATCAAAGGTTTCCATTTCTGTTTGTCTTGCCATGTTTTTACCCATGTAGTAGAGAAGGTAAGGGGCGTCTTTCCCTAAGAAATCCGGTAAGGTGTAGTACCGCATCAGGTCGAATCCGGCCCCTGTGCCTACAAGCGATGAAATGTTGCTCGTTGTTAACTTCGTAGATTCTTTCAAAACGCTCATTCCTTTCTACCCTCATTATCACTCGAAACGAAAAAGTCCGCAATATCCTTTCTGTATTTTTACGGGGGCGATGGCAAAAAAGTGAACAAAAAGAAGGGATATGAAGGGAATAGGAAATAAATGTGTTTTTTTGAGCAATATATGGATTAGCTTTCTTGACGCTAATAAAGGATAGAAGTACAATGAACTTGTCACAAATTGCACATTGGTCAGACAACTTGGGAATTTGGGGCTTTTCCTATTATTTTTTTAAGCGTTATTAAAGCGCTTAACTGTCTGAATAATGTTCATTTTCAATCAGTTATCATCTGAGGGGGGTAAATATGGCGGGAACACGCGGATACGTCAATCGAAGACTGCATTCACTGCTAGGAGTAGTACCGATCGGGATCTTTTTGATCCAACACTTGACTGTGAACTATTTTGCAACACGTGGTCCAGAAGCATTCAACGCGGCGGCTCACTTTATGGAGAGTCTGCCATATCGTTATGTACTGGAGATTTTCATTATCTTTTTACCACTACTTTTCCACTCTATTTATGGGGTGTATATTGCATTCACAGCTACGAGTAACATCTCCAATTTCGGTTATTTCAGAAACTGGATGTTCATCTTTCAGCGGATTACAGGAATTATTACGCTCATTTTCATTGCGTGGCACGTATGGGAAACAAGAATTGCCATCGGCTTTGGCTGGGCGGATCTGAACTATCAACTGATGGAGAGTATCCTTACTGAACCGTTCTTCTTCTGGTTCTACATAGTAGGGGTGGTTTCAACTACTTTCCACTTCTCTAACGGTCTATGGTCCTTCTTTGTCAGCTGGGGAATCACTGTTTCTCCACGCTCTCAAAAGATCATGACTTATGTAAGCATCATCGTCTTCCTGGCGATTTCTTACGTAGGTGTACGTACACTGATTCAATTCGCATACGGAATATAATAGATTTATAGAAACATAACTTTGATCGATTTATAGTATTCAAGGGAGTGAGCTTCAATCATGACTAATAAAAATATTGTTGTTGTCGGTGGAGGACTTGCCGGCCTAATGGCAACAATTAAAGCAGCTGAACAAGGGGTTCACGTGGATTTGCTCTCGATCGTTCCTGTTAAACGTTCTCACTCTGTCTGTGCCCAGGGCGGTATCAACGGGGCGGTTAACACAAAAGGAGAAGGGGACTCTCCTTGGGAACACTTTGACGATACGGTTTACGGAGGGGACTTCCTTGCCAACCAACCACCTGTTAAGGCTATGTGTGAAGCGGCGCCTGGGATCATCCACCTGCTCGATCGTATGGGGGTCATGTTCAACCGTACACCGGAAGGACTGCTTGATTTCCGCCGCTTCGGGGGAACACAGCACCACCGTACAGCGTTCGCCGGTGCAACAACGGGGCAGCAGCTGTTATATGCGTTGGATGAACAAGTCCGTAGACACGAAGTAAACGGCCTTGTAACAAAATATGAGAATTGGGAATTTCTTTCCGCCATTATCGATGATTCGGGTGTCGGCAGAGGTGTCATCGGTCAAAACCTCAGCTCCCATGAAATAAAGGCGTTTCCTTCTGATGCTGTCATCATGGCTACCGGAGGTCCTGGAATCATTTTCGGTAAATCGACGAACTCTGTCATTAACACTGGTTCAGCTGCAGCAGCTCTTTACCAGCAGGGTGTCGATTATGCAAACGGTGAGTTCATTCAGATTCACCCGACAGCGATCCCCGGCGATGATAAACTCCGACTGATGAGTGAGTCTGCCCGCGGGGAAGGCGGCCGTGTTTGGACGTATAAGGATGGCGAACCTTGGTATTTCCTTGAAGAGAAATATCCGGCCTATGGAAACTTGGTGCCGCGTGATATTGCAACCCGTGAAATTTTCGATGTATGTGTCAACCAGAAGCTTGGTATTAACGGTGAAAACATGGTGTACCTGGACCTGTCCCATAAAGATCCAAAAGAATTGGATGTCAAATTGGGAGGGATCATCGAAATTTATGAGAAGTTCGTAGGCGAAGATCCTCGTAAAGTACCGATGAAGATCTTCCCTGCCGTTCACTATTCCATGGGTGGTATGTGGGTCGACTATGACCAAATGACAAACATTCCTGGTATTTTTGCTGCTGGAGAATGTGATTACACGCAGCACGGTGGAAACCGACTTGGGGCAAACTCTCTGCTTTCTTCTATTTATGGCGGCATGGTCGCAGGACCGAACGCAGTGAAATATTTGGACGGGCTGGAGAAGCTTGCTGATGATATGTCTTCCACGCTCTTTGACGCGAAAGTGAAGGAAGAACAGGAGAAATTCGATGAAATTCTGAAGATGGACGGCGATGAGAACGCCTACCAGCTTCATAAAGAACTAGGGGAATGGATGACGGATAACGTGACTGTGGTTCGTCAAAATGACAAGCTTCTGAAAACAGATGAGAAGATTGTCGAATTGATGGAACGATACAAGCGGATCAACATCAATGATACTTCCAGGTGGAGTAACCAGGGAGCTATGTTTACCCGTCAGCTGTGGAATATGCTGCAGTTGGCCCGTGTTATTACTCAGGGAGCTTATAACCGTAACGAAAGCCGCGGCGCCCATTACAAGCCTGATTACCCGGAACGTAATGATGAAGAATGGTTGAAGACGACCGTCGCCAGCTACGATAAGGAAAACAATAAACCGGTCTTCCGTTATGACAAAGTAGATACATCCCTGATTGAACCTCGTAAACGAGACTATTCGAAGAGTAAATAATAAAGGAGGTCATGGATGATGAGTGAAAATAAAACGATTACGTTGATTATTACCCGCCAGGATCATCCGGATGAGCCGTCATACGAAGAGAAGTTTGAGGTGCCATACCGTCAGAATATGAACGTCATCTCTGCTCTCATGGAAATTCGTCGTAACCCCGTAAATGCGGATGGCGAAAAGACGACGCCTGTCTATTGGGATATGGGCTGCCTGGAAGAAGTCTGCGGCGCCTGCTCCATGGTCATCAACGGCACGCCGCGTCAATCGTGTACGGCGCTTGTCGATCAGCTGGAACAGCCGATCCGCCTGCAGCCGATGTCCACGTTCCCGATCAATAGAGACCTTGCTGTCGATCGTTCCCGTATGTTCGACTCGCTGAAAAAAGTGAAAGCCTGGATCCCTATTGATGGAACGTACGACCTTGGTCCGGGACCGAGGATGCCGGAAAGCAAACGCCAATGGGCTTACGAACTATCCAAGTGTATGACATGTGGTGTCTGCTTGGAGGCTTGTCCGAACGTTAACAGCAAATCAGATTTCATTGGTCCTGCTCCTCTATCGCAGGTGCGTCTATTTAACTCCCACCCAACTGGAGAGTTGAATAAGAGCGAGCGACTGCAGACGATCATGGATGAAGAAGGCTTAATGGGCTGCGGTAATGCGCAGAACTGTGTGCAGGCTTGTCCGAAAGGGATCCCTTTGACGACATCCATCGCAGCACTTAACCGCGATACAGCAATCGAATCCTTTAAGAGCTTCTTTGGAAGTGACAAACGCATATAAGTGGAAAAACCCCCTTCGGTCTTCTCAGGCTGGAGGGGGTTTTTGACTCTAAGAGGTTTCGTGGGGTTGATGGTCGATAGATCGATAGTATAATAGGAATGATTGACTTTAGTTAAAGGGTGAGTCTTCTTGCAGAAATTCAAATGGCAGCAGTGGATAATCTTAGCGTTCTTCCTTATATCTGCCTGTTACTTAATCTTATTATCCATCACGCAGCCGTTTCTCGGGATCGATGTTGAATTTAAAGACGGGACCTGGGTGACGACAGATGTGCAGAGCGGCAGCTGGGGGGACAAGCATCAGGTTCCTGAAGGGGCAGAGCTGCTTTCTGTTGACGGTAAGGATCCGGGAGAGCACCGGTCGGTCAACATGTTCCATGAAGTGGAGATGGCCTCTTCTTTCACCGTTCAATATCAAGGCGAGGAGATTCAATACGACCATATTGATCACTCGAGTCCGTGGCACTGGGCTTTATATATTATCCTTCCCGCCGTTTTCTTTGTATTTATATTAGGAATCTCTTATTTAGTTCATAAACGAGTGCCGGAACGCTTTTCAGCCAAGCAGTTGATTTTGTTCTTTTTGGCCATCGCCACTGGATACATCAGCAACAGCGGGGCAGTCCGGGATGACTTGTACAGTCTTTTTCTCAACACGAGCCTGTTTCTGGCGGCTCCCGTTATGTTGATGCAATTTATTTATAACTACTTTAAAGAATTAAAAATAACCTGGTTTTCCAAGAAGGTAGTTTACTGCTTATACGTGCTTGTCTTAGCAGTATCTCTTGCGGAAAGTTTCTTTTTAATGCGTCGTGATTACCCGGGATGGTTTGATCCTGTCCCGCCGTATCTTCTGCTTGGTCTATATATTGTTCTGTTCCTGATCGTTTTCAGGGGGCTCTATATTCACAGAGACTTCCCGGAAGCACCAATATTCAAGTACATGGCCATCGGTATCACCATCGCTTTCGGTCCATATATAGCTCTTTATCTCCTTCCAGCGCTGGTATTCGGTGTCAAAGTTATTTCGTTGGAATTGGCGGCGATGTTTCTGCTTGCACTTCCTGTAACGTTTCTATACTTAGTGACGAGGGAGCGGCTGATTGATATCAATTTCGTCATAAGCAGGGTGCGGTACTATTCCCTGTTATCGGCCCTTCCCAGTCTTCTGTTGACAACAGCAACAAACTTCTTTGTACAGGCGGAAATGTCCATTGTAACGAACGTTCAAATTTATCTTTCTTATCACATCGTGCTTATCATTTTCTTATCCATCAAAGAAGTTCTGGATTTCCGGCTGCAGCCCTATATGTTCTCAGCACGATACAGTTACCAGGAAAGTATGCACCGGATGGCGCAGGATATGAAGGAACAGTCCAACGCGGTCGATCTGATGAGGGTGATGCGCGAAGAGGTAAAGAATGTCCTGAACGTCCGGGAAATGTACTTCTATTCCAAACATAATAGAAGAAAAGTCTATTGTGTGTATGACCCCATTCCGCAGGATATCATTGATCATTTTGATAACCATTACCAAGACTATTCTTACGATATCGGTTCCATTATCGAGACGGATAAGGGCTTCGGGTTCGTCGTAGGTTACACCATGGATAAGGTCACGATGATGTGGTGTAAAGGGAAGAAGGACTACACATCCTTGAACAGAGATGAGAAGACGTACCTTCAGACGATTTCCTATAATGCGAACATCGCTATTCAGAACATGAGCCTGATTGAGGATCTTGTAAAGGAGTTACGCAAACTGAGAAGCGATCAGACACAGAAGTATCCAACGTGGCTTTCCCGACTTCTTTTCACGATCGCAGAGAATCAGAGGAAGCAGCTTTCCATTGACCTGCACGATACGGTTCTTCAGGAGCAGCTGTACTTATATCGGCGCATGGACGATTTGATCAGTCAGCGAAAAGACCTTCCAAAGAGTCTTCATTCAGAACTGCTGATGTATAAGGAGTCACTCCTTGACAGCATTCATTTAATTAGAGAAACATGCAACGAGCTCCGTCCTGCTTTCATAGAAGAGCTTGGACTTGTACAATCCTTGAAAAATCTGATTCAGCAATATCAGCTCCGCTCTAATTTTACGGTGTATTTTGCGCATGAGCGTTTCGACGCTGAATTGGATCAGGAGCGGATTCTGGCAATCTTCCGAATTGTACAGGAACTGTTGACAAATGCGATGAAACATTCCGATGCGAAGATCGTAAAACTGTCGCTGTCCAGTAACGAAGATCATGTAATGCTTTTATATTCTGATAACGGTAGAGGGATGGACTACTCGGTTCAACGGGATTTATTTTCCCATATCGGCCTATCGGGAATTGAACAGCGGGTAAATGGTTTAAACGGAAACTTATCGATAGAAACATCGCCTGGGGAAGGATTTAAAACAATTGTTACTTTTCCTTGTACGGCGAGCAAGGAGGTCCATGTATGAAGCAAGTATTAATTGTAGATGACCACCCGGCTGTTGGAGCCGGAACGAAAGCAATGCTGGAACAAGAAGGAGATCTTGTCGTGGATGTCACCCACGATAATGAAATGGTTCTTTCCATTATGGAAGAAAACGATTATGATATCGCTTTGCTGGATTTATACATGCCCGGCATAAATGGTATTGAACTCGCGAAAAAAATACGCAATAACTATCCGGACATCAAGCTTCTCATCTATACAGGGTTCGACTTGAGCACACACTTCAATATGCTGGTCGAAGCAGACATTAACGGTTTTGTAAGCAAAACCGCGACAAGTGAGCAGCTGTTGACCGCTATTCGATGCGCCGCAAGAGATGAAGTCGTTATTCCCCTTCATCTCTTTAAACAGCTGCGCCGCTCAGAAGCAAGCGTCAGTGGAAATGCGGAGGAGAAAGAGAAGAATAACGGCCTCTCCTTAAATGAGAAAGAACAGTCGATTCTTAAGGAAGTGGCATCCGGCTTAACGAACCGTGAGATTGCACAGCTGCTGCATATGTCACAGCGGAGTGTGGAATACACGCTTACCGGGATTTTCAATAAACTGAATGTAAGATCCCGTACAGAAGCCCTCTTCAAAGCGCAGGAACTCGGGCTTGTGACTAAATCTTGAAAGCGAAGCACAGGGCAACCTTATGCCTCATACGATAACATTGACTAAATAATTCCCCTCGTTCAGCTCAGAGACAACAAGGAGGGGTACGCTTGTGAAGGAGGACGGCTATCGGCCAACACAAATTCTTACCAAGCGGGAGCGAGAAGTTTTCGAGCTTCTGGTGCAGGATAAAACGACTAGGGAGATCGCAAAAGAGCTCTTCATTTCAGAGAAGACTGTGCGGAATCACATTTCAAATGCCATGCAGAAATTGGGGGTCAAAGGTCGCTCGCAGGCAGTCGTAGAGCTGTTGCGGATGGGTGAACTGGAATTATAATCTCCATAATAGAAAGTTGTGGCGGGATTATTTGAGGTGTACGGAGTCCTTTCAGGTATAGTCACTATACTGATACCTGAAAGGGTTTTTTGTTTAAAAGGAACATTTATGTTGAATTTTTCTCCAATACGAGTGAAAATGGAGTTTATTAAGTATTTTCGTTAGGGGTGCTGATTGTGTCTAACAGACAACAGACGTCTATAGTGGCGGATATAGAGAAAGAGTTAAGATACATATCCGGAATCATCAAGCAAAGAGGACGGGAAATCCTGAATCATTACCCGATCACAGCCCCGCAGTTTGTTGCACTGCAGTGGCTGCTGGAGAAGGGGGATATGACGATCGGTGAGCTCTCCAACTATATTCATCTGGCGTGTAGTACGACGACGGATTTAGTGGACAGGATGGAGAAGAACGGGCTTGTCGAGCGGGTGCGGGACACGAAGGACCGCAGGGTAGTCCGCATTCACGTGCAGTCCAAAGGTGAGGAAATTATTCATGAAGTAATTGCCAAACGTCAAAACTATCTGGAAGATGTACTGAAAGACGTACCGGTAGAAGATGTAGAGACGCTGAATCGGCTGCTGCATGTTCTGCATGCCGAAATGAAAGAGACAGAGCACGAGGGACAACAATGAGAAAAAGAGGGATGAAACAATGAAACGACCGATAGGGGTGATCGATTCCGGCGTAGGCGGGTTGACGGTGGCGCGGGAATTGATGAGACAGCTGCCCAGAGAAACGTTTGTCTATCTAGGGGATACGAAGCGCTGCCCGTACGGACCGCGTTCAGAAGAAGAGGTGCGTGCGTTCACATGGCAGATGGTCAACTATCTTTTGAGCAAAAACATTAAAATGCTTGTGATCGCCTGTAACACGGCGACTGCGTATACGCTCAAGGAGCTGCAAGAAGAATTGTCTATACCTGTGCTTGGTGTCATTGAGCCGGGCGCCCGGGCAGCTATCAAAGTCAGTCAGAATAAACGGATCGGCGTCATCGGGACAGAAGGAACCATTCAAAGCCGTGCATACCCGAACGCTCTTAAGGCGATTGATCGCTCGATCCGCGTGAATGACCTCGCCTGCCCTCCGTTTGTACCCATGGTGGAAGATGGTATCTTGTCCGGTCCTGAAGCGGAAGGGATCGTTTCCAACACCCTCAAGCCGTTGAAGGAGATGAATCATATAGATACGCTCATTCTCGGCTGCACCCATTATCCTTTGATCAAGGATCTGGTTCAACGGGAGATGGGCAACCATATCCAGGTAATCAGTTCTGGGGAGGAAACCGCCCGGGAGGCAAGCCTGATCCTGTCTTATCAAAAAGCGCTGGAGACGGAGGACCATCAGCCGGTCCACGAATTCTACTCTACCGGTGACATCGAGAAATTCCGTGTAGTGGCGAACAGCTGGTTTGATGAGCCGGTACAGGTACTGAAAACTGTAGAATTGGAACATGTTCAAAACTCTGCCTATTGAGGGCAGGGTTTTTTTATATTCGGATGAAAATTTATCTGGTCTAAACCCTCCAGGTGCTCGTATATATGGTAGTACAAACTATCTCGGGAGGGAAAGCTATGAAGAAATACAGATACAAACCATTATGGATCGCGCTTCTATTATTAATGTGTACAGGGCTGCTCTCCGGCTGCCTTTTTGAAGGGGAACAATCAATGGAGAAGATGGATGCTCCGGAAGAGGCGGTTACGACAACGCCGTCTGCTGAGAGTGAAGAACCGGCAGCAGAAGGCGAAGAAGAAGGAGCCGAAGAAGGGGAAAGTACAGAGGAGGAATCAGCTTCTACGGTAGAAAGGGAATTGTACTTGATGGATGCCAATGGCATGGTCGCCCCACAGACGTTAGAGCTTCCTGCCTCGAAGGAAGTGGCGACTCAGGCTTTGGAATATATGGTTAAAGACGGACCGGTTACAAACCTGCTTCCGAATGGATTCCAAGCTGTCCTGCCTGCAGGGACGGAGATACTTGGAGTAAATGCTCAGGAGGATGGTACCTTGGTCGTTGACGTATCCGAGGACTTTAAGAATTATGAAGCACAGGATGAAGAGAAGATCCTTCAAGCCATGACGTACACGTTGACTCAGTTCGAAGGTGTCGATCGGATCAAGCTGTGGGTTAACGGCCATGAGCTTACAGAAATGCCTGTCAACGGGACTCCGATTTCGGAAGGAGTCTCCCGTTCCGACGGGATCAATAATCATATCGGTGTCAACACAGATATCATGAATTCCGAAGCAGTCACCGTTTACTTCCCGGCACAAAACGGAGATCAGGTCTACCACGTTCCGGTCACGACGCGCATCGAGAAGAACGATGATGATTATGCCGCAATGGTACAAGCGCTTCTGAACGGTCCTGAGCTGGGAACTTCCCTCATGAACCCGTTTAATGACGGTGCGGAGATGGTCAGTTCGAAATTAAGTAACGGGGTGCTCGCCGTGTCCTTTAATGAAAAACTGCTGAGCGGCGAGGACAACCCATCTTTATCCGACGAAGCTTTGGCAAGTCTCGTCATGAGTCTGACAGAGCTTAAGGATGTAGAATCGGTTGAGGTTCACGTGGATGGAGCAGAGCAGGTGATGACCGAATCCGGGCAGCCACTTGCCGAGCCGGTCTCCCGTTCTGATATCAGCGGGGCAGAGGAATTGTAGAAAGCCGACAAGATAAGAAGCGTTCCGAAAGTTCGAACTTTTGGTGCGCTTTTTACATTTAGCTAGAACTATCGGGCGGCGGTAATATGTGTTAAGATGGGCAAGGATAATGGTGAAGAAAAAGGAGGTCGATATCGATGAGAAGTGATCATCGAGAAGTGAATGAATTGAGAACCGTAACAATTGAAACAGACTATGTGAAGCATCCGGAGGGTTCGGTGCTGATCAGTTTTGGAGATACGAAAGTCATTTGTAATGCCAGCGTTGAGGATCGTGTACCTCCTTTTTTACGTGGTCAAGGAAAGGGCTGGATTACAGCGGAATATGCCATGCTGCCAAGAGCTACCGAGCAGCGTAACATCCGCGAATCTTCTAAAGGTAAAGTCTCCGGCCGTACGATGGAGATTCAGCGTTTGATCGGTCGTTCCCTGCGTGCCGTTGTCGACTTGGACAAGATTGGGGAGCGGACCATTTGGGTGGACTGTGATGTCATCCAGGCGGACGGCGGGACTAGAACAGCTTCCATCACAGGAGCCTTTGTAGCGGTTGTCCTTGCTTTAGGCAAACTTGTGAAGAAGGGGACGCTGAAAGAGCTTCCGATTACGGACTTTCTGACCGCGATTTCTGTAGGTGTCCTGCCTGACGGGAAGGAAATTCTTGATTTGTGCTATGAAGAGGATAGTAAAGCCCAAGTCGATATGAACGTCATCATGACAGGCAAAGGCGAATTTGTGGAGCTTCAAGGTACGGGAGAAGAAGCTACTTTCTCCATGCAGCAGCTGCAGAAGATGCTTTCTCTTGCCGAAAAAGGCGTTTCTGACTTAATCGTCCTTCAGGAAGAAGCGATTGGAAAATGGGCGGAAACTATCAGTAACAAATCCGGAGCGGCAAAATAATGAAAGAATTGTTGATAGCGACAAAGAACGAAGGGAAAGCCCAGGAGTTCAGGCAGATGTTTTCGAAATACGGCATTTCAGTAAAGTCTCTGCTTGACTTTGATTATGCTCCTGATATTGAAGAGACCGGTACGACATTCGAAGAGAACGCAATAATCAAGGCAGAAGCTATGATGAAAGAGTGGAATATTCCCGTCGTCTCCGATGATTCCGGTCTTGAGGTCGATGCACTCGACGGAGAGCCTGGGGTTTACTCAGCGAGATATGCTGGATTAGAGAAAGATGATAAAAAAAACATGGAGAAGCTGCTCCGGGAGCTCGGCGATACGCCATCCCATCAGCGTACAGCCCGTTTCGTCTGTGCCGTAGCAGTCGCCCGTCCGGGACAAGATACGTTTACGAAGCGCGGCACTTGTGAAGGTAGAATAGCGGAATCGCCACAAGGGACCAATGGATTCGGATACGATCCGGTTTTCATTCCGGAAAACGCTGATCGAACGATGGCACAGCATACCGCGGATGAAAAAAATGCAATCAGCCACAGACACCATGCTATCAAACAGTTGGAAGCATGGCTTGAGAAAGAGGCATAAAAGGGAGAGATCAGCGTGCCTAAAGTGTTAATCATGAGCGACAGCCACGGACTGGAACAGGAAGTTCAGGTCATCAAAGCAAGGCATAAAGACGCAGATGCGATGATCCATTGCGGCGACTCAGAGCTCGCTTATGGATCAGAAACGTTGAACGGCTTCTATTATGCTAAAGGAAACTGTGATTTTGAACCGGACATGGAAAATGAACAAGTGTTAACAGTCGGAGACGTTACTTTTTATGTGACGCACGGCCATCTGCATCAAGTAAAAACGACGTTGATGCCTCTTAAGTACAAGGCGCAGGAAAACGAAGCGCAGGTCGCCTGTTTCGGGCACTCCCATATAGCGGGAGCGGAAGTCGTCGATGGTGTCCTCCTGATCAACCCGGGAAGCGCAAGGCTTCCAAGAGATCGGGAAGAGCCGACATATGCTCTCCTTGAATGGGATGACCCGGCAGAAGCTACCCTTCAGTTCTATCATGTGAACGGGGAGAAAATGGACGGATTGGTTCTTTCAACAGACCTTACAGCAAAGAATTAATTTCTTTGCTGTAACCTGTTGACTTTCAGCCAAATTCCTTATATAATAATTCTTGTCCGCTTCTGATGGAGGCGAAAAAATACATAACCTGCGGGTGTAGTTTAGTGGTAAAACCTCAGCCTTCCAAGCTGATGATGAGGGTTCGATTCCCTTCACCCGCTCCATACATATTTTAATCTTGTGTCCCAGTAGCTCAGCTGGATAGAGCAACAGCCTTCTAAGCTGTGGGTCGGGAGTTCGAATCTCTCCTGGGACGCTAACGAAAAAACGCTGAAACCTTTGTTGGACAAGGGATCCAGCGTTTTTTAATGTTGTCAGTATTTGGGACGAAATATAATCATCAAAAAAGAAACAATAACGTTTCCTAATAAGAGAGGTAAAGGGGCGGAGCTCTCCTTTACCATTTTAAATGCCTTTCTGGAAAATTATTGCTCACATGTTTGACTTAACAGCACCCCCTTTTATCTAAGTGTTTAGTCTATGGATGAAATGTAAAGTGGTATATGGATATGAAATACTCAAGGATTGAGACCCGAGCGTTCCTGCTCGTCATCGTTCAATAATCTCTGAACGACCAGCAGCTTGCCTTCTTTCATCCATTTAAACCCAAAAGTTTTCATGTTATTCTTTTAATGAGTAGGTAATATTTGGCTGAATCGCGAGGGGCGAACGCCATTGCGGCAGGAGAGACTTTCCTGTTCTTTTTATGAACACCATGCGAAAGAAAGATGAGGTAAGATGTTGGACAAAATGATGGATTGGTTAGGTGTCCTGGCTTTTGTCGGGTATATGTCCGCCTAGATAGTTGAGAGGACGAGTAGAACCCTTCCGTTTCCATCCGGCCGTTTACGGCATGCTCTCTATGGCCGCCGTCTTTTCCTTTGGTTACAGGTATTACTTACGTTATGGCAGGAAATGGTGGGGAATGATCTACATGAGCATCACCGGCAAATTTTTTTCATTTCCCTTATATGGACATTAGCATAAAGGTGCGGGTGGATTTTATGGGAAACCGCGCAACATCCCTGTCTATACAATGATTTGAGGAGCTGCCGAGATAAGAAAGGGTGTGTTGAAATGCTCGAGAGTATCAATCAGCTGGGGGTATTATTATTTCTCCTCTGCGGCTTTGCTTTCTATTTACATCTCCGTCGGATCAAGAAGAAAAGAGGGTTTACGTTTTACGAGCGAATCATGTATGTGACCGTCCAACTTGCTTATCTTCTGTGGGCGGGAAGTTACTTGTTGATAATGATCAGTGAAGCGTAATACTTAAAAAACGAACGATGCTTTCTTTTTTAAGGAAGCATCGTTCGTTTTTTTATTTTTTGCGGCTATGATTGGCGGACAATAGCCCTATGAAAATGGTTATCCCGTACGTCCTGTAATTATTTTTATATAGCAACGTACCTGTTGGGAATAGTGGATAGCTCTGGACGATTGGATGTCATAGAAAACGCTGTCGAATTTCCGGAGAAGGGATGGTGCATGCTTCTTTCTTTCCGAACCAGCGGTAACGATTTTTGGCGATATACTTGTAAACGAGATCCCGCAGCGGCTTCGGAATGAGAAGCAGGCCATAGGCTAACTTCCACCCGCCATTCAATTTACCAGCGATACGCAGCGCCGCTCCCGATTGATCGAATGCTTTACTGCCGTCGATCAAGATCAGACTGTCCAAATCTTCGCTTACGTTAAGCTCAGCCATCAATCGACGGCCGGTATCACTCTGCTGGGATGCGAATCGAAAGTGAGCTTTAGTATCCCGTTTAATAATGAATTGGACGCTTTGGTCACAGAAGTTACAGTCCCCGTCAAATAGAACGATCATAGCAATCCCTCCTTCTATGATCAGTGTAACACGGAACCCATATGCCATGCGCAAAAAATTCTTACCTTGCTTTTGGAGTGGAGTCACTCGCTGTCTGTTCCTCATACCTTATGCATGAGAGGAGTGATTTGCGGTGATGGCATTAGCCTATGTTCTTATTGGTACGTTTTTCTGCTTCTTTCAACGGGAGCCTGTTCATGCCGGTAAAGAAGAGCAGACCGTATATATGTTCTACATGCTGGCATGGCTTATATTCTGGCCGTTCTTACTGATATGGAAGTTGTTCAAAGGGAAATAACGGCAGATTACTCGGATTTTTACTCGTGTTTATCCTGAAGGACGAGGGATATTAAGAGTGGCCTCAGGCCGAATGATTAGAGGAGTGATCGTAATGGAGAAGAAAAATGTCCAGTGGCTTCCGGTTATTGCATCAATCGGTATCGGAGCAGCTACGTACAGCATGATGACAGGTCAGGCGGGACAGCTGCAGAAGGTCATACCGACGCTCAGCAAAATGTCCGGACAAATGCAGAACGGTTCCAACTCTTATCAGTAAAAGAATCAGGCAGGTATTAATACCTGCCTGATTTTTCATCTAAAAAACGCCATTTCCTGCCGGGGAGGAATGACGTTTGGTGTGTATTCGTGTATGTTAATTTGCTTGTACGGGCAATTCGATAGAACGCTTGTCAATTTCCTGTGTGACGAGGTGCAGGAATTCATCATCTAATTGAAGTTTCACGGACTCCAAATACGTCTCTAATAATGTTTGATCATCTAGCAGTGACAAAACCATACAGCTCCTTAAATGATTTAATTCGGTGTTTTTTTATTCACATTTACTTATTCTAACAAAAAAAACGGAATCATCATGAGTCTTTAGTCTTATTTTCGAAAAGGTTTATACATATTGAGATATTATCTTGAAATAAAATTGTGGACGCATGGAGAGGAGTGTCTGCTTTTGTCATGTCTTCTCATAAGCCGTATGATAAAGGAAAGTCAGTCACATTTTTCGATCGGTTTCTTTGAGTTTCTCTTCTTTATCCGATAGTATTACTAAACAGGTTCATGGAGATGGTATGAAAAACAGGTTTGAAACATACGGATTAAGGAAAGACTGAGGGGAAGTATGAATTCCAGGGAAGGGTGCCTTATGGACAATAAGAACGGGAATCTAGTAATGTTTCCCAAATGGAAAACAGCGTTGGAACGAGTTGGTATGGAAGCTCTGAAAGACAAGCGTTACGAGGAAGCGGCGGAAGCCTTTGAACCGCTTGCGGAATATGGCGTAGCTTCTCATGACATTAATACAGGGTTGTTAATGAGCTGGATCGAACTCGGAAAGTTCGATGATGCCGAATCGTTATGTCATCATTTAATGAAAGAAGAACATGACCAGTACTACCACTATCTACATATTTATATAACAGTCCTGTTCCAGAGCAGCAGGTATCAGGAGATCGTGGATCTACTGGATGAAGTATTTGAAGCAGAAGACATTCCGCATCAAAGCCGCACACAGCTCTGGCAGATGTATGAAGTGAGTGGTAAACTGTTGGAAGATCAACAGAAGGAAATAGGCAGCAGTCTTATGGAAGATTTTCGATCCGCAATGGAAAATGAGGATATACATAAGCAATGGCAAGTCATGGAGCAAATGAAGAACCAGCCGTCTGCTCCTTATATAGAAGAAGTTGAGCCGGTATTGCAGAATGATTCTGTCCATCCTGTCATAAAGTCAGCGGTTATTGAATGGTTCCGTGATGAAGAAGTGGACAAGGAAATGACAGTGGTGAAGTTCGGTCAGGAAATGAAAATAGTTCCGGCTGAATTGACACAACTGCACTCGGATTACATCATTAAACAGATCCAGATGCGTCTTGGTCAGGTAGAGCAGAATAATCCATCTATGTATGAGATGATCAATAAACTGCTTTTTCATTACTGCTATGTCCGTTATCCGTTTTTCCCGGATGAGGAGGAAGTGGTTCTGTTGGTGGAGGCGCTGAAGCAGCTTGGACACGAGTACCTACAGCTTCCTTACGAACCGCAATACTCTTCGGAGGACGTTGCCAAGTACAAGGAAGAAGTGGAGATTTGCGAACAGCACTATATGATGATTGCAGGGGAATGAAAAACACCCGCTAACCGAACAGTCCCTCCTTGAAAGCCAGGGGGATTATGTTATAATGTAGTGGTTGCAAACGAGATTCGTATGTATTCAGAGTCATAGAATCATTAAACCATCGTCCTCTGGACGAAAATGAATGAATAGATGTTGGAGGGAATTTTTTATGTCAGTAAAATGGGAAAAGCAAGAAGGCAACCAAGGTACACTAACAGTAGAAGTACCGGCAAGTGAGTTCGATCAAGCACTTGACCAAGCCTTCAAAAAAGTAGTTAAACAGGTACAGGTACCTGGATTCCGTAAAGGTAAAGTACCACGTAAGCTGTTTGAACAACGCTTCGGTGTGGAGTCCCTTTATCAAGATGCTCTTGATATCGTTCTTCCAAAAGCATACGCAGAAGCTGTAGATGAAGCGGGTATCGAGCCTGTCGATCGTCCGGAAGTAGATGTGAAGCAGCTGGAAAAAGGCCAGGACGTTATTTTCACAGCGGAAGTTACTGTGAAGCCTGAAGTGAAGCTTGGCGACTACAAAGGCCTTGAAGTGGAAGAAGTGAATACAGAAGTAACAGATGAGGATGTTCAGAACGAATTGACTCAACTGCAGGAGCGTCAGGCTGAGCTTGTCGTTAAAGAAGAAGGCGAAGTAGCAAACGGCGATACAGTCGTTATGGACTTCGAAGGATTCGTTGACGGAGAAGCTTTCGAAGGCGGCCAAGCAGAGAACTATTCTCTTGAAATCGGTTCTGGTTCCTTCATCCCAGGCTTCGAAGAGCAGTTGGAAGGTAAGAAAGCCGGCGAAGAAGCAGAAGTGGAAGTTACATTCCCTGAAGAATACCATGCAGAGGATCTTGCTGGTAAAGCGGCTACTTTCAAAGTTAAAATTCACGAAATCAAAGCGAAGGAACTTCCTGAGCTTGATGACGAGTTCGCTAAAGATGTCGATGAAGATGTCGAATCTCTAGAAGAACTAAAAACAAAAACACGCGAGCGTCTGGAACAGCAGAAGAAAACAGAAGCAGAAAACAATAAGCGTGAAACACTTGTGAACAAAGCATCTGAAAATGCAGAAGTTGAAATCCCTGATGCAATGGTTGATACAGAACTTGACCGCATGGTTCAGGAATTCGAACAGCGTCTTCAAATGCAGGGCATGACGAAAGACATGTACTTCCAGTTCACTGGTCAGGACGAAGATGCACTTCGTGAGCAGATGAAAGAGGATGCTGCGAAACGAGTGAAAACGAACTTGACGCTTGAAGCGATTGCTAATGCAGAAAACGTTGAACCGACAGAAGAAGACGTTAACGCTGAATTGGAAAACATGGCTTCTATGTATCAGACAGATGTTGCTCAGCTTACTCAAATGCTCGGCGGCAGCACAGATATGATTAAAGAAGACTTGAAAGTCCGTAAAGCGATCGACGTTCTAGTTGCAAATAGCAAAGCAGAATAATAAACTGAGAAGACAAGGTGCATCGTAAGTGCCTTGTCTTCTCATATATATCTGGGAAACAGGTATAGGCGTATCACATTGTGGAGAAGATGATTGATACTTCTCTCTGTTTTTACATACAATAGTAAATGTACTCTATCGTTTGACTTATCTGTCCCATATCTACATAATGAGGGTGGTGCTATGAGTGGATCGCACACCTCTGAAAGGTATTGCTTTTTTGTTTGGAGTTAATTTGGTATGATGAGCAAAAGAGCGGAAACGTAGACGTCGTACTAATGAACTTCAGTCGCGATTGCGTCATTTTATGAAGGGGTGAAACGTATGTTTAAATTTAACGATGAAAAAGGACAATTGAAATGTTCTTTCTGCGGTAAGAGTCAGGAGCAGGTTCGTAAACTAGTCGCTGGGCCTGGTGTATATATATGTGACGAATGTATCGAACTTTGCACGGAAATCGTGGAAGAGGAACTGGGCAACGAAGAAGAAGTAGAATTCAAAGAAGTTCCGAAACCACAGGAAATTCGTGAGATCCTTAATGACTATGTTATTGGTCAGGATCAGGCTAAGAAAAACCTGTCCGTTGCCGTTTATAACCACTACAAGCGGATCAATGCAGGTGTTAAGAATGATGAAGTAGAGCTTGCGAAGAGTAACATTCTCATGCTCGGGCCGACAGGTAGCGGTAAAACATTGCTGGCACAGACGCTTGCCCGCATTCTGAACGTGCCATTCGCGATTGCGGATGCTACATCACTGACAGAAGCTGGTTACGTAGGGGAAGATGTAGAAAACATTCTTCTTAAACTGATTCAGGCTGCAGACTATGATGTGGAAAAAGCGGAGAAGGGCATCATTTATATTGATGAGATCGATAAAGTAGCCCGTAAATCCGAAAACCCTTCGATTACGAGAGATGTCTCCGGGGAAGGTGTCCAGCAGGCACTGCTGAAAATCCTTGAAGGAACACAGGCCAGTGTACCGCCTCAAGGAGGACGTAAGCACCCTCATCAAGAATTTATTCAGATCGATACGACGAACGTATTGTTCATCGTAGGTGGAGCTTTCGATGGAATCGATCAGATCATAAAGCGTCGCCTTGGACGTAAAGTCATCGGATTCGGATCGGAGCAGGCGACAGATGAATCAGAGAAGAAAGAACTGCTTACAAAAGTTCTGCCTGAAGATCTGTTAAGCTATGGCTTGATTCCGGAATTCATCGGTCGTCTTCCGGTAATTGGAAGCCTCGAGCATTTGGATGAAGAGGCGCTTGTAGAAATCTTAACAAAACCGAAAAATGCGCTGGTCAAACAGTACCAGAAACTGTTCCAAATCGACCATGTAGAGCTGGAGATGGAAGAAGACGCGCTTCGTGAAATTGCTCGTCTTGCCATCGAACGTAAAACGGGTGCCCGTGGGCTGCGCTCCATCATTGAAGGAATTATGCTGGACGTGATGTATGAGCTGCCTTCCCGTGACGATATTGAGAAATGTATCATCACGAAAGAAACGGTGACAGCGAAGAACGGTCGTCCTAAGCTTGTTTTGACGGATGGAACTGTCGAAGATGAGAATAAAGAATCCCCGAAAGAGAGCGCTTGATCCGCCTTCTTTTGACATTCTTTAATGGATGAGAGCCGTGCTACTTAACGTTGTAGCACGGCTTCTCTTTTGTGGGTTCCTCTTTTGCAAGCGGGCCTTTTCTTCCAAGCATGAAAGCTTTGTTACTGCTTATAATATGGATACCATATAAGAAACCCCTCGCCACTCCATGACAGGGGGTTTCCGTGTTGGTTTGAACGGTTCCGTTTCATTTACTTTCCACATACATTTATATATGATTAAACTACCTATTTGCATTAACTGGAGGTGCAAGTAATGACTGACAAACAAAGAAAACAGATCCCTCTTCTTCCATTGAGAGGGTTGCTTGTCTACCCATCCATGGTTCTTCATCTTGACGTAGGTCGGGAGAAGTCTGTTCAGGCATTGGAACAATCGATGATGGATGATAATGAAATATTTCTCGTTTCCCAAAAAGAAGTGAATATAGATGAACCGGCAGAAAGTGACCTTTATACGATCGGAACGGTAGCGCGTGTGAAGCAGATGGTCAAGCTGCCAAACGGTACGAATCGTGTTCTTGTAGAAGGGCTCTACCGGGCAGGTATAGAAGAAATTCGGGATGACGATTCGTTTTATCAGGCGGAGATCACCGTTATTGATGATGAGCATGCGGATCGCAATGAGGAAGAAGCATTGATGCGTACGCTGATGGATCAATTTGAAAAGTACGTCAAAGTGTCGAAGAAAGTGAGCCAGGAGACGTTCAACACCGTTTCTGACATCGATGATCCGAGTCATCTCGCTGACATGGTTTCTTCTCATCTTCCAATCAAGCTGAAAGATAAACAAGCCGTTCTGGAAACGCGGAATGTTAAGGAACGTCTGAAGAAGTTGATTGAAATTATCGGGAATGAACGGGAAGTTCTTCAAATAGAGAAGAAGATCGGTCAACGTGTGAAGAAGTCGATGGAGAAAACGCAGAAAGAGTATTATCTCCGTGAGCAGATGAAGGCGATCCAAAGTGAGCTTGGCGATAAGGATGGGAAAACCGGAGAGGTTGCCCAGCTCAAAGAAAAAATCGAGAAGGCTGCTATGCCGGAGCGGGTGGAAGAGGTCGCTTATAAGGAGCTTGGGCGTTATGAGAAAATACCTCAAAGCTCTGCAGAAAGCTCTGTCATCCGGAATTATATCGAATGGCTCGTTTCTCTACCCTGGTCGGAGGAGACGGAAGATAACTTAGATGTCAATCATGCCGAAGAGGTACTGGATGAGGACCACTATGGGCTGGAGAAAGTGAAGGAGCGGGTGCTCGAGTATTTAGCTGTCCAGAAATTGACACAGACGATCAAAGGGCCGATTTTGTGTCTTGCCGGACCACCCGGTGTAGGGAAAACGTCTCTCGCAAAATCAATAGCACGCTCCATCAACCGGAAATTCGTCCGCATCTCTCTCGGAGGCGTCCGGGACGAAGCAGAAATCAGAGGCCACCGGAGAACGTATATCGGTGCTATGCCCGGACGAATCATTCAAGGTATGAAACGTGCAGAAACGGTCAATCCAGTATTTCTGCTTGATGAAATTGATAAAATGGCCAGTGATTTTCGTGGGGACCCTTCATCTGCCATGCTGGAAGTACTGGATCCGGAACAAAACGGGACTTTCAGTGATCATTTCATTGAAGAAAATTATGACCTGTCGAAAGTTATGTTTATCGCAACAGCCAACAACATTTCCAATATCCCTGGTCCGCTGCGCGACCGTATGGAAATCATTACGATTGCAGGCTATACAGAGGTGGAAAAGCTTCACATTGCAAAGGATCACTTACTGCCGAAGCAGGTGAAGGAGAACGGTTTGAAGAAAGGACAGATGCAGGTACGGGACGACGCCCTGCTTAAGTTAATTCGCCGTTACACTAGAGAAGCTGGCGTGCGAGGATTGGAAAGAGAGCTTGCAAGCTTGTGCAGAAAGGCAGCGAAGATCATAGTTTCCGGTGAAAAGCAACGGGTCGTCGTGACCGAGAAGCAGCTGGAAGAACTGCTTGGGCGCCCGAAATTCCGTTATGGACGGGCAGAGTTGGAAGATCAGATCGGTGCAGCTACAGGTCTTGCGTATACGACAGCAGGAGGAGACACGTTGTCGATCGAAGTTTCCCTGTATCCTGGAAAGGGCAACCTCACTTTGACAGGAAAGCTCGGGGATGTCATGAAAGAATCTGCTCAGGCAGCTTTCAGCTATATTCGTTCACGTGCTGAGGAGCTGAAGATCGATCCAGAATTCGTTGAGAAAAACGATATTCACATCCACGTTCCGGAAGGCGCAACCCCGAAAGACGGCCCTTCTGCCGGCATCACGATGGCAACCGCCCTTGTTTCTGCTTTGACGGGAAGGCCCGTCCGTAAAGAAGTAGGAATGACCGGAGAAATCACCCTCCGCGGCCGTGTGCTGCCGATCGGTGGCCTGAAAGAAAAATCACTGAGTGCACACAGAGCCGGCTTGACAAAGATCATCATTCCGGATGAAAATAAAAAAGACTTGGAAGATATCCCGGCAAGTATCCGGGAAGGATTGACTTTTGTACCGGTCAAGCATTTAGATCAAGTCCTAGAACAAGCGTTAGTGGAGGATATACATGAAGGTTAATACCGCAGATATTGTCATCAGTGCAGCGAGCAAGAAACAGTACCCGAAAGATTTCATTCCTGAAATCGCACTTGCAGGCAGGTCCAATGTAGGGAAATCTTCTTTCATCAACCGGATGATCCAAAGGAAGAACCTTGCGAGGACTTCCTCCAAGCCTGGGAAAACGCAGACGTTGAATTTCTACATCATCAATGATCAATTTCATTTTGTCGATGTGCCTGGATACGGATATGCAAAGGTATCCAAGAAGGAGCGCGCCAAATGGGGAGAAATGATGGAGGAATACTTTGCAGAGCGGGAGCAATTGAAAGCGACCGCGCTCGTGATCGACGTCCGTCACAAGCCTACGGAAGATGATCAACTGATGTACGACTACTTGAAACATTTCGGCCTGCCGGTCATGGTGGTCGCGACGAAGTTGGACAAAATTAAAAAAGGTCAAAGAACGAAGCAGTTCAAGCTTATCCGTGAAGTGCTTGGAATGAAAGAAGAGGACGCTCTTATTCCATTCTCTTCGGAAACAGGCGAAGGAAAAGACGTCGCTTGGAGGATTATGCTTTCTCACTTAAACAGTTAAGGGAAGTAGCCCGCTCCATCTTATGGAGCGGGCTTTTTTGTGTATTTAACAGGATAGGGAAGGATATGAGCGTATTCCTAGGTGTGATTAGGTATTTGGTCCTTATATAGGTGCAGGGACTAGAAATTGCCATTCTTTCCCGTTTTATAAATTTTGGGAAAAGTCTGTTTTTTCTATATACTTTAATTTACCGCAATGATTTATACTATGTTCGAGTCGGAAGGGGAGTCAGGTAAATGCAGAAACGTTGGGGATTGCTTTTATTCAGTGTCCTGCTTGTTTTAGTACTAACCGCTTGCGGAGGCGGAGAAGAAGAGGAAGAATCATCCGGGGATTCCGGGGGAGATTCTGAAGCAGGCAGCGAATTTGAATTAGTTGAGGATGGGAAGTTCACCTTTGCAGCCTCCGGTGAATTCCGTCCGTTCAGTATGACGGAGGGCGGGGAATTATCAGGATTTGATATTGACGTCGCCAATGCAATCGCAGAGGAGCTGGGCTTAGAACCAAGCCCACAGAAGCAAAAGTTTGCAAGCATTGTGGAAGGTGTGAAAACCGGACGTTTCGACGCAGCTGTCGCCAGTCACACCATTACGGAGGAACGGCAGCAGGAAGTCAGCTTCTCCACTCCTTACTATTACTCCGGAGCTCAAGTGTTCACACGACCGGATAGTGATGTAGAGACGCTTCAAGACCTGGAGGGGATGGAGGTCGCTGTTTCCAAAGGATCTACTTATGCTCCTTTCGCAGAGGAAGTAACCGATAATATCAAAACGTATGACAGTGATGTCGTTGCTCTTCAATCCTTAGCTAAAGGCAGACATGATGCGGTCATCACGGATTTCCTTACGGGAAAAGAGGCCCAGGGTGAAGGACTCGATATTGAAGCGAAAGAGTTGATTGAACGTAGTGAGCAAGCCGTCGCCGTTTCGAAAGAGAACGAGGCGTTGTTGGAAGAAATCAATGCAGCACTGGAGACGCTTCGAGAAAATGGAACCCTTACGGAAATCAGTGAGGAATACTTCGGGGAAGATATTACAACAGCCCCTGAGTGAGGTCCCGGTTAAAGAGCGAAGGGGCAAAAGAGTGCGCGTAAGCGTACTCTTTTTTACCTCGTGAATAGGAGTGGATGACGTGAATTTTTGGGAATCATTGTTGGAAAGCAGAGGCATGTTCTTTGAAGCAGCGCAGATGACGCTTGCTTTGACGGCTGTCTCCATCTTCATTGCGGTCTTTATCGGATTATTGTTTGCATTTATGAAAATTTCAGGCGTTAAAGTACTTGAGTGGATCGCAAACATCTATATTTATATTGTTCGCGGTACTCCGCTTATCGTACAAATCTTTGTATTCTACTATGGGTTGACGGAAATATGGATGATCAGCGGTTTCTGGTCGGTTGCGCTCGGTCTCGCTTTCCATAATGGTGCATACATAGCAGAAATATTCCGGGGTGCTATCCAATCGATCGGGAAAGGGCAGACGGAAGCTGGACGTTCCCTTGGAATGAGCGGCGTGTTAACGATGAGACGAATTATTTTGCCGCAAGCCCTCCGTCGTGCATTGCCTCCGCTTGGAAATCAGTTTATCATTGGGTTGAAAGACTCATCATTGGCCGCATTCATCGGGGTTTCGGAAATATTCGCCGTTGCCACGACAGAAGGGGCGAACACGTTTGACTATATGACGTGGCTGCTCGTAAGTGCGGTATGGTACTTAATTCTCGTCTTCATTCTGACGATGCTGGTCAGTTTGATTGAGAAAAAATTGGCGGTCAGTGATTGATAGAGGAGGATGTTGAATGACGGAACATATGATTCAAGTGGAGAAATTAAATAAATCATTCGGGGACAATCATGTTCTGAAGGATATAGATTTTCATGTGAAGGAAAGGGAAGTAGTCGTGCTGATCGGGGCGAGCGGATCAGGAAAGAGTACACTGCTCCGATGTTTAAACTTCCTGGAGATGAAAAATGATGGGGAATTATTCATTAAAGGAAAGCAGATTGATCCGAAGAAAGAAGATTTGAACAAAGTCAGGCAGCAGGTGGGGATGGTATTTCAACACTTTAATCTGTTTCCCCATAAGACAGTACTCGGTAACGTTATAGAAGCACCGATTCAAGTGAAAGGGATGCCGAAAGCAGAAGCCAAGCAGGTAGGATTGGAGCTTTTGGAGAAGGTCGGCCTTTCTGAGAAAGCGGAGGATTATCCGTCCCGTTTGTCCGGAGGGCAGAAGCAGCGGGTGGCTATAGCACGGGCACTCGCTATGAAGCCGGAGATCATGCTTTTTGATGAACCTACCTCCGCGCTGGATCCGGAGCTTGTCGGTGAAGTGCTGCAGACTATGAAGGCATTGGCACAGGAAGGAATGACCATGGTGGTTGTGACGCATGAAATGGGATTTGCCCGGGAAGTGGCCGATCGGGTCGTCTATATGCATGACGGGAAAATCGTAGAATCAGGAACACCTGCAGAGATTTTTGAATCGCCTAAAGAGGAACGTACGCAGGCATTTTTAAGTTCCATACTATGAACAAAGGCGCGGGGCTGTGATCCCGCGCCTTTCATTTATTTTTTTCTGATGACGTACATTCCGTATGCAATCAGCACTACCGGCCAGAATCTTTCCAGAACATTAACAATCCTTTGGACCCAGAGAGACCAGGCAGGAGTTCCCGGTGTGAAAACAGCAAAGAGACCAATGGTGATGCAGACGATTGCCGGGATCAATCCGCGCTTCGTTTTAGAGTAATAAAGGAGAAAGGAAATCCCGATGATCCATAGGTACACCGCCCAGTGATCGATCCAGAAGCTGGTATGCGCCTGAAGGGTGAAGTGAACCCCAAGTCCTGTCACTAATGCTCCTGTGAACAGGTTGGAATAGTCTTTTGCCACATAACTATGTAAGAGCAGGGCGATACCGATGATGACAAGCAGGGATGACCATGAGTAAAAAGGGATCAGTTCGGGAATATTGAGGTGGCGTAGTAAAAAATAAACACCAAAGCCGATGAATAGAAACCCGATTAAAGAATTTTGTTTCGTCAAAATTAATCACATCCTTGCTGAAAATATAAGCGAAGATCTTTGCACTGTCTATATTATTTTGCTATATTACAAATGGGTTATAAATTATAATATTTCTAAAGTAATACTCATACTTTATAAATGGACTACTTTTTTATCGTATCACAGCAGATTCAAAATCTGTTCATATTTGATGCGGAAAATCGTCGAGGTTTTGTGCTATAATACAGGATATGTGAGAAGTTTTGAACGCTAATGGGGGTAGATGAAATGCATATTTTAGCTATCGGTCTTAATTATAGAACAGCCCCTGTGGAAATTCGAGAGAAGCTTACTTTTTCGGAGGATCGGCTGGAAGAAGCGATGACACAGCTCAACACACAAAAAAGTGTGTTGGAGAATGTTATTATTTCAACGTGTAACCGGACGGAAATCTATGCCGTGGTGGATCAGCTCCATACAGGGCGTTATTATATTAAGCAATTCCTTGCTGATTGGTTCCGAATCGATAAAGACGAATTTTCACCGTTTCTTTCCATTTACGAAACGGACGGGGCGGTCGAGCATCTGCTCAGGGTTACCGCAGGACTGGATTCGATGGTGCTCGGTGAAACACAGATTCTCGGTCAAATGAAGCAGGCTTTCCTGCGTGCTCAAGAGGCAGGTTCAACAGGGACGATCTTTAATCAATTATTTAAACAGGCCGTTACAATGGCGAAGAAGGCGCATAAAGAGACAGAGATCGGTGAAAACGCTGTCTCAGTCAGCTATGCGGCCGTAGAGCTGGCTAGAAAGATTTTCGGGGACCTTGTTCATAAACATATCGTTATTCTTGGTGCCGGCAAGATGGGGGAACTGGCTGCTAAGAATCTTCACGGTTCCGGTGCTCGTAAGGTGTCTGTGTTGAACAGAACACTATCCAAAGCAGAGGCGGTCGCCGACCAGTTTAACGGGGAAGCGAAGACGATGGATCAGTTGGAGGAAGTACTGACAGATGCGGATATCGTTATCAGCTCTACTGGTGCAACAGAATACGTCATCACCAGGAATCAGATGGAGCCGATCCACAAGCAGAGGAAAGGGAAGCCGTTGTTTTTCGTGGATATCGCTGTACCACGGGATCTTGATCCTGCTATGGAGTCGTTGGAGAGTGTGTTCCTGTATGATATTGATGACCTGCAGGGAATCGTTGACGCCAACCTTGCATTAAGGAAACAGGCGGCTGAAGAGATCGAACTGATGGTGGAAGCAGAAATCGTCGAGTTTAAAGAATGGCTGCAAACGATCGGAGTTGTACCGGTCATTTCAGCACTACGGACGAAGGCTCTGGATATTCAGGCAGAAACGATGAAGAGTATAGAACGGAAGATGCCGGAATTGACAGATCGGGAACGGAAAGTGTTGAACAAGCATACGAAGAGCATTATCAACCAAATGCTGAAAGAACCGATTTCTCAGGCCAAGGAGATTGCCGCCAAGCCTGATGCAGAGGATTCTCTACGCTTGTTCACGCAGATATTCGGTATAGAAGAACAAGTGGAAAAAGAGGTAGAAAAACAGGAAAAAAAGAATAACACAACGGTGAAGCATCATCCGGAAACGGCAAACCCGATCGCATTTTTAAGCTCCATGGTTAAATCTTAAGGTGGACATCCAATGCTAGAATTCAAATGGGTTTATGAACTCATCCTTTTCTTGTACGGGCTTAGTCTCATCGGATATTTCATCGATTTTGTACAGACGAACCGGAGGGCGAACCGCATCGCCTTCTGGTTACTTAGTATGGTCTGGGGTTTGCAAACCTTTTTCCTGTTGGCACAGATTCTGATCAAGGACAACTTCCCTATTATGACAGTGTACGATGGACTGTATTTCTACACCTGGATTCTTGTGACGTTCTCTTTGATAATCAACCGGCTGTTCCGGATGGACTTTCTCGTGTTTTTCACGAATGTAGTAGGATTTCTCATTATGATCATTCACCTTTCCACACGGGCACAGAGTGTTCTTGGAAACAACGGGGTCGGGCTTGTCAATGAACTGCTCGTCATTCACATCAGTCTTGCCATCATATCCTATGGGTTCTTCACATTATCCTTTATTTTTTCCATGATGTATTTACTTCAATACCGTCTGCTGAAAAGAAAGAAATGGAATGCGAAGCTTTTCCGACTCGGTGATTTGACGAAATTGGATCAGTTCTCTTATGTGGCTGTTATACTCGGAGTACCGCTCCTTTTGATCGCCATTATTCTCGGGGTGGTTTGGGGGTATGTCTCCCCTGATGTCTTCTACTGGTATGATTCGAAGACGCTCGGATCTTTCCTTGTGCTGAGTGTCTATATCGTCTATTTGTTCTTAAGAGTCGTAAAGGGGTATCAGGGACGAGTGATTTCGATCTTCAATACCGCCGCTTTTCTATTTCTTTTAATTAATTTCTTTCTGTTCGGTTCTTTATCTAATTTTCATTTCTAGTTATGAGGAGGCTGTCTTGTGCGAAAAATCGTCATTGGTTCACGTAAAAGTAAATTAGCGATCACCCAGACGGAATGGGTGATTGAACAATTGAAACAAATCGATCCGGGTTATGAGTTTGAAATCAAAAGGATTTCAACTAAAGGGGATCGAGTCCTGGATGTTACGCTTTCCAAAGTGGGAGGAAAAGGGCTGTTCATTAAAGAAATCGAACAGGCCATGTATGACGGAGACATCGATATGGCCGTCCACAGTATGAAAGACATGCCGGCTGTTGTCGCGGAAGGGCTTGTCGTAGCGTCCGTTCCGATTAGGGAAGACCACCGCGACGCCTTCGTTTCTGTCGGAAATGTTGCTCTGAAGGACCTGCCGACAGGAGCGGTCGTTGGGACAAGCAGTCTGCGACGCGGTTCCCAAATCAAAGCCGTCCGTCCTGATTTGGAAATCAAATGGATCCGGGGAAATATCGATACCCGCTTAAAAAAACTTCACGAAGAGGATTACGATGCCATCATTCTCGCAGCCGCAGGCTTAAAGCGGATGGGGTGGGATGACGATGTGGTCACCGAATACTTAGAGCCGGATGTTTGTGTACCTGCCGTCGGTCAGGGGGCGCTGGCCATCCAATGCCGGGAGGATGACAAGGAGCTGAGAGACTATTTGATGAAGCTGAATCATGAATATACCTCGTCCACCGTCACAGCGGAACGTAAATTTCTTCATGATTTAAACGGGGGCTGCCAAGTACCTATTGGGGGTTATGCTTATAGAAAAGCAGACGAAATCGTACTGACTGCTCTCGTGGGAAGCCCTGACGGCACGACGATCCTTCATGAAACGGTTTCGGGAACTGATCCCGTGTCTGTAGGAGCGGAAGCTGCTGCGCGCTTGAAGGACAGGGGTGCTCAGGAAATCGTTGATAAAGCGAAAGAGGAGTATGAGCAGTAATGAAACCGCTGGAAGGGAAAGGCATCCTCGTTACAAGAGGAAAATCCCAGGCGCAGCGTTTCATCAAGCACATTGAAAAGCAGGGGGGAGTGGCTTATCATGCCCCTCTTCTTACCTTCCAATTGAAAGATACAAAAAGCAGTTCCCACCTTCTGCATGAACTTCACGACTATTCTTGGGTTTTTATGACGAGCTCTAATGGCGTGAAGTTTTTTTTCGAGCTTTTGAGAAAGCACGGAAGGACGGTCCCTCCGGAACTCAGGTTTGCAATCGTCGGGAAGAAGACGGAGCAGCAGCTGAAACAATTCGGGTACAAGGCCGATTTCGTTCCAACGGAATACCGTGCGGAAGTAATGGGAGGAGAATTTCTCGAAGCTTTTCCGGAACCGGGAAAAATTTTGTACATAAGAGGTAATTTATCGAGAGATGTTCTCCCTGCATATTTCAAAGCTGAGCAGGTGTTTTTTCATTCGATGACCGTGTATGATACGCTACTAGTGGACGATCACAAGCGGCATATAGCGGCTTGGCTTGAGGAGGGGCGCCTTGATGCTTTGACTTTTACCAGCCCCTCTACCGTCAAGGCCTTTCATACTGCTGTCAGTGATTCGGAAAATAAAGGACGGAAGCTTCCCTGTTTCTGCATCGGCCCAACAACAGCAGATGCGGCAGCGCGCTTCGGTTTTACAAATATCTGTATACCAGAGAATTACACCATTGAATCCATGATTGAACGCATCGTTCAGTACTTTTCTAGCGAAGGGAAACGATAATTATGAAAGAAACAACATTTAAACGACACCGTCGTCTGCGCCGCACAGACTCTATGAGAGCGCTCGTGCGTGAAACGAAGCTCAGTACGGATGATCTGATCTATCCGATTTTCGTTGTGGAAGGAGAAAACATCAAAAATCCAGTGGCTTCCATGCCTGGTGTCCACCAGGTCTCTCTAGATTACCTTACGGAAGAGATGCAGGAACTCGTGAATCTGGGTATCCGGTCGGTCATCGTGTTCGGCGTACCGAAGGAGAAAGATGAGGTCGGAACACAGGCTTTCCATGAGCATGGAATCGTCCAGCAGGCAATCCGTCAAATCAAGGAAGAGGTGCCGGAGCTCACGGTCATCGCGGATACCTGTCTCTGTCAATATACCGACCACGGCCACTGCGGCGTTGTTCGCGACGGGGAAATAATCAATGACGAATCGTTGAAGTACCTTACGCAAACCGCAGTGACACAGGCGGAAGCCGGAGCGGATATTATCGCACCTTCCAATATGATGGACGGGTTTGTCGCTGCCATCCGTGCGGGTCTGGATGAAGCTGGTTTCCATCACATTCCTGTGATGTCCTATGCTGTTAAATATGCATCTGCCTTCTATGGTCCTTTCCGTGACGCCGCTCACAGCACACCACAATTCGGCGACCGTCGGGCGTATCAGATGGATCCTGCCAACCGTTTGGAAGCGCTGCGTGAAGCGGAATCTGATGTAGAAGAGGGAGCAGACTTCCTCATCGTCAAGCCGGCTCTTGCTTACTTGGATATTATGAGAGAAGTGAAAGATCGTTTCCGTCTTCCGCTGGTCGCCTACAATGTCAGCGGGGAATATTCCATGATCAAAGCAGCTGCCCAGAACGGCTGGGTTAAAGAGCAGGAGATCGTTATGGAGAAGCTGTTGTCCATGAAACGCGCAGGTGCGGATCTGATCATCACCTATTTTGCCAAAGATGCAGCGAAGTGGCTGAACCAATAAAAGAATAGAAGAAAGGGTGCAGATTATGAGGAATTTTGATCAATCAAAGCAGGCGTACGATAAAGCAGTAGATTTGATGCCCGGCGGGGTCAACTCCCCTGTCCGTGCGTTCAAATCCGTAGATATGGACCCGATTTTTATGGAAAGAGGGGAAGGGTCGAAACTTGTGGATATCGATGGAAATGAATATATCGATTACGTACTTAGTTTCGGTCCGCTCATTCTTGGCCATGCAGACCCTAAAGTGACGGAAGCCTTAACGAAGGTGACGGCACACGGGACAAGCTTCGGGGCACCTACCAGAATGGAGAACAAGCTTGCGGAGCTTGTCATTGAACGTGTACCATCCATTGAAATGCTTCGGATGGTGAACTCCGGTACAGAAGCGACGATGAGCGCGCTGCGTGTAGCCAGAGGCTATACCGGCCGTGATAAAATTCTTAAATTTGAAGGGAATTATCACGGACACGGGGATTCCCTGCTTATCAAAGCAGGTTCCGGTGTTGCTACGCTCGGTCTGCCTGATTCCCCGGGAGTTCCGGAGTCGATTGCTCAGAATACGATTACGGTCCCCTATAACGATTTGGAAAGCGTTCGTTACGTTTTCGAACAATACGGAGAAGATCTCGCTGCCGTCATCATCGAACCGGTATCCGGGAATATGGGTGTCGTACCGCCGACGGAAGCATTCCTTAAATCTCTGCGTCAGTTGACAGAAGCCAACGGCACGGTTCTTATCTTTGACGAAGTGATGACAGGGTTCCGTGTTGGTTATCACAGCGCCCAAGGGCACTTCGACGTCACTCCTGACATGACCACCCTCGGTAAAGTGATCGGAGGAGGCCTTCCTGTGGGGGCTTACGGTGGAAAGCGGGAAATCATGGAGCGTGTCGCTCCAGTTGGTGATATTTATCAGGCCGGAACACTTTCCGGGAACCCGCTTGCTATGACGGCCGGATTTGAGACGCTTTCCGCTCTGACGGAAGAATCCTATACTTCTATTAACCACAAAGTAGACCGATTGGTGGAAGGTTTTCTTCATGCAGCGGAAACGCACGGCGTTCCATTGACGGTTAATCGAGCGGGATCCATGGTTGGATTCTTCTTTACGAACGAGCCGGTCACTAATTTCGAAACGGCCAACCGGTCGGATTTAGCATTGTTTAAGAAATATTTTCAGGGGATGGTCCAAGAAGGAATTTATCTCCCGCCTTCGCAGTTTGAAGGAATGTTCTTATCGACGAAGCATACGGATGAGGATATCGAGAAAACGATACAGGCCGCAGAAAAAGTATTCGCCGGTCTTAAGTGACTATTATACAAAAGCGTACGGGTCCTTCCCGTACGCTTTTGTTTTTGTGGAAAAAGTGCTGGTCAAGAGGAGCGTACTGGGAGTCTCCTGATTAACCGCATTCGTTGGAGGCTGGAGTTTTTCAGCTGTTGGGCCTTTTTCTGCTTTTCAGCTCTTATGTATATATCTGCTCCTGTCGCATATGGTGATAAAAGAGAATCGTGTTTATTACCTTAGGGAGGGGACCTGACATTGCAGAACAAACAAAATGTATTTTCCTTTTATTTAGATGAATCGATTTGGTTCAAGGAGGGACAGGGAGTACGAGAGCTGATTGGTATCTCCTTAGAACCTGAGATATCCATTGAAGAGCTGGGAGATGTCGTCCGGTTGAAGGGGACGGTGGAACTTGCGGGAGAATATATCCCGACAGGAAACACGGGGGATCCCGAGGATGCAGCATTCACGAACTCGGTGAGGATTATGGATCATGTCGCGCCGGTCGAAGGGGATGCGTATGAATTCCGTCACCAATTCCCGGTAGAAATAACGGTACCATTAGAGAGAGTATCGAATTTAGAGGATGTTCTCATCGATATTGAAAGTTTCGATTATGAACTACCAGCCACACGTCAGCTTCGCCTGCATGCCCACATTAATATCAACGGCATCGAAGAAAAGGATAAAGGGGCTGCGAATGCAGAATCCTTTGACGAATCTGCAAGGGTTGGGCCGGTCAATTTCCCTGAAGATAAAGCCCAGGATATTCCGATTTTCCCGGAACGCGAAGCTCCTGTTTTTCAGTTCGACCAGCAACAGGAATCGGTGGATGATAAACCGAGTTCATCCAGTGATGGACGGTGGACGTACAAAAAGTCACAGAGCTTCCCGGAATTTTTCGGTCATACAGCTCCGGCATCGGAAACACCACCTGCAGGTGACGAGGCCGAGCCTTCGATGGAGACGATCGTCGATTGGGAGGAAGTAGAGGTCAGTGTGGAAGAATCGCAGACGTCTTCTTCGGAAGAACAGGAACAAAAAGCGCCGGGCGGAATGGACGGAATTAAACAGATTTTCAAACACCTATTTCCGAATAGGGAAGATACGTACACACAAATGAAGATGTATATTGCACAAGAAGAGGAGACACTTTCGTCAATCGCTGAGAAGTATGGTGTAACGGTGAAACAGCTGGAGCGGGTGAATGAACATACAGAGGATGTGTCTCCGGGTCAAATTGTATATATTCCGAGCTAAATCCATTTGTATTTGAAAGCAAGAAAAAGCCCCAATAAAAAACCAAACAGGAAAATATCGAACGTCGTCGGGAAAATGATCATTCGGATGGTTTGAAAGATGACGATCGGCAGTAAGCATTTCTCGAGAACATACAGCCAGTTTCTGCACCAGATCGGCAGACGGTACCTATATAAGCGGCTGAAGAGGAACACCTCCATACTTTTTTTGAGCGTTTTCCCATCATGGAATGGGCGGACGCTCATTTTTTTTGTTACAGGTTGACTAAAGCATTGTTTTCTATATACAATATGTTATATAACCTTTATACGTGAAATGCTTAGATAGGGAAGAGTACATGAACAATTCCTAAAGAGAGGAAAACATTCGGTGAGAGTTTTCCAGGAACCCTGTTGATGGAAGGTCGCCCTTGATGCAGCTTCTTTGAACCAAAGAGTAGGAGAAGCCGGTTAGAAGCCGTTATGTCAGTCGAGTGTACAGGAAGAGTATGTTGTTTTCCTGTAAATGAAGGTGGTACCACGGAATGAATCCCCTCCGTCCTTTTTTGGACGGAGGGGTTTTTATTTTATACAAAGAGAATAGAAGGAGGAAGATCGGAATGGATCAACAAGATCTTTCGATGCCGACAAAGTACGATCCGGCAGCAATTGAAAAAGACCGGTATCAGTACTGGGTGGACGGCAAGTTTTTTGAAGCAACAGGAGATAAAGAGAAGGAGCCTTATACTATTGTCATCCCGCCGCCGAACGTCACAGGGAAACTGCACCTTGGCCATGCGTGGGATACGACATTGCAGGATATTTTAAGCCGTGTGAAGCGGATGCAGGGATATGACGTCCTTTGGCTGCCGGGAATGGATCACGCGGGCATTGCGACACAGGCGAAAGTCGATGCCAAACTTCGGGAAGAAGGAATCAATCGTCATGATTTAGGACGGGAGAAGTTCCTGGAAAAGTCCTGGGAGTGGAAGCATGAATATGCAAAATTCATTCGCGCCCAGTGGGAGAAACTCGGCCTCGGTTTGGACTATTCAAGAGAGCGTTTCACTTTGGATGAAGGTCTTTCAAAAGCGGTTAAGGAAGTATTCGTCAAGCTTTATGAGAAAGGTCTCATTTACCGCGGGGAGTACATCATCAACTGGGACCCTGCGACACAGACAGCTCTTTCCGATATTGAAGTGGAATATAAAGATGTCCAGGGCGCGTTCTATCATATGCGTTATCCGCTGAAGGGCGAAGAAGGTTCGATTGAAATCGCAACGACACGCCCGGAAACCATGCTTGGAGACACAGCCATTGCCGTTCATCCGGAAGATGATCGTTACAAACATTTGATCGGCAAAAAAGCGATCCTTCCTATCGTTGGAAGGGAAATTGAAATTGTCGGAGACGATTATGTCGATATGGAATTCGGATCAGGAGCGGTGAAAATCACACCGGCCCACGATCCAAATGATTTTGAAATCGGCAACCGCCATAACCTTGAACGCATTCTTGTCATGAATGAAGACGGAACAATGAATGACAACGCCGGTAAGTATCAAGGGATGGATCGTTTCGAGTGCCGGAAGCAGATTGTCAAGGACCTTCAGGAATCCGGCGTTCTCTTTGAGATTGAAGAGCACATGCATTCTGTCGGCCATTCGGAACGGAGCGGAGCAGTAGTTGAACCGTATCTTTCCACCCAGTGGTTCGTTGACATGAAGCCTCTCGCAGAAGCGTCCGTCGATCTTCAAAAAGGAGACGATCGAGTAGCATTCGTGCCGGAACGATTCGAGAAGCCGTACCTGCACTGGATGGAAAATACGCGTGACTGGTGTATTTCCCGTCAATTGTGGTGGGGACACCGCATTCCAGCCTGGTACCATAAAGAAACCGGGGAAGTGTATGTCGGCAAAGAAGCACCGGCAGATGAGGAAAATTGGAAGCAGGAAGAAGATGTCCTCGATACATGGTTCTCTTCCGCTCTGTGGCCGTTTTCCACAATGGGCTGGCCGGATGAGGACAGTGAAGATTATAAGCGCTACTTCCCGACGAACGTTCTTGTTACCGGTTATGACATCATCGGATTCTGGGTAAGCCGGATGATCTTCCAGTCGCTTGAATTCACAGGGAAGCGTCCGTTTGACGACGTTCTTATCCACGGTCTTGTCCGTGATGCTGATGGACGGAAAATGAGTAAGTCCCTCGGAAACGGTGTCGATCCGATGGATGTCATTGAGAAGTATGGCGCGGATTCGCTGCGTTACTTCCTATCTACCGGCTCTTCTCCGGGGCAGGATCTGCGCTTCCACTGGGAGAAGGTGGAATCAACGTGGAACTTCGCCAACAAGATTTGGAACGCCTCCCGCTTTGCGCTCATGAATATGGGAGATTTAACGTTTGAGGACATTGATTTGTCCGGGAAGAAATCCGTTGCCGATCAGTGGATTCTGACTCGTTTGAATCAGACGATTGAGCAGGTGACGACGAACATCGATAAGTATGAGTTCGGGGAAGCAGGACGTCACCTGTATAACTTCATCTGGGATGACTTCTGTGACTGGTACATTGAAATGGCGAAGCTGCCGTTATACGGAGAAGACGAGGCGAGAATTCATACGACCCGTTCGATCCTAGCTTACACGCTTGATCAGACGATGCGTATGCTTCATCCGTTCATGCCTTTCATTACAGAGGAAATTTGGCAGCATCTTCCGCACCAAGGAGAGTCCATCACGCAGGCGTCCTGGCCGGTAGTCCGGGATGACTTCCATAACGAAGGAGCAGTGGCGGAAATGGAGCGTCTCGTTTCCATTATCCGATCCGTGCGGAATATCCGCTCCGAAGTGGATACGCCGATGTCTAAAGAAATTCAGTTGATGATTCAGGCGAAAGATCAAGCTGTCGTTGATGAGCTTGAGAAGAACCGTGCCTACCTGGAACGTTTCTGTAATCCAAGCGAGCTTGAAATTTCGACAGATCTTCAGGCACCTGAAAAAGCCATGTCAGCGGTTGTTACCGGAGCGGAACTTTATCTGCCGCTTGCAGGTTTAATCAATATCGAGGACGAGATCAAGCGTTTGGAGAATGAATGGAAGAAGTGGGATCAGGAAGTCACCCGCGTCCAGAAGAAATTGTCCAATGAAGGTTTTGTCAAAAAAGCGCCGGAACAGGTTGTCGAAGAAGAACGGAAGAAAGAAACCGACTATTTGGATAAACGTGCAAAAGTCGAAGCGAGAATCAAGGAATTGAAAGCATAAACAATGGAAAGGGAGTGTATTCTTTAGGAATACGCTCCCCTTTTTGAAGGTAGGGAAGACAGCTATGAATTATCAAGAAGCTTTGGATTGGATTCATTCGAGAGAGAAGTTCAAAGTGAAGCCGGGTTTGAAGCGCATGGATTGGATGATGGAACGCCTCGGCCATCCGGAGAAGGGCTTTAAAGCGATTCACGTCGCCGGTACAAACGGCAAAGGCTCGACCGTTTCCTTTCTGAGGAATCTCCTCCAAGCACAGGGATACACGGTGGGAACCTTCACTTCTCCTTATATCGAAAGATTCAATGAGCGTATCAGCCTGAACGGGGAGCCGGTTTCTGATGCGGTGATTGCACGCCTTGTGGATCGGATACGTCCGCTTGCTGAGTCTTTGAAGGAAACCCCTTTAGGAGAACCGACAGAGTTTGAGATCATAACTGCTATGGCGATGATCTACTTTGACGAGCAGCCGATCGATTATGCCGTCGTGGAAACGGGACTTGGTGGACGGTATGATTCGACGAATATTCTTCATCCCATCGTTTCTGTCATCACAAATATCGGACATGACCATATGAATATCCTCGGTTCGACAGTAAGGGAGATAGCTGGTGAAAAGGCGGGGATCATCAAGCAGAAGGTCCCGGTCGTGACAGCAGTTAAACAGCCCGAGGCAATGGAAGTCATCCTTGAAGAAGCAACGAGTCAAAAAGCACCGTTATTCTCTTTAACTACGCATTTTCACGTCACACATGAGGCAAGTACACCGGAAGGGGAAACATTTATATTCCGGTCGGGTGCGTATGAATCGGAACTTCTTCTCAGTAGAATGAAAGGGCATCATCAGGTGGAGAACGCATCGGTCGCCCTCCAGACAATGGAGAGTTTAAAGCAGGCCGGAGATGCCATCGACCGCAGGCATTATAGGAGCGGATTGGAACAAACGACATGGCCGGCACGCTTCGAAACGGTCCGGAATCAGCCGCTTACTATTATTGACGGGGCTCATAACGAAGAAGGGACCAAGGCTCTCGTGGATACAGTGAAAGAACATTACAGGGGACGGTCGGTTGTTCTCGTTTATGCAGCTTTGGAAGACAAGCCGGTTATAAAGATGATGAATCAATTGAAAGAAGTAGTCGATTTCGCAGTCGTGACCAGCTTTGACTTTCCGAGAGCCTTGCAAGAAGAAGACCTTGCTTCTCTCTCCCCAATTAAACCGACGCTTCCTGCGGAAAACTTACAGGAAGCGTTGAGGCTCGCCGAGCAGCAGTTGGATGATAAGAGTGTGTTGTTAATAACGGGGTCCTTATACTTTATCTCGGACGTTAGAGCATACTTTAAATCAAAAATGAAGAAGTGACTGAAAACGTCTGGGCTTCCTCTATGAGGGAGTCCAGTTTTTTTGGTTTTTGTGATGCTTTATGCTTATTTGTTAAGGTTACAGTGCGACAAATGTCGGTTTATAAGATATAATTTGGTGGTAAAAAAGATTCATTTGATAAGTGGCTGACAAGGAGCGTTGAATAGATATGGTGCATAAGAAAACCGCTTGGAAACTGGTGCTTGTTTTAACGATCGGTATATTTCTGCTCTTCCTCACCACCCAGGAGGCGGCAAAGGCTTTCACTTTTGTAACCGGGGGAGGCAACTACGCGGAAAATACGACGGTCGCTTCTATATCTCTGGCCGGCAAGAACCAGAAAGAAGCGGAAAAAATCTTAGCAGACAACATAGAGGAATGGCGGGATGAAACAGCCGTTACGTTATCAGCATCAGGAAAACGTATTGTTCTGGATACGGAAGAAGTGACGTTTGATGTGAAGGAAACATTGGAGGAGGCGGTCCAAGGGTCTGATAACGGTCTGGTCGTTGTACTCTCCGACCGTTTTTTTGATCCATTAGAAGAAGAGATGGACAGCGAATTAAGAGATTCACTCTCAGAAAAGATGCTGCGTGACGTTGTAAAAGAGGATGCTGCTTCCCTCCCGGAAGATTCTTTGGAATACGACGCCTATCATTTTCTTGATCAGGAGAATGAAGAACTCTATGAATCGATTGGAAGCCAGACGATGAACGTACCGGCAGAGGTGGATATGGAGCGAATGAGAAAGCTGTTCGATCATGCAGAAATGGAAAATGGGGAGACATTCTCCATGCTTGATTTGTTGTTTGTGGAAGGTGTATATGATGAACAAGCGCTGAATATGGCGGCAACAGCCATCTACGGTGCGAGTCTGAAAGCTGGGTTTGATGTGGAGGAAAGACACATCAGCCAAAGGAGACCGGCATTTGCTGAAATTGGCATGGAGGCAGGTGTGAATCTAAAGGACAAGCAGGACCTGAAGCTGTATAACCCTTATTCTCATGACTACATATTGAACTGGGAGGAGACGTCTTCTGGATTCGAGGTGTCCTGGACCGGCTACCCGACAGGCTCAGATTATCAGATTTATGTCCGATCGGCAGGCACCGTACCGCCGAAAGCGATTGTCGAGTATTCCACCTTGTTGGAACCCGGGCAGGTGGAAGTGGTGCAGCAGGGACAGGACGGGGAAAGCGCAGAGACATGGCGGGAAGACCGTGCGTCCCTTAACGGTGATGAGGAGCTCTTAACGGAAGATTATTATCCTCCTGTCCCTGGGGTGGAGGTGCATTCCAGTTTTGTCGTGCTGAACGAGTTGGAAGAGGAAGCACAAGTGGATTCCGAAGTCGTGAAGCACCCGTCCCTGGATGGTACGAAAGCTTCCAATCCTGTCGGACCAGGAGAAGTGGATGTGTGGGAAAATGTGCAGGAGTGGGAGAAGAAATGATGGAACGTAAAGTGAAGGTGGGAGGATAAGATGACAAGAAGGAAGCGGCTTGGTGATCTGTTGAAAGAAGCAGGTGTCATTGAGGAAGCTCAAATAGAAGAAGCCCTGAAAGAAAAGCAAGCAGACCAAAAGCTCGGAGACGTATTGGTGGAGAAAGGGTATGTGACGGAACAACAGTTGATCGAAGTATTGGAATTCCAACTGGGCATTCCGAAGGTTTCCCTTTTTCACTTTCCTGTTGATTCCCAAGTTATCTCTATCGTGGATAAGGACTTCGCCCTTCGTAATCTGCTTGTTCCCATTCAGCGTAAGGGTAGAGAATTAACGGTTGCAATGGCGGATCCCATGGACTACTACTCCATCGATGACATGAAAATATCGACAGGGTTTCAGATTTCGCCGGTCATTGCCACGAAGTATGAAATCATTCAGGCGGTGAACCGTCATTATAATTTGAGCGATTCCGACCTTGAGGAAGAAAAGGACGGGGAAGCTCCTGCCATCCGACTGGTGGATCAGCTGCTCCAGGCAGGAGTGCAGATGAAAGCGAGCGATATACATATCGATCCACAGGAATCAAAGGTGTTGATCCGGTACCGGATTGACGGCGTATTGAGGACGGAGCGTACGCTGCCGAAAAGTCATCAAAACAGTTTGACTGCCCGTGTGAAAATCATGGCGGACATGAATATTACAGAAACACGTCTGCCCCAGGACGGACGGATCAAGACGAAGGTCGACCACGGAACGGTAGATTTGCGAATCTCGATTCTCCCGACAGTGTTTGGGGAGAAGGTCGTCATTCGAATTTTGGATTTGGCGAATACGCTCGGCGGAATCGATGAACTCGGTTTCCATCCCGTCAATAGAGATAAGTACCTCGACTTAATTCAACAACCCTCGGGTCTGCTGTTGATCACCGGCCCTACTGGTTCTGGAAAATCCTCTACACTCTATGCTTCTTTAAACCGTCTTAATACGGAGAATGTCAATATTATAACGGTGGAAGATCCGGTAGAGTACCAGATTGAGGGGCTCAATCAGGTGCAGGTCCATACCAAGGTCGGGTTGACGTTTTCGGAAGGCCTGCGTTCGATTCTTCGCCAGGATCCGAACATCGTCATGGTCGGAGAGATCCGCGATTCCGAAACAGCAGAAATTGCCGTGCGCGCATCGTTAACCGGTCATCTCGTTCTTAGCACGCTTCATACGAACAGCTCCATATCGGCCATTCCCCGCCTGTTTGATATGGGAATCGAACCGTATTTAGTCGTATCCTCTTTATCAGGGGTTGTGGCTCAAAGGCTTGTAAGAAGGATATGCCGGGATTGCAGACAGGCGTATACGCCAAGTGAGATGGAGAGAAATCATTTTCGGAAACGCGGGATTCAGGTGGATCAAATATACAAAGGCGCCGGCTGTAACAGCTGCCAGAATTCCGGCTACAGAGGGCGGATGGCCATCCAGGAGGTGCTTGTCATTGATGATGAAATTCGAAGTTTAATGATGCAGCACAAGAGTATGGAGGATGTTCAGCGCTATGTGAGGGACGCAGGCATGATGTTTCTTTTGGATGACGGACTTTTGAAGGCGCAGCAGGGGTTGACGACACTGGAAGAGGTCCTCCGAGTCGCAAAAGCATATGGAGGGAGGGATGGGCAATGAAGGAACAATTGGATGAGTTATTGACACTTGCGAACAGCTATGGTGCATCTGATATTCACATGACGGTGGGAGTCCCTCCGATTTTCCGGATCCATGGAGAACTGCAGCGGTTCGGAGAAGAGAAGGTGAGGCCGGAAGATACAGAAGCGATGGCAGAAGCGATCCTGTCCGACGTTCTTTTGGAGCAGTTGAGGAAAGTGAGAGAAGTGGACGTTTCTTACGGCATTGCCGGTGTGTCCCGGTTCCGGATCAATATTTTCTATCAGCGCAATTGTCTGTCCCTTGCCGTCCGAATCGTGCCCCGTAACATTCCGACCATCAGCGAACTGCACATGCCCGACGTGTTGAAAGATATCAGCATGTTTCCTCAGGGGCTCGTGCTCGTGACCGGGCCGACCGGGTCGGGGAAGTCGACCACACTTGCATCGATGGTCGACCATATTAATCAAACCGGTAAAAAGCATATCATTACACTGGAGGATCCGATCGAGTACACGCATAATCACAAGAACTCGATCGTTGATCAGCGGGAAATTGGTTTCGATACACGAAATTTCGCGAATGGTCTCCGCGCGTGTTTAAGGCAGGATCCGGACGTCATCTTAGTTGGGGAACTCCGGGATTACGAAACCATTTCGACAGCTCTGACCGCAGCAGAAACCGGTCACCTCGTTTTGGGTACGCTGCATACTACAAACGCACCGGATACGATTGACAGGATCATCGATGTTTTTCCACCGGCACAGCAGGGGCAGGTAAGGGTCCAGCTTGCGAACGTCCTGCAGGCAATCGTTTCGCAGCGGCTGTTCCAAACAATGGACAGGAAAGGGCGCCGTGCAGCCGCAGAAGTGTTGATCAATACACCTGCCGTTAAGAATTTAATTAGAAACGCAAAGATTCATCAAATTAAGAATGTACTGCAGACGTCCAGAGCTAACCGGATGCAGACGCTGGAAATGTCTATTTTGGAGCTTCTTGGTAAGAAAGTGATTGATGAGAGGGATGCGGCTCCATTCCTGAAAGAAGGGGGCGTTTAATTCATGCCCTACTATTCGTATGAAGGCCGAACGATCGCCGGGAAAATCAGAGGGAAAATACGAGCAGAAACAAAAAACGAAGCGGTGTCGAGATTGAAAACGGACGGGGTCGTCATCAAAGACATCAAGGCATCCACCAACCCACTGCTTTACGACATCCATATAGGGAGGGCTGTGAAGCAGAAAGACTTCGTGATCTTCCTCCGGCAGTTCGCCACTTTGATCAAAGCAGGGATCTCCCTTTTGGAATCGACGAGAATACTGGCCCAGCAAACGAACAGCCGGAAGCTTGGAGAGGCGCTTCGGGACGTTTCAGGTCATTTGGAGAGTGGAAGGGCCTTCTCGGAAGCTTCTGCTCTTCATCCAAAAGTATTTCCGAACTTGTTCGTCCAATTGATCCGTGCGGGAGAAGCGGGTGGAAACCTGGAGGAGATTTTGGAGAGATTGGCTGTTTACTATGAGAAGCAGTTCGATACACGCCAGAAAATCATTTCCGCCTTGTTATATCCTTCCATCGTCGGTGGTGTTTCCTTCTTGATCATCCTCTTTCTGCTGACATTCGTCGTTCCACGGTTTGCGGATATGTTTTTAAGTATTGGTGGAGATCTCCCTGCCATGACGAAGTTTACACTTCAAGCAAGTGGAATGGTGGAGAGATTTTGGTATATCTTGATCCTTGTCCCTGCACTTGCCGTCGTTCTTTATCAGGCACTTATCCGGCGAAGCCCGAAAGTAAGCTATACATTAGACGCGTGGAAACTTCGCGTGCCGGTTTTCGGTCCGTTACTAAAAAAGGCTGCTCTCGTGCGGATGACGAGCACCCTCAGTTCTTTGATGAACAGTTCCGTTCCCATCCTGAAGTCGCTCGAGATTACCCGGAAGGTTGTGGAAAATAAAGTCATTGAAAAGGCGATCGAGGACAGCTTCCAATCTCTGGAGCAGGGGGAAACCTTGTCCCGTCCCTTGAAGGAGTCTCCTGTGTTTCCGCCTCTCGTCGCTCAAATGATCGCCATCGGGGAGGAAACGGGGTCGCTTGACTATATGCTCGCCAAAGTAGCAGAGTTCTACGACTCAGAACTGGAATACGCGACAGAACGATTGAAGACGCTGATAGAACCTGTGATGATTCTGTTTTTATCCATTGTGGTAGGAAGTATCGTCGCATCAATCGCCATCCCGATGTTCTCCGCGTTCGAGAACATTCGCTGAGTATGTTGGATCGGTAAAAAAGTGCTAGTCGTAAATCCTTTTATCCTTTATAATGAACATAGGTCATTTTGCTAATGAAAAAAGAACTATCTTGTATTAGTAACTACCTTACTATCATTTGAAGGAGAGAGAAGATGAAAAAGTGGAAACGTTTGTTGAAGAATGAGAAAGGTTTCACGTTAATTGAACTGCTGGCCGTCATCGTCATTTTAGGAATTATTGCACTGATTGCCGTACCGGCTATTGGGAATCTGCTGGCTGATACGAAGGACGATGCACATGACTCGAATGCCCTTGCGCTTTTGGAGGCTTCTCGTATTGCGGAAGTGAATGGAGAGTTTACATTTCCAACGGATGCAAGTAAATTGTATGAGGCCGGTTATTTAGATTCTGTCCCTCAAGATCCTGTTACAGGAAAGCCATACGTAACGACTAAAGTTGAGAAAAATTCAGATGGTGTATTCGAGGTTACCTTGGACAAATATGTAGAAGGTAAAACAAAATCTGACTTATCTAACGAATAATTTTAAAATTTAATGTTAAGGGTCCCTAAATTCGGGACCCTCCTTAATTATATTAATCGAGGAGACCAAACCATGCATGTCATTCTACCCCTCTATATATTCTTAACCGGTACGATTCTCGGCTCGTTTTACAACGTCGTCGGAATCCGCCTCCCCAAACACATTCCCTTCGTACAAGGCCGCTCCGCCTGCCCCGATTGCGGCACGCAGCTCGAACCCCGGGATTTGATCCCTGTCTTATCCTACGTAATCGCTAAGGGCAGATGCAGGCACTGCGGCCGTCCTGTTTCCTTCCTTTATCCCGCAGTCGAGCTTATAACGGGAGCGTTGTTTTTTATTGCCTATGTTCACTATGGATTAACGGTTGAATTCACAGGTGCTCTCTTGTTGATTTCGCTTGCTGTTATTGTCAGCATCGGGGATTTCAAATATATGCTTATCCCGAACCGTCTGCTGCTCTTCTTTACAGGTGTCTTTTTCCTGTATCGAATCGCCTTTCCGCTCGATCCCTGGTATGACTCGCTTCTTGGTGCTTTGACGGGAAGCGGTATTGTGTTCGTCATTATTGTAGTCAGCAAGGGCGGCATGGGGGCGGGAGACATGAAGCTTCTCGGTGTTTTAGGTCTTTTTCTCGGTATGAAAGCGATGGTTTTGACGCTTTTTCTTGCTTCCTTGATCGGAACCGTCGTAAGCCTCTCCCTCATAGGGATCGGCGTCGTTAACCGGAAACAGCCGGTTCCATTCGGGCCTTCGATCATGGCTGCGGCTTTGATTGTCTACTTTTACGGGCAGCAGATGATGGATGCTTATTTCAAAATGTTGTAAGGATAGGAGTCGTTATGTATGTTCTCACTAATAAAACAGTCCGGACGGATTCATTTTATTATTAAAACCCACGTCATCCGTTTTCTTCATAGTAAGTCGGCAGGAGGAAAAGAGGACCTAGTGGAAGCCGGGGAAATTCCCATTCCTAAAGGGGTATGGGCTGATGGAAGGCTGCAGGATCCGGAAGAGCTCTTCCGGATCGTGGGAAGTTTGGTGGAGGAGAGAGAATGGAAGAAGAAACAGCTCTACTTCACTGTGCCGGATCATTCTGTCGTGATCCGTATGTTGGATATCCCGGCAGAAGTAAAAGAAGAAGAAATAAAAGGCTATTTATATATGCAGGTCGGGGACACGCTGCACCTGCCCTTTGATAACCCGAGCTTCGATTTCGCTATGATTAGAGAAGAAGAGGATGGGAAAAAGACAATAGTCATCTTCGCCTACCCAGAAATTCAGATGGAAGAGATGAGCCGTTTATTCGAACGGACCGGTTTAAAACCGGTGGTGGCGGATATCAGCGCACTGGCGATTCACCGCGCCTACCTTCAATCGATGTCCAATGAAGAAGGGGAACATCTCCTTCTGGCGGATTGGAATATCGACGGCTGTGTGCTGACCGTCTTTCGCGATGGTGCACCAGTCGTACATAACCATACCACCTGTCCCCTGTCTTTCGAACAATGGAAGCGGACGGACGGGTGTTATACGTGGTCCGGGGAGGATCCTGCGGAGCCCTCCAGGCACACGATGGATCAGGTCAATGAAATAGAGAGAGTGATGGCGTTTTATCGTTATTCCGTCATGAATGATGAGGCCGGCGTAACAAAAGTCATGATCACGGGAGATTGGCCGGATAAGGATCGCGCTGTAGATTTATTGACAGAGCGGAATGTGAAAGCAGAGCGCTGGTGCGGCGATGAAGCGTACCCTGGCGTGGAAGCGGATGTACTCGGTTTGTCATGGAGACAGTAAAGCGGGAGAGGGATTGAATGTCGATAAACATTAACCTGTTGGAGGAAAAAGAACGGCGTAACATGCTTCCGTGGATGGTCTGCATCAGCACATTCCTCCTGATCAGTGTTGTTTTGGGTGCTTTCTTTATTCAAAAAAACAAGCTGATGGAGGAAGCGGATGCGTTGGCAGGAAAAAGTACGTTTACTCAGGAAGAGCAGCAGCCCTTTCAAGATTTTTTAGACGGGGAAGGACAGGAACGGGAACAGCTGCAAAAATCCCTTCAACAGCTCAACGAGGCCGTTGTACCGGCCATACTTGTTTTGCAAGAGTTGTCGGCCGCCCTTCCAGAGCGTGGTACATTCCAGTCGTTCACCATGGAAGGTTCTTCAGAAATCCAGATAGAAGCTGTGTTCGATACAATCCAGGAAGCGGCACAGTATTTGGATGAGCTCAAGCGATCGGATCTTGTTCTGCAAGTGGATCTTGTCGAAATGGTGACACCGGAAGGGGAAACCACGCTTTCCGGAGTGTACAGCAGTTACACAGCGACCTACATAATCAAACTGGATGTGGAAGAAGTGAGGAAACAAGGAGGGAATGAGCAGTGAAGGTCGAATGGTCACGATCGGTTCTTTATCTAGTCATCGTCTGCTGTTTGCTTACTTCTGCCGTCCTGGTTACAGGCTACCGTCTCCTCGTAAGTCCCGCTAAGACGGAAGCGAAAGCAGCGGCAACTTTATTAGCGGAAGAGACAGCTGTGTTGGACGCAATGAAATCAAAGAAGGAAAAATTGGAATCAGAGTCTCTGCGCTCCTCAAGAACGATCCAACAGCAGCTCCCCGTCATCCCGTTGATCGATCAGCTTTTGTTAGAATTGGAAAAAGCGGAAGCAGCGAGCGGCAGCATGATCACGAAATTGGAAACCTTAGAGAAAGAAGAAGAGGAACCGGGTGAGGAGGAAGAAGGTGTTGAAACGGATGTGGAGGAAGAGGCGGTCTCTTTAGAACCAGAAGACCAGTCAGACAATACCGCAGTCAAAGCCATAGAGGGGCTGCGCACGATCCGATTTTCTGTCGACGTTACTTCTCTTTCCTATCCGGATATGATGGATTTCTTGGAATCCCTGCGCGAGGCGAAGCGCGTGATCCAGATAGAAGCCATTAAATATGAAAGACCGGATCCGGGCGGTCCTTTGTCTTATTCCATGGTTATAGAGAGTTATTACCAACCGCTCTATGAGGAGCTTGTTAATGAAGCGCCCCGCTATCAATACGAAGCACGTTCCGGCAAAAGCGTACCTTTTTCCATAGAGCATGGGGAAGAAGGGGAAGCAGCGATGGAAGAAATTGAATTATTGGATGAAACCGGGGAAGCCCAGTGATAAATTTGTCGATGGTCGGTTGACAAATTTCAGCTATCTTTTCATTTTTCCTGTGGTAGGGTTGGGACAAACCTTGCAGGAGTGATCAAATCCATGGACTCGAAAAAGAAAATCTCCATTTCCTTTCGCAATGATGAGAATAATGAATGGAAGAAGGAAGTCGTCCGAACCCAGGTGGAACAGGCGGCCGCAGTAAAAGAGGAAGAGGACAACAGCGGGGAAAGGACAACGGTTTATCATCTGCCTGCAAAGAAAAAGCTTTTCTCCTTCCCTGTCCGCCATATAGCAGCGACGCTGCTTGTTGCTTTGGTTGTCAGTCTCGGCATCGGTTTTGTCCTTTTAAGGGTGTTTGTGTCTCTTACGGAAAGTGGTCCCTCGGAAGCAGGAGCCGGTCAGGCTGCGAATGGCCCTGGTCCGGCCGTAGAAGTCGCTGGGGACAAACAGCCGGATGCTGCATCAGGAGGAGGAGGGACGTTTGAGGCATACATCGTCCAAGCAGGCGCCTTCTCAACCGAAGGCAAAGCAGAAGAGTGGAAGAGCCGATTGAATGCCATCCATGTTCCTTCTGTCATTTGGGAGCGGGACGGACAGTTCTTTTTATTCGTCGGTTCTGCTGCAACCAAAGCGGATGCCGATGCGATCGCTGCCAAACTTTCAGAGAAGAGCGTGGATACGTATGTGAAACCGTTTGTCGTCCAAACGGACAAGCCTGTCCCTGAAGAATTAGAAGCCGATCTGCGGAATCACACATTGAACGAGCTGACAGAGTCCGAGCGCAGCGGCTTGTTGGATAATTCAGAGAAAGGGAGCCCCTTAAAGGAGGCGTTACAGGGCTGGGAATCCCAGGACGACGCGGATGTGAATTGGTTGAAAGTAGCACGTGCATTAGAATAAGTGTTATGCTCACTGACAAGTGGAGAGAAAGAGGTATTCTTTAAGGGGATACTTCTTTTTTCTTACGGTGGAAAAGGGAAATCCTCGTGTTTACGAAGCACGGAGCAGGAAGGAAATTTTGTAGAATGATACATAACCCCATGTGGAGAAAGGTTGTGACAGCTGTGCCTTCTTTGGTATTAGGTTCAGGCTCTCCGAGGCGGAAGCAGCTCTTGGAACTCGCCGGCTATGATTTCTCTATCCGGACATCTGAGGTGGATGAGTCATTGGAGCCGGGGATGCGGCCCGAAGAAGCAGTCGTCTATCTGGCGGATAAGAAAGGGGAAGCATTAGAGCGGAAGCATGGAGAAGTGCTGCTTACCGCAGATACGGTCGTTGCCGATCAGGGAGAGATTCTCGGCAAGCCCCGGAATGAAGAAGAAGCACGCCGTTATCTGAGACAGCTGAGCGGGGGAACTCATCAGGTTTACACCGGTGTTTGCTTGAGAGGGGAAGATGGATGCAGAAGCTTCTTTATTTCGACAAGCGTCACTTTCCTGAAGCTGAGTCCAGAGGATGTGGAATGGTATATCCGAACCGGAGAATGGCTGGATAAAGCGGGCGGATACGGTATTCAGGGGAAAGGCTCGCTGCTTGTCGAAAAGCTCGAAGGGGATTTTTACAACGTCGTCGGTCTGCCAATAGCAAGGGTTGTACGTGCATTGGAGCAGCTGGGAATCAGAAGGCCCTGACTCTCTTTCATGGGGAATGAGGAGAAGAAGGAGCGGTGACATTGACCCGTACAAGTATTTTAATCAAGGATGTCCCCAAAGAGGAGAGGCCGAGGGAGAGGTTGATGCAGCTCGGTGCTGGACGTCTGTCTAATCAGGAGCTGCTTGCGATCATGCTCGGGAGCGGTACGAAGCAGGAGTCTGTTATGGAACTTGCCGGCCGCCTCCTTGTTCATTTCGAAGGGATCCTGCTCCTGAAAGATGCAACCATCGAGGAGCTGACAGCGATCCGGGGGATAGGTTCGGCAAAAGCGGTGATGTTGATGTCTGCCATTGAATTAGGAAGACGTCTTCATCAAATGAAGCCGGTGGAGCGTTACATGATTCGCAGTCCTGAAGACGGGGCAGACTTTATCATGGAAGAAATGAGAGATTTAAAGCAGGAACATTTTATCTGCCTTTTTCTGAACACGAAGAATCAGGTGATCCACAGACAAACAGTCTTCATCGGAAGTTTGAATGCCTCCATTGTGCACCCGAGGGAAGTCTATAAGGAAGCGGTCAAGCGCTCCGCCGCCTCCATCATCTGTGCCCACAATCATCCCTCCGGAGATCCCACCCCTTCACAGGAAGATATTCAGGTGACAAGAAGACTGAAAGAATGCGGAAAAATGATCGGAATAGAATTGCTGGATCATTTGGTTATAGGGGATCGCAAATTTATTAGTTTGAAAGAAAAAGGCTATCTCTAACACTATCTATTTTTGTTGATTTTTCGTATAATTGAATAGATGGAAACGTAAGGCGCCAATTCATAGGAGCATTCCTACGCAATTGGCGCTTCTTCTAATCGAAAAATTCGGGATTGCTTAACCCCGCCTGATCAAAAAGCGGGATTTTAGAAAGGAAGATATTATTGGGGATTTTTGGCTTCTCTCAAGATTTAGGTATTGATTTAGGAACCGCTAATACGCTGGTTTTTATGAAGAACAAAGGCGTCATAGTGAGGGAGCCGTCTGTGGTAGCAAAAAATGCTCAAACAGGCGATATCGAAGCGGTCGGTAACGATGCAAGGAACATGATTGGTCGGACTCCCGGTTACATAAATGTCATTCGTCCAATGAAGGACGGAGTCATTGCTGATTATGATACGACAGCTCAAATGATGAAATATTATATTAAGAAGGCTCTAAAGACGCGCTCTTCTTTTGCCAGTAAACCGAACATTATGGTTTGTGTCCCGTCCGGTATAACGATGGTCGAAGAACGGGCAGTTATCGACGCTACGAAACAGGCCGGAGCGAAAGAAGCTTATCCGATTGCTGAGCCGTTTGCTGCAGCCATCGGTGCCGGACTCCCTGTTTGGGAACCGACGGGAAGCATGGTCGTCGATATCGGTGGTGGAACGACGGAAGTGGCGATCATTTCACTTGGTGGAATCGTGACCAGCCAGTCGATCCGGGTTGCCGGGGATGAAATGGACGACAGTATCATCCAGCATGTCCGCAAGAAGTACAACCTCATGATCGGGGAACGTACGGCGGAAGAAGTAAAGATGGAGCTGGGCGGCGCAGGAGAAGTCAAAGAAGTCGACGAAATGGATATCCGGGGCCGTGACCTTCTGACTGGTCTTCCTAAAACGATTACGATCCAGAATGCCGAGGTTGTTGCTGCCATGAAGGATACCGTCGATGCGATCATCGAAACGGTGAAGAATACGCTCGAGAAGACGCCGCCGGAACTTGCAGCGGATATTATGGAACGGGGAATTGTCCTTACGGGAGGCGGCGCCCTGCTTAAACAAATCGATACAGTCATCAGTGAAGAAACGAACATGCCGGTATTCATAGCGGATGAACCGCTGGATTGCGTAGCAATCGGAACCGGTAAATCATTGGAATACATCCAGCATTTCCGTTCTCAGCCGAACGTGGCCAGCCGGGCTAAGATGGAGTAGTTGATATCCAATGCCTTCGTTATTCCGTAGAAAAAGACTGATGATTGTTTTAGTAGGATTTATCGTTCTCGTGGCGCTGATCGGATTCTCCATCCGTGATCGCGATTCTTTAAGTACGCCGGAGAAATTTCTCCAGGATACCATTGGGTGGGTGCAGACGGTCTTCCATAAACCGGTAAGCCTCGTTGATAATACGGTCGAGAACGTTAAAGATATGTTCGGTGTCTACGAACAAAACCAGGTGTTAAAAGCAAGGCTGGATGAGTACAAAGGAGTCATCCAGGAGAACCAGCGTCTGGAAAGTGAAATTACCGACCTCCGGGAAACACTGGATAAAACGGAGAGTCTGAGCGATTATTCTCCGATTCAGGCAACGGTCATCGCAAGAAGTTCGGACCGGTGGTTCGAGCAGATGACAATCAATAAAGGAGAAGAGGACGGAATTAAGAAAGATATGGCCGTAATGACGAGTGATGGATTGGTCGGAAAAGTGAAGTCTGCCGGAGCTTTCCATTCCACTGTCCAGCTTTTAAGCGGGTTCGATCGGTCAAATAAGATTTCCGCATGGGTCGTCCGCGAAGGGGAAGATGAGGCATTCGGCCTTATTGAAGGCTTCGATGATGAAACCGGACAGCTGCTGCTGGAGGGGATTAAGATGGATGAGAAGCTGGAGGAAGGCGATACAGTGATTTCCTCCGGTCTCGGTGGAGTGTTCCCGAGTAATCTGCGCATCGGTACGGTGGAGAAGGTGGTCAACGACCAGTACGGCCTTACGAAAACAGCCTACGTAGAGCCTTTCGCAGATTTATTCGATATCAGTCACGTAATGATCGTGGATCGTACGGCAGAGACGATCAATACACAGAGCCAGAGTGAGGAAGAGGAATCATGAGCCGTTACTACATCCCGCTTATTTGTTTGTTTCTGCTGGTGATGCAGGGAATGGCGATGAGTCTGCTTCCGGCTAAGCTCGTCTATTCGGATTTATTGATGACACCTCACTGGATTCTGATATTCCTTTTTCTTGTCACCATTTTCTATGACAAGGATGACACGTATCATGCGGTATGGTACGGCCTGGTTTTCGGCCTTTTGATGGACGTCGTATATACGGGTGTGCTCGGTGTATATATGATTACTTATACGCTTGTCATTTATATCGTCCACGGATTAAATAAACTGGTGCATGCGAATTTTTTCGCCGCTTCTATTTTGGCAGTTGTCGGAGTAGCTCTTTGCGATACGATTCTGTACGTCGTGTATTCTTTCGTCCAGATCACATCCATGGGCTGGGGAGATTATCTACTTCTGCGTCTTCTGCCTACCCTGGCGGCGAATATGATCTTCTTCATCCTTCTGTATCCGCTTTTGAAAGAGCGTGTCTATACGTGGGGAGAAGAAATAAATAATGCTTGAAGTGTCGGATATGTCTAAGGTTTGAGGTGAAAGCCATGACGGCGAATGGTCAGATAATCATGATAAAAGGGACGAGAGATGGATTAACACTGCGCTTAGATGATCAGTGTACGTTTGATACCATCCTCTCTGAATTAAAAGAAAAGCTCTCTATGAACGGTATTACCGAAGACCAGCCAATGATTCGTGTCACCATCCAGTTAGGGAAGCGGTATTTGGATGAGGAGCAGAAAAAACTTTTGGCTGAAGTGGTCAGAGAGAAACAGAACCTTGTAGTCGAACGGATTGAATCGGACATCTTGACCAAGCAGGAAGCATTAGAATGGAAAGAAAATACCGACATGACACCAATGGCAAGAACGGTAAGATCCGGACAAGTCATTGAAGTCCGGGGAGACTTGCTGTTGGTGGGGGATGTTAACCCTGGTGGACAAATCAATGCGACAGGTAACATTTTCGTCCTGGGGCGGCTGCGAGGAATCGCCCACGCAGGGTTTGAAGGAAATACGGGCGCGGTGATCGCTGCTTCCTATATGCAGCCCAACCAGCTCCGGATAGCGGATCAGGTCAGCCGTTCACCGGATTATGAGTCGGAAGGGGTCTATATGGAATGCGGCTTCATTGACGAAGCGCTCGGTAAGATTCGGATCGACCGCCTTCAGGAAGTCTTGAAGCGGCGGCCGGATCTCGTTAGTTTTGAAAGGAGAATGATTGATGGGTGAAGCGATAGTCATAACCTCTGGCAAGGGAGGAGTCGGAAAGACAACGACGACAGCTAATCTTGGTACTGCACTCGCCTTGCAGAATAAGAAGGTCTGTCTGGTGGATACGGATATTGGTCTAAGAAACTTGGATGTTGTCATGGGACTTGAGAACCGTATCATCTACGACATTGTCGATGTTGTTAATGAGCGTTGCAAAACAAAACAGGCGTTGATAACGGACAAACGGTTCGATTGTCTGCATCTGCTGCCTGCAGCGCAGACCTCCGACAAATCGGAGGTCACTCCTGAGGGGATCAAAGCGATCGTCGATGAATTAAAGCAGGATTATGACTATGTTGTCATCGACTGCCCGGCAGGAATCGAACAGGGATACAAGAACGCTGTGGCCGGTGCGGATAAAGCGATCGTCGTAACGACTCCGGAAAAAGCGAGTGTCCGTGACGCCGACCGAATCATCGGGTTGTTGGAACAGGAAGACATGGAATCACCCCGATTGATCATTAACCGGATTCGTAACCACATGATGAAAAATGGAGAAATGCTGGACGTCGATGAAATCGTCAATGTCCTGTCCATTGATCTTGTCGGTATCGTGATCGATGATGATGCGGTCATCAAAGCCTCCAACAGCGGAGAGCCTGTTGCAATGAAGCCGAATTCCAAAGCTTCTCTCGCTTATCGCAATATCGCCCGGCGCATCCTTGGGGAAACGGTTCCCCTGATGAATCTGGAAGAAACGCAGGGCGTATTCGCCAAAGTGAAGCGGTTCTTTGGAATACGCGCTTAACTGCAAAAGCTGCCACACACCATGTGTGGCAGCTTTTTTTTTGGAAAAATAAATATTACCACTCCTTGTCCCATAGAATGGTAAAAAGGGTCCTTGGAGAGGGGTTTGTTTTGTGAAAAGAGACATTCGTGATATACGAAGGGACATAGCGGGAAGAAAGAAAAAGAAACTGTACAGCAGCGGGTCTGTGCCACCGAAAAAGTGGGTGGCCCCGCCTGGAGATGAAGAGGTGCATGGATATCCACCACTTGTAACAAGCAGTACGTATGGAAGGGAAGAACCCTCTGGGTCGAAGGGGACAAGCCGGCTCGGTCTGCAAATGCTGTTCGCCGTTCTGTTATTCGGTGTTGTCGCTCTTGGTAAGAACACGGAATTACCAGTGTTAAGCGGCCCCGGAGAATGGGCTGTCAGTCAGATGCAGGAAGAGTTCCCATTTGCAAGCGTCAGTGCGTGGTATAGTGAGCGTTTCGGTGATCCGCTGCAGGTTATTCAGCCTGTGGAGGATGGTGGGAAAGAACCACTGGCTATGCCTGTAAGCGGGACGGTAACCACGTCTTTTCAAAATGATGGAAAGGGGATTATTATGAGGACAGAGAATGATTCCCAGGTGAAAGCGGTTCGTGCGGGTACGGTCATTTTTGCAGGGAAAGATGAGGATACAGGAAATACAGTGACCTTGCAGCATGAGGATGGTACGAAAACGACATACGGCTATTTATCAAGTATTGACGTTCATCTCTATGAAAATGTTAAGGCGCAGAAAGGTTTGGGGTCAGTTGAGGCAGAGGCGGGAGAATCAGCAGCTGAATTCTTTTTTGCGGTGGAGAAAGACGATCAGTTCCTCGATCCGGCTGAGGTGATCCAAGTGAATGAAGGGTCTTAATTTGAAAGACACGATCCACGTGCACCCCCTGTTTTTTCTCCTGGCTGGATCGGCACTTTTGACCGGTGCGATTTATGAATTTGTCGTTCTTTTCACCATTGTGTTTATTCATGAACTCGGACACTTCACCGCCGCCCGCCGCTGTGGCTGGAGGGTGACGAAAATGGAGATTTGGCTTTTCGGCGGAGCTGTAGTAAGTGAAGAACATAATACAAGGCCTTTTCGCGAGCAGATGCTCGTGATACTGTCTGGTCCTCTGCAGCATGTATGGATCGCGGGACTCTTAATTGGTCTGGGGAATTTGGTCGGCCCTCATCCGCTTCTGGAAAAAGCTCTCCTGTATAACGGAGTGATCCTGCTTTTTAATCTTCTTCCTGTCTGGCCGCTGGACGGGGGGAAAATCTGCTTCTATGCAGCAACCCAGGTTTGGTCGTTCCGGCAAAGCCTTGCCTTTACGATTCTACTCTCCTGTACGGTTTTGATTCTGGCCTTTCTTTGGCTGTTTATGGAAGGGCGTTGGACTCTCTCTGCCATTCTGCTTGCCTCTTTTCTCATTGTTGAGAACGGCTTGGAGTGGAAACGCCGCTCCTACACTCAGATGCGGTATTTGTTGTACTGCGCATCTCAAAACAGAACGGGCTTGAAGACAACATACAGGAAGGCGGATTCTGATACGCTTGTACGGGATGTGTTGAAGAATGTCCGGGCTAACCGTCGCTACAAATACGTCTTGAAACAGCCATCCCAATTATATATAGTAGATGAACAAGAGTGTTTCCGGGTCTTTTTTGACGAAAAGAAAACCGACCTGCGATTGGGGGACGTTCGTAAAATTGCATTATGAAAAGGGATGGAACAATCATGAGAAAGCTCGTGCTACATACAGAAACGACGGAAAAGTCCGCCGTTGTCATAGAAAACGGCGTTATTCAGGAATATGTCCTGGACCGGCCCGGAGCGGAAGCGCTCGCGGGTTCTTTATATGCAGCTAAAGTTAGAAAGGTTGATCAAGGGTTACAGGCCGCCTTTCTTGATATCGGCGAAGAAAAGAGTGGATTTCTAAGAAGGGAATCCATTCCGAGGTCTGGAGAGAGCATTCAATCGGTTCTTAGGGAAGGGGAATCCCTGATTGTCCAAGTGATAAAAGAGCCCCTTGGCGAGAAAGGGCCGCAGGTAACAGCGGATGTAACCATCCCGGGTCTGAACCTCATTTATCAGCCTTTCGGTGGAAAAGTGGTGTTCTCACGCAAACTGAAAGAGGAAGATCGGGCAAGGCTGGAAGGTCCTGTCCTTCATCAAATAGAAGATGGAGAAGGGGTGATTGTCCGTACTGGAGCGGCCGAGGCGGCAGTGAATGACGTTTGTGAGGAGCTTTGTCACCTGCGCAGGAAATGGGAGTCCGTTTTAAATGGGAGGACGGACAAATCGGGAAAACTGTTTCAGGAAAGTCTGATTCCGGATCAGCTGCTGCGAAAATTCCCCGTCACTTCTATCAAGGAGATCGTCTTCGACAGCGGAACGCCTGCCAAAGAGGCAAGGGAACGGTATCCATCTTTATCTCCTCTCATCCGCTGGAGCAGAAATTTATCCGAAGAGCTGCCTGTTTCGTTGGATCTTCTGCAGCAGCAAATGCTATCAGATAAGGTGGAAATCGGAAACGGGACCCGTCTTAATATTAATCAGACGGAAGCAATGGCGGTTATTGATGTAAACAGCTCTACATTCAAAGGACGCGCTTTCTCCAATTCCCAGGCGCTTCAGGTCAATCTTGAAGCGGTCCCGGAAATTCAACGGCAGATCCGTCTCCGTAATCTGTCCGGGATCATCATCGTCGACTTCCTTTCTATGAAAGATCAGAAATCCAACGCACGACTGATCGCGGAAATAAAAAAGGCGCTTCGGTACGACCCGGTCCATACAACGGTGCTCGGGTTGACGAAGCTCGGACTCTTGGAAATGACAAGGAAGAGAGAAGGTGCGAGACTGCCGGACCTTCTTGCTGAACAGCAATCACCATCGTTCACGATGGAGACTGCCGTCTATCGTCTGGAGCGGGAGCTAATCGATTCCAAGGGAGACGGCACGGAGGCGAAGCTCCTTGTAGTGAATCCTCTTTTCCATAATGAAAAAAAACGATTGCTTTCCGGGGCGATTTCTAGTAAAATTCCACAGGAGCTGTTTGTTAGGGAGGATTCCCAAATTCTTCACTATCAAATAGAGCTTGAAGGGTCTTTAAACATGATCCGGGATGCTGTTCAGCGCCGCGGATATCATGTTGACAACTTGTTTTGATCTGTGGTAACATTGTTTTGTTATTCAAGTAGCACTTCGATGCTACAACCGCGCAGAACAGGTTTTAAACCGATTTCCGGTACCTGAATGGCGAGTCTGAGTAAATCGAGGAGGTGCAAGTATGTACGCAATTATTGAAACTGGTGGCAAGCAAGTGAAAGTGGAGAAAGGCCAGGAGATCTTCGTTGAGAAAATGGACGTAGAAGCTGGTGAATCTGTTACTTTTGACAAAGTTCTTTTCGTAGGCGGAGATGACACGAAAGTGGGAGCTCCTTACGTTGACGGTGCTTCTGTAACGGCTAAAGTTGAAAAACAAGGTCGTCAAAAGAAAATCACTGTATTCAAATACAAGCCGAAGAAGAACTACAAGCGCAAACAAGGTCATCGTCAGCCATACACGAAACTTATCGTTGAAGACATCAACGCGTAAGGATCGTCCTGATGATACATGTATCGATGTTTCGCTCGCACGGCTCGATTACCGGATTTGAAGTATCCGGTCATGCAGAGAGTGGTCCTTATGGCCATGATCTCGTATGTGCAGCTGTTTCTGCTGTTACCTTTGGTGCAGTGAATGCAGTCATCAGTCTGTGTGAATTCGAACCTGCTGTCGAACAAGGCGGAGAAGGTGGATACTTAAAGATCACCCTTCCCGGGAATATGGATGAATCCGTTCATTCTAAAGCCCAAACGCTCTTGGAAGGCATGTTGGTTTCATTGGAAACCATTGAAAATGAGTACGCTCAATATATTAAAATATCCCATCGATAAGGAGGTGAAGACTCATGCTACGTCTTGATTTGCAGTTTTTCGCCCAGAAGAAGGGTGTAGGTAGTACAAAGAACGGCCGTGATTCCGAGTCTAAACGTCTTGGAGCTAAACGTGCAGACGGACAAACTGTAACAGGTGGTTCTATCCTTTACCGTCAACGCGGTACGAAGATCTACCCTGGTGCAAACGTCGGCCGCGGTGGTGACGACACGTTGTTCGCGAAAGTGGACGGTGTTGTTAAATTCGAACGTTACGGACGTGACCGTAAGAAAGTCAGCGTCTATCCTGTACAACAGGAAGCGTAACTGAATACGATCCTGCAGCACAAAAGCCGCGCTTTGCTTTTCGCATAAGCGCGGCTTTTTCTATATTGTTTGCCATGCGCTTCGAGGGCTGTTTAGGTTTCCTTGGATTTTTGCTATACTTTTTATTATTATGGGTGAACGAGGAGCTGACAGGATGGGAGAACAGGATATCATTACCGTGTTGAGGCATAAGCGTCATGACTGGATGAATCAAATTCAATTGATCCATGGGTATGCGTCTCTCGGAAAGCAGGACAAACTTATGGAACAGATTGAAGAAGTGAAGGAAGAGGCGGAAGAGGAGCGGAAGTTGTTAAATAGTCATGCAGGAGCATTCTCCATCTGGCTGTTGACGTTCAATTGGACGCACGATTCCTATCGAGTGAAATTCTCCTTTGTGGACGATGTTGATTTATCCCGTCATGATCAGAGGTTGACCGCTTATGGGATACGGATGATACAGCTCATGGACGAGCATACAGTACCGGGCGAGTTGTATGAAGGGGTGCTTACGATTTATGTGGGCGGCCAGAATGCTTTAGGACTGAGTTGGGAATGGGAAGGACCTTTCATTAACGGGGACGATTTAAAGCAGAAGCTGAATCATGAAGGGTTCATCGTAACATTATTTGATAACAAAGAACTTTCTATCGAAATGACGATAGAATGAAGAGGTGAATAGAATGTTTGTCGATCAGGTCAAAGTATTCGTTAAAGGTGGCGACGGAGGGAACGGTCTCGTCGCATACAGACGTGAAAAGTACGTTCCAATGGGCGGTCCTGCCGGCGGTGACGGCGGAAACGGTGGAGATGTCGTATTTGAAGTGGATGAAGGACTCAATACATTAATGGACTTCCGGTATCAGCACCATTTCAAGGCGACCCGCGGACAAAACGGTATGAACCAGAAACAGCACGGCAAGAATGCGGAGCCGCTCGTCGTGAGTGTGCCTCCTGGAACAACGGTTAAAGTAGCAGAAACAGGCAAGGTGATCGCCGATTTAACGGAACATAAGCAGCGCTCAGTCATCGCTAAAGGAGGCCGGGGAGGGCGTGGGAATGCCCGATTCGCTACGGCACGCAACCCTGCACCGGAAATCGCTGAAAATGGAGAGCAGGGCCAGGAATTAGATGTCATCGTTGAGCTGAAGCTTCTTGCTGACGTCGGTCTTGTCGGGTTCCCAAGTGTCGGGAAATCCACCTTCCTTTCCGTAGTGACGGCAGCAAAACCGAAAATTGCCGATTATCACTTTACGACGCTGTCTCCAAACTTAGGTGTCGTGGAGAGTCAGGATCATCGTAGTTTCGTTCTTGCCGATCTTCCTGGTCTGATTGAAGGGGCGCACGAGGGAGTAGGTCTTGGCCATCAGTTCCTTCGTCATGTCGAACGGACTCGCCTGCTTCTGCATGTCATTGACATGTCCGGCGTGGAAGGACGGGACCCATATGACGATTACGTGACGATTAACAATGAATTGTCGTCGTATGATAAACGATTGGAAAACCGCCCGCAAATCATCGTGGCAAACAAGATGGATATGCCGGAATCTGCGGAGAACCTAGAGGCTTTTAAAGAGCAGCTGGGTGATACGGAAGCAGACATTTATTCCATATCTACGGTAACGAGAGAAGGGTTAGAGGAGCTTCTTTATGCAGTCGCCGACAAATTAGATCAGATTCCTAAGCAGGAAGAAGAGATTGAAGAAGTCGACGAGCGTGTGATCTATAAGTACGAGAAAGAAGAAGCAGCGTTCAAAGTCCGTCGTGATGATGACGGAGCATACGTATTGTATGGCGATAAAATTGAATCCCTGTTCCGCAGGACCGACTTCTCGCGTGATCAGTCGATCAACCGATTCGCGCGTCAAATGCGGAGCATGGGGGTAGATGAAGAATTGCGTAAACGTGGTGCGGAGAACGGAGATACTGTCCGTCTGCTTGACTACGAATTTGAATTCGTCGATTAAGGGAGGCAGAGCCGATGGCGGATTATAATGAGAAGTTTTATTTAGTCCGTAGTGACATCCTCCCGGAAGCGATGAAGAAAACGATTGATGCGAAAGCCCTGCTGGAGCGGGGGAAAGTGGAGTCGATTTTCGATGCCGTCCAGAAGGTGGGACTTTCCAGAAGCGCTTTTTACAAATATAGAGATGCCGTGTTCCCTTTTCAGGCAATGGTCAAAGAACAGATGATCACGTTGTTCTTCCATTTAGAAGACAGGAAAGGGACACTTTCTGATCTGCTGATGATCGTAGCGAGGTCAGGTTGTAACGTTTTGACGATCCATCAGACGATTCCGTTACAGGGGAAAGCAAACGTCACGTTGTCCCTGAATACGTCAGGAATGACAGGATCAATTGAGAAATTACTGCAGCAACTGCATAAGCTGGACTTTGTGGATCGTGTAGAGATTCTCAGTTCGGGAGCATAATTTGGAGGGGAAATCATGTCGGAACAACGGATCGGATACTTAGGACCTAAAGGAACATTTACGAAAATGGCCGTGGACGCTATGTTTGATGGAGGGACGTATGTAAGTTTTGAAACCATTCCCTCCTGTCTGGATGCCGTTGAAAAGGGAGAGATAGCGACAGCAGTCGTACCGTTGGAAAATGCTATCGAGGGATCGGTGCATTTGACGATCGATTACCTGGTCCACCAAGTGGATCAATCGATTATTGCAGAGCTTACGGTGCCGATCAAACAACACCTGCTTGTCCATCCTGATCATCACGGGCAGGAAATTGAAAAAGTGTATTCACACAGTCATGCCATTGCCCAGTGTCACCAATATCTGCACAGCCATTATCCGGATGCGCAATTGGAATCGACAACTTCCACGGGCAGAGCGGCTGAAATGGTTTCTGAAATCGGTCCCGGGGTTGCAGCGATTGCCAATCATCTGGCTGCTGAACAGAATGGTCTGCGGATGCTGGCTTCGGATATCCATGATTATGATAATAACCATACCCGTTTTGCCGTCGTCCAGAAGACGCCGCATACGCTGAAAGTGAAGGACCATCCGGTGTCAAGCCATAAGACGACAGTGATGGTAACACTGCCGAAAGATTATGTAGGGGCGCTCCATCAGGTGCTTGCTGCCTTTGCTTGGAGGAAGATGAACTTATCCAAGATCGAATCCCGTCCGATGAAGACCGGGCTCGGCAACTATTTCTTCCTGATAGATGTGGATCAGCCTTACGATCAGGTGCTGTTTCCAGGTGTGCAGGCAGAGTTGGAAGCGTTAGGCTGTCAGCTTCGCGTTCTTGGGACCTATCCGACCTATCAGTTGGACATTCCTACTCCGGTACAAAAAGCATAAAAAAAAACACAAACCCCCGGAATCCTATAAACATAGGGTTCCGGGGGTTTGTTTATATTTTTTTCGAATTTATTGTAGGCTTTTTCATCAATCTTTCGGGTTGTCTTGCATAGAGTGTTATTGAGCTATTATTGTCTTATCGTTTTTTAGATTGACAGGAAGGGAGTTGCAGATGTGAGAATTCACATTGTACAAAAAGGAGATACACTCTGGAACATTGCCAAGAAATATGGGGTTAACTTTGAAGAGTTGAAATCCGTAAATACCCAGCTATCCAATCCTGATATGATCATGCCGGGTATGAAGATCAAAGTCCCTCAAGGTACGAAGCAGGTGAAAAAGGAAGCACCCAAGCAGCAAATGGCTCCAGCGCCTGCACCGAAGAAGGAAATGCCGATGCCTTCTCCTCCGCCGGCAATGAAGGAAGATGAGAAAAAACCGGTCAAGGGTGTCATGGAAAAACCGATGATGCCGATGCAGCCAATTAACATGAATATGCCGATCACCATGCCGAGCATCGATCAGCAGATGCAAAATTATTATACGACCTTCCACCTGCCGCAGATGCCCGCGCCGCAGCCGAAAGAGGAAGAGTCTCCGGAAGAAGTGAAGGCTCCGGAAGTGAAAGGGGAACAGTTCGTACCGGCACCTATGCCACAGCAGCCGTATTGCCCTCCACAGGGTCCCCAACTCGTTCATACCGACTTCTATTGCTGTCCTCCGCATCCGGTCATGATGCCGATGCACATGCCGATGCAGCAGCCAATGCCAATGCAGCAGCCGATGCCAATGCAGCAGCCGATGCCGATGCACATGCCAATGCAGCAGCAGATGTGGGAAGAAGAGTCCAATAACATGATGAGTCCCGGTACACAGTCCGGTGGCTGTGGCTGTGGGGGCGGCCAGTCACTGCCGCAAGGACAGATGGGCTATGGCGCACCGATGCCGTACCATCACGGGGGCTGGCAGCAGGGTTATCCTGGTTGGGGTCAACAAGGACCATATATGCCGCAGGGACAGCAGGGCTGGGGGCAGCCGATGTGGCCGGGTTATCAGCAACCTTGGCGGGAAGATGATTTAGATGAGAGCTGACAAGAGGAAGGGCGATTCATATACGGATCGCCTTTTTCATTGGCTCCAGGCAGAGGAAGGTCTGCCGATCACTTTCGAGCGGCATATTAAACCAAAAGTGTACCAGGTCAACTACAAGGATCAATCGTTCATCTTGAAAGGGTATCGCAGGCCCCGTGTCATTGACCAGCAGCTGGAATTTTTTAAGCATTGGAATTACGCTTACAGAATAGCAGCGCGTCCGGTGCCGTTTCCCGATAGAAAAGAAACGAAAGGAAGGCTTGGATGTGAGTGGGCGCTTTTTGAACATGTGAACGGACACCACGCAGATTTCAACAAGCACCATGACCGTAAGCAGGCAGTACGCATCCTTCACCATTTCCACCGAACTACGAAAGGGATCGGGGTGCTTTCGGTTCCCAAAGACCCGCTTTACGTCAAATGGGAGCGGCGTCTGGAACAATTTGAAGAGACGAGAGACACCTTCCTTGATTTAGGAAAGAAACATATGTATGAAGAAATTCGTTCTTCCATGCTGCAGCGCCTGGAGGATTTTTCTGAACATCCATGGGGGGAAATCGAAGAACGGGCGTGGAATCATCATGAATGGCTGCATGGAGATGTCGCCCACCATAATTTCATGGTGACAAAGGATAAGCAGATCAAATTGATCGATTTCGATCTTCTTCATACCGGACCCCATTTATACGACCACATTCAATTAGCTCAACGCTTTCTCCCCTGTTTAGAAAAAGACCGTACAGCATTGATTTCTTACTTCCCGCATGTGAAGGAGAAGGAAATCTGGTGGAAAGGGGTCCTCGTTCCTGCTGACCTGCTGCGCGAATGGCTTTACGGGTACAGAAGCGGTGTGAGGGAAGGATCGACGATGCAGCGGCCGATGCGGAAGCTGGAAAAAGCCTGGGAAAGTAGAAAGATGTTTGTCCGATATGCAGAACATATGCTATGATTGTATATCATATGTGTGAAAGGATGAACAATCCGGTGGAACAAAAAGTAAATCAAATCGTAGCATGGTTGCAGGAACAAGTAGAAAAAGCAAATGTAGAAGGTTTGCTTGTCGGGGTAAGTGGAGGAATCGACTCTGCAGTTGTTGCCAACCTAATCAAGAAAGCCTTTCCTGAACGCTCTTTAGGCGTAATTATGCCTTGTAAGAGCCAATCGGACGATCAAACGCATGCCCAGAGCGTAATTGATGCATGCGACCTGTCTTCCATCGTCGTAGACTTGACCGAAACGCATAATGTCATGTTCTCCACCATTAAAGAACAGCTGGAGAGCGAGGGGCAGTGGAATGAAGAGCAATCCCAGCTCGCAGATGCCAACCTTCGTGCCCGTTTGAGAATGAGTACGCTTTACACAGTTGCTACAAACCACAAATACCTTGTTGTAGGAACAGACAATGCTGCCGAATGGTACACAGGTTACTTCACTAAGTTCGGGGACGGCGGGGTAGACCTCGTTCCACTTGTGAACTTGACAAAAGGAGAAGTCCGGGAAATGGCAGAATACCTTGGAGTTCCGAAAGAAGTCATCCATAAACAGCCGAGTGCCGGCCTATGGGAAGGACAGACAGACGAAAATGAAATGGGAACCAGCTATGAGATGATCGATCGTCACTTGAAGGGGGAAGAAATCCCTGAGAAAGACCGTCAAATCATTGAAGCTTTACACAAACGTTCCGCTCATAAGCGTCAGCTGCCGCCTGCACCGCCTCAATAAGCTTGGCGAATATTGTCAGATTAAAACATTCTTCTTGGACCCATAGTAAGGGAAAAAGGAGAATGTTTTTATGTGGAAATTATTCATCGTCTTCATCCTCATACCGGGGGTGCTCGCAGCCTGCCAGACAGGAAAGGAAGAAACGGTTCCCGAACCGAAAGAGTCCATTTATGAACCGATGGAATATCAAGCAGACGAAGGAACCGAGCGAAGAGGAAAGATCCCTACAGGGAAAGACAGCTACTTCAAGCGGACGGCAGACGAAGAGTTCCGGCAGTCCAAATATCAAGAAACAAATCGTTCCCACGATAACGACTTCAATAACGAAGATGCGATGCGTGTCGTCGAAAAGGTCAATGAGCTGGATGAAGTGACCATGGCCCAGGCGTTTTCAACCGATGACCGTATGTACGTCGCTGTCATGATTAACCCTTATGACCGGAGAAATCAATCGATACCGGACAAAATTGAAGAGAAAGTAGCAGAGGTTTCAGATAAGAAAGTCACGATATATACGAACAACAATAACTGGGATCACATGAAAGATTTAAATTCCAGATTAAAAGCGTCTGACATGCCGGATAAGTGGAAAAACCGCTTCCAAAGTTTCTTTAATCAGAACTAATTCGGCAGACTTTCAAGCATTTTGGGGATTATGATATATTTATAAAGGAAAAGATTTGCATGGGAGAGGAGAATGTCCATGGCTGGTCATTCAAAATGGAGTAACATTAAGCATCGCAAAGGGGCGCAGGACGCAAAACGCGGCAAACTGTTCATGAAACTGGCCCGGGAAATATTTATGGCTGCCAAGCAGGGAGGCGGAGATCCTGAGACGAACCCGCCTCTACGCTTAGCTATGGATAAAGCACGTGCCAACAACATGCCCAAAGATAACGTTGATCGTGCCATCAAGAAAGCTACAGGGGACCTGGACGGCGTCCATTATGAAGAATATACGTATGAAGGCTACGGCCCTGGTGGTGTTGCGGTTATGGTGAAAGTATTGACAGATAATAAGAATCGCACGGCGGCGGATGTACGACATGCGTTCAACAAAAATGATGGGAACCTCGGTGAAAATGGATGTGTTTCCTTTATGTTTCAACGTTCTGGTTATTTAGTGATTGATCGTTCTTTGACAGATGCAGATGAAGAAGACATGATGTTGGAAGCGATCGAAGCCGGAGCGGAAGAATTGGAAACATATGAAGACCGGTTTGAAATATATACTGCGCCGGAGTCGTTCTCAACTGTCAAAGATGCCCTAAAGGACAGCGGATACCAATTTCTTACCAATGAAGTGACGATGATACCGGAAACATACACAGACCTTGATGAATCAGGAGTAGAGAAAATGCTCAAACTGATTGATATGCTCGAGGATAATGATGATGTCCAGGAAGTTTATCATAACCTGGATGCAGATGAATCTGTTCTGGCGAAATTGTCCTGACCCTTTTCTATCATAATAACTTTCATTCCCGGACACACTAGGAATGGAAGTTATTTTAGTTTATGGGGGGAACCGAGTATGAAACGCTTGTGGTGGGCTATCGGCATCAGTCTCCTTCTTGTTGGCTGGCAGGGGATGGAAAACAGTAGCGACCGACCTTTGAAGGTAGAAGACCATCCTTTCCAACGAAACATTGACGGGAAGGTGTCAGAAAGCAGCACAGAAGAGACGCGTGTGCAGGCGGAACCTCTGACACTTATAGTCGTGTTGAAGAAGCATTATAGGGATGGAGTCACAGAAACGACTCAGGAAGAAGAAACAATCTGGTCCATGCCGGATTTTTGGGCGGAATACGCTGGTTGGACAGTAGAAGAGCAGGAAGTCGGGAAAATCGTGTTTCAACGACAAGTGGAAGATATCTCTCCATTGACGAAGAGCCAAGGATATTTCGGTCTAAATAAGGATGGGGAGCTTGCGGTCTTTCAAGGGCTTCCGGATCATGGGGAAGTGATAGAATCATTCAAGCCCGTACCTGTGAAGCCGCTGGAATCCAAGTATAAAAATAAATTGAAGACGGGGATAAAAATAAAAGATTTCCGCCATTTTGAACAAGTGGTGCAGAGGGTGACGGAGGAAGAGCATGCCTGATCCATGCATAAGAAATTATAGAAAAAACGAATGCCGACCCTTTGTTAATTAAGGAAGCATTCGTTTTTTTGTGAAAAGTTGTCTCCTCTTTTTTTTCGGAGAAAAGGATCCGTGTTGCAAGGTTTGAAGGATGGGCGAACATGTGCTTCTATGTTACAATAACAGTATTAGTTATTAAAGGTTGGAGAGGATTAGTTACATGATCAGTTATGTCAGAGGAATCGTTACGACGCTTGATGAAGGGTCGATGACTATAGAAACGAACGGGATAGGGTATGAGATTTTATGTGCCAACCCCTTTCATTTTCAAGATGAAATGAATCAGGAAGTGAAAGTACATACGTATCATTACATCAGGGAAGATAACCAGTCGCTGTTCGGTTTCCGCAAGAAAGAGGATAAACAGTTGTTTGCCCAGCTGCTGAACGTGTCAGGAATTGGACCGAAGGGCGCACTCGCCATTCTGGGGACGGTAAGTGTTCCGGAATTCGTATCCGCGATTGAGCAGGAAGATGAGAAGTACTTGACTAAGTTTCCCGGTGTTGGGAAGAAGACAGCCCGCCAAATGATTCTTGATCTTAAAGGCAAACTTATCGTCTGGCTTCCGGATGAAGAGAACGAAAATACGCTGTTCTACAAAGAAGATTTGACCTCCGTAGAACGCAGAGAACGTCTGGATGATGCTATTGAGGCACTCAAGGCGCTCGGTTATACAGAGAAAGAAGTGAAGTTTGTTCGTAAAGAACTGGAGAAGACGAAGCAGGGGAGTGTGGACGATTATGTCCGCCAGGGTCTGCAGCTATTGATGAAAGCTTGAAGGAGGATGACTGGTGGAAGATCGTATGATATCTGGAGAACAGCAGGAGGTAGATCAGGATATAGAGCTGAGTCTCCGTCCTGAAACGCTTAGGCAGTATATCGGCCAGGACCAGGTGAAGGGTAATTTGAAAATATTCATTGAGGCAGCGCGAATGAGAAACGAACCGCTGGACCATGCTCTTTTGTACGGGCCGCCGGGATTGGGGAAAACGACGCTCGCTTCTATCATAGCCAATGAAATGGGTGTTCAATTCCGTACAACTGCTGGTCCTGCCATTGAAAGGGCTGGAGATTTGGCAGCTATCTTATCTTCGCTGGAACCCGGGGATGTTTTATTTATTGATGAGATTCACCGACTCCCGAGATCGGTGGAAGAAGTACTGTATCCTGCCATGGAGGACTTTTGCCTCGATATCGTCGTTGGTACAGGTCCGAGCGCCCGTTCTGTCCGTCTTGACCTCCCGCCTTTCACGCTTGTAGGAGCAACGACTCGGGCCGGGCTGCTTTCCGCACCGCTGAGAGATCGTTTCGGGGTCCACAGCCGCTTGGAATATTATGATACCCAGGCGTTATGCTCCATTGTGGAAAGGACGGCTGAAATTTTCCACGTGGACATCGATAAAGAAGCGGCATCTGAAGTGGCACGGCGTTCTCGTGGAACACCGCGTATCGCCAACCGGCTCTTGAAGCGGGTGCGTGATATTGCGCAAGTGAAGGGAGAATCCGTCATTTCCAAGCAAACGACGAGAGAAGCTCTTCGAATGCTGCAAGTGGATGCGGAAGGACTGGATTTCATCGATCATAAGCTTTTGGAAGGAATTATGGACGGTTTTCAAGGAGGTCCGGTCGGGCTGGATACAATCGCTGCTACGATCGGGGAAGAACCACAGACGATCGAAGACGTGTACGAACCTTATCTCCTTCAAATCGGTTATATCCAACGTACGCCGAGGGGCCGGGTTGTGACACCGAAAGCTTATGCTCACTTCAACAGGGAGGTGCCCGGCTCTTGACTGGGTTCGGTAAAATCTTTATTGTTATAGGGATTGTGTTTATCGTCATCGGTCTACTGTGGAGTATCTTTGGCAAGCTTCCAGGAGACATCAGCTTCAGGAAAGGAAACATGACCTTCTATTTTCCTATTGTGACCTCGATTGTCGTGAGTATCGTCCTTTCCTTCCTTTTCTATTTGATAAACAAATGGTGAATTAAAAACATAGCAAGAATAGGGGATTAGCATGGATATTAAGCAATATGATTTTGAACTGCCGGAAGAACTGATTGCCCAAGTGCCTTTGGAGGATCGTTCTTCGTCCCGTTTGATGGTTTGCAACCGCGAGGACCAATCTATTGAACATACGCGCTTTTCCAAAATTACCGACCATCTTAACGAAGGAGACTGCCTTGTATTGAACAATACACGTGTGCTTCCTGCGCGGTTGTATGGGGCCAGGGAGGACACAGGCGGCAAGGTGGAAGTTCTTCTTCTTCATCAGACAGAGGCGGATGAATGGGAAGTGCTTGTGAAGCCTGCCAAGAAAATCAAGCTGGGGACACGAATCGTCTTCGGCGACGGTCAGCTCGCCGCGGAATGTACGGAGATACAGGAGCATGGCGGTCGTAAAGTCAAGTTTCATTATGAAGGGATCTTCCTTGAGGTTTTGGAATCGTTGGGGGAAATGCCTCTGCCTCCTTATATCAAGGAACAGTTATCCGACCGTGAACGTTACCAAACCGTCTATGCGAAAGAAGAAGGATCTGCGGCCGCACCGACGGCAGGCCTCCATTTCACAGAGGAGCTGTTGACAGAGCTTCAGGAAAAAGGAGTCGAGATTGCTTATCTGACTCTTCATGTAGGACTAGGCACATTCCGCCCGGTCAGTGTTGATAATATAGAAGAACACGATATGCATGCAGAATTTTATCGTTTAAATGAAGAAACAGCTGCGCATCTTCGTAATGTAAGAGCGAAGGGAGGCCGTATCATTTCTGTCGGTACGACCTCGACACGAACACTTGAAACGATAGTTAGAGACCACGGGGACTTCAAAGCAGCAAGTGGATGGACGGATATCTTCATTTACCCGCCACAGAAGTTGCAGGCGATCGACGGGTTAATAACGAATTTTCACCTGCCTAAATCGACATTGATTATGCTCGTCAGTGCATTTGCCGGTACGGAGTTCGTTATGGAAGCCTATCATAAAGCCGTCGAAGAGCGCTATCGTTTCTTCAGCTTCGGAGACGCGATGTTCCTTACATGATTTTGTATCTTAAGAGTAAGAAAGGGAAGAAAACATGGCAATCACTTATGAATTAATAAAAACTTGTAAACAGACTGGGGCGCGGCTTGGGAAAGTACACACGCCTCACGGTTCTTTTGAAACTCCGATGTTTATGCCGGTAGGGACGCTTGCTACCGTTAAAACGATGAGTCCGGAAGAACTGGAAAGAATGGGCGCACAAATCATCCTTTCCAATACGTATCACCTGTGGCTCCGCCCGGGGGAGGATATCGTCGAAGAAGCAGGCGGCCTCCACAAATTTATGAACTGGGACGGCTCTATCCTGACAGATTCCGGCGGGTTCCAGGTATTCAGCCTGAGTGACTTAAGAAGAATTGAAGAAGAGGGCGTCCATTTCCGCAATCATATCAGCGGAGAAAAACTTTTCCTTTCTCCAGAGAAAGCCATGCGTATTCAGAACTCACTGGGAGCGGATATTATGATGGCCTTCGACGAATGCCCTCCTTATCCCGCAGAACATGAGTATATGAAAAAGTCCGTCGAACGGACAAGCCGCTGGGCGGAACGCTGTCTGGAGGCACATAAGCGACCTAACGACCAAGGGCTGTTCGGAATCATCCAAGGTGGAGAGTACGAAGACCTGCGCCGGCAGAGTGCGATGGATCTAACGTCTATGGACTTCCCGGGGTACGCTGTAGGAGGTTTGTCTGTTGGGGAACCGAAGGACGTCATGAACCGCGTACTTGAATTTACGACTCCTCTGCTTCCTTCCGAGAAGCCCCGCTATTTAATGGGAGTCGGCTCCCCCGACTCGCTCATTGACGGTTCCATCCGTGGAATCGACATGTTCGACTGTGTCCTTCCAACAAGGATTGCGAGGAACGGTACATTGATGACATCGGAAGGCCGATTGGTCGTGAGAAATGCTAAATATGCGCGCGATTTCCGACCAATTGATGAGAATTGCGATTGCCATACGTGCCGGAATTACAGCCGTGCATACATCCGTCACCTGGTTAAAGCGAATGAAACATTCGGATTCAGACTTACGACTTATCATAACCTTTATTTTCTGTTAAACTTAATGGGGCAAGTGCGTGAAGCCATTCGAGAAGATCGACTCGGTGACTTTAGAGAAGAATTCTTTGAAATGTATGGTTTCAACAAACCAAACGCAAAGAACTTTTAGAAAGGGGGGAAATAAATGGAGACATTAGTAGGATTATTGCCGATTATTCTAATGTTTGTCATTTTCTATTTCCTATTGATCCGACCGCAGCAAAAGAAACAGAAACAAGTGCAGCAGATGCAGTCGGACTTACAAAAGGGTGATAGAATCATAACAATTGGAGGACTACACGGTACGATTCATGCTATAGATGAAGGTACGCTGGTTGTCACTGTTCAAGATGGTACACAGCTTAAGTTTGATCGTTCTTCTGTTCGTGAAAAACTCAGCTGATGAGACAAAAAATCCCGTTACACACCGTGTAGCGGGATTTTTTATGCATTCTTTCACCTGGCCGCTTTTCTCGGCAGGTTTACTCCGATCATGCCTCCGAGCCATGCAGCCAGGACAAGGCCGCCGAAATAACTAAGCTGTGGCAGGGAGATTAACGTGTTTTCAAAGATGATTTGAAACAGTATCATGGCACTAACAAATATTACTCCCGTCATCCCGCCTGACAGCCATCCTTTTTGTTCGCCTTTATAAGCGGCAAGCATTCCACCCACGGCGAGGATCGTTAAACCAGTCACCAGAGCAATCTGGTTCAACGTGCCGTATTCCATGGATGTAAAGCGAAGGAGCAGAGCCAGTACACCAGCCGCTGTAATCATCAAAAGGAAGATAGAACCGACACCATACCCAAGTACTCCCTGTAGTAATTTCTTCATCCCATCCCTCCTCTCTATAACGCCTGTCTTTTCTATCTATATGCATGTTTTATACAGGGATAGAAGTAGATATTTCCCCTTCCATATGAATAGGTATAAGTAAAAGTCCACGTAAAGGGGAAGGTCTATGACAACTGTACTTGCATTGCTTATATTCGTGGCTAGTTATGTATTGATCATGACGGAGAAATTGAACCGTGCTCTTGTGGCCATTGCCGGAGGGGTTTTGCTGCTGATGGCAAATGTGTATGAGTGGGAACAGGCTTTCGGATTCATTGATTGGGAGACAGTTGCTCTGTTGTTTTCGATGATGGTCCTTGTTTCCATCACGAAAAAAACTGGAATTTTTACGTACATGGCTATTCGGCTTGCACAGGTGGTCCGTGGCCGTCCTGTCCCGCTGTTATTCATGACGGCTCTGTTCACAGCTGTCGGGTCCGCTTTTCTGGATAATGTTACGACGGTACTTTTATTTGTTCCGGTATTATTGTCATTAGTGGACCGTTTAAAGCTGCCGGCTTTTCCATATTTAATTACGACCATCTTCAGCTCCAATATCGGGGGGACGGCAACCTTGATCGGAGATCCGCCGAATATCATGATCGGACAAGCGGTCGATCATTTCAGCTTCGTATCGTTTCTGTATCATCTGGGTCCAGTAGTATTGATCATATTCACCGTGGTCATCACCGGCATACTTCTCCTCTTCCGGAAAGGGCTTGTTTATAATAAAGCGCTGGCAGAAGAATTGATGCAGATGGATGCAAAGGAACACTTGACGATTTCCCGGTTGCTTATCCAATCCATCTCCGTGATGGTTCTTACCATAGCAGGTTTTATGCTTCATCCATTCATTCATATGGATATAACAACCATTGCTGTTTCCGGTGCCCTGCTTCTCCTCTTCCTGTCTGAAAAAGAAGTCGAGGTGGAACATGTCTTTCAAGAGGTGGAATGGGTGACTTTATTTTTCTTCATTGGACTTTTTATGCTTGTCGGAGGTCTTGAGACGGTAGGAATTATCGATGAACTGGCAAGAGGGATGGTATGGATATCCGGTGGAGACATGCCGATCACGGCGACCGTCATGTTGTGGAGTGCCGGACTGCTCTCCGGCGTTGTCGATAATATTCCTTTTGTCGCTGCCATGATCCCTGTCGTTCAGGAGCTGCAGGGATACGGGATGATGGATGTTGACCCTGTTTGGTGGTCCCTGGCGCTTGGAGCCTGCCTCGGAGGTAATGGGACCTTGGTGGGTGCTTCTGCCAATGTAGTGGTGGCAGGGCTTGCTGCCAGTCATAATCAACCGATTCCTTTTCTGAAGTTTTCTTTTTACGGGGTGCCGGTATTGTTCTTGTCGCTTATCATCTCATCCATTTATATATGGGTGCGATATTTGCTTCCATTTCTCTCATAAATTCGGGGAAATAGGTGATGTTAAGTAGAGGAGAACCTACAAGAAAGGGCGTGGATCGATGGATTTCGTCGTCGTTTCCGTTATAGGTCGAACACTGCTCACCTATTTCCTTATTCTGCTTGTCTTCCGTTTCATGGGTAAACGGGAGATTGGAGAGTTGAGTATCATGGACCTCGTCGTCTATATCATGCTTGCGGAAATCGCTGTCTTTTTAATCGAAAAGCCGGATTCCGGATTATGGCACGCCCTCGTTCCAATGGGAGTGCTGCTGTTAATTCAACTGGCAAGTGCCTGGCTTTCTTTGAAAAACCAACGCTTCCGAAACTGGTTCGATGGGAAACCCTCCATCATCATTAAGCATGGTCACGTGGATGAACATGAAATGAGACGGCAACGTTATAATTTCAATGATTTACTACTGCAGTTAAGAGAACATGGTATTCAGCAGGTGCAGGATGTTTCCTATGCTATTTTGGAACCGTCCGGAAAACTTTCCGTCTTTGAAAAGAAGAAAGATGGTACTTCCGATTACGCTGTTGTTCTCATTGCTGACGGCTTGATACAGTATAGTGGACTGAGGACGGTCCGCAAGAATAAGAGCTGGCTTTTGAACGAGGTTAAGAAGAACGGTTTTTCATCCGTCGAGGAAGTATCCTTATGTACGATCAACGATCAGGGGGAGCTTTTATTTGACAGCAACGATGCCTTTCAATAGGAATTTGTTTATAAAAAAATAACCGCGATTGCTGCGGTTATTTTTTATGGAATAATCGTTTCCATGGGATCATCTTCCACTCTTCCACGCGGAGAAGCTGGAAGAAGAATAATAAGAAAAGGTAGAAGACAGTAAGCGTTACGCCCATCGTCAAGAGTTGAGAGACCGGCTTGCTGGCATCCAGCCATGCGTGTTTCCAGGTCATTCCTGCATATCCTGTGATGCCGATTACAGCAGCAAACTTAAGGAACATGGAAACAGGGAAGGTGATGATTTTGTACTTGATTAATACAGCCATGTGCAGCAGGGTTACGACGACCACCCCTACAACGATTGCCAGCGCGACTCCGTGTATACCGAATTCAGGTCGTGAACTTAAACCGACAAGGACGACAAATTTTACGACCGAGCCTATGAGTGTGTTCCACATAGCCGGCTTGGCTAAATCAAGTGCCTGGAGAGTCGCCTGAAGGGGTGTTTGTATATAGTGCAGCAGAAAGAATGGTGCCATGAACTGCAGCATAAAAGCGGCGCTGCTTGTCCCGTAAATAGTCATGAGAATGACGGCGGGGAAGATCATAAAAATAATGGTGATGACACCACCGGAAGCAATGGAGAGTCTGATGGACTGCATGATGCGGTACTGAATCGTCTCTGTTTTTCCTTGAGCTGCAGCTTCACTGATGGACGGAACGAGAGATATAGACAAAGCATGCGTCAAAAAGGTGGGCAGGAACAATAACGGCAGCACATACCCGGTAAGCTCTCCATACTGTTTCGTTGATTCAACGGCTGCGATTCCCGCAATGGCCAGACTTTGTGCGACGAGAATGGGTTCAAAGAAATACGTCAGCGATCCAATAAATCGGCTGCCGGTTGTCGGAAGGGCAATGGTCATCAACTCATTCAACGTTTTTCGTCCCTCACCGATATGACTTTTCCATGTCTTCCTCAAACGGAACCGCTTGTGTACGTTGAATTGTCTTAGCATATAGAAAAGAGAAGCAAGTTCTCCGAGGACAGCTGATGCCATGGCCCCTGCGGCTGCAAATTGGACACCGTAAGGATAGAGCAGTTTTGTAAGAAGGACGACAGCACCTATTCGCACGACCTGTTCGATCACTTGAGACATCGCCTGAGGTTTCATATTCTGACGGCCTTGGAAGTAGCCTCTTATTACAGAGGAAACAGCGATGATTGGAATGATTGGTGTAACGACAAGCAGTGGATAGAGGGCTCTGGAATCCGTCAGAAAGTGATTGGCAATGACGGGAGCCATGATGAACAGCAGCGCTGTGAATAAGATACTGAGTGTACCTGTTACGGAGAGAGATACGGCCAGAATCCGCTTGATTTTCCGTTCATCTCCGCCTGCTTCCGCTTCTGACACCCTCTTTGAGATAGCAACGGGGAGTCCGAACTGAGTGATCGTAATGGCGAGAATGAGTGTAGGCAGTGCCATCATGTAAAGGCCCACCCCTTCCGCCCCCATGACCCTGGCTACAACGATCCGGTTAATGAAGCCAAGCAATCTCGTGATTAGTCCTGCAGCTACGAGAATGAGAGCTCCATGAAGAAAAGTTTGTTTAGACATAACATTGATCCGCCTTCTCAAAGTATTGAATTTCCGCTACAATGAAGTATATGCGTATGGTTGGACAAGCCATGACAATAGATTAAATAGCGGAGAGAGGCGAATGGATATGGATCAAATGAAAACGGTCGGAGAATGGAGAAGGCGCGTGTCTCCGGTGTTGCAGAGCAAAGTGGAAGAACTGCATTTGTTAGGCTATGAACAAGCGACAAAGGAAGAAGTTTGGAACTGCTTGATCAAGAAGGTCTGGAACGGAGAACCGGAGAAGAGGCTTCATGAAATCGTTCAGGACATCTTTCGCCTCTCGAGTCATACATACACCGGTTATTTGACGGCTGAAGCATACGAAAGCGACGACCTGCTTGCTTCGATCGAAGCCTTGGAAGGTTCCTGAAACGCTCTCCGGTACAGTTGCCATTTTTAAAAAAAGTAGTAGAATGGAGAACGAGTGATTCTAATTTGTCAGATTTTGATACATAATACATAACAAGTGGTTCAACAACCGCCTGTGTGAAACAGAATAGAAGGAGCGGTATATATGGTGAAAAGAGGGCGGATCGTCGCCTTTTTCCTTGTGGTCTTGTTGATAGCGGCTGCAATCGGGACGACCATCACGGGAATTACAAAAGACATAAAACTCGGACTGGATCTTCAAGGAGGATTCGAAATCTTATACGATGTCGAACCGTTGAACGAAGACCAGGAAGTCAATGATCAAGTGTTGGAAGCGACTGCTGAGTCATTGAACCAGCGTGTCAATACACTAGGTATCAGTGAGACGAATATCTCCATTGAAGACGGAGGAAGGATTCGTGTTCAACTTGCAGGTGTAGAAGACCAACAAACGGCTCGGGAGCTTTTATCGACATCCGCGCAGCTCTCTATGAGAGGCACGGACGGGAAAGAATACTTAAACGGTTCGGACTTGGTGGAAGGAAGCGCTCAGCAGACCTTCAATCCGGATACAAACGAGCCGGTTGTCACGTTGAAAGTGAAAGATGCTTCTAAATTCTATGATGTATCCAAGGAGATTTATGAAACACCGGACGATCCGGAAACGCCTTATCCGGATGATTTATTAGTCATCTGGCTTGATTACAATGAGGATACATCCTTTGCAGAGGAGTATGGGAAAGAGGATCCTGGTTATATTTCTGCTCCGTCGTTCAGACAGAATGGTCCGATCCGAAGTAACTCCATCATGATCAGCGGTGATTTCACTGTTGAGTCGGCTAAACAGCTGGCGGATGTTCTCAATGCGGGATCCCTTCCGGTTAACTTGGAAGAGACGTACTCGACTTCTGTAGGTGCTCAATTCGGGGAACAAGCCATGAACAAAACGATCCTTGCCGGATTTATAGGAGTAGCTGTTATCTTCTTGTTCATGATCGCTTATTACCGGTTCCCGGGTGTCATCGCTACGATTACATTGACGACTTACATTTATTTAATTCTGCTTGTGTTCGAATGGATGAATGGTGTCCTGACCTTACCGGGTATCGCTGCCCTGATTCTCGGGGTGGGAATGGCTGTCGATGCCAATATCATCACATATGAACGGATTAAAGAAGAATTGAAATCAGGTAAATCACTCATGTCTGCCTACAAAGCAGGAAATAAACGATCGCTTTCCACAATATTGGATGCCAACATCACTACCTTGATTGCTGCAGCAGTATTGTTCATTTTCGGTACAAGTTCCGTCAAAGGGTTTGCGACGATGCTGATTGTAAGTATCCTTGTCAGCTTCATCACTGCAGTTTACGGTACACGCCTGTTCATGGGGCTCTGGGTGAAGAGCAGATTCCTGAACAAGCGACCGAAATGGTTTGGGGTAAAGCCTGAGGATATTCAAAATATTGAGGATGGACAGGAAGTTGAAGCAACGTTCGCCAAACGTCAATTTGACTTCGTGGGTCTAAGAAAACGGTTCTTTGCAGTTTCTATTGCCCTGGTAGTAGCGGGAATCATAGCCATCGCGATCTTCCGCTTGAATCTGGGGATTGACTTCACGAGCGGTTCGCGGGTTTCCATCCTTGCTGACGAGAATGTCTCTTCAGAACAGATCGAACAGACAATGGAAGATGAATTCGATCTGTCACCGAAAAAAGTCGTTATTTCCGGAGATAATAACGAAATAGCTGTAGCTCGTTTCGATAAGGAACTAAGCAAAGACAAGGTGTCTGAGATTCAGGCCTACTATGAAGAAGAATACGGGAACACACCGAACGTCAGCACGGTGTCTCCTGTTGTCGGACAGGAGCTTGCGAAGAATGCGGCACTTGCTGTGTTATATGCATCCATCGGGATTATCATTTACGTGACTATCCGATTTGAAATTTTCTTCGCCCTCACAGCAATCATTGCTTTGCTGCATGATGCATTCTTCATCATCGCTTTGTTCAGTATCACAAGGCTTGAATTTGACGTCACTATCATTGCGGCAATCCTGACAATTGTCGGGTATTCCGTCAACGATACAATCGTTACGTTTGACCGAATCAGAGAGAACCTGAAGCAGAAGAAAAAGGTCAAGTCCTTTAAAGAACTTGCTAAAATCGTCAACGACAGCTTGATGCAGACATTGACGAGGAGTATTAATACGGTACTTACCGTTATTTTTGCGGCTGTTATGCTCTTGTTCTTCGGTGCTTCTTCCATCACGAATTTTTCCTTTGCGCTGGTAATTGGTTTGCTCGCAGGTACGTATTCGTCCCTGTTCATTGCTTCTCAGCTGTGGCTGATATGGCGTGGACGCAACATCAAAGAAAAGCCAATTAACTACGTGAAAAAGAAAAAAGTGGATGGACCACAAGTCTAAGAATAGAGAAAGAAAAAATCCCCGCCCTGAAGGCGGGGATTTTTTCAGCTTGTTGTGATATATAGGGGGAGGAGGAGGACTTCGGGAAACAGGACGCTTTCCGCGGTGCGGCTCATCCTTTGCAGATTCTGCTTCCATATGTAAGTTTTACAGAAAGCCCGAGGAAAATCCCTGTCCCTACAGGTGAGGGTTGGACCCCTTGGTGTGGAGCGCTGATCATGGAAGGATAGCTGCAGCTTTCTGGTGATAACGGGCATTTTTGATTATTATTATAGTGTTCGGGGTATATCAATAAAGACAAAAAGAAAGGAGTGGGAATGTGAAAGGGCAAACTTACATTATCCTTGCACTTATATTCGCTTTACTCATTGCGATCTTCGCCGTGATCAACGTGGATGCCGTGCAGGTCAATTATTTATTCGGCACCGGAGAAGCACCATTGATTCTCGTTATTCTGATATCTGTACTGCTGGGTGGACTGGCAACAGCTTCTGTAGGAGCCATTCGCTATTACAGGCTCAAACGGGAAAACAAGTCGCTGCGCGCTCAACTGGATGCGCCTGCTGATGTCCATACTAATACAGATGAACCTGTCCATGATCCTGCTGTAAATGATGAGCAGGAGGAAAACTCCAAACTCACATAATCCGGTTTGCTACCCCTGGTCCGCTCTAGTATAATAGACGGGTCAGGGGTGAACTTATGATACAAAGTAAGATGAAATGGAATTTTACATATAGAGAAGCCGCGGCAACCGGTGAGGATGTACAGGGGATTACCCCCCTTACACAACAGCTGCTGGAGAAGCGCGGAATCGTCTCACCGGAAGATGTGCGGACATTTTTGAACCCATCTGTCACACAACTTCACGACCCTTTCCTGATGGATGGGATGGAGAAGGCGATCAACCGTGTAAAAGAAGCGGTTGAAAAAGGGGAGCCGATTCTTGTTTTCGGAGATTATGATGCAGACGGTGTCACGTCGACAACTCTTATGGTAGAAGCAATCCGCAAAACGGGTGCTGACTGTGATTTCTACATTCCCAACCGTTTTACGGAAGGATATGGTCCGAATAAAGAAGCCTTCCAGTTTGCGAGTGATTCCGGCTTCAAGGTAATCATTACGGTTGACACCGGCATTGCCGCTATCGAAGAGGCCGCCTTTGCAAAAGAGCTCGGCATTGACTTGATCATTACCGATCACCACGAAGTGCAGGAACGCCTGCCCGACGCCTACAGCATCATTCACCCGAAAACTTCGGCGGACTATCCGTTTCAGGAGCTGGCAGGTGTCGGCGTCGCATTTAAATTTGCCGAAGCGCTCCTGGGGCATTTTCCGACGGAATTCCTTGATTTGGTGGTCATAGGTACGATCGCCGATCTCGTCCCTCTGAAAGGGGAAAATCGTGTTCTGGCCTCCGCCGGTCTAGAAGCGATTTCCCGTTCTACTCGTCCAGGTATTCAGGCACTTAGACAGGTTTGTGGAATCGAGGGGGATATGGAGGAAGAAACCATTGGTTTTACGATTGGGCCGCGTTTGAATGCGGTCGGTCGACTTCAAGATGCGACACCGGCCGTGGACTTATTGATATCAGACAGTCTGGATGAGGCGCAGGAGATCGCCGCTTTTATCAACCAGTTGAATATAGAACGGCAGAAAATCGTCGCCTCCATCGCGAAAGAAGCGGAAGCGATGGTCAAGAATGAAAAAGGTGAAGCAGACAAGGTTATTGTCGTCGCCAAGGAAGGCTGGAACCCCGGAGTCCTGGGAATTGTAGCATCGAAACTCGTGCGTCAATTTGACCGTCCTGCCATCGTTCTTGCCATTGATCCGGAAAAGCAGCAAGCGAAAGGTTCGGCAAGAAGCATCGCTGCTTTTGATTTATTTACGAACTGCATGGAAGTCAGGGATCGATTTATTCACTTCGGTGGACATGCGCAGGCAGCGGGTATGACTCTTGAAACAGGAGAAGTGAATAACCTGCGGGAAGACCTGATCCAAAAGGCAGAAGAAAAGCTGACCGAAGAAGACTACCACCAGGTACTTGATATTGAATCTACGGTGGAAATCGAAGAAATCTCATTAAAGCAGATTGAAGAAGTGAACAGGCTGCGTCCTTTTGGTATGGGCAACCCGAAGCCGCTGTTTCACCTGAAGCATACGCCGAAGGAAATACGTTTGATTGGAAGCAAGAAAAATCATCTGAAGTTCCAGTTTCTACAAAATAAAGCCAAGGTGGACGGGATCGCTTTTCATATGGGGGATTTGTATTCGCAGATTGCTCCACATACCCCGTTGGACATCGTTGGTGAGCTCGGGATAAATGAATGGAACGGTCGGAAAAATGTGCAGGTCATGGTCAAGGATCTGGCTGTAAAGGAGCAGCAGCTTTTTGACCTGCGCGGCTCGAAACATTTGGAAAAGAGCATCGATATACCGGAAGGGGAAACATATGCGGCTATCCGTTTTCTAAAGAAGACGAAGGCCCCGTTTGACATACCTGTATACGGTTCAAACGATCTTACCGAAGAGCTTCATCTGGACGGGCTCCTGCTCCTCGATCTTCCTTCTGAAATCGATCAGTTGAAAAAGGTTTTAGAAATAGTGGATGCGCGTAAAGTGTATGTCTGTTATCAGCTTGAAGATGGCGCTTTTCTTAAGAGATGGCCGACGAGGGATCATTTCAAATGGTTTTATGGTATGCTTTTAAAACGCGGGCGTTTTGATCTTCGTAAAGAAACGGAATTGCTTGCCAACCGTAAAGGCTGGGACCGTTCCATGGTGGAATTTATTTCAGAGGTGTTTTTTGAACTGGACTTTGTTAGAATAGAGAATGGGATTATTACGGTTGAATCACAACCTTCACAGAAGGACTTGAAAGAGTCACAGCTCTATCGCAGACGCGAAGAACAACTTCAGATGGAACAAACGCTCTACTATTCCACTTATCATGAGTTGAAAGATTGGTTTGACCAATATATGAACCAAGGGTCTAAGCACGTCAAGGAGGAAGTATTTAATGGATTTTAAAGAACATATCGCAATCGTACAGGACTGGCCGAAAGAGGGAGTGCAGTTTAAGGACATCACCCCACTTATGGATAATGGTCCTGCATTCAAACAAGCGGTTGACGAAATCGTGGAATATGCCAAAGACAAGGACATCGACATCGTCGTAGGACCGGAAGCACGCGGGTTTATCGTAGGCTGTCCTGTGTCTTATGCACTCGAAATCGGTTTTGCACCGGTACGTAAAGAAGGAAAACTGCCTCGTGAAACAATCAAAGTCGATTACGGCCTCGAGTATGGTAAGGACGTATTGACTATTCATAAAGATGCGATCAAACCGGGTCAGCGTGTCTTGATTATCGATGACCTTCTTGCTACAGGAGGAACAATCGAAGCAACGATTAACCTTGTTGAGCAGCTCGGTGGAGAAGTTGCGGGATGTGCGTTCTTAATTGAACTTACTTACCTGAACGGCCGCAGCAAGCTGAAAGGCCATGATGTCTGTACGCTAATGCAATACTAATAAAAAGAAAGAGTGCCCTTGTTGGGGCGCTCTTTGTTTTACAATTAAGTAAGCTTTTCCTTTACAAAAGCCGCGCTTTTTTTGATAATGATACCAAATAGAAAATAAAGAAAGTTTTAAAGAAACTAGGGTGATGGAATGGCCAAAGATACAGTTCTAACTGCAGAAGAAGTCATAGAGCAAGCAAGTCAGTATTTGAATGAGTCAGATCTGGCATTTATTCGTCGTGCGTACGAATTCGCCGAGAAAGCCCACAGCAATCAATTCAGGAAATCCGGAGAACCTTATATTATCCACCCGATTCAGGTAGCAGGGATATTAGTTAATCTGGAAATGGATCCGGAAACTGTTGCTGGTGGGTTTCTTCACGACGTGGTGGAGGATACGGATATTACCTTGGAAGAAATCGGCGATGCATTTAACACTGAAGTGGCTATGCTGGTGGACGGAGTCACAAAGCTTGGTAAAATCAAATATAAGTCCAAGGAAGCGCAGCAGGCAGAGAATCACAGGAAGATGTTCGTCGCGATGGCGAAGGACATCCGTGTTATTCTGATCAAACTAGCCGACCGCCTTCATAATATGCGGACATTGAAGCATCTCCCTGCGGAGAAGCAGCGCAGGATCTCGAATGAGACATTGGAGATTTTTGCACCGCTTGCGCATCGCTTAGGAATTTCTACAATTAAGTGGGAGCTGGAAGACACGGCCCTCCGTTATTTGAACCCGCAGCAGTATTATCGAATCGTTCACTTGATGAAGCAAAAGCGTAATGAACGCGAACATTATATTGAGGAAGTAATTAACGAAATCCAGACGCAGTTGGATGATGTGAACATCCAAGCGGATTTAAACGGAAGACCGAAGCATTTGTACAGCATCTATAGGAAAATGGTTCTGCAGAATAAGCAGTTCAACGAAATCTATGACTTGTTAGCCGTTAGAATTACCGTAGAAAGCATTAAGGATTGCTATGCCGTCTTAGGTATCATCCATACGTGTTGGAAACCGATGCCGGGAAGGTTCAAAGATTATATCGCTATGCCTAAACCGAATTTGTACCAGTCTCTGCATACGACGGTAATTGGTCCAAAAGGTGATCCTTTGGAAGTGCAGATCCGCACACATGACATGCATGAGATAGCCGAATACGGAATTGCGGCTCACTGGGCATACAAAGAAGGCAAACAAAGTGCGGCAGAACAGTCATTTGAAGAGAAGTTGACTTGGTTCCGTGAGATTCTGGAATGGCAGAATGAAACGCATGATGCAGAAGAATTTATGGAATCTCTGAAAGTCGATCTATTTTCGGATATGGTTTATGTGTTCACACCGAAGGGAGATGTTATTGAACTCCCGTCGGGTTCTGTACCTGTTGATTTTGCCTATCGCATCCACACGGAAGTCGGCAATCAGACAATAGGGGCGAAGGTTAACGGTAAAATGGAGCCGCTTGACTATGAATTGAAAACAGGAGATATTGTCGATGTCATGACATCCAAGCATGCCTACGGCCCGTCTAAAGACTGGATTAAGCTAGCACAGACCTCCCAAGCTAAAAATAAGATTAAACAATTCTTCAAGAAACAGCAGAAGGATGAAAATATAGCTAAAGGGAAAGAGCTTGTCGATAAAGAAATCCGTAATTTCGGTATCCAGCCAAAAGACGTCTACACACAGGAGAACCTGATGCGTGTCTCTGAGAAGTTTAACTTTGCAAACGAGGAAGACATGTTCGCCGCTGTCGGTTATCAGGGAATCACAGCAGCTCAAATAGCGACACGCCTGACGGAGAAAATCAGAAAACGTCAGCAGAAGGAACAGGACCTGGAACAGACCCTTGCGGACGTTAGTACCACGGAGATTAAAACACCACCGAAAGTCGGGAAGCGTGATTCAGGCGTACGTGTGGAAGGTGTGGACAACCTCCTTGTTCGATTATCCAAGTGCTGTAACCCGGTACCCGGTGATGAAATTATCGGATATATAACGAAAGGCCGTGGTGTATCTGTGCACCGGACGGATTGTCCGAATGTGCAGACGGAAGAAGCACAGCCTAGGCTGCTTCCTGTCAAATGGGAAATGTCGGTTACCGATTCGAAACAGTATCACGTTGACCTTGAAATCTGGGGCTATGATCGCAGAGGGCTTCTAAATGAAGTGCTTCAGGCTGTCAACGAAACGAAAACGAACATAACAGCCGTTTCCGGGAAATCGGACCGCAACAAGATGGCTACGATCCATATCACCATCTTGATACAAAATACGAATCACTTAAGAAAAATTGTTGAACGGATTAAGCAGATACAGGAAGTATATACAGTGCGTCGTGTTATGCAGTAAAAGAAGATGAGGTGAATGGAGTGCGGGCAGTTATACAACGTACCTCCGGAGCTTCTGTGGAAGTGGCTGGAGAGACGATCGGACAAGTAGGACAGGGAATTGTCGTCCTCTTGGGCGTTACTCAGGAGGATACAGAGGAAGATGCCAGGTATTTGGCGAAGAAAATTCCTTATCTCCGGATTTTCGAAGATGAGAATGGGAAGATGAATCATTCATTAATGGATGTAGAGGGGAAAATGTTGTCGATTTCCCAATTTACTTTATATGGTGACTGCCGCAAAGGACGGAGACCTAATTTTATGGGTGCTGCAAAACCGGAGTTGGCAGAACCGTTATATAAAACCTTTAATGAGATGGTCACACAGGAGGGCATTCCGGTTGAGACAGGCGAATTCGGAGCAATGATGAATGTCCAGCTTACGAATGACGGGCCGGTAACCTTGATTATCGACAGTAAAGAAAGATGAGGAAAAAGCGCCGGAGCTAGATGCTCCGGCGCTTTTTTGACCTTGCTTATTTAAAATAATTGATAAGGCCTTGAGTGATTCCTTGACTTGCTTTCTCCTGGTATTGATTGGTGCGAACGGTCTGTTCTTCGCGGGCATCAGAGATGAATCCCAATTCTACCAGAACGGCAGGTTTATTATTCTCTCTAAGTACGTGGAAGTTCCCGTTCAAAATTCCCCTGTTGTTTAAACCGGTAAAATCTACGACAGAGTTTTGTACGGAGGTAGCCAGTCCCTTATCTTTTGAATGATAGTAGAACGTGTTGATTCCCCTCGCCGTTACTCCGGATGGCGCACTGTTTAAATGCAGGCTTACAAATGCATCAGCGTCGGAACGTTTTGCATAATAGGAACGGATGGATAAGGAAATATATTCATCCTTCGTCCGTGTCATTAATACTTTTGCCCCTTTACTCTCCAACTGGTTCTTCAATTTTTGAGCTGTGCTTAATGTAAGGTTTTTCTCCAAGCTGTTGTTTCTCCCAATTGCGCCGGGGTCTCTTCCGCCGTGACCAGCATCGATCATGATAGTTTTGCCGTTCAGGCTGCCGGAGGAGACTGGTGTTGCTGTTTGGCTTCCTTTACCGCTTTCTTCGACAATCCAACCGGCTACGTAGGCGGTTTTTCCGCTGTAGCTGATCTTGTACCACTGTCCTTCTTTGGAAAGAACCTGGAATTGATCCCCTTTATGAGCCCTTCCAAGAATCTTGTCATTTGTTGAAGGACCGCTGCGGATATTTGTCCCGTTATAAGACAATGTAATAGAGGTATCGGCTTTCGTACTGGAGTTGTCCTCTACTTTGTTAACCAGCCACCCTGCTACCCATCCTGTCTTTCCGTTTCCCCATTTAATATGAATCCAACGATTTTGTTCGCCTATGTATTCATATGTCTGACCTCTTTGAATCTGGGTTAACACTTTTCCTTGCAGGGAGCCCTGACTCCTTACGTTCAAAACGTCCGTGCCGACCTTCACTTTTCCTTTGACAGTTTGGTCGGAGCTGTTTGAACCAGTCGTGCTTGAGGACTCTTTCTTAACGGATTTGGTCGTCAGGTAATCGCTGTGGACCCATCCTTTGATTCCACTGTGAGTGATAAGGACCCATTTTCCGGTCTTATCCTGTGCCTGTACCTGATCCCCCTTCATCAAGTGACCTTTGATCGTTCCGTTTAAACCTGCATCGGAACGTATCCTCAAGTAGTCATACTTGGTGGTGTAGACGGTACCTCCGGGAGAAGCACTATCCGTTTTCACTTTTGTGAGCCATGCTGCGACCCATCCTGTTTTGCCATTCCATTTGATCTTCAACCAATCGCCTTTTTTATCGACGATGGTGTAGGATTCATTGGTATGGACTTTTCCTATGGAATCATGGTTGGTTCCAGGTCCGGATCGTACATTCATATTATCCGTTTGAATGACGGCCTGATCTGCAAAGACAGTTTCATTTCCCTGAAATAGGGCCGCTGTCAGGATAACAACCATGACAAATAGCCATTTCTTCAAATACTTACACCTCCTGTTAAAAGTATACATCACACATTATTCGACAGTGAATTGGATTATCCTTCCGTCTTTCGATAGATTTAAACAAATTATTTGCCACAGATAACTTGACATTGGAATGAAGGAAACTATATGATAGTAATCAATTCAAAAGCGAATCGTAAAACCATTGAGGAAAAGAGTAACCCTTTCCCATGCGGACAGAGAAGGTGTTCCCTAGGCTGAAAGAACACCCCCCGTTATGATCGGATGAAAGACGTTTCCTAGGTGCTGTATCGAAAGACCAAGTAGGTACAGACGTACACAGGCGTTAACTGTTTTGAGTGGAAGCTTCATGCTTCAATCAGGGTGGCAACGCGGGTAGTAACCCGTCCCTTTTTCCTATATCGGAAAAAGGGACGGGTTTTTTAATGGTTAAAAATGGTTTGTAACGTATGAAGGAGGAATTTTTATGGCTATCAATGCCCCACGAGGCACCCAGGATATTTTGCCTGGTGTCGTAGAAAAATGGCAGTTTGTTGAACAACAGCTGACAGAACTATGCAGACGCTTTAATTATAAAGAAATCCGGACACCTATTTTCGAACACACGGAGTTGTTTCAAAGAGGTGTCGGGGACAGCACGGATATCGTACAGAAAGAAATGTACACCTTCCAGGACAGAGGCGACAGGAGTATCACACTGAGACCGGAAGGGACAGCCTCCGTCGTGCGTTCCTTCGTCCAGAACAAAGTGTACGGTCTTCCGAACCAGCCGACGAAATACTTCTATATGGGACCGATGTTCCGTTATGAGCGTCCGCAGCAGGGGAGACAGCGTCAATTCGTTCAGTTCGGCATTGAAGCACTCGGCTCTGACGACCCGGCCATAGATGCAGAAGTCCTTTCCCTTGCTTTGAACTCCTATAAGACGCTTGGCTTGAAGTCGTTGAAACTCGTCTTGAACAGTCTCGGAGATAAAGAAAGCAGAGAAGCTCACAGACAAGCACTGGTGGAGCACTTCGAACCTCACAAAGAAGAACTATGTTCGGATTGCCAACTTCGGTTAGATCAGAATCCTCTCCGCGTATTGGACTGCAAAAAGGACAGAGATCATCCGGCAATGGCCACGGCACCATCCATCCTGGATTATTTAAACGATTATTCGAAAGATTATTTCCAACGTGTTAAAGGACACCTGGATACTATGGGGATTGAATATGTGATCGATCCGAATCTTGTTCGTGGTCTTGATTATTATAATCATACAGCCTTTGAAATCATGAGTGAGGCTGACGGTTTCGGTGCGATCACCACCCTCAGTGGAGGAGGCCGTTACACGGGACTTGTTCAGGAAGTAGGAGGTCCTGAAACTTCCGGAATCGGTTTTGCTATGAGTATCGAGCGCCTTCTTATGGCGTTGGATGCAGAAGGGGTGGAACTTCCGGTGGAGCAGGGGATGGATTGCTTCGTTGTCGCTATGGGAGAAGAGGCCGAAAAGGAATCCGTTCGAATTACGAATGAGCTGCGCTTGAACGGTATACAGGCGGACAAAGATTATCTAGGGAAGAAAATGAAAGGGCAGTTTAAAGCTGCCGATCGTCTTGGGAGCCGTTATGTATTAGTCATCGGTGATCAGGAGCTGGAAAAGCAAGTCATCAATGTGAAAGACATGGAGACCGGCGAGCAGAAAGAAATAGCGCTTGAGGAAGTCGTCCGTTATATGCAATCCAAACTGGCTGGAGGGAAATGACATGGAAAGAACGAATGGCGGTAAATTAAGGAAAGATCATATAGGTCAGGAAGTTACGTTAAAAGGATGGGTACAGAAACGAAGAGATTTAGGTGGATTGATTTTCATCGATCTCCGCGACAGGTCCGGTATCGTTCAAGTCGTCTTCAATCCGGCAACTTCAGAGAGGGCGCTGAAGACGGCAGAAGAAGTACGCAGTGAATTCGTCCTGGAAGTGAAAGGACAGGTCGTCGCCCGTGAGTCAGCAACCGTCAATAAAAATCTTGGAACCGGAGAAGTGGAAGTGGCGGTTCAAGAGGTCAACATTTTAAATAAAGCGAAAACCCCACCGTTCATGATTGAAGATGAAACGGATGTATCGGAAGATCTTCGCTTGAAATACCGCTACTTAGATCTTCGTCGTAAGGAAATGCAGGATACTTTCCGTCTTCGTTCTCAGACAACGAATGCTATCCGGAACTTCCTGGACGGGGAAGAGTTCCTGGATATGGAAACGCCGATGTTGACGAAGAGTACACCGGAAGGAGCACGTGATTATCTCGTTCCAAGTCGTGTTCATGAAGGGCAGTTTTATGCGCTGCCTCAATCTCCACAGCTGTTTAAACAGATGCTGATGATGGCTGGTTTTGAAAAGTATTATCAGATTGCCCGCTGTTTCCGTGATGAAGACTTAAGAGCGGACCGCCAGCCCGAATTCACCCAAGTCGATATCGAAACTTCGTTCATGTCCAAAGATGAAATCATGAGTATGACAGAGCGCATGATGAAGCACGTCATGAAAGAAGTAAAGGGATTGGATATAGAGACGCCTTTCCTGCGCATGCCGTTTGATGAAGCAATGGAGCGCTTTGGTTCCGACAAGCCGGATACACGTTTCGGCCTGGAGCTGGTCAATATCTCTGAACTTGTGAAAGATTCCGGTTTCAAAGTATTCAGTAGTGCTGTAGCTTCCGGAGGACAAGTCAGCGCAATCAATGTGAAAGGAAAGGCGGACGATTTCTCCCGCAAGGACATTGATAAGTTGACAGAGGACGTCAAAGTATACGGCGCTAAAGGGCTTGCTTGGTTAAAAGTGAAAGAAGGTGCGTTCAACGGGCCGATTGCCAAATTCTTTGGTGATGAGGAAGCAGATGCCCTAAGCGCAGCGCTGGAAGCAGAAGAAGGAGATCTTCTTTTGTTCGTAGCGGACAAAACATCGGTTGTTCAAGACAGCCTCGGTGCGCTCCGCTTGAAATTGGGACGTTCCTTGAACTTAATTGATGAAAGCAAGTTCCACTTCCTTTGGGTAACAGATTGGCCGCTGTTCGAGTACGATGAAGAGGATGGTCGTTACTATGCAGCCCATCACCCGTTCACGATGCCTGAAAACGGAGACGTGGATCGATTGCAGGGGCATCCGCAGGACGTCAAAGCGGAAGCATATGATATCGTACTGAACGGATACGAACTAGGCGGCGGCTCCCTTCGTATTTATCAGAAGGAAATGCAGGAAAAAATGTTTGAAGTACTAGGGTTCACGAAAGAAGAAGCGGATGAACAGTTCGGATTCCTTATGGAAGCCTTAGAGTACGGGACTCCTCCACACGGGGGAATCGCTTTTGGATTGGACAGACTCATCATGCTTCTTGCCGGACGCACCAATCTCCGTGACACGATTCTATTCCCTAAAACGGCATCTGCTCAAGATCCATTGACAGATGCACCAGGGGTAGTAAGCACCCAGCAATTGGAAGAACTTCATCTGCAGCTGAAAGAATCCGGCTCGGATAAATGAGCTGAGTAAAACTGTTTCTTCCTTCTTGCTTAGCTAATGGATATATGCTAAGATAACATTACAATTAAAGAGATCAATCCTGATGTGTACGTTGCTCTAATGTACGTTTTGACCTAACATTTTTGAATCGGGAGCCTGGCGTTTCCACATGGAATGCAAGCCTCATAACCATCACTGATGGGAGGACGCAAGAAATGTGGAGCAGGGCACCCACCTGCCAGGAGCAGGTTCAAAACTCATGATGCGACGGCACGATTGGGATTGATTTTTTTATTGTGTTATAGGATTTACGAGAGAATTTTTACATAATAAAAAGGCTTCGGGCATTTAAATGCTCGGAGCCTTTTTTATTATCCTAGCGGGCTACATTCTCCAGATTTCCATTCTTCTCCATTCGGAACTGCGGTTTGAAAGTAGCATCCTGCTCGTCGAATAGAACCATTTTTCTTGCGCGGTCCATGATCTGTATCAATGCCTGGTAATCCTCTGACATCGATTCTAGTTGACGTGACAGTTGATTGTTCCGTTCCATCAATTCTTCGTTCTGTGCCTCCAATTGATTCAACTGTTGTTGAACTGGTCCGGAAGCGGACGTTTCTTTTTGAAGAGTATCCAGGAAACGGATAACATCTGTTAGGTTAAGGTCGTCTTTACGTGGGCCGGGAATCGCTTGTTCCAGCGGTTCTGTATAGGTGTAGGCATGGTGTTCGGCCACTTCTTTCTCTTCCGGAACAGAACGGGAAGGCTGCGGGTATTCCACTTGCTGCTTCGCTTCATTCCGTTTCTTTTCTTTCCGCTGTTTCTTCGCTAGTTCTACTGCTTGTTCATACTTTTGGCGTACTTCTGCATTCCAACGGAAACCACAGGCGGCAGACGTACGGTTTAAAAGGTCGCCGACTTCATCAAAGGCACGTAACTGAGTGCTTCCTTCACGGATATGACGAAGCACCGTTTCTGCTAATAATAAATCATCTTCATGAGACCAGGCATCCTGCCTTACTTTAGGCATCTACACCACTCCTAACTTTATCGGTAAGCTGATAGTTTGTCAGATTTAATAGTAGTGTAGCCAACAAGGCAGCCGTTTATACTCACGTGGATTTTTGTTTCTTTATTTTATTATTGACTTGCTCCAGTGCCTGTTCGAATTTCCCTGTCCGTTTCGCTTCGTAATAGGTACGGTTTTTCAATTTGTCTGGTAGATACTGCTGATTGACCCAGCTGTTTTCATAGTTGTGCGGGTATTTGTAGTCGATTCCCCGCCCGAGCGTTTGTGCCCCTTTATAGTGGGAGTCTTTCAGGTGGGCAGGTACGTCCCCGCTCTTGCCGGCCCGGATATCTGCCAAAGCTGCATCCAGCGCTTTATAAGCACTGTTGGATTTCGGGGAAAGAGCAAGCTCTGTTACAGCTACCGCCAGCGGTATTCTTGCTTCGGGAAATCCGATTCGTTCAGCGGCTTCTACGGCAGCGAGTGCGCGCGGCCCTGCCTGGGGGTTTGCGAGACCGATATCTTCATAGGCGATGACCACGAGACGTCTGGCTATACTGTCTAGATCACCGGCTTCAATGAGACGGCCTAAATAATGAAGGGATGCATCTACATCACTCCCGCGTATCGATTTCTGAAAGGCGGACAGGACATCATAATGGGCGTCCCCGTCTTTATCGTGAGAGAAGCTCTTTTTCTGCATGCATTCTTCCGCCACTTCCAGCGTGATCTGTACGGTTTCTGCTTCGTCTTCCGGTGTAGAAAAGGCGGCAAGCTCCAAACCGTTTAAAGCGGACCTCAGATCCCCGTTCGACGCAGCAGCAAAGTGATCAAGGGCTTGATCGGTGACAGAGATGTTCATATGACCGAGTCCTTGGTTTTCGTCGTTGATGGACCTTTCCAGAGCGGTTTTCACATCTTCCTCTGTTAAGGAATGAAGTTCGAAAAGGTGGCATCTGCTCCTGATTGCCGGGTTGATCGAATGGTATGGGTTGCTCGTTGTGCAGCCGATCAGTGTTAAACGGTTACTCTCCAGGTGAGGAAGGAGAAAATCCTGCTTCGCTTTATCCAGACGGTGTACTTCATCGAGGATCAGCACGAGCTGTCCGTGCATTTTGGCTTCCTCAACAGCAATCTCCATGTCTTTCTTCTTATCTGTCACAGCATTCAATAATTTATGCGGAATGCGTAAGCTCTTGGCCAATGCTGTTGCCATGGACGTCTTCCCTGTACCAGGCGGACCGAAGAGGATCATCGAAGCGAGTCTTCCTGCCGTTACCATGCGGTGGATCGTTTTACCTTCGGCTACCAGATGCTGCTGACCGATAATTTCATTGATATTAGATGGACGCATGCGGAATGCGAGTGGTTGTTGACTCATTGTTCAGTCTCCTTATTCTCATTGTAATGGTAAGCGTAGAATGATTCCGTATAAAATGCAAGAGGGTTGCCATCCATGCTATAATAGCGTTTGGTATAATAGAGAGAGGAGGATGACGTGTGAGCAACAAGAAAAAGACGAAGTACGAAGCGGTTCTCCGCTGGAGTTTCTTCGCAATCGGATTAGTCATCCTGGGCCTCGGTATCTCTATGACGATGCAAGTCAAGGACTTTGGAATCGGACCATGGGACGTATTTCACTATGGTCTGTTTTTACAGTTCGGATTAACTGTGGGGACATGGTCAATCATTGCCGGACTTATCATTGTTTTATTGAGCGCTGTCGCCCAAAAGAAATTGCCGCAGATCGGTACCGTGTTGAACATGGTGTTGATCGGCGTATTTATTGATTTTTTCAACTGGGTTCTGCCTGAGCCCGAGTCTTTACTTTTCCAGCTTATCGTTTTTGCCGGTGGTACGTTCATCACGGCCCTCGGGGTCGGTGTATATGTATCTTCCGAGATAGGTGCAGGACCGAGGGACAGCCTTATGCTGCTCCTTACAAATGCCACCGGCTGGAAAGTTTCAACCGTAAGGAATGGAATTGAGATTACAGTCGCTGTCCTCGGTTTCGCCCTCGGCGGACCTGTAGGATTGGGTACCGTATTCATCGCGTTATTATTAGGTACATTTGTCGGTTATACCCTTCCTCAAGCGAAGAAGTGGTTACAGTTTCTTATAATGAAAGGTGATTCCTATGAAGATATCTACCAAAGGCCGCTACGGGCTGACCATTATGATTGAACTTGCACGCAAGTATGGGGACGGGCCCATATCCCTAAAGCAGATTGCCAGGGATAATGATTTGTCCGAGCACTATTTGGAGCAACTTATTGCGCCACTGCGGAATGCAAGTCTCGTCAAAAGTGTCCGCGGGGCATATGGCGGTTACATGTTGACAAGGGCTCCACATGAAATAACTGCCGGAGACGTTATTCGTGTGTTGGAAGGGCCGATTACGCCCGTCGAAGGCATTGAAAATGAAGAGCCGGCCAAACAGGCGTTATGGAAGCGTGTAAGGGATGCGGTGAAAGACGTGCTCGATACGACAACGCTTGAGGATTTGAAAGATCACGTGGAAGATCAGACGCAGGACGCCTATATGTTCTATATTTAATACCTTTGATGGAGTGAACGAAATGAAACCTATCTATTTAGATCATGCTGCGACGTCACCGGTTCATCCGGATGTTGTCAAGACGATGGTTCCCGTATTTGAAGAGGTGTTCGGGAACCCGTCCAGCGTCCATCAATTCGGGCGGAAAGCACGCCGGATTCTCGATGAGGCGAGACGAACTATTGCAAAGAGCATCCAGGCAGATGAGAAAGAGATTATCTTTACAAGTGGAGGTACGGAAGCGGATAACCTTGCAGTCATCGGATCTGCTTTAGCAAATTCCGGGAAGGGTAAGCATATCATTACCACCTCGGTCGAACATCATGCTACATTACATGCAGTCGAACACTTGGAAAAGCAGGGGTTTGAAGTGACTTACCTTCCTGTCGATGAACAAGGAATCATCAGGATGAAGGATTTGGAAGAAGCATTGAGAGAAGAAACCATTCTTGTCTCGATTATGATGGTCAATAACGAGACGGGAGCTGTCCAGCCTATTGAGAAGGCAGCAGCACTTTTAGCTGATCATCAGGCTTTGTTCCATTCGGATATCGTCCAGGCGTATGGATTGATCGATATTGATGTGTCCGAGCTTCCGGTAGACCTGCTCGCTGTCTCCGGTCATAAAATTAATGGTCCGAAGGGTATCGGATTTTTATATGCCAGGGAAGGAACGCCGCTTGAGTCTCTTCAACATGGAGGAGAACAGGAACGGAAGCGTCGTGCCGGTACAGAGAACATCCCTGCCGTCAAAGGCTTGGAGAAAGCCGTGGAGATCATGCAGGCGGAGAGAAGCTCTACGAAAGAAAAATATGCAGGATTTAAACGGCTGTTTCTAGAGACACTGAAAGAAGGAGCGGTTGATTTCCATGTGAACAGTCCGGAAGAATGGACAGTGGAATCGATCGTAAACATCAGTTTTCCGGGGATGAACGTAGAAGCACTTCTGACAAACTTTGATCTGGACGGCATCGCCGCATCCAGCGGAAGTGCCTGCACTGCCGGGTCCGTAGAGCCTTCTTATGTACTGACGGAAATGTTCGGAAAAAATGACCCAAGAACCACAAATTCGATTCGTTTTAGTTTCGGCTTGGCGAACGATGAAGAAAATATAGTAGAAGCAGCAAGACGAGTCAGTCGAATCATTAAACGTTTGACTGTCTAAAGGAAGGTGAGAGTAATGAAAGAACCGAAAGATACACGCGTCGTCGTAGGAATGAGCGGGGGTGTCGATTCCTCCGTTGCCGCTCTCCTTTTAAAGGAGCAGGGTTACGATGTCGTAGGAATCTTTATGAAGAATTGGGACGATACAGACGAGAACGGGGTATGTACAGCAACGGAAGACTATGAAGATGTCATCCGTGTCTGCAACCAGCTGGATATCCCGTACTATGCCGTCAACTTCGAGAAACAATATTGGGATAAAGTGTTCACCTACTTCCTTGAGGAATATAAGAAAGGAAGAACACCGAACCCGGATGTGATGTGTAACAAAGAAATTAAATTCAAAGCATTCATGGACCATGCCATGTCCCTTGGTGCAGACTATCTCGCTACAGGTCATTACGCGCAGGTGCGTGAAAACGAAGGCACATACGAAATGCTGCGAGGTGTCGATAACAATAAAGACCAGACGTATTTTCTTAACCAACTTTCTCAGGATGTCCTTGAGAAAGTCCTGTTCCCACTCGGACATATGGAAAAGAAAGAAGTCCGCAGTATCGCAGAAGAACACGGCCTTGCAACGGCTAAGAAGAAGGATTCCACAGGAATCTGCTTCATAGGTGAACGTAACTTCAAGGAATTCTTAAGTGAGTATCTGCCTGCCCAGCCCGGCAATATGGAGACGTTGGACGGGGAAGTGAAAGGCCGGCATGACGGACTTATGTATTATACACTTGGACAACGTCAAGGTCTCGGCATCGGGGGTGCGGGGGATCCGTGGTTCGTTGTCGGGAAGAATGTAGAGAAGAACGTCCTTTATGTGGGCCAGGGCTTCCATCACGAAGCTTTGTATTCCGACGGTCTGATTGCTTCTGAAGCAAATTGGACAAGAGGGGAAGTCCCTCAGGAGCCGTTTGAGTGTACGGCTAAATTCCGTTATCGTCAAGATGACAGTGCGGTCACGGTATATCCGCTGGATGATGGAACGTGGAAGGTCATGTTCCATGAGCCGGAACGTGCAATTACACCAGGACAAGCAGTTGTTTTGTATGATGGCGATGTCTGCCTCGGCGGAGCTACTATCGATGTTGTATTAAAGCAAAATGCAGCCATCACCTATGTAGGATAAAACCAGGCCATGTCCCATCAACGGACATGGCTTTTTTATGGGAAACAAAGAACGGAAAGGGGAAAAACGATGGATAAATTGAAACAGGGAATTGAACGCATGCAGAACCATGATTACGAGGAAGCCGCAAAACTGTTTACCGAAGCAATTGACGAAAATCCTAAAGAGCCTGTGGGGTATATCAACTTTGGTAACCTGCTCACACATATGAACGACTATGAACGGGCAGAACGGTTTTACCATCGAGCTATAGAGTTAGATGAGACAGCAGCGACGGCATTTTACGGTTTGGGGAATGTCTATTATGAACAGGAAGATTATAATAAGGCACAAACACAGTTCCTTACTGCCATAAAGAAGGGCCTGAATGAAGCTGATGTCCATTTCATGCTCGGCCTGACCTTCCTGCATCAAGATCAAGTGAAAATGGCGCTTCCATATTTGTTAACGGCTTCCGAACTCGCTCCAGAAGATGTGGATATTCAGTTTCAATACGGCCTGTGTCTCGCCCAAAATGGAGCGATTGAACAGGCTGAACAGGTCATGCATCATGTGCTACAATTGGAAGAACAGCATAGTGACGCCCATTACAATCTTGGTGTGGTGGCTCTTCATAAAGAAGAAGCGGAAAAAGCTTTGGAACACTTCTCCAAAGCCTTGGAAATAAACCCCGAGCATATGCTTGCCGCCCACGCCAAAGGACAAGTGGAACAAGCGCTAAACGAGTAGAACGAAGGAGAACGACGCATATGATGCAACCATCCCTTTTTAATGAAACGGAAGAAGAACGCCCTTATGTCAAAGGGGAACTGGCCCGGATGATCTTCCATAAGGAGACGGAGCAGTTCTCCATCGCTTCGATCAAGGTGACAGAAACGAACGAAGACTTCGATGATAAGAATCTTGTGATCAAAGGTCATTTCTCCCCCCTCGAAGAAGGGGAGACGTATATCTTTCATGGAGAATTTAAAAATCATAAGAAGTTCGGGAAGCAGTACGAGGTTCAGATGTATCATCGTGTACTTCCGGAAACGAAAGACGGGTTGGTTCTGTATTTGTCCAGTGATCTCTTTCATGGAATCGGAAAGAAAACGGCAGAGCGGATCGTGGAGCATCTTGGAGAGAAGGCCGTTTCCAAAATCCTTTCCGATCGCGATGTGTTGAAGGAAGTACCGAAGCTGCCTGAAGAAAAAGCAGAGCAGCTTTACTACGCACTGAAAGAGCATCAAGGATTCGAGCATGTGATGGTACATCTGTCCCAATATGGATTCGGTTTGAAACTTGCTCAGAAAATTTATCAGGCGTTCCAAGATCAAACGATGGCCATCATCGAGGAAGATCCTTATCAACTCGTCTTTCATGTAGAAGGATTCGGTTTCCATCGCGCGGATGAGATCGCCAAAGCCCAGAATCTGTCTTTGGATCATCCGACAAGGATCCGGGCTGCCTGCCTCTATATCATGCAGAAAAGCATGGGAGCGGGACACGTGTACCTTCCGACAGAAGAGTGCCTGTTACAGGTAGAACAACTGCTTAATCAGGGAGAGAACGGGTCCATCTCCTTTGAACAGCTTTCTGAACAGATCATCAATCTTGGTGAAGAGAAATATGTCTACATCGAAGAAAATCGTGTGTATCTGCCTTCGCTTTATTTTGCGGAAAACGGGGTTCGCACGCACTTGGACCGCATTCAAATAGAAGAAGTGGAAGCGGAACACACGCAGGCGGATTTGTTAAAGCTCATCGGCAAGTTGGAGGAAGAGGAAGCCATCAGTTACGGAGAAGAGCAGTATAAGGCGATTGAACAAGCTCTTCAGTCCAAACTAATGATTCTTACCGGTGGACCGGGGACAGGGAAAACGACCGTCATTAAAGGGATTCTCCAAACATATGCCGGCCTGAACGAGCTTTCTATGGATCCGGAAGACTATGGAAGTGATAAGCCGTTTCCGTTCGTTTTAGCAGCTCCGACCGGTCGTGCCGCGAAACGTATGACCGAATCGACAGGGCTGCCGGCGAGTACGATCCACCGTCTTCTCGGCTGGGACGGTCACGACTCGTTTGAAAGGAATCAAAATAATCCATTGGAAGGCAATGTTTTGATCGTGGATGAATTCTCTATGGTGGATGTTTGGCTTGCGAATCAGCTGTTCCGGGCTGTTCCGTCTAATATGCAGGTGCTTCTCGTCGGGGATGAAGACCAGCTGCCGTCTGTCGGCCCCGGCCAGGTGCTGGCGGATTTATTGGCATCAGGAGTCATCCCTTCCACTAAATTGACGGAGGTGTACCGCCAGAAAGAGGGTTCGAAAATCATTCAGCTCGCGCACGAGATCAAAAACGATACCTGCTCGATCCGCTCGCTTGTGAAGGAGCATGATTTTAATTTCATCCCCGCTAAAGAACACCAGCTGAGCGACCTCGTTACAAACATCGTGAAGAAAGCGCAGGAGAAAGGGATCGAGATGAAGGATCTTCAGGTCCTGGCACCGATGTACCGGACAGAAGTAGGGATTCATCAGCTTAATCGAAGCATTCAGGAATCGGTCAATCCCAAGCATAAGCAGAAACGGGATTTGACTTATTTTGACGTCACCTATAGAAAAGGGGACAAAGTGATCCAATTGGTCAACCAACCGGAAGACGGAGTGTACAATGGGGACATTGGAGAGGTGGTCGCCATTTTCCGTGAAGAAGAGAATACGGACGGTGTCGAGCAGCTGGTCATTGACTTCGATGGGAAAGAGGTAGTCTACCCGAAGAAGGATTTGAATAACGTCATGCACGCCTACTGCACGTCAATTCACAAGTCACAGGGGAGTGAGTTTGCGATCGTTGTTCTTCCTGTTGTAAGAAGTTACCGGAGGATGCTCAGGAAAAACTTACTTTATACGGCTATCACTCGTTCGAAGCAGTCATTGATCATCTGTGGAGATAAAGAAGCATTTCTGGACGGCATCGGGACGACGGATACCAACACCCGATACACCATGCTCAAAGAGAAGCTGCAGTCCGAGGAACCTCAGGACGTAAATGGAGAGGAAGAAGAGGAACAGCTCTCCCCGTACGATTTCATGTAGAAAGGCGGGATTGATGATGGGTCATACACTTGGTATGTCCGGCAGTACCATCATGTCGGATCCTGATAAGTTCGATGAATTGTTTAAATGGGGACACGCTCATGTGGAGATCGGAGAGTTTCGGGACCGGGCATCGATGGAACAGTTTTTATGCTTACAGAAAGAACAGGGTGGCACGTTCGGCGTTCATGCACCTCTTCTTCGCGGAGGAAGCAAATACGACCTGATTGAAAAAGTAGCCATGGATCCGAAAGACGGAAGGAATCGGTTTAAGAGCGATGTCGAAATGGTAAAGGAAGCGGGAGCCTCCTACATCCTGGTCCATTTCCCTTATTTTAAAGGGAGCCACAATAACCCGATGCAAGCCATGGAGGAAGGGATCTCCTACCTTGCAGAACTTCAGAAGACCTATGATATCCCGATCGTTTGTGAGCCTAAGCTTGGACAGGACATGTCCGTGGACGGCATCCGCTATCTCCATGAGTTTTTAATGTCTGGCCGGACGTTTAGTCCTCTGGATATCTGTGTTGATATCGGTGATTACATGATGGCATGCAAAAACGACTGGAGAACGTACATAGAACCGCTGCTTCCATACATTCGTGTGGTCCACATGCACAATGTCACTTCTTTACTCGAAACATACTTCTGGGCGCCCATTCACCCTGACTATCATCAGTGGCAGGGAGGTTTTGACATGAAAGATTTGCTGCAGGTTTTATGTCAGGGAAGAGAGAAGTTTTTTATTTTTGAACATACACCACACACACATCCATCAGAAAAGCAGGTAGAAGAGGGGATCCAATGGGTACGTAATCTGCTGAATGTATGAATAAGAGAGAGTCGGGCATACTGATTGGTAAAAAAAGGGGTTTGTACCAATGAGGTGTCCGAACTGCAAAGAAAAACAGCTGGGCAAAATCGGTAACGACCAGTATTATTGCTGGACTTGTTGTCTTGAACTGACAATGGAGGACGGGAAGATGAACATCAACCAAATCGAAGAGGACGGCAGTCTCAGCTCGCTAAATGATATTTTCTATCAGCAAGGTTCATGACGGACCGCTCTTCCAAATGGCTGCGTCGTCTCTCTATACTATTCATCATCCTGCTTACGCTGCTGCTGCTTGCCTGGCTGTTTCCATACTACGATCATGTACTCGTAATGGTTGGACGAGTGCTGTTACCATTTGTCCTTGCTCTTGTACTCTCGCTTTTACTTCATCCACTGGTGAAAACGCTGGAAGGTGTTGGAGTGCGGAGGGCAATTGCAATTCTGCTTATATTCCTGCTGTTCTTTTCCCTTACGAGCTGGGGCATCTACAAGGGGTATCCCCGTCTTTTGGAGCAAGTAAAGCTTCTTAATGACCAACTGCCTGATCTTGCTGCGTCATACCAGGCATGGACGAAGGAATACTATGCCCATACGGAACGACTTCCGGATGGGATGCACCATAAGCTGGATCAAGCCATCACAACCTTCGAAGAAGGATTGAGCGCCAGACTGATGGCCGTATTCACGGGTTTGAGTGGCATCTTCAATATGATCATCCTGCTGGCGGTCATCCCGGTTATGACGTTTTATTTCCTGAAAGATTATAAAAGAATCGGTCTTGCCTTTCTCCACCTCCTGCCCCGCAGCTGGCACCAGGAAGCACAAAGGCTGGTTATTCAGTTAAATCATTCTCTTGGCGGATATATCAGAGGACAGTTGTTGATCAGTTTATTTGTCGGTGTATTTGCGACAATTGGATTCTGGCTGATCGATCTGCCATACCCGCTCGTACTTGGATTGGTCGCGGGGGTCACGAATATTATCCCTTATTTCGGTCCGCTCCTTGGAGCAGGACCGGCTCTGATTGTGGCTTTGACGGTTTCTTTTCAGGCCTTGCTGTTTACTCTTGCCGTCGTAGTTGTCATTCAGGTGCTGGAGGGGAATCTATTATCCCCTTACATTATGGGGAGAAGTATCCATATCCACCCGCTTTTGATTATTCTCGCCCTCCTGGCAGGTGGGGAACTTGCCGGCATACCAGGAATGATTCTTGCTGTACCTGTCCTCACCTGCCTCAAGGTCGTCGTTGATGAAATCAGGGCGGGAAGGCTCGGGCATTGACAGATGAAGGACAGTTATCTATAATTACGCATAGCGAAGACTATTTGGACGAAGAACACGAAGAAGGAACCGAGTAAGCGACATTGTTTATGGATAGAGAGGTACGTCCCTGGCTGAAAGACGTGCTCCATGATCGTTGCCGAACGCTATTCCGGAGTGCGGCTAATCCCCGCCGGATTCATGCTACGTTATCAGCATTCGAGATGATAGATGCAACAGGTCTATAATCAGGGTGGTACCGCGGAAAAACTCCCGTCCCTGCCGAATCATCAGGCAGAGACGGGAGTTTTTTCTGTGTCTGTCAAAGATGAAGCTTCGTCCAGTACCGTCTAAATTGTATATAATTCAAGGAGGTTTCTGTTATGAAGAAATTGACATCCGCAGATGTTCGACAAATGTTCCTTGATTTTTTCAAGGAGAAAGGCCACCGTGTGGAACCAAGTGCATCCCTCGTTCCTCATGAGGATCCGACGCTTTTATGGATCAACAGTGGTGTAGCGACATTGAAGAAGTATTTTGACGGACGGGTGGTTCCGGAAAACCCGAGAATCGTCAATGCCCAGAAGTCGATTCGAACCAACGATATTGAGAATGTCGGTTTTACGGCAAGACACCATACCTTCTTCGAAATGCTGGGGAATTTCTCTATTGGAGATTATTTCAAAGAAGAGGCTATGGAGTGGGCGTGGGAGTTTCTAACAAGCGAGAAATGGATCGGCTTCGATCCGGAGAAGCTCTCTGTGACTGTCCATCCGGAAGATGATGAGGCTTATCAAATCTGGGAGAAAAAGATCGGTCTTCCAGTCGAGAGGATCATCCGAATTGAAGAGAACTTCTGGGACATCGGAGAAGGGCCGAGCGGACCGAACACCGAAATTTTCTATGATCGCGGCGAGAAATACGGCAGCGACTCCAACGACCCGGAATTATATCCAGGCGGCGAGAATGAACGGTATTTGGAAATCTGGAACCTTGTGTTCTCGCAGTTCAACCATAACCCTGACGATACGTACACTCCGCTTCCGAAGAAGAATATCGATACAGGAATGGGCTTGGAGCGGATGGTATGTGTCATCCAGGAGACGGAAACGAACTTTGAAACAGATTTGTTTATTCCAATCATTAGAGCAACAGAAGAAATTGCCGAAGCAGCCTATGGAGACAGTGTCGATGGAGATGCAGCATTTAAAGTCATCGCCGATCACATGAGAACCGTAACGTTCGCTGTCAGTGATGGAGCCCTGCCTTCCAACGAAGGACGCGGGTATGTCCTGCGCCGTCTGCTGAGAAGAGCGGTTCGCTTTGCTAAGCAGATTGGAATCGATAAACCGTTTATGTATAAACTTGTCCCGCAAGTATCTAATATCATGGTCGATTTCTATCCAGAAGTGAAAGAGAAGGAAGCATTCATTCAAAACGTCATCAAGACCGAAGAAGAACGTTTCCACGAAACGCTGAATGACGGACTGCAAATCCTCTCTACTATTATGAAGCAGGAATCAGAGAAAGGAAGCAGCGTCTTTCCTGGAACGGAAGTTTTCCGCCTTTATGATACGTATGGGTTTCCAAAAGAGCTCACAGAAGAATATGTAGCAGAAGCTGGATTCACCATTGATGAAGCAGGTTTCCGTGAAGAAATGGAGAAACAGCGGGAGCGTGCCCGCAACGCCCGCCAGAAGACGGACTCCATGCAGGTGCAGGACGGAGTACTTGGAGATGTCCATGTGGAAAGCTCCTTTATCGGGTATGATCACCTGCGGACAGAAGCGGTGGTTGTTGAAATGATAAAAGGAAAAGATTTCGCTGCGCATGCCGAAGCGGGGGATACGGTGTATCTCTTCCTCGATCAAACGACTTTCTATGCGGAAAGCGGAGGTCAGGTATCAGATAAAGGGTTCCTGCGTTCGGAAGCGGCTCTTTTGGAAGTGACGGATGTAAAGAAAGCTCCTAATGGACAACATATGCACGAAGCAATCGTCCGGGAAGGATCCATGGAGAAGGGTACGAAAGTGGTTGCCGAGGTGGATCCGGGAAGCCGTTCCTTTATCGTCAAGAACCACACAGCGACCCATCTCCTTCATCAGGCATTGAAGGATGTCCTTGGAGATCATGTTAATCAGGCGGGATCCCTCGTTGAACCGGATCGCCTCCGCTTTGACTTCTCCCATTTCGGCTCTGTATCCGACGAAGAAATGGAGCAGATTGAATCCATCGTAAACGAGAAGGTGTGGCAGTCGATCCCTGTAACGATCGAGCTGAGCTCTATCGAAGAAGCAAAAGAAAAGGGAGCAATGGCACTTTTCGGAGAAAAATACGGAAACACTGTAAGAGTCGTTCAAGTCGGCGATTACAGCCTTGAGCTTTGCGGCGGCTGTCACGTGCAGAACACAGCGGAAATCGGCCTGTTCAAGATCGTTTCCGAATCCGGTATCGGTGCAGGGACGCGCAGGATAGAAGCTGTGACTGCCAAAGATGCTTATCTGTATATGAATAAAAAGGAAAACGTCCTGAGAGAAGCGGGAGCGCTTCTTAAAACGAAGCCGGAACAGGTGCCGGACCGGATCGATGCTCTTCATAAAGAAATGAAAGAGCTTCAGAAAGAGAAGGATTCACTCAGCGCTAAACTATCCAACCTGGAAGCTTCCAGCATCCTTGATGATGTAGAGGAAGTAGCAGGCGTGAAGGTCCTTGCGAAGAAAGTGGATGTCAAGGATATGAACAGCCTTCGTTCCATGGTGGATGACTTGAAGCAGAAGCTTGGATCCGGCATTATTCTGCTGGCTGCACCTAACGGCGAGAAAGTTCAATTAATTGCAGGAGTATCCAAGGATTTAGTAGAAGAAGGGTATCATGCCGGTCAATTGATTAAAGAAGCAGCTGCTATCTGCGGCGGCGGCGGCGGAGGCCGTCCGGATATGGCGCAGGCAGGCGGCAAAGATGCTTCCAAAATCCCGGATGCTCTTACGTATGCCAAAGAATATGCGGGACAGAAAGCCTAGTTTTTCTAATCCTGCAAATAGGTATATAATGGAGTAAATACAATAAATGTGCGAGGTGACTGTAATGAGTTCAATGGATAAGACGATGAGGTTTAACTTCTCGGAAGAACCGTTTGATCAAGATGTCCGATCCGTACTGCTATCTGTGCACAGTGCACTGGAGGAGAAAGGGTATAACCCGATTAATCAAATCGTAGGCTACCTCCTTTCCGGAGACCCTGCTTATATTCCTCGTCACCAGGATGCAAGAAACCTGATCAGAAAAATCGAAAGAGATGAGCTGATCGAAGAGTTGGTAAAGTTTTACATCAAAGAGAATAAAGAGGGCATGGAATGAAGAAAATAGGTTTAGATGTGGGGGAAAAGACGATAGGCATCGCAATTTCTGATGCCTTCGGCTGGACCGCCCAGGGGCTTACGACGCTCCGATGGGACGAGAAGGACTTCAACACAGCGAAAGACAATCTGGCCGAGGTCATCAGAGACCATGAGGTGACGGAAGCGGTGGTCGGTTTTCCGAAGAACATGAACGGAACCGTCGGTCCACGTGGAGAAGCCAGTCAAAAATTCGCTGCTTGGCTTGAAGAGGAATTTCGTCTCCAAACCCATTTGTGGGACGAGCGACTTACGACAATGGCTGCTGAACGAGTGTTGATCGACGCTGATGTCAGTCGTAAGAAAAGGAAGAAGGTCATCGATAAGATGGCTGCCGTTATGATTTTACAAGGATATTTGGATTCGAAACAATAAAGGAGGATGTCTGATATGGCATTAGCAAAAGAAGAACGCATCATTATACCGGACGAGAACGGAGAAGAGCATCTATTTGAGGTGTTGTTCACGTTCGACGTCGAGCAGACCGGACATTCTTACATTGCCGTCATCCCTGCGGAGCAGAAAGAAGGCGACGAAGTCGAAGTTTTCGCTTTCCGTTATGAGGAAAAAGGGAACGAAGAGGATGATCTTGCTCTATTCCAAATCGAATCAGAAGATGAGTGGGAAATGGTCGAAGAAATGCTGAATACATTGACAGATGAAGACCTTACCTGATTATAGTCACGCCCAAAAGCCTGCAGCTCTGCTGCGGGTTTTTTATGTTGTTAAGAAGATCGGGCGGTGAAGAGACCTTGGCTCTCATTCCCTGAAAATCACAGCATGTATAAAGGGCAGGTTTATTTAAATAAAGGTTCTGAAAAGGAGCTGTCTCGGCGGCATTTGTAGAAAATCCGGGCAATTTGTAGAAAGGTTCTTTCAATTTATAGTATAATGTACCGGATGAAAGGAGGAAGGCTGTTGTCTAAATCTGACTTTAATACACAGTATAAGAAAAAGCTGAAAAATAGAATAGAAGAAGCAAGTACCGTAAGAAAGATTGTAGCCGGTATATTGACGGCACTCGTCCTCATCCTGTTGATTGGAGGGCTTTCGGGCTATTTGTACGTCCGCTCCGCTCTTCAACCGGTGGATCCGGGAAACGAAAAGCAGAAAAATGTTGAAATCCCCCTCGGTTCTTCCACTTCGCAAATCGCATCGATATTGGAAGAGAATGATATCATCAAGAACGGCATGATCTTCCGTTTCTATACGAAATTCAAGAATGAGTCCGATTTTCAGGCTGGAGATTATCAGTTCACTTCATCCATGAGCATTGATGAAGTTATTGAATCCTTGAAAGAAGGAAAGCTTGTCAAGGATGCAGCAGTTACCGTAACCATTCCAGAGGGAAGGGATTTGGAAGAGATCGCGGGAGCTTATGCTGAGAAAATGGACTTTACAAAAGAGGAATTTCTGAAACGGGCCAATGACGAGGAATATGTCAAGACGTTAATGGAGAAGTATCCGGATTTACTTACGGAAGACATCCTGAACGAGGATATTCGTTATCCTTTGGAAGGCTACTTATTTGCTTCTACTTATCCTTTTAATGTAGAGGACCCAAGCATTGATCAAATCATTGAGAGTATGCTCGACCGCACCCAGTCCGTCGTTCTTCCATATATGGATGAGGTGGATGGATTAAAAGGTATAGAAAACGTCCATGATCTCGTAACCATGGCATCCCTTCTTGAGAACGAAGCAAGGACGGCAGAAAGCAGGGAGGAGATTTCTGGTGTCTTCCAGAACCGACTGGAAGAAGAGATGCCCCTGCAAACCGATCCTACCGTCCTTTATGCCCTTGGAGAACATAAGGACAGAGTGCTGTATGAAGATTTGGAAGTAGACTCTCCTTATAACACGTATCAGGTGAAAGGACTTCCGGTCGGCCCGATATCCAACTTCAATGAAAACTCTTTAAAAGCTGCAGCGGAACCGAATGATAACGATTATCTTTACTTCCTTGCAGACAGTGATGGAGACATTCATTATTCTGAAACCTTGAAGCAGCATAATATATATAAAGAAGAACATATAACCGGCCAGTGAATTTTTTAGAAGGAATGACGGGAACACTCGCATTCCTTCTTTTTTTTGTGTTAAAATAGTGTGGTTGTAAAATTATTGTGAAGGGATGAAACTTGATGGAGCAAGAGCAATATTTACAATCATTGCTTTCAGAGCCTTCCAGACCTGTCAAAGAAATGGAAACGTATGCCAAGGAAAATCATGTTCCCATCATGGAGCCATTAGGTATTGAATTTCTCATGCAGCTCATACGGATCCAGAAACCAACAGCCATCCTGGAAATCGGAGCGGCGATCGGATATTCTGCGCTTAGAATGGTAGAAGCTAATCCGGACTGCACCGTTACGACGATCGAAAGGGATGAAGAACGTTATAACGAGGCACTGTCCAATATTCGCAACATGCATAAAGAAAATCAGATTCGCGTCATTCATGGAGATGCTTTGGACGTGAAAGAAGTGGTAAGCGGTCATGGACCATTCGATATGCTGTTCATCGACGCTGCGAAAGGGAAGTATGAGGAATTTTTCCATCTCTATTCCCCGTTAGTGAAGCAGGACGGAATGATCATTTCCGATAACGTCCTCTTTAAGGGATATGTAGCGGACGATACGGATGCCGGTCCGCGTATGGCAAAGATCGCACGCAAGATCCGCGGTTTCAATGAATGGCTGGTTCGTCATCCGGACTATCATACGACGATTGTTCCGATCGGGGACGGAGTAGCGATTACGAAGAAGAAATAAATAAAAGGTCATAGATATCCAAGGAATTGGATGAAAGGAGAAGCCAGAAGCATGCACGACAAACCAGTAGTTATCGGCGTTGCAGGAGGAACCGGGTCAGGTAAGACATCTGTCACCAAATCCATCATCCAGCGCTTTACGGACAAGACGTTATTGATGTTAGAACAAGATTATTATTATAAGGATCAGAGCCACCTTCCGTTTGAGGAACGGCTGGAGACGAACTATGACCACCCGCTGGCTTTCGACAATGATCTATTGATTGAACAATTGGAACAGTTGATTGATCAGAAGCCTGTGGAGAAGCCCGTATATGATTATACAAGACACACGAGGTCTGAAGAAACGATTCACGTAGACCCTAAGGAAGTCATAATCGTCGAAGGGATCCTGGTCCTGGAAGATGAGCGTTTAAGAGATATGATGGATATCAAAGTATTCGTTGATACGGACGCTGATGTACGCATTATCCGCCGTATGATGAGGGATATCAACGAGAGGGGCCGCACGCTCGATTCGGTCATCGACCAATATATTAACGTTGTACGCCCGATGCATCTGCAGTTTGTAGAACCGACGAAACGCTATGCGGACATCATTATCCCGGAAGGCGGACAGAACCACGTGGCGATTGATTTGATGGCTACGAAGATACAAACGGTGTTGTACGAAAAGGGACAAGCGGTAAGCAAAGAAAATAGTTGAAATACTGGCAGAAATCTGGCATAGTTTCAATAGTAGTTCTAAATCATCATGTCCTCGGGTAAAGTATAGTAATTTGCAAATGAGCGTACCGGTGTACTGCTCATTTCCTATATTAAGGACTATCATTTTTTCTTGTATTAAAGGAGTGTTCGACCATGGCAGAAGATAAAAGCTATTACATGACTGAAGAAGGTAAACAGAAGCTCGAAGATGAATTGGAGCACCTTCGCACGGAGCGTCGTAAAGAAGTAGTGGAACGCATCAAGATCGCCCGCGGATTCGGCGATTTGTCTGAGAACTCTGAGTACGATGCAGCGAAGGACGAGCAGGCTTTCGTTGAAGCCCGTATTACGCAGGTGGAGAACATGATCCGCAATGCTGTCATCATTGAAAACGATACTGAAAACCCGGATACGGTTACAATGGGTAAATCTGTTACATTCCAGGAACTTCCTGATGGTGAAGAAGAAACATACACGATCGTAGGTAGTGCAGAAGCAGATCCGTTTGAAGGGAAAATCTCCAACGATTCTCCTATGGCTCAAAGTCTGATCGGACATGTAGTAGGCGATCAGGTCAAAGTCGCTACACCAGGTGGAGAAATAGACGTGAAGATCGTTACCGTTAAATAATTCTATGAATCGTAAAGGCAGGGCTTATTCTCCCTGCCTTTTTTTTCTACATTTCCCGGGCAATAGCAGGGAGGACCATGGAAGTATTGGTTGGCGCATTGACATCATGTATAATATACACGAGTCAAAAGGAGGAGAAGGACAATGTCAGAAAAACATACATCGAATTCCCGTTCATCGCGCAATGAGAAGAAGAGACGCAGCTTCAAGTGGGTCACGTGGTTATCAGGGGTAGGCGTCCTCGTTGTTGCCGTATTCATCTCGGTTATGGTATTCAGCACTAATGACGAACCCGGTAAAGCGAAAAGCACCGAGGCATCGTTAATTGAGAAAGCAAAGCAGGATAAAGAGCAATCCAGTAAGTCCAAAGACGATTCCAAGCAGAAAGAAGAAAACGAAGGCACACAAGTCTCACTCGAAGGTTTTGAAGAGCTGAAGCCTATTGAGGATGAGGAAGGATTGAAAGTGGAAGAGAGTGAAGATCCTAACGTAGAACGTGTGGTAACGAAAGATTGGTCCTCTGTACCGACAGAGCAGGATACAGGCGGGAACCACAGCATAACCTATCAGGAAGGCTCTCAAGACTATGAAGAGTTGAAGCAGGCGATTAGAAAAGGGGTAGGACTTGCTGAAGACGATATCATCTATTGGTGGATCGGCAACGGCGGAGGTCCGAACAAAGCGGTCGCTACTGTATCGGATAAAAGTGAAACCGGCTATCTTCGTGTTTCTGTTGAATGGGTCGACGGCCAAGGCTATAAGCCGACGAAGCTGGAAGTGTTGAAAGAGAAAGAAATCAATCGTTAAAAGGGGAAGTTTAAATATGACTATCGGAATTATTGGTGCAATGGATGAAGAAATCGAACGCCTGCAGTCGGAAATGGAAGTGACTGCGGAGAAAGAAGTGGCTGGAAGTAAATATATCGAGGGTACGCTTTACGACGTGCCGGTGGTATTGCTGTTATCAGGGATAGGGAAGGTCAATGCAGCGGTGTCCGCTACGATTCTTCATGAGCAGTACGAAATAGACGCGGTTATAAACACAGGTTCGGCGGGCGGATTTGCCAAAGATCTGGAGGTGGGGGACGTCGTCGTATCAACCTCCGTCACCCATCATGATGTCGATGTTACCGCTTTTGATTATGCGTACGGGCAGGTACCTGGAATGCCGGCTATGTTCGATGCCGATGAACAATTAATGGAGAAAGCGATGGAAGCCATTGCTAAGACGGATGCACGTGCAGCTAAAGGAATCATTGCTACAGGCGATTCTTTCATGCAGGATCCCGTCCGAGTGGATTTTGTAAGAGGGAAGTTCCCGGATATGATCGCAGCAGAGATGGAAGCAGCGGCCATTGCTCAGGTTTGTCATAAATACGGGACACCTTTTGTGGTCATCCGTGCGCTCTCGGATATTGCCGGCAAAGAATCATCTATTTCTTTCGATGAGTTCCTTCCGAAGGCGGCAGAAAACGCGGCACAAATGATTATGACGATGATCCAGTCTTATAAATAACAGTAATTTCCACCGACAAATGGGTATGGATATGATACGATATCTATAGATCAGGAGGTGGAAGTTTTATGGAATCTACCGAATGGAAAAAGAAGATAGCCGACTATAAGCGGTTTATCATGACTTTACTGATATTCAGCAGTTATTTATATATTGGAACTTTAATCAGCCTTTATGAGTATGGAACGGCCACCTATATGTATCTGTACCCATTAATCGGCGCGGCGCTGATCACTGCCTTCCTCATGACTATGAAAATAAGAAAATGGCAGCGGCTGTCGGCAGATAAATAAATAAAAGAACCGGGTTCCTCATTTGGGGACCCGGTTCTTTTATTTATTTCTTTCCTTGTTTACTCTGTTTATAGAATTCGTGGAATATCTTCATAAGGGCTCTCTTTTCAATGCGAGAGACATAACTTCTTGAGATGCCGAGTTCCTTTGCTATTTCCCTCTGAGTCTTTTCTTCCGTGGAATTTAATCCATAGCGGAAAATGATCACTTCTTTTTCCCGCTCATCGAGAATAGTAATGAAGTCCTTGATTTTCTCTAATTCCATATGAAGTTGGATTTCTTCGACGATATCCGTTACGTCCGCCTGCAGGATATCGAGTAAATTAAGCTCATTACCCTCTTTGTCGTGTCCTATGGGGTCTTGAAGGGAAACGTCCTTATTTGTCTTTTTCGTCGATCTGAGGTGCATTAGAATCTCATTTTCGATACATCTCGCAGCATAGGTGGCGAGTTTCGTTCCTTTGCCTGTCGAATAGCTTTCGATTCCTTTGATGAGGCCGATCGTTCCAATAGAAATTAAATCCTCGAAATCCTCTTTCGTGTTTTCGAATTTTTTAACGATATGAGCAACGAGACGAAGGTTATGTTCGATTAGTTTGTTCCTTGCCTCATGACTGCCTTCCTGCATCAATTTCAACTGCTCCGCTTCTTCTTCGGAGGACAGCGGGTTCGGAAAGGCCTGGTTCTTAACGTAGGACATGAAGAAGAGGGACTCTTTAAAAAAGTATAGGATAGAAGCGATCAGACTGCTCACAGGATGCACCTCCTCGTGGATTAGGCAAACGCCTATCACATACTTATGTGCCTGTGGGAAGGTCTGTGCTTGTACCCCTTAAAATATAGTTGTCATGATAAAGAAAATCCCCCAGCGATATTCGCTGGGGGAGCTTTTATTTATCCGGCATCTGCCGCTTTTGTTCTTCCTTCAAAACTTCAGCGTATTCATCTTTAATGCTGTTTTCCCATAAAGGGACGCCGCTGCGGTAAGCAGCACGTGAAATCATATGTCCGGAAACCGGTGCGCTCAACAGTACGAATACGATGCCGAGCAGTAATTTTCCACTTACGATGTCGTGTTCCACATACAGGAAAAGAAATGCTCCGATCATAATACCTGCCACACCCAGAGTCGAACTCTTCGTGGCCGCATGCAGCCTTGTATATACGTCCGGAAATCTTAAAATACCGATGGATCCCGATATGAGGAAGAAAGCACCGCTGAGCAGTGAAAGGCAGATGATGATGTCAAATATGATGTTAATCCATGTCCCGCTCAATGATAACACCCTTTTCTAGGAATTTCGCCAGGGCAACCGTACCTATAAACAGCAGGATCCCAATCAATAAGACGACATCATTAAATTTGGTTGTCACAAGCAGGATGGCGAGTAATCCTGCCAATGCCATCAAGTTGATGCCTATAATATCAAGCGCAACCGCCCTGTCCGGGTTCGTAGGACCGGTGATGGCACGATAAAGGAGCATGATGACGGAAACGGCAACGGCGATAATAGCAATGGTTGCCGAAATATCCACGAGGGTTTTTGTGAAACTTGCTACGCTGTCCATTATCTCGTCACCTCCAAGATCATACGTTCAAATGTCTCTTTAATATCATTCACAGACTTCTCAACGTCCGGCATATCCATTGCATGGATATAAATTTTTGTATGGTCTTCGCTCACGATGACCGACAGGGTACCGGGTGTCAGGGATATTAAATTAGCCAGCAGCGTAATTTCAAAATTTGTCTTGACATCTACCGGCAGCGCGAAAATCCCTGGTTGAACATTCAGCTTGGGCTTGTACACGTGTTTGACGATATCAATGTTAGATAAAATCAATTCTCTTATGAATAAGAGGATGAGCTGAAGGAACTTCCAGGCACGTTTCATGTAGAAAGAATCAGGGATGAACCTTCGCAGAACGAACAATAAAACGATACCGAGAATATATCCAACAAGAAAGGAAGAGAAATTGTACGTTTCACTAAGGAACATCCACATGATAGCAATAATGATGTTTATAACGATTTGTAAAGGCATCAGCTTCTACTCCTTTAACACAGAATCAATATAGATTTGCGGATCCATCAAATATTGGGCGATGGACTGGATCGTCGGGTAGAATAATTCTGCACCGACTCCCAAAAGAACGGATAGAGTAAGCAGACCGGCGGCCGGCCAAGCCATACGTGTGCCTTTCTTTTTACGTTCAGGAATTGGAATATCTGTTTTTTCTCCCCAAAAACCACGAATGAAAATGCGGATCATGGAGAAGAGGATCATCAAACTGGAAAGCAGAGCGATGATCACGATTCCGATTTCTTCCTCTGCAAGCCCTCCGCGCAGCAGCTGAAGTTTACCGATAAAGCCGCTGAACGGTGGGATACCCGCAAGTACAAGGGTAGCGACAAAAAATAACCAGCCGAGGACAGGGTAGTGGTGAATCAATCCTCCCATTTTTCTGAGGTCGGAAGTTCCTGCTACGTAAACCACAGCGCCGACAAGGAGGAAGAGTACACTCTTGATGATCATATCATGAACCAGATAGTACACCGTTCCGCTGATGGAAACTTCCGTGAAGATTCCAATGCCCATTAACATAAATCCAACAGCAGGAATGATGTTATAGGCGACAATCAATTTAACATTGTTCGTGGAGAGCGCTCCGACCACTCCGAAAATCATCGTCAAACCTGCGAGGATGATAAACAGGGAGTGGGTAAGCTGAACTTCCTGATTAAACATCAAAGTGAATGTTCGTAGGATCGAATAGATTCCGACTTTTGTAAGCAATGCACCGAAAAGGGCAGATACTACAGGATTGGGTGAAATATAAGGTCTTGGCAGCCAATAGTAAAGAGGGAATACAGCTGCCTTCGTTGCGAAAACGAAGAAAAGCAGGATCCCGATTGTCGTCAAGATTCCATCCTGATTCACTTCCTGTACACGCTCTGCTATTTGAGCCATGTTTACGGTTCCGACAACAGAGTAAAGGAAAGAGATGGTCGTAACGAACAACATGGAAGAAAACAGGTTGATCAATACATACTTAATGGATTCACGAAGCTGAGCTTTTCCATTTCCTAAAACAATGAGGCCGTAAGACGCCATCAACAGTACTTCAAAGAATACGAAGAGGTTGAACAAGTCACCTGTAAGAAAAGCCCCGCTGACGCCTGCAATCAGCATAAAGAAGAATGTATAGAAGTAAAAGGATTCTTCTTTCTCAGAGAGTGACTGCGGGGCGAAAAATACGCACGCGACAGCGACGACGTTCGTTGTTAAAACAAGGGTCATGGATAACAGGTCGCCGACGAGTACAATTCCGAACGGAGCCTGCCAATCCCCTAATTCAAGAACGAGAGTGCCGTTGCTTTTTACCTGCCAGAAGGCGTAGATGACGACAGCAAGATTAAAGACAGCGAATAGTTTAGATATGTTCCTGGCAAGTGCTGTCTTTTTGTGGATGAATGCGACGATAATGCCGGCTAAAAGCGGCAGGATGATAGGTAGTACAGCTAAGTTACTCATAATCGTTACCCCTCAATTGCTCCATATTATCGGTGCCGTTGATCTTAGCGGCCCGATAAGCTAATACGAGTAGTAGACTTGTGACACCGAAGCTTATGACGATGGATGTCAAAATTAATGCTTGCGGCAGCGGATCTGCATAATTTTCTACTCCTTCGGTCAACACCGGTGGAGCCCCGCGTTTCAGTTCACCCATGGTTAGGATGAAGAGGTGGGCTCCGTGCGAAATCAGTGCGGTCCCGATAATGATGCGCAACAGTTGTTTTTGAAGGAGGTTATAGATTCCTGTTGCGAATAATAGTCCGGCAAGTACGGCCATGATGAGTTCCATCTATTACTCCTCCCCCTTATCTTTTCTAAATCGGATTAATGCGAAAATCGCCATTGCAGCAATGCCTAATACGACCACTTCGAATAATGTATCCAGTCCACGGAAGTCGACAAGAATGACGTTGACAATGTTGTCTCCCCCGCCCAGCTTATAGGAGTTATCCACGAAGTATTGAGAAATGGTTTCGAACCACTTACTGCTGTGGGAACTGATGGCAACCATCGTCATCATCGCTCCGAATCCGATGGAAATGATTAAATTCAATACTTTCGTACTTAATGCATCGTCTTTCTTCTTAAGCTTCGGAAGATGGTAAAAGACGAGCAGGAAGAGAGCTACTGTTACCGTCTCTACGATAAGCTGGGTCAGAGCAAGGTCTGGAGCACGGTAAAGGACAAACAGCATAGCTAACCCGTAACCGACGACACCAAGAATGAGAATCGCTGCTATCCGGTTATTCGTTAGCGCCGTTCCAAGCGCGGCAATGACCATTGTTACAGCGACGAGAATTTCGGGCGCTGTGATGTCGGCCAGGTTGGAGGTGTCGATGGAGAATCCTCCTGTAATAGCCATCATGACAAACGTTACAATAATGATCGCTGATAGGATCAGACGTACGTATCTTCCCAAAGATCCGTTCATGTATCCTTTTGTTACTGTAGTGGAGTAGCTCTCTAAACGAGCGACTGCTCCATCATAAACTTTATTTGCACTCAGTACCCCTGGAAGGAAGCGGTACACCGGCTGCCATACTTTAATGGACAGTGCTAAAATCGTACCGAATACGACAACGGCAAGAGACATAATGAATGGTGGAATCAAGCCGTGCCAGAAGTAAATCTCTTTCTCGATGGCTGTTCCTTTCACTGCTTCTGCAGCATGGGCGATAAACGATTCATTAATCAGCCCCGGAAACAGACCAATAATGATGACGCCAGCTACGAGAATGAATGGTGATACAAGCATCCCGACCGGTGCTTCGTGCGGCTTTTTAGGAAGCTCCTCTAGTTTCGCCTTGCCACGGAATGTTCCGAAGAAGAAATACATGGAATAGACGAAGGTGAATATGCTTCCGAAAACCGCCAAATAAGGGATAACCATCTGGAGGAATCCTGCAAAACCTGTCGTTGCAGCTTCCAGTTCCAAGGAAGCATCGAAAAACATTTCTTTACTATAGAACCCGTTTAAAAACGGTAAAGGAACACCGGCCATGGAGAAGGATGCAAATACGGCAAGCGTTGCGGTCATCGGCAGGTAGGTCATCAAGCCGCCAAGTTTCCGAATGTCCCTTGTACCGGTTTCGTGGTCTACGATACCGGCAATCATAAATAGACTTCCTTTAAATGTCGCGTGGTTTAAAATATGGAATACCGCTGCGAATACGGCTACTTTCGTACCGAATCCGAGCATAGCCATAATCATACCGAGCTGGCTGATCGTGGAGAAGGCCAGAATACCCTTCAAGTCTGTCTGTCTTACAGCCATATAAGATCCCCAGCACAAAGTTACAATACCCGCTGTGGATACGATAATGAAAAACCACTCATTGGCAGAAAGCATCGGTGAATACCGTGCCACCAAATAAATACCTGCCTTAACCATCGTAGCGGAGTGCAGGTAGGCACTGACAGGTGTCGGCGCTTCCATCGCATCCGGGAGCCAGATGTGGAAAGGGAACTGAGCGGATTTAGTAAAGGCGCCCAAAAGAAGCAATACTAAAATCAGCGGAAAAAATTCGCTGTTCAAAATCAGATCCTGCTGCTCGATCATTCCGCGAATACTCGTCGTATTCGTAAGTATCGTCATGAACACAAGCGCACCCAGCAGGCTTAACCCCCCGAATACAGTGATCAGCATGGATTTTAATGCACCGTATCTGGACTCTTTCTTAAAGTTCCAGAAACCGATCAACAAGAATGAGGAAAGCGATGTGAATTCCCAGAAACTGTAGAGGGCGAACACGTTATCCGAAAGGACAACTCCAAGCATCGATCCCATAAAGATTAGAAAGTACACATAAAAATGACCCAGTTGCTCCGTCTTGCTTAAGTAGAAGATGGAATAGAAAGCAACCAGGGAACCGATACCACTAATCAAAAGTACGAAGAGCAGACTCAGTCCATCCAGATGGAAGACCATATTCATATCAAGCGATGGTATCCAGCTGTACTCCGAAATAACAGGTTCAAAACCTGATCCGATATAACGGATGAAGAAGATGAAGATGAGGACAGGCACGATTGTTACGAAATAGCCTGTGTGGATTTTGTCTTTCCATTTACTGAGAAATGGAATGAAAATAGCAATGATAAAAGGCAATAATACAGCCACCAGCATGTGGTTTGTTCCTCCCTTGACATATGTTTCATCTATCAAATGATTTGGATGATCGTAACAAAGTATTCACTCAATTGTAATCAAAAAAAGCAGGTTTGTTCAACTCTCGTATATCGGGCGTTGTGAAAGGACGCATGGTTTTATTATTCCCTCTTAAATAAGAAGAGAGTCATCATTTCGTAAATAAAAATTCATAAAAAAAAAAACCCGTCCTTTGATGGGATCGAGTTTAAAATCAATGGGATTTGCCTTTATCTGCCTCGTTGATGTTAACCTACTTGGGATATTTGCTTTCTGAGGCGGTGGTTGAGGGACCGTTTTTTCATTTCTGCTTCAATTTGTTGTATGAATTCTTCTGAAAGATTGAGTTCAATGGCTTTGTGGTAAGATTGTATGAGTAGGGAATCAGATAACTGTTTCATACCGCTGTCACACATGTGACAGTCACCTCCCGAATGAGTAGATGGCTCGACGAGTCATTTTTAATGTATTCTTACCTTACCATGACCTCAAAATCGCCACAATATGGAAGTTATCTACAAGAAAATGTAGATAACTTTTGAACACGTCTGCACAAATGAGTGATAACAAAGAAGTAACTGTGTGGAAACTGTGTATAAACTTATCCACAGCCTGAAGTTGTCAGTATTTGTCGAACGATTTTTGTTCTTTACAAGAGTCTTTTTGAAACATGACGAATTTTTGTATATGATGGTGAAGGACTATTTTTTGCCGTTGTATAAGAGATGGAGTGAGTATGTGATATGTTAAAGAATTTTTTGCCGGGCGAGCACGTTGCGAGCGTCTTTGATATCGATCCAGTCGAATTGAAGAACAAAGGGATAAAAGGAGTCATTACAGATCTGGATAATACCTTGGTTGCATGGGATGTACCGGATGCCACAGAGGACATCAGAAACTGGTTCCAAATGATGAGAGACCATGGAATTCAGGTAATGATCGCCTCCAATAATAAGGAAGCGCGTGTGAAATTGTTTTCGGAACCTTTGGATGCAGAATTTATTTACAGTGCCAGAAAACCACTGTCCAAAGCCTTCCGTAAAGCTTGTAAACGAATGGGATTGAAAAAGGACGAAGTCGTTGTCATCGGAGATCAGCTGCTTACGGATGTACTGGGCGGCAATTCAGCCGGGCTTCATACCATTCTGGTAGTACCGATCGTTGAAACAGACGGCTTCTTCACGAGGTTTAATCGAAAAATTGAGCGGAGAATCCTTAATTGGATGAGAAGAAAAGGAAAAATTACATGGGACAGGAGAGATACATGATGGCGGTGATACAATGCCAGGGTTGCGGAGTAGAGATACAGACAACAAATCCGGCAGAAGCAGGCTATGCGCCTGCTTCTGCCCTTGAGAGGGAAGACATCATCTGTAAACGATGCTTCCGCCTCAAACATTACAATGAAGTACAGGACGTTCCATATCAGGATGATGATTTTCTGGAAATGCTTAATCAAATAAGCGCAACAGACGGATTAATTGTCCAGCTTGTTGATATCTTCGACTTTAACGGAAGCTTTATTCCAGGACTGAAACGTCTGACGGGTAACAATCCGGTTCTGCTTGTTGGTAATAAGATGGATGTCCTTCCAAAGTCGGTCAACCACGGTAAGGTTAAACATTGGTTGAAGCGGTCGGCAAGAGAGAATGGTTTGGAAGTCGAAGATGTTTATCTAATTTCCGCGGAGAAAAACGAAGGCATAGAGACCCTCTCAGCGGCAATCGACCGTTACCGAAATGGCGGAGATGTTTATGTGGTCGGAACGACGAACGTTGGTAAATCGACGTTTATTAATACATTGATCTCAAATACATCTGGAGTGAAAGACGCTATTACAACTTCCTATTTCCCTGGCACAACACTCGGCTTTATTGATATTCCTCTGGATAATGACAGTTCACTCTATGATACGCCTGGTGTTATCCACCGTCATCAAATGGCTCATTATGTATCAGATAAGGATCTAAAGTTAATTACACCGCGTAAAGAAGTTAAGCCGAAGGTGTACCAATTAAACGAAGAGCAGACATTGTTCATTGGTGGACTTGCCAGACTTGACTTTGAGACCGGCTCCAGAAGTTCATTTATATGTTACGTTTCCAATGAACTCTCCATCCATAGGACAAAGTTGGAAAAGGCTGATGATTTGTATCAGAACCACCTGGGAGAGCTGCTTTCTCCACCAGATGCTGCAACGAAGGAAAAACTCCCGCCGTTAAAAGGGCACACATTAAAGATCAAAGAGGATAAGACGGATATCGTCTTTTCAGGTCTTGGATGGATAACCGTTCCTGAAGGCGGAGTGACCGTTCAGGCGTATGCTCCTGAGGGTGTGAAGGTATCTTTACGAGAGTCTTTGATATAGGAGGGGTTCCTTTGTTGAACTTAGGATTGATTGGACATCCGGTCGGACACTCTTTGTCGCCTTGGATTCATAACCAGCTTATGCAACAGCAGGGTTTAAACGGGGAATATAAACTTTATGATATAGATCCGGAACAATTTGATGAGCGAATGGCATGGCTGAAGACGCAAAATCTTGACGGGTTTAATGTAACCGTTCCTTATAAAGAGAAAATAATAGCACACCTGGACGGCTTGGACACGAGCGCCCGCCACCTTGGAGCGGTCAATACGGTAAAGTGTACGGAAGAGGGCTGGATCGGATATAACACAGACGGAATCGGATTCGTCTATTCTTTGAAGCAGCGCTATCCTGATTTATTCAACGGCAGTGCAAAAGCTCTTCTTCTCGGGAGCGGCGGCGCAGCGCGTGGTATATTCGAAGCATTAATACGCGAAGGGATACGGGAGGTCAACGTATCTAACCGTACCGTAGAACGCGCGGAGAAACTGATCAAGGAGCTGCCGTTTGATGGGAAAGCAGTTGCAGTTACTTTAGCGGACGCAGAGCAGACACTCGGCATGTATGATCTGGTTATCCAGACAACTACTGTAGGAATGAGTCCTGAGGAAGACAGCCTTATAATAGCTATGGAACGCTTGACAAAAGGGACGGTTGTGAGCGATATTGTTTATCGTCCTATGAAGACGAAACTGCTGGCAGAAGCAGATAAGAGGGGAGCTCGTCTCCATTTTGGCCATGAAATGCTTTTGCAGCAAGCAGTTTATGCATTTTCCATTTGGACAGGGACCAGTCCCGAGTCCAAGCTGCTGCTTCAAGAGTTCGAACAAAAGTTGAAAGGGGTATAGAATGTTAACAAGTAAACAGAAAAAGCATCTTAGAACAATATCTCATCCGATTCAGCCTATTTTTCAAGTAGGTAAAGCGGGTGTTAATGAAAATATGACCGTTCAAATCAGTGAAGCGCTGGAGAAACGGGAGTTAATTAAAGTGAGTATTCTCCAAAACTGCTTTGAGGATAATCGTCAGGTGGCTGACGAAATTGTAGAAGCAACAGGAGCTGAGCTCGTTCAACTGATTGGAAACACGATTATTTTGTATAAAGAATCCGAAGAAAACAAACAAATCGAACTACCTTAAAGGAGTTTAGATATGAAGAGGATTGGAATACTCGGCGGAACCTTCGATCCACCCCACCTCGGACACTTAACGATGGCCGAGTATGTGTATGAAGAAATGGACCTCGACGAGGTTTGGTTCATGCCTTCTTATATTCCACCGCACAAGGAAGAGGCTTCTACGGATGCCGATAAGCGGGTGGCCATGGTGGAACGTGCCATCAGCGGCCATCCGGACTTCCGAGTGTGTGATATTGAAAGAAAGCGGGAAGGCACGTCTTATACAGTCGATACCATGCGTGATTTAAAGCGGCTGTATCCGGAAGTCATTTTCTATTTCATTATCGGCGGAGACATGGTAGAACATCTGCCGAAGTGGAACAGGATTGAGGAGTTGGTGGATATCGTCCAGTTTGTAGGGGTGAACCGCCCTGGGTATGAACGCAGCCATGAAATACCCGTCGAATTCGTCGATATCCCATCTGTAGACATTTCTTCGACTGTGATCAGGGAGAGGGTCGCTGCCGGAAAGAGTATCCGCTATATAGTCCCCGAATCCGTCACACAATACATGAAGGAGTATGGTCTATATGAAACTGACTCGTGAACAAGCGCTGGCATATGTGAAACCGTATTTAAAGCCGGAGCGGTATGAACACACAGTAAGGGTGGCGGACACTGCGATTGAGCTTGCTTCCCGTTTCGGAGTGGATAAATCGCAGGCGGAGCTTGCTGCAGCCCTCCACGATTATGCAAAGTATATGCCCACAAACTTGATGGAGCGCTGGATTAAGCAGGACAGGCGCCTGCCGAAAGACCTGCTGCATTACCACCACGAATTGTGGCACGGACCTGTAGGGGCATTGATGCTGGAACAGGAGCTGGGACTCGAAGATGAGGCGGTTCTTTCGGCGATCACTTACCATACCACAGGAAAGAAACACATGTCTCCATTAGACAAGGTCGTATTTCTGGCTGATTATATAGAACCTGGCCGTAACTTCCCCGGGGTTGATGAAGTGCGCGAAATTGCAGAAACTAATCTGGAGCAAGCATGTGCCCTTGCCTTGAAGAATACCATTGTATTTCTAATTAGTAAGGAAAGGACCGTTTATCCGGACACGTTTCATGCATATAATGATTTAATCTAACTTTTATTCTTAAAGGATAAAAGTTATGGAGGATTAAGGGAGGAAACTCATTGGAAAGCAAAGAACTAGTGACACTGGCCGCACAGGCCTGTGACGAAAAAAGAGCAAACGACATTGTCGTACTAGATATGGCCGAAGTATCGCTGATTGCCGATTATTTTCTGATCTGTGAGGGATCAAATGAACGTCAAGTGCAGGCGATTGCAAGGGAATTGAAAAACCAGGCCGAAGAGCAAGGGATCGAAGTGAAAAGAATGGAAGGTTTTGAGCAGGCGCGTTGGATACTGGTGGATCTGAATGACGTTGTTTGTCACATTTTCCACAAAGATGAACGCCACTATTATAACCTCGAAAGACTATGGGGAGATGCGGATACTGTTCCTGTAGAAGGGATCGGCAGTTAAAGTGAGCTATAGGGAGATGGCGCAAGTATATGATCGTCTGATGGAGGATGCTCCTTATGACCGCTGGGTTGAATTCACGGATCGTATGCTGAAGAAATTCCATCCGAAAGCTGCAGCCATTATTGATCTGGGTTGTGGAACCGGTGAAATCACCCATCGCCTTCACAAACGTGGATACCATATGACGGGCATCGATCTTTCTTCCGATATGCTGACCATTGCTCAGCAAAAGGATCCAAAGGCTCCGATTGCCTGGCATAGGCAGGATATGACATCCTTGAGTGGCTTCCATGATGTAGATTGTATCATCAGTTACTGTGATGTTATCAACTACGTAACAGAAGAGGATGCGGTAAAGGATTCTTTCCGCCATATTCACGAAGCTCTTGGTAAGGATGGTCTATTCTTGTTTGATGTTCATTCTATAGAGCATATTCAACAAGACCTTTTAGGTGCCACATTTGCCGAAGTGTATGACGATTTATCTTATGTATGGTTTTGTGATCCTGGTGAAAAAGAGAACAGCTTCGTCCATGATTTGACGTTCTTCGTTCAGACGAATGGTTTGTATAATCGTTTTGATGAAGTTCACTACCAACAGGGGTACCAGACAGAAGATTTGGCAACCTGGCTCAAAGATGCAGGCTTTCTTTTGAAAGGCATTTATGCCGACTTTCGTGAACAGCCTTCACAAGAAGGAGATAGGCTTCTGTTCGTTTGTCAAAAGGAAAGCAAATGATATCTATAGGAGGGACTCCTCTAAATGGGGCCCATTCCACTGAGGCATCTGCCTTAATAAGTTTTAGCTGAGGCGTTTTTTCTGAAAAAAAACGTTCTATGTGAAGCAAGCTAAGTCTGTTGATCATATATGATTGGAAGTTGAAGTTGCTCCACAGCCTGCAAAGAGTCCGATTTTTAGTCGGACTCTTTTTTTTTTGCAGGAAACAGGCAGCTTTTGTCGAATACGTTATTTAGCTTAAATCAATTGTTGCTTTATCCTCTTTATGCTTCTTCTGGGTTGCTTCAAACATCTTTTGAAACAAAGGACCTATATTGTCTTCCAACGCCTGAAGTCCTTCTCCGGTAACTCCGCCCTTCACGGTCACTTTGGCCATCAGCTCTTCAAGGGTCATCACCTTTTGGGAGAGCAGCTCTCCAAGTCCCACCACCATTTCTTCGGTCAATGCCGTCGCTTTATCTTCCGGCAGGCCGGCAACTTCTCCTGCTGCCTTAATCCAATTACTAAGTAAATAACTGATGAAGGCTGGACCGCACGAAACGATATCGGAAGAGACTCTGATATGTTCTTCTTGGATATCTATCGGCGTGGAAATGTTTTCAAATAATTTTTCTAACAGAGCACGGTTGGATGCTGTCACTCTGTCGCTGAATGTGAACAGACTTACTCCTGCCAGTGCGTGATTTGTGATCGAAGGGACGATTCTTGCGACCTGACACGGAGTCACCTCTTCCAGCTGTGAAACAGAGACCGGGCTTGTAATGGAAATGAGGCATTGCTGTTCGCTCCATCCTGCTTTTAAGGCATCCAACACATCCTTGTAGTTATGCGGTTTCACACAAAGGAATACGATATCGCTGTTCTTCTGAAGGGCCGCTAAATTTTCCGCCACCTGAATGGTTGGGAATTGATCTTTTAATGCGTCCGCTTTTGCCGGCGTCCGGTTGAATATGGTAATGTCTTTTTCTGCGACCGCACCACTTCTAATAAAACTGGTTACCAGCAGATTTCCCATGTTTCCAGTTCCGATGATTCCTATATTCAAATGGAATCCCTCCCTTTATCCTTATCTAATTATCCATATTCTCCAAAATCAAATATATGAAAGGAGGTCCACTGCCATGACCAAATGGAAAAGGTACCTATGGCTGGGAGCCCCTCTCTTGATCATTCTTCTTCTTTACTGGCGGGAATCGACGTCACCTACACCGGCAGCGGTAGAGAAAGTGGAAGCTAAACACGAAGAGGAAGCAGAGGCGAAGCAAGAAGAGACTGCAACGTTCCGTGTGGATGTAAAGGGAGAAGTGAGCAAGCCGGGCGTATATGTCGTCCGCCCGGGAATGCGGGTGGACGATGTAATTCGTGAGGCGGGCGGTATGACGGAATTTGCAGACCCGCTTCAGGTGAATTTAGCACAGATCCTCCAGGACGAGATGGTCGTTTTGGTACCGAGTGCTGCTGAAGAAGCGGCCGTACCCGGTCCGAGTGCTTCAGCGGTGGGAGAGAAGCTGGCCGTCAATCAAGCGACTGCGGCGGAAATGGAGACACTACCGGGAATTGGTCCTTCTAAGGCTGAGGCGATCATCCAATACAGGGAAGAGAACGGCCCCTTTGCATCTGTTGATGATCTAGTGAATGTACCCGGGATAGGAGAGAAGACCCTTGAGAATATGAGGGACAGTATAAGGGCTCCTTGATCGTTTGACGACCGGTGTTTCGGGAGAGTAAACTGAAGGAGAATAAATAGGAGGAGTACATAAAATGGAACGGATTACTTGGAATCAATATTTCATGTCCCAGAGTTACTTGCTGAAGTCTCGAAGCACTTGTCAGCGGCTCGCCGTCGGGGCAGTCATTGTTAGAGATAAACGAATGATCGCAGGAGGATATAACGGCAGCGTCTCAGGCGGTGTCCATTGTATCGATGAAGGGTGCTATGTGGTGGACGGCCATTGTGTACGTACCATTCATGCAGAAATGAACGCCCTTCTTCAATGTGCCAAGTTCGGTGTTGCAACGGAAAATGCAGAAATTTACGTCACTCACTTTCCGTGCCTTCACTGTACAAAAGCCATCATTCAAGCTGGTATTCAAGCTGTTTATTATAGTGAAGACTATAAGAATGATCCTTATGCGGTCGAAATGCTTCAGCAGGCAGGTGTACGCATTCAGAAAGTCGCTATTGAACGGGAGCCGATGCACGTGGAGCATCAACAGCTCATGGTTGAACTTCTCGACAAACTGGAACATTATGAAGATCCTGACGTCCAACATTTGAGAAAAAAGGCGGACGAACTCTTCCGTTATTCTGAATGATGTGGAAGGGGATATGGCATGTCCCCGTCCTGGCCTTCGTGCTTGGCGGGGTAACTGCTATACAAAGCATCGCGATTCAACTTGTAATGGGTTTCCTTGTTGTGGTGTGGCTGTTCATCCATAGAAAACAAACCTACTGGTGTTTTATCCTCGCCTCTTTTTTTATCCTCGGCTGGTCCTACCTCCCTCTCCCTGAGTCTCCTCCCTTTGAAGCGGAAAAAGCGCGGAGTTTTCAAGGGACGCTCTCCTCAAATAGAACAGAAACGAGCCATACCTATCAGACAATAATTGAAACTTCCGATGGTACCGGATTTATTCTCCGTCTGTTTAAAGAGGAGGAAGGGCCTGTACCTGATTGGCCGCATGGAGCCTCGTGTGTTGGTGTCGGTGATGTTGAACAAATAGAAGGAGCTAGAAATCCCGGTAATTTTGATTATAAGAATTACATGGCTTCCAAAGGGATATATCAACAAATCACACTTGCCTCGCTTAGTGACCTGGAGTGTGAAGGGCGATCTTTTCTCAGTTATTTGTTTGAATTCAGAAAAAATATGATGGATGCTTTAGAGGAGCAGGTAGAACCTTCGTTATATCCTTGGATGAGGGCGCTTCTCTTCGGGGATTCAGGGGAGCTTCCGGAGGATACCTTGTTCTGGTTTCGGAAATTTAACCTCGCTCATGTTCTCGCGATTTCCGGCCTGCATGTCGGATTGACCGTCGGGGGCATGTATCTCGTTCTTTTCCGAAGCGGCGTGGCAACACGACGTCAAGCTTCTCTGTTCCTTATGTTCTTCCTGCCTTTTTATATCGTTTTTGCTGGATCGGCGCCTTCGGTCATCCGAGCAGGATTGATGGCACTTGTCCTTCTTCTTTTTTCCTTTTTAAAAATACGGATTCCATTATCAGACCTCCTGTCCGTGACGGCGTTCGTTCTTCTTCTCCTTAATCCTTCCTACTTCCACCATATCGGTTTTCAATTTTCCTTTCTGGTTACATTCAGTCTCATTCTGTCGTTGCCCATTCTTAAACAATACTCGAATGCTGTTCTCCAATCAGCCGTTATCAGCCTCATCAGTCAATTATCGATCCTATCCCTTCAAGTACACTACTTCTACGAATTCCAGCCGCTCTCCTTATTTGTGAATACCGTCTTGGTTCCCTACTTCTCTTTTGTATTTATTCCACTTCTATTTCTCGTCTTTGCCTGCAGTTTTCTGCTGCCGCAAACAGCTGGACCCTTCTCTTCTTTTGTCTTTCAGTTGCATGAATACGTTATGGACGTGTCCAAAGGAGTGACTTCCTATATGGATATCCCCTGGGTAATCGGTGCTGTTCCTTCTTCTGTGATCCTGCTCTATAGCACATGCTTCATCCTTATGGTTATATGCTGGTCGAAAAAGAAACGGATTACAGCCTTTCTGGCTGCTTGTGGAGCGGTGGGGGTGCTGATGATATACAGTGCGATTCCTTATTTCTCTGACAAGGGTGCTGTAACCATGCTGGATGTCGGCCAGGGGGACTCTTTTATCATAGAGCTTCCCTACAGAAGCGGTGTATTGATGATTGATGCAGCTGGTCCGCCGACTTTTCAAAAAGCAGGAGATGAAACAGCCAAGCAGATTATCCTGCCCTTTCTTAAATCCCGGGGCATCCATCAGCTGGATGCGTTGATTGTTACTCATGAGGATCAGGATCATAGTGGGAGTGTTTTCCCGTTGTTTCGAGAAATGCAGGTTGGACAGCTTGTGGTCAGTCCTTTTTATGAAGGGGAGACGATAGCTGATAAGACAGAGGTGATAGAAGCGGGTGACGTGTTGGAAATCGGATCGTATCGTTTTGAAGTGCTTCACCCGAATGAGGATCAGAACGATGCGAATCATAACTCTTTAGTTCTTGCTTCCGAACTGGGTGGTAAGCGGTGGCTTTTTACAGGAGATGTTCCGCTGGAGGTAGAGGAAGAAATTCTGTCCGGTCATCCCGATATTCATACGGACGTATTGAAAGTTGGTCATCATGGAAGTCGTACATCTACTTCCGAATCCTTTCTAGAACAACTATCCGTGGAATATGCATGGATTTCCGTCGGACGGAATAATCGCTACGGCCATCCCCATGAGGAAGTGACGCAGAGGCTGGAGGAGAGAGGAACGGTGATCTTCCGTACGGACCTTCATGGAGCGGTAAGCTATATTTTTTCCGGGCAAAGTGGAACATTTAGGACCTATCTTCCGTATAATGCGAGCAGAGAATAAAAAAAGACTGCCGTTACAGCAGCCTTCCTGACACAAATGGTCATTGTCCGAGGATGGAAAATACCACACCTATGAAGAAGATGACGAAGAAGAAAACAAAGGAAAACACAAACCCTAATCCAGAATCAATGACGTCGTTCGTCTTAGATTGTATGTCGTTCTTAAATTCGTTCATTGTTACCCCTCCTCTTATCTACATCCAGTATAGTCCAAGATAAGGAAAAAATCTACATTCCTTGAAAACAGTCAAGAATCATTCCCACAGCTAGCAAGACTTGTCACAGATAATTCTTTTGGAAGCGGTCAAACTAAACGCAAGCGAGGAACAACATCGTCCTCTTCAAAAGCGCCCGGGGCTTTTGGAATGGCGTTTATATAGATGGAACATACGGCGATACGGTTCACTGTTTTGACAGATGTCCGAAACGGGCATAAAATGGTGACACCGGCACCCGACAGGGGTCGCCGTATCTTTTTTTCATGGAAATGGAAACATAAAAGGAAGGTTAGCCACTATTATGGTCAAAGTAAAACAATCACAGGTATATTTATTATATGGAGAAGAATCCTACCTCATTCAGGAATATAAGAATAAAATCATTGGACAGACACTGAAAAAGGAAGATCAGGAATTCAATATTTCGCAATACGATCTGGAAGAGACACCGATTGAGGATGCGGTCACAGATGCAGAAACGTTTCCTTTCCTCGGAGACGGCAAAGTTGTCATTGCCAATCATCCCGGATTTCTAAAGGCAAAACCGGATAAACTGCCTTTTGAACATGATGTGGATACGCTGTTGTCCTATATTGAAAACCCCGCGGATTACTCGGTGTTGATCTTGATTGCTCCTTATGAAAAACTGGATGAACGTAAAAAAATCTTTAAGCAGCTGAAGAAGCACGGCGAGGTTATCTCTTGTCAGCCGGTTAAAGAGTGGGACATGGATAAATGGATTCAAACACTAGCCGGGGAATTACATATTACCGTACCGGAATCGATCCACGAGCTTTTCACACAGGAAATCGGAGCAAATTTGATGGCGCTGCGAATGGAAATGGAGAAGCTCGCATTGAATGTCGGGGAGGGCGGCGTCGTAACCAAAGAATTGGCGGAAGAGCTCTTATCCCACAGTGCCGAAGCATCAGGATTAAAGCTGGTGGATGCGGTAATGGAACGAGACCTTGGAAGGGCGATCCGTATTTATAAGGATTTGGAGAAGTTGAACGAGGAGCCTATTGCATTGACGGCGCTTCTTGCTTCCCAGTTTCGGATCATCAACCAGGCAAAAGTATTGAAGCAGAAAGGATACGCCCAAAACCAAATGAAATCTTACATCAAGGCGCATCCATATGTACTTAAAATGGCTTTGAAGCGGGAGAAGTTCTTCACAAATGAGGAATTAAATCAAATAATGGAGCAGCTTGCGGAAACGGATCATACGCTTAAACAGGGAATGATGGACAAATCTCTGGCCTTTGAGATGCTTCTATATAAGATGATTAACATCAAACAAGGTCATGCTGTATAAAATAGGGGAAATTGTGATTAAGGGGAAAGGCCGCCGTCTCCGGGAAATGGTTGCATCGTATAGCTGTTACAGCTTTTGCTGAAGCGGGAGATCTTTATTTATGTGGTAGGAGTTAAAAAAATCACTGGTTCTCTTAAATATGTAGTTTGAAGAAGCCCTCCCGGAATACCGGGAGGGCTTCTTCATGAGAAAAACGATCCGTTCATAAGAAGGATCGTTTGTGTTGGTCATAAATAACAAATTAATTATAATGCGTTAACTAATTTAGTTAGGCGAGATTTCTTACGGTTTCCTGTGTTTTTATGAAGGGCACCGCGTTGCACTGCTTTGTCAATTTTCTTGACAGCTGTAGGAAGTGCTGTTTTCGCGTTGTCAGTATCTTTCGCTTGTACAAGCGTTTCAACACGCTTGACAGCAGTACGCATGTCAGATTTGAAAGCTGCGTTCAAAGCACGAGCATCGCTGTTAACACGTACACGTTTTTTCGCTGATTTAATGTTAGGCATAGTTTCACCTCCTAGGTAAAAACAAAAAGACTCATTCATATCGAACAAGAGACATTTTACCAGAGCGGGACGTGCTTTTCAATACTTATATGCATCTGTTGGAGGATTTGCATAGGATCCCGTCCATTGGGAGAACATGGATATAAGGAGGTTGAAGCGTAATGGATGAACAAATACCTTATACACTGCGTACCGATTTAGCTTTGGAAGCCCACGAAATGAACGTAGATAATGACCCCTCATCGACGGATGATGATGGTGTTCAGGTCAAAGAAGAAGAAGCGGATGATATTAAAATCACCTACGTCACCATTGATCAAAAAGGAGCGGATCGAATCGGAAAGAAAGCAGGGCACTACGTCACCCTTGAATCGCTGGCGATTCGTAAGCAGGATACGGCTATGCAGGTGCGCCTGGCTAAGACGCTTTCTGCCCAGATCAGACAACTGCTCCTTGAATGCGGCATTAGTGAAATGGACAGAGGTTTAATTGTCGGTCTTGGCAACCATAATGTCACGCCGGATGCTCTCGGACCGCTTGTCACAGAGGAGGTGCTCGTAACGAGTCATCTGTTCGAACTTCATCCCGAAACGGTTTCTGAAGGATACAGACCTGTTTCAGCCGTTACACCGGGAGTCATGGGTGTGACCGGGATTGAAACGAGTGATATGGTACACGGAATCATTGAAGAAATTAAACCGGATTTCGTGCTGGTCATTGATGCTCTCGCATCCAGATCCATTAACCGAATCAATGCTACCATCCAATTATCTGATACGGGTATTCATCCGGGTTCCGGTGTAGGAAACAAACGAAAGGAAATCAGTAAGGAAACGTACGGTATTCCTGTCTTATCTATTGGTGTACCAACCGTTGTGGACGCGGTTACCATCACAAACGATACGATTGATTATGTATTGAAACATTTCGGAAGAGAATGGAAAGAGAAAGACAGACCTTCTAACGCTTTGTCCCCTGCAATGAATCCATTCGAGAGAAAATCGCTGACGGACGAAGACCATCCGAATGAAGAACAGAGCAAAGCACTCCTCGGCATGTTTGGAGAGCTGGAGCACGAAGAGAAAAAGCAGTTGATTAAAGAAGTTCTAACCCCTCTTGGTCACAACTTGATGGTCACTCCGAAAGAGGTGGACAGTTTCATTGTGGACATGGCTCACGTCATTGCCACCGGTATCAACGGCGCCCTCCATTCCGGGATAGAGGATGGAGAAGCAGAATCTTTTTCCAGATAAATTCAATAGAGACAGGTTCTATTAAATCCCTCTCATTCATACCATCTACTAGATAGAGTATGAGGAGAGGATTTTTAATGTCTCAATACCCGAAGAAGTGGAAAGGGAAAGAACCGGGCTATATGAAACAGGTAACAAGGTGGACGATCGTCTCCATCACGGTCTTGATTTTACTCTTTATTGGTATTGGAATTCTGACAGGAGCGAAGACGACTTACCGTTTGTATTCCGATACAATCCAGGAATGGACGACTAAGTTGGAAGGGAGTTCTTTTCTTTATCTATTTGAGATGGAGAACAAATCGTATAAAGAAGCGCATCCGGAAGGGAACAGGATTCCCGGGCTTGGAACCCTTTCTTTTCAATTGTTCACCAGTCTTACTCCTAACGATCCACGCAGCCTGCTCGGAAGAGAGATACCCGGCCTGTCTTCTTATAACAGTCAGATTATCATAGCGGGGGAAGGAACCGATTTTTCTAACCTCCCGATCGAATCCGAGCCGCCGGATGAAGTGAAGGAACGGGGCGAAGAAGGTGTGGTCGAGGAGGATCAAGGAAAGGACCAGCAGCAGGAAGAACAGGAGGAAACCCCGGTAGGCGAGGATAAGGTTTACATCTATCATACGCATAATACAGAGTCTTTCTATCCTCACCTGCCTGATGAATCAACCAGCTACGATGGCAAAGTCAACATTACACTGATCGGAGACAGGCTTGGAGAGAGCCTTGAAAAACAAGGGATTGGCACCATAGTAGATAAAACGGACGTTGCAGCAATAAGAAGTGAAAAAGGGTTGGAGTATTATCAATCTTACGACGCTGTCCGCCCTGTAGTCGAAGAAGCCATCAGTCAAAATGACGGACTCACGTACCTCTTCGACCTTCACAGGGACAGTATCGGAGGGGAGCATACGACAACAACGATCGAAGGGAAAAAATACGCAAGGTTCGCTTTCGTGATCGGGGCCGAACACCCAAATTATGAACAGAACTTGAAATTTGCCTCCGCCCTCCACCAACGCCTTGAGAAGGAGTATCCGGGAATCAGCCGTGGTGTTATTACGAAAAAGGGATCAGGTGTTGACGGGGTGTATAACCAGGACCTTAATCCAAACGCTATTTTAATTGAGTTTGGAGGGGTGGATAATCACTTGGAGGAATTATACCGTTCTGCGGATATTCTGGCAGAGGTATTCGGTGAATATTATTTCGAAGATCAGAAAGTGGACACACCATCTTGAACAAGGAGGTCCTAGTGTGAAGGCGATATTGGCTGTGATCTTGATAGCTGCTTCCTTCTTGTTCGGGGCTTTGACAGGGATCGATCGTAACAATCTTAAGGAACCGGAAGAGAAAATCGTAACCAGTGAGCAGGCAGAATCGGCGTCCGCCGTCTCTTCTGCCGGGCTCTCCTGTGAAGTCGGCCCCCAAGAGACGGATATTCCTTGGATTGCCAAACTTGCAGGAGCTATAGGGGAGGGTGTAGCGATTTGTTTCCATGCTGTCATTCTTGTTTTTTCAGGAATCATTCAAAGCGGTTAGCTCTTTAAAAGGGAACAGCTTTATGGTTTAGATTGAATAATGCCCTTTGTATTGCTATAATCAAGCTAGATATTTGTGCCGAATTTCAGTAGGAGTGATTTATGTTGACAACACAATCGAAACAAGAAAGGGTACGCAACTTTTCGATCATCGCCCATATTGACCACGGGAAATCGACGCTTGCTGACCGAATTTTAGAAAAAACAAACGCCCTTACCCAAAGGGAAATGAAAGAACAGTTCCTTGATGCGATGGATCTGGAAAGGGAACGCGGAATTACGATTAAGCTGAATGCCGTTCAGCTGAACTATAATGCTAATGACGGGCTTGACTATACCTTTCATTTAATCGATACACCAGGACACGTCGACTTTACATACGAAGTGTCAAGAAGCCTTGCTGCCTGTGAAGGTGCCATTCTTGTAGTAGATGCCGCACAAGGGATTGAAGCGCAGACGCTTGCAAACGTCTACCTTGCATTGGAGAACGATCTGGAAATTATCCCGGTCATCAACAAAATCGACCTTCCAGGTGCGGACCCGGAACGGATAAAACAAGAAATCGAAGACGTTATCGGCATTGATGCGTCGGATGCAATCCTCGCTTCTGCAAAAGAAGGAATCGGGATTGATGAAATTCTGGAACGGATCGTAACGGATATTCCTGCTCCGGAAGGTAATGCGAACGACCCGACGAAGGCGCTTATCTTTGATTCTTTATATGACTCTTATCGTGGAGTCGTTGCGTACACATGTGTGCGGGAAGGATCTATTAAGCTTGGTGATAAGATTAAAATGATGGCTACTGGTAAAGAGTTCGAAGTTAATGAACTCGGTGTTTTCCGCCCTACACCGACGCCATTGAAAGAATTGAATGTCGGGGACGTCGGGTACCTCTCTGCATCCATCAAAAACATCGGCGACAGCCGCGTCGGTGACACGATTACTTTAGCCAACAATCCTGCTGCCAATCCGCTGCCGGGATATAAAAAGATGAACCCGATGGTGTTCTGCGGGATGTACCCGGTGGATGCCAGTAAATACAACGATCTCCGTGACGCGCTTGAGCGTCTGGAGTTGAATGATTCTTCCCTCCAGTTCGAGCCGGAGACCTCCCAGGCACTCGGTTTCGGTTTCCGCTGTGGTTTCCTTGGTATGCTCCATATGGAAATCATTCAGGAACGGATTGAAAGAGAATATAAAATCGATTTAATAACGACTGCTCCGAGCGTTATCTACAAAGTCCGCATGACGGATGGCTCCGAAATGGACGTGGACAACCCATCCATGATGCCGGATAACCAGAAATTAGAGGAAGTGCAGGAGCCCTATGTGAAGGCGAGCATCATGGTGCCGAATGATTACGTAGGTCCTGTCATGGAGATCTGTCAGAGAAAACGCGGGAATTTCATGGATATGCAGTATCTCGATGATAATCGTGTCAATGTCGTCTATGAGATTCCGTTGTCAGAAATCGTTTATGACTTCTTCGATTCCTTGAAATCCCAGACGAAAGGTTATGCATCCTTTGACTATGAATTGATCGGTTATCGTTCTTCCAACCTTGTGAAGATGGATATTCTTCTTAACGGGGACACAATCGATGCCTTGTCCTTTATCGTCCACCGCGACTTCGCTTATGAGCGAGGGAAGCTGATTGCCGATAAACTGAAGAAACTTATTCCGAGACAACAGTTTGAAGTCCCTGTTCAGGCTGCTATCGGCAACAAAGTCGTTGCGCGTACGACAATCAAGGCCATGCGCAAAAACGTTTTGTCCAAGTGTTACGGGGGAGACATTTCGAGGAAGCGTAAGCTCCTTGAGAAACAGAAGGAAGGGAAAAAGCGCATGAAGATGGTCGGCTCTGTAGAAGTGCCGCAGGAAGCGTTTATGTCCGTCCTTGATTTGAATGAAGACTAAAAAGGTGCGAAAGAAGCAAACCGCAGGAGATTTTCTCTTGCGGTTTTCCTTATGAAAGGTGGAAACACATCCAATGACTATATCATCCGCTTATATACACATCCCGTTCTGTCAGCAGATCTGCCACTACTGTGATTTTACGAAGTTTTTCTATAATGAGCGTTTAGCTGATGAATATCTTATTGCTCTTGAAAAAGAGATTCACACATACATTCCGAGCGGAAAGGCAAGTGTGCGTACCATTTTCGTCGGAGGCGGGACCCCGACGGCGGTAAACCATCAGCAATTGGAAAAGTTATTGAAAATGATCGACGCCCATTTCGATGTCGCCGGTTGTGAGGAATATACATTTGAGGCGAACCCGGGCGATTTGGATATGGAGAAAGTCCGGCTCTTGAAAGCCTATGGAGTCAACCGCATTTCCCTCGGTGTTCAAGTGTTCGATGATGATATGCTGGAAAAGATCGGCCGTGTCCATAAAGTGAAAGATGTCTATACAAACATCGACAGACTTTTGAGCGGCGGGTTGTCGAATATAAGCATCGACCTCATGTACGCCCTGCCGGGTCAGACGGTCGAGGATTTTAATAAAACCATTGACGAAGCCCTGCAGTTCGGGCTTCCGCATTACTCCTCTTATTCGTTGCAAATTGAACCGAAAACGGTGTTTTATCAAAGGTACAAAAAGGGTAAGCTCTCCAAGGCTCCGGAGGAACGCGAAGCTGAAATGTATGAGCTGCTGCAGCGCAGGCTTGCTAATGCAGGAGCAGTCCAATATGAGATCAGCAACTTCGCAAAGCCGGGGTTTGAAAGCAAGCATAACTTGACATACTGGGATAATGCTTATTATTACGGAATAGGTGCCGGGGCACATGGATACATGCCCGGCAAGCGTACCATCAATATTCGTCCGCTTCCTGCCTATGTTAAGCAGGCGATGGAAAACGGGAAACCTGTCCTTCACGAGGAACCGATAACGAGGAAAGAAATGATGGAAGAAGAGATGTTTCTCGGCCTTAGGAAAACGCAGGGGGTAAAAGTGGAACGTTTCAAAGAAAAGTATGATCAGCCAATAGTCGATGTGTTCGGGCAGGCGATTTCAGCGATGAAGGACCGCCGGTTAATGGAGGAAGAACAAGGATACCTCCGCCTGACTCCAAAAGGTCGCATCCTCGGCAATGAAGTATTCCAGGAATTTTTATTAGATGACTGAAAAAACCGAGCTTAACCGTTGACATGGGAAAGTCCTTTTGATAATTTATTATTAGATTTAGCACTCGCTGTATAGGAGTGCTAACAGAGGTGATCATCGATGTTAACAGATAGACAATTGCTGATACTGCAAGTCATTGTTGATGATTTCATTTCGACTGCGCAGCCGGTCGGCTCGCGGTCCATATCAAAGAAGGACTCTGTGACATTCAGCTCGGCGACTATACGGAATGAAATGGCCGACTTGGAGGAAATGGGCTTTATTGAGAAGACACACTCTTCTTCCGGTAGAGTGCCCTCAGAGAAAGGCTACCGTTTCTACGTCGATCATCTGCTGTCACCACTTCGATTATCCGGTTCAGAGATAACCACTATTCGGGGAGCATTCGCTGAACAAATGATGGAATTCGAACGGGTGGTTCAGAAATCGGCAAGCATACTTTCCGATTTGACGAACTACACTTCCATTGTACTCGGGCCGGAAATATTCGAGACGAAATTGAAGCAGCTGCAAATTGTTCCTTTATCCGAACAATCAGCTATAGCCATCCTCGTCACGGACACCGGCCATGTGGAGCACAGAGCTTTCAACGTTCCATCCGAAATCTCTGGTGCGGATCTGGAGAAGATGATGAATATCCTGAACAGTCGGCTGCAGGGTGTACCGTTAGTGAAGCTTCATGAGAAGCTTTTCACAGAGATTGATGAACTGATCCGTAAACACACTTCCCAGCATGAGGAAGCTTTCACTTATTTGAGGGCTGCCCTTATTGACGATCATCCGTCCAAACTGTATATCGGAGGGAAGACCAATATTCTCATGCAGCCTGAATTCAGGGATCTGGATAAAGTCCGCTCTCTTTATGCCACTATGGAAAAAGAGGCAGAAATGGCAGATCTCCTCCGTTCTGATCCAGAGGGCATCCATGTGAGAATCGGACAGGAAAATCCTTTTGACAGCATGCAAAACTGCAGTTTGATTACAGCAAGTTATCATTTGGGAAATGATCAAGTAGGAACGATTGCACTGCTAGGTCCTACGCGTATGGAGTATAATCGAATGTTTTCCCTTATGAACGTGTTATCCAAGCATATGACCAGGACCTTCCGCGATTGGTATTGAATCGTGTGAGAAAACTTCAGATGGGTGCATGATTCCCATCGCTTCTTTTTGTCTAATGCTTTTTTATGGATAGGAATTCATGTTATAGTCAGTAACGGCTAATGGAAAGTAGGAGGTGGAAGTCATGGAAGAGAACAAACAGGAAATCATTGATGACAAAGAATTAGAAAACGAACAAGATGCAGACCAGGAAGTTGTAGAAGAAAGCAACGACGAGCTGGAACAACTGCGACAGGAGAAAGAAGAAATTAATAATCGTCTGCTTCGTCTGCAGGCAGATTATGATAATTTCCGCCGCCGTACTCAGAAAGAGAAAGAAGCGGATCGGAAATATAGATCCCAAAGCTTGGTGGAAGAGTTGATTCCGGCATTGGATAACTTTGAACGTGCCTTGGCGGTTCAAGTAGACGGAGATTCTGCCAAAAACTTCTCTGAGGGTATGAAGATGGTGTATAACCAGTTCAAGACTGCTTTGGAGAAAGAAGGGGTGGAAGCAATCCCTGCCGAAGGAGAAGAATTCGATCCTCACTTGCACCAGGCTATCATGCAGGTGGAAGATGAAAACTACGAATCCAATGTCGTAGTAGAAGAGTTGCAAAAAGGTTATCGCTTGAAAGACAGGGTTATTCGCCCGTCTATGGTTAAAGTAAATCAATAATATTAGAAGAGTATGTTAAAGGAGGACACAAACCAATGGGTAAGATCATCGGTATTGATTTAGGTACAACAAACTCTTGTGTTGCAGTTATGGAAGGTGGAGAAGCGAAAGTTATTCCCAACCCGGAAGGAAACCGCACGACTCCATCCGCTGTAGCCTTCAAAAATGGGGAACGTCAAGTAGGGGAAGTCGCTAAGCGTCAAGCGATCACAAACCCGAATACAATCCTTTCTGTGAAACGTTACATGGGTACAGACCACAAAGTTGAAGTAGAAGGCAAAGAGTACACACCACAGGAAGTGTCTGCCATCATCCTTCAATATATCAAGAGCTATGCAGAGGACTATCTTGGAGAAACAGTGGATAAAGCTGTTATCACTGTTCCAGCATACTTCAACGATGCAGAGCGTCAGGCAACGAAGGATGCAGGGAAGATCGCAGGACTTCAGGTAGAGCGTATTATTAACGAGCCTACGGCCGCAGCACTTGCTTACGGCATTGACAAAGAGAATGAAGATCAAACAATTCTTGTATACGACCTTGGTGGCGGTACATTCGACGTCTCTATCCTTGATATCGGTGAAGGTACCTTTGAAGTAGTTTCTACTGCCGGAGATAACCGCCTTGGCGGAGATGACTTCGACCAGGTTATCATCGATCACATGGTAGCTGAATTCAAGAAAGAGAACGGCATTGATTTGTCTCAAGATAAAATGGCGAAACAACGCCTGAAAGATGCAGCAGAAAAAGCGAAAAAAGACCTTTCTGGTGTAGCTCAGACGCAGATTTCCCTTCCGTTTATTACGGCTGGCGAAGCTGGTCCACTTCACTTGGAAATGAACTTGACTCGTGCAAAATTCGAAGAGCTTGCATCTGACCTTGTAGAACGCTCTATGAAGCCGACTCGTCAAGCGATGAAAGATGCCGGTATGAGCGCAAGCGAAATCGATAAAGTTATTCTTGTCGGTGGTTCCACACGTATTCCTGCTGTACAGGAAGCCATTAAGAAAGAAATCGGTAAAGAACCGTCTAAAGGTGTTAACCCTGATGAGGTAGTTGCGCTGGGTGCATCCATCCAAGGCGGCGTATTGCAGGGAGATGTTAAAGACGTTGTTCTTCTTGACGTGACACCACTTTCCCTGGGTATTGAAACAATGGGCGGAGTAACAACGAAATTGATCGAAAGAAATACGACGATTCCGACAAGCCACTCCCAGGTGTTCTCTACTGCTGCAGATAATCAGACAGCGGTTGATATTCATGTCCTTCAAGGGGAACGTGAAATGGCTCAGGATAACAAAACACTCGGCCGTTTCCAATTGACGGATATCCCGCCTGCACCACGTGGTGTTCCGCAAATCGAAGTTAGCTTTGATATCGATGCGAACGGTATTGTAAACGTGCGTGCGAAAGATATGGGTACCAATAAAGAGCAATCCATCACGATTAAATCTTCTTCAGGCCTTTCTGATGAAGAAGTGGAAGATATGGTACGTCAAGCGGAAGAAAACGCCGAAGAAGATAAGAAGAAGCGGGAAGCTATCGAACTTCGTAACGAAGCAGACCAGCTAATCTTCACAACAGATAAGACTATCAAAGATCTTGGCGAGCAGGTAAGTGAAGAAGATAAGCAAAAAGCGGAAGCAGCGAAAGAAGAACTTCAAACGGCGCTTCAAGGAGAAGATCTTGAAGTGATCAAAGAGAAGAAAGAAGCTCTTCAAGAGCACGTACAGGCTCTTTCTGTAAAACTTTATGAGCAGGCGCAGCAGCAGGCTCAAGAAGCGCAGGGTGCTTCTGGAGATGATGATGTCGTTGATGCAGATTACGAAGAAGTCAACGAAGACGATAAAAAGTAAGAGAAGGTAGAATTCAAAAGTCAAAGTCAGGTTCTTCTTGACTTTGGCTTTTTTCTTGAAGAGGAAGGACGATGGTTTCGGCAAGAGAACCATTTGCCTGCCTCCTTCTTCAATGTTAATATAAACGTTATGTAATAGCGTCCGGGAGAGTGATCGACAAGTGAGTAAACGTGACTATTATGAGGTTCTAGGAGTTTCCAAAGACGCCTCCAAGGAAGAAATCAAGAAAGCTTATCGTAAACTGGCACGTAAGTATCACCCTGATGTCAGTCAGGAAGAAAATGCATCAGATAAGTTTAAGGAAGCGAAAGAAGCTTACGAAACGCTGAGTGATCAACAGAAACGTGCACAATACGATCAATTCGGCCATGCCGGTCCAAATCAGGGCGGCTTTGGTGGTTTCGGCGGCGGAGGAGAAGACTTCGGCGGCTTCGGTGACATCTTTGACATGTTCTTCGGTGGCGGCGGTCGTCGTCGTGACCCGAACGCTCCGCAAAAAGGTCAGGACCTTCAATACACGATGACCCTGCAATTTGAAGAAGCGATTTTTGGTAAAAGTGCAGATATTCAAATTCCGACGGAAGAAGAATGTGATACCTGCGACGGTTCCGGTGCGAAGCCCGGCACGAGTCCTGAAACCTGCCCGCATTGTCAAGGAAGCGGTCAAATTAACCAGGAGCAGAATACACCATTCGGCCGTGTCGTGAATCGCCGCGTCTGCCATCACTGCCAGGGGACTGGTAACCTTGTAAAAGAAAAATGCCAGACCTGCGGTGGCGATGGTCGTGTGAAGAAACGCAGAACCATCCACATCGACATTCCTGCCGGCATTGACGATGGTCAGCAGATCCGCGTTCAGGGCAAAGGCGAAGACGGTGTCAATGGAGGACCGGCAGGAGACTTGTTCGTCGTTATCCGTGTCCAGCAGCACGAGTTCTTCCGCAGAGACGGCGATCACATTTTCTGTGAAATTCCGCTCACGTATGCACAGGCGGCACTTGGCGATGAAATCGAAGTTCCGACTGTTCACGGCAATGTGAAGCTGAAAGTGCCTGCGGGTACACAAACGGGAAAAACCTTCCGCTTAAAGGAAAAAGGGTCTCCGAATGTTCATGGCCGTGGTCATGGCGACCAGCATGTCAAGATGAAAGTGATCACACCGAAGAACCTGACAGAGCGTCAAAAGGAACTGTTGCGTGAATTCAATGATATTAGTGGAAATGAAGCGACAGAAGAGCAGCATGGGAATTTCTTCGAGCGTATGAAGCGCGCGTTTAAAGGAGAATAACAGATGTACGTGTCTGTACGAAAAGGTCTAAAGGGTCTTCTGACAGGATTTCCCTGTCCTGTCGTACAGGCACTTTTTGTATGAGAAGAATTCAATATAATGAAAAGGGTGGGAACCTATGAAGTGGTCTGAAGTCTGTATCCATACGACCAGTGAAGCAGTTGAACCGGTATCGAATATTCTCCATGAGTCTGGAGCGAGCGGAGTCGTCATCGAAGATCCGGAAGATATGAAACGATATAAGACTAAGCTTGGAGAAATCTATGAGCTTAATCCGGATGACTATCCGAAAGATGGAGTATATGTCAAAGCTTATATGCCGATGACTAGTTTTCTTGGGGAAACCGTGGACGGCATTAAACGTTCGGTTAACAACCTAACCGAATTCGGTATCGATATCGGGAGAAATGAAGTCACGATCCAAGAGGTACATGAAGAAGATTGGGCAACATCGTGGAAGAAATATTATAAACCGGTGAAGATTTCCGAGAAAATTACCATTATCCCTACGTGGGAGGACTACACGCCGGTATCCAGTGACGAAATCATTATTGAAATGGATCCAGGAATGGCATTCGGTACGGGGACTCACCCAACGACGGTTCTCAGCATTCAGGCACTGGAACAGTACCTTGTTCCGGGAGACAACGTGATCGATGTAGGAGCAGGGTCCGGCATTTTAAGCGTAGCATCCATTCTTCTGGGAGCGGAACACGCGTATGCTTACGATTTGGACGACGTTGCTGTGTCCAGCTCAAAAAATAATGCTGCTCTAAATAAGGTCGATGATAAAGTGACGGTTCAGGTCAATGATCTTCTTCAAGGGGTGGACTGGGAAGCGGATCTGATCGTTTCCAACATCCTTGCAGAAATCATTGTTAAGTTTACTGATGACGCGTATAACGTGGTGAAACCGGGTGGCTATTTCATCACATGTGGTATTATTTCAGCCAGGAAAGAAATGGTCAGAGATCGTCTGGTGGAATCTGGTTTTGAGATCGTCGAAACAAACATGATGGAAGACTGGGTCAGCATTATTGCACGAAAACCGGAGTGATGGACGATGCAGCGATATTTCATTGATCGAGAACAGTGGCGGGATAGCCATATCACCATAGTTGGTAATGACGTACATCATATAACGCGTGTGATGAGAATGGGAACCGGTGATGAAATCATAGCCATCCATCCCGATAAGGGACCGGCTCTTTGTAAAATTACGGATATATCGGAGGACACCGTTGTATGTAAGTTTGGTGAATGGCGGAAGGAAGACAGGGAACTTCCGGTACAGGTGACGATCGTGTCCGCAATCGGCAAAGGCGACAAGCTTGAGCAAGTTGTTCAGAAAGGAACGGAGCTCGGTGCCCATGCCTTCATCCCGTTTAAAGCGGAGCGTTGTGTCGCGAAATGGGAGAATAAAAAAGTGGATAAAAAAATCAACAGGCTCGAGAAAATCGCTAAGGAAGCGGCGGAGCAGTCAGAGCGGTCTCACGTTCCTGACATTTATCCACCCGTATCATTATCAGATTTAAGAACCAGAAAAAAAGCTTTCGACCGGTGCTTTTTTGCATACGCAGACGAGGCAAGAAGAGGAAGTTCGTATGCACTGCACACACGATTGGCAGAAGCATCTCCGGGAGAGAAGGTTCTCGTGGTCTTTGGTCCCGAGGGCGGCTTTTCTGACCAGGAAGTGCAGACGCTGGATGGGGATGGATTTTTATCTATCCGCTTAGGACCCCGGATCCTTCGTATGGAGACAGCCCCTCTTTACTTCTTGTCCAGTATTTCTTTTCTATTCGAGGAACAGGAATAAGTGTGCGGTTTTTATATTTGAATCGCTTTCATGCTGTGCTACAATAAGATGTACGAACAACTAAACCGTGAAAGGACGAATCATCCATGGAACAAAACTTAGCTAAAATGATAGACCACACGCAACTGAAGCCGGATACACCAAAAGAAAAAATCACTCAGATTTGTGAAGAAGCGAAAGAGAACCATTTCGCTTCTGTTTGTGTAAACCCACACTGGGTCGAGTATTGCTATAGTCTGTTGAAGGATACAGATGTGAAGGTTTGTACCGTTATTGGTTTCCCGCTTGGAGCCACTTCGAAAGAAACGAAAGCTTTTGAAACGAAGCAGGCAATCGAGAACGGTGCTACAGAAGTGGACATGGTTATTAACATCGGAGAGCTTAAATCAGGGAACAGTGCTCTTGTACGGGAAGATATCGAAGCTGTCGTTAACGCTGCCAAAGATCAAGCTCTTGTAAAAGTTATTATTGAAACATCTCTTCTGACAGACGAAGAAAAAGTAACGGCATGCAAACTTGCCAAAGCAGCAGAGGCTGATTATGTTAAAACATCAACAGGTTTCTCCGGCGGCGGTGCAACGGTTGAAGATATCAGCCTGATGCGCAAAACCGTAGGCCCGGAAATGGGTGTCAAAGCATCCGGCGGTGTCCGCGACTATGATGGAGCAAAAGCGATGATTGAAGCGGGTGCGACCCGGATCGGTGCAAGTGCCGGGATTTCCATCATTAATGGAGGACAGGGTACCTCTGATTACTAATCAAGGATTAGCAGCTGGTTAACGTGGAAGAAAACGGTAATAAAGATCGGTTATTCCGCAAAAAAAGTTGACCATATGTGCTCCTTATAATATAATTGTCAAAGGTATGGGGGGTTCCCATACAAGAGAAACAGTTTTGTTTGCTTCGGAGGGAGGGAAATTAGCATGTCAAAAACAACTCGCGTTCGTAAAAACGAGTCTCTTGAAGATGCTCTTCGTCGCTTTAAGCGTGATGTATCAAAAAGTGGTACATTAGCGGAATATCGTAAGCGTGAATATTACGATAAGCCTAGCGTACGCCGTAAGAAAAAGTCTGAGGCGGCTAGAAAGCGTAAGTAATTGTAGAGGGTGTTGAAGAGATGACTATTACAGACCGTCTAGCCCAGGATATGAAAACGGCCATGAAGGCACGTGACAAGGAACGTTTGTCAACGATCCGCATGGTCAGAGCTTCTATGCAGAATGAAGCGATTAAACTGGGGAAAGACTCATTATCTGAAGAAGAAGAATTGACTGTTTTAACCCGTGAGGTAAAACAGAGAAATGATTCCCTCCATGAATTCAGAGAAGCTGGACGTGAAGATCTTGTAGAAGGACTCGAACGTGAACTTGAGATTTTACAAGTATATATGCCGAAACAGCTGACAGATGAAGAACTCAAGCAAATCGTTGATGAAGCGATTGCGGAAGTAGGAGCTGCTTCCAAGAGTGACATGGGTAAAGTCATGAGCGCCGTCATGCCTAAAGTTAAGGGCAAGGCCGACGGAACCAAGGTCAATAAACTCGTTCTTCAGCAATTATCTTAAACAATATAAAGGCCTCTCTTATTAAGTAAGAGAGGCCTTTTTATATTTTTGAAACCTGAAACCGCATTCGTTCGTATAGGAATGGTACGATGGGAAAACTATCTGGAGGGAGGTGATGGAGGAATGAAGAAATCGGTTCGCGTTTCGCTCTATGCGGCAATCCTTATCTTCGCCTTATACTTAGCAATCAGTCCTGGAGATATCATAACTCAAGCAGATGGTGAAGGAGAGACTGTATATATCGTTCCTGTAAGGGATACGGTGGAAAGGGGAATGGCAGCCTTTCTTGAAAGGGTAACGTCTGATGCCGAGGAAAACGGTGTCGACCACATCATTTTTGAAATTGATACTCCCGGCGGAAGGGTAGATGCGGCCGGTGACATCGGCGAGATCTTTCAGGATCTCGACATTCCCAACACAGCATTTGTCACAAGCAGAGCGTATTCAGCCGGTTCTTATATAGCATTGAATGCAGATACTATATACATGAAACCACAGGCGACGATGGGAGCTTCCGGAGTAATCAATTCTGATGGGACAGCGGCCGACAAAAAAGCACAGTCTGCCTGGATTTCAGCTATGGTGGCAGCCGCTGAAGCGAATGGAAGAGATCCACAGTACGCAAGAGCCATGGCGGATAGTAATGTAGACCTCCCCGACTATGGTGCGCCGGAAGGAGAATTCCTTACGTTGGGTCCGAAAGAAGCAGAGGAAGTCGGTTATGCAGAAGGAATCGTAGAAGATCGTAATGAACTGTTGAGTGCGCTTGGTTTATCGGATGCAGAGATAGTTGAAGAGAACCCCACGCTTTCAGAGAACGTGGCCAGATTTTTAACGGATCCTGTCGTCATTCCGATCTTGCTTTCAATCGCAAGTATAGGGCTTGTGGTGGAGCTTTATTCACCTGGTTTCGGTATACCTGGAATTATGGGAGCGTTGGCACTCGTCCTGTTCTTCTACGGACATATTGTCGCAGGACTTGCGGGATATGAGGCGATCATTCTGTTAATTCTTGGTGTAGGCCTGGTGATAGCGGAGTTGTTCCTTCCGGGAGGGATAGCCGGGGTGATTGGGGTTGTAGCTATTGTCGCCGCCCTTATGATGTCCTCCGCGGATATGGGGCACATGGCGATGAGTATCGGAATTGCTCTGATTGTTACCATTATCGTGTCCGTCATTCTTTTCAAGACGATCGGACTCGAAAAGGGATTTTTCCGCCACATTATTTTAAATGACTCCACCTCCAGTGATAAAGGATACGTGTCGTCGGTAAGCAGGCTGGAGCTTATAGGTTTGGAAGGAAGCGCCATCACCCCGCTTCGCCCATCCGGAACCGCTGATTTCGATGGAGAAAGGCTTGATGTAGTTACGGAAGGTGGTTTCATCGGAATAGGAGAAAAAGTGAAAGTTGTGAAGACAGAAGGGTCCAGAATAGTTGTCAGGGCCTTAAAAACAGACGAATAAGAGGAGGAAGTATTTTGACACTTCAGGAATTAATGCCGTTAATTATCATCGGTATCATTATTATCGTATTAGCAGTTCTGTTCACGTTTATACCCGTTATGCTGTGGATCAGTGCCTTGGCTGCGGGAGTGAAGATCAATATCTTTACACTGGTAGGTATGCGTTTGAGAAGGGTTATTCCATCCAGAGTCATTAACCCGTTGATCAAGGCCCACAAAGCGGGGGTAAACGTCGATACAAACCAGTTGGAGAGTCACTACTTGGCGGGAGGTAACGTAGACCGCGTTGTTAATGCCTTGATTGCAGCGCAGCGTGCAAATATCGAACTAAGCTTCGAGCGGTGTGCGGCCATTGATCTTGCCGGCCGTGATGTACTGGAAGCTGTGCAGATGAGTGTTAACCCTAAAGTTATTGAAACGCCGTTTATCGCCGGTGTAGCGATGGACGGGATTGAAGTGAAAGCGAAGGCGCGGATTACTGTGCGTGCCAACATTGACCGCCTCGTCGGTGGTGCAGGGGAAGATACCGTTATTGCCCGTGTAGGTGAAGGTATCGTCTCTACTATCGGTTCCAGCTCCAGTCATGGTCAAGTGCTGGAGAATCCGGATCGTATTTCGCAGAATGTTTTAGGCAAAGGGTTGGACGCGGGGACTGCATTTGAAATTCTATCGATTGATATTGCAGACATTGATATCGGGAAGAACATCGGTGCCATCCTTCAAACCGATCAGGCGGAAGCAGATAAAAACATTGCCCAGGCGAAAGCGGAAGAACGCCGCGCTATGGCAATTGCCCAGGAACAAGAAATGCGCGCCCGTGTTCAAGAAATGCAGGCGAAGGTTGTTGAAGCAGAGGCGGAAGTTCCACAAGCCCTTGCTGCGGCTCTCCGTTCAGGAAAAATGGGTGTGATGGATTATATGAACTATCAGAATATCAATGCCGACACAGATATGAGGAATACACTCGGCAAAGGATCTGACGAAGATTCCGAAGGTGAAGATAAATAATCCAATGATGGACGAAAAGGAGAATGGATATGGGAGATCTTCTTGATCTGATATTCAGTAACTTCCTCGTCGTCGCTGCAATCATCGGTGGAATCATCAGCTTTTTCAGTGGAGCAGGGAAGAAAGAGCAGCAGGCAGACAAACCAGCCCGGCCGATGCCGTCTTCCAGCCCGGCTCCTGAGAAGGTGCCGGAACAGAAGGTGGAAGCAGACAAGACGAGTGGAGAAGATCGTCTGAAGCGTTACTATGAAGAGAAACAGCAGCGCTTGAATGAAGTGCAGCAATCCAGAGAGAGAATGCGCGGGTCGGAGCGACGATCGTCCGGTCCCGGCCCCCAGGTGGAAGTAACTTCTGCGCAGTCAGCAGGAACAGGGCGCAGAGAAGTTAGTGTTGCAAATCCGAAGAGCTGGAATAAAAAGAAGCTTGCGGAAGGAATTTTGATGGCGGAGGTGCTTGGTCCTCCCCGGGCACACAAGCCCCATTCCTCTCATCCGCGAAAAAGATAACCGAAACGCACGAATTGTAGTGATACAATTCGTGCGTTTTTCGTATAAATAAAGAGAGAGGAGGGCGGGCGCATGTCAAAATGGCAGCAGCATATCCGTACATGGATCGGTCGTTACTTTGATTTACCTTCTGATGTCATGCTGGATTTGCCAAGGATCACGACGATCGGCTCGATTCATTTGTACATAGAGAATCATACAGGCCTCCTGCATTTCTCGGATCATGAGATCAGGATTCAATATAAAAAAGGGCAGGTTCGCATTTTAGGTAAGGACCTTGGTGTGAAAATGATGTTGAAGGAAGAGCTGCTACTGGAAGGAGAACTGCAGTCGGTGGAATTCTTGCCTGACTCGGCCGGGGGGGTGAAAACTTGAGGAACCAGCGTGACTTTTTTCATGGCAGGATGACGGTGGAAGTTCAGGGGTCATTGATGGAGCCGTTTCTGCAGGCGTGTGTTAAACGCGGGTGCCATATATCGGATATGAAGCGCACGGAGGAGGGGAAGGTCCTCCTTACGATCCGGTTGAAAGACTGGCAGATACTTCGTCAATTACGGAAAAAGTATCGATGTAAAATATCTATTAAAGGTGGAAACGGGCTGCCGTTTTTTATTAATCAAATGCTGGGGCGGTTGTATTTAGTCTTCGCCTTCCTTGCTGCAGTCGTCGTCATATTTCTCCTCGCTAACACCCTTTGGTCCATCAAAGTGGACGGGCTGACGCCGGAATTAGAAGCGGATGTGGAGACACATTTGAAGGATTATGGAATCAAGCCGGGTAAGTTGACCATCGGGATGAGTGATCCAATCGAGATTCAGCAGAAGCTGCTTGATGATGTACCTGATCTGCTTTGGATAGGGGTCAAGAAGCAGGGGACGAGTTATCACCTTTATGGTGTGGAGAAAACTCGCTATGATACGAAAATGGACAACCGTCCCTCAAACCTGGTTGCTGCAAAGAAAGGGATGATAGTGGAGACGTTTATTAAGAAAGGCCGTCCACTTGTTTCCGTGTACGACGTCGTTAAAAAAGGACAAGTGCTGGCGACCGGAAAACTTGTAGAAGACAAAGAAACTGTCATTCATTCGGACGGGGAAGTAATTGCAGAGACATGGTATAAAGTGGAGCAGAACCTGCCTATGAAACAGGTGCTGACGCTTACAGACGGTCAAGTGGAGTCGGAGTATCACTTCCGCCTTGGGGAGTGGGAAGTTCCCTTCTGGGGATGGTGGAAAGGGGAGGACGGAAATTTTCGAGAAGAGAACCACAGGGATGGCTGGGACTTGTTCGGTTGGGAAAGTCCGTTTGGAATGAAGACGACGGATCACTATTCTATTGACCCGAAAGCATATGCGTCCTCAAGGGATGAGTTAGAGAAACTGGGTCTTGCATCGGGAAGACGAAGCTTGCAGCAGGAGATCCCTAAAGATGCAGAAATCAAGGAGGAAAAAGTTTTGCACCTGGGTGAGGAGCATGGTAAAGTAAGATTAATCCTATTGTATAAAGTACATGAAAATATTGCAGTCACAAAGTATTTAAGCCAAGGAGATTGAGTATGCCAGAAGACTTGAAGAACATGGACATTCAATTAGATAATACGACAGAAGCATTAGCTCTGTTCGGTACAGAAGACCGCAATTTAAAACAGATTGAAGAGCAGTTGAAAGTGACGATCATCACCCGTGGGGAGAAAGTGCGTGTGTCCGGCCCGGCTGAGCATGTGAAGATGGTAGAGGACATCCTTATGAGTGTACTCGCTATTATCAGAAAGGGACTGACTGTAACAGAACGTGATATTGTCTACGCGGTGGAACTTGCTAAAAAAGGGAAAATAAATCAATTTGAAGCATTATATGAAGATGAGATCACCAAAAACGCCAAAGGTAAGTCGATCCGTGTTAAGACGCTTGGGCAGCGGAATTATATTGCTGCTATTAAGAAGAATGACCTAGTCTTCGGTATCGGGCCTGCGGGAACAGGTAAGACGTATTTGGCTGTCGTCATGGCGGTAAATGCACTGAAGAACGGAGATGTTAAACGAATTGTCCTGACAAGACCAGCGGTTGAAGCAGGCGAAAGTTTAGGTTTCCTGCCTGGAGACCTGAAGGAAAAGGTAGACCCGTATCTTCGTCCGCTATACGACTCCCTGCACGATGTGTTCGGTGCCGAGCACACGGCGAGGCTCATTGATAGAGGAACGATTGAAATTGCCCCTCTGGCCTACATGCGCGGGCGGACTCTGGATGACGCTTTCGCAATTTTGGATGAAGCACAGAACACGACACCTGAACAAATGAAAATGTTTTTGACTCGACTAGGATTCGGATCCAAGATGATCATAACGGGTGATATCACCCAGGTCGATCTTCCTAAAGGCGTGAAGTCCGGACTAAGAGTGGCGGAAGAACGCTTAGGGAAAGTGAAAGGCTCGGCATTCATCCACCTGGAGCAATCCGATGTAGTCAGACACCCGCTCGTTCAACGGATCATAGATGCGTACGAAAGGGAAGACAAATAAGGCCCTGAGAAAAGGGTCTTATTTTCTGTTCTGCAAGGAAAATTATGTAAGGGAGTGGCGTGATGTTCGATAGGATGCGTGAAAGATTCTTTAAGGGCCAATGGCGTACATCGAAGCCGATCATCGGATTGTTGGCCTTGGTCGTTGCAGCCTTTTTCTTTATACTGGCGATACCGAACATACAGACTCAGACCTATAATTTGGAGAAATACGGAACGGCCCCGGAGACGATCCGGTCCCCGATTACGATCGAAAACGAACAGAAAACAGACCAGCAGATAAGGGAAGTCACGAGAGCGGTAGATGACCGCTACACGGTTTCTGAGGATATAACGGAAGAGCGGATATCCATGATCGAAGAAATTTTTGATGTAGTGGAAGAAACGGGCGCTGGAGGAGACGATGCCGCTGGGAAGGAAGAGCAGCTTAGGAAAGTGCAGGCTCTTCTTTCTGATGAAATTACTTCAGAGCTTCCGACGGAGATTTTTCTACCGCTGCTACAGGCAGACAAAGAGGAAAGGGAAACGGCGGAACAATTTCTTATCCCCTCCGTACATACTGCTTTAGAAGATGGAATCCGTGCGGAAGATCTGCCGGATGCCGAGCGGAACATTCATCTCAAAGCAGAATACTCCAGCGTGCCTGCTTCTTTAAAGCAAGTGGTTTCCGACATTGCAGCGTTTGGGCTCGTGGAAAATTCGCTTTACGATCCGAGGAGGACGGAAGAAGCAATTAAGTCAGCAGCCTCCCAGGTCGAACCCGTCATGATCCGTGCAGGGGAGGTGCTGGTCCAAAAAGGGTCAACCATTACCAATGATATTTACGAAGACCTTCGTTTAACGGGTGTGTTGAAAGAGCAGAGAAACCTTTTGCCATTTTTGGGACTGGCATGTTTTGCGCTTCTTTTGGGGACGATTATGTATATGGAAAGTTTCCGTGCTGTGCATCATTACGGCCTTTCACTAAGTCACCTGGCGATTACGGCGCTCATATCCATCTTTATGGTTTTTTTGATGAAGATGATCAGTCTTTATGATAGTATGGATCAGCCTATCTTTTATTTAGTTCCGGCAGCGACAGGGGCGGTGTTGATCAAAGTCCTTTGTCGGGAGAGACTGGCTCTTGTTATGGCGATCCTCTATGCGCTTATGGGCTGTGTATTGTTCAACGGACAATTGTCCGGTACGCTGAATGCTGCTGCCGGTATGTACCTGCTCTTATCCCAGTTGGCCGGTATCTTCTTTCTTACAAGGAAGAAAGAAAGGTTGTCCATCGTGAAGGCGAGTGCCGGTGTTGCTATCACCAATATATGTACCATCTTGTTCTTCCTATTCATTTCTTTTGAGAAATACACCTGGTCGGAAGTGCTCCTTTGTTGCGGGTACGGCTTTGCTGCTGCCATGATTGCGGCGGTTCTTACCCTTGGTCTCCTTCCTTTCTTCGAGACAGGTTTCGGTATACTGTCCGACCAGAAACTGTTAGCCTTGGCAAGTCCCAATCACCCGGTCCTGCGGAAAATATTGATAGAAGCACCCGGGACGTACCATCACAGTGTTATGGTCGCTAACTTAAGTGAAGCGGCATGCGAGTCCATTGGTGCCAACGGACTTTTGGCGAGAGTAGCTGCTTATTATCATGATTTAGGAAAAACGGTAAAACCGCATTTTTTTATCGAGAATCAAATGGGGATGAAGAACCCTCATGATTATATGGAACCGGAAGAGAGTGCCGAAATCATTATCGATCACCCTTATGCAGGAGCGGCCATGCTGGAAAAGGAAAACTTTCCGCCCGAGATTATTGCAATTGCGGAACAGCATCACGGAACGACTCTGCTCAAATATTTCTTCCATAAGGCACAGGAACGTAGAGAGAGCGTGAAGGAGGAAGAGTTCCGTTACCCGGGGCCCAAACCTCAAACAAAAGAAGCTGCGATTATCAATATCTGCGATTCCGTTGAGGCTGCTGTTCGTTCTTTGGACCATCCGACAGCAGATAAAATTCGCTCCATCGTCCGCTCCATTATGGAAAGCCGCTTGCTTGATGGGCAGTTAGACGACAGCCATTTGACGTTTAATGACCTTAAGAAGTTGGAATATGCCATATGTGAGACGCTTCAAGGGATCTACCATTCAAGAATTGAATATCCGGATACGAAACAATTAGTCAGGGAGGCTAAATAATGATTACCATTGATTTTCATGATGAAACGAATTCCGTCGACGAAGCGTTCGTTGACTTGATCCACCGCATCATTAGTTTTGCAGGAGAGAAAGAGGGAATTGAAGCGGAAGCAGAAGTGTCTGTTAGTTTCGTGGATGATAAAGAAATTCAGGAGATTAACCGAAATTACCGACAAAAAGATACACCGACGGATGTGATTTCCTTCGCTATGCAGGAATTGGGAGAAGGAGAAGAAGAAGTGAACGTGCTGGATGAAAATATGCCGATGATTCTCGGAGACATCATTATTTCTGTTGATACAGCGAAGGTGCAGGCGGAAGAATATGGGCATTCCCTTGAAAGAGAGCTCGGTTTCCTTGCTTTGCACGGTTTCCTGCATCTCCTGGGATATGACCATATGAATACTGAGGATGAGAAGAAGATGTTTGGCCGTCAAGAGGAAATCCTCCATGAGTTCGGACTCGAAAGGTCGTAAAAAGAAACGGGGAATTGGATTTCGATATGCTTGGCACGGTCTTGTTCGTGTCATAAGCTCTGAGCGAAACTTTCGAATCCATCTCTCCGTCGCTTCCATCGTATGTATCGCGGGTGCTGTGTTCTCGATTTCCGCTTTGGAATGGGCGGTTGTTGTGGGGATCATCGCTCTTGTAATGACACTGGAGATGGTGAACTCCGCGATTGAACGGATCCTGGATCATCTCGCTCCAGAGCGGCATCCTGCGGTGGGGGAAGTTAAAGATATAGCGGCAGGTGCGGTGCTCGTCGCGAGCGCCGGATCGATCGTGATCGGATTGATCATTTTCCTGCCGAAACTCATTCCGTTGCTCTAACTTCATGAAAGTATGGGCAATGTATAGTAGAATATAGAGAGTAACGTTTAAGTAATTATTGGAGGAACAGCTATGACAGACAATTTCAAGTCCGGTTTCATCACGATCGTAGGTCGTCCGAATGTCGGGAAATCGACATTTATGAACCGCGTCATCGGGGAAAAAATCGCAATTATGAGTGATAAGCCGCAAACAACGAGAAACAAAATTCAAGGGGTCTATACAGATAAAGAAGCACAAATGATATTTATTGATACACCCGGTATCCATAAGCCGAAGCACCGCCTCGGGGACTATATGGTCAATGTTGCTGAGAATACGCTGAATGAAGTGGATGCCGTCTTGTTTATGATCAATGCGGAGGAAGGATACGGCCGGGGAGACCAATTCATCATTGATCGTCTCCAACGCGTCGACCAACCGGTATTCCTGATCATCAATAAGATTGATAAGGTGCATCCGGATGAATTGCTCCCTTTAATTGAGCAGTATAAAGGAATGTTCGACTTTGAAGAAATCATTCCTATTTCCGCCCTTGAGGGGAACAATGTGAACCACCTTGTCTCCGTCCTGAAGAATCATCTTCCGGAAGGTCCTCAGTTTTATCCGGAAGATCAAATCACCGATCACCCGGAGCGCTTTGTTATCAGTGAATTCATCAGGGAAAAAGTACTGCATCTGACAAGAGAGGAAGTTCCGCACTCCATCGCGGTGGTTATCGAGGGAATTGAAAAGCGGAAAAACTCTAATGCCGTTTATATCCAGGCTGCCATCATTGTAGAGCGGAAATCACAGAAAGGCATCATCATCGGCAAGCAGGGCAGTATGTTGAAGGAAGTCGGAAAGCGTGCCCGGAAGGATATTGAAGCGCTGCTTGGCAGTAAGGTGTTCCTGGAGCTTTGGGTCAAGGTGCAGAAAGACTGGCGCAACAAGCAGATCCAGCTCAGCGATTTCGGCTATCGGGAAGACGAATATTGATACTTGGAAAAAATTAAGCCTTATGGTTTCAAGGAGAAGAACGCATTCTAATATTGTGTATTTGTTTAACAATGATTATGAAAGGCGGTGTTTCTTGTGCGCGACAAACTTTCATGGAATGTTTTCAGTATGACTGGAAGCGTGGAGACGTATTTGTTAATGAAAGAGTTGGAGTCTCAAGATCAACAGTCTGAAGAGAAACATGCTTCTTCTCCTGAATTTTTATCAACAGATGAGTGGAGACACTAACGAAGCAGGTGAGCCATTTGTTAGACAAAGTGGAAGGCTTGGTCATCCGGACGAACGATTACGGGGAGACTCATAAGGTCGTAACCCTGATGACTAGAGAAAAAGGTAAAATTGCTGTGATGGCGCGCGGGGCTAAAAAGCCGAAAAGCCGGATGTCATCGGTGACGCAGCCTTTCATCCATGGGATGTACCTCATTCATTCGGGGTCCGGATTAGGTTCTATGAGTCAGGGCGAGATGCTCTCTTCGCTGCGATCGATCCGCGAAGATATCGTTAAAACAGCGTACGCTTCTTATATTGCTGAATTGACGGACAAACTCATGGAAGAAAAACAGCCGGATCCTTTTCTTTTTGAACAGCTCCTGCAGACACTGTCCTGGATGAACGAAGGCAAGGATCCGAACATCCTTTCGATGATGTACGAACTGAAGATGTTCAAGAAAGCGGGCTTTGCTCCGGTCGTGGATCAGTGTATTCACTGCGGCAGTCAGGAAGGACCGTTCTCTTTCTCCATCGTGGAAGGAGGCGTCTTGTGCTTTCGTTGTAAAGGGCGCGATCCGGAAGCCTATGGACTGCCGGAACCGCTGCCGAAGCTGTTGCGTGTATTTCTACATATGGATGTCAAGCGTTTGGGTACCATCACGATGAAGGAAGAAAATAAGAAACTGCTCAGGCAGTTGATGGATGATTATTACGAACGATACGGCGGTTATTTTTTGAAATCAAAAAAGTTCCTCAGACAGCTTGATCAGTTCTCCTGATGTTATTTGACAGACATCAGTCAGTAGAGTATGATTTGAATACAAAATATCGTTTTGCGTTGAAGGAAAGTAGTAGCTGAACAATGCTGGTTAAAGCGAGCCTGTGGGGGTGAGAGTCAGGCATCATGCGGTTTGGTGAAGGCGTTCCGGAGCAAATTCTTTAAAAGTGGCTTTCTTATGGAGAAAGCAATTAGGGTGGAACCGCGGAGACCCCGTCCCTATGCCTGAAACAGGCATAGGGACGGGGTCTTTTTTATCTACCTATAATTCGAGGAGGGAAACAATGAACATACAAGATATGATCTTAACATTACAAAAACACTGGTCCGACCAGGGGTGTCTGCTCATGCAGGCATACGACACAGAGAAAGGGGCAGGGACGATGTCCCCGATGACACTGCTCCGGAGCCTTGGACCTGAGCCTTGGAACGTGGCATACGTGGAACCATCACGTCGCCCTGCGGATGGTCGATACGGCAAGAACCCGAACCGTCTTTATCAGCACCATCAATTTCAAGTGATCATGAAGCCTTCCCCGGATAATATCCAGGAACTCTACTTGGATTCTCTCCGCGCACTCGGTATCGACCCGGATAAGCACGATATCCGTTTCGTGGAAGATAACTGGGAGAACCCGACGCTTGGAGCTGCCGGGCTGGGCTGGGAAGTATGGCTCGACGGTATGGAAATTACGCAGTTCACTTATTTCCAACAAATCGGTGGATTGGAAGCACGCCCGGTTTCTGCTGAAATTACGTATGGCTTGGAGAGACTTGCCTCTTATATTCAGGATAAGGAGAATGTTTTCGAACTGGAATGGACGAATGGAGTTACGGTCGGAGATATTTTCACACAGCCGGAATATGAACATTCGGTCTATACGTTCGAAGCATCGGATGAACAAATGCTTTTCGATCTCTTTAATACTTACGAGCAGGAGGCAAAGCGCATTATGGAACAAGGCCTTGTTTTCCCTGCCTATGATTACGTATTGAAGTGTTCCCATACGTTCAACCTGCTTGACGCTAAAGGAGTCATCAGTGTGACAGAGCGTACCGGTTACATCTCAAGAGTTCGTAACCTTGCAAGGAAAATTGCCAAGACTTATGTGGAAGAACGCGAGCGCCTCGGATTCCCGATGCTGAAGGAGGAGAAGGATACCAATGAGTAAAACCGTATTGTTTGAACTTGGAGTTGAAGAATTACCGGCACGATTTATCGATGATGCCATCGGTCAATTAAAAGAGAAGACCATCGCTTGGTTGGAAGAGAACCGCATTCCTTACGGGGCTGTGAAAGACTTCGCCACCCCACGTCGTCTCGCTGTACAAATTACGGACGTAGCGGAAAAACAGCCGGATGTCGAGGAAGAAGCAAAAGGACCGGCCAAGAAAATCGCATTGGATGAAGAAGGCAACTGGACGAAAGCTGCCATCGGTTTTTCCAAGGGACAGGGAAAAGGTGTCGATGACATCTACTTCAAAGAAATCGGCGGAACGGAATATGTCCATGTCAACAAGTATATCGAGGGCCAGGAAACTTTCGAACTGCTGAAACAGTTTCGTGAAGTCTTCCTTAGTCTCTCGTTCCCGAAAAACATGCGCTGGGGAGATCGTGATCTTCGCTATGTCCGCCCGATTCGCTGGATTGCAGCACTTTTTGGAGAAGAAGTCATTCCTTTCACCATTGAGAATGTAGAAGCCGGTAAAACAACATTCGGTCATCGCTTCCTCGGTGGAAAGACGACGATCCCTTCTGCTGACCAGTACGAACAAATAATGAAGGATCAAAACGTTCTTGCTTCAGCCGAGGAGAGGAAACAGGAAATCCATCGTCAATTAAAAGCTTTGGAAGCATCAAAAGGCTGGAAACTCATCATTGATGAAGACCTGTTGAATGAAGTTACCCATCTTGTGGAATATCCAACAGTGTTCAGTGGAAGCTTCTCCGATGAATTCCTCGCCATTCCGGAAGAAGCATTGATTACTTCTATGAAGGAGCATCAGCGATATTTCCCTGTTCGTTCTAAAGAAGGAACGCTTCTCTCCTATTTCGTAGGAGTAAGGAACGGGAATGAAAAGCATATAGAGAATGTTGCACGAGGGAATGAAAAGGTTCTAAAGGCCCGTTTAAAAGACGCTCAATTCTTCTACGAGGAAGATCAAAAAGGCAGCATCGATCAGAAAATGGAGAAGCTGTCCCGGATGGTCTACCAGGAAGAGCTCGGGACGCTTGCTGATAAAGTGCAGCGGATCGTTGCCATTACAAAGAAATTGAGTGAGTGGCTTGACCTGGATGAAACGACTGGAAAACATGCGGTACGCGCAGCAGAAATCAGCAAATTCGACTTGGTTACACAAATGGTGGATGAGTTCACGGAACTTCAGGGCGTGATGGGGGAGAAGTACGCCCGCATCTTCGGAGAACCGGAAGAAGTTGCTGTCGCAATTAATGAGCACTACATGCCTCGTCAGGCAAATGGAGAGGTGCCAGCAAGCGTCATCGGCTCCATCGTAAGTATAGCTGACAAACTCGATACCATTGTCGGAAGTATCTCTATCGGCATTATTCCAACCGGTTCTCAAGACCCATACGGCTTACGTCGTCAAGCCCTTGGAATCTTACAGACTTTGAATGAGAGAAAGTGGAACGTGCCAGTGGAAAACCTCATTGACCTTGTGCACCAGTTCTACATAGAACTGAGCCTGCCGACCCGCACGAAAGAAGAAGTCCATGAAGATCTTCACGAATTTTTCCGTGTTCGTGCCGCGTATTTGTTAAGAGAAGACCATATCGATCCGGATATCGTCGAAGCGGTGCTTGCAAACGGCATCGGTGTCTTTCCTTCCGCTTCTGCTAAAGGACGTATCCTCGTTGAGAAAAGACAGGATCAGGCATTTAAACCAGTCCATGAAGCACTGGGGCGTGTACTGAATCTTGCTAAAAAGGCTGAGGATGCAGGAACAGTCGATCCATCCTTGTTTGAAAACGCGGAAGAAGAACGACTTCATCAAGCACATCAATCCATACACGAAGCGTATGTGGCACTTCTGCAACAGGAGCAGTGGGAGGATGCACTGAATAAGTTGTCCGGACTTGCTGAACCTATTCACGCATTCTTTGAACACACCATGGTCATGGCCGAAGACAAGAACGTACGCCTTAATCGTTTAAGCATGCTGAAAGCCATTGCTGAAGATGTTTATCTGTTTGCAGACTTGAATGCAATCGAGTGGAAACAGCAGTTCTGAGTCACCCCCTTTTACCCGAAGAAGAATATGAGCTATAATAGTAAATAGTATGTCACATTGAGTGATCAGGGTGGTGATGGATTGGAATTATCTAATCGACAGGAACAAATCATACAAATCGTGAAAGACAATGGACCGATCACCGGGGAGAACATAGCGGAGCGCTTGAATTTGACGCGGGCTACCCTGCGTCCGGACCTGGCCATTTTGACTATGGCCGGTTACTTGGATGCCAGGCCCCGTGTCGGATACTTCTTCACCGGCAAGACGGGGTCCGAGCTCTTCACTGAAAAGTTGAAGAAATTCAAAGTAGAGGAATACCAATCGATACCGATTGTCGTCGACGAAAACGTGTCTGCATATGATGCGATCTGCACAATGTTCCTGGAAGATGTAGGGACCCTTTTCGTAATCAATGAGCACACGCACCTCGTCGGTGTTCTTTCGAGGAAAGATTTGCTGCGTGCAAGCATCGGCAATCAAGATTTGACCTCTGTACCCGTCCACATCATCATGACACGTATGCCGAATATAACCGTATGTCAACCCGAAGACCTTCTTTTGGATGCCGCACAAAAATTGATTGAGAAGCAGATCGACGGACTTCCTGTCGTTACACCCGAGGAAAGTGGGCAGGTCGTAGTCGGAAGGTTGACGAAAACAAATATTACGAAGGCTCTCGTTGAGCTTGCCCGGGATCAACATTTATGAGTCGAGGAAGGTAGGGATGGGAATCGTGGATAAACCATTGATATATGTACTCTCGGATTCCGTCGGTGAAACAGCGGAATTGGTCGTGAAAGCCTGTCTCAGCCAATTCGATGATGGACCGTTCGATTTGCAGCGCATTCCGTATGTAGAAGATAAGGGGACCATTAACGAGGCGGTCCAGCAGGCAAAGGAGCAGGGCGCTATGATCGGTTTCACTCTTGTTGTTCCGGAATTCAGGGATCATCTTATGAAAGAAGCCGACAAGCTGGGCGTTAAGTGTGTAGACATCATGGGACCTATGATGGAGTTAATGGAAGACCATCTGCATATCAAACCACGGCTTGAACCGGGTCTTGTTCACAAACTGGATGCAGATTACTTCAAGCGGGTGGAAGCGATAGAGTTCGCCGTCCGTTACGATGACGGCAGGGATCCAAGAGGGATTACCAAAGCGGACATCGTTTTGATCGGCGTATCAAGGACATCTAAAACTCCGCTATCGCAATACCTGGCTCATAAGCGTTTAAAGGTAGCGAACGTTCCAATTGTTCCGGAAGTCCAGCCTCCTTCTGAGTTGTTCCGGGTTGATCCGGAGAAATGCATCGGCTTGAAGATCAGTGCGGAGAAGCTGAACGATATCCGTAAAGAACGTCTGAAGTCGCTTGGTCTTGGGGCGCAGGCGAGCTATGCGAATATGGACAGAATTAATCAGGAACTTAATCATTTCAACAAGATCGTAGAGCGGATCGGCTGCCCGGTCATCGATGTTTCCAACAAAGCAGTGGAAGAGACAGCTAACGTTATTTTGAACAAACTCCGCAAAGATGCTCAGCAATAGTAAAGATGAAGGAAGTCGCGCTTTGATTAAGCGCGACTTTTGTTGGGAAGAATGAATTTAGGTAAAATTGGACATGGCATAAACAGGAGGAATGTATTATAATATCTATTTGTGGTAAAAATCCTTAAGGGAGAAGCGCTTTTCCCTTATCTTCCAACAGGGAACGCTGCTTAACACCCCTGTGAACTTTTCAGAATAATAAAACATTCGTAATTTAGGAGGATTCTACCGCTTATTGTAGAAATACTGATACTATGCCAAAACATAATGTAACCGTATGGGTGGATGCAGACAGCTGCCCGGTCCAGGATGAAATAGTCGAAGTATGCAGCCAGTATGAACTAACTCCTCAATTCATCGCGACCGTCAATCATTACAGCATGAACAAATCGATGATGGAATGGACGTTTGTAGATCACGGATCGCAGTCTGTCGATTTATACATTCTCAATCATGTAAAAAAGTACGATGTCGTCATTACACAGGACTTGTCTCTGGCCGTCCTGCTTACGCCCAAAAGGGTTTATGTCATGACGCCTAGAGGTAAACTGATTAGAGAAGGCGATGCCGATCATATTATGAATCAGAAGTTTCTCCGTCAGCAGACGATGAAACAGAGGAAACGATGGAAAGGCCCTTCTTCCTTTACAATGGAAGACCGGGACAAGTTTCGCGAAGTTTTTTCAGCGCTGTTGAGAGAGCAAGAAGGATTTTGAAGGAAGAGCAAGAATAATGGAGTAGTATGGTGATAATATGGCTGGACATATCCCAGAAGAAACTGTCGATCAGATTAGAAAGTCGATAGATATCGTCGATGTTATCGGTAATTATATCGACTTAAAGAAGCAAGGAAGAAACTACTTTGGTCTTTGTCCTTTTCATGGAGAAAGCACTCCTTCTTTTTCCGTTTCTCAGGATAAGCAGATATTTCACTGCTTTGGTTGTGGAAAGGGAGGGAATGTTTATACCTTTCTGATGGAAATGGAGGGCTTCAGCTTTATACAGGCGCTTAAGCAGCTCGCCGAGCAGGCCGGCATTGATCTGCCTGATCAGGTGACAAATGAGCGGCCATCCGAAAAGAGTACAGAAGCCCAAGCAATGTTGGAAGCACACCAGTGGCTTACCAAATTATATCATCATTTGTTAAAGAATTCCAAAGAAGGCCGGGAAGCCTATCAGTATCTGATTGATCGGGGGTTTACCGATGAGACGATACAAAAGTACCAAATGGGCTACTCCCCGGAATCGAAGGACTTTGTGGTCACGTTTCTTGAGAAGAAAGGTTTTCATCCGCAGACAATGGTGAAGGCGGGTTTGCTGAGTGTTAACGATCAGGGAGATTACGCCGACCGTTTTCGAGGGAGAGTCATATTCCCCCTGCGCAATCACCTTGGAAAGACAGTCGCATTTGCCGGCCGTTCTCTTGGGAAGCAGGAGCCGAAATATTTAAACAGCCCGGAGACCGAACTGTTTCACAAAGGAAGACTCTTATACAATTTCGACCAGGCGAGGGCGTCGATTCGAAAAGAAAAATCGGTTATCCTTTTTGAAGGGTTCGGGGACGTTATTTCCGCAGATCAAGCCGGGGTTCATAATGGTGTAGCGACCATGGGAACTGCCATTTCAAGTGCCCAGGCAAACCTTCTCAAAAAATATGTGGATCAGATTATTGTCTGTTATGACGGGGACAAGCCGGGTATAGAGGCAGCCGTAAAGGCGGCTAAACTTGTGAAAAGCGTAGGGTGTCAAACGTATGTGGCCCGAGTGCCAGATGGACTTGATCCGGATGACTTTATTCAAAAACACGGCGGTGAACGTTTCCGGAAAGAAGTGCTGGACACGAGCGAAACGTATATTTCGTTCATGATGAGCTATCTCAGGCGCGATTATAACCTCCAATTAGAAGGAGATCAAATTGCTTATATCGAAAAGGTATTACAAGAGATTTCCACGTTGGACCGTGCGATTGAAAGAGAGCACTACCTTAATGATATCGCGTCGGAGTTTGGATTATCGATCGACACGCTGAAAGAGGAAGTACAGTCGATCAGGGGCAGGGAAGCTCCCAAGGATAAGGAAAGCAATAACCGATATACTAACACTACAACGAGACAGTCATCGGTGCAGAAGAAGCTGCTTCCTGCTTTTCATAATGCGGAGAGAAAGCTGATTGCGTATATGTTGAACGATCCTTATATTGCTGATAAAGTTCAGGAGGAAATAGGGGGAGCTTTCAATATTGAAGATCATCAGGTCATTGTGACCCATCTTTACGCATATTATGAAGACGGCAATGAATCAGATGTCAGCCAGTTTGTGGAACGAATTGAGGATCCTTCTATTAAGAATCTGGCCGTTGAGCTGGCGATGGCACCGAACGGAGAAGAAATCTCCGATCAGGAAATCCAGGATTATATCGTAAGGATACGATCAGAACAGACGGATCGGACGGACATTAAAGGATTAGAAGCCGAACTGAAAAAAGCAGAACAGCAAAATGATCCAATTAAAGCAGCCCAGATTGCAATGGATCTCATTAAAAGGAAACAAGCCTTAAAACACAACTAGGTTTTAGTTTGTATAGATTGTTGGAAGGAGGGGGACACATGGCAAATAAGAAACAACAGCCATCACGTTCTAAAGAAACGGAAAATCAGACAGAATTGACCCTTGAGCAGGCAAAAGAGCAGGTAGTGGAAATAGGTAAGAAAAGAGGGGTGCTTGCATACGAGGAAATCGCTGAAAAGCTCTCCAATTTTGAATTGGATTCAGATCAGATGGATGAATTCTACGAGCACTTAAGTGAGCAGGGAATCGAGGTAATCGGTGACTCTGAATCGGATCCAAGTATGAAACAGCTCGACAAAGAAGAGGAATTCGACCTCAACGATTTAAGTGTACCTCCCGGTGTGAAAATCAATGACCCAGTCCGTATGTACTTGAAAGAAATCGGGCGCGTCAACCTTCTTTCTGCTAAAGATGAAATCAGTCTGGCACAGCGGATTGAAAGTGGAGATGAAGAAGCGAAGCGGGACTTGGCGGAAGCAAACCTTCGTTTGGTCGTCAGTATCGCCAAGCGTTATGTAGGTCGCGGCATGCTGTTCCTTGATCTCATTCAAGAAGGGAACATGGGCCTGATCAAAGCGGTTGAGAAATTTGATTACCGAAAAGGGTACAAGTTCAGCACGTACGCAACGTGGTGGATCAGACAGGCGATTACCCGCGCCATTGCTGACCAGGCTCGTACGATTCGTATTCCTGTTCACATGGTGGAAACGATCAACAAATTGATTCGCGTCCAGCGTCAGCTTCTGCAGGATCTTGGCCGAGAGCCTACACCGGAAGAAATCGCACAGGACATGGATCTTACCCCGGATAAAGTAAGAGAGATTCTGAAGATTGCTCAGGAGCCTGTATCTTTGGAAACGCCTATCGGGGAAGAGGATGATTCTCATCTGGGAGACTTCATTGAGGATCAGGAAGCGACATCTCCTTCTGACCATGCAGCCTATGAACTATTAAAAGAGCAGCTCGAAGACGTGCTTGACACATTGACGGACCGTGAGGAAAACGTCCTCCGCCTTCGTTTCGGTCTGGATGATGGCCGCACACGCACGCTTGAAGAAGTAGGGAAAGTGTTCGGTGTCACCCGCGAAAGGATCCGTCAAATCGAAGCTAAAGCTCTGCGTAAGCTGAGACATCCGAGCCGAAGCAAACGTTTGAAAGACTTCATGGAATAAGCCCACAGACTCAGGACCCTTTTCTTGCAGAAAACGGGTTCTGGGTTTTTATTTTGGCTTCAGGAGGATGCTATGAGAGATGAGCGTACGAAGGTCATAATCAATGAGATCCATTACTGGAAGCAAAATCGTCTACTGCCTGCTACGTACTGTGATTTCCTGTTGGCTCTCTATACTCAGGGAGACGGTCAGGAGGAAAAAAGAGGTTCCCGGCTGAGGTGGAGCAGTCTCCTGTTCTACAGCTTTTTAGCTGTTACCCTGATTTTGTTACCCCTTTCATTTCTTGTCATTTATTTTACTCAAATGGGAATCATAATGCAAACAGGGCTTTTGTCGAGTTTTGTAATCACTGCATGGATTCATTCGGGTTGGTTAAAATATAGAAAATCGATTTGGTTTCCGCTTCCTCTGATTGTCGGTCTGCTTATCTTCTTCGTTCTTTCGATAACAGCGGTGGGGTATTATTTCCCTGGTTCATCCAGTTTGGCGTGGACGGCCGCTTTTCATTGCTTTCTTTGGGTAGCCATCGGACACCGTCTCAGCGTGAAAACCCTTACGATTTCTGGTTTGGCGGGATTTTTACTACTTGCAGTACTTGTGAATTTGTAAAATTTCACAGGTTTACTCTTTTATATGAAACAGTTTTCAAGTAGAATAAAGATAGTCGGACAGACGTGAAAAATTTAATAAGTGGGAATACATAAGGAGGTTGCAACCGATGAGAAGAAACCCTGTGATTCCATTCGCAGTGATTGCTGTTCTGGGGATCATCGCTATGATCATTGTATCCACAGCAGGTAACAATCAACGCGAAGCCATTCAGAACGAAGAAGAAGGCGGCGGAGAGCAGCAAGAAGAAACGGTAGATGCTAACCCTGAAGAGATGTTCCAAAGCAAATGTTCCAACTGTCACGGAGGCGACTTAAGCGGTGGCGCAGGTCCTAACCTGCAGGAAGTAGGCAGCCGCTATTCCGCTGAAGAAATTGAGGATATTATTGTAAACGGAAAAGGTTCCGCGATGCCTGCCGGGCTTTACACCGGAGAGCAAGCTACACAGCTGGCCGAATGGCTGGCAGAGAAAAAATAAGTAACAGGTAAGAAAAGCTTTCTGGGCTGTTTCAGAAAGCTTTTCTTTTTATGAGAGAGGGAATGAAGAAAACTATGAATGTTAACCAATTATCTGACCGTCTGGCTGTTGTAGCCGACTATTTGCCGAAAGGGGCCCGCTTTGCGGATATCGGTTCCGACCATGCCTATCTGCCTTGCTATGTCTGCCTTAAAGATGAAGCGGCGAGTGCTGTTGCCGGGGAAGTAAATCAAGGACCGTTTCAAAGTGCAGTAGACGAAGTGCAGACACATAACCTGGAGGCACGGATTGATGTACGGCTTGGAAATGGGCTCGAAGTGATCCAGCCAGAAGACGGCATCCAACAAATCACGATAGCGGGAATGGGCGGTCCCTTGATCCGGGATATCCTCGATCAGGGCAAAGATAAACTTGATTCAGTCGAAAGGATCATTACACAGCCGAACATCGATGCTAAGGCACTTCGCCTTTGGTACATCGCTAACGGGTACGAGCTCATCGAAGAACAGATACTCGAAGAGAACGGTCACATCTATGAGGTGCTCGTTGCAGAAAAAGGAGAACCGGAAAGACCTTATACATCGAACAAAGAGAAGGAATTGTGGCTCGGACCGTTTCTCTTGTCTGAAAGAAATGATGCGTTTATACAGAAATGTAAAGAGGAAAAGCAAAAGAAGGAATACGTGCTCAGCCAGGTGAAGCAGGCGGCGCGATTCGATGAAGAGAAAATAGCCCGATTGCAGCAAGAAATCGATTGGCTGAAGGAGGAATTGGGGTCATGAATGCAACCATGACAGCACAACAGATTATTAAACGGTTGGAAGAGTGGTCACCTAAAACGTTGGCCTACGATTGGGATAATGTCGGCCTTCAGGTGGGATCATTAAATAAACCGGTCCGTAACGTTATGGTGACGCTGGATGTGTTAGAGAACGTCGTGGATGAAGCCGTTGAAAAGAACGTCGATTTAATTATTGCCCATCATCCGCTACTATTCGTCAAGCTTCATCAAATTAACTTTGATACGCCGAAGGGGCGGGTCGTTCGCAAACTGATCCAACATGATATCACCGTCTATGCCGCCCATACCAATCTGGATATTGCAAGTGGCGGTGTAAACGATGTGATGGCAGATGCCCTCGGGTTGAAGGACACGAGACCATTGATGGAAACAGGGAAAGAAGAGCTTGTAAAGCTTGTTGTTTTCGTCCCGGAGACACATACGTCTAACGTCCAGGCAGCCCTGGGGTCCGCCGGCGCGGGCCATATCGGCAATTACAGCCACTGCTCTTACCAAAGTAAAGGGCATGGAGCTTTTCTCCCTCTGGAAGGTACGGACCCTTATCTCGGGGAAAGCGGAAAACTGGAAACCGTCGATGAGGTGAGGTTGGAGACGATTGTGGAAAAGCGTAAGCTCAAAGATGTGCTCCGGTCTATGGAAGAGGCGCATCCTTATGAGGAAGTCGCCTATGACATCTATCCACTATTGAATGAAGGTGCCTCTTATGGGCTTGGCCGGATTGGGGAGCTGGATGCTCCTGAAGCACTGGAACTGTTCGCTGAAAAAGTGAAGGTTGCCTATGAGATTCCGGCTTTACGTGTTACAGGCAGAATGGACAAGCAAGTGAAAAAGGTTGCTGTTCTCGGAGGAAGTGGAGAGAAATACATTCATGCAGCGAAGCGCATGGGCGCAGATGTCTATATAACAGGCGATATGACGTTCCACGCAGCGCAGGACGCTTTGGAAATGGGGCTTGCTGTCATTGATCCCGGTCACCATGTCGAAAAGCTCATCTGTCCGGTCATTAAAGATTTCCTTGAGCAGGAGTGTAATAAGGATGAAAGGATGAACATTATGGTATCCGAGGCGGTAACGGAACCGTTCACTTTCCAGTAAAAAGAAGGGTGAACAATCTATCCTTAGCTGTCCGGCACCATAAAAGTAGTCCTCAGGATTCAAGGGACCGGCGTTGGTTTATGTTTCTCCAACATACAAAAAAAGCAGGGGGCACGATGTGCTCCCTGCTTTCCTTTATTTACGTTCGCGGTTCTTAACCTTGACGCGGGGCAGGATCTTTTTCTGCTCCACTTTGGATTCACGGATCCATGTTTCTTCATTATTTCTATCGTATTGTTCAATGAATTTAATGACTTCTTTCGTAATCGGTGTCGGTGTGGAGGCACCGGCAGTAACGGCTACCTTCTCTACTCCTTCCAGCCATTCCAACTGGATTTCCGTTACATCGGCGATCCGGTAAGCGGTTGTCCCGGCCTTCTCCATGGAAACCTGCGCGAGACGGTTGGAGTTATTACTCTTAGGGTCACCGACGACAAGTGTGAGATCTGCGGCTCCTGCCTGTTCGGAAACAGCCTCCTGCCTTACTTGCGTAGCCATGCAGATCTCCTGCTGTTTCTCGAGCTGTGGATACTTTTCTTTTGCTTTTTCCATGACATCATACACATCCCATTGACTCATCGTCGTCTGGTTGGTAATCATCAGCTTGTCATGTGTCAGCGTGAGGTTTTCGACATCTTCTTCTGTCTGTACGAGATGCACTTTTCCGGGGGCAACGCCCATGGCTCCTTCAGGCTCCGGGTGTCCCTTCTTCCCGACATAAATGATTTCATAACCTTCAGCGACCTTCTTACGAATCAGATTATGTGTGTTCGTTACGTCCGGACAGGTTGCATCCAGCGTGACCAGCCCTTTCGCTTTCGCGCGCTCTTTCACTTCCGGGGATACTCCGTGAGCCGTGAAGATAACAGTGCCTTCATTGATTCCTTCCAAGAGATCCATCCGGTTCTTCCCGTCGACGGTGATAATTCCTTCTTCTTTGAAGGCATCCGTGACGTGGGAATTGTGGACGATCATCCCTAATATATGAATAGGGCGAGGCAGATTAGGGTCTTTGGCAGCATTCTGTGCAATGACCATGGCATCTACTACGCCATAACAATAACCGCGAGGGGCGATTTTAATGACTTCCATTTGTTAGCGTCCTCCTCTTTATACAATCCAGTGACTATTAAAGTACCATTTTCATTATAAAGGGTAAAGCGAAAGATGACAAAGAAAGTTGTCGCAATAGAACGTTATCGTGCATTTTGGCTCCCACTCCCTTATAATAGGGAAGGAACATTTTACATTAAAGGAGAACGGTTATGAGTAAGCATACATTTGATCAATACGCCATCACTTCGACAGTTAGTCGGATCGTCGAAGGATTGGGCTTTAAGACACCGACACCAATTCAGCAGCAGGTCCTGCCTCCTGCATTAAGAGGGGAGAGCCTGATCGGTCAATCACACACAGGCTCTGGAAAAACCCATGCATACCTGCTGCCTTTGTTGAACAAAATGGATGAATCGCTCGATGAAGTGCAGTTCGTTATTACAGCACCCACAAGGGAGCTAGCTATCCAAATTCACGAGGAAGTGAAAAAGGCAATAAGATTTGCTGGTAAAGAAGAAGCATGGTTGTCCAAGCTTTTGATCGGCGGAACGGACAAGCAGAAGATGGTCGATAAGCTTGCTTCCCGCAAGCCGCATATCGTTGTTGGAACACCGGGTCGTATTTTGGATATGGTGAAGGAAGAGGCGGTCGACCTCTATCATGCGAAAGGTTTTGTCTTAGATGAAGCGGACTTAATGCTTGATCTCGGTTTCATTGAAGAAGTCGACCAAATCCTTGTACGGATGGATGAAAACGTCCAAATGCTTGTATTCTCAGCAACGATCCCGGAGCGTTTACAGCCGTTCCTCAAAAAATATTTGACGAATCCTGTCCACATTCAAATCGAAGATGATAAACCGTCACCGGAAACAATGGAGCACCGTTTAGTACCGCTCCGTCATAAAGATCCGGCAGACGTAATCATAGAAATATCCAAATCGATTCAGCCGTACCTAGCGATTATCTTCACCAACGGAAAGAAACATGCAGACCAGCTTGCAGATGATCTGATTAGCCGTGGTCTTGAGGTCGGAGTCCTGCACGGTGGACTATCGCCAAGGGAACGAAAGCGGATGCTGAAGGAATTGCAAAGTCTTCGCTACCAGTATATTGTGGCAACGGACCTTGCTTCCCGTGGTATTGATATCCAGGGTGTGAGTCACGTCATCAATGCCCAAATGCCGAAAGAAGAAGAGTTCTATGTGCACCGCGTCGGAAGAACGGCCCGTGCCGGTCTTCAGGGAACGGCAATCAACCTGTATAAAGAATCTGATTTGCCGCTGATTCAAAAGCTCGAGAAGAAAGGCCTTACGTTCGAGTTTTATGAGGTGAAGAATGGCGAATGGAAAGAGATCAACGCCTACAATGAGCGTCAGAACAGAGAACGACGAACATCTGATATCGAGCGAAAAGCGAAACAGATGGTCCGGAAGCCGAAAAAAGTTAAACCAGGATATAAGAAGAAAATTAAAAAGGAAGCAAGTAAGAATCTGCGTAAATTGAAACGGGAAAGTTATAAGAGGAAATAAGAAAGGGAAGGGATTCCATGCTTAAAATCGGTTCACACGTATCGATGAAAGGGAAGAAGATGCTGTTAGGTGCCAGTGAAGAAGCGGCTTCCTATGGCTCCGGTACGTTTATGATCTACACAGGTGCGCCCCAGAATACGAGGCGTCGTCCGATCGAAGAATTGAATATCGAGGCGGGCCTGCAACATATGAAAGAACACGGTATTAATGATATCGTTGTTCACGCCCCGTATATCATTAACTTAGGAAATACAACGAAACCGGAAACGTTTGAACTCGGGGTTGATTTCCTTCGAAATGAAATCGAGCGTACAGAGGCTCTGGGTGCAAGACAGATTGTCCTGCATCCAGGATCTCATGTTGGACAAGGAGTAGATAAAGGGCTGCCAAAGATCATTGAAGGTTTGAATGAAGTGCTTCACAAAGATCAGCACGTCCAAATCGCTCTGGAGACGATGGCAGGTAAAGGATCCGAGATCGGCAGAAGTTTTGATGAACTGGCAAAAATTATGGATGGCGTAACGTTGAATGAAAAGCTGTCCGTATGTATGGATACGTGTCACATCCACGATGCGGGTTATGATGTCGTGAACGACTTTGACGGAGTGCTGGAAGACTTCGACCGGATCGTAGGGCTTGACCGCCTCAAGGTTGTACACGTGAATGACAGCAAGAACGTATGCGGCGCTCAGAAAGACCGTCATGAAAACATCGGGTTCGGACATATCGGCTTTGATGCTCTTCATAAAGTCGTCCATCATCCGGAGTTAAAGGATCTTCCAAAAATTCTCGAAACGCCTTATGTCGGAGAAGACAAAAAGAATAAAAAACCTCCGTATCGCTTTGAAATCGATATGATCAAAGAGGGTACGTTTGATGAAGGCTTAAAAGAGAAAATAATGGAACAATAAGGAAAAAAGGCAGGGGATCTTTCCCCTGCCTTTTTTTATTAGAGCCAATGCTCGACTCCGTATTCTTTAGCAACCTTTTTAAGTAAACGATGAACGGAAAGCGCTGTTTCTTTTGAAGTGATTTTAGCCAGTTTACCAAGCATACGTTTCCGGTCCTCAGAATCGAAGGGGTTCTCCTTCGATTTCCTCAGTTCTTTGACGATTTTTTCTGCTTCCTGCCGAGTGATTGGAATACCGTACTTCCGACTGTAGGATAATAAGTCATCAACGGTCATCTCTTTCAACTTCTGTGCAATGAACTGTTGGGCCACATGCTTCATCATTGGCAGATACTCCCCTTCTTCCCGCTATTTATAACACAGTATGAAAAGTGGGAAGGATTTGTGTTTTTTGAATGGCCCCAACTAAGAAGAAGTGAGTGGTGTGACGCCTCGCTGGCAACACGAATTTACCATGAACTCCCTCACTTAAAATCACCGTCAGGCACACATACTAAACGTGATTCTCCAAACAGAAAGTGAGGGTGTTCGTATGTATGATCCAAAGAAGCCTGTTGAGAATCAGGAAACAGAAAAAGCTCCGAGACACGGAGATGAATTAGAACAAGTGCACAATGGAGATGAGCCGACTACCGATGAAGTTTTGAATGAAGCTTTTGCAGAGATGCAGGAGCAGGATTTCAGACAGGAAGCCGGTTACCGTGAGCGTGCAGAAGATGTGGACGATCATGGACGTGGACCGGACCAGCCGGTTTACGGGGACAGTTACGAAGAGGAGTTCGCTCAGGAAGCGGCAATCGGCCGTATAGACGAACCGATGAACCATAGAGAACAAGAAACCACTATGGAAGAAAGGGAAGACGTCAAAGTCGGTATGGGCTGGATCGGGCTCACGGCTGCCATTCTCTCCTTCTTCTTTGCACCAATTATACTTGGTGTAACAGGCATCATTTTCGGTGCCATAGGGAAACGACGTGGTGCAGATACGCTTGGAAATATGGCGATTATCATCAGTATCGTATCTATTGCCTTTTCGTTGTTCTTCGCTCCATTTTTTAACTTGATCTGAATGTGAAAAGGGTGGACCTTTATGGTCCACCCTTTTTGTCAGGATTGTTTCTGTTCTTCTTTCTTCAAGCGTTCTTTCTCATAATGTTCTTCAGCGAGTTTGTCGACTTCTTTCTTCAATTCTTCCACCATGATATCTTCCGGTACCTTACGGATGATTTCCCCGTGACGGAACAATAGTCCTTCGCCTCTTGCTCCAGCGATTCCAATATCCGCTTCTCTCGCTTCTCCCGGTCCGTTTACGGCACATCCGAGAACGGCCACTTTGATCGGGGCTTTGATCGTCTGGATGTATTCTTCGACTTCATTGGCAATGGAAATCAAGTCGATTTCAATACGTCCACACGTCGGGCAAGAGATTAGTGTCGCTGCATTGGCAGCAAGACCGAAGGATTTCAGAAGTTCCTTCGCCACTTTTACTTCTTCGACAGGGTCGGCACTCAAACTGATGCGGACTGTGCTGCCGATTCCTTTACTAAGAATCGCACCAAGGCCTGCGGCACTTTTTACAGTTCCGGCAAAAAGCGTTCCTGATTCAGTAATTCCCAAGTGGATCGGATAAGTGAAGGCTGCTGCCGCTTTCTCATAAGCTTCAATAGCCAGTTTTACATCCGAAGCTTTAAGGGAAACAATAATATCATGAAAATCAAGATCTTCCAGGATTTTGATATGATGCAATGCGCTTTCCACCATACCATCCGCAGTCGGATATCCATATTTCTCAAGGATATGACGTTCCAGGGAACCGGCGTTCACACCGATTCGGATGGGAATGCCTTTCTCTTTAGCTGCTTTTACGACAGCTTCCACTTTCTCGCGGCTTCCGATATTTCCCGGATTGATGCGGATCTTATCCGCGCCGCCTTCGATCGCTTTTAATGCCTTTCTGTAATCGAAATGAATGTCGACGACCAACGGGATGTTGATGCGTTTTTTGATTTCCGGAATGGCATCGGCTGCGCGGTCATCCGGACAGGCGACACGGACAATTTGACATCCTGCCTCTTCCAGACGCTTGATTTCGGCAACGGTCGCTTCCACATCGTGTGTTTTGGTTGTGGTCATGGACTGGATGACTACTTCGTCCGATCCACCTATGGTCACGTCGCCGACTTTTACGGGACGGGTATCTTTTCTGTGCGTAATTGGCATGTAAAATCGCTCCTTTATTTATTAACAAAAAGGTATGCAAGGTTATTTTCCAACCTTCATTATAAGGGCTACCGGCAGAAAAGAGAAGCATAGACACTCAAAAGAGATGCCGGTAAGGCAGGAACCCTTCGTAATTATTGGTACCCATGGAATTATACCATGCCGTGGAATTTAAAAAAATGGATAACGTTTGAAACGAATCCGTCTGCTCGCACGTATAAAGTATCATAGAAGGAGAGGAAGTGAAATGCCGTGTTAACCTATGACTGGGTCGCCTTATTCATTACCTTGCTCGGGACGATGTTCCTCATCGGAGAACTCCTTGTCAATATGCGGGGGGTCTTCGCGGTTCTCGGTCTCGGATTCATAACCGTTTATTTTTCCAGTTATCTAGCGCCGGAGATGTTCGTCATTATGATGCTTGTGTATTTACTCGGCATCGCCTTGATCATCATTGATGGAAAAGTCGTCAATGATGGGACACTTGCGACTATTGGAGCCGTTACAATGATTATTGCCGTCGGTTTCAGTGCCCCCAACTGGGTTGCCGGCCTATACAGCGTGATCGGTGTAATTATCGGCGGGGCCGCCTCGCTCGTATTTCTTAAAGTGTTCAAACGTCGGGATATGTGGACGAAGATGACGTTGAATGACCAGCTCACATCAGAAATGGGATACAATTCCATGAACGAATCTTACAGTCATTTAGTAGGCAGCAGTGGAACAACGTTGACAGACATGAGGCCTGTAGGGACGATCCGTGTGAATGGAAAAGAGTACAGTGCCGTATCCAATGGAAAGTGGCTGGGCAAAGGAGAATCGATAAGGGTGGCTGCTGTGGACGGGACTAAAATACTGGTTGAAAAGACTTAAAATTACAATTCATTAATACATCATTCATATTCGCTCAACAAATCTCCTTCATACTTTGGAATGGAATGATTCAACGTATGGGAGTGGAGAGGTTTGTTAAATGATGTTGGAAGGAAATTTAAACAGCGCAGGATGGGTAGCAGAAGACGATCTTTAAGCTTTCAATGGAGATTATCGCTCGTCCTTGCGCTCTTTTTGTTAATAGCGGTAATTCTTATTGGTTTCCTTTCCTATTCAAAAGCGAAAGAAAGTCAAATGCAGTTTATCCAGGACCGCCTGGACAGGGAATTGGTGATGATACAGGATATTTCGAAGCAGCTCATGTATGCCTTTGTAGGAGAGGAGGAACAGTTTCAGAAAAGAATGCAGGTCTATGTCAACGCTCAGCAAGCTCAACTGGTACAGGACGGCCTGGATGCTGAAATGTATCTTCTTACTGATTCTGGAATCATTACTTATTCTTCCAATAGGGAGGAGATCTTTCCAGAAGAGTATTTGGATAAAATAAAGGAAACGGAAAGTGGTACGAAAACATGGAAAGTGGATGGGGAGGAGATCCTAGTCACCTTTGCTCCCGTTCAGGAGTTGCAGGGCATATACATCATCCGTATACCTGCTGCCGATATTATGGAGGAAATCAACAATCTGGCCGCATATATCTTCTTTATAGGAGTGCTGGTATTTGTCCTTACCGTTCTGGTGGTATATTGGGCCGTGAAGAAGATAGTCCGGCCGCTCAACCGCTTGGAGGGCGTGATGGATAAAGCCGGGGAAGGGACGTTGAAGGACCCGTCTTTTGTGAAAACAACGATACCGGAAATACAGTCCTTGAAAAAAAGTTACAGCAAACTGATCAGCAAAATAACTGGAATCTTGTCCTCCGTTACTGCTGCCGCTCACCGGTTGGGAGAAGGTGGGGAAGGTTTAAGAAGAGCTTTTGAGGGGATGGACCAGTCAAGAAATAAAATCATTCAAGACACAGAACTTTTACGGGAATCTAGCCGACAAACTATCTGTCATCTCAATAAAGAAAAAGAAGTTTTTCAAGACTTAACGGAGATGTTTGAAAGCTTATAACAGGAACTGGAAGTAATGTGGAAACAACAAGAGGCAATGAAGGGTGCGATTATGACTGGACAGGAAGGGATGAATGCAATGGACCGTTCTTTTCTTCGGTTAAAAGATGAAATAGAAGAAATGAGGGAACGGGTCGGAACGTTTGAGCGGTATATGTCCACCATTAAAGATTCTGGTTCTTTGATTCAAGCGATTGCAGAGCAGACAAGAATGCTTGCACTGAATGCTTCAATCGAAGTAGGGAGAACAGAAGGAGAAGGTCGGGGCTTCCACGTCATAGCAGAAGAGATTCGAAAGTTAGCCGATCGTTCGAAGTCGGCAGCGATAGAAATTGATCAGCGTATGAAAGATGTTTTGTCTTTAGGAAGATACTTCTCCGATAAATGTAAGGATTTAGGCAGAGAGATCGAAACGCAGGAGAGGATCGTCGACAGTGGAAAGGATAGCTTCCATGAAATTATGACTGGGATGGAAAGCCTCCGTGCCTATATGGACCTTTCGGAAAGTCATTTGATTACAGGCAAAGAAGTCATTCCTAAAATGGCGGACGCTCAGAATGGAATGGACCATATCGTACATAAACAATCCACATACACCGAAGACCTTTTCGAAATCATGAACCATCATCAGACAGACATGAGAAACTTAGAAGAGATTCAGACCGGCATCACAGAGATGACGAAGGAAATGTTGGCCTTGGTTTTGTCCAATCAATGGAAGGTTGAAGTGGAGACACATGAGCCGGCGGACGGACGGGGCTCTGAGAAGCTAAAGTCCCGCATAGCATCTTAACAAAGGAGCACCTTAAACACAGGTGCTCCTTTGTTGTGTCGGGTTTGTAAGGAAGGAAGAGGGTATAGAGTATTGTCCTTTGTAAATTTAATGTTAAGATTCATTTTTATCCTTTACAAATAAAGAGCGCATCGTTAATAATGAATGAGGTGTTTTTAATAGATAAATATAAAAATGTACAACTTGGATGAGGAAAGGGTGGAGAAAAATTGGATATCAACGTGCAGCAGATGATATTTGAATTCATCGGCGGACTCGGTATTTTCCTTTTTGGTATTAAGTATATGGGGGACGGACTTCAGAAAGTAGCTGGAGACCGCCTGAGAGAACTGTTAGATCGCTTTACCAGTAATCCATTGATGGGTGTCATCGCTGGTATGGTCGTAACGATCCTCGTTCAAAGTAGTTCGACAACTACTGTTTTGACCGTCGGACTTGTAAACGCTGGTTTTATGACATTCCGACAAGCAATCGGAGTTATTATGGGGGCCAATATCGGTACGACGTTTACAGCGTTCATCATTGGTATCGATATTAAAGCTTACGGTCTTCCGATCTTAGCAGTCGGTGCCCTGATGATTTTCTTCTTTAAGAATAAAAAAGTAACAAATATTGGACAAACCGTCTTCGGTCTGGGATCTCTGTTCTTCGGACTGGAGCTCATGAGCGGTGGAATGAAGCCTCTCCGATCCTTGGAAGCTTTCCACGAATTGACGTTAAGCATGAGTGAAAACCCGATCCTCGGTGTCGTCATCGGTACATTGTTCACCGTTATTGTTCAGAGTTCCAGTGCAACAATTGGAATTCTGCAAGGGCTGTTCGGGGAAGGTCTGGTCGATTTACAGGCAGCTCTTCCTGTGCTTTTCGGGGATAACATCGGAACGACGATTACTGCTGTCATCGCAGCTATCGGTGCCAGTGTCGGAGCGAAGCGTGCGGCTACCGTCCACGTTATATTCAACGTAATTGGAGCAACGGTATTCTTAATCCTTCTTCATCCGTTTACGCTTTATGTCGGCTGGCTTCAGGATAAATTTAATCTGGGACCAGAAATGACCATTGCTTTTGCCCACGGATCTTTCAACATTGCTAACACGATCGTGCAGTTCCCGTTCGTAGCTTTCCTTGCTTGGCTCGTCGTGAAGCTGGTACCTGGAGATGACTCTTTGATCGACCATAAGCCGCAGCATTTGGATCCGATCTTTATTGAACAGTCTCCATCTCTTGCGCTCGACCAGGCCAAAGAAGAAGTGGTCCGCATGGGAGAGTATGCATATAAAGGCTTGGAGGAAACGAGCCTTTACTTGAACAGTAAACAGCAGAAACACTCAGAAATTGCTTTGCAGATCGAAGAAGCCTTGAACAATCTCGATCGGAAGATTACCGACTATCTTGTCGATCTTTCCCAAGCTTCCTTAACGGACGAAGAGAGTAAGAAACACTCCACCCTTATGGATTCTGTCCGGGATATCGAGCGTATGGGAGATCACTTCGAGAACATTATCGAGCTGATCGATTACAAGAACTCCAACAAGGTGAATTTGACACCGCAGGCAATCGAAGATTTAAATACGATGATTGATTTGACTTTGATGACGGTGAAACAGTCCATTAAATCTCTGGAAACAATGAGCAGAGAAGAAGCGCTCGCCGTTGTTCAGAAAGAGAATGAGTTGGATCGTATGGAAAGAAGCTACCGCAAGAAGCATATCATTCGTTTGAATGAAGGCGTCTGTACAGGACAGGCCGGTATCGTCTTTGTAGATATGATCAGCAACCTGGAACGTATCGGCGACCATGCCGTGAACATTGCGGAAGAAGTTCTTGGTGAAAAAGAAAGCCTGTAATTAGTATAAACGGCCATTTATAATGGCCGTTTATCTTTTTTTTATCCATGAAATACTTTTCTTTTAAAAAACCCTTGAACTATTCTGGACAGGATGGTATATTATTCTTGTCGCCAAAAACGACACCGAAAAAACTTGTTGACATTACAGTTCGTAAATGTTATATTAATAAAGTCGCTTCAAGCGATATCATGGCGGTGTAGCTCAGCTGGCTAGAGCGTACGGTTCATACCCGTGAGGTCGGGGGTTCGATCCCCTCCGCCGCTACCATACATATTAAATAGAAACATGGCGGTTGTGGCGAAGTGGTTAACGCACCGGATTGTGGTTCCGGCATTCGTGGGTTCGATTCCCATCAGCCGCCCCATGTGGACCCTTAGCTCAGCTGGTTAGAGCTATCGGCTCATAACCGATCGGTCGCAGGTTCGAGTCCTGCAGGGTCCACCACATACATGATACGGAGGAGTACCCAAGTTTGGCTGAAGGGAGCGGTCTTGAAAACCGCCAGGGGCTTTACGGCTCGCGGGGGTTCGAATCCCTCCTCCTCCGCCATCATACATAATGATACGGCTCGGTAGCTCAGTCGGTAGAGCAACGGACTGAAAATCCGTGTGTCGGCGGTTCGATTCCGTCCCGAGCCACTTTTGAAAAAGAACAAGCCTTAAGGCTTGTTCTTTTTTTTAGCAACAGCCGAGTCTCCCCTGTTCCGATGATTCCGACACCAAGCTTCTTCTCTCCGTAATTTTATGCGTATGTATTCTTCGTAGGATGAAGAATAGGACGTGAAAATTTCATGTTTGAATTTCTATTCAGGGGGAATTCTTAATACCGGAAGAGAAATAGCTTTCTTCCGGATGCAAAAAATTTGCATGTCATTTTGCGGTTTGATAATGTAAGATGAGAAGCGAGGCTTCTGTTCTTACATATTAATTTAAAGGAGGAGTTACATTATGGCTAAATTTGAACTACCAGAACTACCTTACGCCTATGATGCACTAGAACCAACAATCGATAAGGAAACAATGAACATCCACCATACGAAGCACCACAACGGCTACGTTACGAAACTGAACGGCGCGTTGGAAGGTCACGCGGATCTTCAGGACAAATCTCTTGAGGAATTGCTTGCCAATAACCTTTCTGTCGTACCGGAAGAAATTCGTACAGCTGTTCGCCGCAACGGTGGTGGACATGCCAACCACAGCTTGTTCTGGACAATTCTTTCTCCGAATGGCGGCGGTGAGCCGGCAGGAGATCTTGCTACGAAGATCAATGATACGTTCGGAAGCTTTGACAAGTTCAAAGAAGAATTCGAATCCGCAGCAACAGGCCGTTTCGGTTCCGGTTGGGCTTGGCTAGTAGTCAATAATGGCAACCTTGAAGTAATCGATACCCTTAACCAGGATTCACCGATTATGGAAGGAAAAACTCCAATCCTAGGTCTTGACGTTTGGGAGCATGCATACTACCTGAACTACCAAAACCGTCGTCCTGACTATGTTTCCGCATTTTGGAACGTTGTCAACTGGGATGAAGTATCGAAGCGCTTCGACGCTGCAAAATAACTAAATGAGGAGAAGGGTACGGATTTATATCCGTACCCTTCTTTTTGTATATCTCCTTTTGTTCTGATAACACTAAAGAGGAACACAAAGGAGACGTGGATTTATGGTGAGCAGCTTGCGAACGTGGCTCGGCCGCGAAGACGTACCGAAAGATTTGTTGTTGTTGCTTTTGATCGGAGGCTTATACTCGCTTGGCATCTTCTTATCCAGTACATTTGTGAACATATATTTGTGGAAGCAATCCAACAGCTATACAGATATAGCCATGTATAATTTGGCCATTTATGTCATGCAGCCATTGACATTCATCTTTGCTGGAAAGTGTGCCAAACGAATCGACAGAGTCATTGTGCTTAGAGCCGGGGTGACCGTTTTATCTCTTTTCTTTATGACGGTATTGATTGTAGGGGAACGGGCGGCCGAGTTCAATATTATGCTCGGCGCACTGCTTGGTATCGGCTATGGCTTTTACTGGCTTGCCTATAATGTCTTGACCTTTGAAATTACGGAACCGGAAACGAGGGACTTCTTCAACGGATTTCTAGGGGTTCTACAGTCCCTTGGTGGAATGAGTGGACCACTGCTTGCTGGTTTCATCATTTCCCGGCTGAATAATTTTACAGGATACACCGTCATCTTTACGATATCTTTCAGCTTATTTATCGTAGCGGTGCTTGTAAGCTTCGGTTTATCGAGAAGGAAGGCGGCGGGGGTATTTTCTTTCAGGCAGATTGTAAGGGAGAGAAAGCGAAACGGCAATTGGCGAAAAATCCTTCATGCCCACGTATCTCAGGGCTTCCGGGAAGGGATCTTCTTGTTTGCTGTCACCATCTGGATTTTTCTAATGACCCAGAATGAGCTGTCGCTTGGCGTTTTCAACCTGGTTTATTCCGGCTTCTCCTTCCTTTTTTACTTCCTTGTAAGTAAAATAGTGAAGCCTTATAACAGAAAAAAGGCCATCTTCATATCGGGGCTTGTCTTATATTTGAATGTCCTGCTTTTGCTCATCAGTGATACGATGCCGCTCCTCCTTTTATACGGTGCCATTGCCGGAATGTTCTTCCCGCTGTTATATGTTCCCTATGTCTCCCTGACCTATGATGTGATAGGGAAGTCCTGGAACGCTGCCGAAATGAGGATCGAATACATCGTTGTGCGCGAAATTTTCTTGAATATCGGCCGTGTCGTATCGATTATCATTTTCCTTCTGGCGATTGCGCTCATATCTCCGGAAACGGGAATTCCTTATATTCTTTTGATTGTAGGTGGAGGACATTTCTTCATTTACTTCTTTATAAAAGGGATTGATACGAGGGTGTCCAGAGCGTCACATAATTGAAACATAATCCCATGTTCTCCTATCCTTCATAACAGGAAAAATGCTATAATGATGGAAGGATTTTTTTAAGAAGGAGAGGAGTCCATGGGGAAGAAAAACAAGAATAAATACAATCAGAATTCACATCTTCCTTTCCGTTTGAACATCGTGTTTTTTGTTGTCTTTGTCCTATTTGCAGCGATCATTCTGCAGCTGGGTGTCGTACAGATACTCAACGGGGAAGAAGCACAGGATGAAATTGACCGAACAGAGAATACGACTACGACCATACCGGTCCCCCGCGGGGAAATGTATGATCGCTATGGAAGGGTAGTCGTCGATAATAAGCCGCTGTATTCCATTACATACACGCCGTCCAAAGGGGTACAGGCGACGGATAAATTGGAACTGGCAGAGAAGCTTGCCGCGTACATCGATATGGACCATGATAATTTGACCGATCGGGATCTGAAAGAGTATTTCTTCTTATTACATGAAGAAGAGATTACAGAACGGGTCGAAGATAAAGTCGATGATGATATGGATAATGGAGAAGTGTATAAGGTTCAGCTCGACAGCATCAAAGATGACGAAATTTCCGGCTATGATGATCAGACGAAGGAAGTCATCGCGATTAAGAAAGAACTGGACCAGGCCTACGCGCTTGCTCCGCACGTGGTGAAAAATGCAGATATATCGGAGAAGGAGTATTCTGCTGTAGCGGAAAACTTGGAGATGCTTCCCGGTATTAACGTAACCGCAGACTGGGAACGCGACTATCCTTACGAGTCCCTGTTCCGCAGCTACATCGGAGGCATCACGTCAAGCAAAGAAGGTATCCCGAAAGATCAGATGGATCGTCTCATGTCGCTCGATTACAGTCGGAACGACCGTGTCGGCGTCAGCGGCCTCGAACAGCAGTATGAGGACGTCTTAAGAGGAACAAAAGAGAAAGTCCAATACGAAACTGACAGCCGCAACAACGTTGTCAACACGAAAGTCGTGAGAGAAGGAGAGCGGGGGAAAGATCTCGTTCTGACAATCGATGCGGAATTACAGGAACAAGTCGATAAAATCGTCCAGGAGGAGCTGGCGGCTGCCATTCAGAAGGCGCCGGGACAGAACCGTCATTTAAGGTCCTCCATGGCTGTCGTCTCCAATCCGAAGACCGGTGAGATTCTAGCCATATCCGGTCAGCAGTACAACCGCGTCATCGAAGAGGGCAGCTCGCGGTTCACCGACGTTTCCCACCAGGCGGTGTACAACTCGTACACTCCGGGGTCCTCTGTTAAGGGAGCGACGATTTTGACCGGTTTACATGAAGGAGCTATTCAGCCCGGTCAGACATTCTTTGATAAACCAATGTATCTGGCCGGAGAAAGAAAAGCCTCTTTATCGCAGAATAACGGAACGGTCAGTGACATTACCGCCCTGCAGAAATCTTCGAACGTGTACATGTTCTTCCTTGCTCGACGACTGGGTGGGGACTACGGCATGGATTACAGGATCCCTGGGCTTTCGTTAAAAGAGGGAACGTTCGATAAATTTGTCTATAATTTCAATCAGTTCGGGTTAGGTGTAGAAACAGGCATTGATTTCCCTTATGAATCGGTTGGAGTAAAAGGGGAAATTACGCAACCCGGGGAGATTCTCGACTTCTCCATCGGGCAGTTCAGCAGTTATACGGCGATGCAGCTCAATCAGTATGTATCCACGATCGCGAACGGCGGTTACCGGATTCAGCCGCATCTTGTGAAGAGCATTCACGACCCTTCCCAACAGGAGGGACTGGGACCGATATACAAAGACTATGAACCAAAGGTCTTGAATCGTATCGATATGGATCCCTCCTATATCGAACGGGTGCAGGAAGGATTCCGCCAAGTATTCCAGACGAGCGGGGGAACGGCGAGCAGCGTGTTCTCCAGTCCTGCCTATAAAAAGTATAAAATGGCAGGGAAGACTGGAACAGCGCAAGCACCGGCTACCGTCCCGGACGGGCAGGGCGGCAATATCTATGTAGAGGAATTATTGAACAAAGTGCTGGTAGGGTATGCGCCTTACGATGATCCGGAAATCGCCTTTTCCGTCGTTACCCCGCACGTCGGTGAAGACGCCAACAGTACGTTCAATGTCAGTAACAATATAGGTGCCCGGATCGGCAAAGCCTACTTCGATCTGAAGGAAGAGCGCGCAGAGAAGGGCTTGACGATGAGTGGAGATGAAGAACAGGCACAAGGAACAGAAGAAGAGCAGACGACCGAAGAAGAGTGATGCGAAAGCATCGCTCTTTTTTTCTATTTACAAAACCTTTACGTATAGTTCATATGTCCTTAAAATACCCCCGTTATGATGTAGTTGTGGGTCGGCCGGGGCCGCCTACATAGATCTGAAAAGATATAGGGGGAGAAAAGAAATGAAGAACTTGAAGAAGTTTGCACTACTTTCTGTATTAATGCTTGTACTGGGTGTATTAGCGGCATGTGGGTCGGACAACGATTCATCTGCAGAAGGTTCTGATTCCAAAAATGGAGACGGAGTATCCGGTCCAATCGCCATTGACGGTTCATCTACTGTATTTCCAATCATGGAAAACCTGACATATACGTATAACCAGGACAATCCGGATGTCAATGTGACAGTTAACGCTTCCGGATCAGGCGGCGGATTCAAGAAATCAACGGTCGGAGAAATCGACTTGAGCAATGCTTCCCGTCCTATTAAGGAAGAAGAGATGGCTGCAGCAGAAGAAAACGATGTACAGTTGGAAGAGCTTGAACTTGCCTATGATGGTCTTTCCGTCGTAGTAAGTAAAGAAAACGACTTCGTAGACGAATTGACAATCGATCAGCTGAAGCAGATCTTCCTTGATTCTTCTGATGCACAAACTTGGTCTGACATCAATCCGGAATGGCCGGATGAGCAAATCAAAATCTTCAGCCCTGGTCACGATTCCGGTACGTTCGACTACTTCAATGAAGTCATTCTTGAAGAAGAGCCGATGAAAGAAGGCAAGAACACGACCCTTTCTGAAGACGACAACGTACTTGTACGCGGAATTGAAAATGATCCAAATGCAATCGGATTCTTCGGATACGCTTACTATGCAGAGAATGAAGACAAGCTTAAAGTCCTTGGTATCTCTGAAGATGGTGGAGAAGCAGTTAAACCGAATCCAGAAACGATTCAGGATGGTTCTTACACACCGCTTTCCCGTCCATTGTTCACTTACGTAAACGTGGATGCATACAAAGAGAAGGAGCAGGTTCAGGATTTCACAACATACCTGCTTGAGAATGCCGGTAAGGCAGCAGAAGAAGTTGGTTATGTAGCTCTGCCTGAAGAGAAGTATCAAGAACAGCTGGAAACAGTAAAAGGCTGGACGGAATAATAAATTTGGAAAACTGAACAAGGAGAGGTGAGACTGATTCTGGTCTCACCTTGCCTTATGGATGAGAGGAGTTTTGAAGATGGACAAAGGATTGCAATCAGAGGGGAAAATGATTGATGTCCAACAGATGATAGAAGAGAACAAAAGAAAGAAAACCATGGGGGAGCGTATGGAACGTGTCATCCCGTTCTTCCTTCTATTGTGTGCAGCCGTTAGTGTACTGACAACAGCAGGTATTTTGTTCACATTGTTACGGGAGTCTATCGGATTTTTCTCCGAGGTGAATCTCTTTGATTTTTATACAGGAACCCAGTGGTCCCCGTGGTCCGGGGAATATGGGATTGCCCCATTGATCGGTGGAACGCTTTTGATTACATTGATCGCTACAGTTGTAGCAGTTCCGCTCGGATTAATGTCCGCTATTTTCTTGAGTGAGTACGCAAGTGATCGAGTAAGAAGGATTATCAAGCCGATTCTGGAAGTGTTGGCTGGTATTCCTACGGTCGTTTATGGATATTTCGCATTGACGTTCATTACACCTTTGTTTCAGTCCTTCATTCCTGACTTAGGAATATTCAACGCCATGAGTGCAGGTGTCGTCGTTGGAATTATGATTATTCCCATGATCGCCTCTTTGTCGGAAGATGCAATGAATTCCGTGCCGAACGCGCTTCGGGAAGGTGCGTATGGACTAGGTGCAACCAAGTTGGAAGTTGTCTTCAAAGTGGTCCTTCCAGCTGCATTCTCTGGAATTGTCGCTTCCGTCGTTCTCGCTGTATCGCGGGCCATTGGAGAAACGATGATTGTAACGATTGCGGCAGGTGCCACCCCTAATATGACATTCAACCCTACGGAATCCATTCAGACGATGACGGCGTTTATTGTGCAGGCGGCAACGGGTGATACGACGTTTGGATCTACAATCTATTACAGCCTTTATGCTGTAGGAATGACGTTGTTCGTCTTTACGCTTGTCATGAACCTAATTGCACAATTTATATCACGCAGGTTCAGGGAGGAATATTGATGCTTGGACAAAAGGAACAAACCATAAAGAGACGAATGGAAGGAAGAGTAGCTGTCAATAAAATCATGATGGCACTGTTCGGGCTTGCGACCGCTGTAGGACTCGTCTTCCTCGTCCTGCTCTTTTATCGTGTATTGACTCAAGGAATTGGCTATTTAAGCTGGGATTACATTTCTAACTTTCCTGCTCCCTATCCGGAAGAAGCAGGAATTTATGCCGGTCTCATCGGTTCGATCTTTCTTATGATCATCGTTGCGATTGTATCGGTGGTCATAGGCGTGGCTACGGCCATTTATTTAGAGGAATATGCACCGAAGAATAAGATGACGGATTTCATCCGTGTCAATATCCAGAACCTTGCCGGCGTTCCATCTATCGTGTTCGGTCTACTGGGTCTGACATTTTTCGTTTACATGTTCAGCTTCGGTTATACCTTGCTTGCTGGAGGATTGACGATGGCTCTCTTGATTCTTCCGGTCATCGTTGTAGCTGCGCAGGAATCCATCCGGTCTGTACCGGCGGAAATTAAAGAAGCGTCATACGGAATGGGAGCTTCCAAATGGCAGACGATTCAGCGGGTAATCCTGCCGGCTGCCGTACCTGGTATTCTGACGGGAACAATCATTGCCCTTTCCAGAGCCATCGGAGAAACGGCTCCGCTCATCATCGTCGGAGCGGCCACAGCGATCTATACGCTGCCGGAATCGCTGCTTGCGAAGTACACGGTCATGCCGATTCAAATTTATAACTGGACGGGCCGCCCGCAGGAAGAATGGCAGTTTGTTGCAGGGGCCGGGATCATCATTCTTCTTGCCGTATTGCTGCTCATGAACTCTATTGCCGTTGTAATCAGAAACAAATATCAAAAACGTTTTTAACTTGGATGAGGAGGGTTTCTCATGATGAAAGTCATGGATAAAACAAAAAAGAACCAAACGACACCAGCGGTGGATCAGACTGCGGACCATGGTAGCAAGGAAAGCATGAAGAACATCATGGAAGTGGAGAATTTGAACCTTTGGTACGGATCAGACCAAGCACTGTACGATGTGAATATGGAGATTCCGGAACGAAATGTGACGGCAATTATCGGCCCATCGGGTTGTGGGAAATCTACATTCCTGAAAACGTTGAACCGTATGGTGGAAATGGTGCCGATTGTAAAGACATCCGGAAGTATTAAATACCGGGATGAAGAAATATTCAACAGTAAATTCAAGAAGGAATACTTGCGGACGAAAGTCGGTATGGTTTTCCAAAAGCCGAACCCTTTTCCAAAATCCATCTATGACAACGTTGCTTACGGACCGCGTATCCATGGAATCAAGAAGAAAGCGGTGCTGGACGAAATCGTAGAAAAAAGTTTAAAGGGCGCTGCTATTTGGGATGAGCTTAAAGATCGTCTGAACGAAAATGCCTATGGTTTGTCCGGTGGTCAGCAGCAGCGTGTATGTATTGCCCGTGCTCTTGCCGTGGAACCGGATGTCATTTTAATGGATGAGCCGACTTCGGCCCTGGATCCTATTTCTACAGCTAAGGTCGAAGAGCTCGTTCAGGAGTTGAAGAAGAAATACAGCATCATCATCGTCACTCACAATATGCAGCAGGCTGCGCGTATATCTGACAAGACAGCCTTCTTCCTAAACGGGGAATTAATCGAATATGCCGCTACGGATGACCTGTTCCAAACCCCTAGAGATAAACGTACAGAAGATTACATTACAGGCCGTTTCGGTTAAGAAACAAAAGGGGGATACTATGACGACACGAACACACTTTGAAGAAGCACTTGATGGTTTAAAGAAACAGATTCAGGATTTGGCTTTATCGACGAAAGAATCTTTGGACACGGCTATCCATGTTTTCTACGAGGGAGACCTGGAGGGAGCAAGGAAGATCATGGAAGAGGATGAATGGATTGATTTAAAAGAAGAAAAAATCAATGACGAAGCGATTCTTATGCTGGCAAAGCAGCAGCCTGTTGCCAGGGATCTGCGTAAGATCATCATTTCCATCAAGATATCTGCAGATTTGGAAAGAATGGCAGACCATTCCACGAACATTGCGAAGGCAACGCTTCATCTTGGTGAAAATCATGGGATAGCTATCAACCCGGAACTTAGGGAAATGGCGGTCATGGCGATGGACATGGTTGACCTCGCCATCAAGGCTTTCGAGTACGAAGATATTTCCCTTGCGAGGAAGCTTCAGGAAATGGATGATATCGTGGATGACAAATACGGGAAAATTACACGAGAAACACTTGAATTGACGGCGATTAACCCGGAACAGATCCAGCATATCATGCAGGTTTCCTATGTGGCGCGGTATATCGAGCGTTTCGCTGATCATATCACGAACATTGGAGAGAACATTTATTACCTGGTTAAAGGGAAGACGCTTGATTTGAATAAATAATGAAAAGGCCGCCAAAAGGCGGCCTTTTTCATTATTTAGTAGAGATGGCTTCCGCTATTTCTTCCATAGACATGTTGGAATTGACGGTAACGGTACCCTGGCGTATATATCGGCTGTAATCGTTCTCCTCCATGTAGTCGGAGAGAGCGTCCGGGTCTTGAAGGATGTTTGTTCGGGCCAGTTTCTCAATAATATCAGGGAGCGTAGTTCCTGCTGTTATATCAAGGGAAAATGTGTGGACAGCTGTATCAGGCTTGGCAGCTTCCACAGGCTGTTCAGCAGTAAGGGCAGCCCTTTCGTCGCTGGTCATAACGGCATATCCATCATCTTCCAGCTGGCTGATCATTTCCTCTTTCGCAGGCAGCTGCCTGCTCTCCACTTTCTTAACCGGTTCGTCCGTAATCCAAAGGAATCCTGCAAGGATAAGAGCGGAAGTCATCAATCCCAGGGAGAAGGCTCTGAGTGACGTCTTCATTGCTTCACACCTGCCGCTTTCTCTTCCTCAATCAAGGACTCCACCGTATGTTCACTGAGTTTTGTCTGTTTCGCTATGTAATGTGTCTTATAGCCTTTTCTGTACATATGCAGTACGGTTTCTTCAGCCGGAAGGTCTTCGGGAACAGGCGCGGACGGACGCGGGGAAGCCGGGCGCGGAGCTTTATCTTCCACTATATGATCACTTAAAAGTTCTTCTTCCAGGACCTTCATTTTCTTTTTCATTTGATAATTGTTCTGCATCATCGTAAGAGAGACCTGCTCTACCTGCTTCTCTACTTCCTTCACACGATCTTTCATGAAAAAAGAGAGGATGAACAGGACCGCGGCAATGATGACGATGGTACTAATGATGGATATCATAAAAACCACTCCTTTTTTTTCTCCAAAATTAGTTATATCATAGATGGTCTCCGGTGACTATGGGTTTTCCGATGTTTTCCGTGAATATATACTTGAAAGGAAAGTTTCTTTTTGTTATTATGATTAAGTCTGATAGTGAAGGATAGACAGTGAATTCGATGATGATTAGGAGGAATACACATGCGCGTAAATATTACACTTGCTTGCACTGAAACTGGTGACCGCAATTATATTACTACGAAAAACAAGCGTAAAAACACAGAGCGTCTGGAGCTTATGAAATACAGCCCACGCCTAGGTAAACACACGCTTCACCGTGAAACGAAGTAAGCAGTAGGATTTTTTCCTACTGTTTTTTTTGTATCAAAAGAAGGGAGAGGACGTTGTGGACAAGACGGAGCTACGTTTCAGAGGAAAGCGTCTGCTTAAAGGGATTGGTGCCGGGGATAGGGAGAAGCTGGAGGCATCTATGCAGGAGAACCTGTTCCGCAGTTCTTTATGGAAGACAGCCGACGTCATAGGGGTGACGCTCTCCCAGGCTCACGAATGGTCGACTAAGGGGATCATTGAGGAAGGGTGGCGGGATGACAAAACGATTGTTATACCGAAGTGCTTCCCTGATACGAAACAGATGGCATTTTACCGCCTGGAAGATTACGACCAGCTGGAAAAAGTGTATTTCGGTCTTTTAGAGCCGGATCCCGAGCGAGCCGAAATGGTCGACAAAATGCAGATTGATCTTCTTCTCGTACCAGGGCTGTTGTATGACGCGGAAGGATACCGGATTGGGTACGGAGGGGGCTATTATGATCGTTTCCTGGAGGATTTCCGAGGGACTACGATGATGATGGCAGCGGAAATGCAGCAGCAGGAAAGGCTTCCCATCGAATCTTATGATCAGCCTGTCCATTATATTCTGACAGAGTCAGGCATCCGTTCCACAGTGGAAAAGTGAAGGAACTTAACTTTTCATGAATAAGACTACATCCGCCCGCGGAAAATAGGGATATCACAGAAAAGAGTCGAGGTGGTTTGGATGCGCCGTTTCTTCCGTTGGGCGGTTTTCGTGAGCACCATGATCAGTACGCTGTATCGCTACCGGTATATGGTTCTCGATGTGGTGGCGAAGGTCCCTGTATTAAGGAGAATACTGGTCCGTTTCTCGATGAACATTCCTTGGATCAGAGAAAGAATGCTGAGCCAAATGTTTCGAAGAGGTGGAGAGTAAAGCTGTCAGGTTCCCTGATGGCTTTTTTTGTGCACGCTATTAGCCCGCTTGAATGCCGTCATGGTATGATGAACGGGAAGAGGGGGGAATCGGTTGTGTTTATCGAACAGGAGTTTCACTTATGGAAAATGACCTATGATTTAGTGTTAAACAAAGGTTTCCAAGTTTTACATATGAATACTCAAGCAGGGGAAGTCTGGCTTGAGAAACAATACAAACGGAAAAATCATGTCGTCCGCATGAAACATAAACAAATCAATTGGAGAAGTGAATGGAAAAGAGATTTGGAAATCACCCTCACCCAGCTTAATCAAAATAAACAGCTGTTCCGCGGGGCGAAAGTCGTCTTTCATTCCATTTATATATCCGAGCATCCGCCGGTTGATGATTGGGAGGATGTGTCCGAAATCACGTCCTCATTTAAGACGACGACGGAGCTCTACTATCTCCATGATGAGAACAAGAGGGAAGGGACAGCAAAATTCTATGATCAATTAGGCTTGACGCCGATGGAAGAGACCGGAGATTGGGATGCAGATCAGAAAGAGGCTGCCATTCCTCAGCTGCAGCGTCAGATTGTAGCTCATCATGAAAGAAAGAAACAGGAAGTACAAGAGTTGTTCGGAAATGGAAAGCCGTTCGTCACTTATCTGCTTTTGGCTGTGAACGTCGCCCTGTTTCTTTTACTGGAGTGGGCGGGGGGAAGTACAAACGTGGAAACCCTCATTGAGTATGGAGCGAAATTTAATCCTGCAATCATGGAGGGGGAATGGTGGAGGCTCGTGACTTCCATGTTCCTTCATATTGGTCTTATCCACTTAATGATGAACATGCTTGCGCTCTATTATATAGGAACGGCAGTGGAGCGTATTTACGGATCGTGGCGTTATATCATTATCTATCTGCTTGCCGGAGTATTCGGAAGTGTTGCCAGCTTTATGCTTAACCCACAAGTCTCCGCAGGTGCTTCCGGGGCGATATTCGGATTGTTTGGTGCCCTGCTGTATTTCGGAGTTTGGAACAGACGGTTGTTCTTTCAGACGATGGGCTGGAATCTGCTGTTCATTATTGGACTGAACATCGCTTTCGGACTATTTGTTCCACAAATTGATAACGGAGCTCATATGGGTGGGTTAATCGGCGGTTTTATCGCAGCGGCGATCAGTCAGCTGCCGAAACAGAAGCGGCCAGGGCTGCGGACGGTGTCGGTGCTCGTATTTGCAGCAGCTCTTGGGGCGATGGTCCTTCTCGGATGGAATGGCACATTCAACGGCGGCCAGGTCTTTTCGGAAGTACAGAAAACGCAGGAACTAAATGAACAAGGGGAGTTTCAGGAGGTCATCGATCGTACGACAGATGCGTTGGAGGCCCCTGACTTGTATGAAGCGGAGCTTTTGTTTAACCGTTCTTATGCGTATTTTCAAGAAGGGGAGACCGCTCTTGCAGAGAAGGATCTGAATAAAGTCGTAGATCTAGCTCCGGAGATGGCCGAAGCTCATTATAATCTCGCTCTTCTGTATGAAGAGCAGGGAGATATAGAGAAAGCAGCCTCTCATGCGAGAGAGGCTGCCCATTTGGTTCCCGGCAATGAAGATTTCCATCGGTTTTATCAGGAACTCAATCAATAATATTGGAGCAGCTGATGTTTCTTACCTGTGTCGTCTTCATACAGAACCATTACATGCTTCCCCTTTTTATCGAAGAGAAGGAGTGGGATATAGCTTTGGATCGGGTGGCTGGATTTCGTATCATGGATACCCAGAATGTAGTTCTTATACAATCCTTCCCAAAGCTGTCCCTTAATCCTCTCTGACTGCCCTTTAGGAACTCCTGGAAGTTCTTTATCTTCAAAGTCTGCCAGGCGTGTGAGGGGAACAGCGGTATAGTCGCTTTCTTTCACTTGAAAGTGAGCGAGAAGCTCATCCCACTGGGCGCGGATCTGTTGATTAATGGTATGATCAAGCCGTTGTTTCCACTCTTCTTCCTCCGGTGTTTCCGGGGATGTAAAAGAGGTGCGCTTCGTATGCGGAGAATCGATGACGTAGAGCTCATCTCCGGATGTTGCCTGAATGCTCCTGATTGCTTCCTCCCCTTGATGAAGCTCACCGTGATGGAACGATACCGCTTGATATTTCTGACTGTCCTCTCCGTGGATGCTCGTTTTCTTCTTGATGATGGACGCGTTCTCCTCCCATTTGCTCACCACTCCTTTTAGTCTTCCATTTACATATAGAAGGGAAACATCCTGACGCAGATACATCGGTTTTTCGCTCTCGGAAGAAACTTCCCAAACCACTTCATATTCATCTTCGTCTTCCTGGCCGGAAAATTCCAGACTCGTCCCAAAAGATTTGAATGCCGTTGTCTCATCCAGCGGGAAATATTTAATGACTGCTTCTTCCGTGTAAGATTGTGTGAACACAGCGATGGTGGCGGCTAATACGAGCAAACCCAGCACCCAATAAATCCATACCTTCTTCACCACTACCAACTCCCTTGAAGGCTGAAAGCTATTCTATATAGGGAGGATATGATGTTTTTCTCCGGGACATGCCTGTGAATTCCTTGATCGTCCATGCATGATTCCTCTTGTTTGGAAAAAACTAACCGGTAGCAAGGAAGAAGGAGGAAATGCTGTGGAGGAACAACGGTTATTTCAGGACTACTCAAAAAATGTTTCCTATATGAAAGAGCGGCTCGGTGTGGATGAGAGCTTTGACATGATCCACCTTGATCTCGTCTACGCAGGCAGGGGCATGTCCCTGTTCATGGTCGACGGCTTTGTGAAAGATGATATACTCCACTATTTAATGAAGTTACTATCGGAGCTTGATAAAGATCAGCTTGAGCCTGATCCGCTGGAACGCCTGCTTCGAACACACCTTCCTTATATAGAACTGGATAAGCAAAAGGATTTAAATAAAGCAGCAGATACGGTATTGGCAGGACCAACGGCGCTTGTCGTGGAAGGTGTGGATGAAGTCATACTCATCGATGCCAGGACGTATCCGGTACGCGGCCCCCAGGAGCCCGATTTAGAGCGGGTGGTTCGAGGATCCAGGGACGGTTTTGTTGAGACGATCGTTTTTAATACGGCACTAACACGGAGAAGAGTGAGGGATCGCTCCCTTCGGATGGAGTACTTGCAGATTGGAAGACGTTCCCAAACGGATGTGTGTATCTGCTATATTAAAGACATCGCAGACACAGAACGCGTCGAGCACCTCCAGCGTGTGTTGAAAGAGATCGATACGGATGCTCTTCCAATGGCGGAGAAAACGATCGAAGAATATATCAGTGGGAGATATTGGAATCCTTACCCTGTCATTCGATATACGGAAAGACCGGATACAGCCGCCGCCCATCTATATGAAGGGCATATTCTGGTCATCATTGACGGATCACCAAGTGTAATGATTACGCCGGCTACTTTTTTTCATCACTTGCAGCACGCGGAGGAATACCGGCAGAAACCGCTTGTCGGCGCATATTTGCGCTGGGTTCGTTTCTTTGCATTCTTTGCGTCTATCTTTGTATTACCTTTATATTTCCTTTTCTCTAAACAGCCGGAATTACTGCCGGAATTATTGTCATTTATTGGTCCATCAGAGGCGGGAATCATTCCGCTGATCATCCAGTTCCTGATTGCCGAGATCGGTATTGACATGCTGCGTATGGCGGCCATCCATACACCATCATCGCTCGGGACAGCACTTGGTCTTGTAGCGGCGATCTTAATCGGACAGGTTGCCGTCGAAGTCGGCTTGTTCTCGAGTGAAGTCGTCCTCTATTTAGCACTCGCTGCCGTGGGTACGTTTGCAACACCGAGCTATGAAATCGGTCTCGCAGACAGACTCTCACGAATGGCGCTGTTGTTGTTTACCGGTGTGTTCGGAGTGAAAGGGTATGTCATAGGTGTGACGTTTTGGATATTGTATCTTGCGAACATGCAGACCTTTAAGACTCCTTATTTGTGGCCGTTTCTTCCTTTCGCCTGGAAGCCGTTGCGGGATGTCCTGCTCCGTTCACCGATCCCTCTCAAAAACAGACGGCCTGCGTTCCTGCATCCCCAAGACCCCGACCGTTAATGGTATCGGGGTTTTATTATTTTCAGAATGCGATGGACTTGGTATAATGGATAAAGGTGATGCTTCGTGAAAACGATTTATGATATTCAGCAATACTTAAAAAAGTTTGGAACATTTATTTATATCGGAGATCGTATTGCCGATCTCGAGTTGATGGAAGAGGAAATCAGGGAGTTGTATAAGGCCCAATGCATGTCCTCCCATGATTACCAAATGGCCATTTTACTGCTGCGTAGTGAAATGGCAGAAGAGAGAGAACGATTGAGGGGAGAGGGAACATCATGACACAAACCTATTACATAGGTGCGGATATCGGAGGCACGACCGTAAAACTGGCTGTTATTAAAGAGGACGGCGACATTCTTACGAAATGGGAGATACCTACGAACACCACAGACATGGGGGCATCTATACCTGCTGATATTGCAGAAGCAATCGCTTCCAAATTGCAGGAAAGCGGAATTGACAGGGAACAGGTAGCCGGTATAGGTGCAGGAGCTCCCGGTTTTGTTGATACAGAAACCGGCTTCATACATGAAGCGGTCAATATCGGCTGGAAAGATTTCGATTTCGGTATGCACTTGAAGGAATTGACTGGTTTACCTGTCTGGGTCGATAATGATGCCAACCTGGCCGCTCTCGGGGAAAATTGGCTCGGAGCCGGGCAGGGATGCAAAGAATTGATTGCAGTAACGATCGGAACCGGCGTCGGTGGCGGCATTATTGCGAACGGCAATATCTTAAACGGCGCAAATGGAACAGCGGCTGAACTCGGCCATGTGACCGTCCTGCCTTCAGGCGGGGCGCCATGTAACTGTGGAAAGACCGGCTGTTTGGAAACGGAAACATCTGCTACTGGAATTGTTCGTAAAGCAACGATTGCTGCCAATAAGGACAAGACTTCTATATTGAACGATCTTATCAATAAAGGGGAACTATCTGCGAAAGCAGTCTTTGAAGCAGCAGCAAATAAAGATGCTTCAGCTGCCCAAGTCGTGCATGAAGTGACAGAGACCCTGGGGATGGCCATCGCCAACCTGGCCATTGCCATTAATCCGGAGAAAATCGTCATTGGCGGGGGCGTTTCCAAAGCCGGCGACATTCTGCTCAAGCCGCTGGAGGAAGCGTATAGAAAATATGCACTGAAGCGGACGGCGCAAGCTTCGTCCTTCGGTATCGCCCAATTAGGGAATGATGCAGGAGTAATCGGTGGTGCCTATTTAGTCAAAAAAAATCGATAAAGAAAAAGGAGCTGAGTGATCAGCTCCTTTTTCTTTTTATAAAACAAATTTTTCCTTTCAAAATTATAGGGATAAGGCTTCCCTTTTTAGTTTTCCTTTATTATGATAGGAGATGGATTATGTTCGGTTACAAATGATGGAAAAATATTTTTTTGAAACTTTTAGCGTATGATACTCGTCATATAAGACGAAGCTGTTTAATAATCTTATGGAGTGGAATAAGCTAAAGGATCATGCGGGGCACGATAACAACGTGCAGAACCGCTATTGCTATAGAGGAGGAGCCATCATGCAGGTAAGAAATAATCGCATTCCGCTTTTTGTGATTGCGACATTACTGTTCGGGCTGAAAACCTACCTGGTTTATCGGTTCTTTTTTGATTTATCAATAGAAAATCCGATGCAGGAATTCATCTTGTTCTTTAACCCGATTGCAAGCGCCTATCTCGTTTTCGCTGTCAGTGTTTGGTTTAAGCCTAATAGCCAGCGGAAATATTTGAGATGGACCACGTTACTCGGTACTTTAGTATTGTTTTTTAATCTGATTTTTTATAGAAATTTCACGGACTTCATTACCCTCCCGGTATTATTCCAAGGAAATAACGCAGCCGATTTGTCAGGAAGCATCCTGACACTGATCCACTGGGAAGATATCTTTCTGTTCCTTGATGTGGCGGTTGTCTGGTATTTGAGTACGAAAAAGTTCGATTTGACCGTCAGACTTCCAAAGAACGGCAAGATTGCAGCAACAGCGATTACGTTCCTGCTGCTCGCCGGCAACGTGGTTCTTGCTGAAATTGAAAGGCCCATGCTGTTCGTGAGGACGTTTGACAGAGAATACCTGGTGAAGAACATCGGGATTTATAACTATCATCTTTATGACGCGACGATGCAGACGAAGACCAAGGCACAGCGCGTATTCGCCGATGGAAGTGAAATCAGTGAGATTGAATCCTACATTGAGGAGACTTCGCCGGATACGGTGGATAAGAAAGATGACCTTTTTGGTATCGCTGAAAATAAAAATGTCATTTTCGTCAGTGTGGAATCTTTCCAGAATTTCCTGCTTGATTCGGAAGTGAACGGGAAAGAGATTACGCCTTTCCTTGATGAATTGAAAGAACAAGATGATACCATATTCTTTAATAATTTCTATCATCAAACCGCACAGGGAAAAACGTCGGATTCTGAATTCATCGTTGAAAACTCCCTTTATCCTTTGGGAAGAGGAGCGGTCTACTTCACCAATGCCGATAATGAATACCACGCTTTACCGGAAATACTGAACAATAACGGATATGAAACGTCTGTTTTTCATGCAAACAACGCCAGCTTCTGGAACAGGGATGTCATGTACGACAACATCGGATATGACGAATTTTACGATGAGAACTCCTACCAGATCACACCGGACAATTCGTTCGGATGGGGGCTGGAAGACAAAGCCTTCTTTGAGCAGTCGATCAAGTATTTACAAGCGCAGGAGAAGCCGTTTTACAGTAAGTTCATTACACTTACGCACCATTTTCCTTTCGAACTGCCGGAAGAAAAAGCACATATCGACCCATACGATTCCAATTCAAACACCCTTAATGCCTATGTGCAGACGGCTCGTTATACGGATGAGGCCCTGGAGCAGTTCTTTCAACAGCTAAAGGATTCAGGGATATATGAAGACTCCATTATTGTTCTTATGGGGGATCATTATGGTATCAGTGATTTCCATAACAAAGCCATGGGACAGTTCCTGGGAGAGGAAGTGACTCCTTATGTCCAGACTCAACTCCAGCGTGTCCCTTTCATGGTCCATATTCCCGGGTATGAACAAGGTGGGATCAATGAGAAAGTGGTCGGCCAAATCGATGTCAAGCCGACATTGCTTCACCTTCTCGGTATCGATGCTTCGGAGGATATGACCTTTGGAGACAACATGTTCGGGGAAAGGAAAAAAGATTTTGTCGCAATGAGAGATGGAAGCTTCGTGACGAATGATTACGTCTATGCAAGTGAAACATGCTATGACAGGGAAACGGGAGAACCTCTTCCGGAAAATCAGAAGGACGCATGTGATCAAACAAAAGAGGCAGTGAATAAAGAATTAAGTTATTCTGATAATATTATCTATGGAGATTTGTTCCGTTTTTACGATTTTCAGAAGACCGGAAAATGATATGACAAACCCTTATTCCCTATGGGAGTAGGGGTTTTTTATGTGAAATTCTGCGCGGGGTGGTTTGTCTACATATTTTTGTGCATATGGGGGTATGGTTACATATATACATAGTGATTTAAGAAATGGGGGAAGCCTTATGTTCCAATTGAAGCATGTGTATCAAGATCCTTTGGAAGACATCAACTTCACGATGGAGAAGAATGAAAAAGTCATTCTCTTCGGACCTTCAGGTGCAGGGAAAAGCACTCTGTTGTTCCTGCTGAACCGCTTGAGCGATCCGCAAAAAGGAGAAATTTATTTCAAAGGAGAACCGATTGAGAATTATTCGATAACTAAACTTCGTAAAGAAGTAGGACTTGTTCTTCAATCTCCGAACCTTTTTCCAGGAACGGTTCTTGACAATATTAAATATGGACCAAGTCTGTCTGGAGAATGGAATGATAAAGAGGGGAAAAAGCTGATGGAGTATGTTCAGCTGCCATCCAGCTATCTCAATCGGGACGTGGAACAGCTGTCCGGCGGTGAAATGCAGCGCGTGTCTCTTGCTAGAACCCTCGCGAATTCTCCGGACGTTCTGCTTCTGGATGAGCCGACCAGTGCTCTGGATTACCGGACGGCGGAAGAGATCGAAGAGGTGCTGGAGGAATTGATTCATGAACATTCTTTAACGATGCTGATGGTTACACACAATCTCTCTCAGGCACGCCGCCTGGGAGACCGTGGTCTTTTTATTGCAGATGGACATCTGCAGGAAGACGGCCCCTTCCCGGATATGCTGGACCATCCGAAAACAGAAAAACTTTCTCAATTTCTTGAAGATTAAGGATGTGAGTACTTTTGACGCCTGAGATATCTAACCAATCTTTGCTATTCCTGATTATTTTTGTGATCGTTCCACTTGCCTTATCTTATTATTATCAACTGGGTGTCAGTAAAAGTGTCATTTGGTCGACGCTTCGCGGGACGGTTCAACTGTTTGCCATCGGCTATATCCTGACTTATTTATTCGATCTCCCTGCCGCATACGGCATTCCCTTCATGTTGACCGTTATGATTATCATCGCTACATTTCATGCCAGACAGAGGGGAAAGGAGCTCCCTTATGTAGGTTTCATCCTATTTTTCGGGCTTTTGGTTATTGAGGTCGGAGTATTAACACTTTGGCTGGTGTTTGATATGATCAATTTTGAACCCTCGGAGGTCGTACCAATGAGCGGGATGGTTATTGGAAACAGCATGACAGCAATGGGACTCGCGCTCGAACGAATGAAGGAGGAATACAAAGAAAACAACGGACGGATCCTTGCAGCGTTGTCCCTCGGGGCTGAACCAAAGCAGGCTTCCCATATGATCGTCCAAAAAACGCTGCACGCCTCTCTCATTCCAAACGTGGATCGTTTAAAAACGATAGGTCTTGTTCAACTGCCGGGGATGATGACCGGACTAATCCTTGGGGGAGTCTCACCGGTAATGGCTATAAAGTATCAGCTCGTCATATCGCTAAGTATCTTTTCATCTGTCTCCCTTAGTGCGATGTTCATTACACTTGCCATGTACCGTTACTTCTTCAATCAGAATAAACAGCTGCTTGAAACAGAAGAGGAGATACGTAACAACCGATCCTGATTAAGCACAAATAAGCGGCCTTCCATTGGGAAGGCCGCCTATTTGTCGTTCATGCCACAAAAAGGTTGTGCCAAATCGTCATGACGGAGAACCATCCAAAAACCAACGCGGATGCACCTGCAAAGACGACAGCGAAAAAGTTCTTTGTTTTCAGCTCTCTTAAGACTGCGAAGATACATAAGATAGTTGCGAGTAAAAGAAGTATAGCTGTTACCATGATCAGCACCTCCAAAGCTCTTTTCTTTATTATCATCCACTAGGCATGGATGTTATACTATATGTATCGAGTATATTCTATCTTTCATTTTATAGGAAAATTTTGAAAAAGTCGAGTTGCATTCTGTGTATTTTGAAAATTATCAGTGAGGTGTATGTTTTGATTAAAATTTCCAGATTACCACTGGGTCCGGTGGCTACCAACGCTTATATCATTCATGAAAACAAAAAAGCAGTTGTTTTTGATCCTGGTGGAGATTTCAATAAGTTGGATGATTACTTGAAAGAGCGGGAACTCGAGGTAGAGGCTATCCTTCTCACTCACGCTCATTTCGACCATATAGGTGCCGTTGATCAACTGAGAGAAGCCTATCATGCCCCTGTTTATGTACATAAGGAAGAGGCGGACTGGCTGCAGAATCCTGATAAGAACGGATCGAAGCTGTTCGGATTGGGAGAGATAACAGCAGCACCTGCCGATCAGTTTATCGAAGTGGGTCCAATGGAGATTGCGGGCATGCCTTTTGAGGTCCGACATACTCCCGGTCATTCTCCGGGGAGCGTCTCCTATGTTTTTCGGAACCAGCGACTGACAATTGCCGGGGACACCTTATTCCAGGGCGGAATCGGCAGGACAGATCTTCCGGGAGGCGATCGTTCCTTGTTGAATCGCAGTATACAAGATCAATTGCTCACTCTTCGAAATGATATGAGAATCTTCCCGGGACACGGGATGCCGACGACCGTTGGAGAAGAATTAGGCACCAATCCGTTCCTTAAATGAATCGCACTATGAAAAAAACCTGTTATCCTCAACTGGATAACAGGTTTTTTTCAGTGCCCTCCGAATGTTGGTACGAGAATGAATGAAGTATAATACGTGAAACCGATCATAAAGACTGTCAAGTATGAGAAGAATATGTAGACATACATACGTTCAGACAGCTTCAGATAACCAATAGTAAGGAAAAATGCCGTTTGAGCAAGTGACAATAGTGCTGCTTCCATCATATCGCCGGCAAAGAACATGACAGTGAAGATCCCTGTCCAGAAAGCCAGCACCCGGAACATACGGTCCATGCTTTTCCCCCTCCTTCTCGCGCGTTAGAGTATCAACTGTAATTATATCCGAACCAGTAAAAATTGTAAATAAAACGCATACATAAATACCTTCTTTCAGTTTGTGCATTTTTCGTCGGCATATTCACTCAAAATTAAAATTATTTTCGAATTTTATGTCGAAATAGGTTTCAAATATTGTACAAAGGTTATACAGGTACTATACAATAGAGGCGTACCAAAAAAAGCGAGGAGCGAAAAAAATGGAAGAGTTAAAATTCTACACATACCCAAGTTGTACATCTTGTAGACGGACTAAGTCATGGTTGAAGAGCCAAGGGGTGGATTTTAACGAACAGCACCTATTTCGTGAGACTCCTACAAAGGATGAATTGAAGAGAATACTAGCACTGACGACCCATGGAATTGATGAAATACTGGCTAAACGCAGCAAGGAATATAAAATGTTGAACATGGATGTAGAGGATATGACATTAAACGAATTTCTCGAACTTGTTACAGAAAAGCCTAAACTGCTTAGAAGACCGATCCTAACCAACGGAGAAAAATTGGTTATCGGCTATGACCTCGATGGTTTGAGAGGAATTACCAATAATCGTTTGGAATATACGGCTATCATTTCATAAACCATATACAAAAAGAGCGCCTTTCTAAATAGAAAAGCGCTCTTTTTGTTTGTAAAAGTATCCCTAATCCATAAGGAGGGACCATCATTCAAATGTGCATGTACATGTTCTGCAGCAAAGAAATAAAGAGGGAACACCGGCCCCGTTCCTCATTTGGAGGGGTCTTGATAGGTGACTACTGATTTTACAGATTCGTCTGATAGGGAAATGGTCCAGTTGCAAATCCACCCGCCTATCTGATCTTTTGTGCAGACCGATTTGATTTCCCCCTCGGGAAGCTGTCGAACGAATGTATAGGTTGATTCACGGTCTGGAGTAGAAACAAGTGCATCGTTTAAAATGCTCTGTGTCGACTGCACAAGGTATTGGGAGGTGAGGGCGCGTTTGGTCATCTCTGTATTGCTAAGCTGGTTCTTATACATGGCTGTTGTCGTCAGTAAGGCGGAGCAAAGCACCAGGCATATTAACAATGCCCATGGAAAGATGACTCCTTCCTCTCGTTTTTCTTTAAGGCAGATGTATGAGTCGTTGAAACCTACTGTCCTCATGGATCTGTACCTCCAAAGTAAGGGTGGATGGACCATTATCGTGTATAGTGAAAGATTCAACTGGAGTGAGTAATGTTTCGTGACCTGTTCCATTTACGGTTCTACGTACGATGGTGCCGTATTGCTCAATTTGAATGATCCGGTCATCCCAAGAAACAATTTGAAGGGTGTTGCCGTTTAAAGAGAAGCTTTTAGAGGCATTGATCTCTTCCTGTATGAAGTGAAACAGGTGGAGCGAAGCCTGTTCTTCATAGTAAGAAGGGTTGCGGATAGAAGTGAGTATAGGAGTCGATAAGAAAAGGATGATGGTAATGATAGTGAGGCTGAACAGTGCCTCCATAAAAGTAAACCCATTAGACTCATGAAGACGGGGCATGTAAGCAAAACTCCTTAGTCTCTTTATCTTTCCTTTGCCAGGTAATACAGCCGGTCAGGGTGGAATCGCTTTTCCATAATTGGATTTCATAAGCGGTCGGCTGTGTTCCGGTATAATGAAAGGAAAGAGGTTTTTCATCTGTATGCAGCTGAAGTTCATCATATAGTCGGACTGCCATTTCTCTTTCCATGGCAAGCTCTTTTTGATCAGAGCGGAGTTGAGTCAGAGCAGGCAGGACGGTAAGACAGATGACCATGACCGTGCTGAAAGCGGCGATTGTTTCAAGGAGCGTAAAACCTTCATTCTTCATCTATTCTCACCCTGCTCGTTCCGAATGGAAAGGTGACTTTGTATGACGTGTCTCGAGAGGTGAACTTCATGGTTCCCGGGGATTGAATGATTCCTCTTTGATTAAACTTTACTTGGGGCTTGAGTGTCAGCATATTGATTCTCCAATCAGCTGGTAATGTGCGCTGAAATACCATTCGTTTTTCCTTGCTGTCATATAAAGCGTACTGATTGTTCGTTTCATAGAAGTAAAGGGTGAAGTAGGGGTGTTTATATTGAGTCAGCTGCTGGGATAACAGGACGTCTTCCTGGAATTGCTGCAGAAAGAGCTTTTCTTGAACGTGGTGGAGGGTGTGATGGTGCAGAGGTGCGATACAGAGGAGGAGGATGGACCATGATAACAGGACGAGGACTGTTTCTGTAAACGTGTAACCGCTCTGTGAATTAGGAAGGGGCATGATCAACTTTGCCGTCTGTAATCGTTAAGGTATCTCCATTCGGACACTTTGTTTCTTTCAAATATCCCTCGGTTTTTAATACGTCTATCGTCGTTGGATAGGCATCATTATCAAGAAAATAGGCTTCTGCCTGGGCTTCCGCCGTCGCTGTGAGTGCCTCGCATCCTTTGTCGCGGATATTCTGACTATTCTTGGTCATGTTTGGAATCGTGATGATAAGCAGTACGGAAATGACCAGCAGCACGATAAGCATCTCGATTAGTGTGAATCCTTTTTCATTTTTCATGTTTGAACGACTCCTTTTCGTTATAGTTGATTCATCCATCCATATAGAGGAAGCATGATGGATGCATAAATACTTATGATCACCACAGCTACCAGAACGAAAAATATCGGCTGTATTCTCTGGATCCAAGTCGTAATCTTACTCTGAATATGTTCAATGAAAAATTCAGCCAGTATTTCCAGTTCGCTTTGCAGTGCTTCCACATCGTTGGTGTGGTGGAAGATATCAGTCAGCTCTGTTCGGAATAACGGGCAGCTGTGTAATGCCTGTCCAAAAGACTTTCCCTCGCCCAGCTGAAGGAGGATCTCTTTACTGTAAGTGCACAAAACCTCATCCCCGTGATGGTCCCGCATCGTTTCCATCGATTGCTTTAAGGTCAATCCCGCACGCAGTAAGGAGTGAAGGTGGGTAGTGAAGGAATAGGAGGCAGAATAGGAGTAATAAACGCGCAGTACTGGAAAACGCTGATAGAAATCCAACTTGTTTTGTACGGACATCCTCGGTAATATAAACAGGAGAGATACAAGAGAACCGCCCAGGAGCAGGAAAATGATTACCATTCCGGTCATGAAATAATCGACCCCCATCAGCAGCCACAAAGTGCTGGTGGATTCTCCTTCAAAGAGTTGGATGAAATTAGGCAAGACGGTCCTTTTCATGATTGTAAAAGCACCAATGAGGAAAACTAAGAGCAGAAGAGGGTATCGGAGGACGCGGGTGATTCTTTCTTTGTATTCTTTCTTCATTTCCATAAGCTGTTTGGTCTGACGGAAGATGTGAGGCAGGTCGAAGTGGATGTTGCTGAAATATAGAAAGTTGGTTACGGTTTTTGAGAAGCAGGCGTGTTTATAGGCCTGATAAATCGTATCTCCTCTTCCAAGTGCTGTAATCAGTGACTCTGCGACAGGCTTTAACCGTGCGTCCCAACCGGTCATTCTTAAAGCCTCAAGCAGAGGATATCCCTTACTGAGGATATGACTGAGTCTATGAAGGAACAGGATTTGCAAATGATCCGGCAGCCTTCGATCAGAGGAGCGGACCTGCTTCCTTTTTCTCAATAAAGCCGAGAGCATAGGCTTTCCTCCTCAGTTTCTGGAATGAATGAAAAAGATGTGGGGAAGGTGCGGTCCCGAGCATCGCCCGGCGTAGGAGCTCTCCTTCAAGCATTTCGAGAATAGCCGCTCGTTTCGGCAGCTGTTTGTTTGCCGTAATTGGAACGAGCTGCTGAGCGGCGATAGCAATGAGGGACTGCTCCAATTCCGCCTGCTGGATGTCCATCTCCTTCAAACGGTGAATGGTTCCATAGGCATTCATTGCGTGAATCGTACTGATGACGAGGTGCCCGCTGAGCGCTGCTCGAAAAGCGAATTTTGCTGTTGCCTGGTCCCTGATTTCTCCGACCATCAATAGATCAGGATCATGACGAAGTGCCGCTTTGAGACCGGTGTCATAGGTAACACCGGCCCGTTCATTTACCTGGACCTGAATGATGTTGTTCAGATTCTTCTCGATGGGATCTTCAAGCGTGATGGCCTGGAAGGAGCTCTGTGTCATGAGGGATTGAATCAAGGCGTACAGGGTGGTTGTTTTTCCACTCCCTGTCGGTCCGGTAAACAGGATCATTCCGCTTCGGTGACGAAGCCAGGATTCCAGACGGTTCCGCTGATGAGGGAAGAGGAAGAGTTGTTCGAGTGGCATATGGTTCATCGGATTCAGTATGCGAATGGCGAGACTCTCCGTTCCGGTAATGGGAAGAGTGGAGAGACGGAGATCGAAAATCGAGTGGTTGTTTCTGTAAGGGATGGTGCCGTTCTGGGGGCGCTTCTGTTCACCAATGTCCATACCGGAAGTGAACTTGTAATAGGAAAGGATTTTCTGATACATAGGCAGTGGAAGTTTCGAGTGGAAAATTCGTTCCCCATGGATGCGGAAATGGACGTTCGCGTTCTCGGAGTAAGGTGTGAAATGGATATCGGAGGCAGACTGCTGAATCGCGGAGAGGACGAGGTCGTTTGCGCGGGTGGCGACGGAGTTCAAATGAATAATCACCTCATTTCTAAATTTATACATAGAATTATATTCGACAATGATCGAGTAAATCCTGCTTCAGGAAAAAATAAAAAGGGGGCCCGTCAATGATTTTTATCGTAGGTTTCATGGGAAGCGGAAAAACGACCGTAGCAGAACAGCTTGGAGAAGCAACCGGGTACAAAGCGGTGGAGATGGACAGAGAAATCGAACGTCTGGAAGGGATGACGATTCCTGAGATGTTCGAGCGATACGGAGAAGCGTATTTCCGTTCTGCGGAAACGCGTTTTCTAAAAGGGCTTCACGGGGACGGCATTGTTTCCACCGGGGGAGGCGTCATTCTCCAGGAGGAAAATCGAAGAATTCTTGCAGAAGGAACCGTCGTTTATTTAAGGGCGGAGTGGGAGACGATCACAGCACGTCTCGCCGGCGATAAAAATCGTCCTTTGTGGTCCGGTGCATCTTCTGACAAGCAGAAGCGGTTTCAAGAACGCCTTCCTTATTATAAGGAAGTGGCGGATATCACCATTGATGTAGATAAGAAATCACCACAGGTAATAGCGGAGGAAATACAATTGCGTCTAAAATAATGGTGATAGGTACATACTAGAACCAAACGGTTAAAAAAGAGGGATTCAAATGGACAAGAATGATTATGTGAAATTTTTGACAGAAGAAATGGTCAAGTACATGCATTTGTCTAAAGAAGAAAAAAGGTTGAGGAAGGAAGAGAAACCTTCCAAGAAATCATCCTCGTATTGGTTCGGCATTCTTCCCTTTGCTTGGAAGTTGTTTAAAAGAAAAAGAAGGATTACAAATCCTTGAAACCGAAAAAGCCGCTGAGAAATCAGCGGCTTTTTTCAGCTTGTTGAAGAAGTGATATGCAGGAAGGGAAGGCGAATCAAGTAAAATGAGCGCTTCCACTGGCCCGTATGCCTTTTCTCTATGTCTTATCCGTTTGTGGATTCCCGCTCGCCAAACGCAGACGCGGCAGATGAGAGGTTCTTCTCTTCCGCCGACTGTTTTGTTATCGTTTGGTCAGCCACTCGGCACTCGTATTCTGCGATAGGTAAAAAAGACCGCCGTTTATAACGTCCCACTCAATTCTCGGTTTGTAGCGGATGTCGAGCTGTTCTCTTTCCCTTGTGAAAGAATCGAGGTCAATGTCTTCCGACTGATAAAATGTTTCTAACAACTCTCTCTCTTTATTCCATTCTAAAATGGATTCTTCCGCCCATTTATTCGTTCTCGTTTGAATATGCTGTTCCAGATGCTTTTGTATGCGTACATAGGCGTTCTTCAAGGAAATCACAGGTGTCATCGGGAACGTATAGTCGGATACGGTTGATTCAAACCGCAGCGGCATGATCCGCTCCATCATTCCGACCATAAGCGTCCCGTGAATGAGGTTTATACCAATGGATAAAGGTTCGTCCTTAGCTTGTTTTCCTCTGTATTGGAGCTGCAGGTTTAAGATGAGCCATGGACTCATCGCCCTGTTTGTGCCAGGGGTATCGATGACTTCGTACAAACGAGCCGTCTTCCCTTTCTTAATGGCTGTATGATAGAGCGAGTGCAGCTTCGGAGTGCCGGCATGAAGATAAATTCCTTCTTTTTCTGTATGGTTGGTATCGGTGAAGGTCAACTGCATCGGGTTTCCATCCCGGTTCATTTTCTTCATATAATGCCAATAGAACGGGCGGTTCATAATCTCTTCATCCATTTCACTGGTCAGCTGGACCGTAAAATGTCCTTTAGCTTTGTCTATAATGGAACAACCGTATGTTTCAAAGAAAGATTGGACGAAACTTTCGTGCGGGTTTGTTTCATTCAACTGGATTCTCTCCTCTCATTTACGCTGTATTCTACGTAGCTGACCAGATTGTTCAGTTTTATATTCACTTCGCCCTGACTCTCCGACTGCTTAAGGATCGACTGTATCTGCTGATCGAATGACCCTCCAGGTATTTGCTCCAGAATGTGATCCAGGTCTCCGACCGCATTCTTAAAGACTTCAATTTTCTCATAAAGCATATTCATGATATGGTCTTCAATCGTATTTTTGATGGCAAAGTTATAAATCTTGACGTCGTTTTCTTGACCGAACCGGTGAATCCTGCCGATTCTTTGTTCGAGGCGCATCGGGTTCCAAGGCAGGTCGTAGTTGATCATGTGGTGACAGAACTGCAGATTAATACCTTCTCCGCCCGCTTCGGTTGCTACCATGACTTGAGCCTTATCTCTGAACAGCTGCTTCATCCAGTCCCGCTTCCCTTTATTGAACTTTCCGCTGAATGGGACCGAGGTAATTCCGTGCTGCTGCAGGTACCACTGGAGATAGAACTGGGTTGCCCGATACTCTGTGAAAATAATGAACTTTTCTTTTGTCTGTTCAATTTTTTCGATCATTCGCTTCGCTTTCACATGGTGGGGAAGACTACCGACCGCCTCCATGATGTCATCATACAAGGCGCTTTTCTCTTCCGGTGCTTTCTTCTTTAATTCTTGAAGCGACAGGAAACAGGCTTCTCTGGAAGAACATAATTCTTTCGCAAGGGTCAGCCACGTAAACGAAGGGTGTGAAGCTTTCAATGTCTCGAGGCTTTGGTAGACTTTTGCCTCTTCCTCGGAGAATTCCAGGCGTTCATTCGTCACTTTCCGCTTGGAAGCATCCAGTCCTGTATCCTTCCGCCGGTTCCGAATCATTAATTTTCCAACAAGAGAATGAATGTGTTCTGTACGTTCGTCTTGATCGGCATTCTTCTGGTATTTCTTTTTGAAATCTGTCAGGTTTCCCAAATATCCTGGTTTCAATATGGAGACGAGATTGAACAGGTCGCTCAGTTTGTTCTGTATCGGTGTTGCCGTGAGTAACAGGCAGTAAGTCTTTTTCAACGACTGGACAAATTGATAGTTCTTCGTCTGGTGATTCTTCAGTTTATGTGCCTCATCAATGATCACCAGGTCGTAATCAATATTAAGTATTTCCTCTTTATGCTGTTCTCTTTTCGCCATATCAATCGATGTGACCGTTATTTCCCATTCTTTCCACGATGCATGTTTTTTTCTGGGAGAAGCGGCCTGAATATAGAATTTCTCGTTCAATTCCTGTATCCATTGGTTTACGAGAGATGCAGGCGTGAGAATCAATACTTTCTTCGCCCGCCCTCTGATCATAAGCTCTTTCAAAATCAGCCCTGCTTCCAGTGTCTTACCTAGCCCCACTTCATCAGCCAGGATCGCCCTTCCATGCATATGGTGGATGACCTTGGAGGCAGCTTCTATCTGATGTTCCATGAAGTCGATATGGGGAAGGTGTTCAAGGGAAAGCAGACCATCAAAGTGTGGGACCGTTTGGAACTGTGCCGCTTTATAGGCAAGTTTGAATCCCTCCCAGGAACTCAGTCTTTCCGAAGAGTCCAAATGACCGGATAATGTGTGTAAAAACGCTTCATCTGGATGAATTTGAATCATATGGAATCGCTCCTTTTTCTAATAGTTTGCCTTTCGTAAAGATTGTGAATAATTTGTTGAATTCCCATGTCTTTTGTAAAGAATGCGTGATATAATGTAGCTGAATTTGAAGTGAAAACCGCATCCATAAGCTATAAAATAGTATGCCCGCTGCAATCTAATAAAATACGAAAGCGGATGACTGTAATGGGAGAGACTACTACCGTGGCGCCGAAGGAGCAAACAATCTTTGTGAATCTCTCAGGCAAAAAGACCTTTACAGGACGCAACTCTGGAGAGCGTCTGCGAAGAAGCAGACCGCCCAAGAAGCAAGCGGACGGATATAGGAATCCGTACGTGAAACTTTCTGGCTTACATGGACAGAGACTCCCTTGATTACAGGAGGAGTCTCTTTTTTTATGGATGATCACATTGCATAAGGAGTGGTTTGGATGACAGAGTTGAAGCGTACCCCTTTGTTCCCTGAATACAAAGAACTCGGAGCAAAAACGATTGATTTCGGAGGTTGGGATTTACCTGTCCAATTTACGAGTATCAAGGAGGAGCATGAGGCTACACGAACGGCTGCCGGGTTGTTCGATGTATCCCATATGGGAGAAGTGATGGTGGAAGGACCGGGCAGTCTTCCTTTTCTACAGAAAATGTTGACGAATGATGTTTCTAAATTGGAACCGGGAAAGGCCCAGTATACGATCATGTGCTATGAGAACGGTGGAACGGTCGATGATTTGATCGTCTATCATCTGGACGAAGCGAAATACTTGCTCGTCGTCAATGCAGCGAACAGAGAAAAGGACTATCAGTGGTTGAAAGATCACCAGACAGGCGATGTGACAATCCAGGATGTATCGGATGAATACGTTCAACTTGCTGTCCAGGGTCCCAAAGCAGAAGAGATCATGCAGACATTGACGGACAGCGACGTTTCTTCCATTAAGTTCTTTCGTTTTCTATCCGATGTCCGCTTGAAAGGTGTATCAAAAGAAGCTATTGTCTCACGGACCGGATACACCGGCGAGGATGGGTTTGAAATATACCTTCCTGCAGAAGCTGGAAGGGAGCTATGGCAGGCGCTTCTTACTGCCGGTGAGCCGCACGGATTACAGCCGATCGGGCTGGGGGCGAGGGATACGCTTCGATTTGAAGCGAATCTGGCGTTATACGGCCAGGAGTTAAGTGCGGATATTACTCCGATGGAAGCAGGTCTTGGCTTTGCGGTAAAAGTGAACAAGGATGCGGACTTCATAGGAAAGAACGTGTTGAAAGAACAGAAGGAAAACGGCCCTCAAAGGAAGCTTGTAGGAATTGAAATGATCGATAAAGGCATACCGCGTACGCATTATGAAGTGTTCGTCGGAGAAGAGAATATCGGTTTTGTAACGACAGGTACCCAGTCTCCGACTTTAGGAAAAAACATTGGACTTGCCTTATTGAAGAAAGAGTTTACGGAACCTGGCACGGAAGTCATTGTCCAAGTGCGGAAACGCCGTTTAAAGGCGAAAGTCGTAACTACACCATTTTATAAACGATAATTAAATGAAGGGGGAACTACGTATGGAATTTCGTTACCTGCCCATGACGGAGAAGGATAAGAAAGAAATGCTTGCAGCAATCGGAGTGGAGCACTCCGATGAGCTGTTTTCCGATATACCGGAAAGTGTACGTTTCAAAGGAGACCTCGATATAAAGGATCCGAAGAATGAGTTCCAATTGACGAAAGAGCTGTCCAATCTCGCAGAACAAAACGTTCATTTGAAATCCCATGTTTCCTTCTTGGGTGCGGGAGTCTACGATCACTATATCCCGTCGATCGTCGATCATGTTATTTCCCGTTCTGAATTTTATACGGCCTATACACCGTACCAGCCGGAGATTTCTCAAGGTGAACTCCAGGCAATTTTTGAGTTTCAAACAATGATCAGTGAATTGACGGGGATGGATGTAGCGAACTCTTCTATGTATGACGGCGGAACGGCACTTGCAGAAGCCGTAAACTTATCAGCCGGCCAGACGAAGAAAAAGAAAGTGCTCGTATCGAAAGCGATCCATCCGGAATCCCTTGACGTTATTCGATCTTATGTGAAAGGTCCCGGCCTTGAAGTCATTGAAATCGATCACAAAGAAGGAAAGACAGATTTGGAACAGCTGGAGAGAGAATTAGATGAGAATGTAGCAAGTGTCGTCGTTCAATATCCGAACTTCTTCGGTCAAATCGAACCCTTAGCCGAGATCCGCTCTATTGTGGATCAGGAGAAAAAAGCGATGCTTATTGCTTCCAGCAATCCTCTTGCGCTGGGTTATCTGACACCTCCTGGTGAATTTGGAGCAGATATCGTTGTTGGTGATGCGCAGGTATTTGGTATCCCTGCTCAGTTTGGGGGCCCACACTGCGGATACTTCGCCACGACGAAGAAACTGATGCGCAAAGTACCTGGCAGACTGGTCGGCCAGACGGTAGATGAAGATGGCAGACGTGGCTTTGTGCTCACGCTTCAGGCTCGGGAGCAGCATATCCGGAGGGACAAAGCTACTTCCAACATCTGTTCGAATCAGGCACTAAACGCTCTGGCAGCATCTGTAGCGATGAGCTCCCTGGGCAAGCAGGGCTTGAAGAAGATGGCGCGGATGAATATACAGAAAGCTGCCTATATGAAAAACCAGTTGGAGGCAGCGGGTTTTGAACTTCCATACAAGGACGCTTTCTTTAATGAGGTCGTTGTAAACGTCGGCCGTAATATTGCGGAAGTAAACAAAAAACTCCTTGCGAAAGGTTTCATCGGAGGGTACGATCTCGGTCGGATGTCAGAAGGATTGTCTGAACACATGCTGCTTGCTGTTACAGAAATCAGGACAAAAGAAGAAATTGATCAATTTGTTAAGGAAATGGGGGATATTCGTGGCTAATCAGGACTTTCCGTTAATTTTTGAATTGAGTCAAGAAAGCCGTACCGGATTCAGTCTTCCGGAGTTGGATGTACCGGAAGTGGACGTGGAAGGTATGATCGGCGAGAAATATGTTCGGAAACAGGAACCGGATCTCCCGGAAGTAAGTGAACTTCAAATTATAAGGCATTATACGGGACTTTCTAAACGGAATCACGGGGTCGACTCCGGTTTTTATCCACTCGGCTCCTGTACGATGAAGTATAATCCTAAAATGAATGAAGATGTTGCCCGCTTTCCTGGCTTCAGCCACATCCACCCGTATCAGCCGGAGGAGACGGTACAAGGTGCCCTGCATTTAATGTACGACCTTCAAGAATCGCTTGCTGCTATAACCGGGATGGATACCGTCACTCTACAACCGGCAGCGGGTGCGCATGGAGAGTGGACGGGATTAATGATGATTCGTGCCTACCATGAAGCGAATGGGGATTACAACCGTACGAAAGTTATCGTTCCGGATTCTGCGCATGGAACGAACCCAGCCTCCGCAACAGTCGCAGGATTTGAAGCTGTAACCGTTAAATCCGATGATCGCGGGCTCGTCGATCTGGAAGATTTAAAACGTGTGGTCGATGAAGAGACGGCCGCCTTAATGCTGACAAACCCGAACACGCTTGGTCTGTTTGAAGAGGATATTGAAGAAATGGCAGCGATCGTTCATGAAGCAGGCGGAAAGCTTTATTATGACGGTGCCAATCTGAATGCTGTTTTAGGTTATGCCCGCCCCGGGGATATGGGATTTGACGTCGTCCACTTGAATCTGCATAAGACGTTTACAGGTCCACACGGCGGGGGAGGACCTGGTTCCGGGCCTGTAGGGGTAACTGCAGAACTGGCGGCGTACCTGCCTAAGCCGATTCTGGTGAAACAGGGCGGTCAGTACATCTTTGATTATGATCGACCGGATTCTATCGGCCGGGTGAAGCCGTATTACGGTAATTTCGGCATCAACGTTCGTGCCTACACGTATATACGTACAATGGGGGCGGAAGGCTTGAAGAAGGTAAGTGAGTATGCTGTCATCAATGCCAACTACATGATGCGCCGCCTTCAGGAGTATTATGACCTTCCATTTGACCGTCATTGTAAGCATGAATTTATTTTATCTGGCAGACGTCAGAAGAAGCTCGGAGTACGGACGTTGGACATAGCAAAACGCCTGCTTGATTTTGGGTACCATCCACCGACCATCTATTTCCCGATTAACGTCGAGGAAGCAATGATGATCGAACCGACGGAAACCGAATCCAAGGAAACGCTGGACGGCTTTATCGATGTGATGATTCAAATAGCCAAAGAAGCAGAAGAGAATCCTGAAATTGTTCAGGAAGCTCCTCATACGACAATCGTGAGCCGCATGGATGAAACACAGGCGGCAAGGAAACCGGTGTTGAGATACCGGAAAGGCGAATGAAAATAACCGGAGTCCCTTCAAGGACTCCGGTTTGCTTTTTTCTATCATGATTGGGATAATGAGTAATCTCCCGGCAGGATATTACTTCTTCGTTTTGATCTTTCCGGACCATTTTTTGAATCCGCTCTGCAGCATGTTCAAATCTTTGTAGCCGTTTTTATGCAGCAGCATAGCTGCACGTGCAGACCTGGCACCGCTTTGGCAGTACAGGTACACCGGCTTATCTTTGCGGATTTCAACAAGACGATTGCGCAGCTGCGATAGTGGAATATTTCTCGCGCCCAGTATATGTCCGCCTTCGTATTCTTTCGGTTCCCGGACGTCGATGAGCTGGGCTTTTCTGTATCCTTCGCGGAACTGTTCTTCCGTCAGTGTCGTCATGATTTTTCTAGCTTTGAAGTATCTATATAATCCAAAAGCAATGATCAAGACCAGTGCACCGATTAAAATCCATAAATCCATATGTGCCTCCCCCTTTTCTCTCTTTCTCTATCTATTATAGGAGGGAATCGTTTGCATTTCAAAAATATTTTTCCGTGTTTAAGCAAAAACATGCGCCATCATGGTTTTCCGATGGAAGTGGGAATGCAACAGATGAATAAATGGAAAAGAAGGATAATCGGCTGTTTTTGCTTCGGATTGCTTTTCAAATCGGCTTCGCTCGTAATATTATTAGATTGACAAATTTCTACCTTTTTGTTCAAAACACAAGATATTGAATATATTCTGAAAAAGGGCACAAGATATTGATTATATTTTTGAAAATGTGGTATGTTACTTATATCGATTTTTTATTTAGTAAGGGAGAGATGCAAGATGCAGACGTCAACCTCCACCGATGTCCATACAAAGATTAATGTGGAAAGACTGAACGCAGATATCCGTCAGTTTCCGCAAGTACATGAAATTACAGAAAACATGTCTATTACACACAAAGGCGTGTCCCGGCTTGTCATGTTGGACCGCTATGCATTCAAAGATACAGAGAAACTTACATTGTCGGAGGGAGACTTTGTTGTTCTCACGGTCAAAGACGATCCTAAGTTCCCGGCTCGAGGCTTTGGCTTCATTCATGAGATTGATTGGGAGAAGCACGAAGCTGTTGTCCGTGTCGAAGATGAATTCCTAAGCGTCCTTGACAGACCGGAAGAGCAGGAGTCAGGATTGATCCGCAGAAACCTTGACACGATTGATAAACCGTTAGAGGTATATTACGAACAGATCGCTCTTCGGAATGCGACAGGCCTGTCCGAAGTGGAAACAGATCCGCTTAAGAAACAGGAAAGTTTCGAGAAATTCTACGAAGAACTTTCTGATATGAATTTCATCCCTGCCGGCCGTGTGCTTTATGGTGCCGGTTCCCAAACGGATGTTACGTATTTCAACTGTTACGTGATGCCTTATATCCAGGATTCCAGGGAAGGCATATCCGATCACAGAAAACAGGTGATGGAAATTATGTCACGAGGAGGCGGTGTCGGTACGAATGGTTCCACACTGCGCCCACGCAATACGCTGGCCCGTGGAGTGAACGGTAAATCATCCGGATCCGTTTCCTGGCTTGATGACATTGCGAAATTAACGCACTTGGTTGAACAAGGTGGATCGAGACGCGGTGCGCAGATGATTATGCTTTCAGACTGGCATCCGGATATTCTTGAATTCATCATTTCTAAAATGCAGAATCCACGAATCCTGCGTTACCTGATCGAAAATACAGAAGATGAACAAATTAAGCAGCTTGCCAAGGACAAGCTTAAATTCACCCCACTTACGGAGACGGAGAAAGATCTCTATCAGAGCGTCGTGAATTACAAGCATATCCAAGGACAAGGGGGCTTTACGGACCAAAGCATCCGCGAAGCAGAAGAAAAGCTTCAAATCGGCGGCACTTATACCGTTCATAATTCCGAGTTTTTGACGGGAGCCAATATCTCCGTCTGTGTCACAAAAGAATTTATGGAAGCTGTCGATCAGGACGCTGCCTACGAACTGCGATTCCCGGACGTGGAGAATTACACAGAAGAGGAAATGCGTGTGTATAACGAAGAATGGCACAACAGCGGCGACGTCCGTGAATGGGAGGAACGTGGTTTTGGAGTCCGTACGTACCGTACAGTCAAGGCGAAAGAACTTTGGAACTTGATTAATATTTGTGCTACGTACTCAGCAGAGCCGGGTATCTTCTTCATCGACAATGCCAATGAGAAAACTAATGCGACCGCTTATGGTCAAAAAGTCGTTGCGACAAACCCTTGTGGAGAGCAGCCGTTAGCGCCGTTCAGCGTTTGTAACCTTGCTGCCGTAAACTTGGCCAGTGTCGCCGATAAGGCTAACAAGCAGGTCGATTTCGCTAAGCTGAAACAAACGGTCGAGCGTGGTGTGCGTATGCAGGATAACGTTATTGACGCAACGCCATACTTCCTGGAAGAGAATAAGAAGCAGGCTCTTGGTGAACGTCGTATTGGATTAGGGGTAATGGGGCTCCACGATCTCCTTATTTACTGTGAATCCGTCTACGGTTCCGAAGAAGGAAATAAACTTGTCGATGAAATCTTTGAAACCATTGCGACCACGGCTTATCGTGCATCGATTGAACTCGCGAAAGAGAAAGGAAGTTTCCCGTTTCTGATCGGAGAGACAGAAGAAGAAACAAAGGAGCTTCGTGAGCGTTTTATCAACACAGGTTATATGAAAGACATGCCTGAGGATATCCGTAAAGATGTATTGACTTACGGTATCCGCAACTCCCATTTGTTGACTGTTGCTCCGACAGGTAGTACAGGCACAATGGTGGGCGTTAGTACTGGTCTGGAACCTTATTTCTCCTTCTCTTACTACCGAAGCGGACGTCTAGGTAAGTTTATTGAAGTGAAAGCAGATATTCTTCAGGAATATTTGGATGAACACCCGGAACAGGATCCAAACGAGCTTCCAGAATGGTTCGTAACCGCAATGACTCTCAGCCCCGAAGCACATGCAGATACGCAGTGCATTATCCAACGCTGGGTCGACAGCAGTATTTCCAAGACGGTAAACGCACCGAAAGGATACACGGTCGAACAGGTAGAGAGCGTCTATCAACGCCTATACCGCGGGGGAGCGAAAGGCGGTACGGTGTATGTGGATGGAAGCCGTGACAGCCAGGTGCTCACGTTGAAAGCAGAAGAGAATGATTTCGACGGCGAACAGACAGAACTCTTTGAAGAAGAGGAGAAGACGCCGCGTGTCGTTCTCATGGATACGATTCAGGAGCTCGACAAAACAAATGTGACGATTGGATCGGAAGTCGGTGACACCTGCCCGGTCTGCCGTCAAGGAACGGTAGAAGACATCGGCGGATGCAATACGTGCACGAACTGTAATGCGCAATTGAAGTGCGGACTGTAAAATGGAAGAAGCATCGGACAGGCTGTCCGATGCTTCCTTTTTTCTGGGTGCAGCATTCCTTGTCACTCAGGTTAAACTAGTGTATCATTTTATATTGGGAAACAGATCACCAGACCATTATCGGTAGGGTCGTGCCCATTTGTACATACAATGGTAATTGGGGGTTCATCATGCCAACACCAAGCATGGAAGACTATATTGAACAAATATATATATTAATAGAAGAAAAAGGATATGCCCGCGTGTCGGATATCGCAGAGAATCTCCAGGTTCACCCGTCATCCGTCACCAAAATGGTGCAGAAACTGGACCGCGATCACTACTTGAATTACGAAAAATACCGGGGTTTGATTCTGACGGCTAAAGGGAAAAAAGTAGGAAAGAGACTGGTGTACAGACATGAATTACTGGAGCAGTTTCTTGAAATCATAGGGGTCGATCATGAGAACATTTACGAGGATGTGGAAGGGATTGAGCACCATATGAGCTGGAATTCAATCGACAGGATTGGAGATTTGGTGCAGTACTTTGATGAAAACCCTGAACGTATGAAGGCCCTCCGTGAAGTGCAGAAGAAGAATGAAGAACAAAATGAAGAATAAGACATCAAGAGACGCTTGGAAAGATTCCATGCGTCTTTTTTTATTACATAGGGATTAGGTCCCGGTTGTTCTAAATTCCATTTGTCGCGTTTATAATGAACTAAAGTGGGGTGAGGCAGTATGAAAGTGGATGGAGTATTTTCGGGAGGCGGCATAAAGGCTCTGGCGTTTATCGGGGCCTTGGAAGAGCTCGAGGAACAAGGGTACAAATTCCGTCGTCTGGCCGGTACCTCCGCCGGAGCGATTCTGGCATCGCTGACAGCAGCTGGATTCACTTCGACAGAAATAAGGCAACGAGTGGAGAAACTCTCTTTTGAACAATTGGTAGATGTGTCGATTACAGACCGGCTCTTCCCCTTCTTGAAGTGGCTGCTCCTCTATTTCCGGATGGGGTTATATAAGGGGAACAAGCTGGAAGCGCTACTGTCTGAATGGCTGGAGGAGAAAGGAATACGGACGTTCGCAGACCTCCCTGAAGGTTCCCTGAAGGTCATCTGTTCCGATTTGACCCTTGGAAGGATCGTAGTTCTGCCCGATGATCTAAAGAAAGTCTATGGGATTGATCCTGCCACCTTTTCTGTAGCGAAAGCCGTTCGGATGAGTTCAGGCCTCCCTTATTTTTTCATTCCTGTCAAGATTCATGGCAAACGGGGGAAGTCTTTTATTATTGACGGAGGGGTTTTGAGCAACTTTCCATTATGGATATGGGAAAAAGCCGACGGATGCCGTACGAGGCCTATCATCGGAATGAAGCTGAGTGACGAACCGGATAAACTGCCGGAGCAGCAAATCAGCAATGCGATACAAATGTTCCACGCCCTTTTTAAGACGATGCAGCAGGCACATGATGCACGCTACATTTCCAAAACGATGAGCAAAGACGTTATTTTCATTCCGGTAAATGATGTGGAAACCACTGATTTCCATTTATCGGACGCGGAGAAGGAAGCTCTAATTGAACTCGGGCATGTCCATGCGCGGAAGTTTCTTAAGCGTTGGAGCAGATGAATAAGAATACATGAAAAAATCGAGCCATTAAAAAGTGGCTCGATTTTTGTCTTTGCTCTTATTTCCTTCTATAACGCGAAGCTGTGGACCGCTGCTTCTTTTTCTTCCGCGCTTACCTAAAGGGGAAGGCTTGCTTTGTGCTTTGACTACTGTTTTCTTCTTAACTACAGGAGCAGGCTGTTTATACTTTTGTTTGGATTGTTTAACCGCTTGTTTATATTTCTTCATCTCATTACGGTTCCCGCCGCCTCCAAATCCTCGGTTGCGGAGGAAAAGGAAATAAATAGCACCATAGATCAATACGGCGAAACCGACCATCATCAGGATGGAGTTCAGAAAGCTGGATGTGTTGGTGAACAGCTGGACAGCAACGAAGAAGACAGCAAGGCCGATGAGCGTGTACATGACAGGAGTCATCCACTTACGCATATATGTTCCTCCTTTCTAATATAAGGGTCATGGGTCATCTTCTGAAACACCCGTTGATTGTCTATACCCTAAACAGGGACATCTTTATCATGGAAAATGCTTTCTTGTGTGCTTATATGTGTTATTCAAATTGTTTCCTTATTTCATCGTTTTATGCAAATATTGTCTGCCTTATTCATCTGTACATTCAGGGTTTTCCAATGGAGGGTCGTACCTTTATTTTATAACATTCCTCCCTTAATCTCCAGCATTTGCCCGTGCTCAGGCATGAAATAATAGCGGTTGGTTAAAATGAGTATAGGAGGTATGAGAAATGGCAGATAAACAGAAAGATCAAAGACAGCAAGAACCACAGCAGAGTGTGTTAGGAAAAGCGTTGATTACAGGTTTTGTAGCGGGAATATTGTGGAGTGGATTGGGAACAATTGCTTATTACTTCCATTTCGCCGAAGTGTCCGCCGCTTCCTTCTTCTTTCGGTCTTTTTTTCAAACGGACTGGACGGGGACATGGCTCTCGGAAGTACTTGCCATCCTGCTTACAGGCATCCTATCCATTCTAACCGCGCTGGTCTATTATTTTTTACTTAAAAACAAAAATGGACTTTGGCCGGGGATGTTGTACGGAGGGATAATCTGGGCCGTAGTATTCCTCGTTCTGACACCGGTCTTTCCGGCGGTGCCAACCTTTTTGGAGATGGACAGCGATACGTGGGTGACGACGGGCTGTTTATTTATTTTATACGGCGTATTCATAGGGTATTCCATTTCTTATGAGTATAGAGAGTCGAGCGAGACTTCGAAATCTTATTCAAAGCAGGGGAGAGTGTGATAAACTGGAACTGTAATTGAATCGTTTAGTGGGGGTCTAGGAATGGGGAATAAACGAATCTTCTTGATCAACGGTCCGAACTTGAACATGCTCGGCAAGAGAGAGCCCGATACTTACGGGCACGACACGCTGGAGGATGTCGTTCAATTAGTGAAGGACACGGCATGGGAAGCCGGGTATGAAGTAGAGGACTTTCAGTCGAATCACGAGGGAGAGTTGGTTGATCGCATACAGCTTGCTGAGGAAAAGGCTGCGGGGATCATCATTAATCCGGCTGCTTATACACACACAAGTATTGCCCTGAGGGATGCGATCAGTGCTATTACCCCTCCTGTGATTGAAATTCATATATCCAATGTACACAGCCGTGAGACGTTTCGGCACACATCCATGCTGGCTCCTGTTTGTGCGGGTCAAATCGTCGGATTCGGTATCGATGGATATCGCCTTGCCGTAATGGGGATTATTGACAAGATAGAAAAGGAAGGGAGAAATTAATTATGAGTAAGTTGTCAAGTCTAAGGAAGGCTGTTGCCTCCCGGGAATTAGACGGGATTCTTGTCATGAGTGAAATGAACAGACGATACTTGTCTGGGTTTACGGGGTCGTCAGGAGCGCTACTGATTACAGCACAAGAGTCCGTTCTTGTCACGGACTTCCGATATACGGAACAGGCAGGGAACGAAGCGCCTGATTTTCGTATCGTTGAACATAAGAAACCGCTCCACGAGGCGGTTGCGGAACTATCCCAGCAGTTAAACCTTCATAAAATCGCCTTTGAAAAAGATTATGTTACATATAGTCAATATGAGCAGTATAAACAAGCATTAAGCGCGGAACTAGTTCCGACTTCCGGGTTGATTGAAAAATTACGCTTGATAAAGACGGATGAGGAGATTAGTATATTAAAGGATGCCGTCAAGATTGCGGATGATGCCTTTGAACATATCCTCAATTACATAAAGCCTGGTGTCAAAGAAATAGATGTATCAAATGAACTCGAGTTCTTCATGCGTAAACAGGGAGCAGCTTCCTCAAGCTTCGATATCATCGTCGCATCCGGCTACCGTTCCGCATTACCGCACGGAGCGGCTTCTGAGAAGACGATTCAATCCGGGGAGCTGGTCACTCTTGATTTCGGGGCTGTATACAAAGGTTACAGCTCAGATATGACACGGACAGTCGCTGTCGGTGAAATCAGCGATAAGCTAAGAGACATTTATGATACAGTTTTAGAGGCGCAGCTTAGAGGTATGAAAGGAATAAAAGCAGGCATAACCGGTAGACAGGCAGACGCATTGTGTCGTGATTATATTAAGGAAAAAGGATACGGCGATTACTTCGGACACTCGACAGGTCATGGAATAGGTCTTGATGTCCATGAAGGGCCGGGGCTTTCCTTCCGTTCGGATCAGATTCTCGAAGAGGGCATGGTCGTTACGGTGGAACCTGGTATTTATATTCCTGAGGTAGGTGGATGTCGGATTGAAGATGATCTGATCGTCACTGCGACCGGTAATGAACGCCTGAACACCACAACCAAAGAATTGATCACGTTGTAATTTAAAGGAGGAATCATCATGATTTCAGTAAACGATTTTCGAACAGGATTAACAATCGAAGTGGACGGTAATATCTGGCAGGTTATGGAGTTCCAGCACGTCAAGCCTGGAAAAGGTGCCGCATTCGTCCGCTCAAAACTCCGTAACCTTCGTAACGGCAACATTACGGAGAAAACGTTCCGTGGTGGAGAAAAAGTAGAGCGTGCTCATATTGAAAACCGAAAAATGCAGTATCTCTATGCAAATGGGAACATGCATGCGTTTATGGATATGGAAACATATGAGCAAGTAGAGATTCCTGGTGCAACGATTGAAACAGAACTAAACTATTTGAAAGAAAACATGGAAGTCCAAATTCAGTCCTACCAGAGTGAAGTGATCGGAGTAGAGCTTCCGAAGAACGTTGAACTGACGGTAACTGAAACGGAACCTGGTATCAAAGGGGACACAGCAAGCGGCGGTACGAAGCCGGCTACGCTGGAAACCGGATTGTCCGTACAAGTACCTTTCTTCATCAATGAAGGAGATGTACTGCTTATCAGCACAACTGAAGGTAAATACGTTTCGCGTGCTTAATGCATGCTGCAGCCCTTCCCATGCGGGAAGGGTTTTTTTTGTTCCTTAAGCTCTATCAGAATCCTCTATTAAACCTCTATTTTTTCTTCTCTCACCTGTCATAACCCGGAAGTATAGGCATACATATGAAGTAAACCAATTAAAGGAGGGAGAGGAATGAAAGAGATTGTCCGATTGTTTCCTCCTTCTTTCCAACGATTTCTGATGAATGATGTTTCCTGGGGGAAGGTGCAGGAAATTCGCTTGAGGGTCAATCATCCATTAGAAGTGTTAGATGGAGCAAGCCATACCAGTGTGAAAGGAATTATCGTTACAGCGGAACACCTTGCCTTTGTGCTCAACCAGATCAGCCAATTTTCTCTCTATCGGCTCCAAGATGAACTGAAAGAAGGGTTCTTGACGATTGAAGGTGGACATAGAGTCGGTCTGGCAGGGAAGGTGAACACTTCCGGACACCGGATCGATACATTAAAGCATATCACTTTCATGAACATCCGAGTCGCTAGAGAAGTGGCTGGACAGGTCTCTTCTCTCCTCCCGTTTTTATATGCAGATGGAAGGTGGAAAAGCACGATGATTATCGGCCCTCCCCATTCAGGAAAAACGACCCTGCTCCGGGCCTTAAGCAAATGGATTGGTTCGGATCATACGGGATACCGGGGGTGCAAGGTGGCAGTCGTGGACGAGCGTTCTGAAATTGCTGCAAGTTTAAGAGGCGTCCCCCAGTTGGAGGTAGGAGTCAGAACGGACGTCATGGACGGCTGTCCGAAAGCAGCCGGAATGATGATGATGATCCGTTCCATGTCGCCCGACGTCCTCATCGTCGATGAAATCGGCGGTCTGGAGGATGCGGATGCCGTCAGGGAAGCTTCTTACACCGGTGTACAAGTCATTTGCAGTATACATGGCCGGACGTTGGATGGCGTGAGGAAACGCCCTTCGGCACGAAGCTTGGTCGAGGAACAAGTCTTTGAACGGTATGTTGTGTTGGAACGAATGTCTCCGGAAAGAAATGGAGGCGTAGTGATTCTGGATGAATCCGGCAAAAAGCTGGCGGGATGGAAAGGATGGGATGATCGTGCAGTGGATCGGAGCCGTCATTATTCTGACTGTCACCACGTGGACAGGGTTTGACATCGCCTCTCGTTTTCGTAAGCGGCCCGGCCAAATCAGACAGTGGAAGAGTGCTCTTCAGATGATAGAAGCAGAAATGGTCTTCGGACATTCGTCTTTGTGGGAAGTATGTGAGAACTTATCGAAACAGCTGCCGGACCCGATCGCTCGGTTCTTTCAAGAAATGGTGGAGAATATAGATGACTGCGATGATTTTCCTTCATGGTGGTCAGGACATCTTCAAAGGCACTGGTCACAGAATGCACTTGGTAAGACGGAACTGGAAATTCTTCATCAGTTTGGAAGGACACTTGGACAGCATGACTTGGAGCAGCAGCAGAAACAGATTCAGCTGACCCTTCATCATCTAGACAGAGAGCTTCATGAGGCAATGGAAGGGGTGGAGCAGTATCAGAAGATGGCAAGAGGGATGGGAGTTTTGAGTGGTCTGTTAGTCATAATCTTAATTATGTAAAAGGAGGACGAAACATTGTGCTTCAGGATGCAACGATCCTTTTTCAAATAGCCGGTGTCGGGATAATCGTAGCAATGATTCACAGTATTTTAAAACAGATGGGGAAAGAGGAAATCGCCCAAGCTGTCACGCTGACCGGTTTCATTATCGTATTATTTATCGTTCTCCATCGTTTGGCCGATCTTTTTCAGCAAATCAAATCGGTATTTCTATATCAAGGGTAGGTCATGGATATTATTCAAGTCGTTGCTTTAGGACTGGTCGCGGCACTCTTGATCATCCTGCTTCAGGAACACAAATCGACGATTGCTTTCCTGCTGTTATTATTTACGGTCCTCATTATTTTTCTGACGATCCTTGATCAAATACAGCACATATTCTCTCTGTTATCCTATATGGCCAACCAGGCGCAGGTAGAGCCGGTTTATTTCAAAACCATCCTGAAAATAATCGGCATCGCCTATATTGCGGAATTCGGTGCCCAGTTGATTCGCGACGCAGGATTAAACGCCCTGGCATCCAAAGTAGAACTGGCTGGAAAGTTGTTCATTCTAATGCTGGCCATCCCGATCATCACGGCCGTTATTGAGACGATTATCGGATTCATTCCAGGGGCATGAAGAGGAGGGGTGCAATGAAACAGATAATTGCCGTGATTTTCCTTTGTCTATGTTGGGGGAGCTTCCCTGTTGTTTCCTCTGCATCCCCCTCTCCATCCTCGGTAGAAACGGATGATGGGTCGGATATGCTTGATCACTTATCGGTGGACGAGCTCGAACAGAACTGGCTGGATGTTCAACGGCAGTATGGGGAGTATCTCCCGGCTTTCAACGGGGAGAATTTCAGGGATTTCATTGACAAAGAGAGCACAATCGAAGCGTCGAAATGGTATTCCGGTATTTTGAAGTTCTTTTTTCAGGAATTGATGGTCAATGGGAAGCTCTTGGCAACGTTGTTATTCCTTACGTTATTCAGTACCCTGCTTCGGTCCATTCAGTCGGCCTTCGAGAACTCTGTTGTCAGCAGAATTGCTTACATGGTCATATATCTGGTGCTTATCACGCTGGCTTTGGAGAGCTTTCGGCAGGTGATTACTTATACGCTGGATACAATCGAACGGATGAGCAGTTTCATGATTGGTCTACTGCCTCTGTTGCTCGGGATCATGGCTTCATTCACGAACCTTATGTCTATATCTTTCTTTCATCCGATCATTATTGCACTTGTGCAGTCGAGCGGGCTGCTTGTGAAATATTTGTTGATCCCTTTGTTTGCATCCTCTGCCCTCCTGCTTATTGTAGGTACGTTGAATGATGATTACAAGGTCGATCAGCTTGCAGAACTGCTTAGGAAAACGGGGCTTGCTGTCATGGGCGTGTTTTTAACTATCTTTCTAGGTGTCATTTCTGTACAGGGGACGGTTACCGCTGTGCAGGACGGAATTACCATGAAGACGGCAAGGTTCGTTACCGGTAATTTCGTCCCGGTAATCGGCCGTCTGTTTACAGATGCTACGGACACGATCTTAGGCGCATCCCTTGTGCTGAAGAATACGTTAGGAATTGCCGGAGTGGTTATTCTGCTTGGAATTGCCATTTTCCCGGCCTTGAAGGTACTCGCCATTGCTATTATTTACAAAATTGCTGCCGCACTTCTGCAACCGCTTGGAGATGGTCCCGTTATTGAGGCGATGGCTGTTGTAAGCCGGCACATTTTTTATATATTTGCAGCATTGCTGATGGTTTCAATGATGTTCTTTCTTGTAATTGTCATTATGGTTGCAGCGAGTAATATAACGATGATGATCAGGTAAGGGGGCTTTAAGTTTGGAAGCTTTCGTAGAATGGATTACGAGAATTGTGCTGTTTCTTATTCTGGCGATTGTAGCAGATGCACTCTTGCCTTCCGGGGTCATGAAGAAGTATGCCAGGCTCGTCATGTCCATCCTTCTGCTGCTGATCTTCCTCGGGCCTCTTTTCCGGTTATTGAACGTCGATCCTGAAGTGTTGATGAGGGAGACGAATGCAGCGCTTGACGAACAAGTGGATGGAGAGATGCTTGATGAAGAAATAGAATCGAAGAAAAAGGAAATACTCGAGGGACAAGATGCATATAAATTAGAACAAGTTACCCAAGCTTTATCTGCCGAGCTGGAACAACCGTTGGAGGAAAACTATCAAATGACTCTCGCTGATGTGGAAATGAGCTTTTATCAGGAGCCCTACGGCATGGAGACGTTGGACAAGTTGACCTTAACTCTCTCCAGTGAAAAGGAAAGAGAAGCGGTGGAAGAGGTGGACATTTCAATCAAAGAGGAAAAGCAAACGGAAGCTCGGGGAAACGATGAAGAAATTCAACAATGGGTGGCCGAACAATTAGACTTGGACAAAGAACAAATTGATATCCGCTGGGAGGAAGAGAATGGATAAATGGTGGAAGAAGCTGTTGCAACCTTTGTCTAGTAAAGAAGGGAGAAAGCTCCATAAACCCAAATATTTGATCGCTCTCGGAATTATCGGGGTGTTGATCATCCTGACGAGCAACTGGTTTCAGTCTTCGGACCAGCCGTCGCCCGGCGATCTGGAGCAGAGTACAGCCCAGCAGGCAGGTACCGGTCAGGCGGCTGCGGAAGGGGCAGAAATGACCGATTCCATCACACAACTGGAGACGGAATATGAGAAGCAGCTCCTTCCGCTGCTCGAAAATATTCAAGGGGTGAGCAATGTTGATATTATGATCAATTTATCCTCCACTCATAAAAAAGTGTATGACAAAAACTTGATCATCGGGAAGCAGACGACGAAAGAAAACGATAAGAACGGAGGCGAAAGGGAAATTGAGGATTATTCTCGTGAACAGCAGCTAGTGCTCGTGAGGCAAGGAGACCGGGAAGTACCGCTGCTCACCCAGACATCCAAACCGGAAGTAAGCGGCGTATTTGTGACCGCTGAAGGGGTGGATCAAATGAAAGTGAAAGCCTGGGTTGTGGAGGCGGTCTCTAAAGTATTGGATGTTCCTACCCACCGTATTTCGGTGCTGCCTAAAAAATAAGGAGGGATTCCCTTGGTGAAAAAACAAACAGTATGGTTGTTAACGATGTTGAGCTTGTTGATTGTCCTGAGCGTCTACTACATGACCTCCCCGGATAATGGTGAAATGGCATTTATTCAGGAAGATGAATGGGCAGAGATGACAGGGGAGAATGCAGAAGACGTAGAGACGAGTGGTGACGGTGCCTCTATTTCCCAGATGTCTACAGATGAATTGTTTTCTGCTATTCGTCTGGATATGCAGAACGAACGCGATCAGCTGCAAGAACAGCTGTCCGAGATTGTTGCTTCCAGTGATTTCACCACTCAGGAGAAGAATGATGCCTTGGAGAAAATGGAAACCATCAAGTCGAACCAGTCTAAGGAATCCATCATTGAAAATACCATTCTTGCCAGCGCGGAATATGATGATGTTCTCGTCCGGGCCGAAGATGAAGTCGTCCATGTGACGGTTCAGGCGGATGAATTAACCAAGACAGAAGCCAATCAGATCAATAAGATGGTATCCGATGAATTTGGAGAGAAGAAAGTCCAGGTTCAATTCCAGCCATCCAGTAAATAAGAGCGAAACCCGTTCCTTTAGGAGCGGGTTTTTTCACGTATAACAGAAGGCAAGTTGCAGGGATGTGGTACTTTATAATAGAATGTTAAGAGGAGTTATTAGTACCAGTTATAAAAAGTTAACTACATAAAGGGGTGCCACATATGTTAAAGGTACAAGAAATCCGTGAAATCATTAAACTAATTGATCAATCTAATATCGATGAGTTCGAGTATGAAACGAACGGAACGAAAGTAACAATGAAGAAACAGCAGGGACAAGTCGTTTCTGCACCGGTTCAAACTTCACAGCCGGTCCAAGCAGTTCCAGAAGCACAGCCGGAAGCTGTTCAGGCTGCACCACAGCAGGAAAGCAAACCTGAGGCTGCCCAACAAGAGGCGGCGGCTCCAAAAGCGGACTATGATGCAGAAGTGACTTCACCAATGGTGGGGACGTTCTATCAATCACCGTCACCGGATCAGGGAGCTTATGTGAAGGTCGGCGATGAAGTGAAAGAAGATTCCGTCGTATGTATCGTCGAAGCGATGAAACTGTTTAACGAAATCGAAGCGGAAGTCTCTGGAGAGATTGTCGAAATTCTCGTCAAAGACGGTGAACTCGTAGAATACGGACAACCGCTATTCCGTGTAAAGTCTAAGTAATCGGGGGATGAGACGTTTGATTAAAAAAGTTCTGATTGCAAACCGAGGAGAAATCGCAGTTCGGATCATCCGTGCCTGCAAAGAAATGGGTATAGAAACGGTTGCCGTTTATTCGGAGGCCGATAAAGAAGCTCTGCACGTGCAGTTGGCGGATGAAGCCTACTGTGTTGGTCCTAAACTCAGTAAAGACAGCTACTTGAGTTATACAAATATTTTGAGTGTCGCGACATCGACAGGTACGGATGCCATTCATCCGGGGTACGGCTTCCTTGCGGAAAACGCCGAATTCGCGGAAATGTGCGAAGAGTGCAATATCACCTTCGTCGGACCGTCCGCCTATGCTATCCAGAAGATGGGTACGAAAGATGTAGCGAGAGAAACAATGAAAGAAGCAGGTGTACCGGTTGTTCCAGGATCTGCAGGAATCATTGAAAATGTGGAAGCCGGTCTGAAGGTCGCAGAAGAAATCGGGTATCCGGTTATCATCAAAGCGACTGCCGGCGGCGGTGGTAAAGGTATCCGCGTAGCCCGTGATGAAGAAGAACTGAAAACAGGAATCCGTATGACGCAGCAGGAAGCGGAAACGGCTTTCGGTAATCCTGGTGTGTATATTGAGAAATTCATTGAAGATTTCCGTCACGTGGAAATCCAGGTGTTGGCGGACAATCATGGAAACGCCGTCCATTTAGGGGAGCGTGATTGTTCCATCCAGCGCCGTCTTCAGAAGCTTGTAGAAGAAACGCCTTCTCCGGCAATCTCTGAAGAAATGCGTGCAAAGATGGGAGATGCAGCTGTTAAAGCCGCATTGGCTGTCGACTACTCTGGAGCGGGCACGGTAGAATTTATCTTTGATCAGGCAGCGGACTCTTTCTATTTCATGGAAATGAACACAAGGATTCAAGTAGAACACCCGGTTACAGAAATGGTGACGGGCGTCGACTTGATTAAAGAAATGCTCTTGATTGCTAATAATGAGAAACTAAGCTTTAAACAAGAAGATATTACTTTTGACGGATGGGCAATTGAATGCCGTATTAATGCCGAAAACCCAGCGAAGAATTTTATGCCTTCTGCAGGTAAGATCGAGATGTACCTTCCGCCAGGCGGTCTTGGTGTGCGTGTCGATTCAGCTGCCTACCCGGGTTACAGCATTCCTCCTTATTATGATTCCATGGTCGCTAAGCTGATCGCATACGGAAAAGATCGTGATGAAGCGGTTCGTCGCATGAAGCGTGCCCTCGATGAGTTCGTCATTGAAGGCGTTCATACAACTATTCCTTTCCATCAGCGCTTGATGGAACACGAAGTTTTTGTAGGCGGAGACTTTAATACAAAGTTCCTGGAGAAATATACTATAATGAAGGATGAATCTTAAGGGGAGTGATCGTAGTGAGTGAAAAGCAATTGTTAAATGTCACAGACGGCTCGACTCTCGGTAACGTCGAGATTGCACCGGAAGTGATCGAAGTCATTGCCGGAATTGCTGTTTCAGAAGTCGCTGGTGTCGCTTCTATGCGCGGGAACTTTGCCTCCGGAGTAGCAGAGCGCCTCGGCAAGAAGAATCACGGAAAAGGTGTGAAAGTCGAATTGACGGAAGAAGGTATCTTAATCGACACCTATGTCGTCATGGACTATGGAATATCTATACCTGATACCGCTCAAAAGATTCAGGATAACACCCGTCAGGCGTTGAAGAATATGACGGCATTGGATATCAGCGAAATCAATGTTCATATTGTAGGCGTCCAGATGGAGACAAAAGAAGAAGATACAGATATGGAAGAAATTTAATGAGTTAAAAATCAGAAAGGGGTCCTCCTTTTCTGATTTTTCTTTTTTTGCAGAGGAAAAATCGAAATGTTCTGTCATCATCGAACATTCCTGTTCTGATAGCTTTTATTCCGCTAAAATGTTATTATGCAAACGGATATTACTTAAAGGAGAATGAAAATGAAACGACGCACAGCACGCGAAAAAGCCTTTCAGGCGCTTTTCCAAACGATTACGAGTGAAATCGATACCGATGAGGCGATCCGGCACGTAATCGAAGATCAGGAAGTAGACCCCTTCCTTCATGACCTGGTGCACGGTGTTATGAAGAACAGGGACGAGCTGGACGGATGGATCTCTGAGCATTTGGATAACTGGACACTGCCGCGTCTTCCAAAAGTGGAAAAGACGGTACTCAGAATGGCAGCCTACGAAATGCGCTACAAGGAAGATGTGCCGACTCAGGTCGCTATCAACGAAGCCATTGAGCTTGCTAAAATCTTCGGTGAAGAAGATTCAGGTAAGTTTGTCAACGGCGTTCTATCGAAAATGGTTTAACACAAACAAGGGGGAATGGGAAAATGTCAGCAGAAATTATTTACGGTAATCAGTTAGCGGAAGAATTACGTCAGGAAATGAAAGAAGAAGTACGTACTTTAAACGAAAGCCGGATTCATCCTAAATTGGTTGTTGTCATAATCGGGGAAGACCCTGCATCCATGTCCTATGTCAAAGGGAAGCAGCGCGCTTCAGAGAAAGTCGGTCTGGATTCTGATTTGATTGAGCTTCCAGAAGAAACGACAGAGGAGGAACTCCTGTCCCTGATCGATCGTCTGAATCACGATGAAACGGTTCATGGGATCCTCGTTCAACTGCCGGTTCCTGACCATATTTCAGATCAGAAGATCATCGAAGCTATTGCTCCTGAAAAAGATGTCGATGGATTCCATCCTTCAAATGTTGGGAAAATGATGACTGGTCAAGACACCTTTTTCCCATGCACCCCTTATGGAATTGTTGTCATGCTTGAACGAGCAAACATTGATTTGGAAGGGAAGCACGTCGTTATCGTCGGGAGAAGTAACCTCGTCGGCAAGCCGGTGGGACAGCTCCTTCTTAATAAAAACGCGACCGTGACCCACTGCCATTCACGGACAAAAGATTTACGTTATCATACGAAACAAGCAGATATACTCATCGTAGCAGCTGGGAAAGCTTCTCTTGTGTCCGGGGATGATATTAAACAAGGTGCTGTCGTTATTGATGTCGGTGTGAACCGGGTGGACGGGAAATTGACAGGAGATGTTGATTTCGAATCCGCTCTTGAAGTAGCCTCCCACATTACTCCTGTACCAAAAGGAGTCGGCCCTATGACGATCACTATGCTTCTCCATAATACAATTAAAGCGGCCAAGCGCATCCATCACTACGATCAATAAGGGGATTTTACTGTGAGCGATCAATATTTAACGGTTACGGCACTTACGAAGTACATTAAGCGGAAGCTGTCGGGAGATCCTCATCTGAAAACCGTGTGGCTGCGGGGGGAAATCTCTAACTTTAAGCATCACAGCCGCGGCCACATGTATCTTTCCCTGAAAGATGAACAGGCGCGTATTCAGGCAGTCATGTTCGCCGGCAGCAACCGGTCGTTAAAGTTCGTTCCGGAAAATGGGATGAACGTACTTGTTAAAGGTGAAATTAACGTCTATGAACCGATGGGGCAGTATCAATTGTATATCAAGGAAATGCAGCCGGACGGAATCGGAGCTTTGTATTTTGCATTTGAACAATTGAAGGAGAAATTGGAAAAAGAGGGCTTATTCGATGTAGAGAGAAAAAAGCCTCTGCCTACATATCCGAAACATATCGGTGTCATTACTTCTCCAACCGGAGCAGCTGTAAGAGACATCTTGACGACAATAAAGAGGCGTTACCCAATTGTTCCTGTCTCTATTCTTCCTGTTCTTGTTCAGGGCGAGAGAGCGGCAGACTCTGTCGCTCAGGCAGTCCGTTATGCAAACGAACACCTCGACTGCGACGTGTTGATTGTCGGCAGGGGCGGGGGTTCGATTGAAGATTTGTGGGGATTTAATGAAGAGCAGGTCGCGAGAGAAATTGCTGATTCCCGGATCCCTGTTATTTCTGCCGTCGGTCACGAAACGGATACCACCATTGCGGATTTCGTGGCAGACGTCCGGGCTGCGACTCCGACAGGCGCAGCGGAATTAGCTGTTCCGTCGATTGTAGAACTGAGAGAGACCGTTCAAGGACGGCAGCGCCGCTTGAATCGATCCATGATCGTCAAGAAAGATGAGTCTCTACAAAGGCTTCAACGCATCAAGAAATCCTATGCCTTTAAGTATCCGGAACAACTGCTCAGACAGAAGGAGCAGGATCTTGACAGGATGCTCGAACGATTGACGCGCAGGCTTGAACAGAACAGGACACAGACGCTGGAGCGGTGGACTTCCTTGACGAGGAGACTCCGTCAACAGGGACCGGAAATGAAAATCAGAGACGGGTCCCGAGCTCTCCAACGGACAGAAAAACAGCTGAACACCAGAATGGATCAGATCATTAAAACGAAAAAAGATCGTTTCCACAATCACATAGACAAGTTGACGCTCCTCAACCCGCTGGAAATCATGAAACGCGGATATGCGATCCCGTTCAACGACCAGGGCGGGGTCATAAAAAAGACTTCTGAAGTCAAAGAAGGGGAAGCAATCTCGCTTAAGGTGCAGGATGGAAGCATTAATTGTCACGTAACCGCTGTGAAGGAGGATGAAAAATGACCGAGAAGAAAGATGAACTCAGTTTCGAAGAAGCGATGGACCAGTTAGAAGGCATTGTAGAGAAATTGGAGACGGGGGAGGTCCCTCTGGAGAAAGCTATCCAATATTATCAGGATGGTATGAAGCTTTCTAAATTATGCAGCGAGAAATTGGGCAATGTGGAAGAGCAGATGCAGAAAATAATGAATGAGCATGGCGAATTTGTACCATTCTCCGTCCAGGAGGAAGAATAAACCGTGGCATTAATGGATTACCTCAGCGATAAACGTGAGACAATCAATGACTATTTGGATATGTACCTGCGCGAATACTCGACTCCCGGGAGGCTGCAGGATGCCATGCTGTATTCGTTAAGAGCAGGAGGGAAGCGACTGCGGCCGATTCTGCTTATGGCGACAGCCGAGGCGTTTGGAGTAGAAGAAACAAAAACATTGGGAGTATCGTCGAGCCTGGAAATGATCCATACCTACTCCTTAATCCACGATGACCTTCCGGCAATGGATGATGATGATGTGCGTCGAGGTCAGCCTACCAATCACAAACAATTTGACGAGGCGACAGCGATTCTTGCAGGGGATGCACTGCTTACGATGAGCTCCCGGATCGTTGCAGAAGATCCTGCGCTTTCCGATCGAGAGCGTGTGTATCTGATTAAAGAACTGGCAAAAGCAAGTGGAGCCACCGGCATGGTCGAGGGACAAATGCAGGACATGCTCAGTGAAAATAAACAAATTACGCTGGATGAGCTTGAAAGTATCCATAGAAATAAGACGGGACAGCTTCTCCGTTTTTCTGTCATGGCAGGTGCTTATTTAGGAGGAGCTTCCTCCGAAGCAAGTGCAGCCATGGAGAAAATGGCGGATGCACTCGGTCTTATTTTCCAAATTCAGGACGATATCCTGGACGTAACAGGAGACGCAGCCGTCATTGGAAAGCCGACAGGAAGCGATGAAGGCAATCATAAAAGCACCTACCCTCAACTTCTTGGCCTCGAAGGTGCCGTGGAGCAGAAGGAGCAATATGTCGGTATAGCAAAACAGGCACTTAAAGACGCCGGAGTGGAAGGGACGTTTCTATCCCAACTGATCGAGTACTTAAGTGATCGTGACCATTGATCCCGGATGTTTTCAATTGAGCGGCTGATCATTCTATGGTATATTTGATTTATATAAAGGAATGGTGCAGTATCCTAGTCGGCCCTCCGTTCCTGAAGGCGGGCCTAAAAATCCGCCGAAGGGCACATCGATGAAGTTCCTTGTGTTGGCTTGAGGCGCCCAGCCTTGGGTCGATGCTGGGAGTTAAGGTCGCAGGGCGATCCACAAAGGCATGTGGGCGTTGACCCTGCTTCCGCGGAGGCCCATTCTTGTGATGGCATCTGAGCCAGATGCCGTTATGAAATGGGGTATGAACCTGCAGCATATGGAGTAGTCTCTATGTGCGCAGCGTAGCCTGCCTTGAGTGGTGTTTGAGGGGATTATAGCATGAATGTCAGTTCATCTTCAGATGGCCACTGAGGTGCTGATGCGTAAACTATATGAAATCATGACTGCAAAAGAGGCTAAGGAACGGCTAAAGGCTGTCGGGGAAATCCCCTAGGCTGTTCGTTTATGGACATGGAACAGGAATTATAGTGCGGACTGAGTGGCAATCTAGTCCAGTTTTCGGAGACGGAGCTGAGCTGAGTTTAATGGGGAACCGCCAGAGTGGTGACACTCGGTACTCAGTTGGGAAAACCTACTAGACCTAAGCCGCAATTTTTACCTGTTTCATGACCATTCCTTTCCTACATATGAAATGTAATTCTAATATATAGAGGTATAGAATGGACAATAAATTTAAAAGAGCCGTACAATTTAGTTTGAGTATTGCCGTTATCACATTCGTGTTAGCGGCTATTTTTTCAGTTATATCTTCTTCCGTGTTAAGTGGTGTCATATGGATCTTCGGCCTCGTCATTGTATTGATCATCGTATTGATTGGTGTCGTTTTCGATATGCTGGGCATAGCAGCCACTGCTGCAGATGAAACCCCGTTTCATGCCATGGCCTCTGAAAAGGTCCCAGGTGCGAAAGAAGCTATTGTCATCGTGAGAAACGCGGATCGATTCGCTAGTTTCTGTAACGACGTAATAGGGGATATATCTGGTATAGTCAGCGGAACAGCATCTGCTGTTGTCGTCATCCAACTCGCCAACTCCTTCGGCTACAATGAAGGTTCGACTGTGCAGATCGTCATCTCTGTCACACTGACAAGTATTGTCGCTGCGCTTACGGTCGGAGGGAAGGCTTTAGGGAAATCCTTTGCTATTCACTCTTCCACGAAGATTATCTTTACAGCCGCAAAAGTAATTGCATGGTTAGAAAAGCGTCTGAAAGTAAAAATAGTAACAGGAACGGCGGCATCCGCAAAAAAATCAAGATAAATACAAGGGGGTCCATTTATGGATCTGTGTAAAATCAAAAATCCTTCCTTTCTAAAGGAAATGAATACAAAGCAGCTAGAAGTACTAGCGCAGGAAACAAGACAATTCCTTATTGAAAATCTGGCAGCGACAGGAGGGCACCTGGGGGCTAACCTCGGCGTAGTCGAACTGACGCTTGCTTTGCATAAAGTGTACAACAGTCCGGAAGACCGCCTGCTGTGGGACGTCGGACACCAGTCCTATATCCATAAAATCCTGACAGGGAGAGCAGACCAATTCGGCTCGCTTCGCCAATATAAAGGTCTGTGCGGATTCCCTAAGCGGGATGAGAGCGAACACGATGTCTGGGAAACGGGACACAGCTCCACGTCTCTTTCCGCAGCCATGGGAATGGCGATCGCAAGGGACCTTAAAAAAGAAAACCATTCGATCCTTCCGATTATTGGAGACGGCGCCCTTACAGGGGGAATGGCCTTGGAAGCGCTGAACCATATAGGGGATGAGAAGAAGAATGTAACCGTCATCTTAAATGATAACGAAATGTCCATCGCCAAAAACGTCGGTGCGCTGCACGGGGCACTTGCTCGAATGAGAAGTGCCGGGAAATATAACCGTGCAAAAGACGACTTAGAGTGGATCATGAAGAAGATCCCAGCCGTCGGCGGTAAGATTGCCCAAGTCGCTGAACGATTGAAAGACAGCATGAAATATTTCGTCGTTCCCGGCATGTTTTTTGAGGAACTGGGATTTACTTATTTTGGTCCTGTGGACGGGCATGATTTCGACGACCTTATCGAAAATCTCAAATATGCGAAGAAAACAGATGGTCCTGTCATCGTCCATGTCATGACCCAAAAAGGTAAAGGCTATCATCCGGCTGAGAATGATGTGAAAGACAAATGGCATGGCGTGGGCCCTTACAAGATCGAGTCCGGGGAGAAAATCAAGCCTGTAGATGCCCCTCCAGCATGGAGCTCGGTCATCAGTGAAGCTCTGCGGGTGGAAGCAAGAAAAGATGATCGTATTGTTGCAGTCACACCAGCAATGATTCTCGGTTCCAAGCTTGAAAAATTCGGCGAGGAGTTTCCGGACAGGCTCTATGATGTAGGTATCGCAGAACAACATGCGACCACGCTGTCTGCGGGGCTGGCAACTCAGGGGATGAAGCCGTTTTTGGCTATTTACTCGACATTCCTTCAACGCAGTTACGACCAGGTGATCCATGACATCGCCCGTATGAAACTGAATGTCATCCTTGGAATCGATCGTGCCGGGCTTGTCGGTGCGGATGGAGAAACACACCAGGGAGTATTCGATGTCGCGTTTCTACGTTCCATTCCGAATATGATCATTACTATGCCTAAAGACGAAAATGAGGCGCAGCACCTCGTTCATACGGCCGCGTCTTATGATGATGGTCCGTTTGCCATCCGCTATCCACGTGGAAATGCAAAAGGTGTGGAAGTGGATCGTGTTCAGAAGACGATACCGATCGGCAGTTGGGACGTTCTTAAAGAAGGTAAAGATGCTGTTATACTCACCTTCGGAACTACGATCGATATGGCTCTGGAAGCAAGCAGGCGTATGGAGAAGGAAGGACGCTCTGTCCGGGTTGTCAACGCCCGATTCATCAAACCGCTTGATGATGCGATGCTCCATGACATTATGAAGGAAGGTCTACCTATTATTACAGTCGAAGAAGCTGTTCTTCAGGGCGGTTTCGGAGCAAGCATCCTGGAATTTGCCGAAGAGAATGGGTATAACGGACAATTTGTGAAGCGTATGGGAATTCCGGACCGTTTTATTGAACACGGAAGTGTAAGTCAATTATGGGAAGAGATTGGATTGACGGAGGATGCGCTCGTCAAGAATCTAAAAGAATTGGTCCCAACTAAACAGCAAAGGGCATAACTAAGATATGGGCAGAAAAGTACGATTAGATGTTTTGTTAGTTGAAAAAGGCTACGTGGAGACGAGGGAGAAAGCCAAGCGCACCATCATGGCCGGTCTCGTCTTTCACGAGCAGAACCGTTTAGATAAGCCTGGCCAAAAGGTGGAGGAAGACCTGGAACTGACGGTTAAGGGAAAAGCCATTCCTTACGTAAGTCGTGGAGGACTGAAGCTGGAAAAAGCCTTGAAAGTGTTTGATTTGTCAGTTAGAGACAAAGTTATGATCGATATCGGCTCTTCCACCGGAGGATTTACCGATTGCGGTCTACAGAACGGTGTGAAAATGAGTTATGCCGTCGACGTCGGTTACAATCAGTTGGATTGGAAGCTGCGTAACAACGACCAGGTCGTTGTTATGGAACGAACCAACTTCCGTTACATGACGTCCGAGGACTTGTCCTACGGCACCCCTCAATTTGCTTCCATTGATGTATCATTCATATCCCTTCGAATCATCCTGCCGGTACTGGCGGATATTTTAGAAAAGGGCGGCGATGTCGTAGCTCTTATCAAACCCCAGTTTGAAGCAGGGAGAGAACAAGTAGGGAAAAAGGGCATCGTCAGAGATCCCGCCATTCATGGTCAAGTCGTTGAAACAATCCTTGATTTTGCTACAAAGTACGGATATTCTGTTTATGGACTCACGTATTCTCCGATCACCGGGGGAGACGGAAACATTGAATTTCTTGTTCATCTTCGTCTGACGGAGCAGGGGCAAGCGGTTATTAACAATAATGTCGATGTTCAGGCAGTTGTCAAGGAAGCGCATGATGCGCACGGCAAAAACGCATAATGTATAAAAAGGGCTGAGCTTCGGCCCTTTTCTTATGGAAGGACTTGAAATGGAGGATGGTCATGAATAAAGGACAACGTCATATCAAAATCAGGGAATTGATTACAAACGACGATATTGAAACGCAGGATGAACTGGTGGATCGTTTAAAGGGAATGGGGTACAACGTCACACAAGCAACGGTATCCCGTGATATAAAAGAACTGCACCTTGTCAAAGTTCCTATGATGGATGGTCGTTATAAATACAGCCTGCCTGCCGATCAGCGGTTCAACCCGTTGGAAAAGCTGAAAAGACTGATGATGGATGCTTTCGTCAGTATTGACCGCGCAGGTCACTTCATCATTTTGAAGACTCTGCCCGGGAATGCGAATGCCATTGGCGCATTGGTGGATAACTTAGATTGGGACGAGATCATGGGCACGATATGCGGGGATGATACGTGTTTGATTATTTGTCGAAGTGAGAAGCAGACAGAGGCGATAAGCGAACAGCTGCTAAATATGCTATAACTGAGGTGTATTTTCATGTTAACGGAATTATCCATTCGTGATTTTGCAATTATCGATCAGATTTCCATTACATTTAAAGAAGGTTTGACCGTTTTAACTGGAGAGACCGGTGCCGGTAAGTCGATTATCATCGATGCTATTCAACTGCTGTCAGGCGGAAGAGGCTCTGTAGAGTTCGTCCGGCATGGAACGAAAAAGGCGGAAATAGAGGGTTTATTTATCGTGGAGCGCGACCACCCGATTTACCGTACAGGGGAAGCGTTTGGAGTGGACATTCAGGATGATGGAATGGTTGTCTTGAACAGGACGATTACAAATCAGGGAAAGAGCATATGTCGCGTAAACGGAAAGCTTGTTACACTTGGCATTATGAAGGAGTTTGGTCAGGCCCTCATTGATATACACAGCCAACATGAAACACAGTCATTGATGGACCCTGATCGACACATAGAGCTTCTCGATGTATTTGCCGGGGAAGGCATTCGTCCGACGCTTGAGGAGTATCAGCAGGTCTTTGATAAGTACAGGACATTGAGGAAACGGTATAAGGATTTGAGTCAGAATGAGCAGGAGATGGCGCAGCGGCTTGACCTTCTTGAATTTCAGCTTCGCGAACTTCAGGAAGCGGAGATGGAACCTAAAGAGGATGAAGAGCTGGCTGAGGAACGTAAGAAACTGCTTAATTATGAGAAAATTTATCAAGGCATTCATGATGCCTATTATTCCCTTTATGGTGAACAGCGGGGTCTCGATTGGCTTAGTCATGCGATGACTTCCTTGGAAAGCACGGCGGATGTCGATGAGAACATCGCAAAAATATCAGAGGAATTGGCTAATTCTTATTATTTAATCGAAGAAATGACCTTCCAGTTGAGCAGTCAAATGGCTGAACTGGAATTTGATCCTGAACGATTGAATCAAATGGAGTCAAGGTTGAATGAGCTCAACCGTTTGAAGAAAAAATATGGTGGTACAGTGGATGATATGCTTCAATACGCATCTAAGATTGAGGAAGAAATTGATGAGATTAGGAACAAGGACTCTCATTTAAGTAAGATGGAATCAGACATATATGAACTTGGTCAGGATGCCGTATTAGAAGCGAAAGCAATCCACGACATACGAATGGAAGCAGCTTCGCGTCTAGGGGAATACATTCATGAAGAGCTGCGCGATTTATATTTAGAAAAAGCATCTTTTGCGGTTGATATCCGTATGAAGGAAGGAAAAGAACAGGATCCAATGTTTGAAGGTAAGCCGGTTCAGCTGATGCCAAACGGTACGGATATTGTGAAATTCCTCATTACCACAAATCCAGGAGAACCGCTTAAAGAATTACATAAAGTAGCTTCCGGTGGAGAAATGTCACGTATAATGCTTGCACTAAAGCGGATATTTTCCAGACACCAGGGAGTAACGAGCGTCATATTCGATGAAGTCGACACAGGTGTAAGCGGCAGAGTAGCTCAGGCGATTGCTGAGAAGATATACGGCATCTCCGAAGGATCCCAAGTGCTCTGCATCTCCCACCTGCCACAAGTAGCTGCAATGGCCGATACGCACATTAGGATTGAGAAGCGCGTGGATAATGATCGAACCCACACAGCTGCTTCGGAATTAACACACGAAGAGCAGGCGGATGAAATTTCACGAATGATTACCGGCGCAGAATTGACGGAAACGACAGTCGAGCATGCAAAAGAACTACTCGTTATGGCAGATAAACATAAACGTAATAAATAACAGGGATCAGGTAAAAATAGGCGCAGATGCTTTTTCTGCGCCTATTTTGTTTTATTCAAGGGATATCTTACATGGGCAGGGAATGGGTACTATATTTACTGTGATTATGCTCGTTTAAAAAAAGGGGCGGAAGACCACATTATAAGTAAGCCATTTAGTTGGTACTGGAGTTAGAAGGAGAGTGAACCCGTGAATGTAAGGATAATGAAATATATATGTGGTTCTGTTCTCCTGCTGTTCATGCTCACGTTACCATTATTGACACCTGTTCAACAATATTTGTCCATCCCAACAGAAATGAAAGTGACGACTGCCAATTCTGTATCTACACCTGTTTGGAATGACGATTCCAAGGCACTTACGGCATTTTCATCTACTGATGATGACGAAGTGTTCCATGAGTTTGCAGGAATTCCTCTTAAGAAGACGAGCGTACAAGGGATGAAAGACATCCGGCTCGTACCGGGGGGACAGTCGGTAGGCGTCGAACTGCATACGAAAGGCGTCCTCGTAGTCGGCCACCATTTAGTTAGTGGTGAAGGAGCGGAAAAAGCCTCTCCTGGTGAAGAAGCAAATATCCATGTGGGGGATATTCTCCTTAAAGGTAATGGCAAGGACCTTCACAGCATGGAGCAGCTGTCCTCCATCGTCAAGGAGTCAGGAGAGAAAGAAAATGCTGTCGACCTTACGATTAAACGTGGAGAAGAAACGATTCAAACTTCGTTAACACCGGCGTTCAACGCGCAGGAAAACGAGTATCAGATCGGCCTGTATATTAGAGATTCCGCTGCAGGAATCGGAACGATGACATTTTACCATCCACAAAGTAAGAAATATGGAGCGCTCGGGCACGTGATCTCGGATATGGATACAAAAAAACCGATCGAGATTCATGAAGGTACCATAGTAAAATCCCAAGTAACTTCCATTGAAAAGGGAAGTCGGGGAATCCCGGGAGAAAAGCGGGCTAAGTTCTCATTGAAAGACGATAAGCTCGGAAATATTACTAAGAATACGCCGTTTGGTATATTCGGCGAACTAGAGGGCGATATGGAGAACAGCGCTTACCCTGAAGGCTTACCAGTCGGATTTGCGGAAGAGGTTAAAGAAGGACCCGCACAAATCATGACGGTGCTGGATGGAGAAAGAATGCAGACTTTCGATGTGGAAATCGTGAGCAACACGCCGAAGAAATCAGCCGTTACAAAAGGCATGATCGTCAAGATTACAGATAAAGAACTGTTGAAGAAAACCGGAGGAATTGTTCAAGGAATGAGTGGAAGTCCAATCATTCAGAATGGCAAAATTATCGGTGCCGTCACGCATGTTTTTGTCAACGATCCTACTAGTGGTTACGGTGTGCACATCGAATGGATGCTGCAAGAAGCGGGAATCGATATTTATGAAGAAAAAGGTCAAAAAGCAAGCTAAGAAGAACCCTGAACGGGGTTCTTCTTTTTTTTGGTAGAAATATCTGCAACGTCATCGACATGATTCGACAAACGGAGGATATCAATGTCGAAACAGTGCGATTTTTAAAGTATTTTAAAGCATTTAAGAGATAATCTCGAATATTAAAATTTTTTTGTTATAATAAAAAAGGGTTAGATTTCCTGTCTGTCGAACTTATGAATTACAGAGAAAAGAGGACAATTTTGTAAGGAGGAAAATTAATGGAAAAAATTCAAGTTTGTTTGGCTGATGATAATCGCGAGCTGGTGAAGCTTCTTGAGGATTATTTTGAGGACACGCACGATATCGATGTCATTGGGACGTCATTTAATGGTAAAGATTGTCTCCAAATGGTCGAAGAAAAGAATCCCGATGTGCTCATTCTCGACATCATCATGCCTCACTTGGACGGATTAGCGGTTTTGAATAAATTGAGAGAGCTGGACAAGCAGCCGGAAGTGATCATGTTAACAGCGTTCGGTCAGGAAGAAGTGACGAAAAAAGCGGTGGAATTAGGTGCTGCCTACTTCATGATGAAACCGTTCGACCTGGATCACCTGGGAGAGCAGGTCCGCCAGATCAAGCATGCCGGAGATCCGATAAATCGTGCACTTGGAAACACCTACACGTCTACGAAGTCCAAGAAACCAGACTTGGATACGAGCATTACGCATATCATTCACGAAGTCGGTGTCCCTGCGCATATTAAAGGGTATCAATATCTGCGGGAGGCCATCACGATGGTGTATCGCGATTTGGAACTGCTCGGCTCCATTACGAAAGTCCTTTATCCTGATATTGCAACGAAATACAACACGACGGCTTCCAGAGTGGAAAGGGCGATCCGTCATGCGATTGAAGTAGCCTGGAATCGTGGAAACATTGACGCGATCTCTTCCTTGTTCGGTTACACCATCTCCAATACGAAAGCAAAACCGACGAACTCAGAGTTCATCGCGATGGTGGCGGACAGGCTCCGCCTGGAGCATAAAGCAAGTTGAACGCGAAACACGAGGGGGTATTTCCCCTCGTGTTTTTTATTTCATCATCCTGACAATTTCTTCTGCCATGGACATATCATCGTAAAACCCTTCATCAATCCGATCCAATTCAGGCAGCAGGCACGTATAAATATGTTCCTCCAAGAACAATAATCCATCCCGGTTCAACTGTCTGTAGCTGAAAGGAAGATCCAAGTAGTGGATGATGATATAGCGATGGCCCGTTTCCATGTATGTACAAAGGATATGAATTTCGCTGTTCTCCGGATAATACCTTGTTCCTCCGAATCCATCTCTGCGTAACACCATCTGACTACTCCTCCTTTCATATCCATAATAAAGCAAATAAGACAAAGATGTAACAGATATACATAAATAATGTAAAAATTCCCAACATAAAGTCGAAAATATTTTATATAATCTTTTTTTTCATAAATATCTATTCTATTCTCCTCTTATTTTGTGGTACAATTCTTAATTATTAATTACTTTGGTTCACTAATGGGGTGTTGTACATATGAAAGTTATTAAATTTGGTGGCAGCTCTGTAGCAGATGCGGGGCAAATCAAAAAAGTAAAAGGGATTATTGAATTGGATGACAGCCGGCGTGTTGTCGTTGTGTCGGCGCCTGGCAAGCGATATAAAGAGGATACAAAGGTAACCGATTTATTAATCGAGCTGGGAATGGCCTTACAGGCAGGAGTTATGAAAGAAGATGTGTATAAAAGAATTCTGGATCGTTTCCGGTCTATGACAGAAGAGCTCGACCTTTCGATAAGCGTGATGGAGTCTGTAAAAGAACAAATCGACAAAGCCGTTCAGATGATACAAGAGGAGCACAGCCATGGGCTTGATTCCCTGAAAGCTTGTGGTGAAGACGGATCCGCACGTATCATCAGTGCTTATTTGAAGAAGTCAGGTCTGTCTGCTTCCTATGTAAATCCCAAAGACGCAGGTATTCTCGTCAGGGATGAGCCTGGAGGAGCCATCGTTTTAGAGGAAAGTTTCGATCGATTGTATGAATTAAGAAGTCGGAACGAAATTTTAGTCATACCCGGATTCTTTGGGTTTACACCGGAAGGAGAGATCGTAACTTTCTCCAGAGGAGGTTCGGATATAACCGGTTCTATTGTTGCTGCCGGGTTAAAAGCCGAGCTTTATGAGAACTTTACTGATGTTGATTCGGTATTTTGTGTTAATCCAATGTATGTGGACAAACCAAAGCCGTTGACATCCTTAACCTACAGGGAAATGAGAGAGCTGTCTTATGCAGGCTTTTCCGTCTTCCATGACGAAGCTCTCATACCGGCCTTTAAAGCGAAAATACCGGTATGCATAAAAAACACAAATAATCCTTCTGCTCCAGGGACGATGATCGTAGCAGAGCTGCCTGAGCGGGAAAGCCATGTCGTAGGAATTGCAAGTGATGACGGCTTTCTGAATTTATATGTCAGTAAATATTTGATGAACCGTGAGATCGGATTCGGTCGAAAACTACTTCAAATACTGGAAGATGAAGAGGTTTCCTTTGAACACGCTCCTTCGGGAATCGATGACATGTCTGTTGTCATCAGGGAACATCACCTTCCACCAGAGAAGGAAGAAGTGGTGGTAAATCGGATCAAAGAAGAGTTGAAAGTTGACACGGTACTGATTGAACGAGAGATGGCTATGATTATGATTGTAGGGGAAGGGATGAACCAAACGGTCGGCATTGCCAGTCAAGCAGCATCTGCTTTCAGGGAGGCTGGTGTGAATATAGAAATGATTAATCAAGGATCATCCGAAGTATCCATGATGTTCGGTGTGAAATCCTCCGGGCTTTCGGATGCTCTTCAATCCCTTTATCATACGTTCTTTGAATAAGAAGCATGGACGTTCTGTGTAAGGACGGGGGCAGAAAAAAAGGCGAAACAGCTACGATTGCTGTTTCGCCTTTTGTTGTTTCCGGCATACCGTGTAAAGGTCATCCAGTGTCTGAATATCATGATTCATCGCTTTAGAGAGGAGGAATTGGAACAACTCTGCGGTCATGATGGCATCATTCAACGCGTGGTGGCGCTCCCGTTTGTCTATCCCTACATATTTTAATAATGGATCAAGCTGGTGTTTGACGTGTGGCAGAAGCCATTGTGCCATTATCTGTGAATCCAATACATGGGGTTCATAGTCCGGCAGCTTCCATCGTTTTAACATAGCTCTCAGAAAACGCATATCAAACTTTGCCGGGTGGGCGACCAAGACGGACCCTTCACTGAATTCCAGGAAATTTGTAAAACCTTCGATGAAAGGACTTGCATCCATGAGCTGTTGCTTAGTGAGTCCTGTAAGGCGTAATGTTTGATTGTTAACAGGACGGATAGGACGGATGATTTGATGAAACTTCCGACTCCTGCAGGCATGAAGACCGTTTAAACGGATGGCCCCTATAGAAATGATCTCATGACCAATTTCCGGAAAGAAGCCGGTTGTTTCTAGATCGAAAATTGTAAAATCCAATTCTTCCAATTTTTTTTGGTGGAAACGAGTGTCTTTTTCATATAGAGACAATGTTTCCTCCAGCGATTGATAAATGTTCCATTTCAAAAATGGTTTGATTTTAAAATGATACATCGGTTTCTCAAAAAAGATATATTTAATAATTTGTAAGTCAACAGGTAACAACTATACCACCCGATTTCGGTTATAGCTCAACTCTAAAACTTGCTGCAGTCGTTTGGCGATGATCAGCGCTTCCTTTAAAGAGCGGCGCTCTTCTTTTTTCAGAGAGCCGAGCTTCAAATCATTGGACAATGGTTCATCGTCGTCAAGTTGATCTAGATTTGCTTTTAGCCGGAACAACATCAGCCTGTGCAGGGCTGTCTTTGCATTTTCCACATCCCGTGGATGGAAGCGCTCCTGCTCAGCCAATGCCTCCAGCCTGTTTACGGTATTGATTTCTTCGATGCCGTACTTCATGCTGTATATCCTGACGGCATTCACAATCTGCATAATTGCAGATTTCTTTAAATTTAATGTCCGTTTTTTTCCGATTCCGGTAATCCGTCCGAAGGGCTGGACAGGGACGCGGAATCTCAATGTATCCTTCATCAGAAGTTGATGGAGGTTCAATGATTTTTGAACGCGCTTGGTCACATATTTTTTTAAATCATAGGCTAGTGAATAATCTCCAATGATCGGACGGAAATCCATGAAGATAGTAAAATCGCGGATCTCTTCCGCATCCATTTTGGCAATCCAGCGGTCGATACTTGCGTGCCACTGGCTTGTCTGCTGACGCCACTTATCTTCTCTTGCCATAATTCCGCCTGTACAATAAGGATAGCCGCACTCATTCAGCATGTCGTTAATTTTACCGGCGAAGATTCGGAAGTATTCTTCTATCGTCTTTTTATGCTTGGAACTGCTGTAGTCAGCGAGAATCATGGCATTGTCCTGATCCGTGGAGAAGGCTTGCTCTTTACGTCCCTCACTTCCCATGACCAGGAAGCAGTAATTGATTGGAGGTGCTCCGTACCCCTCTTTCACCATTTCATCTTCCGCGATTTGTACGACCTGTTTGTGCAGCCTGTCGTTGTAGTTGGTCATTAATTCAGCAATATCGTACGCAAACATGTTGTCTTTAATCAGACTGGACACAAACTGCTGGAATCTTGCATTGTAAATGGGAGAAAGTGGACGGATTTCATCAATGCTGGCTGCGTTTGATATTTTGTACGTTAAATCGAAATAAACGGAGTTTTTGATGGTGAAGAAGGAAGACTGTCTGAGGATTCCAACCACCTTATCTTTGTGGAGAACCGGTATGATTTCCGTTGGATGGTGTTTCAAATAACTCAGCGCATCATAGATGAATTCCTGTTCGTTAATCTCATAGGACTCCTCCGTCATGTAAGTCCGAACGGGATTTTTGTGCTCATTTTCAAAATAGGCCTTTAAAATCTGGCCGTATCCGATCATCCCAAGCATCGAGCTTTGGTCGTCGCTTACAATAAGCGCTTCTATCTTCTGCTGCTGCAGCATGCGGGCTGCTTTCTCAATGGAGGATTCCGGGTGTATAAACGTTGGAAGTTCCATATAGGCATCTGCACGCTTTTTGTAAAGCTCACGATCGTCCTGCTCATCCGTGGTGGAACTTTTATACTTCACCTCGTCATAGAGGCTCTTCATTAAATGGCTGATTCCATCCATGACGACCTTGGAGAAATGAGTGTTGTTCGACATCGTTTGTAAAAACGATTCCCTCTCGAAGCAGACCGTTTTGACCGGTTCCAGCGCCTGGACAGAAAAGCGCATTTCTCCGCTCGTAAGAAGAATCATCACTCCTACCAGGTCTCCCGGGTAGTAGAACCTTACAGAGAGCTGGCGACCATTGGACCGGTGCATGATGTTTTTTGCAAGACCGGATACGAGGAAGTGGATGTCAATTCTGTCTTCATCCTGATCTTCATGAATGATAAATTCATTGGTGCTGTATTCTTTGACTACGGCTTTGCCGAAAATCTCTTCAAATTCCTCGTCCGAAAGCAAGTCAAAAGGATATTGCTTTCGAAACAATTCGAACTCTGTCACAGAGCAAAACTCCTTTGTATCTGTTTAGTGATCCTGTTTGAAACGACCTTTTGTCAGTCCTCTTTTTCTGTCTCTGTATAAGATGAAACCGCCGATCCAAAGAAGGCCGCCGAGGAAAAAAAGCAAACCGGTAAGACCTTGGACAGCGATGTGAAAATATATCTCGTGGAATTCTCCGAAGAGAGCATCCCGGATTAATTTAATTCCATAGACAGCGAGTATTCCCGGTGTGACTAACACTAATAAGGCAAGTAAGCGCATGAGCACAGCTCCTTTGTTTCAATCCAAGTTAAGTATATCAAATGGAGCCGTGGGAGGGAACTGTTGGTCTTCTTGCTAAAACATGCAGAATGTTATAGGATGAAAGTACGCAAAATATTGCAGGGTGTGGTGAAATGAAACGTGTGTTGATTGTTGGTGCAGGGAAGGGTGGCGCGGCTCTTCTTAAATTATTGAATGAAATTGAGCGCATGCAGGTCGTTGCTATTACCGATATCGATCCTGATGCGGAAGGCTTAATGCTGGCAGAGCAGATGCAGATTCCGTCAGACCGTCATTGGGAGAACTGGATACATAAAGACATCGATATCGTCATTGAGGCGACAGGCAGTGATGCCGTCTTTGGGGAAATCCGTGCAAAAAGGATGCCTTCCACAGTTGTTATACCTGGTTCGGTAGCGTACGTAACATCGGAACTTCTAGAAGAAAAAGAGGCACTTGTTCAAGAGTTGAAACAACAGACGCAAAACCAACACCTTATCTTGAACAGCATTCACGACGGGATGATCGTCATTGGTGAAAACAGCCGCGTCTCCTTTGTGAATCAAAGTGCTGCACGTATTCTTGATAAAGACAAAAGAGAGATCGTTGGTTTTCCGGTAACAGATGTCATTCCGGCTTCCAGACTTCCCCGTATTCTCGCTTCCAGGAAGAAAGAACTGAATCAGCAGCTCGAATTGGAGAACGGAAAGAAAGTCATTACGACAAGGATTCCTATGATTGGGCAAGATCAGAAAGTTATAGGTGCTTTCGCTGTTTTTCAAGATATTACGGAAGTAGTGGATCTCGCAGAAGAGGTTACGAATTTAAAGGAAATACAGACCATGCTTGAAGCGATCATCCATTCTTCGGATGAAGCGATTTCCGTAGTAGACGAAAATGGAAGCGGTTTAATGATTAACCCCGCCTATACAAGGATTACCGGACTTTCTGAAGAGGAAATCGTGGGCAAACCGGCAACGGTGGATATAGCAGAAGGGGAAAGTATGCACATGAAAGTACTCCGCACGCGCCGCCCGGTGAGGGGCGTGCGGATGAAGGTAGGGCCGGCGAATAAAGATGTCCTCGTCAACGTAGCTCCGGTAATCGTTGACGGCCGACTGAAAGGGAGCGTAGGTGTTCTTCATGACGTGTCGGAGATTCAGTCGTTAACGTCTGAATTGAAGAGGGCCCGCCAGATCATCCGCAGTCTGGAAGCTAAGTACACCTTTGATGATATAGTGGGAAGGTCACAGGAGATGACGCTGGCGTTGGAGCAGGCAAAAGTAGGCGCCAGAACTCCTGCAACGGTCCTGCTCCGCGGCGAATCGGGCACAGGAAAAGAGCTTTTCGCGCACGCCATTCATAATGAAAGCAAGCGGCGGCATAATAAGTTCATCCGTGTCAATTGTGCGGCGATCGCCGAATCGCTTTTGGAGAGTGAGTTATTCGGTTATGAGGATGGAGCATTCTCCGGTGCGAAGCGAGGAGGAAAAAAAGGGCTTTTTGAAGAGGCGAATCATGGAAGTATCTTTCTTGATGAGATTGGGGAGCTTACCCTTTCCATGCAGGCAAAGCTTCTCCGCGTCCTGCAGGAAAACGAAATTGTCCGTGTGGGAGGAACGAAACCTGTACATGTAGACGTCCGCGTCATTGCGGCCACGAACGTCAATCTCGAAAAAGCGATTATGAACAAAACCTTTCGTGAAGATTTGTACTATCGCTTGAACCGTCTTCCGATCTATATACCTCCCCTCAGGGAAAGAAAGGAAGATGTTATATCTTTAGCCCGTCATCTGATTAGTAAACTGAATGAAGATTACGGGAGGCATGTACAGCATATGGATGAGGAAGCCTACGGGTTGCTGAAAGAGTATGGATGGCCGGGGAACGTTCGTGAGCTTGAGAACGTACTCGGGAGAGCGATGATCTATATGGAGAATATGGAGGATACGATTCTTGCAGAACATCTTCCTCCGTTGACGAAAGCTGCACGTACGGAGTACATTCCTTCAGAAAACACCTCTTGGCCGGAAGTTACATTACAAGAAGCTGTGGATGATTATGAGAAGAAGTTACTGGCAAAAGCGTACCGTTCCCACGGCTTTAATAAAACGAAAACAGCCAAAGCGCTTGGAATCTCGATCCGGAACTTATATTATAAATTAGAGAAGTATGATTTGGACAAAAAAAGCATGCAAGAATTTTCATAGTGAAAAACTTTGCATTCCCGCTTTGTGCATTTCTCGGCTTTTTACGCGGCTGCGAGTTGGCACCGTTCTTGCAAGTAATGAAGAGGGAGGGAAAGTATGATAACTACTTTAGATGCATTAGTGGATCAAATAGACAGGACGAACAAAAAAACAGTTGCAGTAGCTCAAGCGGCGGATGCTGCCGTTCTTACAGCAGTAAAACGAGCGTTGGACCAAGAAATAGCCGATTTTATTCTGACTGGAGAAACGGAGGCAATCAATCAGGCTGCCAAAGATGCAGGCATTGATTTGTCCGAAAGGGGCGTGCGTGTTCTGGATGTTCCATCTATAGAAAGTGCAGGCGCTGCAGTAAAGGCAGTCCATGATGGAGAAGCCCATGTGCTTATGAAAGGGAATATCGACACGAAAACCTTGCTTAAAGCAGTCCTGAATAAAGAATACGGGCTGAGAAAAGGGTCTGTTCTGTCCCATGTGGCTCTTTTTGAAATACCCGGAAGGGATAAACTTATATTCCTTACGGATGCGGCGATGAATATTACTCCTTCACTGGAAGAGAAGGTTCAAATTATTCAGAACGCAGTCGAAACAGCGAGACGTGCTGGTTGGGAGATGCCGAAAGTAGCACCGCTTGCTGCTGTTGAAGTAGTAAATCCGGCGATGCCTGCAACACGGGATGCGGCTGTTCTTTCACAAATGAACCGGCGCGGTCAAATTAAGGACTGCCTGGTTGATGGTCCGTTAGCTTTTGATAATGCTGTCGATGAGAAAGCAGCCAGACAGAAAGGGATACATTCAGAAGTAGCGGGTAAAGCCGATATTCTGGTTGTCCCTACCATTGAAGTGGCTAATGCCTTATATAAATCATTCATGTACTTTGCAGGCGCGAAGGTGGCAGGTGTCATCAGCGGTGCTAAAGCACCGATTGTACTAACCTCCCGAGCGGATGATGCACAAAGCAAGATATATTCCCTGGCACTCGCACTTCGGGCCAGCTATTAATAAGGAGGAATCACCATGGAAATTTTCAACTATATGAAAGAATACGATTATGAGCAACTGTTATTTTGTCACGATGAGCAATCAGGATTAAAAGCAATCATTGCTATTCATGATACAACATTGGGTCCGGCTCTCGGCGGTACCAGGATGTGGACATATGCATCAGAAGATGAAGCGGTGGAAGATGCGCTTCGACTCGCGAAAGGAATGACCTACAAAAACGCGGCTGCCGGTTTGAACCTTGGCGGCGGAAAGACGGTCATCATCGGCGATCCTAAGAAAGAGAAGAACGAGGAAATGTTCCGCGCATTCGGGCGCTACATACAAGGACTGAATGGTCGTTACATCACGGCAGAGGACGTAGGGACAACGGTACAGGATATGGACTTGATTCATGAAGAGACCGACTATGTTACAGGTATCTCTCCTGCATTCGGTTCTTCCGGAAACCCGTCTCCAGTAACAGCATACGGCGTGTATCGAGGGATGAAAGCGGCGGCTAAGGAAGGTTTCGGGACGGATTCCTTAGAAGGAAAGACCGTAGCTGTGCAAGGAGTAGGAAACGTTGCCTTTAATCTTTGCCGTCACCTGCATGAAGAAGGTGCGAACTTAATAGTGACAGACATTAATAAAGAGGCAGTTCAGCGAGCGGTAGAAGAATTCGGTGCGAAAGCGGTCGAGCCGGATGAAATTTACGGGGTTGAATGTGATATCTATGCACCATGTGCGCTTGGTGCGACCATCAACGACAATACGATTCCTCAATTAAAGGCCAAAGTAATTGCAGGAGCAGCAAATAATCAGCTGAAAGAGACGCGTCATGGAGATATTCTTCATGAGAAAGGCGTTGTTTATACACCTGATTATGTCATCAATGCCGGAGGTGTCATCAACGTTGCCGATGAACTTTACGGGTATAACAAAGATCGTGCTATGAAGCGTGTGGAAACAATCTACGATAATGTCGCGCGCGTTTTCGAAATATCCAAGCGTGACCACATTCCGAGTTATGTAGCTGCAGATCGAATGGCGGAAGAGAGAATTGAACGTATGCGTCGTTCCCGCAGCCAGTTCCTTCAAAATGGACATCACATTCTTAGCAGAAGACAGAACAGATAAAGGAGATTTATCAGTGAGTACACATCGGATTCTTGTGATTAACCCTGGGTCTACATCGACAAAAATCGGAGTCTTCGATGGAACAGAGTCCGTTCTGGAGAAGACAATCCGTCACAGCGCAGATGAGCTGAGTGAATTTAAACGTGTTATTGATCAATATGAGTTCCGAAAGCGTATCATTCTCGATGTGCTGGATGGAGAGGGCATAAATATCAGTAAATTGAGTGCCGTCTGTGGACGCGGCGGCCTGCTTCGGCCGATTGAAGGCGGTACTTATGAAGTGAACGATGCCATGCTTCAGGACTTGAGAGATGGATATAATGGAGAACATGCGTCGAACCTCGGTGGGATCATCGCCCACGAAATCGCGAAAGGGCTGAATATTGGTGCCTATATCGTTGATCCTGTCGTCGTTGATGAACTTCATGATCTGGCAAAGGTGTCAGGAGTACCGGAAATCCCACGTAAAAGTATATTTCACGCACTTAATCAGAAGGCGGTCGCAAGGAGAGCGGCTGCCGACCTAAAGCGCTCTTATAAGGAAAGTCGCTTGATCGTTGCCCATATGGGAGGGGGGATCACGGTCGGTGCACATTCCGGCGGCCGTGTTATTGATGTCAACAACGGTTTACACGGAGACGGGCCGTTTTCCCCGGAAAGAGCGGGAACCGTTCCAGCGGGTGACTTGGTCTCTTTATGTTTCTCGGGACAATATTATCGGGATGAAGTCATGAAGAAACTTGTCGGTCAAGGGGGACTGATGGCATATCTTGACACAAATGATGCGCGAGAGGTCGAACGCTTGGTAGAGAACGGGGATAAAAAAGCTGCCTTGATCTTTGATGCGATGGCCTATCAGATTGCCAAAGAAATCGGCAGCATGAGTACAGTCCTTGAAGGTAAGGTCGATGCGATCGCATTAACCGGAGGGCTTGCTTATGGGAAAGACTTCGTTGAAGCGATCTCCCGCAGAGTCCAGTGGATTGCCGATGTCCTCGTGTATGCTGGTGAGAATGAGCTGGAGGCTTTAAATGAGGGCACACTCCGCATATTAAATAAGGAAGAAGCACCTAAGCAGTATCCTAATTTTATGGAATAGGAAGGAGAATTCCGATGGCGCAAGAATATGACTTGGTTATTTTGGGAGGCGGCACAGGCGGTTACGTGGCTGCCATCCGCGCATCCAAACTCGGATTAAAGACAGCTGTCGTCGAAAAACGTGAATTAGGGGGGACGTGCCTGCATCGCGGGTGTATTCCATCCAAAGCGCTGCTTCGTAGTGCAGAAGTTTTCAGACAGACGAAGGAAGCAGGTCAGTTCGGTATTACAACAAGTAAGCCGGAATTGGACTTCTTGAAAGTCCAGGAGAGGAAGCAGTCCATTATTGATACGTTACATAAAGGCGTACAAGGGTTGATGAAAAAAGGAAAGATTGACGTTTATGAAGGGTTCGGAAGAATTCTCGGGCCTTCCATTTTTTCACCGACAGCAGGAACGATTTCTGTAGAGATGAACAACGGGGAAGAGAATGAGATGCTGATCCCGAAGAATGTCCTCATCGCTACAGGGTCGAAGCCGAAGACGCTCCCAGGTCTCGAGATAGATGGCGAATACATCATGACATCGGACGAAGCGCTTCAAATGGACACCCTTCCTTCATCAATCATCATTGTCGGCGGAGGAGTAATCGGTATCGAATGGGCTTCGATGCTGGCTGATTTCGGCGTTGAGGTGACGGTGCTTGAATACCTTCCGCACATTCTCCCGACAGAAGATGAGTCTATTTCCAGGGAAATGATGAAGCAGATGAAGAAGAAGGGGGTATCTATCGTTACAGGAGCGAAGGTTCTTCCGGATTCGACCAGGAAAGAAGATGGAATCTCGATCGACGCAGAAGTCGATGGGGAAACCAGGACATACAAATCCGATCGTATGCTCGTTTCGGTAGGAAGAGCTGCGAATGTGGAGAACATCGGATTGGAAAACACCGACATTGTCGTGGAAAATGGTGTCATTCAGACGAATGCCTTCTACCAGACGAAGGAAAGTCATATGTATGCAATCGGCGATGTGATCGGCGGCATGCAGCTTGCCCACGTAGCTTCCCATGAAGGCATTACAGCAGTGGAGCACATGGCTGACGGCGATCCACACCCGGTGGATCCGGAACAGGTACCTACGTGCATTTACTCCAGCCCGGAAGCAGCAAGCGTCGGCCTTACAGAATCACAGGCGAAGGAACAAGGGTATGAGGTGAAAGTAGGAACCTTCCCGTTTCAAGCGGTTGGAAAAGCTCTCGTATTCGGCGAGTCGGACGGATTCGTTAAGATCATTGCCGATAAAGCAACCGATGATCTGCTCGGAGTGCATATGATCGGACCCCATGTGACCGATATGATTTCGGAAGCAGGGCTGGCTAAGGTGTTGGATGCAACGCCGTGGGAAATTGCAGGCAGCATTCATCCACATCCGACCCTTTCAGAAGCGATCGGAGAAGCCGCAATGGCTGTGGACGGTAATCAAATTCACGGGTAAAAGAACAAAGGAGGGATCCACATGGCTGAGAACCGCCATAAATCTCTAGGATTAAGTGATGAGCAAGTATTGGACATGTTCCGAACGATGTTACTAGCAAGAAGAATAGATGAACGCATGTGGCTGTTGAATCGTGCAGGTAAAATACCGTTTGTTATCTCCTGTCAAGGGCAGGAAGCGGCGCAGGTAGGGGCATCGTACGCCCTTGACCGGGACAAAGATTATGTACTGCCGTACTACCGGGACATGGGCGTGGTACTTGCTTTCGGCATGACGGCACGTGACCTGATGTTGTCCGGGTTCGCCAAAGCGGAAGACCCGAACTCGGGCGGCCGTCAGATGCCGGGCCACTTCGGACAGAAGAAGAACAGAATCGTAACAGGATCCTCTCCTGTTACGACACAGGTTCCGCATGCAGTGGGAATTGCGCTTGCCGGAAAAATGGAAAAAAAGGACTTCGTATCTTTCGTTACCTTTGGAGAGGGCTCTTCCAATCAGGGGGATTTCCACGAAGGAGCGAACTTTGCAGGTGTCCATAAGCTGCCGGTTATTTTCATGGTTGAAAACAATAAATATGCTATTTCTGTTCCAGTGTCCAAACAGTTGGCCTGTGAAAAGGTCTCTGATCGTGCCATCGGATACGGGATGCCGGGGTACACAGTGGACGGGAACGATCCGTTGGCTGTATATGAAGCAGTTAAGGCAGCTGCCGACAGAGGCCGAGGCGGAGAAGGACCGACATTAATCGAGACCGTATCCTATCGTTTGACACCACACTCCAGCGACGATGATGATCGTACGTACAGAGAGCGGGAAGAGGTGGATGAGGCGAAGAAGAAGGATTCGATTGTCACATTTGCGGAGTATCTGCGGGAACACGGTATTCTTTCTGATGAGAAAGAGAAAGAAATGAATGACGAAATTGAAAAAATCGTAAACGATGCAACGGACTATGCGGAGAATGCAGCTTATGCCGAAGCGGAATCCGCTATGAAATATGTGTATGAAGAGTAAGGAGGGGGAGCTATTATGCCAGTAATATCATATATACAGGCCGTTACCCAGGCGTTGAAAGAAGAAATGCAGCGGGATGAGAAAGTGTTCGTACTTGGAGAAGATGTCGGGAAACGTGGCGGTGTTTTCCGGGCGACAGACGGACTTTATGAAGAGTTCGGTGAGGACAGGGTATTGGATACACCGCTTGCAGAATCTGCTATTGCGGGAGTCGGAATCGGAGCGGCTATGTACGGCATGCGCCCTGTAGCTGAAATGCAGTTTGCAGATTTCATCATGCCGGCCGTCAACCAAATTGTATCCGAGGCGGCTAAAGTACGTTATCGCTCCAATAATGATTGGACAGCACCAATAACAATCCGCGCTCCTTACGGCGGTGGAGTGCACGGCGCGCTGTATCATTCCCAGTCCGTAGAAGCACTATTTGCCAACCAGCCGGGACTGAAGATTGTCATGCCGTCGACTCCATATGATGTCAAAGGGCTGTTAAAAGCATCGATACGTGACAACGATCCTGTGCTTTTCTTCGAACATAAACGGGCGTATCGTCTTATTAAAGGCGAAGTTCCAGAGGAAGATTATACGCTTCCGATTGGGAAAGCGGATGTGAAACGGGAAGGATCGGATATTACGGTAATTACCTACGGCTTGTGCGTTCATTTCGCTCTTCAGGCAGCGGAAAAGCTTGCGGAAGAAGGAATTGATGCGCATATTCTGGATCTTCGTACGGTCTATCCACTCGATCAGGAAGCTATTATAGAGGCAGCCTCCAAAACCGGCAAAGTCCTGCTCGTAACAGAGGACAATAAAGAAGGCGGCATCATATCCGAGGTTTCTGCCATTATTAGTGAGCACTGTCTGTTCGATCTGGATGCACCGATTAAACGTCTGGCCGGCCCGGATATTCCATCCATGCCTTATGCACCAACAATGGAAAAGTACTTCATGATGAATCCGGATAAAGTTGAAAAAGCGATGCGGGAGCTAGCAGAATTTTAATCGAAGGAGGAGTTTCTTGTGGGTTTAGAAAAAATCAATATGCCCCAGCTCGGTGAGAGTGTTACCGAGGGCACGATCAGCACATGGCTCGTCCAGCCCGGGGACAAAGTGAACAAGTACGATCCGATTGCAGAAGTCATGACGGACAAAGTGAATGCAGAAGTACCGTCATCGTTCTCCGGCACCATTAAAGAACTGGTTGCTTCAGAAGGAGATACCATCTCCGTCGGAGAATTGATGTGTTATGTAGAAGTCGAAGGGGCAGGTTCTTCCGAGGAAAAAACGGAAGAACCTGCAGTAGAAAAGCAGGCTTCCCAGGATGACGTACAACAGCAGGTAGAAAAAAAGCAGGTACCGCAGAAAGATAAGACGAAGAAAAGGTATTCACCTGCCGTCATGACTCTTGCCCAAGAACATGACATCGACTTGAATCAGGTGGAAGGATCGGGCCGTGGCGGAAGAATCACAAGAAAAGATTTAGAAACAATTATCCGTTCTGGAAATATTCCGTCTGCTTCGAATGACCGGAGTAACGATAAAGAGGAAGCAGCTCCTTCCTCCCGAACGGAGACTGCCGCATCTAAGCAGAGGACTGCGGTCTCTTCTTCTGTAACTGCTGCTGACGGCGATATCGAAATACCTGTCACAGGAGTTCGTAAAGCTATTGCAGCAAATATGGTGAAGTCCAAGACGGAAATCCCTCATGCCTGGATGATGGTGGAGGTCGATGTAACAAACCTTGTAGAGCTTCGTAATGCGAAGAAAACGGCGTTTAAACAGCAGGAAGGATTCAGCCTTACTTATTTCGCTTTCTTCGTTAAGGCAGTCGCCCAAGCGTTGAAGGAGTATCCTCAACTGAACAGTACGTGGGCCGGAGATAAGATCATACAGCGAAAAGCGATCCATTTAAATATCGCTGTCGCCAAGGAAGACCAATTGTTCGTGCCGGTTATCCGGAACGCAGATGAAAAAAGCATCAAAGGAATTGCCAAGGACATCACCGATCTTGCCAACAAGGCGAGAGCTGGTAAGCTGACGACATCGGATATGGAGGGTGGTACCTTCACGGTCAATAACACCGGTTCTTTCGGCTCCGTCCAATCCATGGGTGTTATCAATCATCCGCAGGCAGCCATCCTCCAGGTGGAATCAATTGTGAAGAAGCCTGTCTATCAGGACGGGATGTTTGGGGCAAGAGACATGGTCAACCTTTGTCTATCCCTTGATCACCGGGTGCTTGACGGACTTGTGGCGGGTAATTTCCTTGCACGGGTTAAAGAAATACTGGAGAAGATGTCAGAAGAGACGACGTCCGTTTATTAATGAACCAGCTGCCCTCTTTTTCTATGGAGGGCAGTTTTTCTCTTTTTTCGGAAGTATACTTGAATTTCCAGTCGCAATTCAATTGAAAGCAGCCGGATATGTTGGTAAAATGTTCATAGTATTTATAGAAAAGGGGCCATGTCACATGGATTTTAATATTTTCATGAACGATGTTGTTACAAAAGCTCGGGAAGAAATTACAGGAGCAGGCTATACACAATTAACGACGCCTGAGGATGTAGACGCTGCGCTTACAAAGAAAGGAACGACGCTCGTCATGATCAACTCCGTTTGTGGCTGTGCAGGAGGAATCGCCAGACCGGCAGCTGCTCATGCGATCCATTATGATAAGCGCCCGGATCAGCTGGTCACCGTTTTCGCCGGTCAGGATAAAGAGGCAACGGAACGAGCGAGAGAATACTTCGAAGGTTTTCCACCTTCCTCCCCGTCCTTTGCTCTTTTGAAAGACGGAAAGATCCAGACGATGGTGGAACGTCATGACATCGAAGGCTTCGAACCGATGGAAGTAATCGGTAAGCTTCAGCGGAGCTTCGAAGAATACTGCGAGGAAGTTTAAGCATCCTAACGAGGATCTTTGTTAATAGACAAAGGTCCTCTTTTGCTTCCCTGTGCGGGAAGGAAGGGACTAAGAAAATAGAGGTGGAGAAATACGTGAAAATCGGCTACAGAACCATCAAGACGGCATTGGGCACACCGATCGCCATTTGGATTGCCCAATTGTTGCAACTGGAGAATTTTGCTTCGGCAGGTATATTGACCATTCTCTGCATCCAAGTCACAAGAAAAAGATCTTTCCTTAGCGCATGGCACCGTTTTGCCGCCTGCTTGCTCGCTATGGTGTTCTCTTTCGTATTCTTTGAATTGCTTGGATATAACCCCATTGCGATCGGACTTATGCTTTTTGCATTTATTCCGGTCACGGTCTGGTTGAAAGTATCACCTGGAATCGTAACAAGTTCTGTCATTATCCTTCATTTATACGGATCCGGTAATATCGGGGTTAATATCATATGGAACGAAATCTGCCTGATTGCTGTCGGTATCGGGACGGCATTAATTCTTAACTTGTATATGCCGAATCTGGACAGCGAACTGAAGAAATACCGGGATGAGATTGAAGAGAATTTCTCGATCATCATGGGAGAGATTGCTCAATTCCTTAGAAAAGGGGACTATGACTGGACAGGGAGAGAATTAACAGAGACGGCTGCTCTTTTGGAGAAGGCCAAATCGCTGTCTTACAGAGAAGTGGAAAACCATCTGCTTCGGTCCCATAATCATCACTACCATTATTTCCACATGCGGACAAAACAGTTTGAGCTCTTGGAACGTATGCTTCCCCTGGTAAGCCGGATATCGGGCTCGGATAAACACGGCCACCAAATCGCTGACTTTTTTGAGGAGTTGGCAAAAGGGATACATCCTGGAAATACGGCCCTCATTTACTTAAGAAAATTGAAAGAAATGAAAGAAGAGTTCCGTGAAGACAAGCTTCCGGAAACGAGAGAAGAATTTGAAATCAGAGCAAGCCTCTACCATTTGTTGAATGAAATTGAGGAATATTTGATCATTAAACGCTCCTTCAAGAAGAGTGATGTATAGCCCGTCTTCCTCGGGGGAAACTTGGACTAAAAGAGGTTGACAGATCATGAAGATACTCGCATTAGTCCTATTGTTGACAGGCCCTCTCTTTCCACCGGTTATGGAAGATTCCGTTATTATAGTCAATAAAGCAACCCACGAGCTTGTCTTATTCAAGAATTCCAAGCCGGTGTTCCGTGCAGATGCAGCGGTTGGGAAGACAAAAGATCTAACTCCGGAAGGCATCTTTTCCATCAAAGTAAAAGCAGAAGATCCTTATTATCGGAAACTCGATATTCCCGGAGGAGATCCAGAGAATCCCCTTGGTACAAGGTGGATCGGTTTTGATGCCAGAGGCACCGATGGTCGAATGTACGGCATCCATGGGACGAATCGTCCTGATTCGATTGGGAAATCCGTGTCAGCGGGGTGTGTTCGGCTGTTAAACGAGGATGTCGAGCGGCTTTACGAACTGGTACCAGTGGAGATGGACGTTGTTATTGTCGACACAGACGCGGATATGAAAGCCGTGCATGATCAATGGGAAAAGAATAAATGGAAAGAAATGATACAGCCATAAAAGAAAAGACCGAAGCGGCATAAACAGTCGCTTCGGTCTTTTTTAAATTATAGGAAAAAGCTTGCGCCTGCCAACAGGGTTGATAAAACCATGGAAAGGATCATCAGATAAATGATAACTTTCATGCGGCGTTCGCGTTTCGATTTCTTATTTCCAGCCAAGGTGTAACCCCCTTCTCGTCCATCCTGACTCATATTTTACATAAAAAAGAGAAATTGGACAAGGTTGTTTGACCATTTACAATTATCTTGTGAATAATAGTAATTTTTAGACAGGTAAGCGCTTTATTTCTGGTATGCTAGAAGGAGAATGGACTGTATAAGGAGGTTTTTCCTGTGAAGCATTCATCAAGTGATAATAAAAATAAATGGGAAGAAGCAGTGGAAAAGACAATAAAACGGTTTCCGGAGCGCAAAGAAGCGTTCTATACGAGTTCAGAAATACCGATTGACAGACTTTATACGCCGGAGAATCCTGACGATCATTACATAGCAAAGAATGGGTATCCTGGCCAGTATCCCTACACGAGGGGAATACAGCCGACCATGTACCGCAGTAGATATTGGACGATGCGCCAGTACGCCGGTTTCGGATCTGCAGAAGAAACTAACCGAAGATTTCGGTACCTTCTCGAGCAGGGGCAGACGGGGCTGTCTGTTGCCTTCGACTTACCGACTCAAATCGGCTATGACTCCGATGATCCTATGGCAGAGGGCGAAGTGGGGAAAGTCGGTGTAGCGATTGATTCCCTTAAGGACATGGAACAGCTGTTTGATCACATTCCTTTGGACCGCGTAAGTACGTCCATGACGATCAATGCCCCTGCGAGTATTCTTCTTGCCATGTATATTGCCGTCGGTGAAAAGCAGGGCGTATCTCCGGAACTTCTGACAGGCACGATTCAAAACGATATCCTGAAGGAATATATTGCACGCGGAACGTATATCTATCCGCCTAAGCCGTCCATGCGGTTGATTACAGATATTTTTGCTTATTGTCAGGAGCATCTGCCTAAGTTCAATACCATAAGTATCTCAGGCTACCATATCAGGGAAGCGGGGTCGACGGCCGTTCAGGAAGTTGCCTTTACCATAGCCAACGGGATGGCTTACGTCGATGCAGCTATCGAAGCCGGTTTGAAAGTCGATCAGTTCGCCCCCCGCCTCGCCTTCTTCTTTAACGCGCACAATCAGTTCTTTGAAGAAGCAGCAAAATTCAGGGCTGCCAGGAGGATGTGGGCGAACATCATGAAGGAACACTTTGGTGCGAAGGATCCGAAGAGCTGGAAGCTGCGTTTTCATACACAGACAGGAGGCAGTACATTAACAGCGCAGCAGCCGGATAATAACATTGTACGGGTGACATTACAGGCGCTCGCTGCCGTCATGGGAGGTACACAGAGCCTCCATACGAATTCACGTGATGAAGCGCTCGCACTTCCTACAGAGGAATCAGCCCGGATTGCTCTTCGTACCCAGCAGATCATTGCAAATGAAAGTGGAGTAGCAGATACGATTGATCCTCTGGCCGGTTCGTACTATGTGGAAGCACTCACGGACCAGATAGAAAAAGAAGCGAATGTATATCTGGATCGAATCCGTGAAATTGGCGGTGCTGTCCAAGCGGTGGAAGAAGGTTATATGCAGCGGGAAATCCATCAGGCAGCCTATGAAGCACAGAAGCGGATCGAGTCGAAAGAAGACATTGTTGTCGGCATGAATGAGTTTCGGATAGAAGAAGAGATCCATGCTGACTTATTGAGAGTAGACGAAGCACTAGAGAAAGCACAAGTGAAAAAGACAAGGCAGGTAAGGGAAGAAAGAGACTCGGAAGAAGTGGCCGCGTGCCTGGACGCACTCCACACTGCCGCCAAAGGATCGGAAAACGTCATGCCGCATATAGTCAAAGCAGTGAAGGCGTATGCGACCGTAGGTGAAATTGCTAACGTACTACGAGAAGAGTATGGAGAATATACGGGAATGTAGAAAGGAAGGATAGAGATGAAATCAATACGTGTACTAGTAGCAAAGCCGGGTCTTGACGGCCATGATCGAGGGGCATTGATCATCGCTCAGGCGCTCCGCGATCATGGGATGGAAGTCATCTATACAGGACTTCGTCAGTCGGCAGTTCAAATCGCAAGAGCGGCCATACAGGAAGATGTCGATGTCGTCGGGTTGTCTTCTCTCTCCGGTGCCCATAAGTCTTTGTTTCCTAAAGTGGTGGAAGCGTTGGCTGCACAGGGGGCTTCTGACATTCCGGTCATAGGGGGGGGAGTCATACCTGCAGAAGATATTCCATTCCTTGAGTCGCATGGCGTGAACAAGATATTTACGAGCGGTTCCCCGACAGATGCGATAGCCGTTTATATCAAGCAGCTCGTCCAAAGGGATATGTTCGAAGAGCCGAAACGCATCGCGCACATCGGAATTGCCGTTATGAGCATTGATGCCGTTCTTCCTTTTTATCAGCATACGCTCGGTCTGTCTTTGGAAGCGGTGGAGACCGTGGATTCGGAAGGAGTGCGCGTAGCTTTTTTGAAAATCGGTGAAACGAAGATAGAATTACTGGAACCTTTAAACGATAAGTCTCCGATCCAGTCTTTCTTAACGAAGAAAGGGGAAGGAATCCATCACATCGCAGTGGAAGTCGATCACTTGGATGCCCGTTTGAAGAAATACAAGGAGCAGGGGGTACGTCTAATCCATGAGGAACCGGCTGTGGGAGCCCACGATACGAGAGTGGCGTTCCTTCATCCGAAAGCGGCAAACGGTGTGCTGTATGAAATGGTAGAAAGCAAGGAGGATGAGTGATGGATATTTTTGATAAAATAAATGAACTGTATGATAAACGGCGCCAGGTTGAGCTTGGCGGCGGAGACGACCGCATTGAAAAGCAGCATGAAAAAGGAAAGTGGACGGCGCGTGAGCGGGTGGAATACCTCTTGGATGAAGGGACGTTTGTCGAGCTGAATCCTTTTATGGAGCACAGGCATGACGCATTCGGTATGGATGGGAAAACGGCTCCCGGGGAAGGAGTTGTCACCGGATTCGGGAAGATAAACAACCGCGATGTCTATTTGTTCGCTCAGGATTTCACTGTATACGGAGGTGCCCTTGGCGAAATGCATGCCAAGAAGATTGCGGCAGTTATGGATCTCGCGGTCAAAAATGGAACGCCGTTTATCGGACTTAATGATTCCGGCGGAGCGAGAATTCAGGAGGGCGTTTCTTCTTTGGACGGATATGGTCAGGTATTTTATCGGAATTCTATTTATTCCGGAGTCATTCCTCAGATTTCCGTCATTATGGGGCCGTGTGCAGGCGGTGCCGTTTACTCTCCTGCTATCACGGATTTCGTCATTATGGTCGAAAAGACGTCGCAGATGTTCATTACAGGTCCAAAAGTCATAGAAACCGTAACGGGAGAGAAGATTTCTGCCGAGGACCTCGGTGGGGCGGGCGTTCATAATTCCTTGAGTGGGAACGCTCATTTGAAGGCAGCAGATGAAGCGGGTGCATTGGACGCCGTCCGCGATCTGCTTTGCTATCTTCCTCAAAACAACAAAGAACTGCCGGAAGTACTGGAGGGAAGCGAAGAGGATGACTATCGACCCGATCTGACTGATAAAATTCCATTCGATCCTGTTCGCCCTTATGATGTACGGATCATTATTGATGAAGTGGTTGACGATCAATCTTTCTTTGAAATCCATAAAGACTTCGCAAAGAATATTGTCGTCGGTTTCGCCCGCATAAAAGGGAAGTCCGTAGGGCTCGTCTGTAATCAGCCAAAGTACATGGCAGGGGGGCTCGATATCGACTCCAGTGATAAGGCGGCCCGTTTTATTCGAACATGCGATTCCTTTAATGTTCCTATCATAACATTTGAAGATGTCACCGGTTTTTTCCCGGGGATCAAGCAGGAGCACGGGGGCATTATCCGCCACGGAGCAAAAATCTTATATGCCTATTCTGAAGCTACCGTTCCGAAGCTTACGGTTATTACACGGAAAGCATATGGGGGGGCATACGTCGCACTGAACAGTAAATCGATAGGTGCAGATCTTGTTTTTGCCTGGCCCAATGCGGAGATAGCCGTCATGGGGCCGGAAGGGGCAGCGAACATTATATTCGCAAAAGAGATCAAGGACAGTGATGCACCGGAAGAGACAAGGAGTAGGAAGATTGACGAATATCGGGAGCGGTTCGCTAATCCATATGTCGCTGCAGGTCTCGGCATGATTGATGACGTCATTGATCCAAGAGAAACACGGAAGGTGCTTATTCGTTCGTTGGATATGCTAAGGAATAAGCAGGAGGACAGACCGTATAAAAAGCACGGAAACATCCCGCTCTGATTGACACGACTCTCCAGTTCCGCTAACGTACTAAGTGGAACGTGTTACATATGAAGGAGGACCTATAGATGGTAGCAATCAACAAAGAACGTTTATTGGAAGAATTTCTGGAACTGGTTCAAATTGATTCGGAAACTGGTCAGGAAGCGGAAATATCCCGTGTGTTAAAAGATAAATTCGAAGCGCTTGGGCTTGAAGTACTTGAAGACAATGCCGCGGAAGAAACCGGACATGCCGCCAACAACCTTATTTGTAATTGGAAAGGCACGAAGGAAGGGGTCGATACGATCTACTTTACGTCTCACATGGATACGGTCGTCCCCGGGAACGGCGTCAATCCTTCCGTAGAGGACGGGTATATCATTACAGATGGAACGACGATATTGGGGGCGGACGACAAAGCGGGCTTGGCCGCTATACTGGAAGCTATTCGATCTATTGAGGAAAACAAAGTAGAACACGGGGATATCCAGTTTGTCATCACTGTCGGAGAGGAAAGCGGTCTTGTCGGAGCCAAAGCATTGGACAGCACGCTTCTTAAAGCGAAGTTCGGCTACGCTATCGACAGTGACGGGCAGGTGGGAAACATTATTATTGCAGCGCCTACCCAGGCAAAGATCAATGCCGTCGTTAAAGGGAAAACAGCCCATGCTGGTGTAGCGCCTGAAAAAGGTGTCTCGGCGATTACGCTTGCGTCCCGCGCTATTGCTAAAATGCCGCTTGGCCGTATCGATGATGAAACGACTGCCAATATCGGACGTTTCGAAGGTGGACAGAAAACGAATATCGTTTGTGACCATGTCGAAATTTTGGCTGAAGCCCGTTCCCTGAACCCTGCTAAGATGGAAGAGCAGGTAGAGAAAATGAAACAGGCGTTCTTGGAAACGGCAGAAGAAATGGATGGAGATGTTGAACTTGATGTCCAAGTGATGTACCCGGGCTATAAGCAGGCAGCCGGGGACGAAGTGGTCGAAGTCGCAAGGGCTGCAGCCAAGCGTATCGGCCGTGAGAGTGAACTGTTGACGAGTGGTGGAGGAAGTGATGCGAACGTCATCGCGGGACACGGCATTCCTACCGTCAATTTAAGCGTCGGCTACGAGGAGATCCATACTACGAACGAACGCATGCCGGTCGGTGAGTTGGAGAAAATCGCCGAATATGTAACAGCAATCGTAGAAGAAGTAGCAAAATAATTTTACAAGAACCTTCCCGTTTTTAAAGGGAAGGTTTTTTTATCTTCCTCCGGACATTACTTGGGAATATTATTCCGAGGTCCTTTTCATGATTAACCGGCTCGTTTTTGATATAATGGAAGAACAGATGTTCTAATGAAGGAAGAAGGGAAGTTGTATGTCATCGAAATGGTACCCAAAGAACGGCCGGGTCATTTTTCATGTGGATATGAACAGCTTTTATGCATCCGTCGAAGCTGCCTATGATCCGGCTTTGAAAGGGAAACCACTAGCGATTGCAGGAAACCCTGAAGAACGGAAGGGGATTGTCGTAACGAGCAGCTACGAAGCCCGTAAATACGGGGTGAAAACGACCATGCTTGTCGGTGAGGCCAAACGTTTATGTCCGGATTTAATCGTCATGCGCCCCAATTTCGAAAGGTATCGGGCTGCATCAAAAGAAATGTTCAAAATCCTTTCCGATGTGACGCCGACTGTCCAGCCCGTTTCCATCGATGAAGGGTATATGGATATAACGGACTGTGAGGATCAAGGCTCCCCTCCTGAAATTGCAGAAAAAATCCAGCAGCGCATAGCGAATGAGCTGGATCTCCCCTGCAGTATAGGAATTGCGCCGAACAAATTCCTTGCCAAGATGGCATCGGATATGAAAAAACCGATGGGAATTACTATTTTAAGGAAACGAAAGCTTGATGAACAGCTTTGGCCGCTTCCAATTGAAGAAATGTACGGTGTAGGTCAGAAAACAGCAGAGAAGCTCAGACGGCTTGGGATAGAGAACATTGGACATCTTGCTTCCCATTCTGCTTTAGAGCTGAAGAGGGTCCTCGGTATTAATGGAGAGCGGCTTAAAAATCGTGCCAACGGATTAGATGACCGCCCCGTTGACCCTGATGCTGTTCATGAGTTCAAAAGTATTGGAACTTCAACCACGCTGCCGGCAGACACGGTGGATGATCATGAGATCCGCTCCGTTCTCCGCCGCTTATCAGGTAAAGTAGAGGCAAGGATGAAGAGCAAAAATGTACTGGCCCGGAATGTGCAGCTGATGATTCGTTATCATGATAGGAAGACCGTTACAAGAAGCAGACAACTGCGCGATTTCATTGCGACGACAGACGACTTATTCCAAATCGCCATCCGGCTTTTCGATGAGCATTGGAATCAGCAGCCCGTCCGTCTGCTTGGAGTGACCGCAAGTGATCTCGCAGAGAAGTCCGAAGTTACCCAGCAGCTGGACCTTTTCAATTATGAGCAGTATGCGGGGAAAGAAAGGCTTTACAAAGCGATCGATGAGCTTACGGATAAATATGGGAAGAACCCGTTCCGGAGATTGACGGACAAAGAGGAGAGTCCAGTGACGACCAGTTTTCAAAAGGATTTCCTTGATGATTTTAAAAAGTGATTCCCAGGAATGAGCCTTCTTTTCTGTTTCATACTAAACAGGAAGGGAGGTTTTTTCTTATGGGTAGAGATCGTCAGGAGAAGAAATTGAAGCGTTCTGGAAAGGTTCAGTCGGATCGCGATCAAAAGTTGAGTTACAATGGTGCAACGATGATGGAAGGGCCGGAAGAAGCCCGGAAGCGCCGATAAAAGAAGGAGTGTTTTCTATGGGTGGTAAACGAATGGGTCCGAAACAACAGAAGCAGCCGAATTTACCTTTAGGACCGGATCAGGGTTACGGGGAACCGGCACAAGGTTCTCATAAAGTGAAGACGGCCAATCATTCCCGCCAGAAACAAAAGTCATCCCATGACATGTGAGTCGATTCTGGCATAACTTGACAAGGATAGTTACAGGAAGGAAGGTCAAGATAGGATAGAGGAGGATGATTAAAATGCCGGAACGAATTGTGGCAGTCAGAAAAAACGGACAAGGCAGCATTATAGAAATGCAGTTATCGTCTGGAGATGTTGTCGATTATAAACAGGCACACGAAATGGCGCGCAACGGGGAACTGGAACATGTGAACCTCATCAGAGGGAAGGATGGAGAAGACCATCTGCGCAGTGAACCGGATGGCATTACCTCCAACAATCTGGATAACCTTCCAACCTTTTAATGTTACAGGAAGAGCATATGCTCTTCCTGTTTTTTGGTTGTTGACGAAAAGAGAACAGCACTTATGTGATATAATTATGAAATATAAACGTATATATATTACATAATTATGTTGACTTCTCTCCTGCATGAGGTACACTTGAAATGAAACATTGTAAATATTATATTTCATATTTTAATTAGAGGGGTGCGCGGATGGCTATTTCAGTCCAGAACGTAGAGAAAACGTATCAAAGCGGAGAAGTGAAAATAGAAGCGTTAAAGCATGTGACATTAGATATTGATGATAACGAGATCGTAGCCATTTTAGGGCCTTCAGGGTCCGGGAAATCGACTTTATTAAATGTGATCGGAGGCATAGACCGCTGTGATTCAGGGACGGTTATCATGAACGGATTGGACCTTAGCACCTGCAAAGATAAAGAACTTACAGAATATCGAAGAAAACATGCGGGGTTCATATTTCAGCAATACAACTTGATTCCGACTTTAACAGTGAAAGAAAATATTGAAGTCGGAAGAGAACTGAGCAGCCGACCGCTTGATATGGAAGAAATACTTGGCAAGGTCGGGATGTATGATAAGAGGGATAAATTCCCTTATCAGCTGAGTGGAGGAGAACAGCAGCGTGTCGCCATTGCGCGTGCCTTGATCAAAAACCCGGAAGTTCTTTTATGTGATGAGCCAACTGGTGCCTTGGATGAAGAAACCGGAAAGAAAGTCCTGGCACTGCTCCGCTTCGTTCAAGAAACATACGGAACGATGGTGCTGATTATCACCCATAATCAGGGAATCGGAGAAATGGCGCATAAAGTCGTCCGAATGAAAAGCGGAGCAATCGTAGAGACGTATAAGAACGAACAACCTGTTGATCCGGAGAAGGTGAAGTGGTCATGATTCTTCGGAAGTCTGTGCTTCGTACCCTGAAAGAGAGGAAGTTTCAATACGGCGGGGTCATGCTCCTGCTTATGCTTGCGGTCATGCTTTACGTCAGTTTATCTATGGCAATCGCTGCCTTGGATAAAAGAAATGAAACATTTATAGAGGATTACAGGCAGGAGTCTTTTCATATAGTTACGAGCGAAGAGCCGTCGGCCCGCCTGCTTACCAGTTGGACTGATAAATATGAAGCAACGCTTGAAAAGCGGAAATTTAAAGATCTGCAGGTATCCGAATCGTCTACGCTTCGCCTCCTTACTCCTACGGAAAAGATAAATAAGCCCTACCTTTCAGAAGGAAAGATGCCGAATAATGCCGGTGAAGTTGCCATCGCACCGGTTTTTGCAGAGGCCAATGGGATTTCCATCGGAGATGAGTTGGAAACGGAGGCAGGCGTTTTAGAAGTCACTGGTTTTGTATATTTGCCTGATTATATCTACATGGTCAAGGAGCAGACGGACGTGCTGAGCCATGCAGAGGCATTTGGTATCGGTGTTGCCACCGAAGAAACCATCGATCATTTTCCGGGAAACGCAAGGACAGAGGTTCTCGGGATGTCCGTAGAAAACCCGGATCGATTCATGGAAGCCATTCGTCAGGAGATTTCCGTCCTGCAGTACGTTCCGGCTGATGAGAATGCAAGAATTCAGTACGTCGAGACAGAGATCGAAGGGGCGGAACGTATGGTAACGACGCTCCCGCTGGTCATCCTTGCTCTCTCCGTATTCATGGTGCTGCTTTTGATGAAGCGCAGGATCGATATGCAACGGCGGGAGTTAGGTACGCTGATGGCGATGGGGTACAGGAGGGGAGAGTTGATGAAGCATTACTTGACCTATGCCTGGGTCATTGGTTTATCCGGTACCCTTTTAGGAGTGGCTGCAGGTTCCTTGTTATCCCTGCCGTTATCTGATTTGTACGCAGTTTATTTCAACTTGCCGGCTTTCGAAACCTTTACCTGGAATCTCTCTGTTCTTATCATCGGCCTTCTTGTACCGGTGGTGCTCCTTTTATTATCTACAGCGACACTCATTTGGCGTGCGCTTCAAAGTGACCCTTTGACGCTGCTTCGTCCAAAGGAGATGAGCAGAGGGAAGAAATCCTGGTTGGAAAAGCTGCCCTTTGTGAGGAATGGAAGTTTCCTGCGGCGTTTCAGGCTGCGGCTGATCATTCGCAGTAAAGCGAGGGCGTTGTACGTGTTCGCCGGGGTTATTTTCTCGTCGGTCCTGCTGCTTATCGGTCTCATCACCTTTCAAAGCATGGATCGACTGGTAGAGCAAACATACGAAGAAATACAGGCTTATAATTATGCTGTCCACTATTCAGGAATCAAGACTGCGGATCCGGAAGAAGAGGCCAGTCCTTTCACAATGACAAATCTATCCGTCAAGGGAACAGACGTAACGATCAACGGTTTCGGCATAGATCCCGAAACAGATCACATGCGGTTTCAGGCCGGAGGAGAGAATATGAACGAGCGTTTGAAAAAGGGAGCAATTCTCAGCGCACCTTTGGCTGCCGTACTGAAGGTGAAGGAAGGGGATACGGTTACCTTTCATGGAGAAGGCGGCGAACTGCGTGCAAAGGTCACCGGTATTGCCGATATGTACATCGGAAACAACGTGTTTCTCGAGAGGACACAGATGAATGAAAAGCTCGGTCTTCCTGAGAACGGATATACGGGGGTATGGCAGGACCGGAAACCGGAAACCGCCGATGATATCTATATGGTTGAGGACAAACAAAGGCTGATGGACAGCTTTGAAGCCACTTCAGGAGCTACTCGCAGTTCTGTACTAGTTATGGCAGCTTTCGCATTTTTTATCGGTGTACTTATATTGACATTGCTGATCCATTTAATCGTCGAGGAAAACAGCTCCTCCATTTCCTTGCTTAAAGTCATGGGATATCGTGATGAAGAAATTTCCAAGTTGCTGCTGCGTGTTTACACGCCTGTCGTTTTTCTCGCCTATTTTGTTTCCATTCCACTTGCCGGCTGGTCCCTGGAACAGACGATGAATTCATTGGTGGAAGAAACGGGATTCCTTCTCCCGACGGATGTGAACGTGTGGATGGGGGCCATCGGGCTGGCGGCCATCGGTTTTACCTATTGGTTCTCCCTGTTTTTATCCAAACGGAAATTAAGGAAAGTATCGCTTCAGGAAGCACTCAGTAAACAAGCAGAGTAGGGAGGAGGCCTGTTTGTAACATAAGGAAATGCTTCTGGAATAAAAGAAGCAAGAAAAAGTCAAGGGAAGTATCCCTTGACTTTTTTGTATTGTATGATCAGCCGAATATCCGTTTCATGATGGATAGTCCCAAACTAGAGCCGGGGTAGCGGAAACTTTGGTCGAATTTCGTAGTTTGTTTCGTAATACTCTTCGAATGAGAGAACGTATCAAAACTTGCTTGTCCATGATAACTGCCGATTCCACTTTCTCCAACCCCTCCGAATGGGAGGTGGGGGTTGATAATGTGATAAAGGGTGTCATTAATGCATCCGCCACCGAATGAAATGGAAGACAGGATCTCCTGCTGATCTTCTTCCGACTCTCCGAAGTAATATAAGGCAAGCGGCTTTGGTTTTTCTGTGATCTGTCCTGTGACTTCTTCCAGGGAATCATACGTCAGGATAGGAAGAATCGGCCCGAATATCTCTTCCTGCATGACAGGGTCCTGCCAGGAGACTTGGTCAAGGATCGTAGGCTCAATTTTTTGATTCCTTTCATTAACGGCGCCACCTGATACGATGGTTCCGGAATCCAGGTAGGCAGCGACACGATCGAAGTGTGCCTTGTTTACAATCCTTGTATACTCTTCATTATTTAAAGGATTGGAGCTGTAGAATTCTTGAATATACGCCTGCAGAGATTTCATAAGCTCCGCCTTAACTTCATGATGGACGTACAGATAGTCCGGTGCAATGCACGTTTGCCCTGCATTGGTGAACTTACCCCAGACAATTCGTTTCGCTGCCAGGTCGATCGATGCATCCTTATGGACGATGGCAGGGCTTTTCCCGCCTAATTCAAGTGTGACTGGGATGAGACGTTTCGCTGCCTTCTCCATAATGATCCTTCCTACAGGCACGCTGCCGGTAAAGAAGATGTAATCCAGCGGCTGATCGAGAAGCTCCTGGGTAACCTCTTTGTCCCCTTCGACGACGGCTATGAATGCAGGGGGGAAGTATTGTTCGATCATTTTTTTTAATACCCAGGAAACCGTAGGCGTCAATTCCGATGGTTTTATGATTACTGTGTTTCCGGCTGCGACCGCTCCGATAACAGGGGCAAGCGCTAATTGAACCGGATAATTCCAAGGCGCGATGATGAGCACCGTACCATATGGTTCTTTCATAATAAAGTTTTTGGAGCCGGTGTGAGTTAACGGCGCTTTTACTTTCTGCGGTTCCATCCATGATTTCAACTGTTTGAGATGATGATCTATTTCGCTTTTTAAGAAGGCGATTTCAGATGCGTAAGCTTCGTATTCGGATTTGCTCAGGTCGAATTTTAACGCTTCCAGAATCGGCTTCTCAAAGGTTGACAGCATCTTCTTCATTGTTAAAAGCTGTTCTTTACGGAAGGAATAGCTTTTTGTATGTCCCTCTTTGAACCATGCTTTCTGCTGCTGCACGATGGTTTGCATAAATTATCCCCCTTAACGGTTTCTGCTTATAGTATGACGATAGAAATCATGGGCAATCGTCGTGTTCGGAAAGATAGAACGTGCCTCTTCCGCCAACTGTTCCACGGCTTTCCCTTGATACCTTGAGGATACATGGTTGAGAATAAGTTCGCCGGCTCCCGCTGCATCTGCCAGTGACGCAGCCTGCTTGACTGTGGAATGATAATAGTCATATGCCATCTGTTCTTCATCACCGGCAAACGTCGCCTCGTGAACGAGGACATCTACAAGCTGAAGTTTATCTGCAAGGGAGGGGAGGTATCTGGTATCCCCGAGAATGGCCAGCTTTCTGCCCTTCTCCGCAGGGCCGAGCACGTCGGAACGATGGATAACCCGGCCGTCTTCCAATCGGGTCGTTTCCTGCTCTTTGATCGTCTGGTAAATCGGCCCGGGCTGTATGCCGAGTTCCTTTAATCTGTGCGGCTGCAGTTCTCCTAATCTGTCTTTCTCTTTCAAAAGATACCCGTAGCTTTCGAGGCCGTGTTGTAATTTGACGGCTTCTACAATGAACTGATCGTCTTCGAAAAGCATCCCTTCCTTTACTTCCACTACGCGGAGCGGATAGCGGAGGTGGGTGCCGCTGAGCCGAAGACTCCAGTCGATATACTCTTTCAATCCTGCCGGGCCGTAAACGGTTACAGGCGATTCGCCACCCTGGAAAGACCGGCTGCTCAGCAGACCGGGAAGACCGTAGATGTGATCTCCGTGCAGGTGGGTGATAAAAATGACCTCAATGCGCCGAGGGCGGAGGTTCGTGTTCAAGATTTGATGCTGCGTTCCTTCACCGCAGTCAAAGATCCATGTCGTACCGCGCTCTTCCAGCATGCGGAGTGCCAGAGAAGAGACGTTGCGTTCTTTTGAGGGGACTCCTGATCCCGTTCCGAGAAAAAATAATTCCATCATACATTCACTCCTACTACCATCTACCCCCATCATACCACCTGGGGGCGGGGAACACACTTCTAATATAGAAAAAACCTGCCGGCTGAAAGCGCGGCAGGTTCGTTCCTTAAAGAGCGGATCACCATGCTCTTGTGTACTGAATCGGTCCTTCGAGGGGATATCCAAGCTCATCGGCAGCCTGCTTGGCCCAGTATGGGTTGCGCAGAAGAGGCCTCGCAAGAAAAATCAAATCCGCCCGGTCGTTCTGGAGAATTTCTTCGGCCTGGTTTCCAGTCGTAATCAGCCCGACAGCCCCTGTATCGATAGAGGCACCTTCTTTCACTTGTTCAGCGAATTTCACCTGGTATCCAGGGTACGGTTCGATGCTTGCCGGAACGACTCCTCCTGAACTGACATCGATCAGGTCCACGCCCTGTTTTTTCATTTCCTCGGAGAAATAGATGAAGTCTTCCATCTGATTTCCGCCTTCCCGGTACTCTTCACCGGAGATGCGTGTGAACAATGGTCCATCCCATACCTCTTTAACGCCCTTGATAATTTCTTTAAGGAAGCGGTATCGGTTGGCACGGCTTCCACCATATTCATCAGTCCTTTTGTTTGTAAGTGGAGAAAGGAACTGGTTGATCAAATATCCGTGAGCCGCATGAAGTTCGATAATATCGAATCCTGCGCGCTTGGAACGGGAAGCGGCTTCTCTGAAGGCATCGATGGTCCTGTCGATATCCGCTTTCGACATTTCCGTAGGTACTTTCATGGAAGAGCTGAATGCTTCTTGCGTCGGTGCGAAAATCTCATCGCGTAAATTGGCCTTCCTGCCGGCATGGGCCAGTTGGATGCCTGCTTTTGCACCGTGACGATGGATGCCTTCATTTATCTGCTTCAATCCTTCGATTTGTTCGTCTTCCCATATTCCGAGATCTTCATGGGAGATACGCCCTTCCGGGAGGACGGAAGTTGCTTCAATGATGACCAGTCCTACCTGTCCTGCCGAACGGCTCTCATAATGAGCCAAGTGAAAAGGCTGGACTTTTCCGTCCTGGTCGTGAGCTGAATACATGCACATAGGTGACATGACGATTCGATTCTTCAATGTAACATCTTTTACTGTATAAGGGTGAAATAGTTTGTGCTTCATGAACGATCCTCCTATGGATGATGAGGTGTACCCTCGTATAGAACGGGAGGCACCATAAGTATAAAATATCAAAGGACGATCGATCGTGCGAATAATTAGGCTCGGTGCAGAAGGCAGGGAGGAGGCTGTCTTCTCCAAGACGCTTCAGACGGGAGGTTATTTTCGAACTTTTTCTTTTGCCAGGTCCCTGTATTCCAAAGCCTGGTGCGGGACGTCCGTAAAGATACCGTTCACACCGAGCTGGTAGCATTTTTTCATCAACGCCGGCCTGTTCACCGTATAGATCCGCAGGTCCAATCCTTCCTTCCGGCATTTCTTAGCGAGCTTCTTGTCCAATAGCCGGTGCTTAACGTGAAGAGCATCGGCTCCTATGGATTTCGCATACTGGCACAAATCCCGCATTTTCGTAGAGGTGAGAAAGGCAGTTGGAACAGAAGGGTTGATCTCTTTCAGTCTCACAAGGGAGTCCGGGTTGAAAGAGGAGAAGACCGTCCTTTCGAGCACCTGATGCCGCTTCAGAGTATCGTAGACGATCTGTTCTATATTCTTATAAGGAATGACATTTGTCTTTAATTCTATATTCAAAAACATAGGTTTATCATGGAACCACCGCAGGAACTCTTCTAATGATACAATATAGGTGTCAGAATATTCAGGGGAAAACCAGCTTCCGGCGTCAAGCAGACGCAGCTGGGCATACGTGTAGTCCTGAACAAATCCTGTCCCATTTGTCGTCCGGCGGAGGTTTTCATCGTGTATTAACACGGGAACTTGATCTTTGGTCAGCTGCACGTCTGTTTCGATTCCGTCTGCGCCTGACTCCGCAGCGATCTCGAAGGCGGGCATCGTATTTTCCGGCGCTAATTTGCTTGCTCCTCTATGCGCAAAGATCAATGTTTTCATAAAGATGCACCTCTTCCAGATAGACTTTGTGTTTGATTGTGTGGGAAAAACTAGTAAAAGTCAATAAGGAGTGTTGACCATGACCCTGTGGCAGACAAGGGAACAATTGACCGAATTGCTATGCTCTCTGGTAGAATACCCGAGCATAACCAACAGCAACGAAGAAATCGCCATCATTGAATACTTATATTATATTTTAGAGGATCGGAATTATTATCAAAACAAGCCCGATCACCTGAAACTGCATCCCTTGGATGACGGACGTCAACTGTTGACTGCACTTGTGAAAAAGGACGAGGCCGCAGATACGATCGTGTTGATCGCCCACGTCGATGTCGTTGGGATCGAGGATTACGGATCGTATCAGAACCTGGCTTTTTATCCGAGAGAATTGACGCAGGAGTTCCTTAAGAACATCGACGACCTGCCGAAGGAAGCAGCGCGGGATTTAAAGACCGGAAACTGGCTCTTCGGCCGGGGAGCCATGGATATGAAAGCGGGACTTACGGTTCACCTGTCCCTGTTGGAAAAAGCGATGGCGGGTGAATTTGACGGTAATCTGCTGCTTGTTGCTGTGCCGGATGAAGAGGTGAACTCCGAAGGGATGCTTGCCGCTCTCCCGGCACTTGCCGAGATAAAAGAAAAAGAGAACTTGAACTTTAAAGCCGCTTTGAACGGCGAGCCTATGTTCAGCAAGTACCCAGGGGACCCTGCCTATTATCTTTATACAGGATCGATCGGCAAGACGCTCCCGGGCTTTCTATGCTACGGGAAAGAAACGCACGTCGGTGAGCCCTTCGGCGGTTTGAACGCAAACTTGATGATGAGTTATCTCGCCCAGGAGCTGGAGTTGAATGAAGCATTCATCGAGAATGTCGGTGGAGAGCGCACGCCGCCTCCTATCAGTTTGATGCAGCGGGACTTAAAGCATGAATATTCCGTGCAAACACCACAGGCAGCCGTTACGATGTACAACGTGCTCTATATGAAGCAGACGATTCAGGAGCTGAATGAGAAGCTGCTTCAGGCCGCCCAGCGGGCCCGGGCGAAAATTATCCATCACTATCATCATCAAGCCTCCTTTTATTTAAAAGGAACGCAAACCTCTTCCTTCCAGCCTGATATTACGATTCTGACTTATGATCAGCTGTATAAGGAAGCCGTCAAACGTTTTGGAAAGGCGGAAGTCGACCGTCGCCAGAACCGGTTAGTGAACTTAAGGGATCAGGGAGACAGGGACTTTTCCACAACACTCGTGCAGAGCCTTGCATCCATATGTAAAGATATCAGTCCGATGATCGTCCTTTTCTACAGTCCGCCGTTCTATCCGTCTGTATCGTCTCATGACGATCCTTACATTCAACATGCGGCGAAGACAGCGATGGATTATGCCAGGGAGCATTATGGAGAAGAGTTGGAGATGGTCGAATATTTCACGGGGTTATCGGATTTAAGTTTCATAGGACCAGCTTCGACGGCAAGTTCGCTTCAGGACCTTACGAAACAGATGCCGATTCACGGCAATGGATTTGAATGGCCGGCAGAGGCGATGGAAATGATCACGATGCCGATCCTTAATGTTGGTCCGCTCGGCAGGGATCCGCACCAATGGACGGAGCGGCTGGAATTGAGCTACAGCTTTGAAAAACTTCCGGTGATTCTGACTCATACGATCCATGAACTTTTTCGAACGCAGGAATAGTAGATAGAGGTAATAAAAAAGCGCCGGAGATTATTCTCCGGCGCTTTCTTCCTGTGGTTTATCCATTATAATAGATGCCGGCACCCGGGCCGATTTCCGCGCCTGGAATGAACATCCAGATCAGCAGCATGACGATCCAAATGATGGAGAAAGCAATCGAATAAGGAAGCATGGTGGATATCAATGTTCCGATTCCCACCTTCTTATCGTATTTCTGTGCAAAAGCGATGACGATTGCAAAATACGGCATCAACGGAGAGATGATGTTTGTCGTTGAATCAGCAATTCGGTAGGCCAATGTCGTGAGCTCAGGGGAATACCCGAGGTTCATCATTAACGGAACGAAGACAGGAGCCATGATCGCCCATTTGGCAGAAGAACTTCCGATAAACAAGTTGATGAACCCTGCTACGAAAATGAAGGCAATGATTAAACCGATTCCTGTGAATCCGATAGAATCCAGGAATTCTGCACCGCTTACGGCGATGACTTTCCCAAGATTGGTGTGGTTGAAATATGCGACGAACTGACCGGCTGTGAAAGCGAGTACGATATACATCCCCATCGAAGCCATCGTATCGGACATCTGGTTGGCAACGTCTTTGTCGTTCTTGATTTCTTTCGTAATCCGTCCATAAACATAACCAGGTACGATGAACATGATCAAAATGACAGGTACAAGGCTTTGGAAGAACGGAGAGGCAAGAAAGTCATCAGGATCACGAAGCGGCCCCCAGGATGGTAAGACGAGCAGGGACAAAAGTCCGATCGTTACGATGAAAGCGATGAGGGCACCGAGCATTCCTTTTTTCTCGATAGGAGTGACATATTGAGCCTCGTCCTCGCCTATGTCTCCTTTATACGTTCCTAACCTCGGTTCGACGATCTTGTCCGTTACGATTGTTCCGATTATTGTCAGGACGAATACGGAAGCGATCATGAAGTAGTAGTTCATCGTATAAAGAATGGTGTCTGCGTATTCAGGATCGATCGTAGCTGCCGCCTGAATAGTAAGGTCACCGAGCAGTGGATCAAGGGATGTCAAGAGCAGGTTGGCGCTGAACCCGGCAGATACACCGGCGAACGCAGCTGCCAGTCCTGCAAGGGGATGGCGTCCAAGACCTGCGAACAATACGGCTCCAAGCGGTGTCAAAACGACATACCCGGCGTCCGCTGCCATGCTCGACATGATTCCTCCAAAAACGAGAGCAGCCGTCATCAAAGACCGCGGTACCGATGTGACGAGACCACGAAGCATGGCACTTATAAGTCCGGACCGTTCCGCGATACCGATTCCAAGCATCGTGACAAGGACGGTTCCGAGCGGAGCGAAACCTACAAAGTTCTCCACCATGCTGTCAAATATATATTGAATTCCATCGCCTGACAGCAGGTTGACGACTTGAAGCGTTTCTCCTGTTGCCGGATCTTCCACTTCCACGTTCATGGAAGAGAAGATCCACGAAGCGATGATGACTAACAATGCAAAAATTGCGAACAATGTGACAGGGTGAGGGAGTTTGTTGCCGATCCGCTCGATTCCGTCAAGCATCCGCATCGTAAGCCCTTTCTTTTCTGTTTGGTCCATTTTTTTCCTCCTACTTTTTACTGTGGTATTATTTATTTACGATAACGCGTTAAAGTATATAAAATAATTATTTGTATTTGAAGGCATTTGGAAAAAGTGCCACTAGAAAAAACATTTTGAGTTCAAGAAGTATTACGAATTGTTACACAAGGGAAAAATATACATAAACATGCTACAATAGAAATGAATGATGATTCAGTTAGGAGGGGTTTGATATGCGTACGTTAAAAGATACCATTTCACAAATCACTTTACCTACGCCTTATGCGGTCGGTGATGTACACATATATTTATTGAAAGGAGACCGCTTGTCACTCGTAGATGCGGGTGTGAAAACGGAAGAGGCCTGGACGGTTTTGAAAGAGCGGCTCAAAGAGTTGGGATATGCACCGGAGGATATCGAGCAGGTCATCCTCACCCATCACCACCCGGACCATATGGGGCTCATCGAGCGCTTTCCGAAACTCGACTCCATTATAGCACACCCTAAACTTAAGCCTTGGCTGGAGCGTGAGGAAGAATACTTGCAGCGTTATGAGAGGTTTTTCAAAGCTATGTATATAGAATCCGGCGTTCCGGAGAGGTTTTTACCGATGCTTAAAGGGCTGCGTAAATCCTTGAAATGGTCCGCCCGCGGCACGTTAACCGGCACTCTGCAGGAGGGGGATACGCTTCCTGGTCATGACAATTGGAAGGCATTAGAGACACCGGGGCATGCCCAGAGTCATCTTTCTTTCTTACGGGAAGCAGACGGGGCGTTCATCGGCGGCGATCTTCTTTTGTCTCACATTTCCTCCAACCCTCTGCTTGAGCCGGGTTTCTGTGACGGGGATCCACGTCCTCGTCCACTTCTGCAGTACAGGGAATCGTTGGAGCGACTGCTTGATCTTCCTATTACTTCCATTTACCCGGGGCATGGGAAGATCTTTGACGGTCACGTCCCTTTGATCAAAGAGAGGCTGGAAAAGCAGGAGAAACGAGCACGAAAGGTGAAAGAAATGGTAAGGGAAGTTCCGCTTACGGCATATGAAGTGTGTGAACGGCTGTTTCCGAAACAGGTGGAATCCCAGCTCGGGCTTACGATGTCGGAGAGTATTGGCCAGCTCGATTATTTGGAGCATCATGGAGACGTCAAGACACAGGTAACAGAAGGACGAAAACGATATGTAGTGGAGGAATGATCTTGTGAATGAACTTGTAAAAGGAAAGAAAGTGCTGATAACCGGAGCTTCCAGCGGCATCGGCCAATACATAGCGATCCATACGGCCATGCAGGGGGGCGTACCAATTCTTGTCGCCCGGTCAACCGACAAACTTCGGATCATTGCTGAGAAGATTGAGGAATCTTTCTCTATCGAATGCCCGTGGTATACGGCAGATTTATCGATGGATGCCGAGTGGAAAGATGTCATCGACCAGATCTGCTATGACCATGGATCGATCGATGCACTGGTAAACAATGCAGGGATGGCCGTTTTCGATCTGGTGGAACAGGCGAAGTGGAAGGATATTGAACGGATGGTTGCGGTAAATGTGACTTCCTTGTTCCGTTCTACCCATCAGCTGCTGCCTCATTTCCTTCAAAAAGGGGAGGGGCATATCGTCAACATCGCTTCCCAGGCCGGGAAAATGGCGACACCGAAATCGTCGGTCTACGCAGCGACAAAGCATGCTGTGCTTGGCTTTACGAATGCGCTGCGCATGGAGGTGGAACCGAAGGGAGTGTTCGTCACTTCCGTCAATCTTGGACCTGTCCAGACCAACTTCTTCGAACAGGCGGATCCGGCGGGTACCTACCAGAAGGCGGTCGAACAAATGATGCTTGACCCCAACCATGTCGCTAGAACCGTCGTCGACCACTTGTTTACCAAATGCCGGGAAATCAATATGCCTGCCTGGATGAATGCAGGAAGCAAACTCTATGCACTGTCACCGGGAACGATTGAGAAAGTGATGAAAAAGCAGTTTGAGAAGAAATAATGGCTTCCTCTCTTCCGTTTGCAGCGGAGGGGCGGGAGCTTTTTTCTTGTTATTCCATTCGTTCGTTTCAGAAGCTGAAGAAGGATAAAATAAAGGATTTATTAAATCGGGTGCGTGTACCGGATTCGTGTCTACAATGAAAGTGTCAGGAAGGGGAACAGAATGGCTGCTATTTTATTGGTAGAAGATGACAAAGAAATTGCGAGAATTGTAAAGGACCATTTCACACGGCAGGGGATGGAGGTGACATGGGCTTCGACTGGACAGGAGGGATGGGAGGATTTTCACGATAAGGCGTATGATTTGATACTGGTCGATTTGATGCTTCCGGAAATGGACGGATACAGCCTTTGCAGAAACATCCGTCTGAAAAGCGATCTGCCGATTGTAATCATCAGTGCCAGGCAGGAAGAAGAATCGAAAATCAAAGGCCTCGACCTCGGTGCGGATGATTATGTTACCAAACCCTTCAGTCTGATGGAACTTACAGCCAGAGTCCAGTCCCATTTGCGCAGGTATGACCGCTACAGAAACCCGGAACAGGAACTGTCACGGGAGTGTTTGTACTCCGGTGAGCTTGCAGTGGATGTGGAGAAGAGGACGGTGAAAGTGGCAGGGAAGGAAGTTATGCTGACGGCTAAGGAGTTCGCGATGCTCCGGTTGTTCATTCAACATCCGCTTCGTACCTTCACCAAAGCGGAACTGTACGAACACATCTGGGGAGAGGTGGAGCTTAATGGTAATAACACGATCAATGTCCATATCAAGAGTCTTCGAAATAAGCTCGGGGAAAATGTCAAAGAACCGATATGGATCGAGACCGTCTGGGGAACCGGCTATCGTTTTATCGGGGAAGTCCTCTCATGAAAATAAGGACATGGCTGATGATTACGTATCTGCTCGTCATGATCCTCCCGCTCGCCGGCGCGTATGGCTTTTTTCTCTGGGTGCAGGAATGGAACCATGAGAAAAGGGTGGCGGATACGTTTGAGTTAACAGAGCGTATCCATGAACTGGAAGCATCATTACAGTCCGTGGACTGGTATGAGCGCAGACCACGCGAAGAATTTAATCGAGAATGGGAAGCGGTGACGAATGATTCCGACGTAGCCGTTAAGCTGTTTCGATCGGATGGGTTGATGGTCTATAATTCTGAATCCAATGATTTACGGATCGAGCCCCGTCAATCGCTGCTGCAGGGTCTTTATCACTATGACTTATCTTTTCAGTCCCTTTCCGTAAAAAAGCCGGTATTCGTTGACGGGGAGATAAAAGGGATCTATGACATCCGGATCGACCGTTCGGAATGGGTGGAAGGGGTGAAGAACAGGCGCATCGGTATTCTTGCATTATCCGGGGTTTTATTTCTACTCATTTACTCCGGGGTGCTTTGGATGCTGCACCGCAAGTGGAACCTTCCCTTAAAGCGTTTAATTTCTGGTATGGACCGCTTTGCAGATTACCAGACGACGGTGCGTTTCCCGGATAAGAAGAAGGATGAGCTCGGCCAGTTAATGACTCATTTCGAAAGCATGCAGGAGCAGGTGGAAGCGGCCAACAGAGAAACCGTCCGGGAGCAGGAAGAAAAGCAGCTCATGATGGCTTCTTTCTCCCACGATATTAAGACGCCCCTGACATCTTTACAGACCTATGCGGAGGCTCTGCAGGGAGAAGGGTTGACGGAACAGGAAAGGAAAGAATACCTGCAGATCCTCGCAGGTAAATCCAATCACTTGAAAGGTCTGATTGAGGATTTGACGACATTCGCCAAGTTTCAGTCCAGCAGCTATGAGATGGAGCGGCCTGAAGTGGATGCAGAAGAATTCTTTGATATGTTGTTTGAGGGCTACGATGAGATGGCCCGTGCCCGAGGAGTCCTGTTTCTAAAAGAAGAGAGAATCGAAGGAACGGTGCGGATGAGCGCCAGGGAAATGATTCGTTACCTCGATAATCTTATGAGCAATGCCCTGCGCTATACGCCGGAGGGAAAAACCATTTTTGCCGCCGTCCTTGGCGAAAAGGAGCCGCTGCCCGGGTGGGTTTTCCCGGAGGCAGCAGAAGAGATGTTCCAGGAAAGAAAGGGCCGAGCGCTCTTGCTTGTACAGAATGAAGGGCCGGCGATTGCGGAACAGCAGCTGGAATCGGTACTCAAGCCATTTTATCAAGGAGAAGCTTCCCGGACGTCGGATGACGGCAAACAATCGGGGCTTGGATTAAGCATCGCCCATATGATTGCTGAAAGCCATGAAGGAGAGATGAAGCTTTGGTCCGTGCCCGGGCGCGGGATGATCATTGCTATGTTGTTCAATCAAGTACATGAAGGAGAGGGTTAAACGTGAGGAAGTGGTTAATTGGAGTCATTACAGCAGGTGTGTGTCTCGTATCGGCTTGCTCCGCTGAGTCGGGCGGAGCGTACTCGCCGGATCAGATTGTAGCAAATGCGGTCGAAAAAGAAGATCAGTTGGATCGCTATTATATGAAAATGGAGATGGATGTCCAAAAAGGAGACGATACCATTGACCGCTCTACAATGGAACAGTGGTCGGATGTTGCTAATAATCGGATCAAGGTCATCGCAGATACGGAGGGTGGTGCTGTCCAGTCGTTGAATGATGGGAAGACAACTATGTTTTATTCGGAAGAGCAGGGAGAAGCATTCACCATAGACAGTCCCGGGACAGAACAAATGCTTTCCGGGGAGTCTCAACGGGAGCAGCTGCAGCAAATGCTTCAAGAGACAAGGAAAACCCATGACGTCGAGCTCATTGGGGAGGAAGAAGTGAACGGATTTGGAACGTACCATATCAAAGCCGTGCCGAAAGAGGACGGGGGATTCCGCGGGAACGAGGAGTATTGGATTTCCGATAAGCATTGGATCATTATCAAAATGGTCGCCCATAGTGAGGATCTTAAGACGGAATATACGGTGACGGAATTGGATGTGGACCCTTCCTTCGACGACCGTACCTTTACGATGGACCTTCCTCAGGGTGTCGAGGTGAAAGAGATGGATGATCTCGGTTTAACGGAGGAGACGTCTCTTGAAGAGGCAGAGGAAATCTACGGTCAGCCTGTTTTGAAGGTCAAGGATGAGGCCTATGAATTAACAGCTGTTGATCGTTTCTCCAGCAAAGAGCTAAAGCGTACCGAGGTGAATCAATCCTATAGCAAAGATGGATACGGGCAGTTCACACTGACTTCTTTTGAAGCTCCGGAAGACAACCTTTCTGCCGGTTTCAGCGGGGAAGAAATAGTGGAAGTCCGAGGGACGAAGGGCGTCTTTACGGAAGATGTCATTACAAACCTCCTTTGGGAAGAAGGTGGACTTCGGTATTCGCTCCTTGTGGAAGACCCGGAGCTGACAAAGGAAGAAATATTTGCCATTGCCGAGGCGTTGGAATGACGGTCGAGGAAAGGATGGAGAGTAAATATGGGGATGATTGCTATCGCATCTATCTGGATATGGGCAGCAGCAATAAAAGAGCTGCTCAAACCTTCGGACAGGCAGGGTCACCGTAAAATCATCATTCTTACAGCTGTAGGTACTTTATCTGCTGCGGTCCTCACGGTTTCGCTTCTCTAAGCAGGTATATGATTGTAAGGAGCAGTATCGGTACGATTGATGGCAGGAGGTTGAATCGATGGGAGTTGTTCATTGGTACGATTGGATTATTCCGACAAGTCCATTTGCTTCGTTTCTTTTCGGCATGCTCTTCACCGCCGCCACCGCCGGGTTAGCCTGGTGGGAAACGAGGAGCAAGCGGGTGATGCTGCTCGTATTTTCAGTGGGGGCGGTCGTCACATGCGTCGGGGTGCTTTTGCTTAAGTGGATCGGTCACTATGGCTGAAGGGATAGATAAGAAGACGATAACGGGATTTTGTGCGGCGTCCCTTTTCAGTCTTCTTTCTGTTTTATCTGCAGTCCTTTCCAGTGAGTATTTTGTCTTTTACCTTGTGCTTGCTCAAATCGCAGCGTTTTTGAGCGTGGCCCGGGCAGAAAAGGTACATAGAAGCCGGGAAAAGTAATGGTTTCTCATAAAGGTCCCCCTTATCCTTCTGCAGGAAAGGGGACTTTTTCTTTTTTGTCAGTTTTCCTCTAACAGTAATTGCCACTTGCAAATGCGAACATATATTCGCATAATAGTATGTAGAGGAAAAGGAGGAGCAGGTATGAAAAATCCGAACATCGATTACGGTAGTTATCCAGACCGGGGGATCCTCTGTGTCGATATGAAGAGTTTCTATGCCAGCTGCGCGGCTGTCGCGCGGGGACTCGACCCGCTGATATGTCCGCTCGCGGTCGTTGCAGATATGGAGCGCAGGGGAAGTGTCGTTCTGGCGGCGACGCCCGCTATGAAGGAGAAGTACGGCATCCGAACAGGCAGCCGCCTGTTCGAAATTCCCTCCGTTCCGGAAATCGTCATCGTCTCCGCTCAAATGAAAACCTATTTAGAGATTTCCACGCAAGTGACGGATTTGTTCCATAAATTCGTGCCGAAAGAGAAGATCCACACCTACAGCGTCGATGAAAGCTTTCTTGAAGTGGGGAACGGAGAAGGGAGATTCAGCAATCCGGAAGAAACTGCCCAAATGATTATAGATGAGCTGAAGGAAACGTTCCATCTGGATGCAGCGATCGGCATCGGTCCGAACATGCTGCTTGCGAAGCTGTGCCTGGATCTGGAAGCGAAGAAAAAGGGTGTTGCCCGTTGGACGTATGACAACTTCAGAGAGAAGCTGTGGCCGGTGGCACCATTGTCCGAGATGTGGGGGATCGGTCCTCGTCTGGAACGGCGGCTCAACCGGATGGGGATCTGGTCTGTCGGCCAGCTGGCGAAGTTTCCGTTGGAACAGCTGGAGAAAGCGTTCGGGGTCATGGGCAATCAATTTTTTTACCATGCAAACGGTGTCGATCTGTCCGATCCCGGGGCACCGATCATCCAGGGGCAGGTCAGCTACGGGAAGAGTCAGATTCTCTTGAGGGATTATCATAAGCCCGAGGATGTTAAGTACGTCATCTTGGAGATGTGCGAGGAAGTCGCCCGTCGCGCCCGGCGGAAAGGGCATGCGGGACGAACGATTTCCCTCGGTATCGGCTACAGCAAAACGGAAGGCGGGTCCGGTTTCCACCGGTCGGTTTCCGTCGAGCATCCGACGAGTATTACGATGGACCTTTACCGGGCATGTCTCGTCTTGTTCAGCCGCTATTATAACGGCGAGGTCGTACGTAAGATTTCCATTTCTCTTGGGAATATAACGGAAGACTCGGACATCCAGCTTGATTTGTTCCAGCACGCCCGGGACAGGAAAAGGGATCTTGGGTATGTAATGGATGAAATAAGGGAGCGGTACGGTCAGGATATGCTGCTGCGGGCCGTGTCATGGACCGATGCGGGCACGGCCCGCCATCGGAGCCGGCTTGTCGGAGGTCACTATGCAGAATAGAGAAACAGAACGATTGCACGAACGTCCCGGATTTTTTAAAATAGAGGAACAGGAGGGATGAAAGATGAAATTAAGGATAACAGACGAAGCAATGGAACAACTGAAGCGGATGGAAGAAACGGAGCGTCCGATTATTCGGCTGTTTTATGATACCGAAGGCTGCGGCTGCGGTGTGAACGGGCTTCCTATGATCCGCTTTGATGATAAACGGTACGATACGGATAAAGAAGTGGAAAATGAAGCGTATCCTGTCGTCATCGACGACCAGCAGTCTGTCTTTTTCAAGCAGGAAATGAAGCTGGATTTTGCCAAGGGAACGTTCCGCCTGTCCAGCCCGGACGGTATCCTAAATCCGATCATCCCGATTAAAACGGTCAAAGGAGCTGCGGTATGAGCAAGAAGAAACAAACGAGTGGAACACTTGCGGATCAGCTTGGTGCCGATGTTTGGACGAAGCTGGAGTCTAAAAAGGCCGAGCTGAAAAAGCAGGAGGAGATCCGTGAAGCGAAAGAGAAGGAACGCCGGATCGCTGAACGGAAACAAAGAGAAGCGAACAAAAGCTTTGAAGAGCTGCTCAACGAGAGTGACATGGATTGGAAGAAATTTAAAAAATGAGTCCCCATCCCGGGGGCTTTTTTCATTGGAAGGAGATCGATGAACCGTAGTCAGAAAAGCGGGAATTCCCGGACTTCGACGGAAACGATTGACCCACAGCCCCTTCGTTGTTATGATTCTCGTTATAAATTGATACATGAAGTACCTTGTATAAGTTCAGGAATATGGCCTGAGCGTTTCTACCAGCTACCGGAAATAGCTTGTCTACAGGGAAGAGTGAATGTTGATTCCTTTTTCCTATGGATGAGCACTGGTGCTGGGACCGGTGCTTTTTTTGTTGCATTATAGGAGGGTACATCATGAGAAACTTCTTTCAGTTCCAGGACCGTGGTACGAACTACCGCAAAGAAACCATGGCTGGAATTACAACGTTTCTGTCCATGGCTTATATTCTGGTCGTTAATCCGACCATATTGAGCCAGGCAGGTATGGATAAAGGGGCGCTGTTTACGGCGACTGCCCTGTCAGCCATCGTAGGTTCACTGTTGATCGGACTGCTGGCGAATTTCCCGGTAGGAATCGCTCCGAGTATGGGGTTGAACTCTTTCTTTACTTTTTCTGTTGTTATCGGAATGGGGATTGACTGGGAAATCGCATTGACAGGGGTATTCGTAGCCAGTGTCATTTTCGTTATTTTGAGTCTTTTTAAGATCCGTGAGAAAATTATAAACGTTATTCCCAAGGATTTAAAGCATGCTATTGCCGGAGGAATCGGCTTCTTCATCGCATTTATAGGTTTGAAGAACGCCGGCATCATCGTCGGGGCGGAATCGACGATTGTTTCGATCGGTCAGTTCACAACACCTACAACAGCCCTTGCTGCCTTCGGGTTCATCATTACGCTAATGCTGATGGTCCGTGGTGTGCGTGGAGGCATCTTCTACGGGATCGTCATCACGAGTATCGTCGGGATGCTTGCGGGACTGGTTGCTGTTCCGGATTCAATTGTCGGACAGGTGCCCAGTCTTGAGCCTACGTTCGGTGTCGCGTTTGAAAACCTCGGGAATATTTGGACGCCTGAAATTCTTGCTGTCATCTTCACGTTCCTGTTCGTGGCGTTCTTTGATACCGCTGGTGCCCTTATTGCCGTGGCGAGCCAGGCGGGAATTATGAAGGATAACCAAATTCCCAATGCCGGTCGTGCGCTTCTCGCCGACTCCACTTCTGGTGTTGCGGGAGCGGTCTTCGGTACTTCCACGACGGCGTCCTTCGTCGAGTCATCAGCAGGCGTTGCAGTCGGTGGACGGACCGGTTTCACCAGTGTCGTCATATCCGTCTGTTTCTTCATTGCTTTATTCTTTTCCCCGCTTCTCGGCGTCATCACGCCGGAAGTCACAGCTCCGGCTCTCATCATTGTCGGGGCATTGATGGCGACAGAAGTGAAGGAAATCAACTGGGATCGATTTGAAATCTTTGTCCCTGCCTTCGTGACGATCATTATGATGCCGCTCACGTCCAGTGTGGCGACAGGGATTGCGCTCGGGTTTATTCTTTACCCGTTTGCTATGATTGCGAACAGAAATTGGAGACAAGTCCATCCGATTATGTACGTTCTCGCTTTTCTGTTTCTGCTTTATTTTATATTTTTATAATAGGGACAGCCCTCGGAGTAGAACTCCGGGGGTTTTTTTGATTTAAATTAGGAGACAATTCGGATAATTGAAACGATGATCAGCCGTCACCCGTATAGAAAAGAAAAGGGGGATGCGTGCGATGCGTTTTCTTTACAGTAACAGAGAAACCTGGATCAAGAAATCGAACCAGTCTTTTTTGGAAATCGGTGGCGTCATGCTGACCGTAGTTTTTTCATTATACGTACACGACAGGGTGGAACCATTCTATATGCTTGCGAGTGGATTTCTTTTTGTGCTGGGAATCGCTAAATTCATTTACTACAGAAAGATGCCGGAACGGGTATATGTCTCCCTTGGGAAAGACCACTTGAAGATCCGGGCTAATTGGATCGACAGGAATATCTCTGTTCCCTTTGAAGAGATTACAAGGATGCAGCTGGTTGACGGAGAAATTCTCGTGCTACAAACAGGAAAAGACAGAGAAGAAGAAGAAATATATTTAGAGAATATGAAAAAAGAGGATAGGGAAACGCTGCTTAGAGAGCTTGACGGATTGTCTGGAAAGCGTGTATCGATGTCATTCTTACATACAAATGAGGAAGAGGGGGAAGAACGTGGAGCATGTAACAGAACATAACAGCAAAGCATGGGACAAGAAGGTTGAGGAAGGAGTCCGCTACACAGCATCGGTTTCCTCTCTTACTGTGGAAGAAGCGAAGGCAGGCGTCTGGTCGATCGGGGTAACGGCAGATAAGCAAATACCGAGAAACTGGTTCCCACCTTCCATGGAGGGGCGGAAGGTTCTTTGTTTAGCTTCAGGGGGAGGGCAGCAGGGCCCGGTACTTGCAGCCGCAGGAGCAGACGTCACGGTTTTCGATCTGTCGGAGAAGCAGCTGGAGCAGGATCGTAAAGTTGCAAAAGCCGAATCGCTCTCTTTGCAAACAGTGAAAGGGGATATGACAAATCTGTCCTGTTTCCGTGATGAAACGTTCGATTTGATCATCCATCCCGTGTCTAATGTATTTATTCCTGACATTCGTCCCGTTTGGGGGGAAGCCTCCCGCGTACTGAAAGAAAAAGGGGTGCTTATCTCCGGGTTTATGAATCCAGTGCTATATCTGTTCGATGAGGAAAAAGAAGCGGCAGGCAAGTTGGAAGTGGTACATAAGATTCCATATTCTCCGCTGGAGGAAGAAGTACGAGAAGGCGAAGCGCTCGAATTCGGCCATACGCTGGAGGACCAGCTCCAGGGACAGATGGATGCCGGCTTCGTAATCACGGATATGTATGAAGACAACTTCGGGGACGGGAGGCTGGTCGATTCTTACATCAAGACGATGATGGCGACAAGGGCAGTGAATGTTAGGCTTTAGGTGCCGAGCGCTTCGTTAAGGTTGTATAGAAGAGGAGGGTGATTTTTTGAAGGGCAGGATGCGGGTGGGAACCATTTATTTACCAGTTTGTGATGTGAAGAGAGCGAAGGATTGGTATGAAGAGAAGGTGGGCATCCGCAGTCATTTTGTGGATAGAGATAAAGCGATCTTCGACTTTGCCAATTTGAGCTTCTTTCTTGTACGTTCTCCATCGGGGCAGACGTCTGATTTTATTGACGCGGAAGGAGTTGTGCGTCCGTCTCTTACGCTGGAAGTGGATGGGGTCACAGAGTTGGAGGAATTTCGAACCCGTTTAATCGCCGCGGGCGTTTCGGTTGGGGAGTTGGAAGACAGGGGGCACCCGGGCAGAAATTTTATCTTCTTCGATTTGGACGGTAACAGGATTGATGTATGGAGTGGGAGTGGAGAGTATAAGTGAGGGAGGGGGCGGGAAGCAAATCAGGCTTCTTCCTCCCTCTTAAAGGTGTGTTTGGCAGTGACAGCCATCTCCACCTCTTCAATCGTTCGACAATAGCTGGACTCGATGTCCTCGTCCAACTCTTTTGTTTTCGCTTTCATCCAGCGAAGGGTGGTTAAATTTCGGAACCAGTCTCCAGGCTCTGCTTCCTGATGTGTCCAGTCTTCCCATGCCTGCTCAAGTGGAGGACTGTATATTTTAGGACCCTTATGCTTTCTTCTGCATGGACTTTCTAACAGCTCATGAACCTTCCCTGGTGGTGTTTCCTTTACAAGGCTGAACAAGTCCGGCCAGTAATCGCTTCGTGATCCGGAATGCACATGTGCTTCTGACCACGCTGTAATCTGCTCCAATCGTGACTTTACAGAGAAAAGAGTATGGTATAAAGACTTGCCGAAGAAGACACGCGCATCGACGGCAGAGAAGTGATGAACCGTTCCTCCAATCAGCTTCGTTTTCTTCTGGTTCGGAGTCTCGTAAGGGAATAGGATGTGATTAAAGTCAAGAATGTCCTGCAGCTTAAACATGACTTTGTCCGTCACGGTCTGCATATATTGATGATTCTGGACGACACGTTCCTCAATATACATCTGCTCGTTAACGATCAGGGCTTTGGTGATTCTTTCACTGTTCCCATCGTCCCAGAACTTCTCCCAAAAAGGAAGCATGAACGCAGAAATTCCGAGGGGGGCGAGCAGGTGGAAGAGAGGTCTGCCGATCTGCCTGCTGTATTGATACAACAGCAATTGCGGATAAGCATCCTGAAAAATAAGCCAGTTTCCCCGCTCCAAAAACACGAAGAAATCGACTTGTTCTTTTCCTGATAATAATACAGGGAGATATTCCCCCTTAAGGTCCGTCATGTTCCACCCTGCATTTCTGGAAACAAGGTGAGCGAGCAGGGACCAGTGCATTTCCGGGTTGTTTCGATAATACTGGAAATATGCTGCAGTTCTGGTGCAGTTGTTCCGGTTCGCCGTTACCGTCTCTTTCCGGATGGCTTCGATGATCTCTTTATCCTTCATCGATAAGGGGTGACTCACGCCCTTCGCTTTCAGCGTTTGTTTCAATTGTTTCTTCAACCAGCGACCGCCGTCCAGCATGCCTGTCGTCTCCTCTCTTACCTTGCCGTTTTTTTATACTATATAGTATCCGCGAAACCTTCCTTTTCATGTAAAAAAAGGAAGGTTATTTTGCACTCGATGACGAATGTCAAAGAATAAGGAACAGGCGTTTTCTTATCCGTTTATCCAAGGATATGAAAAGGGCAGAGGAGGTTATGTCCCATTTATTCCTTTGTTTTCTTCGCAGGGGAAGGAATAAGTGAAGCGTTGGATGAAAGCTGAAAAATCGAAGGAGGGATAGGATGGAACAAAAGCTGTTGTGGACTAATTTTGAAGACCAGGGAGCAGAATTTGTGACGATCAAGCATCAGACAGATTACATGCAGGCGGAAGGGACGGTCCTGCTGGTCCGTGAAGAGCGTCCGGTACGAATCAGATATTCGATCAAGCTCGGATCCGACTGGAAGACGAAGAAGGTGAAAATATATAAGGAGGACAGGGAGGAGCCGTTTGTCGTCCAGACAGAGAAGGAAGATAAATGGTATGTGAATGGGTGCTATGACGAGAATATGGATGGAGCTACGAATGTGGATCTGTCCATCACCCCTTTATCCAACATGTTTCCGATCAACCGGGTGTCGTGGGAGATCGGGCAGAAGCGGACGTTTAAGATGGTATATATCGACGTGTGGAAAGAAGAGGCTGCGCCTGTACTCCAGACCTACACGTATTTAGGCGTTGACGGCGGAGAACGGGTTTTCCAGTATAAATGCAGAGAATATGAAACAAAGATTTTTGTCGATGAAAGTGGAGTAGTCATGGAATATCCAAGGGTGTTTACCTTGGCTGCTTCTGCACAGTCGGAAGAGAGCGGGGAGAAGCCTCCTTCCACAAATGAAACCATGGCCTTCCACGCGTTTTATTAACTGGTGCTTTCCCTACCCCGTTCCGCGGGGTTTTTGTTTTATACAGGAAGAAGTTTTATACTTAAAGTAGAGTGGACCAATCAGCTAAGAGGAGAGGAAACAACATTCATGAACACGGTAGTTATATTGGCGGAAAAGCCTTCCCAGGCGAAGGCATATGCAGACGCCTTTCAAGTGAAAGAAAAAACGAAAACCCATATTGTCATAAAACCGGACCCCATTTTTCCGGAAGGGGCTGTTATCACTTGGGGGATTGGTCATCTTGCAGAATTAAAGGAACCCCACGATTATAAGAAAGAATGGAAAACGTGGAAATTGGACGAACTGCCGATCATTCCTGATAATTTCCGTGAAAAGGTACAGGCAGGAAAAAGCGCTCAATTCCGGGCGGTGAAGAACTGGTTCCAGTCGGCGGACATGATTATTAATGCTGCGGACGTCGATCGGGAAGGATCGAATATTTTTTATAGTATACTCCGTCTCACAGGGGTACGTCATAAACCAATTAAGCGTTTGTGGATCAATTCCCTGGAGAAGGATGAAGTCAGGAAAGGATTCCAAAACCTCCAGTCGAACGAACGGGATCTGTTAATGTTCCAGGAAGCCAAGGCAAGGCAGATCAGCGACTGGATCGTCGGCATTAATGCGAGCCGGTTATTTTCTCTTTTAATGCAGCAAAAAGGTTTTGCCGGAAGTCTCTCGATCGGAAGGGTGCAGTCCCCGACTGTTTATATGATCTACCAAAGGCAGATGGAGATAGAGCAATTCGTTTCTACCCCCTTTTATCAGCTCGAAGGGACCTTTACATCCCGGCAGGGGACTTATAAAGGGATGGCTGAGGTTAAAGCAGATAAGAAAGATGTCGTGGAGGAGCTGTTAATAAAACATAACATCGAGGAAGGTGCCCGGGCAGCAGGAAGCGTGCAGACGGTGGAGAAAAAACGAAAACATATTAAATCTCCGAAGCTTCATTCCTTATCGACCCTGCAGAGTACGGCGAACCGAAAATGGAAGTACAGCCCTTCCCATGTGTTGAAGACCGTGCAGAAGCTGTATGAGAAGAAGCTGGTCTCCTACCCGAGAACCGACAGCCAGCACATAACAAAAAGTGAGTTCAGTTACCTGCGCAATAATCTGGAAGGGTATCAGCAGTCGATGGGAGTGACGTTCCAACCGTCCTCTACCTATCCAAAGAAGCGGTACGTCGATGATGGAAAAGTACAGGAACACTATGCTATCGTCCCCACGAAGAAGGTGCCGACTGCGTCTGCTATAGAACGCCTCACACGCGATGAGACAAACTTATACAAAGAAGTAGTCCTGACGACACTCGCCATGTTTCATGAGGATTATATTTATGAAGAGACAACGATTAAGACGGAAGTTCAGGAACTGCTGTTCACCTCCGTTGGGAGAGTAGAAGTACAGAAGGGCTGGAAGGAATTGTTTCCGACTGGGAAGAAAACAAACGACGAGGACATCCTCCCGCCTGTAAAGCCGGATGAAGGCGTGGAAGCTGTTGTACATATTAAAGAAGGAATGACGAAGCCGCCGAAGCCGTACACCGAGGGGCAGCTGATCAACATGATGAAGACGTGCGGAAAGTATATCGAGGATGAAGCGGATCATGAGATTTTGAAAGAGGTGGAAGGGCTAGGAACAGAGGCCACCCGTTCAGGGATCATCGAGACAATTAAAGTACAGAAGTACATCGAAGTGAAGAAGAACATCGTCAGCATTACAGAGAAAGGCCGTATGCTCTGCGAAGCGATCGACGGTACATTATTGTCGAGTCCGGCCATGACGGCGAAGTGGGAGACGTATTTGAAGAAAATCGGGAACGGACAAGGTTCCAGTGACTCATTTCTTAAGCAGACGGGACAATTCATTCATAAGCTTATAGAAGAAACGCCGGGTCAAGTAGAAAAAGTGAAAGTACGCGCAGCTGCTCAAACAAGAACGGGGGAAGCCATCGCGCAATGTCCAGCCTGTAAGCAGGGAGGCGTGATGGATCGAGGACGGTTCTACGGATGCTCCGCCTACAAAGAGGGATGTAAGCTTTCTTTTCCAAAGCGGATCGCCGGAAAGACGCTTACAAAGCATATGATTAAAACGCTCTGCGAGAAACGGAAGACGAGAGTTCTGAAGGGTTTCAAAGGGAAGAAAAAATTTAATGCAGCGCTGCTTCTGGATGAAAAGAACAAGATAAAATTTGATTTTGAGAATAAAACGAAAGACAATAAGTAACCCTTCATCCATATTTACTTAACATTTATTACAAATAATGTATAATGTTCAGGGAGAGATAGATACAGGGGATACGTAACAAAGGATGGGGATAGGAAATGCCGGATAAGGAAGAAAAGTCCACTGATGAAATGAGTCAGGCGATGGGGAAGAAAAAGCAGCAATATAAATCTGTCCGTATTTATCCGGAAGATTTTCAAGAGTACAGACGTCTGGCATTTCATAATGATACGTCTATTGTAGAGACGATATCACAAGCGCTCGCAGCTTATAAAGAAAAATTCGAAGACGGGAACAGATGAATGGAAGAAGAGTACCAGCATAAAGCTGGTACTCTTTTCGTCTTTTGCAGACTTCATTTGAATAGATGGATCATGGGAGTGTCTATTCTTTGACTTCATTACCCTATTGGGTATATAGTGTGTGGATGGAAAGGCGTGATTGTATGATATTAGCTGTCATTATTCCATTATTGATCCTAATCCTGTTTTCCAAGCGCTATTTACCTGTGTTTGGCTTGAAGGATTTCAACAGGCACCCCTCTTCCTCACTTGAAAAGGGAGTCATCGTCGTGGATACGAGGGATTACCAAGTGTCCTCCAAGGAGGCGTGCGACGGCACGCTGCTTCTCCCGCTTGCGTATCTGCGAAGGTATTACCCGAATATTTCGTCGACCCGCGTTGTGTTGATCTGCGCGGATAAGGTGGAGAGGAACCTGGCCGTGCGTTTCCTGGAACGGAAAGGGTTTAAAGTAGAAGGGTTCTATGTACCGCAGGAAACAAACCGCCTCTCCAAGCCTTGTTTAGGAGAGTAGAATACTGAAAAAAAGGAGCTGTCCTTATTAGGACAGCTCTTTTTTATGGGTGCGTTTTCTCTTTCGTTTCTTTCTTTTTACTTCAGCGTTTATTGCTTTATAGAAAGATATGCCCATTAACATAAGAATAATGGAGAATGGAAAAGCAGCGACGATCAGGACGTTTTGCAGCCCCTGTGTTCCGCCGAAATACACGATGATGGCTGCCATCGCTGACAGCGAAACGCCCCAAAGGATTTTGACGAATCCCGGAGGGTTCATGGATCCCCCTGTAGAAAGCATCCCCAGGACAAATGTCGCTGAATCGGCGGATGTAATGAAGAATATTGCTATGACAAACAGTGTAAGGAATGACATAACTGTACCGAGGGGATAATGCTGTAACGTTGCAAACGTCGCCGTTTCAACTGGGAATTGTGAGATTTTCTCTATGCCCAACTGCTCCAGGTTCAATGCAGAAACACCGAACACGGTGAAGAAAATGAAGCAGATCAATGATGGGACGAGTAGAACCCCAAGCATGAATTCTTTAACGGTTCTTCCTTTAGATATACGGGCAATGAATATACCGACGAATGGTGCCCAGGAGATCCACCATGCCCAATAGAAGAGAGTCCAGTCATTAATCCAGCTTCGGCCGTCTTCATCAAGGGGAGCGATCCGGAAGCTCATATCTACGAAATTTGCGATATAACTCCCGATAGAAGAAGTAAACATATTCAGGATGTACAGGGTCGGACCAACGATGAACAGCATGATCATAAGTAGGAAACCGAGTCCCATATTGGCATTACTCAAATATTTGATTCCTTTACTTACACCGGACCATGCTGACGCAAGGAACAGGACTGTTGATACAGTAAGGATAATCAGCTGTACCGTGAAGTTGGTCGGAACGTTGAACAGAAAGGCGAGTCCCTCGTTGATTTGAGCAGAACCGAAACCTAGTATGGCTGCGACCCCTACGACAGTAGCTACAACAGCCATCGTATCCACAGCCTTCCCGAGCGGTCCGTTCATTCGTTCTTCACCGAAGAGAGGAATAAGCGTCGGGCTGATCAGGCCGGAGTAACCTTTGTAAAAACGGAAGTAGGCAAGGACGAGGGCAGTCAAGGCGTAAATCGCCCAGGCGTGGATGCCCCAATGGAAAAACGAAAACTGAAGCGATTGCTTAATCGCTTCGTCACTGCCTTCTTCCGCAATCGGGCTGTTGATGAATGCGTGGGAAATGGGTTCGGCGGTCGTCCAGAACACAAGTCCCATTCCCAACCCTGCGCTAAATAACATAGCAAACCATGTCGGAAGATTGAAATCGGGTTCGTCTGATTCCTTTCCTAATTTAATCGTATTGAACCTCGAGAAAATAAGGTACACACAAAAAATTAAAATCAAAACGACGAGAAGCAGATAATACCAGCCGAAACGATCGGAAACAAACGCAGTTATTGATTCTGTTACATGTTGTAAATGTTCAGGGCCGACAGCCCCCCAAATGATGACAAGCGCACAGATGGCGATGCCATACCAAAATACACTAGATACATTTTTCAAACTTCTTTCACCTCATACGTGTATGTAAGCAGACGCTTCAAACTTCCTTATACCCTGTTTAGGTATAAAGAAAACCAGTGTCTATTCATGATGCCTGACATACTTATTTTTTCGTAAATTTGAGCGACATTTAAGAGCATAACATAAGATTAGAAAACGGCAAAATCACGTAGGGAAGCTTTAAAGGTGATGCTTATGTACCTCGGCGACCTATTCGACATATCCTCTAAATCATGCTGTAATCGTCCGTTTTCTTTAAGAATAAAACGAAATTGTCTCTTTTTTAAGGTCATGTAAAAAAAGTTAACATAGGTATTGTGAAAATTTTCAGTATTTGCTAAACTCTTAACTAACATACAATGTAATAAAATCTAACATTAGGAGATGGGCTGATGGATTCAACGTTTCTTATGAATAATTTATGGATCATCGTTTGTACAATCCTCGTATTACTGATGCAGGGAGGATTCATTTTACTGGAAGCAGGCTCAACGAGAATGAAGAACGCGGGACACATTGCGGGCAAAACAGTTTTCACTGTAGGGATTGTTTCTTTAGTTTTCTGGGCTGTCGGTTACGGTCTTATCTACGGTGAGGGCAATGCCATCATTGGATTTTCTGATTTCTTTTTCGGTGATGCCACAACGATGGGCGAGGGGCTTGCCGGTTCGGTTGATTTCATGTTCCAACTCGCCTTTGCGGCCATTGCTATGACTATTGCCTTTGGGGGGTTCGCTGAGCGTGCCAAGTTGATCGCTTATGTCATATTCGCTGTTTTGTTTTCCGTTATCATCTATCCTGTCATTGCTCACTGGATCTGGGGCGGCGGATGGCTAGCCGAGCATGGAAAGCAGGATTTCGCAGGATCGACAGTCGTCCATTTGACAGGTGCCATGGCCGCGCTTGCGGCTACGATGATCCTTAAACCGAGGATCGGCAAATACAATAAGGACGGATCATCCAATGAAATTGCGGGACATAACCAAGTATTCACGGCGCTTGGGGTACTGCTTCTTTGGGTGGGATGGTTCGGATTTAATGCGGGAAGTACCTTCGGGGTGGCAGATGCTTTCTTCGGATATGTTGCTTTGAACACTCAGCTTGCAGCTGGGGCAGGTGCGGTTGGAGCCATGCTGATGGTGTGGGTGATCACGGGTAAAGCAGATGTGCCGACAACGCTGAACGGCGCATTGGCAGGGTTGGTCGCCATTACGGCTTCCTGTGCCTTTGTTGAGCCATGGGCGGCTGTCGTTATCGGTTTGATTGGCGGTGCGTTTGTATTCTTCAGTATGCGTTTCTTTGACAAACGTAGAATTGACGATCCTATCTTTGCTCTTTCTGTTCACGGAACGGTCGGAGTATGGGGGACGTTGTCCAACGGTCTTTTCGCTACTCCGGAATTGGCGACCGTCGGGCGCCCCGGGTTGTTTTACGGCGGCGGGTTTGAACAACTTGGAGTCCAGCTTTTAGGTGTCGTAAGCTGTGGACTTTATGCATTCATCGTTTCCTATATTATCCTGAAGGTAATGGATAAATCGATGGGAGGCTTGCGCGTAACGGAAGAGGAAGAAATTATGGGTCTTGACTTGAGTGAGCATGGAGGATATGGATATCCAGAGAACCTGACACCTCCGAAAACGGGTGCTTAAATAAGAATCGGGAAGGGATACGATGTTGGATACTTATGAAGCTTTAAGAGAGTATCGGGATATGAGATTGCAGTCTGTTCTCTATGGCCATAAGGAACTGCACGCACTTCATGATCGTTTGATTACAAGGACGTTTCGTCTGGCCAGGCGGCAGGTAGCGAAAGAGCAGGGTGATCCCCCTGCTCCTTTTGCTTTCTATTTAATGGGTAGTGCCGGCAGAGGTGAGCAGTCGGTTTGGAGCGATCAGGATCACGGCATTCTTTTTTCAGGAGAGGACCACCTACAGGGATACTTCCTGCGTCTTGGAGAAGAAGTGAGCCGTGGGTTGGAAGTTGTTGGTTATGATCGGTGTGAAGGAGAAGTCATGGCTTCCAATCCGCTATGGTGTCAAAGTACAGTTAGGTTCAAGGAACAAATTCGCAGTTGGCTCGAAGCGGAAGATTGGCAAACGCTGCGCCATTTTACAATATTTTTTGATTCGAGGGTGCTGCATGGGGATCCTGTTCTTTTGGAAGAGGTAAAAGCCCATGCGTTCTCACAATTGCACAAGGCCCCTCACCTTTATAAACGCTTGTATGAAAATATGGAATTCATGAAAAAAGGGACAGGAGTATTTGGTCAGCTTTTGACGGAACAGACAGGGGAGGGCAAAGGGAAAATAAACGTGAAAGAAACCGTTTATTTTCCTTATGTGAACGCCTTGAGAATTCTGGCACTATGTGAAGGCATCTATCCACCTTCCACCCTGGAGAGATTCCGTGCGCTGTTATCGTATTATCCAAGCCTCTCCGAGTATGAAGATGACTTTCGGAAGTTGTTGGAATACCGAATTCAATGGGGTCGGGATGCGGATCATTATGAAAACGTACATCTGATTTCTCCTTCTATTTTGGATAAGGAAGAGAAACGGTTGTTAAAGCGATGGATGAAGCATGGGAAGCAGTTGGTGTCAGAAACGCGGCACCACATAAGGGGAGGAGGATAAGTATGAACCCCTTCTTTCAATTCGTAAAGGATCTTTCCGGGAGATTGGGGAGCGGTTTCTCTTCCTTGAATGAGAAGGATCCGACGAGCGTGGCCTATATGAGAAGTCTGGAGCGTCTAATGAAAGAGAAGGATGTGCTCTCTCTTCCGTTTAATGAACTTCCGATTACAGTTTTTGACTTAGAAACAACCGGATTTCATCCATATAACGGGGACCGCATCCTGTCCATAGGCGCCGTAAAGGTCAAAAGAGGAGAGGTAGTGAAGGAGGATACCTTCTATTCCCTCGTCTCCTCAGAGGTTCCGCCATCGGATGAAATCACGCAGCTTACGGGAATTACGGAAGAAATGATCCATGGCGCCCCGTCTCTCCAAGAGGTACTTCGAGAGTTTTATACGTATATTAAGGATGATGTACTCGTAGCACATCATGCATCCCATGAGAAACAGTTCATGCAGCATGCCACGTGGCTTGCTTTAAAGAAGAAGTTTCAGCATCGACTCGTCGATACTTCTTTTCTGACGAGACTCACCCTTAGTGAGGAACACCAACTTAGTTTGGATGCCTGTTGTGACGTTTATGGTATAACGAATGAACAGAGGCACCATGCCCTGCACGATGCGGTAGCAGCAGCGGAAATTTGGGTGGAAAGCGCGCGGCTCGTTCAAGGGCAGGGATATTCCAACTTGAACGATGTCTACGAAAGACTTGCCAATATGGAAGATTGACAGCACAAAAACCTTTTTGTGCTGTTCGGTTATTCAAATAAACGTTGTTTCCTTTCTTTACTTATACTATATTTAATGCATACTACCACGAACATACCAACCAGTTAGTATGTAAAGGGGATGAGCAAAAGTGAGTAAGGTGGAGACGGTACGAGGACTTGTACATGTGGATCAATTGGGTAAAACGTTGATTCACGAGCACTTTTTTTTCGGATATCCTGGATTTCACGGGGACTTGACACTTGGCGGCTTCGATTTTGACGAGAAGAAAGCACAGGGCATAAAAACGGCGGCTTTGATGATGGAACACGGCGTCCAAACGGTTGTCGATCCCACGCCTAATGAGTGCGGGAGAGATGTGAAGTTGTTGAGAGCGGTGTCTGAAGCTACAGGCCTTCATATCATCTGCGCGACGGGGTTTTATTATGAAGGAGAAGGAGCAACGCCTTACTTCCAGTTTCGACAACAGCTCGGTACAGCGGAAGAAGATATCTATAGTATGTTCATGACAGAGATTACGGAAGGGATCGAAGGCACGGGAATTAAACCCGGGATCATTAAATTGGCATCAAGCAAGGGCCGGATCACGGAGTATGAGCAGATGTTTTTCCGGGCAGCGGTGCGGGTTCAAAAAGAGACGGGGATTGTCCTTTTGACACATACCCAGGAGGGAACGATGGGACCGGAGCAGATAAACTTCCTGACGGACGAGGGCGCGATTCCGGAGAAGGTCGTCATTGGTCATATGTGTGGCACAAGTGACTTAAATCAGCATTTACAAGTATTGAAAAAGGGAGCGTATGTGGCACTCGACCGTTTTGGGCTTCAAGGCATTGTTGGCGCACCGGAAGATGAAGAGAGGCTTGCTGTATTAACGGCCCTTGTAGGCATGGGCTATGAAGATCAGTTGTTTCTTGCTCACGATACGGTAAACACATGGTGGGGAAGGGAGCCCGTTCTTCCGGAAACTTTACAATCCCTGCTTGCCAATTGGCATCCTGATCATCTTTTTAAAAATATCCTCCCGGAGCTCCTTGAGAAGGGGATCCTTTCATCAGAACAGATAACTACGATATTTCATTCCAATGCTGCCCGCTTATTTGGAGGAGGAGCGGTGGAAGGAAAAATGGACAGGCTTGAAACAAAGCATATAAATTAGATCGTACACCGGTTCCGAAAACAGGAACCGGTGTTTTTTTGACGGTCCTCCTGGTTTCATCGCAGTATTCTTTTGGTATGATATAGAAAGTCGATTAAACTTAGGTCGGAAATGAGGGGGTTCTATGTCAAAACCACGCATGAAACTCAGCACGATTATTATGATATTCGTCTGCCTGGTCGTGCTCTTATCTTTGTTGATTACAGATCTCTTAATTACCCGGTCGACCGGCAGTGACATAGAGAACCAGCTGGAAGAAAAGGCCGGGATCGTTTCCAAGACAGTGGCCCAGTCGAGACTGGTTCAGCAGGAACTGGAGAATGGGGAAGCGGACATGGATATACAGGAATATACCATGTCGGTACAGGAAGCTTCTGATGTGTTATTTATTGTTGTCATGGATATGAACGGGATCCGCCTTTCTCATCCAAACCAATCCTTGATTGGAAAGCCGTTTCAAGGAGGAGATGAGCAAAGGGTGCTCGAAGGGAAGACTTACGTATCGAAGTCGGAAGGTACACTCGGGCAGTCGCTGCGCGCTTTTGCTCCAGTAATAAACAGAAAGGGCGAACAAATCGGAGCGGTGTCCGTCGGTATTTCTCTTGAGGCGGTGGAAGAATCGATTCATCAAAACCAGAGGCAGATTCTTATTGGATCGATCATCGGTGTGCTGATCGGTATCGCTGGTGCTTTTCTGCTGGCTTGGTATATTAAACGGAGTTTATTCGGACTGGAGCCCTATGCCATTGCAAGAATTCATGAAGAGCGTAACCAAATGCTTCACTCGGTGAGAGAAGGTATTATTGCAATTGACCGTGATGGAGTAATTGTGATCGTCAATGAGTCGGCGCGGCGAATCTTTCGAAAAGCGGGTCTGGGAGCCAAAGAACCGATTGGGATGGTCATCCATGATTTTCTGCCGGGAACTTCTTTGGAGCGGGTTTTAAGTACGAAAGAGGGCGAATTGGATGAAGAGCAGGTAATCAACGGGGTGGCCATTATTACAAACAGGGTCCCGTTAATCGTTCAAGAGGAAGTGATCGGTGCCATTGCGACGTTCAGAGACAAGACGGAAGTGAACAGGCTGGCAGAGGAACTGACCGGCGTTAAGCTCTATGCAGACACGCTGAGAGCCCAGTCCCACGAGTTCATGAATCAACTGCACGTCCTGCTTGGATTAATCGAAATGAGAGAATATGAACGGTTGAAGGAGTTCATCGGAACCCTTGTGGAGCATCAGGCGCATGAGGTCGGTCATGTGACGAAGTATATTAAAGATTCCGCCTTGGCAGGTTTTCTTATCGGCAAGATCAGTTATGCGAGGGAAGCGCAGGTTGGAATGACCATCGAGTGCGAGACGGAGATCCCGCCATCTAAAAATCCGGCTTTTTCACACAAATTAATTACCATTCTAGGTAATTTAATCGATAACGCAATCGAAAGTTCCGAAAACAGCGGTCGTAAACGGATCCGCGTCTTCCTTTCTTATATCGACGGCCTGCTGGAGGCTGCTGTAGAAGATCAAGGAACAGGGATCCCAAGGGGAGCTGAAAATAAAATTCTGGAGAAGGGTTTTTCAACCAAGGAAGGATTCCACAGAGGCTTCGGCCTGTTCTTGGTTAATAAAACGGTCGAAGAAGAAGGTGGTACGCTGGAAATGGAGAGGAACGATTCGGGCGGCATGACCTTTACGGTGCTTCTGCCATATGAACCAGGAGGGAAATATCATGATTAAAGTTCTGATCGTGGAAGACGATCCCATGGTGGGAGAATTGAATAAGCAGTATATCCACCAAATGGAAGGTTTTACGACGGTAAAAGTCATCAAAGAAAGTGAGAACGTTCTTCCATATTTGGAAGATGCAGCGGTTGATCTGGTACTTCTGGATATATACATGCCCAAAATGAACGGTTTGGAACTGTTGAAAGAAATTCGCAACCGTAATGCGAATGTCGATGTCATCCTGATAACGGCAGCGTCCGACAGGGAACATATACAAAAAGCGATGCGTTATGGTGCCATTGATTATTTGATCAAGCCGTTTGAATTTGAAAGGTTTGAAGAGGCCGTATTGCGATATAAAGGGCGGCGGAGTAAATGGATTCAGAAAGACCATATGAGTCAAAGAGATCTGGATTCATGGCTGCGGCCTTCGTCGGAAGCGTCTCCTCTTCCGGCAGAACTCCCGAAAGGGTTGACGAAGAACACGCTTCACCGCGTTCATAAAGCAATTCAGGCTAGAAAGGGGGAAACCTTCTCGACGGAAGATCTCTCGGATGCAACCGCCATTTCAAGGGTGTCGATCCGTAAGTATTTGAAATTTTTGAGTCGAATACAATACCTGGAGGAGACGCTCAGTTACGGTGTAGGGCGTCCGATATATCTCTATCAGACGAAAGAAGGGCAGGATCATGTCCTCCATCCATACTTATGAAAGCAGCTTCCGCAGCTGCTTTTTTTAGTTTCAATAAATAAATTAATTTCACAATATGTTCATAAATAACAGAATTTCTTATGATAGGTTCAACAATTGAAAACGCTTACTATAAAGGGAGTGGTGAAATGGCGCAAACAGCAGGTAATATGTATGAGCAAAAGCAGACAGGAAATGTCACGGAATTAAAGCAGGAGAAAAGAACGCCGAAAATCTTCGGGTTACCGGTAGTATGGTTCGGAATTTTTGCTGTAATCACGTTGGTTAGTTTATATACTGGTAATCTTCCCGGTGGTATGATCGGCAGTCTTCTCCTCATGATCGTTCTCGGAGAACTACTTGGTTGGATCGGCGACCATACACCGATCGTTAAAACGTTCCTTGGCGGGGGAGCGATCGTAGCCATTTTCGGAGCAGCATTTATGGTCTATATGAACTGGCTCCCGGCGGCTTCGGTCGACAGCATGACCACGTTCATGACGGATGGCGGTTTTCTTAATTTCTACATCGCCGCACTCATTACAGGAAGTATTCTCGGTATGGATAAGCAGGTACTTGTTAAAGTCGGACTGCGCTATTTCGTTCCGATCTTCGGTTCTTTGATTGGTGCAGCATTATTTGCCGGCCTGCTTGGTGCGATCGCCGGTTTTTCCATTCGAGATGCGGTACTAGTCATTACGATGCCGATCATGGGCGGGGGTATGGGAGCAGGTGCTGTGCCAATGAGTCAGGTTTATTCGGAGTTGATGGGGAATGACCCGGGATACTATATTTCCATGCTTGTTCCCGCACTCGCTCTGGGCAATGTTTTTGCTATCGTCCTTGCCAGTATGCTGGATATGCTCGGTCGAAAGGTTCCTTCCTTAAGCGGTAACGGACAGTTGATGAGTGGTTTCAAAATAAAGGAAGAAAAGCATACGTACGACATTAAGAAAATGGGTGTCGGAATGCTTGCTGCCATAGCATTCTTCTCTCTGGGGGGGCTTCTTGGCGATTTCATTCCTCTTCATCCATATGCGTTAATGATTATCCTGGTAGCTGTAGCCAAAATAGCGGATGTCATTCCGCAAACGGTCCTGGACGGTGCCAGTCAGTGGTATAAATTTGTTGCATCCAATTGGACGCTTGCCCTGTTATTTGGAATCGGTATCGCTTATACGGATTTAAATACTGTCATCGAAGCGTTGACACTTCCTTACATTCTAACTGTTTTCGGGGTAGTCTTCGGTGCGATCATCGGCGCCGGTCTGCTTGGAAAGCTGGTCGGGTTCTATCCAATAGAATCCGCCATTACAGCTGGTCTGTGTATGGCGAATATGGGTGGTACGGGAGATGTGGCTGTTCTTTCTGCCTCGAAGCGTATGGAGCTTATGCCTTTTGCGCAGATTTCTTCCCGTCTTGGAGGAGCGCTGATTCTGCTTCTTGCCGGTCTGCTTGTTCCCTTGTTTATATAAGATAAAGACCGCTTTGTGAATAGGCAGAGCGGTCTTCCTTTTTATAGGTAGACTACACCCTCAAAAGGCTGAGCGAAGACGAATGATTATATAAGTGGAAAAGGAGTACATGAGGAAAACCAACTTTGTCACCCGCCGGGTGACAAAGTTGGTTTTCCTCTTTCTTGTGAATATGCAAGCGCTATCCTATCATAAAACATGTAACGATAAACGATTTATGAAAGGAAGAGGAAAGTGGCAGAATCAAACATTAAAGTAAAAGTTCAGAAGTTTGGTAACTTCCTCAGTTCAATGGTATTGCCTAATATCGGCGCTTTTATTGCTTGGGGATTAATTACGGCTTTATTTATTCCTACTGGTATTATCCCAAATGAAAGCCTTGCCAATCTGGTGGATCCTATGGTTTATTATCTGCTGCCTCTATTGATTGGTTATACAGGCGGTAAGCTTGTCCATGATCAACGTGGAGGAGTGGTAGGTGCCATTGCAACGATGGGAGTGATCGTCGGGGCACCGGAAACACCGATGTTCCTGGGTGCTATGATCATGGGGCCGCTCGGAGCATGGGTGATTAAGAAGTTCGACCAGATGATCGAAGGTAAAATTCGGGCAGGTTTTGAAATGCTCATCAACAACTTTTCCGCAGGGATACTCGGTGGCCTGCTGGCCATCCTTGCTTATCTCGGTATTGGTCCGGCCGTTGACGCCTTTACAGAAGTCCTGGTAGCAGGAGTGGACTGGCTGGTTGGAGCAGGATTGCTTCCTTTGACAAGTCTTCTCATAGAACCTGCAAAAATATTGTTCTTAAATAACGCCATCAATCACGGCGTTCTTTCTCCGATCGGGCTGGAACAGGTTCAACAAGGCGGAAAATCCATCCTGTTCTTATTGGAAGCAAACCCGGGGCCGGGTCTTGGTGTCTTACTCGCTTTCATGATTTTTGGAAAAGGTACAGCAAAGAGGTCGGCACCTGGAGCAGGTATCATCCATTTCTTTGGCGGTATTCATGAAATCTACTTCCCGTATGTGCTGATGAAGCCGCTGCTCTTTGTATCTGTAATTCTGGGAGGCATGAGCGGAATCTTTACGCTGGTCCTCTTAAACGGAGGCTTGGTGTCACCAGCTTCCCCTGGTAGTATTTTCGCTATTCTTGCCGTCACACCGCCGCAGGGCGTGTCGTACGTGGCAAACATTGCCGCTATCCTGGTAGCGACAACCGTCTCTTTCCTCGTCTCGGCCGTCATATTGAAATCAAGTAAGGCTGCAGAAGAGGATATCGATCAAGCTACAAAGAAGATGGAAGAAATGAAAGGGAAAAAGAGCTCTGTTTCAGGACAATTGAATCAGGGTACCCTTCCTCAAGAGGTCAGCAAGGTTGTTTTCGCCTGTGATGCAGGTATGGGATCAAGTGCAATGGGAGCCTCTCTTTTACGTAAAAAGATGAAAGAAGCCGATCTTGATATCAAAGTAACGAACACATCAATAAGCAATCTTCCTTCGGATGCGGAAATCGTAATTACACAGGAAGAATTGACACCACGTGCCAAAAGCAAGCTTCCATCCGCTCATCATATTTCCGTAGATAACTTTTTATCAAGCCCGGAATATGAGAAACTGATTACGAGCTTGAAGAAAGACACCAGCGACAAGGTAGACAACAAAGAGCCGGCTGCTGGAAATGATGGAAAGACAGAACAGACTTCCGGTCAAGAGGAGGAGCTCTTGAAAGAGGAGAACATCTTTATGAACCAGCACTTTTCCACAAAAGAGGAGGCCATTCGTTTTGCTGGTGAAGCACTCGTTAAGGCCGGTTGTGTGGAAGACGATTATGTAGAAGCTATGCTGGAGCGGGAAACCATTACTTCTACTTATATGGGTAACAATGTAGCTATTCCTCATGGTACGGAAAATGCGAAGAAAGCTGTCATTAAATCAGGGTTTACCGTTATTCAAGTCCCGGATGGGGTTGACTTTAACGGAGAACCGGCGAAGCTGATCTTCGGAATTGCCGGGAAAGACGGAACGCATTTGGAAATTTTGTCAGGCATTGCTGTTATTTGTTCGGAACAGGACAATGTTGACCGCATGGTTCAGGCTAAAACCGCTAAAGAGTTGAAGAATATTATCAGCAGCAATTGATGGACATTTGAGAAAGGCGGAATTTCCGCCTTTCTCTTTGCATGGATGGACAAGATTAACCGGCACCTTTAAAGAAATGAGAGGATCGCATGTTTATTACATCCAAGGAAAAAGCAATCATCGATTTAATTGTAAGAACATCAGGAAAGCATACTGTCTATTCTCTTTCCGCAGCGCTTGAGGTAAGCGGAAGGACAATTCAACGAAATTTGAAATCTATTGAAAAGCTTCTTCAAACGTACCATTTGACATTGAAGCGGACAAAAGAAGAAGGTTTATTTATTGACGGTAGGAATGAACACATTTATAAGCTCATTCAGGACCTCGCCGCCGTCCATACGACCGATGAAACCCCGGAAGAAAAAAAGCTGAAACTTCTTCTCATACTGTTCCGGGAAGGGCCTTCTTTCAAGAAACAAGTCCTCTCCAACCAACTTGGGGTGAGTATTGCAACTCTGGATGCCCACTTGGAGGACTTGGAGAGCTGGTTAAAGAAATTCACGATTGCCATCTCCAAAAAAAGGGGAGTCGGCTTGGAGCTTTCGGCATCAGAAACAAGCATGCGTCAGGCTCTTGCAAGTTTTATTCTCGCCTATTTCTATGAAGAGATCATGGAGCAGTTTTATCTTTTGAAAGAAGAAAAGCACGGAGGAGAGGATGTGCTCGGCTATTTGCATGCCGGATACCTGCTGCTTGCGGATGAAGCGGTAAGTGTTCCGTTTGAAGAAGAACAGTGGAAACTTGTGGATGTGGATTACCTCGGCTTCCTTATCCATTTATGTCTTTCCATTCAAAGAACCCAGGAAGGTCACCTTCTGGAACCGATAGACATGGATGAAGAGGCCATGGCGGAACACCGTGTAGTGAAGAGGATAAAAAGCAGGTTGTTCGAGAAAGACATAACGATGACCGAAGAAGATATCCAGTATTTAACGATTGTACTTAAGGGTTCTAAGGTTCAGAGCGATCAGAAAATCTATGATGATAAAATTCTCCTCAGCCATATGATCAGGAAAGTGATCCGGGAGGTTTCATTAAATCTCCATGAAGATATGACTGATGATTTTTCTCTTTTCCAAGGGCTTGTTGCTCATATGGGACCTTCGATCTTCCGACTGCAGCAGCAAATGGATTTATATAATCCATTGAAAGAAGAAATAAAAGCGAAGTACCCTGTCTTGTTCATGGCCGTCAAACGAAGCCTGGAAACGGTATTTGAAGACATGGAATTCCCAGATGATGAGGTTGCCTTTATCGTTCTCCATTTCGGTTCCGCCCTCGTCATGAAAGAGGAGCGGGTAAGAATTAAAGCGGTGGTTGTCTGCCCGACGGGAATCGGGGCTTCCAAAATGCTTGCCAGCAGAATCCAAAAAGAACTTCCGATGATTCAGGACGTGGATATTTTATCCATTCATGATTTTCAAAATGCAGATCTAAACCGATATGATATTGTCATCTCGACGGTCAGGCTTCCGTTTTCAGGAGTGGAGTATATATTGACAAATCCATTGCTGAAGGAAGAGGATATTGATGTGATTCAAGCGTATCTTCAAAATAATGTGGATAAATTGACGACGAAGGCAGAGTGGAGCACGGCTGCTAAGGAAGAACAGCCGTCGCCGCCTGTGAAGACCAAAGTAAAATCACTTCTTCAAGAAATTCGTGATGTTCACCGGAGTATGGATTCCATTCTTCACCATTTCCGTGTCTTCAGGAAAAAAGAAGCGGAAAGCCACTGGGACGTTTTGCGAGAAATGGTGATACAAGCAGACAGGGACGGAATTCTGGACTATCCCGATAGAGTCATAAATCGGTTGAGGGAACGGGAACAAATGGGTGGACTCGGTATTCCCGCTACGAGTATGGGGCTGTTCCACTGCCGTGATGCTAATGTCAAAGAGCTGACGTTTCAGGTGGCGCATATGGATAAGCCGGCGGTCGTCAAAGGGATGGACGGCGGTCGGGTTGCAATGAAGAGTTTACTACTCATGCTTGCACCGGAAGATTTGAGCAATAGGGAGCAGGAGATATTGAGCATGATCAGCACCGGACTTATTGAGGATCAGACATCAATGATGATTTTTTCCTCATCTAATCATGCGTTGATAATGGAAAAATTGGAGGAGTTGTTCTTAGACTATCTTCAAACTAAACTAATAAAGGAATGATAACATTGAGTAAAACGGTCCATTTTGGAGCAGGAAACATAGGACGTGGATTCATCGGAGCTCTATTTGCTAAATCCGGGTACCATGTCACATTCGTTGATATTGCAGATACAGTAATAGATCGATTGAACGAGGAAAAGGGTTATGACGTGAAAATGGCCTCGGAGAGTGGGGAGTCGGAGCGGATCAATAACGTATCCGGCCTTAATAACAGAACCCAGGAGAATGAGGTGGTAGCCGCAATTACGGAAGCTGCCTTTGTAACAACGGCCATCGGTCCGAACGTTCTACCAAGAATTGCCCCTCTCATTGCCAAAGGAATTGTCGAGCGGACGAAGGAGTCGGATGAGAAGCTGTATATCATTGCGTGTGAGAACCAGATCGGTGCGACGGATATCTTGAAACGCCACATTCTAGAACAGCTGAACGAGGAGGAGAAGGCAAGTCTTAAAGGACAGGTGTACTTCTTCAATTCCGCCGTGGATCGGATTGTACCGATTCAGGACCAAAGCTCTCTTGATGTCCTAGTTGAACCTTATTATGAGTGGGTGGTAGAAGCTCCAGCATCCATTCCTTCTGTGGAAGGAATGACCATCGTCGACGAACTCGATCCTTTCATTGAGCGGAAGCTTTTCACTGTGAATACCGGACATGCGGTTATCGCCTATCTCGGTTATCTCTCGGATAAAGCGACGATTCATGAAACTCTCCTTGACGAGGCTATCAAACAACAGGTCCATGCTACGTTGAAAGAAACGGGAGCCTATCTCATACATCGATACGGGTTGGAAGAACAGGCACATGAAGCCTATATAGAAAAGAATATTGAACGTTTCCAAAATTCTTATTTGAATGATCAGGTAACCCGTGTAGGAAGAGCACCTATTCGAAAATTAGGACCGGCTGACCGATTGATCCGGCCCGCTGTCCGTGCGGAGGAAGCTGGGTTGTCCTATACCATGCTTGCAGAAGCCATTGCAGCAGCGCTCCAGTTTGACTATCCGGAGGATGCAGAAGCGGTGGAAATGCAGAATATGATTCGTGACAAAGGGGTAGCGGCTGTTTTAGAAGAAGTGAGCGGCTTAGAGGAAGACCATGCCGTTGCTCAGGAAGTCATCCGTATATACAAACAAAAGACAGCGGAATAAAGCTGCAAAGAACCAGTCGTGAGGAAAGCGGCCGGTTCTTTTTTTTTCTTCATAGAAAGTTGAATAGACACTTCTGTTTAATAAAGGTAAAATATGGTTGAACAGGAGGGGGAGCATGAGTAAATTTGTTTGTATTACTTGCGGGGTTCAGTATCCGGAACAGAAAGAAGAGCCCGAATATTGTCCGATTTGTTTGGAGGAGAGGCAGTATGTCCATCCGGATGGACAGCAATGGACGACGCATAAAGACATGGTGGGCGGCGGAGTCTTCCGTAATGAGATAAAGCAGGTGGAAAAAGGACTTTACAGCATTACGACGGCTCCGTCATTCGGTATTGGACAGACGGCTTACCTCGTCTTGGGTAAAGAGTATAATGTCTTGTGGGATTGTATCACCTACTTGGATGAAGCGACGATCGAGCAGATAGACGCGCTTGGCGGGGTGGGTGCGATCGCTTTATCTCACCCTCACTATTATTCCCGCCAATTAGACTGGGCAGAAGCGTTCAAGGCTCCGATTTACATTCATGCCGATGATGCTGACTGGGTGATGGAACCTGGTGATGCCATTCAATTATGGGAGGGCGAAGTGTACTCTTTACAGCCGGGAGTTACGCTTCACCGGCTGGGCGGTCATTTCAAAGGAGGAGCCGTTCTGCACTGGGAGCACGGATTGGAAGGGGACGGGGTCCTTCTTTCCGGCGACATCATTCAAGTCGTCCAAGATACAAACTGGGTCAGCTTCATGTACAGTTATCCTAATTTGATTCCTCTGCCTGCAGAGAAAGTGAGACATATGGTGGATAGAATCGAAGGAAAGAGGTTCACTCGTCTATATAACGCTTTTCATAAGACCGTAAGGAAAGACGCGGATGCAGTCGTACAACGGTCCGCTGATCGCTACATACAAGCGTTGGAAGGCGAACTTTTTTCCACTTAAACAGAGAATTCCGAGTCGTTTGACAATGGTTCGCTTTCCCTTCTGACCTTTGATAGAATAAGCAGGTAGGATGCAAATTTGTTGTAGAAGAAGGGGAGAGAGTCAATGGGAAAGCCTGTCTATTTGAATCATGACGGCGGCGTGGATGATTTGGTGTCGTTGTTTTTACTTTTACAGATGGAAGAAGTGGATCTTCTTGGAGTCGGAGTCATTCCGGCAGATTGTTACCTGGAACCAGCCGTTTATGCAAGCAGAAAAATCATCGGCCGATTTGGAAAAGGGAAAGAGGTCGAGGTTGCTGCTTCCAATTCACGCGGGAAAAATCCTTTTCCGAAGGATTGGCGGATGCACGCTTTTTACGTAGATGCCCTACCGTTATTAAACGAGTATCCGGATAGGCAGTCGGAGCCTGTGGGTGTCCCTGCTCATGAGCATTTGGTCGATAAGGTGACAGAGAGCAAAGAGCCGGTGACGCTCGTATTCATTGGACCGTTGACGGATCTTGCAAGAGCCTTACAGTTGTCTCCTGAAATCGAATCCAACATAGAAAGGTTAGTCTGGATGGGCGGGACGTTTCTAGAGGAAGGTAATGTGGAAGAACCGGAACATGATGGAACGGCGGAATGGAATGCTTACTGGGATCCGGAGGCGGCCGCCCGCGTTTGGGAAAGTTCCATTCCCATTGATTTAGTTGCGCTTGAAAGTACAAATATGGTTCCTCTGACGCCGGAAGTTCGACAGGATTGGGCTTCCAAACGAGAGGATATCGGTATCGACTTTCTGGGTCAATGCTATGCGATGGTTCCCCCGCTTGTCCACTTCCAGACGAATTCAACGTATTTCCTTTGGGACGTACTTACGACAGCGACCGTTGGAAAGCCTGATTTAGTCAAGAAGAAGGTTGTGAAAAGCATTGTCATCGAGTCCGGAGCCAGTCAGGGGAAAACAGAGATTGCGGAGGATGGAAGAGACGTCTCTCTCGTTTATGAAGTGGATCGTGATCAATTCTTCCATTACATAACAGACCTTGCCCGGCAAGGATAAACAAAGGCATGTTCCTATTGGAGCATGCTTTTTTCATTCCCCTCTTGGAAAACTACTTCTTCTAATGATATGATGGTATTTTTGCAAAAGGCACATACACACCATAGAAGGAGTGGGAAACATCATGAATCAAATCTTATGGGGAATCGGGGGCATGCTGACGGTAGTAGCATTAGCGGTGCTTCTGTCTACAAACAGACGCCTCATTAATTGGAGAACCGTCGGTGTCGGCATCTCCCTGCAGCTATTCTTCGCATTTCTTGTCTTTCAGACCAGTGGGGGCCGTGCGGTCCTTGACGCCATGTCCACTGGTATAAGCACGTTGATCGATTATACAACAGAAGGGATTTCCTTCCTCTACGGCCCGCTTATCGATCATGAGGGCATGGGAACGATGTTTGCTTTCCAAGTCCTTCCGACCGTCATTTTCTTCAGTTCTTTGATTGCTGTTCTTTACCACCTGGGGGTCATGCAAGTGGTCATTAAATGGATCGGCGGCATGCTCTCAAAGCTGCTTGGGACAACGAAAGTCGAAAGCATCAATGCAGCTGGAAATATCTTTGTCGGACAGACGGAAGCACCTTTGCTAATCCGTCCGTTCATCTCTTTTATGTCGAAGTCAGAGCTTTTTGCAGTCATGACCGGCGGGTTCACCTCCATCGCAGGCTCTACGCTTGTTGGATATACGCTGCTCGGAATTCGTGCTGATTATCTTTTGGCAGCCTCTTTCATGGCAGCACCAGCTGCATTGGTTCTCGCCAAAATCATCGTCCCCGAGACGGAGGACAGAGTAGAAACAGCAGAAATAGTGGAGCCGGAGGATGATGATTCAGCGAACGTTTTCGATGCGATTGCGAACGGTGCAACAGCAGGTTTAAAGCTTGTCTTGAATATAGGGGCTATCTTACTTTCCTTTATTGCTATCCTTGCGCTGATGAACGGGATCATCGGATATGTCGGCGGCTTTTTCGGTATTTCCATTACGATTGAGAAGCTTCTTGGCTATCTTTTTGCACCGATGGCATTCGTAATTGGGGTGCCTTGGGAGGAGGCGGTCCGTTCTGCAAGCTTCATCGGGCAGAAACTAGTCGCCAATGAATTTGTCGCATTCACCAGTCTCGGGGAAGTCAAGGAACAGTTGAGTGAGAAAGCAGAGATTGTAACGACGTTTGCGTTGACAGGGTTTGGCAGCCTTTCCGGAATCGGGGTACAGATAGGGGCCTTGGGCGGTCTCGCTCCGGACAGACGCAAAGATGTTGCGAGGCTGGGTCTCCGGGCTGTCGTGGCGGCGACTCTAGCTAACTTTCTATCAGCAAGCATAGCGGGTATGTTTCTATAAGGGGGAACGGTGGTAAGCTTCGTCGGGTGTCCCGTCGTATTCTTACCACGTTCATCTCCAGTTTGGTAATAGGAGGAAATGATAAGTAGATGGATGGACATAATCGTTTATATAAAATAAGCTATAAAAGGGTTTGTCCATACGATACATAACAAGGCTGGCCGTCTTTATGGTCAGAAAGGGGTAAGGGAAAGTGGAACAAAATCGAAACAAACAAGATGATCCGCGGTACCGTATTGCCAACCGTGAAGCATGGATTGGTATCGGCATCGTAGTTGTAAACTTCCTCCTGTGGTTCGGCTTCGCTTACGGGCTGGGGGCGGAACCGGTCGAAGATTATCAATATATATGGGGTCTGCCGGCGTGGTTCTTCTACAGCTGTATCGCTGTAACAGGATTTATATTCGTTGTCGTGATCTTTGCTGTGCGCTGCTTCTTTACAGAGGTGCCGCTGGATGAGGAGGGAGACCGATGAATTGGGAAGTCGTACTACCCCTCCTCGTTTTTCTCGCCGTCATATTCTTTATCGGCTTTTATGCATCGGCACGAATGAAGACCGCATCTGACTTCCTTCAAGAATACTTTCTTGGCAGTAGAGAACTGGGCGGTTTTATCCTCGCCATGACGATGACAGCAACTTATGGGAGTGCATCTAGTTTTGTAGGGGGCCCCGGAGTTGCCTATACGATGGGGCTGGGCTGGGTGCTGCTATCGATGTCCCAACTAGCCACCGGATATTTCGTGCTGAGCGTTTTAGGTAAGAAATTTGCCATCATGGCTCGTAAAATCCGTGCTGTTACCCTGATTGATTTTCTTAAGGAAAGGTATCGCAGCAAATGGGTCGTGCTGATTGCCGCATTCAGTATTATCGTTTTCTTATTTTCCGCAATGGCTGCCCAATGGGTTGGGGGAGCGCGTCTTATTGAAACGATGACCGGCCTTTCGTACACAACGGCACTGGCGCTGTTCGCCGTATCGGTGCTCATCTATGTCATTATCGGAGGGTTTCGTGCGGTCGCGATTACCGATACGGTTCAAGGAATTGTCATGTTCGTCGGTACCGTCATCATTTTAATCGGTACGATCGTCGCAGGAGGCGGCGTGGAAGCGATCATCAACGATCTGGCTCAGGAAAATCCTAACTTGATATCACCTTATGGAGCCGATGGATCCCTGACACCGGCGTATGTATCTTCTTTTTGGGTACTTGTCGGGATAGGGGTCATCGGTCTTCCGCAGGTTGCTGTCCGAGCAATGAGCTATAAGAGCTCAAAAGGGATGCATCGGGCGTTAATCATCGGCACCATCGTTGTCGGAGTCATTATGCTTGGCATGCACTTAACAGGAGTCTTTGCCCGCGCCGTTTTGCCTGGTATAGAAATAGGAGATACCGTTATGCCGAGAATAGCAATGGAAGTATTGCCGCCGTGGCTTGCAGGAATTGTGCTTGCCGCTCCAATGGCCGCGATCATGTCCACCGTTGATTCGCTGTTGCTGTTGGTTAGTTCTGCGGTCGTTAAAGACGTCTATATCAACTATATAAAGCCGGATGCTTCCGATTCTACAGTAAAGCGTATAAGTTTCGGAGTAACTGCCATGATCGGAATACTCGTCTTTGCTATGGCCATACAGCCGCCGGAATTATTAATATGGCTCAACTTATTCGCTTTCGGCGGGCTTGAAGCCGCGTTCATCTGGCCGGTCGTGCTCGGTTTGTATTGGAAAAAAGGAAACGCAAGCGGCGCACTTGCTTCTATGTTGACCGGCGTTGGCAGCTATATCATTATCTACAGTTTTTGGGATAACCCTTTTGGGATGCATACCGTCATTCTGCCTGTTCTTACGGCACTTGTCATCTATGTCCTGGTAAGTCTTTTGACAGGTGAACGCCATAGAAGGGTGCAGGAGGAAATTATAGAGAAGCTTTGGAAGGTATAGAAAGAAGCCACGATTATATAATAATCGTGGCTTTTTTCTATACATCAATGATTATTGGTTTCTTTCATGATCTCTGAGACGATTTCATAGGAACGAAGACGTGCTTCATGGTCATAGATCGGAGAGGTGATCATAATTTCGTCCGCTTGTGTTTCGGATTGGAATTTTTCCAGCTTCCGTTTAACGGTTTCTTTGCTCCCGATAATTGAAGCGCCAAGCTGTTGATGAAGGGCCATTTTCTCTTGAGACGTCCAAACTTGTTCTATATCATCTACAGGCGGCTGCAGCAGTTTTGTCGTGCCGCGCACGAGATTCAAGAACTGTTGCTGCAGTGAAGTCGCAAGCCTTGTCGCTTCTTCATCGGTATCCGCTGCAATCAAGTGAACGCCGAGCATGGCATAAGGTTGTTCCAGCTCACCAGATGGCTTGAAGCTTCCACGATAAAGATTCAGTGCTCCGTGTGTATTGTTCGGAGAGAAGTGACTTGCAAACGAGAACGGCAGCCCGAGCTGTCCTGCAAGCTGTGCGCTGAACCCGCTTGACCCGAGCAGCCAGATCGGCACGTCTGTTCCTTCTCCTGGGTAGGCATGGACCGGGTTATCCCCTCGGAAGTATCCCCTAAGTTCGTCTACCTGCTGTGGAAATTCATTTGGATCACTCTCCAAATGCCTCCGCATCGCTCTTGCCGTCATTTGATCCGTACCCGGAGCACGGCCAAGTCCAAGGTCGACTCGTCCCGGAAATAGTGTTTCCAGCGTTCCGAACTGCTCGGCGATAATCAGTGGTGCATGGTTTGGAAGCATCACACCCCCGGAACCAACGCGGATCTCAGACGTATGGTGAAGGACGTGACTGACAGCGAGAGCCGTAGCAGAACTTGCGATGGCGGGCATGTTATGATGTTCTGCCATCCAGTATCGGTTGTAACCGAGCTTTTCTGCGTGTTGGGCTAAGCTTATCGTATCTTCAAAAGCCTGTTTCGTAGACCTGCCTTCTTTTACACTGACAAGGTCAAGAACGGATATTTTTGTATCGGAAAAAGATGTATTCGTCATATCGTTTACCTTCTTTCTTTAGGAAAATCCTATAGCATATCTTAACAAGATTATTTCGTGTTTCAAAATGTTTTGTTTCTCTATTATTTACGGGACTAAAATACTGGTATATTATAACTAGATATGGGTGTTTTTTAAGACAGAGAAGATAAGGGGGACGAAGCATAATGAAAAATTTTTTGAACCGGTGGCTTGGCAGGAAACGTTGTGTGATATGTGGACGTAAACCAGTAGATCCATCGCGGTATTACAATGATGAAGGCAGGGCTGTCGTCGTTTGCCGGACGTGCGTTACCTATGCAGAACGGAGAGCATTCAGGAAAAGATGACGGAGTACCTTGCAAAAATATGGTAGACGAAATTTTCAATGTATTGTAGGATGAACACATGCATTACAAAATCAATAAGCACATGCACTAGGGGTGCCTTTAAGAAAAGGCTGAGATCGAAGTGATACTTCGGGACTCTTTGAACCTGAACTGGCTCAAACCAGCGGAGGAAAGTGGCGGCTATATCAAAACAATCACGCTGCACTCACGTGTACGTATGTTCAAGTATGCCACTTTCCTTCTGGAAAGTGGCATTTTTTATTGGGGGGAACAAAGCAATGAAGCTTTTAGCCGTTACAAAAGACGAGATGGATCCCGTCACCTTGAAGAGTATAATTCCAGCCATTGATCCGTATGTCGACACTGTCATTTACCGAGATAACTCAAAGTCTCTGGTGGATTATGAAGCTGCATTTAGAGACTTGATGGATGTCTCTGATAAGTGGACGGTTCACAAGCATAGTGGAATTGCAGATCGTACGGATCGAAGCGTCCATTATCCAGAGAGGTGTATGGATGATCTTAAGGTAGGAACAGGGAAGGTTAGAGGGGTTTCCGTTCACAGTTTGGAATCAGGCAGAACAGCACAAAGGGCAGGCGCGGACTATGTTCTCTTCGGTCATATATTTCAGTCGGACAGTAAGCGGAACGCGCCACCCAGGGGGATAAGCTCGTTGATGGAGCTTACCGGAGGGTTGGCTATTCCTGTTTTCGCTATCGGAGGGATTCAGCCACAGCATATATCTCTGTTGCGGAAGGCAGGAGCAGCAGGCGTGGCTGTGCAGTCGGGTATTTTCGACGCGGAGGATCCAATTTCGGCAGCAGAAAATTATCGGGAGGCGATTCTTTCATGAAGAACCATTGGGATACGGTAATCGTTGGTGGGGGCATCATCGGTCATTCTATTTCTTATCACCTTAGTAAGGCAGGGGCCGATGTGTGTGTGCTGGATAAAGGTACAGGTGGCAGACGAGCGACAGGGGCTGCTGCAGGGATGCTGGGGGTCCACACGGAAAACCGGACGCCGGGACTGTACCATGAATTTTGTGTCAAGAGCAGAGATATGTATAACGAATTGCAAACAGAATTGTACCAGTGTTCCGGAATCGACATTCAGCTGACTACAAACGGTATGCTCCAAATCGCTTTGGATGAGAGGGAGGCGAAAGAACTGCAGGAGAAGCAGCAATCTTTTCCCTCTCTCTCCTGGCTGGACGATCGAGAGATGAAAATCCGTCATCCGTGGGTTAAGTCCTCCGGGGCTTTATGGATGCGGGAGGACGGCAACGTAAAACCGGAAAAAGTGGCTGAAGCGTTCAAGCGAGGCGCACGGTCATTCGGAAGCACCGTTAAGGATGGGTGCTTCGTCATCCGCATACGGAAGAGCGGACAAGGATATGAGGTGACGACGAATGAAGGAGAGATCTTCGCAGAGCGTATCGTCGTCGCTGCCGGGGCAGACAGTGGACCATGGTTCAGGGAAACAGGCCTACCAAACCCGATGGTTCCAGTGAAAGGGGAATGCTTCTCTATTAAACCGAGGAACCTGTTGTTTCAGGAAACTTACTTCTCTCCTTCTTTTTATGTCGTACCGAAGAGGGACGGAAGCATCGTTATTGGAGCCACCTCCAGAGAAGGGGATGGCAGCGAATCGACTTCTGCCGGCGGAATTGCCGACTTGATGGATCAGGTGTTTCGCGTTTTCCCGGCGCTTAGAGAGGAGCCGCTTGAGAAGTGGTGGTCCGGAGTAAGGCCTGGTACGTCGGACGGGCGCCCGGTCATCGGAGAGCATCCACAAGAGAAAGGCATCTTCTTTGCAACGGGTCACTACCGGAACGGCATCCTTCTTGCTCCTGCAACAGGAAAACTGATTCAGAGCTTGTTTGAGAAAGGCACGTTTGCAAAGAAGTATGAGGGTTTGTTTTCACCGGCAAGATTTCAGATTGGAGGAGTCTATGAACATACACGTTAATGGGAAAGTGGTGGAATGTAGAGGAGAAGACAGCACCGTAGCTGATCTCCTGGAACAATTAGATATTCGGACACGTTTTTCTGTTGTGGAACTTAACCGGAAAATACTAAATAAAGAAGAATACGATAAAGAGCGTCTTCAAAGTCGGGACAGCGTGGAGATCGTTCATTTCGTAGGAGGAGGATGAAGGAAAAATGAAGATTAATAACGAGACATTCACATCGAGATTGATGCTAGGAACAGGAAAATATCCGTCGTTTGATGTGCAAAAAGAAGCGGTAGAGGCTTCTGGAACGGAAATACTTACTTTCGCTGTGCGGAGAATGAACATCTTTAATGAAGAGGAACCGAACCTCCTGGAGTCCATCGATTTAGAGAAGTATTCCCTGCTACCAAATACGGCCGGAGCGAAGACTGCAGAGGAAGCGGTTCGAATTGCCAGACTAGCGAAAGCATCCGGATTATGCGATATGATCAAGGTCGAGATAATCGGCTGTGATAAAACGCTGCTGCCGGATCCCTTTGAAACGATGAAAGCGTCGGTTCAATTGCTGGAGGAGGGTTTCACTGTGCTTGTTTATACTTCTGATGATGTCGTCCTTGCGAAACGGCTGGAGGAGGCCGGGGTGCATGCCATTATGCCGGGTGCTTCCCCTATCGGATCGGGGAAGGGTATTGTAAATCCATTGAATCTGCGTTTTATCATAGAACAGTCGGACATTCCTGTCATTGTTGATGCGGGAATCGGAAGTCCGAAAGATGCAGCCTGGGCGATGGAACTCGGTGCGGATGGTGTACTTCTTAACACGGCTGTAGCAGGAGCATGTGATCCAGTAAAGATGGCAGCAGCAATGAAGCTTGCCGTAGAAGGGGGGCGGTTTGGGTATGAAGCAGGCCGTGCGGAGGAACGGCAGTATGGTACGGCAAGCAGCCCGAAAGCAGGGATGATCCAGTGATAAATGATCGTTATTCAAGGCAGATGCGTTTTAAAGGAATCGGTGAGAATGGTCAGCATTCCCTGGCGAATAAACATGTGCTGATCATTGGAGCCGGGGCCCTGGGCTGCGCGGCTGCGGACATGCTTGCAAGGGCAGGGGTTGGAAAATTGACGATAGTTGATCGTGATTATGTAGAGTGGAGCAACCTCACAAGGCAGCACCTTTATACAGAGGATGACGTCCTGGCCGTACACGCCAAGGCCAAAGCAGCAGAACAGCGGTTGGCCAAAGTCAATTCTTGTATTAGCGTGGAAGGAATCGTCCAGGAGTTTCATAGTGGAAACGCAGAGAAACTTATGGAAGGTGTCGACTTGGTGATGGACGCTACAGACAATTTCCATACCCGTTTTCTTATTAATGATGTCTCTGCCAAACACAGCATCCCGTGGATTTATGGAGGGTGCGTGGAAGCAAGCGGAGGAGCAGCCTTTATCGATCCTGAGGAACCTCCCTGTCTCCAATGTTTGAAAGACTATATCGACACAGATGGAGGCTCGTGTGACTCATTAGGCATCATCGGTCCCGCGGTACAAATGACCGCCTCTTATCAAACGGTGTTGGCTCTACAATATCTGACCGGTAAAATACCGAATAGAGAATGGATTTATTTTAATGTGTGGGAAGGGGAGCACGCATCGATTTCTCTGGATGGTCTGTCCGATGAGGAATGTCCATCCTGTTCGGAGTCAGCCTCCTACCCTTACCTGATCCAACGCAAAAAGATGAAAACAGCCGTTCTCTGTGGGCGGGATACGGTTCAAGTCCGACCGATCCAGCCCCAAGACGGTATGTTTGAAAACCTGCGCAGAAGGTTGTCCACCCGCGTTTCCGATTGGAAAGCAAACAGCCATCTGATATCTTTTTCCGTCGATACTTACCGGTTTGTCCTGTTCAAGGATGGGAGAGCCCTTATTCACGGGGTGAAAGATGCAGAGAAGGCACAATTGCTTTATCATAAATATATTGAAACATGAAAAGAGGCACTGGAGGTGTCTCTTTTTTTAACCGAAAAGGAGGAGAAGCCATGGAAACTACTCGTACAATTCTCAGGCCGTATACTCAGGAGGATGAAGATTTTTTATTCCATATGTTAAAAGCACCGGAAATGGTGCGTTACATAGGAGACGGGAAACCGAAAGATCGAGATGGTACCCGCAGGTTTCTCCAATGGATAATGCGGGCGTATGCTGAGGATGAGCGTAATGGACTGATGATTATACTTCATAAAGATTCAGGACAACGAATAGGTCACGCCGGTTTGGTTCCACAGGTCGTCGAAGGACAACAGGAGATGGAAGTTGGTTACTGGATATGGCAAAAGCATTGGAGGAAGGGATATGCGACGGAAATTGCCGAAAGCCTCGTTCGACGGGGGAGGGAACGAAGGTTAAGTCGCTTGATAGCTCTCATTCATCATGAAAATCTACCATCTATATCCGTAGCAGAAAAGATAGGCATGGTATATGAACAGGACGTCGTCGTAAATAATAAAACGGTTTGTCTGTATGCTCTCAAAATAAGGGATTAGATAAAGAGGTGCCTGCGGCATAGTATCTCGAAGGATACGAAGTTACTTGAAAGTGCCTTCTTGTCAGGCAATGGTTATCGTGTAAACTGGTAGGAAAAAGGAGGCAGAGGATTGGAACATCATTTCTTTAGTAACCCGGCCGTTCATATAGATAAAGTCGTACTTCAGGTAAAAGACATAACCCGATCTCTCGAATTTTATACAGCTGTTCTTGGCTTGAAAGTGCAGGAGGAAAATCCGGAGGCCGTGGAACTCTCAGCAGATGGCGTACACAGTATTCTGAGCATCCGTACCAATAACGAAATTGTTTCTAAAGATGAACATGCAGCGGGTCTATACCATTTTGCCATTCTGCTTCCGGAGAGAAGCGATCTTGGGCGATTGCTCGCCCATTTGATGAAGGAAGGTATCCAACCAGGCGGTGCCGATCACCTGGTAAGTGAAGCCCTCTACTTCGAAGATCCGGACGGTAACGGTATCGAAGTCTATCATGATCGTCCATCCGCGAAATGGAGTTGGAAGGATGGCAGAGTCGGTATGACGACGGAACCATTGGATGCCGGAAGCTTATTGAGTGAACGGCATGGACACTGGAGTGGGATGCCTGAGAAAGCACGGATCGGGCATATTCATCTCCATGTATCGAATTTAGACGACGCTCGGACTTTTTATGTAGAAGGGTTAGGATTTCAAGTCGTTGCAGATTCCATTCCACAGGCTTTATTTCTCTCCGATTGTGGATATCACCATCATATCGGCCTTAATACATGGAAAGGAGAAGGAGCGCCGGCACCGTCTTCCACTTCAACGGGTCTCCATTATTTCGATCTTGTGCTCCCCGGACGCAGCGCGGTAGATGAAACGACAGAACGTCTCCATGCGCTCGGATACCGTTCTACAGGCAAGGATACCCCCATGTTTTTGGACCCTTCTGGAAACCGGGTACGGCTCGTGACGAATTGATAAAATAGGTGGACTTTACAAAAACTATGTTTATGTGGATAATATTAGAAATAGTAAAGGCGATGAAGAGAAGAGTAGGAAGAGCTGATGCTTCACAGAGAACCCCTGCAGCTGGAAATGGGGTAGGCGGATATCTTCTGAACCAAATCTCCGAGCCTCTTATCGGAACCATACAGGGGATGATAAGACGGGAGCTCCCGTTACAGAGCAGGGGTATAAGCAAACGCAGAGTTTGTCGTACTTGAAAAGATCGGTATGGTGACGTATCGGTAAACTGGGGTGGCACCGCGAGGATAAGGATCTCGTCCCCAAGACAAATGTCTTGGAGAGGAGGTTCTTTTTTTATTCTCTAAAAAACCATAGACAAGGAGGAAATTCTATGGAGAGCGGCCGCGTTCCCTTTACACGAAGGTACCATAAGCTGTATCTGACAACGATTGGACTTTCCAACCTCGGTGATTGGATTTACCTGATCGCTTTAAACTTGATTGTCTTCGAAAAAACCGAATCGGCGATGGCTGTAGCAGCCCTGTATCTTCTGAAACCACTGGCCAGCTTATCGACCAACTTTTGGGCAGGTACTTTGATTGATCGATGGAACCACAAATACATGATTATCTTCCTCGATCTTATAAGAGGAGCATCTATACTGATTCTGGCGTTTCTGACAGAGCTTCCTGCCATATATGTGATTGTCTTCTTCGTTAACATGGCAAGCGCTGTCTTTGAACCAAGCTCGCTTACTTATGCAACACTGCTTATACCAAAGGACGACAGGCAGAAATTTCAAGCTTGGAAAAGTTTCGTCATGTCCGGCGGTTTTCTTATCGGTCCGGGAGCTGCCGGTTTGATCTTACTTTTTTGGCCACCTGAGGCGGCTTTTTATGTGAACGCAGGTACCTTTCTTCTCTCTGGTTTATTGATGCTACTGCTCCCTGATGTCTCTGTAAAAGAAAATGATTCTGCAGAGCATCGTCTTACATTTCGGATGTTCCATGAGGACTGGAGAGAGGTTATCCGCTTCAGCCGTCATGTTCCGGGGGTCTTTTTCATCTATGGTTGGTTTCAATTCATGATGGTGATGGCGGCAGCCGTCGATTCGCTGGAAGCGGTATTTGCGAAAGATGTTCTGCATATATCCGATGCTGCTTATGGGATGCTTGTAAGTGTTGCAGGAGTGGGCATAGCAGTTGGATCTCTGTGTAACGCCGGATATACGCACAAATGGAAGGCGTCTTCTTTGTTAAGCACGGGCCCTCTCTTCGTGTCGGCCGGGTACCTGCTTTATGCATGTTCAACGACTGTTGTAGGTGCAGCTTCCGGTTTCTTTATTCTATCCTTTTCCTTAGCTTTTGCGAACACAGGGTTTTACACGTTTTATCAAAACCATGTTCCTGTTAGAATGATGGGACGTATTGCCAGTGTGTACAGCATGATGGAAGCTGTCCTCATCATAATGATGACCGTTTTTATATCTATTGCTGCGGAGTGGGGATCTGTACGCTTGGCCGTACTGACGGGGACGATCATTATGTTCAGCGGAGCTGTCGTGCTTCGAAGAATATGTATTCGCGGCGCAGGGAGCGATCTGTTGAATGAAGAGATTAAAGAGGAGGAAGGATCTTGTACTATATAGGAATCGATTTATCCGGCCCGAGCAATACAAAGGATACGGTATTGGTTTGTTTTGAGAGGAAAGGAGAGGCATTGGGTTATCACACACATATACAGCCGGCAGGAGATGAAGAAATCCTTGCTTTTATTGAAGAAAAATCGGAACATGCGGAAGTAGTGATTGGGATGGACGCACCGCTCTCGTATGAAGACGGTGGAGGAGAGAGGAAGCAGGACAAAGAATTGAAACGTTTCATAATAAGTTTAGGGATGAAACCGGGATCCATTATGGCTCCTACCATGACCAAAATGGTCTACCTTACATTAAGGGGCATTCGATTGTCCCGAGAAATAACCACAGCAGAGACAGCATACCCTGTCCACCTGGTAGAAGTTCACCCCGGTGCGGTCATTGGATCGAGAATGGGAACCAGTCTTTCCGAAGTACTGGAATATAAAAAGGATTTGCAGATTCGCAGTAAGCTTCTCCGCTGGTTCCAAAGCCAGCAGTTAATCGGTATTCCCGAAAGCTTTGCTCAAGAATCCCACACGGTGGATGCATGTGCAGCAGCGCTCGGAGCATGGCATTGGATCGACCCTGCTTATCACTCTCCATGGCTGTATCCGGCAGAACCGCCTCTTCATCCCTATGATTACTGCATTTAAAAATCGCCTGCCTATCCATCGATAGGCAGGTATTTAGTATATCCGGTCATGTTTCCATTCTTTTCATGATATAATAAGATAAATTCTTATCAAACGTACGCCGTTAATTTACTGAATATTCGGAATTAAGGAGGTTTGCGATGGACAATATTAAAGAGACCGTGATGGAAGTGACTCTGTCGATTCTTCCCATAACCTTGGTTGTAACCATTCTCCAGTTTTCCCTCATCTGGCTTCCTATGGAAGTTTTCTTTCAATTCCTCGCTGGTGTCGTCTTTGTAGGCATTGGTCTTATCCTTTTTCTGCTTGGTGTGCAGATCGGACTGTTGCCTGTTGGTGAGTGGATCGGTTCTGCTTTGTCGAAAACAAAGAAGGTAGGGGTAATCGTAGGCTTTGGCTTCATCCTCGGTTTAGTTGTGACCGTGGCGGAGCCGGATGTCCGCGTTCTCGCTACACAGGTCGATCAAGTATCCGGAGGTGACATTCCGAGGAATATCCTCATAGTAGCCGTAGCTCTTGGTGTGGCCCTGTTTGTTGGCCTCTCTATGCTTCGCATCATTTTCCATGTACCAATTACATACCTGTTAGCCCCGGGGTACGGGCTTGTGTTTCTGCTGGCATTATTCACTCCTCCTTCTTTCATTCCGATTTCGTTTGATTCCGGAGGGGTGACGACGGGACCACTGACTGTACCGTTTATTCTTTCTCTTGGAGTGGGGGTTGCTACGGTCATGAGAGGACGCACCTCTGCAACGGACGGTTTCGGACTGGTTGCCCTTGCCTCCATAGGGCCGATTCTTTCTGTGTTGCTGCTTGGGGTGATTTATGGATGATGATTGCCGACGTTTTTCACGGATTCGGAACCGTATTAGTGGACGTGGCCCTGGCTCTAATTCCGTTATTAGTCCTTTTCGTTTTATTTCAACTCTTTCTCCTCAAGCTATCCTGGAGCAAAATGAAAGACATCGCTGTCGGATTTCTTCTCACCTTCCTTGGGCTTTCCTTCTTTCTGCAAGGGGTCCACATTGGGTTTATGCCTGCAGGTACGATGATGGGAGAAAAGCTTGCCACGATCCACCATCGTTGGATGCTTATCCCGATCGGCTTCGTTATCGGCTTCGTAGCGATTTATGCAGAGCCGGCGGTAAGCGTCCTGACCCATCAAGTAGAAAAGGCGTCGGGCGGATACATACCACAAAAAATTCTCTTATACACCTTGTCGTTCGGGGTGGGTATTTCCATTGCGCTTTCCATGATCCGGATCATTCTCGGCATACCCATCTGGATTTTTGTTGTGCCAGGCTATATTTTAGCGCTGATTATAGTAAAATATTCTTCGAAAACGTTTACATCCATCGCCTTTGACTCCGGGGGTGTAGCCACAGGACCTATGACGGCGACATTTGTCCTTGCTTTATTTGTTGGTATTGCTACCGTGATGGAAGGAAGAGACCCCTTAGTTGATGGATTCGGAATGGTTGCTCTCGTCGCTCTGGCACCCATCCTGTCTGTCTTGGTGTTAGGGATGATTTACAAACGGAAGGAGCAGCATCAGGATGATGAAGGACGGTCAGAAGCTCATTATTACGATAGTTAAAAAGGAAAAGGCGAAAAAAGTTGTTCATGCATCTACTCTCGCGGGGGCGCAGGGCGGTACAACTTTCTTTGGCAAGGGATTTCGGACGGACGAGAAAAAACGCTTCCTAGGTATTCCTGTAGAAAGAGAACGGGAGATTATATTGACACTCGTATCCGATTCCATTTACCCGAAGGTCATGAACGCCATTGAGAGAACGGCCCAATTACAAAAACCGAGAAGCGGAATAGGGATGGTTATTGATGCGAAGAGAATAAGCGGAATCAATCATATGGTCGGTCTAGGCCTTGAGGAGGAAGATGGAGGGAAGGAAGTGGCTCAGCCAATGGTGAAAAAGACGCTTGCTTACGATCTTATCGTAACAATAGTGAATAAGGGAGATGCAGAAAAAGTGGTGGAAGCTTCAAAGGAGGCAGGTGCCGAAGGAGGAACGATCCTTTCCGGACGTGGAACAGGCATTCATGAAAAGGCACGATTGTTTAATATGTTGATTGAGCCGGAAAAGGAAGTCATATTGACATTGATTGAAAAAGAAAAAACAGATGCCGTTCTGAAATCAATCGAATTGGGAGCTAAACTGAATCAGCCGGGGCGGGGGATAGCCTTTGTCATGGATGTGGAGCACACGGCCGGCATCAATCATCTGCCCGTTGGGAAAAGTGATAAATAAAAACACCGCCGTTACGGCGGTGTTTTATACTGCTTTTGACATTATAAGCCGAACAATACACCCATAAGGGAGTAGATGATGACGGTAGTGAACAATACAGTCATGTGGATGAGGGAATAGATGAACATATATTTTGCCCATTTCTCCGAATCCATCTTCCTGTATCCGTATAGGCTGAGCACCAACCAGCCTATACCAAGCAGCAGAGACACGAGGAGAAGGCCGAGGCTGAGCGTTCCTAAAAGAAAGCTTGTGCCGATCAGTATAACTAAATAGATATTCGTCTGAATATAAGTACGGCGTGCACCTTTCACCACTGGCAGCATGGGTATCTTGGCAGCCGTGTATTCTTCCTGTTTTCTAATGGCTATAGAGTAAAAGTGCGGCATCTGCCAAATAAGTGCGATGACGAAAAGTCCTAAAATTGCCGGGTGTGTAATGTCCGGATAAATGGCCGCCCAACCAATTAAAGGCGGTGTTGCTCCTGACAAACTTCCAACTTCCGTATTGTAAATGGTTCTTCGCTTCGTCCACATAGTGTATGGCACGACATAAAAAAACAACCCGAGGAAACCGAGAAATCCTGCGAGCGGAGTAGCAAGCGATAAAATGATGACTCCTAAAACGGCCATCAGACTGGCAAGCCAGAGCACCTGGCGCGGTTTAATTTGTCCGGTTACAGTCGGCCTTGTCTTCGTTCTTTCCATAATGGCATCAATGTCCCGGTCATACCAGTTGTTGAACGCTCCGGCAGCACCCATCACCATGATCGATCCGATCAAGGCAAAAATTATCTCCGGCAGCTTTTCCAACAATCCGTATTCATACGTGTATAATGCTAATGTAAGCCCGGCGAACATCGGGACAAGGTTAGACTTGATAATGCCTGTTTTTACAGTCTTCGCTAAAATGTCTGTAAGAGGCTGTTTCTCTGTTGTCCGAATATCTTCCCTTTCCATGATTCTCCTCTTTCCTGTTACTAGATTATCGATCCGACCTTGATAATAAATGACACTCTACGGTATGTTAAATCCAGTTTTAATTAATGTCAAGGTTACGTACAGGCGGACCACGTCGCATGCTGGTAAAGTTTAAAACAGGTATTGCGGCTGACAAAGGGTCTTCTACCAGCCTTGCCTGTGCTTGTATGATACATACATTCGGTAATGGTCTCCCACTCAACTATTTTACGGAAAGCATTCCTGACAAGCAACCATAAGAAACGACAAGTTTTTGACATTTATCCATTATGGATTTTTTTGGGAGTGTAAACGTCTTATCTGTCCTGAAAAAGCACAAACAGACAGGAAGGGCGAAGGAATAACTGATATGATTTTTTTAAGAGAGGAGGAAGTTCGGATGTGGATCGATTCCATGCAGCGTGCTGTTGATTATATGGAGAAACATCTATTGGAAGGACTGCGTATAGAGGATATTGCGAAAGAAGCCCACATGTCTGTTTATCATTTCCAGCACCTATTCCGGATCTTGACAGATACGTCTGTCATGGACTACTGCAGAAGGAGAAGAATGACGCTTGCTGCGGGAGAGCTGATGGCAGGCAGAAGGAAAGTCCTTGATCTCGCCTATAAGTACGGATATGACTCTCCGGAATCTTTCTCGAAAGCTTTTCGTAAACAGCATGGCATGTCACCACGGGATGCGCGAAACTATAATGGATCCTTAGTATTCTATAACCGCCTGGTTATTCAAGTTTCCTTGAAAGGAGTAGAGCCGATGAGGTATCAAATCATGGAAAAAGAAGCAATCAGAATCATGGGAAGGAAAGAACGGATCTCCTGCAAAGAAGGAGAGAACTTGAAAATAATTCCACAGATGTGGCGGCAGTTTAATGAGGATGGTGTATTAGATGATCTGGATGATTGGAATGATGGAGTAATGGAAGGGCTTATCGGGGTTTGTTGTACCATTGGGAATGGCGAATCCATCGACTATTGGATCGGGGCTTCCTATCAAGGGAAACAACCTGATGGATCGTATGATATGTTGGAAATACCGGCATCGAAATGGGCGGTTTTTGAAGTGCATGGCTCCATGCCGGGTGCCATACAGAAGGTTTGGAAACAAATTTACTCGGAATGGTTTCCTTCCAGCGGATTTACACAAGGAAATGGACCGGAAATGGAAGTCTATCCGGACGGAGATCCTTCCAGTGACTCGTATTACTCAGAAATATGGATTCCAGTAAAATAAAGAAAGGATCACCCCTCGGCGGTGATCCTTTCTTTATTTATAGGAAATTTTGGTCCAGACATGGAGGTTTTTCCTTATCGAACACGAATGTAAGGAAGGGGAAAAGAAAAAACAGTCAAGGGGTAAATTTCTCGATTATAAACGGCCATTTAGCAGCATGCCGTCCCTTTCTCGTACGATATCATACGATTGTTTCAGACGGTCAGGAACGAGTTCACGTCCGTAATCCCATGCATTCGTTTCTATTTCTGCTTTAAGCTCCGCGACTTCCGCGTCCCCGCCGTATAGAAGGGTGCGCATATCCGGCCGATGCTTTTTAAACGTAATATAATAGCCAAGTTCACGGTAAATCATGATTCGGACGAAGTCTTCCTCTGACTCCTGAATTTTAACTTTGCTCATGTATCCATTGACTTGAAGGTAATTGAAAGCAAGCGTATTGGTGGATACATTGAAGCTCATCGGTGATGGCAGGGTGCTGTTGACTTCGTATTGTAAATCCAACTGGTTTTCTTGATAGATTTCCTCAATGATTGTTTCGATGTTTCGTATGTAAAGCATGTTGATTCCTCACAATCCTTTCTTTTCCTAATTATAGGGGTGTCGAGCTTTGGAATCAATTCATTTCAACAGGAAGATATGCTTGAAGTTTCGAAAAGCAACTCATTACATAGGAATGGAGTGGTTTGAATGGCAGGTCATGCATCAGAAGAGCTATCCAAAGGGGACAAGAAAAGTACTACAGATATAAAAAAAGACGGTGCGATTCTTCCGGAAATCGGAACGGTCTTCATTCCCGTGCAGGATATCAGACAGGGAGCCATGTGGTATTCCAGGCTGTTGGCTGTTCCGTATAAAGAAGAATTTCCTCACAACCATTTGTATATCTTACCTTTATCAGGTGTAAATATTGTATTGGACAGCAAACGATACAATCAGGAATCGATATATATAAATCCGGTCTTTCATTTGAATACAAATGACATCCATGAGGCTTACCTTCAAGTACAGGAAATGGAAGCAGGATGGATCGGTTCCATTGAACATGGCCATTACTTTAGTTTTCAGGATCCGGACGGTAATATGCTGATGATATGTCAATGTTAAATCATAGAGAGGAGTTATTATATGAAGGAGATATTAGGTTTGACCTACCCGATTATACAAGCAGGAATGGCCGGAGGGGTGACAACACCGGAGCTGGTCGCTGCAGTTTCCAACACCGGAGCGCTTGGAAGTCTGGGGGCAGGTTATATGACCGGGGACGCTTTGAAAACATCTGTTCAGCGGATTAAACAGCTGACAAATCGTCCCTTTGCCGTAAACCTGTTTGTGCCGGAATACCCAACATACAGCAAGGCGGAGATGGAGGAGGCAGAACGATGGCTGGAACCATATCGACGTGAACTGGGGGTGGAGGTGAGTCCGATTCCAGAAGCAGACATGGACCATTTCGACAGGCAGGTATGTATCCTAATCGAAGAAAACGTACCAATTGTAAGTTTCACGTTCGGTATCCCTCATCGTAAAACAATGGAAAGACTGAAGCAGGAGGGAATTCAATTAATTGGAACTGCCACGAATGTGGAGGAAGCAGTCTTGAATGAGAGAAGCGGAATGGATATGGTCGTTGCTCAAGGGAGTGAAGCAGGAGGCCATAGAGGAACCTTTCTTGGATCAGAAAGAGGAGGCATGATCGGTACGATTTCTCTCGTACCGCAAATCGTCGATCAAGTAACAATCCCTGTCATTGCTGCAGGAGGAATTATGGACAGTAGGGGAGTCCGTGCTGCAATGGCCCTGGGAGCATCTGGAGTACAAATGGGGACTGCTTTTGTAACGTGCAAAGAGAGTGGAGCACATCCACGCCACAAGGAAGCCATTTTGGGAGCAAGAGAGACGGAAACGGCAGTTACGGCAAGTTTCAGTGGAAAGCCGGCAAGGGGGATAGAGAACGCGTTTATACGCCGTATGGAAGGGAAGCCACACCTCCCGTATCCACTTCAGAACTCCCTGACGAAACCGATTCGATCGGCAGCCGCTCAAAATGGGGATACGAGGTACATGTCTTTGTGGTCCGGACAAAGCCCTCGATTAAGTGATAATCGTTCTGCTGCTGAGGTTATCAAGTCCGCCATGGAATGATTATGATTTACTGCAAAAAGCGAGAAGGCACTCACAATTGGGGTAATTAAAAAACTCGGCTGCATCGCAGCCGAGTTTTTTTGGTTATTTCTCTGTATTCTGATTTTGTTTTTCATCTAAGAAACGCAGCAAGTCTCCATAAACAACTTTATCAGAGTAATTCAACTCCGTTTGAGCGTCTTTTTTCAACGGTGTACATGCTTCCCCGTCGATTTCTTCTCCTGTCGATTTGTCGTAACAGTGGTCTCCTTCGGCAGCATAGACATAGTCGTCTGTAACGACACTTCCATCACGGAAGATTGTCTTACTTTCCCGATCTTCTTTGAACAAATCGGTACCGAATTGAACATCATTTTCTTCCTCTATGCCGAGAAGGCTGAGAATCGTAGGTTTTAAATCGATTTCTCCTCCAACCGTATCCATTTCTTTTCCTTCCATTCCAGGAATATGGATGATCAAAGGAACTTTCTGAAGCTGTGTATGTTCAAACGGAGTAATTTCCTTATCAAGGATTTCACTCATAGCACGGTTATGGTTTTCGGATATTCCGTAGTGGTCGCCGTAAAGGATAAAGATACTGTCTTCGTATTCTCCCTGCTCCTTCATCAATTCGAAGAACCGTTTGATAGATTCGTCTTCGTATCGAACCGTTTGGAAGTAGCGGTCAACAGAACCGTCTCCGGTATCGGCCGGATCAATCATCTTCATGTCTTCGCTGTTCATAATGTATGGATAGTGGTTCGTCATCGTTATGAATTTTGCATAATACGGTTTATCCAGCTCTTTGAGTAAAGGCATGGATTGTTCAAAGAATGGAATATCCTTTAAACCATAGTTGACGGAGTTCTCATCTGTTACATCATAATATTTCTTCGAGTAGAATTCGTCGTACCCGAGGTTTTGATACATGACATCACGGTTCCAGAAACTTGCGTGGTTTCCGTGGAAACTCACAGGTGTATACCCGTGCTCTTTTACAATTTCCGGAGTAGCATTGTATTCGTTGTTTGCATTCGTTGTATAGACAGCACCTCGCGGCAGTCCATACAGGGAATTATCAATGATGAATTCTGCATCTGAGGTTTTCCCTTGTCCGGTATTGTGATAAAAATTGCTGAAATAGAAGCTGTCATCTTTGAGATCATTAAGGAAAGGAGTAATTTCCTGTCCATTTAATTCTCTGTCGATAACAAAGTTCTGCGTGGACTCAAGCGAAACGAGTACAATGTTCTTTCCTTCCGCTTTTCCGAAGAACTCTCCGTGCGCTCCCATTTTCCCTTGCTGGGAATTGACGTAGTTCAAGACGTCAACAAGTTCATTGCTGTCTGCAAGAACTCGGTGGGACGATGTTTTAGCTGTCATCACAGAATCATAGATGTGATAATTGTAGATTCCTAGCAGTTTGACGAGTTTGGCGCGATCAAACGTACGTACGAGCAGTTCTGGCCTTTGAACCTCAGCCATAGACAGGTTTACTGCCGCAAAGCCTATGGATGAAGCAAAAAGCATAGCGACGGTTCTTTTCTTAAAGTGCATCGTAGGATTAGTCTTTTTCGCTACCAACCATGCGATTAGAAGAACGAAATCAACCCAGTACAGTACATCAGAAACGTGCATCAATGATTGAGCACTGCCTCCTAGATCCCCGAAGTTCTTGTACTGCATCAACACAGGAAGGGTGATGTAATCGTTAAAGAAACGATAATACACGACGTTTGCATAAAGAATGAATGACATTAAGAAGTAAATGGTCATAAATGCTTTATTTCTTCTCTTTGGTGAGAAGAAGAATGCAAAACTGAAAAAGAATAAGATAGAACTGATTGGTGTAAGGATCAGAATGAATTGTTGTGCGCCGTTTTCAATATCTAACGTAAATGCTGTTTGTAGGGCGTAATAGGTTTTTGCCCACAGTAATATTACTGCGGTCCAGAAGAAAACCCAGCCTTTGTTTAATGGATTGGTAGTTTTCATGTAAATCATGAACCTCCTGGTAATGGTGTTTAACAATAATAATCAAATCTATCAGATTTCCATCATAAAGTAAATAGTTGTACTTTACAAACATAGGCGGGGAGGTATGGTGCGTTTTTTCACAAAAAAAAGGGGAGGCCCTCGGGACCATCCCTGCAGTGTACTGTAAATGGTGAAGCCATTTATACCCTTATAGAATTCACACCATTTTTTAGTGGGAATCTAAATTCTGAAAGGCTTTCCTATATCAATTTAGAAGTTCTTTGTATATTTTGGATCTGCGGACTTAGTAGCGGCACCTTTATTTTCATAGATTTCCTCATACGTCTTTTCGTTATCCACACCTGTTTTGTTCTTCTTTGATTTATCAAAATATAAAGCAATTCCAATCAGGCATACCAACGGAATCAGCAAAAGCATCCATATCATGTGGCGATTCCTCCCTTGATTGATTTAGGTTTCACTTATTCTATTCCCTAAGTTAAAGGAAATTACTTCTTTGTATATTAAATTCATTCTTTAGTACTATCAGTCTTGTCATGGTAGTAAATGGGGGGTTAAACGAAAACATTAATAGTGATACATTTTTTCTTCTGCAAAAAAGATGCCGGCATGGAAGAGGAAGGATCATCTTGTCTTGTATGCAGACAAGGAGAAGGTTAAACATTGTTTAGGAAACCGATTTCCTTATATGTTAATAAAATATAAGTAAAATTCTGAAATTTATATTGAAAACGGATACATTACTAGATATAATCAAAATATCACGAGTGATCAATCGATTTTTTTTGACCATTAACGAAACCGGTTTCGTAAATGGCATTTCAGAGGAGGAATGAAGTTGAAAAAGAGTTGGATGATTGCAATGTTATTATTGTTGACTACTTTTCTTTATGCGTGCAGTGGAGGAGATGATTCTGCTTCGGGAGAAGGTAAAGTAACCCTTGATTTCTGGGTTTTTGGTGCAACCAATTATGAAGATCTTGCAAAAGAATATGAAAAAGAGAACCCTGACGTGAAAATCAACATAAAAAACTCTGAGTTAGAAGACCATCATAATAGCTTATTTACAGCTATATCCGCTGGAACCGGCGCACCGGATCTGACAATGATTGAAATCGATCAGCTGGACCGTTATAGGGAAGCGCAGGATCGATTCGTCAATTTTTATGATTTAGGCGCAGAAGATCTGAAAGGCAAATACTTAGATTGGAAATGGAAGATGGCAGAGAACGGCGACGGAGATTTTTTGTTTGGACTGCCTACGGATATCGGCCCGAAAGCCATGTATTATCATACCGGGATTTTTGAAGAAGCAGGTCTGCCTACGGATCCGGATGAAGTGACTGCCATGATCGATTCTCCCGAAAAATTCAAAGAAGCAGCAGAGACCGTATGGAAAGAGACCAATAAACCGATGGTCGATAGTATGGAAATGGCATTCCGTGCCAACATGGACGCTCTCGAGGTCAGCTACTTCAACAGGGATGGCGAACTTCTTATTGAAGAATCCGATAACGGTGTCAAAGCGGCTTATGATTATGCAGTGGAGTTAAATGATATGGGGGTTGTCTCTAATTTTGATATGTGGACACCTGAGTGGGCGAACGCCTTAAATGAGGGGAGTTTTGCAGCAGAATTGGCTCCTGCATGGTTGAAAGGATACATGACAGAAAATGCACCCGATGCGGAAGGGGATTGGCGCGTGACGACTATGCCTACACAGTTTGCAGGTAACTGGGGCGGATCCTACGTAGCGATGCCGGCTGAAACAGATTATAAGGAGGAAGCTTACGACTTCGCTCAATGGTTGTTATCACCAGAAAATCAAATGAAATCCTTTACGGAGAGCGGTTTATTCCCATCCACACCGGATACGTATGAAATGGAAGCGTTCACCAATAATGAGGACGAATATTTTGGAGGGCAAAATACAGCCGCTTACTTCGCTGAAGCAGCACAGGAAATTCCAGAAGTTTACAAAGGTCCTAAATATGTGACCGTAAACAACGAAGTGCTTACAGCCCTGAAGAATGTCCAGGAAGGTGCTGATCCGGAGAAAGAATGGGATGCAGCCGTGAAACGGATTAATGATCTTTTGAAACGATGAAGGAGGCCGGGCTGGACAGCACTTGTTCAGCCTGCCTTACATAACGAAGGAGGAAATTGGATGGAGAGTGTGGAGAAGCAACAGAGAGTCTCCCGAGCGAAGACGAGTCACATGTCCGAGAAGAAGAAAGATATGCTTTCCGGGTATCTCTATATCGCTCCCTTTTTTATCATATTTGGCATTATAGGTTTGTATCCTGCAGGTTTCAGCATCGTTCTTGCTTTTCAAAAGTGGAATGGTCTGGGTGAAATGGAGTTTGTAGGAATGAGCAATTTTATAATTGTTCTACAGGATCCGCTGTTTTGGAAGTCACTCTATAATACAGTAATTATTGGATTGATGGGCACTGCGCCACAGCTGATTGTCGGTATCATTCTAGCTTACTTCCTGAACCTTGCCGTCATCCGGTTCACTAACTTCTTCCGGGTGACGATCTTTATGCCGTATATCACTTCTATGGTTGCGGTTGCGCTCGTATTCGGTGTGTTTTTCAGCAGCAGCGAAACAGCTCTTGCCAATTACTTTATCGGTCTTTTCGGTATCGATCCTGTAAGTTGGAAAACATCGGAATGGGGGGCGAAGATCGCAATCGCTCTGATGGTTTTCTGGCGATGGGTAGGATATAACACCATTATTTACCTGGCAGGTCTACAAAGTATTCCAAAGGATCTGTATGAGGCTGCCACCATTGATGGTGCAGGGAAGGTGCAGCAATTCTTCCATATTACGATTCCATTGCTGAAACCGTTCATTCTGTTAACCGTCTTTATGTCTACGGTTGGTGCCCTGCAGCTTTTTGCAGAACCGACAGTATTCCTCGGATCTTCTGCCTTTAGTCGTGATGAAGCGATGACAGTGGTCATGTACTTATACAGGGATGCTTTTAATCTGGGTTCTTTCGGTACAGCATCGGCTACGGCTGTCCTTTTACTGATCATCATCATTGCAGCAGCAGCCATCAATACGTGGTTAACCTCAGGATTCAATCGTGAGAAGAAAAGGAAGGTGTCTTAAATGAGAAAACCGGCAGAAGGGAAAGGCGGAAGAGTCCCGATATATATATTACTGAGCTTGGCATCCTTGCTGTCTCTCTTTCCATTCTATTGGATGTTTGTTATGGCAACGAGACCGAGTGCTGCCTATAACTCGATCCCTCCGACACTGTTACCAGGGGATCAACTGGTCGAAAACTTTACCAAAGTGTTGGATACCATTCCATTCTTTCAAGCGATGTGGAATACGATCCTTTTATGTACGACTGTTACGCTTGCTGTCTTGATAATCAGTTCTTTAGCAGGCTTCGCGTTTGCTAAATTCAACTTCCCGGGCAAGAACTTTTTCTTTATCTGTATCCTGCTGACGATGGTCATCCCTCCCCAACTGGGATTGATCCCTCAATATTACCTTGTGTCGCAGCTTGGGTGGTTAGATACATTGTTCGGTGCAGGTGTATTGTTTCTGTTAAATCCGCTTGGCATTTTCCTTATGCGCCAATATATCAGTGAATCGGTTCCGGATGAAATTATGGAGGCTGCGAAACTGGACGGCTGCTCAAACTTCCGTATTTATCGAAGTATCGTCCTTCCGATTATTAAACCGGCATTTGCTACACTTGGAATAATCGTATTCACTCTTGTGTGGGGAGAGTTTTTGTGGCAGTTCACCGTCTTAAGAGACCCGTCTTCTTACACGCTGCAAGTAGCTCTGGCATCCTTGAACAATGCATTCCGGGTGGATTTCGGTATGTTATTGTCAGGCGTATTCTGGGCGACCGTTCCGTTGATCATCATCTTCCTTATCTTTAATAAATGGTTTATATCCAGTATCACGGAAGGATCGGTAAAGTAATCGATCCATTATGTTAAATATTCCAATTGTTGATACAATAGAAACATAGTTTTTACAGGAAAGTGTCTAAGGAGAGAATACAAAACCATGGATTTAACGATCAGGGATATCGCGAAGATGGCCGGTGTATCACCGGCTACTGTATCAAAAATTATTAATAATTACGGTGGCATCAGTGATTCAACAAGGCAGAAAGTCTTTAAAATCATCGAAGATACGAAATATCAGCCCACTTTTTCAGCCAAATCACTGGCTACAAAGAAATCCAACTTGATCGGTCTGATCTATGCGGGGAAAATCAACGTAGATTTCAAGCACCCTTTCTTTAACGAGGTCGTCAACTCTTTTAAGAAAACGGTAGGCGCCCTTGGGTATGATTTACTGCTCTTCTCAAATGAAAAGATTTATGAAGGGGAGAGCAAGTATTTGGAAAGATGCAAACACTTCCATGTCGATGGTTGTTTGATTATTGCTGGAGATGAGATTGAAGATGCGGTCCACGAGATCGCAGCAAGCGACATCCCCTGTATCGGAATCGATTTAAAATTGGAAGGCCCCCGTTCCAGTTACATCATGACAGATAATGCAAAAATCGGCTTTAATGTAGTCGAATATCTGTATTTAAATCAGGTTCGGAATATTGCTTACATCGGAGGGAAACAAGACTCTTTAGTATCCAGTATCCGTAATATCGGATTCGTGGACGCTATGAACCAATTTGGTCTGAACGTAGAGAAGGACTGGATCCATTATGGGGACTTCTTTGAAGACAGCGGGTATGACGCGATGAAGAAGATTCTGAATGGAGGAAGGCTTCCGGAAGCCGTATTCGCCGCTTCTGATATGATGGCTCTTGGTGCTTTAAAAGCCATAAAAGAACACGGACTCTCCGTACCTCATGATATACAGCTGGTCGGCTGCGATGATATCGAGGCTTGCCGGTATAGTGATCCGCCGCTTACCACTGTAAAGCAGGATAAACAGAAACTTGGAAAACTTTCTGCATATATGCTGGAAGATTTAATGAAATCAGATCATGCCATTCAGGCAGTAAAAGTAGACCCTGAACTGGTACCGCGGGCAACGACAATCGAACGTTGAGTCATTATTTATGGAGGGGATAGCATGACAACTATAAAGTTTCCTGAAAGCTTAAAATGGGGTGCCGCCACGGCATCTTATCAAATCGAGGGTGCGGTGGAAGAAGGAGGCCGTACCCCTTCTATATGGGATGTGTTTTCCCATACGCCAGGCAACGTAAAAAACGGGGACACCGGTGACCGTGCATGTAACAGCTACCATTTATACAGGGAGGATGTCCGACATTTAAAAGAACTAGGCGTCGATCTTTACCGTTTCTCCATTTCATGGTCGCGGATATTTCCAGACCGAACAGGAATCCCAAATAAAGAAGGGGTCGACTATTACGCTTCCCTTGTTGACGCACTTATTGCAGAAGGTATAGAGCCGATGGTCACCCTATATCACTGGGATCTTCCTCAATATCTTCAGGAAAACGGCGGATGGGAAAGCAGATCTACCGTTGATGCGTTCGATACATATGCGACATGCATGTTCCAATTATTCGGAAACCGCGTGAAGAAGTGGTTAACAATCAACGAACCTTGGTGTGCATCCTTTCTTTCTAACTTCTTGGGTGTACATGCCCCCGGGAAAAAAGATCTGCAGGCGGCGGTGGATGTCTCTCACCATTTGCTTCTTGCACATGGGAAAGCGGTAAAATCATTCCGGGAAGAGGTTCCGGACGGGGAAATCGGCTACGCTCCAAATATCGGCTGGCTTGAACCATATACTAGGAAACAGGAGGATGTTCATGCCTGTAAGCTCGGGATGATGTGGCAGAAGGAATGGTTCATGGATCCTGTATTCAAAGGATCATATCCAGAAGAGTTAGTCCAACTTTTCGCTGGACACGGGGCACAGCTCCGGTTGATGGAAGGGGATATGGATACCATTGCCCAGCCTATCGACCTTATGGGAATCAATTTTTACACAGGGAGTCTCGGTCGTTACCATGAAGATGGCGGGATGTTCCAAGTAGAGGAGGTTCCTCTTGATGAAAGAAGAACGGATATAGGGTGGCCGATCTATGCAGAAGGTTTTCATAAAGCATTGACGGATATTCATCAAACTTACGGGAATGTTCCTATCTACATTACGGAAAATGGCGCATGCTACAATGACGGTGTCAAGGATGGAAGGGTTCATGATCAGGAGCGGATTGATTACTTAAAGCAGCATTTGACCGCACTGGATCGTTCCATTCAATCCGGAGTTCCGATCGCCGGTTATATTGTATGGTCGCTCCTGGATAATTTTGAATGGGCGGAAGGATATGATAAGCGGTTCGGGATCATTCACGTAGACTTTGAAACATTCAAAAGAACGAAGAAAGACAGCTTTTACTGGTATAAAGAAACCATTAAGAATAATTCGTTTAACCGGTAAAATTTTTTCCGTTACGAAATCGATTTCGTCTTAAAAGAAAACGACTTTCCTTAAGCTTTTGATGGGGGACGTTGCGGAAGTAATCACATTCATATAGATGATGTGACACTCCAGATTCAATAGAGGAAAACCGTTTCCTGACCTCGGGAAACGGTTTTTTTAAAAGCTTAACCATTTGAATGGACGGACCATATGGTTAAAGAGAAGAGGTGATCAAAAAGTGAAAGAATTTAATATCACGAGCAGGAGACTTATATCCCCGGTTAGGATACCGCCTTGGTCAAGCGACATACGATTACGGGAGCGGCCACCATCCAGGTCCATTCGATAAGTCCTATCTCTTGTGTCCGGCTGTCATCCTTGAATTTACAGTTGACAATAACATTTTCTAAATAATGCTCGTGGGTAATGGTGAAGATTCGAATTGACCATCCAGGTCTTTGTTGATATAGTTCTTATATTCATCAAAGGAGCATGCTCCCACAGAGTCCTGCCATTTTCATAAGACATATGCAGAATGCGGATACGTGCAGAAAGCTGAACCTTTGCAAACGATGCAAGGGTTTTTTATGTGGGGCATAAGGAAAGAAGGGGAAAAATGGACTCATTATGGATAGAATATGCTTGGACCCTGGTTATCCTCATTGGTTTAGAGGGTTTGTTGTCTGCGGATAATGCCCTTGTGCTTGCCGTTATCGCCAAACACTTGCCGGATGATCAGAAAAAGCGGGCCATTAACTATGGAATTATTGGTGCCTTTATCTTCCGGTTTATCGCACTTTTTGTTATTTCATTTATTGCAAACGTTTGGCAGGTTCAGGCTGTCGGTGCTGTGTACCTCATCTACTTAGGTCTGAAAAATATTATTGGTAAAAAAGAAGAAGACCAAGAGGAAGAGTTGTCTTCCGGACAAGGGTTCTGGCCGACGGTTTTAAAAATTGGTGCAGCGGATTTAGTGTTTGCTATTGATTCTATTCTTGCTGCTGTGGCTCTCGCATTAGCATTGCCTAATACCCCCCTACCGGAAATCGGAGGAATGGACGGCGGTCAATTTTTGGTTGTACTTGCCGCCGGTGTTGCAGGATTGATCTTAATCAAATTTGCTGCTACCTGGTTTGTTAAACTGCTGGATAAGCGGCCGTCTCTGGAAACTACAGCCTACCTTATCGTCGCATGGGTTGGTGTGAAACTTGCTGTTATTACACTTTCTCATGAAAACGTTGGTGTTCTCAACGAGCATTTTGCACATGGAGCGGCCTGGACCATCACTTTTTGGACGGTTCTATTAGGGGTGGCAATAGGCGGTTGGTTCTACTCCGGGAAGAATAGAAGAGAAGTAAATAGTTAAAGAGTTAGCAAAGACGCAGGGGAGAAGCTGTGTCTTTGCTTTTTTTCGATACGTTCGCATCGATTCGGTTGGAGGGCTGCCTATCGAGGGTAAAAGGAGGATACCTTATCCGCAGTCACCCGATGAACCTGTGAGTGTAATAGACTCATCCAAGTACGGATAGGTGTTAGCTCACGTCTGATAGGATAAATGTCTAAACTAAAAGGAGAAGATCCTGTCGTTAGCTATGCTATTATTACAACAGTTATTTACAAAATGTGCTATATTTTTGTGAGGAAATCTTACAATAAATCTTTGTCCAAATTAAAGTTTCCTGTATGATACGATGTGGTCATCCATAAAACACATGCCATTTCTGCTGGTGTAATGCAGTCCAGAACGAATTTTCTTAATTATCTGATCATTATAGAGGTTAGATATAACTAGGTATGGAGCTATATAGGGATAGGTTTGCCTATCGTCCGTTAAGGGAATCAGTTTTCCACAGCAGAAAGGAGAGGTCAGTTTTATGGATCAAATCACTGTTCACCATTTTAATCAATGGGATGATTTCGAGCAAAAAGTGTTGGTGGAAGGAGTACTCGTTTTTCCAGAGTTAGAAGCGGTCTTGCGCCAATATTTACTAAGTCAGCCCCGGGAGGTTATGGAATTTAAGGAGTGTATAATAAAGGAAGAGGAAGGCATTCGAAATGTAGAGGTTGCTTTCCACGATCATCGTTCAGACTATTACATAAGGTTGTGGGGGCAGAAATCAATGAAAGATGATTCTGTTTTGGAAATGGTTGTTGACGCAGTCGATCTTCGTACTAAGGAAGAAATTTATAAGCGGCAGCTGGTTTGAATCCTGTATCCTCTGTGAAGACCAGCACATTTATTCGGAAAAGAAGGCGTGACACGTCTTCTTTTTGTTTTGTGCACTGTTGTGAAGGGTAGAGTTGGTTGAATTAGGAAGGGGGAATATAGATGAGACTTTCTGTTCAATTTCAAATACCAGCCACAAAATAATTCATCCTGTGTTAAAATGTAGAAAGTTTTTGGAACAAATTACATAAGGAAGTGACAAATAGTGAAGAAATTCAGTATTCTTTTGTTGTTGGCTGTCGTTGCATTTTTCCTTGCTGCGTGCTCGGAAGATACGGCATCAACGAATAACGAAAAGACGGCCGATGAGGAAACGGACCAGAAAGTTGAAAAGAAAGAAGCGGAGCCGGAAGAGGAAGAACCTGAAACTCCTTACAAGGCATTGGAACCAGCAGAAGGGTCCGAGCCGATTGCTGATGGTCTCACCGAAGAGGAGAAAGAGAAGATGCCGGCCGTTCAGGCGCATGGCGGCGAACGGGAACGTATGGTGCCTGTAGGGCAGACGCTTGTTAAGGGTGCAGAAGATAAATCGGATGGACCGTTGAAAGATCATAGAATTGTAGCTTACTATGGTCACCCAAACTCTGAGAATATGGGTATTCTTGGAGAAATGGAGCCGGAAGCACTGATGAGCAAATTGAAGGAGCAGACACAGGCTTATTCCGATGCGGATCCTGAGCGGCCGGCCATACCAATGATTGAGCTGATCACTACGGTGGCACAGCGCAATCCGGGCGAAGAAGGAAAATATTTTCACATGACTTCTCCGGAAGATATTGACCGTTATGCAGAACTGGCGGAAGAGAACGATGCACTATTAATGCTTGATGTGCAACTTGGCACAGATTCGGTTATGAACCAAGTGAAATTGATAGAGAAATGGCTTAAAATGCCGAATGTACATTTAGCAATTGATACGGAATTCCACGTTGCTGAAGGAGAAACACCCGGAATTAACCTGGGACAGGTCGATGGTGCGGAAGTTCAGGAGGCGGTAGAATACATATCGAAAATGGTGGAAGAGAACAATCTCCCTGATAAAATCGTACTTGTTCACCAGTTTATGGACGAGGCTCTGACTAATAAGGACGCTATCCAGCCCACGGATAATGTCGAAGTTGCGCTAAACTATGACGGATGGGGAGCCGCTGGAACGAAGATGAGTCTATACCGCAAATTTGTTCGGAATGAGGCCGTTCAATATGGTGGATTCAAAGTCTTTTATAAGAAAGACGAGCCGGTACTGACCGCAGAAAAAGTATTGAAAATGGATCCGAACCCGTCCATCATTAACTATCAATAATTTACTAAAAATCCCCACTGCTTAAGCAGTGGGGATTTTCCTTCTTCATAGTTCTACTTTAATGTCGTATTCCTTCATCCATTCATTGATCTGAATCAAATAGTCGAATAGAGATTTAGCAGCATTGGCATCGATATCCGTCGCTTTTTCTTCTGCAATGCTGCGAATTTTATCCGTATCGATAAAGGCAAGGACAGGAGAATCAGGATCATCAAGGATTCTAAGCATCCAGTTTCTCACCCCTGCCAAATATTCTTCATCTTTCGTACTTGGGTAGGCACTCTTTTTGCGGTATCGTACATCCTCCGGCAAATAGTCGGCAAGGGCACGGCGCAGAATTCCTTTTTCTATTCCATCTACGTTCTTCATTTCAATCGGTACATTCCATAGGTACTCTACAAGTCGGTAGTCACAGAAAGGAACGCGTACCTCAAAGCCTGTCATCATACTGGAACGGTCTTTTCGATCCAGCATGAAAGGGAGAAAGCGTGTAATGAACATGTAAGACATACGTCTTTGTTTTGCCTGTGTCTCTGTTTCGCTATCAAGCGTCGGCACTTCTTCGAGTGCTTCCTGATAGCGTGCTTTTTGATAGGCGGGAATGTCTAATTTTTCTTTCATATCGTCGGAAAGGATGCCGGATATCCCCTGCATGTTCAATAACCAAGGGAACGTGTCTGCATCAAGAAATTCTTCTTTATGAAACCATGGATACCCACTGAACACCTCATCCGCAGATTCACCGGATAGAGCAACCGTTGCGTCTTTTTCCATTTCTTTAAAAAGGAGGTAAAGAGAGGTTTCAATTTCTCCGACACCCGGAAGATCTCTTGCTCTCATCGGAACTAATAAGTTGTTCACAAGAGACTCAGCGTCAAGGATGATCGATTCATGGTTTGTACCTGCATGTTCGGCTACTTTCTTGACCCATGGCTCGTCTTTGTCTACGCGCAGGAAATCCTGAGCAAAGCTGTCGTCGCTGTTTTCAAAATCCATAGAGTACGTATGAAGTGTGTTCCCGGTCTTCTCCAGCTGTTTAGATGCAATGGCTGTCAATCCGCTGGAATCCAGGCCGCCGGACAGCATAGAGACGACAGGTCGATCCGCATATAATTGGCGGTTTACCGTATCTTCCAAATACCACTTGATGTTCTCGACCGTTTCATCCAGGTCATCTTCATGTGTTTTACTTTCCAACTTCCAGTATCGTTCCGTGTGACGCTCATCTTTCGTAAAAAGAACGTAGTGGCCGGCACGTACTTCTTCGATATCCTTGAAGACACCTTGTCCCGGCGTGCGGATCGGCCCGAGACCGAATACTTCAGATAAACCGTTCTTATCAATAACAGGTTCGATGGAAGGGTGAGCGAATAAAGTTTTCAATTCGGATCCGAAAATAATTTCTCCATCCCTGTTGGCGAAGTAAAGTGGTTTTACGCCAAGATGGTCGCGTCCCAACATCAGTTGGTCTTTGCGTTCATCCCAAATAGCGAAAGCGAAGATCCCGTTCAGATGATGGACACAGTTCTCTTCCCATTCCAGATAGGAATGGAGGAGGACTTCCGTATCGGAGGAGCTTTGGAAGGTGTGACCAAGCACTGTCAACTCTTCGCGAAGCTCTTGGAAATTATAGATTTCCCCGTTGTAGGAAAGGGCGACTTTATTTCCGTCTGCTTCGTAAATCATTGGCTGGAGGCCGCCTTCCGGATCAACGACAATCAGACGACGATGACCGAAAGCGGCTTGTCCATCAAGCCAAAAACCATCTGCATCCGGTCCTCTGTGAGTAATGGATTCTGTCATTTCTTTCAGTGTTTTCTCTTGATTCTCTAATAAACGGGTCCATGAGACCCATCCTGTAATTCCACACATGATGTAACCTTCTTTCATAGCTGGTTGATTTGCCGTAAAGAAACTTTTTCAACGGCATGCTTGAATAAATAGTTGTATGTTACAACTTTATATTTGTATGATACAACTATAAGATTTTAACCGTCAATGAGACATTTGGTTGAGTTTTTTGTTAAGAGAGGGAGAAAGTAAACAGGGATTTTCCTACATAAGGAAAATCCCTGTAACATTTATTAGATCCATTTTACGACATTATCGATTGGGCGGCGTGTTTTTTTCGGTTGTTCTTCGTTCCTGTAACCGAAAGCGCACATGACAGACAGTTCAAAGCTTCCATTATCCAGAAGTCCTTCTTCTTCAAGAAGATCGTGCATTGCTTTTATCGGAAACCCTTCAATTGGACAAGAATCAATTCCGATCTCAGCCGCTGCTGTCATCATATTTCCCAATGCAATATAGGTTTGTTTACCTGCCCAGTCAAGTAGGGCGCGATCTGTATCTAATTGGAAGTCCTGCTTCTGGAATTCTTCTATTCTGCCTATGAATTTTTGAGCATGTTCTTCCGGCATACCTTTTACTGTCTTTAACTGATCTTTCAAATAATCCGAGTCGAATCGTGTGTCCTTTCCCGTTCTGGAAAGATAAAGGACAAAGTGGCTTGCATCCGGCAGCTTTCCGTATGCGCCCCATGCAGTCTCCTTAATCTTCTGTCTAAGTTCTTCGCTTTCAACAACGACAAAACGCCAAGGTTCATACCCGAATGAACTTGGGGAAAGTCTGCCGATTTCTAAAAGAAATTGAAAGTCTTCATCGGAGATTTTTTTATCTGGATCGAAATTCTTTGTCGCATAGCGGAAGTGTGCTGCTTCTAACAGTTGTTGCTTCTTTTTTTCATGTACAGACATGGTAGTATCCCTCCTTGGAATTTGCATACGTAATATAACACAAATTCCTTATACCATTCCTCTTATATGCTTGGTTCCGGGTTTGACAGGTGAAGAAATGAAGCTTGTTAAAGAAGTTTTAAGGAGACGGCTGGTGAACCTGGTTATGGTTTTTGGATTGAATTTCCTGACCGCTTAAACTTTCTCCAAATACTGAAAGAAGCTTCCTTGTTAAAGGAAGCTTCTTTCTAATCAAAATAATTTAGTTGTCCAGTCTTCGCAGTTCCAAACATCCGTGACGATGTCCTGATAAAACTCAGGTTCGTGGGAGATGAGGAGTACGCTTCCTTTATAATCTTTTAATGCCCGTTTCAGTTCATTTTTAGCATCGGCATCCAAGTGGTTGGTCGGTTCGTCAAGTACAAGCAGGTTCGTTTCTTTGTTGATTAACTTGCAGAGTCGGACTTTGGCTTTCTCTCCACCGCTTAACACTTGAACTTTACTTTCGATATGTTTTCTGGTGAGTCCGCACCTTGCTAAAGCAGCTCTTACTTCATACTGAGTGAAGTGACGGAACTCCTCCCATATTTCTTCGATGCACGTTTGACTGCCAATGTCTTTCTGCTCTTGTTCAAAGTAACCGATATGAAGATGCTCGCCGAGTTCGACCGATCCGGAAACAGGACTGATCTCTCCGAGAATACTTTTCAGGAGGGTCGTTTTTCCAATTCCGTTAGCACCGGAAAGGGCAAGTTTCTGGCCTCGTTCCATAGATAAGTTGAGAGGCCGTGATAGAGGTTCGTCATAGCCGATGACGAGATCCTTTGTCTGGAATAGATACTTGCCGGGAGTGCGAGCCTGTTTGAAGTCAAATTTCGGCTTTGGTTTTTCGGCATCCAATTCAATGACATCCATTTTATCCAGTTTCTTTTGGCGGCTCATTGCCATCTTACTTGTTGCGGCATTTGCTTTATTACGTGCGACGAAGTCTTTTAAGTTAGCGATTTCCTTCTGCTGTTTCTTATAGGCGGAGGCAAGCTGCTGTTTCTTCATTTCATATACACGAACAAATTCATCATAATCACCAGGGTATCTGGAAAGTTCCTGGTTTTCCATATGATAAATGAGATTAACCACGCTGTTCAGGAATGGAATGTCATGAGAGATGAGAATGAATGCATTCTCATATTCAATCAGGTAATTCCTCAACCATTCGATGTGTTCCACATCCAAATAGTTGGTTGGCTCATCAAGAAGAAGGATATCCGGTTTCTCCAATAGAAGCTTTGCAAGTAACACTTTCGTTCTCTGGCCGCCGCTTAGATCGTGCACATCCCGGTCGAGACCTATTTCATCCAAACCGAGTCCATTAGCCACTTCTTCCACTTTTGCGTCAATCGTGTAGAAATCGTTATTTGTCAATGCGTCTTGTAATACACCTGTTTCTTCGAGAAGGTTCTCCAGTTCCTCAGGATCCACTTCTCCCATTTTTGCAAACAGGCTGTTCATTTCTTCTTCCATATCAAACAGGTATTGGAAGGCGGTCCGCAAGACATCGCGGATGGTCATTCCCTGTTCCAAGTCGGCGTGCTGATCTAAATAACCGACCCGGACCCGTTTTGCCCATGAAATGTGGCCGGCATCTGGCTCCAGTTTTCCGGTAATGATATTCATGAAGGTTGATTTACCTTCCCCGTTTGCACCGATCAACCCTATATGTTCGCCATTAAGCAGGCGGAAGGATACGTCTTCGAAGATTGCTCTGTCCCCGAACCCATGACTTAAATTCTTTACTGTGAGTAAACTCATCTGTTAACACCTTTTCTTTAGTTAAAATTCATTCTTTCTCATTATAAAGGGCGTCCGGATGGATTGAAAGGAGGGAATCCCTCTATTCGTACAAACCGAGTAAAATGGATTGCTGCCGGGAACGTTAAAAAGAAAAAGGAGAGATGGTGGAATGTATGATTGTATCGTAATAGGAGGCGGCATAGCCGGCCTCCAGTGCAGCATCATGTTGGGAAGGTACCGAAGAAAAGTTTTAATCATTGATGCTGGCGGTGGAAGATCTTCCTTATGCCGGCAATACAATAATATTCTCGGCTTCCCGGAGGGGATCAGTGGGGAGGAATTAAGAAAGGATGGGTGGTTACAGGCTGCACGTTACAGTGTAGAACGGAAGGAAACCAAGGCCGTATCCTTAAGTCAGGAGTCAGGGGGTTTCGAAGTGGAGACGAGAGAAGGGGTACGATATAAGTCAAGAACCGTTTTGCTCGCCACGGGAGTGGAAGATAATTTACCCGATATAGCCGGTCTCTTTCCATGCCTCGGTCGTTCTATATATGTTTGTCCGGATTGTGACGGGTATGAAATCACTAACAAAAAGACGGTTGTCATCGGCTCAGGAGACGCAGGAGCCCGCATGGCCGAGACACTCATGTATTGGACGAAAGACTTAATAGTCATTGATCACTTATCAAAGGAAATATCACCGGTTTTTGACGAATTATCGAGAATGGAAGCAATTCCTGTCATACAAGGGAAAGTAGACCAAATTGAGCAGAAGGATGGAATAATGGCAGGATTGAAATTGGATTCAGGGAGAGTATTGAGAGCGGAAAAAGCATTTCTTGCCCTGGGGGGAAGCCGCCCTGTGACGGCTCTTGCAGAAAAGCTGGGAGCCATTGTGAAAGGCAGCGGACCGGTAATGACGGATACAAGAACAACCGCTACTAATATTGAGGGTCTGTTTGCTGCAGGCGATGTATCTATTCATTCTCAGCTTGCGACGGTAGCCATGGGGGAAGGGGCCCAGGCGGCGATTTGGATTCAAAAGTGGCTTCGAAAAAGAGAGTGAAACGTTGAGCATTTACTTTGATTTTATAAAAAAATTCCGATAATCTAAATGTATCATCTCTTTTGCCTCTTTCTTTCCACAATTACTATATGACCTTTTAAGGAGCATCCAAAATTCCATGTTTTTTGACTCTTATGGACCAAATACCATCCTGTTATTAACCGCTCTTTTATTTTTCAGCGGTGTACTCGTCGCTAAATTCTCCAGTCGCTGGGGCATACCTGCTCTGATTCTTTTCATAATGGTGGGGATGCTGTTCGGAAGCGACGGGCTGGGGATTATATATTTCGATGATGCCAAAACCGCGCAGACCATCGGTGTTTTTGCACTTGTAATCATCCTCTTTGAAGGTGGTCTACATACAAAGTGGGCGACGGTCCGTTCGGTTGCGCTGCCATCTTTGTCTCTCGCTACCATTGGTGTTCTGCTCACTTCCCTGATGGTGGGGATAGCTGTTTATTTCCTTGTCGATTTTACTCTGCTGGAAAGTCTTCTCTTCGGTGCCATCGTTGGTTCTACAGACGCTGCAGCCGTATTCGCCTCTTTAAAGGAAAGAAATATTAAAGCTAAAATGGGAGCAACATTGGAAGCTGAATCAGGAACAAACGATCCGATGGCCGTATTTCTGACCCTTTCCCTCATTCAACTGATCACCCAAGAAGGGACCTCCATTTGGATACTGATTCCGGAATTTTTCCTGCAGATGGGCATCGGCATTCTATTTGGTGTCGGTCTAGGAAAATTAGCATCTCTGTCCATCAACAAAATCAAACTGGATTCTAGTGCACTCTACCCGGTACTATCGGTTGCCTTTGCACTTGCGACCTACAGCGTGACGGCCTATATAGGAGGAAGTGGGTTCCTAGCTGTATATGTGGCAGCATTAGTGATTGGCAACAGTGAATTGACTTATCGTTATTCCATTTTCCAATTTAATGAAGGGTTTGCCTGGATGGCACAGATTCTCATGTTCGTAATCCTCGGGCTGCTCGTATTCCCGCAGGAGCTTTTCTCCTCCGGTATCATCCTTAACGGCTTGCTCATTTCCATCGTTCTTATCCTTATCGCAAGACCACTGGCGGTTTTTCTTTCCTTGATCAAAATGAATTATACGGTCAAAGAAAAGCTGTTCATCTCCTGGGCAGGGTTGCGGGGCGCTGTACCGGTTGTGCTTGCAACATTCCCAATTGTCGATGGTTTGGAAAACAGCCAGGGAATTTTCAATCTTGTATTTTTCGTCGTACTGACTTCTGCACTGGTTCAAGGATCAACCATCAATTATGTAGCCAATAAGATGCAGTTGGTCGGGCCGAAAAAGGATGTCCCGCACCATTCGATTGAGCTTATATCAATGGGGAAGGCGAAGGCGGAAATGATACAGTACCAGACGAATGCAGAGTCTGTCATTGTGGGACAGAAGCTGCGTGATGTCCAATTTCCAAATCGAGCTAATATAAGTGCGATCATACGCAACAATGAAATTATTACCCCGTATGGAGAAACGGAGATTCATGCTGGAGACTTCCTGTATATTCTCGTTGAAGAAAAGCATAAAGAAGAACTCAAGAAGACACTTGAGCAAAAACGTGCCAAACAATCTCAGGCCACATAACAAAAGGACCCTTTTGGGGTCCTTTTGTTATGTGGTTTTACTTTAAGTTCTTTTTGATGTATTTTATTGTTTTTCTGAGCTCATTAGGATGGGGGCGACCAAATGGGCTTGTCTGTCTCTGCTGATATAGGACTTTTCCTTTCTCATCCAGTAGGAAATAAGCCGGTTCGCCGTGGGTACCATGATCTTCATAGGGAGCCTGCTCGTCATGGTAATGAACGCCGTAGGAGGATGCGAATTCCAGATCTTCGTCCACCAGAACGGGGAAAGTAAAGCCATGGTCTTCCACCATTTTCTCCAAATCTTCCACACGATCCTGTGTAATTGACACCACACGGACGTCATGCTTCTTAAAATAGTCCAGGCTGTCCTGGAATTCATCCAATTCGCTCATGCAGGCAGGGCACCAGGAACCACGGAAGAATGTAATCAGGTACCACTGATCCTGAGATTCCAGCGCCTCGGAGAGGCTGAAGCTGCCACCGGATATTTTCGGTAATTTGAAATCAGGCGCGTCCTGATTCAGTTTGAATGTTTGAGTCATTGAAATGACACTCCTTCCCTATTACGTACGACATCCTTTACCCTGTTTCTTTTATAGTTAACCTATGTAGTGTGGAAGCATGTCGAAGAGCGGAGCAGTAAAGACCGCTCCGCTTCATGGTTTACTTAACGTACGCTACTCCAACGATGATGAGAAGGATGAACAGCACGACAATCAATGCAAAGCCGCCGCCGTAACCACCACAGCCGCCGCCATAACCTCCGCATCCGTATCCGCCGTAACCTCCCCAGCCGAATCCGCCATATCCGAAGCCCATGTAAAACACTCCTTCATTAATAGAATAGAGGCAATGAATACCAGCCTCACTACTCTTATACTATGTAGTCGCCTTCGATTCGGGTGTGTGCTCGTCTAGAAGTCTTCAAATAATTACAATAATTTTGGTATAATAGAAAAAAGAGGAATAGAAAGGGGCGTGGATGTTGGATATTAATCAAGCAAGAAGGGAATTGGCGGACTACAACAGGAAAGGGGTTCCTGTTTTATGGAGTGCACTCCTTTACTGGACGGCCCTGCTTCTTTTATCTTTCTTCATTACGGACGAAAAGCTGCTTGCCATCATTTATTTGTACGGCACCGGGTTATTGCTTCCGATCGGTGTCCTGTTTGCTAAATGGATGGGTATCGAGCTGTTTCGAAAATTAAATCCGCTTTCCGGACTTTCCGGTGTCCTGGCAGCTGTTCCTGCAATAATGGGACCTCTCACCGTGTACATATTTTTCTCAGATCCAGGGGCGCTTCCTTTTGCCATTGCTATTATCACAGGCGGCCATTTCTTTCCGTTTGCGTGGCTGTATGAATCAAAAGCTTATATTTTTCCCCCCGTCGCAATGATGATTTTCTGCTTATGCAGCATAATCGTTTACCCCGAGCTTCAATTTCTTCTTGTTCCAATCATTGTGATTGTATCTATCTCCGCTATCATTGTTGGAACAAAGATGGAGTCAAGAAACAAAAAGCTGGAAATGGACGGTTATTCTGCCGCTGATCCAAAAAAGGAGAGAAGGATATGACGTTAAAATATATAAAGGAGGAAAGCCGGACTCTGATCGGCTTCCATATTCTGTGTTCAGAAGCTGCTTATGGAAAGGAAATCGCTTCTGCCTCCCGTGTTCTTTCAAAGGAATTTCCAGCTTCCGCATGTCAAATCGGAGCATTCATTCCTGGTCCGTGCGAAAAGGATGAGGATGGGTATTGGCTTGGGGTACCTCTAGAGGAGGCGGGAGAAAAAAGAGCTGGAATGTCGGTACTTACAATACCAGCCCAGACTTACGCCGTCATGACGCATACGGGCTCAGGTGTGGATATTCGACGTACATATGAAACTTTACATTCTATTATGGATGTAAACGGCTACGAAAGGATTTTTACTTCTTTTTGTATGGAAGTTTACCGGCGGTGGGGTAACCAAGAAGAGCTTGTTGTAGACCTGTATGAGCCCGTCGCGACGGAGGGAGGATATCATACATGATTAAATGGAAGGAAGAAAGGAAGCTACAGGAGAACATCGAGGACGTCTGGGTGTTGTTTTCCGATGAAAATATAAAGCGTATTATGCCTAAAGTGGTCGAACACCAGCTGATAAAAGGAACAGAAACAGAGGCAGGCGCAGTCCACCAACAGACATATAAAGAAGGAGATCGGTTGGAATCCTATGAAGTAAGGACGCTCGCATATGAGGACATTCCACAAAAGAAACATAAAAAAATTCAATTTGTAATCAGCGGTATGTTTGAAGTGACGGCTGATTTTCAACTACGTGAATCCGAAGACGGGCTAACGATGTTTCAATATTCGGGCCGAAATAAGGGAATCACCGTTTTATCAAAACTGATGTTATTATTCGCCAATAGAAAAGGGAATGCACGTGTTGTTAGGGAATTCATGGATCGTGTGGAAAGAGAAGCGGAGATGAAACATTAAAGAAGCTGCCTCAATGAGGCAGCTTCTTTCGTGTTAAACGGTAACGGCTTTGCCATGGTATGCAGCGGTGAATAGATCTTTCATTTCTTCTTTGGATGTTTCACGCGGGTTGGTGCCCGTGCACGGATCCTCCACAGCATTTTCGGCCATTTTGTCCACGTGGTCATGGAACAATGCTTCTTCAATGCCGAAGTCCTTCAAGTTGTTCGGCACTTCCATTGCCTTATTTAAATCCCGGACCCACTCAATGAGAGAATCAACAAGCTCTTTATCGTTACTTCCGACAAGGCCGATTCGTCGAGCGAGTGCAGCGTATCGATCTTCTACTACGGAGCGGTTGAATTGGATGACATAGGGAAGGTAGATACCATTTGCACAACCATGCGGGATTCCGAATGTAGGTCCGCTTTTATGAGCCATACTGTGTACATTCCCCAGCACAGCATTAGCGAATGCCATACCAGCCATCGCTTGAGCGTAATGGACTTTCTCACGTGCTGCCTCCTCTCCGTTATAAGAAGCCAGCAGATTCTGATTTAATATGTCCAGTGCTTCGATGGACAGGGAATCGGTGAATGTAGTCCGTGGTTTAGCTACATAGGCTTCAATACTATGGGTCACTGCATCCATTCCACTGTATGCAATGACCTTTTTAGGCATGGATTCCACCATGACCGGATCGATAATCGCAAGGTCGGGAGTGAGCTCGAAGCTTGCGAGAGGATATTTGACGCCGGTTTCTGAATCGGTAATGACAGATAGGTTGGATATTTCAGAGGCCGTTCCGCTTGTCGTGGGAATGCCTATGAATTTGGTTTTATTCCTTAGCTCCGGAAGCTGAAAAGGTTCTACAGCTTCTTGGAAGGTCAAATCCGGATGTTCGTAAAAGAGCCAAAGGGCTTTTGCTGCATCCATCGGAGAACCGCCGCCTACTCCAATGATCCAATCAGGGGCAAAATCATTCACCTCGTCCAGATACTTATTTATTAAATCAGTCGAAGGTTCTTCTGTGACGCCTTCCAAAACTTTCGTTTCCAAACCAGCCTCCGATAAGTATCCTTCAATTTTATCCAGGTTTCGGTTCTTTTTGACGGATCCTCCTCCGATTACGATCAATGCTTTCTTTCCTGCTACCGTATTCAGCACTTCCAATGCGTTCTCGCCAAAATATATGTCTCGGGGTATGGTAAATCGGTTCATTATACATCCTCCTATGCTGAGTTTCTTGCCTACCTTCCTGTGCATTGCCGATTGCTGATACATGTAAACATAGCAATATGGAAAAAAGGAACATTCAGACCATTTGTCTACCATGTACCTAGGTAATAAGGGGTGAAATGAAGCTTATTATATCGTGATTGCGAGTATTTAACTTCCAAAACACGGAAAGTATTCGTATAATGTTCATTATAATTAACAAGTGAGGTGATGGGATGCTGCAACTTGTGTTCATCCTTGTTGGAGTCCTTTTTGCTCTTCAAGTTTTTTTGCTTTGCTATTTATTGGTTATGAAAGCAAACAGATTGAGGATCCAGGAACACCGGAATGATCTTTATGCTTTTTACTATGGTAGTTTTCGATCCTTCCTTGCCGGTGAGGAGGAAGAGCCGGAGTACATCATGTCAAAAACAGACAAGGTTAACCTGATCGAACGAATGCTCAATGATATCGTCGATCGCAAGGACCCGGCTGTTTCAGAAGAGCGGGTGGAAGAATCTGCTCATAAACACCTTGCCCAGTCCTACCAGCTTTTACTAAAGAAGGGAAGCTGGTCTCAGCGCGTAAACACTCTGTTCTACATAGAAGACTTTCATATGACCCAATTAAAGGATGACGTATGGGAACATTTCCAATCGTTAAGAAAAATAGATGAAGAATATCGGCAGACCGTAAGGACGGCTGCTGCACTTGGGGATGAGAGAGTCATTCGAGTGATTCTTGAAACTCCACACATGACTCAGAGACTTGCAAAGCAAATGCTCAGGCGTATGCCCGCTGATTTTCTTAGTACATTAATCTATTTGATAGAGGAAGGAGCGGATACAAAAAAAGATGTAATTATTGGAATCCTTACCTACTGCGGAGAAACAAAAAATCAGGAACATGTCGCTTTTATTAAGGGATGGCTTCAGGATGAGGATAAGGAAATACGTTTAAAAGCACTTCGCAGCTATGCTGATGCGGATGCGGACGTGGAAATGAGCGTAATCGCCTCTTTCTTCCAATCAAATTATTGGGAGGAACGAATGTTAGTGGCACGACTTGCAGGCATGCGTAGAGTAAAGGAGAGCAGAGAAGCGCTTCATGATCTAACCGGGGACAGAGAATGGTGGGTGCGGTACACCGCATGTCAAGCTATCCGGCAGCTGCCTGCCGGACAGGATATGTTGGCTCGTATAGCGGAGGAGCATCCCGATGGTTTTGCTCGTGATATGGCTCGTCAATTTATGAGCATGAAAGTGAGGGAAAGCGTATGATGCAGGAAATATTATCGGTTATCGTAGATGTAACTGCGGTGTTTGTCATTCTCTATATGGTAATCGTTGCCATATTATATGGCGTATTATTTCTTCTCGCCGGGCCGAAAATTAAAAAGGAGAAAGAGCTGAACAGGGAAGAATTGATTGAAGACACGGCTGTTAATACAGATACGTTCCCTCTATCTGTTCTCGTGCCGGCTTATAATGAAGAAGTGGGTATTCTTAATACGGTGGAATCGATGCTTGCTTTACACTATCCTCAATATGAAGTCATCGTCATTGATGACGGATCCAAAGATCGGACGGCAGAGAAAATGATCCATACGTTCGAGATGGAGCCGTTTAATCTAGCTACACGACGGCACTTTCAAACGAAGGATGTGACCGCTGGGTATCAATCCACTCTTTATCCTCATGTCTATCTATTAAGAAAAGAAAATGGAGGAAAAGCCGATGCCTTGAATGCCGGCATTAATTTCTCCAAGTATCCCTATTTTGCAGCTATCGACGGTGACTCTTTATTAGACAGGGATGCCTTACTTAAGACGATGAAACCGATCATTGACTCAAACGGGGAGGTGACCGCTACTGGGGGGACCGTCCGGATCGCCAACGGATCCCTTATCGTGAAAAGTGTGGTGGAAAAGATCGGTCTTGCCAGAGAACCGATGGTGCGAATGCAGATCATTGAGTATTTTCGAGCATTCCTGATTGGGAGACTAGGCCTCAGCCGTTTAAATATCCTGCTGATTATATCCGGTGCTTTTGGTGTGTTTGAAAAGAAACGGGTGATTAAAGCCGGGGGTTACGATACGAATACAGTTGGAGAGGATATGGAATTGATCGTTCGTATGCACCGTACTATTAAGGAAGAGAACTCAAAGCAGCGAATTGAATACATTCAGGATCCTGTATGCTGGACAGAGGCTCCATCTACGATTTCCTCTCTTCGTGCGCAAAGAAAGCGCTGGCAGCGTGGGCTTGCAGAGACAATATGGAAGCATCGGGACATGCTTTTTAATCCTAAATACAAAGGAATTGGAATGTTTTCTCTTCCCTATTATCTCTTCGTCGAATTGTTGAGTGCGGTTTTCGAATTACTGGGGTATGCCATTATCGTAATCGGTTTGATTTTTTCCTTTATATCTATTGAAGTGAGTATTGCTATGGGGCTGTTAACCATATTCTATGGTTCCATGTTGTCCTCACTGGCGGTCCTTCTTGAAGAGTGGACCTATCACAAGTACCCTGATTTGAAAAGTGTCGTCGTGTTATTTCTTTACGCACTTACAGAGAGTTTCTGGTATCGGCCTATGCTTGTTTGGTGGCGCGTCGCAGGCCTTTATCAAGCAATCCGTAAGAAAAAAGGAAGTTGGGGAGATATGAATCGGAAAGGTTTATCTCAAACCAATGCAGAGTCTTAGTCCCATGGTTTCCTATTTTCATGGTTATAAAGCGATAAGACGGTGCTTTCCTTGGGGCGCTGATAAAACAAAGAACCACAGTGGTTTACTGTGGTTCTTTGTTTTATTTCACATCTTTAAATAGCTGCTGGATGATGGGGTAGGAGTCCTTCAGCCGCTCTTCATATTGTGGAAGGTCCCAGTTGTCCCACGTGTAAAGAGACGGCCCGTCAGGAAATTTCTCTACGTTTGAATTGTCATCTGTAATCGCGGCAGCAACTTCCACCCCGTCCACTTTGATGGAGGCGTCTATTCCGTTCTTATATATATCCCCCATAAACTCTTTCTGACTGGGGTCTTTTGCGTTAACGAGCATCCACGGTATACGGATTTCTATTCGTCCATCCTTTGTGAAAAAGTAGTCGGCGAGGGAATCGTAATCATCTGCATTTGGATTTCCGTTTCCAAAGCGGAAGACGCCCGTTTCGTAGGATTCAAATGGAATCTCTTCTCCAGTATCCGGACGGACAAGTCCTTTGTTCAAGGCGAGATGGATGGGGCGGAAAATCTTCTCTTTCCTCTCCAGTTCTTTCTCCGGTACCTTGACCATGTTCAAATCTTCGGTGTAGTGAAACAGGAATGGATCATAATCCCCGGCTGTTTCGAGGACTGCCTCATCCTTTCCACGAATCGTCAGGCGGAAGTCTGCTCTCATCGATGCGTCACCAAAGACATCGATGCCCTTTTCCGGCCTTATGCTGAAATAAAGGTTGATGTGATGATTGTCCCAAAACGTATCGGAAAGTGTCTCAAGCTCGGTTTTTATGTAGAGGTAACGTTCATCATGGTCTACCGCTAAGCTCTGCAGGCTGCCTTCATTTTTGGAAAGGAGCGTTTTCGATGCATCCCAATCGTTCTTTCCGTCGACTTTAATTTTGTGTCTGTCAAAACTTAGTAGTCCGAATTGTTGTTCGTTAGTCTGCGCGTTGGACCAATAGGGGCGTCTGTCCGGGTTATCATAATCCATAGTGTTCCACGTCCGTTTAAACCACTCATCCTGCCAAGTAAAGATAAGTCCTCCCATCATATTTTCTTCCAGGATATCTTCATAGAGCCGTTTGACAATCTGCCCTTGCTCTTTTTCGGAGTGAAAGCCCTGGTTCCAACCGAAAGGGTTACGATGGGTTAGACCCCGGGATGCAGGAACTCCGAATTCCGCAATCAGGACCGGCATATCATTCGCTTCGGATAAATCATGCAGGTAGCCTGCATAATTATTACGTTCACCTCTGTGATCCAAATACTTTGTGTACTTTTCTTCCAGGTTCATAAAGTCAGGGTAATAGGGGTAGACGTGATAGGAAGCGAACATTCCCGGTTTTGTACCGGCTCCTTTTCGGTGAATGTGATTGGGATCTATAGACGCCAAATCCTCTTCTTCCAACGGCTCTGCCGGCTGATCTATGTGATCTGTGGTTACCCAGTTCGTAAAACTGATGGGACGCATGCTTTTGTAATTTTCGCTTTCATAGGCTGTGAGGGTTTCCAGTTGGACGGCAAGCCAGTGTTCCATCGGACTCGCGCCTTCAGTGAAAACATACTCTCCGTCGAAGTCACCAAGATCAGGATACCCGCGATCCATAGAATCCACCATTTTAGGGTGCCATTCAATTCCGATAATCCAACCGATCACATATGGGGAAACATCGATGTCATAAACCCCGGATGCATGTCCAGGAGAAGGTTTTACTTCCGCATGACCGTGAATGGCATCGGCTATTTTCTTCATTTCGTTTTGAAAGGAATCTGTTATTTCTTTATGAAAAGCATCCTCTGTTTCCTCTAGCGGAGTTTCATCGACCCATACGCCGTGCAGGACATAGAGCGGCTGTTCTGCCTGAGCATTATAGGCGGCCAGTGCTTTGTAAAAGCCCGGGGGATGAAGGGTATAAATCCGTATGGCGTTCGCGTTCATGTCCCCAATCTGCTGGAACCAACGCAGGTATTCATCCTCGTCAATAGCTGCTTCACCAGGAAAGTGCCCAGGCTTGCCCATACCAATGTTCACCCCTTTAATGGTAATAGGCACCCACTTTCCATCCTTATATACGTGCATTCGGTTATCTTCTATTTTGGATGGATAAGACAAGTCGTCGACAGAGGCCAGTTCCACTTTCTTCATCTCCTCATTCAAAGATTTGTTCGATGGAAGCTTACTTTCCGGCTCGGTTGAGAGATTCTGCCAAAAAAGAACGCCCCCTGTCACGATCATTACAGCCAAAAAAAAGAATATAAGTAAGTTTTTCAAAAAAACAGCTCCTTAGAGGAAAAAATTTCTACTTTTATATGTTCATTATAATAGCTCGTGATAAAATTGGGTAGATGGATGGATGATTTTAAGTGTTCACGTAGTAAGGATAGATGGATGACAGGAGAGATTACAGGGATGGTGTATATATTGAAAGAATTAGTGGCTAACTTAGCAATTATGATAGCCGGGTTCTATCTGGCAGGAAAAATTATTAAAGAACCGATCGGCAGGCAGTCAGGCAAATGGGATCGATGTCTTATGAGTGTGTTAGCAGCGGGTATAGGCTTGGTTCTCATGTTCTTCTCTATAGAAGTTGGAGACAATATCATGATTGACCTCAGGCATATTCCGATCATTATTCTTGCTTACTATGCAGGGTTTGTCCCGACGATGGTATCTGCCGCGCTGATCGGCATATCCCGGCTTTTATTCGGTTTCGATGAGACGTCGCTTTTCGCTTTAATGACTACTCTTATCTTCGGTTTGATCGTAGGCGTTGCCAGCAGATTTATTTCCTTAGGGACAACCAAAAAGATATCCGTCCTGAACATCATCAGTCTGCTGATCATCAGTACACATTTGTATGTAGTTATGGGAGGAGATAGGGAATATTGGGAAGTGTTGATATATTATTGGTTTATTGCTGTTCCAGCCGGCGTTTTTGCAGCAGTTTTCTTTCAGGACATCCAATATTCCAAGCGCATGTTTCAGCAGTTGAAAAACGATTCAAAGACGGACTTCTTAACCGGTTTAAGCAACGTACGTCACTTTCACTTTACCCTGAACGATTTATTTAAGAAGAGCGGTAATCAAGTGAAAGGTGTATCTTTACTGCTCATGGATCTTGACCATTTTAAACGCGTTAATGATACATACGGACATGACGCCGGGGATGCCGTCCTTAAACAACTGGGTGGGCTTCTGCAGGCAAATGCCAGACCGACAGACCAGATAGCAAGAAACGGGGGGGAGGAGTTTTCCGTGCTGCTTCCCGACTGTTCTAGGAAAGATTCCTTGGAAATTGCAGAAAGAATCCGGGCCGCGGTGGAAAGGCACCGTTTCGTGCTGCCGGAGGGAGATGAAATCAAACTTTCGATCTCAATAGGGGTCAGCCAATTAGAAAAAGAAATGAAGAAGCCGGATGATTTATACAAGAACGCGGATAAAGCTTTATATAAGGCAAAAACCACTGGCAGGAACCGGGTCGTTTACTGAATAAAAAAAGGAGCCTCTATGGCTCCTTTTTTGTATGGATTTTATTTGAGTATTTTAGAAGACTTTATCTCCGTTAAAGATCGAGTTCTTCACAATGACATAGTCGACGTGGCGGATAGCGTTTAAGTCCGTGCCTCCTGCGTAACTGACAGCTGATTGTAGATCCTGCTCCATTTCGTCAAGTGTATCCTGTAGGTTTCCTTTGTGCTCTACATGCATTTTCTTGCCTTCTACGTTCTTTTTCTCCCCTTTTTGGAACTCAGACGCAGATCCAAAGTATTCTTTATACAATTTTCCATCTACTTCGATGGTTTCTCCTGGAGATTCTTCGTGCCCGGCAAATAAGGAACCGATCATGACCATAGAAGCGCCAAAACGAACAGATTTTGCAATGTCTCCGTGGGTTCGGATTCCTCCGTCAGCGATAATCGGCTTCTTAGCAGCTTTGGCGCACCAACGAAGAGCTGCAAGCTGCCACCCTCCGGTACCAAAACCGGTCTTTAATTTCGTAATGCATACTTTCCCCGGGCCGATCCCTACTTTTGTTGCATCCGCTCCGGCATTTTCCAGTTCCCTGACTGCTTCCGGAGTACCGACATTACCTGCAATAACGAAAGTCGACGGTAAATGTTCCTTTATGTGTTGAATCATTTCAATAACAGCTGTTGAGTGTCCGTGTGCAATATCAATGGTAATAAATTCTGGAACAAGACCTTTATTTGCAAGGCCTGTAATAAATTCATATTCTTCATCCTTCACCCCGACACTTATGGAAGCGATTAAATTTTTCTGCTTCATCGTGTGGATGAATGCTTCCCGTGTTTCCGGCTGGAACCGGTGCATTACATAGAAATATCCGTTTTCCGCGAGGGTCGCAGCGATGGATTCATCGATGATCGTCTGCATGTTTGCAGGTACTACAGGAAGTTTAAATGTGTAAGACCCTAAGGTAACGGAGGTATTACATTCTGAGCGGCTGTTCACTATACACTTAGCAGGAATTAATTGAATATCTTCGTAATCAAATACATTTTCCATTTAAAACACTCCTAAAACCGAATGTTATTCGATTTAATATCTTTTATCGTTCGTACATATTGTAATTTACAGCATTTTCTTTTGAAAGTCAAAATAAAAAACCTCCAAGGAATGGGAGGTTTTTTATGATTTCATTCGCTTCATGAAGTTTTCCAGATGATCTCTCGATTTCAAATTCTTGTTGCACGTTTGACTGTCTACGCAAATATAGTTACCCCGACTCACCATTTCACCATTTGTTTGTCGTGATACGACGGATGTAAGAAGTCCCACATTTCCCTGTTCATGACAAATGGAACAGATTCCATGCTTAACGGATGATGAGAAATGTCCGGATAAACCAACCAGTCTGTCATCGATTGTAGTAACGATAAATTTCTTTGCTGTTCCATAATCATTCCATCCTATATACGACAGTTCCGTCCACTCCAGCTTATTAAGGTCTGGAATAGTCAATTTCTTTGTTTTAGGAAAAAGCAGCTGGATGGTTTCCTCTGTGATATCTGCAAGTGGATTAACATATTGCTTGATACGAGAAAAATAAAGGATGGCATCCGTTTCATCCTGCACATTTTTTATTTGATCTATAATTTGCTTTTGAGGCAGTGTGAGGCTTTGAAAAGCTTCAAGAACTTTTTCATGGGTCATCTCTTTCAAAGCATTGGTGACGGCAGCATCTTTCGAGATGAGGTTGTTTTTATATAAATGATGTGCACAAGACTGAATGAAATGGTATTGGTCGGGACGAATGAATTTTTCCATGAATCCTGCCTCCGTTCATTGTGGTGACTCTTATTATTTCAGGTCAGGGACTTTCTATCAACTTATTCACCTTCTTAAAAAGAATAGTTTGTTTTATGTATGCAGAACAGGAAATTGAAACAAGCTAGGAAGAAAAACTGATGAAAGGGGAAGAACTATGATTTTTCGAAATTTCCGTAAGTTTAAAGAGGTGTGGTTTCTCCTGTTTCTGCTTTCTTTTACGATCTTACATAATATAGCAGATCGAATCTTTAAAGAGGACTGGAATTCTACTGCTTATCTGTTTACCTTTTTCCTGTCCTATGCTCTTTTTTTATGGATGAGGAAATCTGTTCATTGGTTGAGGCTCCCGCTCCCGATATCAGCATGGATCGGTTTATATGCAGCGGGGATGTTTCTGCTGGGAGTGGTTTTTATCTCTGTTTAAGATGGAAATTCCATTATAGAGGGAGGGAGAGGGCCGCGGCTTTCTTCCTTTTGTACGGTGAATGAGTGGGTATTGGAGGGAGTGTTAATGGTCCTTGTTGATTTCCTTTTGCGTGGTTTTATTATGTTTGCCCTATTGTATATACTGGCAAGAATTTTAAGTAAAAAGCTTATATCCCAACTGACCTTATTCGATTTTATTGCGGGTATTACGTTAGGATCTATGACTTCCAACACATTTCTTACCCCGGATCTCCCTTTATGGCACGGGATTGCTGCTCTCGTTTTGTTTTCCGCTCTGGTAATGATTATGGATATATGGACAATCAAGTCGTTCCGTGCAAGAAAATGGTTGAACAGTGAACCGACGCTGCTGATCGACAACGGAAAAATTTTAGAGGAGGGGATGGCGAAAGTGCGTTTCACGGTGGATGAATTGATTGGGGAGTTGAGGAAAAGTGGCGTATTTCACTTCCGTGATGTTCAAGTCGCAGTCCTGGAAACGGATGGAACCGTGAGCGTATTAAGAAAATCACAGTATACGCCATTGACTCAAGGGGATATTGGAATGAAGGGAAACGAACAATCTTTTCCGCAGGTAGTTATTATACAAGGGAATCTTCTGCCTAACAGTTTAGCTGCTACCGGTTACAGTGAGGAATGGATAGAGGATAAGATAGCAGAGAGGGGAATATCGGACTGGGCAGAAATCGTCACGGCACAGCTGGATACAGAAGGGAATCTTTATATAGATCGGAGCGAAGACAGCCTTGGTTTGACACGAAAAGACATGTAGAAATCATTCTGTTATACCGATTTTTCTTTAGTACGGCGCTTTTGTGTGGCTTGCTTCTTAGATAAGTATAAGGCTTCCTCTAATAGATTAATCTGCGAATTGAGTATCGACAGGTGAGAGGAATCCTGTGTTTTTTGTTTCAGGCATCGCAAGGAATGCTTATCTCTTTCCAGCAGCAATATTTCTGTATTATCTAATGTTAGTTGATCCTCCATTCGGCAGAACTCCCGTCTCATTCATATCTGAAGATATCAATTCCCACGATTTCATAGAACTAAACGTAATAATTGCAGAGTCAAGTTTTAATATGCGGAAATTTAGATGTTTTTCGTTTTTTTTGTCATTCTATCACCTAAAAATGTTTAATGATGTAATAATAAGGAAATAGGGACTTTGGTGGGGAAAGTGGATGCATCTTTTGTCCCTTACATACATAATGACTGCTGCTCTTTCACCAAATTTGATAGGGGAGTGTTTGGATGGCGAAAAAATGGGTAAGTCTGTCGTTGATTTTGGTGGTTTTGTTCGTATTACCGATGCAGATATCCGCAGAGGAGATGGAAGCAGAGGAGATTCTGAAGAAATCCAATAAGGCTATGATGGAACTTGATAGTTACAAAATCCATACCGTATCGGAAATGACGGATGGTTCAAGCGAAGAAGCCGTTAAGACAGAAATGTCGGCGGATGTTCAAAACAATCCGTTAGTCATGCATATTCAGACTATGCTTGATGGGGAGACGATCGAATCCTATCTATCGGAAGAGGGTTATTTTACAGAAATTCCTGGAGAAGGATGGGTTAAAGTAACGGATGGTACCATGATCAAGAATGCGATGATGGCACAAGCGCAGGTGGATCAGGCGGCCGGCCTTGCTAAAGACATGAGTGTGGAAGAGTCGGATGATGGCTATGTTTTAACTTATGAAGGAGATGGACAAGAACTTTTGGAAATGTCCATGAAGATGATGGAGTCCAATATGTCTTCCGGAGAAGACAGCGGGGAAATGCAGAAAATGATGGAACAACTGCAGGATCAGATGACAATCAATGATGTGTCCTATAAAATAACTGTAGATAAAGAAAACCATTATTTAACCAGTGTGGATATGATGATCGATATGAGCCTTTCCATGGAAGGCCAAACGATGAATATTTCCCAGTCATCTAAAACAACGGTCAGCGAGTTTAACAATGTCGGGACCGTAGAAATACCACAGGAAGTAATAAACGGAGCGGAGCCTTTGGAGGAAGCGGGCGGGGAAATGCCGGATACGGCTACTTCCGAACCAGCGTTTACGCTTCTTGGAGCTATTCTTGCTTTAACTGCAGGCGGTGTGTTGGTGTTTAGAAGAAAACAGAACGCTTAATATGGAAGGGGAGACCGGTTTGTCGGTTTCCCCTCTATACATAATGGAAGGAGATCGACTTTTGAATAAGATACTTGCTGCTGTAATGACTGCCGGAATTGTCATAGCATTCTTTTTCGGCTTCCAGTGGTGGAGCTCGATCCAGGCGGTGGAAGAAGTACCACTGGAGGAAATTGAGCAATGGGATCAGGTCAAAGATGCTCCGTCTATGGAAAAACAAACAATCGAGAGGAAAGAAAAACCTCCTGTTTATACGGAAGATCTGGAGACGTTTAAGCAAGGGGATGAAGTGGGGAGAGTGATCATTCCCAAGCTGGAGAAAGGGTTCAAAGTTTATTGGGGAGCCGATGAAGAATCCTTGAAAAGAGGGGTAGGAATGTATGTTAGTCAATGGACAACGACTCCCAAAGAACAACGCCATACGGTTTTGAGCGGCCATAGAGAGACAGTTTTTACGGGGCTTGGTGAAGTGGAGGAAGGAGACAGTATATTTGTGGAATTCCAAAACAAGCGATACGAATACCGCGTGGCCAAGACTTGGGTCACTGATGCAAAAGATCGCACTGTCATTGTTGATAAGGATGAACCTGTCCTGACGCTTACTACCTGTTATCCCTTTGAATTCGTTGGAGACGCCCCGGACAGGTATATTATTGAGGCGACTCTCGAAAGTGTGAATAAAATAGAATAATGGTTTTTTATGGGGGAGAAGAATAGATGCCCGTTCTTATACATCATCAGTACATCCACGCACCTGTGGAGATTTGCTTTAATATGGCCAGGAATGTAGATGTACATACAGAAACAACGAAGAAGAGCCGGGAGAGTGCAATCAGTGGAGTGACCAGCGGCATTATGGGGCTTGGAGATCAGGTAACGTGGAGAGCCAAGCACCTTGGTGTTTGGCAGTCATTGACCGCTCAGATTATTGAATTGAACGAGCCGTGGAATTTCACGGACCAAATGCTGGAAGGCGCATTTCATTCTTTTACACATACACACCGATTCCAGAATACCCAAAGCGGCGGTACAATCATGACGGATGTATTTGAATATGAAGCGCCGTTCGGATGGATAGGTAAGCTTGCCGATGTGCTTTTTTTGAAAAGGTATATGCAACGGTTATTGATGGAAAGAGCAGAGGCTCTCGCGGAGATTGCTTTGAGAAGACAATTGGAATGATGAGAGAGTAATGAAAAACCCGGCAGTTATGCCGGGTTTTTTTAGACCACTGAAGGGACCCAACCATTTCAGAATCGTTCGCGATCCTGTGGTGAAAAGCTGATCGGAAGGATTCTTGCTTGTGAATCCGTTTCCTGTTGTGCTTTTTCCCTTCAAGCGTGTAATGACTCTTTCCACTTCCTGTTCGGCTTCATCAGGGCTCTGCCTATACCCATACACGGGAGATGTTCCCTTTATCCGCCAATGATTCGTTCCTTGGGAAACGAACTCGCAATGGTTGAGCCTCTTCAATAGTCTTAGTGAGTATATACCCTGAAGCAATGTGACATAAACCTCTCCCTACCCTGTTTTTTTAAAAAAATAAAAAAATATTGCAGCATTTATTTTGTATTTTTATGGAATGGCGTACCTTGCCGTCCTAGGCGCAGGTTTTTATTGGGAAAAAGGAATTTGGATACTGCCGGCTCTTTCTTATGCACCCTTATCGAAGTTTGGATTGGCTGGGGGCAGGTTTACCGCGTGCTGAAGTTTCAATATTTAAAGTACATGAAATTGTGATTTCACCCCAAACTAACGAAAAAGAAGGAGAAAATCATGACTTTATTTAGACTGGGATACGTAGCAATGAGCCTGGAGCTTGAAAATGCTTCACCGTCACAGACGTTAACCTTCAAGCGATTTTCTGGGATGAAAGACCGGGAAGCAGCGTTAAGAAAGCTTGAAAGCATCGCTGTATCTAACATTCATAATTGTCTGCGTATCTTAAAACATAACCTCGTGGAACAAATTGAATTTTTCCGGTTCAGTTCACGACTTGTTCCCCTTGCTACTCATAAAGAACTGACCGACTGGGATTATATCTCCTCTATTAAGAAAGAGCTTAACATGCTTGGAGACTATGCCATTTCACATGCGATGCGCGTAGACTTTCATCCAGATCATTTCGTCGTTCTTAACTCTCCGAGTGAGGATGTCTTTCGTAATTCCATGGAAGTATTAAAGCACCATTACCTGCTGCTTCACTACATGGGGATCGATCCTATGCACCGCTGTGTACTTCATCTGGGAGGAAAGTATGGGGATAAAGAAAAGTCTCTGGAAAGGTTCCTTGACCAATGGGCGCATGTACCGAGCGGACTGCAGAAGCTTGTGATGATTGAGAACGATGATACTTCCTTCACTCTTTCCGATTGTTTGTATATATGCGAAAAGCTGGGTATCCCTCAAGTGTTTGACCTTCACCATCATTTGGCTAATAACGATGGGGAAGATTGGACGTCACACTGGTCGAGGGTGATCGACACGTGGCGGGGATCCCAGCTTCCAGTTAAAATGCATATATCCAGTCCGAAAAGTGAAAAAGCTTTTAACAGCCATGCTGATTTCATTGATAGGGACATGTTCTTAAATTTTTTAAAAAATGTAGATGGGTCGACTTCGATGATAGACTGTATGATTGAGGCGAAACAAAAGGATCAGGCACTGAAAAAGCTGATGAGGGAATTACAGACTCATCCCAATATCCTTATTGAAACACCTTCCACTTTTCGTTGGAAAGGAACAGGTGTTTAGCTTCAAATCTTAGGTTCATAGGGAGGGAGGTTGTTATGAAGCGGCTTATCCTTCCTGTAACCAAGGACGTATTCCGCCTGCATGATCGTATGGATTTCTCTCGTTCCCTCATAAATGACAGGGGCCTTCGAATTCCTTAAATACCGCTCTACTGGATATTCACCGGAGTAGCCATACGCTCCGTGGATTTGAACGGCATCGTCGGCAGCAGCATTTGCGAAGTCACAGGCCTGCCATTTGGCGAGGGAGGTTTCCCTGGTATTTCGAACACCTTTGTTTTTTAGTTCTCCTGCCTTATAGACGAGTAATCGGCTCATCTGAAGACCTGCTTCCATCCTGGCGATCATTTGCTGAACGAGCTGGTGTCTTCCTATTTCTTTACCAAAGGTCTTTCTGTCCTTGCAGTATTGAACACTTGCTTCGAGGCATGCCATGATTTGCCCGCAAGCTCCGGCTGCCACAGTGAATCTGCCGTTATCAAGGGAAGCCATGGCTATTTTGAAACCATCTCCCTCTTTACCTAGCAGGTTCTCTTTTGGAACTCGGACGCCATCAAAAAACAACTCGCCTGTATTTCCAGCCCGTATCCCCAGTTTTCCTTTAATCGCTTTGGAAGAGAAACCTTCCCACGTCCTCTCCACAATAAACGCAGATATCCCATGATGTTTTTTGCTTTTATCTGTGTAGGCGAAAACAAGAAAGTGATCAGCCGTATCACATAGGGATATCCACGTCTTCTGACCGTTTAAAATATAGTGATCCCCATTCTTATGCGCGGTCGTTTGAAGGGCAGCCACGTCCGATCCTGCTCCCGGTTCCGTCAAGCCGAATGCCCCTATTTTCTCGCCTTTCGCCTGTGGGATGAGGTACTTCTTCTTCTGTATGTCATTCCCCCATTGGAGCAGCGACATGCTGTTGAGTCCGGTATGTACGGAAACAGCTGTTCTAAATGCCGTGTCTCCACGTTCGAGTTCTTCACAGACGATGGCCAGCGCATTATAATCCATGCCGCTCCCGCCGTACTCTTCCGGGATGCATACCCCCATTAAACCTAAATCCGCAAGTTTTTTATAGATACCGGCATCTATAAATCCTCTCGCATCCCATTCCTGAATGTAAGGCATAACTTCCTTATCTACAAAATCCCTTACTGTTTTTTTCAGCATTACCTGTTCATCACTATAGTCGAAATTCATTAGTAAGCCTCCCTATATGATGCGCTTTTTTTTCCATTCATCGATAATTTCTCTGCTGTAACCAAGCATGTTTAAAATTTCTATTGTATGTTCCCCGGGTTCTGGCGGGGCATGGTTGACACGGAAGGATGATCCGGATAACTTCAGCGGGCTTCCGACCATCCGAATGGGGCCTGCCGCCGGATGGTTCGCAGTCACGAACATATCCCTTGCCATCAGCTGTTCATCCTGCACAACGTCGGTAAGCGTATGAACAGGTCCTATTGGTATTTGAGAATCCCGGCATATTTTCAACCAATAGGCTGTTTTTTTCTCCTCCATAGTTTTTTGCAGAATAGCGGTCAACTCTTCCCTGTTCTTAACCCGGACAGCATTCGTGCAGAAACGGGGATCTTCGGAGAGTTCCGGCTTTTGGACAGCATTGCAAAAATGATAAAACTGCCTGTCATTACCGACTGCAACTATAACCTCCCCGTCTTTTGTTTTGAACATCTGGTAGGGGGCTATGTTTGCATGATGATTTCCCATGCGGGTCGGTTCTTCTCCTGTCATCAGAAAATTGCTTCCGATATTCACTAAAGCACTGACCGCTGAGTCGAGCAGGGATAAGTCTATTTTCTGCCCTTTATTGGTGTGTTGCCTCTCGAGCAGCGCTGCCTGAATTCCAATAGCTGCGTACAGACCTGTGAGAATATCGGAAATTGCAACACCTGTTTTTTGAGGGCCGGACTGAGGCGTACCTGTAACGGCCATCAATCCGCTCATGGCTTGGATGATAAAGTCATATCCTGGTAAATGGCTGTAGGGACCGGTTTCTCCAAAACCTGTAATGGAACAATAGATGAGAGCGGGATGAAGCTCGCTCATACTCTCATAGTCCAGTCCGAATTTTTCCATCGAACCGGTTTTGAAATTGTGGAGAAGAACATCACTCCGGCTCGCCAGCTCCCGTATGATTGCTTGTCCTTCGGCTGTTTTCAAGTCAACAGTTATGCTTTTTTTGTTCCTGTTTGCACAGAGATAATAAGCGCTGACCCCCTGTTGGAACGGCGGTCCCCAAGTCCTCGTGTCATCACTTCCACCGGGCGCTTCCACTTTGATTACTTCCGCCCCAAGATCTCCTAGGATCATAGAGCAGTAGGGACCGGCAAGGACTCTCGATAAATCCAACACACGTATGCCGCTTAGTGCGGTTGTCATACCACCACATCCTATCTGGATTGGGATTATATGGGCGTACCCTCATGGGAAAAGCCAGAAGAACCCATACGAAGTATGAATCCGACTGGCTTGGGAACAACATGATCATTTCTTGAAACAAGGGAGGGAAGTTGTCCGGATGTACACTTTAATTTATGCCGGTCCCCTATTATTTATGATTCTTAAAATCAATGATCATGAATCAGAACAGCAGACCATAGAATGAGATAGTGGGCAGTTCATTTGATCAATTATGGTTCCGCTTGGAGGTTTGAATGGTATGATGCATAGCTCGAAGTTAGTGGATCGTTTACCGGTCTATTTATTTTCTATTTTTCAAAAGAAGAAGCAGGCGCTTCAGGCGCAGGGGATAGACGTGATTGATCTTGGAATAGGGGCTCCGGACCTGCCGACGCCTCCATTCATCATCGACCGGTTGGTGGATGAAGTCCATCAACCGGCGAATCACAAATATTCTCCATACAGCGGCTGCGAAGAGTTTAGACAAGCGGTCGCTGATTTCTATGAGAAACGCTATGATGTTCAATTGGATCCGGAAACGGAAGTGCTTGCCCTGATTGGTTCCAAGGAAGGGTTGGCCCATATGCTGGAAGCCGTCATCGACCCGGGAGACGGTGTCCTTATGCCGGATCCCGGGTATCCTGTTTATCAATCCGCCATTCACTTGGCTCATGGTGTAGGGATTAAATACCGGCTGTATGAGGAGAGCGGGTACAAGCCCCTTTTTGAAAGGCTCCTTGGTCAGGAGGACCAGCGATTAAAACTGATGCTCATGAACTATCCAAACAACCCTACCGGAGCAACCGTGGAACGGAAAACATTCGAGCAAGCGGTAACCTTTGCGCGTAATAAAGGAATCTTTCTAATTCAAGATGCCGCCTATGACCTGGTTACTTTCGGAAGCTATCGTGCACCAAGCATTCTTCAGGTAGAAGGAGCGAAAGAAGTCGCGGTCGAGTTCGGTTCTCTGTCAAAGAGTTTCAACATGTCGGGGTGGAGGATCGGATATGTCGTAGGTAACGCTCGATTGATCCAGGCGTTGTCGGTAGTAAAGAGCAATAAAGACACTGGTCAGTTCCTCCCGATTCAGAAGGCAGCGGCTACTGCGCTTCAAAGTGATCTATCGGAAGTTATAAAGAACAACTGCATCTATGAAAAACGTTTGGAGATGATGATGGGTGCTTTAGAATCTCTAGATATGAGAGCTTTGAAACCGAAGGGAACGCTGTTTATATGGGCAAAGGTACCGGCGGGAGAAACATCTGCAGAGTTTTGTGAGAAGATGCTCGACAATGCGGGAGTCATTATTACCCCTGGCACGGCTTTCGGCGAAGGTGGAGAAGGGTATGTAAGGATCAGTTTGTCTGTTCCTTTAGATAGGCTGGAACAAGCGGTCATTCGTATGAAGAAAGCGAGGAAGGGGGGATCTGTATGAAAGAAGAAAAAACAATGACAAGCGCAGAGGCCATCGTTGAATGTCTAAACAGGGAGAAAATATCCAAAGTGTTTTGCGTTCCCGGAGAGAGTTACCTTCCTGTGATGGACGCCATAAAGAAGAGGCAGAATATCGAGCTAATCTCTGCGAGACATGAGGGTGGAGCATCCTTCATGGCAGAAGGTTATGCCAAGGCAAGCGGAAAACCCGGGGTGGTTCTGGCTACGAGAGGGGTCGGGGCATCGAACTTAACCATTGGGGTTCACACCGCGTACCAGGATTCTACACCAATGGTCGTTTTGCTTGGTCAGGTACACTCAGGTTTTCGTGGCCGTGAAGGCTTTCAGGAAGTGGATCTTGAGGCTTTTTTGCGTCCGATTTCAAAATGGGTGGCTGAAATACGTGAGCCTCCAAGGACAGCGGAACTTGTACAAAGAGCATTCCGGATTGCAAGGACAGGAAGGCCGGGGCCTGTGGTGCTTTCTCTGCCGGAAGATGTATTAAAGCAGACGTCCTCCATGGTATTTCAAAAAGCCCCTGTAAAGATTCCGAAACCGAAGCTCTCGGACAGTCAAATCCAAGACATCCTCGATCTGCTGAAGGGGGCAGACCGGCCGGTTATCATTGCCGGTGGTGGAATCGTTGCATCAGGGGCCGAAGCTTCATTAAGAACATTTGCGGAGAAAAATGATATTCCGGTGCTGGCTGCATTTCGGAGGCACGATGTGTATCCAAACGACTCCATTCACTATGTCGGCCACTTAGGTTTAGGGCTGGACCGCGGTGTCAAAGAAACCGTCCAACGTGCGGATGTGATTCTTGCGGTCGGCACGAGACTTTCCGAAGTGACCACCCAGGATTATTCCTTAATTCAGCCGTGGCAGAAACTCATACACATCGATATATCCTATGATACTCTCGGAACAAGTTTTGCGCCGGATGTCGGTTGTGTAGCGGATGCAAAGGAATCATTACATTCGTTAAATGCTCTCTCTCTTAATAGAACGTGGGAGGAATGGAGGAAGGAACGAAGGTTGGTTTATGAAAGAACGCTTACGTCGAGAGACGAAACGCTGAATGGTCAAATAATCGGTCATCTGCAAGCAACGGTTCCGGAAGATACGATTATAACCAATGATGCAGGGAACTTTGCCGGGTGGCTTCACTCCTTTTTTCAATTCAGGAAGGATCGGACTTATATCGGCCCTACTTCAGGAGCAATGGGATATGGTCTGCCGGCAGCGATTGGAGCAAAGCTTGCTTCCTCTACAAAGAAAGTGGTATCCCTGTCCGGTGACGGTGGATTTATGATGACGATGCAGGAGTTGGAAACAGCGGTAAGGTATCACATCCCTGTCATCAGTATCGTATTTAACAACCGCATGTACGGTACTATTCGGATGCATCAGGAAATGCATTATCCAGGTGAAGTCATCGGTACAGAACTGGGACAAGTTCCATTCCATGAATGGGCAAACAAAGTTGGAGCAAAAGGGTTTTATGTCAAAACGGCTTCCCGATTCCGTGAAGTATTGGAAGAAGCCCTGCAGATAGATGGACCGGTCCTCATTGAAATTGAAGAGGACCGCGAGCGGATATCGGTAGGAGCAACGATCGACCAAATTAGAGAGCGTCATATGGAGGAGGAATAGTATGAGTCATATTCAAACGGAAACACTGCGTAACTTTATAGGTGGTAAATGGGAGGAAATCAAGTCAGGAGCCGCGGTGCCGGTTGTCAATCCAGCTACATCCGAAACGATCGTTCATGTTCCGTTGTCGACGCGCAAGGAAGTCTCCGATGCGGTGAAGGCTGCAAAGAAGGCTCAAAGAAAATGGGCACTAGTACCCGCACCACAGCGTGCAGAAATTCTATACAAAGTCGGTCAGAGGATGAAAGAAGAAAAGGAACGCCTTTCTCAATTATTAACGATGGAAAACGGAAAGGTGATTGAGGAAGCCCGCGGTGAAGTGCAGGAAGGAATTGATATGGCGTTTTACATGGCCGGTGAAGGAAGACGACTTTTCGGTCAAACAACACCATCTGAGTTAAAGGATAAATTCGCAATGAGTGTCCGCGCGCCCGTCGGTGTTGTCGGCATCATCACCCCCTGGAATTTCCCTATTGCCATTGCTACATGGAAATCATTTCCGGCAATTGTAGCTGGAAATGCAGTCGTTTGGAAACCTGCGACGGAAACACCGATTATGGCTTTCGAACTGGCAAGGATCTTTGAGGATTGCGGACTTCCGGAAGGCGTACTTAACGTCGTCTTCGGCTCTGGTTCGACAGTGGGAGAAGCCATGATCGAAGCAGAGGACATCCGCGTCATCTCTTTCACAGGGTCCAACCAGGTCGGGCGCACCATTGCAGGGAAATGCGGGGAGCGTCTGAAGAAAGTATCACTTGAAATGGGTGGAAAGAACGCGGTTATTGTCATGGATGACGCAGACTTGGACCTTGCCGTAGAAGGGATCTTGTGGAGCGCCTACGGAACAAGCGGCCAACGATGCACGGCGTGCAGCCGTGTGATGGTACATGAGAAGGTGAAAAATGAGCTGGAAGAGCGCCTTCAGAAAGCAATTGCCAGGCTTTCCATCGGCAACGGCTTGGATGAATCGATCAAAGTAGGACCGATTATTAACCGGTCCGGCCTCGAAAAAATAAAAGGCTATGTTGATGTTGGGAAAGCGGAGGGAGCCAAGCTGCTTACGGGCGGCTATATTATGGAAAACGGCAGCCATAAAAAAGGCAATTACTTTGCCCCCACCCTGTTCACAGATGTCACAAAAGACATGCGTATAGCCAAAGAAGAAATTTTCGGACCGGTCGTTTCGCTTATTCCTGTCCAGAGTTTTGAAGAAGCCGTTGATATCAACAACAGTGTAGAATATGGTCTCTCCAGTTCCATTTTTACAAAGGATGTCAACAAAGTCTTTACGGCTCAAAGAGATTTAGATACAGGAATTGTTTACGTAAACGCCGGAACGACAGGAGCTGAAATCCATCTTCCTTTTGGAGGTACGAAGGGGACAGGCAACGGTCATCGAGACTCCGGGGTTGCTGCGTTGGATGTATTTACAGAGTGGAAAGCTGTATATGTCGATTTCAGCGGAAAGCTCCAAAGGGCCCAAATCGACGTGGATTAAGATCAATATATAAAAGGGGATGGGACAATGAGAGTAGCTGTTCTAGGGTCTGGTTTAATGGGAAAAGAAGCAGCGCGTGATTTAGTGCACAGTCCCGGCGTGAAGAAGGTCGGGCTTGCAGATATCGACCTTAAAAGAGCAGAAGCGGTCTGTAAATCGCTGAGCAGCGGTAAAATCAGTGCTCATGTCGTCGATGCCGGGAATACGAACGAGCTAGCGGCCTTTCTCAAGGACTATGACGTCGTCATCAATGCTTTGTTCTATTCTTTTAATGAAATAGTAGCGAGGACAGCAATCGATGTTGGTGTTCATTCGGTGGACCTTGGAGGGCATATCGGGCACATAACCGATAAAGTGCTCGAACTTGATGAACGGGCTAAGGAGGAGGGTGTGACTATTATACCGGATCTAGGTGTAGCTCCGGGGATGATAAATATTCTCTCCGGATTCGGTGCTGGAAAGCTCAATCACCTGTCTTCGATCCGGCTGTTCGTAGGAGGGATACCGGTTCGTCCAGAACCCCCGCTTGAATATAATCATGTCTTCTCCATGGAAGGTCTGCTCGATCATTATTCGGATCCTTCTACAATCATTCGTGGTGGAAAACTTACGGAGGTGGAATCCCTTACAGAAGTGGAAAAAATCTATTTCGCAAAGTTCGGGCCGCTGGAAGCTTTCCATACGTCGGGCGGGACTTCGACGCTGTTGAAATCCTACCCGAATATAGAGACGCTCGAGTACAAAACGATCCGCTACCCGGGCCATGCTGAAAAAATGAAGCTGCTCGTAGATTTGAACTTAACCGGAGCCGACAATACAGTCGAAATAGGCGGAACACTGATAAAGACGAGAGAGGTCTTACTAAAGTCCATTGACCCAATAGTCGACTTGAAAGATAAAGAGGATGCTGTGCTCCTGCGCGTGAGCGTTGGTGGAAAGAGGGCAGGCGTCGAGAAGACATACGAGTACGAGATGGTGACGTATAAAGACCCGGAAACAAAGGTGACAGCAATGGCCCGTGCGACGGCTAATACGATATCTGTTGTCGCACAAATGATCGGAAGCGGTGCCATATCCAAGCGAGGTGTATGTCCGCCGGAGTCCATCGTTCCAGGTGCGTTGTATATCGAGGAAATGGCGAAGCGCGGAGTCATGATTAATGAGGACCTAAAGTAAGAAGGAATAGGGCGGCAGAGACCGCCCTTTCCTGTTTTAAGAAAACCTTCACACTAACTTTACAGTCACTGTAGATGGAAGGGTAGGATTTCAAGTAGAGGATATGGAATGTTATTATAGGCCTAATAAAATTCTGTAAAAATGCGGAGGTGGTTTGTTGTACTTGGAAGAAATAAATAATCTAACGTTTCACAGCCAGCTTTCTTTGAAGCAGGTAGAAGATCGATTGTTGATCACCGCGCAGTTTCCAAAAAATTACCTCAGACAGATTGAAATGAGGGACCCGTTCCTCTATGTGACTCTTTATGTAAGGGGAGGAGAGCGGATCAAAATCATTGACGAGGATAGTGCTAAACTTTATATCCCTTTAAAGAAAGAGATTCATCCGGATGTTTACCGCCGTATCATCGCCTTTGCCAAGATGCATGCGCGACAATTCAAAAACCAGGGAAACCGCCTTTGAGCTGAGTTTCTCTGGTTTTTATAGTTTATTTATTCTTCCATTTTGAGTTTTGTTCCATCTTCGAAGGTCACTTCCATGGAGAATTCCTTATAATCTGTGGAAATCGCAAACATCTCAAGCACAGCATTTTTATAGAAGGATTCGTCCAATTCTTTAGATAAGATAAGGCTTTCAAGAACGCCATCGAGTTCCCTCCATGCCTCTTCCCCTTTCCAGTTGATCAGGTTCCGGTCGTCTCTATAGGCTGCAGACTGTTGATTGCCGGAATGGAATCGAATGCGCACGACCTTATTATTTGGATAAATGACTCCTATATGGATTTGTTCCACGTGTTGGGGAGAGGAAGAAAGGGACTGTTTCAGGACCCTATCTTCCTTTTTTGCTGTTTCCGGGCTGGACATCCATCCACTTAAAAGTAGAAAGCCTGTCAATAGGCAAATGAAAACGACTTTCATTCTTCCTGCCGCCTTCCTTTATCGGATTTGATCTTAGTTTATGCTGAAAAATCATTGACTAAACGTCGCAGTAAAAGTTTTATTCCTTTGTAACTGGGGAAACTACGTGTCATGGATTCGGAGGTGCAGTCATGAAAAAAACAACAACTAAGGCCATCCTTGCTGTATTAGTCGTCTTCGTCCCTATTATTCTGATAGGTGTGGGAAATGATTGGTTCGGTCCAAAAGAGGAGCGAATTGTCGCATTGGGAGATTCATTGACCTATGGAATTGGAGATGACAGCGGACAAGGGTACGTGGAAAACCTTAAACAGTGGTTTGAAACGAATGGAGAAGATGTGAAAGTAGATAATTACGGAATTCCTGATCAGCAGACGGACGGGATGCTAACCCAGATGAATGATCCGGAAGTTCTGAAGTCATTGCAGAAGGCAGACTATATCCTGTTATTCATTGGAACCAATGACTTGATTGAAAGTAACGGGGGAGACTTGTCAGAAATCAATAAGGAGGCAATCGCTGCGGGTAAAAAGGATTATGTAAAGAATTTAAAATCAATCTTGAAAACGGTGAGGGGTTCGAACGGAGATGCTCCCATCCTCTTTCTCGGTCTTTATAACCCTTACCCGAATAATGGAAAAATAGATGAAATTATTAAGGAATGGAATAGCACGAGCAAGGGTCTGATCGATTCTTATACAGGTATCACGTTTGTAGAAACCAATGATCTTTTTGAAGAAAAAACGACACGTATTTTCAGTGACGAACTTCATCTGAATGAAAAAGGGTACGAACGATTGACGAAACGGATTATCCAGGCATATGATTTTGATGAATAAAAACTCGGGCACAAGGTTCAGTATACGAACCATTGCCCGAGTTTTAGTCCTGTAAACGCAAAGAACAAGCCGCCTGCGTAGCTGAAGGTAAGATACACGTAGAATGTTATCCGCTTCTCCTGCGCAAGTAATTTAACAGCCTCAAACTTAAAGGTGGAAAAGGTTGTAAAGGCGCCCATCAATCCTGTTCCGGCGAATAACAATACCAACGGGGGCGTATCCCTGCCTATTAAGAATCCCAACAGGAAGGAACCCAGGAGGTTCACTGTGTACGTTCCCCATGGGAAGTCCCCATTCATCCACCCTTTCATACGCTCGCTTGCCTCATACCGAAGGATGGCACCGAGGAAACCTCCCGCACCCACTAAGAAAATTTTTAAGAAAATCAAGATGCGACCCTCCTTCTTCCGAGTTCGAAACCGAATTTAGATAATAGAAGCCCCCCGGCAAGGCTGATGATAATATAAGTAATGGAAAGAATAGACGCGCCTGTTCCGTAAAGAGCCAGTGCATCTGTCGTCAAAGTCGAGAAAGTCGTATAAGATCCGACTAATCCTGTACCAATTGCGCTCTTCCATTCTCTTGAAATATCATGCTTCTCTAAAAAGCCTATCGTCAGGACGGGCAGCAGGAAGCTGCCGGTCAAATTGGCAAAAAGCGTGGCGTACGGGAAACCTGTAACCGGCCCCATCAAAAACAACCCGACGAGGTAACGCAGGACAGCCCCGATAAAACCACCCATACCGACATAAAGGTATACCATCTTACAAAACACCTGCCTATCTATATGACATTATAATTACTTTCGAAGTTATTTGAAAGGAATGCTTTTTTTACGGGAAGATAAGCCTTATAATTTAAGGGAAGGAACAGATGAAAGAGGGTTACCAATGATTCTGAAGATTTTAAAAAACATGGATTTTTCCATCCTATTCGCAGTTCTGGCCCTTTCCGCTTTCGGTACAGTGATGGTGTACAGCGCGAGTATGGTCAGTAGTGTGATGGTGTACGATGTAACCCCTGATTTTTTCTTTAAAAGGCAGGTGGTTTCGTGGATACTAGGCTTGTTCGCTTTGTTCCTCGGAATTGTCCTTCCTTACAGGAATTACAGGAAGTTGTTCAAACTACTGCTTTTATTGACCATCGTGCTTCTGCTGCTTGTATTTGCCATCGGGCATACTTCCAATAACGCCCAATCCTGGCTGCCGATCCCGTTTTTGGGGCGCTTTCAGCCTGCGGAGCTGGCCAAGATGACATTGATTATCTACCTTGCAGCTATTTACACGAAGAAAAAAGATTACATTGAAGATTTTGCACGCGGATTGCTGCCGCCTATCATCATGACCATGCTCATCATCGGTATGATATTTAAACAGCCTGACTTAGGGACAGCCGTTATTGCGCTTGCTGTATCCGGACTAGTTATTATGTCAAGCGGCCTGAAGCGGTCCCACCTTATATTCCTGTTGACACTTGCTAGTGTAACAGCCGTCTGTTTGTATATGTTCGGACTTAGTGAAGAGCAGATGTCGCGCTTTGAGGGAGCCTATCAGCCCTTTCAAAACGCTGATGATTCCGGCTATCAACTGATCAATTCCTACCTTGCAATACATAATGGCGGTTTGATTGGTACGGGTCTCGGAGCAGGTGTCCAGAAGCTCGGTTATCTGCCGGAAGCACACACGGATTTCATCATGGCTGTTGTGGCAGAAGAACTTGGCATTATTGGAGTAACTGTGGTACTCGGATTGATTGCCTTGATTGTACTCAGGGGACTTTTCATTAGTATGAAGAGCCATGATATGTTCGGGCGTTTATTGGCAATAGGGATATCGGGTCTGATAGGAATACAAACAGCTGTAAACCTCGGAGGGTTGACGGGAATGATTCCGCTCACTGGAGTTCCACTTCCTTTTGTGAGTTACGGTGGAACGTCATTATTGATGATGATGTTTTCTGTCGGAATCCTGATCAATATTCACGCTGTATCGAAAGTAAAGAAAAACCAGGAAGACAAAATAGCCGCATAACGGAAAACGCCGGCCCTCAAAGGGACGGCGTTTTTTTATTCGTGTCTCGGAATGATATGAATCATATCCGTATCGGATGTTTTCTTATCGTTCGTAAAAACAAGACGTGTTTTTAGTTCATATGTCAGAGCCGGATTGGAGCAGTCGATGTTATCTGGTATCTCAAAGCTGAATGGATACTCTTCACGGGTCCCTGATTCCATCGTGCGGGCCATTAAAATGGTTGTGACGGCTTGGATCCATACGGGGTTTTCCCCGGGCTCTTTCTTCATCAGATCACATTCAAGCCGTTTCACAGTTTGTGTACTAATTCCTCCCCGGAAATGGAATGCACCGGTTACCGTATCCCCAGGGTGAAAATTCGTTTTCGATAACACAAGATCAACATTTGGGGATCCAACTCCAACCAGGTTCAGTAGTTTCGCAATCATAGGTAAGACCTCCGAACAAAAGTGATAGCTGCTCAAAATTATAATTCCCGACGGAGAAATAAAGGTCCATCGCCATTCCTGTGAAAAAGAGGCAGATCCATCACGAACAGCTCCCACTGAGCCTTCGCCTCGCTGCACAAAAATCAATGATCTTTCTTTTTCTAAAGACTGTAGCCATATATTACCTAACGCTTCACTCCTCGTCAACATTTTTTCGAAATTTCTTTATTCTTTTCTCTAAGGGTGTGGTATGGTTGATTTTATCAGGAGGGATGGAGATGGAATTTCCCATTTTGGAGACAGAAAGATTGTCACTTACTAATGTATCAAGAAAGCATTCTGCTGCATATTTAGACATCATGTCCAGAGAAGAAGTGACCAAATATTATGGGATGGATGCATTGAAAACTCTAGAGCAGGCGAGAGAAATCATCCGGTCTTTCCAATCCACTTGGAAGGAAAAGCGGGGAATCCGCTGGGGCCTTACAGTGAAGAACGAGTCAAGATTTATAGGTACAGTTGGTCTCAACAATTGGAATCCAAGAGCCATGAGGGCGGAGATCGGTTATGAGATTCATCCTGACTTTTGGCGTCTCGGATTGGGATCTGAAGCAGTAAAAGAGATTATCCGTTTTTCCTTTCTTGAGCTGAAGATACGTAGGCTCGGGGCTGTCACTTTTCCTGATAATATTCCTTCCAACCGTATGTTGGAGAAGTTCGGATTTAAGAAAGAAGGGACGCTGCGGAACTATTTAGTCCGTGAAGATCAGAGTCACGACGCTTTCATTCACTCGCTATTAAGTGAGGAATACGATCTGTCTTCGTAGTGTTGGAGAGGACGGTATTCTTCATGAGAGGAAAGAAACTTTACAAGATTGGAACGATACGATATCATGTAAATCGTAATCGTTACTAAAAAACATCCTCGAGGGTGTTTTTTTAACGTTTTTTAAATCGTAATCATTACTTTTTAGGGAGAGATACAGGATGGCTAAAAAATCGAAGATTGCCAAGGAAAGAAAACGTCAGGAATTAGTCGCGAAGTATGCGAGCTTGAGAAGAGAACTAAAGGAAAGGGGTGACTATGAGGCCCTTCGTAAACTGCCGAGGGATTCTTCTCCTACAAGGTTGACTGGAAGGTGTGCAGTCACAGGAAGGCCCCGCGGATATATGCGAAAATTCAAAATGTCACGTATCACGTTTAGAGATTATGCCCATAAAGGCCAGATTCCCGGCGTGAAGAAATCAAGCTGGTAATCTCAAAACAGAGGAATAAGAGGTGAAAATGATGTTTGAGTGGGTGATTATTGGGGGAGGGGTACACGGTTGCAGCGTTGCCACAAGGCTTTTAATTCAGGAGAAAACGCGAAAGGAAGATGTAGTAATTATCGACCCGCATGATCATCCAATGGAAAAATGGAAAACATTAACTTCTAAAGTGGGGATGAAATATCTTCGGTCCTCTTCCGTTCATCATCTTCATCCCGATCCTTACAGCTTGAGAAAATACAAGAAGCAGAAGGAATATACGAAAGGGTTTGTCGGTCGATATGACCGTCCGATGCTTAAAATGTTTAATAATCACTGTGAAGATATGTTTCATGCTGTTGATCTTAAGTCGTGTTGGAAAAAAGGGAAAGTAAGAGGTCTCTGGAAGCTGAACGATGTTTGGAAGATCCAGCTTGACGACGGGGAAGAGATGATAGCTGAAAATGTCGTTCTTGCTGTTGGTGCGACGGAGTATCCATCTATACCTGCCTGGGCGGAGGGGTTGAAAAGAAAGCCTGTCCACGTCTTTTCCCACGATACGTTTCAAAAGGAAGGGGAAGTGGCGGTGATTGGTGGTGGAATGTCAGCCGTTCATTTGGCGGCATCGCTTGCTGAGACTTCAGAGAAGCCGGTCCATCTTATCAAACGTCACCCGTTCAGAATCAAGGACTTTGACAGTGATCCTGGATGGTTAGGTCCAAAATATTTAAATAAATTTAATGAAACCACCTGCTATATAAAGCGAAGAGATATGATCCGTCATGCCCGTAATAAAGGGTCGATAACAAGGGATCTTCACATAAAGGCTGACAGGTTGGAAAAAAAGAAGATGCTGACTGTTCACACAGGTGAAATAGAGAAAGTAGAGGATAAAGGGATGGAAATCCAGCTGTCCTTGGACTGTTGTACGATCGAAGTGAACGAATGCATTTTTGCTACTGGATCAGAGCAGAAGCTTCCTCTCTGGTTAAAAGAGACCATATGCCAAGCCGACCTGCCTTGTGCCCCGTGTGGGTTTCCAATACCCGATAAAAATCTGGCGTGGGCATCGGGCCTTTTTGTCACAGGTCCGTTAGCTGAGCTTGAAATTGGTCCAGCTGCAAGGAATATTGCAGGTGCAAGAAAAGTGGCAGAGCGCATCTCTGTTTTATAAGAAAGGAAAAGGATGAATGAGAGTACCTGTTACGGTATTAAGCGGATTCTTAGGTTCGGGTAAAACTACAGTTTTAAACCATATTCTGCATAATAAAGAAGGGGTCAAAGCAGCCGTTATCGTGAATGATATGAGTGAAGTGAATATAGATGCTTCTTTGATTAAACACGGGGCGTTTAAGCGCACGCAGGAAAAATTGGTGGAACTTCAAAATGGGTGCATCTGCTGCACATTAAGAGAAGATCTTATTATAGAAGTGGAAAAATTAACTAAATTGGATATTGATTATATTATCATTGAATCGACAGGAATTTCCGAACCTATCCCCGTCGCACAGACATTCACTTATAAAGATGAGGAAACTGGAATTGATTTGAATTCTATCTGCAGACTGGATACGATGGTCACAGTTGTTGATGCCTATCGCTTCTGGCATGATTATCAATCTGGCGAGTCACTGATAGACAGAGGGGAAGGGTCAGGTCAGGAGGATGAGCGGGAAGTAATCGATTTACTAATAGACCAAGTCGAGTTTGCCAACGTAATCGTCGTCAATAAAGTGGATCTTGTTAGGGATGAAGACAGGGAGTATCTTTCTGCCGTGTTGCGTCGATTGAACCCGGATGCCAAAATTGTCGAAACATCCTTTGGGAAACTGGATGTAAAAGAAGTGTGGGGTACTTATTCATTTGATTGGGAGCAGGCCAGTCAGTCTGCAGGCTGGATCAAAGAATTGAATGAAGTACACGTGCCGGAAACGGAGGAATACGGAATCGCATCGTTTCTTTATAAAAGGAAAAGACCCTTCCATCCGGAAAGGTTCCATCAATGGCTCGAGAAATGGCCGGATACAGTCATCCGTTCTAAAGGTTTTTTCTGGCTTGCTTCCAGGAATGAAGCCATTGGTCTGCTTTCCCAGGCCGGCCCGTCCTTATCCATCCAGAAGGCAGGTTCCTGGATAGCGTCCTACCCCGCAGAGGAGCAGTCTGCTTTGTTGGAAGAAGATCCGGCTCTCTATGATGAGTGGGACAATATGCATGGGGATCGATTGACGGAGCTGGTATTCATTGGTGCAAATATGGACAAGGAAACCATTCAAAAGGAACTGGATGGATGTCTGCTGAGTGAGGAAGAGATGCAGATGGATTGGAGGTCCTTTCCAGATACTCTTCCTTCCTACCAATAGCACAGAAAATGGGCATTCTTTTTGGACCATTCACATGCTTAATTCATTCCGTGTTCAGAAAGCTTCTGAAGTTGATTTCTTAATTATCCACTTTCTTCTTTTTGAGGCGTAGTCTTCATATGACTTCGGATCAATGCAGCGGTCTGTAAGATTGCTTCTGGAGAAGGGCGCCCGAATGGACCTGTCTGTTTCTGCTGGTACATAAGCGTCCCGCCTTTATTGAAAAGAAAGTATGCTGGTTCGCCATGCGCGCCGTGATCTTCATAGGGGGCTCCTGTCTTATGAATGTAGACACCGAAAGCGTCGAGAACGGAAAAGAATTCATCGGATAGAACAGGGAATGTCAGGTTCTCTTTTTCCTTCATTCTTTTCAATTTATTCAAAGGCTCTGCGCTTATGGCAGTTACTTGTATATCGTTCTTATGAAGCTCTGCATGGTACACTTCCAGTTCCTTAAGGGTTTCTATACACACAGGGCACCAGGACCCGCGAAAGAAAACAATGAGATGCCACGATTCTTCATAGTGTTTCCGCTGTGTTTCAAAAAGAAAATTACTTCCATCTACAGAGGGAAGGTAGAAATTTGGAGCAGGATCTCCAAGGGTGATATCAGCCATATGGTGACCTCCTTTATGATTCATTGCATCTCTTACCAAACGTATGCGGCTCCTTGTTCAGTGGTTCTTAAAATAATGGATCATCCATAAGCATAACCAATTGGGGTTAATATCAAACCATCTTCCAACTGGACAATCTCCATCTATATCTTATAGAATCATTCTATTAATCCAAGGTATAGATGAAGGTGGAGGGTATATGAAGAAAAGGTGGAAATATATTGGTATTAGTCTTCTTGTCTTAGCTGCAGCTGGAGTAGCAGCTTTTCTGATTTGGACACAGCAGACATATAAAGCATCTCCGGAATTGGAAGAAAGGACGGAAATTCCGTCCCGTATAGATGGGTGGATCACTTACATTCCGCAAGGTGCCGTCAAAGGAGGAATCGTCCTTTATCCAGGAGCGAAAGTAGAGCCGGAAGCATACAGCTATATTGCCGAAAATTTAGCAGATGATGGATATGTAACAGGAATTCCTGAAGTCACCCTTAATCTTGCCATGTTGGACAGCGATAAAGCAGAACAATTGATCGATGACTATCCGAATGTTAAGCACTGGTATGTTGGCGGTCATTCCCTTGGAGGGGTCGCAGCTGCATCTTTTGCCTCCAGGAATATGAATGAGGTCGACGGGTTAATTTTACTGGCCTCCTACCCTGCCGGAGATGATTTGTCCGGAACTGACTTTCCCATCCTTTCGATATACGGGGAGAAGGATGGACTGACGACGCTTGATAAGGTCGAAGAGACAAAAAAGCTGCTTTCCAATCAGACGACTTGGAAGGAAATACCTGGTGGTAATCACGGTCAGTTTGGTGTTTACGGTCCTCAAAAAGGAGATAAGGAAGCTGAAATAACCGTATGGGAGCAGCAGGACATCATTATAAACGATATGACGGACTGGATACAGGACATGGAAGAGTAAGCAAATGCATGTCCCAACCAGGCAATATAACACTAAAGAAAATCCGAACAGACCTGAATTGGTCGTTCGGATTTTCTTTAGGAGTGGGAATGATCATTTACCTATATGAGGATCGATCCCATAAGGATGGCCGTCATGAGGAGCGGAAACATCCAATCTTTCTTACGGATAGTCATGGGTCTGTAAAAGGTACGATTCCAACTACCTGTAAACCCTTTGGATTCCATTGCGACAGCCGTACGTTCTGCCTTTCGGATGGCTCCTGCTAGTAGAGGTATGAGATAACGCTGGTATTGCATCCATCTTCCTTGCAGGCTGGAAGCGTATTCGATGCCCCGGATCCGGTGGGCTGCACGGATTTGTTGGAATTCGTCCTTCATCATGGGAAGAAAGCGGTAGCCTGCCAAAATGCCATAGGCGAGTTTTGGTGGCAGCCGAAGCTGCTGCATCAAGCTTAATAAAAACTCCACCATATTTGTCGTAAAGACAAACAATAAGGAAAGCGATGCAAATGCGATGATGCGGAAGGATAAAGATAATGCCATCAGCCAATCTTCTTTTGGGACGACCCATCCGAACAAGGAAACCGTTTCCTTAGCATCTGCAGGAACGTCCGCGAATGCGATGGTTGTCCATAACATCCCAAAGGAGAAGATGGAAAATATCATTAAATAGATCACATACAACTTCTTATTTACATTTCCGAACAAAAAAGTGACGGCAATTGTTGCAGCAGAGAAAACCGCCGGGGTGACAGGATCGTATCGTAAAGCCAGCACGAAGACAACGGCGAGGATCGTCAATGCTTTCACTGTCGGGTTAACGTTATGAAAAGACATGAGTCCGCTCCTTTGCGTCCCTTGAGGATGTCAGTTGCAGCCTCGGGGGTGTTTCCAAATGGTAATCTTCCAATGATTCTATTTCCCATAGTTCTTCCGTAGGTCCGTCCCATTGAATACCGCCTTCCTGGATAACGATTGTCCTTGTTGCAAAACGGTCGACAAGCTCCATGTCATGAGTGATCATGATGATGGAGGTGCCCTGGTCGTGTTTTTCTTTCAGGATCTGCATAAGACTTTCGGTAGAACCAGCATCCTGACCGAATGTCGGCTCGTCCAGAATAAGTAGATTGACATCCAAAACGAGCATGGTGGCGACACTGAGTCTCCGTTTCTGTCCTTGACTCAAAAGGAATGGATGAGAATGTTCCAAGCCTTCCAATTGACAGAGTCGAAGCGTCTTCCGGACTATTTCCTTCGTCTCTTGTTCATCCATTTCTCGCTCTTTCAAACTGTAGGACACTTCCTCAAATACAGAATCTGTTATGAATTGGTGTTCGGGATTTTGAAAAACATAACCGATTTCGCGGCGAAGAAGCTTCTCTTTCCAGCGTGTGATCGATCTTCCTTGGAAAGCAACATCTCCGTTGGACGGCTTTATAATACCCGCTAAAAGCTTGGAAAGACTGCTTTTTCCACTTCCGTTCGCTCCAACGACGGCCACCCATTCCTCAGGATGGATATCCAAATGGATATTATGAAGGACTTCTTTCCATGCCACGTTATTTGCTGACAATAGCGTTCCCTCAGTCGCCGGCTTTTTTATTTCGGGAGCTGGTAAAGGAATTGGCAGCGATACATACTCACCTATGCTCAGCGGTAGCTTTCCCTTCCATCCAAGAGCCATGGCAGTGCGGGCAGAGTAGGGGAGCCAGACGCCTTCTTTCATCAAGGTAGGCCCATAGGTTTTCAAATTTTCCAGAAGTGGTCCCTCACTAAACATATGTCCATCTTTCTCAAGGACGATTACGCGTGTAAGAAGAGAAAGCCAGCCTTCCAACCGGTGTTCGATGACTACTAAAGTCAGTTTACGCTTACGCTTTATTTCTGAGAGAATCTCGATGAATTCTCTAGCCGAAACCGGGTCCAGATTCGCTGTTGGTTCATCTAATATCAGCACATCCGGCTCCATTACGAGTGTACAGGCAAGAGCCAGTTTCTGCTTTTGGCCGCCGGAAAGGACGTGGATTTTTTCTTTCTTGTATTGTTCCAGACCAACCCAGGAGAGCGCCTGTTCGATAAGATCCTGCATTTGCGAAGGAGGTACGGCCAAATTCTCAAGACCAAAAGCTACTTCCTCCTCTACTGTAAGCATACAAAACTGCGTTTCAGGATCCTGAAATACGACGCCTACTTTTTTTGCTGCTTCTCCCGGTTTATAGGTGCACGCATCTTTTCCTGCTATCTTGACGGTACCGGTCATGGTGCCGTCAAGTTCTTCAGGGTAAAGCCCCGTCAGGCAATGCACCAGGGAACTTTTTCCCGAGCCACTTGGACCAAGTACCAAAACGCTGTCTCCTTGTGCGACATTTAAATTTATATCCTTAAGTACCGGCTGCGGGTGTTGGTCATAAGTCAACGATAAATGGTCAACTTCAAAAATCATTTTCATTATGCCGCCCGCTTCCTACGACGTTCTTTACCCAGAGCAAATCCTGACAGCACTCCTGTTTTGGCAAGGGCATCGGCAATTGCTTTTCCTGCCAGCCCGGAGATGAGAGCTCCACTTAGAAGTCTAATGATGAACATAGCTGCTACGTAATCCGTACTTAAGGCGCTGTACCCCAGGCGGAAATATTCCCAGAAAAAGCTGAACACGGCAGCCATCATACCGGAGAGCATAAGTGTAAGGAGTTGGTAACTCTTATAACGGGTGATGGCGAAGGCGGTCTCTGCCCCAAGTCCTTGAATGACGCCTGTCAAAATGAGCATCGGTCCGGACGCATTCCCGAGCAGCATTTCCACAGTGGCGGCAATGGTTTCCGATAAGAATGCAGCGCCTGGTTTCCTTAGTATGTAGGCGGCGATAATGGAGACAATGAACCATATTCCATATATGAAGTCATATCCAATCGGACCCATTAATCCGGACAGAACTTTGCCTACAGGTAGAAAAGCTAAGTAAACAACAGCGAATACGACGGCAAGAACAGACATGACGACGATTTCTTTTAATTTCCAGTTCTTCATTCCTCCTCCTCCTTTTTAGATGGGCTGTTTGCAGAAATGCTCACAGTCATCACGGTGTGGGAGGATCCACCGGCTTCTGTTTCCTTAAACACGTTTTCCAAACCGTGAAAGATGTCGTGGATATCCCCCTCCAGCCTGGTGGAATAGTGGGCAGGTGTTACAGAAATGCCTTGTTCTCTCATCCTTTCAATCTTTTCGTAAATCGTTTCCATATACTTACCTCCACCTAAAGGGTATAGAGAAAACTTAGCTGCCACCGCCTGTTTGACAGCTGCTGTATTCCTGTTCATCACGTTAGATGTTTCATCCAGGTACACATCACCAGTAGAATCGCCAGGGCAGCCGATGGAAAACGTCCCCTGAAATGCGGCATGAACCCCTGTGACGGCGGTATGGTGAAAGACGGCTTTGGCTACGTCAAAGACGTGTTCCAAACGTCCGCGAACCGTCGTCGTAACATGATCCGTTTTCATCCATACTTTGGATGTGTCGGTCTGTTGAAGGCTTGTCATGATCATATCCTGAAAGTCATTACACATAGGATGGACAGAAAAAGAGCAGCCGGCAATTTTTGAATTTCCACATACTTGAGTCATATAATTTCCTCCTTTTTTAAACACAAAAAAACTGCATTCCATGGGAATGCAGTCCAACAATCGAAAAGAAAAGCCAAAAAAGAAGTCTGATCGCGAGAGTCAGGCTGCACTTCCCCACGCTAGTATTATCTAGTTCGGGTGCTAAGGGTCGGATAAACCTCTCAGCCGCAAATGCAGCTCCCCCAGTGCAAGTTCCATGTTATGCAGTTGTCTTGGATGCCTTCATCTTAGCGAATATTTTAATTTTTGTAAATGGTTGTTTTTCTTGAAACGTATGCAGGGGTCCGGTCGTAGAATGTAGTAGTATAAAATTTCCATAAAGGAGAGATGGTATGAGCAATCAGCAATCCCTTCGATTCACGTCAAAGAAAAGCAAGTGGTTATCCGTCTTCTTGGTTCTGGTAATGGGAGTGGTACTTATTGATGCGATAGGCGGACTGGAGTGGGGGGTATTTATGATTCCCGGCCTTTCGAATTCTTACATTGCCAAGGTGATCTTTGCAGTTGTTATAAGTGCGCTCGTCGGCTGGATATATTTTGGGACACGATATATCATCGATCACGAGGAGTTGAAAATCGTCTACGGTCCTTTCCGGAAGCGTGTACCGCTTGACCAAATCAGGAGAGTGGAGGAAGTGAAGGATATACTTCAGGCACCTGCCCTTTCCTTTGACCGCCTGGAAATTCACTATGGAACAGCGGAGTCCATTAAAGTATCCCCGAAAAATAAATCGCTGTTTCTGAAGGAGATTGGGAGTAGATGAGAAAGTACGGAGCACTTTCATGAATATATACAAAAAACAGGAGACAGCTAAGGGAAAGTGGGATTCCTTTTTTAAGGATAACTGGGACAGTCCATATATGATCGTATCAAGCGGGATCTACGATTGCAGGAAGTTAGATGGGTTCACATATGTGGGGGAAAAAGCAGAAATTATCGGTCTCATCACATACGTGGAGAGTGAGGAGGAAGTGGAAATCGTATCTCTGGACAGGTTGAGGGAAGGAAGAGGGATAGGTTCTCTTCTGATTGATAGAGTCGAGAGTGTAGCAGATGGTCGAAGGATTAAGGTAATCACGACGAATGAAAATATTCATGCTATCCGTTTCTATCAGCGCAGAGGCTTCCGATTGAAGTCCGTCGTTAGAGGAGCGGTTGAAAAAGCGAGATTAGTAAAACCATCCATCCCCCGCTTTTCTTCTACAGGGATACCAATTTTGGATGAAATCGTTTTGGTGAAAGGAGATGGGGAAGGTGAGTGAAATGACTCTGGTGAAGCCTGCCTTGAAGTGGAAGGATGCTTACATAAATTATTATAAGGAATGGCTGGAAAGTGGAGAAACGATGATACCATGGGTCATAGAGAAAGATCCGTATGCTTTTGACGAGATGATAGAATTCCTGGAAAATAATGAACGAGGAGTCTATCTTCCTCCCGGGTGGGTACCGGACACCACCTATTGGATGATGGATAAACAAGAACGAATAATCGGTGTTACCAACATACGCCACAAATTGACAGATCGTCTGAGAAAAGAAGGCGGTCATATAGGATATGGTATCCGACCTTCGGAAAGAAGGAATGGTTATGCAACGACATTACTGCGCCTTTCATTGGAGAAAGCCTGGGAAATGAAGATAACGGATGTCCTTGTCGTATGTGATCAGTGGAATACAGGGTCCTGGAAAGCTATTTTGAAAAATGGGGGGAAGGAAGACCAAGACTTCGTGGAAGAGGACGGCAACGTAGTCAAGCGGTTTTGGATAAGCAGAAAATAAAAAGAAAGCAGGCCGGTGAATAAGGTCTGCTTTCTTATATGGTTATAATTTAATAAGTTTAATTTTGTAGGATTGTTCCCCGTCATTGAGGGCGATATATGGGACTCTTTCAAAGGGGAAATACTCAATTGCCCGTGGAATAATCTCCATCTTATCAAAGAGCTCCTTACTGCTTATCAAGTCATGGAGGTCAACGTGGAATTCTTTCCCGCTGACAGAGGAAAACCTGGCGGAACCATAGCCTTCTTCCAACATATGTTTCAAAATATCCATGGAATGCTCCTTACAACGAAAAGAATAGATGTAACTACTCTTATACTTTCCCGATATAATTTTTCTCAAACCTACCCATAAAAAGATCCAGGAACCTGCAGGTTCCTGGATCTTTTTTGCGTTTAATAATATGGGGAGATCATTAGGTAAACAATGACGCCTGTCAGGCTGACATAGAGCCAGAGGGGCATCGTCCAGCGGGCAATCTTCCTGTGTTTGTCGACGCGCATGGAAAGCCCCCGGAATAGTGTAACAAGTGCTAATGGTACGATCAGCGCTGCAAGAACGATATGGGTGATCAGGATGAAGTAATAGATAGGTACGATTATTCCTTCCCCACCAAAATGAGTAGACTCAGCCATCGAATGGTAGGTCAGGTAAGAAATTAAGAACAATGCTGTTGTTGTGAAAGCGGCGAAAATGAACCGTTTATGCCATTTAATATTCTTTCGAATAATCATAAACAACGCTGCCAATAGAAAAACGAACGTAAAGGAATTAAAAACTGCATTTAATAGAGGAAGCAGTGTAATATCAAAACCTGTATCGCCTTCTATTTCAGGTACAAATAATAGTGCCACAACAATGGCGTTAATGACAATTGAAAGCCCCACGACCCAAGGGACGTAATTGAAATCTTTTTTAATCTCCATGTGAAATTCACCATCTCTCTTTAAGTTGTCCAATCTAAGTATATTAAAAAAAACCGAGAAATTCACTAATGAAGATACAGCTGTCGTGACAAAAATAGTAACTTTATGGGTTCTCTGTGTAGAAATTTCTGAAAATAATGATTGTAAAACGCTTACAAAGGCATTATACTATCACTAAACCGATTTACTAAACCGATTTATTAAACTTAAAAGAAAGAGTCGATGTATAAAATGACAGTGACAATAGCCGATGTGGCAAAGCATGCAGATGTATCGAAGAGCACGGTTTCTCAATATTTGAATAAACGCTACACGTACATGGGGGAAAAGACAAAGGAAAGAATTGAAGCTTCGATTCAGGAGCTTGGTTACCAGCCTAATATCGTAGCGCGGAGTTTAAAGCAGAAATCCACAAAGACAATAGGTGTCATTGTAGCGAATATCCTGCACACATTTACTACAGAAGTAACAAGAGCGATCGAAGACTATTGCCACGGGGAAGATTTCCATACGATTATTTGTAACGCAGATGATGATCCTGTCAAAGAAAGACATTATATTGAAATGCTGCGGGCGAAGCAGGTGGATGGGCTGATCATTTTCCCTACAGGGAACAATCTTAGCTTGTATAGACAAATGAAGGACGCTTCGTACCCTGTCGTGTTTCTCGACCGCACGATAACCGACGTCCACATTCCGACCGTATCGCTTGATAATCGAAAAGCATCCAAACTTGCGGTCGACCACCTAGTAGAAGAAGGGTATGAGCGGATCGCTGTTATTACGACATCCATCCTTGAGCATATTTCTACTAGGATAGATAGAATCGAAGGTTACAAAGAAGCGATGAGTAACCATGGCATCGCGGTTTCAGAAGATTATATTGTCAGCGCTGAACCTCAGGGCCTGACAGACCAATTGGAAGAGCTGTTGAGATTGGATACACCTCCGGATGCTCTCCTGGCCGGTAACGACCTCGTTTTGATCGAAATTTTGAAATATGCCAAAAGGAAGAATGTGGTTATACCGGATGAATTGGCGTTGATAGGAATTGACGATGTTTCCTTCGCAGGATTTTACTCTCCGGCCATTACCACCGTTGCTCAACCAACTTTTAAAATGGGGAAAAAGGCCGCGGAACTGCTTCTCAATCAAATTACTAAAAAAGAGATACGGGAGTCTGATCTTCGGTTCCAGCCGACTTTGATGATCCGAGACTCTCTAAAGAAGGGGAAAGGAGATGGTGATGGGAAATGAAAGATGTTGCGACGATAGGAGATGCAATGATTACATTTGACCCTTTGAAAAAAGGACCGCTGAGGAATGTTCATACGTTTGAGCGTAAAGCAGGGGGCGCTGAGTTTAACTTCGCCATTGGCTGCGCAAGACTTGGGCTTGAAACTGCTTGGATCAGCCGACTTGGAAAGGATGAATTCGGAAAGTATATTCGCAATTTTGCAAGAGGGGAAGGAATTGACGTATCAGAAGTGAAGCTTGTGGACGGACACCCTACCTCCATTAATTTCAAGGAGATCAAAGAGGATGGAAGTGGCAGCACGTTCTATTACAGGAGTGATTCCCCTACACAGACACTCACAGAACAGACGTTCAATATGGATTTCATCCGCGATACGAAGGTGCTCCACATAACAGGAGTATTTGCTGCGATCAACCCGGCAAAAAACATAAGATTGTTGAAGCGGGTGATTACATATGCCAAAGATCATGGGGCATTAATTTCCTTCGACCCGAATATCCGTTTGAAGCTATGGAGCAGAGAAGAAGCAAAAGAGTCCTTAAAGGAGTTGCTGCCTTATGTAGATATCATGCTTACCGGTGTCGAAGAGGCGGAACTGTTATTTGGAGTGACGGACCCACGTGATATTGCCGCTGCGTGTACCGCTTATGGAATAACTACTGTGGCTGTAAAACACGGAGATTTAGGTGCTTATGCGTTTAAAGATAATCAATCCGCTACTATGCCTGCCGTACCTCCAGCCAAAGTGGTTGATACGGTAGGCGCCGGGGATGGATTTGATGCCGGCTTCATTTATGGTCTGCTTCAAGGATGGTCCTTGGACCGAACGTTAGCATTTGCTAATACCATTGGATCCATGGTGGTAAGTGTACACGGGGATAATGAAGGACTGCCTGAATTGGAAGATGTATTTGTTCAGCTTGGAGAGAAAGAAATGATAGAGAGGTAGGGGAGCTTATGAAGTTACAGCTTGCATTGGATAGAATGACCAAAGAAAATTGCATCGATCTTATCGAAGAAACGAAGGCATACGTGGACTGGATTGAAGTCGGGACAGGTGTCATTAAAGAGTACGGTGTTTCTTTTCTCGCTGAATTAAAAGCCGCGTATCCTGAATCGACTTTGGTTGCAGATATGAAAACATGTGATGCCGGCAAGCACGAGTCGGAACAAGCTTTCAGGGCAGGTGCAGATGTCACTACGGTTATGGCCTTTTCTGCGGATCAAACAATTAAGGATTCTCTTCTAATGGCAGAAATATACGGAAAGCGAGTCATGGTCGACCTGTTAAATGTTCAAAATGAAACCAGGCTGAAAGAGCTGTCGAACCTTGGTGTCGACTTGGTTGGTCTTCATTATGGAAAAGATATGCAGAAAAAGAAGGGCGCGGAGATGGATGAGTTATTTTCGTTAGTTAAAGAGTATCCAGACTTTGATATAGCGGTAGCTGGTGGGATAAGCATAGATAAAATAAAGACCTTGTCCGAGTACGAACCGCAAATCGTCATTGTGGGCAGTGCACTAACGAAAGCAGAGAATCCAAAAGCGGAAGCGGAAGCTATAAAGGGGGCGATGAAGGTTGAAGGAAATTATTGTTGAGGTAGCCAAGGAAGTCACGGATGTGCTTCGTAAGATAAATGAGGACCAAGCCTTGAAACTTGCAGCGGAATTAGGCAAAGCAAATCGGATATTCGTGACGGGAGAAGGCCGGTCGGGTTTGATGGGAAAAGCGTTTGCGATGAGGCTTATGCATGGAGGATTTGAAGTGTATGTAACCGGGGAAACAATTACTCCAACTATCGAAAAAGGGGATCTTCTTATTGCTATAACTGGTTCCGGTACGACCTCAGGTCTTGTCCAATATATGGAAACGGCGGCTGGAGCAGGAGCGAGAACCGCTGTTGTTACTACGAATTCGGATGCGCCAATTCTGGATAAGTGCGATACATATGTTCTTGTTCCTGCAGCGACGAAGAGAAGAAACGCGGGTGAACCGGAAACCATTCAGCCTCTTGGTAACCAGTTTGATCAATCCGTCCACCTCTTTTTGGATGCTGTGGTTATACAGGTAGTGGGTGGCGATCAAGAAGAAATGGCGGCAAGACACGCCAATTTAGAATAGGAGGGGAAACTGTGCAGGAAGAGATCTTAAATAAGCTGTGCCTGACTCCTGTCATCAGAGGGGTAGAACGAGATAAGATTGTTCCCATTACGGAAGCCTTGCTTGGAGGTGGTATAAAAGCAGTGGAGATTACGGCAGAGACACCTGGAGCGGCAGCCATGATAGCTGATGTGAAGAAAGAGTTCGGAACTAGGATGCTGGTTGGTGCTGGTACGGTGCTTGATCCAGAAACGGCGAAGGAAATGATTGCTTCAGGAGCAGAATTCATCGTATCTCCGGGATTGAACATCGACACAATAAAGCTTACCCACCGATACCGGAAACTATGTGTTCCGGGAGTCCTCACTCCAACGGAAATCAGCCAGGCGCTAACGTACGGAGTTGCAATGGTTAAAGTATTTCCAGCGCATGTTATGGGCCCGCAATATATTAAAAGTCTAAAAGGTCCGTTCCCTGACATTAAAGTTATGGCTACAGGGGGGATTCATCTCGGGAATATGGAGGAATATTTGACAAGCGGCGCGGATGCTGTCGGGATTGGAAGCCAGTTGGTCCGACCCTCTGCCTATCAAAAGACCGAAGATTACACGTTGTTGGAACAGTTAACCGAGGATTATGTCTCGATGGTGAAGAAAAAAATAAATCTATCTTTTTCTACTATGTAAGCGCATCCAATAGGAGGAGGACAATTAATGAAGAAATTACTAATGGCTTTTTGTTCTTTTGCAATCATCGCTTTTGTCTCAGCAGGCTGCAGCAATGGTGAAGCTAAGAATTCTTCCGGAGAAGGAAGCATCAAGATCGTAGCCGCTCATAACCAAACATCTCCGGAAAACCCTTATCAAATTGGGATGGAAGCTTTCAAAGAAACGGCTGAAAGTGCAGGCGCGGGAATTGAAGTAGAAGTTCATGCAGGCACATTGGGAACAAGTGAATCAGAGTTGGTGGAGAAATTAAAACTTGGCGGAGCAGATATCGTTCTTGTTTCTCCCGGCTTTATGTCTAAAACGGGAATTGAAGAGATTGACCTTTTTGCAGTACCCTATGTATTTAAAAATTATGACCATTGGGAAAAGGTAGTTGACGGTTCCATAGGAAAGGAAATGGCCGATATCATCAATGAGAAATCAAAGAATGATTTTAAATTGCTGGGATATTGGTCGGCGGGTGTACGACATTACTATGGAAAGAAACCTCTTAAAACAATCGAAGACATTAAGGGCATGAAATATCGAACACAGACCTCCGGTGCAGTAGCGGATTATTGGGAACAGGTCGGCGCGGTTCCTACGTCTGTGGCATGGGGAGAGCTGTACCAGGGAATGCAGCAGGGCGTTGTGGATGCGGCTGAAAACTCCTATCCGTATTTCGTGCAGCAAAATCATCACAAAGTAGATAATGGTAAATATATTACTGAAACAGCCCATGACTATACGACACGTTTTCTTTTGATTAACGGTAAAAAGTTCGATAACTATTCAGAAGAGCAGAAGAAAGCAGTCTTAGAAGCTGCCGAAGCATCCGTAAAGGCAGAAAGAGAAGCGGTAAATGCCCAGGAAGAAGAGTATAAGGAGCAGGCAGTAAAAGATGGGGCGGAAGTGAACGAAATTGATCGCCAACCATTCATGGATGCGGCTGAACCGATCCAAAAGGAGACGGCGGATAAAGTTGGTGCGCAGGATATCCTTAAGCAAATCAAAGAATTGGAATAGAAAGGAAGGGAGCCGGCCGATCCCGGCTTCCTAATTTCATCAGGGAGGCCAAGTGTAGATGATAAAACTACTGGAAAGAGTCCAACTGACCATCGGTGTTGTGTTCCTTCTTACTTTCTTCGTTACGATTGTCATTCAAGTAGTCACTCGATTTATGGGCATTTCCGCTATATGGACCGAAGAGCTCGCTACGTACTCCTTCATATGGTCTGTATTCATGGGGGCTGGTGTCATGGTGAACCGGAGGGAACATTTTCAGTTTGATTTCTTATTAAGGAAAGCAAAAGGGAAATACAAAAACGTTCTGTATTTGATTAATGATCTTATCATTCTATTATTCAGTACAGCTATCGTATATTTTGGATGGCAGGCAGCCGTCAGCTTCTGGGATTATGAATGGGTATCTATAGAGGCTATGAAAATGGGCTATGTGTGGATTTCCGTTCCTGTTATGGGAGCTACGATGGCAGTTTACACGCTTGGCCACGTTATTAAAAACATTAAGGAATTCTCCAAAGAGGAGGCAGCACTATGATCGGTCCATTATTAGTCGGCATTTTTATTTTATTGATGGTCATAGGGATTCCCATCGCTTTCGTCATTGGAATCGTTGCTCTCGTGGGCATATTTAATATCCCTTATATTCCTGAAGTCACCATCCCGGTTAAAATGTTCAACGGCTTGGATTCATTTGTCCTGCTGGCAGTTCCCTTGTTCATCCTTGCAGCGAATCTAATGAACAGTGGAAAGATATCCCAGAAACTCATTGATTTTTCTTTGTCCATGGTCGGGCATATAAAGGGTGGACTGGCCCATGCCAACATCCTTGTATCTATGTTGTTCGCCGGGGTGTCTGGAGCTTCCCAGGCAGACACAGCAGGAGTTGGGAAAATTTTAATTCCCAATATGAAAAAGCAGGGGTATGATACCGGTACGGCTGTCGGAGTTACTGCAGCCTCTTCTACTATTGGAGTTATCATCCCGCCCAGCATTCCTATGATTATATACGCTGGACTTACGAATGTTTCTGTAGGTGCTCTATTCCTGGCGGGCATTATCCCGGGGATCCTCGTAGGCATTTCCATGATGGTCATTGTTTATTTCCTGGCTTTAAAGAAAGGATACCCGACCTATCAAAAAGCCTCAATATCAAATTTCTTCAAGCAGTTTTTTGATGCGGTCCCGGCATTAATGACTCCTGTCATCTTGATTGGAGGGATCATCACAGGCATCTTTACAGCTACAGAAGCAGCAGCTTTCGCCTCTATTTATACGGTTATCGTGGGGATGTTTTATTACAAGACATTGAAAATCAAGGATTTTCCTAAAATTCTTGTTGATACACTTACATTAAGTTCCCTTTCCTTGTTTGCGTTAGCAGCTGCAAATGCGCTTGGAGAATTGATGAGTTATTACCAGTTGTCCACTTGGGCGGAGCAATTCTTCGCAAACAACATTGACAGCAAGTGGGTCTTCCTGTTAATTGTTATCGCTTTCTTTTTATTTGTTGGAACATTTATGGATGCCATACCTGCCATGATTCTGTTTATCCCTGTCCTGCTTCCCGTGGCATTGACTTTCGATGTAAGTCCGGTACTGCTGGGGATCGTTACCGTTATGACGCTTGCTGTAGGATTGGTTACCCCGCCTTACGGACTATGTCTCCTACTAGCTGCGAAGATCGGAAAGCTGCCTGTGGAGCGTTCGTTCAAAGCAGTTATTCCTTATATAGCAGTGGTGGTTGTCGTGTTGTTATTCGTGGCATTTCTACCTGACATCGCCTTTTATCTGCCGGAAAAGATGAGCCCTGACATCTTCTCCGGTCAATAAATACTGACAACAAAAGAGTAAGGATTATAAAACCGCGATATTCTTCCATATTTGGAGGAGGTCGCGGTATTTTTTACTATGTACATTTAAAAAAGGAAATTATAAATACCTATAAATTCATACTGTATGAGTCATTGGCCGTCTCCGGTTCAGATATTAACTAATACGATATGACTGTAGTTCTTATTTATGGCGAACGGAGGTTAAAAGAATGGCGAGTTGTTCCGATTGTTTTGATTGTTTCAATACGGATACTACGGTATCTTGTGATTTTGTTAAGGATAAAGTCTGCGTAGGATGGAGCATGCCGCAGGGAGTCAACCAAGATATATATGTGACAAGTGGAGTGAACGTTTTTAGTTCCGGTTTCGTTGCGTATGACTCTGGTGCTGCCGAGTTTATCAGCGTCACTTTTTATAATGATGGAACGCAGGTAGGCACGTCTTTAATTGTATATGCGGGGGGCAGTGTAAGCTTTACCGCAACGAACTTTACGCGCATTGAAGTCACTGTACCTGATAGCGAAGAAGGAGATATTTCCTCCGGGTTAGTTTGTTTGACGCCGCGTTATCAAGTCAATTGTGATGCAGTGTAAAAAATTCCGGCTATGGGCAGGAATTCTTACTATTATGGAAGGGAGAAACAGAGTAATGGCTATAAACTTTTATGATGGAAGTGGAGATTGTGTCCGCGGTTTAAGAGGACCTGAAGGCCCGGCAGGTCCGGCAGGTCCACAGGGAGAGGCAGGTCCGGCAGGTCCACAGGGAGAAACAGGCCCGGCAGGTCCACAGGGAGAGGCAGGTCCGGCAGGTCCACAGGGAGAAACAGGCCCGGCAGGTCCACAGGGAGAAACAGGCCCGGCAGGTCCACAGGGAGAGGCAGGTCCGGCAGGTCCGCAGGGAGAAACAGGCCCGGCAGGTCCACAGGGAGAAACAGGTCCGGCAGGTCCACAGGGGGAGGCAGGCCCGCAAGGAGAAGTAGGACCCGCTGGTCCAGCAGGTCCTGTTGTTACGGAAACATCTGGATTCGCGGCTAATACAGAAGGAGCTCTAATTGCTGTGGTACTTGGAGGAACAACCGTTCCATTACCGAACTCACAGAATGTAAAAAATATCACAGTAGATCCTACAGACACGGTATTTACTATCACACTTTCCGGGCGTTATTATTTGTCCTACAAAGTAAATACAACAGCTGCATTACTATTGGGAGCAAGACTTACGGTCAATGGTACTCCATTGGAAGCCTCTGAGACCAACCCTGTGTTAAGTGTCAGCAGTTTTAATGCGGATATTATAGTATCCCTGGATGTGGGAGACACGATTAGCCTTGAATTATTCGGCCTCCTGGGTGCAGCAACTTTGCAGGATGGTCAAGGAGCTACTCTTACAATCATCCGTATTGATGACGAATTAGTATAACGAGAAGTATTTCGCCAGCTTCTTTTAAGAATTAGGGGAGCCGGCAAATGCTTCTTGTAATACGCATAGAAATATACGCACGTATTAACAGATGGGTACAGGTGGGGGAGTACATGGAAGAGGAATGTCTTCTCTAGGTGAACATAGTGCTCCCCTTATAGCTGCTGTTCGGTCACCGAAGGCTTTCATGTGATGGGAGATACATAAGGATAGATGGATATCCAGACATACGCATCCATTTTCTTCTGCAGGGATGACGTATGCGTTGGGAAGAAATTCAGTAACATATCCCTCGAATTTGCAACCATCCGGTGCACATAGATAGTACGTCTCTTCTATTTCTACGGGGAAGGTACAGGGGGTAACGACGTCACCAGCACGATCATAAATATCTACGGTAACGTGTGTGCGGAAAGCTGCTGAAATTTTATTAAGCAGAACCCGGCTTCCGTCCCTCAAAGGGAAAGAGCGCTGTTCGGATGTTTTCTCAATCTGCCAGTAGAACGTATCTGGACCAGCAGACGTTAGGATAGTTCCTTCTGCGGTGGTTAAATAACAGGGGAGCTCCCTCCGTTGAAACTCGCGAGCCGGGGAGCCGGCGGAGTAAGAAATATCCAAGGTCAAAGTCCCCTTGCATCCTTGCCCATAAGGATCTGGAAGAATGGTGATCGATTCTAAATGATCCTTTTCAGCCAGGTGCGTATCCCCGGAAGCGAGGGAAGCCTCTTCCCTTCCATTGACTAATATAGTCAGCTCACAGTTCCCGGTGCATGTATGGGTTACAGCATAACAGCTTTCTACAGCATTAAGTCCGACGGTTGTATAAATGGGCGAAGGGTCTTCTGAATCATTTCTTACATAATAAGGAATACAAATACACTCTTCTGCTTCGGAAGTGGAATTAGGAACGAGTACGCGGCGCACCAATTCTTTACATGTACGGGTTTCCATCCAGTCATATACTTCTTTAACACGAACGCAGGTTGATTCCATCTCTTTCATACCCCGCCCTCCTCCAAAAGTCACTTGTTTTGATAACGTATGTGCGAATGCCCAGATCGGTGAACTATTTTTTGCTGTATTTACACATACGGCGCCGGTTTGTTTAGAAAGTGGAAAGCATGCCGAAAATATCGCTGCGATTGCTCCCTGAGGTTGCGGGGAGATGGGTAGAAAAGGTGGAAATGTTCTAGATCATAGTCAGAATTGTTGTATAATGTGGGAAAAGGATAAGAGGAGGAGGACACATGGACCCGTTCGATGTCATTGGGAATTTACATAATATCAAGCCTGTCTTCCAACCGGTGATTGGAGCAATCGATCATGATGTGATCGGATATGAGGTATTGGGACGTATCCAGGATGAAGACCGCTGGAAGTCATTGGGCCCTTTTTTCCAAGATGAAGATGTGCCGGAAGAATTCAAAGAGGAAGTCGATCAACACCTGTTGAAACTTGCAATGGACGAGATGTTGGAGAAGGAGAAGGACGGAATGCTGTTCATCAACCGGAATGCCAGCCAGCTCCTCGTGAACGATGGAGAAGCTCTTCTGGAGACGCTTCTTTTGTATGACCAAAAAGGTTTTCACTTGAACAGGGTCGTGATTGAAGTGACGGAGCATGATTTTGATGAAGATTTCGAAACGCTCGGTCACCTTCTCCTATATTACAAGACGTACGGTATTCAAGTAGCCGTAGACCACGTCGGAGCAAAAAGTTCGAACATTGACCGAATCCGTCAATTAGAGCCGCATATTCTTAAAATAGATTCAGGCATTATCCGTAAGCATAACGGGGACGAATTCCAGGATGTCATGTTTTCCTTGTCTATGCTGGCCCACAGGATAGGAGCAGCCCTCTTATTTGAAAACATAGAGGATGATTTCCAGCTTTATTTCGCATGGAAAAATGGGAGCAGGTACTACCAAGGGTATTACTTAGCGTATCCGTCGTTTGACCTTGTTGAAAAGGAGTCACTGGCTGTCGATCTGTCCGAAAAGGTAAAAAGATATGTCCATAGACAGCGCACACTTATAGAAGAACGGCTGCTATTTGTAAGGCAATGGGAAGAAAAGGTGAAAGGACTGCTGGTAAAATGGGAGGGCCCTAAAAAAGCGGATACTTTCATTGCAGAAGTGACGGATCTTTTTGATGAGGAGAGTTTTCGGATGTTCGTTTGTAATGGAGAAGGGCAGCAAGTATCTGCCAACTTTCGGAAGCGTGACGATGAATGGCAGATGGAGCCGCACAAAAAAGGATCTAACTGGGCTTTTCGTCCATATTTCCTTGAGAACGTTATGCGTATGAAGGCTTGGAATACCGGGCTGTTGTCCGACCTTTATTCCGATATTGAAACGAAGGAAATGGTTCGTACCTTTAGTTTTCCGCTTACGGACACTCATTTTCTCTTCATCGATTTACGCTATGCTTATCTCTATAATCATGAGTGTTTACTGCAATGACGTCCATCACTTTTCATCCAATGACGAAGAAGCTGGCGATAGAATCTCTTTGTTTCGCTTATGAGCCGCCCTATGATTTTTATAATGTATCTGTAAACGAAGAAAATGTGAAGGAGCGTTTGGATGGAAGCTATGTGGCAGCGTTTGTAGGGGAGGACCTCATCGGCTTCTATTGTACTGGTCCGAGTGCCCGCGTCCCCGCTGGGTATCCTTTTGGAGCCTATGAGCGCCGTTGTACGGATATTGGAGTAGGGTTGAAGCCGTCCTGGACGGGACAGGGAAAAGGAACACCGTTTTTCAAAGCTGTACTGGATGAGGTGGAAAAAGACTCCGAAAGCTGTCTGCGTCTATCTGTTGCCACGTTTAACAGGCGTGCCATCCGTCTTTATTCACGGATGGGTTTTCGGGCAGATCAAGCCTTCTATAGTGGTCCGGACAAGTTTATAACTATGATCAGAGAAGCGACTGGAAAGAAGGAATAAGGCGGGTGAAAGATATTCTTTTTTAAGGGGTGTTACTTTGAATCCGGTAATGGTGGATGTGAAAGAGAAGTTAGAAACGGATCGGTTAATCTTAAGGATACCTGAACCAGGGGACGGGGCTGAGATCAATGCGTCGATTCGCAGATCAATAGAGGAACTGCGTCCTTGGCTTGGTTTCGTGCAGCTGCTTCCCACAGTAGAAGAAACAGAAGCGAACGCGCGCGAATCCCGTGCGAAATTCTACCTTCGCACAAACCTCCGGTACCTTCTGTTTGAGAAAGAAAGCGGCAGCTATGTCGGGACGTGTGGATTCCACAGGATCAATTGGAATGTCCCGGCAGTAGAGATCGGGTACTGGTTGGATAAGCAGGCAACAGGTAAAGGGTACATGAGGGAAGCGGTATCGGTGCTGACAGATTATGCATTCAGAGGATTACATTGTGCACGGGTGGAAATACGGTGCGAGTCCGGCAATCGACGGAGCAGAGCTGTCCCGGAAGGGCTGGGGTTTGATCTTGAAGGGATCTTAAGGAATGAAGACAAATCTGTTGATGGATCGAAACTTACGGATACGTGTGTGTACGCAAAGGTGAAGACCGATGTATGACGTCACCATCATTGGTGCCGGTGTATGTGCTGCCTTCCTTGCTTGTCGTCTGGCACAGAAAAGAAACCCTTTATCCATCAAAATAATAGATAAAGGAAAACCTCTTGCCAATCGTTTTTGTGGGTCGGAGATTGGACAATCGTGTACGTGCGGTCAGTTATGCGATCGTTATTTCGGCTTTGGCGGTCTCGGAAAATCCGAAGGGAAATTCAATTATACCAATGCTTTTGGAGGAGAACTGTATAAAAAAATCGGCTCCAGAAAAGCGATGGAATACATGAAGGCTGTTGATGACATTCTTTGTGATTATGGTGGGGACGTGAAGAGGATCTATCACACGTGGAATAAGGAATTGGCAGCAGAAGCGCGTGAACACTCCCTGGAGATGCTGACCACCTCTGTCCGGCACTTGGGAACAAAAGTATCAAAACGTGTTTTTCAGAACATGTTTGAAACCTTGAAGAAATCCATCAGCTTCTCTTTCCAGACCGATGTATATGAGGTCACGTCGAATGAGAACGTTTTTCTTCTCCGCACGAGTGAAGGGATCATCCGAACAAAAAAGGTGATTTTCGCAACAGGAAAAAGCGGGAGTGACTGGATGCTCAATCAGGCAGCGGAACTAGGATTAAAATCTTCGAAAACAAGGCTTGATCTCGGGCTTAGAGTGGAGATGAAGCGTGGCCAGCTAGACAGCATTCTGGATCGCACATTTGAAACAAAATGGAGGATAGCAGCGGACGAATGGGAGGCTACGACCTACTGCATGAACCCGGACGGAAGGATTATTAGAAAGTTTCAGCACGGATGGACGATGGCAGATGGGCAGAATCAATACGAGGGAGGCGGTCCGAGCGGCAATTTAAATTTCACCCTTTTCGTTCCTCAGTATTTCCATACATACGAAGCTGCTATGAAAGCAGCATCCAGGGTGCTGGGAGGAATTAATCGAAAGGATGAAAGAATTCTCGTCCAGCGGCTCGGGGATCTTCGGCAGAACAAACCAACGTCAACATTGACTTACAACCGGGTCAAACCTTCCCTTGCGGCGGACCCTGGTTTTCTTAAAGATGAAGTTCCCGATCTTTATATTTCAGCGATGGAAACGCTGCTCCGAAGGTTAGAGAATTGGACTGGTGTAACTATGGATGAGGATACCCTTCTTTATGGAATGGATGCTAAATTTTATGAACCGAAAATGTCGACAGACCGCTGCTTTGAAACGGAGATTTCCGGACTTTATCTGGCTGGAGACTGCTCTGGCGAAACGCATTCTCTCTCCCAGGCAGCTGCCTCCGGTGTACACATCGCGGATGTGATTTCAAAACAATTAAGCCCATGAAAAACGGTACCTTTAATCAGTAATCCTATAAGAAAAGCGGGAATGAGAAAGGGAAATCAAAACACCTCTCATCAATAAAATGAGAGGTGTTTTGATTTAAAATGGATTGGTTGCCCATTGAAGCGATTGTTTAATGAAGATACGCTGCTCCAGTTTCAACTGGGAAATAATGAATTCTGCCAGGTCTTCCGGCTGCATGAATTTGTCTTCGTTCTTCTCCTCCAGCTCGTCACCAAAGACAAGTTCTGTTGCGACAAGACTCGGGTTCATGGTGAAGACGCGAATGTTATGGCGGCGAACTTCCTGCATTAATGCTTCCGTCATCCCCTGGACAGCGAATTTAGAAGCGCTGTAGGAAGTTGAACCTGCTGTGGCTTTGAGACCGTTGCTGGATGAGATCGTGATGACATCTCCCTTATTCTTATCCACCATGTGAGGAAGGACGGCTCTAGTGACATGGTAAGTACCATAGACATTTACTTCAAACGTCCGTTTCCACTCTTCAGGCTCCAGCTCAAGGAACGATCCGTTCAAGCCGATCCCCGCGTTATTAATAAGGATGTCCGCTTTTCCCAAATCTGCCTCCAATGTTGCTACGGCTTTATTGACCGCTTGGATGTCCGAAATATCTACCGGAGCTGTGACGGCTTTAACACCATACTTCGCGGCTTCCTTAGCCACCTCATGGAGAGAACTCTCCGTTCGGGCCATCAAGCCAAGGTGAACACCCTCTTCTGCCAGTGCCAAAGCAGTGGCCTTACCAATCCCTCTTCCTGCACCGGTTATGTACGCAATTTTATTACTTATCTGTTGTGCCATATTCATCCTCCTTTCTTTTGATTTTACGACGTATACAGCCTTCTTGCAAAAAGGAAGCACGATAAAAAATCATTCCCACACATTTACTATACATAAAAAAATTATGGTCAACAAAAGCGTACCTGAAAAACAACTCAGGGAATCGAAAAGAATAATGTAAAGTTACCTTGACGTAAAGGTAACTTTACATTATTCTTTTTATAGAAAGGGCGGTAGGGTAATTGTGAAAAATCATTTAGTAGCCTATAGAAAAAAACATCAATTATCACAGGATCGTCTGGCAGAAAAGTTAGGGGTTTCCAGACAGACGATTATATCCATCGAGAAAGGAAGATATGATCCGTCCCTGCCTTTAGCATTTAAAATTGCACGTATTTTTCAGGCTGCCATTGAAGATATATTTATTTTTGAGGAGGAAAAATAATGGATTATTATCCACTGGCGTATAAAGTAGCAGGTGGACTATTCAGTGTACAGGCGCTGTTCTTCATTCTTATATCTGTTCTTGCAGGAACGCTGTCGTCCATGCCTGCTTATTTAATGGTATCGATGGCGGTCATGAGTTTTTCCATGGCGTATCTGCACCCACAGTTCAAACAGAAGGACGAGCGTATGCAACTGATTCGTTATAAAGGATTGTTCTATTCTTTTTTTGCCATGCTTATCTATATGTTTGCTTTACTTACGCTGCTGGAAGCAGGAGTTAACCTTACGGCCTCCATGGTCATCCAGATGTTGATTGCGTTGAATATTTGTACAGTATTCCTTTCCTGGGTAATTCTATCCAAAAAGATGTAAAGGAGGGATTGGAGATGGAATGGTTTTTTCCGGTAGCCTTCCTCGTCACATTTGGAATTCTATATTGGACAGCTCGTCGAGAAACAACGAAGAACGCTTTATCTAAGAAAGGATTTATCAAAATTCTATCCATATCCGCCATTGTGTTTGCAGCGGTTGTCATATTCGTCAGTGTCTGGAATCGCTGACATCCAATGGTTCTGCTGATTTCCGTCCATTTAGACAAACTAAAGGGGAAGGGAGGTCATCTTATGGGTGAAAAGAAAAAGAACAAAAATAAGAAAGATCTTAACGCATTAAGAAGAGAAAAAGGGGAGACAAACGATACAGGAAAACAAAATCCATATCGTTAAAGGGAAAAACGTCCGGAATTTCCGGGCGTTTTTTTGTGCGTATTTATAAAACATCTTCCAGGGCGCTCTTGGAAGGTTCCATACTGATTCTTATCGGGTGGGCCTTTTTTCTCGTGAATGTATTATTACTGGTTTATTTCTACCAAAGTATGGCTATTTATAACTAAAATATTCCTTTTATAAATATTAACCCAAATATTTGGGTTAATATGGTTAAGGTTTTATTAAATTCTGTGAGAGAGGGTTGAGAACATGCACAAGAGGTATTTGCTTATTCTAATGACTGTCTTGGCTTTTTTCCTTGCTGCCTGTGGCTCGTCTGAAGAAACCGGTTCTTCAGATAACCAGGACACAGCAGCAGAAGAAAAGAAAAAAGACGAAGGTGAAGAAAAAGAAAAGAAAGAGGAGAAAGAGGAGAAAGCAACAGATGAGGAGGAAGCTTCGCCCAATGGGGGGGAAGTTATGACAGATAATATCACCGAACAATCAGAAGGCGATGTTGAAGTGCTATATACGAATGAAGATCCTGGTTTCAAAAACGATATGGACGGATTCATTGTGTCTGTAGAGAAGTATCAGGTCCTGAAAGTCACGGACATGAACGATGACATGTACATAGAATTCGATGATCAAAACGACGGCTATGTTGTCGTTGCGGAAGTGAAAGTGAACAATACGAAAGATAAAGCGATGTATTATCCGAGTTTTCTAAGGCTCCAAGGGATGAACTCGACAGATTTTCTTACCTCTTCCCGAACTTTCGTAAGAGATGAGTATCCAAAGTCGGAAGTGGAAGAGGAAACCTCTAAATACGCTGCAGGGGAAGAAGTAACAGGTCTGGTTACATTCACAATGACCAACGATCAATTCGATGTGCTCCAAAGTGTTAAACCGAAGTTGGTGATCGAAGGGGGAGCTGCGGATAATAGCAGCTTCAGCGATTCTTACAAAGGAAACGAAACATTTGATTTCGTATACGGTGAACAACAAAAAGAAGAAGTAGAAGCGGAATCTAATCTATATCCGGACGAGTTGACAACAGGAAACCTTGCGAATAAGACGATGATATTTGAAGAAGAGGGTATCGACGAATCCAAGCAGCTTGGGGATGTCCAAGTGACACTGGATGGCGTCCAGTATGCTGAGATCGTACCGACTGCTGGTAATGAAGCGAGGTTCTCGAACTTTGGTGACGCGGGCATGGTTGCGCTCACCATCAAGCTCTCGTTGGATAATCAATCCGATCAACCTGTGAGTATATGGAATTTAGGGTCTAGAGTAAATGTAGATGACGGCCGGGCTTCCGTGCTTTCACAAGGCATGGTTGAACCATCCGATCCGCAAGCCGTTGAAGCGGGAGAATCCGGAGAGAAATACCACGTCTTTCTTTTCAGAAAAGACGATTTTGAATCTTACGGGTCTTTCCAACTTGAATTCGGTCCGTTCATCGCTGATGATGGTGAAAAAATGTACAAAGGGGAAACGGTCACGTTCGACCTTCCAAGATAGAATATAAACAAACTTAATGAATAGTGTCGTGAGTAAACGAGCCTCTCTAACGAAAGAGGCTCGTTCTTTAAAAGGCATTATCCTTGATGAGTGATTCGCTTATATAGAAAATTTCATCCAATATTTTCAATAGATATTAAAATCAAATTACATATTGATAACCCACCTTTCTTTGTGGAGGGAACGCGTTAAAATGAGGCTGCAGGATACTATAAACTTCGTGCTAAAAGGAGAAGCAGCCAGTGAGAGTACAGACATTGATTCAATACACATCTATACAGGCTCCACTAAATATGGAAGAACAAAGGAGCATGGTGAAAGGGGTCACTGCCGATTCCCGTGCCATGGAGGAAGGATATGTGTTTGTGGCCGTGCCCGGATATAATTCGGATGGTCATGCTTTCATCAGCAACGCGATAGAAAAAGGAGCGGTCTTAGTTGTTGGAGAGAAGCCATTGGAAGGACTTCCGGTTCCTTATATCCAAGTGGATAATAGCCGGAAGTTCCTTGGTCAAGCAGCAGCTGCATTCTACGGATATCCGGCCGAGAAGAAGACAGTCATAGGAGTCACCGGAACAAACGGGAAAACGACAACCAGTCATATCCTAAAACATATTTGTGAACAGAATGGCTATACTTGCAGTTTGTTCGGCACGATCGACAATATTGTAAATGGTGAAACGCTTCCGGCCGATCAAACCACACCGGATGCACCCACTATACAAAAGCTGCTGGCAGAAAGTGAGGACGATCTAATTATTATGGAAGTGTCCTCTCATGGTCTGGAGCAGTATCGGCTGGAAGGCATCTCCTTTGATTATGCTGTCTTCACAAACCTCACCCATGACCACTTGGATTATCACAGGACAATGGAAGAATATTTTCAGGCGAAGTCGAAGTTGTTTACGATGCTGAAAAAGAATGGAGCAGCCATTATAAACACAGACGATCCGTGGGGAAGTAAGCTTGCCTCCTGTTTCGAAGATAAACCTTTGAAGACGATTGGTCAGGATCAAGGTTGTTCTCTGAAAATGGAAAGCCTTCTTGCAGCATCGTCCATGGTACTTCTTAGAGAAGAAAACCAGCATGTGGTCCTACCTTCACCATTGGAGGGGGAGCACAACTTATACAACACCGCCCAAGCCTATGCCGTAGCGAAAAGTCTTGACATTCCTACCGATGCTGTTTTGGAATCATTACAGCAGTTTGAGGGAATTAAAGGCAGGTTCGAAGTGATTCGGACGGATTTTGATGTAACGATCGTCATTGATTACGCTCATACAGCAGATAGTATCTCCCATACATTACAAGCGGTACGAGCTCAAGGGGCATCCTCTATATGTCACGTCTTCGGTTTTAGAGGAAACAGAGACGTATCTAAAAGGGAGAAAATGCTTCTTGCTTCTCTGAAACATGCGGATCGAACGGTATTGACGATGGATGATTTAAACGGTATTTCTGTAAGTGAAATGAAAGAAGAGGTGACCATGATCCAGGAAACTTTCGCAGGTGACCGAGGGACCTTTGTATCGGACAGAACGATCGCTATTGAGAATGCTGTACTGGAGGCTGATAGCGGTACATGGGTGGTTATCACCGGAAAAGGGCATGAGACCTACCAACAGGACTTCTGTTATTCCGTTCACTCCGATAGAGAAGCAGTGGATTATATCCTTGAAAAAAGGAAAATACGTGTTTGAAGCTTAAAAATAAATGAAGAAAAAACACAGCAGAATATTATCTGCTGTGTTTTTTCCATTTAACACCATTGGTAATAGTTCCGATTATTCCTACTCCGAGGAACAAGTAGGCAACGATTATAGACATTTCTTCTAGTTGGTTTGTCCATAATCGGTATAGGCCGACCATGACTAACAACAGGCTGCCAATAAGGCCGATGCCGCTTTTCATTTGTTTGTTCACGGCTCATCCCCCTTTAAACTTTCTTTAAAAATATCATACCATGGTATTTTCTGCACGATTTAAAAAAGAAGGTATGTAAATGCTAACTGGTATAGACAACTATATAAATGGATGATATCTTATTACTTGATAAAACGTTTTCATCAAGATTGAAGGAGGATTTACTATATGCTGAATTTTTTACAACGGATCGGAAAGTCGCTGATGTTTCCGATTGCCACCCTGCCTGCAGCAGCATTATTGGTCAGGCTTGGGATGGACGATATGTTTGGTATTCCATTTATGACTGCGGCAGGGAATGGAATACTGGAAAACCTTGCTCTCATTTTTGCGATAGGTATTGCCATGGGATTTGCGAAAGACGGTAGTGGGGCGGCAGCTCTGGCTGGCGCGGTCGGATACCTTGTACTGACAAACGGGATCACCGCCATCAATGATACGATCGATATGGGAGTGTTTGCCGGAGTAATCGCAGGAGTCATTGCTGGATTATTGTATAACCGCTTTAATGATGTTAAATTCCCTGAATTTTTATCATTCTTCGGCGGAAAACGGTTTGTTCCGATCATTACATCCCTCGTCATGGTCATTTTATCGTTCGTACTCGGATATTTGTGGGTATATCCACAATATGCGCTTGATGCGGCGACCGGCTGGATCTTAAACGCCGGAGAAATTGGTGCTGGTGTTTATGGCGTTTTGAACCGTCTGCTCATTCCTGTCGGTCTGCATCACGTTATCAATACATTTATATGGTTTGATTTCGGTACATTCACAACGGCGGCGGATGCCGTGGTTCATGGTGAAATCAATCGTTTTCTCAACGGGGATCCGAATGCGGGCTATTTCCTTGCCGGCTTCTTCCCAATTATGATGTTCGGCCTTCCGGCTGCATGTCTTGCCATGTATATGGCTGCAAAGAAGCACAGGAAAGCAGCTGTCGGTGGGATGCTCTTAAGTATCGCCCTTACATCTTTCCTGACCGGGGTTACAGAACCGATTGAATTTTCGTTCATGTTCCTCTCCCCCCTTCTTTATGTCGTCCACTCGATCTTAACAGGGGTAGCTATGGCGTTAGCCTACGCGTTTGACATCCGTCACGGTTTTGGATTTTCTGCCGGATTGATTGATTTTGCACTTAACTACAACATTGCAGAAAACCCGGTTTCTTTGATCTTGATCGGATTAATCATGTTCGTCCTGTATTTCGTATTGTTCTATTTCCTAATTGTAAAACTGGACTTAAAGACACCTGGACGGGAAGACGAAGAGGATATTATGGAGGAAGAACAGGAAGAGAACGCCTACGATAAGAAGGCAGCCCGATATCTTCATGCACTCGGTGGGCCAGATAACATCGTCTCGCTCGATTATTGCACGACTCGACTGCGCCTGCAGATGACAGATCGGGAAGTAGTGGATGAGCAGGCATTAAGACGATTGGGTTCCAAAGGAGTCATGAAAGTCGGTAAAACGAATGTACAAGTTGTTGTTGGCACAACGGTCGAATTCTTGGCATCCGCCATGCAGAAACAAATAGAGACCGGCTTGCTTCCTTTATCGGATTCTGAAAAGGAAAAGGCCGGAACGATGGAACAGGTTGAATCCGAAGGTTATACACTGGAGTCCGATGAATTTCAGATGCCTGTGGATGGAAAGATTCTGCCGCTGACCGAAGTTCCCGACCAGGTTTTTGCTCAAGGTATGATGGGGCAGGGATTTGCTGTGGATCCGGCAGGGGATGTTTTCTGCTCGCCCGTCGACGGAGAAGTAGTTCAAGTTTTCCCGACGAAACACGCCGTCGGAATCGTAATGAATAACGGATTAGAGATTCTCATTCATGTAGGGCTGGATACGGTCAAACTGGAAGGGAGAGGGTTTGAAAGTCTCGTAAATGCCGGGCAGAAAGTGAAGAAAGGAACGCCGCTGCTTCGTGTTGATTTAAATTATGTCTCTAAGCACGCACCTTCTCTAATTACACCGATTATATTTACGAATTTAAAAGAGGAATCATTCCAGCTTTTAGCTACGGAGGATAAGATGCAGGGAGACAAAGGTCTTCTATCGATAAAGTAAGGGAGGATAATCGTGACAGATATCATGCAGATCCACAACGTCAGAATCGTTACGGATAACGAGGTTATAGATAACGGCACCATTCAAATAAAGGAGGGTAAGATAGAAAAAGTCGAGAAGGGGACGATCGCTCCTCAAGGAACCGTCATTGATGGAAGAGGGAACACGTTAGTGCCGGGGTTTATAGATGTTCATGTGCACGGTGCGGCCGGGCACGATGTCATGGATGCTTCGCGTGAAGCTTTGGAGGGTATGGCATTAAAGCTGACCGAAGAGGGAACGACTGCGTTTCTTGCCACGACGATGACCCAGTCCAAAGAAGCGATCGAAAAAGCGCTTGAAAACGCCGGAGACTATATCAAATATGGGCAGACCCCTGGAAATGCAGAAGTAATCGGCATTCATTTAGAAGGTCCCTTCATTAATGAGAACAAAGCGGGTGCACAGCCGGTGGAGCACATTATTCCACCATCTGCCACATTATTTGATAAGTGGCAGGAAGTGAGCCGTGGTAACATCCGGCTCGTCACCATGGATCCGGAATCAGAAGCTGGGCTGGAACTATGCCGCCACCTTTCTTCGGTAGGTGTGACAGCATCTATTGGTCATAGTGAAGCGACGTTTGATCAGGCAGTTAAAGCTGCAGATCACGGAGCGAGTCACGTCACTCATTTGTTCAATCAGATGAGTGGTTTCCACCATAGAGAACCGGGAATCGTTGGTGCTGCTTTCCTTGATAAAAGGTTGAAAGTGGAAATAATTGCGGATTATATTCATGTTCATCCGGAAGCTGTTCGAGCGGCTTATCAAATGATCGGGCCGGACAGGCTGATTTTGATCACCGATGCAATGCGGGCTAAGTGTTTAAAAGATGGAACGTATGACCTGGGGGGACAATCCGTCTATGTCTCCGGAAAAGAAGCAAGATTAGAGGACGGCACCCTTGCCGGCAGCATCCTTCGTTTGGAAGAGGCTGCGGAAAAGATAAAAAAAGCCATGAAGATGAGCTGGCATGACTTTGTCCGGATCACCTCCCTTAATGCAGCAGAACAAACAGGAGTAGCAGATAAAAAAGGGACGATTACTGTTGGAAAAGATGCGGATATTGTTCTCCTTGATGACCAAACACAGGTGAGTATGACAATTTGTAAAGGCATTATTGCATATGACAGGAGGGGTAATGGTGCAGTTGATCATCGTCGATGACTATAAAAAAATGAGTGAACGGGCGAAAGATATTATTGTCCATCAAATTGATAAGAAACCGGAAACTGTACTTGGGCTTGCGACAGGGGGTACACCGATTGGAACGTATAAGGAGCTTATCCGTGCAAATGGAGAGAACACAGTGGATTTCTCCAAGGTTTCAACGATCAATCTTGATGAATATATCGGTTTAGATGAGGAACACCCAAAGAGTTACCGGTATTTTATGAAAAATGAGCTGTTTCTTCATATAAATATCGATGAAGCAAACACCTATGTGCCAAAGGGTACGTGTGAAGATTTGGATAAGGAGTGCAGGCGGTACGAATCCTTAATTGAGGACATCGGTCCCCCTGATCTGCAGCTCCTCGGAATCGGGGAGAACGGTCATATCGGCTTCAATGAACCCGGCAGCAGCATGGAAAGCGAAACACATGTGGTAGAACTGACCCCCTCTACCCGAACAGCGAATGCCCGTTTTTTCAATACGAAGGAAGAGGTCCCTACCCATGCGATAACGATGGGCATCCGCTCCATTATGAAGAGTGAACGAATACTCCTGTTGGCTTCCGGCAAGAGAAAGAGGAAGGCTATTGCCCGTTTATTGGAGGGAGAAGTCGACGTGAATTTTCCAGCTTCCGTTCTTATGAATCACCCCAATGTTACGCTGATTCTGGATAAAGAAGCATACGGAGTGGAGGAAGGAAACGATGCTTGATAAGAAATCACCTCTTCCGATGTACTATCAGATCGAAGAAGATATCAAAGGAAAGATTGAATCAGGGCTGTTTGGTGTTGGGAAGACGATACCATCCGAAAGGGAGCTGAGTGAACAGTACGGTGTTAGCAGAATGACGGTAAGACAGGCCGTTTCCAATCTTGTAAATGAAGGGGCTCTGTACCGGGAAAAAGGAAAGGGTACCTTCGTTTCTGAGAGAAAGATCGAGCAGCCTCTTACGGGAATGACAAGCTTCACCGAAGATATGAAGAAGCGTGGAATGACAGCAACGAGCAGACTGATCGGATTTTCCGTCATCTCTGCTCCTCCGGACATAGCCAGAAAGCTGCATTTGGAACAAGGAGAAGAAGTTTATGAAATCCAGCGTATACGGTTTGCTGATGGGAAGCCTATGGCTGTTGAACGGACGTTCCTCCCGATCGCTCTTGTGCCGGGAGTAGATGAATCGATTGTAATGGGATCTTTATATGAACATATAGAAGAGAATCATGACTATAAGATCGACAAAGCGACACAGGTAATTGAGGCGACGACTGCAGATCAGGAGCAGTCTGAGCTTTTGGCCATTCCTTACGGGGCAGCTGTCCTTCATATAGAAAGGCTTAGTGTCCTTACAAATGGGACCCCTTTTGAAGTGGTGAAATCTTCCTACCGCGCCGACCGATATAAATTCATCAGTGAAATACACCGGACGTAAGGAGGGAAGGTCTATGAGCTATTTACTTAAAGTAATTCAGAAACTGAAAGACTTGGAACAGACGGGCATCCCGGAGAAATTGTCTGAATCTCTGGCAGACAGAATACAGGCCGGAGGGATTATCTACATGTTTGGCTGTGGTCACTCCGGACTGCTGGCGCAGGATGCATTTTACCGTGCTGGAGGTTTGGTACCTGTCAAACCGATTTTTATCGAGCCGCTCATGCTGCACCAAGGGGCACTACAGTCATCCAATAATGAAAGGACGGATGGATTTGTCCTTTCGTATTTAGAGCAGGAGACCATCACAGAGAAAGACGTGATGGTCGTGTTATCCACATCCGGAAGAAATCCTGCACCGATTGATGCAGCTATGTTTGCTAAAGAATCCGGTGCCTTCGTTCTGTCCATTCAGTCGCTCTATTACACTTCCTCTCAAGAATCCAGGCATGTATCCGGCAAACGCTTGGAGGATGTAGTCGATGCCGTAGTCGATTCTATGGTGCCGGTTGGTGATGCCGTGGAAGAAAGAGAGAACCTGGATACGAAGTTTGGACCCGTCTCCTCTGTCCTTGGATCGGCCCTTTTGCATTATTTGATGGCAAATGTGATGGATGTGCTGCTGGCAAGAGGAATGGAACCGCCGATATTTAAAAGTGGAAATGTCGATGGTGCGGACGATCATAACTCCCGCTTGATCGAAAAATACAAGGGGCGGATTTCATTTTAAAGAATTCTCTAGTAAAATGAGGTGCAATACAAAATCCTAATTTGAAGGTGTTAATAATGAAACATATCATCATAGGAGCAGGGATACTTGGTGCCTCTACAGCTCTCCATTTAGTAGAAAAGGGAGAGGAAGTCGTGATTATCGATCGGTTCGAGCCGGGGCAGGCAACAAGAAACGCCGCTGGTATTATCTGCCCCTGGTTAACAAATAGAAGCAACAAGGACTGGTATGAACTGGTTATCCGAGGGGCTGCATACTATGAACCGCTCGTTGAACGGCTTGTTGAATACGGAGAAAGAGAAACCGGCTACCGAAAAACAGGTGCCATTAACCTATTCGATACGGATGAAAAACTGGATCGTAAATACGACCTTGCAGTTGAACGCAGACGAGAAGCAACAGAGATGGGAGAGTTGTCCAAGCTGACAACAAAAGAGACGAGGGAGATGTTCCCGTTGGTGTCCGAGTCTTATCGTGCCCTTCATATAAGTGGTGCCGCAAGAGTGAACGGCGACAAAGTTGCCCAAGCCATGCTGAATGCTTCCGTGAAATTAGGGGCCGCGTATATAAAGGGAGATGCACGTTTACTCATGCATAGTGGAAATGTGGAAGGGGTCGAAGTCAATGGTCGGACCATTAATGCCGACAGGTACCTCTTGACCTCTGGAGCATGGATGAACCAGCTTTTTCAGGATGTAGGGCTTAAATCGAACGTCCATTTTGAAAAAGCTCAGATCCTGCATTTTGAAATGCCTGAGTTTGCGACAGAGAATTGGCCGGTAGTACTGCCACCTTTCAATCATTATATCCTTTCCTTTGATAAAGGGAAGATTGTGGTCGGGGCAACAAAAGAAAAACGCAGTGACTTTAATGTAGACGTAACGGCAGGAGCTGTTCATCAATTGTTGGACAAAGCACTTCGAGTGGCTCCGGGTCTGGCGGAGGCAGCTCACGTCGAAACAAAGGTCGGATTCCGTCCGTTTACCAAGGGGAATACACCTGTCCTCGGAAACGTTCCTGGGTTAGAAAATCTGATAGTCGCAAATGGACTTGGAGCCTCCGGGTTGACCAGCGGTCCTTATGTCGGTTTACAGTTAGCAAACCTTGCATCGGGAAACACCGTTGATTTGCCATTAGAGAACTACCCTCCATCCTCTTTATTTTTATAAACTTCCATACCACTCTCACCACAGGAAACCTTTTTAAAGGGGTACTGTGGTGATTTTTAATATACGATAATTTAATTATGTAAACGAAGATATAAGACAAATGGTTTGTCTTATATCTCAGGGAGAGGCCCGCTAGCGTTGAATGGTTGGATGTATGCAGCATGAATGAAGGGATAGGAAGAAGAATGGGTCCGTTTATGCACTCTTCACGGTCGCTCCTTGTTGACTTGCTGCTTTCAATAAGGTCATTTTGTCCGAGTTTGTCAGTTTGCTCCAAATACCCACTTTAATTTTCATCATTTTTTCCTCCTGTAATGGAATTAGTATGGTGGCTTTTGGCGAACAAACAGGTCCAGTTTGTTAATACTTAGCATATACCGTCATTTCAGAAATTTTAAACAACAAAAATATCTACAAAATTCGATTCCTTCTCCAATTCTTAAGAAGGTTATAGTACCTGTACGTCGAATATGTATATATGCAAAGGGGTATGAACACCACCTTTGACATTTTGTTATTAGTGAAGGGGGAAGCTGGATGATTTCTTATCAAGTTCAATCGGAGAAAGGGTTTACGGGAAAAGTCGGTGAACTCGTCTGGATGCTGGAACACACCCGTGCGATCACAATCCAGGAAGTAGCGGATCTTAGTACGGAAGAACTTGATTGGTCCATGGAGGGCGGAAATTCTATCGGTGCGCTTCTCTCGCACATAGCTGCTGTCGAATATGTCCACCAGCTCATTAGTTTTGAACAGAGGGACATGGATGAATCGGAAAGAAAAGAGTGGGGGGCAGCACTCGAACTTGGGGAAAAGGCAAAACAGCATGTGCATGGCATGTCTATCGACGATCTTCTGGATGTATTGGAAGCGACGAGGGATCAGACGCTGGACTACCTCAAGGGTAAAAATGATGACTGGCTTTACAAAGAAGATGTATGGTCAAACGGAGTGACCTTTAATCATTATTATTTATGGTTTCATGTGTTGGAAGACGAGATTAATCATCGAGGTCAAATAAGGGCATTGATTCGTTCCATGAAGGAGAAGAAAGTTTCTTCCTGAATCATATTAAAAATGCAGGAGACGGTGAAAACTGTCTCCTGTTTATGCATGTACATGTTAAAGAGAAGAACCTGTAATCCTGAACAGCTTCTACTGTCGATAACAGAAGAGCAAATCAAGCAAGAAAGGACGGGGAGAAGGATGATACACCGGTTCATCGACGGTCATAACGATACCCTGCTAATGCTGGAAGATGGGGTGGATAAATTTTTCAAGGGAATTCCTAACGGCCATTTAGATTATTCAAAGGGTATGGCGGCAGGTTTTGCGGCAGGTTTCTTTGCGGTGTTCTGTCCCAATCCCGACACAGATCCTGCTCAGGTGACTTACAAAACGGAGCAGGGGTATGAGAAATCCTTTCCCGCTTCTTTGGATCCTGATTATGCGTGGAAAATTGCCAATACGTTAATTTCCCGATTTTATCAGCTGGAGGCTTGCTCTGAGGGGAGGTTTAAAGCCGTTCGAACGGTGGAGGATTTGGATAAAGCATGGAATGGAGAATGGATGGGCGGGATACTTCACATGGAAGGAGCGGAGCCGATTGATGAGGGGCTGGATGCTCTGCATGTTTATTACCATGCAGGACTCCGCTCCCTCGGGCCGGTTTGGGCTAGGAAAAATATCTTTGGAGAAGGCGTCCCTTATCGCTTTCCATCCTCTCCGGACACCGGGCCGGGAATAACGGAGGCTGGAAGGAGGCTCGTGAAGGTATGTAATGCTCTTGGTGTGATGATTGATTTATCTCACATAAACGAAAAAGGTTTTTGGGACATTGCCACGCTGACAGACGCCCCGCTTGTCGCAACCCATTCAAATGCTCATGCCATTTGTCCAATATCCAGGAACCTGACCGACCGGCAGCTGGATGCGGTCAAAGACAGCGGAGGGCTCGTTGGTGTCACTTACAGCACCAGCCCCAACATGGTGACAGAAGACGGTGTCAATAGACAGGATGTACCGCTTTCTGCAATTGTAAAACATATTCATTACATGATCGAACGGATGGGCATTGACCACGTCGCACTTGGATCAGACTTTGACGGCACGCGGATTCCATACTCAATGCATGATGTGACGGGTGTTCCAAAGATCTTAAGAATACTGGAGAAGGAAGGAATGACAGAGGGGGAAATCTATAAAATTACACAAGGTAACTGGAGGAGAGTTCTTTCGAATACTTGGAAGTAATGATGGAGATAGACACATGAAATACCGGTGTGTGCCCAGAAACAAAAGAGAGCGCACACCGGGAAATATGGTTATCTGTGTTGTTGATAAGTAATGTCTTTTGTAAGGGATTGAATATTGTTGTACTCCGCATCGGAAAGAGGAGCTGCGTCCAAAAAAGTGAGGTTCTGTTCCAACTGTTCCACAGAGCTTGCACCAAATACGGCTGTCGTAACGGCCGGATGATGAAGGACATATTGGAGGGCAACAGCTTCCGCACTTTTTGAAGTGTTGCTTACTTTTTTCCAATCACGAGCGATGGACATCACTTCATCAGCATCATACTCAAGGATGCCGTCGCCTGCTTTATCGCGCGCTTTTTCTATTCCACGGTCAGACAGGATGCCTTTAGCAAGAGGGCCGCGTGCCAGGACGCTGATCTCATACTCATGGAGCAGGGGAAGGATCTCTTCCTCCGGCCTTCGATCGAGAGCGCTGTATTGCATCATGACGCTGGCAATCGAGGATTTCTCTGCAAATTGCTTTATCACATTCGGACGAATGGAGGATATGCCGTATTCCCTGATCCACCCTTCTGATTTTAAATCTTCGAACGCTTCGATTGTCTCATCAATCGGGTCATCAATGGTACCGCCGTGAAGCTGGTATAAGTCGATATAATCCGTTCCTAACCGTTTTAAGCTGTCTTTGACGCTGCTTTTAATGTGTTCTTTGGATGGATCCCATGTCCAACCTTCTTCCCCCGGTGTAAAACGGTTCCCTACTTTCGATCCGATAATTAAATCCTGGCGGCGTCCTCGGATCGCTTCCCCTATTAATTCTTCATTCTTTCCGTAATCGTAGAGGTCTGCGGTGTCCAAATAGTTCACCCCGCTGTCAATGGCCCGATCGATGATTGATTTTGCTTGTGCTTGATCGGTTCCGAGGGACATGCAGCCAAGGCTGATTTCAGATAAATACAGATCTGTTTTCCCTAATTGACGTTTATTCATAGAATCATCCTTTCTTGTGAGTACTGGTAGTTGTGATGCTTTGTCTCTGCCTTTCCTATGTTAAAATGAAGAAAGAGTTTAGAGAGGATGAGCATCTTGAGTAATTTTGAAGAGAAAACATATAAAACAGAAACAATCTATAAAGGGAAGATCGTTCAATTAGATATTGACAGTGTAACATTACCCGACGGGAAAACATCTAAACGGGAATTAATCAAACATCCGGGCGCCGTTGCGGTCATAGCTCTAACGGATGAAGGGAAACTGATCTGCGTCGAGCAATACCGGAAACCACTCGAGAAGAACCTCGTAGAAATCCCTGCAGGAAAACTGGAACCGGGAGAAGATCCGAAGGCCTGCGCGTTAAGGGAATTGGAAGAAGAGACGGGTTACACGAGCGATGACTTAAATCTTATCACTTCCTTTTATACTTCACCAGGTTTCGCTGATGAAATCGTCCACGTCTATTTTACCGATCGTGTAGAAAAATTGAATGAAAAGCCTGCAGGGGATGTGGATGAATTTGTGGAATTGATGGAAATAACCGTAGAAGAAGCGGAACAGTTGGAGAAGGAGCAGAAGATCCACGACGCAAAGACCGCTTATGCGATTCTTTATTTAAAATTAAGAAGGAATGGATAAGAATGAAAGATTACTTTGTCGATCTTCATGTTCATATAGGGAGGGACTGGGAAGGCGGCCCTGTTAAAATTACAGGATCAAAAACGCTCACACTCACAAACATTTTCCTGGAGGCCAGCAGACGAAAAGGCCTTGATTTGATCGGTATTATCGACGCTCAGTCACCCGCTGTTTTGGATGAGGTGGAAGATTTGATCGATCGGGGATATGCGGAAGAAGTTTCCGGAGGGGGAGTGCGCTCCGACAGCACCACCCTCCTCTTAGGTTCAGAAGTGGAAATATATGATGCATCCTGTCAGGGTCCCATTCACGTTCTCTGCTATTTTCCTACCATAGATACGATGCGTCGATTCAGCTTATGGCTTTCGAAGAAAATGAAAAATGTCAGCTTAAGCTCTCAGCGCTTTTATGGTACAGCGAGAGAACTGCAGACTTATGTTAGAGAAAATGGCGGCCTTTTTATACCTGCCCATATTTTCACTCCATTCAAAAGCCTTTACGGTAAAGGTGTAAAAAAGTCGTTGAGAGAGATCCTTGATTCTGATAAAATCGATGCGGTTGAACTTGGATTGAGTGCAGATACGGAGATGGCTTCCCAGTTAGCTGAACTCTCTCCTTACACCTATGTTACGAATTCTGACGCGCATTCTCTTGGTAAGCTTGCCAGAGAGTATCAACTGGTAAGAATGGATGGATTGTCATTGGAAGAATTAAAGCTTGCATTACATAGAAAAGATGGACGCGGTATCGTCGCCAATTATGGTATGGATCCGAAAATGGGGAAGTATCATAAAACCGTTTGCGGAAACTGCCTGCATCCGGTGGCGGCAACCGGCTGTACATGCAGAAAAAGCCGTCTGGTTAAAGGTGTTTCCGAAAGAATTAAGGAACTGTCGGATGAGGGACAGGTAACAAAGCGCCCTCCATACGTGTATCAAGTGCCTCTGGAAACGCTGCCGGGTATAGGAAAGCAAACGTATGAAAAACTCCTTGCTGCTTTCGGGTCTGAGATGGCCGTCATTCATGACGTTCCATCTGCGGAACTGGAAGAAATCGTTTCCTCCTCCATCGTCCATTATATCATTCAAATGAGAAAGGGAGAGCTTGATATAGCTGCCGGCGGAGGCGGTAAGTTCGGAAAGATCCATTAATATAGAAGGTCCTTGGTCTACTTTTTTCTTTTCGCTCATAGATTAGTCATAGAATGAGTGGACAGAAGGGTGGAGAAGTGACGATGCAGCACGGAGTGAGAATGGTTCAAAATGACGTCAAGACACACATGAATATATTTGTGTTTATCTTTGTGCTATTCATTATGGGAATGGTCTTTGGAGCGGTCATCGTAAACAGTATGAACTTTGTTCAGAAACAGGATCTTTTCTTTTACTTGGAGCAGTTTTTCGAGCAGCAGACGTCCGTGGAAGGGTCGAGCAGAGCGGTTCTGTGGCAGGACAGCATCTTATACCATATGAAGTATATGCTGCTGCTCTTCCTTCTCGGTATCTCCGTAATAGGAATGCCGATCATTACGGTTCTTCTTTTCATCAAAGGACTCGTTATTGGTTTTTCGGTCGGCTTTCTGGTAAATCAGATGGGTTGGTACGGGCTTGTCATATCTTCTGTTTCTATCGCACCGCAGAATTTGATCATTATACCCGTTTACCTGATTGCTGGGTCGCTGGCATTGATATTCTCCTTGACTCTGTGCAGGCAGCTTTTTATACGGAAGGTGCACCAACCTATTTTGAAAGCGTTCGGTAGATACAGCGCGTTGTTCGGAGTCTTGCTGATTATTCTGCTGGTAGCATCACTGATCGAGGTATTCGTATCTAATTCCGTGTTGGAATACGTACTGAAGTGGATTTATAAATGATTAAACTATCACTTAATAATGATTATCGTTAACAGATAATAATCATTATAATTTGACACTCGTTCTGTCTCTGAATTATAATGAGAATGCAATTGCGAGGGAGGGACGAACGATATGGAACATCGTATAGAGAAAATTAAAAAGCAGCTACATTCCCAAAGTTACAAATTGACGCCTCAACGGGAAGCTACCGTCCGTGTTTTATTGGAAAACGAAGAAGATCACTTAAGTGCAGAAGATGTTTACCTCCTCGTAAAAGAGAAAGCACCGGAGATAGGATTAGCGACCGTATATCGAACACTGGAATTATTATCCGAATTAAAAGTAGTTGATAAGATTAATTTCGGCGATGGAGTATCAAGGTATGACTTGAGAAAAGAAGGAGCCGAACACTTTCATCATCACCTCGTATGTATTGAGTGTGGATCAGTGGAAGAGATTGAAGAAGACCTGCTCGGTGATGTGGAAAAGATCATTGAAGGGCAGTGGGGCTTTGAAGTGAAGGACCATCGATTAACGTTTCATGGTATATGCAGGGTCTGCCAGAAACAAGCAGTCGCGGTTTCAACAAGCACAGAAACTGAAGAGTGATAGAATCGCCGCTATGAGTATGCATAGTGGCTTTTTATTTTGTTATTCTATATTTACAAAAAGCATGAAATCGTGTACGTTAGTGCTAGATGGAACGGAAAGAGGACGGTTTTCTTACCTATGGCGTCTCCATTGATTATTTACGTATAATCAGCAGGAATTTAGGCATATCCTTAATCAAGGTATGATTAAAGGAGATGGAAATTCATGTCTAAATTTCAGCACGGGCTGAAGGATTTACTGAAAGTCCTCATTGTATTTACCATCTGCACTTGTATATTCTACATGGCGCTTCGAATGGTCCATGGAGAATACGAAAGGCAGCATCGGTATGATCCTCCGGGGGGAGCGGCGGTCAAAGTCTATCAACCTGCCGAGCAATCGTGGACGGATCGGTTATCGATATTTTTCCAATTAGGAGAGTAGATCGACAATGCAATTCGCTTTGGAAGATTTTTTTCATTATTTGACTGTCGAACGCGGCCTGTCCCCGAATACGATTCAATCGTATAAGCGCGACCTTACTCAATACCGTTCTTTCATGGAGGAACGGGAAGGGATGGAGAACTGGGGGCAGATTACGAGGGCGCACATCATGAAATACATGCATCATTTGAATGACCAGGACCGCTCTGCTGCCACTGTTGCCAGGTTTCTTTCTTCCATCCGTCTTTTTCATCAGTTTTTAATTAGAGAAAAAGTGACAGATCAAGATCCCAGTTTACATATTGAAACTCCAAAGAAGGAACGAAAGCTTCCAAAGGTTCTTTCTTCAGAAGATGTAGAGAAATTGCTGAACATTCATGCGAAAGACCCGCTTTCTGCGAGGAATAAGGCGATGTTTGAAATGCTCTATGCTACCGGCCTCCGCGTGACGGAGCTCGTTTCACTTAAAGTGAGTGATCTGCATTTGACGATGGGGTTTGTACGGTGTCTTGGAAAAGGATCGAAGGAAAGAATTATTCCTTTAGGTGATATGGCTAAAGAAGCTGTGGAGCATTACCTTGAAGCTGGTCGTGGATCGTTAATAAAGCAAAAAAAGACGGAAGAGCTTTTCGTGAACCATCACGGGAATGCGCTCTCCCGGCAAGGATTCTGGAAGATACTGAAAGCGGTTGCTAGGGAGATGGGTGTGAACAAGGAGCTGACTCCGCACACGCTGCGCCATTCATTTGCCACGCATTTGCTGGAGAACGGGGCAGATTTGAGGGCGGTTCAAGAGATGCTTGGACATGCGGATATTTCCACGACTCAAATTTATACGCACGTTTCGAAAACAAGATTAAAGGATGTGTACCGCTCTTATCATCCCCGTGCGTGAGATAATTTTTTTATTTTTAGTTGTCTGACATCCTACAACTTAATTTGTGGGGTAAATATTCTTGAAATTGGGAAATTAAACATTAGGAGGGATCATCAATGGATGCATTCAAGCGAGTATTTGTAATCGTAATGGATTCTGTTGGAATCGGGGAAGCTCCCGATGCCGAGAAATTTAATGATAAAGGAGCCGACACCCTCGGTCATATTGCCGAACATATGGGGGGGCTGAAAATGCCTGTGATGGGCAGTCTCGGGCTCAGTAACATCAGAGAAATCAAAGGGATTGATCCAGTAGATCATCCAAAAGCCCACTATACGACGATGGTGGAAGCTTCTAACGGAAAAGATACGATGACCGGACACTGGGAAATCATGGGTCTGTATATCGATCAGCCGTTCCGAACATTTCCAAATGGGTTCCCGGACGAATTACTGGATCAAATCAAAGAGAAAACCGGACGTGGGATTGTCGGAAATAAACCTGCATCCGGAACGGAAATTCTCGATGAGCTCGGCGATCATCATATGAATACCGGCGATTTGATCATCTATACGTCTGCAGACTCGGTCCTGCAGATAGCGGCTCATGAAGAAGTCATCCCACCGGAAGAGCTTTATGAAATCTGTGAGTTCTGCAGAGAACTGACTAAAGATGAAAAATACATGGTGGGTCGTGTCATTGCTCGTCCATTTGTCGGTAAACCAGGTGCATTCGAAAGAACGTCTAATCGTCATGACTATGCATTGAAGCCGTTCGGCCGTACGGTAATGAATGAAATGGCAGACAACGGCCTTGATGTCATCGCGATTGGAAAGATATCAGATATATATGACGGGGAAGGGGTAACGGAAGCGATCCGCACGAAAGATAACATGGATGGGATGGATCAACTGGTAAACTCCATGGATAAGGAGTTCCAAGGCATGAGCTTTTTAAATCTGGTGGACTTTGATGCGAAATATGGTCACCGTCGTGATCCCAAAGGATACGGAGAAGCTCTGGAAGCCTACGACGCCCGTCTTCCGGAAGTGTTGGATAAAATGCGTGAGGATGACCTGTTGATCATTACGGCAGATCATGGAAACGACCCTGTTCATCACGGGACGGATCATACGAGAGAGCTCGTGCCGCTTCTTGTTTGTCATAAGGGAATTCAAGAAGGAACGGAGATCGCGCAGCGTCGTACGTTTGCTGATATAGGGGCAACGATATCTGATAATTTTTCCATTACTTTACCGGAATACGGAACTAGCTTTTTAAAAGAAATTAAATAAAGGGGAGTAGAAAACATGGTTCAAACGAAAATCAAGGAAGCATCATCATTTATACGGGAGCAGTTAACTCATCAACCGACCGTTGGACTTATTCTTGGATCGGGCTTGGGTGTTCTGGCTGACGAAATTCAAAACCCCGTCACAATCGCTTATAAGGAAATTCCACATTTTCCAGAATCGACGGTTTCCGGACATAAAGGACAACTCGTGATTGGAGAGCTTGAGGGCAGGCAGGTAATCGCTATGCAGGGCCGTTTCCATTATTATGAAGGCTACAGCATGCAGCAGGTGACCTTCCCTGTCAGAGTTATGAAGGAGCTTGGCGTTGAGACGCTGTTCGTCACGAATGCGGCTGGTGGAATTAACGAAACGTTCCAACCTGGCAACTTGATGATTATTACGGACCATATCAATAATATGGGAAATAGTCCGCTGATCGGGCCGAACGATGAGGATCTTGGTCCCCGCTTCCCGGATATGTCAGAAGCTTATGACCGTGACTTAATCCAACACGCACACCAATCGGCAGAGCGCCTTAATCTTAAGGTTCAGCAGGGAGTTTACGTCGGAAATACCGGACCTGCCTATGAAACCGGTGCAGAAGTCCGCATGCTCCGTACACTTGGTGGAGATGCTGTCGGTATGTCAACGGTGCCGGAGGTAATGGTAGCGAACCATTCCGGGATGCGTGTACTAGGCATTTCCTGTATTTCTAATATGGCAGCGGGCATTCTTGACCAGCCCCTGACCCATGAAGAAGTGATCGATACGACAGCACAGGTAAGGGAAGACTTCCTCGGTTTTGTTAAAGATCTTCTTCGTGGTCTTCCGGCTTAAGAGCATTTAAACATTTGCGGTGCTCCTGCCTGTGGTGAGAGCACCTCTGATAATTCTAATTCCTAAAAAGTAAAGGGTGGATGCGAGATGCGTATGTATGATGTGATCGTTAAGAAACGCGATGGTGGAGAATTGACGAAAGAAGAAATTGAATTTTTCGTTGATGGTTATACAAAAGGCGAGATACCGGATTATCAAGCTTCTGCACTAACGATGGCTATTTATTTCCAGGGGATGACGCCGGAGGAAACAGCAACATTGACACAGGCTATGGTAAATTCAGGAGAAACGATCGATCTTTCCGCCATAGATGGCAAGAAAGTGGACAAGCATTCCACCGGTGGTGTAGGGGACAAGGTTACATTCATTGTTGGACCGCTCGTAGCATCCGTAGGGATACCGGTTGCGAAAATGTCGGGACGCGGACTGGGTCATACCGGTGGTACGCTGGATAAACTCGAATCTATAGCGGGTCTCGAAATCGAGATGACAAAAGAACGCTTTATTGAAAACGTAAACAAACATAAATTAGCAGTAGCGGGGCAAACTGGAAACCTTGCTCCTGCCGATAAAAAGCTTTATGCTCTTCGTGATGTGACAGGTACCGTGAACTCCCTTCCCCTTATTGCAGGGTCTATTATGAGTAAGAAAATCGCATCCGGTGCGGATAGTATTGTGCTCGATGTGAAAACCGGTTCCGGAGCATTCATGAAAACATTGGAAGATTCTGAGGCGCTCGCGCGTGAGATGGTGGATATCGGCAATAATCTTGGCAGACAGACAGTCGCAGTAATTAGCGATATGAACCAACCGCTTGGATTTGAAGTGGGTAATGCCAATGAAATTAAAGAAGCTGCAGAAATCCTCCAAGGTAAAAGAGTAGAAGATTTACGGGAGCTTTCCTTGGAAATCGCTTCCCATATGGCGGTTCTTGCAGAAGTATTTGCCTCCTATGAGGATGCCTATGCTGCCTTAGAGCAAAATATTGAGAACGGGAAAGCATTCCAATCCCTTCGTACCCTTGTAGAATCACAGGGGGGAGACGTTTCTATGATTGATAATCTTGATCTGCTCCCCAAAGCAAAATACGAAGTCGCGGTCGAGGCGGAGGAAGCGGGATATATCGCTGCCATTGATGCAGAGTCAATCGGTATTGCTGCCATGTACCTTGGTGCGGGGCGTGCGACCAAAGATGACGAGATTAATCATGGAGTGGGAATTACATTGAAGAAAAAAATTGGTGATCCAGTAAAAGCTGGAGAGGCCCTGGTTGTTCTGCTGAGTGATGTTGAAACTCCTCAAGACTCCATTGATAAAGTGAAGGAAGCGTACACAATCGCACAAGAAAAAGTTTCTAAACCAAAGCTGATTCATAACATCATCAAGTAAAACAAATCCCGGCAGGCAGTGCCGGGATTTTATCTTTTTCAGCTTATCGTTCTTTTGTTTTCTGTAGTGAAAATTACGTTTTCTTTAATTTCCCAATCTACAACCTTCCATATTATTTTCAACGTCTCTGCGGGGGCGTTGTTTGTATTTGTTCAGTATTTTTCCCTTATGTATAGAAGATGCTGGTAAGGGAAGAATAGGGGCACTTAAAGCCAATGGGAGGTCTTGTTTATGCGAAAATTGATTGGTACGATCGCCGCAGTTTTCTTTCTTTTGACTGTCATGCCGGGAACGGTTTCCTTTGCCGAGGAAAAAGCAGCTTCCGACATCACTCAATCAGCGAATTCCGCTGTACTCTTGGAAAAAAACAGCGGAATGCTGCTATACGATAAAAATGCGGACAAACAGCTGCCGCCTGCCAGTATGACGAAAATTATGACGCTGCTTTTGATCATGGAAGAATTAGAGACCGGTGGTATTAAACTCAACGAAAAAGTAAGAGTCAGTGAACATGCCGCCTCCATGGGGGGATCGCAGATCTTCCTTGAAGAAGGAGAAGAAATGACGGTGGAGGAAATGCTGAAAGGAATCGCTGTAGCCTCTGGAAACGATGCCAGTGTAGCGATGGCAGAGAGAATTGCCGGCAGTGAAAAGGCGTTTGTTGACCGGATGAATGAGAAAGCCAAAGATCTTGGATTAAAGAATACCCAGTTTAAGAATCCAACCGGTCTACCGGCAGAGGGTCATTACAGCACGGCACATGATATGGCTGTCATGGCAAGAGAACTGCTGCTTCATGAAGAAGTGACGAACTATACGAAAATATATGAAGATTACTTAAGAAAAGGTACAGATCAGGAATTTTGGCTTGTTAATACCAATAAATTGATCAAGTCCTATCCAGGCATGGATGGTTTGAAAACGGGTTATACATCAGAGGCCAAGTACTGCTTGACTGCATCTGCCACCAGGGACGGGATGCATATGATTGCGGTGGTCATGGGTGCTGAAAATCCAAAGAAAAGAAACGCGGATATTACAAGCCTTTTAGATTATGGTTTTGGACAGTATGAAGCTGTCAAACTCCATTCCAAGGATAAAGCAATGGACGTGGTGACGGAAACAAGAGGGAAACCGCGTCAAATTAAGCTGTATCCTGAGAAAGACGTGGTTGTATTAAAGAAAAAGAATGAAAAGAAAGCCGATTACCAGACAGAATTGAAGAAGGGCGGACAGATCGACATTCCTATGGATAAAGGGACGCACATGGGGTGGGTAGCCGTTAAGAAAGACGGGCAGGAAGTGGCTAAAGTGCGTCTTGAAACGAAGGATCAAGTAAAGAGAGCGAGTATTCTTGAACTGTGGGAGCGTTCCTGGAGGAATTTGACGAGCTTTCAGAGGTTTTAGCATTTTTGGGCTAGTATTGTTTTCATGCAGGAAATAGAGGTGGAAAATACGAAAGTCTTAGTGTGACTCTTATATCGTATGAGGAGGGGAACCACTTGAGTCTTCGTGTACAATTTGCTGTGAATGAAAACGTATTGCTTGTTCGTCTGGATGGAGAGTTGGATCATCATGAGGCTACCCAGCTTCGAGAGAAGTGGCAGACACATTTAAAGAATCCCGGAGTCGAACATGTAATCGTCAATTTAGAGAAGTTGTCCTTTATGGACAGCTCCGGACTTGGAGTAATGCTTGGCCGTTACAAAGAGGTTCAGGCGAGAGGGAATGAAATGATGCTTTGTTCCATACGTCCTGAGGTGAAACGACTGTTCGATATGTCGGGAATGTTTAAAATCATGAAGCATGTTGAGGACGAAGCGACTGCGCTTGAGGTACTGGGGGTGGCATCATGCGAAATGAAATGACCATCGAATTCACGAGTATCAGTGCCAACGAATCTCTGGCGCGTGTATCCGTAGCAGCTTTTATCAGTCAAATAAATCCGACGATGGAAGAACTGACGGATATTAAAACGGTCGTATCAGAAGCCGTAACCAATGCAATTATCCACGGGTATGAAGAGAAAGCGGATGAAAAAGTCCTTTTAACCTGCGCTATTGAAGGGGAAGAGATTGAATTAATCATCCAGGATCGTGGGCGCGGCATTGAGAACATCGATATGGCGAAAGAACCTTTATACACCTCAAAACCCGAGTGGGAAAGGTCGGGGATGGGTTTTACAATTATGGAGAACTTCATGGACCAAGTCGATATTACATCAGAGCCGGGGATGGGGACAACGATTCGTATGACGAAACAATTGACCTCCTCCCGTGCTCTATGTAATTGAGGGACTGCGAATGAGCGATACGACAAAGGAACGTCTGTCCGACAAAGATGTCAAAGACTTGATAAAGAAGAGTCAGTCCGGGGATCATAAGGCGAGAGATTTCCTTGTCGAGAAGAACACGAGGCTCGTTTGGTCTGTCGTGCAGCGCTATTTGCGCAGGGGATATGACCAGGATGATTTATATCAAATCGGATGCATTGGACTTTTGAAATCGATCGACAAATTTGATTTGAGCTATGATGTCCGTTTCTCCACATATGCCGTACCCATGATAATCGGGGAAATCCAGCGTTTCATCAGGGATGACGGGAGTGTGAAAGTAAGTCGGAGTCTTAAAGAGCTTAATCATAAGGTGCGTGCGAAGAAAGAAGAGCTGTTAAAAGAGAACGGACGCTCTCCTACGGTTAATGAACTCGCCGATGCCCTTGGACTTACAACAGAAGAAATTGTTCAGGCAGAAGAAGTAGGGCGCTCGCCGCAGTCGATTTACGAGACGGTTTATGAGAATGAAGGAGATCCAATCACGCTTGTCGATCAAATTGCAGAAGAGGATAACAATTGGTTTGACCACCTTACCCTGCAGGATGTCATGAGCAGACTGGATAAACGTGAGCGGTTGATCATCTATCTCCGCTACTATAAAGACCAGACGCAGACGGAAGTAGCAGAACGTCTTGGAATTTCTCAGGTTCAGGTCTCGAGATTGGAAAAAAAGATCCTCGCAGACATGAAAGAAACGATGACCGATACAAGTTGAGACTGTACCCAGTGAGGTGCAGTCTTTTTTTGTTTGTCCAAATCCTCATCTCGGTGATTCTGTATGATTTCACCCAACACACACATAATAAGTGCAACAAAACAATCCAGGGAGGCGAATGATATGACGCCGATCTATATCCGCATGAAGCAGTCGATTTATGTCCCGCCCGGTGCGGTCATCCGCCTCTCGGATATCGCGCGGGTCGTGGGTCCCGGACGTCACTTGGAAGAAGTCGAACACATGGAACTTCATCAGGTTACTAAAGAGGATCAGAATATCGTGGTGATCGACTCATTCATGGTCATCGAACAAATACTAGCCGGAAATCCGGACGTTGAGATCGAAATGATTGGACCGAGCCAGTGCGTAGTCCATGTAGAGGATCGAAAGAAAGAACCTTCACCATTATTGATCGCAGGAATCTGGATTTTGTTATTCATCGGTGCAGCGATGGCAATCATGAACTTTCACTACGATGTCAGCATGGAATCCGTTCAGCAGAAGCTTCACTTTATGTTGACAGGAGAAGAGGAAGAGCACCCGTTGTGGATCCAGGTTCCATATTCCATAGGACTGGGGGTCGGTATGATCCTCTTCTTCAACCACTGGTTCCAGAAGCGGTTTAATGAAGAACCGAGTCCAATGGAAGTGGAGATTTTCAATTATCAGGAAGACCTCGATCATTATGTGGCCATCAAAGAAAATAAGGTGGAAAAACAGGATGTGGATCATTGAAATATTGATCGGTCTAGCTGCGGGCATCGCGGTCGGGACAGGGTTCGTCGCTTTTCTGACGGTGCTTGGAATCGTTCCCCGGCTGATGCAGTTGAGCCGGTCGCAATCCAAACTCCGTGTTTACGAGACCGCTATTATCCTGGGTGTTTTCTGCGGCATCTATTTATCCTTTGGAGACGTGCCTGTCCATATGTCTCTGGTCGGAATCATGATTTGGGGTCTCTTCCATGGCATATTCATCGGGATGCTCGCTGCTGCATTGACAGAAGTGTTGAACGTATTTCCCTTGTTGTTCAAGCGCATAGGAGTAGATGGCTTTTTGTTTACGTTATTAATGGCGTTAGTGCTGGGGAAAATAGCAGGTTCCTTGTTTCAATGGATTATATTCGTTAAATGAGCATCAGGAGGTTACATCATGGAAAAGCAAACGATGAACGAGAAGAACTTTGAAAAGGTAAGTAAAACGTATCAGCCCAAACCGCCCATCGTCATGAATTGCCTCAAAGCCTTCATCGTAGGAGGGCTCATTTGTGTCTTTGGTGAGCTGATCAGCCAGATGTATGTGCATTGGTTTGACTTTAAAGAAGAGAATGCAATGAATCCCACCGCGGCGACGCTTATTCTACTCGCTGCGCTGGCGACGGGTTTTGGTGTCTATGATAAACTCGGACAATTCGCAGGAGCGGGTTCTGCCGTGCCGATTACGGGTTTCGCCAACTCCATCACTTCCGCAGCCTTGGAACATAAATCGGAAGGACTGGTGCTCGGCGTTGCTACGAACTTATTTAAGCTTGCGGGTTCCGTCATCGTCTTCGGAGTCGTTTCTGCTTACGTGCTGGGAATCATTCGTTATTTGTGGTCGATTATATTTTAGGAGGTAAACATTATGGGAAAAACAGGAAAGCAATCATGGTCTTTCAATGATGCCGTCTACCTCCAGTCGACCGGCACATCTGTAGGACCGATGGAAGGGGAAGGCCCCCTGAAAGAAACATTCGATATTATTCATGAAGAGCTGCACTGCGGAGAAGCTAACTGGGAACTCGCAGAACGAAAACTGATGATGGAAGCTGTTCATACAGCCTTTCAGAAAGCTGGTGTCGATCAATCCGCTATCGACCTCTTCCTGGCTGGGGATCTGTTGAACCAAAACGTGACAGGAAACTATGTGGCGAGACAGCTTGGGATTCCGCTCATCGGAATGTTTGGAGCTTGCTCGACAAGTATGGAGACGCTGGCAACCGGAGCAGCTCTTGTGGAATCCGGTTATGCGAACCAAGTGCTGGCGGCCGTCAGTTCCCACAACTGTACAGCAGAAAGGCAGTTCAGGTATCCGACAGAATACGGAGGACAGAAGCCGAAAACCGCGACGTTCACTGTGACAGGCAGCGGCGCGGCCATTCTTTCCAGAGTCCCTTCGGAGGTGAAGGTGGAAGCGGCCACTATCGGGAAAGTCATGGATTACAGCATCAAGGATCCGTTCGATATGGGCTCAGCGATGGCTCCTGCGGCCTGGGATACGATTAAGACACATCTAGAAGATATGGGGAGGATGCCTTCGGATTACGACTTGATTGCGACAGGAGACCTCTCGTCTGTCGGTACTCCGATCCTTCGTGATTTAATGAAGCAGGACGGGTACGACATATCAGATGTTCATAAGGACTGCGGTAATCTCGTTTATCACAGTGACCAGCCGGTTTTTGCCGGGGGAAGCGGGTGCGCTTGTTCCGCGGTCGTTACCTACGGAAAAATTGTTCAGGATTTAAAAGCAGGTAAGTATAAGCGTGTCCTTATTGTAGCAACGGGTGCCCTCATGAACCCGATGATGATTCAGCAGAAAGAATCGATACCTGGCATCGCACATGCCGTCGTATTAGGAAAGGGGGAACCGTCATGACTTTTTTGTGGGCTTTCCTGGTGGGCGGAGGCATTTGTGTCATTGGACAAATTCTGTTTGATGTATTTAAACTGACGCCCGCACACGTTATGTCCTCTTTTGTTGTAGCAGGGGCGGTCCTCGATGCCTTCGATCTTTATGATAACTTAATTGAATTTGCCGGCGCAGGGGCGACCGTACCGATTACGAGCTTCGGGCACTCCCTCCTGCACGGGGCAATGGAGCAGACGGAGGATCACGGACTGATCGGAATTGCCATAGGAATCTTTGAACTGACATCTGCCGGGATCGCTTCTGCCATCCTGTTCGGATTCATTGTCGCTGTGTTTTTTAAGCCGAAAGGATAATGCTATAGCAAGGAGATGAAGTGATGCCTGAACAACAAAAGACGCCAATTGTCATGAAGCTGGAGCAGAATCGCAGGATTATGAATGAGCGTGTCGGGGTGGAGCAGTCCTTTGATATCGGGTTCCGCACCCTTCACGTTTTCGATCATGAAGTAAATATCTATTACGTGACAGGTTTGTGTGAAACACCAATTATCGTGGAATTGATGCGGCAGTTGTTTGAAATAAATGAGACAGCAGACAAAAAAATGCCCATTTTTGAAAGGATTAAAAGCGATATTCCACACCAGCAGGTGGAAGAAGCCGATGATATGGAAAAGTGTATTACGCAGCTTTTATCCGGTCTGATCGTCATTTTTATCGAAGGAGAGCCGAAAGCGTTTATTGTGGATGTTCGTTCTTATCCTGGACGGACACCGGAAGAGCCGGATACGGAGAAAGTCATACGCGGTTCTCGTGACGGATACACAGAAAATATCATAGAAAATACAGCACTGACGAGAAGGAGAATCCGGGATGAACGGCTCCGTCATGAAATCATGCAGGTCGGAGAACGAAGCAAAACGGATATCTGCCTCTCTTATTTACAAGATGTAGCCGACCCGGGTCTCGTTCAATTGATAAAGAAAGAAATTCAAAATATTGATATCGACGGGCTGACAATGGCGGACAAGACATTGGAAGAATACCTGGTTAATCAGGGAAGGAACCCGTTTCCTCTGGTGCGTTATACCGAGCGTCCGGATGTCGCTTCTGCTCATTTGTTTGAAGGGCATGTATTGATCATGGTCGACACATCCCCGAGTATGATTATCACGCCGACGACTTACTTTCACCATGTCCAGCATGCAGAGGAATTTAGACAATCACCCGCTGTTGGTACATTTGTGCGATGGGTAAGGTTCTTCGGTATTTTCTCTTCCGTTTTTTTACTTCCATTATGGATGCTGTTCGTTATGCAGCCTGATTTATTACCAGAGCCTTTATCATTCATAGGGCCGAATGAAGAAAGCGCCATTCCAATCATTTTTCAAATTTTACTCGCCGACTTAGGTTTGGAGATGCTGAGGATTGCGGCTATTCATACTCCGACGCCGTTATCGACGGCCATGGGGCTGATCGCTGCCGTATTGATTGGACAGATAGCGATCGACGTTGGGATGTTCGTGCCGGAGGTTATTTTGTACGTTGCGGTCGCTTCCATCGGTTCTTACGCCACCCCGAGTTATGAATTGTCGGTTGCCAATAAAATGTCGAGAATCACACTCGTTATACTTGTTTCCATCTTTGGTATTAAAGGATTGTTGATTGGTTTTATGGCCTATATCCTATTGCTGGCCCATACGAAATCGCTGAACACGCCGTACCTATGGCCGTTTCTTCCTTTCAACTTAAAAGCTGCCATGCAGATTGTTTTCCGTATGAGCATGCCGACTCTCAAAGTACGCCCGAGCGTCGTTCACCCGCAAAACAACCAGCGACAAAAATAATCGTATTGCCGGTTCTTTAGCAATGTGATAAATTAAAATAAATCTGAAAATGTCCTTTGATGTCAAAGGACATTTTATTTTTAACAAACACATCCGGTATCGGACATAAAGGCGGGATACGATGAATCACGAAGTGAATAATAGAGGACATCTCATGATCGGCGGCGTGTCGGTCAAAGAGTTGGCAGATCAATACGGAACACCTCTGTACGTTTATGACGTAGGGAAAATCAGATCGAATGCACGAGCATTTGTAGAAACGTTTCGTGAGTATGATGTACCGGCTCAAGTGGCCTATGCAAGCAAAGCTTTTTCCAGTGTGGCGATGCTGCAGGTGGCAGGACAGGAAGGGTTGAGCCTGGACGTCGTTTCTGAAGGAGAACTTCATACGGCGCTTGAAGCCGGGTTCCCTGTGGGGAAAATCCATATGCATGGGAACAACAAAAGCATAAGGGAGCTGGAGATGGCTGTTGATTACGGCATCGGCTGCATCGTAGTGGACAATTTCTATGAAATGGAGCTTCTTGATGCGATATTGACAGAGAAGAATACGGAAATTGACGTACTTCTTCGCGTGACGCCGGGTATTGAAGCTCATACGCATGATTACATATTGACCGGGCAGGAAGATTCGAAGTTCGGTTTCGATCTTGGCAGCGGGCAGGCAGAACTTGCCTTCGAAAAGCTGAAGGATCACCGGAAGATACATGTCATCGGTCTGCATTGTCATATCGGTTCTCAAATATTTGAAACGAATGGTTTTGAAATGGCAACAAGGAAGCTTTTTGAAACATTGGAAGAATGGAGAGAGAAGCACGGTTACGAAGCGAGTGTCCTTAATTTAGGCGGAGGCTTTGGGATTCAGTACACGAAGGAGGACCGTCCGCTGGATTTGGATCAATATGCCCATTCTTTGATCAAGGAAGTCAAACATTTATCGAAGCAGTACCAATATCCTATGCCGGAAATCTGGATCGAACCTGGTCGCGCGATTGTTGGAGAAGCAGGGACGACTATATATACGCTCGGCTCTCTTAAAGAAGTCCCTGGAGTACGGACGTATGTCTCGGTAGATGGTGGAATGACGGACAATATCCGTCCTGCTCTCTATCAGGCGAAATACGAAGCTGCTTTGGCAGAACGCATGACAGAAGACCCTGTCAAAGAATATTCAATTGCTGGGAAGTGCTGTGAGTCTGGAGATATGCTAATATGGGATGTGGCGTTGCCGGAAGTTGAGCATGGGGATAGGCTTGCAGTTTTCAGCACAGGAGCGTATGGTTATGCTATGGCAAACAATTACAACCGCTTTCAAAAGGCGGCTGTCGTGTTTGTCGAAGACGGAAAGCATCAGCTGGTCGTGCGGAGAGAAACATACCAAGAGATGACACGGCTTGATTTGTCTTACGAAAATGGAAAGGGGTAGAGAAAATGAAAAAAGCAACAATTCAATTTGAAAATGGAGAAAAAATGGTGATTGACCTATATGAAGAGGCGGCTCCAGGAACGGTAGCGAACTTCGAAAAACTTGCAAATGATGAGTTTTATGACGGTTTGACATTCCACCGTGTTATTCCTGACTTCGTTATTCAGGGCGGATGTCCGAACGGGACAGGTACAGGCGGCCCAGGCTACACGATCAAATGTGAAACAGAAGGTAATCCACACAAACACGAACGCGGATCTCTTTCAATGGCCCATGCTGGAAAAGATACGGGAGGAAGCCAATTCTTCGTTTGTCATTCCCCGCAGCCTCACCTGGACGGTCGTCATACAGTCTTTGGTAAAGTGATTGATGGTGTAGACATCGTCGACCGTGTCCGCGTCGGAGATGTAATGCAGAAGGTAAGAGTCGAAGAGAAATAATTGCAGAACCTGATATGAATTGATGATCACTGCCGTATTCCTGTTGGTTCTCCTTGTCGCTCCATTAAGTTTGTTTATTCATGAATGGGGGCATGTCTTTTTTGGTTTAGCCTTTCGCTCCGAATGCAGTACCTTGCAATTAGGACGGGGGTATCGGATTATAGATGTCCGCAGCAGGAAATTTCGTCTGGTCATTTGTCTGTTCTTTTTTCAAGGAGCATTCTCCATAAATGAAAGGGAACCCTCCTTCACAAGGCAGGAACAGGGATGGATCAGTTTCGGTGGACCTCTCTTCAACATAGGGGCGGCCGGCCTTGTCTGGCCGCTGCTTGGTATACATATTTTCTGGTCCTTACTGTTCTGGTTCAACCTTTATCTTGCTGTTGCGAATATGATCCCCTTTACCGTAAATGGCAGAAAATCAGACGGCTGCCATGTGTGGTCCAGCTTCCGCAGGCATGGGGGTTGAATATCGATGGAGAATCCTATATCCTATTACAAGAGTATGAGCTTGTAAGCTTCCTGCTTCTTAAAATGGACCGGGATAAAGGGCATTTGTTATGTTATCTGTCTTCTTTGGTCAGGGATGCTGGTAATCACCTGTTTCTGGGGCGCCATCATTCAGGGGGGCAAAGTTAGGCTATCGCTTGAAAGTAACACACGGATTTCAGCCGTTATAAAGTACGGTAGTTCCAGGACCTTTTGTGCCTCTACGGCAAAATTGGAAGTTATTTTCATAATTGAGGGGTTAATATGCTAATTCGATATAAAAAATCATTTGAAAAGATTGCCATGGGTTTACTTTCTTTCATGCCGGAAGTATCCGATGTGAAAACTCTTCAGGAAATCATTAAAGAGTACGATTCTAATCCTGATTGGAATTTGTTCTTGTGGAAAGAAGAGGACATTCTCGGTGCTGTCGGCGTACGTCTGGAGAACGATGAGGCTGTCATACAGCACGTATCTGTCAACCCTTCCCATCGAAATATGGGTATTGGAAAGCAGATGATCCGGCGCGTTCGTGCACATTACGGAGAGCAGGTGCGTGTTTGTGCAGATGCTTCTACGGAATCTTTTGTAGATAAATGTGACGAAGAGAGTGCTTCTTCCCAAATTTGAAAGGAGGTGTCCGCTGGCGGCACCTCCTTTCCGTTTGGATTCCTTAGGTTTGTTTGTTGCGGAGCTTATGTTTATAGACGAGTTGGGCATTATCCAAGTCACTGGGCGATCCGTACGCGACGCCCCAATCCAGGCACATCTGCTGCACTTCCTGTCTTAAGTAGAGATCCGTCAATGGAATATTCCAGCTGTGATAGGGCAGATCTTCCTGCAGATCCGATTTGATTCTGTTTAGATGCTCCAGGTAGGATTCTGCATCCACGCCTAATTCTTCTATCTCTGAAAGGCCGGATTCTGCTCGAAGAATACATCTTTTGATTAAGGTGTCTGCACCTTTCTTATTGTCTCTTCGATAATGATACATACAAACAGCTGTCTGTATAAAGAGGACCCATATAGAAGAGCGGTTTTTCGGGTCGACCTCTTTCCAATATTCTTCCAGTACTTCGTGGCATTCGAAGTAGTCACGGGTACCGTGAAAATGAGCAAGAAATTTTACATAAGGTGTTGGATACATAGTGGAAACCTCCGATTCTCCATTTCATTGTATAGAAACAGAGATCTGTTATGCAACTATCCGACTGTCTCCGTCTGTTGATTCGGAGGTTTTTTTGATACGATAGGAAAGAAGTACAAACGTGAAGGAAGAATGCTATGATGAAAAGCTATCAAGTAAAGGTGGAAGGATTCGAAGGTCCACTGGATCTCCTTCTGCATTTGATCAACCGCTATGAAATTGATATTTATGACATACCAGTGTCGCAGATCACAGACCAGTATATGCATTATATTCACACGATGCAGGTGTTGGAGCTTGATCTTGCGAGTGAATACTTGGTGATGGCAGCCACCCTTCTCGCGATTAAAAGTCAAATGCTGCTGCCTAACACCGCTGTTGTCGATGATTTCGAAGAGAGTGAGATGGAAGAAGATCCGCGTGAGGATCTTATGAGACGTTTAATAGAATATCGAAAATATAAGCAGGCAGCTGAAGATCTGAAAGACAAAGAATTGGATGCAAACCGTATTTATACACGTCCTCCGCTCCGTACAGAGGATCTTTCGGAAGAGAAAGTAGAAACGGTGAAGCCTGGGGAAGCTTCCATTTATGATATGATCCAGGCGATGGGGCGTCTTTTGAACAGGAGTAAACAACCGTCATCCCAGGAAGCAAAAGTGAGGCGGGATGAAATCCCCATTCAGATGCGGATGGATGAGATTCTGACGAAGATCGAAACGCATTCTGGAGGAACCCCTTTTGACCAATTGTTCGAGAGGAGAACCAGACCGCACATTGTCGTTACCTTTATCGCGCTTCTTGAATTGATGAAAAATAATGATATTGTTTGTGTTCAGCAACAACATTTCGAAGAACTGATTGTGTTTAAGATGGAGGATGCACCATGGAGTTAGAAGAAACAAAAGCAATTATCGAAGGTCTTTTGTTCGCAGCAGGAGACGAAGGTGTGACAAAGAAAAAACTGTCCGTACTGCTGGAAGTGGACACGAAGACGGTCAACGGGATATTGGAAGAAATGAAAAAAGATTATAATGGAAAACACAGGGGCCTTACCATTATGGATTCCCAAGGGACTTTGCACTTGACAACCAAGCCGGAGCATGCCTCCTATTATAAGAAACTGTTGGATACACCAGGCTCAACAAGGCTTTCCCAAGCTGCGCTGGAAACCCTGGCTATCATCGCATACGAGCAGCCGATTACAAGAATCGAAATTGATGACCTGCGCGGTGTGAAAAGTGATAGGGCTATTCAAACACTCGTCAATAGAGGCCTTATTGAGGAGAAGGGGCGTAAAGATGCGATCGGTCGTCCTGTCCTTTTTGGAACAACCAAGGATTTCCTGATTTATTTCGGATTGACGTCCATGGAACAGCTTCCGCCTTTAGCTGAATTGAAGCAACCCGGAGAAGCCGCAGGCAGCGGAGACCTCTTTTTTGATGAATTTCCGGAAAACCCCTTTGATGATTAATTACCGACCACCATTTTGGGTGGTCTTTTTTTATGGTTTTCCTTCTCTCTTACTACTGCATAGAAGAATATGCTTGTACTTTTTCGCATATGGTGAAGCAAACGACGTTGAATGGGAGGAACTTTTTTTGAAGAGGTGCTTATGGTTCTTCATTATCCTTTTTTTAATAGTATCCATGAATAAGGCAGGCAGTGTTCATGCAGAAGCGAACATTTCCGTATCCGCAGAGCGTGCCGTGTTGATGGATGCTGATTCTGGACGTGTCCTTTATGAAAAAAATGCATACGACCCGACGTTGATTGCAAGTACGACAAAAATTTTAACTGCGATTATTGCTATTGAAGCGGCAGACATCGAAGAAAAAGTTACGGTAAGTAAAAGAGCTGTTTATACCGAAGGATCTTCCATCTATCTAACAGAGAAAGAGAAAATCCCGTTGAAGGACCTTATTTACGGTCTTATGCTCCGTTCGGGGAATGATTCTGCCGTTGCTATTGCGGAACACGTTGGTGGCAGTGTTGAGGGTTTTGTGCAAATGATGAACGAAAAGGCGCTGTGGTTGGGTATGAATGACAGTCACTTCGAGAACCCCCATGGATTGGATGGGGAGACGCATTATTCCACCGCCTATGATCTTGCTCTTTTAATGTCTTACGCCATGAAGAATGAAACGTTCAAAGAGGTGACAGGTAGTGAGATGTATCGGTCGAAGAACAGAGATTATGCGTGGATGAATAAAAATAAGTTGTTAACCCAGTATTATGACCCGACAAACGGAGGGAAGACCGGATATACAAAAAAGGCGGGTCGGACGTTGGTTTCCAGTGCCGAAAAGGACGGCATGCAGCTGATCGCTGTCACCCTTCAAGCCTCGGATGACTGGAATGATCATGAACGGATGTATGAATGGGGATTTGAAAACTTTGAATCTGTCACTCTTCAGAAAGAAGGCACGGTTGAAGTTGGCGGGACATCTTTTTACATACCCCGTGATCTTGTTGTTCCTCTGACGTTGAATGAAAAAGAAGACGTGGAAGCTGTCTTTTACCGATATCAGAATGAGGATGCATCGTCTAATATGGCAGGTGTGACAACATTTAAAGTAGGAAACGAACCAGTAGCAGACATTCCTGTTTACAAGGAAAAGCCAAAGGAGGGCTTTTTCAAGGAGCTGAAAGGTTTCATGGACCGTATGATGGGGGTGGCGCCATGGTCAACGTAATCTGGGCCATGCTTGCCGTTACAGGTATCATCTATGCTGCTTTTGCTGGTACGATGGATCAGGTGAATCAGGCAATCTTCGCAACGCTTGATGAAGCAGTGATGATTACGCTCAGCCTTACCGGTGTGCTGGTCTTTTGGCTTGGATTGATGAAGATAGCGGAGACAGCCGGGCTGCTGGCAGGGCTCTCGAAGCTGTTCCGACCGATAGTACGACGGTTATTTCCTGACATTCCGGACGGTCATCCCGCATTCGGATACATTCTCTCGAATATGACAGCGAACATGTTCGGACTGGGTAATGCTGCAACACCGATGGGGCTGAAAGCGATGAAAGAATTGAAAGAACTATCCGGTTCCGATGAAGCCAGCAGATCGATGATCACTTTCCTTGCCATCAACACGTCCTCTTTGACACTTGTACCGACGACAGTGATCGCGATTCGGATGAAATACGGTTCCGTTGATCCAACTGCCATTATAGGAGCTACAATATTAGCGACGCTTGTATCCACCTGCGCCGCTTTAGTCATCGATCGGTATTTCCATTACCGTAGGAAGAGATCGGTCCGATTATGAGTATCTGGCTGATTCCGGCAATCATTCTTATTGTATTGGTGACAGCAACGATAAAGAAAGTTCCATCCTACGAAGTATTTGTAGAAGGCAGTAAGGAAGGGATTCACATTGCCATTTCCCTCCTTCCGTTTTTGTTGGGAATGATGGTTTCCATAGCCATTTTCCAGGCATCAGGAGCAATGGGGGCGATCGGCAGCCTGTTTGAACCACTCCTTTCCGCAATCGGAGCCCCGGAGGAAATATTACCATTAGCTTTGATCCGCCCGATATCCGGAACTGCTGCCTTAAGCATGACGACAGAGTTGATTCGGACGCACGGTCCGGATTCCTTTATCGGGTACCTTGCCTCTGTCATGCAGGGAAGTACGGATACGACTCTTTATATCCTTACCGTCTACTTCGGAGCTGTAGGAATCAGGAAGATGGGGGACGCTCTGAAAGTCGGTCTTCTGGCAGATCTTGTAGGTATTGCGGCTTCCATTGTTATCGTAATCATTCTATTTCAAGGATAGGATGATTTTTTTTGTTCAAATATACCAATAATGTGTATAATGAAGAGGAATCATCGAGCCTCGCTTTAGAAAAGCGTGGCTTCGTGCTATGGATTTTAAAGAAAAACGAGTATAAGAAAGTTGGTGACGGTCGTATGGCAGAAATGGAACGACTACAGAAAGTGATCGCTCACGCAGGGATTGCATCAAGAAGGAAAGCTGAGAAATTGATCGCCGATGGAAAAGTAACGGTCAATGGTAAAGTGGTGACAGAACTCGGCACGAAGGTAAGCAGGAATGATGATGTCGAGGTGAACGGTGTACCGATTGACAAAGAAGAGCCTGTTTATTATCTCCTATATAAACCGAGGGGTGTCATCTCCAGTGTAAGTGACGATAAAGGGAGAAAGGTCGTAACGGATTACCTGCCGGAAGTGACGGAACGCATTTTTCCTATCGGCCGCCTGGACTATGATACATCCGGATTGATTTTACTTACGAACGATGGTGATTTTGCAAATTTGCTTATGCACCCGAAACATGAAGTGGATAAAGTGTATATCGCAAAGACGAAGGGCGTTCCGACAAGAGAACAGCTCCAGCAGTTGAAAAGAGGAATGAAGGTAGACGGCGATTACTTGAAGGCCGTACACGCCAAAGTTCAATCCACGGACTCCAGAAAGAACACGGCAATTGTCCAAATCATCCTTCATGAAGGGAAGAACCGCCAAGTGCGCCGGATGTTCGAAGCCATTGGTTTTCCTGTGGACAAGTTGAAGAGAGAAAGATACGGCTCGCTCGACTTGCGTGGAATGAATGCAGGGGATTACCGGCCGCTGAAGCCTCATGAAGTGAAACAGCTGAGACAGCTGGCGGAAAAAAATGTTGAATAACGTTCAAATTTAAAATTTCCATTCAATGGTATAATAATCTGGGGGTGGATAAAGTGAAGGAAAAGACATTGGCCAAGAAAAAAAAGCGCTTACTCTTTCGTTCGTTTATGCTGTTGGTCATGGCTGGTCTTGTCGTCTTTGCCATCTTTGCAAATGGGAAGGAAGATAAGGAAGTTATCGCCAAGGGGGAAGAGGCGCCTGATTTTCAATTGAAAAAATTTGGAACAGAGGAAACCGTCCGGTTAAGCGAACTGGAAGGTAAAGGCGTTATGATAAACTTCTGGGCTACCTTTTGTGGTCCTTGTAAAGAGGAAATGCCTTATATGCAGGAACTGTATCCGGAATATAAGGAAAAAGGTGTGGAGATATTGGCGATCAATCTCGATTCCACCGATCTCGTAGTAGATAAGTTTATCAACCAATATAATCTTACTTTCCCGATTCTTAGAGATAAGGATGGGCAGGTTATGGAATTGTATAATATAAACCCCCTTCCTTCCACTTTATTCATCACACCAGACGGGGATATTGAAGAACAGGTAATTGGTCCATTGACGTTGGATAAATTGGAAGGTTACCTGAAGAGGATTACGCCGGAGGAGTAGATTTTACACGATATTGTGAGGTTTTGTTAATGAACGAAATTACCTGTGAGTGTGGGCATGTGAATCCGGAAGGGACTGTGTTATGTGAGTCCTGCGGAAAACCTGTCGAGAAGAATCAACATATTGATGGCAATGATCAGAAAGAGCTGCTCAACATGAGGTATGACGGGAGCGCCCGTCGTTCGAAGACCTACAACAGGACGATCATTGATAAGATTTGGAATTTCTTTTCTTCTGTAAAAGTCGGAGTCTGGCTGATCTTCCTTACTGTTATTGCATCTGCTGTCGGCACGATACTCCCTCAAGAAATGTACATACCGCAAAACGTAGATCCAAGTACACACTACCGTGACCAATATGGAATGTTCGGTCAGATTTATTACCAGCTGGGATTCCACGATTTATTTTCGTCCTGGTGGTACATGCTTCTGATTGCCATGATCGGCATATCGATCATTATCGCGAGTATCGACCGCTTCTTCCCATTGTATAAAACCTTGAAGAGACAGAAACCGAAACGTCATGAACTATTCATGAAGAAACAGCGTATTTTCGGAGAGACGGTTCGGGATGATATCGACACGGAATTATTCAAGCAGAATTTAAAGAAACGCCGTTATAAGCTTACAGAGGAAAACGGTCATCTGCTCGCTGAAAAAAACCGCTTTGCCAGATGGGGACCTTATGTCAACCATATCGGCTTAATCGTTTTCTTGCTGGGAGCGCTTTTACGCTTCGTACCTGCTTTGTATGTCGATGATTTCATATGGGTACGGGAAGGGGAAACGGCACTGATCAACGGTACAGATGGTCAGTTTTACATTAAAAATGAAGCGTTTACCTTGGAAACTTATGATAAAGATAATCCGGAAGATGCCAGGTTTAAAGAAGCGCTGGAGAATCAGGAAGGTGCCATTCCAAAGACCTTCCGGACAGATGCTGTCATCTATGAGCGGACGAATCAGGGTGTTACCGGTGCGGAACCGGAGCTGAAAGAGTTGAAAGAAGGCGCCGCTACGATGAACAATCCGCTGAAATTCGATGATTATGCGCTTTATCAGGCAAGTTATCAACTGGATGAGTTTAAAGAGATGAGCTTCAAGATTCATGATAAAGACGATGACGAAACCAATTACGGGGAGTTCACTGTGGATTTGACAGCACCTGCTTCGGAATACAAAGTTGGAGATTATCGTGTGGAGATTGCCAACTACTTCCCGGATTATGAGATGGAGAACGGGGAGCCGGTGTCCGCATCTAAATATCCACGAAACCCTGCTTTTGTCTTTCATGTTTATCCTCCCGGCGAGACGGAACCGGAGACGAGTTTCCTCGGGATCGGTGCAAACATTGACGCCGGAGGGGACAATCAGTATAAACTTGGTCTTACAGCTTTCGATGTTCGGGACGTCACCGGATTAACGGTAAAGAAAGACCACACGCTTTGGCTCATTGCCCTCGGCGGTGCCATCTTCATGATTGGTGTCATCCAGGGTATGTATTGGAACCACCGCCGTATTTGGCTGCAACCGCGTGAAGACGGGGTATGGGTTTCCGGACATACAAACAAAAACTGGTACGCTTTGAGAATGGAGATCGATAAAGCCATCGAAGGAACCAACATAGAATCACCGAAAGACCAATATGAAATGAAATCATAGATAGTCAGGAGGATGGATATGGGGGACTTGACGACGATTAGCGGCAATTTGCTGTATGCAGCTTTTTTTATCTATTTGATCGCAACTTTTTTCTTTGCAGGAACGATTAGAGACAAGAAGAAAGGGCGGAGTAAACTAGCGGGGAATATTGGTATCACCCTCGCAGTAATCGGTTTTCTGACTCAGGTCGGGTATTTCATTACACGATGGATGGTAAGCGGACATGCACCGGTAAGTAACTTGTTCGAGTACACCACCTTCTTCGGGATGATGCTCGTCTTTGCGTTTATTGTTTTATATTTCATCTATCGGTTGGATCTGCTGGGATTGTTCGCACTGCCGATCGCGCTGCTTCTGATTGCGTTCGCCAGTATGTTTCCTACGGAGATATCACCACTGGTTCCTTCCCTTCAGTCACATTGGTTATACATCCATGTGACGACGGCTTCGCTTGGACAGGGGATTTTATCCGTCAGCTTTGTTGCCGGTTTAATATTTCTTATAAGGCAGGTCGATCAATCAAGGCGGTCGAAACATACCACATGGCTGGAATTTGTTATTTATATTATCGCAACCACTATCGCTTTTATTGTCCTTTCCTCTACCTTCAATGCTATAGGACACGAAACGACGTTTGAAGCCCCGGTTGAGGGTCAGGTGAAGGAAATTGTCTACTACATGCCGGCGATCGCTGGTCCTTCCGGTGGAGAAAAAGTATCCGGTGACAATTTCGGGCCGCTCTTTGAAGTACCGGAGTGGATGCGAGGAGAAGACGCTGCGAAAAAATTAAATACCTTTATCTGGGCAGTTCTCGGAGGTCTTGTTGTGTATTGGGCGGCACGGATCATTCTGAGAAAACGGATTGCAGCAAGTATTCAGCCTTTGTTAAACAAGGTGAATCCTGAGGTCGTGGACGAAGTTTCCTACCGGGCCGTAGCGATTGGATTTCCGGTTTTCACACTCGGGGCGCTTATTTTCGCCATGATTTGGGCACAGCAGGCGTGGGATCGCTTTTGGGGCTGGGATCCTAAAGAAGTGTGGGCCTTGATCACCTTCTTCTTTTATGCAGCCTATCTGCATCTTCGCTTGTCACGGGGATGGCAGGGAATGAAATCCGCTTGGCTTGCTGTCGGAGGATTTGGTATTATTATGTTTAATCTCATTGCTGTGAATTTAATTATATCCGGTTTACATTCGTATGCGTAAACGAGAAGCCCGGCAGGGGGACGAAATGTCCCGCCTGCCCTTTGTCTAACTTAGAATATACAGTCGGAGGTAGGTAACATGGAACAAGAAGCAAGAATACTGGTCGTTGATGATGAAGAGCGTATCCGTCGGTTGATCCGCATGTATTTGGAAAGAGAGCACTACGAGATCGATGAAGCAGAGGATGGAGAAGAAGCTCTGCAAAAAGCGCTGAACAATGATTATGACGTCATTTTACTCGATTTAATGCTTCCCGGAAAAGACGGGATAGATGTATGTCGGGAATTAAGAGAGAAAAAAGCTACTCCAGTAATCATGCTTACCGCAAAAGGTGAAGAAGCCAACCGGGTTCAAGGATTCGAGGTCGGTACAGACGATTATATAGTCAAGCCGTTCAGTCCGAGGGAAGTAGTTTTGCGTGTGAAGGCATTGTTGCGGAGAGCATCCTCGACCAAATTCCTGGAAACAGATACGCAGGCGAGAAATGTATTGGTGTTTCCGCATATGACTATCGACAATGATGCCCACCGGGTGACTGCGGAAGGGGAGGAAGTTTCCCTGACTCCGAAAGAGTACGAGCTGTTGCATTTTATGGCGCAGTCACCAGACAAGGTTTTCGACCGCGAGCAGTTGTTGAAGGAAGTATGGCAATATGAGTTTTTTGGTGACTTAAGAACGGTGGATACCCATGTCAAACGCCTGAGGGAGAAGCTGAGTAAAGTCTCTCAGGAAGCTGCAGGGATGATTGTGACTGTTTGGGGAATCGGATATAAGTTCGAGGTCAGCGGAGACTGATGTTTTGGCGGAGTGTTGTCGGGAAACTCTGGTTCACCATCCTCCTGCTTGTATGCTTCGTCCTTTTTATCCTTACCATTCTGCTGCTTGAGTTCTTCCAAAACTATCACATACTCGAAGCGGAAAGCGATCTGCTTCAGACAGCCGACAAGATCTCTCAAGTTGTCGACCGTTATGAATCTGATGAAGACCTTCTGCTTTCATCGACTATTTTAGTTAAAGATCCAGCGAGCAGCGCAGTCATTGTCTGGGGACCCGGCGACAGTCTTTTCGCTGAAAGTGAATCCGAAGCGATGCCGCAGCTTGATGATGCGTGGTTTCGGAAGGACCCTGAACTTCGGGCCGTTATGGAAAACGGTAAAGACGTCAAAAAGATTGCAGATATGCAGGAGCATGCCTCCGGTGTGATGGTAGTTGGAACACCTCTTGAGAATAGCTCTGGAGCGGTCTTTGTCTATCAATCGCTCGATACGGTCGAAGAGACGTCAGAGCAAACGACGAAAATCATATTTCTTGGTGCAGGGATCGCGATTATTTTAACTACAATTTTTGCCTTTTTCCTGTCTACGAGAATAACGGCTCCACTTATTAAAATGAGAAAGGGAGCTATGGAACTCGCTAAGGGAGAGTTTCATACGAAAATTCCGATCCGAACGCATGATGAAATCGGCGAGCTTGCCATGGCTTTTAATCGGATGGGAAGAGAGTTGAAATTTCATATTAATGCTTTGAATCAAGAGAAAGAACAACTCTCAGGGATCCTGCGTTCCATGGCGGACGGTGTCATAACCATCAATCGTCAAGGAGATGTGCTCATAACGAACCCTCCAGCCCAGCAGTATTTGAAAGCCGCTGATTTCGAACGGGATCCGTCCCGGGATAAGGAAGAGGAGCTTCGTCTGCCGGAGCCTTTAAAAGAGCTCTTTCAAAGTGTTATAACAGAGGAACATGAATCCATGGTGGAAGTATCCGTACAAGGTCGCTCATGGGTGATCATTATGACCCCTCTCTATGACAGGGAAAAGGTTCGTGGAGCCGTCGCGGTTCTGCGTGATATGACGGAAGAACGGAGACTAAATAAGCTTCGTAAAGATTTTATAGCGAATGTTTCGCACGAACTACGCACTCCAATTTCTATGCTTCAGGGATACAGCGAGGCAATTGTGGATGATATTGCAGAAACTAAAGAAGACAAAAACGAGCTGGCTCAGATCATTCATGATGAATCCCTCAGGATCGGCAGATTGGTCAACGAGCTGCTGGATTTGGCCCGTATGGAAGCGGGGCATATTCAGCTCGCTCATGATACGATCGAAATGGGACCGTATATGCAGAAGATTATCCGGAAGTTCAGTGGTCTGGCAGGTGATAAACAGGTGAACCTTACGCTTGATCTTGCTCCTGAACTCGGCAGGCTTACCTTTGATCCGGATCGAATTGAACAAGTGTTCACGAACTTGATTGATAATGCCATCCGCCACACGGAAGAAGGCGGAGAAGTAAATGTGACGGTCGTTCCAGACGGGAATGACTGGGTCGCTTCGGTAAACGACAGCGGTATGGGCATTGCTGAAGAAGACCTGCCATTTGTATTTGAACGCTTCTATAAGGCGGACAAATCCAGGAAGCGAAAAACGAAGGATTATAAGAAAGGAACCGGTCTCGGTCTCGCCATTGCAAAGAACATCGTCGAGGGGCACGACGGAGAGATCAGCGTCCACAGCAGGCTTGGGGAAGGGACGACCTTTACCTTCCACATCCCTTTCATTCATGGGTAATCCCCTTATTGCCAATTGTGACGGTTTCGTGTACGCTTAAAAAGGAACTGTATAAAATGAGAATTCAGGTGTCTGAAAGACTTAAAATGGGAATCCGGTAAGGAAACCGGAACTGTCCTCGCAACTGTGAGTGCCGACGAAAAGGTGGATCCACTGTGGATAACGGGAAGGAGCCTTGGAAGGATGACGCACGAGTCAGTAGACCTGCCTGATCTCGCGTTTCAATACTTCGAGGATTGAGTATTTGAGGCAACCGATCGGTGAATGGCGGCCAGTCCCGCTTCTATTGGTTCGTCTTAGAGCTTGTCCCAACAGGGGCAGGCTCTTATTTGTGGCTACTCAAAACCCTCAAAAAGACAGAAGGGGAGAAAAAAATGTTACAGAAATGGTATCGCCTGATGATGGCGGCCTTCCTTGCCGTCGGTGTTTTGGCAGGATGCGGCGCGCAGGAAGATGAAGAAAAGAGTGCAGAAACGACCGAACAGCAGGAACAGGAAATTACCGTAGAGGTGGAGCTTTCACAAGATAATGGTGCCGAAGAAATTGCTTCTGAATCGATTACTGCCGAAGAAGGTGCGAATCTGATGCAGGTGATGGAGGACAATTTCAAAGTGGAACAGTCCGGAGGATTCATCAACTCCATTGAAGGTGTTGGAGGCGATGAAAAGAAAGCATGGATGTACACCGTCAATGGAGAAGAAGGTCAAGTCGGCGCAGAAGATTATGAATTGAAAGATGGAGATCAGGTTACCTTCGATTATCATGCGTGGGAATGACCAACTATGAACACATATAAACTGACGTTGATTGCCATGCTGTCAGCATTAGCTGTTGCGGGCCGAATGGCTCTTGCCAATATTCCTAATGTTCAGCCTGTAACGGCGATTATTATCATCGCCGGATTTTGGCTGGGTCCAGTTGGAGGTGTACTGGTTGCTTTCGTAACGACACTGACTTCCAACCTCCTCCTCGGCATGGGTATGTGGACCGTATGGCAGATAACAGCCTGGGGTTTAATCGGTGTCGGAGCAGGTATCTTAGGTAAGGTTTTTCCTAAGCTTCCGGTATGGTTGTTATCTGTATATGGTTTTTTGAGTGGTATCTTCTATGGCTTTGTCCTGTCTCTCACGATGCATGTCGCAGGGCAGCCCTTCTGGGCCTATTATCTGGCAGGGATTCCTATGGACATCAATCATGCGGTTTCAAACACTGTTTTTCTGATTGTTATGGCTCCTGTATTAGGACGGTTGTTCAGACGTTACCCATTAACAAACCATAGATTGGACCCAGCAGGAAAGCTGCCCTAGAACAGGGTAGCTTTTTCTTTTTTTTTCGTATTAGTATAGGTAGTGTAACGATTACCTATTTGTTACGACTATATACATAGGTGATTCAGGGGGTACTGTTTTGAAATCGTTCTTTGATGAACTGTATAAGCAACATCACCGGGATTTATTTCAATTTCTTATCTATATGGTCAAGGACCGTGCTGTTGCAGAAGATCTCGTGCAGGAAGTGTACATACGTGTCATAAAATCCTATCATTCCTTTCGAAAGCAAAGCTCAGAAAAGACGTGGCTGCTTTCCATTGCCCGTCACGTGGCCATCGACTATTTTCGGAAGCAGAAGAGAAAAAGGGATCGTATTATAGAAACATTTGATTGGACGAAGAATAAGGAGAGCTTACGCGATGGTCTCCCTCTGCCTGAGGAAGTGGCTGTAATGAACGAAGAGGTGAAGGAAATGTACAGAGCTTTGGATAAGTGTTCTTTTAATCAGAGGAGTGTGCTCATACTCCGCTATATGCAGGGAATGTCCATTCAGGAAACAGCAGAGGCTCTTTCTTTCAGTGAAAGCAAAGTGAAAACGACGCAGCATCGTGGTATGAAAGCCTTGAGAACCCATATAGAAAAAGCGAGGGAAGGAGGAGGAGACATTGAGTAAGAAAAAAATATCAGACCAGGATGTGAAGCAGTGGCTTTATCAGTTACCTTCTTTGGAAGACAAAAGGGAGCAGGGGGAGGTGTACCGCGCTGTTGAAAGAAGGATAAATCGTGGTGTGAGGAAGAAGCGGCACCGGATTGTTCCTCTATTATCTATTCTTACCGTTCTCTCTCTCCTTGCAGTCTCTCTTCCGTTTGTTCAGGAAAGCCTGCATCCCCTTCCTGAACAAGGGGCACAGCAAACAGACACGAGGGAAGGGGAGTTTGTCCCATTACCACCCGTTTTGGAAGGATCTGGATTGGATATGCCGACACATACTCTGTCACTGGTTGCAGATACCCGCAAATCCGGGATGAGGGTGCAGGCCTTCCCGGACAGGAATGGAGAGTTCGTCATTCCAATCACACTCGCTTCCGAAGAAACGAGAGTGGACCCAGACACTTTCGGACTTTCTCCGCGTACCGTTCCTGAAGTGGATTACGAGATAGATGAAGAGAATGGGAAAGCGAGAGCGGTATTTCCTGAGAACTATCAAGTCAGCGGGAGTTCATGGGCTAGGTCTGTCGTGGAAAGTGTGAGGTGGGAATTATCCGGATATGCCTCAGATTCCGTTGACGTGAAGACTTCTGACGGGAAACAGGTTGCCATCGGTAATTATGGTATAACCGATAAACTGCCTGTAGTTTCAGAAGAAACGTATTATTTTCTTATTTATCACTATGATGCTTCCACAAAATCGCTGCTCACTCCCGTACAAGCAGATGATGATGCAGACTTTTCGGATCTCCTTACAGAGATGGGAAAGAATGCTCCTTTTCCGCAGCTTGAGTCTCCAATTCCAGATCATGTTCGTTTGTCCGTCATTAAGGAAGATAAAGAGCGTTTGTATCTTGATGTAGATCACCATGCCTTCAAGGATGAAAGGGAAAGAAGGGAAATGGTGGATGCTTTGCTTGCAACGGCATTTTCGGCCGGTTATCGGGAAGTGAAGTTCAGCGGCCTGGAACGAGAGAAAGGTGCCTACGATTTTCGTCACCCTATACCTACTCCTGAGGTTATTAATCTTCTCGCTCCGAATTGATGGTCAATAGTCAAAGCCCTGCAGATAGTGGACAGCGATGAATCATGTTAAAATGGAAGTATCAAAAAGGGGAAGATGGGAATGGACAAAGAACAGTTGATAGCAATCATCTCCGATAAGATAAAACTGATACGTGTGGAACAGGGCTACACACAAGATCGAATGGCGGTGATCATCGGTGTCTCGAAAAAAACGCTCGTGCAGATTGAAAAAGGGCGTATTTTAGCGGGATGGACGACCGTAGTGGCCGTCATCGCACTGTTTCCGGGAAGTAGTGTTTTAAAAGCAGCCTGCGGTGATTCCCCGCTGGAAACGGCATTGACTATTGCGCATCAACGGTACGAGTGGGAAGCTTCTCGCCAAGAGGAATGGTACTGGAAGCCTTTGGAGGAGAAAGGCAGTGTTGTCATGGAGCAGCACGCTGTAAGCGGCCATTACCGGATTAGTGACTATAATACAGGAAGACGTTTCACCAGTGTGGATCGTACAGAAGCAGAAATGACTCTCGACCGTTGGACTTAACTGTAAAAAAAAGCCCCTGCCGATATCGGGAGGGGCTGCAAACTATTCGTGTTTCAAAGGGTCTCCGTCAAAGGGTGTGTCGGCAATTTTTATTGAATCTGTCGGACACCCTTCGAAAGCGTCTTCCATATCTTCTTCATACAGTTCCGGGACCTCGAACGATCCTTTGTTATCATCGAGTACTGCATAAGCAATTCCCTCATCATCATAATCATATATGTCAGGTGCAGCTGCGCCGCATGCCCCGCATGCGATGCACGTATCCTGGTCCACAATAGTGAACTTAGCCACCGTGAAATCCTCCTTTGTCCAAACGATTATTAAATAGACAGATTTACATAAGTACACCATTCATTGTAAATCCAGCTTATATACTTTTCAATAGGAAGCACCTGACCGGATACAGGAAGGAGGGGAAATCGTGTTTCAATACTTACTGTTGACATGTATAGAGAAACTTAGAGGCGAGCGGACGGTTTCCGGGATCTTTCACCTGCTGACCGGGAAGCGATCTTCCCAAACGATGCAGGATGCGAAAGGGTATCGTCTGGACAATTATTTTGCCGTATATACAGATTTAGAAAGAGAGTCGCTGGATAATGAAATAGGGAATCTGGAGCGTGGCGGCTGTATCCGGATGGAAAACGATGCTTATCCCGTTTTGACAGTGCCTGGGAAGAAAGCGTTGGAAGAGTATGCCGGCCCTCTTCTTACTGCATTTGATGGGATGGCAAAACACACCATTATCCATGTATTCCGTCAGCGACTGAATTTATTGATACAGACGTGGACGAATATAAACGCTTCTATTTCATCCTTTGTGCCGATTGTGGACGATCCTGAGGTACAACAGTGGGTGAAGCGTATGTATGCAGGTCAAAAGGGGAAGCTCAACAGGACAACTCATGACCTCTTCGATGAACTGCAGGTGATACTGAATACCTGCCATAGTCTGGAAGCTGGTATATTCACATACCGCATGACAGGCGGTGGAGTGATTGGACTGACAGTGGAACAGCTTGCCAGGGAGTTCAAGATTACGGAAATGGACGTAAGGATTTGTCTTGAGCATATGTACTATCGTCTCTATCAGGTGACCGAAGAAAGCTTTCCCATCCTTTCCTCCTGTAAAACAGGGCTCGGCGGCACAAGTTTGGTGACAGAATCAGCAAAACGGACGTACCATTATTTAGAGCAGGGATACAGTTTGGACGACATCGTCTCTTTGCGGCGTTTGAAGAAGAGCACCATCCAGGATCATGTCGTGGAAGCGGCATTGGTGGATTCTTCCTTCCGCTTTGAGCCATTCATGAGAAAAGCAGAGGTAGAGGAGATTATCATGGTCGCACAACGTTTGGATACAAAACGGCTTAAGCGCATAAAGGAAGCGTTAGACGGAAAGTACGACTACTTTCAATTGCGGCTTGCTCTGGCAGTGGCCCAGCATTTTTATAAAGAAAGGAAGCTTTTATGACGACACTGGATTTGACTAAAGCTTTGGAACATTACTTCGGTTTCCGGCAGTTCCGGGAGGGGCAGGAAGAAGTGATCAGGGATATTCTTGCCGGCGAAAATGTTCTTGGGATTCTCCCGACGGGTACAGGTAAGTCTTTGTGCTATCAACTCCCTGCCAAGCTGCTAGGTGGAACAGCGATCGTTGTTTCTCCGCTTATTTCCCTCATGATTGACCAGGTTAAACAGTTGAAGGCAGCCGGTTATAAAGATGTGACAGCCCTGAACAGTTTCATGGATCGTCAGGAAAAAATAAGAACATTGGAACGCCTTTCTGACTTTTCACTCGTATATATCTCGCCGGAAATGTTGCAGAATGAACGGCTTAAAGAGCGGTTGGACAGCACGAATGTGACGTTGTTCGTCATTGACGAAGCTCATTGTATTTCTCAATGGGGCCATGAGTTTCGGACCGATTATATGAAACTGCACCGGACGATCGAGGAGATCGGAAATCCACCCGTTCTCGCCCTCAGTGCAACGGCAACCCCGGAGGTACAGCAGGATATTATGGATAAGCTGAATCTTCCAAACATGAAAAAACGAATCTTTCCTATGGATAAACAGAATATAAGTCTGGCGGTGGAGTCCTATGAGAAACCGGATGATAAGGTGGACAGGATCGTAGATCTATTAAATAGTAATCATGCTCCAACCATGATCTATTTTTCGAGCCGGCAATGGGCGGAAAGAGTTTCCATTGAGCTTAGGCAGAGGGTTGACAAGCGGGTGGCTTTCTATCACGGTGGTATGGATCAAACGGACCGGATGCTTGTTCAGCAGCAGTTCATGAATGATCAGCTGGATGTAATATGCTGTACAAGTGCATTCGGCATGGGGGTGGATAAAGGAAACATCCGCCTTGTCATTCACTTTCACCTCCCTTCCCAACTGGAATCGTTCATACAGGAAATCGGTCGGGCCGGCCGTGACGGGGAAGCTTCTGTAAGTCTTGTCCTGCATACTCCTCGTGATCACCACCTTCCACAGCTGCTTATACAAGGTGAGCTCCCGACAGAAGCGGATATTGAGCGTGTCCTCCATTCATCGAATCGTCCTGTTTCTGTGGAGGATACTTTGATGATGGAAGCCTATCAGCTCTCGGAATCACAATGGAATTTTATAAAGTATCACTTAGAGGAAAACGGGTGGATGAACAATCAAAGAATCAGCGATGTACCGTCTTCCTTTCACCTCGAGTTGAAGCGGATATTACGTCAACGCCTGGAGTATAAGCAATATAAACTTAAGGAAATGTTGAGCTGGCTGCACGTCACTGGCTGCCGGCGTGAAAGTCTGTACCGTCCGTTCCAATCAGGGTACCGGGAACCAAATGTGCCCTGTTGTGATAACTGTGGGTTTCACATAGATAGTGTTAGATTTGATGTGAATAGTCGTGTGTTGGGTGCCGGCAGCTGGTTGGATCGTTTGAAAAGCGTGTTTCAAATAGAGGCGTCTCATGAATCGTAAAAGCCAGGCGGAAATCATTCATGAAATGAGTGATCGGGAAGTTACGGTTCAATTAGTATTTACTCAGCTCGTCCTCCTCCTTCTCGCGTTGGCAGGAAGCTTCTTTCTTTTCGATTCCTTTCAAGCGGAGTGGAGGAAGCTGTTTTATGTAGAATTACATACATGGGTCTATTTCGGGATCATCCCGGGACTTCTGATACTTCTCATCGATTTTATTCTCATGTATAGTTTACCTGAAAAGATGTACGATGATGGCGGTATTAATGTAAAGGTATTCCAAACAAGGTCCGTAGCAGGTATTGTGGCTTTGACCCTGCTTATAGCCATTAGTGAAGAGCTTTTGTTTCGCGGCGTACTGCATACCCAGTTCGGTTATATTATTGCGAGCGTTCTCTTTGCGCTGATGCATATTCGTTATTGGAATAAAATAGTGCTGCTCCTGTCTGTGTTATTCGTAAGCTTTCTGCTTGGCTATATGTTCGAATGGACAGGGAGCATCACGGTTACGATTACCGCCCATTTTATTATTGATCTAATATTGGCATTATCGATCCGTTTCGGCAAATGGGGTGGAGGAAGTGAGTGATAAATTGAAAGAAAAGGATCAAGCGGAGCAATTGAGAAGTTATGCGGAAAAGGAACAGTTCCAGGAGACAGAACCTGACGTACTGAACCTCCCACCGAGAAGAGATACCCATGATTCCAAACAGTCCAAAACAAAGTGGAAAGTGGGTACCCTATGGATCCGTTTCCTTCTGCTCGTATTTATAATACTCATCTGTGTATGGCTGTCTTATCCGTATTGGGACCAGTGGTTTGAACACTCCATCCTGGACCCCTCACAACCGGAGTACCAGCATCAAAAAGTCACTGTGGACAGAACACCTTAAGTAAGAGGATTGCAATAATTTAATCCGGACCACCTTATGATAGTCTTCTCTCGAAGACTTGGAGGTGATCCGGATTTTTTGCTTTGTGACTAAGTCACTCCTCAAAAAATCTTCTTACGGTCGCGTTCATCCTTCAGTATTTCAACTGCTTCCCGGAACCGTTGAGAGTGAACGATTTCCCTTTCCCTCAGGAACTTCAAGCTGTCATTAAGGCAACGATCATCAGACATATTAATGATCCACTGATAAGTCGCCCGTGCTTTTTCTTCTGCAGCGATGTCCTCGTATAAGTCAGCAATCGGGTCCCCCTTTGCTGCTATATATGTAGCAGTCCATGGGTTGCCGGACGCATCATTATAATAAAGCGCATGGTCATGATTGGCGTAGTGGGCACCGAGACCGGCTTCCTTCATCTGCTCGGGAGTCGCATCCTTTGTCAATTTATAGACCATAGTTGCAATCATTTCCAAGTGTGCAAATTCCTCCGTTCCGATATCCGTCAGCAGACCGATAACTTTATCCGGGATGGTGTACCGCTGATTTAAGTAACGAAGAGCAGCAGACAATTCCCCGTCGGCGCCTCCATACTGCTCGATCAAATACTTGGCAAGTCTCGGATTACATTCGGAAACTTTCACTGGATATTGGAGTTTTTTTTCGTAATACCACATACCACCACTCCTTTTAGGTTAAGTCGCTGGAAAGGAGAGGGATGACCCACCCACCCTTCCAACTGTGGTTATTCTTCATACCTGCCACGGCCAGGGGCTGTCTTTCCAATTCCAAGGGTATCCGGAGAAGCTGCCGCCGAATTGACGCAGTGGTCCGAAGTGTTGTTCATAAGCGGCTTTTAAATCTCTGCTTTGGACAGCAAGCTGATTGAATTGTTGGATCGCCTGGGTATCGTTCGGATGCGTATCCAGGTAAAGCGTCAGTTCGACGAGGGCGAAATCGACCATTTGAATCTGTTCCATCATTTGGGCACGTGGATCCGTTTGAGGTGCCTGATTCATTGTTTCCCTCCTTGCGGCAGAGGCGTAGGGTAAGGATCGAAGAGAACAGGCCATAAAGTCCCTTTGTATAGTGCCTCCTGCAGAGAGAACTGCGGTAGGTTGGGAGGCTGAAAACCTAAATACAAATTAGGAGGGGTTTGATAACATGCATACCCTCTCGGGGGGCAGGGGTCATTCGGACTGTGGTACGGTTGGTAACATTTAATCGGGGTGTACATTCCACTCATCACATCCTTTACCTCTCATAGATATGTCCAGGGATACTTGTCCTATGAAGATTCATGGAGAAGTTTATAAACCATTTCATGTTATCCTTGAGCGATTTGTGATACGATTAACTTCCATAATTCGAGGAGGGGACCCAAGATGTGGTGGATATTATCTATAGCAGTATTAGGAATGGTCGTCATTCTCCTCTTCATGGTTCACAGTGCCTTTAACGACCGGTTGGAGAGAAAAGAAGTGAAGTTAGCTGCTTATTCATATGAGAAGCCTTTGGAACTCTTATTTCTTTCCGATGTACATAATCGGCGAATCCTTGAACGATCTCTTCTAAAGTATCCTCAGCCGGAGCTGATTATTATAGGAGGGGACTTCGTCGATGAGAGAACATCAAGGGAGAAATTAGTCCGGAATGTTCAGACTCTGCAAAAGGCAGGGGCTCCTGTTTATTTCATTCCTGGTAACAACGATCATGAATATCATGGTCAAAAAATCATTGCAGAACTGGCTGCCCTCGGCGTCCAAACATTGTCGAATGAGGATGCAGTCATAAAAATAAATGATGAGAGACGTATTTTGCTGAGAGGACTTGATCCTTATTACCTTGGTACAGGGCCACGCTCGTTTCGACAGGATCCAGGAGACGTGTTCTCTATCCTCTGCATCCACGATCCATATGTGTATCATCGGATGCACGAAGAAAATAAAGCACGCTTTTCCCTCGTCCTCAGCGGACATACCCATGGCGGGCAGGTTCGTCTATTCGGACTTGGTCCATACAAGAGAGGTGGATGGGCAGGTTCGGCAGAACAAATGAACCTGGTCAGTGAAGGATACGGGACCTCCGCTTTACCGTTGAGACTCGGAACGAGAGCGGAGCTGCATTCCATTCAAATTCTTCCTGCTGCGAAGGGTTACAGGGAAAAGATATAGAGAATAGACAAATTTTACACGTTATTCTTCCTTCTTATATAATAGAGAAAAAGGACAGGTGGGGCGAGATGGATACGGCGAGACCTAAATATAATATAAAAGCAGTTTCCCAGCGGCTCGGCATTCAACCGGGTACGCTGCGTGCATGGGAGCGTCGTTATCAAATGATCCGCCCCTCACGGAATGAAGCAGGACACAGGCTGTACACAGAAGAGCATATCAGGATATTAAAATGGCTGATGGAGAAAGTGGATAGAGGTTTTACCATTTCCCAGGCTGTCTCGCTTCTTGAGAGCAATCAGGAAGTAGTGGTGGATACAGATAACAGAGATCATAGCAAACAGTTGGTAAAGCTCGGAGATGATCTGCTTGACGCCCTGCTTTCCTTTAGTGAGAATGATGCACAAAAACATCTCGATCATGCTTTTAGTCTTTTTACTCCGGAAACAGTCGCTATTGATATTATCGGCCCGATCCTCATTAACATTGGGGATTTGTGGGAAGACAACAAAATAACAAGTGCGCACGAACACTTTGCGAGTCAGTTTATCAGGTCCAGAATCGGCATGATGCTTTTATCTATACCGACGGACAGCATGCTGCCTAAGGCGCTGCTTGTGTGCGGACCAAATGAGCGTCACGAATTAGGGCTGCTTATCTTTGCTTTATTTCTGAAGCGTAAAGGCTATGATGTCGTATTCCTTGGACAAAGTATAGCCGGCGGAGATATTGATATCGTGATTGATGAAATTAAGCCTAAATATATGTTCATGTCCTGTACGCTTAAGAAGAACATACCAATAACCGTCCGCTTGGCGGAATCTCTTCAGAAACAGTACCCTGATCTTGTCATCGGCCTCGGCGGGTATGCTTATGATCGCCTTTCTGAGTTGGATAAGAAGCGGATAGAGCCGTTCATTGTTGGGAATTCAAAGAAAGCATGGGAGGCTTGGCTGAAAGATAATTGAACAGAGATATGAATTCTCTGGAGAAAGCGGCCGGCCCTTCCTGCTGTGCCGGATATAATTTGAAAAAAGGTGCCATAATCGGAACGTACATCATAATATATAGATAACACACATTGTGGCAGGGGGGCGATCATGTGCGAGTGGAAAGAATGACGAATGAGAAGTTTAAGATATTTTTGACGTTTGATGATTTAATGGATAGAGGTTTGTCACGTGAAGAGCTGTGGAACGACCTCCCGAGGGTACACAGAATATTTAGTGACATGATGTATGATGCGGGGATCGAGCTCGGTTTGGAACTTACCGGAGTGCTGCTTGTTCAGGTGTACCTATTACAGGCGCAGGGGATGCTTGTGGTCGTGACCAGAACAGAATCGCTGGACTTGGAAGAGGACGAAGATTATTTTGAAATGAAAGTCACATTGGACGAAAGTAAAGAAATGATGTTTTCTTTCGATGATTTCGAGGATGTGATCCAGGCCGGTATACAACTCTATCAGCTGGGCGTGACAGGCGGTAGCGTTTATTATTATAATGAAAATTACTATATGCTGCTTCAGGATGAAGATATTTTACATCTGGATCAGGACCAGGCAATTGCACTGTTGTCAGAGTTTGCGTCTGCTTCTGCAGCTACTTCCCATCGGCTGATGGAATACGGGAAGCTGGTTATGGACGGTCAGGCGTGTGAAACATTATTCATACACTTTTCCTGATTTGTCGGAACGATGCTTATTAAAAGCTTCGTTCTTTTTATTTTTAATAGAAGCAGACACGTTGGACGTGTTAAGATTAAAACGGTATCAAACTATTATTATTGTAGTTGGAAATGGAGTGTAAAGCATGAAGATAGCGGTTTTATATGGTGGAACTTCCGGAGAACGGGAAGTGTCCTTATCGACAGGTAAAGGAATCATTAACGCCCTGAAGAACAAAGGGCACGAAGTGGTTTCCGTGGATTTTTCTCCTGATAGAATAAACGAGGTCCTTGATCTGGATGTAGATCTTGTGTTCATAGGGCTTCACGGACGTTTCGGAGAGGATGGGAAAATTCAGGGCGTGCTCGACATGATGGAACTTCCTTATGTAGGTTCAGGAGTCCTAGCCTCCGCTCTTGCCATGGATAAAGCAAAATCAAAGCAGTTGTTTTCGTTGAACGGACTTCACACAGCGAAGAGTGTGGCGTATGACGTGAGGGATTCAACCCTTTTTCATAAAATCGAAGAGGAGATTAAGAAGGAATTCCAACTTCCTTTCGTCATTAAGCCGAATCAGGAAGGTTCTACCCTTGGGTTGACGATTGTAAAAGAAGAAAAACAGATAAAAGGTGCTATTGAAACGGCTGCAAAGTCAGATACTGATATATTGGTGGAAGATTTCATCAGTGGACGGGAAGTTACGGTTCCGGTTATCGGAAAGAAAGGGAAGGAACAGGCGCTCCCTGTCATTGAGATTATACCTAAGAATGATTATTATGATTTTGATTCAAAATATAAGCCAGGTGGAAGTGAGCATATTGTTCCTGCCAAAGTGGAAGATGCTTTGACAGAAAAGCTTCAGCAGCATGCGGTTCTTGCACATCAGCTGTTGGGGTGCGATGTCTACTCCCGGGTCGATTTCATTATTAATGAAAGGAATGAGCCGGTAATACTCGAAGTTAATACACTTCCTGGAATGACACCGACGAGCCTTTTCCCTGATTCTGCCCAGGCGGTGGGCTGGAGTTATGATGATCTGATTCAGAAGTTCGTAGACCTTTCCGGAGCCACGGAGAAGAAAAAGGTGTAATCGCTTTCTTTTTATTTGGTTAATTAGGAGAAAAGCTGTATTTCCATCTTTTCTTAACCAGGTGGAAGGTGTATACTAATCACTGAAAGATGAGCCCTAATCGAATGGATGGATATAGGAGGTAAATGGATGGTAGCCGATAAGCCAGCAGATTCTGCAAATGAAACTAATGATAAACTAGACGTGTTGAAGTCCACACAGAAGGTGGTCAAGAAAGCACTTGATAAATTAGGATATCCAAATGAAGTTTACGAATTGATGAAAGAACCTGTACGAATGATGACGGTCCGTATCCCCGTTCGTATGGATAATGATCAGATCAAAATTTTCACAGGCTATCGAGCGCAGCACAATGATGCTGTCGGACCAACGAAAGGCGGAGTCCGTTTTCACCCGAATGTCACCGAAAAAGAAGTGAAAGCCTTATCTATATGGATGAGTCTTAAGGCAGGCATCGTCGACTTGCCATATGGTGGAGGTAAAGGCGGCATCATCTGCGATCCACGTGAAATGTCCTTCCGGGAGCTCGAGGGAGTCAGTCGCGGTTATGTACGTGCCATCAGTCAAATTGTAGGTCCGACAAAAGATATTCCTGCACCGGATGTATTTACTAACTCTCAAATCATGGCATGGATGATGGATGAATACAGTCGTATTGACGAATTCAATAATCCAGGGTTTATCACAGGAAAGCCATTGGTGCTAGGCGGTTCACACGGCAGAGAAACCGCAACGGCCAAGGGAGTAACCATCTGTATAGAAGAGGCAGCCAAGAAGAAGGGTATCAGTGTAGAAGGCGCACGCGTAGTCGTTCAGGGCTTTGGTAATGCGGGAAGTTTCCTTGCCAAATTCATGCACGATCGTGGCGCAAAAGTGATTGGTATTTCTGATGCTTATGGCGGATTGCACGATCCGGATGGGCTGGATATTGATTATCTGCTTGACCGCCGGGACAGCTTCGGTACGGTAACGAACCTGTTTAAGAATACCATTACCAATGAACAGCTCCTGGAGCTTGACTGCGACATTCTGGTTCCTGCAGCGATTGAGAATCAGATTACAGAAGATAATGCACATAATGTTAAGGCTTCTATCGTAGTAGAAGCTGCTAATGGCCCTACGACGCTCGATGCTACGAGAATTTTATCTGAACGCGGCATCCTTCTCGTTCCCGATGTCCTTGCATCCTCAGGTGGTGTAACCGTATCCTACTTTGAATGGGTACAGAATAACCAGGGGTATTATTGGACGGAAGAGGAAGTGGAAGAGAAACTCCATAAGGTTATCGTGAAGGCCTTTGACAATGTTTACAGTACAGCCGAGACGAGACGTGTGGATATGAGGCTGGCTGCTTATATGGTCGGCGTGCGTAAAATGGCCGAAGCATCAAGGTTCAGAGGATGGATATAGGTTGATTCTAATCGAACAATCTCCTATCATAATATGGTAGGAGATTTTTTATTATGTTAAGTGTCATCAGGTCCAGGTTATTGGAAGAGGAGTGTTTCATTGTGCAACAACCGAATGAAGATGTAATTATAATAGGCGGTGGGCCGTGCGGAATGAGCGCAGCCATCGAATTAAAAAAACATGGAATCGATCCACTAATTATTGAAAAAGGAAATGTCGTTAATTCCATTTATCATTATCCGACGCATCAGACGTTTTTCAGCTCCAGCGAGAAACTGGAGATAGGAAATATTCCGTTCATCAGCGAAAGGCAGAAACCTGTACGTAACGAAGCGCTTGCTTATTACCGCGCCGTTGCAGACAGAGAGGATCTGCGCGTAAACACCTTCGAAAAAGTGTTGACGGTTGAACAGTCAGGCACGGGCTTCGTTGTAAACGCGGAAACAAACACAGGGGAAAACAACGTCTACCAAACGAATAACATCATTGTTGCTACCGGATATTATGATCAGCCGAATTTCATGGGTGTCAAAGGGGAAGAGCTACCTAAAGTCATGCATTATTTCAAGGAAGGACATCCTTATTTCAAGAAAAAGGTCGTTGTCATCGGTGGAAAGAACTCAGCTGCAGATGCAGCGCTTGAACTGGAGAAATGCGGTGCGGAGGTAACAGTCCTTTATAGAGGAGAAGAATATTCAAAAAGTATTAAACCTTGGATTTTACCACAATTTGAAGCCCTTGTAAGGAAAGGGATCGTCGATATGGAATTCTGTGCCGACGTAAAAGAAATCACGGAGGATCAAGTCGTCTATGAGTGCCGCGGGGAAGAGAAACGCATAGCCAACGATTTCGTCTTTGCTATGACCGGGTACCGTCCTGATCACGGATTCCTTCAAAGAATGGGCGTGGAGATGGATGAAGAAACAGGGCGTCCGGCCTTCCAAGAAGACACAATGGAGACAAATGTGTCTGGAATATACATTGCAGGTGTTATTGCTGCCGGTTATAACAACAACGAGATTTTTATTGAGAACGGTCGCCACCATGGCGGTCGCATCGCTTCATCCATCATTAATAAGAAATAAAAAAGGAGCCTCAGGGCTCCTTTTTCGATTTCAGCTGAACATGTGCTCAAGCTCTGTCCGGTTATTAGTCAATTCCAATGCAACCATCAGTTTAATGCGGGCTTTCGGTCCGGTCAAACCGTTCGCAAATATGGTACCGAGCTGACGCAGTTCCCTTCCACCGCCTGCATATCCGTATGTATCCTGGACGATACCTTGGTAACACCGGGAAACGAGGACAATCGGGATATCTGCATCCAGTGTCCTGGCAATGGCATCTACCGTTTCGGGCGGAAGGTTTCCTTGGCCGAGCGCTTCGATGACGAGACCATCAGCTCCGCTTTCCTTAACGGCATCAATTAGAGAACCGTCCATACCAGCAAATGCTTTGATCAAGGAGACTTTCTTATCAATTTTCTGGATCGGATAGGATTCATGTTTGGTCATTTTATGGTGGAAGAAGACAGCTTGTTTGGTGGTGATTCCAATTGGTCCATATTGGGGGCTTTGGAATGTCGCCACATTACTGGTCGATGTCTTTGTAACGTTTCTCGCCGTGTGTATTTCATCATTCATCACGACAAGGACACCTTTGTCCTGTGCTTCGTCACAGCTTGCTACTCTTATCGCACTTAAAAGGTTGTATAAACCATCGGAGCCAATTTCATTGCTTGATCGCATTGCGCCGGTCACAACGACAGGCTTTCTCGTCTGCAGGAAAAGGTCCAGGAAAAACGCTGTTTCTTCCAGTGTATCCGTGCCGTGCGTAATCACGATGCCGTCATAATTCTTACGGGCCATCTTTTCATGGATGGACCGGCCGAGTTTCAACATGTGGTCCGGTCGAATGTGGGGGGAGGGAAGGTAAAATAGGATGTCATCCTCAATTTCTACGTGATCTTTAAGCAGCTCGGAAATCTCCTGTAAAGGGTGGTTGGAAGCTGTATTCACTTCTCCTGTTTCTTTATCCTCTTTCATCGAGATTGTCCCACCTGTATGAATGATCAAAATTCTTTTCATAGCACACCAACTTCCATTCAATTATTCCTTTTCCATCTTCTTCATGATACGATGAAATGTAGGTGAAAGAAAGAGAGAGGTTGATAAAATGGCCATACTCACTGCTGCCATATCTCCTGCTGTGGCCATCATGACATTCATATACTTAAGCAAACGGATCGAGTTGGAACCGTTACCGCTGATTTTTCGCATGTTCGTTATCGGTGTCATTATGGTGTTCCCTTTGATGTTCATCCAGTATGCCTTTCAAGCAGAAGGGGTGTTTCAAGAGCCTTTTCTAAAGTCCTTCTTCCTTGCGGGTCTGCTTGAGGAATTCTTCAAATGGTTCTTCCTTCTGTTCGTGGCATACAGGCATTCCGACTTCGATCACCATTATGATGGAATCATCTATGGAGTAGCAATCAGTCTGGGGTTTGCAACAATCGAAAACGTCATTTATTTGTTTGCAAACGGAATAGAAATTGCGGTGCTCCGTGCGGTCTTTCCGGTATCCTCCCATGGTCTTTTCGGAATCATGATGGGCTTTTATATGGGAAAAGCCAAATTTGCAGGAGAGTATTCAAACAGATATATGTACATCGCTCTCTTTATTCCAGTTATGCTTCATACCATATATGATTATATCATCACAATCAAGGGAGATTCATGGATGTATTGGATCACCCCGTTCATCGTGATCTTATGGATAATCAGTTTCCGCCATATCCGAGTTGCCAACCAACATCATACTTCGTACCCGGAAATCGATCATTGAGCTGCCCCTGGCAGCTCTTTTTTTATCTCACAGGCTGTGTATAAAGTTCAACATCTGTCAAAAACTACCCCTATAAATTATTGGGACAGGGGTGTGTATGAAATGGTATGGAAGAAAGCAGCGGTCATCATGATTGGAATGACGCTTTTGATGATACCTGTGTACTCAGGAAATCAAGTGGAAGCATTCTCCAATCAAGTGATACAGCAGGGAGCGACAGGGGATGACGTAATTGAACTGCAGTCCCGTCTCCAGTATCTCGGCTTTTATAATGGAGAAATTGACGGAGTGTTCGGTTGGGGTACGTATTGGGCTCTCCGTAATTTTCAGTATGAATTCGGTATGGAAATCGACGGGTTGGCGGGACCTGAAGTAAAAAATAAATTAGTGAAGGCGAGTAATTTTGATGAGGGTTTTGTTAAAGAACAGATCCGCCAGGGAAATAAATTCACCCATTACGGCGGAACGCCTAAGTCTCAACAGACAAAGAAACCAGCCGGAAATGATTCAAACGGTAATCAGGCTCCGGAACAATCGAAACCTAAAAAAACAGAGCAGACAGCCGTCAACGTTCCAAGCGGATATTCACAGAATGATATTCAACTGATGGCAAACGCAGTGTACGGAGAGGCGCGTGGAGAGCCTTATGTCGGTCAGGTTGCCGTAGCTTCCGTTATATTGAACCGAGTCGAGAGTGCTTCGTTTCCTAACTCTGTGTCCGGTGTTATTTTCGAACCCCGCGCTTTTACTGCGGTCAGTGATGGTCAAATATGGCTGGAACCTAATGACACAGCTAAAGAAGCGGTACTTGATGCCATTAATGGCTGGGACCCTTCTGGAGAAGCGATGTATTATTTCAACCCTAATACAGCGACTTCGAGCTGGATATGGTCCAGACCGCAAATTAAACAAATTGGTAAACACATATTCTGTAAATAGGAGGTGGAAGTATGGTACGTTGGATAACTATTATTGTTTTGAGTATTGTCTTAGTCGGAGTAGGGGTATGGGGATATAAAGAAAACCAGGATAAAAACGCAGTCCTTCTACAGGCGGAAAACAGTTATCAGAGAGCCTTTCATGATCTGACCTATAATATAGACCTACTACATGATAAAATCGGCTCCAGTTTAGCAATGAATTCCAGGGAACAGCTTTCTCCGCAATTAGCAGAAATATGGAAGATTTCGTCGGAGGCTAATACAGACGTAGGTCAGCTTCCTTTGACCCTGCTCCCATTTAATAAAACCGAAGAATTTTTATACAATATCGGTGATTTTGCCTATCGGACAGCTGTTCGGGACTTGGAGAAAAAACCGCTCAGCGAAGAGGAAATCGGCAAGTTGGAGCAGCTTCATGAACAATCAGGTGAAATTGAAAAAGAGTTGAGAAAAGTCCAGAATGTTGTTTTAAATGATAATTTAAGGTGGATGGACGTTCAACTTGCGTTAGCAACCAATGATGAAGTTGGTGACAATACCATTGTGAACGGGTTCAAGACGGTGGAGAAATCGGTAGAGAGCTACGAAGGAGACACCACGCAGGTCGGCTTCGGGGAAGCGACCAGGGACAAGCCGTTTGCTGATCTTTCAGGGAAAGAAATGTCCGAAAAAGAAGCGAGAGAGACGGCAAGTAAATGGTTGGAGAAGGTAGACCCTCAAGCGCTGACAGTAACTAAATCCGGAGAGGGGGCAGAAGTACCTACCTACACCGCTTCCTTCCAAAAAGGGAATAAAAACGGGTATATCGATTTAACAGAGAAAGGCGGACATCCGCTGACGATCATGATCAACCGTCCCGTAGGAGAAGCAGAAATCAGCTTGTATGATGCTTCCGAAAAAGCTAAAAAGTACGTGCAAGGATTAGATATTGATGAACTGACTCTTATTGAGAGCAGCCAATACGACAAAATGGGTGTCTTCCGCTTTGTTTATACGCAAGACGACATCCGGTACCATTCCGATGCTATTGTTGTCAAAGTTGCCCTTGATAATGGAGAAGTTCTTGGTATGTCAGCAAGGGATTACTTCAACTACCACACCGATATGGAGGTAAACAAACCGGAAATTACGGTGGAGGAAGCCAGGGATAAGATAAATCCAAACCTTGAAATTCAAGAAGAGCATATGGCGGTTATTGAAAATGATGTAAAAGAACAAGTGCTGACTTACGAATTTCTAACCACTATGGACCAGACGACGTACCGAATTTTCATTAACGCTTCCAACGGAGAGGAAGAAAAAGTGGAGACGTTGAAGAAAGCCGAGATGAAATTCAACCAAGATGTATAAGTTCCATATAAAAAAGGACTGCAGAGATGCAGTCCTTTTTTACATCGCAGAATAATAGTAGTGAAACCCGTTATTCGAATCGGGTTTTAATGAATCTTTATACCTAAATGCTTTCCTTTTTATAATGGTCGTGGGATAATTAGTTAATGCTTAAGACCCATGAAACGGAGGGCAATCCATGAATCCTTTACACATTGGTATTCCGCTTTCCCTTGAAACGGAAAACAACGGTGGAGAAACATTCAAATGCAAAATAGTGGACGTAGAAGAAGCCTTCGTCTGTATTGACTACCCCATCCACTCTGTAACTGGAAGACCTGGTTTTTTCCTGGAGGGAGCTGTGTTTAAGGTAAGCTTTGTCGACAACCAACAAGCTGTGTATTCATTCGAAGCAACAGTAGTCGGGAGGGAAAAAAGAACGATCCCGGTCATTCTTTTGGAATTGCCGGATAAACAGGAGTGGAAAAGAGTACAACGTAGACAGTATGTCCGCGTCCCTGCGAACGTTGATATAGCGGTGGAGGTGGATGGTGTCCCGTTTACGACGGTTACGCATGATATCAGCGGGGGAGGCGTTCTTATAGTGAAACCCTCCACTAAAATATTTCCTAGTGACAGTCCTGTAGAGATGACTATCGTGCTGCCGATGAAGTCGGGATCCTATCATTACGTCCGTGCTGTGGGTGAATTGGTAAGGGAAATAGAGGGTACGGATCAACGCCCGGAAAGGGCTTCATTGGAATTTTCGGATATTGAAGAACAGGATCGTCAGACGATCATCCGTTATTGTTTTGAACAACAGATGAAACTTCGTACAGATAAGAGAGTTTGATGGAGAATTCATGGATTTTTTTACAACCGTTATGTTATTCTTTTAATTGTAAATAAATCGAATGAACGCTTACTCAACTGGAGAAAGACGCACGGTCCTTGTGCGTTTTTTATTGTAGTATGGTAGATGGAGGATATGGATGTATGAACACTATGACAATTGCGATTGACGGACCGGCCGCAGCCGGCAAAAGCACAGTAGCGAAAAAGGTGGCGGAAGAGCTGTCCTTTATTTATGTGGACACGGGTGCCATGTACCGTGCCCTTACATGGAAAGCGTTAAAGCACAAGGTATCCCTTGAGGATGAGGAAGCTTTGACCGCGCTTCTGAAAGAAACGGAACTGAATCTTATTCAGAGCCCGGATGGACAAAGGGTCATCCTTGATGGCAAAGATGTTTCCGATGATATTCGTACCGACGAAGTCACCAATCAGGTGTCTATCGCTGCAAAACATCGTCTTGTTCGAGAAGAGATGGTAAGAAGACAGCAGGAGCTTGTCAAAGATAGAGGGGTCGTCATGGATGGCCGTGATATCGGTACCCACGTACTTCCTCAAGCGGAAGTAAAAGTATTTATGATTGCTTCGGTCGAAGAACGTGCAGAACGCCGTCATAAGGAAAACCTGAAAAAAGGATTCCAATCCGATCTTCAGCAGTTGAAAGAGGATATTAGAAAACGTGATGAGATCGACTCCAACCGGGAAATCGCCCCTCTGGTGAAAGCAGCGGACGCTGTCGAGGTGGACACGACATCCATGGATATCGAAGAGGTTGTGAGCCGTATCCTTGATATAGTCAAAGAGAAAGCGGCTAAGGGGGAATGAGGCAGTGATGGATCTTTATAAAGTAGGTAAGGCTGTCTGCAGTGCCATTTTTTATCCGATGTTCCGGATTAAAGTCATTGGTAAGGAAAATATACCTGCTGACGGTCCTGTCATCATCAGTGCCAATCACATTTCCAATTACGACCCTCCCGTAGTTGGGATTACAAGCAGCAGGAACATTTACTTTATGGCTAAAGAAGAATTGTTTGAAAAACGTTTCATTGGGGGAATATTGAAAAGAGTCCATGCTTTCCCTATTAAGCGCGGCATGCGGGACCGGAACGCTTTGAGAAAAGGTCTTGATATTCTTAAAGAGGGCAATGCACTCGGTCTGTTTCCTGAAGGTACAAGGCAGAAAAACGGTGAAATCGGTCAGGGGCTTGCCGGGGCAGGCTTCTTCGCGCTTCGATCAGAGGCGGCCATTGTGCCCTGTGCCATCATCGGTCCATACCGGAAATTTAAGCCTCTGAAAGTTGTTTATGGTAAGCCGATCGATATGACAGAATATCGGGAAAAGAAAGCTTCTGCCCAGGTCGTTACGGATCGAATTATGGAAGAAATCAGACAATTGCATAAAATTCATCAATGATGAGGCGTAATCACTTGACAAAATGCTCTAAATATTAGAAGTTAGACAAAAGGGCATTTCTGTATTTTAGGTTGTGTCGGAAATTGAAGGAGGTAGCTTGGTATGGATGAAATGAATCAGGAAGTATCAGGAATGAAAGAATTCTCTGCAGGGGACATCGTGACTGGTAAAGTCGTGAAAATTGAAGATAAGCAAGTCCTCGTAGATGTTGGATATAAAGTCGAGGGTATTGTACCTATCAGTGAACTATCCAGCCTTCATGTAGAAAAAGCTTCAGATGCTGTCAGCGAAGGAGACGAGCTGACTTTGCAGGTTAAGAAAGTGGAAGATGATGAAATCGTCCTTTCGAAGCGAGCTGTGGATGCTGATAAAGCATGGCAGGATCTGGAAGCCAAATTCGAAAGCGGAGAGATTTTTGAAGCGGAAGTCAAAGACGTCGTTAAAGGCGGACTTGTCGTGGATATCGGCCTCCGTGGATTTATTCCGGCTTCATTGGTTGAAACGTATTACGTTGAAGATTTTGAAGACTACAAAGGAAGAACATTATCTTTGAAAGTCGTGGAATTGGATCGTGAACAAAACCGTGTCATCCTCTCCCACCGTGCTGTAGTTGAAGAAGAAGAATCCGTTAAGAAACAAGAGGTCCTTCAGTCACTCGAAGAAGGTCAAGTGATCGAGGGTACCGTTCAAAGGCTTACAGATTTTGGTGCCTTTGTTAATCTTGGAGGGATCGACGGGCTTGTACATATTTCACAGCTCTCCCACCAACATGTAGAGAAGGCTTCTGATGTTGTGGAAGAAGGACAAGCTGTGAAAGTGAAGGTCCTCTCAGTCGACCGCGATAACGAAAGGATTTCTCTATCTTTGAAAGCTACACAGCCGGGACCTTGGCACGATATCCAATCCAAAGTTAGTTCCGGGGATGTATTGGAGGGCACTGTGCGACGCCTCGTTAGTTTCGGAGCGTTTGTGGAAGTGTTCCCTGGAGTGGAAGGTCTCGTCCATATTTCTCAAATTTCCAACCGTCATATCGGGACACCTGATGAAGTCCTTGATGAAGGACAGCAGGTCGAAGTGAAAGTTCTTGACGTTGACGAAAATGCAAAACGTCTCTCCCTTAGCATGAAAGAGCTTGAGCGTGATGAAGAACGCGCCGATATTCAACAGTATGAGAAAGAGGACGATAACTCCGGCTTCTCTCTGAGTGATATGATCGGTGATAAACTAGATAAATATAAGAAGTAATGAAGCAGGTGAGGATATGAGTAGATCGGAAAGAAAAATCGACCATATCCGCCACGCCTTGGGGCATGAACGGGAATTTCACAATCATTTCGATGATGTACAGATCGTTCATCAAAGTCTGGCTGAGCTGGACTTTCATCAAATAAGCATAGCTTCACAAGTGGGGGAACTTAATTTAAGTTCCCCTCTTTTTGTCAATGCGATGACAGGCGGCGGTGGTCGGGAAACGGAACGCATTAATAGGGAATTGGCTGTCGTAGCTAAGCAGGCCGGAATCAGCATGGCTGTAGGTTCGCAAATGTCTGCCTTGAAAAACCCCGAAGAACGCCGGACGTATGAAGTGGTTCGAGAAGAAAACCCGGAAGGAATTCTCTTTGCTAATGTCGGAAGTGAAGCGACTCCCGATCAGGCAGTGGAGGCCGTCCGTATGCTCGGAGCAAATGCACTTCAAATTCATATTAACACCCTACAGGAATTAATCATGCCCGAAGGAGACCGCGACTTCACTAAGCGTTCTGTGAACATTAAACGAATCCTGGAGCGTTCACCTGTTCCTGTTATTGTGAAAGAAGTAGGGTATGGTATGTCCAAAGAAACGGTGGACAAACTTTATGACATGGGAGTGCGGTACATCGATGTCGGCGGAAGAGGTGGAACGAATTTCTCTAAAGTAGAGAACATGCGCAGAGAACGGCCGTTTGCTTCCTTCAATAACTGGGGCATTCCCACACCTTCTTCCATCCTCGAAAATGCGGCCCGATACAGTGATCTTCATCTGTTTGCATCAGGCGGTATCAGAAATGGACTTGACGGTTCGAAGGCCTTGGTTCTCGGCGCCCAAGCTTTCGGTATGGCAGGAGCTCTCTTGAAAGTTCTAGTCGAAGAAGGGCCGGATAACCTCCTATCAGCTGTCGACCATATTCATCAAGAAGTGAAAATGGCAATGATGCTTTTAAACTGCACGAAAACGCAGGAACTGAAGGGAAAACCATACGTTTTGTACGGTCAAACAAAAGATTGGTACGATCAAAGAAACCCATGACAATGTCATGGGTTTTTTTGTTATGGCTGATGTTTAAACTGATAAATTTTGTTCCATAATAAAGGGGATAAAGGGGGGATCCATATGCCGGCAACGTTTTATTGGATAACCTGGATGGTTGTAATTATCGCATGTTTTTTTGCGAATACGTACATCAGACCAAGGCTGTACATTTTTTTGTGCCTTTCTATGTGTCTCTACAATGTTCCTTTTATACAGGAAACGGATTATATTTTTGTCCAAACCGGCTTTTTTTTGCTGTTTGGAATATATTTTTGGAATCGGACAAGACGTAAGAAGTGGGAGCATGCTTGGCTGCTCCTATCAAGCATTGGTTATTCGGCCGTGTGGATCATTCATATCATACACCCGGTTTGGGCGGTGTTTCCGGGGATATCCCTGCTTTTGGCGGGAGTGGTCTTCAGTCTGCGTCTTGTTATACGGGATTTAGAAGGGCGTATAGGATTGTGGATTTTTATGAATGCAGGAGGATCGCTCCTCAGTTACTATGTCTTCTCTCTTTACACAGAAGAAGGATTGGTGGAAAGCGGAAATATGATGACGCTGACGATGAAGGGGTTATTCATCCTATTTATCATCTACGGCGTGGAGCGTATGAAACAATCGATTAACAAAAAGAAACGCAGCCTGCGAAAGAAAGGATCTGCATTTGTATGAACGAATTTACATATCCCATCCTTTTTGGGATCATCGTCGGTACCGCTCTTCGTGTTTTTATGTTGCGAACAGATTATAGACAGTATCCAACCTATCTTCATGGAAAAATCATTCATTTGTCGTTAGGCTTCATCGCCGCTTCTCTTGGTACGATAGCGGTACCTTCCATAATGGAGAAAGAATTTACTGCTGTGACATTTCTCACTCTTGCCGCCTCTCAGTTTCGGGAAGTGCGTAATATGGAGAGAAATACTCTATCTGAAATGGATTCCTATGAACTTGTACCGAGGGGGAATACTTATATTGAGGGGATAGCCGTTGCGTTTGAAAGCAGAAACTACCTGGTTATCTTCTCGTCTTTCCTCGTTACGCTAGGATACCTCGCTTTTAATGTTTGGGTCGCGATAGGTGCGGCGGTGGTGGTTTTCATCCTGTCGAGTGTGTTGATGAGCGGATCCCAGTTGTCTGATATCGTCACTGTTGAACAGGCAGAGGTGTCCTTTGACGGTGCCGGTTTATATGTAGACAACATTTATATCATGAACATCGGACTCAAAGAGCGTCAAAGAGAGATATTAAAATACGGAATGGGTTTTATTCTTACTCCAAAATCATTTAACTTCCGGTCGACGATTGCGAACCTCGGCCAGCGTCAGGCGATTTTACATGACGTTTCCGTGTCGCTGGGGGTTTTCCGCGATTCCGGTACGCCTGCGCTTGTACCGTTGATTAAGAGAGACTTAAATGATGGAAGGATCGGTGTCTTCATCCTTCCTCAGGAGCAGGACCCGGTAAGGGCGAAAGAAATTATTTCAGCCGTACCGGTACTTGAGAATGCGATACAAATGCCGACGAAGCGGAGATAGGGAGTGTTTCTCATGAAAATAGAGAAAGCGATATTGGCAGCTGTTACCACATCCGAAGATAAAGTGCAGGGAAGTGCTGCCGTATTCAAATGCGAGACAAAAGAAGAGATGGAAGCGGTCGCTGCCAACCTGGAAGCAATTCTTGACGGAATTGCTCATGCACTGAGTGATCATCTCTATATTATTGTCAAACATTAAGGGTTGGATAAAGAATTGTTTCTTTTCACAAAGTTTGCTAAGATAATAAAGTTAATGGCATCCTGCTGTTCTTCGGAAGATGGGCTGTTACACCATCCCGTTGAAGAACGGCATTTTTTGCTTTTTACTACTGAGTACACATGAAATAATTGAAAAAGAAATAGAGAAAGGATGATCCTTTCATGAGAAAATCAGTAATTGCGATCGTCGGCCGCCCGAATGTCGGGAAGTCGACCATCTTCAACCGATTGGTAGGAGAAAGAATATCTATTGTAGAAGATACGCCCGGTGTAACGAGGGACCGTATCTATGCAGAAGCCGAGTGGCTTACTACACGCTTTAACGTCATTGATACAGGAGGAATTGAACTTGGGGACGAGCCTCTCCTCGTTCAAATGCGTGCCCAGGCCCAGGTGGCCATCGATGAAGCGGACGTGATCGTCTTCATGGTGAACGGACGTGACGGCATTACAGGTGCGGATGAAGAAGTGGCGAAGCTCCTTTTTAAATCCAATAAACCGGTCGTGCTGGCTGTTAATAAAGTAGACAACCCCGAGATGCGTGAAAACATCTACGAATTCTATTCCCTCGGTTTTGGAGAACCATTCCCGATTTCAGGGACACACGGCCTTGGACTCGGAGACATGCTCGATGAAGTCGTCAGCCATTTCCCAGAGAAAGTGATGGAAGAGGTGGACGATGAAACAATCCGCTTCAGCTTGATCGGCCGTCCGAATGTCGGGAAGTCTTCTCTTGTTAACAGCCTTCTTGGTCAGGAGCGGGTTATCGTCAGTAATATAGCAGGAACGACCCGCGATGCTATTGACACGCCTTTTACCAAAGATGACCAGGATTTTGTTATCATTGATACAGCAGGTATGAGAAAGCGTGGAAAAGTTTACGAATCAACAGAACGCTACAGTATCATGCGCGCCTTGAAAGCAATCGAACGATCCGATGTCGTCCTTACACTGATTGATGCGGATACTGGTATTCATGAACAAGATAAGAAAATTGCCGGTTATGCGCACGAAGCCGGAAAAGCTGTCGTCATTGTTGTCAATAAGTGGGACACTGTAGAGACAGAAGAGAAAACGATGAAGGAATTCGAGGATAAAGTGCGGGATCAATTCCGTTTCCTCGACTATGCGCCGATTGTATTCTTATCCGCTAAAACGAAAAAGCGGATTCATACGCTTCTGCCGAAGGTGCTGGAAGCGAGCGAAAATCATTCGAAGCGTGTTCAGACGAATATCCTGAACGAAGTCATCGTGGATGCGCTGGCGATGAATCCTACACCTTCTGTGAAAGGGCAGAAACTTAAGATCTTCTATGCTGCTCAAGTATCCGTCAAGCCGCCGACGTTCGTCGTTTTCGTGAACGATCCGGAATTGATGCACTTCACATACGAGCGCTTTCTCGAGAATAGAATTCGTGATGCGTTCGGATTCGAAGGTACTCCAATTAAAATTTATGCAAGGAAACGTAGCTAATCGTCCATAAGGAGGCAGGTATGATGGAAAAAGTTGCAGTATTGGGAGCAGGAAGCTGGGGGACAGCCCTGGCTCTTGTTCTGGCAGATAACGACCTGGATGTTCATATCTGGGCCCACAGGAAAGAGCTCGCTGATGAAATCAACGAATCCCATACGAACAACAGATACCTGGAAGGAGTAGAACTTCCGGATACAATCACAGCCAGCGACTGTTTACAGGATGTCGTGAAAGGTGCCGGACACATTGTGTTAGTCGTGCCGACAAAAGCAATGAGGGACGTGTGCCGTCAATTGAAAGATGTGATGGAACCGGGAGCCGTACTCACGCATGCTTCCAAAGGGATAGAACCGGATACGTACAAGCGTGTTTCAGAAGTGATCAAGGAAGAGATTCCTGCACACTTATATGAAGATGTCGTAGTCCTGTCAGGTCCAAGCCATGCCGAAGAAGTAAGCTTGAGACAACCGACAACGGTTACCGTTTCGGGTGAGAAGTTGGAAATTGCCGAAAAGGTACAGGATTTATTTATTAATAAGCAGTTCCGTGTCTATACATCACCTGACCTTGTTGGTGTCGAGCTTGGAGGTGCTTTGAAGAACATCATAGCCCTTGGAGCAGGTATTTCCGATGGACTCGGTTATGGGGATAATGCTAAAGCAGCTCTCATTACCCGGGGCCTGGCCGAAATAGCCCGGCTTGGTACATCCATGGGAGCGAACCCGCTGACCTTTTCCGGATTGACCGGTGTCGGTGATTTGATCGTCACATGTACAAGTTCTCACAGCAGAAACTGGCGTGCAGGTTATAAGCTCGGCAAAGGGTATGCGCTTGAAGAAGTGCTTGAGCAGATGGGCATGGTCGTAGAAGGAGTCCGCACAACGAAAGCGGCCTATCAGCTGGCGCTTGACCAAAAGGTGGACATGCCGATCACGACTGGAATTCATCAAGTGCTCTTTGAAGATGCTGCTCCGGGAGACGTCGTTGACCAATTGATGACGAGGATCCGCCGCCACGAGATGGAAGACTTAACGAATATTCTTGATGATAAGATGAATCACTGACACATCCCCGCCCCCGTGCATATACTACACAGAACCTAATGCACGAGGAGGTCAAGGATAGATGAGTGATTTTCAGAAGAATATTTTCGACCATTTAAAGAAGAAGGCAAACATCGACCCGGAAGATGTGTTTAAAGTTGCAAATTCTGTGCAAAATGCGGACTTCAGTGATGAGAAGACCGTCCGTCGCCTCGTACGACAGTTGGCGAAGGTCGCGAACAAGAACATCTCCAAGCAGAAAGAAGATAAGATTGTAGAAGCGATCACGAAGCAGAATATGCCTCTCGATATGAACACGTTAGGGAAATTTATGAAATAATTACGAACCCGTGGGCGCCTGAGGAGGCGGTCCTTCGATCGTATGCATAAGATAACACGCAGCAATCATTACACATGAGCTGGTTAGGGAATTATTTAGTCACCCGGAGCGGATAAACCGCTCCGGTTTTTTTTAGGAATGAAGATGTTTGGAAGCGCTACCTGTAAGGATGTAGGAGAAGTGTCCTGATTATGGTATAATACCAAAAGTTACAATTGTCGCTAGGAGGCGCGCCTATGTCTTTATCCATGTTAAAAATGTACATATCATTCGGTGGGATTATTTCCCTATTCCTTGCCGTGGGTTTGATTTATTTGAGCCGACATAAATTAAAGGGTGTAGTATCCGTCATCGTTGCCATATTCGCATACTTTTTTATGATCCTTGGCGGACTGATCATCTTCTATATTGTTCTGAGCGGGCCGACGGCGTGAAGGAGGGGCTGTAATGAAACAGAAAGCTATTGGTGCACTATCCGTTTTGGTTCTGCTTGTCCTTTCCGGTTGTCTTTATCCGGAATCCCGTTTAGAGAAGAACAAAATTCCGAACGATGCCCAGCTGCAAATGGTCCAGACGGCAGTGGACAGCTTTCAGGAGCAAAGCAGCGGTCTTCTCCCGATTAAAACAAAAGATCAGGAAACACCGGTCTTTCAGAAATATCCGATTGAGTTCCAGAAGCTGAAGGAACAGAATCTGATCGGAGAACTTCCGGGGACGTCTTTTGAGAATGGGGGGCATTATCAGTACGTGCTGATTCATCCGGAGACGGATCCTACGGTGAAGGTGCTTGACCTCAGGACAACGGAAACCGTACGTTCCGTTCAGGTGAAGGTGACGTTCTATCAGGAAAGTCACCGGTATCCTCCTTTTGGTGATTTTGTGGCCAAAGGAGTATATGAGATCGATCATGAGAAACTCGGTTTAAAGGAGCCGCCGAGTGTGGACAGCCCCTATTCGGAACATACACTTCCTCTTTATATAGATGAGCAGGGGAAGGTGTTTATAGACTATCGTAAAGACATATACAGCTTCATGCGGGACGAAGGAGCGGATTATAAGCCGGGCGATGACATTCGTTACCTTCTTACAGACCACGCTCCTTTCGTGCCCGCCTACTCCAAACCATATACCGTTGAAGACGGTGAACCTGTCTTCATGAATGAACAGCCGTCATAAATTCTTACCGCTTCCTGCATAAGGGAGCGGTTTTTTCATATGATTAAACGAAATCATCCTTAATGATATGTAACGGTCCGACGAAGTTATCAATCTATGATTTACCAAACGCTTCTCATTTTACTTCTCGAATTTGTGCATATTACGGTAGGGCGACGTCATAGAATTAGATTGTCTAGGCTTGTATGATGGTGAAATTTTATTTGGGAGGGGATCCTTTGGAAAAGGTTGATATCTTCAGTGATATTTCCAAACGGACGAATGGAGACATTTATTTAGGGGTCGTTGGGGCAGTGCGTACGGGTAAATCAACATTTATAAAGAAATTCATGGAGCTTGTAGTGCTTCCGAATATGGAAGATGAAGCGGAGCGTGAACGCGCTTTGGATGAGCTTCCGCAAAGTGCTGCAGGGAAAACGATTATGACTACAGAGCCGAAGTTCGTACCAAATCAGGCGGCAACGATTAATATCGATGACCACCTTGATATTCGTGTCCGTATGGTCGACTGTGTCGGCTATGCTGTGAACGGTGCAATCGGTTATGAAGATGAACATGGACCACGTATGATCCACACGCCATGGTATGAAGAAGCCATTCCTTTCCATGAAGCTGCGGAAATTGGGACGCAGAAGGTTATACAGGAGCATTCAACCATCGGAATTGTTGTGACCACGGATGGGACCATCGGTGAGATCAGCAGGCAGGATTACGTAGAAGCAGAAGAAAAAATTGTCGATGAACTAAGAGAAGTAGGCAAACCGTTTATCATGGTCGTCAACTCGGCGCAGCCTCATCATCCGAACACGGAGAAGCTGAGGGCAAACCTTTCTGAGAAATATGATATTCCTGTTCTTGCATTATCTGTAGAGAGTATGAGGGAACAGGATGTCCAAAGCGTCCTTCGTGAAGCGTTATTTGAGTTTCCTGTGCTTGAAGTAAATGTAAACCTTCCAAGCTGGGTCATGGTACTGGACAATAGGCACTGGCTGAGAAACAACCTTCAGGAAGCGATTGAAGAGACGGTTAAAGATATTAAGCGACTCCGTGATGTCGATACCGTCGTAGGTAACTTCGATCAGTATGAATATATTACAGGAGCACATATATCCGGTATGGATCTTGGAGAAGGAGTCGCAGAAATCGACCTGCAGGCCCCGGAACAGTTATACGATCAGGTGCTGAAGGAAATAGTCGGAGAGGAAATCCGCGGGAAAGATCATCTCCTTGAGATCATGCAGGACTTTTCTCATGCGAAGAGAGAGTATGACCAGGTCGCGGATGCTCTACAGATGGTCAAACAGACAGGCTATGGCATCGCTGCGCCAACCTTGGAGGATATGAGGCTTGATGAGCCTGAAATCATCCGTCAAGGATCAAGGTTCGGCGTTCGTCTCAAAGCAGTCGCTCCGTCGATTCATATGGTTAAAGTTGATGTCCAGTCCGAATTTTCCCCGATTATCGGAACCGAAAAACAAAGCGAAGAACTTGTAAGGTATTTAATGCAGGATTTCGAAGAGGACCCGCTTTCGATTTGGAATTCAGATATTTTCGGTCGTTCCCTGAGCTCTATTGTGAGGGAAGGTATTCAGGCTAAGCTCGCATTGATGCCTGAAAATGCAAGATATAAACTGCAGGAAACGCTGGAAAGAATCATTAATGAAGGCTCCGGCGGCATGATAGCGATCATACTTTAACGGCTCCGATGGGGCCGTTTTTAATTTTTTTCGGAAAAAAATCTTTGATAGGAAGGAGTTTCTTCCATCAGCGTCGTATTTAGCAATGTAACAATATAAAAAATGGCTGAAAACCTTGATGTGACAGTGTTTAGAGGTTGTTGCTAGTAAAATCCATTTATGGTAATCCGCCCTTTAAGTGAGGGGTGATTCAGCTCTGAAATCGCATTGTTACGCGATTTTAAAAGGGTTGTCTATTGAATTTCAGAGAAAACTCGTTTATTATAAGGCATGTCATCAAAGAGATGACCGCTAAAATAAACATTTGAAGCGGCATTCCGTCGCTTTAATGAGTTTAACCTTCTTGGGAGGAGGTGAATATCATGAATAAAACAGATCTTATCAACGCAGTATCTGAAAAAGCAGATCTTTCTAAGAAAGACGCAACACAAGCTGTAGATTCTGTATTCGAATCTATCATGGATTCACTTAAAGATGGTGACAAAGTCCAGCTTATCGGATTTGGTAACTTTGAAGTTCGTGAGCGCGCGGCACGTAAAGGCCGTAACCCGCAAACTGGAGAAGAGATCGAAATCTCTGCTAGCAAAGTACCAGCTTTCAAACCTGGTAAAGCCCTTAAAGATGCAGTTAAATAAACAGCTACATAGGGCTTGAAGAAAGGGTGCATAAGCACCCTTTTTTCTTTTTATTCCGTTAGAAAATGAAAAGGCTGTCCATAATGGAGATAAGAAAGGCATCTGGTCTCATCGCCCACAAGGTGGATGTTTTGACAAAGCCCCCCTTGTAAGAGATAGTATTGATAAAGAAGGAGGCGTGAACATGTCAGCACCAAACAATGATTTTTTCGTTATTAAAGCGTTGGAGGACGGTGTCAACGTCATCGGTTTAACACGCGGTACGGACACACGGTTCCATCACTCGGAAAAACTGGATAAGGGCGAAGTTATGATTGCCCAGTTTACAGAACATACATCAGCAGTGAAAGTGAGAGGGAAAGCTGTCATTCAGACAAGTCACGGAGAGATGACAAACGAAGCGGATTGACCCACTTGCGGCATACTATACATACAGATGACGGACGAATTTGTGCTATAATCAGATTCGGGTCAACATCGTTTCAGGAAGGGATCAGGTGATCACGTTGAATTCTGCAGATAACAATATAAAGGAACTCAAACAGAAAATCGCATCAAAGGTTCGGCATCCTTATTTGGTCCGCTTTATACCTGAACCTACCATCGATGAAGACAAACTTGTCATTCTTTCGTCCATCATGGATCACACAAACCTTTCTGAAGTAAAAAAAGAACAGTATATTATAACGACCATGCTCGTGCAGATCGCCCTTGATACGCACGATCTCGTCACATTATCGGAAGAGGATGATGACAGGGAAACTGTCAGAACGAGGCAGCTCACCGTGCTTGCGGGAGATTATTACAGCGGCCTGTATTACTACTTGTTGTCCCAACTCGATGATATCCCGATGATCCACACGCTTGCAGGAGCAATAAAGGAAATCAATGAGTGGAAGATGGAGCTATATTACAAGGACGTGGATTCTTTCCAAGAATTCCTTGAAAGTGTGAAGAAGATAGAGTCCCTGCTTATTCAAAGGGTTGCCTCGTATGTGCAGAAGACGGCAATCAATGATATGGCCGGCGACTGGCTCTTAGCCAAGAAGCTTATGGAAGAGAAGCGGAGTTACCAGGCAGGGAATTTTTCACCGCTCATGGACGTACTTACGAAGCGGCCCGGGTTGTTCGGAAGCAACAGCCAGGTACTCCTCAATTTAGAACAAATGCTGCAAAGTCATGTCCTGCGCTTGGAATCGGCTGTTTCCCAGTTGCCGATTCATTTTAACTGGTTGAAGGATTATGTACACACAGCAATTCATCATCAATTTAATCATCGAAAGACAGCGGAAGAGGGTTAGAACATGCAGCCACAAACGAAGGAAGAGCGTGTACACAACGTTTTTGAAAAAATTTACAATCAATATGACAGCATGAATTCCATCATTTCTTTCCAGCAGCACCGGCTATGGCGTAAAGATGTCATGCGAAGAATGAACGTGCGTCGGGGAGACTGTGTGTTGGACCTGTGCTGCGGCACGGGCGATTGGACAATGACACTCGCGGATGCGGTTGGTAAGGACGGGAAAGTGATCGGTCTTGACTTCAGCGAAAATATGCTTTCGGTCGGTATTAAGAAGAAGCTTGCGCGCCGGGTCAAACAGGTGGAATTTCAGCATGGTAATGCAATGGAACTTCCTTATGAGAACGATTCTTTTGACTTCGTGACCATCGGCTTCGGTCTTCGGAACGTTCCCGATTACCGACAGGTGTTAAAAGAAATGTACCGGGTCGTTAAGCCTGGTGGAAAGGTCGTCTGCTTGGAGACATCACAGCCGACCAATCCTGTGTTCAAAAGACTTTATTATTTTTACTTTGGTAACATCATGCCGATTTTCGGTAAGCTGTTTGCTAAAAGCTATCAGGAGTACAGCTGGCTTCACGAATCGGCGAAAGATTTTCCTGGTAAAGCAGAATTAAAGGCAATGTTTAAAGAAGTCGGATTTCATAACGTCAACGTAAAATCCTATACCGGCGGCGTCGCTGCCATGCATATGGGTCAAAAGCAAACTTAAGGATGAAGCGCAATGAAACTAGCAATGATTTACTCGTTTCTAAAAAATGATCTAGCAATCATGGAAGAGGCCGTCAATGATACGATCCAGTCAGACAATGACGTGTTAAGACAGGCTTCAAGCCAACTCCTGAAGGCTGGAGGCAAAAGGATCCGCCCTGTTTTCGTTCTTCTAGGTGGTAAGTTCGGCCACTATGATATCGAGCGGATGAAAGCAGTTGCGGTATCCTTGGAACTCATACATACTGCCTCCCTCGTCCATGATGACGTCATTGATGAAGCGGAGTTGAGGCGTGGGGAACCAACCATCAAAGCGCGCTGGGATAACCGCATCGCAATGTACACCGGTGATTACATTTTTGCGCGGTCTTTGGAGAATTTGTCCAAATTGAACAATCCTAGAGCACATCAAATTCTCGCCAAGACAATGGTGGAGCTGTGCCTTGGTGAAATTGAACAAATCAAGGATAAATATAACGTAGAGCAGAATACAAGGGTTTATCTGCGGCGTATCAAAAGGAAAACAGCCCTATTAATCGCAGCAAGCTGTCGGCTTGGAGCCATTGCTTCGGATGTAAAGCCCGAACAGGAAAAAGCTCTTTATGAATATGGATATAATGTTGGGATGTCTTATCAGATTATAGATGATGTTCTTGATTTTACAGCTTCCGAAGAGGAACTTGGAAAACCTGCCGGCAGTGATCTGCTTCAGGGAAATATCACATTGCCCGTACTGTTTTCCATGCAGGATCCAACCTTCAAGGATCAGCTGACTAAAGCCTTTCTTCAAAAAGAAGATGTAAATGAAGAGGAACTTCGTCCAATCATTCAAACAGTCCAGACAAACGGTTCCATTGAGCAGTCATTGGAAATAAGTGATCGCTATTTAAAGAAAGCCTATGAATCCTTGGCAAAACTGCCTGCAGGAAGAGCGAAACAAACATTGAAGGGGATCGCCAAGTATATTGGAAAAAGAAGGGCATGATCTATTGCCTTTCCCTTCATTGTTTGTTAGACTTTTTTATGGCACTTATTAAAAGCGCTTTCACATAATACATAAAGAGGTGTATGTCATGCAGAAGACTTTTTTGATGGTAAAACCAGACGGTGTACAACGAAATTTGATCGGTGACATTACGGCAAGGTTCGAAAGAAAAGGCTTTAAATTGGCAGGGGCAAAGCTGATGAAGATCCCCGCTGAATTGGCAGAAGAACATTACGGAGAACATAAGGAAAAACCATTCTTCGGCGAATTGGTTGATTTCATCACCTCAGGTCCTGTATTTGCAATGGTATGGGAAGGGGAGGACATTATCTTGACGGCACGTCAGATGATGGGTTCGACGAAGCCTTCAGAAGCAGCTCCTGGAACGATAAGAGGAGATTACGGTGTGATAGTAGGGAAAAATATTATCCACGGTTCTGATTCACCGGAAAGCGCACAGCGGGAAATCGGCTTGTTCTTCAAGGAAGAGGAAATCCTCTCCTATGACAAAGACATCTCAAATTGGGTATATGAATGAATACAAAAAAGCCGTCCTATACAGAGGTCGGCTTTTTTTATATTTAATCTGAGAACGATACCAGTGTTATTTAACAAGTGGAAAGTTCTGAATTCTTGAACATTTACAATCCCTTTTATGTAGAGTACCCTTAGGAAGAACCTATTGGCGAGGAGATTGGAAGAATGACCGATTACGAACAGTTTATTCAACAGATCAATCACAAGACCGGCATTGATTTATCATTATATAAGGAAGCGCAGATGAAAAGGCGCCTTACTTCACTAAGGGACAAACGGGGCCATTCATCGTTTCGTGCGTATTTTTCCAGTCTCGAGAAGGACGCGGCTCTCCTTGATGAATTCCTGGATCGAATGACCATTAACGTGTCTGAATTTTATCGTAACCGGACACGGTTTGAAGTATTGGAGAGAAAAGTTATTCCGTTTTTGTTGAAAAAGAAAAAAAAGCTTAAAATATGGAGTGCGGCCTGCTCCACGGGGGAAGAACCTTACACACTTGCTATGATTTTAGACAGGCATACATCGCTTTCTAATGTTTCGATTCTGGCGACAGATCTGGACCGCAACGCTCTTGCTAAGGCGAGGGATGGAAAGTATCATGAACGATCCCTCAAAGAAGTAGAGCCGGATATAAAAGAAAAGTACTTTACGAAGGTAGGTTCGGAGTACCTTGTTGATCAGGCGATAAAAAAATGTGTGACTTTTCGTAGTCATAATTTGCTGTCGGATTCGTATGAGGAAGGGTTTGACTTGATTGTGTGCCGGAATGTCCTTATATATTTTACCGAGGAAGCGAAGGAAAAGGTATATCATCGTTTCAGCAGATCACTAAACTCAGATGGAATCTTTTTTGTGGGCAGCACAGAACAGATCTTCTCTCCACAATCGTACGGATTCCAGGTGTACGATACGTTTTTCTATCAGAAACAGCAGTGATCCCGACAGAATAACCGTTCTTCCTCCTTGTTTTACGAATTTTTTCAAAAAATAAGCATTTTATTCGCCACAAACGCAGGACCATATGATATAGTAGTATCTAAAATTCATAACACTTACACGGTTTAACGTGCGAAAGTGAATAACAGGAGGTTCATAAATATATGCGCTACTTAACAGCAGGTGAATCACACGGAAAACAGTTGACGACAATCATAGAAGGAGTTCCATCCCACTTACCATTATTAAGAGAACAAATAGACGAATCCTTGATTCGCAGGCAGGGCGGGTACGGCCGCGGAAAACGAATGCAGATTGAGAAAGATCTGGTAGAAGTAACAAGCGGTGTGCGTCATGGATACACGCTCGGTTCACCAATCACGCTCGTCGTACATAATGATGACTTCAAGCATTGGACGGATATCATGGGCGAGGACCCTCTTCCTGAAGACACGGGTAACATCCGCCGCACCGTTACTAAACCCCGTCCGGGTCATGCCGATTTGAACGGAGGCATGAAATATGGACACAGGGATATGCGAAACGTCCTGGAGAGATCTTCAGCCCGTGAAACAGCAGCGCGCGTTGCTGCAGGTGCTGTAGCTAAGGTGCTGCTGAAAGAACTTGGTATTGAGGTGACGGGTTATGTCCGTGAAATCGCTGGAATCGTAAGTGAAGTGGATGAAACGATGACCCTTGCTGAGCGTCGCGATATATCCGAAGCGTCCCCTGTCAGAACTTTTGATAAAGAAGCGGCTGAAAAGATGATGCAGGCGATCGATGAAGCGAAGAAGGAAGGGGACTCCATCGGCGGAGTGACGGAAGTGTATGTAGAAGGGATGCCTGCTGGAATCGGCTCTTACGTTCAATATGACCGTAAACTTGATGCGAAGATTGCTGGAAGCGTCATGAGTATCAATGCCTATAAAGGGGTGGAATTCGGAATCGGTTTTGAGGCTGCACGCCGTCCTGGAAGCCAGGTCCACGATGAAATACTCTGGAGTAAGGAAGAAGGGTACACACGTAGAACCAACCGTCTCGGAGGTTTTGAAGGTGGCATGACGACCGGAATGCCGATTGTAGTAAAAGGTGTCATGAAACCGATCCCTACTTTATATAAACCGCTTCAAAGTGTGGACATTGAAACAAAAGAACCGTTCAGCGCGAGCATTGAACGATCGGACTCCTGTGCGGTACCGGCTGCGTCCGTGGTCATGGAGCATGTGGTTGCATTCGAACTGGCAAAAGCAATTACGGAGGAATTCCCGTCCGACTATTTCCCACGATTGAAGCGGGCAGTCGATGACTATCGTAAAGAAGTAAGGAGTTTCTGATATGGCCACCATACGCATCCATTCCAGTACACATGTCTATGATGTAACGATAGAAGAAGGCATACGACATCGGATGACGACTCTCCTGGAGGGTGATTATTCCCAAATTTTAATCATCACGGATGAAACCGTCGCCGGGAGGTATCTAGAAGAGGTTAAAAGAGCTGTGGGTTCGATCGGATCCGTACACACTGCTGTTGTACCCGCAGGTGAGGGCTCGAAAAGCATGGATCAGTACAGCTATCTCCTTGATAGATGCGTGGAAGCGAAACTGGACCGCCGTGCTCTTATCATTGCTCTCGGCGGGGGGATGATTGGTGATCTGGCGGGCTTTGTTGCCTCTACCTACCTAAGGGGAGTTCCTTATGTACAGATGCCGACTACCATTCTCGCCCATGATAGCAGCGTCGGTGGTAAAGTGGCGATCAATCACTCGCAGGGAAAGAATTTGATCGGCAGCTTTTACAGCCCCGTACACGTCATTTATGATCTGGAAACTCTTACAACACTGCCGGAGAAAGAGATCCGCTCCGGGTATGGAGAAGTAATTAAACACGCTTTTCTCAGCGATGCAGCATGGGTGGAGGAAGTGCTTGAAACAAATGTGTCCCGCCTCTCTTCAGCTCAGCTTCAAACAGATTTAAAAAAAGGCATACGCGTCAAAGCGTCCATCGTTGAGCAGGATGAAAAAGAAGCCGGCGTTCGGAAATATCTCAACTTGGGTCACACCTTGGCTCATGCAGTGGAATCGGAACTTGGTTATGGAGAAGTGACACACGGTGAGGCGGTAGCGATAGGATTATCCTTCGCTTTTCGATTAAGCAGCAAGGTACTTGGTTCTGATTTACCGGAAAAAGAATATGTAAACTGGCTCAACGCAAATGGTTACCCCCTTTCTATCCTGAAAACGCTGAATAGTGACAGGCTTGTCCATCGCATGAAATGGGATAAAAAGACAGTACACCAGCACATTAATTTTGTGCTTCTTGATTCCATCGGTCAACCGGTAGTCCAACAAGTGGATGACGAGGTAATCATGGATGCTTTGAGATGTTGGATGAATGAGGTGATTGGAAATGAATAGAGGTGTTCGCGGCGCGACGACCGTGTTGAAAAACGAATCGGGAGAAATTATTGAGCGAGCAGCGGAATTAATGATAGACATCGTATCTTCAAACGATATAGCACCAGAGGATGTCACTTCCGTCTATTTCACCGTAACAGATGATATTGACGCCGTATTTCCGGCAAAGGCTCTTCGACGTTTGGAGGGATGGACGTACGTTCCTGTCATGTGCATGAGAGAGATTCCCGTGCCGGGAAGTCTTGAGAAGTGCATTCGTGTGATGGTGACGGTGGAGACGGAGCGGACCCAGCAGGAGATCCGGCATATCTACCACTATGAAGCAAAGCAGCTGAGACCTGATTTGAAGAGTACGGAGGAGTGATTGTATGAAGGCAAAAGAAATATTGAAAACCATGAAACCATATACACCGGGAAAAGGGATTGAAGAAGTAAAGAAAGAGTACGGACTCGAACGAATCGTAAAGCTCGCTTCCAATGAGAATCCATTTGGATTTTCTCCAAAAGTGGAAAAAGAGCTCCCGAAGCTTATCTCCGGTTTGGAGATTTATCCGGATGGTTACGGGGCGGAAATCCGTCGAAAACTTGCTTCGTTTCTCGCGGTCAATGAGAAACAACTGATTTTCGGGAATGGTTCGGATGAGATTGTCCAAATCATCTGCCGTACATTCCTTGAATCCGGAGCGAATACGGTCATGGCGGCTCCTACGTTCCCTCAGTACCGTCATAATGCTTTAATAGAAGGAGCCGAAGTAAGAGAAGTTCCTCTTGTAGACGGTCATCATGACCTGGATCGCATGCTTGAAGAGGTGGATGAACAAACGAGAGTATTATGGATCTGTACTCCGAACAATCCTACAGGTGTACATATTGTAAAAGATCAGATGGAAGCCCTTCTTGAAAAATGTCCGGATCATGTTTTGGTCGCCATTGATGAAGCCTACTTTGAATATATGGATGCTGCAGATGCGTTCGACTCTATTAGCGCGCTCGATCGTTTCCCCAACACTATAATATTACGTACTTTCTCTAAAGCATACGGCCTGGCCGGCTTAAGGATCGGGTACGGTGTGGCACACCCGGACATTATCCGCAGTCTGGAACCGGCAAGGGAACCGTTTAATACCTCCACCGTGGCCCAGGCGGCTGCGATCATCGCTCTGGATGATCAGAAGTTCATTCAGGAAACGGTTGAGGAGAACAGGAAGAACAAACAAATTCTAAAAGAATTCTGTGAGGAAGTCGGGCTGTCCTATTATGATACTCAGGCAAACTTCCTGTTGATCCACCTTCCTTGCAGTGGTGATGAAATGTTCGAACATCTGCTGACGAAAGGGTTCATAGTCCGGTCCGGAGAAGCGCTTGGTCTTCCTAATACCATCCGTCTGACCATTGGTAAAGAAGAAGATATGGAAGAAGTTCAGAAAGCGATCAAAGAGAAACTGACCGCCGGGGAAGTTTGATATGAAACAGAAAGTACTGATTGTCGGCCTGGGCCTGATCGGTGGATCCCTCGCCATGAATATTTCGAAGAAAGAGGATGTCTTCTTAATAGGAGTGGACGGGGATGAAGCCACCTTAAATATGGCTCTGAAACAAGGGGTCATCCATCAAGCTTCTTCCGATTTTAAGAAAGCAGCCATAGAGGCGGATGTATGTGTGCTCGCGACCCCTATTTCCGTGACAATAAATTACCTTCAACAATTGAATGATATACAACTGAAAAAAAGGCTGTTAGTGACAGACGTCTCTTCCGTAAAGAATCAAGTGCTGGCAGCGGCAAATGAGCTGAACCATCCGCTCCTCTCTTTTGTTGGAGGGCATCCGATGGCGGGCTCCCACAAGCAGGGGTACACAGCCGCTAAACCGCACTTATTTGAAAATGCGATATACGTCCTTACGCCTTCCGTTCACGCTACGAAGGAAGAAGCGGAGCGTTTAATCGATTTATTCTCTGAGACACAGGCGCGCTTTTTAACATTTTCAACAGAGGAACATGATGAAATGACCGCAGTCATTTCTCATTTTCCCCACCTGATCGCTTCTTCGCTCGTACATCAGGCGAGAAATTGGCAGGAGAAACACCCATTTCTTGAGCAGCTGGCTGCTGGGGGCTTCAAAGACATTACGCGGATCGCTTCCAGCAACCCGAAGCTTTGGCAGGATATTTTCTTTCAAAACCGAACCCTGCTGCTCGCGATGCTTGACGATTGGATTCAGGAGATGAAAAAGGTTCGGAACTACTTAGCAGACGAAGAGAAAGAAGAAACATACCGCTATCTATTTGATGCTAAGCAGTTTCGGGATGGTCTGCCTGTGCGTGAAAAAGGAGCAATTCCGTCCTTTTACGATATCTATGTCGATATCCATGACCGGCCTGGAGCTATCTATCATGTGATCGGTCTGCTTGCCCAGCATGCGATCAGCATCAAGAACATTCAAATTCTTGAAATTAGAGAAGGTATCACCGGTGTTTTGCGGATAAGTTTCGCTACAAGCCGGGAGCAGCTTGAAAGTAAAGAAATATTAGATAAGCAGTATGAAGTCATGATTCAGCAGTGAAGGAGGAAATCAATGTCTGACATCCAATTACAACCGACGGATAAGAAAATTATCGGAGAATTAAATGTCCCCGGCGATAAGTCCATTTCCCACCGTTCTGTTATATTTGCTTCGCTCGCCGAGGGCACATCGAAAATCACTAATTTCCTGACAGGGGAGGACTGTCTGCGCACGGTGCAGGCATTTCGTGATATGGGAGTAGAGATTGAGCAGGACGATGGTTCTTTGACGATCCATGGAAAAGGAATCGCAGCGTTGCAGGAGCCGGTCGTTCCGATCAACTTTGGCAATTCCGGCACAACTGCAAGATTGATGAGCGGCGTTCTTGCAGGACTTTCGTTCTTCACGACGGCGTTTGGAGATGAGTCTCTTTCCAAACGTCCGATGGATCGTGTCGCTGTTCCTCTGCGCAAAATGGGAGCCAGGATCAGCGGAAGAAATAAGGGAGGCCTTCTCCCACTTGCTTTTGATGGAACGTCCCTGCAAGGATATGATCATAAGCTCACCGTTAAGAGTGCACAGGTTAAATCCGCCCTCCTGCTTGCCGGCATGCTTGCAGATGGGAAGACTACGGTGACGGAAATTGGCGAAACAAGGAATCATACGGAAATGCTGCTTCCGGAGTTTGGTGTCGATGTAGAGGTGGATGGCCGTACAATCTGCATTACTGGAAACCAGCAGCCAACAGCTGCTGATGTTAAGGTGCCCGGGGACATCTCTTCTGCTGCATTCTTCATTGTAGCAGCTGCCCTTCTGCCCGGCAGTGATCTTGTTATAAAGAATGTAGGCTTAAACAATACTAGAAACGGCATTGTTCAAACCATGCAGCAAATGGGGGCGGACATTCGGGCGGATGTCCACACGCATATCGGTAAAGAGCCTGTTGGTGATGTCTACATCAAAGGAGGTTCGCTGAAGGGTATAGAACTCGGTGGACAGCTTATCCCTAATGTTATTGACGAGATTCCGATTATTGCACTCGCGGCTACACAGGCGGAGGGTACAACCATCATTAAGGATGCAGAAGAGCTTCGCTTTAAGGAGACGGACAGAATATCAGCCGTAGCTGATACGTTGAACACTCTTGGGGCTGATGTTGAGACGACGGAAGACGGATTGATCATCCATGGAAAAGGGAAATTATCCGGGGGAGTGATTCATTCTTACGGGGACCACAGAATTGGAATGATGGGGGCTGTCGCATCTCTTGTAAGTGAACAGGCGGTCACTATTCAGAATAAAGACTGCATCAATATATCATACCCGAATTTCTTTGAGCATTTAAATCAGTCGCTTAAGTAAATTAACTTCATAGTTTTGATATAGCTCTCATACGATATAAAAAGCCTAGTTGGAGGTTTGAATCGTATGGGAGCTTATTGGTTTAGCGGATACGTAAAAAGGGCGAAAGGTCCGCCTGAACAAGAGGAGTGGGCAGTGAATCAAGCGAAGTTCACAAAGAACCGTACAGGTCCCCTATCTTATCGACAATTGGATGTAAAGGACTTTCTTATCACCCCCGGCCGTGTACGGATCGACAGGGAAGAACGAATCGAGACGTCCAGCAGTCCTTATGCCACCGCAGAATCTTACATAAAAAGAGGCTGCACGCTTTTACTCACACAGCACCTAGTGACTAGCTTACGTCACTACAAAGTACAATATGAACAGTTTTTAAAGAAACTAAGGAAGCTTCCTGTAAATTTCATGGTGCTCCCTGTCGTTCCGGTAAAGCTTTTGCGTCCAGAGGTCATCCGCTTTTTCTCAAGAAAAGGCAGCCCCTTTTTATGTATCAGAATCAAGTCGAGAGAAGAGTTGCTTGACGTGTGTTGGGAATGGATTGTGCAAGCGCAGAGTTACAGACGGATGCCGCTATCATTAATGGTCGAAGAAGGCCGAGATGCGTCGAACTTCTATGAGGAATTGTGGTCTTCACTTACAAGACAATATGGTATGATTAAATTAACAGATATCCCGGATGGAGAAGAAGTTTCCGTACAAAACCTTAGAGACAGCGGTATTTACCCGCTCAGGGGGGATCTATTGTCCGGAGGAAGCGCAGATTACAATCTTTATTATAGGAAATCAGTCCAAACGTTTGATGATGACGATGATTTCCGATATCATGATTCTGTTCCGGATGTTACAGTTATGAACGGAAGTGTGGTGCAGGTGCAGCAGAACATTGTACCCCACACGCCCGGTACCCATATAAAAGTGAAGATTCACAAGCATTTTGTTTGAGATGGAAAGGATGTCATCATGGAGGAAATACAAAAAGCAATCCGTCAAATGGAAGCGCATAAGACGGAAGACGCGATAAAGACACTGACCAACTACCTGCCGGAAGCGGATGAGGAGGAACGCTTCACCATTGCAGAGCTTTACATGCAGTGGGGAATGCTTGAAGAGGCCAAACTGGTCCTTCATGAACTCATTCAGCGCTATCCGAAAGAACTAGAACTGAAAGTGATGATGGCGGAGATCCATATTGACCTCGAGGAAGACGATGAGGCAATAGAAATTCTGAATCAATTCGGCCCGGAAGATGAAGACTATTTACAAGCGTTAGTACAGCTGGCGGATCTTTATCAGGCGCAGGGACTCTTTGAAGTAGCCGAGCAGAAGCTTCTGGCTGCCAAACAAGTGGAACCCAACTCGGCAATCATTGATTTTGCTCTTGGTGAATTGGCCTTTTCAAACGGTGAATACTCCAAGTGTATCCCCTATTACGAAAATGCCATGCATCATCAGCCTGTCATAGGGGACATTGAAGTCGCCACAAGATTGGCAGAAGCCTATGCAGCGAACGGCGAATTTGAACAGTCTCTGGAATTTTTCCAACAGGTGGAAGAAGACAACCCTGATGTAATGTTCCGCTACGGGTTTGTAGCCTTTCAGGCGAACCGAAACGACATTGCGATCCACGTCTGGGAAGAATTGATTGAAAAAGACGCTTATTTCCAGTCGGTCTATCCGCTGCTCGCCCAAGCCTACGAAGCAGAAGGAATGCCTGCTGAGGCACTGGAAATGGCTAAAAAAGGTCTGGCTAAGGATGAATTCAACAAGGAACTCTACCATTTGGCAGGCACATTGTCCCATCGTCAGGGAAATAAGGCAGAGGGCTATAAATGGATGAGAGAGGCCGTCGCTCTCGACCCAGGATATAAAGAAGCGGTTTTATTCTTAATCGAGAACTATAAAGCCGACGGTGATTATGAAAATATTATTGATTTAATCAATGAATTGATTGCGCTCGGAGAAGAAGACCCGAACTATCTATGGGAATTGGCACAAGCATATGAAGAGGAAGAACGGTTTGAAGATGCCTATGAACAATACAACCAAGCCTATCCTTCCCTTAAAGAAGACACGGACTTTTTGAAGGCTTATGGATACTTTCTTGTGGAAGACGGGAAAATGGAAGAAGGAAAGAACGTATTGGAAGAATACCTCAAGCACGATCCTGCTGATACAGAGATGGAAGATTTCGTGGAGCGGTTAAAGGAACGATAACAAGATGGATTAATAAAGCGCAGGAGGGGCGCCTATGCAAACACCGATTTCTGTGGATGAGAAAAAAGATTTTGTCCGCTGGTTTTTGAACCACTTTCAATTAAAAAAGAGAGAAAGCGTCTGGATTCTGAATTATTTGATGAACCATGAGTCTCTTTTATCCAGTGTCCATTTCGTCCAGGAAGTGAAGTTTTGCCCCCGTGGGATGGAGATCAGTGCTCAAGGTGTGTCGGACCCGCCTTTCCGTTTTTATAAAGGTCAGGTGATGACGAACGATGCCGAGAAATCTTTTCATGACCTCAGGATGAATCAGGGAGAGCCTGTCTACATTCAAATGAATTTCGAGAATGCTCAGCAATGCTCTAAGTATGCGTTGGTTCTAGAAGAGAATCCGTACCTTCCGAAAGATTACTATTTAAACGACCGTGATAAGAACGAAGCGGAACAGCTGCTGTCCTTGAGCCTGCTCAACTACCGCAGAAAAAGTATTGAGCATCGCATTGACCAGGCGTTGATCGCAGGGGAGAGAGAAACCTTTCAGGAATTGTGTGTAAAACTGGAACAGGTGAAGCAGGATTTAAATACATTTATATGAAGGAAAGAGGGGGAGCTGCACCGGCTGCCCCTCTTTTTTTGCTTGGATCGGAACTTCCATATGATTCTGAAAAATGAATGCGCTTGCGCTTTCCAGGATGTATAGTAAAATAGAGGAAAAGATACATAGTATTAGGAAAGGGAATGAATGATGCGCTGGACAAAAGCAGATACTACACAGTACTTACCGGAAAAGCAGTACATCGACACCGTCCTTATTCCATTGATTCCATTTGACCCGTCTTCGGACGGATCGATGACGGAGCAGGCTTTTCGCAGGGAGCTTACCCAACTGTTTACAAACTTCATAGAGAAAGAATACCACGGGCGGATCTTTCTTGCTCCCGACTATCATTACTTAAGCAATACCCATGAAACCGAGTGGGAGCGCCTGAATCAATGGATAAGTCATTTTAATACACAGCCATTCCAACATGTTTTCCTGTTTACATTTGATAGTAAATGGAGAAAATATGAGGCGAAGCTTAATGGAAAGCTGCTCTGGATTCCTGGAATGAAAGAGGGCGACATCCAATCGAAAGAAACGCAGTCCTTTGTTAAGGAACAAGCCCGTCAGATCAATGAATTAATCCAATATGACTGGCAATTATGAAAAGTTTGACTAGACTGGATATTTTATTGACCGGGCTATAAGATTGCGCTATCATTGGAAATGTCAGTAAAACGGTGTGGAAAATCCATGTTGCATGGATGAAAAGAGGGGGGAAAGGAATGAGTGATAAGAAACGGGTATCCCGTCGTCAGTTTCTCAACTATACATTGACAGGTGTAGGCGGTTTCATGGCGGCAGGAATGCTGGCACCGATGGTGCGGTTCGCCATCGATCCTGTGCTGAAGACGAAAGAAAGCGGCGACTTCATCTCCGTTGCTTCCGTCGATGATATCACGAATGAACCGCAGCGTTTCGAATGGTCTATTGACCAAGTGGACGCCTGGTATGAATCAGAAGTACAAAAAACCGCATGGGTGTACAGAGACGGAAACGATGAAATAATAGCGCTTTCTCCAATTTGTACGCACCTTGGCTGTACGGTGGATTGGGCTTCCAACGAACAATATCCGAAAGAATTTTATTGTCCGTGCCACGGTGGACGATATACAAAGGATGGCGTCAATGTGCCCGGCACACCACCAACTGCTCCACTCCCAATGTTTGAACACAAAGTGGAAGAGGGCATGCTCTACTTGGGCGAAGCAAAAGACAGAGGGGGTTCATAATCATGCTGCAGAAAATTTATGATTGGGTGGACGAGCGTGTTGATGTAACCCCGTTGTGGAGAGACATTGCCGACCATGAAGTACCCGAACACGTTAACCCGGCCCATCACTTTTCAGCTTTTGTTTATTGTTTCGGCGGTCTGACATTCTTCATTACCGTCATTCAAATTTTATCTGGAATGTTCCTGACGATGTATTATGTTCCCGATATCGAGAATGCCTGGAAATCCGTATACTATCTTCAGCGTGAAGTCGCATACGGGCAGATTGTCCGCGGTATGCACCACTGGGGTGCGAGCCTTGTCATCGTCATGCTGTTTTTACATACGCTGCGGGTTTTCTTCCAAGGAGCATACAAAAAACCGCGTGAGTTGAACTGGGTAATTGGTGTACTCTTGTTCTTCGTCATGCTTGGCCTCGGCTTTACCGGATATCTGCTTCCATGGGATAACAAAGCGTACTTCGCAACACAGGTTGGATTGGAAATCGCTGCAGCAACACCATTCATCGGAGATCAAATCCGCACACTGCTAGCGGGAGATCCGGACATCGTCGGTGCCCAAACGCTTACACGATTCTTCGCGATTCACGTATTCTTCCTTCCTGCAGCTTTATTCGGATTAATGGCCTTCCACTTCATTTTAATCCGGAAACAAGGTATTTCAGGGCCACTATAAACGTTTTTTATTAAAAAGGAGGGATAGCTGTGCATAGGGGAAAAGGGATGAAGTTTGTCGGTGATTCACGTGTCACTGCCGAGAAGAAAGCCAACCTGCCTAAAGATTATTCCGAGTATCCCGGTCGTACGGAAGCTTTCTGGCCGAACTTCCTTTTAAAGGAATGGCTCGTCGGATCCGTCTTCCTTATCGGCTTTTTGATATTGACGGCTGCTCACCCGTCACCGCTCGAGCAGCAGGCAGACCCGAACAACGCTGGTTATATTCCTCTGCCTGACTGGTATTTCCTGTTTTTATACCAATTCTTGAAGTATCAGTACGCAGGCGGAGATTATATTGTGATCGGAGCAATCGTCATACCCGGTCTTGCTTTCGGAGCACTGCTCCTCGCGCCATTTCTTGACCGCGGACCTGAACGTCGTCCACATAAACGCCCGATCGCTGTCGGGCTGATGCTCATCGGATTCATTGCTACGTTCTGGCTGACATATGAATCTGTTACGCATGCCGATTACGAGATGCGTGCGGAGAAATATGGTGTTAATATAGAAGCAGTCGAGTCAACGATTGACAAATCAGATCCGGGCTATGCCGTGTACGAAGCGAACTGCCTGAGCTGTCACGGAGACGCGCTTCAAGGGCAGGGGAACTACCCTTCCCTCATTGATGCGGAGCTGACGGTGGATCAGGTGAAAGACATCGCCGTTAACGGTAAAGGCGAAATGCCTGCTGGTATTTTCGGCGGCACGGATGAAGAACTGCAGCAGCTCGCTGAGTTTGTCGTTTCTGCCGGTTCCGGTGAAGGCGGCGGATCGGAGGAAGAAGGATCTGCTGAAGAAGATGCAGCGGAGTCGGAGGAAGGTGCGGATGACGCTTCTGAAGAAGAAGGATCCGCTGATTCTGAAGAGGCTGCAGAGGAAGAATCATAACTAAAGAACCGATCTTTTCGCCGCGCTTATATAAGCGCGGCTTCATCTATGTAAGGAGGCACCACGAACATGAGAAGTCTTATTTCCTATGTATTAACGAGTCGTTCTTTTCTTATCCTTTTATTTGTAGTTAATTTATTCGGAACGATTTATGGATTTATTTGGTACGAACCACAGTTGTCCATCACAGAACCTAAGTTCCTGCTTTTCGTTCCTGACAGTCCTACAGCAAGTATGTTCTTTACCATTTTTCTTGGGTTTTATCTTTTCGGGCGAAACGTCCCGTATATAGAGGCCCTTGCGCTTATTACCTTAATGAAGTACGGCGTCTGGGCTGTCATCATGAATATACTGACGATGATGGAATATGGTTCCCTGCCGTGGACGGGATATATGTTGATCATTTCTCACAGCGCTATGGCTGTTCAGGGAGTTCTGTATGCCCCGTATTACGCAATTCAGCTCAGACACCTGGCTTTCGCCGCTGTGTGGACACTCCATAATGACGTCATTGATTATGTTTTTGAACAAATGCCGATTTATCCGGCAATTGTCGAACATATGAATGAAATTGGCTATTTTACGTTTTGGCTGAGCATTTTGTGCATAACACTCGCATACATACTGACGCAAAGGCATAAACCAACGGTCTAAAAAGCTCTTCTCTCACATACGTTTTAATTAAGACTTCAGTGGGAGGGGAGAGCTGGATGGGACGGGCATGGAGCATAATATTAATCGCTTCCCTTATCTTTTTATTTCCGGTGGCTGTTCATGGAGAGAAAACGGTGGATCTTTCTGTTTCTTTAGACGGTTTTGTGGAGCAGTATGAACGGTTAGTCTACGACGGGAAAGAGGAGCTTGCGGAAGAGCTCTTGTATAACCGTTTCGCTGATATGGAAAACTATATGAAGACAAGATCTATGGAAGAACAGTTCGTTTGGTCCACAGTCCTGGATCGCGTTAACAAAAGGATGTCCGCTGAGGAACTGAAAACGATCGTTAAAGCTTTTGAAACCCTCTCTTCCCAAAAGTCCGGATCTGATATGGATATGATGGAAGAACTTCATTCGTTTGCAGATCGTGCTTCAGACCTGAATATTCCGGCAGCCGTCCTTACGTATGAATGGGAAATGCACCGTCCTTATTACGAAGAGATCCTGGGGCAGGAGTCCGTCTCCATCATTACCAACAGCTTAAGCAGTATGACAGGTGGGAGTATGTCGGCAAGGGAGAAGCTGTTGGCTGAGCTTAACTATATAAAAGCAGAGTCTCCCAAAGAAGACGGGTTCATGCTTGCGATTGGCGTTGTCGGTGGATCGATCCTTGTCACCTTAACCTATGTCGCCATTCGGAAACACCCCTCACGTTCAAAAAATAGACACAACCTTAGAAGGCAAAACAGTTGATTTTGTCCGACATTTTGACTAAAATTGACCTAAGCTAATACATCCAAGATGGAGGAGTGAACCATGAGTTTTCTCATTTATTTCGCCCTGATTCTGATCATTCCGATCTGGGCCCAGTCTAAAGTTAAAAGTACGTACAAAAAATACTCAAAAGTACCGACATCATCCGCTATGTCCGGAGCAGAAGTCGCACGAAAGATATTAGATGACAACGGTTTGTATAATGTCGCTGTCGAAGAAGTACGTGGACAGCTGACAGACCATTATGATCCACGTTCGAAAGTTATCCGTCTGTCCACAGATAATTTTCATGGACGTTCCGCTGCAGGCGCTGCTGTTGCCGCTCACGAAGTAGGGCATGCCATCCAGGACGCTCAGGATTACGCGTTCCTGCGTTTCAGAAGCGCGCTTGTACCTGTGGCGAGTTTCGGTTCCAACATCTCCATCTTCTTAATTATCGGTGGTTTTCTTCTTGGTATGATGCAGCTTGCTGTTGTGGGGATCATCTTCTTCGCAGCTGCCGTGTTGTTCCAATTGGTCACGCTGCCGGTCGAATTTGACGCATCAAATAGAGCGATGAGTCAACTCGTTTCCACCGGCATTATCCGTAATGATGAAGAACGGAAGACGAAGAAAGTATTGAATGCTGCTGCGATGACTTACGTCGCTGCTGCACTGGTCGCACTCGCTGAATTGCTGCGATTCGTCTTCATGTTCGTAGGTATGAACGAAGAATAAAACGAACCCCCTCGGATCCCGAGGGGGTTTTTTGTGTTTTTATTCAATAGGGTTTTTATTCTCATCCAAGGTGAATCCTTCTCCCATGACATCGTGTACATGATTGACTGCGACGAAGGCGTGCGGATCAATGTGGTCTATGATTGATTTCAACCGTACGATTTCGTTTTTGGCAATGACGCAGTACAGGACATCGCGCTTGGCGCCAGAGAATGAACCCCGGCCTTCCAGTACCGTTACACCTCTGTCCATTTCTTCCATGACACGTTTCGATATTTCCTCGCTTTTCTCGGAAATAATGGTCGTCCCTCTTGCAGCATAGGCACCTTCTTGGATGAAATCAATGACCCTGGCACCTATGAACACGGCCAGTAGAGTGTACATGCCGCGGATATGGTCCAGGTAAGTAAGGATCGAGACAAGGATGACGACCGCGTCGAAGGCGAACATTGCCCGTCCCATACTCCAGCCGAAATATTTATTGATCAGGCGGGCAATGATATCCACCCCTCCGGTCGTTCCCCCGTATCGAAAGATGATTCCGAGCCCGATTCCTATGAAAACCCCTGCAAATAAAGCCGCAAGTGTCATATCAGACGATAAAGGGATATCGATCATATACAATTGGGAAATTTTAATGAAGACGGATACAGCGACGATACCGATTAAAGAGTAGTAAAACGTGACTCTCCCCAAGCTCTTCCAACCAATGATAAGGACTGGAATGTTGAGCACAATATTCATGACGGCCGGGTCCCAATTAAACAGATAAAGAAGGAGCAGAGTAATCCCTGTGAAACCACCTTCTCCAAGCTGATTCTGAATATTAAAGTGGACCAGCCCAAATGAGAAAACAGCGGAACCGATCAAAATAAACAGGATGTTCTTCAAGCGCAAACCGAAAACTTTCAAACGACCACCTCCATAAAATCTGTCCATTTTCCATTATAGTTATAGTGTCGACAGCCGGCAATAGTGTATGGTCTTGTAGAAAAGCTAAATGATTTGTCAAAAGCCGTCCTATTGGCTAACATTTAGAGAGAGTTTATACTAGAAAAGAGGGGTTTCATGGGCAATTACACGACGAATGATATTCAGGAACGTGTGGACCGTTACATATCGCAATTCAAAGAGGGCTATTTTTCGCCGCTTGCTCTTCAGGCACGATTAACGGAAGAGGTCGGAGAGATGGCGAGGGAGATTAACCACAGGTACGGAGAAAAGCCGAAAAAAGAGACGGAAGCGGATAAAGCACTGGAAGAAGAGCTTGGAGATGTACTTTTCGTATTGACTTGCTTCGCCAACTCTCTAGATATGGATTTGTCAGAAGCGTTTGAACGATCCATGAGTAAAATCGAGACGAGAGACAAAGATAGATGGACAAGAAAAGAAGGGAGTTCTGGACATGAATGAAATCAAAGTAATCGTTGCAGGACCGCGTGGCAAGATGGGGAAAGAAGCTTTGCAAATGATTGAAAAAGAGGAATCGCTCATCCTTGCTGCCTGTATCGATCGTAAGAATGACGGCATGCGGGTAAAAGAGATTAAAGGACTGACTGAATCGGAAGCGCTTATTTACACCGATGCGGCCGTCTGCCTCGCAGAAACAGATGCGGACGTACTTGTGGATCTGACAACGCCTGAAAACGGGTATAAGCACACGAAGCTGGCGCTGGAGAACGGTGTACGTCCGGTTGTAGGAACAACAGGCTTCACGGAAGAGGAGCTCCGCGAACTTACGGCGCTTGCAGAAAAGAATAAAATTGGTGCGGTCATCGCTCCAAACTTTGCCATTGGAGCAGTTTTGATGATGCAGTTCTCTAAATGGGCGGCCAAATATTTCCCTGATGTGGAAATTATCGAAAAGCACCATGATCAAAAACTTGATGCACCTTCAGGGACGGCATTGAAAACGGCGGAGCTCATTAAAGAAGTGAGAGAGGCTCACAAACAGGGACATCCGGAAGAAAAGGAAACGCTGCCTGGTGCCAGAGGAGCAGATGTTGAAGGTATGAGGATACATAGTATGCGCCTGCCGGGCCTTGTGGCGCATCAGGAGGTGACTTTTGGAGGGCTTGGAGAGACGCTTACCGTCAAGCATGATTCCATACATCGGGAATCTTTCATGAGTGGTGTTAAACTTGCCTCCGAAAAGGTAATGGAACTGGATATGCTTGTGTACGGTTTAGAGCATTTACTTGACTGAAGAGAGGGAGAAGGACAGATGAAAATCGCGTTGATCGCTCACGACAAGAAAAAGAAAGATATTATAGAGTTTGCGGACCGATACAAAGAGGTTTTAAAGAAACATGATCTTTATGCGACAGGGACGACCGGGATGCAGATCCATAGTGAAACAGGACTTGAAATTACACGTTTCCAGTCCGGACCCCTTGGTGGCGACCAGCAGATCGGTGCGAAAATTGCGGATGAAGACATGCATATGGTTTTGTTTTTCCGCGACCCTTTGACAGCTCAGCCGCATGAACCGGATATAAGCGCTCTTCTACGTCTTTGTGATGTTCACCAAATTCCCGTAGCAACGAACCGAGCAGGGGCAGACATTATGATCCGTGCGCTCGACCATGAAGACTTTGAGTGGAAAAGCATCATAGAACACAACAGAAAACAGGAGTGAGCAGGTAATGGCTAAAATAGGAATCACATGTTATCCCACGGTTGGTGGCTCGGGGGTAATTGCGACAGAGTTAGGTAAACTTCTGGCAGAAGAAGGCCATGAAATCCATTTTGTCGCATCTCAGGTCCCCTTCCGGCTGAACAGGGTGTATCCCAATATTTACTACCACGAGGTGGAGGTCAGTAATTATCCCGTTTTTCAACATCCACCCTATGATTTAGCGCTGGCTGCCAAAATGGCCGATGTTATAAACAGGGAAGAATTGGATATCCTTCACGTTCATTATGCCATGCCGCATGCCATTTGTGCTATTTTAGCCAAACAAATGTGTCAACGGGATGTTAAGATTATTACCACGCTGCATGGAACGGATATTACGGTACTCGGTATTGATTCCGCTTTAAAACAGATGATTAAATTTGGTATTGAAGCGTCCGATCGAGTAACAGCCGTCTCCCACAGCCTTGTGGAGCAAACGAAAGAAATGATTCAGACAGACCGTAATATCGACGTCATCTATAACTTCGTAGATGAACGGGAATATCATAGAAAAGACAATTTCGGCTTGAGAGAACAGTATGGGATTAAAGAAGATGAGTCCGTTCTCATTCACATCTCAAACTTTAGAAAAGTCAAACGTGTACAGGATGTCATACACACCTTTGCTGAAGTGGCAGCGGAACGTCCGGCTAAACTGCTTCTTGTAGGGGACGGTCCCGAGTATTCCGACTGTCACCAGCTCGTCAGAGAGTATGAATTGGAAGAACAGGTCCTTTTCCTTGGAAAACAGGATAACGTCAGTGACCTGCTTTCCATTTCCGACCTTAAATTGCTCCTGTCAGAAAAAGAAAGTTTCGGGCTTGTTCTTTTGGAAGCGATGGCGTGCGGGGTACCTTGCATCGGTACCAATGTCGGGGGTATACCGGAAGTGATCACCCATGGTGAAGCCGGCTATGTGACGGAACTTGGAAATATCGAGCAGATCGCGCACTTCGCCAACAGAATTCTGGAAGACCGCGAGCTTCATCGATCCATGTCAAAGGAAGCAAAGCGGCTGGCTCAAGAGAAGTTTGCAACGAAAACGATACTTAGACAGTACGAAAACCTCTATGAACAGGTGTTGAAGGATGAGTAGGAATTCTATTTTCCGTGAGGCATTCGAGGTTTTGGCTGAAATAGAAGCGGCTGGAGGAGAAGCCTATGTCGTTGGAGGTGCAGTCAGGGACTATTTGAGTGGTCGTCCTGTAGGGGACATCGATATAGCATCATCAGAACCACCGGAACGGATTCAGGAGATTTTCGACAAAGTGATACCGGTCGGCGTCGAACACGGAACGGTCATCGTCCGCTACCGGTCTGAATCTTATGAGGTGACAACGTACCGTAAAGAAGCAACCTATTCCGATTTTCGGCATCCGGATGAAGTGACGTTCGTGCGCTCCATTTCCGACGATCTTGCCCGCAGGGATTTCACAATTAATGCAATGGCAATGGATCGACATGGAACAATTATAGATCCATTCAACGGGAGAGAAGCTGTAGACGCTAAACGGATTGAGGCTGTTGGAGATCCTGTCCAGCGTTTTCGGGAGGACCCTTTACGGATGATGAGGGCTGCCCGGTTTCACAGTCAGCTTTTGTATACGCTCGATAAGAAAACAGAGGATGCATTGAAGAAAGAAGCATCGATGCTCCGTCACATATCCATTGAGCGAATTGCGGAAGAAATGAGAAAGCTGTACGCCGGAGAAGGTTATAAAGAATCGTTGCAGCTGTTGGAGCGTACCAGCCTTAAGCAGGAGCTTCCAATCCTTCAGGGTATGGAACTTTCTACTATTATCCCTTCAGGCAGGCTTGTCAGCTGGGGGGAATTGGCGGCATTTCTATGTTTGAGGTCTCCAGAATGCACACCGGCAAAATTCGTCAAGCAGTGGAAACTCTCTAACCGGATCCGCCGGGAAGCAGACCAATTGACGGAGGCTTTTTGCACTTATCAGGAGCAGAACGCCATCCGCCCCTGGCTCGTGTACCGTCTTCCTTTCGAGTTGTTTCCATCTTTCAGTAGACTGGCAGCGGCAGAGGGGACGGCACAGGAGCAAAAGGTATTATCCGATCTCCATGCTCTTTATGAAGAACTCCCAATTAAAACGCTGAAGGAAGCAGCTTTTCAAGCGGAAGATCTAATTGCAATGTTCCCGGACAAAAAAAGAGGGCCGTGGATTGCAGATAAGATGAAAGCGATGGAGTACGAGATTGTTACAGGTAAATTGAAAAATGAATACGACGCGATAAAGGAGTGGGCTGTGTCATGGAATCCACCCGTAAACGACTGATCCGTCTGCTGGATCAAAAAGAGGGCTACATTTCCGGTCAGGAGCTTTCCGAGCAGCTGGCCATATCAAGGACTGCTGTTTGGAAGCATATGAACGAATTGAAGAATGACGGATACGAAATTGAAGCGGTGCAGAAAAAGGGATATAAAATTGTTTCGTCGCCGGATAAGATCAGCGGCAATACCCTCCAATGGGGACTTGATACCAAATGGCTTGGTCATGAACTGCATCATTATGATCAAGTGGAGTCCACGCAGGACGTCATACATCAAATGGCTAAACAAGGAAAACCTCATGGTACGGTTGTGATCGCGGATGAGCAGGTGAAAGGAAAAGGACGGATGGCTAGAAATTGGTATTCTCCGAAAGGGAAGGGGATATGGATGAGTATCCTTCTAAGACCCGATCTCCCACCTGTACAGGCACCACAGCTGACTTTGCTTGCAGCAACCGTGTTGGCTAAGATGGTCGCCGAACGATCCGGTCTTGAGCCGAAAATCAAATGGCCGAACGATCTTCTGATTAATCATAAGAAGGTGTCCGGTATACTAACCGAGATGCAGGCGGAACAGGATACAATCCAGTATATCGTTCTCGGGATGGGGATGAACGTCAACCAAAGTAGGGAAGAAATACCGGAAGAACTTCATCATAAAGCGACATCACTGCGAGTGGAAGCAGGAGAGGAATGGGACATTCAAACCACCATCCAGCATATTCTGCACTTGTTGGAACAGTCATACGAAGAGTTCCTGAAGTTTGGGTTCGACCGTGTCAAAAAAGAGTGGGAGCATTATGGATACCGGATCGGGGAGGATGTGACCATTTCTACGATGAAGCGGACGTGGGAGGCAGTGCTTGTCGGCATAGAACCGGATGGAGCTCTGCTGGCCAGAGACAAGGAAGGAAAAGAAGAAAAACTTTATTCCGCTGAAATTCATTGGGGAAAGGGAGGTTATCATGCTTAACAAAAGTCATTTTCTGCAGATGAAGAAAAGTCAGGAGAAGATCGCCATGGTTACAAGCTATGACTACCCTTCCGCTAAGATGGCGGAAGATGCCGGTTCCGATATGATCTTAATCGGAGACAGCTTGGGGATGACCGTCCTTGGCTATGATTCTACAATTCCAGTAACGATGGATGATATGATCCACCACGGAAGGGCCGTAGCCCGTGGTGCAAAAGATACATTCAAAGTAATCGATATGCCGTTTATGTCTTACCACATTTCTAAGGAAGATACGTTGAGAAATGCCAAACGGTTATATCAAGAGTCGGGCGCACAGGCGCTGAAGCTTGAAGGCAGCGGGGAAGTGTCGGAAGCGATGAAACTTCTCATCCGAGCAGGAATCCCCGTAGTCGGGCACATTGGGCTTACTCCTCAGTCGGTCAACGTTCTCGGCGGCTACAAAGTCCAAGGGAAAAATTCACAGGATGCTTCCCGTATACTCGAGGAAGCTTTGGAGATTGAATCAGCAGGTGCAATGGCTTTTGTACTGGAGTGCGTGCCGCGGCAGCTTGCAGCGTTCATCACGGCTAAACTCTCCATACCTACAATCGGTATCGGGGCAGGGGTGGATTGTGACGGTCAGGTCCTTGTCTATCATGACCTGCTCCAGTACGGAGTGACACGCCTTCCTAAATTTGTGAAGTCCTATATGGACAGCAATCAGATTCTTGGAGAAGCGCTCCATTCCTATGTGACGGAAGTGAAAGAAAAAACGTTTCCAGAAGAGAAACATACATATACGATGGATGTTTCGGACTTACCGGAAGATTAAGGAGAAGCAGTATGGATGTTTTGAATCGAATCAGTGACGTGCAGTCGAAGGTGGAAGGTTTTGTTAAGAAAGGGAAGACCATCGGGTTCGTTCCGACGATGGGTTATCTGCATGAAGGACACCTACGTCTTTTGCAGAAGGCAAGGGAAGAAAACGATATCGTCCTGTTGAGCATTTTCGTAAACCCACTTCAATTTAATGAAGCGGAAGACCTTGCCGGTTATCCTCGGAATGAAGAGCGCGATGCAGCTCTGGCTGCAGAAGCCGGTGTCGATCTGTTATTTATGCCAACCCCGGAAACCATGTATCCCGAAACACCTTCCATTCGAATGGAAGTGACAAAACGGACGGATGTCTTATGTGGAAAATCCCGTCCCGGGCACTTTGACGGAGTGGTGACCGTCCTTACAAAGCTGTTTCATATTGCAAGGCCTACAAAAGCATATTTTGGAATGAAGGACGCCCAGCAGTATGCAGTGGTGGATGCACTCGTCCATGATTTTAACTTCCCGATACAATTGGTTCCAGTTCCAACGGTGCGGGAGAAAGATGGGCTTGCGAAAAGCAGCAGAAATGTTAATCTTTCGGAAGTGGAAAGGCAGGAAGCCCCAGCTATCTATCAAGCCCTCCTGAAAGGCAAAGAAATGATATTGAACGGCGAGGTGGAAAGTGCTCCTGTGCTGAATGCAGTCCAGGAGTTTCTTGAGAAACGAACTCGTGGTAAGATAGATTATATTGAATTATTGTCCTATCCGGAACTGGAGCCGGTTAAGGCTGTTAACAGACAGGTTATACTTGCGGCGGCAGTCTTTTATGACCAGGCACGTTTGATCGATAATATTGTTTTTCGACCGGACCGGGGATAAGGACAGGAACCAGGGGGAACAGAGCATGCTTCGAACGATGATGAAAGCCAAAATACATCGGGCCCGCGTAACGGAAGCGAACTTAAATTACGTCGGCAGTATTACGATTGACCATGATTTGTTGGATGCCGTCGGGATCTTGCCACATGAAAAGGTCCAGGTGGTGAATAATAACAATGGAGCCAGATTGGAAACCTATGTAATTGCTGGAGAGCGCGGATCGGGTGTGATTTGTTTGAACGGGGCGGCGGCAAGGCTTGTTCAAAAAGATGATATTGTAATTATCGTAGCTTATGCGATGCTTTCGGAAGAGGAGCTAAGCAGCTTCCGTCCGAAAATCGCGTTAATGGATGCGGATAACCAGATTCAACAAGTAGTGGATGAAGAGCCACCGTTACAGGCAATACCTTTATGAACAGATACCAGGAAGAACATGGGATCTTTGCCGATTAAGATAGGTGAGGGTCCTTGCTTTTTGTGAACGAAAGTAGGGGATGACATGACTACATTTGCAATCGTAGATTTAGAAACAACAGGAAACGCAGCTTCTAAAGGGGACCGGATTATCGAGATAGGGGTCGTGGTCGTCACGGAAGAGGGCAGAACGTTGGAGGAATTTTCCTCCCTTGTTTATCCAGAAAGAGAGATCCCTCCTTTTGTATCTTCCCTGACAGGAATTAAGGAAGAGGATGTCCTGGAAGCCCCGCTGTTTTCAGAAATTGCAGAGGATATTCATCCTCTTTTTGACCATGCCTACATAGTAGCGCACAATATTGAGTTCGATTTAGGCTTCCTTAACGACGAATTTAAACGATGCGGACTTCCGCCACTACATAACCCGATCATCGACACGGTGGAGTTCGCCAGACTTATGCTTCCCACATCCCCGACATTCAAACTGGGTCAGCTGGCTGAACGTCTTGGATTAGGGCATGACCGCCCTCACAGAGCACTATCCGATGCTCAGGTAACATCTGATTTACTGCTCTATTTATTGGGGCAAATGGAGGGTTTACCTGAAAAGACGCTCGATCACCTTATAAAGGTGGAACCAAAGCTTAAAAGTGATTTTCGGCCGTTTTTAATAAAATATATGGAAGGTAAGCGGTACGGACGAACTGTTAGTCGGGAATTCGACATCCATCACGGGATTCCCATCCGGAAACAGCTGCAGAGGAGCACCGATGTTTCTGGAACGCGCCTTCTGGATTTCCGTAATTGGAAGAACCAGGTCTACGAAGGGAATGAAGGATTGAAGAGCATCGTTCAGGGTTATGAAAACCGTGCTGGTCAAAAGGAGATGACCGACCACGTTTATCGTGCGCTGGAGAATAAGAGGCACGCAATTATAGAAGCCGGGACTGGGACGGGAAAATCCGTTGCTTATCTGCTTGCTTCTGCCTTTCATGCCTTAAAAGAAGAGAAACGAGTTGTCATCACAACGTACACGACCTCCCTTCAAAAGCAGCTGCTTGAAGATGAAATCCCTAAAATTGAACGGATGTTTCCAAGGCCTCTGAAAGCCGTTCTCTATAAAGGGAAAGGGCATTATATCAGTCTCGTTCATTTTCGTTATGAACTGGAGCATTCGAGTCAGGACAACTATGATATTGCTCTTACTAAAGGGATGATTCTCGTATGGCTGACACGGACGCGCACTGGTGATGTAGATGAAATTCAACTCCCTTCCAATGGAAGACAGTTTTGGCATAAAGTTTCCGCTGAGCAGTCATCGAAGAATGTGCAATTGGGCTACATAGATGATTCCTTCTTTCAATGGGCGCAGAAAAGGGCTTTGGAAGCGGATTTGATCATTACGAACCATGCTTTGTTTTGTATGGATATGGTCAGGGAAGACCCTGTGTTACCGGAATATTCGTGCGCTGTCGTCGATGAAGCCCACCACTTGGAGTCGGTGGCAAACCGTTATTTCGGAGTTCGGATGGATTACAAAGAACTGCAGCGTCATTTGAGTCAATGCGGGGAGATATTCCAAAAGGGCATGTACCGACCGTGGAAGCTTCCAACCGGCTTTTCTCAACACTTGCGTAAAGGCCAGTACGCTGTCGATGAGGCCAAAGAAGAATTGAGTCAGCTGTCCAAATATATACACCAGAATGTAAAAAAAGAGAAGCGCTCCGATAAGGGAAGAAGCGATGTAGGAAGAATGCAGTTTCTGCTGCAGCCTTCGGCATTGCCGTCTTTTATTACAACAGCGAAAGAAATGTCCCATCGTTTTCTTGCTGCCGTTCAGAAAATGGTCGTTCAAATGTCAGCTATGGAAGAGAAACTTGCCACTCTTCTTTCCTTGAAAGAAGATAATGGCATTCCCGTGGTCATTACTCGGATACAAACCCAGCTGGAATTGTGCAGGACGGTCCGTTTAGAGCTGATTCATTATTTCGACTTGGACCAAGACGAAGTGAAATGGATTGAAATTGAAGGGGAAGGTGCGGCAAACTCCATCTATCTTTTCAGTGAGCCATTTGACGTAGCCGGGTTACTCCAAAGGAAATTGTTCCATAAAAAAGAGAGTGTCGTTTTAACGAGTGCGACGCTCGCCACCGATCATTCCTTTGACTATATGAGGCGTTCCCTTGGATTGGATTTAAAGGAAACCATGGAAGTCCAGATTCCTTCTCCTTACGATTACCGCAACCAAGTTCAAGTAATGGTACCGAACGATTTCCCAAGTGTAAAAGACGATCCTGAATCGTTCATTGAAGCAATCAGTGAAGCCGTGTATTCTATCGCGCAGGTGACCAAAGGCAGGATGCTTGTCCTCTTCACCTCCTACGATATGTTGAAGAAGACCTACCTGCTGCTTAAAGAATTTATTGATCCCGAAGAATTCATGATTTTTGCTCAGGGTATTTCGAGTGGGAGTCGTGACAGGCTTAAGAAAAACTTCCAGGCGTTCGATCAATCGATTCTGCTCGGTACGAGTTCTTTCTGGGAAGGGGTGGACATCCCCGGTGATGATTTATCTTGCGTCATGATGGTCAAGCTGCCATTCCAACCGCCTGATCAGCCTGTGCAGGCGGTTCGGAAAGACCGTTTCAAGAAAGAAGGGAGAAACTCCTTCATGGAGAAATCTCTGCCAAACGCCATTATTCGATTCAAGCAGGGATTCGGTCGTTTAATTCGAAGTGACAGCGACAGAGGAATCATCTTCATCTGTGACCAGCGCCTTATGGAGGCCAAATATGGAAAACACTTCCTGGACTCGCTCCCGGAGGTGCCGGTAAGTTATCAATCCACACGTCAGCTCATTGATAAAATTGAAAATTGGTTGTAATAAGCGCAGAACAAATCAATAGAAACTGTTATAATGTAAGACGGGAAATTCAATACTGGTAATACAAAGTACCATGGAGGTTTGACGATGGACAAAAAAATTGAAACATTATCGACCGTCAGGATTCAGAAATCAGACGACTTATATAAAGTCGTCGATACCTTGAATCGGACATTAAAAGAAAATAATCTCATGTTTGGACTGGCTTTAGATGATGACGATGCTGAGACAGCAGTCTTCACGATTTACCGTACCTAAGTGGGTGTGGTTTTCTCTGACAGCTCTGGCGGTGGTTCTGCTTCTTGGTGTTTCCTTCCTTGTATGGATGTACACGAGCATCAGTCACGATAGAGAAGCTGGTCAGACAGAGGCGGAAGCTCTCGCATTAGCAGAGACGGACCTTGCAAATGTGGAGAATGTGTCAACCTACAACGGTAACATTCCTATCCATATCGTAAAGGGAAGTACAGAGAATGGCACAGAGCAACTTGCCTTTCTCGACCTTTCTGAAAAGAAGGTGCTGAAGGTGGAAGATATGAGTGGTCAAATATCTCCTGAAGCGATGAGACAACAGTGGCAGCAATCGTGTGCATCATGCCAATTCAAAGATATTCAATATGGATATGAAGAACAAGAACCAGTGTTTCAGCTCACGTATATAGATGAGCAGAACCGCTATGTATTCGACTATTTTACATTATCCGGCGATAATTTCGATCAACGTTTCGCCTTTAAACGAACCCAATAATAGGAGTGAAAAATATGCAATTAGCTGAACGTGTTCAATCATTAACGCCATCCACCACCCTGGCCATCACAGCGAAAGCCAAAGCATTAAAAGCAGAAGGGCACGATGTAATCGGTTTGGGTGCAGGCGAGCCTGATTACAATACTCCGTCCTACATATTGGATGCTGCCAAACGGGCGATGGACGAAGGTATGACGAAATATACTCCAGCTGGCGGAATTCCGGAATTGAAGAACAGTATTACGAGTAAGCTGAAACGCGATCAAGGGTTGAACTATACAAACGAACAGATTATTGTAACTACAGGAGCGAAGCATGCCTTATTTACACTGTTCCAAGTTCTTCTGAATGAGGGCGATGAAGTAATCGTCCCTGCACCGTACTGGGTCAGCTATCCGGAGCAGATCAAGCTTGCACAAGGTAATCCGGTGATCGTGGCAGCAGAAGAGGAGAACCACTTTAAATTAACTCCGGAACAGCTCAAGAATTCTATAACGTCACGGACAAAAGCGGTCATCATCAACTCACCGAGCAATCCGACGGGGATGATGTATTCCAAGGACGAGCTGGAAGCTCTCGGCAGCGTATGCGAGGAAAATGATATCCTTATCATTTCCGACGAAATCTATGAGAAGCTGATTTATACGGATGAGCAACATGTGTCCATCGCTCAGATTTCTGACGCATTATACGACCGGACCGTCATTATCAACGGTGTGTCAAAGTCTCATTCGATGACAGGGTGGCGAATCGGATTTGCCGCCGGAAACAAAGACATAATTAAAGCGATGTCCAACCTGGCTTCCCACTCGACATCCAACCCGACTTCTATCGCTCAATACGCAGCACTGGCAGCGTATACGGGCTCTGAAGAGAAGGTAGAAGAAATGAAAGAAGCATTTAAAGGACGTTTGGATGTTCTTTATCAACGGCTTGTGGAAATTCCGGGAGTGACATGCGTGAAGCCGCAAGGGGCTTTCTATTTGTTCCCGAACGTGAAACAGGCAGCAGAGCAAGGCGGTTTCGGAAATGTGGATGAATGGGTGAAGGCTCTTCTTGATGAAGAGAAAGTAGCACTCGTTCCGGGTTCCGGCTTTGGAAGTCCGGATAATGTCCGACTATCCTACGCAACTTCATTAGACCAGCTGGAAAAAGCTGCGGAACGAATCAAACGGTTCGTAGAAAATCATCAATCATAAAGCAATGTTGGAGGTATTATTTTGAAGACAACTATTAAAGAAGCAGCAAAATATATAGGAGAGAAAGTAACGATTGGAGCCTGGCTCAGCAATAAGCGGTCAAGTGGTAAAATTGCCTTCCTGCAGCTTCGTGACGGAACGGGCTTCATGCAGGGTATTGTCGTCAAAGCAGATATTGGAGAAGACAAGTTCCAAGAGGCCAAAGCGCTAACACAAGAGACGTCCCTTTACGTAACAGGTGTGATTGCCGAAGATACCCGCTCACCGCTCGGATATGAAATGCAGGTAACGGACTTTGAAATCATTCACGAGGCGGTCGATTATCCCATAACACCGAAAGAACATGGAACGGAATTTTTGATGGATCACAGGCACCTATGGCTGCGTTCCAAACGTCAGCATGCCGTCATGAGCGTTCGTAATGAAATTATTCGTGCAACGTATGAATTCTTCAACGATAACGGTTATGTCAAAATCGACCCGCCGATCCTGACGGGTTCATCAGCAGAGGGTTCGACAGAACTGTTTCACACCAAGTACTTTGAAGAGGATGCCTATCTTTCTCAAAGTGGTCAGTTGTACATGGAAGCTGCTGCGATGGCATTCGGTCGAGTATTCAGTTTCGGGCCGACTTTCCGTGCTGAAAAGTCGAAAACACGCCGTCATTTAATTGAGTTTTGGATGATCGAACCGGAAATGGCATTTATGGAACACGGGGAAAGCCTGGAAGTTCAGGAGCAGTACGTATCCCACGTTGTTCAGTCTGTGCTGAAAAACTGTGCCATTGAATTGGAAGCACTTGGGCGTGACACAGAAAAGCTCAAACAAATTCAGGCACCTTTCCCGCGCATCAGTTATGATGATGCGGTTCAGCTCTTGAAGGACAAAGGATTCGATGACATTGAGTGGGGAGAAGACTTCGGGGCTCCGCATGAAACAGCCATCGCCGAAAGCTATGATAAACCTGTATTCATAACCAACTACCCTGCTGAAATTAAGGCGTTCTACATGAAGCCTGATCCGGAACGCCCGGAAGTTGTCCTCTGTGCGGACTTGATTGCTCCTGAAGGGTACGGGGAAATCATTGGAGGTTCCCAGCGGATCGATGATCTCGAATTGATGAAACAACGGTACGAAGAGCACGGTTTAACGGATGATGCTTATAAATGGTACCTTCAATTACGGGAGTACGGCAGCGTTCCACACTCCGGATTCGGATTGGGTCTGGAAAGAACAGTTGCTTGGATCGCCGGCGTCGAGCATGTTCGTGAAACGATTCCATTTCCGCGTCTGCTCAACAGACTTTACCCTTAAGAACTGCATGAAATGTGGAAGAAGCACCGATGCCTCGCCTCTGGCGGATCGGTGTTTTTCATTCCATTTAGGTATATACGAAAAATCGGAGGGATTTGTTTGGCTAAATACCAAAGCTTCCAAAACATCATGGACAACCAAATGGTCGTTCCCAAGCATTTGTTGATGCATTATAAGAAGCTGAACATAAGCGAAACGGAACTTGTTATTTTGTTGCAGATACATCGTTTCCGTGCAGATGGTAACGGATTTCCTACACCCGAGGAAATAGCTGATCATTCCACGCTTTCTGCTCAGGACTGTTCCAAAGTATTGCGGAGTCTTATCCAGAAACGGATGCTGACGATCGAACAGAATCATAGCGATCACGTTTTGAATGAAAGTTACTCGATGGAACCGCTGTTTGAAAAACTTTTCACCGTAACGAGAGAAGTCCAAACGAGTAGTTCCGCTTCTTACAATGAAAATATATTCCCGCTGTTTGAACAGGAGTTTGGAAGGCCGTTGTCTCCATTTGAAATTGAAACCATTAATATATGGCTGGATGAAGAAAAACAATCACCTGCACTGATTAAAGCCGCGCTTCGGGAAGCTGTTTTGATGAGTAAATTGAACTTCAAATATATTGACCGTATTCTAAGAGAGTGGAACAGGAAAGGAATTCGGACTGTCGAACAGGCGAGGGAGCAGGGAAAGCAGTTCAGACAGGGCCAGCAGCCAAGACAGACGCGTCCGCAGGAAAGTAAGAAAAAGGATATATCGTTGTATTATAACTGGTTGGAGGAGGACTCTTAAGAACCGTTATGCTGAATAAAACACAAATTCGTTACTGTTTAGATACCTTTGAAGAAATGTTTCCGGAGGCGGAATGTGAGCTGAATCACAGTAATCCGTTTGAACTGCTCGTTGCTGTCGTTTTGTCTGCACAGGCCACAGATGCCCTTGTGAACAAGGTAACCCCCGGGTTGTTTGCCAAATACAAGACACCGGAAGATTATATTGATGTTTCCCTGGAAGAACTGCAGGACGATATAAAAAGGATTGGACTGTTCCGGAATAAAGCGAAAAACATCAAGAAATTATCCGAAACACTCATCCTCCAGTTTGACGGTCAAGTACCGCCTACTCAAAAAGAGCTGGAAAGTCTGGCGGGAGTAGGAAGGAAAACGGCGAACGTTGTCGCATCCGTCGCATTCGGGGAACCTGCGATCGCTGTCGATACCCATGTGGAAAGGGTGTCAAAAAGGCTTGGGATCTGCAGATGGAAGGATTCTGTGTTGGAAGTGGAAAAGACGTTAATGCGTAAAATTCCGAGAGAGGAATGGAGCGATACCCATCATCGGATGATTTTCTTCGGGCGTTATCACTGCAAAGCACAACGCCCGAACTGTGAAGCCTGTCCTCTGCTGGATTTATGCAGAGAAGGTCAAAAGCGTATGCGTAAAAAAGCACAACATGAAAAAAACACCCTCGAATGAGGGTGTTTTTTTGTTAGGCAGCAGGTTCTTCCTGCGGCTGTTGATCGGGCTGATCGGCAGGTTGGTCTTGAGCTGGTGGTTCCTCTTGAGGAGGTTCAGGCGTTTGCTGCTCGTCTGAGCCGTTATTATTTCCGCCTTGCCCGCCGTTTCCTTGGCCGTTGTTACCTTGCCCGTTGTTACCTGAATCATTTTCGTTTTCATTTCCTTGATCGTTTCCACTGTCGTCCGTTTGATCTTGATTTTCCTGTTCGTTCTCCTGCTGTTGTTCATCTTCCGGCTGTTCTTCGGTGTTCTCTTCCTGCGACTCGTCCTGTTCTTCTGCTTCCTCTTCCGGTTCTTCATTGGAACCAGGGGTATCGACACGGACGGTAGCAGGATCGCTGTTTTGAGCATCCTCATCGCTGCTGATGGCGGTAACGGAGAATTCGTAGCTTGAACCTTGATTGACATTGGTGATCTCCAGACTTGTATCACCGGTAGTCGTAAGTTCTCTGCTCTCTCCGCCGTCAATGGATGCTGCGACCCGGAAGGTGACTCCATCTGCATCTCCATATTTCCAACTCAGATCGATGCTTCCTGTTTCTTCATTGAATTTACCAGCTAATCCTTTAACGGAATCCAGTTTCTGGAACGTCTTACTAACTTTAGATGGCTGATTGTCAACGTGGAACAATTCGGTCACGATTCTGCTTTCCGGAGTATAGGCACTTGGAAGACGTGCAGGATTGGATCCTTCTTCTACATCGACGGAAACAACGGTGTCCGGTTTACTAAAGTCTTTCGTTTCCACCCCTTGCGACAACTCGGTCATCAGTGGTTTAAAGATCTGCTTCGGAATATCTTTCGAAGCATCGGACAATCCGCGTGAATTATCCTCTCCGTATCCGGTCCAGATCGATATCGTATAATTCGTCGTATAGCCGCTGAACCAGGAGTCAGGTGCCACATCACCAAAGTTGGTGGTTCCTGTTTTACCAGCTACAGGGAGTCCGGAAATATTGGCGGCACGCCCTGAACCTTCTGTCATGGTCGTTTTCAACATGTCTGAAATCATATAAGCAGTGTAGCTGCTCATCGCTGATTCCGGCTCTGGAGTAAGGTCAATAGTCCCTTCTCCGGGAACTTCTACTTTTCTTACCGTGAACGGCTCATTATACACACCTTCGTTACCAAATGCGGCATACGCACCGGCAAGTTGAACCGGATTGACGCCGGTATTACCGCCGCCGATTGCATCGTTTAAGGCCATTCCATCTTCACCGAAGTCGATGCCTAATCCTTCCGCAAAGTCCTGCCCTTTGCCGACGCCTACTTCCTGAAGGGTTTTAATAGCCGGAATATTTAAGGACCTGCTTAAAGCATAACGGGCAGAAACCCATCCGCGGAATTGATTATCGAAGTTGTTTGGGCTCCAGTTACCGAAATCGGTTTTCTCATCTTTAATTTGGTGATACGTAGAGATCTTGTCATATTCGATGGCAGGGCCGTAAGCCGTTATCGGTTTGAACGTCGACCCAGGCTGGCGATTGATATCTGTTGCATAGTTATAACCGCCTTTCTGATAGTTGCGTCCCCCGCCGATGGCGCGGATCGCACCGGTCTTAGTATCCGTAACTGCTAGGCTTGTTTGAAGTTCATCATCCGGCCACGCGATTGGACCTTCGTTGCTGAGCATTTGTTGGACATTATCCTGTGCGTCGGTATCAAGAGTGGTATAGATTTTCAATCCATCCTCATAGATTTCCGCACCATCCATTTTCTCTCGTACTTCTTCCTCCACGCGGTCGATGAACGCCTGGTAAGGTGTTGCTTTTTCCGTCTGGCGTTCGACAAGCATATCTTCCACCTTCACGTTACGCGCTTCTTCCGCTTCCGCTTCGGTGATCTTTCCGTGCTGGACCATCAGGCTGAGGACGGTGTTTTTTCGTTTTTGTGCCAAATCAGGATGATCGTATGGCATATATCCGCTTGGACGCTGAGGCAGTCCTGCAAGCAGAGCGGCTTCCGGGAGCGTGAGTTCGCTCAAGTCTTTTTTGCCGAAGTAAGTTTCGGCCGCTACCGCGACACCGTAGGCTCCGTCCCCGTAGTAGATCTTGTTCAGGTACATTTCAAGAATTTCTTCTTTTGTGTATTCCTGGTCGAGTTTTATTGCCAGGTACTGCTCCTGGACTTTACGTTTAAGCGTCTTCTCCTGGGAAAGGAACGACTCTTTGACAACCTGCTGGGTTATAGTACTGGCACCTTGTGCTCCGAAGCCGCCGGTTATGTTCGCAATGACGGCACCTCCGATTCGTCGGAAATCGATTCCCATATGGTCATAAAAGCGAACGTCTTCTGTCGCAAGAACCGCATCCTCCATGACTTGTGGAATATCGTCATAAGTAATTTTCGTTCTTTTTTCATCGCTGGCAAGGTCAGCAACCAGTTCATCATTTTGATCGTACACTTTCGAAGAGAAAGGAACGGATAATTTCGATGCATCGAGTTCCGGTGCTGTGACGATGTAGTAGCTGAATAATAGTCCTACACCGAGGGCCAGAAGTAAGCCGATGGTAAAGAGGATCATAAATATACGTTTTACTTTTCCGGTTTTCTTGGTTTTTCCTTTTTTCGTGCTTTGAGCTTGCTTTCTTCGTGCTGAACGCGATTGGCTGTCGTTGGACATTTATCTTTCCTCCATTTCAAAAATAGAGCTTATCGAGTACAGAAGCATAGTCGACCCGTGCCTGATAACGGAAAGGAATCAAGCTTCCTTTTTGTTTAATATAGGAGTAGGGAATCGATTTGCGACCTCCTTGCCACTGCTCGTCCCAATAAACGAATAAATCTTGAGCAGGGAGGAGATAGACCTCATCCAAAGGGGTGAATTTGACGATCAGAAAACTGATGCCGCCGTGAAGTTGAACCGCCTTCATATGATCGATCTGATGCTGGTGTACGTTACTTAAGGGAAAGGACGTTTTGTTTTTCGTCTCTTTCGCTTCAAAATCGATGTATTTCCCGCGATAAACTCCATTGAAGTCTGTCGTCGAAGCTTGTTTAAAGTATGCTTCTTTGATAACGGCAGCGCTTCGTTTCGGGTAATCCACATTTACAATTTGTACCGGTGTCGGTTTTTTATGGACCACGGCTGTCTGAGACGCAAGGTAGTGCTCGTTGGTCACATTAATATCCTCTTCCAAAGACATCCCACGGTTGCTGAAATCTGTCTTCGTCTTACCTTTTGGGGCGAGCGAATGCTTTATAGCGCGCTTCCCGTTGGGATAATTCAAACGCCATCCCTCCTTATAGCCATGAGAGTATCATAACAAAAATAAGGGTCGAAGGATATATCAAAATGGTTCAAATATGTTAGACGTGTGAACAACAAAAAAGTTTCATTTTTTCACAAAACCGACAAGTTTTTTTGGGGAGCACCGGCATGTTATACCCGGAATCATCAAACGTGAAACCCATCTAATTTATTCGTCAAGGGTTGAGGTTTTAAGGGGGAATCGTTGAAAAAAAGCTGCTGCTATAGCATAGCAGCAGCTCTGACGTCTTAGGTGGACGGACGATTCTCCCCCTCAAGCTTCGGGTTTCCCGTTTTGGCAGGTGTCGGTTTCTTTGCTTTTTGATCTTTTTTCTTCGCCATGGTCATGACCTCCTTTGTGTCGAAGGGTCTTGTGATAGTGGCTTGTTTTGTAGCTTTAGTTCTAGTCTTGTCAACGGGGAAGGACTTATGCATTCCCTGGCGAAAATGTTATTACCAGAAATGAGGAGGAGATTCTTTTGAAAAAAAGTCAGGTCGTCACACCGGTCGAATTCGAACAGCAGCTGTCCAACATCCGTGATAAGTTCGCCTTGCTGGAGCGCCGGCTGTCTATGAAGACGGATGAAATCGTCTTTTCGATGACGGTCTCCCATCGGAAGGACATAGAGAAAGTCAGGGAAGATGTTATGCAGTTGACGGTTAACAGACAGCGTGCAGGCGCTGCTTTACAAAGGGCACACCTTCTTTCAGCTGCTAAAGAAGCGAAACAAAGGACGGTCGGTTAAATTTTTGCTTCTATATTATCTTCCGTGCTAAAGTAGATGTAAAAAGGTGAGTCCTATGTCAATAAGAACGTATACAGAAGAAATGAAAGAGATGATCGACCAACTTCACCAAAAGTTCCTCAACACAGAAGGTCCTGTCGATCGAAGGAGCCACGAATTTTTTCAAATGGTTAAGAAAGAAACCGCACCTCTGTTTGATCTTACCAGCAATTGGATGGCGGCCGCGGAAGCATTCGTGAAAAACCGAAATTCCTCAGTTCATCCTAATCAGGTGAAATCCACCCACGAGAATGTCGAAATGATTATTTTGCACAGCTATTATTTGGATGTCGAGAGGAAAAGGTATAAAGAATTGTACCAGTCTTCTCATTATGTACTGGATATGCTCCTTTCAGATATGGATTGATATGTAAAAGAAGCTCCCGGATGGGAGCTTCTTTTCATTTTATTCTGCTGTCTTTCTTTTCGTGACCTTTGCAATAATCAAATAGAAAGATGGAACAAGCAACAAGGTTAGTATGGTCGAGAACAACAGACCCGAGACAATCGATATCGCGAGTGGTTTAAACAATACGTCTCCTGTAATGATAATCGGCACAAGAGCAGCGATCGATGTGAGGGACGTCAGAACAATCGGGCGTATTCTCGCCCTTCCTGCCTCGATGGCGGCTTCCCTTATAGAACCATACCTTTCAATGTTCTGCTCGATGAATTCGACCAGAATGACCGAGTTCCTTACTACGATTCCAGATAAAGAAACAATACCGAGAACTGCAAGGAAGCTCAATGGTTCACCGGATACAAACAGTCCTACGATGGCACCTGTAATCGCCAAGAATACCGTTCCTGTAATAAGCAGCGGCATCAACAGGGAATTGAACTGGATAGCAATCGTCAAGTAAATAAGGAACAAGACGATAACAAACAATTTAGCGACTTCCACGAAGAAGTCTGTTGTAGCATCTGATTCACCTGTTTCAACGAGGGAATAGTTCTCCGGAAGTTCGTTTTTGATTTTTGCGATCACGTCTTCTGCTCCAGCAGAGAACGTTTGATCCTTACCTTCCTCCGGATAGGCCTCGATGGTAATCGTCCTCGTACCGTCAAGGTGGGGAATTACTCCGATTTGTTCAACCTCTTCGGTAGAAATCGCGTCTTCAAGAGATATAGTTTCCGGAGGTCCGGATTGGCCTGCCGTGTTTCCGGCAATGGAAAGTGCACTTAAGTCGACGCCGTTCGCCACTCCGTCATCAATTTTCACTTCTATTGGAAGACGCTCCACGCCATTGTCGAAAGTACCAAGCGGCACGCCGGTATTTGCCAGTTGGATGAGCGATGTGACTTGATCGATCGTGATGTTATTATCTTTGAGTAATTCACGATCCGGATTATATTCAATAAAGGACTGTCCTTCACCAGCATTGACGGTCGCGATTTCTGCACCTTCAACATCCGAAAGCAGGTCCCGTGCTTTTTTCGCTTCCTCGACAAGTGGGGAAAGCTCCGGCCCTTGAATCTTCACTTGAACTGGTGGAGAAGGAGGTGGTCCGGATACAATCGTTTCCAGGAATATTTCAGAATCTGGAAATTCTTCTCTTAAAGGTTCTTCCCATTCCTTAATAAAATCGGATGCGCTCGTTTTTTCTCTGTCAATACGAACGAGCAGCTGTCCGGTATTTTCTCCAGAACGCTGAAGACCCGAATTAAAGATATTAGGAAGGCCGGATCCGGCATAAACAGCCGTTTCTGTAATATTTTCATCCTTGCTTTCCAAGTATTCTTCCATAGATTGCAGCTGATTTTTTGTCTCCTCGAGAGGTGTACCCTGCTGATTCTCGATGGAAATGGTAACTTCCTGGCGGTCGGCTGCCGGGAAGAACTCAAATGGAATTTTGATAGCCAATAAAGCAAGCAGAAGACAAAGGACAAGACCGGATATGGTCGTTAACCATGGTTTCTTCGTTGTTTTCGGAAGGATTTTGTCTGCATAAACTTTCTCCATACCATTGAACAGGCCGCCAAGCAGTCCCGTCTTCGCTTTCGTCTTCTTCTTACTGTTCCGTTTTCTTGCGTATTGAACAGTTGGGATGAATGTCAATGCGATAAAGGTTGAAGCAATGACGGTAAAGATGAGTACAGAAGGAAGGGCACGTATGAAATCGCCGTTGGAACCAGAGATGAACGTTAACGGGAAGAAGCTGAAAATAATCATCAACGTAGAGGTGATGATCGATTTACCTACTTCCTGTACACCCTTAATAGTTCCTTCCAAAGGCCCGTCTCCAAGCTGGAATCTTCGTTGAATGTTATCGTTAACGACAATGGCGTCATCAACAAGGATACCAATGGCTATAATCATTCCAATTATGGATATTTGATTGAGGTCCACCCCTGCATAAGGCAGCGGAATCAGTCCGATGATAATGGAAATGGGGATGGCCAAAGCAACCAAAAGGGCGGATGACAATGGAAGTCCCAAGACCATGATGACGATAACTGCAAAGAATGAAATAGCAAGGGATGTTATTAAGTTATTAAAAACTTCATCGATAATCGTACTTTGTGTATAAAAACGATCGACGGTTATCTCGCTTGGAAGCTCTTCTTTCAGGGTATCCAACTTTTCAGTGATTTGATCTTGAACGGAGGAGATGTTTACTCCTTCATCGGCCATTACCGTAACCGAAAGTGCCGATTGACCATCATAAGTAATTAAATCATCCGCATCCTCATTTGCCACTGATACGGAGCCTATATCTGACAATGTGACGGAATCTCCCTGGTCGTTCGTTCCGACCCCAAGATCATTCAGCTCATCCACGCTCTTAAATTTGTTGAAAATGAGCTGTTTGATTTCATTGTCCTGTTCTTCCGTTCCAATGGCTGCAGGACCGATTTCTTCCTGAATAGTACTAATAACGTTGAACGGTTGAATTTGATTCTCTTCGAGCTGCTCATTATCGAGAGAAACGGAAACCTTCTGATCCGGAAGGCCCTTAATCATAATGGAATCCACACCGTTAATCGATGTTAACTCTTCCTCCCAATCATTCAGTTGATCGCGGAGACCGTAAAGAGTTTCTGTATTTTCCGCGAGCAGATGATAAGAAGCTACTGCTGAGCCGGATACGTCCGTATTAATAGAAGGGTCTTGAACTTCGTCAGGAAAACTTCTGGAAACGTCTGATACAGCTTGATTGATTTTCGAATTTACCGTGTTTCGATCCGCATCCCCGGCCAGGGTCACGGTTATAGAACCGAAGCCGGCAGTGGAGGCGGAAGTTACTTCATCGACACCTTCAATGGAAAGAAGTTCTTCTTCCACAGGATTCGTGATGGTCCTTTCCACTTCTTCCGGTGTTGCCCCGGGATATACAGTCGATATGGATGCTACATTAACGTTGATCTCCGGAATTTCCCTTTTCGGAAGCTGTAGATAAGTGAAAATTCCCGTGAAAACGAGAAGCGCTATGAACACCCATACAATCTTTTTGTAAGTAAGGATAGATTTCACCTTGTTTTTCCCTCCCAAATCTATGTTTTATATGATGCATTCTAAGTATAAACTTTTTTCTGACACAGGTGTCAACTATTTAACCTGCCGATGTGCTGAGCCCTTATTTTGTAATCGCTTTACAAATTCAGAAAATTTATATATAATTACGTTCCCATATTAAGGGAGGGGATAACGTGGATCATACACAGTTGATCGAAGAAGCGAAAAAAATCAGAGAACATGCCTATGTTCCTTATTCGAAATTTCCTGTAGGTGCTGCTTTAATTACAGAAGACGGCAGTGTCTACACAGGTTGTAATATTGAGAATGCGGCATATCCTGTCAGCTGCTGTGCAGAAAGGGTTGCCATTTTCAAAGCTGTGTCGGAAGGTCACAGCAGGTTTCAGGCACTGGCTGTCGCCGCTGATACAAAGCGTCCGGTACCGCCATGCGGTTCCTGTCGTCAAGTAATGAGCGAATTCTTTACAACCGATACTACGATTTATACGACGAACCTAAGAGGCGAAACGAAGACGTTTACAATGGACGAGATTCTGCCGTTTTCGTTCCAGTCCACCGATCTAACCGGAGAATAATGATGCAAAAGGGTGTGTGAGCACCCTTTTTTTGTATGGAAAAAGGAAGGGACACAGCATAAAATAGGAATAGATGGTGATATCGCCCAGTACGTTCTCAGGAATGATGACATACGCTGATAAGGAATAACAGAACAAGGAGTGAAAGCTGTATGCATCATTCAATGCAAGGTTCCTGCGGTTGCGGTCCTGCTGCTCAACCTGCGTGCAACCGTCGACCTATCGTATGTCCCGTTCAACAATGTGTGGTAGATAACCACTTCGTAGAAAATCAGGATTATATTCATCCGACTCACGTGCTTGTCCAAAATCATCATTTGTTAAATAATTTCCATTACTTCCCTTATATGGTATCCGAACAGAACAGTTTCCAAACTCAAGAGTTCGCTTATCCGCAAGGGTCATCTCCAGACTATAACTGGATGGAGTATATGAACCAGGATATGGGGCAGATGCCTATGGGCGGTCAAGGGCAGATGCCGATGATGCCTCAGCAGATGATGGGTCAGGAAGGCCAAATGCCGATGATGAATCAAATGCCGATGATGGGTCAGGGCGGTCAAATGCCGCAGCAAATGATGGGTCAGGGCCAAATGCCGATGATGAACCAAATGCCGATGATGATGGGTCCTGAAATGGAATAACAGAATAAAATAAGCCTCGGGACCCGGGGCTTGTTTTATTTTTCCCAATATCCGTATTAAAATAGAGAAAGGTTACACGGATGCAGGAGGGTACATAATGAAGACTGTCGTCGTCACAGGATACAAACCGATGGAAATTGGTATATTTAAAGCCAACGACCATAAAATTGAATTTGTGAAAGAAACGATACGTAAACGATTGTTAGCCTATATGGAAGAGGGGCTGGAGTGGGTGATCCACTCCGGACAAATGGGTGTGGAACTGTGGACAGCAGAGGTTGTTCTGGATTTGAAGGAGGAGGGCTATAATATTAGGCTTGGAATCCTCCCGCCGTTCGAAAATCAGCAGGAGCGCTGGCCGGAAGATCTTCAGCAAGTGTATGAAGAAGTGACGATGCTGGCAGACTTCTTCCGCCCCCTCTACCAGAAAGGATATGACGGACCATATCAGTTCCGTGCCAGAGACCAGTTTCTGGTTGAGCACTCGGACGGCTGCCTCGTTCTTTACGATGAAGATACGAAGGGGAGTCCTGATTATTTCCTTAAAACGGCGGAAAAGTATAAAGAAACAAAAGATTATCAAATTCTTTACATTACTCCCCTGGACCTTGAAGAAACGGTAGAGGAAAGGCGTATGAGCGATCCGGATTACTGGAATCAATGAAACTTTCCATAAAGTCAAATTGACATTTGGCCAACCTTTTGAAAAAATATATATAATGTGCTGAACAGAGGTGAAATGATAATGAATTCAGAAGAATATCACTTGACAGGCAAGGCCATACTGGAGAAAGATTTCAAGACCTCCATGCGGGGGTACAACCAGGAAGAGGTCGATGAGTATTTGGACCTTATCATTCAGGATTACGATCGATTTCAACAGGAAATTGAGCGTCTACAACAGGAAAACGAACGCTTGAAGAAGCTCTCATCAAGAGAACAGGCGCCCCGCCAAAGACAAAGCAATACAGGTAATCACCAAGTCAACTATGATATTTTGAAACGAGTTTCCAATTTGGAAAAAGCGGTTTTTGGCAACAAATACGCTGATTGATGCAAGATTACCAATGACAAACAGAGTAATATCTGCTATACTTTGTCAAGTGCGTCACTTATGAACGTCACAACCAAACATTTGAATACTCGGGTAATCGCTGCATGTCCTACATGCAGAGGAAAGTCCATGCTCGCACAGGCTGAAATGTCTGTAGTGTTCGTGCTTGACGAAACCATAAGTCAAGGTAGTTCTTTTTGAACTAACGGCAGGGAAACTTCCTAAGTCTTCGGATAAGGAAGGAATACCTTGAAAGTGCCACAGTGACGGAGCCGTCGTAGAAATACGCCGGGTGGAACGAGGTAAACCCCGCGAGCGAGCAACCCAAATATAGGTAGGGGCACTCTCTGGAAGGAATCAAACGGAAGGAGAGGTCGTTGTAAGACGGCAGATAGATGATTGCCACCGGAGTACGAGGTTGACCACCGTCTGCAGTACTATGGAACAGAACATGGCTTACAGAGTATTCAAAGGTCGCTTTATGATGACAATACACCCTTCTGAAAAGCCGCTGCTTTTTAGGAGGGTTTTTTACTGTTCATACATAACTAAAGGAGGTAATCACTTGCAAAAGAAAATCACACTGATTGCAACTGCAGCCATGGGTTTGGAAGCAATTGTAGCAAAAGAAGTAAAGGATCTCGGATATGACGAAGTAACGGTGGAGAACGGACGCGTTATTTTCGAAGCGGATGTAAGCGCAATCCCACGTGCGAACCTATGGCTTCGTACAGCTGATCGTGTCAAGCTTCTTGTTGGGAGATTCAAAGCAACTACATTCGATGACTTGTTCGAACAGACGAAAGCATTGCCATGGGAACAATTCATACCGGAAGACGGAGAATTTCCTGTCATAGGTAAATCCGTCAAGTCCAAGCTCTACAGTGTTCCGGACTGTCAATCGATCGTTAAGAAAGCAATGGTCGACCGTTTAAAACAAAAGCATGGAGTTTCTTCTTGGATGAAGGAAACGGGTGCCTTTTACCGGACGGAGGTCGCTATTCATAAAGATGAGGTTCTTCTCACATTGGACACCTCCGGGAGTGGGCTGCATAAACGCGGTTATCGAGCAGGTCAGGGGGAAGCTCCCCTTAAAGAGACCCTTGCTGCTGCTCTCGTTCAAATTACTAACTGGCACCCGGATAAACCCTTTGTAGATCCTTTCTGTGGTTCAGGTACGATTGCCATTGAAGCGGCGCTGATCGGGCAGAATATCGCACCTGGCTTCAACAGGGAATTCGCTTCTGAAGGATGGGACTTTATCCCGCAGAAAGCATGGGATGATGCTTTTCAGGAAGCTGAAGAAGCGGCGAACTACGATCAACCCCTTTCCATTACAGGCTCCGATATCGATCCGAAGATGATAGATATCGCCAAAGAGAATGCAATGGAGGCAGGACTGGGTGATCTAATCACGTGGAAACAAATGCAGATGAGTGATCTCTCTCCTAAGCAGGAAGATGGATATATTGTCTCCAACCCTCCTTATGGAGAACGGATGGGAGAGAAGGAGCAGGTAGAACAGATGTACCGGGATCTCGGTTCGATCATGCGTGATCATCCATCATGGAGCGTGTACATCCTTACTTCCCATGAAGGTTTTGAAAAGCTTTATGGAAAGCCGGCTACAAAGAGACGGAAGCTTTTTAACGGATTCATCAAGACGGACTATTATCAGTATTTCGGTAAAAGAAATCGATAAAGGAGAGGTCGCGGGATGAAGGAAACAGTGAATGAGTTCATGGATTTATTAAGGGAACAAACTTCCTACGGGGAAGCGATTGGTTTAATTGCATGGGATATGCGGACAAAAGCCCCGAAAAAAGCGATGGATAACCGCTCGGAAGTCCTCGGTGTTCTTGCGCAGAAAGTCCATGAAATTCAAACCTCCGAAGCAATGCGGAACTGCATCGATAAGCTTAAAGGGAATGTTTCAGACCCTGTTGTGATCAAATGCCTGGAAGAGGCGGAGGAAACGTATAATAAAACAGCTAAAATTCCAAAAGATGAGTATCGGGCTTACGTCACCCTGCAGTCAAAGTCAGAATCAAAGTGGTCCGAAGCAAAAGCACAGAATGACTTTGCAGGTTTTCTCCCGTACTTAGAGAAGCTCGTAGAATTCAATCGTACCTTCGCTGACTATTGGGGTTATAATGGACATCGTTATAACGCGTTGTTGCACAATTATGAACCCGGAGTGACGGTGGAACTGCTGGATCAAGTATTTCCAAAGATAAGAAAAGCGTTGACAGAACTGCTCGGTCGTGTGAAAGAAGCTCCGGCCCAACCTGATCCTTCTGTATTGAAAGGGCATTTTCCTAAAGGTCAACAAACGGCGTTCAGTAAAGAAATTTTGAAGCGGATGGGTTATGATTTCGATGCAGGACGCTTGGATGAGACCGTTCACCCTTTCGCCATCGGATTGAACGTGAACGACGTACGGGTAACGACCAAGTACGATGAGAGCGACTTCCGAACGGCTGTTTTCGGAACAATCCATGAAGGCGGACACGCCCTTTATGAGCAAAATATTTCTGAGGATCTATCTTTCACACCCCTTGCTACAGGCACGTCCATGGGGATCCATGAATCTCAATCATTGTTTTGGGAGAATTTCATCGCCCGCAGTGAACAGTTCTGGGAAAATCACTATCCGCTATTTCAAACGTATGCCCCGGATAATTTCCGCGAACTTTCCCTTAACTCGTTCTTTGCTGCCGTCAACGAAGTGAAACCATCGCTTATCCGAATTGAAGCGGATGAGCTGACTTACTGCCTTCATATTATGATTCGTTATGAGCTGGAAAAAGCCCTTATCGCCGGTGATATGGATGCGAAAGATCTCCCTTCGCGCTGGAATGACAAAATGGAAGAGTACCTCGGTGTAAGACCGGATACAGATGCGGAAGGAGTCCTTCAGGATATTCACTGGTCCGGCGGTGATTTTGGTTATTTCCCATCCTATGCACTTGGGTATATGTACGCTGCTCAATTCGATGCGCAAATGAGAGAAGAAATCGACGTTGACAAAGCTGTTCGGGAAGGCGATTTTCGAATAATTAAGGAATGGCTGAAGGAAAAGATCCACCGGCATGGAAAAATGAAAAAACCGCTGGAAATTTTGACGGAAGTCACAGGAGAAGGACTTAATCCGGACTACCTGCTCCGTTATCTCGAAACCAAATATAAACATATATATCAATTTTGAATAAAAACCCCCTGGTGCTCAGATGCACCAGGGGGTGTGTTTTTAGGAAAGTTCTTTCATCATATCAGGTGCTGCAAGTCCAGCATCTTCAAATACTTTTCCGATCTTTTCATTGAATTCTGCTGCTTTTTCATCGGCTGCTGTGAAGTCTGCTTCTTCGATGCTCTCATCGAGAGCCTTGGATACTTCTTCGTAGTACGCTTGCAGGGATGGAACAGCTTCTTCAATCTGTGTCTTCACCTCATCGGATACATCCGCTTCTACTTCAAAACCAGTAGCGGCCTCAGCTGCTTCATCAGCCGCTGTTTTTGCTTCTTCACCGGCAGCTTTCACTGCTTCGGCATCCGGTTCTTCCGCGGATGCTGCTGTTTGATAAGCGGTGATCTTTTCTTGATAAGGATGGAACGTGTCCTTCATGTTCATCTGCGCATCGATGACGGCTTTTTTAGCGTCTTGTTCATCGCCGGATTTCTCATCTGTTTGTTCTGTCTGATCCGTGTTTTCTTCTGCCGATTCGTCGTCCGAGCTGCAGCCTGCAACGACGATGGCACTGGTCAAGCCCAAAGCCAATAACCATTTCTTCATGTGACCTACCCCTTTCTATATGTATAGCAAATTCCATTTTAAGGGAGACGGAGTAAAATGTAAAGAATTTGCTAAAATGTTAAACTATACTGATTATTCTAATATTTATTTTTTACTTTTAGAGGTGGGTCTTTCTTAGTTTTACGCAGGAATGAAGAATAATGGAATGTTTTTCTCCTTTTTGCAGATGATAAGGAAAAAAGGAGGCGGAAGAACATGCCTTACATACTAACAAGTGGTATTCAGGAAGCGGATTACTCTGCCAAACAGAGTACGGTACAGGATATGATCGATGACCTTTTCCCGTTGAAACCCCATGAGAAGAAACGATTGCTTCCTATTTTTGAGAACGCTCATATTTCCGAGCGGCAATTTTCTCAGCCTCTCGACTGGTTCCGTACCTCGCATGGATTAAAGGAAAGGAACGAGATATACCAGGATAAAGCACTCCGTTATTCGATCGGTGCGGTTGAGAAGTGTCTGAATAACAAGGAATTGTTGAAGGATAAGGTAATTCCCTCGGAGATTGACCATATCTTATTCGTTTCTTCAACGGGGATAGCAACGCCGACGCTCGATACCTATATCATGAACGAAATGGGGATGAGGGAAAATGTAAAGCGGACTCCGCTGTTCGGACTCGGCTGTGCAGGAGGGACGAGCGGGGTGGGGAAGGCGTACGAATGGCTGCTTGGTAACCCGGAAGGGAACGTCCTTGTTATTTGTGTGGAGCTTTGCAGCCTTACTTTTCAAAGGAAAGACCCACGGGTGAGCAACTTCGTAGGAACCGCACTTTTTGGTGACGGAGCTTCTGCAGTTCTCTTGACCGGGGACGCTTCAACATTAAATGAGAAGAGGAGAGGTTCTGTTCCAAAGATAACCGGATTCGATTCAAAGACGAAGAAGCATAGTACGGATGTGATGGGCTGGCGTATTGTAGATACCGGATTTGAAGTTATTTTTAATAAAAGCATTCCGAAATTGGTTAGAGATTTTTGGAGTGGACATGCAAAGGAAGTATTGGATCGGAACGGTTGGAGAGTGGAGGAGCTGCCATTTTTGATTGCGCATCCCGGCGGAAGAAAAGTTCTGGAGAGCTATCAAGAGATTTTCGGATTGGATCCAAGCGTTTTACGCCATTCTTCTGAAGTCCTTGCCCGACATGGGAACATGTCTTCCCCGACCGTTCACTTCGTCCTAGACCGGGTTCTGCAGGATCGACCGCATAAGGGGGTGAAGTCCCTTATGGCTTCCCTTGGACCTGGATTCAGTTCGGAAATCGTCAGTTTGGAGTGGGTGTAAGATGGAACTGCTTCTATGGTTGATTCTTATCTTCTTAGTCGTTCAGCGATTGGCAGAGCTTCAAATAGCGGACCGGAACAGGGAGTGGATGATGGAACGGGGAGCCAAAGAATGGGGGAAGGATCATTACTTTTTATTTCTGATTCTTCATACGTTATTCTTTCTTTCCCTGCTTGGAGATTTTCTCCTTACCCCTGCTCCGGAGCCGGGACCGCTGTTCTTTACAGCACTTTTGTCGTTCATCGTCTTACAAGCGCTCCGGATTTGGTGTATAGGGACGCTCGGAAAGAGGTGGAACACCAGAATTATCGTACTGCCGGACGAAGAACCAATTAACAGAGGTCTGTACAGGTACATCAAACACCCGAATTACGTGATTGTCTTTTTTGAACTGCTCGTCATTCCCGTCCTTTTTCAAGCGTATGTAACAGCTCTCGTATTTCCATTTCTCCACCTGCTTGTTTTACAGGTGAGGATTCCCGCGGAAGAAAGGGCTCTACGGGAGCGTGTGTAACTATTACAGCCAGGCATTGGATCCACTGTATTTCTAACCCACTAAGGAAAACACTTTCAATGAGGGAGGTGCGAAGTGGGATGGTGTTCCTTATTATCGGAAATTGGTTTTCAGCCCGCACGGTCGGTATTGGCTGAGTGGAAGGGTCGGCCCATACCGCCTGCATCTAATCATAAAAAAGATGAATAGGATCAAATTATTTCAGCCAGGTGATTCCCACTTGGCTTTTATTTTTTGTTATGATTGGTAGAAAGAAAAGAGAAATTGTCGAACGAATACAAAGGATAGTGATTTCCAGGAAGAAAAGGAGCGAATTATGGAGAAGAAGCATGCACTCGCTTATTTCTTAGAAGATCTATGGTCGAAGGGCTTCAAATTGAGTGATGAAGACGTACGCTTCATTTATTTTGGAAAGAATTCCACCAATGCCTCCGAGTGGAAGACGATCATAGCTGTACGAACCACTCTGAAAGTCCAACAAAATTTCGATCCAAGCTTTTATATCAGTATTTTAGAATTAATTGCTGCCCCGTCCATCCGTACAAAGCGTCACGCCTACAGGCACATTGATCAGCGGCTCTCCGTCGGCGGGTCAGCTGCAAAAAAAAGAGTCTGACCTTAATGGTCCAGACTCTCATGTTGGATCAGGCATTGCTTAGCCACCCGATCGGCGTTTCTATTCTGTTTCTCAGGAATCCACTTATAAAATACAAAAGGAAAGGACGCCTGAAGGGTTTGTATCCGTTCAAGGAGCGGAAGAAACTTACCGTTTTTTGTAAAGTTCTTCTCAATCGTCTCGACGGCTGTCTTAGAATCAGACCGGATGGAGATGATTTCATCCGGGAAATGGTGTACACATACTTCTAATGCATGGATGATAGCTAAAAACTCAGCTTCATGATTGGACCAAGTCCCAAGATATTTAGGAAACTCGTACACTTGGTTCTTTTTCTTGATAACAACCCCTGCGGCACTCGGTCCGGGATCACCGCCGGAAGCTGCATCTGTGTAGGCTTCGATCATTGCAACATCTCCTATTCTGAAGGTTTGATCTTCTTAGCCCAATAGAAGAACGGGGTATCAAGCGCCGCCACTGCAAATTTAATTATATAGGTCGTCAGGAAGATTTCCAAGAAAATTCCGCCTGGATACAGTCCGTAAAACGCGATGGTACAGAAGATTGCTGTATCAAGCAGCTGACTGATCATCGTACTTCCATTGTTGCGGATCCATAGATGACGATCGGCTGGAAACAGCTTTTTCAATCTGGAGTAAAGCCAAACGTCAAAATACTGGCTGACAATATAGGCGGCAAGGCTTCCGATTGCTATTCTAGGTACAATACCGAATAACGTCTCCAAAGCCGGCTGGGCCATATCATTTTCCCCGGGTGCAAACAGCAGTGCTGTCTGCATGATCATCGTCATGATGATCAGGGTGGAGAATCCCATCCAAACCGCTTTTTGTGCGTCTTTCCTTCCGTATTTTTCATTCAATATATCCGTCGCTAGAAAAGCAGTCCCATAGACAATGTTCCCGAGCGTTGCGTTCAGCCCGAAAAGTTCGATGGTTTTGACGACCTGGATATTTGCAAGTACCGTTGACATCCCGATCCATACGAACAACCCGGGTTTACCGAACAGACGGTACATAGATATCAATAGTAGGAAATTAATAAGGGCAAAGCCTATCCAAATCCATTCGTTACTCATTTTAGTTCCTCCTTAGTTTTGGTATCGCGGGAGGTTTCGAACCGCGGTAATAGACCAACAGCCCTAAATTATACGATGGATTGGTAGACAATGCAATATGTAAAGTTTTAGAAAGCAGCTGAAAAAGGCAACCGTCAGCGGTTGCCTTTTTCGGCTGCTCTGTTTATGCTTTCACGACGTTGGCAGCTTGTGGGCCGCGATCGCCTTCAACGATTTCAAATGTGACCGCCTGTCCTTCTTCCAATGATTTGAATCCTTCCTCCTGGATGGCGGAGAAGTGAACGAATACATCGCTGCCGCCTTCTACCTGTATGAAACCGTAGCCCTTCTCAGCATTGAACCATTTCACTGTTCCGTTTTGCATAGGCTTCTTCCTCCTGTAACTTGCACGTAAAACGTGGGAATTACAAATATCCAAACGAAAAAAACATAGACGGCAAGGGAATAATAAAACGCCAAGCATTTCTATGGGAGCTACCTTGCTTTTGTGATTACGCTCAGTATATTTGCTTGATTTCAATATATCTTATCCGCTTAAAAGCGTCAATATTCAGACTATATGAAGGGTGAAGAATAAGAGGTTTCAGCACTTCCCTATTTCTATAGTAGATAGTGGGGTACAATAAGGTCGAAACCGTTTATTGGAAAGGATGAAGGACATCATGAAAACAGATATAGAAATCGCAAGGGAAGCAAAGATGAGACCGATTAATGAAATCATTGATCAACTGTCCTTAGGTAAGGAAGATTGGGAGCCTTATGGTCATTATAAAGCAAAATTATCCGACCGCCTGCTCGATAAATTGTCTGATCGTCCAAATGGTAAGATCATACTTACGACTTCCATTAATCCAACCCCGGCAGGAGAAGGGAAATCCACCGTGACTGTCGGGCTTGGTCAGGCGCTGAACCAAATCAACAAAAAGACCGTCATCGCTTTAAGGGAGCCCTCCCTTGGTCCGACTATGGGAATAAAAGGTGGTGCAGCCGGCGGAGGGTATGCTCAAGTCGTTCCGATGGATGACATCAACCTGCATTTCACAGGAGACATCCACGCCATTACTGCCGCGAACAATGCTTTGGCAGCATTCATTGATAACCATATCCATCAAGGAAATGCGTGCAACCTTGACCCGCGGAGAATAGAATGGAAGCGCGTCCTGGATATCAATGACCGTGCACTTCGACAAGTCGTAGTAGGGTTGGGAGGTCCTGTGAAAGGAGTGCCGAGAGAAGATGGGTTCCAGATTACCGTAGCGTCTGAGATTATGGCAATCCTCTGTCTCGCTACAGATCTAAAAGACCTAAAGCAGCGTCTGTCTAATATCGTTGTCGGTTATACATACGATAAACAGCCGGTATATGTGAAGGACCTTGGTTTTGAAGGTGCGTTGACGCTTCTTTTGAAAGATGCTGTAAAACCAAACCTCGTCCAGACGCTTGAGAACACGCCTGCCATTATCCATGGAGGACCATTCGCCAATATTGCTCACGGATGTAACAGCGTTATTGCCACACGACTGGCGGCGAAACTCGGTGACTATGTAGTTACAGAAGCCGGCTTCGGTGCAGATCTCGGGGCAGAGAAATTCTTAAATATTAAAACACGTGCCGGTGGTTTTGAACCCGATGCTGTCGTCATAGTCGCAACAATCCGAGCCCTGAAAATGCATGGTGGAGTAAAAAAAGATGCGCTGGAGACGGAAGATATCGCCGCTTTAAAACGAGGTGTTGCGAACTTGAAGAAGCACATGGAGACCATAGAACAATTCAATCTTCCTTATGTTATTGCCATCAACGCATTTCCGACAGATACGGATCGGGAGAAAGAAACGTTAGTGGATTGGTGTGAGGATGAAGGAGCCGTTGTCTCTCTTGTTAATGTGTTTCAAGAAGGGGGCAGAGGCGGTATTGACTTGGCAGAAAAAGTTGTAACGGCGTCGGCAGCAAAGACGGGTTCCATGAGGTATATGTATGATATAGAAGACAGCATTGAAGAAAAGGTGAGAAAGATTGCGGTTAACGTGTACGGGGCCGATCAAGTGGAATGGTCATCCAAAGCCAAGAAGCAGATCAACCAGCTGGAAGAACTGGGATATGGGAACTTGCCGGTCTGCATGGCTAAAACGCAGTATTCTTTAACGGATGACCCGGAAAAGCTCGGCCGGCCGGAAGGCTTTTCGATTCATGTGAAAGAATTTCATGCCTCTGTGGGTGCCGGATTTCTCGTTGCTTTGACAGGTGACGTGATGACAATGCCGGGGCTGCCTAAAAACCCTGCAGCGCTTCAAATGGATGTGAAGGACAACGGAACCATCACCGGTTTGTTTTAAGGAGTACCAGGACTCTTCTAGTCAGGAAGAGTCCTTTTTTGGTACAATATCGATAGTCTTAAGTGAAGAAAGCTTGAGTAAAGGAGGTATGGTGGGTGGGCGTGAAGATCGGTTTAACCGGTTGGGGAGACCATCCGGCTTTATATACGGAACAGACCAGATCAGAAGAAAAGCTTGCGGAATATGGTTCTCACTTTCCGGTGGTGGAAGTAGATACGGCTTTTTATGCCATTCAGCCCAGAGAAAGGTATGAGAAATGGCTGAAGGAGACGCCCGATTCGTTTTCCTTCGTTATTAAGGCCTTTCAGCAGCTGACCGGACATGACAGGGAATCCAGGTCTGTGCAGGAAGCAAGGGATTTAATGAAGCGGTACGAAGAGTCCATTCAACCAGTGTGGGAGAAAGGACAGATCGACTGCCTTTTGTTCCAATTTCCTCCCTGGTTTGATGTCAGAAAAGAAAACATAAGGAAATTGAGATACATACGTGATTGGCTGGAATCATACCCCTTGGCCCTGGAGTTCCGTAACCGGTCTTGGTTCCAAGAGGGGTATAAAGCACAGACATTGGATTTTATGAGAGATCAAGAGTGGATTCATACCATTTGTGATGAACCACAGGCGGGGGAAGGTTCTGTCCCGCGAGTGCTTGTACCCACCCACCCCAAAAAAACACTGGTACGCTTCCATGGACGAAATATTCATGGATGGAACAAGAACGGCCGGAAAGATTGGCGAAAAGTCCGTTTCTTATACCGATACAACGCAGAAGAGCTGCAGGAGTGGGCGGATCGTATAACAGAACTGCAGAAAAAAACACCGGAGATCACCCTGCTTTTTAATAATAATTCCGGTGGAGATGCGGCAGATAACGCAAAAGAAATGCAGGATCTGCTTAAGATTCAATATCATGATCTCAATCCAAGGCAGATGGATCTATTCGGATTTTAAGGGGGATCTTTGTTGAAGGAAGCTGAGAAACTGACAGAAATAAAAGCATTTGTATTCCGGCTTTTCCATGACGATGTTACAGGGCACGATGATAATCATATGCAAAGGGTCGCAGAGTGGTCGAGGTTACTTGCCGTGAAGGAAGGCGCGGACCCATTTCTTTCTGAGGTGGCCGGGTGGCTTCATGACGTTGGCGATGACAAGCTGTTTGCATCGAAGGAAGATGCGATAAAAGAGCGGGATGAGCTGTTGAGGAATCTTCATTTTTCGGAAAGAGACATCACTTATATCCATCATGCCATTGAGACCGTATCATTTCGAAAAGGGAAAACTCCGGACACTCTATTAGGAAAAGTCGTGCAGGATGCGGACCGTCTCGACGCCATTGGTGCGATTGGGATTGCTCGAACATTTGCGTTCGGCGGCGCGAAGAACCAACCCCTTTATCGAAAAGAAGGGGGCAGCTCTTTTTCTCATTTTCACGAGAAACTGCTTCTTCTTAAAGACAAAATGAATACGCCCTCCGGCAGGGAGGAAGCAGATCGACGGCATCAGTTCATGGAAGAGTTTATCAATCAATTCAACAGGGAAACAGCTTCAGAGTAAAAGGAGAATCAACATGGTGAAGAATGAACAGGCTTATCTAGATTTATGCAGAATGGTGAAAAATGAAGGAACGATAAAGCAGGACCGGACAGGGACCGGTACAAAGTCGGTTTTCGGTCATCAAATGCGGTTTGACTTGAAGGATGGGTTTCCACTGCTGACAACGAAACGGATCCCCTTTCGTTTGATTGCATCGGAATTGCTCTGGTTCATTAAAGGCGATACGAATATCCAGTATCTGCTGAAGCATAACAACAATATTTGGAATGAATGGGCGTTTCAGAAATGGATTGAAAGTGATGCCTATCAAGGGCCTGATATGACAGATTTCGGACGTCGGAGTCTCGAGGATGATTCCTTCAAGGAACGCTATGATAAAGAGATGGCAGCATTTAAGGATCGTATTCTTGAAGACGATGCATTCGCAAGAACTTACGGGGACCTCGGATCTGTTTATGGAAAACAGTGGAGGGAATGGCGTACGTCAAGAGGAGATACGATTGATCAGCTTAAAAATGTCGTAACAGCAATTAAGCATAATCCGGATTCAAGAAGACATATCGTAACAGCCTGGAACCCGGAAGATGTTCCATCCAATATGGCGCTGCCGCCATGCCATGCTCTTTTCCAATTCTACGTCGCAGATGGCAAGCTTTCCTGTCAGCTGTATCAAAGAAGTGGAGATATCTTCCTCGGCGTTCCTTTTAACATTGCGAGCTACGCGTTACTTACGCATCTGATTGCACATGAATGTGGACTGGATGTCGGGGAATTCATCCATACGCTTGGAGATGCCCATATTTACAGCAATCATTTAGAACAGATCGACACACAGCTTGCACGCACACCGAAGGATTTTCCTCAATTGAAGCTGAACCGGGATAAAAAATCCATCTTCGATTTTGAAATGGAAGATATTACAATCGAAGGGTACGAGCCTCACCCGGGTATTAAAGCGCCTGTAGCTGTCTAAAAAACATAAAGGATGTGGAAAAATGATATCTTTCATTTTCGCAATGGATAAAAATCGTTTAATCGGCAAGGACAACGACCTTCCTTGGCATATACCTAACGATTTTAAATTTTTTAAAGACATGACATGGGGAAAGACGATCATCATGGGACGTAAAACGTTTGAGTCGTTCGGTAAGCCTCTTCCAGAGCGTAAACATATCGTTATTACCAGCAATCCGGACTATGACAGGGACGGCTGCACAGTGATTCACTCTATGGAAGATATCCTAAAGCTTGAAAGGGACGAGCCTGATAAAGAATGGTTTGTCATCGGGGGAGCCGTATTATTTGAAAAGATGCTTCCACATGCGGATCGAATGTATTTAACCTATATCGATGAAAGTTTTGAAGGGGATACGTACTTTCCAGCTTTCCGGTTGGAAGATTGGGAATTGGTAGCTGAAACGAAAGGGTTGAAAGACGAGAAGAATCCGTACGATTATTATTTCCGGACATACGAGAAAAAGGAAGGGAGTAAATGACCCGCCTTTGCGGACTCGTATTAAACGGTGGTAAATCTACGAGAATGGGGACGGATAAGTCTGCACTCGTCCTTGGAGATCGTCCGGTTCTTGCACATGTAATTGATACAATGGAGCGGCTCACTTCTATTGTTGTCATCAGTCAGAACCGAGGGGATTACCCGGGGTATCCGACTGTAATGGACCACCTGAATGATGCAGGGCCGCTGTCCGGGCTCCATGCGGCTATGGAAGAAAGGGAAGAAGATTGGTTCATCGTAGCAGCAACCGACATGCCCTTTGTTCATCCCGAAGTTTATACTCATTTACTTATGCAGAGAAAAGATAAGGCCGTCATCCCTTCCTTTGACGGTCTCCTCCAGCCTATGTCAGGCATTTACCCAAGGACGATGCTTCATACACTTGACCGCTATCTTCATCAAGGCGGAAGATCCGTGAGAGGACTGCTGGAAACGGCCGGTTATACGAAAGTATCTGATTTCAGCTCATTAAAACCCGAAGTACTAAACAGGCACTTCTTTAACATGAATACATGGAATGAGTTTGAACAAGCGAAAGAGCTCTCGAAATTTACCGGCAGATAGAGACAATCTCTACCAGAACATGGTATGATGAAAGAAAGAGCGGTTTCTTTTCCCGCTTCTGTCTTTTTCTTATGAAAACGGTTAAACTAAGAATGCAAGTTATCTGAGAGGGCGGTGAAGCTGTATGGCCAGCATAGGTGTACCTGGATTGATCCTCATACTTACGATTGCACTTGTCATCTTTGGACCGAAGAAACTGCCTGAGATTGGAAAGGCTGCCGGGGAAACATTGAAGGAATTCAAGAAGTCTACACGGGAGCTTACAGAGGAGAGCAAAGACGATAAGACAGGGAAATAAGGGTTCTGTCTCTTTGTCTAATGGATGGAGGAATTGTCTTGTTTTCTAATATAGGGATACCAGGGCTTATCTTGATCCTTGTGCTTGCTCTCGTCGTTTTCGGCCCTTCTAAACTTCCTGAGATAGGAAGAGCTTTCGGCTCGTCCCTGAGGGAATTTAAGAAAGCGGCAGGGGATATTCTTTCTGACGGAGAACAGCAGAAGGCAGACAAGCCGGGCAAAGAATAATGAAAGGTGTAAGGGGACTCCCTTGCATCTTTTTTCACGTCGCGTATGGGAGGTAATGGAATTGGCTGAAGAGAAATACGACAGAGATTTAGAGATGAATGTAACGGAGCACTTGAGTGAACTGCGCAGAAGAATTATTTGGACCCTTCTCTTCTTCGTCCTTTTTTTCATTGCAGGTTTCCTCTATGTTAAACCGATTCAGGCATTTTTTGTGAAAGACCTCCCTTTTGAATTGAATATGACGAGCCCTGGAGAAATCATTTGGATCATCTTTACCATCGCAACCATTGTTGCAATTATCGGGACGCTTCCCGTTCTAGCCTTTCAGGCGTGGTTGTTTGTTAAACCGGCACTTACGCCGAAAGAAAGAAAAGTTTCGCTGTCCTACATACCTGCTGTATTCCTTCTTTTTCTGGCAGGACTGACATTCGGATATCTCGTGTTTGTCCATCTAATTCTTCCTTTCTTGTTGTCGCTTAACGATGGAATGTTTAATGAGATCTATACAGTGGAAAGATATTTCCGCTTCTTATTCCGTGTGACCATCCCGTTTGCCATCTTGTTTGAGATTCCTATTCTGGTTATGTTTCTCACAAGTCTTGGTATCGTTACCCCAGGCTTTCTAGTCAAAATTAGAAAGTATGCATATTTCGTACTGGTTATTATCGGAACCATTATTTCCCCTCCGGATTTCATTCTTCAGCTTGTCGTGGCGGTTCCTCTGATCATTCTTTATGAGATCAGCATTCTCCTATCGCGTGTCGTTTACAGGAAGAAGAAGGAAGCGCATGAAGCGTTTATGGATGATTCCAACGGGTAAAGGGTTGTCATACTTATAAGACAGAAGAATCCTCGATATACAGGGGGTTCTTTTTTTCTTTTGTCGTTGAATTTATTGGAAAAAACCGTAATGTTTTGCCGAATTCGTCCGTTCGTGATAAAAATAAGGAAGAAGATCGAGGAGGAAACAGAAAATGAGATCGTTTTACCATTATATGATGCGTTACCGCGGTAACCTGGTTTTAAATGAAGAAAAACAGCTTGCAGAGTGGATGTTTAAAGACCACAGTTTTCCGAGACAAGCGAAGACGTACGATGAGATCAGCAGATACTTGGAATGGAATGCTCCTTTCCCCTCTGCCTTATCAGCATTTGACAGACTTTACGAACAATATATGTTAGAGGAGGAGTAGGCATGAAATTCATCCATACAGCGGATTGGCACCTCGGCAAAATCGTAAACTCGGTACATATGACAGAGGATCAGCGTTGGATTCTCGCTAAATTCATAGAGATAGTGAAAACGGAGGCTCCGGATGCAGTGGTGATTGCAGGAGACCTCTACGACCGCTCCATTCCTCCAAAGCAGGCAGTGGAGTTGTTAAACGAGACCCTGACAACTTTAATTAATGACCTGGGCATCCCTGTACTTGCCATTTCAGGTAATCATGATAGTCCTGACCGCCTTCAATTTGGTAGTGAACTGTTCAGGAGGCAGGGACTTTTCCTTGATACGAAACTGAAGCCGAACAGACAGCCTGTTACGTTATACGATACGCACGGCCCGGTACATTTTCACTTAATTCCGTACGTCGAGCCGGCAGAAGCGGCATCTGTTCTGGAAGATGATACAATCCATTCTCATCAGCAGGCGGCAGAAGCGCTTGTGCAGGATATAAAGGATAGATTTAACGAAGAGGAACGGCACGTGTGGGTAGGTCACTCCTTTTTAGCTGGAGGAATGGAGAGCGAGTCCGAAGAAAGGCTCTCCATGATTGGAGGCAGTCCCTATGTCGATGCTGCATTATATGATGGATTTTCTTATGTAGCGCTCGGGCACCTGCATCAATCCCAGCGAATCACTAGGGATTATATCCGCTACAGCGGATCCATTCTAAAGTACTCTTTCTCGGAAGCCAATCATAAGAAGTCAGTCACAGTTGTCGAAATGGATGAGTCGGGAGACACTACATTTACTAAAGTTCCCCTTGTTCCAGAGAGAGATTTTGAAATCGTTGAGGGATTTTTCGAAGATCTTATGGTAGGAGAGGCGGCAGGAAACCCAGAGAATTATCTGCACATTCGATTATTGGATGACGGCCAGCTGATTGATCCGATGGGAAAATTACGTCAAGTTTATCCTAATATACTTCATTTGGAGAGAAGAAGATCCCTTACCTATGCGAATCTGGAAGATCTCCATGAAGTGAAAAAGCGACAGACATTATCGTATCAGGATCTATTTCGATCTTTTTATGAAGATATAAAGGGAGACGAAATATCAGAGCATCGAAGCCGGTTGGTGGAAGATGCGGTGCAGCACTTGAAACAGGAGGACAGGGGGCGTTGATATGAAGGCATTAGCTATTCGAATGGGAGCATTTGGTCCCTACAGGAATGAACAAGTGGTCGATTTTACAATGCTCGGCGGTGAATCGATCTTTTTAATTACCGGACCTACCGGAGCTGGTAAAACAACAATTTTTGATGCCATGTGCTTTGCTTTATACGGGCGTGCGAGCGGAAGTGACCGGGATCAGGATACAATGAGGAGTCACTTCGCCCATCCTAATGATCCGACGTTTGTGGAGTTTTCCTTCGAGCTGAGAGGGAAAACCTATCGGGTGGTAAGAATGCCCAAACAGACAAGAAAGAAGGAGCGGGGAGAAGGGTTTAAGGAAGACCCGGCTCGTGCGGAGCTGTTCCTCTTAACAAACGATCAGGAACAGCTGGTTGCATCGAAGGTGAAGGAAGTCAACGAATATATTGAGGAAATCATCGGTTTAGATTATGAACAATTCCGTAAGATGATCATGATCCCTCAAGGGGAATTCCGTAAGCTTATTTCCGAGAACAGTAAGGAACGGGAGGAGATACTTCAACGTATCTTCAAAACGAAGTTCTTTGATGACATAACCGAATACTTTAAAACACAGTCCAAACAGCTGGAAGAAGAAATCAAACAGTTTGAATGGAAGATCGAGCAGGAACGGAATCAAGTCGTTTGGGAAGATCAAGAAGCCACCTATGAAAGCGAGGAACTATCCCGTTTCAATACGCGTCTGGATGATCGCCTGGAAAAACAGGAAACACTTGTCGCTGCGGAAAAAGAAGCGGTGGAACGACTAGAAATAGAAGTCGATGAATGGAAAAAACGGTACCACCACTCGGAGCAGCTCCTGGAATTGTTTGAGGAAAAAGCATTGCTTGATGAAGAGAAGCACGCACTGGATCAGAAGCACAGCGAAGTGGAAAAAACAGAGAAAGAGCTGCAAGCCGCAAGAAGAGCCGCCGAGATCACTCCCTATGAGAAACAATACAAGGAACGGATGGAGGAATGGCAGAAGTGGCAGAAATCGTATGAAGATAAACTTGCAAGTCTTAAAACTATTCGTGAAGAATTCCATCAGATCGATGAGGCTTATCACAAGCTTTCAGGAAAAGAGGAAGAGCGGGAACAGTTGAAAAGCTCTTGGGAGCAAGCAGTGGAAGAGCAGGAGAATGTAGCCATTTATAATAAACTGCTCGAAGACAGCAAAGCATACACAACATCCATTGCAACGAAGGAAAAGAAGCTGGGCGAGCGGAAGGAAGCATTGGGCAAATGCGAAAACCGTGCGGAAGAATTGAAAAATCAACGAAGAAAAGAGCGGGAAACGTCCGATTCCTGGTATGAAGCGAAGCAGCGAATAGACGTACTCTATAAGCGGTTGGAAGGGCTTCGGCAATTGCAGGAGCATTGGCGTAAACTTGAGGAGATGCGCAGAAACTATCAATCTTTCATGAAACAGTATAAAAACGCAGAGGTCCGTCAACAGTCTTCCAAGCAGGCTTACGAGGATTCTCTCGAAGAAATCCGCCATCATCATGCGTACACTCTTTCTTTGAAGCTGGAAGAAGACACGCCGTGTCCTGTTTGTGGAAGCAGCGATCATCCCCGCCCGGTCGATCGTCCATTAAATGTCCCGGCTCAGGAAGAGCTAGACCGCCTGAAACAAGTTTATCAAGAGGATGATGCTGCTTATCAAGAAATGCAGCGCCAATTGGTAACAGTTACATCGGCTGGAGAAGCGCAGAGACAGCTGACGGAGAAGGCCATGGAAGAATGGGATGGTTATGTGAAAACGCTGGATGAACAGGCCATTCAACGGGCCATTATTCAATCTGAAGAGGATCTGAAAGCGGCAGAGCAGCGCTTTGAAGAGCTTGATGCCATGTGGAAATCGTTGACGGAAGCGGCGAAAGAACTGGAACAGGTGGAAGAACGTTCGGCGAAGCTTCGATCCGCTCAGGAAGAAACGAGAAGTCGTCTGCACGAAGAAGAGCAGCAACACGTCAAGATCCTTTCCAAGGTGCAGGCCATGGAAGAAAATTATGCGTTCTCTTCCACAGATGTCACAACGCTGAAAGAAAAAGCAGAGAACCGACGCGGTCTCTATGTTAAAGCTCTAAATGAGTGGGAAGAGTTGAAGGAGAAACACCGTACCAAGAAGGAGCAGCTGCAGCAGTTGACAACCGCTGTCGAGGAAGGTGGGCGTTATTTGGAGGATCTGGATAAAGCTGTTAAAAAGTCGAAAAAACAACTTGATCAAACGCTCGTTCAATTTTCTTTCCATGATCATGAAGCATATAAGCAGGCGGTGCGTTCTCCGGGGTTCATAGCTGAGAACCAGCGTATTGTCGATGATTATGAGAAGAGGAAAAGCATAGTGAAAGACCGTGTGAAAGATCTCGATCAACGCCTTGCTGATAAGCATAAGCCGGATTTGGAAGAGCTCCAGTCTCTCCTTGATGAAAAACGCCGAATACTTGCCATTAAGCAGGAAGCTTTCAATGAACGGAGCGCAGCGTACCGAAAGAACCGGGAAATCCGGGAGAAGATAAATATGCTCATGGATGACCAAGGGGAACTGGCTTCCAAGTATTACGATATTGCAGAACTAGCCCAATTGGCAAAAGGGGACAACCATCTCCGCCTTTCTCTTGAACGTTATGTTCTAGCTTCTTACCTTGATGAAATCCTTGTTCAGGCAAATGTGCGCCTGGATCAGATGACCGATCACCGCTATCAGCTGATTCGCAGTGACGCAGTTGCCAAACGAGGAGCTCAGAGCGGGCTGGATTTGGAAATAATTGATCACCATACAGGAAAACAACGTTCGGTTCGAACCCTGTCCGGAGGAGAAGGCTTCAAAACTTCTTTAAGTCTTGCCCTTGGTATGGCTGATGTGGTACAGGCCCATGCGGGTGGTGTCCAGCTGGATACCTTATTCATTGATGAAGGCTTTGGAACGTTGGATGAAATTTCCTTAGAGCAGGCAATCTCCTGCCTTCGCAGTCTCCAAGATGGAAACAGGCTGCTTGGGATCATTTCCCACGTCCCACAGCTGAAAGAAGAAATTCCTGCCAAACTGCAAATCCGTGCGGGAGTAAGGGGATCCACATTGGAATTCACTTTTCAGTAACGGAATGAACAAGTATTCGACAAAGGATCAGACACGAAATAAAAGCGTATGACATGGAACGACGGTTTAATCTTCCTATTGTCGCTACGTGCGCTTGCCCGGGAAATATAGACTGGGAAATCTTAAAAGAGAACGGGGAAATACTGCACCATTTGGAGGGAGGGGTACGTATGTTAAATAATGATTGGAATGAGTTGCTTGAAGAGGAAAAAGAGAAGGATTATTTCCTTCAACTGAAACAGAAGTTGAACGAGGAATATAAAGAGCATCGGGTCTATCCTGCTAAGTCGGAGATATTGAATGCTCTTGCTTTCACTCCCAGGGAAGCTACCAAAGTAGTCATTCTCGGCCAAGATCCTTATCACGGCAAGGGACAGGCGCATGGGTTCAGTTTTTCCGTTCGTCCGGATGTTACCATTCCCCCGAGTTTAAGGAATATATATAAAGAACTGCACCATGATTTAGACATCCCAGCACCTAATCACGGCTGCCTGCTGCATTGGGCGGAACAAGGGGTCCTGCTTCTGAATGATGTCCTGACCGTCAGAGAGAAGCAGCCTAATTCCCATAAGGGGATAGGGTGGGAGCGATTTACAGATGCTGTCATAGAAATACTTAATCAAAGAGAACGACCGGTAGTGTTCCTTTTATGGGGAAAACACGCACAGAAAAAAGGCGCTTCTATAGATACAGAGAAGCATATGGTGATCGCTTCCCCTCACCCAAGTCCATTTGCGGCTCACCGTGGATTCTTTGGGAGTAAACCATTCTCCCGCGTGAACGAATTTTTGAAAAAGCATGGGGAAGAACCTATCGATTGGAAGCTTCCAGCCGATTGTCCGGACGCATGAGCCCAAACCAGATTGAAAGAAGGGCATATGCTACAGTATTCTAAAGTTTCGGAGGGGTTTATATGTTTCCTACAGGTCAACCACCATACCCTCCTATGGGGCAGTTTCGAGGGTTTCAACAAGCCGTCCAACCGAATATGATGCGTTCTGCAGCACCCTTTTTCCAAGGAGGGGGACCTGGAGGGGCCATGCGTGCTTTCGGCGCACCCGGCTTCGGAGCTCCTGGTTTCCTGGGTAATGCAGGATCTGCAGTCCCGGGATTCTTCGGAGGCGGATCCGGTTTGGGTACGAAGGCGTTAGGTGCAGCAGGCACAGCTGCTAAAAGCGGAGGGGCAGGATGGATCGGTTATATGCAGACCGCGTTGAAAGCGATGCAGTCAGCGGCTCCGATGATGCAGCAATACGGACCGATGTTGAAGAACATCCCGGCGATGATTAATATGATGAAAATCATGAATGAGCCGGATGAAGAAGAAACATCGCCGGAAAAGGAAGAGAAAGAAGGGACGTCAAATGCTTCCGAATCGAGCAGTTTCGGGAGTTCAGAGTCCGAGCAGCAAGAAGATCAAGGAGCATCACAGCCTAAATTGTATATTTAGGCTGTGCGTGTCACTTGATTTTTTTTTATGAATTAGAAAGAATAGGAACATGCAGGAAAAGCATGAACCTACGTTTAGGAGGTTTTTAATAATGAGTAATCAAGTAGAAAAAGCAACATTTGCCGGGGGATGTTTCTGGTGTATGGTGGAGCCGTTCGACGAACGTCCGGGTATCCACTCCGTTGTTTCCGGCTACACCGGAGGCCATACGGAAAATCCGACATACATGGAAGTTGTATCAGAGACAACGGGACACCGGGAAGCCGTGCAAATCACCTACGACCCGGAGATCTTCCCTTATGAGCGTCTCCTGCAGCTGTTCTGGCAGCAGATTGATCCGACAGATGCCGGCGGTCAATTTGCAGACCGAGGCCAGTCTTATACGACAGCTATTTATTATCACAGTGCAGAACAGAAGCGTTTGGCCGAAGAGAGTAAACAAGGTTTGGAGGAGTCCGGTAAGTTTAAAGCTCCGATTGTGACGGAAATCCTCCCTGCTGAAGTTTTTTACCCTGCAGAGGACAAGCATCAGGACTACTACAAGAAGAGCAAGTTTCATTACAAGCGATACAAAAAAGGCTCCGGAAGAGCAGATTTCATCAAAAACCATTGGAGCTTTCCGAAGGATAAAAAGGAACTCCGCAGTCAATTAACGGATATTCAATATATGGTGACGCAGGAAAATGGTACCGAGCGTCCATTTCAGAACGAATACCATGACCATGAAGGGGAAGGAATTTACGTTGACATCGTTTCCAAAGAACCGCTTTTCAGTTCCAAGGATAAATACGATGCCGGTTGCGGCTGGCCGAGCTTCACGAAGCCCATTGAGAAGGTGAAAGAAGAATTGGATACATCCCATGGTATGTTCCGGACAGAAGTTCGATCGGAGCAGGCGGATTCTCATCTTGGCCACGTTTTCGATGACGGTCCCCGGGACAAGGGTGGATTGAGATACTGCATCAACTCCGCTGCGCTCGAATTCGTACCGGCAGAAGAAATGGAAGAAAAAGGGTATGGGTACTTGAAGCACTTGTTCCGCTGATGATCCTGTTCTCCCATCCTCATTCTTCTTGGGTAATGGTATAATGAAAGGATGAGGGGGAACGGAAGTGGGAAGAAAAAGGGCACTGACACAAGAAGAAATATTCAAGGTGACAGGCGAAGTTATGCGTACCGAGGGAATCAAAGGTATCCACTTCAAGAAACTTGCAACAATGCTTGATGTGAGCAGAAGCACCTTTTATGATTATTTCGAAAACAAAGAAGCACTGATCCTCGCCTATATGAAGGCAATGATGGATGAGATGGAATCCAAAATATCTGAAATCCCTGCGGATATCGCACCGAACCAAAAGCTCTACCGGCTCTTGATCGTCCTTCTTGAACATGCAGAGGTTCATCATATCGATCAGATGATCCGTGAACTGCAGTCCGGGGATAAAAGCCTTACTTTCTTTATCCGTACGGAAGTCCATCAGAATTTGATGGAGACATATAAGAAGATGCTTGATTGGATCAATGCCAGTAAAGAGGAAGGGATTTGGAATCATGATGTCGATACAGAACTGCTCGGGGATTTGATTTTCCATTCCATCCTGTTTCCACAACGAGAAAAACTTGGTGTGAAGAAGTTGGCCGATCAACTTTTTCATATGCTGGAACGTGGAGTTCTTCAAACAAGGTGACAGCCGGTATCCTGATTAGAGGATACCGGCTGTCCTTTTTACAAGAATTCAGAGAAAGGGGTTTTTCCATTCTGTTAATAAACCGTAGTTGCAGGATTCCGCATCTTCCAAATAACCTGGGACAGGCCGGATGGGAGACCGCCCGGACTTTAACAAAAAAGTAAGCACAGGATCTTGTATCTCAGAAGCTATAACGAGATTTACATATTCCTCTGCTGTCCATTCGTGGCTGTATTTATGGTAAAGAGGCATCCGTGCGCCCCCTACAAGCCTGGTCAGCCCGAACTGAATAACGATTTCATACATGGCCTGTGTCAACTGTCTGCCGAGTCCGAGGGAACGGAAGTCCGGATCGACACACAAGTCGACGACATATAAAGTATCCCCTTCCGGGTCGTGCGTCTCCATGGAGCCGTCTGCTGTGATCTCCTTCCAAGTATGGTCTTTGTCATCATCCAGGTGTACTTGCATCGCCGTCATGGAACCAGCGATCGTTCCTTCCACTTCTATACATAAACAACCGGTGGGAAAAGCGGCAAGCTGCTGACTCAATTGCTCTTTGGTCCACCACAAATCAGAGGGGAACGGGGGAGGGAATGCTTTTTTCTGAATGTTTATCAACGTTTCGAAATCCTTTTCTTCATAAGGTCTGATATGAATGTGTCTGTACTTTTTTTTCATCTTATCGTATCCGTAGAGCCATTTATTCATAAAAACACCTCTTTAATAAAATTTAAAATTTGAAAGGGGAGGGAAACATGAGGTATCCTTCACTCTCCACCTATGCCATTGCTCTTTTAGGCGGTTGTATGTTCCAGCTGCTCCACATTCCAATTCCGTTCATTCTCGGTCCTGTGACGGCCATTGTGTTTGCTAAATCCCTTTTCCATATGGAAAGCAGTACGTTTCCATTAGCAAGAGATATTGCCTTTGTCCTGTTGGGAATTCAAATCGGCCATACGTTTACTTCCGATACGTTCACGAGTATTTTCCCATATATGCTTCCATATGCGCTGCTTTCTTTTCTAATGATAGGAATCTGCCTCGTCATCGGGTTGGGGATATCGAAACGGACGGGAATGGATAAAACGACGAGTATGGTCGGAAGTTCTCCCGGTGGTTTATCTGCAATGATCGCTATCAGTGAATCGCTGCAAGGGAACAGCGGGCTTGTCACAATCTTTCATACGCTGCGTCTCATGAGTGTTTTATTCATTATACCTTTTTTTGTCACCCATATGTGGGGGGGAGAAAATTCCGCCGCGGTTGATTATTCCCTTTCCGTCGACGGGCCTTTGTGGACGGTCCTCTTTTACATTCTCGTATTCTTCATCGGCATGAAGGGAAAGCATAAGATACCCGCAGGGCTCGTCGTCCTGCCTATGATTGTTATTGGGGCCATTCAGACTTCCGGGCTCTTCCTGTATTCGCTCCCGTCCTCTTTATTTTCAGCTTCTCAGCTGATGGTAGGGACGTACCTCGGCCATACGATCATGCCGAGGGAGATTGTCCGTGCAGGTAAGAGCTGCTTCTACTTTCTATCTCTTTCTATTTTCATAATCGCTGTAGGGATCCTGTTTGCCTTTTTGTTTTCATTCTGGACAGGTGTCGATATTGTCACGTCCGTCCTTGCTCTGGCGCCTGGAGGATTAGTGGAAATGTCTATTACCGCCGGCCAGACGGGAGGAGATCCTGCCGTCGTAAGCTCGCTTCAAACCATTCGGTTATTGACTATTGTACTCGTTCTGCCGCTTTTATTTAAACGGATGGAAAGGCATATACGTATGTAGTATTTTGACATTGTCTCGAATTAAAGATAATATAAGTAAGAATAACACTTACAATTAACTGTATTTATATTATGTAAATTAAACTCAAGGAGGGTACTATGATGAACAGAAAACATATTTATAAAGAAGGGGCCAACCCATCGGGTAACGTTTTGCTATTGTTGCACGGAACCGGTGGTACAGAACAGGATCTCCTTCCGTTAGCTGAGATGATTGATTCGGAAGCAGCGGTTCTTTCTGTCCGTGGAACCGTCACAGAAAACGGAATGCCTCGCTTCTTTAAACGACTTCAAGAAGGTGTGTTTGATATAGAGGATTTGGTCGCTAGAACAGAAGAGCTGAATCAATTCCTCGATGAAGCAGCAGATCATTATGGTTTCGATCGTAAAGAGGTTATTGCCGTCGGTTATTCCAACGGTGCGAATATAGCGGGAAGTCTTCTATTCCACTATGAAAAAGCATTGAAAGGAGCCATCCTCTTCCACCCAATGGTACCAAGAAGAGAAATCGAACTTCCTGAACACCCCGGCCTTCCGGTATTTATCGGGGCAGGGGAAAATGATCCGATCTGCCCCGCGAAGGAAACAAAAGATTTGAAAAACCTGTTGGAGGAAGCAGGAGCGGAAGTTGAGGAGCATTGGGAGCAGATGGGACATCAATTGACGGCTAATGAAGTGAAGGCTGCTTCGGAATGGTATAAGCGGACATTTTAACAACCTCTTGTTGAGTCTCTTTGTTCGTTGTATGATAGAAGACACGCAAGCAGCGAGGAGGTTGGATCATGATTCATAAGACATGGGAACAAAACGAAACAACAAAACAGGTGGAGTGTATTCACAACGACGCCAAGAAATTTGTCGTCCACAATGTATTAACACCTGGAAAAGTATATGATGTCAAAAATGAGAGCGAAGAATTTTATTTTGTCATCGATAATTCCGGCCGCATGGGCGGATTTTATAAAGAATACTTTAAGGAAGTATAAACAGATAAGACCAGGAAGGGCGAAACCTTTCTGGTTTTTTTATGTTGCCGGTAGAATACTGCAGGAAAAAGCTGGACATCCTAATATCTGGTGGAGAGACAGACTTCGTTCCCTCCATAGTTAGGAACTGGTTTGCTGTTTTAATGAAGCTATACCAGAAAGTCCGTATATAAAGTGAAACAATTCACCAACTTTTCTTGTAAACACTCGATTCATCGGCGATAATGAAGGTAAGCTGATGGAAGGGGAGGATGAGTTTTTTATGGATAAATTGATAGTCGTTCGCCATAGTGAGACAGAAGGACAGCATGAAGATTCGCCGTTGACGAAACAGGGCATCAGGCAGGCACAAACACTTGCTTATTTCCTTGACCGCGCCGGTCATGAAGTAGACCGAATCATCTCCAGTCCTTTTTTACGGGCCGTTGAAACAATTAAACCCTATGCCAGAAAGAAAGGGCTAGAGGTGGAAACCGACGAACGGTTGGAAGAACGAGTATTAAGCCATGAACCACTCAATGACTGGGAAGAAGTTCTGCATGATACCTTCCAGGATCCTGAACTTAAGCTTTCCGGAGGAGAATCCTCGAAGGAAGCGAAGAAACGAGTCCTCTCCCTCATCGAAGAATTGGAGCAAGAGGATTGTGGGAACGTTCTCCTTGTGACACACGGGAATCTGCTCGCTTTACTTCTTCAAAAGTATAAACGCGAAATTGGATTCTATGAATGGAAGCGGCTGACGCGCCCGGATGTATTCCTCGTTCAGAAGTTTGGAGGGGAATATACCGTCGAGCGGATATGGGAGGACTGATGCCCAGGCATCGTCTTCTTTTTTTCACGCGCACGCGAAGAAAGTCGAATGATTACAGGAATTGCGATTTTTCGATAAAATCGTTATTATAGATGGTGGTGTTTATCTTAACCATTATCGGTGAATATAGTAATATAAGCACACGAACTCTATTCGTAAAGGAGGAGAAAATCGATGGCATTTGTAATTACATCCCCATGTAAAGATGAAAAAGCGGGAGAATGCATGGATGTGTGCCCGGTTGATTGTATCGAGGAAGGGAAAGATATGTTCTATATCGATCCTGCGATTTGCATAGATTGTGGTGCATGTGAAGCCGTTTGTCCGGTAGAAGCAATCTACATTGAAGACGAGGTACCGGAAGAAGAAACCCCATACATCGAAATTAACCGCAAGTTCTTTGAAGAACAGTAAGTAACATAACCAGGAACCGCCTCTCTATATAGAGAGGCGGTTTTTTTGATACCTCCCGGTGCATACTTTTCCCTTTATGCGGGTAGATACATAAAGAACTGTACTTACTTAGGAGGTAGGGATCTTGACGAATCTACAAAAAAAATCAGTTATCATAACCGGAGCGAGCAGTGGGATTGGAAAGGCGATCGCTCATGAACTCGCATCGAACGGGGCAAACGTTGTTCTTGCTGCCCGAAGATCTGAGCGTCTGAAAAAACTGGCCGATGCTATCGAATCGGAGCATGGAGTTGAGGCGAAGGTTGTAGAAACGGATGTGACGAAGCGGGAAGATGTCGAAAATCTTGTTCAAACGACAAAGGATACATTCGGTAGTGTAGATATCCTGATAAATAATGCTGGTGTCATGCTGTTGTCTTTTCTCAAGAATGATCACGTGGACGAGTGGGAACAAATGGTGGATGTAAACATCAAAGGTGTACTGTTCGGAATCCATGCAGCCCTACCGACAATGATCGAACAGAATACTGGACACATTATCAATGTTTCTTCGGTCGCAGGTCATGAAGTTTTCCCGTCGAGTACTGTGTATAGTGCAACAAAATATGCAGTAAAGGCACTTTCTATGGGGATGGAGAAGGAATTGTCGAAGACGGGTGTCCGTGTCACGAATATTTCCCCTGGAGCGGTGGAAACGGAATTGACGGATCACATTACAGACGGGGATGTGATTGAGATGTTTAAGGAGCGCAGCATGAAGCCGCTGGAAGCGGATGATATTGCCAAAGCTGTAGGATATGCGGTAAGTCAACCTGCTTCGGTCAACGTCAATGAAATTATTGTTCGCCCGATGAACCAGAAATAATGAAAAAAAGGCCGCAGCGGAACTGCGGTCTTTTAATGAATGACTTTAAATTTGTTATGCTGCTTAGAATCCTCCCGGTCTTCCTGGTCGATATGACGGATGGAGCTGAAGGGCGTCGGACCTTTGGAAATCTCATCGACAAAAGTGTTAAGTACCGTTTCTTCTCCTTCTGCTTCCATTAAGACGGTCCCGTCCGGCTGGTTTTTCACCCACCCGCATATGCCGAGGTAATCAGCCTTCTGCTTTGCTGCTGCCCGGAATCCAACGCCCTGGACTCTCCCGTGGATCGTCAGCCTCTTTCGTTTCATATGGTCTTACCCCTTTCTTTACAGGCTTCAGTGATATTGATTCCCTGAAAGGATCAAATAGAAACACAACAGGAGGTTGCTGGATGAAAGAAATAGATATCAGGAACGTATCCGATTTTTTTATAGGACAGACGGAAGATAACACCGGTACAACAGGGTGCACCGTCATCCTGAGTAAAGAAGGGGCGGTCGCTGGGGTTGACGTCCGTGGTGGTGCTCCTGGAACGAGGGAGACGGATCTAATGCGATCGGAAAATATGGTTCAAAAGGTACATGGGCTTTTTCTTGCTGGAGGAAGCGCATATGGTCTTTCTGCAGGAAGCGGGGTCATGCAGTGGCTGGAAGAACACCATATTGGGTTTGAGACAGGCCCGGTGAAGGTCCCCATTGTCCCGGGGGCTATTTTATATGATATTGATCCGTCCCGACCTGCTGTCCGTCCCGATGCAGCCATGGGCTATGAAGCGGCACGGATAGCGTGGGAGAACCCTCCCTTCAGCAATGGAAGATACGGTGCCGGTACTGGAGCGACAGTCGGAAAGCTCTTTGGGAGAGAGAACAGCATGAAGGGCGGCATCGGAAGTTATGCTTTCCAATCTGGAAAGGTGAAAGTAGGAGCGGTAATCGCAGTAAACTGTTTTGGTGATGTGGTTGACCCAGGCACGGGAAGAATAGTTGCCGGTCTGCATAAAAATGGAGAATTTCTGCGGACGGAAACACATTTGATGAATAACGTCTCCACGGCACCAGTCACTGATTCCTTCCAAGGGAATACGACGATCGGCGTTCTTCTGACTAATGCTTCGTTACATAAGTCGGAAGCTAATAAACTTGCATCCATCTCCCATAATGGGTTGGCTAGAACCATCCGTCCATCTCATACCTATGTAGATGGGGATACGCTTTTTACCATGCACGGGGATGAAGTAGCATGTGATGTTAACGGACTCGGGGCGATGGCTGCGTTCGCTGTTGAGAAAGCTGTGATTCGGGCATTTGAACACTAAAAAAAGAACGGAGAGGGTACCCATGCTTGTATTTGTTTATGGATCCTTGATGACAGGGATGGAAAACCATCATGTGTTGTCTCAGGCGCCCCTTCTCGCAAAGGAAGCACGTGTAAACGGAAGGCTATATGAAGGAGAATCCTATTATCCGCTGCTTGTGGAGGAGCCAGGAGCCTGGACATATGGGGAGTTGTATGAGGTCGATGAAAGAGACCTTGTTTCTCTCGATGCTTTGGAGGAATATGATCCGGAAACGGATAAGGGAACTTTTATAAGAAAAAGCCTTCCTGTCTGGACCGACAGTGGAAAGGAAGAAGCATATGTCTATGTCGCTTCTGAAGAGTCATTGGGAAAACCAGTAGCATCCGGCAATTGGAAAGTCCACCGCCTGTTGGTAAACGGGGGCTCCTGCTATTATTTTGCTTACGGTTCCTGTATGGATGATGAACGATTCGCAAAACATGGGGTCGATCGTCTATTTCAAAACGTTACCGGAAGAGGATCGGCGAAGGGCTACCGCCTTGGATTCACATACCCTCTTCCCGACGGAGCAAGGGCAGATCTTGTAGAAGCAGAAGGCATTGTTGAAGGTGTCGTGTATGAGATTAACGAGGAAGCAAGACAATACCTTTACAGGAGGGAAGGTGTCGACAGGGGCGGCTATCGACCGATGGTACTCCCTGTCGCCCTTGCTTCCGGAAACCAAGTGGAAGCTTTATCATTCACAGTCAGGGAAAAACAGCCGGAGAGTGCGCCCCCTTTCCATTATGCAAAAGAAATCCACAGGGGTGCCGGGCGGTATTTATCACGTTCGTATGTGGATGAAATAGAAAAGAGATTTGCAGAAGAAGTTTGCGGTGAAGAGTTCCGTGATTATTTGCTGAAAAGGAGCTGACATTCATGACTATGGCGACCTGGTCCCACTACAGGGCAAGGGATTTCTCTTCTCTTCCCTATATAGCATTCCAACGTTCACCCGGTAACAAAGAAGCGATCATTATGATTCATGGAATTACAGCTGAACTGGATCACCACAAGAAATTCGCATCTTTCTGTAAGCGAAAGGCAGATGTCTTCCTGCCCCTCCTTAGAGGATACGACCAGAAAGGAAAAAGAGGGGATATTGACTATTTGGGACAATATGATGACGATTTATCAGATTTTATCCACTTCATTCGGAAGCAGGGATACGGGCGGATTGTGCTTGCAGGCCACTCCATGGGATGCGCGAATATTTTGAGGTTGATGGATCTCCATCCGGATATAGCAGAGGAGTATCTATTCATTGCTCCCTTCTTCCATCCAACCCTTCCTGTCTATCATGACGATGCTACCGAACAAGGGAAGCCCGAAACAGATGTCGATTACGTCATTCATGACAAGAAAATGATTGCTCTCGTAGCGCTTCACAAAATGAACATACACCGCTTTGATGATGCGCATGTCGCAGAGATACCAGATGAATTCCATTACAGCAACCGTTTGAAACTAAGTTTCCGCCTGCTTCTGTCGAGGTTTCCGGAGAAGATCGTCAACGATCTGTTTTCCGGCATGGAAGATCGCGTTTCCATCTTTATCGGTGATGAGGATGAGGTTATTGTTCATCCACTCCTTAAGAATTGGGTGAAGGAGACGTGGGGATTGGACGTCCTGCTGATTCCAGGGGTTGACCATAACCATATCCTTCATCATTCTGATCTCCATCGCGTGATTGCAGGGCGTCATGCAGAGGAACAGTAAAGCATGAAGGATATTTATACGGACGTTTTTGCTTTTCGGGGGGGATACGGGGATTTCGGATATGAACAGGGCCGCGGGTTACAATCGTCCCGTCTTTTGAACTACCATAAGAACCGGCGTCCTCGTTCCGTTCGGCATTATAAGTCTGAAAAATCAGTGGTCAAGCATTTGCTGGATGAGTTTTTTCCTCCTTTATGGGAAGAACTGCTCGGTCTCGCAGAGGGACTTAAATGGTCCGTGGATGATGTCGTGCACGAATACAGCGGGTGGCAGCAGGAATGGGATAAGTCCGGCTGTTCGATTTTGACAGGCGATTCCTTTTTTACACGAAATTATGACTATCATCCGAAAACATATGAAGGCAGGTTTCTTATTTATGCTCCAACAAAAGGGACTCCCACCATCGGACCCGGACAGAGAATTCTAGGTCGTACGGATGGAATGAACGCCTACGGATTGTGTATCGGCTACAACTTTGTCAACCGTGTTCATCCTGGTGACGGGTTTATTTGCTGCACATTGACCAGAATCATACTTGAGACGTGCAGAACGACAGAAGAGGCCGTCGACATGCTGAAGAGGCTCCCTCACCGCCACTCCTTTAATTACGTGGTAACAGATTGCAATGGTGTGACAAAAACCATTGAAGGTTCCCCGCGAGGTGTCCGCATTCATGAGGCACTAGTTTGTACCAATCATTTTCTTCATTTGGAAAATGAAAACCGAAGGCACTTATCTGATTCGCATGAGCGTCTAGGTCATCTCATGGATGCGCAAAAAAGAATGAACGGAGAAGAGGCCTTCCGCTTTTTGAACGATACGACAGGACCGATATTTTCAAAACGCTATTCTCAGTGGTCCGGAACCATCCATACATGCAGTTATCAACCCAGAGATAAAATCGTTCGTTTTGGTTTGGGCGGGGATACCAGCGGGGTTTCTTTCGACTTTGGAGAATTCATGAACGGTAAAAGAATCCGTGTAAAAAAAGTCCTTGGGCATCTGGATACACAGGAGCCCATCCCGTACAACGATGATTTCCCTCTTGAGTAAGAGAGCGATTTCAGAGTAAAATGATGGGAGAATGTACGGGAAAAGGAGTTTGGAGATGACAACGATGACGGATTCTAAATTAGACCAACTAATGCATGTGTACGACTATTTATCTCAGGAAGGGGATGCAGCCTCTGCTGTCAAACTCTTGGACTTGATAGAAAAGGTGAAGGAAGAGGAAACAATAATCGGCTTTGCCGGCCATTTTTCAGCCGGTAAATCGACGCTGATCAACCGCCTTCTCGGCCATGAACTGCTCCCTTCCAGTCCCATCCCCACCAGTGCAAACATTGTCCGGTTAAAAACGGGGTCAGAAAAGACAATTGTATTTTTTGATCAGGAAGATCCTGTATGTTATGAAGAAAAAATTTCTATGGATATGGTAAAGGATTTATGCAGAGATGGAGATGCGGTGAAGGAACTGACGATTCAGAGGCCGGAAGGAGGACTGCCCTCCCATGTATCTGTTGTTGATACACCAGGAGTGGACTCTACTAATGATGCCGATCGACTGATCACGGAAGCCTCTTTGCATAAAATGGATTACATGTACTACGTGATGGATTACAACCACGTCCAGTCTGAAGTTAATCTGCAGTTTCTTGACGAAATGCAGCGTAGAAAGAAACCCTTTTCTCTCGTCATTAATCAGATCGATAAACACAAAGAAGAAGAGTTGACGTTCGAATCTTACAAACGGAGCATCGAGGCAGCCCTGAAAACATGGGGGATTCATCCGGAAGCTGTTTTTTATACGACAATGCGGGATTCGTCCCATCCGGAGAGTGATTGGGCAGAACTATCTCAACATTTCCGTGCCCTTTTTGACCTCGGTCCTTCCAAAGGTTCTCATCAGGCCGTGAAGGAAGCCGAAATGATCATGGAGGAAAGCGTTCGTACATATAAGGAAGAACGTTCCTCCTTCCTCGCAGATCTAAAAGAGCGGAAGCAGACGCTGTTGGATCAAGTGGAAAACAGCCCTGTGGACGAAGGTATCTTCCATGAGACAGAAGACCTTCTAAACAGAGGAATGGAAACATTTGAGGAACGTATCTTGAACTTCCTTCCTAATGCGTATTTAATGCCCAGTTCTCTTCGGGAATACGCAGAAGCTTTTCTCGAGGCACTGCAGCCGAACTTTAAAGTAGGCCTTCTTTTCTCCGGGAAGAAAACGGAGGAGGAACGAAAAAGACGGGAAGAAACATTTTATGAAAAATTGAACGCATCCATTCAAGAGAATCTGCAATGGCCTCTGCGGGAACGGATGCTGTCGATCATCGATACACAAGGCCTGCGTGCACCAGAATTGGTGAGTCAGGTACAGAATATGGATTTCCAATATCCTAAGGAGCGACTTCGTTCTTTAGTGGAAAGCGGTGCATCCGTTACCGGCGCATATGTGCTGCTTTATACAGATCAAATCGCTAAAGATATCCGACAGGAAATGAAAACTTATGTCGGTGCATGGAAAAGGGAATGGGAGGCAGCACTTAAGAGGCAGCAGCAGGAATGGAAAGACAAACACGAAGAAGCGTTTGCCGCTTATGAAGAAATTCAGCACATTAATCAAACAATACGTTCGCAGGAAGCGGAAATCGAGTCCTATGAAAACAGCCTTCGATCCCATTTCACGGGAAGTATCACATCCAGTGTAGAAGCGAAGGTGGAAAAGGATTTAGAGAACAGAAGGAAGCGGATAAAAGGTGAAACGGCGGGAGTGAGGATCACGCGGAAGAGTCGACAGGAAACAGAAGCTGGGGAGGATTTTTCCGATCAGGATCGCACATCTTCCTCCAGTATGATGCATGCAACGCTAGAACGAGTCGACCGGACGATTAATGCCATTGCACCGCTCGATGGACTCCAAAGTCTCCGTGAACAACTGCAAAGGAAGCGGGAAAGACTCAAGAACCGATCCTTTACCATCGCTTTATTCGGCGCATTCAGTGCAGGGAAATCGTCTTTTGCCAATGCGCTGCTTGGTGAATCGGTCCTGCCTGTATCGCCGAATCCAACAACGGCAACGATTAATAAGATTTCCCCACCGTCTATAGAAAAACCTGATCGGACGCTTGATGTGTACGTTAAAAATGAAAAAGAGATGATGGAAGACCTTGCGGATATCAGGAGACGGATGGGGCTTCAGAGAGAGACACTCGATCTTCTATATGAGGAAGTAAAGCAGAAAGGGACGCAGAGCGATCTTTTGGACCAGAAGCAGCTTTCTTTCCTGGAGGCATTCATGCAAGGCTACCATGAGATGAGGGAATATTTGGGGGCACGCATGGAAGCTCCCTTTGACGAGTTTACAAGTTACGTAGCAGATGAAAAGAAGTCCTGCTTCATTGAATCCATGGAATTGTTTTATGATTGTGCTTGGACAAAGGCGGGAATCACGCTTGTTGATACGCCCGGCGCAGACTCCGTAAATGCAAGGCACACAGATGTTAGTTTTAAATACATTAAGGATGCAGATGCTGTTTTGTTCGTTACTTATTATAACCACCCATTCTCTCAAGCGGATCAATCCTTTTTGACGCAGCTCGGCAGGGTGAAGGACAGTTTTGCCATGGATAAGATGTTCTTCCTTTTGAATGCGGCAGATTTAGCAGCGTCCGAGGAGGAACTTCAGCAGGTCGAGATGTACATGAAAGAGCAGCTGCTTGGTTTCCAAATCCGTAAACCGCGGCTCTATTCCGTCTCAAGCCTGCTCGCCTTGAAAGAAAAGCAACAGAAGGAACATTTGTCATCTGGAATGGAAGCTTTTGAAGCAAAGTTTCGAAGTTTTCTTAATGAAGAGCTTGCTTCCGTTTTGATTCAATCGATGGAAGCGGATGTTTCAACAGCTAAGCAGATGGTCGAGGCGTTTATATCAACGAGCCGGATGAATGAAGGACAAAGGAAAGAAGAGAAACGGTTGTTGGAAAGACAAAAGGCTTCTGCGCTGGCTCTGTTCCATAAGGAGGAGCCGGTTGGAGCGAAAGAGGCGGTTCGTAATAAAGTGGCGAAGCAACTGCATTATGTCCAGGAGCGGATGCTGCTTAATTACAACGATTTCTTTAAACAGTTTTTCAATCCTGCCGTAATCAACGGCAGGGGGCAGGATATGAGAGAACAGGTTTTAGAAGCATACCGGAAACATGCAGAAGCGGTGGAATTTGAATTGAATCAGGAACTGAAAGCTGTATGTCTACGGATGGAACAGACACTCAGGGAGTTAACTGCCAGCCACATGATGAAGGTTAATCAGGATCTTAAACAGGTCAAAGAAAGTATCCACTTAGAACAGCCGGAATGGCCGGATGTTCCTCTCCCAGCCATTCATGCCGACCTTCACATCGATCCGCAAGCCGAGAAAGAATCGAAAAAAGCAGTCAAGAGCACGAGAGCCTTCTTCGAACGTAATGAAAAAGAAGCACTGAGGGACACGCTTCTCTCCTATATTAGAGATGCATTAAGCGATTCGATCGGTGGCCAAAGCGGCATTGTAACCAGGCATTACCAAGAGCAGTGGGACCAATTGTTTATGCAACTCCAGAGCGAGTGGATGCATCAGACGCAGGATAGTTTTGACCGACTGTTGTACCCGTTGGAAAACCCTATTGATGTAGCCCATCTCGAAGCAGTTTATAAGCAATTAAAATAAATGAGAAACGGTCTGCCGTCTGACGGGGGCCGTTTTTTTATAATAAACTCATGATGATGGATCAATCAGCATAGAATGCTAAGGAAAGGGAGGTGACGTATATATGTATCCATATTCCCATCCTTATCAGGGACAAGGCATGTATCGTCAGACGTATGCATCTGAAACGGCACAGGCGTCCCTGCTTGCAAGTCCACTTGCTCCGGACTTAAAAGGGGCGGTTCAATTCTATCAGATGCCTTACGGCGTGGAAGTTTTTGTTCAAGTAGAAGGACTGCCGGCTTTCCAGGCGTCGAAGAACGGAGCACAAATCGGCCCGCACGGGTTCCACATCCATGAAAAAGGTGTTTGTGAGATCGGAGATGGCAAAGAACCTTTTGCATCTGCGGGAGGCCACTGGAATCCGGACAATGAGCCTCATGGAAACCACGCAGGTGATTTTCCAGTTCTGTTTTCCAATGAAGGCAGAGCGAGAATGATTTTCTTTACCGATCGTTTTCGAGTAGAGGATGTGATCGGTAAGGCGATCATCATCCATCAAGGTCCCGACGATTACCAATCGCAGCCGAGTGGAAACGCGGGAAAGAGAATTGCTTGTGGAATTATAGAAAGAATGGAATAAAATACGCCTTCATGGATATAATGTAATAAGCAGGGGCGCGAGGCGTCTATACTTGACTTCACCGGTGAGTCATAGTATAGTTTAGACAAGGTTTCCATTTGCCAAATTTAAGAAAATACATGTTATAAAGAGTGATCCTTTTTAGGGTACTTTTCATAATATGTGATTTTCATGAATGAACGCATATTAATTTTAGAAATATTGGAGGATCCATCCCTATGAAAACAGGTACAGTTAAGTGGTTCAACGCGGAAAAAGGTTTCGGTTTCATCGAAGTTGAGGGCGAAGACGATGTATTCGTACACTTCAGCGCGATCAACGAAGAAGGCTTCAAATCTCTTGAAGAAGGTCAAGCTGTAGAGTTTGAAGTTACAGAAGGAAACCGCGGGCCACAGGCTGCAAACGTAACAAAAATATAAAAACACAAATATAAAGAGACTGGCTTTTCGGGTCAGTCTCTTTTATATCATTTCAAGTCTAAAGGAGGCTACATCATGGCTTTCGGTAAAAAAAACCAGGCTGAAATCAAAGAAGAAGATACAAAAATCTGGGTGTGTACATCCGATGATTGTAACTGTTGGATGAGAGATAACTTTAGAACGAATGATGATAAGAAGTGTCCTATGTGCGGCAGCCCGATGGAGGAAGAAAACAAAGTCCTTCAGGTTGTGGAAAATAACAGTCTCTACTATAAATCCCAATCATAAAGAAAAGCGGTTGCCATGGAGCAATCGCTTTTCTTTTCTTCTGTTCATTCCGAGGGGATGAATGTTATAATTCTTAATGGTCTACTACGTTAACACTGGAGGATTAATTTATGCTGAATGTAAACAATGTGAGTCTTCGTTTCGGAGATCAAAAGCTGTTCGAAGATGTCAATATAAAGTTCACGCCTGGTAACTGTTATGGACTTATCGGTGCGAATGGTGCAGGGAAATCAACGTTTCTGAAAATTTTGAGCGGGGAGATCGAACCGCAGACGGGAGAAGTATCGCTGAAGAAAGATCAGCGCCTTGCTGTCTTGAAGCAGAACCATTTCGAATATGACGATTACGCCGTACTCGAAACCGTTATTATGGGACATGCCCGTTTGTATGAAGTGATGAAAGAGAAAGATGCCATTTATATGAAGGGCGACTTCACCGAAGAAGACGGTATGCGTGCAGCGGAACTCGAAGGAGAATTCGCTGAAATGAATGGTTGGGAAGCGGATTCTGATGCTGCCCGCCTTCTCAAGGGGCTTGGGATCGATGAAGATCTTCATGAGAAGAAGATGAGTGAGCTGGAGGGCTCTGATAAAGTGAAAGTGCTTCTTGCACAAGCTCTTTTTGGAAATCCGGATGTCCTTCTTCTGGATGAGCCTACCAACCACCTGGACATTAAAGCGATTCAATGGCTGGAAGATTTCCTCATCGGTTTTGAAAATACGGTCATTGTCGTATCCCACGACCGCCACTTCCTGAACAATGTTTGTACACATATTGCAGACCTTGATTTCGGTAAGATCCAGATTTATGTAGGCAACTATGATTTCTGGTATGAATCCAGCCAGCTGGCTCTCAAAATGGCTCAGGAACAAAACAAGAAAAAGGAAGAAAAGATTAACGATTTGAAGGAATTTATCGCTCGTTTCAGTGCGAACGCTTCTAAATCGAAGCAAGCGACGTCCAGGAAGAAGCTGCTGGAGAAAATTACATTAGATGATATTCAGCCTTCTTCAAGGAAATATCCTTACATCGCTTTCCAAGCGGATAGGGAAATCGGGAATGACTTGTTGACGGTAGAAAACCTTACAAAAACTATAGACGGCGTCAAAGTGCTGGACGGGATCAGCTTCACTTTGAACAAAGATGATAAAGTTGCCTTCGTCGGTTCCAATGAAGTGGCGAAAACGACGTTGTTCCAAATTCTGACGGGTGAAATGGAACCGGATGAAGGAACCTATAAGTGGGGGATCACAACTTCACAAAGCTATTTCCCTAAGGATAACTCTGAATTCTTTGAAGGCTCGGAGCTCAGCCTTGTTGAATGGCTGCGCCAGTATTCGCCAGAGGATGAAACAGAAACATTCCTGCGTGGTTTCCTCGGTAGGATGCTGTTTTCTGGAGAAGAAGCGTTGAAAAAGGCGAAAGTCTTGTCTGGGGGAGAGAAAGTACGTTGTATGCTTTCCAAAATGATGCTTTCCGGTTCGAACGTTCTTCTGTTGGATGAACCGACCAACCACCTTGATTTGGAATCTATTACAGCATTGAACAAAGGGTTGATTAACTTTAAAGGTTCCATCCTTTTCGCTTCCCATGACCATGAGTTCATTCAGACGATTGCCAACCGCATTATCGAAGTGGCTCCTAACGGTATTGTAGACAAAGAGATGAGCTATGATGAGTTTCTGGAAGATGCGGAAGTTCAAAAGCAAGTTAAAAAAATGTACGCTTAATAGAGAGAAAGCATCTGTTCTTAGCAATAAGACAGGTGCTTTTTTTTGATAAATTATGTTTTATTTCTTACAGTCGTGGTATCAATAATGTAAGAAAAAAGAAAATATATTCCGTAAATTCTGTCGATAAAAGGCTCTATGAGGGTATTTTTGGCATTTTCATGCTACGAATGCCCTTTTTGTAATGGGACTGAAATATAGATGTTATCTTTGCAATCAAACTGTTGCTTGTTTGTTCTTAAAATCCATGAAGATTCTGGTATTCTTGTAAATGTGACCTGATCACGGGGCAAGTACGAAGGTGATCGACCAAACAAGAGGAGGCAGAATCTCATGAAAAAAACCGTATTTTCTGTTGCAGCTACCGTAGCACTTACCGGTGCATTTGCGACATCTGTCAGTGCCGAAGAATATAGTATCAACAAGGGTGACACCCTTTGGAGTATTTCACAAAAACATAACGTATCTGTAAATGATTTGAAATCTTGGAACGGCTTGAATTCTAATATCATCTATCCTAATCAAACGTTAACAGTATCCAATGACGCAACGAACTCTACATCTCCTAAATCTTCGAACGCATCCACGTACACAGTGAAGTCCGGAGATACGTTGTTCGCCATTAGCCAAAAATTCAATATTTCCGTAGATCAGTTGATGGCGTGGAACAACCTATCTTCCACCCTCATTTACCCTGGTGACCAATTCAAAGTAGACGGTCAGGCATCTGTCCAGCCGAAAGCATCTGCTCCTAGCACAACGGAACAGCCGGAAGCAAGCGCGCCGAAAGAAACGAGCGCACCTAAAGAGGCAAGCGCACCTAAAGAGAGTACCAAAGAAGCTGTTCAGACAAACACTTCCAATAAAGGTACAAGCAATGATGTAGTCAAAGAAATCACTGCTTCTGCTACTGCTTACACAGCAAACTGTGCTGGATGCAGCGGTGTAACGGCAACAGGAATCGACTTGAAAGCGAATCCTGACCTTAAAGTAATCGCCGTTGACCCTAACGTTATCCCGCTTGGTTCTAAGGTGTATGTAGAAGGTTATGGTACAGCGATTGCTGGAGACACCGGCGGAGCTATCAACGGAAACAAAATTGATGTTTACATGAAGGATCGTGCTTCTGCACTTGATTTCGGACGCAAGACAGTAAAAGTTCAAGTTCTAGCTGACTAAAACGGAAGTATTGCCCCTTCTTTTTACAGCTATCTTCTATCTTTTATAATATCAAGCCCTTTGTCTATCACCGACAAAGGGCTTTTTATTTTGGAGTCAATATAGTTGGATCCACGGTTCCTTCTTGGTAGACTAATAGCATCTTGACACGGAAAGGGGTACGTTAATTATGAAAGCAATTGTCCACGAACGAAAAGATGGTTTGGAAGGTCTTCAATATAAGGAAATGAATATGGAGCGGCCGACAGGTAAGGATGTATTAATTAAGGTACATACAGCAGGTATGAACAGAAGAGATGTAGCTGTGGTTACAAAGAGGCATAAAGGAACGGATGCGCCATTAATTCCCGGATCTGATGCCTCGGGAGTTATCGAAGCGGTTGGAGAGGATGTACAGCGATTTCGAGAGGGGGACGAAGTAGTTATTAATCCTGGTCTCGGTTGGGAAAAGAAAAGCGAATATCCTCCGGAAGGGTTTGAAATTGTAGGGTTGCCGGATCATGGAGCATTTGCTGAATATTACTGCTGTTCCGAAGCACACGTAGAAAAGAAACCGTCGCATCTATCTTTCGAAGAAGCCGGAGTTCTTCCATTAGCTGCTCTTACAGCCTACCGCGCTTTAGTGACCAGGGGGCAAATTAAAGCAGGTCAGACGGTGTTGTTACCCGGCATCGGAAGTGGTGTCCTTACCTTTGCTCTTAAATTCGCCAAAGCGAAAGGAGCTCGTGTTATCGTAACATCCCGTTCGAAAGAAAAGCTGGAGGCAGCGCTTTCGATCGGTGCAGATGCTGCAGTTATGACAGAAAGCGATTGGAAAGAGGAGCTCGCGGAAGAAACGATTGATTTGTCTATCGAAAGCATCGGCAAGGCTACATTCCATAAATCTTTGGAGGTCCTGAGAAAAGGAGGAACGCTTGTTACTTTTGGAGCGACGACGGAGGATGAAGTAACCATTGATATCCGGAAGTTTTTTTATGCTCAGCAAAACATTCTCGGATCAACCATGGGAAGTGCGGAGGAGTTCCGGGAAATGCTTTCATTCATTGAAGAGAATGACATTCATCCTCAGGTAGACAAGCTGTTTAAGCCCGATCAACCTGTTGAGGCATTTGAGTATTTAAAGAACAGCGGTAATTTCGGAAAAATCGGCTTCCGTTTTCAATAATCATCCCACTTAAAACTTAGTAGCAACTCCGAATGAAATAAAAAAACATACAATAAGCGAACGAATGTGCGTAATAGTCGACAAAAGACCCCTCATTTATTGTAAAATAGTAACAAGCAATGCAATCAATGGAGGTGGAACCATTGTCACACAAAAACAATCCGAAGCGATTTGCTTTGAACATGAGTGCTGCTCAGTTCACCAAGTTCTATATTATGCACCTTCTGCAACTCCGTCAACCGATGATCAGTGAGCATTTCAAGGCCGAATTTAAACAGTTAACCAACAATTGGGTACCGGCGCCTTCAACACTTCTTGACACCCTTCATGAAATGACAGAGCAGGGGTTATTATACCGGAAGGAAGACTATAAGTCACATGACCGGAAACGTCAGAAGGTGTATTGGTACAGCCTTACGGATGATGGGAAAGAAGAGTTCGACGTATTGAAGAAGAGATATAAACTTTTGTTTGAGGAACAGATTTTTATTTTGAAAAAGATTATGTCCGACGTTTACCGTTAGGAGGGGCACACATGAGGCTGAGTGTCTTAGATCAGAGTCCTATATCAAAAGGGCAGACAGCAGAAGAAGCGTTGCAGCAAACGATTCAGCTTGCCGTTCATACGGAACAACTGGGTTATCACCGTTATTGGGTAGCAGAACATCATAACACAAATGGCCTCGCGGGATCTTCACCGGAGATATTAATCGGTCAGATCGCGGCTTCTACGAGAAGGCTTCGGGTTGGATCTGGTGGAGTGCTCCTGCCGCAGTACAGTCCACTGAAAGTTGCTGAAACGTTCCGGGTATTGGAAGCATTCCATCCGGAGAGAATCGATCTTGGTGTCGGTCGTTCCCCTGGAGGTGGAAAAAGGACGAGGCTTGCTTTGACGGATGGAATGGAAAAACCGCTTCACTCGTTCTCCAGGCAGGTAAAGGAGCTGCAGCAGTTCCTTCATGGAGATATTCCTAAAGGACACGAGTATTATGGAGTTTCAGCTCGCCCTGCCACGAAGACAGTACCTTCTATGTGGGTACTCGGCTTGAGCGAGCGTGGAGCGAAGCACGCAGCGTTATATGGTACTGGATTTACGATGGGGCACTTTATCAGTCCTGATAAAGGGGAGGAAGCTGTTCGTACCTACAGAGAACGTTTTCGCCCCTCTAAGAGTTTAAAGATGCCGCAAGTAAACGTTTGTGTTTTCGTCGTTTGTGCAGACACGCAGGAAGAGGCAGAAAGACTGGCAGCAAGTCAGGATTTGTGGCTTCTTGAAGTGGAGAAAGGATTAGAAACGAGAATCGCTTCTGTAGAAGAAGCGAGCACACGTACGTACACGGAGAAAGAGATGGAAAAGATTCGCAGCAACAGGCGTCGCTGCATTATAGGAGATCCTCACCATGTAAAAAGGGAGCTTGACCTTTTAGCAGAAAAATACGGAACGGAAGAATTCTTAGTGATTACCAATATCTATGACTTTAATAAGAAAAAGCGTTCCTATGAACTGTTGGCCGAACTTATGTAAACCATGCGCGGAACCCCTCTATTATTATTCACCCAAACCAATTTGCCCCTTTCTGCATATACAGTAGAAAGGGGGGATTTGGAATGAGTAAAGGATATGGTGGAGGATTCGCGTTGATTGTCGTATTGTTTATTCTCCTCATTATTGTAGGAGCTTCTTGGTGGTATTAATCACCAGCGTAGAGCGCGGCAAGTGCCGCGCTCTTTTCGTTTGCGTTTACATAAAGAGCCCATTTTAAAACGGGGTAAGGTAAGCTATAATAGGGAGTATTATGTTTATAAAGGATGGCTATAAAATGAGCGAAAATAAAAATCTGGGAACCATACAAAAATTAGAGATCCTAAAAAAGATCACCGGCGGTTTTTCGGCCACTGACGGAACGAAGGAAATCATCATACCTGATGAAGAAATCCAGGGCGAGATGGAAATCGGTCAGATCGTTGATGCTTTTATTTACACGGATAAAAAAGGCACCGAGACAGCTACGATGGATATTCCGGATGTCACAAGGGATTCCTATGGATGGGCAGAAGTCGTCGAGTACATGGCTCCTATGGGGGTATTTGTCGATATCGGTCTTCAAGGTAAGGATATTCTCGTATCTTCCGATGAACTCCCGTTACTGAAATCCGCATGGCCGAAAGAAGGGGACTATTTGTTCGTCAGTCTGGAAACCGATAAAAAGGGTCGCCTTGTAGCAGAACCAATATCGGAACAAGAGGTCATGGACGATCTGGAGAAAGCGCCGGAAACGTTGATCAACCAGGAAGTGACCGCAAGAGTGTATAAAGCGACTAAATCAGGTTCAGCAGTCCTTACAGGAGAAGGGTACAGAGGCTTTATTCATCCCAGTGAGCGAAAGGAAGAGCCTCGGCTTGGACAAACAGTAACGGCAAGGGTAATCGACGTAAAGGATGATGGTACCATTAATCTGACTCTACGACCTTTGAAGCAGGAAAGCATGAAGGAAGATGCCGAGATCATTTATGATTTTCTCCAAGAAAACGATGGAGTCATGTTCCTAAATGATAAGAGCGATCCGGAAGCCATCCGGAATCAGTTCCAGATCAGCAAAGCAGCTTTCAAACGGGCGTTGGGACAGCTGCTGAAACAGTCCAAAATTGAGTTTAAAGATGGTAAAACTGTCATCAAACACCACTCGGAATAATACTTAGTAGCAACTCCGAACAATATAAAAAGAACTTCAATCATCCATAAGGATAAAGAAGTTCTTTTTTTTATGGAGATAAATATACATCTTTAAGTATCTTCAGTAGTTAAATGGATGCTTGACACTATAATTGAGAAGGATTATCATTATCTTTATCATAAACCAGATAAAGGGGAACAATAATGGAAACGACTAAATCAGATTTAGCAAAAATTATCAGGGAACGACGATCAGTAAAAACCGGCTACAACAATGAGCCTGTCCCTCAGGAATTAGTAAAGGAGCTCCTGGATGATGCCTGTTGGGCACCAACTCACGGCTTAAGGGAACCTTGGAGGTTTATCTACATACCAGAAGAAGAGAAAGAGGGGTTTGTTGAATCACTTGTTCAGACATTCCCTAAAGACATGCAGGAAAACAGGAGAAATTATTTCAGCCAGCCGACTGCCTTTTTAATTGCGGTTATGGAAGAGGACCCGCGACAGAAACAATGGGAAGAGAACTTTGGAGCAATCAGCTGCTTGCTTCAGAATTTCCAGCTGCTGGCATGGGAGAGAGGACTCGGCGTCGTATGGAAAACAAACCCGCAGATTCATGAACCGAAAGTTCGTCGTTTATTAGGAGTCGAACAGGGAGAGAAGATTGTCGGATTCATCCACATGGGCTTTTTTGATCACGAACCAAAAACGAAAACGCGGACACCGATCGAACAAAAATGGAGCGTTTATAAAAATTAACACAAAAAACACATCGATTTGATGTGTTTTTTATTCGTTTCATGCCGAAAATGCCAAAAATGCGAAGGGAAGAACTAATGTTCGCGTTTCTTGTTCTTATATTTTGAATCAAAAGCGATCAAAACGACGCCTAGTGTTTCTCCAGGTCTTCCACGAGTTTCAGTTTGTGTGCCACCCATATTTTTCACAATTCAGACTCCAGTGGCAAGGTCAAATTTATACAATAAGGCTTGATGATAGACGGGGAGGCTGCATTCATTTTATGATAGAGGTAAAACGTTAATAAAGGAGCATTTTATGAATTTTATCGCTCTCGATTTTGAAACAGCCAATAGAGAACGCTCTTCCGTTTGTTCCATCGGAATAGTGGAGTATGATAATGAAGAAATTGTTCAGGAGTATTACAGGCTCGTCCAACCGAAGAACAATTATTTCGCACCAATCAATATTCAAGTACACGGAATTACTCCGGAGGATGTAGCTGATGCCGAAACGTTCGACATTCTTTGGGAAAGGGAAATAAAGCAGATGGTGGAAGGGAAGCTGGTGGTCGCTCATAATGCCCCGTTTGACATCGGCGTACTTCGAGCTGTGCTCGATGCTTACCAACTTCCGTATCCTATGCTTGCATACAACTGTACCGTCAATATTGCAAAAAAAACATGGGATCTCCCAAAATACAAATTAAATGTCGTGGCTGACCACCTGGGCTTTGCTTTCCATCACCACCATGCCCTGGAAGACGCTAAAGCCTCCGCCTTTATCCTTCTTGAAGCAAAAAAAGAACTTGGCGCCGTAAACCTCAAAGACTTAATAGAAAAGACGGGGACAACAAATGGCATGATTTTCGACGGTGGATATGAACCGGCCCGGATCAACAAACGAAAAAAGGCCAGGAAATCTACTGGCCATACATTTGCTGCAGCAACCAAAGAAATAAATCACAATCACCCGTATGCCGGTTGTACGATTGCTTTTACAGGGAGATTAAATGGGTTGAAAAGACAAGACGCAGTAGAACAAATCAAACGTGCAGGAGCCGTTTGGCACCCTCAGATTGAGTCAACAACCAATTATGTAGTGGTGGGATCTAAAACGTATGATAACTATTTAAATGGAGAAAAAACAACAAAACTTGAACGAGCTGAACAGCTGTTAAGGCAGGGAGCATCCATTGAAATACTACCCGAGACCGTTTTCATGAACGAGTTAAACAAAAACGCTACTGTGTAACGCTTCACAGCAGCGTTTTTGTTATGTCAAACGTTCCATTCGAAGAAAATACCGGCTGTCTTTTAAGACTTGTGGATGAACAGCAACAGCGAGCTTCGGCTGTCTTCCCAGGTTAATCCCGGCACCGTAATAATACGCCTGCCAGACAATCTTACTGCAATACTGCTGGTGACTTCTGCTTCCTAAAGTCGTCATGATTGTGTAGTCTGCAGGTGTATGATTGGGATAGTGAGTATCAATATATTGCGCAGCACGCAGGCCCGCATCTTTTTGTTTCGGTTTGTACCGTTCGATTCCACGAAATTTTTGTAAGTAATACGGAAGAGGATCTCGGATAATTCCTGCAGGCACAGAATGAACCACATGATTATCTCCAGTTACGATGCCCACATGTCCGATATAAAATGATTCTTTCTTACCAATCGGGGAGAACAACAAATCACCAGGTTCTACCAAAGAAGCATCGAGTCGGCAGCAGCTGGAGGGGTTCTTAGAAATATATCTAATTATGGACACCAGAACAGCTAAAAGGGAAAATAACAATCGTTTTTTCATGGAATCGTTCCTTTAACTTATGATTTCTTTTAGAGTACTTCATCGCCAGTAGAAAAACAAAGGGAATGAAAGATGCTAAGTGCCAAAAATACCGCCCCCGGAACAAATGTTCGCAAATCATTCTTATAGCAGTTAACCAACAAAGAGAGAAGACAAATGACTCGCTTACTTATTTTAATAATTTTCTTAGTTTACATAATATATATTATACTGAGTCATTTAAAATAATGACTTTCCGTCTCAATAACTAAGTATACTTTTGATATTGAGACAAAACAGATAAAAAATGTACAGATCCAAAATTGCATCAATTACTGGTTTTACTTTGTTAAACCACACAATTTGTTCATATTGTGTTTTTTTCGTATTACTCATCTGCTTTGTTTTTCTTCCATGAATCAGTTGATCGTTCCTTGTTAACCAAGCAATGATCATGACGTTGCACTTATTAGTTATTCCGTCTATAGATCATCTTTATGACTGCTATACAAAATCCACGTTCATACTTCCTCATTTATTCATTGCATTTTTCTTTAGAATCCAGTAAAGTTTTAATTCGGCTGCCTAGTTTTCCAGCCTTTTATTTCACGTATGCCGGGTCTTTTTTCATTTTATTGAGTGTTTTATATTTTTCTTTCGGAGTTGCTACTAAGTTGTAAGTTAGAATCTTAAACGACTTTTGTTTTATATTTCCGCGAACTTATGTTCCGTTGTTGATTGTATCATTCTTCAGGTTCGGAGTTGCTACTAAGTTTCAATGAAAAAAGTCACAGAGTATTACTCTGTGACTTTCATTTTTGTTTTTTTGGACGATGGACTTTCGTTCTCGTTGAAAACTTTTATCGTTTCATAATAGTAATCAAGAATTTGTTCCGATGGTTTCTGCCAGCTGTATTTCTCTGCTTCAGCTCTTGCGTTGCTGCACAGTTCTTCATACAGATCATCATCTTCCAGGCGCTTAATAGCAGCGATCATGCTTTCTGTATTCTCATTTTCAAACAGCAGGCCTGTTCTGCCGTCTTCTACCTGTTCCATGGTAGGCCCGCTCTTCGCTGCAACAACCGGCAGCCCGGAAGCCATCGCTTCAAGAATAACCAACCCGAGCGTCTCTGTTACAGATGGGAAAATTAAAGCATCCGATGAAGCAAACGCTTGAGCAAGTTCCTCTCCGTGGAGCAACCCTGTAAACACCGTATTGGTCCCTTCAAACGTCTTTTCCAGCTGGTCTTTGACAGGCCCTTCCCCGACGATGGCAAGCGAAATATCGTCCCTTGATTCAAGTAAAGGCTTCAGCTTATGGATCTCCTTCTCAGGCGCCAGTCGCCCTACGAAAACAAGAAGCTTATTCTCCGTATTACCGTCGGAAAGCCTTTCTCTCATCGCAGAAGTCCGATGCCGCGGATGATAGTGATCCACAGCCACCCCCCGATCCCAAACACTTACGTTATGGAACTTCTTATCGTCAAGCTCCTGTTTAATCGCTCTCGATGTACATAAATTGACATCTGCATAGTTGTGCAGCTTCCTGAAATACCACCATACGAGCGGCTTGAATGGATAAAGCCTGTAATAATCAAGATACTTCGGTACATGGGTATGATAGGATGCAATCAACGGGTAGTTTAATTTGTCCGCATAATATACCCCTGAGACCCCGACGAGGGCCGGATTAACGACGTGAACCAGGTCTGGATCATGTTTGATCAGAAGCTCCTTTACGCGTCGCTGTGGGAGCGAAAACTCTTTGGATCTGTAAAAAGGCATGGTTGTCGGTTTAACCCCTTCGACAATCGCCCCTTCATATTCTGTCACTCCAAGATCCGGAGCAATGACTATGACTTCATGCTCTTGGTTGATCAGGTATTTGATTGCTTCCTTTAATCTTGTTACGACTCCATCCGTGGATGGAAGGAATGTTTCGGTAATAATGGCGATTTTCAAAGCGGAAAACTCCCTACTTCCAAGTAATGGACGGCAATACGTTCTCTTTAATAATACGGTCTTTATGTTCGATCGCTGTTTTAAGAATGCCCCGAATGACATCATCTGTCAGAAGGTGCGGTTCCAGTCCCAAGTCTTTCAGTTTCGTATTCACCGCATTGTAATAATGGTCTTCATTCTCAATTCGCGGGTTTTCAATCTGTTGGACATTTGTGTTCAGTCCTTCTTCTTTCGCTATCTGCTGGACACGTTCCGCAAGCTCCATGACGGAAAACCACTCTGTGAACTGGTTGAATACACGGAATTCTCCTTTGTCAGCAGGGTTCTCTGCTGCAATTTCCACGCAGCGGACGGTATCCTCGATGTTAAGGAAAGCCCTTGTCTGCCCTCCGCTTCCATACACCGTCAAATCATGACCAATTGCTGCCTGGTTGATAAAACGGTTAAGAGCCGTACCGAAGACACCGTCATAGTCTACTCGGTTCACAAGCAGCGGATCAAGCGCCGTCTCCTTGGTATGTAGACCGTAAACAATGCCCTGATTCAAATCTGTCGCACGGATTCCCCAAATCTTACACGCAAACATGATGTTATGGCTGTCGTGCACTTTGGACAAGTGATAGAAAGAACCCGGCTGTTTCGGGTAAGGAAGCAGGTCTTTACGTCCTTTATGTTCTATTTCAATATATCCTTCTTCTATATCAATATTCGGTGTTCCGTATTCACCCATCGTGCCGAGTTTAATCAGATGGCACTCCGGTGCAAATTCTTTAATGGCATACAGCACGTTTAAGTTACCGATGACATTGTTTGATTGAGTATAGACCGCATGTTCGCGGTCAATCATGGAATAAGGCGCGGACCGCTGTTCGGCGAAATGCACAAAAGCTTCCGGCTCTGTCTGACGGAATACTTCGCTCAGGAAATCGTAATGATTCAAATCCCCGATAAATGTCTTGATTTCTTTACCGGTCACTTCTTTCCACTTCGCTACCCGTTCTTCCAGAGTGGCGATTGGTGTCACGGAATTGGACCGCAGCTCATCGTCATATTTCCTGCGTACTAAATTATCTACGATGGTTACATCATGACCTTGCTTGGATAGGTATAATGCTGTCGGCCAACCGCAAAAACCGTCTCCCCCTGCTACAATAATTCTCATAATCCTACCTCCTAGTAACATCTAGCATACTCGTATTCCTTTTTGCGCAGTAAACCGTCCGATGCACCTTTCATGTGCACCTAAGGTCTCTACGTTTTTGACTTTACCATTAATTCAATTTTGAAACAATTAATTACTGGCTAAGTATTTGTGAACTATGTAAGAAATAAAAGACCATGCTGTTTATATGCCTGAGAATTATAATACCCCAACCGGTCTATCCCTTAAACGTATCTATTAGGAAAAACAAGTAAAAGAAAGACGCATAGACCTTTTCAGATCTGTGCGCCTCTCTTTTTAATGCTGATTTGCATCATCTTCTGTTTTCTTCTCTCGTTCTGACGGCTGATCAGATTCGTCTTCCCTTTCTTCCTTTGCAGCAGCCGCTTCTTTGTACTTCTCTTCCTCTTTATGAAAGGAATGGACAGCACCTCTGGACACATAACTCTCCAGCATCGCCTTCAAATCCATCCCGGTCGTTTCCTTCAGTGATTCCTGAATACCGAGCATCGTAGACGTAACACTGCTGGCAACTTTTGCAGTGCCGCCTTTGCTGTCCTGTCCCCCCATATCAATCACTTTCATATCTTTGATTTGACTGAGCGGCTGAGAAACTTTTTCTGCGTATTCTGGAAGTACGTTGATCAGCATTTCCATTATGGCCGCTTCTCCGTAATGCTCCATCGCTTTCGCCATTCGTTCTTTCGACTCCGCTTCTGCAATTCCGCGTTGACGAATGACTTCTGCTTCTGATTCCCCTTTAATTCTTTCATTATCCGCTTCCGCCTGAGCCCGTTTTGTTACTTCATAAGCCTCTGCATCTGCAATCGACCGTCTCCGTTTGTTTTCTTCCGCTTCTAATTCAACGGCTCGTTTTTTCTCAATATACTGGACTTGGAGCTCTTCTTCTTTGATCTGCTGAGCGAGCTTTTGACGTTCCAGTTCTCCTGCCTGCTCTGCATTCGCTTTGGCGCGGTTTGTTTCCTTCTCAAATTCTGCTTCTTTGATATCTTTTTCTTTTCTTGACTCTGCAACAGCAGTCAAACGGCGGTTTTCTTCATCCTGCGCTTCCTGGTCATTCTTCGCCTGATAGATGCGTGTTTCTTTCGTTGCATCGGATTCAGCCATGTTGGCTTTTTTCTGCACTTCCGCAATATGAGGACGCCCCAGTGCATCTATGTAACCATTCTCCACATCTACATCCTCGACATCATTCAAGGCGAATGAAGTGATTTCGAACCCCATTCCCTTTAGATCAGACTCTGCAATTTTTTTCACTTGCGTATTAACTTCTTTGAAGTCGTTATAGATTTTTTCAATAGGAAGGGAGGCAATGATGGAACGAAGATGTCCGTTTAAGACGTCTTTTAGCTCCTCTTCCCTTTCTTTTTGCTTTTTCCCTAAAAACTTCTCGGCAAAATTGGCCATAATTGCAAGTTCGCTTCCAATACTGATGACGGCTGTACTTGCCACCCGAACCGGAATCCCTTCTTTTGTGTAGGCTTTTTCTGAGTTTACCTGCAGCTGGAAGGATGTAAGATCAATAGGCGTTGCGGTTTGGAACATTCTAAGCCGGTAGCCTCCGCCACGGATGATCTTGACGGACCTCCCGTTATCGTCTTCAAACACATTCTTCTCCTGCTCCGGGTCCCCGAGCTTCGGTCCTGTCACAATCAGTGCTTCATTGGAACTCGCTGTCTTGTAACGCAGGCGGAAAATAATCAGGGTAATGATCCCCGCTATAATGGCGATGATACCGACAACCCCAAGTATCAACAAAGTAATTGCTCCTTCAAACATCTTTCTCTCTCCTTTATTGTACATTTGTCATTCGTGGATAAATATCCCATGACTTTTCCCACCGTATAGAAAATGATAGAAATTTTCAACCTTTTCCAAGGAATTATTTGTGAAAAATGCGCAAACATTCCTCCATCCTTTTTAATCATGTATAATAAAAAGAAAGACAATTCTGAATTCTGGGGGTTTTTGCTTATGTCCAAGCACGAAAATGTATGGATGCCTGATCCCACGCAGGCTGAATCTACCCGGTTATTCCAATGGATGAAAAAACTTGGATTTACTGATTATGACTCTTTTCACCAAAAGTCTGTAGAAGACCCCGACTGGTTCTGGAAAGAAGTTGTAAACGAGCTTGGAGTGGAGTGGTACACCCCATTTAAGAAAACGCTGGATCTCTCCGCCGGTCCTGCGTTCCCGAAATGGTTTGATGGTGGTATAATGAATGTCGCTCATTTGGCTTTGGATCGATGGGCAGGGAACCCTTTTAAGAAGAACGCTGTCGCTCTCTACTGGGAAGGTGATGATGGTGTGCGCCTTTCTTATACGTACCAAGAGCTCCATGACGAAGTGAACCGCATTGCAAATGGTTTGAATAGTCTTGGAATCACACAAGGAGACAATGTCCTTCTGTACATGCCGATGATTCCCGAAACAGTGATTGCCATGCTCGCCCTGTCCAAAACAGGCGCCGTTTTCTCACCAGCATTCTCCGGTTACAAGGAAGAAGCACTTCTATCTAGATTAAAGGCTTCCAAGGCAAAAGCTCTCATTACTGCGGATGGTTTCTTCCGGCGCGGCAAATCGATTCGAATGAAAGACGAAGCAGACCTTGCTGCTGATCATTGTCCTTCCCTTGAACACATTATTGTTGTAGAAAGGACAGGTATAGAAATCGACTGGAATCCTTACAGGGATGTACAGTGGTCTTCTTTAAGGAAAAATGGTAACGCTTTCAAAACAGAACCCATGCATGCAGACGATCCTTTTATGATTATTTATACGTCAGGAACGACTGGAAAACCAAAAGGAGCTGTCCATTCTCACGCCGGTTTTCCGATAAAAGCGGCATTTGACGCAGGTATCTGTATGGATGTCCGAGCAGGGGACACGGTGTTCTGGTACACGGATATGGGATGGATGATGGGGCCTTTTCTCGTCTATGGAGGCCTGATTAACGGAGCTTCCGTCGTCCTTTTCGAAGGAACACCGGACTATCCCGCCCCCTCACGGTTATGGGAACTGGTTGAACGGTACAAGGTGACTCACTTAGGGATATCCCCCACTCTCGTCCGTTCGTTAATGAGGCACGGGAAAGAGTGGCTGCGACAACATGATAAAACCTCTTTGAAGCTCATTGCATCCACTGGAGAACCATGGAATCCCGATCCCTGGCACTGGCTGTTTAAGCATGCCGGTCAGAAAAAAGTACCGATCTTCAACTATTCCGGCGGTACGGAAATTTCGGGAGGGATTTTAGGAAATGTATTGATCAAGCCGATTCAACCGGTCACGTTCAATGCAGCACTTCCAGGTATGGATGCGGATGTATGGAATGAGCGAGGGGAATCTGTAACGAATGAAGTAGGAGAGCTGGTTATCAAAACTCCGTGGGTAGGGATGACAAATAGTTTTTATCAAGATGATAAACGTTACCTATCCACTTACTGGAACCGTTTTAAAGACACGTGGGTCCACGGAGACTGGGCTTTAAAAGATGAAAAAGGTTATTTTACCATTACCGGGCGATCGGATGATGTCCTCAATGTAGCCGGGAAAAGGCTCGGTCCTGCTGAAGTCGAATCGGTCCTTGTTGATCACGAGGCCGTTAGTGAAGCAGGTGTCATCGGGGTCCCGCATGCAATCAAAGGAGAAGAGCCTGTCGCCTTCGTCATCTTGTCCCCCTTGTACGAAGAAGGAGATGTCCTTTTAGAAGAATTGCAGCTATATATGGAAAGGAAACTTGGCAAAGCGCTTGCCCCGAAGCGCATGCACTTCGTCAAAGATTTACCAAAAACGAGAAATGCAAAAGTGATGAGAAGGGCCATCAAATCCGCATATTTGAATCATTCATCCGGTGATTTGAGTGCGCTTGAAAATCCGGATACGGTCGAAGAAATAAGGAAGATCGGTGCTTCCCTTTTGAATGAGAGAGAATAAAAAAAGCCCCTGGTCCAAGAAGGATCAGGGGCTTTTTTTAAACGGGATAAACACCGTGCTTTCTTTCTGTGAAGATGATGTCCTTTCGTTCGTAAGCCTGGAAACGAATAGCCAAGGCAGAACGAAGTGCATCCGGTTCCACTATATCATCTATGATCATTTCAGATGCCAGTCTGTATACATCAATGTTCTCCTTATACTCCTGCTGCTTTTCCTGAATAAAAGCGGGACGGTCCTCTTCCGGAAGTTCCGCTATTTTGTTTGCATACACAGCGTTCACGGCTGCTTCCGGTCCCATGACGGCAATTTGAGCAGACGGAAGAGCAAGACATGCATCCGGTTCAAACGCAGGACCTGCCATAGCATACAATCCCGCACCATATGCTTTTCTTACAATCACTGATATTTTAGGAACGGTCGCTTCACTCATGGCAGACAGCATTTTAGCCCCGTGCCGGATGATTCCGGCGCGTTCCACCTTTGTTCCGATCATGAAGCCTGGAATATCGGCAAGAAAGAGAAGGGGTATATGGAACGCATCACATAGCTGAATGAACTTAGCAGCTTTATCTGCAGAATCAGGAAACAGGACACCGCCTTTTGCCCGCGGCTGGTTGGCAATCACACCGACACTTCTTCCTTCGATTCGTGCGAGACCTGTAATGAGTTCGGGCGCAAACTTCTTTTTGATTTCACAGAAAGAACCTTCATCAATCAACCTGTCTATCAGCTGATACATATCAAAGGGCGCATTTTGATTGGAAGGGATCAAGTCACCGATGGATTTGTCAAAGTCTCCCGGTGCAAGTGGCGTCTTTTTCTTCGGCCGCTCCTTATGGCTCTGCGGGAAGTAGCTTAAATAGTCCCTTGCAAATTGGACAGCTTCCGATTCATCTTTGGCGAGAACATCGCCGCAACCGGAAACCGAACAGTGCATTCTTGCCCCGCCCATTTCTTCCAATGACACTTTCTCACCGATAACTTTCTCTGCCATTCTCGGTGATCCCAGATACATTGAAGCATTACCATCGACCATGACAACGATGTCGCAGAAAGCCGGGATATAAGCCCCACCTGCTGCAGATGGACCGAAGAGAAGGCAGACCTGCGGGACACGACCGCTCAATTTTATTTGATTGTGAAAAATTCTACCGGCTCCGCGTCTGTTCGGAAACATATCGATTTGATCTGTAATACGTGCTCCTGCGGAATCAACGAGATACAGCATCGGCAGATTAAGTTTCATTGCTGTTTCCTGGATGCGTATGATCTTCTCTACCGTTCGTGCCCCCCACGAGCCTGCCTTCACAGTTGAATCGTTAGCCATCACACAGACATCTTTGCCGTTAATTTTTCCTATTCCCGTCACAACACCGTCCGCAGGGAGTGATTCGTCCATACAGTTTGCAAAGAAAGCATCTTCCACATCGATATCGTCGTCAAAAAGCAGCCTCAGGCGTTCACGGACGAACAATTTCCCCTTTTGGGCATTTTTTTCATGATACTTTTCCGCCCCGCCTGCCTTAATCCGCTGCTTATTTTCTTTCCACGTTTTTTTATTGGGCATCGTCTTCTCCACGTTTATTCTCCTTTATAATCCGGCTTCCTTTTTTCTTTAAATGCATTCAACCCTTCCAGGCGGTCTTTGGTGGGAATGGTTACTTCGTAGCAGGAGTGTTCGATTTTCAAGCCGGCTTCCAGATCTGCATCCAGCCCTTCCTGAATTGCTTTTTTTGCCTGTTTCAGTGCTGTTGGTGCATTGCGTGCGATGGCACAGGCGAAATCTTTTGCTTCAGATAATAAGAACTGCGGCTCATACACATATTCGACAAGACCGATGGCTTGAGCTTTATCCGCCTCCACCGGCTTTGCAGAGTAGATCATAGCTTTTGCTTTCCCTGGTCCGATAAGGCGGGGCAGGCGCTGCGTACCTCCCGCGCCCGGAATGATGGCAAGCGACGTTTCCGTCAACCCTGCTTTTGCAGAACTGCTCATAAACCGGATATCGCAGGCAAGAGCAAGCTCAAGCCCGCCTCCATAAGCAGCACCATTCATTACTGCAATCGTTGGAATAGACAACGTTTCCAGAAGTCGAAACGTACTGCCGATCTTCTCCACTGCCGCCAATACCTCTTTTTCGCCCATTTCCGCCCGTTCTTTCAAATCAGCGCCTGCGGAGAATGCTTTGTTTCCGCTCCCTGTTATTAAAAGCACACGTATCTCCGGCCGCCGCTGAATATCTTTGAGCGTTTCTTCCAATTCATCCAATAACCCGCTGGAAAGGGCATTGGCACTCGATGGTCTGTTTAATGTCAGCAGATACACATGGGTATCCAAAGCCTCCAGTTTCGTGAACGTATCCATCAACCTACCTCCTCTTTAGCGGCTATCTGTCTTTGATGGCTCGGCAGACGTTTTCCGAGCTCCTGCTCAAGGAAGGCAGCTGCCTTCCTTAGTTTTTCTTCATTAATTCCCGTCTCGATCCCCATACGATGAAGCATGTGAACGAGGTCATCTGTTGCAAGATTTCCTGAAGCTCCCTCGGCATAGGGACATCCACCAAGCCCGCCGAGAGATGCATCAAAGATGGTGATTCCATGTTGAAGAGCCACCGTCACATTTGCGAGCGCCATTCCGTTGGTATTATGAAAATGGAGCGCCGTATGTTCCAAATAGACTCTCTCTTTCATGTACTCAAGAAAAAGGTCGACCTGCTTCGGATCGGCCGTCCCGATGGTATCGCCGAGAGATATTTCGTCCACCCCCATCTTCAAAAGTGTCTTTGCGACTGCTGCTGTCTGCTCGAATGGGACATGTCCTTCATAAGGGCAACCGAATACACAAGAAATATAACCCCTTACCTTTTTTCCTTCCTGCTTGGACTCTGTGATGACTTCTTGCAGAACAGGATACGTCTCGTTGATGGTTTTGTTGATATTCTTCTTATTGTGTGTTTCACTCGCCGACATAAAGACAGCTACTTCATCGACACCATTATCCAGCGCTTTGCGCAACCCCTTTACATTCGGGACGAGAGCAGCGTAGGTCGTTCCGGGATTTCTGTCGATGGACCTCGCCACTATATCAGCATCCTTCAGTTGTGGAATCCACTTCGGATGAACGAAAGAACTGAATTCAATATATTCATACCCGGCAGCAGAAAGAAGATTTATCCATTCCACCTTCCGCTCCCATGGAACCTCTACCGCTTCATTCTGTAACCCGTCGCGCGGACCGACTTCCTTTATCTTTACTTTCTCAGGGAATGAGATCATAGGACCCTCCTATTCAATGACTGCGATCGTATCTCCTTCATTGACAAAATCGCCTTCTGCAACCTTCATCTCCTTTAGGACACCGGAGTATTCTGCCGTGATTGGTATCTCCATTTTCATTGACTCCAAGATTACGACATCCTGCCCGTCCTCTATCGAATCTCCTTCTTTTGCTACCAATTTCCATACACTTCCTGCCATCGAAGCCTTCACTTCCTTCATCTCTTCATCCTCCTCATTTCGTTAACGTCGGTAAATAATGAACCTCAATAAAATCTGTTTTCGTGTCGCCAATGATGAAGTTCTCATGCGTAACGATCCGCTTCAACATCATCAAATTTGACTTAATTCCTTCTATTTCATACGCATGCACGGCTTGCGTCAGTCGTTCTACGGCTTCTTGACGGTCCCCGCCGTGGACTATTAATTTCGCAATCATTGGATCGTAGAAAGGGGTGACTTCAGAACCTTCACAGATGGCCGTCTCATGACGGATTCCATCTCCTTCGGGAAGACGAAGCTTTGTGAGTTTGCCGGGAGAGGGATAGAAAGTATTGGAGTCTTCCGCATAAATCCTCACTTCTATCGCATGCCCATTCCTTTGTACATCCTCCTGTCCAAAGGACAACGGCTTCTTAGCTGCAATGCGCAGCTGCTGCTCAACAATATCCACCCCTGTAATTTCTTCTGTAACGGGATGTTCCACCTGCAAACGCGTATTCATTTCCAGGAAATAGTGGTTCTCTTCCTGGTCTACGAGAAATTCAAGCGTACCCGCATTCGTGTAGCCGAGACTTTCCACCGCTTTCAGAGCACTTCTATACATCTTTTCCCGCGTTGCTTCAGATAGAGACGGGGATGGTGCTTCTTCGAGTACTTTTTGATGCCTGCGTTGAATCGAACATTCCCGCTCAAATAAATGTATGGCATTCCCGTGTTCGTCAGCGAGCACCTGAATCTCTATATGGCGCGGCTTGTCAATCAGTTTTTCTAAGAACATCTTGCCGTCTCCGAAAAATGTCTCCGCTCGTTTCGAGTTCCCTGCGAATGCCTTTTCCAGTTCCTGCTCATTATGGACCGCCTGCATACCGATCCCTCCGCCGCCTGCCGCTGCCTTCAGCATGACGGGATAGCCGAATTCATCTGCGATTCTCTTTGCATCTTCCACAGAATCAACCGAACCATCCGTACCGGGGATAATTGGAACACCAGCACTTTTCATTTCTGCTCTAGCTTCTACTTTGTCTCCCATCTTGGCAATAACCTTTGAAGGAGGACCGATAAAAGTCATCCCTTCTTCTTCCACCTTCCTCGCAAAACCTGCATGTTCGCTTAATAGACCATACCCGGGATGAACGGCCTGTGCGCCGCACTTTACAGCGACGTCGAGAATTTTATCCGCATTTAAATAAGATTCGCTTACTCTTGGTTTACCGATAAGGTAGCTTTCGTCTGCCATGGATACATACGCACTGTCCTGGTCCGCTTCCGAATAAACAGCGACCGTTTGAATGCCCATCTTCCTGCACGTCCGAATGATCCTGGCAGCAATTTCTCCCCGGTTGGCAATCAATACTTTGGAAAACATAGGTGTTTCCTCCTCACGTTTCTGTTTGCAGTATTTCAAGCGCGCTTTCCCTTAAACGGAATTTTTGTATTTTACCGCTGGCCGTCATCGGAAACTCCTCTACGAAACAGATATACTTCGGAATTTTATGTTTCGATATACTGCCTGAACAAAACGCACGAATATCCTCTTCTGCCAATGTGACGTTTGCCTTTGGAATGAGAAATGCCATGACTTCTTCCCCGAATTTCTCATCAGGCACTCCAACGATCTGTACATCGAGAACGTCCGGATGTTTATATAAGAACTCTTCGATTTCTCTGGGATAGACGTTTTCGCCTCCACGGATGATCATGTCCTTGATTCTTCCGGTAATTTCGATATATCCTTCCGTACTGCAGACAGCAACATCTCCCGTATGCAGCCATCCGTCCGGATCAACAGCCGCTTCCGTTGCCTCTTCATTCTTATAATATCCTGCCATTACCAAATATCCGCGTGTGCACAGTTCACCTGGTACACCCGGAGGAAGCTCTTCTCCGGTGGCCGGTTCGATTATTTTCACTTCGACATGCGGATGGACGCGGCCGACGCTCGTCACACGAAGGTCGATCGGGTCATCGGCTCTCGTTTGAGTAATCACCGGGGAGGATTCCGTCTGTCCGTATGCAATGGTTATTTCTCCTGCACCCATGTCGTCCATCACCCGCTTCATCACTTCCATCGGACAAGTCGAACCTGCCATGATGCCGGTACGGAGGGTTGTCGGTTTCCATTTTTCGAAATCTTCATGGTTCAATTCAGCAATGAACATCGTCGGGACACCATGAAGCGCTGTACAAGATTCGTTCGTAACCGCTTTTAATACTTCCAGAGGATCGAACTGCTCTAAAATAACCATTGTCGCGCCTTTAGAAACCGCCGCCAAAGTTCCTAGTACGCATCCGAAGCAGTGGAAGAAAGGAACCGGTATACATAGGCGGTCTTCGTTTGTAAGCCGCATGCAGTCGGCCACCTGGTTTCCGTTATTCACGATGTTATGGTGACTTAACATGACGCCTTTAGGGAACCCTGTCGTCCCGGAAGTGTACTGCATATTAATGACATCCCGGAAATGAAGCGTCTCTTTTCTTTCTGAGAGATCCTCGTTTGAAACAGTCAGTCCCATATCGAGAAGATCCTGCCAGTTGTAGCATCCTTTATATGAGCGCTCGCTTAATACGATGACATTCTTTAGAAATGGAAGTCGTTCGCTTTCCAAAGCGCCTTTCTCACATGTTTCAAGCTCAGGACAAATTTCTTTCAAAATATCCATATAGGACGTTCCCCTGAAATCCTCTGCAAGAATGATAGTGGAAGCATCTGACTGCTTCAATAAGTATTCCAGTTCCTGAGTTCGGTAGTTCGTATTGACGGTTACGAGAACGCCACCCATTTTTCCGGAGGCAAACTGGCTTAATAGCCATTCCGGCTTGTTGTCCGCCCAAATAGCTATATGTTCTCCCTTTTCAACACCAAGAGCCATCAGGCCTTTAGCCACTTCATCCGTCATTTCTTCAAATTCCCTGTAAGTTTTCCTTATCGACAAACCAGGATAGACAAAAGCCTCCTGATCCGGATGCTGCGCTGCTTTTTCTGACAAGAGTTCCCCAACGGTCTGTTCCAATAAAGCCATAACGCTTCCTCCTTCCTTTAATTAACAGCCTAATGAGCGGGCGATAACAAGCCGCTGTATTTCTGAAGTACCTTCTCCAATTTCCAGGAGTTTCGCATCGCGCAAAAAGCGTTCCACTTCATATTCGCGCATATAACCGTATCCTCCGTGTATCTGAATCGCCTCATTTGCTGCGCGGAAAGCCGTTTCAGAGGCGAACAGTTTGGCATAGGCGGATTCTTTCGTAAATGGCTTTCCTTTATCCTTCAACCAAGCCGCCTTATGAACCATGTTCCTTGCAAGCTCGACTTCCATCGCCATATCGGCCAGTTTAAATTGAATAGCTTGAAATTTGGAAATCGGTTGACCAAATTGCTTCCGTTCTTTTGCATAGGCTAAAGCCCTGTCTAATGCAGCTTGAGCAATACCGACAGCAAGTGCCGCAATAGATATTCTCCCGCCGTCCAGCGTATAAAGAAACTGTTTGAATCCTGCCTCCGGATCTCCAAGCAGGTTTTCTTTTGGTACTATGACATGATCAAGAATAATCTCTGATGTGTTGCTGCCTCGTACTCCCATTTTGTCGTACGGACTCGTCACCTTCATGCCTTTGGTATCTTTCGGAATGATGAAAGCAGAGATGATATTTTTCCCGTCCGGACGCTTACCGGAAACGGCAGTCACAGTTATCGAACGAGCATACTCCGCATTAGTAATCCAACACTTTTCCCCGTTGATGACATAATGATCACCATTCAGTTCCGCGCGGGTTTGTGTGCCAGCGGCATCGGATCCTGCATTCGGCTCCGTCAAACCGAAAGAAGCAAGCCCCTCTCCTTTAGCAAGTGGTGTCAAAAACGTCTGTTTCTGCTCTTCTGTTCCGAAATAATAGATAGGACTTGCCCCGAGGGAAACCGCTGCAGCATAACTGAGTCCTGTGGACCCGCAAACACGTCCGATTTCTTCTACAGCAAGTGCGTAAGTCACCGTATCTCCACCGGAACCGCCGTACTCTTCCGGGAACGGAATGCCGAGGAGACCAAGCTTGCCCATTTCTTTAAAGATATCTTCTGGAAACTCCGCGTTCTTATCAATGGCAACAGCTCTCGGTCCGATAACTTTATCCGCAAAGTCACGCACCATGTTCCTCGTCATTTCCTGTTCTTTTGTCCATTCAAAATTCATAGATATCCTCCTTACAAGTTGGAAGACCGACTGGTTGGTCTGTAATCAAACAAAAAAGAAAACGCTTTCTTTTATTCGTAAAAAAAAGGCACCTTCAATAAGTGATCAAAATATGTCCGGTCCTCTCTTCCCGGTAACAAAAGGTGAAGTACGAGGTCTGTGTAGACATCTGCTATCTGTTCGATTGTATAGGGGCCGTCTTTTCTATACCATTTGTACATCCAGTTAACCATTCCGAGTATCGCCATGGCCGTAACTTCAAGAGGAAGCTCCCTTCGGAAATGTCCTGTCTTCTGCCCTTCCTCCACAATGTGAAAAATCAGCTGCTTAAATTCATCGCGTTTTTGATTTATTTTTTCTGCATAGGGTGCTTTTAAGTAGATGCTCTCTTGATAGTAGACGGAAATGTGGGGTTGATATAAGTCGAATACGTGTACGAAAGCACGTATGATCGCCTGCACCTTGGCAACCGGAGATGGATGCGTGTCGTCTGCTGCCCTCGCTTCCCTCCATACATATGTAAGAAACATGTCATGAATGACGTACAGCAGTTCATCCTTTGATTGAAAGTGGTGATAGAACCCTCCCTTGGAAGTACCGGAAGCCTGCACGATTTCATGAACGGAAACGCCGTGAAACCCATGTTTTTCAAATAAGATCAGCGAATGTCCAATGATCCTGTCCCTAAGCTCACTCATACATCACCTCCAAGCGATGAATATACATTCATCTTATCACATTTTTCTGAAAATACAACGAGGTAAAAAGAAGCACCCTGATATCAGGGCGCTTCTTATACCTTAACCGTTATCCGTATCCTCGGATTCATCACGAAAAGGGATTTCATATTCCGACTTGAGCCATGCTTCGACCACCCGGCCCTGCTCCTCTGTATCAAGGACGTAAGAACCGTTACTGTAGCGGTCATTGGCTTTGAAATCCATCGGCTTCAATTCTGTTATCTGATCCTTCTCCGTCATTAGCACGATTTGATCGTCGCGCTGCACAAGGTGCACATCAATCAACTGATGCGGGTCTTTCTTCAACTCTCTCAGCATGATGAGCCCTCGTTTGGCTCGACTTGTACATTCAAATTCTTTCAAACGCATTCGTTTCACCGCTGCTCGATGGGTATAAAGAAGGATGGAAGGGTCCTCCGATGCTTTAAAGACCTGTCCGGATACGACTTGTTCGTCTTCCTTAAGCGTGATGGCTTTGACCCCGGAAGCCCGCTGGCCGACAGTATTTACTTCCTCCTCTTTATACCATAGTCCATATGCTTTATTGGAAGCGATGAAAATATCGGAATTTCCATCTGTCAAATGGACATCCACTACTTCATCATCGTTCTTCAAGTTAATGGCGACCAAAGCTTTGGAATGCCGCTGTGCTTTATACAACCCTAATTCGCTCTTCTTCACCATTCCATTCTTCGTAAAGAAGAGGAGGTACCGGTCCGCTTCAAATGTACGAATAGGGATGGCTTCCACAATAAATTCGTTCTTATCGACCTGAACGATGTTGGATATATATTGACCAAGGTCCTTCCAGCGTATATCCGGAAGTTTATGAACGGGAAGAAACAGATACTTCCCGAGATTCGTAAATAACAGAATGGTGTCCGTTGTGTTCATCTCGAACAATCGGAGCAGATGGTCTCCGTCTTTCAGGGCGAAATCTTCCCCGTTCGAGGCACCGTATGACCGCGGGCTCGTCCGTTTCAGGTAACCGTCTTTCGTAACGGAAACAATGACGTCCTCACTTGCAACGGTAACCTCAAGATCGACCTTTAGTTCTTCCACTTTCTCTTCGATCGTTGTACGGCGGTTCTCGCTGTACTGTTTTTTCATGGAACGCAGATCTGCTTTGATGACCTTCATCATTTCCTTCTCATCACCAAGCAGTTTCTCCAAATAGGCAATTTGGTCGGCAAGCTCGGCCGCTTCTTTTTGAAGTGCCGTAATATCCGTGTTCGTCAGACGGTAGAGCTGGAGCGTAACAATGGCTTCCGCCTGCTCTTCGCTGAAGTCATACTGCACCATCAATTGGTGTTTCGCGTCTGCTTTATCCTTAGATGACCGAATGGTTGCAATGACTTCATCGAGGATGGAAATAGCTTTAATTAATCCTTCTACAATGTGCGCACGTTTCTTCGCTTTATTTAAGTCGTAGATCGACTGCCTCGTCACTACTTCTCTCTGGTGGTGGATATAGGCATCCAGCATCAAAGGTAAACTCATCAACTTCGGCGTCCGTTCGTGAATGGCAACCATATTGAAGTTGTAGGAAATCTGCAGGTCCGTATGCTTATAAAGGTAGTTCAGCACGCCTTCGCTGTTTGCATCTTTCTTCAAATCGATAACCACCCGCAGGCCCGTGCGGTCGGTCTCATCCCTAACTTCGGCGATCCCTTCCACTTTTCTATCAATACGAAGCTCGTCCATCCGTTTAACCATACTCGCTTTATTCACTTCATAAGGTATTTCATGAATAACGATCTGTTCTTTGCCGCCACGCTGCTGCTGGATTTCCGCCCGGCCGCGAAGAACGATTTTACCTTTGCCGGTCTCATAAGCTTTTTGAATTCCGGCAACCCCCTGTATAATACCGCCCGTAGGGAAATCCGGACCTTGAATCTTCGTCATTAATTCAGGGACTGTGGATTTCGGCTTATCGATGCGCATGATTACCGCATCGATGACTTCGCCTAAATTATGAGAAGGTATCTCGGTAGCATACCCAGCAGATATCCCTGTAGACCCGTTTACAAGCAGACTGGGAAACTTGGCAGGAAGAACGGTCGGTTCCTCAATCGTATCATCGAAGTTAGGAATGAATTCAACCGTCTGCTTTTCAATATCCCGCAGGAGCTCCGAAGATATTGCAGACAGTCTGGCTTCTGTATAACGCATGGCCGCGGGCGGATCTCCATCTACGCTGCCGTTGTTCCCGTGCATTTCCACAAGCGGATGCCGCACCTTCCACGTCTGACTCAAGCGCACCATTGCTTCATAGACCGAAGAATCTCCGTGCGGGTGATAATTACCAATAACTGTACCGACCGTTTTTGCCGATTTCCGGTAGGCTTTATCATGGGTATTTTTCTCTTGGTGCATGGCATAAAGAATCCGCCGTTGCACCGGCTTCAAGCCGTCCCTTGCATCCGGGAGGGCCCTTTCCTGGATGATGTATTTACTGTATCTCCCGAAGCGGTCTCCGAGAACTTCCTCTAATGGTAAATCTAAAAACTTTTCTGCCTCAGACAACAGGAGGTCCTCCTTTTACGATTGGATTTTATCATTTTCTAATATATTCGCTTCGTCTTCCATTCCGAAAGCGACGTGGGATTCAATCCATTTCCGTCGAGGTTCTACTTTATCCCCCATCAGTGTCGTCACACGGCGTTCTACACGAGCAAGATCATCGATGGTGACTCGAATCAATGTACGTGATTCCGGATTCATCGTCGTTTCCCAAAGCTGATCTGCGTTCATTTCCCCTAAACCTTTGTAACGTTGGATCGAATAACCATTCTTGAATTCTTTTAATAATTTCTGCATGCCTTCTTCATCCCAGGCGTATTCGACTTTCTCCTTCTTGCCTTTGCCTTTACTCACCTTATACAACGGCGGGAGAGCGATGAAGACTTTGCCAGCTTCTACAAGCGGCCTCATATAACGAAAGAAGAACGTCAAAAGAAGCACCTGAATGTGCGCTCCGTCAGTGTCCGCATCGGTCATGATGACGATTTTATCGTAATTGCAGTCTTCTAATGTGAAGTCTCCTCCGACACCCGCACCGATTGTGTGAATGATCGTGGAAATCTCTTCATTTTTAAAGATGTCAGCAATCTTGGCTTTTTCTGTATTGATAACTTTACCACGAAGCGGAAGGACAGCCTGGAATTTTCGATCCCTTCCTTGTTTCGCTGAACCACCGGCAGAATCACCCTCTACAAGATAGAGCTCATTCTTCTGTGCGTTCTTCGACTGGGCAGGAGTCAGCTTCCCGCTCAACAACGTATCTTTGCGCTTCCTCTTCTTGCCGGATCTCGCATCTTCCCTTGCTTTACGAGCAGCCTCTCTTGCCTCTTTAGCTTTGATCGCTTTTTTAATCAGCATGGAAGAAATGTCCGGATTCTCTTCCAGGAAGTAGGAAAGCTTCTCAGCGATGACACTGTCCACGGCTGATCTTGCTTCCGATGTCCCGAGCTTGCTCTTTGTCTGGCCTTCAAACTGCAGCAGCTCTTCAGGGATACGCGCAGAAATGACAGCTGTAAACCCTTCTCTGATATCGTTACCTTCCAGGTTCTTATCCTTATCCTTCAACAGCTGTGCTCTTCTTGCATAGTCATTAAAAATACGTGTAATCGCTGTCTTCGCTCCCGACTCGTGGGTACCGCCGTCTTTCGTCCGTACATTGTTTACGAAGGACAAGATGTTCTCAGCAAAACCATCATTGAATTGAAAAGCGAAATCCAATTCAATACCGGACTGGCTGCCCTCAAATGACACGACAGGATGAAGCGTATCTTTCTCCTCGTTTAAGTAACCGACGAACGACTCCAACCCATCGTTATATTGATAAACTTCCTGAACTTTTTCATTCCGTTCATCAACCAGGATGATTCGGAACCCCTTTAGAAGAAAAGCCGCTTCGCGAAGCCTTTCCGATAACGTTTCCAGGTTGAACTTCGTAACTGAGAAAATGGTCGGATCAGGCTTAAATCGGATGGTCGTACCTGTCTTCCGCGTCTTCCCTTTATTCTCAAGAGACGTAACCGGAACACCGCCGTTCTCGAACCGTTGATAGAACTTCTCTCCGTCCCTGGCAATATGAACTTCCAGCCATTCCGAAAGAGCATTTACAACAGAAGCACCTACGCCATGCAGACCTCCCGACGACTTATAACCGCCTTGACCGAATTTCCCTCCGGCGTGCAGGACAGTCAAGATGACTTCCGGGGTCGGCTTTCCTGTTTTATGCATTCCCGTCGGCATTCCGCGCGCTTCATCCTCGACAGAAACACTTCCATCTTTGTGGAGCGTGACAGTCATTTGTTCGCCGAAACCAGACAATGCTTCATCGATGGCGTTATCGACGATTTCATAGACAAGGTGATGGAGTCCGCGATGATCGGTGGATCCGATATACATCCCCGGCCGCTTTCGGACAGCCTCCAGTCCCTCTAGTACTTGTATGGAATCATCTGTGTATGTTTGATTTTGACTCGACAATTTACCATCGGCTCCTTTCTTAACCAACAACTATTACCATAATAGAACAAACGTTCGATTGTGTAAACGAATTTTACATATGGAACCTCAAGAGACCCTATGGAATAAGTCAGGGATTACCTTGACCTTTCTTATACCCCCTAAGAGAAGCTTGTTGTTCATTCAAAAAAAGTGTATTGCACTGACAACAAAAAACATCGCTTGTTATATTGTAGCGATTTTATATGGTTTCGCAAACATAATTCTTCCAAAAAAAACGAAAAAACCCCCGCAGATGCAGGGATTTAAACGAAAAATCACAGATATATCATCGATAAAGGGCATGAGCCACTTTGATACACAAATCCATGATGACAAGTTTGGAATCATCTTTCAGTATATCATAAGCTCCCTCGTGAATAACGCCTTGTTGAGCCCAGAACGCTTTCGCATCGACGTTTTTGGCTTCTTCAGCGATTTCAGGAAGATATTCAGAACGTCGAAAGACATTGATAATGTCAATGGGTCCCTCCACCTCCGCAAGGCTTGCTACTGCTTTTTGACCGAGCACTTCCTCAACAGCCGGATTGACGGGGATGATTTCATAACCTGCCTGCTGCATCGCCTCGCTTACCTGATACGATGTACGGTGCGGCTTATCAGAGAGGCCGATGACGGCAATACGCTTCGAGTTTTGGAGCAGTTCTTTTATCTCTTGTTTCGATGGATTTTGAAAGGTCACGTTAACGCCTCCTATTCTTCGATTAAACCTTCCTCAACCAAATATTCGCTTGCAACATCAGCCGGGGAACGGTCTTCATAATCTACCTGATAGTTCATTTCTCTCATTTCTTCATCGGAGATCTTTCCTGACAACTGATTCAGGATTTCCTCAAGCTCCGGATACTCTTCCAGTGTTTCCTGCTTCATCAATGGTGCACCTTGATAAGGCGGGAAAAGGTTCTTCGTATCCTCCAACACTTTTAGGTTTAATTCTACCATATAACTATCCGTGGCATAAGCGTCAATGATATCCACATCTCCGCTCGATATAGCACCTTGACGGAGACCGGGATCCATGGTCCTCACTTCGGCAAGATCGAGCCCGTACAGCTCTTTCATCCCTTGATAGCCGTCTTGTCGGTCGTTAAATTCCAAGGTGAAACCTGCAGTCAGCTGATCTTCCACAGCTTTTAAATCTTCCATGGTTTCCAGGTTGTAGCGTTCTGCTATTTCCTCCGTGGTGGCAACCGTGTACGTATTATTAAATGCCATCGGCTCCAAATAAGCCATATCGTACGTTTCTGCCATCCCACGCTTTGCCTGCATGTAGACTTCCTTCTTATCGTTGCTTTCTGCCTCTTCATCAAGGAGGGATACAATGGCTGTTCCGGTGAACTCCGGATAGATATCAATACTTCCTTCCTCGAGTGCACTGAAGACCAGGTCCGTTTTCCCTAAATTAGCCTGCAAGCCGACTTGGAGGTCGGTCTCGTCTTCTATCAAAAGCTTATACATATTAATAAGGATAGCAGGCTCCGATCCAAGCTTGGCACCGAGAACAAGGTCATCTTTCCCTTTACCTCCGAATGCGAGCGGCCCCACAGCGATAAGTGCAGCGATTACCAATAAACTGATCAAAGACCGGAACCCGGACTTCGCTGATGTTCGTTCAAATAAACGCAAAATCAAATCGAGAAGGATGGCAAGCAGCGCCGCAGGTATCGCACCAAGAAGAATGAGATTGGCATCGCCGCCTCGGTCGAGCCCAAGCAGAATTAGATCACCGAGCCCGCCTGCTCCGATTAATGCTGCAATGGTCGTCGTCCCTACGATCAGGACCATAGACGTCCTTATTCCTGCCATAATGATCGGCATCGCCAAAGGCAGTTCCACTTTAGACAACCTTCGGAAAGAGGACATGCCCATACCTGTAGCCGCTTCTTTCAAAGCAGGATCGACCCCTTTGATACCTGTGTACGTGTTACGCAGGATCGGAAGTAGTCCGTAGGCGGTCAAAGCAATAACAGCCGGTGTCTGGCCGATCCCGAACAGCGGAATAAGAAAAGCCAGGACCGCAAGGCTAGGGATCGTTTGCAGGACTGCCGTAAGTCCGATGATCGGTTCTGCAATTTTCTGTTTGCGCGTCAACAGTAAACCGAGAGGGACAGAAATCAACGTAGCAATGACGAGTGATATAATGGAGATTTGCAGATGTTCCCATATCTTCTCAAGCAGAATGTCCTGTCTCTGGCTGAACACTTCGATGAATTGATTCATACCTCTTCCTCCTTCGACTGGCTTTTGAGAAAGAGAACGATATCTTTATAGGACAGTGTTCCGATCAGCTTATTGCCGCGAACGACAGGCAGGCTGTCATATTTGTGCTTCTCAAACAGGACAACTGCATCTTTCAAGACCATCCCATTATCCAGTTCCGGAACAACCTCCCGGCGTCCATCCATGACTGCTCCGCCGTTCGTACCATCGGACTTGCGAAGATGAAACATTCCATGAGTCGGTACACGGCCGCTCTCGTAATCGTCCACAGAATAAACAGCATCGTCGGATTGTTCCATAATGACGTCGACCGCCGTCTGCCACGGTGTTTTTCTTGAGCCGATGAAATCCTCCACAAAGCTGTTCACCGGGTTAAGGACAAGGTTTTGCGGGGTGTCCAGTTGGACGATTTCCCCTTCTTTCATCAAGCAGATCCGATCCCCGAGTGCCAGTGCCTCATCCATATCATGGGTAACGAAAACAATCGTCTTCTTAATCTCCTGCTGAAGCGAACGTATATCCTTTTGAAGCTGCTCTCTGCTGATCGGATCGAGAGCACTGAACGGTTCGTCCATCAAAATGATTTCAGGATCGGCAGCGAGAGCACGTATGACACCGACCCTTTGCTGCTGACCACCGGACAATTCACTCGGCTTACGCTTCCTGTGTTTATCAGGGTCCAGTCCGACCATATGCATCAGCTCATCGATACGGGCCGATAGATCCTTTTTCTTCCATTTTTTCATCTCGGGTACAACGGCAATATTCTCTTCGATGGTCATATGTGGAAACAGAGCGATTTCCTGCAGGACATAACCGATGTTCCAGCGCAGTTCATGAATGTTGTACTCTTTAATATCCTTGTTATGTATCTCTATTAATCCTTCCGTCGGTTCAATGAGACGATTGATCATTTTCATCGTCGTCGTTTTTCCGCATCCGCTCGGCCCGATGAGGGCGAGAAGTTCTCCTTCGCGAACGTCAAAATTAACGTCTTTTAACGCCGTGGTTCCGTCCGGATAGGTTTTTGTCACATCTTTAAACGTAATCATCGTTTTCCTCCTGTAAACAAGTTAGCTGGCATCATATTTATATATCCATTTTCCTATATGGATAAACCTTCAGCGGAAAGTTTGGTCTGTCAAATCCCCCCATGTTCGTTTCCCCTATCCATTTATCTAAGAACTGCTCCAAAAAAAACTTGTAATGAACCGTTCAATTGGTATAATAAAGAGTCGTCGGAGCGAACCTCGCTCCCTTTAATCAGTACATAATAGAAATGCGGAAAATTGGACCAACAGCCTTTTCCTTTGCCCTCGCAGCAGGAAAAAAGTATTTGGACAGACAGTTCTTTAACTGGACGACACATGATAAACTATTACTATGAAAGGAGATGAACGCCATGGAGTATGCTCTATATATAGTTCTCGCCTATATTTTAGGCTCGATCCCTTCCGGCCTGATTGTTGGAAAAATCGGCTACGGTACAGACATCCGTGAGCATGGAAGCGGAAACCTCGGAGGAACGAATACGTTTCGGGTACTTGGCATGAAAGCTGGCCTCATCGTTACAATATCAGATATTCTGAAAGGAACCTTGGCTGCAGCAATCCCTTTCTTCGCCGGTGCTGACGTCATTCCTCTTGTCATAGGTATATTTGCAGTCATTGGACATATGTATCCTGTCTTTGCAGGTTTCAAAGGAGGAAAAGCGGTCGCTACATCTGCCGGTGTCATCTTAGGCGTGAACCCGCTCGTATTTCTGATTTTGGTCTTATCTTTCTTCATCCTTTTGTATATCAGTAAATATGTCTCCCTGTCATCGATGATCAGCGGAGTTATCGGCATTATTGCAGCCGTTCTCACCAAAGATTTCGGTTTGAGTATAATCATTGGATTATTTACGGTTTTCGTCATTTATCGGCACCGATCCAACATTAAACGGATCATCGACAAGACCGAACCGAAAATTACCTGGATGTGAATATCCATGAAGGAAGCTTATCCTTTCCGGGATAGGCTTTATTTTATAGCATACCCTAAAGGATAGTGCACATCCTGCAAGCATTCCGTTGTATATTTAGAAGTACATATTGTATACTTTCACATATATTGAAGGTCTGAAAGGAGTCATTGTCATGAACAAGACAGAGCTTAATACAAACAAACAACTTCCTTCTAAAGAAGAGCGCCATAAGCTTTTCGGATCCGTAGCACCGGGACCGCGCACAAAGCCTATGGAAAAAGATAAAATGGCCGATCTGCAAAACTCAAGAAAAGATTTCTTATTTGATATCGATATGGTCGGGATTTCGAATGTAAAGCATCCGATTCGGATTCCGAGCGACCTCACACCTCAGATCCAAACAACCATCGGTACTTTTTCTTTCGGTTCTTCGATTGAAAAAGGCAGTAAAGGAACAAATATGAGCCGCTTCACAGAGCAGCTCGACAAGTATCATAACGAAGGCTTCGCCGTCGATATAGCTACATTGAAGCAGTTCACAGAGGAACTTGCGGAACGCCTGAAACAAAAAGACGCAGAAGTAGAAGTAACCTTCCCTTGGTTTTTTGAACGGAAAGGACCTTATTCCGATCTTGCAGGCATGAACCATGCGGATGCAACCATACGGGTAGAATATGATGGGGAGACAGGTCATGATATAACAGTTGCATTGACAGGGAAAATCACAACATTATGCCCTTGCTCCAAGGAAATTAGTGAATACAGTGCGCATAACCAGCGTGGGAATGTCACGATGGAAGTGAAATTAACCGATGATTACGATGAGCAGGACTTAGATTGGAAAGCTGCCCTTTTAGAAGCGGCGGAAAGCAATGCCAGTGCACGTATTCATCCGGTCCTCAAGCGTCCGGATGAGAAAATGGTGACGGAGCAGGCTTATGAAAACCCTCGTTTCGTCGAGGATATCGTACGTCTAGTTGCAGCAGATTTGTATGAGTACGACTTTGTGGAGGCATTTAAAGTTTCCTGTCGTAATGAAGAATCCATCCACCTGCACGATGCAGTAGCAACGGTGACTTATGATAAGAAACAGGAACAAAACTAAGGTTCGCAAGCGATGAAACACATAATGATTGCATTGATCCAGTTTTACCGGAAGGGCATCAGTCCATTCTTCCCGCCGACATGCCGATTTCAACCGACATGTTCCGAATACGGACTTGAAGCCTTTCGCCGGTTTGGATTCTTTAAAGGTTTTTACCTCACTGTAAGACGCATCTCGAAATGCCACCCCTTTCACAAAGGGGGATTCGATCCTGTTCCAGATAAAAAACGCAGCCTTAAATAATGCAGAAACAGGTTTGAACAGATGAAACACAGGATACAGCACTATTAGACCATCTGAACGAACAGGAGATGAAATCATGAATTTAACAGTAACTGAGGAAGCAGCAAAATGGTACAAAGACGAGCTTGACATAGAGGAAGAAGGACACCTCCGTTTCTATGTCCGGTACGGCGGTGTCGGAGGCCTGCAGCCGGGTTTTTCTTTAGCCATCAGCCTGTCAGAACCCGTCGATCCAATTGCTCAAACGGATACAGGAACGATTCACTTTTTCATTGAAGCGGATGATGAATGGTATTTCGACGGCCATTCCCTCCTTGTGGAACTAGATGAAAAATGGAAGGAACCTTCCTTCGAATACCAAAAATAAGACGCCTTATGGCGTCTTATTTTTGGTTTAAGGGCGTTCCTTCTGCTTTTTCAAACGAAATCTGCGAATGTGCTCCCCATATCCTTCCTTAGAGAGGATATCAAACTGACGATCCCCGAAAAGGTCGAAGTGAGGAAAACGGGGGTCACGGTGAATCCATTTGCTGTCAAGGCCATGTACCTTGCCCCACTCCTCCAGTTTCTGAATATCTGCACATCCGACTTTCGTTACTGTATCGCATCCCGGAAAGCGATCATCAAGCCAAAAATGTGTCAGAAAAGCGATTTCCCCGTTTTTGACACGGCGCTTCCATTCCATCAATTCTTCACGCTTCACTCCGAAAGCCATCAGGAGGACGGCTCCATTGCATTTACGTATGCGTCGTGCCAGTCGGGAAAACGACGCCGGATGGAAACGGGACGGAAATTTTCACTCTTTACGATAACGTGCTTGGTTTCACCGGAAACGGCAAGGGTCCCGTCTGCATGCACCACTTCATAGCCATAGGATACGCGAAGACCGTCGTAGGCAGCTATCCATGTGCGCACTTTGACATCATCTCCGTAGCGGACTGGATTCTTAAAGCTGATATTCGCATCGATGACAGGAGAAACGACTCCTTGCTTCTCTATTTCCGCGTAATTGAAACCGATCCCCTCGATGAAACTCGTCCTGCCGATTTCAAACCACACAAGGTAGTTTGCATGATAGACAACCCCCATCATATCTGTTTCCTGATACCTTACCTGTATCGGCGTTTCTACTATTTTCATCGTTACGACTCCCTCCGTACCATATTCCAAGCTTTCTCAAAATCATTAAGCTCTAATACATTCATATCCGCTTCTTCCACTTCCAGAATCCTGATGGCCTGAAACTGGATGGCTTCGTTGACTAGATTGTGAATAAATCTTCCATTCCCCTGAATAGAATGATCGGTGAACTTCTCAAGAAGAAATGACTCCGTCCATTCATTGAAATGATAGCCGTATTGAGCCGATTGATAGTGTGTCATCTGCAGCAGTTCCTGTTCCGCGTAATCAGGAAAACGGAAATACTTTTTGAATCGGGATGATAACCCTGGGTTGCTGTCAACCAATTGTTCCATTTCCTTCTCATACCCTGCTAAAATGACCACTAAGTTTTCATTGTGCTTCGTCATTTCGTCGACGAGTGTCTCGATTGCTTCTTTTCCGAATTCGTCACGCCCACCATTATATAAGGAATAGGCTTCATCGATAAACAGTACGCCTCCGAGAGCTTCTCTGATCTTACGCTTCGTTTTTATAGCGGTTTGCCCGACATAACCTGCTACCAGATCACTTCTCGAAACGACGACCATGTGGCCGCGCTTAAGTAAGCCGCATTCTTTAAGGACCCCTGCATAAATATCAGCCACCGTCGTTTTTCCTGTTCCCGGGTTACCAGAAAAGACGGAATGTAGCTGAATCGGTACAACCGGGTATCCTTGTTCTTTCCGTTTTTGCTGCGCTTGTACGAAGGAAGAAAGCTTACGCACTTCCTCTTTGACATTGTGAAGTCCAATTAAGGAATCAAGGCGCTTCATCGGGGAATGTTCGCTGGTATCAGAAGATTCCTCTACATCCAAATCATCCAAGTCAATTCTCATATGATCAAGCCAGTGGTGCTTGTCTCTCTCCGCTTCTTTCGCACCTTTTTGGAAAACGGTTTTCAAAACGAGATTTTTCACCGTCCGTGCATTCCCGAACGAATCATCGACCCTCTCTCTTTCAATTAAAGAGACAAATTCATTTCGAGCTGCTTCTGTGAAAAAGAAATCGTTATCTAGCGCGGTTTCTTCGGCAATCGTGATGAGTTCGTCCATCTGATAATCCGGCAGCTCCATTTGATTCTGTTCCGGAAATCTACTGCGTAATCCGGGATTGGACCATAGGAATTGCCGCATTTCCTCCGGATAACCAGCAAGAATCACCGCAAACTTCCCACCATATTCTTTGCTTGTCATAGCAGAGACGAGCGTATCAATAACGGCTTGACCGTAGTCGTTTCCTGTCTGTCCTTCCCTGCGGAGTGTATAGGCCTCATCAATAAAAAGCACTCCTCCGATGGCTTGTTTCACATAATTCATCGTGTTCTCTTCACTTTGTCCAACGTAAGATCCTACTAAATGGGAGCGGTTTACTTCCACTACCTCTTTCGTTTCAAGAATCCCCAGTTCATGATAAATATCAGCGAGCAGGCGTGCCATCGTGGTTTTTCCTGTTCCTGGATTACCAGTAATAATCATGTGCAGACCCGGTTCGTCGACCATGGAAAAACCAAAGCTTTTCCTTCTTTGCTGATATTTAAGAAAATGGTAGTACCTGCGAATGTATGTCTTTACATCCTTCAAACCCACCATCCTGTCGAAAGCTTCTAATGGACTTCCATACACACCACCTGTCAAAAAATCAGGCAAACGCTTGAAAAGCTCATCCTGAACGTCGGATAAACGTCGCATTCGCTGATTGATGTCTTTGACAGGGAGCCGTATTCTTCGGTTCTCTATAGACGCGATTGCATCCTCCAGCATCGTTTCAAGGTCTGTCAATTCCTGATAGACTTCCTGGTAAATTTTCATACGAGTGGATGCATTCAAAATGGTCTTCTCAGCAAGATCCCCATCCCACGTTTCCCGTAGTTCTTTAATATCCTCATATATAACTCTTGCCTTTTTCGCCTTTGCAGAATCATGATCTGTCTCATGAAGGGACCATTGTTCAAACGGCGTATCCCTTAATAACTTATAAGCGTGCAGCAGCAGTTGGGATTCATATAGATCATGGATAAGCGGATGGTTTCCCTCCATGACTCTTGCCTCATCGATAAACTGCTCGGCAAGCGCATCCTTTCCATCGTGTCTTTGAATCCGGTGATATGCAAGTGCCGCATACAACAGGGCCTGCAGCTCTTTATCCTGTAATTCGTTTTCATTTAAATATCGCAATGCTTCCGTTTCAGAAATCGGCGGCTGGTCCTCTATATCCGACCATTGCCTTAACTTATCTAACATGTCCAATCACTTCCTTTTCTATCAACGCCTTTCATTTTATCACAGACAACGAATTATGTAGACGAACACCGCTTAAAGTCGAGAAATGAAAAGCCGTCCCTGACAAGGACGGCTTACCATCAATATTGCTGATGCCTGGATTCATCTTTCATTTCTTCCCTCATAGCCTGAAGAGATTGGTTTCGATGTTTATTTTTCTTCTCGATGTCCTGGCGCTCTTCCTCGGTCGCGTAGGCTAATACATCATTTGACGCTTCTATGTTCTCTATCGTGTTCTGCACCTGATTCTGTAACCGCTCCACATTATCAGCCCGATGATCCGGGTTTGGCTTTTGATTCGACATATGCTGTTGTTTATGAGACATCTCATGAACCTCCTAAAAAGAATGAACCATCCAGTGGTCAACGATTACTTTTCCCCTTCGTCCGGCACTTTATGAAGGAATTCAAAAAAAAAAACAAATCCCAGTTTAAGACGGGATTTGTTTCATTCGATCTCGGTGGCGTTTCTCTATCCGTTCATCGATCTGTGCCATTAATTTCTCATCTGCCTGAATAGAGCGAATGTTTTCTTTAATCCGTTCTTCCAGGGATATGGGTTTATGTCTTCTCATGGGAATCTCTCCTTTAATAAGCAGTATTTCCCTTAAACAATAAAAATATTCCTAATTTAACGCATCTTTCATCTTCACCATAAATTCATAAGTCATCGGGCCTGTTCTCCGCTCTTTTTGGATAATTCCATCTGTACCTATGAAATAAGTGGTCGGAATAGCTAAGATCTGATATGTCTCATTTATTTCGAGCTGTTCATCCAGAAGAACAGGAAATGTATATTCCCCGCTGCTGATAAAATCTCTCACCATACTTATTCCTCCGTCTTCGGTGCCGGTACCGTTTACGGCAAGGATCTCCACTTCATCAGAAAAGGCTTCATAGAACTTTTGCATTTCGGGCATTTCTTCCCGGCATGGGGGACACCAGGTCGTCCAATAGTTAAGAAACACTTTCTTTCCCCTGTAATCGCTTAGACGGACGGTCTCTCCCGTTACTGTCTCCACGGTGAAATCAGGAGCTGCCTCCCCCACCTCTAAGCCGTCCGGCGCATTCGGAGCCACCATCCCTGCCCCCTGCTTTTCTTCTGTATCCCTCTCACCCGTTTTCTCATCTTCCCCTCCAAAACCGGGAAGGACAACCATGGCGAAAAGTACAAGGAGAAAAGCCAAAGCCAGCCATTGCTTCATTATATCCTGCCCCCGTCCGAAACTCATTTACTTCTATGTATAAGAATAACGGAATTCTTTTATTCCTTCTAGTCCCTATTTTATATGAAAGAAGAAGACCGCCCAAAGGACGATCTTCTTACATTGGATCAGCTCAATTTATTTCGTAGAACCATTTGCAGAATACCACCGTGACGGTAGTAATCCACTTCCACTTCGCTGTCAAAGCGGGCAATTACTTCAAATTCTTTCTTGTTGCCTTCCTCATCGGTCGCTGTCACTTTGACAAGATCGCGCGGTTTGACACTTTCACCCACTTCTACATCGAACGTTTCACGTCCGGACAGACCGAGAGACTCAATAGAATCTTCTGGTTGGAACTGAAGCGGAAGTACACCCATCATGACAAGGTTGGAACGGTGGATTCTTTCAAAACTTTCTGCAAGGACCGTTCTGATCCCCAGAAGGTCTGTACCTTTAGCCGCCCAGTCACGGGAGCTGCCCATACCATAGTCGTTTCCAGCAAGGACCATCAACGGCGTTTCGTCCTGCTGATACTTCATAGCTGCTGTGTAGATCGGCATCACTTCTTCTGTAGGCCAGTAAGTTGTGAAACCTCCCTCTGTTCCAGGAGCAAGTTCATTACGAATACGAATGTTTGCGAACGTTCCGCGCATCATTACTTCGTGGTTACCACGACGGGATCCGTATGAGTTAAAGTTTCTAGGGCTTACGCCATTTTCCTGCAGGTACTCGCCGGCAGGCATGTCTTTAGGAATAGCACCGGCCGGAGAAATGTGGTCGGTCGTTACCGAGTCGCCAAACCTTCCGATCACACGCATACCCGTTACCGGTTTAACCGTTTCAGGTTCACTTGATAGACCTTCGAAGAACGGCGGATTCTGAATATATGTGGAGTTATCGTTCCAATCATACAGTGGTTCGTCCGTCGTATCGATTTCATTCCACTTTTCGTTGGAATTAAACACGTTCTCGTACTCTTTACGGAATATTTCCGGCGTTACGACACGGGAAATCTCTGCTTTGATTTCTTCCTGAGACGGCCAGATGTCGTTGAAATAGACGTCTTTACCATCTTTATCCTTACCGATCGGATCATTCTTAAGATCGATATCAACCGTACCTGCAAGTGCATAAGCGACAACAAGCGGTGGTGATGCCAGGTAGTTCGCTTTTACAAGCGGGTGGATACGTCCTTCAAAGTTACGGTTACCGGAAAGAACGGAGGAAACCGTCAAATCACTGTCCGCAATCGCTTTTTCGATTTCCGGAAGAAGTGGACCAGAGTTACCGATACATGTCGTACATCCGTAACCGACAAGGTTAAATCCAAGCTGGTTCAAATACTGCATTAATCCGGAATCATCCAGATAACGCGTTACTACCTTCGAACCGGGTGCAAGAGAAGTCTTCACGTAATCCGGAACTTCCAGACCCTTTTCTACGGCTTTTTTAGCTACTAATCCAGCCCCCAGCATAACGTGTGGGTTGGACGTGTTCGTACAGGATGTAATAGCAGCAATCGCAATAGCACCTGTCTTCATTGTTGACGTATCGCCATTTTCGAACTTGATCTCTGCTTTCTTATCAAATTCGGACTTATCCAACCCGAAACCGTGGTTTCCGGATGGACCAGTGATCGCCTGCTCAAAAGATTCCTTCATTTTGGAAAGTGGAATCAAATCTTGTGGACGCTTCGGTCCGGAAAGGTTCGGCTCCAAATCTCCGAGATCGATTTCAACCAATGAAGTGAATTCCGGATCTTCAAGGGATGGATCGTACCAAAGATTGTTCTTCTTGCAGTATTCTTCAACGATTTGGATCTGCTCTTCGCTGCGGCCGGTCAAACGAAGGTATTCCAACGCTTCTCCATCTACAGGAAAGAATCCACATGTCGCACCATATTCAGGAGCCATGTTGGAGATCGTCGCACGATCAGCCAGCGGCATTTCCTGAAGACCAGGTCCGAAGAATTCAACAAATTTACCAACGACGTTCTGTTCACGAAGCTTCTGAGTGACTTTCAGTGCAAGGTCAGTAGCCGTTGTTCCTTGTGGGAAGCTGCCGTTCAGTTTCACACCAATTACTTCCGGAGCAGGGAAATAAGAAGGTTGTCCGAGCATCCCGGCTTCTGCTTCGATTCCTCCGACACCCCATCCTAGTACTCCAAGACCATTGATCATCGTCGTATGTGAGTCGGTTCCGACAAGTGTATCCGGGTAAGTATCATAAGTACCGTCCTCGTTCTCAAGAGCGTGGACAACGTTTGCGATGTATTCAAGGTTAACCTGGTGTACAATTCCTGTTGCAGGTGGAACAGCACGGTAATTATCAAATGCCTTCTGTGCCCAGTGAAGGAATTCGTAGCGTTCTTCATTACGTTCAAATTCAAGTTCCATGTTTACATTCAAGGAATCAGCAGTACCATACTTATCGACTTGTACAGAGTGATCAATTACAAGATCGACAGGTACTTCCGGGTTGATTTTATCCGGGCTGCCACCCATGTCCACCATCGCTTTTCTCAAAGAGGCGAGGTCAACGACTGCCGGTACTCCGGTGAAGTCCTGCAGAATTACACGGGAAGGTTTGAATGGTACGTCTTCCCCTTTTGATTTTTCAGTTCCCCAATGCGCAAGACTCTCTACGTGTGCATCAGCGATTACGCGTCCGTCGTGTTGACGAAGCAGAGATTCAAGTAGGATACGGATCGAGAAAGGTAGACGGGAAATCTTACCGTGTCCCGCTTCTTCTAAGGCTTTCAAGTCATAATAGTTGTACGTTTTGCCATTAAGGTCAAATTGTTTGCGAGCATTAAAAGCATTGCTAGCCATGTTCCTTGTTACCCCCTCATCAATATTCAAATGGTGTCACCGTTCGACCGGCTTCTCCATTCCCCAAATTTGTATATTTGTGACCTATATTTGTAATAGATTCACAAATCTGCAATCTTTATTGTAAATGAAAACGATTTATAAGTAAAATGAATAAACGCAAATTTTTCTGAATTCGACAAATTTTATAACCAAAGACCCTTCGGGAGCGCTATTGTAATTAGATGTCTGAACTTTTATAATATAGTCATCGATACCTACCAATAAATTGAAACAGGTGATCAAATGTCAGGTGGATTCGCTTTATTTATTATCGGGTGGATCGTAGTCATGGTCGGACTTATGAGTATCGGCGGTTTTTTCATGTTCCGCAAATTTCTGAAAAGAATGCCGAAAGAAGACGGAAAGTCAGCTATTGACTGGGAGGAGTACTATGTTGACGAGACAAGACACATGTGGAGTGATGAACATAAGTTGCTGCTGGAGGAGCTTGTCTCCCCCGTTCCAGAATTGTTTCGTGACGTTGCACGCCAGAAGATAGCAGGAAGAATTGGGGAAATTGCTATACAGAAGAAAAAAAAGAAAATAACTCAGGACATTTTGATTGAAGGGTATATACTGGCAACTCCAAAAAGGGACCATAAATTTCTCGTCAAGAAACTGAAGGAAAAAGAAATCGACATCCGCCCTTATCAAACCTTATTGGAACCATAAAAAAAGGACCCGGCATTTTATGCCAGGTCCTTTCCTCTATCCAGTTTTTTCTCCAACTGCAGATACTGCCTGAGCATGGCGAGCCTCCACGTGAAGATCATTCCAAAAGCGAGAAGGAAGAACATACCGCTTGTTTCCCCGAGAGGGATATGCTGTCCGACAACCAGTTTGAAAATGATTCGGACAATTAGAAGCCCGAAAAGAATGAATGCAAAGGCTTTCGAGGGTACTAAAAAAATCTGATCTCCCCTTATTTCGAACTTGGAGGAGCGGATCAGGAAAACAGAGAACAACATCCCGATCAAAAGCGCTTCTGCTACCTGTGCCCACTCCACCCGAAATACAGGAAATACAAACATAAGCGCCCCGGTGCTCATAAAAAAGGGCGGCAGAATAATTTTTTTAATGCTGGCCGGCTGCTTGGAAGCCCGGAGTCGGACAAATATCATGGCAACAGCCATACCAGCAGCCGCAACCGTACTTGCAATTAACCAGAACATACCGATTCACACTTTCTTTATTTCGTCCCCGACTGCGCTGGTAAACGAATTAATCCAATGCTTCTTCCGCTTCTTCCCTGTCGTTGGCGATGGTTAAAATGATTGTCATCGTCACCCCTACAACGGCCAAGTAAACACCTAAGTCAAAGAGGATAGCCGTAGCCAAGTGTGTTTCCCCTAAGATCGGCAGATGAAAATAAGCGTCTGTATGGCTGAGAAAAGGTACATTGAAAAGAAAAGAACCTGCCCCTGTAGCAAGGGCGATAATCAATCCAACAGGAATGACGTAACGGAAATTGACCGGTAGTATCTTTTCCATGGCACGTATGCCATAAGCCATATACATAAGGACGATAGCAGCAGAAGTCATCAGACCACCGATGAATCCTCCCCCAGGCTTATTGTGGCCCGCAAAGAATAGATACACGGAAAAGCCGAGCAGTATGAAGGCGATCAATGTTGTTGTGGTTCTTAGAATGATGTCGTTCGTTCGAGTCATACGAATGCTCCTTTGTCTTTTATTCAAGTACTTTCATGATAATACAAAAACAGCAGAAAATCCATGATCAGAAACCTTGGAATCCGAAGAAGCCGGCAAGGTAGGAAGTAAGCTTCGTCATCCAGTTAAAATAGAGCGCAATCCCTACCGCTATCATTACATATCCGCCTGCCTTTACGATTCCCGCACTGTGTCGTTTAATCCAACCCAGTTTGCCGACAAAGAAAGACAGCAGGAGAAATGGGATGGAGAAACCGAGGGAATAGGCAACCATCATGACTAAAAACAAGTCCGGAGAGTCAGCTGCGAGCGACAAAACACCGGCAAGAATCGGCCCCGTACAGGGCGTCCATCCCAGCGAAAAGGCTAAACCAATTAAAAAGCTTCCCGCATACCCGGAAGGACGGTTCTTGAACGCTATTTTGCGATCCTTCATTAAAAAACGAAAATTAAAGACGCCGATAATGACGAAACCAAAGAAAATGATAAGAATTGCTCCTAAGCGACGGATCACGGATTCATTTTGAATGAGAAACTGACCAATAAAACTCCCTGAAAATCCAAGAATCAGAAAAATGGTGGTAAACCCAAGCAAAAACAGTACCGTGTGCAACAGGCTGCGCCTTTTCAACATCCCGTTATCTTCCTTTAATTCATGAACGCTCATCCCGGTTATGTAGGAAAGAAAAGCTGGATACAAAGGAAACACACACGGAGAGATAAACGATAAAAATCCTGCACCAAAAGCGAGAAATACATTGACTTCTGTCATTGGCCCACCCCCCTTGTTTCTGCGTCGCCTACCATTGTATCAAATAAAAATCGGAAAAACGACGAAAGTGTGTGAACATCTATGGAAGTTTACATAGATAGAGCCTTCTCCCAGACGTCCGGTAGAAGGCTCGATTCATTATTTCATTTGGTTGTTCATGGAACGCATCATCTGATTGATCTTCTTCTGTGAAGGCTTCTGGCCCATCTGCATCATCAGTGTACGTAACATCTGTTCGTTAATTGGCGGGTTTTTCTTTAAATAGTTCATCATGTACCTTCTTGCGATGAAGAAGCCCAGGGCTACACCACCGACAAGAGTCAACAAGGCTATGATGATAACCCATACGATCCCCAGTGTCATGTTTTCGTCTTCCTCCTTCGAATTGTCTCCCATAACAGTATAGTAAAACGTCTATGAGAATACAATAGCCGTTTTAAGAGAAGAGTCTGGCAGAAGGCAGCGGGGCAATCCATCCATAATATTGACCGGACAATTCGATAATAAAGAAAGAATGATCCGTATTCCTTAACGGGTGGAAAACAGAGCTCTCTGCCTGCCAAAGGCTCTCACTGTAATAGAGACAACAATAGTTCTTACTTCTTATTATATCATAGCCGCTCGGTAATTCGAAAAAAGGACGACACAAATCGGCCGTTTTCTTCTCCAAAGACCCTTCCGCAAGGGGAAAATCACAGAATGGAAAAGAATCGACTATGTAAGACAACTGCTTGTAATGAATAACCGGCTCATACTCCTCCACACATTCAAGGAAGAACTGCCTGAGCACTTCTGCTCTATGGTAATACTTTTCCATAACCTCTCTTTTCACGGAAAAAATGATAAACTGCATCGCTATCCTCTCCTTGTGCTTATTATAGAGGGCGCAGGAGGGATATGCTGTCATAATATGAAAGGACAGGCATGGTTATTTTGTCAAAATGACGCTGATTTACATTATGTAAAACAGGAAAGAAGAGAGCTTCCGAAGGCGGAAGCTCTCCCTGTTATTTATTTCATAAGGTTCTCCGCATGTTTCACAACATTTTCTACAGTGAAACCGTAGTTCTTGATTACCGTATCTCCAGGTGCGGAAGCGCCGAACTTGTCGATACCGATAATAGAGCCGTCCAGACCAACATAACGGTCCCAACCAAAGGATGCTCCCATTTCGACAGCAAGACGTTTGCGAACGTTTGAAGGAAGAATTTCTTCTTTGTATTCCTTAGACTGAGCTTCGAAGTGAGTAAAGGACGGTACGCTTACTACGCGGACATCGAATCCTTTTGTCTTCAATTCTTTCTGCGCTTCTACGATCAGCTGAACTTCCGATCCGGAAGCGAGAAGAATTGCATCAGGCTCTTCTTTGTCAGAATCACTAAGGATATAAGCTCCTCGCTTCATACCTTCATATGCTTTCTCTTCCGTTCCTTCAAGTGTAGGAAGGCCTTGACGAGTCAATACGAGTGCTGTAGGCATCGTTTCAGACTCCATCGCAATCTTCCATGCAGCATTCGTTTCGTTTCCATCTGCAGGACGAAGGACTGCAAGATTAGGCATCGCACGAAGAGAAGCAAGCTGCTCCACAGGCTCGTGAGTAGGTCCATCTTCTCCTACTGCTACAGAGTCATGAGTAAGGACGTAGTTTACCGGCAGGTTCATCAAAGCAGATAAACGAACGGCCGGACGCAGGTAATCACTGAACACAAAGAACGTACCGCCATAGATCTTGAGACCTCCGTGGAGGGCAATTCCGTTCATAGCAGCCGCCATAGCGAATTCACGTACACCGAACCAGATGTTTCTTCCGGCATAGTTTTCACGTGTGAAATCTTCTTCTTCTTTGACTGCTGTTTTATTTGATCCTGCAAGGTCGGCACTACCACCGAATAAAGAAGGAACTGTTTTGGATAATGCATTGATCGCATCACCGGATGCCGCACGTGTAGCCGGGCTGTCTTCTCCTACTGTATAAGAAGGAAGCTCTTTGTCCCAGCCTTCCGGAAGCTGACCAGCGATCGCCGTTTCCAATTCTTCGGCAAGCTCTGGATACGCTTCTTTATACTGCTTCATCAGCTCGTTCCATTCCTGCTCTTTCGCTTGACCATTGTCTTGAATTTTCTCTTTGAAGTCTTGATAAACTTCATCCGGTACGTGGAACGGCTCATGCTCCCACTTGTAGAATTCTTTCGTAGCTGTTGTTTCCTCAGCACCAAGTGGCGCGCCGTGAGAAGCGGACTTACCGGATTTGTTCGGTGAACCGAATCCAATGACGGTTTTCACTTCAATCATAGTAGGCTGCTCTTTATTCGCTTTTGCTTTTTCAATTGCTGCTGCAATTTCTTCGGTATCGGTTCCATCTTCAACACGGATGACTTCCCAACCGTAAGCTTCGTAGCGTTTCTCTACGCTTTCGCTGAAGGAACGATCCAGATCTCCATCAAGAGAGATGTCGTTGGAATCATAAAGCACGATCAATTTCCCAAGACCTAAGTGACCTGCAAGGGAAGCAGATTCCTGAGAAACGCCCTCCATAAGGTCGCCATCTCCGCAAATGGAGAAGGTATAGTGATCGACAACATTGTAATCACCGCGGTTGTACTTAGCAGCAAGGTGTGCTTCTGCCATTGCCATACCGGTCGCCATTGCAAGCCCTTGACCTAGAGGACCAGTTGTAGCTTCGACTCCGTCAGTGTGGCCGTATTCAGGGTGACCAGGAGTTTTAGAATCCCACTGACGGAAGGACTTCAAATCCTCGATGGATACGTCATAACCAGACAGGTGAAGCATGCTGTAAAGAAGCATGGACCCGTGTCCAGCGGATAGGACAAAGCGGTCACGGTCGAACCATTGAGAGTTCTTAGGATTGTGATCCATAAACTTCGTCCAAAGTGTGTAAGCCATTGGAGCTGCTCCCATAGGCATTCCAGGGTGGCCGGAATTAGCTTTTTCTACTGCATCGATAGATAAAGTACGAATAGTATTGATTGATGTTTGTTCAAGGCTGTTAGCCATGTAAACATTCCCCTTTCTGTTAAGGCATATGTACCATGTATTATCCTATAATGAAATTACATTTGAGACAAGCGCCAGGACTCAATAAAACCGTGACCGTTCTAATTTTCCCTGAATAAGCAAAATTAAACAAAGAAGCCGCACGCTTTATGGCTAAGCGTGCGGAGGAAGTTAATTTTTCTTCTCATTCTTCTGCATCTGTTTCAATTTTGCCGGTGTCACGTCGTTTCCTTCTGGATCTACAACCGTTACACCTTTCAATTGGTTCTTAAACGATTTGCGGGCGTTTTTCAAGTATTCCTGTCTGAGCGTTTTCTGCTCTGCTTTTTCGGAATCTGTCAAATCCACCTGCTTGGATTTATTGGCCAACTCATTAATTCGCTTGATTTTCTCTTGGGATAACATATGATCCTGCTCCTTTTTATTAGTGATCGATAAGCAGACGATGGTACATAAAACGGAAAAAGACAAGCAGCCTTCAGACCCTTGTCTATCGTCTATTTATATTACAGTTCTTCCGTCTCCTTTTCAAGCGATAGGTATTCTTTATACCTTCTATGTACGGTCGCTTTAGAAACGTCATATCCCAGTCCTCGAAGCGTCGCTGCGATATCTTTAAATGTCAAATCATTATTGCGAAGTCGCACAACCTCTTCAATTGGAAAATGGAGTCGTTCACGGCCCGGAGCCATGTGTCTGTTGGATAAATTTTCAGAAGGGTCATATCCTTCTGCTACAGCTTTCTTCATTCCTCTTCGTATTTTCATATTGTGGATTTTCCGCTGATACTCCTCCACAATCCCAACGATCTGAAGCACCATAGAATCCGACTCGGAAATCTGAAGTTCGCCTTCATGAGTAAGGGAATAAACCTTAACCCCAAGCCTGTTAAGCTGATGGAAAAGGGCTATCTTCGTATTCCCTCTTCCGAGCCTCGTCTCATCCTGAATCAGCAATGCATCTGCCTGTCTTGAAGAAAGGTACTCCAAAACAGAAAAAATACCTTCTCTTTCTATTTCGTAGCCGCTTGCCTGTTCTTCAATGCAATCGACAATTTCCAACCCGTGATTTTCTGCCATGGCAGTCAATTCCGCCCTCTGGCGTTTTAACGATGAGATCTGCGCCTCTTTTTCCGTGCTGACGCGGCAGTACAAAACAACCTTCATCTACAATAAACCCCTCTCTTATCCGCTCGTTACCATAGAATAATAGAGAAAAGCGAAGCTGACAACAAACAAAATGATGTACGTGACGTCCAGTTTGGATAGTTTATTGAACATGTGAACCCCTCCATATTAAGAACGAACGTTCCTAAGAACCTGTGTTCGCATTTGATATTTTTAATTATATACGAATGTACGTTCCTGTCAACGACTTTTTTCGAACGCTTGTTTGTGTTTTTTTGCCCTCCATGGTACAATGTGGTTACTATAATCCTATGTACGAGGTGCTAATCTATGAATAAACTTTCCAAGCGGCAGCAAGAAATACTAGATTTCATAAAAGAACAGGTAGTGTTAAAAGGGTATCCACCATCCGTTAGGGAAATCGGACAGTCTGTGGGTCTTGCTTCCAGCTCGACTGTGCACGGACACTTATCAAGGCTTGAGAAAAAAGGCTTTATCCGTCGGGACCCTACGAAACCGCGGGCAATTGAAGTTATTGAATTAGAAGAGGATCACAGTATTCCCAGAAGCGAGGTCGCCTATGCCCCTGTGATCGGTAAGGTCACAGCAGGGTCTCCCATCACCGCTGTCGAAAATATTGAAGAGTACGTTCCACTCCCGGATACGCTTGCAGGAACGGACGACAACACATTTGTGCTCATCGTACAGGGAGAGAGTATGATAGAAGCAGGAATCCTGGACGGAGATATGGTAGTAGTCAGACAGCAGCAGACAGCTCAGAACGGTGACATTGTCGTCGCTATGACAGAGGAAGAAGAAGCTACGGTGAAACGCTTCTTCAAAGAAAAGAACCACATCAGGCTTCAGCCGGAAAATGCGACAATGGAACCGATCATTCTTAGTGATGTATCCATTTTAGGTCGAGTTGTCGGTTTATACCGGACAGTACATTAAAATAAAAGAAGCGGCGGCTATTTTAAGCCCCGCTTCTTTCTTCTAATCCTTTATTTTTATATACGACACCTACCGAAAGAATTCCATCCCATCTGAACGTCCTTACCTGCTTCCGTGTATAACAATACGCCACTAAACAGGTCTCATCCATCCTGATGACTCTGATAAATCGCTGAGTAATGGATTGATCACGTGCAAGGTAAATGATTTCCAAAGGCATATGCTCCGTCATGGAACGATTTAAAAGTTGACGCATGTTATCACTCCTGCAAGAACGTTTGTTCTTATATTATAGGAGCAAGTATTCGGGAAGTATACCGGGAAATACTGGGCTGGTTCATCGCTTTAAATAATTTTCAATTTTCCGAGCCGTCTCGAGACGGGTCGCTCCTGATAAATCAACGAAATTAGAACCTTTCAGTCCTGTAGTTCCTCCACCTGCAACGATTATCTTTTTAGCCACTTGGCGCCTCTCTGCCGTACGCCTTAACGCAATCATTGCATTTTCCCGTATGGCGAGTGTTTCCACAGCCGGGAAATCGGCAAATGAATTGATAACAACTGCTACTTCTTCCATTTCATCATCCTCCAATTTTTTTAAGGCTTCTTCCATGGCTCTCTGTGTATTCGGACCATAAAAACCATCCACCGTTAACCGCTGGTCTCGTTGAAAAGCTTTGACAGCGGCCTCTGTAGCCGGACCGAAGGAACCATCTGCCCCGTATCCTCCCATTGAATAACCCAATTTCAAGAGGTTATTCTGCAGTAAACGCACCGCTTCACCCGTATCCCCAAGAGAAAGGTAGTTTGTGTCAATCGTCTCACCGATTCCTTTGAAAGCAACACCAAAGTACTCACAGATTCCCTGCGCATGTTCTTTCGCTACTTCTTGTTGAAAAGCTTCATTAATCATTAATAAAGCCTCGCGCCTGTTATCCATATAGCCGTTTTCGGTTAGAATTGCAGGCATATCTGTTTCTCGCAACACATGAAAATTGCCTTCTTTAACACCGCGCCAATTCTGTTGTGTGCCTCTTCGTAAATATTTGCCGACAAGTGATGCCAACCTACCCGCAGACCCATTTAAAGAACCGGGATAGACATATACTTCGATTCCACTGGGATCTGATCCCCCGAAAGAACCATCAAATGCATTGTAGTGCACCGATACGTAGATATCTGCTTTGTATCGGTTGGCCTCATTTGTTCTTGTCGTAAGAGGCGTATCTGCATCGGTTGGTGCAACCAACAAAACACGGAATCCGTGAAACAAGAGAATATCTGATAGATAAGCGACAACTTTCCTATTAAATTCATTCTCCTTGATCTGACGCCCCAGTTCCGGGATGTAAGGAGTCCGCTTTCCTGGAGTCCCCATTCCATGTCCATCATCCAAAGCCACTAACCTGCCATTCCAGCTTCCACTTGGATAGACTAATCTTGCCATGATGCTCTCCTTTACTATTCTATAAATTTACCAGAACCAATAGATGGTCCATAGTAACTACATCTATGTAACAAGGGTATGCATATTCTTGTCCGTTGGTTCCATCCTGCCATAACAAAGGGCACAGATATCCGCCTCTATCCCATAGAAAAAGCCATTATCATACAAAAGAAGCGCTCCGTTCTCTCCACGGGCACTCCTTCTTTCTATCTATATAATCTTCTGCAAATGTTCGGCCCTTTCTCCCAGCTCTTCTCCGTCTCCAACAAGCTCTTGATAAATCTCACTAGCGGACTTAATTTGTGTTAGTGCTGCCTCTACATCTTTTTGTATCTTTACCGTTCCCTTTGTGATGTTTTCTATTTCATTAGTGATGCTTTCTACATTTTCATTCACTTCGCTGATCGACTTATCCACTTTATTCGATAATTTGCGCACTTCTTTTGCAACGACATCGAATCCTCTCCCGTGCTCTCCCGCACGCGCAGCTTCAATTGCGGCGTTTAATGACAACAAGTTTGTCTGAGAAGCAATATCACGAATGGTCTTAACCACTCCCTGGATCTTAGTTGTTTGAATACCAAGCTCCCCAAGAGTTTCCGTGTTTTCAGAAGATATCGAAGAAATCTGATCTACTCTGTCACTTAAATCATTCTGAAAGGCTAATCCTTGGACCGCCTTTTCATTTAATGTGTAAGACATATCCTTCAACCTGCCTACAAGGTCCTGAAGTCCCTGCTGGCGCTCTGAAATATCTGTAGCAACTTTTAATATTCCACTGACTACTCCATTCTCCCAAACAGGCATATAGGTCGCTTCCAGCCAAATTTCTGCTCCGCGTCTGTTCTTTCTAAGAATTTTATCCTGGAAACTCCTCCCCGTTTTTAAATTTTCCCAAAAAAGCAGATACTCTCCGCTTTCAGAAAAATCCCGGAAACAGAACTCCTTATGATCTTTCCCTATAACTTCCTCGTTGGATGTATAACCCAATGTCTTTGCAAACCGATCATTCACGTAGCGTACCTTGCGATCGGTTGTGAAATATATCATCGCCAAATTATCGTTGATGGATTGAAACAAACGGTTTTCCATGACATCTCTACCTGTTTTACTAACCATTTCATTCCCCTTATTTTTATTTATTTTCCATTACGCATAGGTACTTTTACCCTAATTAAAATGTTGAAAACCACCCCGGGTACATTTTTTCCACTCGTATGCTTTTCATTTAAGGCCTCTACCTGGCATTTATAAGGTGAAAAACCAGCATATGAATTCTTTATTTGCAGGCATGTCTTTTATATATAAGAACTGATATAATAAGAGTTTAATGCCATTCGCAGTATTCAGAAAAGTTAAACAAAATGTTTTTGAAGGAAGTTACTCATTTTATACCGTATAATTATATTCATATTTAGGTATTAAGGAGTGGTAAATTGGAAAAGTTGATGGATAAGTTAATTTGTTTGTATGATGATATCGATAATGATCATGCGGATAATGAACAACTCAAGTTAATGGATGAAATGCTTCGTCGTATAAGAGAATTAAAGCAGAAAAACGAAAAATTACAGGCTCAAGTGGATACGTACGAAGATTTGATTGTAAGATTAATTAAAGACTGTTAAGTGGTCATTCTTGCTCACCAATCAAGCTTAAGCATAAACCCCCCGGAACCCAGAGCCCAGGGGGTTGTGAAGGCAACCAATCATACCAAAACGGCGCACAACAATGATCATAGTATAATACCGTTGTTTTTTAAGAGAACGGAAATTATGGTTGTATGCATGAACAGCTGGTTTTATTCTCATATCTCCAAGGTGATTAATAAGATGTATGACTGCCTATCTTGGCGAATCTTTATACTTGAATTTGAAGTCAAAAAGGATTCATTTGTTGATCTTTAGTATCCCTGCCCTTGCTTCTTGATTATTTCCGTCTCAAATAACTTGCCCCAACAATTTATTACTATGGGAGTAATACAATTTTCCCCAATTTTCCTGATTCTTTAAAATAAGCCTGGGCTTCCCTCGCTTTTTCCAGAGGAAATGTACGATCAATTACGGGCTTAATTCTTCCTTTTGAAATTTCTTTTAACATTTGTTTGAATTCTGCTCTTGTACCTAAAACAGAGCCATACAGGGTGATGTGTTTTAAGTACATGGTTCTAAAATCAAGTTCTGTCTTTTGACCACCCGCAGAGCCGGATGTACAAAATTTCCCGCCTTTTTTCAATACTTGGAGGGAAGTGAAGAACAGTGCATCGCCCACCACGTCTAAAACAGAATCAACAGGACCGCCATTAATGTTCATAATTTCATCGGCTAATTGATCTAATTTATAAGATAGTACATGAGTTGCCCCCAAATCCTTCAACTTTTCCTCTAAAGCCATGTCCCCAACAATTGCTATAACGTTTGCACCAAATACTTTAGAAGCGATTTGTACGTTTAGAGATCCTACCCCGCCATTTGCCCCCGTTACCATAACCGTACTTCCGGGGTGTGGTTGAATTTGTTCAACCATATGCCAAGCAGTCATACCACTGACTGAAAAAACAGCGCTCTCTGTGTAGTTTGAGAGAGGCATATCAAAACATAACTCAGATGGCCACACGACATACTCCGCATAACCGCCGTCATATTCGGATCCAATAAAGGACATATCTTCAGATACATGCTCCGTCCCTTCTTCCCCGCTTGAAGTAAACGGGAATAGAACAACATCCTTCCCTACCATATCATCTTTTACACCATTGCCTTTATCAATAACGGTCCCAGCGATATCGGATCCCGGAATTCTAGGGAATTGAACTCCCTCTGGCCGCCAGCCTGATTTTGAGCCTGTTCCGTATGCCCCTTCTCTCATCCAAATTTCTGTATTATTAATCGCGCAGGCCTTTACCTTAACTAGAACTTCATTTTCTTTAGGTTGTGGAATGGGCTTCTCCACAACTTCTAACTTGTCAATGTCTCCGTAACCGGTCACTTGTACAGCTTTCATCTAAGCTCCCCTTCCTGATGCTAAGTTGCGAATGTGATTGTCATCTATGCTCATTTTATACCTAATCCACATATTAATTCTCCTTCCTCAGCATAACGAAAGGGCTATGGAAATCAAGGAATCAGCTTGTAAGAATTCCTGTTATACAAGCGCTTGGGCATTGAATATAAAAAAACCTCGAGGCTTAGAGCCCCAAGGGTTTTAAGGTTTAATACGTTTGCAGATATTGCTCTCTTTCCCACGGATGAACCTGTGTGCGGAACATATCCCATTCGATTTCCTTTGCTTCAATGAAGTGTTCGAAAAGGTGCTCTCCAAGAGCTTCCACCATGATCGAATCTTTTTGCAGCTCTACAAGGGCATCGTAAAGGGTTGCGGGCAGATCTTTCACACCGTGCGCTTCCCGTTCTTTTTTGTCCATGACATAGATGTTGCGATCAACCGGAGCCGGTGCTTCCAGCTTATTCTTCACCCCATCGAGGCCAGCGGACAACAGGACTGCCATTGCCATATAAGGGTTTGCGGATGGGTCGACGCTCCTCACTTCAATTCGCGTGCTCAACCCACGGGATGTAGGTACGCGGACGAGGGGACTGCGGTTTTGTCCGGACCAAGCAACGTAGCAAGGTGCCTCATAGCCAGGAACGAGACGCTTATAGGAGTTTACAGTAGGGTTCGTCACAGCAGTAAAGCTGGTCGCGTGCTTGATGATCCCTGCTGTAAATTGATAAGCGACTTCTGATAACTGGTCTTTTCCGTTTTCGTCGAAGAAGGCATTCCCCTTCTCATTAAACAAAGACATGTTTGCGTGCATACCGGATCCGTTCACGCCGAAGAGCGGCTTAGGCATGAAGGTAGCGTGAAGACCGTGCTTACGCGCAATGGTTTTTACTGCCAATTTAAATGTCTGGATATCGTCACAATGCTTCAGGGCATCGGAATAACGGAAATCAATTTCGTGCTGCCCGGGAGCAACTTCGTGGTGGGATGCTTCAATCTCAAATCCCATTTCTTCCAGCTCTAAGACGATATCACGACGGCAGTTTTCACCGAGATCGGTCGGTGCTAAATCGAAATACCCGCCTTTGTCGTTCAATTCCATCGTCGGTTCGCCTTTTTCATCTAATTTGAAAAGGAAGAATTCCGGCTCTGTACCGATATTAAAAGCGGAGAATCCAAGTTCTTCCATCTTCTTGAGGTTGCGCTTTAAGTTGTAACGCGGGCAACCTTCAAAAGGAGTCTGATCTGGGTTGTAAATATCACAGATGAATCGTGCCACTTTGCCTTTTTCTGAAGACCATGGGAAAACGACGAATGTATCGATGTCAGGTACAAGATACATATCGGATTCCTCGATCCGAACGAATCCTTCAATGGAGGAACCGTCGAACATCATCATGCCGTCCAGCGCTTTGTCCAGCTGGCTCAGTGGAATTTCTACGTTTTTGATCGTACCGAGCATATCCGTAAACTGGAGACGGATAAACCGTACGTTTTCTTCATCGATTTTTTTGTAAATTTCTTCTTTTGTTAAACCCATTGGATTTCCCCCTTGAAACGATTAATGAAAGAACCGGGACATTTCTCCCTGTCTGATTCCTAGCTTGCCTTGTCTTCCCGATGTGAATAGTTCTTGCTGCAGCATACGACGAAGCTCTTTCTCAGTCAGTTCATTATGGACTTCCTTCACTTCTTCTTCATTATATGCTTCATTCTCAGGCTTCTCTTCAAGCTTGAGAACTTTCTTGATCCCCGCCATGTTAACCCCTTGGTCGATGAGGTCCTTGATTTCAAGCAACCGGTCGACATCATTAAAGGAGTATATGCGGCGATTCCCCTCCGACCTGGCCGGATTGATCAGCTTATGCTGCTCATAGTACCGGATCTGCCTCGCAGTCAGATCAGTAAGAGATTGAACAATCCCCATTGGGAACAACGGCATGGAACGACGAATTTCATCACTCATCGATGTGCCCTCCTCCCATAAGAATGATACCTTCATTATACGATACGCAAGGTATATGTCAACATATGTGAGAAATGTTTACACATTAATGTTCCCAATGCTTTGGAAATGCTTTCACACTTTCACCATGCCTTCAGATATAAGCTGGTCCACAGCCTTTTGCACAGCAATTTTCACATGGGCATATGTTAGTCCTCCTTGGACAAATGCTGTGTATGGTGGACGGATCGGTCCGTCTGCTGTAAGTTCGAGACTCGCCCCTTGAATAAAGGTTCCGGCAGCCATAATCACCGGATCTTCATACCCCGGCATAGGACTTGGTTCCGGACGGACATGGGAATTGACAGGAGAAGCTTGTTGAATCGTTTGACAGAACCGTATCATTTGATCGGCTGTATCAAAACTAACCGATTGGATCAAGTCCGTCCTGCGGGCATCGAAGGATGGGTTTGTACGGAAACCAAGCTCTGCAAGGAACTTGGCAGTGAAAACCGCTCCTTTCAACGCTTCTCCGACGACATTCGGTGCAAGGAAGATGCCTTGGTACATTTCCTGGAGCATATTCAGGCTTGCTCCCGTTTCCTTTCCAAGCCCCGGGGCTGTCAATCGATAGCTGCACTGTTCAATCAATTCTTTACGGCCTGCTATGTACCCGCCGATCCGTGCAATACCACCGCCGGGATTCTTAATTAACGAGCCGGCAATCAGATCCGCTCCCGCCTGAATCGGTTCTTCCCGTTCTACGAATTCTCCGTAGCAATTATCTACAAATACAACGACATCAGGTTTGATGCTTCGCACGTGTTCAATGATGGACCGGATTTCTTCGATTAGGAAAGAGGGCCGGTCCTCATACCCTTTGGAACGCTGGATAGCGACTACTTTTGTATTGGAATGGATCGCGGCTCTTATGCCTTCTCTGTCAAAAGAACCATCCGCCTGAAGCGGCACGGATTTGTATCCGATCCCAAAATCACGGAGCGAACCTTTATCCGTTCCATCCGGACGGCCAATCACTTCATGCAGCGTATCATATGGTTCCCCGGAAATATAAAGCAGTTCATCCTGAGGGCGAAGAACGCCGAACAAGGCGGTCGTTATGGCGTGGGTGCCCGATATGAGTTGAGGCCGCACCAGTGCGTCTTCTGCTTGAAAAATGGCCGCATAGAGCGCTTCGAGGGTGTCACGTCCGAAATCATCATATCCATACCCTGTCGTCGGATGAAAATGGGAATCGCTGACGCGAAGTTCCTGAAAGGCACGAAGCACTTTTTCTTGGTTGTATTCTACAGTGCTTTGAATAGCTTGGTGCTGCAGTTTAATGGTATCTTCTGTTCTTTGTTTCACTTCTTGTACATTCATGTTGACAACTTCCTTACATTATAATATCTGATGTTTTAAAGGGTGATCCGGATCAATGAAGCCGTGGAGCGCATACCCTTCCTGATCTTCCTTGAACAGCATGGATGTAACGATACTGGAAGAGCGGAATCGCTGCAGACGTTTTCCATCTGAAGCGGGTATAAACACATCATATTCCACCCAGTCTTCCTTCCATGTATCTTCCACTTTATGAAGCACACGCTTCAAATCGATCGGGTCGTGGACACTGACCGTCAAGGAAGGGTGGCTCGGCGGAATGAAGTCTCCAGTAAGGAGATCTTTTTTATTATATACGGTGACCATCGGCAGCCGCGAAGCCCCCAGTTCTTCCAACAGCTTTCTAACCGTTTTTTCCTGCTGGATATGATCAGGATGAGAGGCATCTACCATGTGCAGAACGAAATCCGCCTCTGTCACCTCTTCCAAGGTGGAACGGAAGGCTGCAATGAGCGTTGTTGGCAGATCCTGAATGAACCCGACTGTATCCGATAAAAGCACACGGAAACCGGATGGGAGGTTCAACTGCCTCGTCAGCGGATCGAGCGTCGCAAACAGTAGATCTTCTTCAAACGACTGGCTTTCTGTCACTCTATTGAAGAAAGTGGACTTCCCCGCATTGGTGTATCCGACAATCGCAATTTGATAGGCACGATTTTCCTTGCGGCGTTTGCGGTACTGCTCCCGTTGTCGTACGACTGTGTCAAGCCTGACTTTAATGTCGTCAATCCGGCGTTGGATATGGCGCCGATCCGTTTCCAACTTCGTTTCTCCCGGCCCACGCGTCCCGATCCCTCCACCGAGACGGGACAGAGCCGTACCTTGACCAGCGAGTCTCGGAAGCAGATATTGCAACTGAGCGAGTTCCACCTGCAACTTCCCTTCCTTCGTTCGGGCACGCCCGGCGAAAATGTCCAGAATGAGCTGGCTGCGGTCAATAACACGACGCTCCACCCGATCGGATATGTTCCTTAACTGACCAGGTGAAAGTTCATCATTGAATATAATTAACTCCGCTTCGGCAGCTTCTGCCTCCAGCTTAATTTCTTCCAATTTCCCTTGCCCCAGATAAGTAGCCGGGTGAACCCGGTCCCTGCTCTGGGTGATGATTTTACAGACTTCTCCACCTGCCGTCTCGGTCAGAGATTGAAGCTCCTGAAGGGAAGACTGAAACCGTTCTTCGTCCGCCCGCGGGTCTTTTCTTGCAACTAAAATCGCTGTCTCTTTCATGCTTTCACCTTCTTTTCTCTATCTATCCCCATCCATCATAACAAAAAGCAGGACCGAATACATGTTTCCCGTAAACTAGTCAATAAAATGAGCTGAAGCATCGAAACAAAAATCAGACGCACCTAAAGTCATCAACGTTTCCTTTTTGTAATCCGTTCCGTTGATGACACGCCACGCCTGCTTCCTGATCGCATCTTCTATCATGTTCCTGACGTAGCGGGCGTTCGAGAAATTTCTCTTTCGTTCGCGGCATACCAGCCGCAGGTGCTGGGAAAGCTTCCTTTCTGCATCGCGAGTCATTCGATAATCGCGGTCCTTGATCATTCCGGAAGCAATCATGGCAAGCTCCTCCGGTTGATAATTCTCGAAAGGCAGCTGAATAGGAAACCTGGAAGCAAGACCCGGGTTTATTGTCAGAAAATCTTCCATTTCTTCCGGATAACCGGCAAGAATGATAATTAACTTATCATGGTGATCTTCCATGCACTTGACCAACGTGTCGATCGCTTCCTTCCCAAAATCCTTTTCTCCCCCGCGCGCAAGAGAATAAGCCTCATCGATAAACAGCACCCCGCCCAGCGCTTTATGAATTAAGTCTTTCGTTTTCTGAGCCGTATGCCCGATATATTCACCGACGAGATCACTTCGATCCGCCTCAATGAAATGCCCTTTTTCGAGAACATCGATTTCATTAAAAAGAGCAGCTACCATCCTGGCCACCGTTGTTTTCCCAGTACCGGGGTTCCCTTTAAACACCATGTGGAGCACTTGGGCACTAGCCTTTAACCCTTCCGCTTCCCTTTTCTTCGCAATCAACACCTGGGCATAAATCTCCTTCACTCTCCGCTTCAGATCTTCCATGCCGATAATAGAGGCGAAATACTCATCAATTCTATGGAAGAGAGGGACGGACTTCTCCACCCTTTTCCCCTTACCAACCGGAACCGTTCTATCTTTTGATTCATGAAGGACGATATTGATCGTGCCGGGTTTCGCTGTTTTCGCTTGCGGTTGCACATGGATCCCTCCTCAATTCCCTTCATCATACGCATCGAAGGAATCCCCTGTGACAAACGCCCAGGAAAAGAAAGCGGGTACCCCGCAATTACCGGGATACCCGCTTTCTGTAACGTTCGAATTTGAAAAGGGTATTACTCTTTATCCAATGAAATGTTCTTGAGCGGAGCGAAGGTGGAAATCGCATGCTTAAAGATAAGCTGCTGCTTCCCTTCCGTCTCCAGAAGCACGGTAAAGTTATCGAACGCTTTCACTACACCTCTCAATTGGAAACCGTTGAGCAGAAAGACGGTCACCTGCATACGTTCTTTTCTTAGTTGGTTTAAATAGTTATCTTGGATATTTACTGTTTGAGCCATGGATCTTCCTCCTCTTTTCTATCTATACTAGTACGTTTCTACGTATTATCGGATCTTTCCTGCTAAATCGGCTAAAATTGTTTCAAATTTCTCTTCGTACGTCTCCGGTGATACTTCATACCAGCAAACGTCCATTTTGTTTTTAAAATAGGTGTATTGCCGTTTAGCGTAACGTCTGGAATTTCTCTTCAGAATGGCAACCGCATCTTCCAGGGTGCCTTCTCCTTTAAGATATGGAAGGAGCTCTTTGTAGCCGATGGCTTTCATGGATTGAGAATCTTCCAGCCCGTCCTCGAAGAGAGTGCGCACTTCATCAAGAAGCCCTGATGCGATCATGGTATCTACACGTTCATCGATTCTTTGATAAAGACAGGACCTTTCCATTTCGAGTCCAATGAGGAATGGATCAAAAGGAGACTCAGATGCCTGGTTTTGTTGATATTCACTCATCGTCCTCCCTGTTGTTTCATAGAGCTCCAGACCTCTGAGCACCCGGCGCACGTTGTTCGGATGAACAGAAGCTGCATGCGTAGGATCGATTTCTTCCAACCGCTTGTACATATTTTCTTTCCCATTAGCCTCCAACTCCTGTTCGAGTCGTTCCATAACTTCCGGATTTTTCTTTTCCTCTGCAAAATTGAAATCATAAAGCGTTGCTTGTATGTACAGACCCGTCCCACCTACGAGCACAGGAAGCTTTCCACGATTAGTGATGGCATGGATTAAGCCATGGACTCTCTCCTGGAATTCCGCCACGGAGAAGCTTTCCTCCGGACCTTTGATATCAATCATATGGTGCGGGATACCTTCCATCTCGTCTTTCGTCACTTTGGCGGTACCGATATCCATCGTCCGGTAAATCTGCATGGAATCACCACTGATCACCTCTCCGTCGAAACGCTTCGCAATCCGCACTCCAAGGTTCGATTTTCCGACGGCTGTCGGGCCAACCACTGATATTACTTTCGGTTTCAAGCCATTACCTCCTAAACAAAGCTGATACCTATTATACAGGAATCCCTACAGAATCATACCTCACGAGCCAAACTAACGGATTTCGTTACCCAAACCAACGAGTTCCGTTAGTAATATTCAAAATATTCGTTAGTTTCACTATCGCATCTCGTTAGTATGTGTTATAGTATAGGAAAGGAGGCGACTGAATTGGTCCATAAAAGGATTCGTTCGCTTAGAAAGGAAAGACGATTAACGCAGTCGATGCTTGCTGAAAAAGTCGGTGTATCCCCTCAAGTCGTATCAAATTGGGAACGCAATTATACTTCTCCTGATCTGGATGATCTGACGAAGATCGCCAACGCTCTTCATACTACCGCTGATTACCTGCTTGGCTTAAGTGATGAGCAGGAAGATGAAATGCGTGAGATCAAGCAGCTGCTCGAAACGAAAGGTTATAACAAACCCGTTTTCTTTGATAAGAGCGCCTGGTTCGGTATTCAACCGGATGATATTAAACAGATTGATAATTATTTCCGGTTCCTTCTCCAACAAAAAAATATATCCTAACCCTCCCCTACGGGAGCTTAACGAGCTAATCGACAAAATAATGATCGTAATTATATTATGTAAACAAAATAACCCCAAAAGAAGCTTCTATTCCAGAAGCTTCTTTTGGGGTTATTTCTTAACAATTGAAACGATCACATAACACGTTTGAACATTTTCTCCATTTCATATTCTGAGAAAAAAACAATAATCGGCCGGCCGTGCGGACACGTAAATGGATCCGTGGAATTACGGAGATCCTCCAGCAGACGGAACATATCTTCCTGGTTCAAATAATGATTTGCTTTAATGGATCGTTTGCAGGACATTAGTATTGCCGCTTCTTCACGAAGTTTGAGAATATCAATTCTCTCTTCGGTGATCAGCTGTTGGATCATTTCATCAATGATCTCCTCTTCAAATCCTTTCGGAAACCAGATTGGATGGCTGCGGATAATGTAACTGGTTTCTCCGAATGATTCAAAGAAAAGACCTGCTTTCTCTAATTCTTCTTTATGTTCTTCCAGGCGCAGCGACTCCTGCCTTGAAAAATCAAACGTCATCGGGACGAGGAGTTCCTGTACTTCATGCTCCACTTCCGCTAACTTATCACGAAAGAATTCATACTTGATCCGCTCCTGAGCTGCGTGCTGATCGACGATATACATACCCTCTTCATTCTGAGCCAATATATATGTCCCGTGGAGCTGACCAATCGGATACATGGTCGGCACCCTTTTCTTTGGCTGTGACTCCTCTTCTTTCATCCTCGTTAAATCGACGGAGGGGACAGTCCGTTCTTCTTTGCCGAACGGCTCTTCCATTTCTTTCAAAAGGACGTCCTGCCGGGCAGTATAATTGTCCACCCGTCGTTCGAAAGGTGCGTCTGCTTCAATCAGCTGGCCGATTGTTTCCTCCTGGTGCTTATGCGCTTCCTCTTTTTTCGTTTCATAAAGCTCCATAGAGGTCTGTGTAGACTTTAATTTCTCCGGTTTTTCTTTCTTTTCTTCCACCTCAGGAATAAGCGTCTGCTTTCGAAACGCCTGCCTGATCGTATCCTCAAGCAGGCCGAACAATTCTTTTTCTTTACTGAAACGAACTTCCAGCTTCGACGGATGTACGTTCACGTCCACAAGAATCGGATCCATATCGATGTTTAAAACGACAATAGGGCTTTTACCAATCGGAAGAAGCGTGTGATAGCCTTGAAGGACTGCTTTATTCAAGGGTATGCTTCTGATAAAACGACCGTTGATGATTGTAGACATATAGTTTCTGGATGCGCGGTAAACTTCCGGTTTAGCAATAAAGCCGGTGATTTTAAAGTCTGCATTTTCCGCTTCGATTGCTACCATTTTCCTTGCAACGTTCATCCCGTAAATGTTGGCAACCACCTGAAGGAGGTCTCCCCGGCCGTTCGTTTTAAAAATCTGCTTTTCATTATGGACGCAGAGTATCTGGACTTCTGGATGAGCGAGAGCCACCCGGTTGAGGATATCTGTGACATGCCCCAGTTCCGTATGAATCGTCTTCATATACTTCAGCCTTGCAGGCGTATTATAAAAAAGTTCATCTACCGTGATATCCGTCCCTTTTCTGGCATCACTTTTCGTTTTGGAAAGGAGCTTTCCCCCTTCAAGAGTCAGTTTCGTCCCGGCCGCGTCGCCGGTGGAAGTCTGTACCGTCAGACGGCTGACCGCCGCAATACTGGCAAGGGCCTCTCCCCGGAAGCCGAGGGTACGGACATGGAACAGATCATTTTCATCCTTGATCTTACTCGTAGCATGACGAAGGAATGCCCTCTCACAGTCCTCCTCCTCCATACCGGAACCGTCATCAGTGATCCGAATACGCTCAAGCCCTGCTTCAAGCAGTTCGACTTTAATCCATGATGCACCGGCATCAATGCTGTTTTCTATTAACTCCTTTACAACAGAGGCGGGCCGTTCAACAACTTCCCCTGCCGCTATTTTGTTGGCTAAATGGTCCGGCATAAGGCGTATACGCGCCATCTCTGTGTCCCCCTTACTTCTTCAGTTCTTTCTGAAGGCTGTATAATTCGTTCATGGCCTCCATCGGCGTCATTTCCATTAAATCAAGAGCTTTCAGCCGTTTTTCTATCACGGAGGAAGACTTCTTCTTCTCTTCCTTCTGTTTTGTCTCCTCAACAAATAGACTGAGTTGTTGTTCCTCCTCCAGACTGGCAGCTGCTTCTACAGACGAAGGCTCTTCCGTATGACTGCCGTTCTCCAGCTGGTGCAGCAGTTCTGTCGCCCGGCCGATCAAAGGCTCCGGTAGGTTCGCGAGCTTAGCTACGTGGATACCATAACTTTCATCCGCTGGTCCTTCTTTTATCTGGTGAAGGAAAATAACATTTCCCTCATATTCCTCTGCACGAACGTGTACATTCTTCAGCCGCTTCAGTGGATTCTCAAGTGATGTAAGCTCATGATAATGCGTAGAAAACAGCGTCTTCGCTTTAATATCATGGTGGATATATTCAACGATTGCCTGAGCAAGAGCCATTCCGTCGTAGGTGCTCGTCCCTCTTCCTATTTCATCAAGCAGAATCATGCTGTTTTCCGTGGCATGACTGATGGCATGATTGGCTTCCAGCATTTCCACCATGAACGTACTATGACCGGAAACAAGGTCGTCCGCCGCACCAATTCTTGTGAATATTTGATCAAAAATCGGCATCACTGCTGATGAACAAGGGACGAAACACCCCATCTGGCCCATGATAGCCGTTAAAGCAAGCTGACGCATATACGTACTTTTACCGGACATGTTAGGACCTGTGATCAACAGGACATCCGTTTCTTCGTCCATATAAATATCGTTCGGAACAAAGGTGCTGTCCTTCATCACCTGTTCCACCACCGGATGGCGCCCTTCTCTAATGTCGACGATTCGTTCTTGTCGATATGTCGGTCGTACGTATTGAGAGGATTCAGCTACCTGTGCAAAGCCCTGAAGAACATCGATTCTGCTGATTTGTTCAGCAAGGTGCTGAAGCTTCTGGACGTAAAACTTCACTTCGTCTCTTATTTTGAGGAACAGTTCATACTCGAGTTCCACACTCTTCTCCTGGGCTTCAAGTATCATTGTTTCTTTCTCTTTCAGCTCAGGAGTAATGAATCGTTCTGCATTTGTCAATGTCTGTTTCCGTTCATATTTCCCTTCAGGAAGAAACTTAAGGTTCGCTTTTGTCACTTCAATATAGTATCCGAACACCCGGTTATAACCGATCTTAAGCGACTTGATCCCGCTCTCCTTCCGCTCTCTCTGCTCCAGCTCTGCAATCCACTGCTTACCATTTTTGGAAGCATCCCGGTAGGCATCCAGCTGTTCATGGAAACCGGACCGGATGATCCCTCCCTCCTTCACTGCGATGGGAGGATCTTCTGCGATGCTTTCTTCAAGAAGATGACGGAGGTCTTTAAGTGGATCAATCTTTTCATAAAGCCTATGGATGGAACCGTGTGTAAAACGGGACAATGTTGATAAAATATCCGGAATTTTCTGCAAGGAGTTACGGAGTTGAATCAAATCTCTTGCGTTGACGTTCCCATAAGCAACTCTTCCTGCAAGACGCTCCAGATCGTACACGTTTGTTAATTCGTCGCGAAGTGTTTCTCTTTCAATAAACTGATCAAGGAAACCCTCCACCTGATCATGGCGGTCCGCAATGGCGTCAGCAGACAGAAGCGGACGTTCCATCCACTTCTTTAACATTCTCGCACCCATGGAAGTAATCGTCTTATCCACCACGGAAAGGAGGCTTCCTGCTTTCCCTTGTTTGCGGATCGTTTCCAAAAGTTCCAGGTTCCGCTTCGAATACATATCAAGCGTCATGTATTGTTTCAATTCGATGATTTGAAGAGGCTGAAGGTGATCCAGCGCCCGCTTCTGGGTATGCTGGATATAATTCAAAAGACGTCCGAATCCAAATATTAATTTTTCTTCCCTTACACCTTCTACCAGCTGTCGAAACGGCGGACTGATCGATGCATCGTCCTGATGGGATACCGTATACCCTAAGCGGTCGGAGAGTACAGACTGGTGGGCGGCATCAAAGTCGGAAGCTACGACCACTTCTTTAACGGGACGGTTGTATAACTCACTTAGTGCGGCATCGAAACCACCCGTAACGAGTGCAGCGCTGTTCTCACCGGTCGTCAAATCGTTGTAACTGACGACATAAGATCCGTCATCAAATGAACTTAGAGCAGCTACATAGTTATTTTCCTTCTCTTCCAGCATACTCCCTTCCATGACCGTCCCGGGAGTGATCAATTGAACGACTTCCCGTTTGACGACGCCTTTAGCGGCTTTCGGATCTTCCACCTGCTCACAGATGGCCACCTTGTACCCTTTCTCAACAAGCTGTTTTATGTAATTTTCAGCAGAATGATAAGGAACTCCGCACATCGGAATCCGGTCGCTGGACCCTCCATCCCTGCTCGTAAGCGTTATCTCGAGTTCCTTCGATGCCTGAATGGCATCCTCAAAGAACATTTCATAAAAATCTCCTAAACGAAAAAACAGAAAAGCATCCTGCTGATCTGCCTTGATCTTCAAATATTGCTGCATCATTGGTGTGTATTGTGCCATTGGTAAATCCTCCAAAACGTACGTAATTGTTCTCCACTCATTATAGCATAAGGCGCAATCCTCTCCTATAAACTTGTTCATTCCCTAAAATACAAGAAGAAGGGCTGCCGGATACACAACCCTTCTTCGTCCTAAAAAGAAAACCTCGCTGAGACAGCAAGGAATTCTATCTTCAGTCTTTCTTATCATGATGATGAGAACTGGATGATGATGGCAGGAAGTCCGTCTCGATCGCAGAGAAATCATCGGAGGACAAATCACTCTCGTAATCTTCTTTCTTATCACAGCCGTGTGGGTCAACCTTCACACAAAGCTTCGTTTCCCCAATAACATCAACGATAAATTCACGCTCGACCTCGACAATGATTTTCTGCCCTTTTGGACAAATGTTTGCTTCCAGACAGTTCGGCTGCTGCACTACTTTTGCGATTACCTCAAAGTCATCATGTATACAGTTGTCATCTTTGACGGATAGTTTAACATAATCGCAGTAACTGACGCGCTCGGTGACGACTTCTGTTTTTGTATTGTCGTTATAGGAATACCATACGTTAATATCGTAACTTCCTGATACTTCTACATGTTCTCCTTTCTTCTTAGCATTGTAGATGTGATTGATGACCCAGCATCCGAGAATACTGGTCGGGCGGTGTGAGGGGCTGATGGTGTGCGTAGATTCTGTGAACTTTTTCCCTTTTCCAATGACGGCCTTTGTGATGATTTCTCTGTAATCTCTTTCGAAATAAGACATAGGGTTTTCACTCCTCCTTATTCTACCAACCATTCTATGCAGGGGTTGGGCGAATAGTTACTTGCAGGGCAAAGGTCTAAGGACGTGTTTAATTCATTCTATGCACTAGCCCATAAAATTGTACGAAAAAAATCCGCCAGAGGGGAAAACCCTCTGACGGAAGTGTATGCATTAATGACTGCAGCCATGACTATCTTTGTTCGCTGATCCGGTTTTGCCTTCCAGTACGTCTCCGCCGGTGGATCGAATGACTTCATTCGTAACTTCCCGGGATATGGTGTTGGAGACCATTTGGAGAATATCATTGATGACGGTCTGCGAATCTTTAAACTCCGCCACCACCGGAATAGCATCCAGTTCATCCTGAAGACGATCAATTTCTCCTTCTATTTTCTGAAGGGCTTCGCTTTTTCCGTAAGCTTGGAAATTGACGGCCTGCTTCTGTAATGCTTTGATCTTTTTAATGTGAGCCTGTACTTTAAGGTTCTCATTCAACTTAGCTTCCAGCTGCTTAAAACGATCAATTTCATCTATTTCAGCCATCATTTTAGCCAATTTTTTTGCTTCGTCAACTACTTGCTGCCTTGTGTATTGTGCCATTCATTTCACCTCTACTTTTTCTGCAATCATTTCTCCGTCCAGGGACCATGTTTTGGCCTTGACGACTCTCACAGGAATGATCTGTCCAATGACCTCACGCGGTGCCCGGACATTGACAAGTTTATTACGTTTCGTATACCCAGCAAGGACCTCCGGGTTATTTTTACTTTCTCCCTCTATCAGAACGTCGACAATTTCCCCTTCATACGTCTTCATCGCCTCTGCCGACTGCTTGTTCACAATCTTGTTGAGACGTTGAAGCCTGTCTTTCTTCTCTTCCATGGATACATTGTCTTCCATCCTAGCAGCCGGCGTATTTTCCCGAGGGGAATAGATGAACGTGTAGGCTGCTTCGAACCCGACTTCCTCGACAAGGGAGAGCGTATCCCGGAACTGCTCTTCCGTTTCATTTGGAAAGCCGACAATTATATCGGTCGTAAGCGTCGCATCCGGCATAGCCGCACGTATGTTGCGAACGAGCTCCATGTAGTCTTCCCTGGAATACTTTCTACCCATGATTTTTAGAATTTCGGTATTCCCCGACTGTACGGGCAGGTGAATATGATCGAGCATATTTCCGCCTTTAGCAAGGACTTCAATTAATCGCTCATCAAAATCCCTCGGGTGAGACGTAGTGAATCTAATACGCGGAATGTCAATCGCCCTGAGTTCATCCATCAAGTCTCCGAGTCCGTATCCCCCATCCAGATCTTTCCCATAAGCGTTCACGTTCTGACCAAGGAGAGTGATTTCCTTATACCCTTGTGCCGCAAGATGACGAACTTCCTGAATGATATCCTCCGGAAGCCTGCTCCTCTCTTTCCCACGGGTATAGGGAACAATGCAGTATGTACAGAATTTATCACATCCGTACATGATATTCACCCATGCCTTAATCCTGCCTTTACGGGAGCGGGGGAGATTTTCAATAATATCTCCCTCTTTGGACCAAACGTCGATCACCATTTCTTTGCCAAACACAGCTTCCTGGACAAGTTCAGGAAGCTTATGAATATTATGAGTCCCGAAGATTAAATCGATAAAAGGATGTTTCTTCAGAATGCGATTTACCACGGATTCTTCCTGGGACATACAGCCGCACACACCTAGAATCAGGTTAGGATTTTCTGTTTTAAGCGGTTTCAAATGACCGATCTCCCCGAACACTTTGTTCTCTGCATTCTCCCGAATGGCACACGTGTTAAGGAGGATGATATCTGCTTCTTTTGCGGTGTCCGTAGATTCATAGCCCATCGCTTCAAGGATACCCGCCATTACTTCTGTATCATGCTCGTTCATCTGACAGCCATAAGTACGAATTAAGTATTTCTTGCCTTTACCTGCTTCCATCATACCCTCAGGAATATGAAAATCATAGAGTACATCTGTATCTTTCCGCTTCCGGCGTTGGGCATCACGCATGTTAGGAGGCTGATATGTAGTTTCGAAATATTTCATGAAGTCTTCGCTTGTTTTTTGTTTCAATCGTTCCAGGTTACTGTTGGATGCCGGTTTGATCTGCGACATCTCTTTCTTCTGCTGTTCGTTCATAATGATCTCCTTTCGAACCGTACCTGCTCACTGTATCATTATATCAATTTTCCAAATAATATTTAAGCGTTATCCTTCGATTTAAGTAATTTTCCCAGAAAAAACCACCATGTTTTACCATGGTGGTCTCTTCCTCATTCAATTATACCTAGCTTCTTCCCTACTTTTTCAAAAGCATCAAGCGCCTCCTGAAGCTCTTCCTGCGAATGCTCCGCAGTCACGATCGTTCGAATTCTTCCTTTCCCTCTCTGAACGGTAGGAAAAACAATTCCCTGCGCGAAGACGCCCTCTCCGAAGAGTTCATCAGAGAACTTGTGGGTCAACGCATCATCCCCTACCATCACTGGTGTGACAGGTGTTTCACTGATTCCTGTATCAAACCCGAGTTGCTGTAAGCCTTGCTTGAAGAAGGATGTGTTATTCCACAGTTTCTCAATCAATTCCGGTTCTTCAAGAAGAACATCGATAGCTGCAGCATTAGCCGCCGTAACTGCCGGTGGATGAGACGTGCTGAACAAGAACGGGCGGCCTTTATGGATCAAGTAGTCTCGCAGCGTTTTCGTACTAGCTACATATCCGCCCAAGACACCAATCGCTTTACTTAACGTTCCTACTTGAATGTGGACACGGCCGTCCAATTTGAAATGATTGACCGTTCCTCTTCCATTATCCCCAAGCACACCACTCGCATGGGCGTCATCCACCATGACAAGCGCATCGTATTTCTCGGCAAGTTCGACGATTTCAGGAAGCGGAGCGATGTTTCCGTCCATCGAAAAGACGCCGTCCGTAACTACCAGGCGAGTGCGGTAGTTACTGCTTTGTTTCAATGCATCCTCCAACGATTCCATATCCACGTGCTTGTAGATTTTGCGGTCTGCTTTCGTCAGCCGGATTCCGTCGATGATGGAAGCGTGGTTCAATTCATCGGAGATAACGACATCATCCTTCCCGAGGATGGACGACAAGACTCCCTGGTTTGTCGTAAAACCGGATTGAAACACCAAAGCAGCTTCCGTGTGCTTAAATTCTGCAAGCTTCTTCTCGAATTCCTCGTGCATTTCGAGTGTACCTGCAATCGTACGGACAGAACCAGTGCCGACGCCGTACTTCTTATTCGCCTCATCGGCCGCACGCTTCATCTTTGGGTGGGAAGTGAGCCCGAGATAGTTATTGGAAGAAAGTTGAATGACTTCCTTACCCCTGATGGTTACCTTGGATCCTTGAGCAGACTCTAGCGGAATTAACCTCCGAAACGTTCCCTGTTCCTGCATCGCATCTAATTCTTCCTGTAAGTATTCAAAACCTTTCATCGAACATCCTCCTCCTATTTTATGGGTGTAGTACCACTTTTCCACATAACCCTTGATTCATCAAGTCGAACCCCTGCTCAAACTCTTCCAGCTTCAAATGATGGGTGATGATCGGTTTCACATCCACCTGCCCGGAATGAAGCAGTCTGGATACCTGCTGCCACGTTTCGTACATTTTTCTGCCGGTAATTCCCTGAACCTCTACCCCTTTAAAAACAACATCGTTTGTTATATCAATGCTGACTCGGTTAGTTGGGAGACTCAGAATAGATACTCTTCCGCCATTTGTCACCATTTTGAATCCCTGATCCATGGCGACAGGGTGTCCGCTCATCTCACAAACGACATCTACACCATTGCCGTCCGTCCATTCTTTCACCTTTTCTACCGGGTCGACCTTCCCCGAATCAACGACCTTCGTCGCACCCATCTTTTCGGCAAGGCCAAGTCGGTAGCCATTAAGATCAAGCGCAATCACTTGGGAAGCTCCTGCTGCTTTCGCCACTCCTACGGCCATCAACCCGATCGGCCCGCAGCCGATGACTGCTACCGTTTTTCCCGCGACCTCCCCGTTCAAAACCGTATGTACCGCATTACCCATCGGTTCTTGAATCGAAGCGATATCTACGGGCATTTCCTTCGGGTTTTTCCAAAGATTGCTTGCAGGCAGCGCTACAAATTCCGCGAAGCATCCTTGGGTATCGACTCCAATGATTTTTGTATTTTTACAGATGTGGAATTTCCCTGTCAGACACTGCGGACACTGGCCACAGACGAGATGAGTTTCAGCGCTGACGAAGTCCCCGATAGAAAAGCCGCTTACTTTACCACCAACTTCCACAATTTCACCGGAGAATTCATGACCAAACACATATGGCGGATGTACTCTGCTCGCAGACCATTCGTCCCAATTATAAATGTGAACATCGGTACCGCATATAGAGGTAGCTTTCACACGAATCAGCACTTCATCTTCGCTTATCTGAGGAATCGGCACTTCATTTAATACTGCGCCCAATCCACGTTGATGCTTTACTATAGCTTTCATCGTTCCGTTCACAGTGAACACTCCCTTACAACATAACATTTAATTAAACCTATTATAACAAGGATTATATCATGAACAAAAAAACAAACAACCCTGTTTGTCCACTGTAAAAATACAAATGACTACGTTTACAATAGAAAGGTTGTCAACACAGGGATCGTCCTGTGAATTTTTTATAAAAAAAAGACATACGCCGTGTTTGGCGTATGTCTTTCTTACTCATGAAGCGACGTTTTCATTCTACGAAAGTATTCAGTCATATGAACAATCTATCTACGATACGAAGGTGATAAGAGATTCCAGCTGCATCAGGGGACCACTAGCGAGGTTCGACAATTAACTTGATTGCCGTACGTTCCTCTTCATCAATCATAATATCAGTGAAGGCCGGGATGCAGATCAAGTCCATGCCGCTCGGGGCGACGAAACCTCTTGCTATCGCAACCGCCTTGACAGCCTGATTTAATGCTCCTGCTCCAATGGCCTGGATTTCAGCAGTTCCACGCTCTCTTACAACATTGGCAAGGGCCCCTGCTACTGAATTAGGTACGGATTTAGCTGATACTTTTAAGACTTCCATTACTAGCTCCTCCTTCAATCACTATAGTTGTTCCATAACTACTATATTCTTGGAGATGTAGAATATTACCTTTTCATTATGAATGAATTTGTCGCAAAATTCAAACAATCATTCAAAGAATGGATGGTCATCGTTAATAAGAATGCGCTTCACTTTCGTAGACATTCCCGTTTTCTCATCTACATCCACCAAAAAGGCGCTCAGTTGTGCTCTTCCCTTTTTCGGAACTTCGAAACGTACAGGAAGGTTTGTCAGAAATCGTTTCATGACTGCATCTCTATCCATACCCAATATCCCATCGTAAGGTCCGGTCATTCCAACATCGGAAATATACCCGGTTCCTTTTGGAAGAATACGTTCATCCGCCGTCTGAACGTGTGTATGGGTTCCAACACTTACGCTGATTCTGCCATCGACGTACCATCCCATCGCTTGTTTCTCACTAGTCGTTTCCGCATGAAAATCCAAAAAAATGATGGACGTTCTTTTTTTTGCTTCTTCTATCAATTCATCCACTTTGCGGAATGGATCGTCATTGGGAGCCATAAACGTCCGCCCCTGTAAGTTAATAACAGCGACTTCTCCTTTTGGTGTTTTTACGAAAGTTAATCCACGACCGGGAGTCCCTTCCGGAAAGTTGGCCGGTCGGACAAGGTAATCTGCTTCATCAATAAATTCGAAAATCTCTTTCTTGTCCCAGGCATGATTCCCCAGCGTAACTGCCTGCGCTCCTTTTTCAAGGAATCTCCGATAAATTTTTTCTGTAATGCCTTTCCCAGATGCTGCGTTCTCTCCGTTAACAATAGAAACGGCAGGCTGAAACTTCTGCTTCAATTTCGGAAGGTATTCATCCACCATTTCTCTTCCCGGTGAACCCACCACGTCTCCAATAAATAAAATTCTCATGTGCGAACCTACCTCTTTCTTCTAAAGCATTCCTTCTTCATTCCCTGATCCATGAACAGGAAACCTCTTAAAAACAAATGAAGCGGCCCGAAACGGCCGCTTCATCAGATTTATTTCGCATACTCCACAGAACGTGTTTCACGAATAACGGTTACTTTGATATGACCAGGATAATCGAGTTCTCCTTCGATTCGGTTTCGAATATCACGGGCCAGTCGCGTAGCTTCAAGATCATCAATTTCATCAGGGCGAACCATAATCCGAACTTCCCTACCGGCTTGGATTGCAAATGATTTCTCGACTCCTTCATAGGATTCAGAAATCTCTTCCAGCTTCTCAAGACGCTTGATATAGTTCTCGAGCGTTTCACTACGTGCGCCAGGTCTTGCTGCTGATAAAGCATCGGCAGCTGCGACAAGGACAGCAATGACGGAGGTCGGTTCTTCATCACCGTGGTGAGATGCAACAGCGTTGATCACTGTCTCATTCTCTTTATACTTCATCGCAAGTTCTTTACCGATTTCTACGTGGCTTCCTTCCACTTCGTGGTCAATTGCCTTCCCTATATCATGCAGCAATCCTGCACGACGGGCAAGCACTTCGTCTTCGCCAAGTTCTGCGGCAAGCAGACCGGACAAATAAGCAACCTCTGTAGAGTGTTTGAGTACATTCTGACCGTAACTTGTACGATACTTCAAGCGGCCAAGAATCTTGATCAGATCCGGATGCAGGCCGTGAACGCCGACTTCGAAAGTCGTCTGTTCCCCTACTTCACGAATGTAGTCATCCACTTCGCGACGGGACTTGTCCACCATTTCCTCGATACGGGCTGGGTGAATGCGCCCGTCCTGTACGAGTTTCTCAAGTGCCATCCGCGCCGTTTCACGGCGGATCGGGTCAAAACCAGAGAGAATGACAGCTTCCGGCGTATCATCAATGATCAAGTCAATGCCAGTCAATGTTTCAAGGGTACGAATGTTGCGTCCTTCCCGACCGATAATTCTTCCTTTCATCTCATCGTTCGGAAGGTTGACCACAGAAACCGTCGTTTCTGCAACGTGATCGGCAGCACAGCGTTGAAGAGCTAAAGAAAGAATGTTCTTCGCTTTCTTATCCGCTTCTTCTTTCGCTTTATTCTCCGCTTCCTTGATCATTAGTGCGGACTCATGCGACACTTCTTGCTCTACTTTCTCAAGAATCATCTGTTTCGCCTGATCTGATGTCAAACCGGATATACGTTCCAGTTCGGTTTGCTGTTCTTGAAGCATAGCTTTCACTTTGCTTTCCATTTCTTCAATTTGTTGTTGTCTCTCGGCAAGAGTCCCTTCTTTCTTGTCGAGTGAAAAATCACGCTGGTCAAGCGTCTCACTCTTACGATCAAGATTCTCTTCTTTCTGAGTTAAACGATTTTCAGTTTTCTGCAGTTCCATGCGGCGTTCGCGGATCTCGTTCTCCGCTTCCTGACGAAATTTCTGATTCTCTTCTTTTGCTTCAAGAAGAGCTTCTTTCTTAGCTGATTCTGCATTGCGGTGACCTTCATCCACAATCTGTTTCGCAAGCGCTTCAGCACTGGAAATTTTCGCCTCCGCAATCGATTTCCGAATAAGATAACCAACAACAGAACCGACGATAAGGGCAAGCAAAATGAAGATGAGCGAGGATATTAAATCCATTTTTTCACCTCCTCTTGCTATGAACTTGGTCCGTTTGTCGGCAAATACAAACGTTTCATTTTCAGTTTCGTTTAGGTAATATAAGGGTATAAAGATGAAAATGATACACATTCATTTTATGCTTGCGCATAAGGAATGTCAAGGAAACCCATCACGTATGTGCTGATATATTGAAATATTTTAAACTATCAGTATCTTTTTCACGTTTTCTTTTAGATTTTGTAAAGGTTATGTATAAAAAAGCAGTGCTTTTCTGCACTGCTTTTTTGTGCTTTTTAAACGTCAAGCGTTTCCTGACTGTCAGCTTCCGGCGCTTCAACAGAAGGTTCATCCGCATCCATTCCGTAATGATCCCGAATCAAACGTTTTACTTCATCGTAAATTTCCACGTTTTCTTTCAGGAACTGTTTGGCATTTTCACGACCTTGGCCAAGTCGCTCCTCATTATAGGAATACCAGGATCCGCTCTTTTGAATGAGATCAAGGTCTGTACCGATGTCGATCAGTTCACCTTCTCTGGATATTCCCTCTCCATACATAATATCAACTTCTGCTTGTTTGAAAGGCGGAGCCACCTTGTTCTTCACGACTTTCAGACGGGTCTTGTTACCGACCATTTCATTCCCCTGTTTCAGCGTTTCTGCACGACGAACTTCCAAACGCACGGAAGAATAGAACTTCAGAGCACGACCGCCAGGTGTTGTTTCCGGGTTACCGAACATAACGCCGACTTTCTCACGAATTTGGTTAATGAAGATCGCTGTAGTCTTCGACTTATTTATAGCTCCGGAAAGCTTACGCAGTGCTTGGGACATCAAACGGGCCTGAAGACCAACGTGTGCATCTCCCATTTCTCCTTCAATCTCAGCTTTCGGGACCAGTGCGGCTACAGAGTCGATAACAACCATATCCACCGCACCGCTTCGTACGAGCGCCTCAGCAATCTCAAGCGCCTGCTCCCCGGTGTCAGGCTGGGACAGCAGTAACTCCTCAATATCTACCCCGAGCGCCCTTGCATACACGGGATCGAGTGCGTGCTCCGCATCGATAAACGCTGCCTGTCCGCCTTTTCTTTGTGCCTCGGCAATCGCGTGAAGCGCTACCGTCGTTTTACCGGATGATTCCGGTCCATATATTTCTATAATTCTACCTCGCGGGTATCCACCGACACCCAACGCCACATCAAGAGCCAGAGAGCCACTGGATACTGTGTTCACCCGCTGTTCTGCACTTTCTCCGAGCTTCATGATGGAACCTTTACCGAACTGCTTTTCTATTTGACGCAATGCCATATCTAATGCTTGTTTACGATCACTCATACTATACCGCCTTTCCAAAATATCTATCCCTATCATAACTTGTTTTCTTCGATTTGCCAACTAAAAAGCGAATATTTGTTCCCTTTTTTTCAAAAAGAAAAGAGGTGCAATTTATGAGTTCCCCTCTGCGAAACTTCATAAACTGCACCCACCCGCTTTCATAAAGTGCTATTTCAGCCTTTGAAAAAGCAGCTCGAAGCCTTTCTTGACTGCCCGGTGCCTCACCTGCTCGCGAGCTCCATGAAAATAAAGCTCATGCACCTCCGGCTTCCTTTCGCCTATCTGCAGACCGATGTAGACCGTCCCGGGCGCTTTCCCTTCACTTTCCTCCGGCCCCGCTACTCCTGTAAAACTGATCCCGATGTCCGTGCGGAGAATTGCCTGTGCATTCAACGCCATCACTTCGGCACACTCATGACTGATGGTTCCAAATTCTTTGATGATAAAACTCGGCACCTGCAGGACTTGTTCCTTCGCTGCCGGAGTATAGGAAACGATACCTCCCTCGCATACAGCCGATGCTCCAGGGAGGGCGACAAGGTTCTCCATAAACATGCCGCCGGTAAAGCTTTCCGCAGATCCAATCGTGTAGTTCCTGCTCTCAAGCAGTTGTTTCACTTTTTCTTCAATCGTAACAGCGTCACTGCCATAATAGTGCCCGCCGACTCTTTCTAATATTTTTCCCTTCAGGGCTTCAATACTTTGGAGCGCTTCAGCATCCGTTTCGCCGGTAGCCGTCAATCGCAGCCCGACCTCCCCTTCGCTTGCGAGAGGAGCGATAGTCGGGTTCGTCTGGGTGGATATAAGGTCGCTTAGTTCCGTTTCCAGCCTTGATTCCCCAATTCCTATAAAACGCATCATTTCTGACACGATCTGTGACTTCCATTCAAAGCGTTCCCGCAATTTCGGAAGAACTTCCTCTTCCATCAGCGCCTTCATTTCAGATGGTACTCCAGGAAGGAAGACCCATATCGTGCCTTCGTGCTCCACAATTTGGCCGGGTGCCATCCCTTTACTGTTGGTCAGCACTTCAGCCTGTTGGAATACATGGGACTGCTTCCGGTTATTCAGTGTCATAGGTCTTCCATTCCGCTCAAATACGGCAAGAATCTTCACCATAGAGGGCTCATGCTCTACGAGTTCCTGGCCAAAGATTTCCTGAGCGGCGTCTCTGGTCAAGTCATCCTCTGTAGGCCCGAGTCCGCCCGTTACAATGATGATGTCAGACCTTGCCCCCGCTGCTTTGAAGCATGTACGGACGCGGTCCATATTATCTCCGACCACTGTGTGACTATAAACCGGAAGACCGAGTGCAGCTAGTTCTTTTGAAATCCACTGAGCATTGGTGTTGGCAATTTGACCAAGCAAAAGCTCAGTCCCTACGGCAATGATTTCCGCCTTTTCCGCTCTCATTTAGAATCCCTCATCACATGCCAGTTCTTTTTGAAATAATCGTAGCCGGAATAAATCGTAATAATCAATGCTAAATAAAGCGCGATCAGCCCCATCGGAAAACCGATATAGGAGAACGGCCAATTGTGAAGCAGCAGCAAGGAAATTGCAATGATTTGAATCCATGTCTTCAATTTACCCATCTGACTTGCAGCAAGCACGCTTCCTTCTCCCGCCGCCACAAGTCGGAGTCCTGTAACTGCAAATTCGCGGCTGATGATAAGAATGACGATCCAAGCCGGAGCAAGACCGATTTCGACAAGCAGAATCAGCGCGGCACTTACGAGGAGCTTATCTGCTAAAGGATCGAGAAATTTACCGAGGTTCGTTACGAGATTGTATTTCCGTGCGATATATCCATCAATCCAGTCTGTCGTGGATGCAATGATGAACAGTACAGCACCCGCCAAATGGGATACAGGCAGCTCGTTTTCGCCGATATTCAAACTTCCCCAATTGAACGGTACGCTCATAAGGATCATAAAGATCGGGATAAGAAAAATTCTGGATAAGGTAATTTTGTTTGGTAAATTCATTTGTTCACACTCCTACATGAAATAAAGGAAAGACTGTCCCCGGTCAAACCTAGTGTTCCCGCAATCAGCGGAACACACGCGTGGACAGCCTTCCATAATTATTCTTGGTATTGAAGCAGCATTTTCTGCGTGGATTTCTCAGGGTCAGGAAATTCTATTACTTCATCGCCAATTTTCACGACGGTACCTGGTGCATTCCCTGTTTTAATATACAATTCATTCTGTCCATCAAATTCAAGAGATAAAGGCGATTCCCCTGTCGTGTACTCTTTAGGGGTAATCAAGTTTTCCCCGCCCTTCGGGGACTGTACTTCCAAGTACGCGGTTCCTTCCAATTCGATGGTTACCGACCGATCCTCCGCACCGGAAATGCTGTATACATGTTCCGGGAATCCTCCGGTACCTTCTTGCGTCAGCTCCGCGTTTAAAGCGGGTTCCTCGGCTTCGCTGTCGTCTTCTGCCGGTTGCTCTTCATCCTGAGGTGTCTCTCCTTCTTCCTGAGGCTCCTCTTCCGGAGTTTCTTCGTCCTCCTGTTCGCTGTCTGCGGGGACGCTGATTTCATTGTCCGACCCCTGTCCGTCCTCCGCCGTATCATCACTCGTGCCGCCGACACTCTGAATGACGATCCAGACTACAAACGCCACTGCCACGATCAAGGCCACGGTTAAGAACGTCGGCAGGAACTTAAACGACCGGGAGCTCTTTTGAGTTGCCTCATTTCTTGCCTTCTGAACCCGGCTGTATTGAATCGTCGGTTCTTCATCAAATGTAGGCAGTTCATTTTTGTGCTCTTCCATAATCATTTCCGGATCCAGCCCTACAGCAGATGCATACTCGCGTATAAAAGCACGGGTATAAAATTTCCCCGGAAGCACTTCAAATTGATTGTCCTCAATCGCCTTCAGGTATCGCTTCTGAATCTTGGTTGTATCCTGAAGGGCTTCCAAAGACAGGCTTTTTTCTTCTCGCGCCTCTTTAAGTCTCGCTCCTATTTCCATGTCTAACACCATCCAATTTCTAAAAATCGAACATGGAAAAACCATCGTTCATAGAAATACTCGGCTTTTCCACAGTTTCATACGTAATTTCTTCTTCTTCATTATTACGGAGTTCGATGATATAGTCGAAGTCATCCATTTTGTATTCCGTTTCCTGTACGAAAATATCGGGATGCTCAATAACCTTTGTTGCAGGAAGCCTCATGATTTCACGGACAAGCTGCCAGTGCTTTTCATTCGCTCTCCTTGCAGAAACGATTCCATCAATGATGTATAAATTATCTTCCCTGTACTCTTCATCAATCAGCTGATTACGAACCGTTTGTTTCAAAAGCGTACTCGAAACGAACAGCCATCGCTTATTGGCACAAACACTCGCCGCTACAACGGATTCTGTCTTCCCGACCCGAGGCATGCCACGGATCCCGATCAATTTATGACCTTCCTTCATAAATAACTCTGCCATGAAGTCAACTAAGAGTCCTAAGTCTTCTCTGTTGAAACGGAACGTCTTCCGATCATCGATGTCACTATGTATATAACGCCCATGTCTTACTGCCAGGCGGTCTCTAAGCTTTGGCTTACGGAGTTTCGTCACCTTAATCGTATCCATCGTATTCAGGATGGAACGAAGCCTTGTGATCTGCTCTTCATCTTTGCAGAGCAAGAGCATGCCACGATGGGAGTTTTCCACACCGTTAATCGTGACGATGTTAATCGCCATCATTCCCAGCAAGGATGATATGTCACCGAGAAGGCCGGGACGGTTGTATTGTATTTCATATTCTAAGTACCATTCTTTCTTCTCCATAACACAACTCCTCTGGAAAAAATGTCGTGATTTGTCAAAGCAAGTGATAACTCTTTATCTATCATAAAGGATTTTCTTGAAATAGGAAAGGATGGAACCACAGAATTGCACAAAAAAATACATCCATCAAAAATAAACTTTAGAATAAGGTAAAGTAAAAAATCCGCACAAGAGACCCTGTGCGGATTTTTCCGGTTACGCCTGGTTGCCTTCGTTTTGAACAAGCTTGACCATCATGTTAGCGATCGCATGCTGCTCCTGTTCATCTGCAACATTCCACAAATCACGAAGCACCGCTTCTTGATCGTTCTTTGCATCTACAGAATTGGCAAGGTATCCGCCGATTTCATAGGCAAGCTGAGAAACAGCACCTTCCTGCATTCCCTGGCCCTTGGCCTGATGTAGACGGTCGCCTAAGAAGTCTTTCCATGAATCGAAATTATCGATAACAGACATCACTGAAACCTCCTCATGATTTATTCATGTTTAGTATGAGAAGGTATCAGGATATTATGCATGCACTTTAGGACCAACCACCATTAACATGGAGAACCTGTCCGGTCACGTAGCTTGCATCTGTACCGAGGAGAAAACCGATCATCCCCGCTACTTCTTCCCGCTCTCCTGCGCGCCCCATCGGAATATCTTCTTCAATGGCAAGCCGTTCTTCTCCTTGCAGATGTTCATTCATCTTCGTATTAATGAAGCCTGGTGCTACGGCATTTACTCGAACCCCGCTCGGTGCCACTTCTTTGGCTAACCCCTTTACGAAACTGTCCTGTGCACCTTTGACAGAACTGTAGGCAACTTCCATGCTCGCACCTTCCGTTCCATATATGGAAGAAACAACCACAATGTTTCCGGACTTGTTACGGATCATATACGGGAGGAGATGCCTGCTTATAAGCCAGAGCGCTTTTACATGCGTATGATATAACGTATCCAGCGCAGAGACAGCCATATCCTGAAAAAGACCGCTGTACATCGGTCCTCCGGCAAATACTAACGCATCCCACTCCTCCCCGACCTGAGAAAGAAGATGAAGAATTCCTTCCTCTTTGGATAAATCAGACTGAAATGTTCCTGCCAGATTTTCGGGAGGAACATCCTTCACCAGTTCCTTGACCTTCGCTTCATTGGAGTGATAGTGGAGACCAACTGCATATCCTCTGCCGATTACAGCTGCAGCTGCTGCCGAGCCGATATCCCCGCTTGCTCCGATCACTAAACAACGTTTACGCATTTGCCTGCGGTTTCACCTGGAAGACGGATATGGCTTCTTCCTTGATCCAATTCTGAAGGTATTCATCTGCATCATCTGCTGTAAGGGATTCGATGACTGGTACGACATCAAACAAGTTCACTCCGAGCGTATCATAATGTGTGAACTGGTTCGCAATGAATTCCAAGGAGTTCAGGGCACGCATAAATTGACCGATTTTCTTCCGTTTCATTCGAAGGAAGTCTTCGTCTGAGATCCGCTCTGTTTTTAGCTCATGGAGCATTTCCTTAACGCGTGCAGCCATTTCATCCGGTTTTCGCGTGTCTCCACCGAGAATAGTAAAGCCGAAATGCTGATCAAGTTCTGTTTCAAATTGGAAGCTGTCATCAATTAAATCTTGTTGATATAGTTCTTCATAAAAAATGCCGCTTCTTGAGAAATAATAATCAAGGATCATTCCGGAAAGCAGTTCATTACGAAGCAGTTGCTGGCCGGTCAAACCGCTGACGTTTTCTTTCACTCCGACCATCGCTTTTGCTGTAGTCACAGGCATCGTAATGGAGTGTTCCTTCATAGATACTGCAGCCGGTTCTTCCGGATAGGAGCGGTTGATTTCCGGCGCGTCGGGAAATTCTTTCTTGTCCTGATTGGAACGGATCAGCTCCATCATAGCCTGAGGCTCGAAGTTTCCTGCAACAAACAGGGTCATGTTGGAAGGATGATAGAACGTTTCATAGCACGTGTACAAGTCGTCTTTGGTTATATCCTGAATACTGTCAACAGTTCCCGCGATGTCCACTTTCACCGGGTGGTTATGATAAAGACTCTGAATCGTACCGAAAAACGCGCGCCAGTCCGGCTGGTCGTCGTACATGCGGATCTCCTGTGCAATGATGCCTTTCTCTTTTTCCACTGAAGCTTCGGAGAAGTATGGATCCTGAACGAAATCAAGAAGAATATTTACGTTCTTTTCAATTTGGCTTGTTGCTGTGAACAAGTAAGCCGTCTTCGTGAAAGATGTGAAGGCGTTAGCGGATGCTCCGAGTTTTGTAAAATCCTGAAAAACGTCGCGGTCTTCTTTTTCGAACAATTTGTGTTCAAGAAAGTGCGCGATTCCTTCCGGTACCGTGACCTCCTCTGTCTGACCGATCGGCGTAAAAGTCTGGTCGATCGATCCATAATTGGTCGTGAATATACCGAACGTTTTCGCCATCTCCGGTTTTGAGAGCAGGAAGACCTTCAGGCCATTATCCAACGTCTCCTGATATACGGTTTCGTTCAATTGTTTATATACTAATTCCTCCATGCTTATTCCCCTCCGTCTTTGCTAGTCAAGAAGTAAATCGTATCCAGTTCTAACTTGTTCGCCATTTTAATGACATCATCTTTAGTCACCTTGCGGATGTTTTCGATCAGTTCATCCGCAGGCATCTCTGCACCGGAAATCATCTGATGATAAAGGACTTCGATCAACCCGTTTGCATTGTCCATTGTCTCCTGCAGCTGGTTGATGACCTGTTCTTTCGTTTCTTCCACCTGCTGTTCAGTAAAGTCTCCTGCTTTCATCGCATCCATTTGCTCCAGGATAATCGACTTTGCCTGTTTGTAATCTTTTGGATCCACCCCGCTGAATACGAGCAGCAGCCCCTTGTGGCTTTCAAATCGTGAAGCAGCATAGTATGCAAGGCTGTGTTTCTCCCGGACATTCATGAACAGCTTGGAACTCGGAAAGCCGCCGTAAATTCCATTAAAGATTTGAAGGGCGTAATAATCATCTTCCCCGAATTTCGTATACGTACGATAGCCCAGGTGAAGTTTCCCCTGCTTCACTTCTTCCTTCTCTACAATCTCACTCACTTCCTCCACCTGTTTGGACACAGAGACTTGGTCATTATCCGAATTGTCGCTGTTTTTCCTCGTGAAGAAGCGGCTTGTTAAAGACTCAACATCTTTGGAGGGAATGTCTCCGATTACATACACATCAAGCATATCACCCTTAATCATCTGCTCATAATAGGAATAAAGGGATTCCGGCGTGATGTCTTTAAAATCTTCTAAGTACCCATGTACATGGAGTGCGTAAGGCTCATCCTTGCACATATTATCCATGAGACGCAGGTTCGCATAACTCATTTTGTCATCCTTAATGGACGTAATCTTCTGCTCAAGCGTCTGTTTCTCCCGTTTGACGATATCTGTATCGAATCCATCCCCTTCTTTTTTGGGATCGAACAGGACTTCATGGAACAGCTTGAGTGCTTCTTCTAATATCGGCTCTTCGTCGTTTAAATAAGCTTCGTTCACCACTTCCATGCGAAAGCTGATAACATGGTTCTCCCCTTTTTTAGATCCATCGCTGGAAAGTGCTGTCCCGTAAAGGTTCTCAAACGCCGACTGCAGGGAACGGATATTGGGGTGATTGGAGGTCGCTTTCTGAAGCACATGTGGAAGCAGCGCACGTTCCGTGATACCTTCCCTTTTAAGCGGCGCTTTGAATTTAGCTACAATGGTGATCGTTTTATATTTCTTGCTAGGTAATATATGTAGACGGTACCCTTCTTTATCGAGTATCGTTTCTTTTGTCAATTTCATATGTGTATCCTCCTTCTTATTCTTTTATTATTATAGACGGACATGTCCATATTCATCCATTATAGCTAATGCTAAGGTATATGTGGGAAAAAGTAAAAAATTAAGCCCGGCAGTTATGCCGGGCTTAATTTTTATCGATTTCCTTTTACATAGGCTTCCCCGAGAGATCTCGGTGCATCGGCACGGCCGATAAAACCTGCAAGCGCAAGGATTGTCAGCACGTAAGGTGCAATTAAAATAAAGACGCTTGGTACACTCTCCAGGAAAGAAATATCGGATGAAACGATACTTAAACTCTGAGCAAACCCGAAGAATACGGCAGCACCAAGGGCACCCAGCGGATGCCATTTACCGAAGATGACGGCTGCGAGGGCTATGAACCCCTGCCCGAGAATCGTCCCTCCTGAGAAGTTAAGCGCGACCGTCAGTGCATAAACCGCCCCTCCCAGACCACCGAGGGCACCCGAGATCATAACACCAATATATCGCATTCTGTACACTTGGATTCCGTTTGTATCCGCAGCCATCGGATGTTCCCCGACCGAACGCAGCCTGAGTCCAAACGGTGTTTTGTAAAGGATAAACCAGGACAAGAATGCTAATGCAACGGCTAGATAGGATGGCCAGTACCATCCGGTGAAAAATAAATCACCGATAATAGGAATTTTGTTTAATAGCGGAACATCTGCCGAGTAAAAAGGTTTGGAAACAAAATCAGTTTGACCTTTATCGTACCATTGCTTCGTCAAGAACAAGCCAATACCCAGGGCAAGGAAGTTAATCGCAACGCCGCTGACTACCTGGTCGGCCCGGAAAGAGATAGAAGCCACAGCATGGACCAGCGAGAAGATGGCAGACACGACCATAGCAACTAGTATGGAAACCCAAGGAGTTGCACCGCCAAGAGCATCAGCAAACGTCAAGTTGAATACGACGGCTACAAAGGCTCCCATAATCATCAAACCTTCCAGGCCGATGTTAATGATGCCGGACCGTTCACTGAACACCCCGCCGAGGGCCGTGAAAATCAGAGGGGTAGCGAATACAATGGCGGAACCGAGAATGCGGCTCAATATTTCAATGAATTCCATTTATTTCCCCTCCTTCTTAAAGCGCAGAATGACCCATCGGATCATATAGCTTGAAGCAACAAAGAATATAATTAACGCAATAATAATTTCGACCAGTTCGGTAGGAACTCCGGAAACAGTCGGCATGTTCAAGGCTCCAATTTTCAATACGCCAAAAAGAAATGCCGCTAAAACGACTCCTAGAGCGGTGTTTGCACCAAGCAGAGCAACAGCGATTCCGTCAAATCCGATGTTTGTGAAGCTCGTCTTGGCAGACATGAATCCGAAAGTGCCGAGGCCTTCCATCGCACCTGCAAGACCGGCAAAAGCACCGGAGATCACCATAGCCATAATAATATTTCTGCCAACGTTCATCCCGGCATAATTAGACGCATGCTGGTTGAAACCGACGGAACGAAGCTCGAAGCCACGTGTCGTCTTGTTCAAAATGAACCACATGACAAGAGCCATGAATAAAGCAAGAATGAACCCGTAGTGAATACGGGAATAGAAAGTCATTTCTGCCAGCCAATCCGACTGGAAAGAAGCCGTAGGAGCAATATTTGCTGTTCGATCTTCCCCGTCGGTAAGAACGTTTCGAATCAGAGAATTCGTTACATACAGGGCAATATAATTCATCATGATTGTTACAATAACTTCGTGTACGCCGAGTTTCGCCTTTAATAGACCAGGAATGAACCCCCAAAGGGCACCTGCAAAAGCCGCGGCAAGGACGGCAAGTGGTAAATGGACGGCCATTGGCAGTTCAAAAGAAATACCCACCCATACCGAAGCGAGCCATCCCATGAAGACCTGTCCTTCCACACCGATGTTCAACAAGCCGGAGCGGAGTGCAAAAGCGACAGCTAGACCAGCAAGAATATACGGCGTGACTTGACGAATCGTTTCACCAATGAAATAAGCATCTCCGAAAGCGCCATTCCAAAGTGCTGCATACCCTTCCAACGGATTATATCCAGAGAAAAGCATAATCAAAAGACCGGCAAGAAGTCCAAGAACCACAGACAAGACAGGGATGAGGATATTGATCATACGGTTTGAAAACATTACTCTCCACCTGCTTTCTGTTCCGTATTTCCGGCCATTAACAGACCGAGCTGTTGTTCATCCGTTTCTTCCGGCGTGACATTCGCAATGATCGTTCCGTCAAACATGACAGCAATGCGGTCACTCACGTTCATAATTTCATCGAGTTCGAATGACAAGAGCAGGACGGCCCGCCCTTTGTCCCGTTCCTCGATCAGCTTCTGGTGAATGAACTCGATTGCTCCTACATCAAGACCACGAGTCGGCTGAGCAGCGATAATGAGATCCGGGGACCGGTCCATTTCCCGGCCGATGATTGCCTTCTGCTGGTTCCCCCCGGACAGGGCCCTTGCTTTGGTGTACGCATCCGGTGTCCGGACATCATATTCTTTAATGAGGCTTTCCGCCTTCTTGTAGATATTTTTGAAGTTCATAATTCCCTTTTTCGAATAAGGCTGATGATGGTATGTTTGGAGCACCATGTTTTCCCCAATTGGAAAATCGAGGACCAGACCGAATTTGTGCCGATCCTGAGGTATATGGGAAACACCCGATTCTGTTATTTTTCTAGGAGTGAGGTTGGTAATGGCTTTATCATGAAGCTTAATTGTACCCGAATCTGCTTTCCTCAATCCGGTAATTGCCTCAATCAATTCCGACTGTCCATTCCCATCGACACCAGCGATTCCGACGATCTCTCCTGCTCGGACGTCCAGGTTCAGACCTTTGACCATCTCGACGCCTCGTCCGTCCTTCACCCGGAGATCCTGAACAGATAAGTAGATGTCTTTCGGTTCTGCAGCTGTTTTCTCCGTGGAGAAGCTGACATCCCGACCGACCATCAAAGAAGCAAGCTCTGTAGGTGTTGTTTGTTCGACGTCCACCGTCCCGATTCCCTGGCCTTTACGGATGACCGTGCAGCGGTCGCAAACCTCCATAATTTCTTTCAATTTGTGTGTAATGAGGATGATCGACTTTCCTTCCTCCACTAAACTCTTCATTATTGTAATTAGTTCTTTAATTTCCTGAGGCGTCAATACAGCAGATGGCTCATCAAAAATGAGGATATCCGCTCCTCTGTATAATGTTTTTAAAATTTCGACTCTTTGCTGCATACCTACGGAGATATCTCTCACCTTGGCTCTTGGATTTACGTTCAAGCCATACTTTAAGGAGAGTTCTTCTACCTGCTTTTCCGCTTTTTTAATATCGACTGTCATGCCTTTTGTCGGCTCACTGCCGAGCACAATATTCTCGGTCACAGTGAACGTATCGACGAGCATGAAGTGTTGGTGTACCATTCCGATTCCAAGGTTGTTTGCCACGTTCGGATCGGAGATGTTCACTTTTTTTCCGCGAACTTTGATTTCGCCTCTTTCCGGCTGGTAGAGTCCGAACAATACGTTCATAAGCGTGGATTTCCCTGCCCCGTTTTCCCCGAGCAGCGCATGTATTTCTCCCTTTTTCACCTGCAGGTTGATGTTGTCATTTGCCACGATCCCCGGGAATTCTTTCCTGATGTTCAACATTTCAATAACATATTCCATCTATCTTCCTACCTCCCCCTGATGTCCTCTAAAAATCAGCGAATGAAAAGGGCCGGAACGATCTTTTCATTCGGTGACTTTTCCTTTTTCAGACAAAAGAAAAGGCCGGCTCTCACCAGCCTTTTCTCATTACGGTTTACAATGAATCTTCATATTCCTTCAATTCGTCATGTGTACTAGGAACTTCGACATCACCGTTGACAATCTTCTCTTTCCATTCTTCTACTGCAGAAACGATATCTTCTGTCATTGCCTCTTCGTTCGTAGTAGCAAGGCTGATTCCATCATCAGAGAGACCATATTCAACGACTTCTCCACCAGGAAACTCTCCGTTCATGGATTTTTCGGAAATATCCTGAACAGCTAGGTCCACACGTTTAACCATGGATGTCAGCGTCACGTTGGAATCACCGATCTCGCCTTCTTCGTGCTGGTCACGGTCGACACCGATTACCCAGACATCTTCATCAGGGTTGCCATTCTTAATGTCTTTCGCTTGGGCGAATACTCCGTTTCCGGTTCCACCGGAAGCATGATAGATGACGTCTACACCTTTGTCATACATGTTGGAAGCAATAGCTCGTCCTTTATCCGGGTTACCAAAGCTTTCTGCATACTCTACTTCGACTTCGATGTCGGCATTAACGGATTTAACTCCGGCAACGTAGCCTGCTTCAAATTTGTTGATCAAGCTGCTGTTTTCCCCGCCGACAAAACCTACTTTATTCGATTTAGTCTTTTTAGCGGCAGCTACCCCGGCAAGGAACGAACCTTCCTGCTCACGGAATGTGATCGACACGACGTTGTCACCTTCCTGCACGGAGTCGACAAGAGCGAAGTGTGTATCCGGATTCTGCTCTGCCACATCAGCAATCGCCGGCTGAAGCAGGTATCCGATTCCAAAGACAAGGTTGTAGTTCTGACGGACAAGGCGATTCAAGTTAGTGGCATAATCGGCATCACTTTCTGATTGCGCATAATCAATGCCTTCTCCTTTACTGAATCCATTCTCATCGCCAAAGGCCTGAAGACCTTCCCAGGCAGACTGGTTAAAGGATTTATCATCGACGCCGCCTGTATCTGTAACCATTGCTACAGAGAAGTCACCGGATGATTCCTCTGAACCGGACGACTCTTCATTTCCTGAGTTGTCCTCTCCACCAGATTCTTCCTCGTTATCTGAGCCGCCGCAGGCAGCAAGGACCATACCAAGCGTAAGTAGTAAAACAAAGACTAAAAGAAAACGATTCTTCAACAAAACAATGACCCCCTAATTGATTTTGTTAAGTATGAGTTGCAAAGACCAACCTTAGGAATATCTTTGTAAACCAGCCTCACCTCCCTAAAATGGCACAAAGTCATCTAAAACAGGAAAGCATCACACACGTTTTCTCAGAACATGGAAGCTGAATTTATCTGCACGGAAGTAGTTGGATGAAAGGAGCATTGGAATATCATCCTGGGAGTAGTGCATTTGTCTAAGTAACAGCAGCGCCTGATCGGGCTCGCACTTCAGGATCGGGGAAATCCGTTCATGGTAGCCGATGGGTTCTATGTGGGTTACGGCATATTCAATCGACTTGCCGGTGTAAGCTTCGAGCACTTGAAAGAGGGAATCCGCTTCCCTGACATGGTCGATGGGAAGGAGTCCTTCGGGAATTTTATCGGTACAGTAAACAACAGGCTCGTCATCCGCGGTACGGACACGCTCTACTTTCGCAAGCGATGTCACTTCAAGCGGAGAAAACCTGGCCTTATCCTTTTCCGTGGGGTCGATTAAATCCGCCGATAGATACTGGGAACCAGGAGTCATACCTGATTTCAAAATCATTCCTGTCACACTATCGAGCTCCTCGATACCGGATGTAAACAGTGGTTTGGAATTGACGAATGTCCCCACTCCGTGCCTTCTCGTGACGACACCGTCTTCCTCCAGTATTCGGAGCGCTTCACGAAGGGTTGCTCTTGATACACCAAGGGTTTTGGATAATTGGAATTCTGATGGCAGCTTTTGTTTCTCTTTAAAAATACCGTGTTCAATATCTCGTTTTATCTGCTCGATCACCTGTAAGTATAGATGACGAGTATCCTGTCTAATGGACATCGTTTCACCCCAAGTCTTTTGAACTATCTGAGAGATCTGACCTCTGACGTTCGACACATCATATTTTTACAATAATATAACACTATACAAGGAATAAATAAATACAATTTCCCCATTTTTGTGAATTTTACGACAGCATCTTCTGTGAAACCTTGATATCAAAGGGTTTTGATTAGAGATAATTATATAGCCCCCGTGTACCGGGCCCATTTCCCTACAGCAGTGGATTAACGCGTCAAATCATTGGATATTCTGGTTTTTCCCTTGTTACATACTAATGGGATAATGTTCCATCCTAATTCGACTTTTGGTTTCATGGAATTATCTTCCTTTTGCAACTAAAAAAGGAGCTACTGACGGGCAGCAGCTCCTTTGCTCAGGAAGTATGTTGTTCTTCTGTTGACTGGCTTACGAGGACAGCTCTTGGTTTACTTCCTTCGTAAGGACCGACGATACCATTGTCTTCCATTGCATCGATCAGCCGCGCGGCACGTGTATAGCCGACGCGGAAACGTCTCTGAATCATAGAAACACTGGCACTCTGCATTTCTATAACCATTTGGACGGCTTCCGGATACAAATCATCGTCCACTTCCTGCTTCACTTCGCTTTCTTCTTCCGGAATCATTTCATCCTGGTATTGAGCCTTCTGTTGTTCCACACAAAAGCCGACGACCCGCTCCACTTCATCATCCGATAAAAAAGCACCCTGCACTCGTGTCGGTTTGTTTGAACCGACAGGGGTAAAGAGCATGTCTCCTCTACCAAGCAGCTTCTCTGCTCCTCCGGAATCCAAAATGGTCCGAGAATCTGTTTGAGACGATACACTGAACGCGATTCGAGATGGGATGTTCGCCTTGATGACGCCGGTGATAACGTCGACAGAAGGACGCTGCGTTGCAATGATCAAATGGATGCCAGCCGCCCTTGCCATTTGGGCAAGTCTTGTGATTGCATCCTCCACTTCGTTGGAGGCGACCATCATGAGGTCGGCCAGCTCATCTACGAGTACGACGATATATGGAAGCTGCGGCTGTTCTTCTTCTGCATTCTGGTTCTGCCTTCGGATGTATTCGTTATAGCCTTCGATATTTCTCGTTGCAGAATCAGAGAAGAGGTCGTACCTTCTTTCCATTTCGGCCACCACTTTTTTCAGCGCTCTGGATGCCTTTTTCGGATCCGTAACAACAGGAGCCAGAAGATGCGGTATACCATTATAAACGTTGAGCTCCACCTTCTTCGGATCAATCATCATCATTTTCACTTCATGAGGCTTGGCACGCATGAGGATACTCGTAATGATCCCATTGATGCAGACACTCTTCCCGCTTCCGGTCGCCCCGGCTACGAGCAGGTGAGGCATCTTGTTTAATTCAGACATGACTGCTTCTCCAGAAATGTCCCTTCCAAGGGCGAAGCTCAGCTTGGATTCAGGCTTCGACTTCCCTGTCTCCAGCACTTCTCTCAAGGAGACCATCGAAACTTCTTTATTCGGTACTTCGATACCGACGGCCGATTTACCCGGGATCGGCGCCTCTATCCGAATGTCCTTGGCGGCAAGGGCAAGGGCGAGATCGTCGTTTAAATTAACAATCTTACTAACCTTTACCCCAACATCCGGGTAGACTTCATATTTCGTCACGGCAGGTCCGACGTGAACTTTAGTCACCTTTGCCTTGACCCCGAAGCTGTGGAACGTTTTCTCAAGTTTTTTCACAGTCGCTTGGATATGAGATCTTCCCTGTGTCTGCGGCGTGGAACTAGGTTCGTCCAGCAATTCAAGACTCGGAAGCTGATAATCAACATTCTCAAGCTCTGCGGTCGGCATGGAGGTTTCCAATTGGACATCATCCGGGTCTTTTGCTGGTTTGCTTTCAGAAGATGGCTTATCCGTCTTCCGTGCATGTTCTGTAAAGTCCTGTATGATAGGCTCCTCCGAAGTCTCCAACTCTTCCGGTTCGACTTTCTCTTCGTTCATTTCATAAACTACGGTTTCCTCAACATCTTCTTTCTCTTTCACAGGAAGAGATTTTTTCTCCTCTTTTGCCTGTTTCAAACGCTCTACCTGGTCTTTTCCAATCACCTTCAGCTTCTTGCCGAGCTTCGAGAAAAATTCGCCGATCGACCATTCACTTACAAATATAAGTCCTACGATGAATAAGAAAAAAGCGGCAATCGCTGTCCCTACACCGGAGAACAGATAATAGGTTATCGATAAGAGAACAGCTCCAATGAGACCTCCTCCGACCGTGTAAAAGGAGGCTTCCCCTCTCATCATAGCTGTAAGCCGCTCCCACGTCATGGAGAGAATGGAGCCATTGCCGGATCCGAGCTCCGCGGACAATGTTTCTAAGTGCGTAAACAGTAAAAGAGATATCAAAAGGATATACATACCAGCTAATCGTCTATGTAAAAAGGTCGGCCATTTGCGTTTTACCATGAGATAAATACCGACAACAAGGAAAAATAAGGATACGATAAAATACCATACGCCGAAGAAGAACTGCCATAAATGCTCGAGACCTCCAGGAACTGCACCGTCACTGATTGCTGCAGCACCGCTGCCAATCACGGCCAGGAACAGGAAACAGAGTCCGAGTAATTCAAATTTTATTTGACTTTTGAAATTCGTCTGTTTCTTTTTCTTTTTTCGTTTTCTTGCCATTCCGATTCCACCTCCCTAAGCTGAAAGGAGAAGGATGCCTGCTGTTCTTCTTCCCCATCCAAGAAGATGACAGCGGCATCCTTTTTTTCTTTCAGCTATCCTAATTATACCATAGGGCGGTGTAGTGTTACGAGTCCAACCATTGTCCCGGCTGGAGCTCAGGATCCATATAATGAGCAGGATCTGTGGATAGAATCTGCATGATCTGCTTCTTTCCATCCGGCGTCTTCGCACATTTTAACGGGCACTTCTCATGTTGATGGAGAATCACTTGATAAGCCTCGTTCTCCGGAGGGAAAATGTCCTGTTCGCTGAGCGGCGTGTAAAGGATGCTCATTGGACGACCTGCTCTCCTGTATCTTTGTTCGCTTCGATCATCTCATTCAGCTTCCCCATCGCTTCTTTCACGCCGCCTACGGCATCGATCAAGCCTGCTTCCACTGCTTGTCTCCCTACGATGTTCGTTCCGATATCCCTGGTCAGATTGCCTTTTTCGAACATGAGTTCCTTGAATTTCTCTTCTTCAATGTTGGAATGCCTCGTTACGAAATTGATGACACGATCCTGCATCTTATCCATATACTCGAAGGTTTGCGGGACACCAATGACGAGACCAGTCATACGGATGGGATGAATAGTCATCGTCGCCGTCTCTGCAATAAAAGAATAATTCGATGATACGGCGATCGGAACACCAATGGAATGCCCGCCCCCAAGGACGATGGAAACGGTCGGTTTAGACAGTGATGCAATCATTTCCGATATGGCAAGGCCAGCTTCGACATCCCCGCCTACCGTATTTAACAAGACAACTAATCCTTCAATTTTCGGGTTTTGTTCAATCGCAATCAGCTGAGGTATTAAATGTTCATACTTTGTTGTCTTATTTTGCTGTGGCAGCTGCACATGCCCTTCCACCTGACCGATAATAGGCAGGACGTGAATGTTGGAATCACCGGGCTGTGGCACGTTGCTCTGACCCAGCTGTTGTATTTTATCTACGAGAGAAGACTGTGGTTTGGCTTCTTTTTCTTTGGGCGTATCTTCGTTCATGGTATGATCAGACCCCTTTTCTTCTTTTCCCGTAGTATGACTTAAACACATTGGAATCATACAGGCATATCCTTTGATTTACCATGCTGCAATTCAAAGAACCTGCGCGTCGAAAAAAACCGACCTTCCTTCAGTAACAAGAAGGAAGGTCGGATGTATGTGCTATTAAGGAAACTTACGTATGATCGCTTCGATAAGAGCATCTTCATCCAGGCTGAGAGGTACAAGAGGAAGCCTCATCCCTCCCGTGTCCATCCCCTTTTTCTTGAGGGCGGCTTTCACCGGTGCAGGCGAAGGCGCGCAGAAAACCGCTTGGAATACGGGAAGAAGTTTTCTGTGGAGAGACGCCGCTGCCTTATAATCCCCTTTTTCAAATAATTGCAGCATCTGCTGCATTTCTGAACCAATGATATGGGAAGATACACTTATGATACCATTCGCACCGATCGCATAAGCTGGGAGCGTCAAATGATCATCACCACTGTAAAGCGAAAAGTCACTTCTCGTATTTTCAATTATTTGAGCCATTCCGTCCAGGTTTCCTGTTGCTTCTTTTACTGACACGATGTTGTCCGTTTGAGACAGTTCGATGATAGTTTCCGGAGCAATGGTAACAGAAGACCTTCCCGGGACATTGTAGATCATCACAGGCAGACGGACGGCACCCGCAACCGCTTGGAAATGACGAAGCAGCCCCTGCTGATTCGGCTTATTATAGTAAGGGGCAACGACCATCACAGCATCCACCCCTGTTTGTTCGGCACGTTGGGAAAGTTCCATCGATTCACGTGTATTATTGCTTCCTGCTCCGGCAATGACAGGAGCACGGCCTCCTGCCACTTGAACGACGTGGGTCCACAGAGTCACTTTCTCATCAGAAGAGAGTGTCGGTGACTCCCCCGTCGTCCCAGTAACAACTAAACCGTCCGAACCGTTTGCAAGCAGGTATTCCACTAATTCTGTCGTGCGTTTTAAATCAAGTTCCCCACATTTGTCAAAAGGAGTAACCATTGCTGTCAGCACTTTTCCGAAATTCATGATAGGTTCGCCCCATTCTTCGCTCTAGTATTCAATTGGAAGGTTTCATGCAGCGCGTTGACGGCAGGAATCAAGTCTTCTTCTCTCACCAGCACCCAGATAGTCGTATGGGAATCAGCAGACTGCAGAATGGGAATGCCCTGATCGGTTAAAGATTGCACGATTTGTGCGGTTACACCCGGAATACCTGTAATTCCGGCGCCTACGGCGGAGACTTTTGCACACTGTCTGCGAATGACAGGGTCATACCCCAGATCTGTTAGGATATCTACGGCTTTTTCTGTGTACAAATGGTTTATGGTGTAAAGGACACCAATTGGAGATATATTGATGAAGTCTACGGATATATTAGCCGAAGCCATGGATTTAAATACGTCCGATTGGAGTTTGGAGGGGTCTTTTTTCGAAAGTACTTTGATTTGTGTTAAACCGTCCATATGAGCAATCCCGGTGACGGTCCTTTCCTGGATGTCCTGACCGAAGCTTTCTTCTTTCGTACCTGTGACCAGAGTTCCGAGAGAATCCGAATAAGTGGATCGCACCCGGATTGGAACTTTCGCATGCATAGCGATTTCAACCGCACGAGGATGTATCACTTTTGCACCTTGATAAGCAAGATTGCAGATTTCATTATATGTGATGCTTGTAAGCGGTCTTGCCTCTTTTACAATCCGCGGGTCCGCCGTCATAATGCCGTCGACATCGGTAAATATATCAATGTAATCCGCTTTCAGCGCAGACCCAAGAGCCGCAGCAGTTGTATCACTTCCCCCGCGCCCGATGGTTGTTACATCTCCTTGAAGTGTCTGACCTTGAAAGCCGGCTACGACGACAACGTCTTTCGTCTGCATAGTCTGCAGGAGGCGTGCCGGGTTCATCTGCGTAATTTTCGCTCGAGTAAACTCTTCATTGGTTGTAATTCCAGCCTGAGCTCCGGTTAAGGAAACAGCAGAGATTCCCGCTTTGCAAAGTTCATGAGCAAATACAATGGAAGAAATCGTCTCTCCGCAGGACATCATTAAATCCTGCTCCCTTAATGATACTTCTGTTTTTGGGAAGTCGATTAACCCAAGAAGCGTATCCGTCGCATAGGGGCTTCCCTTTCTACCCATAGCTGACACTGTTATGACAACTTTATAGCCTTCGTCCAAAGCATTTTTCACATGATGGATCGCCCGGGATCTGCTTTCCTGATCCCGGACGGATGTTCCACCAAATTTCTGCACAAGTAGCTTCATTTGGCCACCTCTACTTATATGAGTTTACAGCCACTCGTTCGCGATCAAGCATTCTGCGATCTGTACAGAATTCCATGCCGCTCCCTTAAGCAGGTTGTCAGAGACGACCCAAAGGTGGAATCCCCGATCATCGTCCAAATCTTTTCTAATTCTTCCGACGAACACATCCCTTTTACCTGCCGCGGAAAGCGGTGTTGGATAGGTCTGTGTCGCAGGGTCATCTTCAAGGACAATACCAGGTGCATCGGCCAGAAGCTGCTTAATCTCCTCAACCGTGACGCCGTCTTTCTCTACTTCCACATACACACTCTCCGCATGGGAAGTGAAGAACGGAAGGCGCACACAGGTGGCTGCAACGGATAATTCAGGGGCATGCATGATCTTCTTCGTTTCGTTGATCATTTTCATTTCTTCGAATGTATATCCATTATCCTGGAACACGTCAATCTGCGGCAACGCATTGAATGCGATCGGATAATGCTTCTTATCTCCTTTTACAGGAAGAATGTCTGCTTTCAAATCCGTATCATCGAGGAATGCCTGGGACTGATTCCTTAATTCCTCCGCTGCTTCATTTCCAGCACCGGAAACCGCTTGATACGTGGAAACGATCACACGCTTCATCCCGACGGCTTTGCGCACTGGTTCCAGTGCAGCAACCATTTGAATGGTGGAACAATTCGGGTTGGCAATAATTCCTTTATGATCAGCAATATCTTTCTCGTTCACTTCCGGTACAACGAGCGGTACATCTTCCGCCATCCGGTAAGCACTTGTATTATCTACAACGACAGCGCCGCGCTTGACCGCTTCCGGTGCCAGTTTCTTGGAGACGGAACCTCCTGCGGAGAATAAAGCGATATCGATTCCTTCGAAGCTCTCCGGAGTCGCCTCCTCCACCGTATAATCGTTTCCTTGAAATGTCACTTTCGATCCAGCCGAGCGACTGGAAGACAGAAGCTTAAGCTGGTTGATTGGAAAGTTACGGTCCTCCAGCGTTTCGAGCATTTTCTGTCCGACCGCTCCTGTCGCGCCGACTACGGCTACATTATATTGTTTTGCTTCACTCATCAAATGGCATCCTCTCTCTGTGTGTTGTTGTAAGAATAGTAAGATATGTCACTATTTTTGTTATTTTATCATATTTCCAAGAATACCTGTATGAAAAGTTTCACTTAATTTGGATAGCGTTCGATCAAGACCGGCTGCAGCTGTTTCCCTAAGAGGGCCGCTTCAATAGTCTCCGGGATAAGCGTCATATCAGCCACGAGAGAATTAGGCTTTTTGAATGGATGATCCTGACCAAGGGGGACGAAGTAAATATGCTTTGTCGCCATCAATCTCATGATGTTGACCCCGTTCAATCCGAGGGCATCATTGGTTGAGACTGCCAGCACTACAGGACTTTCGTTTCGGAGTGTTGCTTTTGCCGCCATCAGTACGGGGGAGTCTGTTAAAGCATTCGCAAGTTTACTTGTAGAATTACCTGTAAGAGGAGCGATTAACATACAGTCAAGCGGACGTTTGGGTCCAAGCGGCTCCGCATCCGGTATAGTCATGATCGGTTTTTCCCCGGTGATTTCCTCCACCTTCTTCAGGTGGTCCTCCGCATCTCCAAATCTTGTATCTGTTTTCTGGACGGTATAGGACAATATCGGAATAACCGTCGCACCCTTATCCACAAGCTGCTGCATGATAGGAAACACTTCGTGATACGTGCAGTGCGATCCGGTCAATCCGAAACCGATTACTTTTCCTTTTAATGTTGTCATCATCCATTCTCCTTCCGCGCTTTGTGTTCCAGAAGCCTCTGGACCACATCTGCTATGATTCTCCCTGCGGTTTTCGGTGCTACGATCCCCGGGAGGCCGGGTGCAAGTAAAGCTTTGATCCCTCGTTTATCTGCATATTTGAAATCTGTCCCTCCCGGTTTGGAAGCAAGATCCAATATGAGCGCATGAGAAGGCAACTGCTTTATAATGGCAGCATCGACAACAGGATGAGGTACCGTATTCAAAAGAATATCGCAGCCCATGTCTTTATCTGTTATATCATTCATATCAATTGGTTTTAAACCCATTTCATATACTCTTGCTGCACTTTCCGGTGTCCGGACTCCCACGGAGACGTCGGCACCAAGATGATGGAATGTCCTTGCAAGACCGACACCTACACGTCCCAGACCAAATACAATCACTTTGGATCCGTGTATCGTGAAGTCTGTATGCTGTATGACGAGCATGAGCGTTCCTTCCACCGTGGGAATGGAATTGTAAATGGCCACATCATCCCGGTCCATAAGCGGAACCAGCTTACGGCCTGCCCGACTTGCAAGATTAGTCAGGTAAGTGTTTGTGATTCCGGTGAAAATCTGACAATGCTCCGGTGTCCGCTTTAACCATTCTTCCGATAAATCGATGAGTTGATTGGAGAAAATCCCCTCAATTCTTCCCTGATCGTCCGTCCCCGCAACGGGAAGGATGACGGCATCGAGTTTCTCTGCTTGCTGGCTTTCAAAATCAAGCTCCACTGCCTCTCTGAAGCTTTCATTTAATTGATCGAACCCCGCCAAATACACCGTGGCATCCCACTCATTCAAGCGCCTGATCAGTTCGATCTGCCGGGCATCTCCTCCTATTACCGCTACATGATATCCTGTTAGCATTACGGATGTCTCCTTCTTTCTATGATCTTATCTCCTTGTATCCTATGCCGTAACGCCAAGATAGTGATTTGCTTTAAACACAAAAAAACACCACAGCAAAAAGCCGTGGTGGATGATGATTGGATCCTTTCTTCAGCGTCTGTGGAGAAGGATCGTTTCATCCCCAATGGTTTTAATCTGACTCCATTCAATGGTCAGTTCCTTTTTCGACGTGCCAATGCCGATCAAGCCGTGGTTCATAATAACAAGGGATTTGATGGTCCCTGATGCGGGATCGATGATAAGATCAGCTTTCCCCAGCACCCCCAATTTCTCTCCATTATCAACATCGATGACCTGCTTTTTAGCCAATGATTTCATGCGCATCCTGTACCGCACCTCTTCCTCTAACGTTCTTCTGATAAGAATGAAGGCAGTGCTGTAATCTTGTATCCCTTATCCTGAATGCCCTCAATAAGCTCCCCGAGACTGTCTCTCGTCACTTCCGTCGGATGCATGAGAATGGTAGCTCCGTTATGAACTTTACCCAGCACCCTGTTAAGCAGCACATCCTTTGTCGGCTTCTTCCAGTCTATAGTATCTACGGTCCAAAGGATCGTTTCCATTCCCATCTCATCCGCTGCTTCCACAGCCGTCTGTGAATAGCTGCCGGAAGGAGGGGCGAAATAGGTGATGTTCTCTTTTGTCAAACCGAATAAAAGCTCATCCGCCTGTTCCAAATTGGCTGTTGCCTGCTCTTTCGACATTCTCGCCATATCTTTATGCATATATCCATGACTTCCGATGGTGTGTCCCTCTTCTTCTATCATTTGAACAAGATTGGTGAATTCTTTTGCGAATGCCCCGTCAATAAAGAAGTTTGCTTTCACCTGATGCTCCGAAAGAGTCTCAATCATGTCCGGCAGATACTCTTCCCCCCAGGACACATTAATGAGAAGGGTCACAGCTTCCTTATCCGGATGTCCCCGATAGATGGGGGAAGGAGGGAGATCATCAAGAGAAACCTTAGGTGTGATGCGTTTATAAACAAACAGGTCAGAATCAAACGTCCCTTTCTTCTTCATCTTTTTGTAGGATGCCTCTACGTTTACTTTCCTGCCCATAATCCCCGGTGTCTTCTTCCAGACAGAATCGATCCGCGCATCTTCCACCTTCCACTCGTATTTCGATTTTCTCTCTTCTATTTCCTTATATAGTGGATCTTCTGCATCCACATTCACGGAGACAACTTCCTCCACTGTCCAATAGGCAAGTACTAATCCGGCCAAAAATGACAGCAGAATAAAAAAAAGCCCAACCGTTCTCTTATTCATGGACAACCACCTCTAGAGACAGTATATGATCCATGCGAGTACGTTAGACTTGTTTGTTAAAGGAAAAAAAGAGACTGGCGGGCCAGCTCTTCTTCTCACTATTATTTATTTACATTCGCTTCTTCATCTTTTTTCTCGTCGATCAAAACGGCTTTACGGGAAAGGTTGATTCGTTTCTGACTATCGATTTCCTTAACTTTGACACGGATGGTGTCTCCAAGAGATACGATATCTTCCACCTTACCAATTCTTTCTTCCGCCATTTCTGAAATATGGACAAGTCCTTCTTTACCTTTGAACAATTCAACGAAGGCTCCGAATTTCTCGATGCGCTTCACTTTACCGTCGTAGACTTCTCCGACTTCCACTTCACGGACGATATCTTCAATGATTTTACGTGCCGTTGCGTTCATTCCTGCATCGGTGGATGAGATGAATACCGTACCATCCTGCTCGATATCAATCTTCACTCCGGTATCATCAATGATTTGGTTAATCTGTTTCCCGCTTGGTCCTATAACGTCACGGATCTTATCAGGATTAATCTTCATCGTCATGATCTTCGGTGCGTGCTCAGAAAGTTCACCGCGAGTTTCCGGCATTGTTTGAAGCATATGGTTCAGGATCTCCATTCTGCCTTTTTTCGCCTGAGCGAGAGCTTCGTCAAGAATTTCTCTCGACAACCCTTCAATTTTAATATCCATTTGCAGGGCTGTCACACCTTTGGCTGTTCCGGCAACTTTGAAGTCCATATCGCCGAGCGCGTCTTCCATGCCCTGGATATCTGTCAAAATGGTATAGTCATCGCCTGATTTGACAAGGCCCATCGCGATACCTGCCACTGGTGCCTTAATTGGAACACCTGCATCCATCATAGCAAGCGTACTTGCACAAATACTTGCCTGAGACGTAGAACCGTTGGATTCAAGTACTTCAGATACGAGGCGGATGGTGTACGGGAAGTCTTTCTCGGAAGGGATAACCTTCTCCAACGCCCGCTCACCAAGTGCACCATGACCGATTTCCCGTCGTCCCGGGCCACGAATTGGTCCTGTTTCACCCACGGAGAATTTAGGGAAGTTGTAGTGGTGCATAAACCGTTTGGATTCTTCAAGGTCAAGCCCGTCCAGAATCTGTACATCACCAAGTGCCCCTAATGTCGCCACGCTCAGCGCCTGTGTCTGGCCGCGCGTGAACAATCCGGAACCGTGTGTCCGTGGGAGCAGTCCAACACGGGAAGTCAACGGACGGATTTCGTCCACCCCACGCCCGTCCGGACGGATTTTATCTTTTGTAATTAGACGGCGAACTTCTGTCTTCACCATATGTTCAAGGATCGATGCAACCTGTTTTAAGGTATCTTCATCGGCTTCCTGCTCTTCATAGATGGATAGAATTTCTGTCTTAGCCTGATCGATTGCTTCCTCACGGGCTTTCTTCTCTTCCGTCTTAATTGCTTGTATAATGGTATCCTTCGCCTGTTCTTCCACCTTGCTCTTAAGCTCGGCGTCTAAGTCAAACAACTGGACGTCCATTTTCTCACGGCCGACCGCTGCAATGATCTCTTCCTGGAATGCTACCAGACGTTTGATTTCCTCGTGTCCGAACATGATTGCTTCAAGCATATCTTCTTCTGCAACCTCATCCGCACCGGCTTCAACCATGTTGATCGCATCTTTCGTACCGGCAACCGTTAAATCGATATCACTTTTCTCCTGTTGTTCGATAGTCGGGTTGATGACGAATTCTCCATCGACTCGACCGACGATCACTCCTGCGATCGGCCCGCCAAATGGAATATTGGAAATTCCAAGGGAAATCGAAGAACCGAGCATCGCTGCCATTTCAGAAGAACAGTCCTGATCGACACTCATTACAGAACTGATAACCTGTACATCATTACGGAAACCCTCTGGAAACAGCGGGCGGATTGGACGGTCAATCAAGCGGGATGCAAGGACTGCTTTGTCACTCGGACGTCCTTCCCGTTTAATGAAACCTCCAGGGATCTTACCAACAGCGTATAGACGCTCTTCGTAGTTCACAGTCAATGGGAAGAACGGAAGGTCCTTCGGCTCTTTGGATCCCGTCGCAGTAGACAGGACTGTCGTATCACCGTAATGGACGAGTGCCGCACCATTTGCCTGTTTTGCCAATTCACCGATTTCTACAGAAAATGTACGACCGGCGACATCTATGGAAAACACTTGTTTTTCTTCTGCCATAAAGAACTTAACTCCTCTCAATAACTCTCATTTTCAACTTAAGGGGCTATGAACAGTTTACACCCTTCTGTATGTAAACATACAGAAAAAGCGGGAATACTCCCGCTTTTTCCCATCCATTAACGACGCAAGCCAAGGCTCTTGATTAACTCACGGTAACGTGTAATGTCTTTATTACGTAGGTAGTTCAATAGGTTACGACGCTTACCTACCATTTTAAGCAATCCACGGCGAGAGTGGTGGTCCTGCTTGTGTGTACGCAGGTGATCGTTCAATGTCGTGATTTGCTCAGTAAGTACAGCGATTTGTACTTCTGGAGAACCAGTGTCATTGTCATGAGTTTTGTACTCATTGATTAGTTCTTGTTTACGTTGTTTTGTGATAGCCATTATAGCTACACCTCCTATAAATAGTTAAGAATTCCCTATCCCCGAGCGGACGTCGGAGCTACGTTCCGCCAAGCGAAGGTTCCATAGTAAAGACTACATTTTTTTCAGGTGAAATGCAAGGGAAACCGTCAATTCCTCTTAAAAAATGTACGAATCTCAGCTTCGTCCTGCTTCCGCTGGCCCGCAATCTCCTCCGTATCAGAAAAGTTACGCTCGCTGCGGATCCGCTGATGGAAGCACACCGCAAGACATTCACCGTACCAGTCTCCGCGAAAATCAAAAGCATGCACTTCCAGACTTACATGCTGGGTATCATAAAACATCGGTTTCTGCTCTAAATTCGCCATACCCAACAGCTTCTTCCCTTTAAGACGGATCGAAACGGCGTACACTCCCGGTTTCGGAAGGTAAAAGCTCTCATCCACCTGTATGTCTGCGGTCGGATAACCACTGGTTCTGCTCCGTTTTTCACCGGAGGCAACTTTCCCTGTGATATAGAAGGGTCTTCCGAGCAGCCGTTCTACTTCACTGACCTCCCCTGTATCCAACAGCTTCCGAATCCGCGTGGAGCTGACTTTCTCCTGATCCTTCTCCACTTTCTCAATAACTGTATGAGTCAACCGGCCCTTGGCATCGTCAGGAAGTGTACGCATAGATCCCGCGCCTTTATATCCATAAGTAAAATCAAACCCGGCTACGACGTGTTTTACATGCAGGCCTACAAAATAGTGCTCAACAAAATCTTGTGGAGACAAAGAAGCGAGCCCCTTGTCGAAGCGGACGACGAATAAGTAGTCGATGCCCATTTCTTTAAGGATTGCTTTCTTCTCTCCAAGGGGTGTGATATATCTTGCCTTTTTTCCGCTGTTTTTCAATACGACCGACGGATGAGGATCAAATGTCATGACCGCTCGCTTCAAACCAAGCTCGTCTGCCTTCCTACCCGCGGCTTTTATAACCTTCTGATGACCCTTATGAATACCGTCAAAAAAACCGACGGCCGTTACATTCGGCTCGATCTCCAAAGGATCTACAGGCGATGACTGCGATAAATGAAACGTTTCCATTAACTCACCTGCGCTTTACTGTAATTGTTGCTTCCTATTCTTTCAGAATACCCGGACAGGCTTGATCTTTCCAGGTTTCTCCGGATGTTTCTGATAAATGGCCAGCGCCGTATCCAAACGGGAGACTACAAAAACGTCTTCTGAGAAATTGTCCGGCTCCTCCAGTACTCTTCCGTTCGCAATCATTGCCTGCTCTGCTTCTGTCACTTCAAGAACAGGAAGATGGGTAAGGCCCCGTTGAAGCGGAAGCAGAAATTCACTGATTCTTCCTTCATCTGCTGCCTCTTGCAGCTGATCGAAGGTGTAGCAGTCCCCTTTCTCAATGCCTCCTGTCTTCGTACGTACCAGAGAAGACATATGAGCAGGAAATCCGAGTGCTTTCCCTATATCCACGCAGAGAGTCCGGATGTATGTACCTTTTGAGCATACAGCGCGGAAGGAGAACGAGAAAGTACCGTTCTGAACAGATTCATCTACCGACGTAAGCGCAATTTCCTTAATGGTCACATGACGCGTCGGCCGTTCGATAACTTTTCCTTCTCTTGCGTATTCGTAGAGCCGCCTGCCGTTTACTTTAACCGCCGAGTACATCGGAGGAGTCTGAGTAATTCTTCCTTCGAAAGACCGAAGTGTCTCTTTAATTTGTGTTTTATCCACCGGTTTGTCCACGCTGAGCGTTTCCACCTGATTCCCTCCGGCATCCTCTGTATCTGTCGAATACCCCAAGGTCACTACGGCTTCGTATACTTTGTCGGTGTCCGTCAGAAACGGAACAATTTTCGTCGCCTTTCCAACGCACAATGGCAGGACACCTTCGACATCCGGATCAAGCGTACCTGTGTGGCCGATTTTCTTCATTCTCAACATACCACGCGCTTTACTGACGCAGTCATGAGATGTAAACCCTTTAGGTTTCCATAATGGTAAGATTCCATCCATAGCTTCCACCTCCATCCTGAAATTAAAAAGAACAGATAAAATCCGTGCTTAAACAAGCACGGATTCCATTATCAGCTTTCCGTATCATCCAAATCACGGAGGAGTGTTTCAATACGATTCCCGCGTTCAATCGCTTCATCGAATTCAAACATGATCTCCGGCGTTTTACGGAGTCGAATTCTCTGACCAATTTCAGAACGGATGAAGCCTTTCGCTTTTGCTAAGCCAACAAGGGTATCATGCCGTTGTTTTTCGTCTCCCAATACGGAAATATATACTTTTGCCTGTTGCAAATCACCCGTCACTTTGACTTCGGTGACGGTTACAAAGCCTACGCGCGGATCTTTGATTTTCTTAGAGATGATGTCACTCATCTCTTTTTTCATCTGCTCACCGACGCGGCTTGCTCGTAAATCGTTCATCTTTATTCACCTCTTCTACACAAACATCAAAGCCATTCCAGATTCGTCTCTGTACGTTCGATCTCTGGGAATGAATCAATGAAAGAGAGAGCCTGCTGCATCGTCTGTTCTGCGACCTTCTTACTGCTCGCAATCGTAACAAGACCGAGGCGGGTCCGCTGCCAGAGATCCTGAAACTCCAGTTCACTGACAGCGATGTTAAACTCATTATGAAGCCTCGTCTGAATCCTCTTCAATACGGCACGCTTCTCTTTCAAGGACTGCGCATCATAGATAAAAGCATCCACTTCTGCGCTTATAATCATGCGCGCTCAATTTCCTGCATTTCGTATGGTTCAATAATGTCTCCGACTTTAATGTCGTTGAAATTCTTGACCGTAATTCCACACTCATATCCTTGGGCTACTTCTTTTGCATCATCTTTAAAACGTTTCAATGCATCGATTTCACCTTCATAAATGACGACACCGTCACGGATGACGCGGATACCGGAATGGCGTGTAATCTTACCATCTGTGACATAAGAACCGGCGATTGTACCGATTTTAGACACTTTGAAGATTTCACGAACTTCCACCTGACCGATAATTTTTTCTTCGTACTCCGGATCAAGCATACCTTTCATCGCTGATTCAATTTCTTCCATCACTTTGTAAATGATATTGTGCAGACGGATTTCTACATCCTCGGACTCCGCTGCTTTTCTAGCATTCCCGTCTGGACGGACATTGAAACCAATAATGATGGCATTGGATGCGGATGCAAGTGTCACATCGGACTCTGTAATCGCACCTACACCTGTGTGAATGATCTTAACTTTGACGCCTTCCACTTCGATCTTCTCCAAGGAACCTGCAAGTGCTTCGACAGAACCTTGCACGTCCCCTTTGACGATCAAATTGATTTCTTTGACATCTCCCTGCTTGATCTGTTCAAACAAATCATCAAGGCTGACTTTAGCTGTAGCGGAACGATTTTCCTCCAGCTGTCTTTGTGCACGAGCTTCCCCTACGGAGCGGGCTTTCTTCTCATCGTCAAAGACCAGGAAGCGGTCGCCGGCCTGCGGTACGTTGTTCAAACCGGTAATTTCAACAGGTGTCGATGGACCAGCAACTTTAACGCGGCGTCCGATATCGTTGACCATGGCACGTACACGTCCCCACGTATTACCTACAACGATAGAGTCACTTACGTTAAGGGTACCGTTCTGTACAAGAAGGGTCGCAACCGGCCCACGGCCTTTGTCAAGTTCCGCTTCAATTACAGTACCGTATGCCGGACGTTCAGGGTTTGCTTTTAATTCTTCCATCTCGGAAACAAGTACGATCATTTCCAGGAGATCATCGATTCCTTCACCTTTAACGGCAGACATCTTCACAAAGATCGTCTCTCCACCGAAATCTTCGGCGATGAGTTCATATTCCATCAATTCCTGCATCACGCGCTCAGGATTAGCACCTTCTTTGTCCATCTTGTTCACAGCTACGATGATTGGTACTTCCGCCGCTTTCGCATGGCTGATTGCTTCTTTTGTTTGAGGCATAACTCCATCATCAGCTGCAACGACGAGAATCGCAATGTCTGTTACCTGTGCACCGCGGGAACGCATACTTGTAAACGCAGCGTGACCAGGGGTATCAAGGAACGTAATTTTCTTATCGTTTTCTTCAATTTGGTAAGCACCGATGTGCTGCGTGATTCCTCCGGCTTCGCCTTCGGTTACCTTCGTATTACGAATCTGATCCAGAAGCGTCGTTTTACCGTGGTCAACGTGACCCATGATCGTTACAACCGCCGGGCGCTCTTTCAAGTCTTCCGGTGCATCGTCAAACGTCATGTTCTCGATATCTGTTTCATCAACGATGATTTCTTCTTCCACTTCGACATCAAATTCTGTACAGATAAGCTCAATTGTATCCGCGTCCAATTCCTGGTTTTTCGTAGCCATGACGCCAAGGAACATAAGTTTTTTGATGATTTCAGAAGAATCTTTGTTCAGTTTATCAGCAAGTTCCCCTACAGTCAGGCTGCCTGCGAACGTAATCTTCTCAGGCATCTGTTTCTTAGGCTTCCTCTGCTGCTGTGGCGCCGGCTTTTGACCTTTGTTACGCTGGTTTTTGTTGTTATTATTCGGCTTCTTGCTGTTGTTCTTCGGAGCGTTTCCTTTAGAGCTGTTAGCTTTCTGCCCTTTGCCGAAAGCCTTATCCAGCTTTTCTGCAGCTCCATCTTCTAATGTGGACATATGGTTGTTCACTTCTATATTTAGATTCTGCAGTTTCTCAATTACCTGCTTGCTTGATAGTTCATTTTTCTTTGCATATTCGTATACGCGAATTTTACTCATAAATCTTTCACCCCCGAATGGATTCATCGAGCAGCGATTGCAATTTCTCAGCGAATCCTTTCTCTAGAACTGCGATCGCGACTCTCCCTGTCTTTCCGATGGCCTGGGACAATGTTTGGCGATCGTCCACGGTATAACAAGGTATTTCATAAAAGCTGCACTTGTCTGTGAGCTTCTTTTTCGTTTGCGGGCCGATGTCTTCTGCAATGAGAACCAGTTTCGCCCGTCTTTTCTGGATATCACGGACGATGGATTCCTCGCCAAGCGTACATTTACCGGCTCTCATGGCCATGCCGAGCAAGTTCAAATATGGCTTGTTCATGCTCGTTCTGCCTGCACTATATCTTTAAGTTGTTGATAAATGCCGGCATCGACATCTGCTTTCAGATGGCGGTTGAGCACCTGGCCCTTTTCCGCCTTTGCTATGACGTCGAGATCTTTCGTTAAATAGGCGCCTCGGCCGTTCTTCTTACCGGTATCATCAACAAAAATTTCTCCCTCTTTATTGCGGACAATCCGGATCAACTGTTGTTTCGGCACCATTTCCTGTGTCACGACGCACTTTCTCATGGGTTGTTTCTTGGAATGGGTCATCGTACCACCCCTCCTTATTCTTCAAACAAATCTTCGTCAAGGTCAGATGCGTCTTCACCTTCAGAGGAAGCTTTAGTCAGGATTCCCTGTTCAAGCGCTTCACTCTCACTCTTTATATCAATTTTCCATCCTGTCAACTTGGCTGCCAGGCGTGCGTTCTGCCCGCGCTTACCAATTGCCAGGGAAAGTTGATAATCCGGAACGATAACGGTCGTTGCTTTATCCTCTTCATTTACGAGGACTTCGATAACCTTAGATGGACTGAGAGCGTTGGATACGTATTCTACAGGATCTTCGGACCACTGCACGATGTCGATCTTTTCACCCTTCAGCTCATTGACGATTGCCTGTACACGCTGTCCACGCTGACCGACACAAGAACCGACCGGATCGATTTCCTGATCTTCTGCATAAACGGAGATCTTCGAGCGGTCACCTGCTTCACGCGCTACGGATTTAACTTCGACCGTACCATCATAGATCTCCGGCACTTCCATTTCGAACAGGCGCTTAAGCAGTCCTGGGTGTGTTCTTGACACATAAATATGAGGACCCTTGTTGCTGTTCTCTACTTTCGTGACGAACACCTTGAGGCGGTCATGCACTTCGTAAGTTTCGGTAGGCATCTGCTCTCCCTCAGGGAGACGGGCTTCGATCTTGCCTAAGTTGACATAAACGAAACGCGGGTCTTTACGCTGAATGATACCTGTCATGACGTCTTCTTCGCGATCGACGTACTCTCCGTAAATAATACCTCGTTCTGCTTCCCGTACGCGCTGTGTTACCACCTGCTTCGCAGCCTGTGCTGCGATTCGACCGAAATCCATGGGCGTTACTTCAAGCTCTATGACATCTTCCAGCTCATAGTTAGGATCGATGCCTTTTGCTTCTTCCAAGGAAATCTCCTGTTGTGGATCCATAACCTCTTCCACAATTTCTTTACGAGCAAGCACCTTCATGGCACTTTCCTGCTCATTAATATCCACACGTACGTTCGTTGCAGAATTAAAATTTTTCTTATATGCAGAGATCAAAGCTGCTTCCAAAGCTTCAAGCAACAGGTTTTTGTCGATGCCTTTTTCCTTCTCTAGATAATCCATGGCATCAAATAGTTCACTACTCAACGGTTTTCTCCCCCTTAATTAAACGTGACAGCCAGATTTGCTTTTGCAATTTTAGCAAATGGTACGTCCAACTGTTTCTTTCTCGTCTTGATGGTGATTTCGACGGAAGCGACCCCATCCTCAAAGGCTGTAAGTGTCCCTTCAAATTCTTTCTCTCCATCAATCGGTTCGTATAGTTTCATATAGACATATTCCCCGACGTACTTCTTAAAGTCGGCTTCCGTTTTCAACGGTCGCTCTGCACCTGGTGATGCGACTTCTAGAAAGTAAGGAATTTCAATTGGATCTTCTTCGTCCAATTTCTCACTCAGCTGTTCAGATACTTGTCCGCATTCTTCTATGTCGATGCCGCCTTCTTTATCAATGAAGACTCGCAGATACCAGTTCTGTCCTTCTTTCTTGTATTCCACGTCGACAAGCTCCAAATTCATTTCATCCAATATAGGCTGAACGAGACGTTCAGTGACGGATGTGACATGATTACTCATGTTCTTCCCTCCTTCAATTGCAATGCTTTGCTTCTATTAGTATTGCATGGATTTGCAGATTTCATAGCCGTTTATCTAAGTTGACTAAAAAGCATTACGCAGGTTCAGGCATATACGTAAAATGTCACGAGAAACCGCTATGACATAAATCATAGCGGTTCGTCTCGTGGGCATCCAAGCCCCTGATGCATCGAAGTTTAACCACAAGCAAGAGCCTGGAATATGACGAAAGAGTGGGTTTCCCCACTCTTCCGCCGTTCGTATCGCTCTTCTCACCATTAGAAATATATCATACATGCTTCATTTATGCAACACATGAAGAAAATGACACGGGCTCTCACAAAGCAGGAAGATTAGAATAGAGAAAGCTGGTTTTCTTCCGGCATCCCTTCCAAACAGCCAAAGTTATCCAAGTATTCGAGAACGGTCTTAGAGATACGGCTGCGTTCCCTTAAATCCTGTTTGGATAAGAATTCGCCTTCTTTCCTTGCATTTACAATATTGATCGCGGCATTCGTTCCAAGTCCGTCCACAGCGTTGAATGGCGGGATCAGATAGTCTCCTTCTACTAGAAAGTCTGTAGCGCTCGATTGGTAAAGGTCCACATTCTTAAACCCATACCCACGTTCCGCCATTTCAAGGGAAAGCTCAAGAACAGTCAATAAGCTCTTCTCCTTCGGCGTTGCGTCAAGGCCCTTCCCTTGTATCTCCTGAATTCTCGAGCGGATAGCGTCCGCTCCTTTCATCATCGTTTCCAATTCGAAGTCGCTTGCTCTAACTGTAAAGTAAGCAGCATAGAAGTAAATGGGATAATGAACCTTGAAGTAAGCGATTCGGACCGCCATCAGGACATAAGCTGCTGCGTGGGCTTTAGGGAACATGTATTTGATCTTTTTACAGGAGTCGATATACCAGTCCGGCACCCCGTGTTTCTTCATCTCTTCGATCCACTCATCCTGAAGCCCCCGTCCTTTACGGACAAACTCCATGATTTTAAAAGCAAGAGATGGATCGAGACCCTTGTGCATCAAATAAACCATGATATCGTCCCGGCACCCGATAACTTCCGGCAATGTACAAATACCGTCATTAATCAACTGTTCCGCATTTCCAAGCCATACATCCGTCCCGTGGGACAGACCTGATATAATAACTAGCTCGGCAAACGTCTTCGGTTTCGTATCTTCAAGCATCTGCCGGACGAAGCGTGTACCAAATTCCGGTACTCCCAGCGTCCCTGTCTTACACATGATCTGTTCTGCTGTTACACCAAGTGCTTCCGGTCCGCTGAAAATCTTCATCACTTCCGGATCGTCGACAGGTATTTCCTTCTGATTGATTCCACTTAAATCCTGAAGCATGCGGATAACCGTCGGATCATCGTGCCCGAGAATATCAAGCTTCAGCAAGTTATCGTGGATGGAGTGGAAGTCAAAGTGGGTCGTTCTCCACTCGGATTTCGTATCATCCGCCGGATACTGGATCGGAGAGAAATCATAAATTTCCATATCATCCGGAACAACGATGATCCCGCCGGGGTGCTGCCCGCTTGTCCTTTTGACACCTGTACAACCCTGGACGAGCCTGTCTATCTCTGCATTTTTATATTGAAGCTGATGGTCTCCAGCATAGCCTTTCACGTACCCATAGGCCGTCTTCTCCGCAATCGTACCGATCGTACCCGCCCGGTACACACTATCCTCGCCAAACAACTCTTTCGTGTAGTTGTGGGCATGGGGCTGATATTCCCCGGAGAAGTTCAAGTCAATATCCGGAACCTTGTCCCCTTTGAAACCAAGGAACGTTTCAAACGGGATGTCCTGACCGTCTTTTTTAAGGGATGTACCACATTCCGGGCACTCTTTCTCCGGAAGATCGAATCCACTCCCCACAGAACCATCTGTGAAGAATTCATTGTATTGACAGGATGGACAAACATAGTGAGGCGGAAGTGGGTTCACCTCTGTAATATCGGTCATCGTAGCAACAAAGGAAGAACCGACGGAACCACGAGATCCCACTAGATAACCGTCCTCAAGCGATTTCGTTACAAGCTTCTGGGAAATCAAATAAATGACCGCAAAACCGTTACCGATAATACTGTCGAGTTCCTTTTCCAGACGCTTAACAATCAGGTCCGGTATCTGTTCGCCGTAAATGCTGCGGGCTTTATTATAAGACATCTCCCTGATTTCCTGCTCCGCCCCTTCGATATTCGGGGTGTACAGGTCATCTTTTACGGGTTTCACATCTTCGATCAACCCGGATACTTTATGGGTGTTGTCGACGACCAGTTCCTTCGCTTTATCCTTACCTAGAAACGACAATTCTTCTATCATCTCGTTGGTTGTCTTGAAATGGACTTCAGGAAGAGTTTGGCGGTTCAAAGGATTTCCGTTCTGGGAGGAGACGAGAATCTGCCGGTACTGCTTTTCATGCGGCTCCAGGTAGTGGGTATTCCCTGTAGCGACGACCGTTTTTCCAAGTCTTTCTCCCATAGCGACGAGACGCTTAAGAATATCCAGCACCTGCGCTTCTGTCTGAACGAGATCTTTCTCAATCAGGTGATTGTAGTTTCCTGGAGGCTGGATTTCAATGTAGTCGTAGAATTCGGCAACCTTCTCTGCCTCTTCCTCCGACTTCTGCATGATCGTTTCAAACACCTCACCTTTATCACAGCCGGAGCCGATCAAAATCCCCTCTCTATATTTAGACAATAGAGAACGGGGGATGCGCGGTACACGGTAAAAATAGTTAACATGTGCTTCTGATACGAGCCTGTAAATATTCTTAAGACCAGTACTGTTTTGAGCTAGAAGCGTACAATGAAAAGGCCGGGAACGTTGATAAGCTTTCCCTTCCCCCATATAATCGTTTAAGTTCTTATGGTTGGTAATTCCTCTTTCAAACGCACGTTTTAACAATTTCCACAAAAGATAACCGGTCGCCTCGGCATCATAAATCGCACGGTGGTGCTGAGTAAGTTCAATATCAAATTTCTTACACAACGTATTTAAACGGTGGTTCTTAAGTTCTGGAACAAGAAAACGGGCAAGTTCAAGCGTATCGATAACCGGGTTCTTTGCTTTTCCATAATCAATACGCTTGAACCCTGCATTTAGGAATCCCATATCGAAACTTGCGTTGTGGGCGACGAGAATATCGTCTGCCATCCACTCATGGAAATCCTTCAGGACGTCCCCGATCTCCGGCGCATCCTTTACCATATCGTCCGTAATACCAGTTAAATCGATTGTCGTTTGAGACAGCGGGTGATGAGGGTTTGCAAAGGACTCAAAGCGATCGATGATCTCTCCGCCCTTCACTTTCACTCCTGCAAGCTCAATAATCTGATCATATACGGCAGACAGTCCGGTAGTCTCTACGTCAAAAACGACATAGACATCGTCTTCGAGCACCCTGTCCTGGGCTTCATAAGCAATGGGCACCCCGTCATCAACGAGATTCGCCTCCACACCGTAAAGGATTTTTATGCCGTTCTTCTGGCCGGCTGCGTAGGCATCCGGGTAGGCTTGGACGACGGCGTGATCCGTAATGGCTACCGCCTCATGCCCCCAATCTGCCGCCTGTTTGACGAGACGGGAAGGAGCAACAGGAGCGTCCATCGCACTCATCGTCGTGTGCGCATGCAATTCAATCCGTTTCTCCCCTTCTGGTGCTTCGTCTCTGCGGAGATTTGGTTTCACTTCATTGATGTCATTAGCCATCATCGTCAATTCATTCGTGAAATTATCGGTCTGGATACTTCCCCGGGCCTTTACCCACATGCCTTTTTCCACATGCTTGAACATTTCTGCATGATCATCGCCGCGGGAGAACATCTTAATGGAGAAGGAATCACTGTAGTCCGTAACTTTCAATAGAAGCAGGTGTCGACCTGAGCGAAGTTCCTTTACTTCTACATCAAATACGTACCCCTGTACAGCAAGCTTTCTCTCTTCTTCCAGAATGTCCGACATCATCACAATATCATCCTGAATCTTATACCCGATTTCAAGCGGCCCTTTCGGTTTTGTATCATCCTTCTCTTTTGCGCGTTCTTCCTGTTCTTTAACCGCTTGCTGCACAAGAATTTTGTCTTCTTTCTGCCGCTCTTCCTGGAACTTCTTGATTTGTTCCTTCTCCTCTTTCACACGTGTAGACAGCATATATGGCGGAAGCCCTGTGACGGAACAGAACTGCTTCAGCGGTTCTTCGAGATTCTTTTGGACCGCGTGGCTTTCTGCAAGATTTCTACAAGTTAACATAATCTTATTTCCGTTAACCTCAGGCTGTTGTTCCATAAGTAAGTCTTTGTAACCAGGCGTCAAGTTCTTCAGAGTACGGATGAACGCCTGCCAATATTCCAAAACGTCTGATGGTGTCAATTCTTTTTCTGTCGTTTCCATCGTCCAGGAAACCTCTGCAATGGCGCGGAACGCGCTCGTAAGTTTGGACGTAAACAATTCATAGACAGACGGCGGCAGCGGTTTAGGCAGTTGAAAATGAAAGTGCCATACTTTCCTTTCCCGATAAACGACCACTTTTTCGAGACGGCTGTCTTTGAAATGAGGCTCAATCAAATCATGAGGAAATTGGATCTGTTCCAGCAGATAGTGCATTTTCTCCTGATTGGATACGCTCATAAGGGTTCCTCCTCTTCCACAGAACACAGGTCATCATGGAAATACCCTTGCTAAAGTTTCTCGCAGCAAGGGTATGTGTTCTCCATTCGATTCTTATGCCTGATACCAGTTTTTCACATAGTCGATGATTTCATTTGTTTCCAAGTCCTTCTGTTCTCCGGTTGCACGCTCTTTCAGTTCAACCACTGCTTCAGGAGCACGCTTTCCTACCGTTATCCTGAGCGGGACACCGAACAGGTCACTGTCTGCGAACTTGACTCCGGCACGTTCTTTACGATCATCATATAGGACCTCGATGCCCGCTTCAAGCAGCATCCCGTAAATTTCTTCTGCCAAATCCTTCTGCTCCTGCTTCTTCGGATTCATGGATAAAAGATGAACTTTGTAAGGAGCGATATTGGCCGGCCAAGTGATGCCGCGCTCATCATGATATTGTTCCACAATGGCAGCTACTGTCCGGGAGACACCGATTCCGTATGATCCCATGATCATTGTTTTCGCTTTCCCCTGATCATTTAAGAATGTCGCGTTCATGCGTTCCGAGTAGAATTCGCCCAGCTTGAACACGTGACCAACCTCGATTCCCCGCGCGAACTTAATGGAACCCTCACCGTCCGGGGAAGGATCCCCTTCTTGAATGAAGCGAAGATCTGCATACTGCTTCACTTGGAAATCTACACCGGGCGTTGCGTTTGTGTAATGATACCCTTCCTCATTTGCCCCACAAGAAGCATTAACAAGTGCTTCCACGGCAAAGTCTGCTACAACATCCACGTCTTCCGGCACATTAACCGGTCCAAGAGAACCGAAACCCGTTCCAAGGAGCCGCTTTGTATCTTCTTCCGATGCTAGTTCTACGACACCGGCGTCATACAGATTTTTCAACTTCACATCGTTGACTTCGTGATCGCCGCGTGTAATAACCATCACAAACGCTTCGTCCACTTGGAAAAGGATCGCTTTCATACCCTTATCGAGATCATGACCAAGGAAGTCCGCGACTTCCTTCATCGTTTTCTTACCTGGTGTTTCGACTTTCTCCATTTCTTTGGAGGCTTCTTTGGACTTCTCGTATTTAGTCACGACCGGTGCCATTTCGATGTTCGCTGCATAACGGGACGTATCGGAATAAGCGATCACGTCTTCCCCTACTTCCGACAGCACCATGAATTCATGGGTGTCCTTCCCTCCCATTGCTCCAGAGTCAGCAATGACCGCTCGGAAGTTCAAGCCTAAACGGCTGAAAATATTAGAGTAAGCCTGAAACATTTTGTCATACGTTTCATCAAGGCTTTCGTACGATTCATTAAACGAGTAAGCATCCTTCATCAAGAATTCACGGCCGCGAAGCAGTCCGAATCGAGGACGTGCTTCATCACGGAATTTGTTTTGAATTTGGAAGACGGTCAGCGGCAGCTGCTTGTAACTTTTCACCTCATCACGGACAAGGCTTGTGATTACTTCCTCGTGTGTGGCACCCAGCGCGAATTCACGGCCGTTTCGGTCATGCATTCGCATCAGCTCAGACCCGAAGGTTGTCCAACGACCACTTTCTTTCCACAATTCAGACGGCTCAAGAGCGGGCATCGCCATTTCGTGAGCACCGATTTTCTCCATTTCTTCACGTACGATAGCTTCTACTTTATTCAATACACGTTTGCCGATTGGTAGGAAACTGTAAATTCCAGATGCAATCTGGCGTATGTAACCTGCCCGGACGAGCAGCTGGTGGCTCTTAATATCCGCATCAGCCGGGTTTTCTTTCAACGTTGGAATTAACATTTGACTTTGTCTCATAGTGACACCTCAGTTCTTGATTAATAAAAGAAGCTAGAAGCCTAGGAATCAACCTGTACCTGAAGGCTTCCAGCCATATTTTCTATAAAAATAACCGTTGAATGTCGTTCCAGGTGACGACAAGCATCAGCAGGAACAATAGTGCGAAACCGATGAAATGGACCATACCCTCTTTTTGAGGATCGATCGGCTTTCCTCGGATTCCTTCTAATCCAACGAACAACAGACGTCCGCCATCCAGTGCCGGAAGCGGCAGCAGATTGACAATCCCCAGATTGATACTAAGGATCGCCGTCCACATGACGAAATTCGTGAAACCTGTCTGGACGACCTGGTCGGTGGCATCATAAATGCCGACAGGTCCGGAGAGCATATCAAGCGAGAACTGGCCTGTTACAAGCTTTCCGAGATTCGTAAGGATAAGCGTGGACCACTCGTAGGTCTGCGTGAATCCGAACGTCAGCTTCTTAGCGAAAGAATCCTCAAATGCCCTTGAAACGCCGACTTGACCGATGGTAATATCCTGCGCCTCTACCGCAGCAGGAGTAACATTCACTTCCTGCGTTTGGTCATTTCTCTGAAGCGTAAGTGCAACTTCTTCATCCGGATGTTCGCGGATGATCGTCGTGAATTCTTCCCACGTGTCGACAGACTGTCCGTCGACAGCAGTCACTCGATCACCAGCCATTAACCCCGCCTGGTCTGCAGGCGAATTGTCCTGTATGGTACCAAGCTTCGCTTCATCAGACGGCACACCCTGAGCAAATCCAAGGATCAGGAACAGAATAATGGCTAGTACAAAGTTCATTAAAGGACCGGCGAATAGCTGCATCGCTCTCTGCGGCACTGTTTTGGATGCGAATTGACGATCGTATGGAGCAATCTGCGTTTCCTTCTCATCCATGACGAACATCGCCTTCGGATCGACTTCAAAGAAAAGTTTCTCGTCCTCATCGATTTCATACCCTTCAATCAGAAGGTTATGATCGAGATCTGCTTTTTCCACTTCGATGACTCTCGCGTGTGGATGCTTCGACTTGTTGTTAACGATGATCCGATTCACTTTTCCTTCCTGGTTGAATTCAAGACCGATATGGTGACCGGCTTTCAATTCAACAATTTCGGGATCCTCCCCTGCTACCCGAACGTACCCACCGACCGGCAGCAGCCGAATGGTGTATAGTGTTTCGTTTCGAGTGAAGGCGAAGATCTTGGGTCCGAAACCGATCGCAAATTCACGGGCGAGCATCCCTGCACGCTTAGCGAAAATAAGATGCCCCCACTCATGAACGAAAACCAAAAGCCCGAACATGAGTATAAATGCAATCACGGTAGTCAAATGAAGCACCTTCCTTCTTTTATGGCATTGTTATCGAGCAGACTCGTCCGCTTTACGGCTCCAATCTGCAGCAGCCAGGAAAGGCGAACACCTTTCCCATTAAAACCGTTATACAAGAAAAGAACGGACGCTCTTTCTCGTTTCCTCATCTATAGAAATTATGGTAGACAAGTCCGGGTTATGAATCCTTGTGTGGTTTTCCAATGCTTGTGCAATGTATTTCTCAATATCGAGGAAGGATATTTTGCCTTCCAGGAAAAGCTGCACCGCTTCTTCATTTGCTGCGTTAAGCACCGTCGGCATCGAACCACCCGAAGCTCCTGCTTCATACGCCATTTTCAAACAAGGAAAACGTTCAAAGTCCATTTTTTCAAAATGAAGCGCAGCTATCTCTTCAAGGTTTAACGGCTTCGTAATCGGAAGCTCTTTCCGTTCCGGATATGTCAATGCATACTGGATCGGCACTTTCATATCCGGTGTTCCGAGCTGGGCAATCACGCTTCGATCGGAGTATTCCACCATGGAATGGATGACGCTTTCTCTATGAAGAATAACATGAATCTGTTCATAAGGTACACCGAAAAGCCAGTGTGCTTCGATCACTTCAAGCCCCTTATTCATCATGGATGCAGAATCAATGGTGATTTTAGCTCCCATACTCCAATTCGGATGCTTGAGGGCGTCTTCCACTGTTACCCCTTTTAATTCTTCACGTGTCCGGTCCCGGAAGCTCCCACCGGAAGCGGTGATGATCAGTTTATTTATATCTTTTGGATTCTCCCCGTTCAGGGACTGGTATATGGCAGAATGCTCACTGTCTACCGGGAGAAGTTCAACGCCGTACTTCTCTGCTTCTGCCATTACTAAATGACCGGCTGTTACCAAAGTCTCTTTGTTGGCAATCGCAATTACTTTCTGAGCCTGAATGGCTTTCAACGTCGCCGGAAGTCCAACACTTCCCATGACGGCATTGACTACTACATCCACAGCATCGGCTACACAGGCTTCAATTAAACCCTTGGATCCAGAAAGGACAGAAATACCTTCTATTTCTTTCTCCAGCTTGTCTTTGGTCTCTTCATCCTGAACGACTATCATTTCAGGCTGGAATTCCTTGATGAGCGGCAAAGCTTTTTCAATATTCCTTCCGAACGCCATTGCGTACAGACGGAACTCGTCGGGATGCAGTCGGATGACATCGAGGGTTTGAATACCAATGGACCCTGTCGCCCCGAGCAGTGCTATTTGTTTCATCTCTCATACTCCCCCTTTAGACCGTAATGAAATTAATTAAATGGAGGATCGGCAGAATGAAGATTAAACTGTCGAATCGATCAAGCACGCCTCCATGTCCAGGGAGGATTTTCCCGGAATCTTTAACGGCATAATGTCTTTTAAATGCAGATTCGACCAGATCACCGATCTGTCCTGCAATGGAAACCAATATCGTGACAAGCAGGATGACGATCAAAGAATGATCAAGTGGATAGACCCACTGAAACAGGACGGCCACGATGCAGGCAAGTACGATTCCCCCGATCGATCCTTCAATGGTCTTCTTCGGACTGATCTGCGGCCAGAGCTTGTGCTTTCCAAATGAACGGCCGAACAGATAAGCACCTGTATCCGTCGCCCAAACAACAAACAAGGAGAAAAACACATATTCAAGTCCCGCTTGTTGTGTTTCGATCAAATAATTAAATCCCATTCCGATGTAAATGGCGGACAGCAGGAGAAATCCGGCATCATCGAAAGTGAAGCGGTTCTTGACGAGTACCGTGTAGCTCAACAACACTAAAACGGCCAGAAGAGTTATTTCGGACTTCGTAATTAAATCCTCATCCGCCACAATACCGTCAAACACTTCATAAGGAAACATAAGCGCCCACATAAGCAGGAGACCAAGTCCTGCAGCGACTGAATATCTAGCAATTTTTTTCATACGTATGAGTTCCAGCAAAGCGATACTCGCAATGATGTACACGAACGCCTGGAACGGCCATCCTCCGAGCATGATGATCGGAATAAAGATCAATGCGGCAACTACTGCTGTAATGGTTCTTTGCTTCATAAAGATTAATCACACCTTATACTCCGCCGTAACGACGTTTACGATTTTGAAAATCATAGAGAGCTTTCTCAAAATGGCTCTCATTGAAATCAGGCCAATATACTTCAGTAAACCAAAATTCTGCATAGGCGAGCTGCCAAAGCAGAAAATTACTAAGCCTCTGTTCCCCGCTTGTACGGATCAGGAGGTCCGGTTCAATCAAGTCGGAAGTATAAAGCTCCTTACTGAAAACCTCTTCATTAATATCTTCCGGGACCAGTTCACCTGACTGGACTTTGGAAGAAATCTGCCTGACTGCCTGCACCATTTCAAAGCGGCTGCCGTAGTTGAGTGCAAAGTTAAGAATAAGTCCGTCGTTGTTCTTTGTTTTTTCCATCGCTTCTTTGACTGCCTTTCTCGTATGAGGTGGCAGGACATCAAAATCTCCGATGGTCTGGACCCGGACATTTCTCTCGATCAGTTCAGGCAAATATGTATTTAAGAAATCAACAGGAAGCTTCATCAGGAAATCGACCTCTTTTTTCGGGCGTTTCCAATTTTCAGTTGAAAATGCATACAGAGTGAGAACCTTCACGCCGATATCGGACGCATAACGCACGATCCGTTTCACTACTCCCATACCTTCCTTATGCCCGGCAATTCGCGGCATTCCACGGTTCTTCGCCCAACGGCCGTTTCCATCCATGATGATTGCCACGTGCTCCGGAATATGATCGTAATCGAGCCCGAGCGGCTGGGATTTCGGTTGTTTTTTTCTTTTGGCAAATGGAAACTTGATTGGCATGTTGAATCCTCCAGTCCGTTTCTTCCATCTTTCTATTATATACTATATTTCGACGATATGTCGTTCTATATGATGGAAACAAAATGAAAGCCGCGCTGCCAAACATCTACAGCGCGGCTTATACACCTCAAGGCATATGAGTTCAGGAAGAAGATCAAACTTCCATGATCTCTTCTTCTTTCGTTTTGGCCAACTCATCGATTTTGACGATGTGCTGATCCGTTACCTTTTGGACATCTTCCTGATAAGATCGAAGATCATCTTCTGTGAGTTCGCCGTCTTTTTCAAGTTTCTTCAGTTTGTCGTTGGAATCGCGGCGGATATTACGAATTTGTACTTTCGATTCTTCCGAGTACTTGCCTACTACTTTGGCAAGGTCCTTACGACGCTCTTCTGTCAGTGCAGGAATGTTAATTCTGACAACATTTCCGTCACTGGATGGAGACAACCCAAGATCCGCTTTCTGGATTGCTTTCTCAATTTCAGCAATCGCAGTCTTATCATATGGTGTAATGACAAGCAGACGAGGCTCTGGTGCGGATACTTGTGCAAGCTGGTTCAACGGCGTCGCAGCTCCGTAGTAGTCCACATACACATTGTCAAGGATAGATGGATTGGCGCGTCCGGCACGAACTGTCGCCAACTGGCGAGAAAAAGCTTGTACCGCCTGCTCCATTTGTTGTTTTGTCTCATTAATCACGGCTTCAGACATGATTATTTCCCCCTCACGATCGTTCCAATATTTTCGCCCATTACGGCCTTTTTGATATTACCGTCTTCTGTAATAGAGAATACCAATAAATCGATATCGTTGTCCATACATAGGGAAGATGCAGTGGAATCCATGACTCCAAGCCCTTCGTTAAGGACGTCCATGTAAGAGAGCTGGTCGTACTTGACAGCATCTTCATTCAGTTTTGGATCATCTGTGTAAACACCGTCAACATTATTCTTCGCCATAAGAATGACGTCGGCTTCAATCTCAGCAGCTCTCAAGGCCGCTGTCGTATCCGTAGAGAAATACGGATTACCTGTACCCGCAGCGAAAATGACGACACGCTTTTTCTCCAGGTGGCGGATCGCTTTTCTGCGAATATATGGCTCGGCTACCTGTCTCATTTCAATAGATGTCTGAACACGGGTCGGAATACCGAGGTTTTCCAGGCTGTCCTGCAGTGCAAGAGAGTTCATAACCGTTGCGAGCATTCCCATATAGTCGGCATTCGCACGATCCATGCCCATTTCTGCACCGACTTTTCCGCGCCAGATGTTTCCGCCTCCGACGACGACAGCAACTTCTACTCCCAGTTCCGCTACTTCTTTCACTTGTCTAGAGACAGACTTGATGATGCTCGGCTCCAATCCGAACCCTGCCTTACCACTCAAAGCTTCTCCACTTAATTTTAATACGATACGACGATAACGAGCTGTAGTCATAGTAACCTCCCGTGAATTTTGCTATTCCTGTTTGCTTGCACATCTGCCACTATGTAGCATGTTTGAAAATAGGGAACACCGACAGTGTCCCCTACTCTTCACTATCCTTATTTTTTAACTTGGCTCATTACCTCATCAGCAAAGTTTTCTTCACGTTTCTCCATACCTTCTCCTACTTCGAAACGATCGAAACCAGTGATTTGTCCGCCTGTAGAAGCGACGAACTGTTTCACTTTCTGGTCAGGATCTTTAACAAAGCTTTGGTCGAGCAGGCAGATCTCTTCGAAGAACTTGTTGATGCGTCCTTCTACCATTTTCTCAACGATGTTGGCAGGTTTGCCTTCGTTAAGCGCCTGAGTCTTAAGAACTTCGCGCTCTTTGTCTGCTTCTTCGGCAGGGATTTCATCACGGGATACATAACGAGGACTTACAGCCGCTACGTGCATCGCAACGTCTTTAGCTGCCGCTTCGTCTGTAGAACCTTCAAGGACGGTAAGGACACCGATGTTCCCACCCATGTGAAGGTAAGCACCAAACGCATCGTTATCTGTTTTTTCTTTGATTACGAAACGGCGAAGGGAAAGCTTTTCACCGATTTTCGCTACGCGGTCTGTAATGTAGCTGCTAAGAACTTCTCCATCACCGTGAAGTTTCTGTTCAAGCGCTTCTTCTACAGTAGCCGGCTTTTGGTTAACCAGGTGTTGACCAAGTTCTTTCAAAAGCTCTTTGAACTGGTCGTTCTTTGTTACGAAGTCTGTTTCACAGTTCACTTCGAAAAGAACAGCCGTGTTCCCTTGGATTTCAATTGCAGCAGAACCTTCTGCAGCGATACGATCTGCTTTCTTAGCAGCTTTGGAGATACCTTTCTCACGAAGCCACTCGATCGCTTTGTCCATGTCACCATCAGTTTCTGTCAGCGCTTTTTTACAGTCCATCATACCTGCGCCAGTTTTTTCACGAAGTTCTTTTACCATTTTTGCATTTACAGCCATTGTTAAAGCCTCCTTGTTAATATACAAATCGAAGCCGCTTCTCTGTCCTGGTCAAGGATGAGAGGCGGAATATTAAAGAAAGTCTCTTTAAAAAAGGTGATAAAGGTACGTCCCCTTATCACCTTTTTGACCCTTTTTTACTCTTGAGCAGCTTCTACTGCAGCTTCTGTTTCTTCCGTTGTTTCTGTTTCTTCCCCTTGTTTCGCTTCAAGAACAGCGTCTGCCATCTTGGAAGTCAACAATTTAACGGCACGGATTGCGTCATCGTTTGCTGGGATGACATAATCGATTTCGTCTGGGTCACAGTTAGTATCAACGATACCTACAACCGGGATATTCAATTTATGAGCTTCAGCGATTGCGATGCGCTCTTTACGAGGGTCAATGACAAACATTGCATCCGGAAGGCTCTTCATTTCTTTAATTCCGCCTAGGAATTTAACAAGACGATCTTTTTCTTTAAGCATGTCGACAACTTCTTTTTTAGGAAGTACGTCGAACGTACCGTCTTCTTCCATACGCTCAATATCTTTCAAACGATAGATACGTTTGCGGATTGTTTCGAAGTTAGTAAGCGTTCCACCCAACCAACGTTGGTTGATGTAGTACATGCCACAACGAGTAGCTTCGTCGCGGACAGTGTCCTGCGCTTGTTTTTTCGTACCTACGAAAAGAATGTTACCGCCGTCAGCAGCGACCTCTTTCACGTAGTTGAATGCCTCGTCTACCTTCTTCACAGTTTTCTGAAGGTCGATGATGTAAATCCCGTTACGCTCCGTGAAGATGTATTTCTTCATTTTCGGGTTCCAGCGACGGGTTTGGTGTCCGAAGTGAACACCAGCTTCTAGCAGCTGTTTCATAGAAATTACTGACATGTTAGTTCCTCCTGTTAGGTTTTTTTAGTATCCTCCGCCTCTATCATTTCCTCTAGTGAACTCTTCTTGTGAAGAGCAACCTCACCGGAGGATCCAAAGGCGTGTGTATTGACACCGTCAGTAAATATACCACAAGAGCGGAGGACGTTCAAGTTTTTTCGCTAGTTTTTTGGCTCCATTTGTACAACAGCTCCACTTCTGTCTTTCCTCTATCTAATTTCCGGGCTGTTTCTTCAATGGTAAGGCCGCTCTGCATCATGTCGATCACCTGCGACTGCAGGGAACGCTCATAAATAACTTCTGTTCCTTCTACAGGGACGGGGGGAGTATAAACCGGAGCACTCTCCCGAATAGATGCTTTCGCTTGGTGCTCATCGGTGTATGTGACCGGCTTTTGTTCCGGAGGATTTGCCACCCATGCCATCAAACGCTCATTCTCATCTTTCAGCTCTGCTAAATAGGAAGTAAACAGGTCGTCTATTTCAGAAGCGGTCTCTTGCTTCTGCTCTTCCAGTTCCCCTGCCTGTTTGACTCGCTTCATCAGTATGAAAATAGCATAAAGCAGCACCCCGTCGATCAGGAAGCTTATGGATAATAGAAATCCTGTCATCTAATCACCTGTCAATTCTGTTGATATTCCGTCATGCTTCTATCATCTCCCGTAGGGAATGACGCAGTTTATATATTGCTTTCGCATGAATTTGCGAGATTCTGGACGTGGTCAGCTCCAACACATGACCAATTTCCGTCAACGTCAGTTCTTCATGGTAAAACAAACTGATTACCAGCTGCTCCTTTTCATTCAACTGCCGTATTTCTTTTGCAAGCTCCTGGAAGTTTTCTTTTCGTACAATGGAGTCCTGTGGTGTCCGGGTCTGTTCATCAGGGATGGAGTAGCCGATTCCTTCTTTATGATCTTCCCTGCCGTCTTTCGGTTTTTCTTCCATAGAAAGGACGTTCGCATAAAGAGAGTCTTTCACGATCTCTTCCACTTCTGCCTGCGTGACCTCAAGCTCTGCAGCCACCTCCCATGAGGTAGGAGGACGCTGCAGTTTCTGCTCCAGCCTTTCTGTCGTCTGTTCCACCTTCTTAGCTTTGTCCCGGACAGATCTTGGGAGCCAGTCCTCTTTTCTGAGACCGTCCATAATGGAGCCCCTGATTCTGAAAGATGCATAGGTATCGAATTTCAAATCTCTTGTCGGATCGAACTTCTTCAACGCATCGTAGAGACCGAACATGCCCAGGCTGCGGACATCATCTTTGCTCACGCTTTTTGGAAGGTGGGCAGATATCCTTTGTACGTGGTAATTTACAAGATAATCATATCGCTCGACTAAGTGGTTGACAGCATCTACGTCCTGCTTCTTCGTCCAAAGTTCCCACCACTGTTGTTCCTGAGGAGATAAACAGATGGCCATTTTCATCCTCCCCGCTTGTTTATTGGATCGTTGTTCCATTATATAATCCGTTCCCCCGCCCCGACCGTTCGTATCTTAAGGGCATTGGTGGAAGGATCGAATTCAATTGTTCTTCCTTTTGATCCCCCAACGTCTGCTGCGACAATCGGAATATGAACCTTTGCGAGACACTGACGTACCGCTTGTACGTTCCTCGGCCCAATCCGCATCGTGTCATTTGCCTCCCCGAACTGAAACATTTGTGACCCACCGGCAATTTTCGCTTTAACCTTATGTAGGGGAACACGCTGCTCTTTTATTAGTCGGCAGAGATCTTCTACAGCTGTATCTGCATACTTGGCCCGGTTCCGCGCATTCCTTGAAACCGTCGAATCCGGCAGCATGATATGACCCATGGCCGCGAACTTTGACCTCTCTTCGTAAAGGACGATTCCGACACAAGAACCAAGTCCCGACGTACGAATCGTGTCCGGAGCTTTCACACCAGCCATCTCCCCTATCCCTACACGTATGAGCATCCCTATCTCACCCATCCGCTTGAATTCCCAACGACTTAAAAATACGGTCATAGGATACAGGATCCGGAAAGAAGAAAATGTGCCCTTTCATCGATTCCGCTTTCTCGCGGTCCACCAGAACCGTCTCTATAACCAGAGCAGTGTCCCTGTCAACGGCAATTCGAACCAGCCCTTCACTGAGGACGGCACCTGCCATATCCTTGGATAAAGAAGGAATGGACGGGTACATCGTGAGTGCTGTCATTTGGTTCAATGCTGCTAAATACGAGCCGGACAAAATGTTCCCAAGTTCTTTGACCGCAGATACAGCCAGCGTCGGATCATTTCTATATGACTGCCCGGCCGCAAAAGTCAAGTGGTCTGCGAACATGGCGGCTTGTTTAGGAGAGAAAAGAAAGAACATATATCCAGAGGCGTCGCCGTGGATTTGGAGGCAGACTCCTACCACTTCTTCTTCGCTCCCTCCAGCAAGTTTCAGCACCTCATCGAAACCAGCAGCATGGACATCGGGAACATGCATGTCAAAGCCTCTGCCCAGAAGACGGGAAAGGGCCGTCGCAGCATGCCCGGCGCCGATCGTCCCTATCTCCCTCCACACGTCTATGTGTGCCTTAGTATAGCTGAAGCTATCCTCCATTAATTTCCAGCCTTTTGTAAGCTCTTCGCTTCTTCTTCTGAGAGGATTTTCTCCAAATTCAACAAAATGAGAAGCCTGTGTTCCTGTTTAGCAACACCCTGTATATATTCCGCCTCTACGGTACCGACAATCTCAGGCGGTGGTTCGACTTCCGTTTCGTCCAGGTCAAGCACATCATTCGCTGCATCCACAATCAACCCGACATTCAGCTCTCCCACCGTTACCGTGATAATCCTCGTTCTCTCATCAGCTTCTTTGAACGGCAGGCCGAATCGTTCTCTAAGGTCAATGACAGGAGTGACTACTCCTCTCAGATTTAAGACACCTTTAACAAATGCACTTGTCCCCGGAACACGGGTGATCGGCATCATTCTTTCTATAGAACCTACTTGATCAACCGGGACCGTATATTCTTCATTATTGATTTGAAAGACGATGACTTTCCTAATGGATCGGCTTTGTTCCGTCATTTCTATCCCTCCTATTTAATTAGTGCATTGCTGTCCAGAATGAGCGCTACCTGTCCATCCCCAAGTATTGTAGCCCCCGAGATGGCGAATACACCGGAGAGGTACTCTCCGAGTGATTTCAGCACGACTTCCTGCTGTCCAATGAACGTATTGACAACGAGAGCTGCCATTTTTTCTCCTTTTCGAACGATAACAACGGAATAATGCTCCTTTTCTTCCAGCGATTCCGGTACATGAAGGATGTCTTTTAAGAAAACAAGTGGAACGACCCGCCCGCGGAAGTCGATGACCTTCTTATTGTGGGCATGGAGGATGTCTTCCTTCTTGACAATCGCGGTTTCTATTATAGAAGAAAGCGGAATTGCGTACTTCTCTTCCTGGACTTCCACAAGCATGACGGAAATAATGGAAAGTGTCAGAGGAAGCTGAATAGAGAATCTGCTCCCTTCTCCGGAGACACTCTCAATCGTGATGGCTCCCCCCAGAGATTCAATCGTATTCTTTACGACATCAAGGCCGACTCCTCTGCCGGAAACATCAGAAATAGTATCAGCAGTGGAGAAGCCGCTTGCCATGATCAACTCGAACACTTCCGAATCCGTCATGGTTTCCGCTTGTTCCCGTGTGATTATCCGGTTACCAACAGCTTTTTCAATTACCTTATCCCTATTTATTCCGGCACCGTCATCCGTAATTTCGATGAACACATGGTTTCCGCTGTGGTAAGCCTTGAGCTCCAAACTTCCTGCCGGGGGCTTCCCTTGCGCTGTGCGGATTTCCGGACTTTCAATCCCATGATCAAGCGCATTACGAATAAGGTGGACAAGCGGATCACCGATTTCGTCAATGACGGTTCGATCCAGCTCCGTTTCTGCTCCAAGTATGGAGAGATGGATCTCTTTATGGAGATCCCTTGAAAGTTGACGAACCATTCTTGGAAAGCGATTAAACACCTGTTCAACAGGCACCATACGCATATTTAAAATGATGCTCTGCAGATCACCGGAGATCCGGACCATCCGCTCTACCGTTTCCTGAAGCTCGTCATGCTTCATTTCATTAGAAATTTGTTCCAGCCGTCCACGATCGATGACAAGTTCTTCAAACAAATTCATTAATGCATCCAGTCGGTCGATATTGATTCGTATCGTTTTATTTCCAATCTGCTTCTTCTCTGATTCTAACTCTTCCTTCGTCTCTTCTTTTCGTACTTCTTTTATCTCCTGCGCCTTTTGTTCAGGAAGCTCATAAGGAGAAACGTCCACTTGCTCCACTTCCGAAACCTGAAGAATTTTCTCCTTTACTTCCTCCGCCGGTTCTGTTGTCGTCAGCAAGACGGTGAACTGTTCTTCGAAGGCTTCATTCTCCAAATCTTCTGCAGAAGGATTCGTTTGCAGCACTTCCCCCATTTGTTCGAGAACTTCAAATATCATGAACACGCGGACCGACTTGAGCAGGCAGTCCTCCCTTAAACGAACCCGAACCTCATAATTAATATGTCCCTGCTCCTCCGCTTGGCGAAGGACGGCGGAGGTATATTCATCAACCTTTGGAAGACCCTGCTCGGGCAGGGGATCGGCTGTTGTCGCAGCCGCTTCATCCAACTGACCAGCCGCAGTGCCTTCCTCTATGGATTGAAGCATGCGAACGACTTTCTGCACATCCCTCTCTCCATTTCCTCCATTGGCTATATCCACGACCATCGCTTCTAAATCATCAACGGAATCGAAGACGACATCAAGGACCGGACCATCAACGATAATGTTCCCGTTGCGAACGGCGTCCAGGACGTTTTCCATTTTATGTGTCAGATCAGAGAGATCCTGATACCCCATTGTGGCAGACATTCCTTTCAACGTATGAGCGGAACGGAAAATTTCATTAACAATGCTTAAATCCTCGGGATTCTTTTCTAGTACGAGCAGGTGGTCATTAATCGCTTGCAAATGCTCTCTGCTTTCATCGAGAAATACTTCTAAATACTGATTCATTTCCATTGCGTTTACTCCCTTCCGTTTTGGAGTGACAGGATTAAAGCCTTACTGATATCCTCTAAATCGGCTACTTCATCCGACAACCCCGACTTCACTGCTGCTTTAGGCATCCCGTATACGACACACGTCCCTTCGGACTGTGTGATGCTGTAGGTGTGCCGGATTTTCTGTTTCAATTTATGCAAACCTTCCGAACCGTCTGCTCCCATCCCCGTCATGACGACTACGGATGGAGTAACACCCGCCAAGTCTGACAAGGAAGAAAACAGCCGGTTGACCGAAGGGCGATGCCCGGACAGAGCAGGCGTCTGGTCCAGCACCGTATACCATTCACCGCCCCGTTCACGGACGGTCAAATGAAAATCTCCAGGAGCGATATACGCCGTCCCCCGTTCCAAACGTTCGCCGTCTTCCGCTTCTTTGATCGTTATCTCTGCCAGTCTGTTGAGACGCTCAGAGAGAGATTTCGTAAATCCTTTCGGCATATGTTGGACGATTAAGACGGGAACAGGAAGCTCCCGTGGCAACGAGGTAAGAACCTCTTGCAGGGCTCTGGGGCCGCCGGTCGATGTTCCGATGGCAATTAAGTTCCTTCTGTTTTCCGCCCTTAACCGTGGGTGGGTCCTTTGCTTTTCCTGCTTAGTGGAAGTGGGAAGAGCAGTAACATTGGCTCCTCCCGCAGCTATCACTTTCCTTATCACCTGGTACTGGACCGTTTCCATATCAAGGGAAATGGATCCGGACGGCTTTTGAATGACATCCACCGCACCTAAGCTCAGGGCTTTAATGGTGCTGTCTGCGCCTTCCTTGGTTAGACTTGACACCATAACGACAGGCGTCGGACGCTTCTGCATAATGATTTTAAGGGTGGTCAAGCCGTCCATCACCGGCATTTCTACATCCAATGTAATCACGTCCGGTTCAAGGGCCTCCATTTTCTCAAGCCCATCCCGACCGTTTCTTGCAGCAGCCACCACTTCTATTCTGGCATCCCTTTCCAAAATATCCGTTAAAATCCGGCGCATGAAAGCCGAATCGTCTATGATAAGAACCCGAATCTTGTTCATCGCTTCCCCCTTGCAAACATCAGATTCTTCAGCTTATAAAGAAATTTACCGGTCCGCTCCGGCTGCTTTTCATTTAAATAATTTCCGACGATATGCTTCATCATCATTCCTGCCTTGCCCCCTTGAGAATCAAGCACAAAGGGCCTTTGTCGCCTTACCGCTCTAAGAACGGCGCTGTCATCAGGAAGGAGGCCTGTTTCGTTCAACTCCTTTTTAAGAAAGCGCATAGCTACTGTTTTGAGCTTGTCCATGGTTTCACGCCCTTCACGGGCATCCAGAACCCTGTTTACTAAAACGGAAATTGGCAGATCCGGCGCCCTTTGGACTACATGCTTGATCATGGCATATCCATCCGTCATTGCCGTCGGCTCAGGCGTCGTAACCAGGACCGCTTCATCGGCCGAGCGTATGAAAGCAAGGCTTTCTTCAGTAGCTCCCGCCCCCATATCTAGAATAATATACTCATAGACTTCCAATAGCTGCCGGAACTGGTCTTGAAAGAAACCAAAGTCCCCCTCATCCATATGAAAAATGTCCGACAACCCTGATCCACCGGAAATATAGCCAAGCCCGGCAGGACCTTCCTCTATGATGTCACTGACGGATAATCCCCTGCGGAATAAGTCAGGAAAAGAATAAGCCGGAGTCACTCCTAATAGAATATCAACGTTTCCCATTCCGATATCCAGATCGATCAGCAGCACCCGTCTTCCTTTTTTCTGAAGTGTCAATGCGAAGTTAACAGATATGTTGGTTTTTCCTACTCCGCCTTTTCCACTTATGACTGCAATCGTCCTCGCCGTAGGAACAGTATCGTTTTCCATCCTCTGACGCAGCTGCTGTGCCTGGTCATTCATGAGCGAATCCCTCCATCAGCAACCTGGCAAGGTACATAGGCGATGCTTCTTTTCTATCATCAGGCACATCCTGACCATTGGTGAAGTACGCAATTCCCTTTCCTGTGGATGAAGCCATATTGACAGCACTTCCGATATGGACCGTTTCATCCATCTTCGTAAATATCAACTGATCGACAGGAAGATCTTTGAATTCTTTGTAAACCGCCTTCATGTCAACTAGCTTGCTCGTAAGACTCAACACGAGAAAATTCTCCGAATCGTTGTCGAAATCAATTAAATCTTTCAATTCCTCTACATAAGCAGCATCACGGAAATTCCGCCCTGCGGTATCTACGAAGACAAGATCATAATCTGCGAACTTTTCTCTTGCTGCCTTGAAATCATCCGCATTATAGGCTACTTCCAGAGGAACATTGAGAATGGTGGCATACGTCTTAAGCTGGTCTACAGCAGCGATTCGGTAGGTGTCCGTCGTAATGAATCCAACCTTCTGCTGCCGGTGAAGTATAGCGTCGGCTGCCAGTTTTGCAAGGGTGGTCGTCTTCCCGACTCCCGTGGGACCGACCAGATGTACAAAAGGTTTAGAAAACGTCGACTTTCCGAAACTCAACCCCTTTAAATGGTCGTATATTTCATTTGTCAGTCGTTGCTTTAACACATCCGCATCTTCTGTCTGCTCGTATTTTTCCAGCAGTGCATCAACGAAGTAACCGGCAAGATCTGTCTCCACTTCTTTAGAAATTAAATATTCATAGGCGTGTTGATAGAGAGGTGGATAGTGTGAATCCTTCTTTAACAGCAGTTCTTTCATCTGCCGGATTTCTTTCACGATTGCATCGCCATCCTTGGATGGCGGCATGTTTACCTCTAGTTCACTGCCCTGTTTTTTTGGTCTTCCGGATCGATTGCCGCAATAACCTCCGTCTGCTCACGCTTGAAAAAACCGAGGAATCCGCCAGTCTTTATGTTTTTAGAATTCAAAATGACGGCATCCGCTCCAAGCTCCTTTCGCACCTTCTTCATCGCTTCTGGCATCGTTGGCGCCTGGATTTTTCTTATTTTCATGCCACATTCACCACCCCTATGCTTTGTACCTCGGCACTTGGTTCCAGCTCGTTATAAGAGAGGACGACTACTTGTGGAAGGAAGCGATCCAAAAGCTGCTTCACATACATCCGAACAGCAGGAGAACAAAGAATAATGGCCGTTTCTTCCTGTAAGGACATCTGCTCCACCTGTTCTGCTATGGATTGAATGATTGCATGCTGGCTGTCTGGATCAAGGGCAAGATAGCTGCCATGCTCCGTTTGTTGGATGCTTTCTGCTATCATTTTCTCCACTTTACCGGAAACGGTGATCACCTTTACCTGGTTATCCGCCGACCGGTACTGGCCGGTAATCTGAGCGGAGAGCGCCTGTCTTGCATACTCGGCCAGGAGATCCGTATCACTCGTCATTTTGCCGAAATCAGCAAGGGTTTCAAAAATAATCGGCAGATTCTTGACAGAGACGTTTTCACGGAGCAGCTTGGATAAGACCTTCTGTATATCCCCGACGCTCAAAGGTTCAGGAGTCACTTCATTGACAAGGATTGGATAGGAATCTTTCAGGTGATCGATGAGCTGCTGCGTTTCCTGACGACCGAGAAGGTTATGGGCCTGTTGTTTAATGACCTCTGTAATATGAGTGGAGACGACGGAAGGAGGGTCGACGACCGTGTACCCAGACAACTCCGCCTCATCCTTTTGTTCTTCCGTTATCCATTTAGCAGGAAGACCGAATGCCGGCTCGTTTGTATCAATGCCTTCTATTCCGTCATCCCCTTCCGGACTCATAGCAAGAAAGTGATCGAGCAGCAGTTCCCCTTCGGCTACTTGATTCCCTTTAATCTTCAGCCGGTATTCATTCGGGCCCAGCTGAATATTATCCCTGATCCGAACCACCGGGATCACAATACCAAGTTCGATCGCCAGCTGCCGGCGGATCATAACAATCCGGTCGAGCAGGTCTCCCCCCTGGCTTGTATCCGCAATGGGAATAAGCGCATATCCAAATTCGAATTCTATCGGATCCATACTGATTAACTGGACGACATTTTCAGGCGACTTCATTTGATTGCCGTCTGCCTCATCCAATTCTTCCGGTTCTTCAATTAAAGGAGCTTTGTCTTCTCTCGACAGCCAAAAAGCCCCGAAGGCGAGAACGGAAGAAATCAAGGTCGTAAGAAAGAAGTTAATCGGGGTGAGGCCGAGCAGAAATATAGTGATGGCCGCAATATAGAGCAGCTTCGGATAGCGAAGCAGCTGGCTCGTTACATCCGTGCTCAAATTGCCTTTAGACGCAACCCTCGTAACTACAATCCCGGTAGCTGTGGAGATAAGCAAAGCAGGAATCTGACTGACAAGCCCGTCTCCCACCGTCAGACGCATATACGTATCAATCGCTTCATTAAATGACATGCCCATCTGGACCATCCCGATGATCAGTCCAAAGATGATATTAATCAGAACGATAATGATTCCGGCAATAGCGTCTCCTTTGACAAATTTACTCGCACCGTCCATCGCTCCGTAAAAATCCGCTTCCTGTTCAATCTTTTCACGGCGGTCTTTCGCCTGATGTTCGTTGATCATACCGGCATTTAAATCAGCATCAATGCTCATTTGTTTTCCCGGCATGGCATCCAATGTGAACCGGGCAGCCACTTCGGACACCCGTTCTGCACCTTTTGTGATGACAAGGAACTGGATGATAATCAGGATGATGAAGACGACGAATCCGACAAGCGGGTTTCCACCGATTACAAACGTTCCGAAGGTCGCCACGACACCGCCTGCATCCGCCTCTGACAAAATGGAACGGGTAGTGGAAACGTTCAACCCCAAGCGGAACAATGTTAGTAAGAGTAACAAAGTGGGGAACACGGCGAACTGTAATGCCTCTTCCATGTTCATAGATACAAGGATGACGATGAGAGCTAACGTGATATTGATAAGAATGAAGAAACTGAGAAGCCACCCCGGAAGTGGTATGACGAGCATGATAATAATTAAAATCACACCGATGAGTACAGATAAATCTCTTGCTGACATGTGGGGCACTCCTTTCTGTTACATTTTTTTCTCCAATTGATAAACGTAAGCCAACACTTCCGCAACGGCCTTGTAAAATTGTTCATCAATGGGTTGATCGAGTTCTGCATGCTGATAGAGAGAACGTGCCAGCGGACGGTTCTCCACGGCAGGTACCCCGTTCGCTTTTGCCACTTCCTTGATCTTCATAGCAAGGACATCCACCCCTTTGGCTATGACGATTGGTGCGGAGGACTGTGCTTCGTCATATTTAATGGCGATGGCATAGTGCGTGGGGTTGGTAATAATGACATCCGCCTTTGGCACTTCACTCATCATCCTGCTTGCAGCCATCTGACGCTGTTTCTCCTTGATTTTCGCTTTGATCTGCGGATCTCCCTCGATGTTCTTATGCTCATCCTTGACGTCTTTCTTCGACATCCGGATGTTCTTTTCGTGATCATACCGCTGATAGGTATAATCAAGAACAGACAATAGGAGCAGCGCCAGGGCGGAAACAAGACCCATGATGACAGTGGTAGTTCCGAAGAATGCCAGCGCCGCGTCCACATTCTTTTGAGACATCAGCATCATTTCATCTTTGTAATACCAAATGACAGAGAACGAAATGATGCCGATGACACTGATTTTCAATAGTGATTTCAGCAGTTCCACAAGTGCTCTGGCTGAAAAAATCCGTTTTGCACCTTTAATCGGATCGAGGCGTTTCAAGTCCATCTTCAACGGCTCACTCGTAAACATCACCCCTACCTGCAGAAGATTGGAAGCTAACCCTGCAAGGATGGCAATTCCCATAACCGGAGCGACCACCTTCGCTGCCTCTGTCGTCATTTCCAGGAAGACAGAAGCCGTCCTTTCTTCGGTCAGATCCATATAGAGATAATCGGTGAAAGCATGTTCATACATGCCGGTCATCGTCTCCTTCATGAATCCTCCAGTTAAATACAGAACACCGAAAACCAAAAGCAGCAGAAAACCCGTATTGACATCCTGACTCTTCGGGACCTGGCCTTTTTTCCTCGTGTCCTGACGTTTCTTCGGCGTTGCTTTTTCTGTTTTTTCATCAGCAGCAAAATATTGAAGATCCAATTGCAAATAAACCATCGATCAGCCTCCGAACAGTACCATCAAGCCGCGCATGGTATCAAGCATCGTTTCAAATAATTTACGGATTAAGAAAATATAAAACGGCATGGCTATGACCAGCACGGCAAGACCTGCAAAGATCTTCAGCGGAAGCCCGACAACGAAAACGTTTAGCTGCGGGACCGTCCTTGCAATAATGCCGAGCGCAATATCGACGAAAAACAGACACCCGACGATCGGCACAGCAAGCAGAAATGCCGTGATGAACATATGATTAAAAGCGTTGAGGACATATTCGATCCATCCGTCTTCCCTTAAAGGCAAAAGCTGGTCAAGCCCGATCCACTCATAGCTGTAGAACACTCCGTCGATCATTAAATGGTGACCATCGACAGCCAGAATGAGGATGAGCGTAACGATATACATATACTGACCGACAAGAGGGCTTTGGGCTCCTGTCTGCGGATCGATGACGTTGGCAATAGCGAAACCCATTTGGAAGTCGATGAATCCACCGGCGATTTGTATAGCTGCCAACACGATATAGGCGATTAATCCGACAGCAATCCCCACCGCTGCTTCCTTCAATAGAAGGAGTATGTATTCTGCATCAAGAGAGACGGCCGGAAGCGGTATCGTAAAATAAAGAATGGCTGCAAGGAAAACACTGAAGCCAAGCTTGTGCTGTGTTGGTACCGTACGGTAGGAAAACAGCGGCAGGGTGGCAAAAAAAGCCGTGATCCGAACCAATATCAGTAGAAACGCCGGTACGTTCACAAGAGCAATAGATTCAAGCATCCGTTAACCGACCAGCACATTAAGGTTGTTGAATATATTTGCTGTGAACTCCACCATGTTCGTCAACATCCAGGGACCGAAAACAATTAATCCGATTAATACAGCAACAATTTTCGGTATGAAGGCAAGCGTCTGTTCCTGGATCTGGGTCGTCGCTTGGAAGATGCTTACTACCAATCCAATAGCAAGAGCCAGTATGAGTACCGGTCCGGAAATGAGCAGTACTGTATAAATGCCTTCTTTTGCAAATGAGATAACCATATTAGTATCCATCCTGTACCTCCTGTCCTAAAACCCTTCTAGTAATGATTTCGTTATCAGATACCATCCGTCTACAAGGACGAACAGCAAGATTTTAAACGGAAGGGAAATCATAACCGGCGGCAGCATCATCATACCCATCGACATAAGCACGCTCGCCACGGCCATGTCGATGACTAGGAAAGGTACGAATATCATAAAGCCCATTTGAAAGGCTGTTTTTAATTCACTGATGGCAAAGGCAGGAACGAGCGTCGTTAATGGGACATCCTGAATCGTCTCCGGTGCCTCCATACCGGAATAGTTCATGAATAGCGCAAGGTCCTTCTGCCTCGTATGTTTTCCCATAAATTCCTTCATCGGCACGCTGGCCTCTTCATAAGCCTCATCAAGCGTAATTTCCTCATTAAACAACGGAGTCAACGCCTGTTCATTCACTTCCTGGAAAGTGGGAGCCATAATGAAAAACGTTAGAAATAATGCAATACCGACAAGAACCTGGTTCGGCGGCATCTGTTGGGTGGCAAGGGATGTCCGAACAAACGACAATACGATCAGAATTCTTGTAAAACTGGTCATCAGGATCAAGATTCCCGGAGCAAGCGACAAAACGGTCAGCAAGAGCAGAAGTTTTACAGAAGTAGCGACACTGCCGGGGTCAGAGCTTGAAAAAATGTCTACAAATTCATTCATCCCCGCCGCCCCCTTCTTTCCTGTCCAGCAGCCGTTTCCTTTTCTCTTTCATTTCCTTTAACTGGGTTTCAAATAACTGCTTGAAATCACTTGATTTATTTTCCGCCCTTCCTTGATGGAGGTTCTTTTTAATGACCTCCGTGAAGCCGGATGACATATCTTGTTTCTTCAATGCGTCTATCGTTTCTTCATCTGTAATTTCCGTAATTGCCTGCACGGAATCACCTACGCCTAAAATGAAGACGCGCCCGCCAATTCTAACTGCCTGAACGGACTTGTTCGGGCCGAGGTTCAATCCACCGAGGTTCTCCATCGTGCGATTCTGTTGGAAGAGCCTGTTCTTTTTATTAAAAAACTTTAGTAATGCATAGATGAGAGCGACAACGAAGGCCAAGGCGAGGATAAGCTTGATGACGTTCCACACCAATGACCCTCCCGACGGCGCCTCTGTTTCCGAACCGTTAACGGTTTGATTCTCCCCTCCGTCGTCATCCGGACATCCGGAAAGATCCGGATTATCCATGCATTCGACGACGGATGGCTGAGCGAGGGCCGTCCAAGGATGGCTACCCAAGAGGCTCCCGAACATGACTAGGATGACGATGACTCTGGCTGCAATGCGCATGTGCATTCCTTCTTCAACTTAACGCTTTTTGAATCGCTTCGATGACACGATCCGCCTGGAACGGTTTTACTATAAAATCTTTGGCACCGGCCTGGATGGCATCCACAACCATTGCCTGCTGCCCCATCGCGGAACACATAATGATCTTTGCCTGAGGATCATGACTTTTAATTTCCTTTAAAGCTGTGATTCCATCCATCTCAGGCATAGTAATATCCATCGTTACAAGATCCGGCTTTTCTTCTTTATATAAGTCGACCGCTTTTTGGCCGTCTTCCGCTTCCCCGGCGATTTCATATCCGTTCTTCGTCAAAATATCTTTTACCATCATGCGCATAAAAGCCGCGTCATCAACAATTAGTATTCGTTCTCCCATGTCTATTCCTCCTATTTATCCATTAACGTAGTTTAGTCAATCGTTCTTTCGGGCTTACAATATCGGTGACACGCACACCAAAGTTCTCATCGATGACGACAACCTCACCTTTTGCCATCAGCTTGTCATTGACGTGAATGTCGACAGGTTCACCAGCCAGCTTATCCAGTTCAACGACGGAGCCTGCCGATAAATCCAGTATCTCTTTCACGGTGCGCTTCGTCCGCCCTAGTTCTACGGTTACCTTAAGCGGTATATCCATCAACATATCCAGATTGTTTTGAGCCGCAGGCGTCATGGCACTGCTTTGGTCAAACTCCTGGAAACTTGCATGCTGAATGTCTGCCTCCTCCATGCCGTACCCTGAAGGCGCGCCTACATACTGCGGCTCCGGAGCCGCCTGCTCGGCAGTTTCTTTCACAGACGGGGGTTCCGGATCTTTTTGCGCTGATTCTTCCACGCGCGGAGATTCCGTAACTTGTTCAGGTTCTTCTTTCTTTTCCGGGTTCAGCAGTTCTTCCACCATCTCTTTCCCAAAACGGACAGGGATCAGCTGCATAATGCTGGAATCAATCAATGTTCCAATTTTAAGCTGGAAGGAAACTTTAACAAGCACTTCTTCGTTTGGAATCCGTTCGGTACCCTTATCCACCTCCAAGTCCAGAACATCGATAGCAGGCGGAGAAATATCCACCTTTTTATTAAAAATCGTCGACATACTGGTCGCCGCAGAGCCCATCATTTGATTCATCGCTTCCTGTACTGCACTAAGTGCAATATCACTGAGCTGAGCATCGGGAGACGTTCCATCTCCCCCCAGCATGAGGTCCGCGATAATCGCTGCGTCTTCGGTCTGGATCACGAGCACATTTTCGCCGCTGAAACCATCCGTGTACGTCACCCCTACCGCGACATGCGGTTTCGGGAATTCTTCCGGTAAATGAGCCCTGTCTACGACGGATATCGTCGGAGTTGTAATCTCCACCTTCTGATTGAGGAGCGAAGACAGGGCAGTAGCGGAGCTGCCAAAAGAGATGTTACCGATTTCCCCTAAAGCATCCTCCTCCAAAACAGAGAGGCGTTCCGCTTCTGGTGTATCTTTCTTATCCTTATCGAGTTCGGCAGAAGAGTCATCTCCTCCGCCTCCGTTCAATAGTGCATCAATTTCGTCCTGTGATAACATGTCATCCGTCATAATGTCCGGCACCTCCTTGACACTCTTCTAAAATTTGCACGGCCAGTTTATTGTTTAATTTCCCCGGCTGTATGTAAAACTTATCCTCTTCATCGACCCGCAGCATAAGCGGCTTTCCTATCGGCTGATCCAGGCGGATGACGTCTTCTGCTTTCAGATCTAAAAACTGTTCGATCGACATCGATGCCTCTCCTAATACCGCTCGGATATCAAGCTCGGTACCGCGAATGGTTTGAGTGAGTGCTTCCTGTTCAACCGGATCGCGTTCCTTCGGCTGTTCCTTCTGCATCCAGTAATGTACCGACAGCTTCGGAATAATCGGTTCTAATACGACATGAGGAATGCAGATGTTAATCATTCCGCTCGTAGAACCTACAGTCGTTTCCAACGAAACGACCACGACAGTTTCATTCGGTGATACGAGTTGAAGGAACTGAGGGTTGACTTCAAAATCCTCCAGTTCCGGTTCCATATCAACAATGGATCCCCATGCCTCCTGATAATTTTCCAGCGCATGTTCAAAGAGGTGGGACATGATCGTTGTCTCAATTTCCGTCAAATTGTCCACTTTGTTCACGCTGCTTCCCTTTCCACCGAGCACTCTGTCCATCATGGCATAAGCGACGTTTGGATTTGCCTCCATAAGTATCCTTCCTTCTAAAGGAGGAACATGGAAAACGTTCAAAATCGTCATCGTCGGAATCGAGCGGATAAACTCCTCATAGGGAAGCTGATCTACGGATGCAACCTCAATGTCGACATACGTACGCAGCTGCGCGGAGAAGTACGTCGTTAATAGTCTGGAAAAGTTTTCATGGATCCTCGATAAACTTCTGATCTGATCCTTCGAAAAACGGAGAGCCCGCTTAAAATCATAGACTCTTACCTTCTTCTCCTGTTCTTCCTGTTTTAATTTCTCTGCATCCATTTCTCCTGTAGAGAGGGCAGAAAGTAAGGAATCGATCTCGTTCTGCGAAAGAACTTCTTCAGCCAATACCTCACCCCCCTTTCCTATTGCATTTACTGCAGCACTTTGGTGACTGTATAAACATCTGTGACAGAGCCTTCATCCATAAATTCATTCAGCTTAAGTTTAAGCGTGGCTTCAAGATCCGAAAGACCGGACTGGAAGGACTCCGCATCCATTACAGCAAGCTCTTTTAAAAGAATATTCTGTACTTGAAAGTCCCGTTTCTCCAACTCTTTCACCGTATCTTTGCTGTCGGCGACAATACGAAAACTGATGCGGACATAGTCTCCGCTCTCCAAGTCTGTAGTGATCTCTTCTGTTGTATAGGATGAATCTACGATGTCATCAATGGAGCGTTCTCCACTGGCTTTCTTTGTATCTCCCATATTAAGCACCAGAACAAAGGCGATCACTCCAAGTACTAAAAGGCTGCTGAATGAAATCACCATGATCTTAAATAGTTTCATCGTTCCTCTTCACCACCCTTTTGTACGACGCGCAGCAAACCAATTCCCTGGTAATATTTCTTTACTAACCGAGCGACCTGCTCTTCGGACTCCCTCACAAGAATCGTCCGGCCGGAAACGGTCGTGATCGTCGTATCCGGATGGGACTGAATCTGCTCAATATACAGAGCATTAATCGTAAACGGGTCCCCGTTCAATTTCGTTAAAGGTATCATAGATTCACAGGAGGGCGGTTATGCCCTCCCCCTCCCTTCGGCTTATCGTTTCAAGTTGACGAGCTCTTGGAGGATTTCATCCGATGTCGTGATAATCTTTGTATTCGCCTGGAATCCGCGCTGGGCTGTGATCATTTCCGTAAATTCATCGGCGAGGTCGACGTTCGACATTTCAAGAGAACCGGAAACCATCTGTCCCGTTCCGTTTTGACCGGCAACCGAGAGATCGTTTAAGTTATCCAGCGGATTAGCCCCACTGGCACTAATGAATCCCGCATTATCCGTCATACGATATTCGTTACCGCCGATTTTCTCAAGCCCATCAGGATTGGAGAAATTAGCCAGGCGCAATTGGCCAGCCACTTTTGTTTCCCCGTTTCCGTCCACATAGTTGATCGTACCATTCGTCTGAATACTAAAACTTTGTGCATCCTCAGGGATTCTTAACACTCCGGCACCGTTTTGCGCCGTGTTCGGTCCTGTTTGATTTATCGTATACGGCTGTCCTACGACATACTTCCCGCTGTTGTTGACAAGAGCGCCGTCATCGTCCAAGTAAAAGTTTCCGGCTCTTGAAAAGCTTAGATTAATGTTTTGAATATCGCCAAATGAAGCATTAGGGTCAATTTCATCTGTTCCAGCCTCAGCTAAGACAAACATTCCATCCCCTTCTAAAGCGAGGTCAAGCGCCCGATTCGTTGTCTGTCTGTTCCCTTGCGTATGAATGGTGTCGATTGAACCAGTTTGGGACCCTAAACCAACCTGGGATGGATTCATTCCTCCTCGGATATTATCCACATTTCCGGCGGTCGGACCTTGAGCAGCAGATACGGACTGGCTCATCATATCCTGGAAGGATACCCTCCCTTTCTTGAATCCCGTCGTATTGACGTTTGCAATATTGTTACCGATCGTATCCAACTTCGTTTGGAACCCTTTCATTCCGGAAACCCCTGCATAAAGTGAACGTAACATACCAACCATTCCTTTCAATTTTTAATTGTATGACGCCGCTTCATTCATTCCGCGGCGTTGAAGGCTTCCCTGGTTGCGGGTCCGGCCTTATTTGCTTATAAAGATCGTTCCGTTGATATTTGTAAAAATCTGCGAGGCGGACTCTTCACGATCAAGCGCCGTCACTACCGTATTATTTTTCGTGCTTACGATTAATGTCGCATCATCCGTAACGATGAGAGAATCGGTAATGCCTTTACGTTTCGCTTCGGACATTTTACCGGCTATTTCTCCCCACATGTCTTCGCTGATGTCAATATTCCGCTCCTCCAGCCTGCGCTTTGCATGTTTACTGACCTTGACCTCTTTCGCTTCCTCCAATACATCCCTGAAGGAAGGAAAATCGTTCTTAACAGGAGCATTTTTAGGGATAGTAAGCGGTCGGTGAAGAGCTTGTATACGCGGATCCATATCATTCCTCCACCTTCCCGTCTTTGATTTGTGTGAGGCTGCCGACAGGAACCGCGGCTCCGTCTTCTATTTCAAAAAGGATATCTCCATCCTTCTGTTTGACCGATATCACCTGCCCTGCTTTGACTTCCTCGCTTCCCGTTTCCGGATTTGTGACCGCGTAAGATACTTCCTTACCGATCAAATGACTGTACTGAATGAGAGGGGGAGACTGTTGTCCGTCAAGGAAGCTCTGCAGAGACTGCGACATGTTAGTCATTTGTTCCAAACTGGAAAACTGGGTCATCTGCGCGATAAACTCTTTATCCTCCATCGGGTCAAGCGGATTTTGGTTCTGTATCTGCGTCATCAAGATTTTGAGGAAATCATCCTTACCGAGAATGTTACTGCCAGACGTCTGCTTCTGCTGATTTTTCAAATAGATGGACGGGTCAATGGCTGTCATGGAATCACCTACACTTTCTCATTCATTCTTAACAATTCTTCAAACGTTGGACCATCCTCTTCCGTATCATCGCGCTCGCGGTCCGGGGACGAACCCTGTCCATTTCGCTTGCTGCCGGATTCCTCCTGTTCTTTGCTTTCTTGATAAGCAAGGCCGCCGGCAGGGGTGTCCGTCCTTTCGACAACGACTTGATGTGGAGAGAACACGTGGCGCAGGTGGTGGAGGTTTCCTTCAATCACTTCTTTTGCAGATTGGCTGCCTACCATAAGCTTCACGACCATCTCGCCGTTGATTTGAGCCACTTTCACCGTCAAGTCACCAAGGTTTCCAGGTTTCATCTGGATGCGCAGCTCTTTATTGCCATGAAGGTCCGTAAGCATCCTGCTCTTTTGGACAAACTGTTCTAAATCCTTCACCCACTGCTTCATTTCTTGTCCGGAAGTCTTAGTTTCAGCCAAAGGAAAAGCCGGCTGTTCAGACATTCGGAGCACTTGGAAAGCAGCTTTATCCGCATTACCGTCTATGCGAGCCGCAGCCTCTTTTTGAAGAAGAGGTATAGAAGCAGAAGGAGCCGTCCATGGATCAAGGGCTTCTTTTGAGCGAATTGCCATACCTTGGGCCTTTTGTTCCCCTGATCGGTTCCCCGTCTCATAGAGACCAAGCTGCTGTTGGGCAACAACGGCATTTCTCACTGCCAGCGTAGTCGATTGCGGGGGTGGAGCCTGCCTCCCGTCCGTCACTCTTTCCAATACTTTAACCACTCTTTTCGAAAGGTCTTGCGATACGGTCATGGCAGCCGGTTTATGTTCCCCCTCCGTCCTGACATCCGAAGCGGCGGCACGATTCCCTTCAGCCAATGTAAGGGACAGCTGATTTAAAGGAAGCTGGGTTCGGATATCTGCCTGAAGTGGTTTTAACAAGGTAAAGGCTGCTTTATTTTCCACCTTTATATCAAGCACCGGTTCCCCTGATTCAGCCGTATATTGGACGGTCATCTTCCCTAATTGTTCCGGATTCATGGAAAATGTTTTCGAAATACTTTTGGATGGATGGGCGCGCATTTGCTGAAGGAAATTTCTCAAAACTTCCACAACAGAACTTTTTATCGTTTCTTCTGTCTCCACATCGATAGTAATAGGGCCACTCGAAGCTTTGGGTCCATCGGTGCGGACGCTCTGTGAAGATGCTTCTGCGTTTATAGGCGGAGCTAACCCGCGGTTACTGTTCGACTGGTTTATACGGCCGTAATGATTCAAGCCTGAGAAGCGGCCGTCTAACTTAACAGCATCCGCCAAATAAGGAAGTTCCGACGTTGTTAAATGGATAAATTGTAAGATATCCCCTGCATCAAACGCACGGTCTATTGCTCTGGAAAGATTCTCTGGAATTATTGCTGTTTGGACCGCCGAAGCTTGTCCATCTGGAGACAGCTCTCTATGTATCTCATGCTGAACCGGAAGCTCCCTGTTATGCAGACTGTCCCATTGCTCCATACGATGAAGAATAGTTGAGAGTAAGGGGGATTTGCTATCAGCCTCCACTCCCTTCTCCATCAAGGTGTGAAGCAAAGCATTCCATTCCTTTTTCAAATGTCCTTCCAACTTTATCAACTCTGCGCCATCATTAATCGAGACCTGGCCTTCATTCATAGAGGGCGCAAATGGAATAGACCCTTTTTGCTCCTCCCTGAGGGATGCACTGTCATTCCAAATCCTTTCCGGTAAAAAGGACAGCTCTTCTTTCAGGCTGTCTATAGATATATCAACATTCCGTTTTTTGTAAGTCCCGTTCGCTGCCGGAGTAACTTCCAGCTGATTCTTACCGATGCCCGTATTCATAGCTTCTACCGAAATGTCTTTCGCCAAGTAAGGAAGCTCTTCCACCATGCGAAGAAGGAAAGCATCCGCATCCCTTTTTTCGTACGCCGTGGTTACCTCACGGAAAACGTTCAAACGTTTCACGTTATTAGAAATCTGCTCGATACCTTCTGAGTCCAACGGTTGGTTATGTACGTCTTGTTGTCCTGGTGCGGCGGTTCTATACCGAAGCGCATGCCACTGTTCCAAACGCAGGCCGATCACGTCAAGCCTCTCTTCTTCTTCTTCGCTCCTCGGTAGCTTGTCGTATAATGTCTGGAATATAGACCGGAGTTCTTCCCCCAATTCATCCAACCCAACCGATTTCGCTGGACCCGCAGCCGGTGTTGAAACAGCTGCCTCCCCGATCATTCCTTCCAATCGCTCCTTGAACTGAGGGGCAAAATCAGGGGGTGATGTCGTTTGAACCGCTTGTCCTTGTAAAGGTTGAGGGTTAGCTTGTCCACTAAACAAAACGTTCCAATCCATTGCTATCACCTCCTTTCGAACGGTTCCTTTAAGAATCGATAAGCGCACTTGCGTAAGAGGCGGCTATCTCTGGGTCCATCTGGCCGAGAATGTCTCCTCGCTCTTCCACTGCTATCAAACGAAGTACTTGAACAGCCAAGTCCTGATTCATGGTGGAGATGATTGGAGCGGCTTCTTCCGGGTCCATCTTCTGGAAGGATGCAGCAATGTCTTTTGCACTGTCTTCTTCCACATCTTCCTGCCCCTTTTCCTCGGTCGTCCCTTCAAGCTCTTTCTCCAACTGTACAATCTGGTTTTCCATGTCTTTTTTTTCTGCATCCCCAGCCGAAGCCTGCTCTTTTAATTGTTGGATTTCCGCTTCTTTATTAGCTAACATCGCCTGTAGTTTATCCGTTTCCTCTGAGGACGCCGAATCCGTGGAAGTGGTATCTGCTATGCCGGGTATGTTAGCTCCGTACTTTTCCACCTGTTCAAAAACGTTGTAACCCATGAGCGTCATCACGATCACGGTCAATACAACCAGGAAGAGGAGCGGAAAGACAACAGCCGAAAATATCTTTAGAAAACGGCTGCCTCCTTTTTGCTGCTTTGGTAGTTTCTCTGCCATCCGATCACCTGTTCCTCCTGTTTAAATACTGGACCATGGACACTTCATCCATATTTTTATTTTCTTCCTGCTTGGCGTACTGTTTCTGTTTCTCTTCTTTGTTCTCAATTAAGCGTTCATATTTCTTCACTTCTCTGTAGGCTTCTGTGAGCTTCGTTTGCGTCCGATCCATTTTCCGCCTTGCCTGCTGAACCAGTGGCTGAAGCGAATGAATGATCTCTTCCAGACGTGCAATATACTGCTGATGCTGGAGGAACGCATGCGCCTGGATCGCTCTCTTCTCCATCGTGGAATTAAAGGCTTGAATAGCATCCTCTTTTTTCTTTAATGCTTCATACAGTCTATAGGCATGTTCTTCGAATTGATCAACCGCCTTTTCATGTGTACGCTGTTTCTCTTTTTTATCCCGATCCTGCAAGTCTCGTATCTTCTCGAACGTATGAATGGTAGTCATGCATTCACCTCTCTTTTATGAAAACAAACGATTCAAATCTTCCACCGAGTGTTCGAAGGTTGACGGTTCATGAATTCCCTGCCTCAAAAATTCCATAATGGCAGGATGATAATGGATCGCTTGATCGATCTCTTTACTGGAACCTTTTTTATACGCACCGATCTGGATCAATTCTCTATTCTCTTCGTAAGTGGAAAGAAGCGACCTCAACTGCTGGGCACGCTCGATATGGGATTCCGATACGATCTGTTTCATGACCCGGCTGATCGATTTCAAAATATGAAGAGCAGGATATTGCCCCTGTTCCGCAATTTTGCGGTCAAGAATGAAGTGGCCGTCCAGAATACCGCGGACGGTATCTGATATCGGTTCGTTCAGATCATCGCCATCAACGAGTACCGTATAAAAGGCTGTGATCGTTCCTTTATCACTGGAACCAGTCCGCTCCAGAAGTTTCGGAAGTTTCGCAAAAACCGACGGCGTATAACCTTTCGTTGTCGGCGGCTCTCCTGTCGCTAAGCCGATCTCTCTTTGTGCCATAGCAAACCTTGTAACCGAGTCCATCATCAAGTTAACGTCATATCCAAGATCCCGGAAGTATTCACTGATCGCCGTCGCTGTATAGGCGCCTTTGACCCGCATCAATGCCGGCTGGTCGGAGGTCGCGACAACTAAAATCGAGCGCTTCCTTCCTTCTTCTCCTAAATCATTCTCAATAAATTCCCGTACTTCCCGGCCGCGTTCGCCAATTAATGCAATGACATTCAAATCGGCCGAACTGTTCCGGGCAATCATTCCCATCAGCGTACTTTTTCCTACTCCGCTTCCGGCGAAGATTCCGATTCTCTGTCCTTTTCCGACAGACAGAAGTGAATCAATGGCTCTCACCCCGACCTGAATAGGCTCTTTGATCGGTGGTCTCTCCAAAGGATTCGGGGGGGCCTGGTCGGTCGGATACGGTCTTAGACCTTTGGGCAGCGCGCTCCCGTCCAGCGGATTACCCATTGCATCGAGAATGTTCCCGATCAGACCAATGCCTGCCTTGACATTCAGCGGCTGCTTTGTTGCTTCTACAAGACTTCCCGGACTGACCTCCCGAACTTCCTGGAACGGCATCAGCAGGATGTTTTCGTTATGAAAACCTACCACCTCCGCTGCCACTGGTGCCACTTTCCCAGATGGGGAATGGATATAGCAAAGGTCCCCCACGGATGCGTCCGGTCCCTTCGATTCAACCATCAGGCCTACGACGCGTTTTATCCTACCGAACCGTTTATATGTATCCGCCTGCCGGATTGCTTCCTGATAGATCGACTCATTCATCGCTGTCCACTCCAAACGCGGCTTCAAACAGTTTCTCCCTGAGTTCGGACAATTGACTGTCCACTCCTGCACGAATCATCCCAAAGGGAGATTCGATGACGCAGGCGTAGGGGGAAAGTTCTATGTCTGCATAAAGAACGAGCTTTGTGTGAACGTCGACCAATCTCTGGAGTTCTTCCATCTGGTGATGGAGAAGTTCGTACTGATCCGGATGAAGCTTTACTGTAATTTCCGGCTGATCCTGGACTTCTTTGACGGCATGCCTTACCAAAGATAGAAAGTAGTCATCGGATTGATCCAGCTGCTTTTTAACGACCTTCTCCGCACAAGCGACTGCTAATCGAAGAATGGTTTGTTCGCTTTCTTCCACCACTCTGTCATGCTGCTCTTTAGCCTGCCCCATGACCCGGTTGGCTTCCGAGATCTTCTCTTTGTATGACTCAAAACCTTCCATCCTTCCTGCTTCAAAGCCATCCAGGCGGCCTTCGTTAAACGCTTCTTCTGTAATAAGACGCTTTTCTTCTTCCCATGTCTTTCGCCACTGTTCTATTTCTTTTTCTGCTTTCTGAAGAATGCGCTCCCGCTCCGCTTCTGCTGAACGGAGTATTTCTTTCTGCTCCTGCTTCGCTTCTTGAAGCTCTGCATGGTGACGGGACTCCTCCCCGCGCGGGCCGATTGCAACTTGCCGGAGTTCAATGACGCGTCCGTGTTGATTGGATTTACACAATGATGTCATCTCCTCCGCCTCGGGCGATTACGATTTCACCAATATCTTCAAGGCGCCGGATTGCAGACACGACCCTTGTCTGTGCCTCTTCCACGTCACGAAGCCTGACTGGACCCATGATTTCCATCTCCTCTTTGAAGGTTTCGGCCATTCGCTGGGACATGTTCTTGAATACCATTTCCTTTACTTCTTCACTGGAGACTTTCAAGGACAAACGTAAGTCGTCATTATCGACTTCACGGATGACCCGCTGTATCGCACGATTATCAAGGGCAACAATATCTTCGAATACGAACATTCTCTTCTTAATCTCTTCCGCCAGTTCTGGATCCTGTATTTCCAAAGAGTCAAGGATCGTCCGCTCTGTACTGCGATCGACTCCGTTCAACACTTCCACAACCGCCTGTATACCGCCCGTATCGGTGTAATCCTGCATAACCGTAGTCGACAGCTTCTTCTCCAAAATCTGCTCGACTTGGCTGATGACTTCCGGGGAAGTGGAATCCATCGTGGCGATTCGTCTCGCTATATCCCCCTGCAGCTCCTGTGGCAGCTCGGAGAGTATCTGACCTGACTGCTCTGAATCAAGGTAGGAGAGCACCAGTGCGATCGTCTGAGGATGCTCATTTTGTATAAAATTCAAAATCTGTCCCGCATCGGCCCGGCGCGCAAAATCAAACGGCCTCACCTGCAGCGAAGAAGTCAACCGTCCAATGATATTGGCGGCCTCCGCAGGTCCAAGCGCTTTCTCCAGTATCGTTTTCGCATAACCGATTCCGCCTTGGGAGATATAGTCCTGGGCGAGGGCAATTTGATGAAATTGATCCAAAATCTCTTCTTTTTCTTTTGCATCGACTTTTTGTACCGATGAAATTTCCAGCGTCAATTGTTCAATTTCTTCTTCGTTCAAATGTTTGTACACTTTTGCTGCCACATCCGGCCCAAGGGCTATAAGCAGGGCGGCAGCTTTTTGTTTTCCTGTTAATCTTGTCTTTCTTAAGGCCATCCTTCAGACCCCCTTAATCTTCTGCAATCCATGACCGCAATAGTTTCGCAAAATCTTCCGGCTTCTCATTCGCCAGTTTCTCCAGCTGCTTCCGTTTCTGTGTGGACTCGTCTTCTTTCTCCTGTATCTCCTGCACTTCTTTCGATCGCTGCTCGATCAGTGGTTCTTCAAAATAGACGTATTCTTCCTCTTCCTCTACGTTCCTGCGTCGGAACAACAAGATCAAGAGCAGGATGATGAGTAGCGCGAGGACGCCGCCAGTAATATACACCCACAGAGGAATTCCCGGCTGTGCTTCAGGGGCGTCCGGTTTGCCATTGAACTCCTGGAAGACGATCGACACATTCTCGTCTGCCTCAATTTGATCTTCATAACCAGCATCGATGGAAGTCGTTATCATGGAGTCGACAATGGATTGAATGCCCTCTTCTACGGTCTGCTGCTCAGCGGCGGTCAAATATTCAACTTCGCCCTCTGCATTTGTCCCTTTTGTGTTATCCACAGCAACCTGAATACCAAGATTTCTTACTTTATACGGACTTTCTTCAATATTTCTCTTGATCCGGTTGAACTCGTTGTTGATCGTTTCGCGATTCATTTCATAATCGCCGTCTCCGCCCTCTTCACCTGCAGGGTAGTTGGCTACATCTTCATCTCCTGCTCCTGGAACGCCGCCTTCCGGAACGCCGCCTTCATAGGTTTCTTCAATGCGCTCCACACTTACCGGCAGTCCTTCCATCGTTTCAGGATCAACCGGTTCAACAAGCTCTTCGACACGGTTTTCTTTTGTAAAATCGATATCTGCAGTTACGGTTGCCATGACCTTTTGTTGACCGATCATGGTACCAAGCATCCGCTGCAGGCGCTGTTTTATGTCCCGTTCAATATCTTCTTTGACATTTTGTTGATATGTATAAGCGTCGGAGCTCCCCGCTAAGGAAGCATCATTAATGTCAAAATAATTAAAATTCTGATCCATGATGACGATATTATCTTTAGATAAATTAGGAACAGACTTTGATACCAGATTGTACAGCGTCTCTACTTGAGGCTGTTCGATACTTGCTCCCGGCTGTACGTTCAGGACGACGGATGCTGAGGCTTCCTGACCCTGCTCCGATGCAAACACCTGCTCCTCCGGCATGTTAATCATTACTTGGGCATCCTGGATTCCACTGATCCCTTTCATGAGATTGGCAAGCTCGGTCTGCATCGCATCCAGTTTGATGACATCAAACTCATTGTCCGTCATCCCCCATGATGTGTTGGCACTGAAGAATCCGTAATCGATCCTTCCGCTGTTCGGAAGACCGGACGCAGCAAGATCAACGAGCAGCGACTCCGCTTCTGTATCCGGAACGAGTATCGTCGTTCCGCCCTTATCCAATTCATAAGGAATGCCCCTTGTATCCAATTCTGATTTGATCTGGCCAATTTCCTGAAGCGTCAAATCACTGTAAAGTGGTGTCATCTTGGAACCGCCTTGTAAGACAGCAAGCAAGACTGCGGCCAGAATGACAGCTGCAACGGAACCAATGATCCAGCCCTTTTGTGATTTTTTCCGCTCTTTCCAAAACGACACGACTTTCTTTCTGTATGCGTTTATTTTTTCTTTCATAGCTGCCCCCAAAAAAAGCACAACCTACGCGAATGGTTTAGTGCTGATAATCGTTCGGTAATAATTAAACCTGCATACGCATGATTTCTTTGTATGCCTCAATTGTTTTGCTCTGCATTTCCACTGCCATCTGCATCGTTACACTCGCTTTTTGCGATGTAATCATGACGTCGTGCAGATCATCAATCTCCCCACGAGCAAGCGCCTTCGTCTTATTATCCGAAGCAATTTGTGCTTCATTGACCTGTTCAATCGCCTGCTTCAGCTGATTTGCAAAGGCCCCCTGGGCTTCCCCTGCAGATACGGCTTTTTTCCACTGGGATCCATTAGCTGAGGACATTTGCACCGGGGTATTCATCATGGAAGTCATTTCGACCATTCCAGTCCCTCCTTATTTTCCGATTTCCAAAGCTTTCATGAGCATATTCTTTGATGCATTGACAGCTGTTACGTTGGCTTCGTATGATCTTGTAGAACTCATCAAGTCAACCATTTCCTGCAAGGGATCCACGTTCGGCATTTCTACATATCCCGCTTCGTCAGCGTCTGGATGGTTAGGGTTGTACACCGTTTTAAAGGGTTCTGGATCTTCTACGATCCTTGACACTTTTACGCCGCCGTCCTCTCCAGAACCGGTCCGGGCCTGCGACAAATGACTACGGAAGCCAGAACCTTCACTTTGGAATACCGGCATCTTTCTACGATATGGCTCCCATTCACCGTTTTCATTCTGAACCGCTCGTGTAGCATCGGCATTCGCTATGTTGGAAGATACAATATCCATCCTCAACCTCTGAGCCGTCAAGGCACTCGCGCTTGTATTCATTGCCCGAAATATACTCACCCTATCTACCTCCTTTTATCACCGACTCCAAGCTTTTGAATTTCCCGCTCATCCGATCGACCAGTGCCTCATACTGAATTTGATTTTGAGCAAGGTCATTCATTTCTTTATCCACATCTACGTTGTTGCCGTTATGGCTGTACGTCGTCCCGGTTTTAGTAAAGGTATGAAAAGAATTGGACGTACGAGCCCGGAAATCAATGTGACGCTCATCTGTCCGTTTTGTCTGAATAGAAGCCAGCTCTCCATTCAACACGTCCTGAAAAGCTACTCCTTTAGCCTTATATCCAGGGGTGTCAACATTAGCTATATTGTTGGATATTGTTCTGTTTTTAGCTGTTGTGAAGTTTAAAGCCTGTTCCAATGTGGAAAAAGTACTACTGAATATGGTCATCGGCATCTCCTTTGTTTCCTTTATTCGACATTTTCTTTGATTACAGAAACAATTTTAAAAAAATTTGTATACCTCTGTCTATCTTTCCCGAATGATTTTTACAGAAGCTCGCCAAACACATCGAAAGAACTAGGTTTTTAATCCCCTTAATATGGAAAATAGTTACATATGTACAGGTCTTCTATTATAATGAACATTATGACATAGTTAATTGTCGAATTGTATTAATTTTTTGTCAAATATTCAAAATACTACTTATGTAAGTCATTTAAGGATAATTATGTAATTATTGCATAAAAAAAGCCGCTTTCAGCTGAAAGCGGCTTTTTTTATTATTTTAATTCGTACGAAGCTTTTGAAGCTCCAGTAGGAAATTATTATTAAGCACTTTGATATACGTACCTTTCATTCCCAATGAGCGTGATTCGATGACACCCGCACTTTCAAGCTTACGAAGCGCGTTTACAATGACGGAACGCGTGATTCCGACACGGTCTGCAATTTTACTGGCAACAAGTAGTCCTTCATTACCTTCCAGTTCATCGAAGATATGCTCGATGGCCTCCAATTCACTGTAGGAAAGAGAAGAAATTGCCATTTGAACGACAGCTTTGCTGCGGGCTTCCTGTTCAATCTCTTCTGTCTTCTCGTGCAGGATCTCCATTCCGACAACGGTTGCACCATACTCAGCAAGCAGCAGGTCATCATCATTAAAACTTCCGTTCAGACGGCTCAGGATCAACGTTCCTAAGCGCTGACCACCTCCGATGATTGGTACGATTGTCGTCAATCCTTCTTTGAACAATTCCTTGTTCTCTACAGGGAAAGCCGTATACTCGCTGTCAATATCGATGTCCGGCGTCGTTTCCTTAATGTTGAATAAATTTTGGGTATACTCCTGTGGAAACTGTCGTTCAGAGAACATTGCGTTCATGCGCTCGTTTTCAATTTCCTGGTTGATGGCGAAGCCGAGCAGCTTCCCACGGCGGCTTACAACGAATGTATTCGCTTCGATAACGTCTCTCATCGTTGCGGACATTTCATTGAAATCCACCGATTTTCCTGTTGTTGTTTGTAACATAGCATTGATTCTGCGTGCACGTTCTAGAAGTTTCATGTGCGTTTCCTCCTTGTTGATCTCATCCTTATAGAATGAATCGTGATAAGTCTTTGTTTTTTACAATAGATGATAGTTTGCTGTCTACATACTGTGGTGTAATCTCGATCGTTTCCATCGTAACGTCAGGAGCTTCAAAGGATAGATCCTCAAGCAGCTTCTCCAAGATTGTATGGAGACGCCGAGCTCCTATATTGTCGGTTTCCTGGTTCACTTCGTGAGCGATTTCTGCAAGTCTAGTAATAGCATCGTCAGAAAATTCAACCTTTATACCTTCAACTTCAAGTAATGCTTTATATTGTTTCAAAAGCGCATTGGAGGGTTCTGTCAAAATGTTCTTGAAATCCGCGACGCTCAGTTTATTCAATTCGACCCGGATCGGGAACCTTCCCTGGAGCTCAGGGATGAGATCGGACGGTTTAGCCATATGAAAGGCACCGGCAGCAATGAACAGAATATGATCGGTCGATACGGGGCCGTATTTCGTGACGACCGTTGAACCTTCAACGATCGGCAGAATATCACGTTGAACCCCTTCTCTGGAGACGTTCGCCTGATTGTCTCCTTTCGCTGCCACCTTATCAATCTCGTCGATAAAGATCATCCCGGACTGTTCCACCTTGGAAACGGCCTCCTGTCCGACTTCATCCATATCCACAAGCTTGCCTGCTTCCTCTTGTGTCAATACCTTTCGGGCTTCTGCAACAGAGAGCTTCCGTTTCTTCTTCTTCTTCGGCATGAACTGGCTGAAAGCATCCTGCATGTTCATTCCCATCTGTTCCATCCCGGAACCTTGCAGCATATCGAACATGGATGCTTGAGATTCTTCCACGTCAATTGTGACCATGCGATCCTCAAGCTCGCCGAGATCCAACTGATGTCTGATGCGGCTACGCTTCGTTTCAATTTCCGTTTCGTCTTTATCCTCAGCGGAATCCTTATCCTCTTGACCGCCTTGATTAAAGATCATCTCAAACGGGTTCTTAAAGTTGTTGCCCTGCTTCTTTTTGGAAGGGACCAGCAGCTTGACGAGTCTTTTGTTCGCCTGCTCCTCTGCACGGTCTTTGACCGCTTCCATCTTCTCCTGTTTAACCATACGGACAGCCATCTCTACAAGATCACGAACCATGGACTCTACATCGCGTCCGACGTAACCTACTTCCGTAAATTTCGTCGCTTCCACTTTTACAAATGGCGCACCGACCAGTTTGGCAAGACGGCGGGCAATCTCTGTCTTCCCTACCCCCGTCGGTCCCATCATTAGGATGTTCTTCGGAACAATTTCATCCTTCAGGTCATCCGTCAGCTGCATGCGACGGTATCTATTCCGAAGAGCGATCGCGACAGAACGCTTGGCACTGCCCTGGCCGATAATATATTGGTCGAGCCTTTCGACGATTTCTCTAGGCGTTAAATTTAATGACATACGTATGCCCCCTTAATCGAGAACTTCCAAAATGATTTGATCATTGGTGAATACACAAATTTCACCTGCAATTTCAAGTGCAGCTCTGGCTATCTGTTCCGCGGACTGCTCTGGGGAATAGCGCTTAAGCGCTCTTCCTGCACTGAGGGCGAAATTACCTCCGGAACCGATGGCTAAAATACCATCATCCGGTTCTATTACTTCCCCTGTACCAGACACTAGAAACATGTTTTCTTTATCCATTACGATCAACATCGCTTCCAGCTTACGGAGAACGTTATCGCTCCGCCACTCTTTTGCAAGCTCTACCGATGCTCTTGCAAGGTTGCCGTCGTAACTCTCCAACTTCCCTTCGAACTTCTCGAAAAGAGTGAATGCATCTGCAACAGAACCGGCAAAACCAGCGAGCACCTGATCATTGAATAATCGCCGCACCTTACGTGCGGTATGTTTCATGACGACTTGATTTCCTAGGGTAACCTGACCGTCACCGCTCATCGCACTTTTCCCCTGATGCTGTACTGCGAATATCGTTGTAGCATGAAATTGTTGATCCATAACCTTCACCTCTTATTTGCTCTTGGATGGGCATTCATATAAACATTCCGTAACCGGTCTTTCGTAACATGGGTGTAAATTTGTGTAGAAGACAGGTGCTCATGTCCAAGCAGTTCCTGAACTGCACGGAGATCGGCTCCTTCGTTCAGAAGATGAGTGGCAAAGGAGTGACGCAGTTTATGCGGATGAATATCCACAGTAAGCGCTGCCTTCTGCACCATTCTCTTCAAAATCAGACGAACACCGTCGGCCCGGAGAGGTCCACCTTTAGCGTTTAGAAACACTCGATTCGTTGCTTCGGTCCTTTTGTCAGACAAAACTTTTCTGCCGCTGTTGATATAGGTTTCAAGTGCTTCTCCCGCATATTGGCCGAACGGGACATACCTTTCCTTTCGCCCCTTCCCGTGTACCAGGACGGTACGCAGAGAAAAAGCGATGTCTCCCATTTCCACTCTCACGCATTCGCTGACCCGAATACCTGTTCCATACAGTAGCTCGATAAGCGCCTGGTCCCTCTGTCCAAGAGGGGTATCAAGGTCACTTACCGTAAATAGATGCTCCAGTTCTTCTGAATAGAAGAATTCAGGGATTGGTGCATCCTCTTTTGGAAGCGAAACGTTGATGAAGGGATTATTCGCGAGAACCTCTTCTCTCTCTAAAAAGCGGAAGAAACTTCTCAGACTAGATATTTTTCGTGAAACCGATCTTCTGGAGTACCCGTGCTCATGCTGCCTCGATAAAAAGACCCGGATCACAGGGTAATCACAGTCGTGTATAGTGAAGCCTTCAGATTGCAGAAAATCAGCAAATTCATCGATGTCTCTTCCGTAATGTTTCACGGTCAATGGTGAAGCATTTTTCTCAATCTGAAGATATTCCATGAATTCTTCTTTATAATTCTGCATCGTTTTTTGTCACCTCGCAAAGGCGCTTAAATTTTATCACATGCATGTTCCGAATAACAATGGATTTAATAAAAATGTAACAAAATTCTGAATTGTTTCCAACTATAAGCAATCGACTTGAGCATGTTTAAGTCATTAGTCATGGGTCCAACCTTATTTAACCAGCTGTCAAGTATGTAGCCTTACCAAACCGTAATTATAGCGCCACCTACTTCCGGTGTCAATCAAAAAGGGAAAAGAGCCTACAACTATAAGGATAGTCATAGGCTCTTATTTATATAACCGGATTATGCCTGCGGCTCTTCTTTATAATCACAGCTTGTACATTGGATTTGAGTGCCCTTCTTGACTTTCTTCTCCACAAGAAGCGATTCACATTTCGGACAAGGGCGGCTGATCGGTTTATCCCATGAAATGAAATCACATTCCGGGTACCGTTCACAACCGAAGAATTTCCGGTTTTTCTTACTTTTTCTTTCCACTACTTCGCCTTCTTCACACTTCGGACAAGTGACGCCAACCTTTTTAAGGATCGGCTTCGTATTCCGGCATTCCGGGAAGTTGGAGCAGGCGAGGAATTTCCCGTAACGGCCCATCTTGTAGACCATTTCATGACCGCAATTCTCACAATCAATCCCAGCCGGTTCGTCTTTGATTTCCACTTCTTCCATTTCTTTCTCCGCTTTTTCCAAGCGGGGCTCGAAACCTTTGTAGAAGTGCTGGATGATATTCACCCACTCCTCCTTGCCGTCTTCAATGGCATCGAGGTCATCTTCCATTTCTTTCGTAAAGTCGACGTCAATGATTTCAGGGAAGTACTCCTTCAATTGTTCTAAGACGATTTCCCCTAATTCCGTCGGTACAAAACGCTTATTATCAAGGGCTACGTACCCACGACGCTGAATGGTGTCGAGTGTAGGAGCATAGGTGGACGGACGACCTATACCAAGTTCTTCCAGCGTTTTTACCAAGCGGGCCTCTGTGTATCGCGGAGGCGGCTGGGTGAAATGCTGATTCGGCTTGATTTCTTCCGCTTTCACCGTCATTCCTTCTTCCAGATGAGGAAGCAGTTTATCTTTCTCTTTTTTATTATCATCGTTTCCTTCCACATATACCTTCATGAAACCTTTGAATTTCACTTCTGATCCTGTGGCACGGAACTCCACTCCTTCATTATAAAGGTGGACAGTCATGGTATCGAGTACGGCAGGAGCCATCTGACTGGCGATGAAACGATCCCAAATCAGTTTATAAAGGCGGTACTGGTCGCGGGAAAGAATGCTCTTCATAGCTTTAGGATCACGGTCGGCACCCGTCGGTCTAATGGCTTCGTGTGCGTCTTGTGCTCCTTCCTGCTTCTTCGCTTTCTTATCTGCACCCAGGTACTCTTTGCCAAAGTGGCCTTCCACATACTGTTTCGCATCTTCTTTAGCGGAATTAGACAGCCTTGTGGAGTCTGTACGCATGTAGGTAATTAAACCCGTCGTGCCTTGTTTTCCGCCAAGATCAATCCCTTCATATAACTGCTGGGCGATCATCATCGTTTTCTTGGCTCGGAAGTTCAATTTCCGCGCCGCTTCCTGTTGTAAAGAAGAAGTCGTGAACGGAAGGGACGGATTCCGTCTGCGCTCTCGTTTGTTGACTTTTTCAACGGAAAAATCTTTTCCCTTCATACGGCTCTGTATTTCTTTAACGTCGTTTTCTGTCTTCAATTCCTGCTTCTTCCCATCAACACCATAGAATGATCCTTGGAAAGCTTCCTTATCCTTCAAGAAATCAGCGTCGATCGTCCAATACTCTTCAGGCTCGAAGCTCTTAATCTCATTTTCCCGATCGATAATTATTTTTACGGCTACGGACTGCACACGCCCGGCGCTCAAACCTTTCTTAACTTTCTTCCAAAGGATCGGGCTGATGTTGTATCCAACAAGGCGATCAAGAATCCGGCGTGCCTGCTGGGCGTCAACGAGATCCGAATCGATCGAACGCGGATGTTTGAAAGAATCTTTGATCGCTTCCTTCGTAATTTCGTTGAAGACGACCCTGCAGTCGGAGGTATCATCAATATCGAGGCTGTGGGCAAGGTGCCAGGCAATTGCTTCCCCTTCACGGTCGGGGTCGGCTGCGAGATATACTTTCTTCGCTTTCTTTGCAGCGGTTTTCAGTTCTTTCAGGACGGGTCCTTTACCACGGATGGTTATATATTTTGGTTCGAATTCATTTTCAACATCCACACCCATTTGACTTTTCGGTAAGTCGCGGATGTGACCAAGTGAAGCCTTCACTTTGTATTTTTTTCCGAGATAGCGTTCAATTGTTTTTGCTTTCGCTGGTGATTCAACGATTACAAGATAATCTGCCATGTAGGTTCCTCCCATAGAGGTAAATTTCTCTGTTCCATTCTTTGATAATTTTTCATAAATAAATCTTCCCTATTATTAAATACAATGAAACCGTTTGTCAAACATGTTTCTTGAAAAACAACGCCCCGAGCTAAGCCGCATCTCCTTAAGTATCTCCCTGTTCACCCTGAAATTATCTCCTTTTGAATTCTCGGAACAGGAAAGCGTTTCCTACGAAAAACAGCGTGATATCAACCTTTTGAGGAAACGGTTCGGTACGTTTAATAAACAGAATATATGGAAACGGCACCTTTTGGCAATACATATGTTCGGGAGCGTGAAAAAAGTTACAATTTAATGAAATATCGGTCGGATATGGAAGCGAAAAGGAAACGATCCCAATTTCTATTCCCAGTCCTCCCATATATCCTCATAGGTATGGACAAGTTTCGCACCATCGTTGATCATCCGATGGCACCCTTCGCTCGTTTGACTTCCCGCCGGACCTGGCAGAGCATAGACGTCCCTCCCCTGCTCGAGAGCCTGATCGACCGTTATAAGGGTCCCGCTTCTAAGGCGGGCTTCCACTACAAACGTCGCTGTAGATAGACCGGAAATAATACGATTTCTTTCTGGAAAGTGATACTTCTTAGGCGGCTGATCCGGCGGATATTCACTGATGACGAGTTGAGTTTCAGCGAGGGTTCTATAAAGACTCTCATTATTACGGGGATAGACATGATGAAAACCGGAACCGAGCACAGCTATCGTTCTTCCCTTATTTTCCACTGCCAGCTGATGGGCATATTGATCGATTCCCTTGGCCATTCCGCTGATGATCGTAAAGCCCTTTTCTATCAGCGGGACTAGAACGGACGTCATCGCAGGATAGGCATATTTGGAAGGCTTTCTTGTTCCAATGACGCTCAACGGGCGAAAGGGGTGTAATAGAGAAGCGTCTCCTTGGAGATATAAAATGAGAGGAGGATCTGGGATTGTTCGGAGAAGGGGTGGATAATGCCTGTCGAACCATGTAACAACACGGCCGTGTTGTAAGATTTTGTCGAGTTTCTTCATTATATTAGGGTCGTTCCTATGATGAATGATACCAGCAGCACGGACGGGGGAAATACCAAGCATATGGACAAGCTCCTCCGCATCGGCACGGTACGGTAACAGCAGATCTGAATCTGCTCTCCCTATCCTTTTTAACAAAGAACGGGACATTCCCGGGATTTGATGCAGGGCGATCAAACGTGTTCTCCTGTTATTCAATCAGGCACCTTCTTTCCATTAGATAGAGACCGTGCCTTTAGATCGACACGGCCTCCGCCTTAGTTACTTAGTGGGTCTTGCATTTATCGAAGAGATTTTGCTCTTTCAACACTTTTATAAGCGTTTCTCCCATAACGGAAGGGGTTTCCGCCACTTCGATTCCGCATTCATTCATGACGCGGATCTTTTCGTCAGCTGTACCTTTACCGCCTGAAATAATGGCACCGGCATGCCCCATACGCTTGCCGGGAGGTGCTGTACGGCCTCCGATAAATCCAACGACCGGCTTCTTCATATTGGCTTTTACCCATTCGGCTGCCTCTTCTTCTGCCGTTCCGCCGATTTCCCCGATCATAATTACGGCTTCTGTATCTGGGTCTTCGTTGAAAGCTTTCAAAACGTCGATGAAGTCTGTGCCATTGACAGGGTCACCGCCGATTCCGACAGCAGTCGACTGGCCGATACCGGACTCTGACAGCTGATGAACCGCTTCATATGTGAGTGTTCCGGAACGGGATACAACTCCGACATGTCCTTTTTTGTGGATGTAGCCCGGCATAATACCGATTTTACACTCATCCGGAGTAATAACACCAGGGCAGTTAGGACCGACAAGGCGCGTTTTCTTTCCTTCCATGTATCGTTTTACTTTAACCATATCCAAAACCGGGATATGTTCTGTAATGCAGATAGCGAGATCAACCTCTGCATCTGTCGCTTCCATAATCGCGTCAGCTGCGAATGGTGCAGGTACATAGATGACGGATGCGTTGGCTCCTGTTTTTTCTACAGCTTCTGACACAGTATTGAATACCGGAATACCTTCGACTTCGGTTCCACCTTTACCAGGTGTCACTCCTCCGACGATTTGTGTACCGTAATCCACCATTTGTTTCGTATGGAATAGTGCAGTCGAACCTGTGATACCTTGGACTATTACCTTTGTATTCTTATCAATATAGACACTCATCCGTTTTCCCCACCTTTCTTACTTGACCAGTTCTACGATTTTTTGTGCACCTTCTGCCATGGAATCTGCAGAAGTGATATTTAGTCCGGATTCTTCAAGAATTTTCTTCCCTGCATCCACGTTCGTTCCTTCTAAACGTACGACAAGTGGAAGCGTAAGCCCGATTTGTTTAGTTGCCTCTACGACACCCTGGGCAATGACGTCACACTTCATAATTCCTCCGAAAATGTTCACAAAGATTCCTTTTACGTTTTCATCGGACAGGATGATCTTAAACGCTTCGGTTACCTTCTCCGCAGTCGCACCGCCTCCTACGTCAAGGAAGTTAGCAGGATCACCACTGTAGTGTTTAATTGTATCCATAGTCGCCATTGCCAGGCCCGCACCGTTTACCATACAACCGATATTGCCGTCTAATGCAATATAGCTAAGGTCATACTTGGACGCTTCTACTTCTTTCGGATCCTCTTCATCCAAATCGCGAAGTTCAGCAATATCCTTCTGACGGAACAAAGCATTGTCATCAAAGTTCAGTTTGGAATCCAGAGCGATAACGTCTCCGTCTCCGGTTGTGACTAAGGGATTGATTTCAGCTACAGAACAATCCTTTTGTACGAAGACGTCATAAAGTCCGAGCATGAACTTGACAGCTTTTCCGACCGCCTCCTTCGGAATATTGATTTGGAACGCCAACCGGCGCGCCTGGAACGGCGTCAAGCCTGTCACCGGGTCAACTACTTCTTTGAAAATTTTCTCCGGTGTAGCTTCTGCTACTTCTTCGATTTCTGTTCCGCCCTCTTCTGAGGCCATCATTGTTACTTTGCTTGTTGCACGGTCAAGGACAAGCCCGATGTAATATTCACTTTGAATATCGCAGCCTTCTTCAATTAGTAAGCGCTTTACTTCTTTACCTTCTGGACCAGTTTGATGGGTTACCAGGGTGCTTCCCAGTATCTCTTCCGCGTATGTACGCACTTCATCAAGATTCTTGGCAATCTTGACTCCTCCGGCTTTCCCACGTCCACCTGCGTGGATTTGTGCTTTTACTACAGTCACGCTGCTACCTAATTTCTCCGCTGCTTCAACAGCTTCATCTACGGTATATGCTACGTGGCCGTTCGGCACAGAAACGCCGAAATCACGCAAGATTTGTTTTCCTTGATACTCGTGAATATTCATGTTTCATCCTCCCATCATTTTTCACTGCATGTCCATTGTATAAAAAAACGCTATCAATTGTCCATACTAAGCTAGATTTCTGTCGAAAAATTCGCAAGATTGACAGATATTTTATTATGTAAACATAATCTATGCATTAAGAATTTCCCCATTCTTTGTCAGCTTTATAGACGAAAGCGAAAACTTCAGCAACGACATGATACAAATCTTCCGGAATGTGTTCATTCAAATCCAGTTCAGACAATAACTCCACAAGAGTCGGGTCTTCATGGACCGGAACATCGTGCTGCTCCCCTTTTTGTAGAATACGATCGGCCGTGCTGCCCGTCCCCTTCGCTTTTACTACCGGTGCCGCATGATGACCCGATTGATACCGGAGGGCGACCGCCCTTTTCTGTTTCTTGTTCATATCCACACATCTACTCCTTTCTTATCCGTTGCAGTTGTCTTCGGAGCACAGGTCTCTTTGGAATCATACACATGAAACTTTACCAGCCGGTATCCCTGCTCCGACAAACCTTGCTCCAGCTCTTTTTTATAGGATTCGACAAGGGCACCCGCTCCTTTTACCCCCGGCTCAACGAGTACGGATACGTTTTTATTATTGATTCGAAGGTCAAGGACCGTCTCGTCCAGGCTTTCAAGATTTAGATAAAATAGGATGTGACAGAATGACGGGTCCAAAGCTGAGCTGTTCCGCTTCTTCTTCCCGTCCATGGTTATGTAAATGTCACCGGAAGCATGAAAGACGGCTCCAGGGAGCTGAAGAAACAGCTGTACTCCTTGATCCGTCTCCCTGCGTGAGATCGACTGCATTTTATTTAACGTGTTCAGAGTCTCCTTGAGTACTTGCGGGGTCAGCAGGGCTTTTGATTCCGGATGCAGCAACAGAGATTTCAGGCTGTCTCTTTGTGGTTCTCCTGAAACCATCCGCTTTTCAGAATCGAATCCGTAACTGGCAACAGCCGCTTTCAAACGAATGTATGCATGTTCCTTTTCCGAAAGCTTAAGGAATATGCTTAATCGGCTGACCCAGTCCACCAGCAGGTCAATCATGGCCGGATCGTTTCTTATATGATGAAGACGACTAAGTAAATCAGGCCACACTTTGTCTACGGCCGGAGAAGAAAAACCAGGAGGAGAAGCAGTATCCTCTATCATCCCTTTTTCCAACGTGGTGGCAAAAGGAAGAAGAGGTGCTTTATGTGAAAGAGATGTCTTCATAATAGTAGGGGGATCAACCAACTCTCGAGACTGGACAACATCCCACACCCCTTTTAGTTTTTCCGCCATCTTTTCCAGGCTTTGTGGAAAGGGAGGTGATTCTTCCCCGTTTTCTGCCCATTGAAGCCAGGCAGAACGATAGGATGAAAAGGACTGGGTGGAAATTAAACCAATTTGACGGAAGAGCTGATACGAGCTTCGGTCTCCTTCTGCGACTTCCCGTAACAGTTTCGCTGCAGCAGATCCGGCTGCCGATTCCGAGGAATTCTCTGCAGTGAAGTGTGTCAGGACGCCTTGCAGCTTATTGATACGTCGTGATATCGGAGCTTGAGAGAGTGCTTGTTCCAGCTTGGCAAATGTTGCAGTGACAGAATGGGAGGCTTTCCTCACCAAGCTGTTAATCAGCGCAGGAGGTACCGTAAGCCCGCTCCTGGCCATGACCTGTATGAATTCGGCACTGTTTCGATCACTCTGTAAAAGAGGAAGGAATGGAGCGGTATGTGGTTGGGGGAAGACGGGGAGTGTATCCAGCATTGCTTTATCTGTGGAGAGGGGCTGTCTTCCTCCGGTCCGGGCAGGCATGGCTGCATGCCGCCCTTCGCGCAAAGCTTCCCACTTCATCACAGGTTCCGTTTCCAGTACTTTAAAGAAGTAGGTTCTGCCTTCTTTAACGTTAGACTGGGTATGAATAGAAAAAGAGCGGCCGCCGACTTCGACGACCGTTTTAGTACCCTGTGGGCGCTCTGACACATATCCTCGCACTACCTGATTCTTACCAGGGGTCTCCTTCATAGCAGCGTTTTGGATAATCGGACCGAGTTTGGACCAAATACCATTCAACATGATTATACGCCCTTTCTTACAAGACAGATTTCACAGGAGCGAAGCTCTTTCTATGGGCAGGTGTCGCTCCCAGCGTTCTCAACGCCTCTAAATGCTCACTCGTCCCGTACCCCTGATTAGACCGGAAATGATAACCAGGGTACGCCTCTTCCAGTTCTGCCATATAGCGATCACGAGTTACTTTGGCGATGACGCTCGCAGCGGCAATGGATACACTACGTTGGTCACCTTTAACGAGGCTTGTCTGGCTGCAGGCTGGATAATCGATCTCCATGGCGTCAATAAGCAGGTGGTCAGGTGATACAGGTAGCTGCTCTACTGCCCTCTTCATCGCCAATTTGGTAGCCTGATAGATATTCAAGCGATCGATCTCTTCACTTGATACGACACCTACGCCCCAGTCGGCCTCCTCCGTAATTCGGCAAAAGAACGCTTCTCTCTTCTTTAATGAAAGCTTCTTAGAGTCATCCAGACCCTCCAGATAGAAACCTTCCGGAAGAATGACGGCACCAGCAACGACCGGTCCGGCAAGCGGGCCTCTTCCTGCTTCATCAATTCCTGCAATCGCCTGCTTTCCTTGGGAAATCCATGCAATTTCAAATTGACGTTTCTCCTCGAACTGAGCTTTCTGCTCTGCTTTTTTTTCTTTCTCTTTCAAATAACGTTCCAAGAGCTTCTGGACACCTTTTCGTTCATCTCTTTGGAACGCCTCCCAATCTGCTGAAGTCATCGTTCCTTCTTTTATCCTTTTAGATATCTCTGCAATCGTCCGTTTTGACATGACAGTACGTCCACTACCTTTCTTCTTTTATCGGAAACATCTCTGCAATCATTAGCTTCTCTACATAAGAAAAAAGCGCAAGGCAGCTATTCCTGTGCGCTTTCTTCCTTATTCCGGACTTTCTAAACTGATCAAGCCGAATTTACCTGATCTTAGATCCTGAAGGATAACATCCGACACCTTCTCAAAATTGACGACGCCCCCGCTCTCGAGACACCCTCTTTTCCGACCAATCTGTTCGAAAGCTTCCATGATATCATCATAACGGTCGAATCCGAACCTCTCCTCAAGCAAAGCAGGATAATGGTCTCTCATGTAATCAAGAACATAAGCTGCCACATCTTCTTTCGGAAGGATCTGATCCTTGATCGTTCCGATGGCCGCAAGACGATAACCTACTTCTTCTTCTTCGAACTTCGGCCAGAGAATCCCTGGAGTATCAAGAAGCTCAAATTCCTTCTTCACTTTGATCCACTGCTGCTTAGTCGTTACCCCCGGCTTATCGCCGGTCTTGGCCATCTTTTTATTGGCAAGACGGTTGATGAGAGTGGATTTTCCAACGTTCGGGATGCCAAGAATCATTGCTCTGGAAGCACGCGGTCGAACGCCCTTTGCTTTCAATTTCTCCAGCTTCTCCCTGCCCAGCTCTTTCGCCTTCTGGACTACTCGTTGTACATCTTGTTTTTTATTTGCTTCAATTGCGACTGCCGGGATGGATGACGCTTCAAAATATTCGATCCACTCTGCTGTTTTCTGCGGATCGGCTAAGTCCTTCTTCATAAGGACGATCATCTTAGGTTTTTCTTGTAATATTTCATGCAGCATCGGGTTCTGGGAAGAGAAAGGTGCTCTTGCATCGACAAGTTCGATAACGAAATCGACGAGCTTCAACTTCTCTGCCGCTTCCCGCTTTGCTTTGGCCATGTGGCCGGGATACCATTGAATAGTCATCGTAAACCTCCTAATTAACAAGACTGACCCGATTAAGCGGCCAGTAGGACAAAACAGCCTGTCCGACAATTTGATCATCGGAGATCATGCCGAGCATCCGACTGTCTGTGGAATTGTTGCGATTGTCCCCAAGCACGAACAGATGCCCTTCCGGAACAACTTCATACGATCCGGGCAGCTCTTCCATGGAGAAGTCTTCGGTGAAACGCACACCCTCGGGAAGTTCGCTTTTTCTTTCATCAAGGAAAGGCTCGTCCACCGGTTCTCCGTTTACGAACAGCTGATCATTTTCATACTGAATGTGATCCCCGGGCAGACCGATGACACGTTTAATGTAATCTTTCCGCTCAGTCGCATGAAACACTACGACATCAAAACGATCCGCAGAGCCTAATGTATAGTTCAATTTACTAACGATCAAGTGATCCCCGCTATGTAGTGTATCCAGCATAGACGGCCCTTCAACAACAACCGGCGCAAACAGAAATACACGTACCACGACAGCAAGTACAGCTGCAATGACGAAAGCCTTTATCCAATCTAACCATTGTTGTTTCATACTAGTCCCCGCTTCCTGGGCATTCGAAACAGTTAAAAAGCTGTCTCCCAAATCTTTCTTGACTAGAAAAAAGGAGCTTGACAGATGCAAGCTCCTTTCTCTTGAAATTAGATAATTTCTTTAATACGTGCCGCTTTACCACGCAGGTTGCGCAAGTAGTAAAGTTTCGCACGACGTACTCTACCACGACGAGTACGCTCGATTTTAGCGATACGTGGAGAGTGAACAGGGAATGTACGCTCAACGCCTACACCGTAAGTAATTTTACGAACAGTGAATGTTTCGCTGATTCCGCCGTTCTGGCGCTTAATTACAACACCTTCGAATACCTGGATACGCTCGCGAGTACCCTCGACTACCTTCACGTGTACTTTTACAGTGTCACCAGGACGGAAGTCTGGGTGGTCTGTACGAAGCTGTTCTTTTGTAATGTCATGAATCAATTGTTGCATGATCTTCACTCCTTTTTAACTAATGCTCGTGTTTTCTATGAAACAGCGGAACATCGTTTTCCACTTAAACCGTTCGTTTAAGCACAAAGATTAATATACCACAGGACCGGGCAAAGTTCAACAGCTCTCAGCTATTTTCCCATTCCCTGATCCAAGATTTCTCCTTATCAGAGAGTTCCCTGTCTTTTAACAAATCCGGACGACGCTCGAATGTCCGTTTCAAGGATTGATAGTGGCGCCATTCTTCAATCTTGGCATGATTGCCTGACAGAAGGACATCCGGAACTTTACGTCCGCGGAAGTCGGCTGGTCTTGTATAGTGTGGATGTTCAAGCAGCCCGTTGGAAAAGGAATCCATCGGAGCTGATTGTTCATTACCAAGGACACCTGGTACAAGCCGCACCACGGAATCAATAACGACCATTGCCCCGAGTTCCCCACCCGTCAACACATAGTCTCCGAGCGATATTTCATCCGTTACAAGTTCTTCCCTTATCCGCTCATCATACCCCTCATAGTGACCGCATATGAACACTAAGTGGTCTTCCCGCGCCAATTCCTCCGCTTTCTTCTGGGAATGCGGTTCTCCCTGCGGGCATAAAAGGACGACCCGTGGTGGTTTTTCCGATTTGTCTTTGATGGCCTGAATGCTGTCAAAGATCGGCTGGGGTGATAATACGAGTCCTGCACCACCACCGTAGGGATAGTCATCCACTTTGTTATGCTTGTTCTCTGTATAATCCCGGAAATTCACATAATTATAAGTGAAGGCTCCCTGCTCTTGAGCCCGCTTCATAATAGAAGTCTGCAGCACCCCGTTGAACATTTCAGGAAAAAGCGTCAAAATATCGATATGCATCAGTCAAGCAGCCCCTCTATTGGATCGATGACCACCGTCTTGTTATCTACATCCACTTGCTTTACAACAGACTCTATATAAGGAATAAGGACATCTGCGCCCTGTTTTTGCTTGACAACCCAGACGTCGTTCGCACCAGGTGTCAGAATCTCCTTGATCAAACCAAGCTCTTCCCCTGTCTCCAAGTACACCGCACAGCCTATGATTTCATGGAAGTAAAATTCGTGCTCGCCAAGCGGAGCCTGAGCTTCCTCGGAAACCATCAGCTTCCCATTCTTATATTGTTCTACATCGTTAATGGAACCATGTTCCTCGAATCGAATCAGATCGAACCCCTTATGGATACGGTGCGTCGTTATGACGAGGGGTTTCGGCTCCTTGTTTTCTTGAACCAAGTAAAGCTGCTGTCCCGGCTGGAAGCGTTCGTCAAAATCCGTAACGCGATGGACCTTTACTTCCCCCTTGATGCCGTGTGTATTAATAATTTTTCCGACGTTGTACAATTGTTTATCCATGTATATGACTACCTCGCTCGTATGACTTTTCCATCTTTAATGACGATTTCCTGTTCCTGTGTTATGTCCTTCCAACAATCGCCTTCGTGGACGGTGACTAATACGTCTACTTCGTCCGTCTTGAGCTCACTTCCATCAGGCAGGATGTCCAGCTGTGTCGATTGATATTCCAACCAGCGAAGCTGATCTTTTCTCCGGCTGATTTCTTTAGAGAATCTCTTCTCGACTTCCTGCTTCGAGAGGCCGGGTTTACGTTCCAACTTCTTTTGTTCGAACATCAATTGCTCACATTCCTGATCAAGCTGTTTCCATTTCTGGTCGAAGTTCCGCTTCATCTCTGCACGGCTATTATTGGTCAGTACTTCTTTTACCGGGACTCTTCTGATGATCTGCATCTTCGTTCCCTCACCACCGCTTCCTCATGCGTTTCATACATGAAACTAGTAAAAAAGGGAAAGGTTCTCCCTCTCCCTTCTTACATGATATCCAAATAGATTCGCTTATCGGAATCTGAGCCTGCCGCATACACGACAGTTCGAATCGCTTTCGCAATCCGCCCGTTCTTTCCGATCACTTTTCCAACATCATCGGGATGGACGGAAAGATGATAAATCAGTTTATGATCTTCTTCTTTTACGTCCACCTTGATGTCTTCGGGATGATCGACAAGCGGAGTGACGATCGTTTCGATTAAGGCTTTCATGGGATCACCACTACTTCGTTATTGGTTTTTCTTTTCGTGGAACTGCTTCATGATGCCTTCGTTTGAGAATAGGTTACGAACCGTGTCGCTTGGCTTCGCGCCGTTGGACATCCAGTCGATCGCTTTGTCAGCGTCGATCTTAACCTCTACAGGGTTAGCGACTGGGTTATATGTTCCGATTTGCTCGATGATGCGACCATCACGAGGAGAACGGGAATCTGCTACTACTACACGGTAAAATGGGTTACGTTTAGAACCCATACGTTTCAGGCGAATTTTTACTGCCATATTTAACAACCTCCAAAATTTCTTTAATGTTTCACACAGATTTAGATTTTAGCAGAAGTTCAATGGTGTGTAAAGGTTTTTTCCATTACATAAACGGAAATTTAAATCCTTTACCTTTTTTCCCTTTGGTATTGCTCATCTGCTTCATCATTTTCTTCATTTCTTCAAACTGTTTCAAAAGTCTGTTGACCTCGGAAACGGACGTTCCGGACCCTTTGGCGATCCGTTTCTTGCGGCTTGCGTTCATGACGGACGGATCCTGACGCTCATGCTTGGTCATCGACTGGATAATCGCTTCCACATGAACAATCTGTTTGTCATCAAACGAGACGTTCTGCAAGCCTTTCATCTTATTGGCGCCGGGGATCATGTTGAGGATCTCATCCAACGGCCCCATATTCTTCACCTGCTGCATCTGCTCAAGGAAATCCTCGAAAGTGAAAGAGGCTGTACGCATCTTCGTTTCAAGCTCACGCGCCTGCTTCTCATCAACCTGGGTCTGTGCCTTCTCGATGAGTGTAAGCATATCCCCCATCCCGAGAATACGGGATGCCATACGTTCCGGGTGGAACGTCTCAAGCTGATCGAGCTTCTCTCCCATACCGGCGAACTTAATCGGCTTCCCTGTTACTGCTTTAATGGAAAGAGCCGCACCACCGCGGGTATCCCCATCCAGTTTTGTCAGGAGTACGCCGCTTACATCAAGCTGCTCATCGAAGCTTTCCGCTACGTTGACGGCATCCTGCCCTGTCATCGCGTCGACGACGAGGAAGATTTCATCCGGGTTGACCGCTTCTTTGATTTCCTGCAGTTCTCCCATCAGATCTCCATCAATATGCAGTCGGCCGGCGGTATCGATCAGCACATAATCATAGTGCTCTTCCTTAGCCTTGGCGATAGCATTCTTCGCAATATCCACAGGATTCGCTTCCGTTCCTTCCGCATGAACAGGCATACTCAGCTGCTTGCCAAGCGTCTCCAGCTGCTGGATGGCGGCCGGGCGGTAAATATCTGCTGCGACGAGCAGCGGGCTGCGGTTGTAGCTTTTCCTTAGGAGGTTGGCAAGCTTTCCGGTGGTCGTCGTCTTACCGGCACCTTGAAGTCCGACCATCATAATGACAGTCGGTGGTCGTTTGGCGACGGCGATTTTGCTTTCGTTCCCACCCATAAGCTCGGTGAGTTCCTCTTTGACGACTTTGATAACCTGCTGCCCCGGAGTAAGGCTTTCCATTACTTCCTGGCCGATCGCGCGCTCTTTAATGCGCTTGACGAAGTCTTTGACGACTTTGAAGTTTACATCGGCCTCGAGGAGGGCGAGGCGAACTTCACGCGTCATTTCTTTTACATCTTGTTCGGTCACCTTCCCTTTGCCTTTGATTTTCTTAATCGTTTCCTGCAAACGGTCGGATAAACCTTCAAAAGCCATTGAAAGCCCCCCCTATTCTAATTCTTGTAGTTGTTCCAGCCAGTCATGGAATCGTTCCGGAAGCTTCTCTTGTTCTATTTCTGCTTCCATTTCTTTGATCACCTGCTGGCGTTTCTGGAATTTTTCATATAGCAGAAGTTTCTTTTCATATTCTTCCAGCATCGTCTCTGTTCGGCGAATGTTATCATAAACCGCTTGACGCGAGACATCAAAGGTTTCGGATATTTCACCAAGCGAGTAATCTTCGAGATAATATAACTCCATATAATTTCTTTGTTTAGGAGTCAACAACGATTGGTAGAAATCAAAAAGATAGTTGATACGTGTCGTTTTTTCCAGCACGTTGGAAGCACTCCTTGTTAAGTGAAATACCTTTACACATAAATATTAACGGAGCCTGTCCCCAGATGTCAAGGCTTAAGACGTTTTTTCTTCGTCCTCTTCATACTCATCGATCATGTCAGCAAACAAACCGTAGACGAATGCATGGGCGTCGAAGTTCTCAAGGTCGGTCACTTTCTCACCGAGGCCGACCAGTTTAACCGGAATGTCCAGCTCCTTACGGATGGCAAGGACAATTCCACCTTTAGCCGTCCCGTCAAGCTTGGAAAGCACGATACCGGAAACATCGGTCGCTTCTGCGAATGTCTTCGCCTGACTCATTGCATTCTGACCCGTTGTTGCATCAAGGACGAGCAGTACTTCATGAGGAGCCCCCGGAGCTTCTCTTTCGATGACGCGCTTCACTTTGGAAAGCTCATTCATCAAATTGACTTTGTTCTGCAGTCGGCCGGCCGTATCACAGATGAGCACATCGGCATTTCTTGATTTGGCTGACTGGATCCCGTCAAAGATGACGGCTGCGGGATCGCTTCCTTCGCTGTGCTTCGTCACGTTCACGCCGACACGCTTACCCCACTCCTCCAACTGCTCAATCGCACCGGCACGGAATGTATCTCCTGCTGCAAGCGTTACGTTCTTCCCTTCTGACTTCAGGCGGTGTGCAAGTTTGCCGATTGTCGTCGTCTTTCCGACGCCGTTTACACCTACGAAGAGATAAATGGTCAAACCATCAGGGTTTTCTTTCAGGCCTTCCACTTCACCTGCATCATCATCTCCGTAATAGATTTCCACCAGTTTCTCGGAAATGACCTCCTTCACCTGCTGTGGATCTTTAATGTTCTTTCTTTTTACTTCCATTTCAAGCTCTTCAATCATTTCCATGACGGTTGTCACACCGACGTCTGCGGAAATGAGTACTTCTTCCAGCTCTTCGAAGAAATCTTCATCCACCGTGCGGTACCTGGCGACGAGGTCGTTTATTTTACTGGAAAAGGAGTTCCTTGTCTTTTGAAGGCCTCGTTTGAACTTCGAGGCGATGGTGTCTTTCTCTTCCTCCACGTCTGTTTCCGTTTCCGACTGGATTTCTTCTTCATCGGCTTCCTCAACTTCTTCCTGTTCTGTAGAGGAAGGATACTGCTCAGGTGATGCTTGACCGGCGGTTTCTTCAGACGTGTCCTTTTCCGGGGCAGGTACCTCTTCCGACTTGACTTCGGTCTCTCCATCAAGGGATTCCTGCTCTGTTTCTTCCTCTTGCTCTAAAGGGAGTTGTTCCTTTTTCTCTGTTTCTTCATTCTTCACAAACTTCTCTTTCAACTTTTTGAAAAAACTCATCGACTCATCCTTCCTACGCTTCCAATAATTCCGGTGCTTCTTCCAACCTGACAGAGACGAGTTTGGATACTCCCGACTCCTGCATCGTCACACCATAGAGTACATCTGATTCTTCCATCGTCCCTTTCCTGTGAGTAATGACGATGAACTGGGTTTTCGCACTAAACTCCTTCAGGAACTTTGCAAACCGGTCGACATTTGCCTCATCAAGAGCCGCTTCCACCTCGTCCAGGACACAGAACGGGACAGGTCTGACACGCAGGATGGAGAACAACAGCGCGATAGCAGTCAGCGCCCGTTCCCCTCCTGACAGAAGACTCATATTCTGCAGTTTCTTACCTGGTGGCTGGGCGACGATATCGACACCTGTTTCAAGCATATTATCAGGATCGGTAAGTTTAAGGTCGGCTTTTCCGCCTCCGAAGAGACTGCGGAACACTTCTCCGAATTCGTTACGGATCTTCGTAAACGTGTCTTCAAATTTCCGCTTCATCTCTCCGTCCATTTCTTCTATAACCGTATGAAGCGTCTGTTTCGCTTCCAACAGGTCGTCCTGTTGGGTCTTTAAGAACTCATATCGTTCAAGGATACGGTCATACTCATCAATAGCACCGATGTTTACTGTTCCCAATTCTTCAATGGCGCGCTTGATCAGCTTCACTTTCGTCTCTGCTGCAGCCATATCCTCTACAGGGGCATACTCCCGTTTCGCCTTCTCAAAGGTCATGACATATTCTTCCTGCAAGTAGGAAAGCATGTTCTCGAGCTCTACATCCTGGCGGTTAGCTTTGACTTCCTTCTGCTGAATGTCCTGGATAAAGTTCTGGTGGTTCCGTTTTAATTCCTTCAACAACTGCTCCGCCCTCTGAATGGAGACGCCGTATTCATTCCTTTCTTTCCGGCGTTCCTGGATCAGGACAGAAGTCGTTTCCTTCCTCTGCTTCGTCTCCTCAATCAGTTCGAGCAGTTCTTCTTCCGTTTGGTTGGACTCTGCAACTTCCATCAACTGTTGATAAGAGGAACGGTTTCCACGTAGCTCTTGTTCAATGAGTGCTTTCTCCTCCAAGTAACGGCCGGTTTTCTCCTGCTGATTGGAATAGGCTGATTCCTGTTCGGCAAGCTTGATCTCAAGCTCCTGTTTTCGGTTGATCAGCTTTGCTTCGTCCAACTTCTGGCGTTCTTTCGTGTCCGTCAGTTCATCGATTTTCTTCTGAATCAGTGTAAGTTCTTCCGCTAACGACGCAAGGACTTTCTCCAGGTTATTTAATTGATCATGGGCATCTTCCCTGTCCTGATCATACTGGGCTTGATCCTGATCGAAAAGCTGCAGTTGGTCATTCAGATGGTTCCATTTAAGTTCCAGCTCTCTCAAAGTCGATGCCTTCTCATATTCTTCCCTCTTCCATTCGGAGAGTTCCTGATTATGTCCGGCTGCTTCCTTCTCTTGAAGGGTGAGCTGCTCTTTCAGCTGCATAACCTTCCGCTCCATGTCTTTCGCTTTCTGGTCATACTCACCGATCTTGGCTGTGAGATCCTGCAGTTCTTTCTCCCTTGTAAACAGGGACTGGTTGGACTGTTTCTTTGCACCACCGGACATCGAACCGCCCGGATTCACAACATCCCCGTCTACTGTCACTATTCGGTATTTCCGGTTCAAATAGTTTGCAAGCTGGTTGGCACTCTTCAAATCCTCCGCAATCACGATATGACCGAGCAGGTGCTGAATCGCTTTTGCATAAGGTTCCTCATACTTTACTAACTCTCCCGCAATACCCACAAACCCGGGCTGACCGCCAAGCTTTTCTTTGCCATAGACAGAGCGTGCCTGAATGGCATCCAAAGGGAGGAACGTCGCCCTCCCTTTGTTGTTGCTCTTCAGCCAGTGAATCGCCTGTCTCCCTGTCCGCTCATCCTTGACCACGATGTGCTGCGCCTGAGCTCCAAGAGCCGTTTCAACAGCCGTTATTAAATCAGAGGGGATGTCAATGAGTTCAAGAACCGCTCCTTCCACACCAGGGAGCTGCCCTTTCTGACGAGCCTTCAGCACTTCCCTGACGCCTTGGAAATAACCGGTGAAGTCTTCTTTCATATCCTCAAGCATCTCTTTCTTGGAACGCATCTTCTCCAGATATTGATAGCCTTTATACAATTTCTCCTGCGACTCTTGGTAAGCCGTTCTGCTCTGCTCCACCTGAGCCGTTAATGATTGAATCGTGAATTCCAGCTTTTGCCTCTCACTCTTAACTTCTTCTTGTTCAGAAGTGGTCAACCGAAGCTGTTCTTCCAGTTTGGCTCGTTCATCCCTTAAATCTTTAAACTTATCGTTCTGCAATCCTTTTTTGGAATGAATCTGATTTAACTGTTTCTCCAAAAGCTGCTTCTCGTTCCGTTTGGCCGCTTGTTTATTCAACAGTTCAATGTACTCACTCTTCAAATCTTCGATCTGTTCTTCGATCCGGTTGACATCTTTATTCAGGGCCTGGTTCGTTTGGTTGAGTTCCCGCCTCGTTTCCTTACGGATCTGTTTGGTTTCCTCAAGGCGCTTCGTCTCTTCTTCCGCGGTCACCTTCAACCTCTCCAGTTTTTCAGAAAGGTCTTCGTATGCTTCTTCAAGCTTTGATTTATTCTCTTCGAAATGTTTATGGCGTTCCTTCATAAGTTGTTTCTTACCTTCAAAATTTTCAAGGTCTTTCGTGAGAACCAACAATGTTTCCTGAAGATCTTCAATCGACTCATCCAACGCCTGCATGTCCGACCGCTGCTTCAAGACTGTTTGTTCTTTGTTATCAATCTTTAATTGTAAGGAAGCCTCTTCCGCTTTGATTTTCTCGAGGTCTTTCAAAAGTGCCTGCCATTCTCCGTGCAGCTTCTCAATTTGTGTGATGAGAAGGGAGATTTCTATATGTTTCAATTCATCTTTCTTCTCCAAGTAATCTTTAGCAATAGCCGCCTGTTCCTTCAAAGGCTCCAGCTGACCATCAATTTCATAAAGAATATCCTCGACACGGTTCAAGTTCTCTTGTGTCTCGGATAGTTTATATTCCGCTTTTTTCTTGCGCTGTTTGTATTTAAGCACACCGGCTGCTTCTTCAAAAATCGATCTGCGTTCTTCTGCCTTCGAACTTAATATCTCTTCCACTTTCCCTTGACTGATGATAGAGAAAGCTTCCCGTCCAAGGCCGGAATCCATAAATAGATCGACAATATCCTTTAAACGGCATGTTTGGTTATTAATATAAAACTCGCTTTCACCAGAACGATACACTCGTCTTGTGACACTGACTTCCTGATAGTCAAGAGGAAGTGCCTGATCGGTGTTATCTAATGTTAAAGTTACTTCCGCCATATTTAATGGCGCTCTTGTCTCACTGCCTGCAAAGATGATATCTTCCATCTTCGCACCGCGCAGGGAACGAGCGGACTGCTCACCAAGCACCCAGCGTATAGCATCGGTTATATTACTCTTTCCGCTGCCGTTAGGACCGACGACGGAAGTCACACCTGTTACAAAGTCGACGGTTACCCGTTCGGCAAATGATTTAAATCCAATAGTATCCAATTGTTTGAGGAACATACTCATCCTCCTGTATTTTCACAAATCTATCTGTCACTCAACTTGTATATTTTATCATATTCGCACACCCTACGGTAGGAAGGTTCCGCCTCTTTATCCGATGAGGGTTTAAAAAACGATGAAACTGATTTATTATATGTACTAGTACTATTAAGCGCACTGGAGGAGGAAACACCTTGAGTTTACAAGAAGCCAGCCAAGAGAATCTGGCCGTGATCATCCATGACATGGCAGATAAACTGCAAGTCGTCAACCGTTCCCTTATGGATCCGGAAGACTACGATTTGAATAATTATGAAGAAATCAAATCCCTTCATGACATTATTGAGATGAAAGGCAGTTTAAGCGTCTCCGAGATACAAGCCTTCGTTACGGAACTCGGACAATACCGCAAGTAACAGGGCCGTATCCAATTAGAGCTAAAAAAAGACCGCGCCAGGCATGAAATGAGTTGCCGTGGACGGTCTTTTTTTATGAAATCGCTCCGTGATTCTCCAGCGCCTGCTGGGCAGCTTTCTGTTCTGCTTCTTTTTTCGTCCGTCCGACTCCGATTCCACCGATATCATCCTGGATACGGACGTGAGCAATAAATTCGCGGCTGTGGGCAGGTCCTCTTTCTTCGACGATTTCGTATTCAATTTTACTATTCTTATCTCGTTGTATGAATTCCTGCAGCTGACTTTTAAAATCCATCGCATGAGAAAAAGCACCTTTTTTCACTTTCGGATAAACGTAAGTTTGAAGGAACTGTATGACCTTGTCATAGCCTTGATCCAAATAGAGGGCTCCGATGAACGCTTCAAACACGTCAGCCAAAAGTGCAGGCCTGTTGCGTCCACCCGTCATTTCCTCTCCTTTACCGAGAAGAATAAGCTCCTGGAAATTCAACTCATTGGCAAACTCTACCAAAGAGACTTCACAAACGATGGAAGCCCTGAATTTCGTCAGCTCCCCCTCTGCCATATCAGGAAATTCCCGATACAGGTATTGGGATACTCCCAGTTCCAAGACCGCGTCACCTAGAAATTCGAGACGCTCGTTGTCTTCGCGGTCGGTTTTCCGATGCTCATTCACATAAGATGAATGCGTGAAAGCTTGTTCCAGTAACGAAATATCACGGAACTTTATGTTAATTTTGTTCTGGAAACTCGAAAAATCATCCATAAATCACCTTGTCCTTTACTGAGAATTTCTGAAATACAGGAAAGGCTGCCCGTATAAAACGGACAGCGATTCTCCTTACGACTGGCTGCTTATGTAATTCACAGCGTCGCCTACTGTATTGATTTTTTCAGCTTCTTCATCAGAAATTTCCAAATCAAACTCGTCCTCAAGCTCCATTACTAGCTCAACTACGTCAAGAGAGTCTGCTTCTAGATCTTCTTTGAAGGAAGCTTCCATAACCACTTTGGACTCATCAACGTCGAGACGATCGACGATGATCTGTTTTACGCGATCAAATGTATCTGCCATTGGAACCTCACCTCCCTTCAGTAATTATAGTAAGGTGCCGGAAAAAGCGCAAGGACTTATCCAATAACCTTTTCCGCCACGTTTGTTACATCACCATTCCACCGTCAATGTGAAGCGTCTGGCCTGTCATATAATCTGCGTCCTCAGAGGCAAGAAAACGCACGACACGCGCGACATCTTTCGCTTCACCCAGACGGGATAAAGGAATCAGATTAAGCATCTGCTCCCGCTGTTCATCTGTCAAAGCATCGGTCATATCCGTAGCAATATACCCCGGCGCTACCGCGTTGACATGAATGTTCCGCGCGGCAAGCTCCTTAGCATTCGACTTCGTCATTCCTATGACACCGGCTTTTGCAGCTACGTAGTTCGCCTGGCCGGGGTTTCCGGAGACGCCGACGATGGACGCGACATTGATGATACGGCCATACTTCTGCTTCATCATCTGACGCGTCACACCTTTCGTACAAAGGAAAACACCTTTTAAATTGGTGTCGATGACGGCATCGAATTCTTCTTCCTTCATCCGCATCAGAAGGTTATCCTTCGTGATGCCAGCGTTGTTAATAAGAATATCCAGACTGCCGAACTCATCCACAACAGTCTTCACCATTCGTTTCACATCATCTGCATCAGACACGTTCGCCTGAATTTTAATAGCTGTTCCGCCGTTTTCACGGATTTCCTGAACGACTGCCTCGGCTTTGTCTTCACTTCCGGCGAAGTTAACTGCCACTTTTGCTCCTTTTGCTGCAAGCTCAAGGGCAATCGCTTTTCCTATTCCTCTGGAAGCTCCCGTAACAAGAGCCGATCGATCTTGTAAAATCATGAAGACTCCTCCTTATTCCATTCCAAGAATGCGTGCATAGTATCAGGGTCCTGGATACTAAACGTTTTCATCCTGCGCTTCACTTTGCGAACAAGGCCGCTCAGCACCTTCCCATGACCTACTTCGACGATGGCATCGACATCCTCTTCGACGAACGCGTCTAAAATTTCATGGAAACGGACCGGTGAATACAATTGCTCAACAAGCAAGTTCCTGATCGTTCCAGCGTCTGTTACAGGCGCTGCCGTCACATTTGCATAGACCGGAATCTGCGCATCTTTCACTTCTATACGATTCAAATACTCTGCAAATTCATCACTGGCCGGTTTCATCAATCTGGAATGGAAAGGTCCGCTTACGTTCAATGGAAGGACACGCTTCGCTCCGGCATCGGATAGTTTTTCAGAAGCTTTGTCCACGCCCTCTTTCGTACCAGAAATAACGATTTGTCCAGGACAGTTAATGTTGGCTAAATCTACCGTGAGGTCACCGTCGAAGCCTTCCAGCGTCTTTTCGATATCAGAACGCTCAAGACCCAGCACGGCTGCCATCGTCCCTTTACCCGTCGGGAAAGCCTCTTCCATCAATTTTCCACGCACGTGAACAAGCTTCACTGCATCAATTGGATCCAGCGCACCAGCACTGACAAGCGCACTGTACTCACCAAGGCTGTGGCCTGCCGTCATCGCCGGTTTTATTCCTTCTTCTTCCAAGACCATCTGGATGGCTACACTATTAAGAAGAAGAGCCGGCTGGGCATTCTCCGTTTTCGTCAAGGTTTCTGCAGGACCTTCAAACATGAGGGTCGAGAGTGAATAACCGAGCGCTTCATCTGCACGGTCGAATAATTCCTTTACAGAAGGGTACGTCTCATACATCGCTTTCCCCATGCCTACCTCTTGAGAGCCTTGTCCTGGGAATACTGCTGCTATACGTTTCATGATTCATCCTCCTCTGAATCCATTTGTTTGAGCGTTTCCGCAATAGTTTCTGTCACATTTAACTCCACCATCTGACAAGCTTGACGAATGGCGTTGAAAACGGCTCTTTCGTTAGACGAGCCGTGGGCTTTAATCACAGGTGCTGCTAAACCGAACAATCCTGCTCCTCCATACTCCGAGTAATCAAGCTGTGTCTTCAATCCTTTCAGATCGTTTTTAGCAAGACCAGCAGCAATCTTCGTCTTAAAGTTACTCATGAATGTTTGTTTAATCATAGAGAACATCGACATAGCCGTACCTTCAATTGTTTTTAATGCGACGTTACCTGTGAAACCGTCAGTCACTACGACGTCCGCTGCACCATTCAGCAAATCACGTGCTTCCACATTTCCGACAAAATGAATCGGAGCATTCTTCATCAGTTGGAACGCCTTCTTCGTCAAATCGCTGCCTTTTCCTTCTTCTGTACCTACATTCAGCAGTCCGACACGGGGACGTTCCAAACCGCGGACTTGTTCTGCATAAATGGAGCCAATGACGGCATATTGCAGTAAATGCGCCGGTTTCGCATCAACGTTCGCACCGACATCAAGCATTAAGAATCCTTTTCCGTCTATGGTAGGAAGTGTCGGGCTTAACGCCGGACGATCCACACCTTTCATTCTGCCGACAATGAATAGTCCCGCACTCATCAGGGCACCCGTATTTCCGGCGGAAATGCAGGCATCAGCCCTTCCTTCCTTGACTTCATTCGCCATGAGAACCATGGATGCATTCTTCTTCTTTCGAACAGCTCTTACAGGTTCATCTTCCGCCGTAATCATTTCTTTCGTATGTATTACCGTTACGTTTTCCTGCCCCTTCAAATAAGGGGAGATCAGCGATTCATCTCCGACCAGCGTGATGTGCAGTCCATCAATGGCATCAGCTGCCTGGACGGCTCCTTTCACGACAGCTTCCGGAGCATGGTCGCCTCCCATCGCATCTATGACGAGTTTCATCTCTTCCATCTCCTTCTATTGTTTAGAACGGTACATTTCAAATGTACCCGCAAACACTTCTTCCTGACCGACGTAGCTGTGGACTTTGACAATCGTTCTGCCCTTCTCCCCTTCTCCTTGGACAGTCGCTTTGGCAACGACGCGCTCCCCGAGTTTGACGGGACGGGAGAAGTGTATAGTGGACCGGGCAGTCAAAGCAAGTTCATCGTCGATCAAGGCTACAGCAAGTGAATTCGCCTGGGCGAACAGGTGGTGCCCCCTCGCAATGTGATTACGCGAGAATACGTGGTCGGGACGAATATCCAAAATGGAAATAGCCCTGTCGTCCAATTCAAGATCTACAACCTCACCAATGACTTCTTCGATAGGCAGAGCTTTCACCGTACCGTTCCATTCCTGATTCGCAACAGATTTAATTCTTTCACGAAGCTCCGGAATCCCCATTTCCATCCGGTCGAGACGAATGGTTTGTATACTGACACCAAAGGTTTTTGCAAGCTCTTCATCCGTAATAAAAGGCACACGGTCAATTTGATTTTTCAATTCTTCCTGACGAATCTTCTTAGGTTTTCTCATATTGATTCCACCGTTCATCTAGCATAAACGCTCGACTTTATGACTAGGTACTAATAGTAATATATAATACCATGTCCGATTACGCAAGGAGGGGGTTATTTTTCTGAAAATTCCATCCGGTTCTCTTTCATAAATAAAAGGTTCCGGCTTGTCTGCCGGAACCCTGGAGGAAGAAATCATATCTCTCAGTCCAATACATTCCCAAGAATACTCTTATCCTCATACAGCAATTCCTTCAAAGAGTGGTAGCGTGGATCTCGCTCCAATGAATCAGAAAGGACGAGATCAGCTGCATCCTTCCGCGCCGTTTCCAACGCTCTGTAATCATGAACCATATCTCCGACTCTGAATTCCGGAAGGCCGCTTTGTTTCCTGCCGAAGAAATCTCCAGGCCCCCTGAGCTTCAAATCCTGCTCGGAAAGTTCAAAGCCGTCATTCGTTTCGGTCATGATCCGCATCCTCTCTTTGCCCACATCGCCCTTAGGGTCTGCAAGCAGAATACAGTAACTTTGATCAGAGCCCCTGCCGACACGGCCTCTAAGCTGATGGAGCTGAGAAAGTCCGAAGCGCTCGGCATCGTAGATGACCATCATGGTCGCATTCGGAACATTCACCCCTACTTCCACCACCGTCGTAGATACAAGAATACTCAGCTCATTAGCTGCAAACCGTTCCATGACGGCTTCTTTCTCTTCATTATGTAAGCGTCCATGCATGAGGCCGACGGAAACATCCGGTTCAAACACAGCACTTAATTGATGATAGAGATCAACAGCATTCTGTATATCCAGTTTATCCGACTCTTCAATCAACGGGCTGATGACATAAGCTTGATGTCCCTGGTCAATTTCTTTTTTAATAAAGCTTAAAACGCGGTTGGTCATCTCACCTTTTACCCAATAAGTCTCTACCGGCTTCCTCCCTGCAGGCATTTCATCAATGACGCTGACGTCCATATCCCCGAAAGCCGTTATGGCCAGCGTCCGGGGGATCGGTGTCGCCGTCATGAACAGTACGTCCGGATGTAAACCTTTATCCCGAAGGGCTCTCCGCTGTTTGACACCGAAACGATGCTGTTCGTCAACAATAACGAATCCCAGGTCGGAAAACACGACCTCGTCCTGAATCAACGCATGAGTACCGATCAGGATATCTACTTCTTTCCGCTCAACAGCCTCCAATATTTCCTGTCGCTTTTTCCCCTTTATGGAACCTGTAAGCAGAGCGACATTGGCACGTCCACTAAACATTTCTTTAAGCGATTGGTAATGCTGCTCAGCAAGAATTTCTGTAGGAACCATGAGCGCTCCTTGAAAACCGGCGGTGATGGATGCATAAAGACCGATGGCAGCTACGGCGGTTTTACCTGAACCAACATCCCCTTGCAGCAGGCGGTTCATTCGATGCGGATGCTTCATATCGTGGAGAATTTCCGCAAGCGCCTTTTTCTGAGCCGAGGTCAGTTCGAATGGCAGGGCCTGTACGAACTCCGTCAAGCGTCCGTTGTCATACCGCTGGACAAGCCCTTCACTCGCCTCCCGGTGATACTTACGGAGAAGCTGCATTTTGAGCTGAAAGATAAGAAACTCCTCATAGATGAACCGGCGCTTCGCATGCTTAAGCAATACCCTGCTGTCGGGATAATGCATTTGTCTTAAAGCCTGTACGCGGTCCGGAAGCTTATATCCCAATGTCAACTCTTCAGGGAGAATCTCAGGAACGTCTTGCCCATACGCATCAAGAGCTGTACGGATCACTTTCCTGAGTGTCGTTAAGCTGACTCCTTCTTTCAGCGTATAAACCGGCTGGATCGGTTCCTGTTCTTTCGACTCGCCTTTTTTGAACTGGCTGACTGTAATCTGCAGCCGCTGCTGGTCCCATTTCCCCGTCACCGTAACGGTATCTCCCGGGTTCAGCTGTTTCTTGGCAAAAGCGCGATTGAACATTACAGCCTTCACAGCGAACTGTTCCACCTGCAACGTGAACGTCAACCGCGACTTTTTCCTACCAAAAAAACTGAGGACAGGATCGGAGACGACCTGTCCCTCAATTGTCGCCTTCTCATTGTTTTCTAATTCTGTCAGGGGTTTAATTTCATAAGAATCATAACGGTGCGGAAAATAAAACAATAAATCCTCGACCGTAAACAAACCCAATTCATTCAAATTCGTTGCCAGTTTCGGTCCTACACCTTTCACTTCACTGATAGACTGTTGCAGCAATGGTTTCACTCTTTCTTCAACGAGATTCCGTACACTTTCGCTTCAAGCTCTCTTCCTGTTGGAGTGGCGGCGAGCCCCCCCTGGGCTGTTTCACGGAAATCTGACGGCATGCGCTGTCCCACCTTATACATGGCATCGATAACCTCATCACATGGAATACGGCTCGTCACACCTGCGAGCGCCATATCTGCAGCTACGACTGCGTTCGATGCCCCCATGGCGTTCCTTTTCACACACGGGACTTCCACCAATCCAGCTACAGGGTCGCAAATTAGACCTAGCATATTCTTAAGTGTTATCGCCATCGCTTCCGCTGATTGGGAAGGAGTGCCTCCTGCCATTTCTACAATGGCCGCAGCTGCCATACCGGCAGCAGAACCTACTTCCGCCTGACAGCCGCCTGCCGCACCGGAAATAGAAGCATTATTGGCTACAACGAATCCGAAAGCGCCGGACGTAAACAAGTACCGTACCATCTGTTCCCGCGTCGGTTTCAATTGATTTTTCACAGCAAACAATGTACCCGGGACACACCCGGCACTTCCAGCTGTCGGCGTCGCACAAATCGTACCCATTGCCGCATTGACTTCGTTAGTGGCAACTGCTTTACTTACGGCGTCCATCATCAGATTACCGGATAAAGGAGTATGATTCTTCATATAATTCTGGATGAGTACGGCGTCACCTCCGGTCAGGCCGCTGTGGGATTTTACCCCTTTCAGTCCATCCTCAACTGCTTTCTCCATTACAGACAGGTTCCTTTCCATCTGCTCGATCACTTCTTCTCTCGTCAGCTGCTTCACGTCCATTTCCTGACGGATCATCACTTCCGAGATCTGTATGTTTTGACTCTCTGCCATTTCAACAAGCTCTGCTACGTTGCGAAACATGGGATCGCCCCTTTCTTTGTTGTCAGTCTGATATTTTGGCTACTTGTGTAATATGATCAGCACGCTCCAACTCGTTCAAAACGGAGTCGTCGATATTCTGATCCACTTCGATCACCATAAGCGCCTGTTCTCCCTGCGCTTTCCTCGATACTTCCATTCTACCGATATTGATTTCATTCCTGGCAAGGACCGCCGTCGCAGAGGCAATTGCTCCGTAACGATCATTATGAATCAATAAAATGGCAGGGTGGCTTCCCGACAAACGCAGTTCAAAGCCGTTCAGCTCCGTAATCTCCGCCTTACCGCCTCCGATGGATATGCCTACAAGCTCAAGTTCTCCATCCTCATCACCTATTTTGACGCGGGCGGTGTTCGGGTGATCCGTATGGGAATCCTCCTCATAAAAACGGATTTTCATTCCGTTCTTCCTTGCTGTTACCAAAGATTCCCGGATCCGCTGATCGTCGGTATCGTAATCGAGCAGCCCTCCGATAATCGCGACATCTGTACCGTGCCCTTTATAAGTTTTTGCAAATGATCCATACAGATGGATATGCGCATATTTGGGCTCTCTGCCGAATAAATGACGTGCGGCTCTGCCTATCCTGGCCGCACCTGCTGTATGTGAACTGGACGGACCGATCATGACAGGTCCGATGATATCGAAAACAGAACGATATTTCATTTGTTTCACCTTCCCCTTGTTTCTGTCTCTATTGCACGAAAGAAAACGCTTACTAACATCGAATAATCCCCTATCATCTTATCACAAACTTGAGATTTTCACCTCCATTTTACTAGAATACAAATAATGCTGCTTGTAAGATACTTTAATCAAGAGTAAAATAGATGGTTGTGGGTTACTCGGTAACCGGGTGGGAGAGGGATAACTTCATAGAGGAGATTGAAATGCTCAATCAGCAAAGCAATCGTGCAGACTGGAAGAAAGAGGGTCTGGCAGGTTTAATCGGCTATTTTACGACTGTTTACATCGTAGCTGTCAACAGCCAGATCATGGAGAGTGCCGGACTTCCGCTTGAAAGCGGAATGGTGGCAACGATTCTTGCCAGTGCACTAGGCTGTTTGATCATGGCCTTATATGCGAACGCACCTATGGTTCTGATACCAGGTATGGGGGTCAACGCTTTATTCGCCTATTCCATTGTCGAAGGGACAGGAATGGATTTCCAGCAGGGGCTGGCCGTTGTCGTCGTTGCTTCGATACTGTTTCTCATCACAGCATTTACGAAGCTTGGAGACTGGCTGAAGCAGGCGATCCCTTCTTCTTTGAAGCACGCCATTACGGTCGGATTAGGTTTATTCCTTACATTGATCGGATTGGAGAAAGGTGGACTTGTCGTCAAAGGCGATCACTCGTTGATTGCCCTTGGAAACCCCTCGTCAGCACTCGTAATGACGAGTATCCTGACGCTGTTTATCGGCATTTTCCTCTTCACCAGAAATGTACCTGGGAACTTCCTGATCACGATGGTCGCAGGAACGATTCTTGCGAAGTTCACCGGCGTTCTTGGTGAAAAAGGAGATCCCATTTCTCTCGGAAGCCAATCCTTCGCCTATATGCCGGACTTTTCAACCATTGGACAATTCGGTTTTTGGATGGCGGTCTTTCCGCTGGCGATCGTACTCATCTTTGAAAACATGGGTTTGATCCACGGACAGCTGGGAATGCTTGATCAAGAAGGGAAGTTCAAACGTTCTTATCAGGCGTCTGCCTTTTCCGCACTTACGACAGGGTTCCTCGGCACTTCGCCTACTGTTTCATCCGCAGAGAGTGCAGCTGTTATAGCCTCAGGCGGTAGAAGCGGAAAATCGAGCTTGACGATGGCTGTGTTGTTCATCGGGACGCTTTTTCTAATCCCTTGGATCTCTATGGTGCCTTCTACAGCTATTGCGCCGATTCTAATCATCGTCGGGGCACTTATGGTGCAGAACATCAAAGAGATTCCGATTGACCAATTATCAGAGTCCATGCCGGCCTTTCTTATCATTGTGATGATTCCGTTCACTTATTCCATAGCAGATGGGATGGCTTTTGGATTTATTGCCTACCCTATTGTCAAGTTTGCTATTGGAAAGCAAAGGGAATTGTCGGCACCGGTCGTTCTTATCGCCATGATCTTTCTCATTGAATTTATCGTTCGTTCACTTGGACATTAATACAGATGAACGTATTTACCCGTTCTCTAAAAAAACCGGCTGCACCCTTTCTCTTGAAGAAGGGCGATCAGCCGGTTTTTTATTTCGCTACAAATCCCTAACCTCTTTGGACACGCCAGCGGAGCATTACGGTCATTTTGCAGCAGTCCACCCCTCCAGCCGTGCCTTTCCACTGAATTTTGATCCTCTCCGGGTTATAATCAAAGTCGAAATCTCCCACTGCTCCAGCCTCTTTAATCATTTGTTCCACCTTTGGACGATTCGACCGCTGAGCTGCCTCCATTAGCTCATCGGCGAATTCCTTCGATGCCTCCACCCGCTCCATCACTTTCTCTGCCCCGTTCATCATTTGTTTCGCTGCCTTCGCAGATTGACGAAACAAGCTGCTGTCGACTTCAGGGAAAGCTGGTCTGCCGACTTGAACATAAGCAGGAATCCGGTAATCATACATGAAATAGGGATAGGGTACCCAGACCATAGGCAAGAATAAAACCTCCCCTTGTTTGCTCCTTTCTTCATGTTTATGTGAATAGGCAGAAAAGAAAACAAAAAAAGAAGACGTTGAAACGTCTTCTTTTTTAATCTTCAATAGGAATGATAGACGAACCCTGCTTTTTAAATAAAATCGTCAGCAGGCCGTCTTGGAAAGATGCCCGAAAGACAGTGTCTGAAACAGTGAATGGAAGTGGAATGATTCTTTCTTTCCGAGTAAACGAACGGCTCTGATTAAAATAATTCATGGAGTGATCATGAACGTAACGATCCTCGGAACCCTCCACCCTGATTCTCACCTGGCTGCCGACATGTTCAAGATGAATCTGCTCTCGCTTAACTCCCGGAAGATATGCTTCAATCGTGTATTCTTTGTCTGTTTCAACCACCTCTATCGGAATAGTGGTGGTTTGGATATAGTGATCGAGCTTCTGGAAGGCATCTCCAAAAAAGGAATCAACTACTTTCATCACATCTTCCAAATCCTGCTGAAACAAATCCGGCAAATGATCGTTTTTATTCTTCATAGGGACACCTCTTTGGTTGAAGTTATACCCTACCAACATATGCCCAGATCAATCTTCAGGTTCCTCACTCATGGAAATCAAGACCGGATGCCACCGCTTTTACATAGCCTTTGCGGATAACGAAGTCTCCGAATTTCTCGTCCTCTTCCCTTTCCTTCGCATAGCGGTGAATCATCGGTTTCAGCTCTTTAAGGATTTCTTCTTCACCAATGTTCTCTCTATACAATTTATTCAAACGATCCCCTGTGAATCCAGCTCCGAGATACATGTTATATTTGCCAGGCCCTTTTCCAATGAATCCGATCTCTCCCAACGCCGGGCGGGAACACCCATTCGGGCATCCGGACATCCGGATAACGATCTCCTGTTCTTTCAATCCGGCTTCATCTAAAATCTCTTCCAGGTGGTCGATCAATGTCGGGAGATACCGCTCCGCCTCCGCCATCGCCAATCCGCAAGTCGGCATCGAAACACATGCCATTGAATTTCGACGGAGAGCAGAATTCTGGCTGCCGTCCGACAACCCGTATTGTTCAATCAATGCTTCAATCACAGGCTTCTCCGCTTCTGATACTCGTGAGATGATAAGGTTTTGGTTGGGGGTCAGACGGAATTCCCCGATTTGGGTTTCCGCTATTTTTCTCAGTGCTTCCTTTAATTTATACCCTTCCGCATCCTTGATGCGTCCATTCTGGATAAAGAATGTGTGGTGCCAGGTCCCGTCTTCTCCTTTGACCCAGCCGTACCGGTCCCCGTTGTGATCAAAATGATATGCCTTCGCTTCTTCCAACGCATAACCTAATCGACGATTAAGTTCCTCCAGAATCTGATCGGCTCCTAATCTGTCAACCGTGTACTTGAACCGGGCGTTCTTACGATTGGAACGATTGCCGTAATCCCGCTGTATCGTCAAAATTTTCTCCGCTACATCAACCACCTGCTCCGGCACACAGAAGCCGATGGTACGACCGAGCTGCGGATATGTCGAAGTGTCGCCGTGGGTCATTCCCATCCCCCCGCCAACGACGACGTTGAATCCCTGCAGCTTTCCATCGTCCAATACAGCGATGAACCCCAGGTCCTGTGAAAACACATCCACGTCATTGGAAGGTGGAACGGCAATGCCTATTTTGAATTTCCTCGGCAGATACAGCGGTCCGTAAATCGGCTCTTCTTCCTGACCGTCCACCACTTTTTCTTCATCCAGCCAAATTTCATGATAAGCTCTTGTCCGCGGAAGGAGATGTTCACTCACTTTCTTCGACCACTCATACACTTCTTTATGAAGGGCGGATTGCTCAGGGTTAACGTTACACATGACGTTCCTGTTCACATCGCCACATGCCGCAATGGTGTCCATCAATACGGCATCCATCGCCTGTATCGTCTTCTTCATGTTCCATTTTAAAATACCGTGCATTTGAAACGTCTGACGGGTCGTCAGTTTCAGCGTTTCATTGCCGTACTGGTCTGCCAGACGATCCATAGCCAGCCACTGGTCGGGAGTCGCCACACCACCGGGAAGGCGCACCCTGATCATGAATTGATACGCCGGCTCTAATTTCTGCTTTTTTCGTTCGTTCCGCAGGTCCCTGTCATCCTGCATGTAGCTGCCGTGAAATTTCAAAAGCTTCGTTTGATCATCAGGAATGCTTGCAGAAAGCGGCTCCTGGAAACTCTCGACAAGATCGCCCCGTAAAAACCGGCTCTTTTCTTTAATCTCTTCCATTTCACTCGGAGGACCTTCCGGTTTATGCAATGTTTTGTGTTCAGACATCCGTAAAACTCCTTCCCGCTATTAGTAAACGTCTCTCTGATAGCGCTTTGATTTTCTAAGTTCTGTCAAATAATTTTCTGCTTCTTCTCTTGTATAAGCGCCTTCCTGCTGGAAGATATCAAGCAGGGTTTCCTGCACGTCTTTCGCCATGTGTTTCTCATCGCCGCAAATATAAAGATAAGCACCTTCCTCAATCCATTGGAAGACCTCTTTACTCTTTTCACGCAGGCGGTGCTGCACATAGACCTTTTGATCGGTATCCCTGGAAAAGGCAACGTCCATATTCGTCAGAACGCCGTCTTTGATCCATTTCTGCCATTCCGTCTGATAAAGAAAGTCCGTCACGAAGTGCTGTTCACCGAAGAACAGCCATGACTTCCCTTCCGCTTCCGACTCTTCCCATTCCTCCATAAAGGAACGGTAAGGTGCAATACCAGTACCAGCGCCGATCATGATGATCGGCCGGGTCGTGTCTTCCGGAAGCTTGAAATTCTGGTTTTTCTGTACAAAAACCGAAAGCTGATCCCCGGGTTTCGTCCTTTCGGCACACTGTCCGGAACAGACTCCCGTCCGCTTTCTCCCATGAGAATCATATCGAAGCGCCCCTACCGTCAAATGAACCTCGTCGGGGTTGGCTTTCAGGCTTGAGGCAATTGAATATAGACGTACTGGAATCTTACGTAATGCAGTAAGGAATGCATCGACATCGACTTCCCAAGGTCCATAGTCTTTGACGAAATCCAACAGATCCCTCCCGTGAATGTATTGGGAAACTTGCTCTTTATCTGTCAAGAGATCCGCTAAACTCTCATTAGAAGTAAAAGGAGCGAGCTTTTCGAGGAGGGGCTTGGTAAGAACCGTAATCTCAAAATGGGTCAGCAGCGCTTCTCTAAGCGCACGGACCTCCCCTTGCTTATTGACTGAGACGGACCTCTCCGGATCCCAATTCATCTCTGTAATCAGTGCATCTACCAAGGAAGGCTCATTTTGGGGATAGATTCCGAGACTGTCTCCAGGCTCATAGGTCAGACCGGACCCTTCCAAGTCGATCTCCAAATGCCGGGTTTCTTTGTTGGAACCCTGCCCGTTCAAATTGATGTTCTCCAACACTTCCGCCTGAAACGGATTAGATTTGGAGTGGACCGGTACGTCGTCCGTAAGCGGTGCAGCAGCTGCAGCAGGAGAATTGGTTTCTGACGCAGAACCCAGCTGCTGACTAACGCCCCGCCACCACTCCTCCGCGGGATCTTCATAATCAAGATCACAATCGACCCTCGGATACATCCTTTCCGCGCCAAGTTCAGCGAGCTTCTCATCGATCACTTTACCGGTCTCGCAGAACAAGTCATAAGAGCTGTCTCCAAGTGCCAAAACCGAATACCGAACCCCCTCCAGCTTCGGTGCACGCTTCCCATGGATAAATTCATAAAACGACAGCGCGTTATCCGGCGGGTCTCCTTCTCCATGCGTACTGGTCAAAATGAGAAGATCCTCTACATTTTTCAAAGCCTTCGGTTTGAAGTCATCCAGTGCTGATAACGTCGTTTCAAACCCCTTCTTATCCAACGTTTCCTTGTACTGTTCTGCCAGTGACTGACAGTTCCCCGTATGAGATCCGTAGAGGATGGTAATACTCCTCGTTGCAGCAGCCTTCTCCTCTGTAGTGGAAGGGTGAGACTGAGCAGCAGGGTCTGCTTCGGTTGAAGCCAGGGAAGATGCCAAATACCCGCTTAACCATATTTTTTGATGATTACTTAATGATGTTAATAACTGGTTTAACAAGTCCGCCTGATCTTTATTGAACGGACTGTTGCTGACTTGTAAGGACAACATTTCCACCTCCATAAAACCTTTATTTTTTTATTTCGGAAGCTTTCGCTTTATAGTAGCGATCAAGTGTGACGACCATCGCCCCCATTTTCGGACGGGCGGGCTGAATCACTGTGGATATTCCCTGACCGGCAAGCTCCTCTGCTGTTACTTTGCCAACGGCGACGGCTGTGACGTCCTTTTCGAAGGAAGCGGTGAGACGGCTGCGATCCGCATCTTTTTCAAACAAGTTTTTCACCTGAGTTTTACTCGTAAACACCACCGCATCCAGTTCCCCCGCAAAAATAGCATTCTTCAAATTGTCGATAATGGACAAAGATGGCTTTTCAAATGTGTAAGGCTTTGATAAATAGACGGAAAATCCAAGTTGTTCCAAGGATTCCTTCCATACGGCATCATCCTGATCATACGCCTGCAGGAACAACCTTCCACCCGAAGCCGCTTCTTTCTGAATGCGCTCCACAAGATCCTTCATCGTCCCATCTGCCGCAACGAGGGCCGGCTGTATCTCGTTTTCTTTTAACCAATCCATTGTCTTCGAACCTCTAACAGCAAGCGTTTCCGTGTTCAGCTTTTTTACAAAAGCACGGGACAATTTTCTTTCAGAGGCTGCATTGTTAAGCGTCCTTGCACCGATTCCGGTTGTTAAGACGACAAGGTCGAATGGTTCATCCAGATAGTCTTTGACATTTCTCACACAGCGCTCTTCGTGGAGCACCTGCTTCCCTTGAATCGGATAGACAGAGGCACGGCCGCCTAAATTTTCTATAAGAGAAGTAATGGCTTCCGACCTTCGATCCGCTGCCACACCTATGTGTTTATTCGTTAATCCTGACACGTCCCTCCCCCTTTCCTATAGCTATGTATATCATCAAGCACCCGCTTTTGCGCTTCTGTATCGTGGTAGTCCTCCTTGAGGATTTCTCTTAAAAAATCATGCTGTGTTTCTTTGTTCATACTGCTTTCTTTAAGCAGCGTACGGCAGTGATGTAAGAAGTCAACATACTCCCCATAGCCTTCGCCGTATTCGCTTTCCAGGCGTTGTTTTAATTTGGAGGCAAGCATCGGACTCGCTCCGTCGGTTGATACGGATATTGTCAACCTCCCGCGTTTAAGGAACCCCGGAAAGTGTACATTCCCCCCGCTGCCACCATCCACTCTGTTGATCAGTGGTATCCTTTCACTTAAAGCAGCAATACGGTCATTCTCTTTTTGGTCGCTTGTAGCAATGATCAGGAGGTCCGTTCCTTTGCTGTCGGAACTAGTGAACGTTCGACGGTAACAAGTAATCTCCCCACTCTTCTCCAACAGGGAAAGCTCGGGATGGAGGGAAGGGCTGACAACGATTATTTCTGCGCGGCAGGTCATCAGCGTTTTCACCCGCTTAAGCGCGACGCGCCCACCGCCGGCAACGACGACTCTCCGCCCTTTCCATTCCACCATCATAGGTAAGTGACTGTTCACAGGAAGTCTCCTCTCAAGGTGTCTTCATTCCCACCAGCGTTTCTTTCACACGATCCGCCATCGCTTCGATCATATGAGGATGGTCATTCAAATGTCCGGAAATCTTCACCGCATATCCTTGTTCCGCAGCCTTTTGCACCTTAGCTTCCATAGAACGGAGAAGTACTCCGGTAAACCACAGGTACGGGACGACGACGGTAGGCTTACCCGATTCCAACACTGCATGAAAAGCCTCATCGTAGCTTGGAGTGATTGCGGCAAGGTAACAAACATGAACACTGTCCGCACCCGCTTTGCTCCGCAAACGCTCTCCAATAAATTCCATTGCCGTTCTTGTTGATGGATGTCTGCTGCCCCTTCCAACGAGAAGGATATTAGGAGTTTGATTCCCTGCAACAATGTCCCTTACTCGATCAACAAGGACGTCAATAATACGCTCCTGTACTCCAAGGGGTTCCCCGTAATGCAGTTCAACACCAGGAAAGCGCAGCTTCGCCTTATCAAGCTCCTCCGGTATATCTTCAAAATAATGCCCCGCGCTCAGAAGCAGTACCGGTAAAACGGCGATTCTCGTCGCACCCTTCTTGACAAGACGGTGGATTCCTTCCTCAATGTCTGGTTCGGCTAATTCAAGAAAACATCGTTCGAAAAGGGGAATGCCGATCTCTTCCTGGACTTTACTCAAAAAATCAAGCGCCTGCTCTGTTGCTTCTTTCTTTCTGCTTCCATGACTGACATAGAGAACTGCGTCCATCTTTCTCCCCCTTTCATTCAGCCGACAATCGATTTTGCGATGTCCACCTGGTCCTCCTGCTGTATCGATTCAAACCACTGCAGCTGCTCACGCAATTTCACAACTTCACCAACGACGATCATCGCCGGGTTCTTCATATCTGCAGCTTTAGCAACGATATCCTCAAGCGTCCCGGTAACGGTTTCCTGCTGTTCCGTCGTGCCCCATCGAACGAGAGCGACAGGAGTATCGAGCCCTCTGCCATGTTTCACGAGTTTTCCGCAGATATCCGGCAGCTTCTTCACACCCATGTATATACAAAGAGTGTCCATACTTTTCGCTACGTGTTCCCAATAAGCATCCTCTTCAATGCCAAGCTTACTTACCCCGGAGATGAAGGCTACGGAAGAACTGTATTCCCGATGGGTGACAGGTATGCCTGCATAAGCGGGAGCCGCGATACCGGAGGTAATTCCGGGAACAATTTCAAAAGCGATCTGGCGTCGGGAAAGTTCTTCCGCCTCTTCTCCACCGCGCCCGAATACGAACGGATCGCCGCCTTTCAATCGAGTGACTGTTTTGCCCTGAAGCGCATATTTACACAAAAGATGATTGATTGTTGATTGTGTCAAGGCGTGATGATCCGGCCGTTTCCCACAGAATATAAGCTCCGCATGATCCGGGGCTTCATCGAGTAATTCTTGATTGATGAGCCGGTCATACAGAATAACGTCCGCCTGCTGGATTGCTTTCAGCCCTTTGACCGTAATCAAATCATAATCACCTGGTCCTGCTCCGACAATATAAACCTTAGCCATCTATGATGCTCCCTTCGGTATCCACCCTTTTTCTTCCAAAACCTGCAACAGCTGTTCGGCACATGCTTCGATATCATATTGATGAGAGGAAACAACAGCTTCCGGTGTTTCGGGGGCTTCATATGGAGAATCGATTCCAGTAAAGCCTTTGATCTCTCCGGAGCGGGCTTTTTTATAAAGCCCTTTAGGATCACGTGCTTCACAAGCTTCCAATGGACACTCAACATAAACCTCAAGGAAGTCCCCTTCTGGAATTGATGCGCGCACCTGCTCCCTGTCACTCTTGAACGGAGAGATAAATGCTGTCAGTACAATCGTCCCACTATCAGCAAACAACTTTGCGACTTCCCCAATCCTTCGAATATTTTCCGTACGATCCGCTTCAGAAAAACCGAGATCCGCATTCAATCCGTGACGGATGTTGTCGCCATCAAGCAGATACGTATGAACACCACGCTCATGCAGGAGATGGTTCAGCTGATTGGCGATGCTGGACTTGCCGGAACCGGAAAGTCCCGTGAACCAGAGGACACCACTGTGGTGTCCATTCTTCTTCCGGTAGGATTCCTGACTTACAGATGCTTCGTGCCAAGTAAGATTCCGTTCCATTCCCTTCACCCCTTTACGTCTGCAGCTTTCGCCTGCAGCCCTTCAATCAGAACTTCTACAACTTCCGGGCGGCTGAATGTCTTCGGCGGTTTCTCCCCGCTCCGTAACAGCTCACGGACTTTGGTTCCGGAAAGGATGACGTGATTTTCCTTATCGTGCGGGCACGTCTTGTGAGAGGCCATCGCTTCACATGCCTTACAATAAAAACTGTGTTCAAAGAACATCGGAGTAATATCAAGTTCGCCTTCGCCGTAGTGTGAGAATATCTTCTGTGCGTCATACGTTCCGTAGTAGTCGCCTACTCCAGCGTGGTCACGGCCGACGATGAAATGAGAGCAGCCGAAGTTTTTACGGACGATGGCATGGAAGATCGCTTCCCTTGGACCTGCGTAGCGCATGGCTGCACGGAAAACGGCCAGGGTCACGCGGTCCTTCGGATAGTAATGATCAAGCAGTACCTGGTAGCTCTTCATCCGAACATCACTTGGTATGTCATCGCTCTTCGTCTCGCCCACCAACGGGTTCAGGAATAAACCGTCAACCGTCTCCAAGGCCGCTTTTTGAATATATTCGTGGGCGCGGTGGACAGGGTTCCTTGTTTGGAAACCGACAACCTTCCTCCATCCGTTCTTTTCGAAAAGTGCTCTCGTTTCTTTCGGATCGAGGTAAAACTCTTCTCCGTGTTCTTTTGCTGACGAAGCAAAAACCTGGATAGTACCGGATACATAATAGTCGGGGCGTTCAAACAACTTTTTGACACCCGGGTGAGCAAGGTCCGTAGTTAAATATACTTTTTGCGCTTCTTTTTCTTTGTCAGGTTTGAAGATGTCTTCGATCTCAATCACACCGTACACCGTTCCATCATGGATAAGCTTGGCTTCTTTTCCTAACGATTCTGCCTTCTCTTGACTTACAGGCAGCGTAATCGGAATGCTCCAGGGTGTCCCGTCTTTCAAACGCATCGTATCGACGACGGATTCATAGTCTTCCTTGTTCAGGAACCCTTCCAGCGGACTGTATGCTCCGTTACCGATCAGCTCCACGTCACTGAGAGCCATTCCATCCAGTTCGATACTGTCCTTCGGTAAATCCTCCGGTGTTTCGTTCCATCTATTGATTAACTTCCCTCCATGGGGTTTAATGACTGCCATTTCATACATCCTCCTATTAGTTCGTTTCGATTAATTCGTTTCTGATGGGCCCGGGGTGTGAAGACCACACTCCGTTTTATTAAATCCTTTCCAGCGGCCGGAGCGGTCGTCGCCGACGGCCTGGGATGTACAAGGAATACATCCTACACTTGGATAGTTTTGGTCATGCAAAGCATTGTAATCCAAGCTATTTAGTCGGATATAATGCCATACGTCGTCCCAAGTCCAATGTATCAGTGGACAAACTTTCACGGACTTAAACCGTTCATCTTTGTTGATGAAATCCGTCTTCGCTCTGCTCGGGGACTGTTCTCTGCGCAGGCCGGAAAGCCAGGCAACCGCACCGGACAGTGCCTCTTCCAACGGTTTGATCTTCCGGATGTAACAACACTGGTCCGGCTGTCTCTTCCACAAAGCGGAACCATGCTCTTCTGCCTGTTCTTCCACTGTAAGCTCCGGTAATTTCATATGAATATGAAGCGCCGGATACCGCTTCTTCACTTTATCAATCAAATCGTAGGTTTCCTGGAAGTGAAGACCTGTGTCGAGAAAAACGACATCCGCATCCGGTTTGACCTGCGAAATCAGATCGATGAGTACCATTCCTTCTGCGCCGAAGCTGCACGCATAAACCACGTCAGAACCATACTGGTCGTATGCCCATTGAATGACCTTTCTCGCGCCTTTCGTATCATCCTCTGGCTGATCATTTTTGAATGGATCACCGGAAAAATGCTGGTACGTAAGTAAGTTTCCCATACACTCGCCTGCCTTTCTCCAAATAAAAACGCCCCTCTTCCGGAAAAGAAGAAGGGCGTCTGAAAGTAAGATACGTCCTTCTTATCTTTCCAAATGCTTTCAGCATCTGCTGGAATTGGCACAGCGTCTAACTTTAACGGTTAGACCCGTTGCCGAGGCTTCGATGGGCCAGTCCCTCCACCTCTCTAGATAAGAAAAATTAGTCGGTTGGATATTTCAAAAAAACTAATTGATTCAAATAGTAGGCTTCTTTCTAAGATATGTCAACAGGTTTTTTAAAAATTACAACTTTTCTGTTTTTAATATTGACAATGGTCCCCCTCTGCTTTAATTTGGTAAGTAATCAAAGCAAGATACTATATCCTTATGAAGAGCCGGGGGAGGAAACTGGTCCAACGATCCCGCAGCAACCTTTTAAAGGTGCTCCATCCAGCAGACATTGTCTGAAAGATAAGGAGAGGAACGAAAGCCTCTTCTGTGTGAAGGTTTTTTTTATTTTTGTAGAAAACCTCTTCACACATAAAACCAAGTATTCTCATATGATTAATCATACACCATATGGGAGCTGGAATTAAAGGGTAAAAGGAGAGGTTGGATTGAATAAATTAATTGTTTTCGCATTAGTGGGATTTTTTGCTCAGTTAGTCGATGGTGCTCTCGGCATGGGCTTCGGATTGACTTCCTCAACGATTCTGCTTGCCTATGGACTTGCTCCGGCAGTAGCTTCTGCATCCATTCATATGGCTCAAGTGGCAACGACGGCCGCTTCCGGCTTCTCTCACTATAAATTCGGGAATGTCGATAAGCGTCTCGTCGTTATTCTGGCTGTTCCCGGTGCCATCAGCGCTTTTCTCGGTGCAGCTGTGTTAAGCTGGGTTCCAGGAGAAATTATCCGACCCTACATATCACTCTTCCTCCTCGTATTAGGAATCTATATCATCATTCGTTTCCTTACCATGGGACAGAAGCGGCGCCAGGAGAAGCGGCCTTTCAAAAAGAGCTTTTTGTTTCCACTTGGATTTATCGGAGGTTTTCTTGATGCAGTCGGCGGCGGCGGGTGGGGACCAGTGAATACGCCCGTTCTCCTGGCAAGACAGAAGCTTGAACCCCGAAAAGTGATTGGAACGGTAGATACCAGCGAATTCATCGTCACTGTTTCTGCGACCCTCGGGTTTCTTATCTTTCTTGGCTGGGAGCAATTCAGCTGGCTGCTCGTATCTGCGTTTGTGATCGGCGGGGTTATTGCGGCCCCCCTTGCTGCCTGGCTTGTGAAAATAATGCCGTCTCTCGTATTAGGTGTCCTCGCCGGTGGATTCATCGTTTTGACAAATATCCGAACGCTTTTGAATACAGTAGAGCTTGGAGACACCTCCATCGCCATTATTTACACGGCTTTAGTCCTTGCCTATATCTGCATGGTTCTCTTGTCCATCCGCAGAAACTTCCGGCTTAAGCCGGCAACCAGGTAGCAGGAACAGTGTTGTCCTGAGCAGCACGCTTTTATGATAATATAAAAAAAGAGATCAGAGCTGTATGCTCTGATCTCTTTTTCTATATTTTATTCAATAGAGAAGATATAGGAATAAATCGGCTGTCCACCTGTGTGAACTTCCACTTCCAAATCTTCGAACGTATCTTCAATATACGCTTCCAACTGACCAATTTCATCTTCTTCAACTTCTTCACCAGTAAGAATGGTCAGGATTTCATCTTCATCCTCATCGATCATCTCGCGAAGCAGAGCCTTCGCTGCCTCTAACGCTTCTTTTGCCGTTGTTTGTATTTTACTTTCCGCGATCCCCATAAAATGGCCTTTTTCAATGGCTAGTCCATCGATCTGGGTATCCCGTACCGCATACGTAACCTGTCCGGTTTTCACTTCGGACATCAGCTGGCTCATTTCCTCTTTATTCGTGTCAAGATCCGCTTCCGGATTAAATCCTAGAAGAGCACTCATTCCCTGCGGAATGGTCTTCGTCGGAATAACGGCTACTTCCACATCAGCAAGCTCGGCCGCCTGTTCCGCCGCCATCACAATATTCTTATTGTTCGGGAGAATGAGCACACGGTCTGCATGGGCTTCCTTGATCGCTTCCGACAGATCCTGGGTACTAGGGTTCATCGTTTGTCCACCTTGGATGACAACTGTCGCGCCGAGGCTTTCGAACAATTTCCTGATCCCTTCCCCCATACTTACTGTGACGATACCGTATGGAGCTTTCTTTTCCTGCTTAGCGCCTTTTTTCTTGTCTCCTACAATAGATGTATGCTGTTCACGCATATTCTCGATCTTCATGTTAATGAGACTGCCGTACTTCTGACCGAGCGTCATCGCTTCGCCGGGATACTCGGCATGAACATGCACTTTAATTAAGTCTTCATCGGAAACGACTAGGAGGGAATCACCAATTTCGCTGAGCTGGTTGCGGAATGCATCCTCATCATAAGGGTTTTCCGCAAGCTTGTCCTCTTCGAATTTCACCATGAATTCCGTGCAATAGCCGTATTCGATATCTTCCGTATTCATGAAATCCTGAGCAGATTTATGATGTTCTGCATTGACCATATCATCCATGGATACGGTTTCCTGAACTGCCGGAAGTTCTTCCCCTTTCAAGGAAGCAAGAAATCCTTCATAAATGGTTACAAGACCCTGGCCGCCACTGTCCACGACTCCGACTTCCTTTAAAACAGGAAGCAGTTCCGGGGTCCGTTTAAGCGATGCTTTCGCAGCTTTTACCACTTCTTCCATAAACGGAATGAAAGCCGTGTGCTTTTCTGCAGCTTCCACCGAACCTTCCGCTGTTTCACGGGCTACGGTAAGAATTGTTCCTTCTACCGGTTTCATAACCGCTTTATAGGCTGTATCCACGCCGCCTTCAAGAGCCGCCGAGAAATCTTTCGTTGTCAACGTTTCCTTATCTTCATTAACTTTTGAGAAACCACGGAAGATTTGAGAAAGGATGACACCGGAATTCCCACGGGCGCCCATAAGCAGTCCCTTGGACAGTGCTTTCGCCACTGCCCCTGCATGATTTTGATCTACGGTTTTCACTTCCTCCGCTCCGGAGGTCATGGATAAGTTCATGTTCGTTCCTGTATCTCCGTCTGGTACGGGAAATACGTTTAGGGCATCGATCATCTGGGAATTTCTCTTCAGATGATGCGCCCCCTGTAAAATCATTTCGGCCAACATTTTGCCGTCTAGCTTTTCTACCGTCACACTTACGTCCTCCTTTGACTGCAACCGCTGCTTTATGCGCTTGTCACACGGACTCCCTGGATAAAGATGTTCACAGAGTCAACGGACAAACCGACTGTTTTGTTCAGTGTGTATTTCACTTGAGATTGGACGTTATGAGCCACCTCAGAAATCTTCGTCCCATAACTTACGATGATAAACATATCTATATGAAGGCGATCTTTGTCCTGTCTGACAACGACCCCTTTGGAAAAGTTTTCTTTACGGAGCATTTCGGACAGGCCGTCCCGTATCTGGTTCTTCGAAGCCATGCCGACAATTCCATAACACTCGACTGCCGCCCCTCCGGCGATCGTTGAGATTACTTCATTACTAATAGTGATATGACCATATTGGTTGTTCAAATCCACGGACATATAGATCCTCCTTTATAATCCTCGTATTCTTACTCAATTATAACATAAGATTCACAGGTGAATTCTGCTTCAATTCCCGAAAAGGATCTGAATATCCCTTATATACTTTGAGACATATCCATGTATCTGTCAAGAAGAAATTCTTGATATAATTCGACCTATCTTATTGCAAACCTTATTTTGATATGATAAAGTTACTAAGTATCTGATGATTTATGTAACAGGAGGGATTTTTCATGGCACGTAGTGTTATATCTGGTAAAGGTACACGTTCAGGTAACCACCGTTCACACGCGATGAACGCTAATAAACGTCAATTCAAAGCTAACCTTCAAAAAGTACGTATTCTTGTAGATGGTAAGCCTAAGAAAGTTTACGTTACTGCACGTGAGCTAAAATCAGGCAAATTACAACGCGTATAACTCTTTGAACAAAAGAAGCACCCGGATTCCGGGTGCTTTTTTTGTTGGGCCTGTTAGTCTTTTTTGAATGTACTTATGACTGCACGCACTATGCCCCCGACGAACCGCGGGAGTTTGATAGTATAAAATTTCAAAGAGCCCCCTCCTCCTGTTATAACTGATGGAACAACCCTTCTCTACCCTCTATTAGTCAAGTCTTTGCTTCTTATTACTAAGAGTATGCCTGCCTGAAAGGAAAAAGTACCCGTATCTTCAAGAAGCCTGTTCGAAATGCAGAGGGTTGATCCATAAGGTACATATGCGTCTGTGAGTGGATAATAAAAACCCTTTAGAGTAAGCCCTGACACATCCAGGGTGACAGGCAGGAAAGAGATGTACGGGTATTCTTCATCCGCTTCTATCGTATGCTCTCCGGCTTTGACTAATTCCACTCGATTTTGTTTATCTACGATGGTCGCTTTCACATCCCGTTCTGCAAGCGTGTAAAGCAGCTGAATGTTAGCTTGGGAATGATCAAGCCTTCCTCCCGTCACTCCGACTAATAAAATATGCGCAGGGTTTCTTTTTTGTGCTTCTATCACAGCAAGCTCAAGATCGGTTTCATCTTTCTCATCCGGATACATACGTGTTTCAGCTGCCGAAGCCTGAATACGCCTTAATACTTCCGGTGATACAGAATCAAAGTCTCCGATGGCAAGATCCGGTTTAATGCCTTGCTCGATCAGTACTTCGGCTCCCTTGTCTGCACCGATCCACAGGCAATCCCCTTGCACTGTCTGTTTCAGGTCTGGTACGTAAGCTGCCGGTCCTCCTCCGACAACGACGATGGTGTGGTTCATATGATTCCCTCCAAGATTAATGATGAATAAACAAGAAGCTCAAATGGATGCCTGCTGGCAATCATTTGAGCTTCTTCCCCTTATAAAGAGCTGCGAATCGCATCTATCGCTTTTTTACGGTCGGGGTGATTGAAAACAGCGCTTCCTGCTACGAGGACATCAGCACCGGCTTCGGTGCAAAGGCGTGCCGTTACTTCATTGACGCCGCCATCAATCTCAATTTCAAAATCCAGCGCTTCTTCCGTTCTCCATGCATCGATCTGGCTGACTTTTGGCAGTACAGAATGTATGAATGACTGACCACCGAAACCAGGATTGACCGTCATTAACAATACAAGATCCACGTCTTTCAGTATAGGACGAATCGCTTCGGCAGGTGTCGCAGGGTTAATGACCACACCTGCTTTCACCCCGTGACTTTTAATCAGTTGGATGGTGCGGTGGAGGTGCGGACACGCTTCCTGATGGACCGTTAGAATATCTGCGCCCGCTTTGGCGAACGTTTCCACGTAAGCTTCCGGATTCTCGATCATTAAATGGACGTCAAGCGGAAGGCTCGTCACCGGGCGGACCGCATCAACAATCAAAGGGCCGATCGTAATGTTTGGAACGAAATGTCCATCCATGACATCTACATGGATATAATCCGCGCCTGCGAGCTCGACGTCTTTAATTTCCTCTCCCAGTTTAGCAAAATCGGATGCTAAGATGGATGGTGCAATTTTTGTCATCGTTTAATACCTCGGCTTTCTATTCTGTATTTCTTCCAGGAACTGCAGATAATGATGGTAGCGCTGGCTGCTGATGTTACCTGCCTCTACTTCCATTTTCACCGCACATTTAGGCTCTTTGTGATGCAGGCAGCCTCTAAATTTGCACCCATCCTGAACCGCCACAAATTCCGGAAAGCACTCCGGCAGCTGTTCCAGTTCCAAGTCTGCAAATTCAAGCGAACTGAACCCCGGCGTATCTGCTACAAGCCCATTAGATATTTCATAGAGTTCCACATGCCTCGTCGTGTGCTTCCCGCGGCCGAGACTCTCTGATATTTCATCCGTATCAATGGACAACCTGGAATCGATGGAATTCAAGAGAGAGGATTTCCCTACCCCCGACTGACCGGCAATCACAGTCGTGCGGTCTGCAAGATGGGACTGGATCAAGTCCATCGCTTCTGGATCATTGACAGCAGACAGGATAACCGGATAGCCGATTTCGCCATACATCGTCTCATAATGCTGCATCTCTTTCACCTGATCTTCATCCAGACGGTCCATTTTCGAAATAACGATAATCGGTTCAATCCGTTTCGCTTCCACAAGAACAAGGAAACGATCGAGGAGAAGCGCATTGAAATCCGGTCGGGTAGCGGATGTTACAATCAGAGCCTGATCCACATTGGCAATCGGCGGCCGCACAAATTCATTTTTCCGTTCTTCAATAGATAAAATATACCCTTCTTCCCGATTGTCCGCTTTGAATTCGACCATGTCACCGACGAGAGGAGACACTTTCTTCTTCCGAAAGTTACCTCTCCCTCTGCATTGGTAAATTTCTCCCTCATGAAGGACATAATAAAACCCGCTTAAGGCCTTGATTATTTTGCCTGTCGCCATGATTTCACCTTCTTAATACGATACACTTTCTTCTGCAATGACTTCGTCACCCCTTTGAACTTTATACGCTGCTTCCGTATCTTCGGCAATCGTCAATGTTATATCGAACGACGTCGTCTCGGTAATGGTCTCCTCAATGACAGGCTCTTCCATATCCCGTTCCAAGTCATCCACATAAATGAGCACCTTCTGCTCGGTCTCTTCCGAAGCCTCATCGAATGGCACTTCTACCGAGACGGTCTCCTCCCGAGGCGGCTTTTCCTCAGGACCGAGGGAAACCGTGATGGTTACCGTCGAACCTTCCTTGACTTCTGTGTATGGGTCTGGATCCTGCGTAATGACGCGTCCCTTCTCCACTTCATCGGAATACTCTTCGACTACCTGCATTTTAAGATTACGATTATCAAGATAACTTTCCGCCTGCTCCTTCGTCATATCATCCAGCCGACCTAAATCGATGGTCGGTGGGCCGCTGCTGACACGGAAAATGACCTTCGTTTCATCCGGAAGTACTTTCGTCCCGGGTTCCGGGGACAGCTGCGCCGTAATTTCTCCCGGCGGCTGATCGCTCGTTTCGGGTATTCGTTCAATTTCAGAATACCCTTTATCCCGAAGCTCCTCTTCGACACTGTCGAAATCTTCCCCTGTGTAATCTTCAAATTCGACCCGTTCTCTTCCAAGGCTTGAATAAACGGTTACTTCAGACTCTTCTTGAACCGTACGGCCGGCTTCCGGATCCGTCCGAATGACCATTCCCTCTTCGACATCTTCTGAAAACATCGTTTCCCGGTTCACTTTTAAGTTCAAATCGCTCAATTCACTGTAAGCCTCTTCATATTCCATGCCTGCGACATCAATCATCTCGACTTCTGCCGGCCGAATAAATCCAGGAACATAAAGTGCAGCTGCCGTTCCGCCACCCAAAAGCAGAAGGATAAGGATCGTGACGATCCACGGCCAGACTTTGCGTTTTTTCTTCGGTTTTTTCGGCTTATTTACTTTTTTATTCTTTTTCTTTTTGCCTTTCTTCGCCGGAGCAGGAGGTTGGTTATATTCCTGCGTTTCCTCCTCAGCAGAAGTCTGGACACCATTCGGCTGAGAATGGATAATCGTGTCTTCTTCGGTCTGTTCACCATACACATCATTTGTAATGACCGGGATGGCCTTCGTCATTTCTTCCTCGTCATCCTGCGGTATTTCGAAAGCCGCTTCATCTCTCCGATCGAGTTCCAAAGACGTTTCAATATCCTGTTCCATATCCAATACAGACTCATATCGGTGGAAGGGATCTTTAGCCGTCGCTTTCAGAACGATGTTCTCCACGCTTTGCGGAAGGTCCGAATTCCATCGTTTCAAGGATGGTGTCTCATGCTGCAAATGCTTTAAAGCAATGGACACAGGAGACTCACCGGAGAAAGGAAGGCGTCCTGTCAGCAGTTCGAAGAAAACAATACCAAGAGAATAAATATCAGATTTCTTTGTAGCGACACCGCCGCGTGCCTGCTCCGGTGATAAATAGTGGACGGAGCCGAGCACCGAATTCGTCTGCGTCAGCGAAGTAGCACTTAACGCCATCGCAATCCCGAAGTCTGTTACTTTTACATGTCCATAGTGATCAATTAATATGTTCTGCGGTTTTATGTCCCGGTGAACGATTTCATTATCATGGGCATGGGCGATCGCAGAGGCTACCTGCCTCATGATATCGACGGCATCGGAAGCGTCAATCGGGCTGTGCTGTTGGATGTACTGCTTTAAGGTCATTCCGTCCACGTATTCCATCACCATGTAATAGATGTCATCTTCTTCCCCGACATCATAGATGTTGACGATATTAGGATGGGAAAGGCTTGTGGCAGACTGTGCTTCCCGGTGGAACCTGGCAATGAATTCCTCGTCATTCCCGTGTTCTAAACGTAGGACTTTGACGGCCACCTCCCTGTTGAGGATGGTATCATGGGCGAGATAAACGTTTGCCATACCCCCGCCGCCGATCATCTCCCCTACGCGATAACGGTCATTAAGGAGACGGTCCTGGAGCATTATTGTACACCCTCTTTCTCATGGGTTGCCGAATCATAATGGACGACAGCAAGGGTGATATTATCTTCTCCGCCCCGTGCGTTGGCCAGTTCAATTAATCGACGGCAAAAATCTTTCCATTCCCCATGAAAATCTTTCAGCTCAGATAATTCCTGATCATTCACCTTGTTCGTCAATCCGTCTGTACACAAAAGAAGACGGTCATCTTTTTCAAATTCCAGCGTGCGGACATCCGGTTCCAAACCGAATTCGGTTCCGAGAGCTTTCAACAGAACGTTCTTCCTGGGATGATGTTCCGCCTCTTCTTCCGTGATCTGCCCTGTCCGTACCAGCTCATTGACTAAAGAATGGTCATCTGTTACAGACTGGAACCCATATGCATTCGCAAGGTAACAACGGCTGTCTCCGATATGAGCGATTGTCGCAAACTGGTCCGTGCTGATAGCTGCAACAATCGTTGTCCCCATCCCTTGACATTCCTCGTGCTCATCCGCATATGCTTTTATTTCATCGTTTGCGGACCGAACCGTTTCTATCATCCACTGCTCTGCCTCTTCCGGAGTCGCTATAGTGCCGGATTCTTTCCATTTGTTATGTAAATGATCGGTTGCCATCCGGCTTGCAACGTCTCCCGCCTGGTGGCCGCCCATTCCGTCGGCAACGACAGCGAGGATTGGTGCTTTTTCGGAAAACACACCACCCGCATCTTCATTATGATTGCGAACTTGCCCTTGGTCTGTAAGAAAATAGCCTAACATAGACTCACCTACTTTTGATTTCCCGGGGGCCACCGGAAATACAACCGATGCACCCTCCGAGTTATTGTTTGATCAATCGGGTCAAGAAAAATCCATCTGTATCCCACTCGTGCGGGAATAGCTGAAGTCCGTGTTCAGAAAGGCCGATGCCGTCCCTCAAAGCAGGTGGCAGATCTTCCTTAAACGAAGGATCCACACGGAATTCTGGATGTTTGGAAAGAAAGTGCTTCACAGCTTCTTCATTTTCATGACGGTCTACTGTACACGTACTATAAACAAGCTTGCCGCCTGATTTCAACAAAGGTGCCATCTCATCGAGGAGATCATCCTGGATTAAACGGAGGGAGTATATATCCTGTTCCGTTTTATGATACTTTATATCCGGCTTTCCGCGCAAAACACCGAGTCCGGAGCAAGGAGCATCGAGCAGAATACGATCAAAGTGTTCTGCCGCATGTTTCTCGCCGAGTTTTCGAGAATCGGCCTGCCCTGCCGTAATCGAAGTCAACTGCAGCTGTTTTGCTTTCTTCTCTACAAGCTTCGCTTTCTTCTCATGCAGATCATAAGCCAGTATTTCCCCTTCATCTGCCATCTTCTCCGCGATATGTGTCGTCTTGCCGCCGGGGGCACTACAGGCGTCAAGGACAGTCATACCTGAAGCAAGATCCATCATCTCCGCAACAAGCATGGAGCTTTGATCCTGTACGGTTACATATCCTTCCGCAAACAGCGGGTGTTTAAGTATGGCACCACCAGTGACGATCAATCCTTGCGGGGACAGCTGGCTTTCCTCTACGGTAAGCCCGTCTTCTTCCAGTCTGGAAACGACCTCTTCTCTGTCCATCCGCAGCGGTTGAATTCGGATGCTCATCGGCAAATGGCGGTTGTTCGCTTCACACATCGCCTCCGTCACTTCTTCTCCATATTGCTCCGCCCAACGTTTGACAAGCCAAAGTGGGTGACTCGTTCGGATCGCAAGCTTTTCCACCGGATCTGTAATCTCATCCAGATCCCGTCCACCATTCCTCTGTACGTTACGCAGCACACCATTCATAAACGATACGATTCCCTTGTGGCCGCGCTTTTTCGATATCTCTACCGCTTCATGGATGATTGCATGATCCGGAACCCGCTCAAGGAACATCATTTGATAGACGGACATATAAAGAAGCCAGCGGACCCAGGGCTTTATTTTCTTTTGTTTCTGTATATAAGGTTGTATCGTATAAGCAATGAGATCGCGGCGCTGAAGAGTGCCGTATACGATTTCTGTCAACAGCCCGCCGTCCTGCCTGGAGAAATCCTGTTTATTGATTTCTCTATCCAGCAGTACGTGGCTGAAGCCGCCTTGATCTCCGATTCTCGTTAATAGATCGAGAGCCGTCTCTCTAAGTAAAAATTTAGTCATGCTGCTCCCCCAGACGATCTCCGATTTCTAATGATTGACCGGATCCGTTAATAAAGGCCTGGCCGTCCATTTTTTTCTTGCCGGACGGCTGCAGGGACGTAACCTTGACCGTTTTCCCGTCTCCGGTGGCGACAAGAAAACCGTCCTCTTCGATCCCAGTGACTGTTCCGGCTACTTCGGAACTTGTGCCGTCCACTTTCTCCACCCACCAGATCTTCATTGGTTTATCGTTCCAATACGTGTAGGCGACAGGCCAAGGGTGGAGGCCTCTCACATGATTATAGATGGTCTGCTGATCCTTGTTCCAATCGATAAGCTCCTGCTCCCGTTTAATATTCGAAGCAAAAGTGACGAGGGTTTCGTCCTGCTTCTCCGGTGTGATCTCCCCGGCCAACAGCCTCGGCAGCGTTTCGGCCAACAGGTCGGAACCAGCTTCCGAAAGTTTATCATGGAGTGTTCCGACGTGGTCCTCATCCGTAATTGGGACAACTGTTTTGGCAAGCATATCGCCGGCATCCAGCTTTTTGACCATATACATGATCGTAACGCCCGTTTCTTTCTTACCTGCTAAGATGCTGTAATGAATCGGTGCTCCTCCCCTGAATTCAGGGAGCAGGGATGCATGGACGTTGATACATCCGTGCTTCGGTTCTTTTAACAACGCTTCCGGCAGGATCTGTCCGAAAGCTGCAGTAACGATCAAGTCCGGGTCATAAGCCAAGACTTCCTCGTATTCGTTCTTGATTTTCTCCGGTTGAAATACAGGAATGCCGTGCTTTTCCGCAGCCACTTTGACGGGCGGCGGGGTCATTACTTTTTTACGACCTTTCGGGCGGTCAGGCTGGGTGATGACGAGGACGACCTCGTATCCTTCTTCTATGATGCGGTCGAGAACGGGGACGGCGAAGTCCGGTGTTCCCATGAATGCGATTCTTGTCATGACTAGTTGCTCCCTTCTGACGACAGCTTACATAAGCTGGTACGGTTGAAAATCAACCGTGATTTGTAATCCATTTTCTTGTTTCATTTCTTCTTCATAGTAATGCAGGATCCGTTCCACGAATTTCCGCTGCTCTGGTTCTTTCTTGTATTTTACCATGCATTGATAGCGATATCTATTATTGATCCTGGTCAGCGCAGACGGCGTCGGCCCCAGTACAAAGGCACCATCGGACAATTGCTGCTGCATGAACATCGTTATTTTCTGGGTGACTTCCTGAACTTTCAGCTGATTCGGATGAGAAACCGTGAACAGCGTTAAGTAGTAATAAGGCGGGTACCGGAACGCTTTCCTAAGCTTCATTTCCTCCTGGAAAAAACGCTCAAAATCGTACGTGCTTGCAAGTTCAATGCTGTAATGTTCGGGTGTGTACGTCTGGACGACGACTTCCCCCGCCTTTTCGTGTCTCCCTGCCCGGCCGCTGACCTGCGTGAGGAGTTGGAACGTCTTTTCTGAAGCGCGAAAGTCAGGAAGGTTGAGCATCGCATCGGCCGCGAGCACTCCGACGAGCGTAACATTTCCGAAATCCAGCCCCTTTGCGATCATCTGTGTTCCGAGTAGAATATCCGCCTCTTTCTCACCGAACTGTTTCAGAAGCCGTTCATGAGCACCTTTGCGCCGGGTCGTATCCACGTCCATTCGGAGTACGCGCGCTTCTGGTATAAGCTCCTGCAAAGCTTCCTCCACCTTCTGTGTTCCAGTACCAAAGAAACGAATCGTTTTGCTTTCACACTCCGGACATTCCTTAGGCATTGGTTCTTCGTGGGAACAATAGTGGCATTTCAATTTATTCTGCCGCTTGTGATAGGTGAGGGCAATATCGCAGTGTGGACATTCCTGCACATGACCGCAGTCCCGGCACATGACGAATGTAGAATAACCACGCCTGTTCAAGAACAAGACGATTTGTTCTCCTTTGGCAATACGGTCCTCTATTTTCTCCTTCAACACCCGTGAAAACATCGTACGGTTCCCTTCATGAAGTTCTTCTCTCATATCGACAAGCTCTACTTCCGGCATGACCGCTTCGTTCATCCGTTTTTTCATCGTTAGGAGGTGATAGTTTCCCTTGACCGCCCTGGCGTAACTTTCAAGAGCCGGAGTCGCGCTTCCGAGAACGACGGGGCATCGGTGCGTCTCCCCGCGTTTGATGGCGACGTCCCTCGCATGGTATCTTGTTCTGTCCTCCTGTTTATAACTGGTTTCATGCTCTTCATCAATAATAATCAATCCGAGATTCGTAAAAGGAGCGAAGATGGCAGACCTTGCCCCCACGACGACCTGAACATCCCGGCGCTGGACCTTCCGCCATTCATCATACTTCTCCCCTGCAGAAAGGGCACTATGCAGAACAGCCACTTTTGACCCGAACCTTCCCTTGAATCGTTCCACCATTTGCGGAGTCAGCGCGATTTCCGGCACCAGCATGATTGCTTCTTCCCCTTTATCGATCACTTCCTGTATGGATTGCAGGTATACTTCCGTCTTACCGCTTCCGGTCACTCCGTGCAGCAGAAAAATTTCATGCTGCTTCTGTTCAATAGAACGGAGGATCGGCGTGATGGAAGACTGTTGTTCATCCGTTAACGGAAAAGGAGTTGTCCGCTCAAACTCTCTCTCGCCGTAGGGATCGCGGAACACTTCCTGCTTATATTCGCGAAGCGTCCCATCCTCTATAAGCGGCTTCAAGGAAGCCGGGGTTGTCGAAAGAAGCGACAGCAGCCGCTTCTTCTCTAATGCATGCGGATATTCAATGAAAAACTCAACAATCGCCAACTGTTTTTTGGCCCTCGGGGATATGTCCTGCCATTTCTCCTCCAATTGCAGTGGTTCAAGTGCAGGTTCCACCATCGGAATGACTTTCTTCGTTTCTCTGCTCTTCACTTCATAATGGACATCCACTTCGCCGTCATCCATGTGCTTCTTCAACAGACGGTAGCTGATGCCGGATCGTTCGAACTCCTCGAAATCAACGACACCCCTTCCATCAAAGAACCGATCCAGCTCCGGCACGAGCGGTTCCTCCGTCAACTTCCAAAGTTCCTTGCGGTATTTCGCTTTCATCACCTGAGGAATCATAACTTGGAGGCAGGATATATAGTAACTGAGCGTCTGACGGGAAAGCCATTTACCAAGCTCCAACAGTTCCTTTGTCAGCGTAGGAAGCACGTCCAGTACATCCGTGATGTTCTTTACCGACGGGAAACTGCTTGTTTCGGATAAAGAGACGACGTAGCCCATAATTTTTCTCGGGCCGAAGGGGACGATCACCCGGACGCCCGGCTGAACGATGCCTTCAAATTTCTCCGGAACTTTATAATCAAAGGGTCGATCCGTATTTTGAGATGGAACATCTACGATGACGTTGGCAATTGTCACGGGGTGTCACGCTCCACAAGCTCCCCGTATGCTTCTGTCAGTATCCGGGCGGCAAGCTCGTCTTTGCTCTGAAGCGGATACGTCTGCTCCTGCCCTTTTTTCGTAAGGAATAGAGAGGCGTTCGTATCCGTTCCGAACCCGGCCCCCGGATCTCCTACATTGTTGATCACGATGGCATCCAGGTTTTTATTGATTAGCTTTTTCCTCCCATAATGCTCCACATCGTTGGTTTCAGCTGCGAAGCCAATTAAATACTGGTGCTCCTTGCGCTGGCCCAACTCGAAAAGAATATCCTTCGTCCGCTCCATCTCCACGACATAATTTCCGTCCTGTTTTTTCATTTTATGTTCATAGGTGACTTTCGGTCGGTAGTCGGCGACGGCAGCTGATTTGATGACAATGTCCTGATCAGGATAATGCTGCATCACAGCCTGAAACATATCTTCTGCCGTTGTTACATCGAAGCGATTTACGCCCGGGGGTGTATCCAGCTGAACCGGTCCCGCAATCAGAGTGACGTCCGCTCCAAGCGCTGCGGCCTGGCGGGCAAGGGCAAAGCCCATCTTCCCTGTCGACGGGTTGGTGAAGTAACGGACAGGGTCAATCTTTTCCCTGGTCGGTCCTGCCGTAATTAATACACGTTTCCCTTCCAATATCTTTTTACGGTCCATTTCCCCTTCGAGCACGCGTACGATCGTTTCCGGTTCTTCCAGCCTACCCTTCCCGACATAGCCGCAGGCAAGATATCCTTCTCCGGGCTCAATGAATCGAAAGCCCCACTCATCCAGCTGCTTCATGTTATTCATCACAGCAGGATGACTGTACATATGGACATTCATCGCAGGAGCAATGTAAACAGGTGCTTCTGTGGCAAGCAGTGTCGTCGTCAACATATCATCCGCATGGCCACCTGCCATCTTCGCTATCACGTTGGCTGTAGCAGGAGCGACGAGGAACAGGTCTGCCCAGTCCGCGACATCGATATGCTGTATTTGGGATGGGTCCTGTTCATGAAAAGTATCGGTGTATACAGGCTGTCTGGAAAGCGCCTGAAACGTAGTCGGCGTGATGAACTGCTGCGCACTATTTGTCATGATCACCTTCACGTTCGCACCTGCCTGTACCAGCTTGCTCGTTAATGCAGCAGCTTTATAAGCGGCGATCCCGCCGGAGACTCCCAATGCAATGTTTTTTCCTTTTAACATAAGACGTTCCCCTTTGCTCGACTGGAATATATGTTTGCTACGTAGTAAAAGCCGCGCTGGATTCAGAGAATGAGCGCGGCTTTTGTACTTCTTATGGACCAAACGCATAACGAACGTCCGGTTTTATAGCGTTTCTGTACGGGCCTGGATTTCATCAGACTCGATGAAGTTCAACTTGCCGCTGTCGATTTCTTCTAAAGCGACACCTACTTGTTGAAAAGAGTTCGGGTTTTCGACCATCGGCGCGCTGCCCTGTTTCAATTCACGGGCTCTGCGGGCAGATAATGTTACAATCGTGTACTTGGATTTAATTTTTTTCTGTAGGGAGTCAATAGACGGTTCCAGCATCATAATTATTCATCCTCCAATGCTTTCTTATATTGATGAGCTACACGCTCACGCTTGCAGTGTTCACTGGCTACGATGGATTGTACTTTCGATACGGCATGATTAATGTCATCGTTGACGACAACATAATCATAGGCATCCATCATATCAATTTCTTCTTTAGCTGCGAGCAGACGGTTTTTCACTTTATCTTCTGTCTCGGTACCGCGGTTGACGATGCGGTCTTTCAATTCTTCCAAAGAAGGCGGAATTAAGAAGACGAATACCCCTTGCGGAAAGTTCTCGCGGACCTTCATCGCACCCTGGACCTCGATTTCCAGGAAAACGTCTTTCCCTTCCTCAAGCGTCTGCTCCACATATTGACGGGGTGTTCCGTAATAGTTGCCGACATACTCGGCATGTTCAATGAGCTGTCCTTGGGAAATCAATGTCTCAAACTCATCTCTCGTTTTAAAGAAATAGTCGACGCCGTCCACTTCCCCTTCACGAGGTTCGCGTGTCGTCATACTAATAGAATAACGCAAATCTGTCGACTGTTCGAACAAAGCCTTTCGTACAGTACCCTTCCCGACCCCGGACGGGCCGGACAGTATAAATAAAATTCCTTTCTGATCAATCACTTCAGTTTGTCCCCCTAATTTTCATCTGAAATCTCATCATGGCTGATTACCCGCTGCCCTACGGTTTCCGGCTGAACGGCGGAAAGGACGACATGATCGCTGTCGGTAATGATGACGGCTCTCGTTCGACGGCCGTATGTAGCATCTACTAGTTTATTATTGTCACGTGCAACGGTAATAATACGTTTGATGGGCGCAGATTCCGGTGAAACGATCGAGATAATGCGGTTGGCAGAAACTACATTTCCAAAGCCGATGTTAATTAACTTCAAACTCAAAGCTGACTCCTCCTTCTTCTGACCAAGCACTGTAATCACTAACTCTATTATATGAAAAAACTAGTGATAAACACAATTGTTATTCGACATTTTGCACTTGTTCTTTCATTTTCTCCAATTCATTTTTCCATTGGATGACGATCTCGAGCAGTGCGCTGTCATTGGATTTCGAGCCGATTGTATTCACTTCGCGATGCATTTCTTGAATCATGAAATCAAGCCGGCGTCCGACAGCCCCCTTTTCATTCAGGAGACGTTCCACCTGCAGAAGGTGGGAATCCATCCGGGTCAACTCTTCTGTCACGTCCCCTTTTTCTGAAAGAATGGCAATCTCTTTGAGAAGCTGGGACTCTTCCGGGTCGATGAATTCTCTTGAGAATTCTTCAACCCTTTGTTTAATCCGGTCCCTGTATTCCTTGATAAAGGCCGGGCGTCTTACTTCCATTCTCTTTAACAACGCCCGCATAGCCCGAACACGTGCTTGGAGGTCTGTCCAGATCCGTTCCCCTTCCAGACTCCGCATCTTATTCAAGGCCCGCAGCGCAGCAAACATCGCTTCGTCCAGTACAGGTTTTATGTAGGATGTATTCTCCTTTGTTTCCTTAACAGAAAAAACATCGTCTAACTTGGATACCATATCAATAGTCATTTCGCCCGTCAAATCATAATGACTTTTCAGTTTCTTCCATTGATGAATATACTGATCGGTCAAATCCCAGTCGATATCCACCCTCTTTTTCAAAAAGCCGTCTCCGTCAATCATGACAGATATGTCGATATGTCCTCTTTCCAGCTCTTGTTTAACGGCATTTCGTACAGCCTCTTCCATAGATAGAAAGCTCGCGGGCAGTTTCACATGGATATCGAGAAAACGATGGTTAACAGCTCTCAACTCAACATGAACGACCGTCCCATCCTTTTCCACCCTTCCCTTACCGTATCCCGTCATACTCTTCATCCATCTCACACCCATCGTAGATTATCCGAAACAACATTCTACCATTAGCCGCTTCGTATAGCGAGGGTGTAAGGAATTTTCTTAGAATTCCCTCCTGTACTCGTGCTATACTTGCAACAGTAGAGAGGTGAAGACCATGTCGTTTGACGGAATCGTCACCCGGGCGATTACTCATGAATTAAATGAGACCATCCGCTCGGGTAGAATTATGAAAATTTATCAGCCGACGGACACGGAACTGGTATTTACCGTCCGTTCCCAGAGAAAGAAACACAGCCTGCTGTTATCGGCTCATCCCAGTTATGCACGCTTCCATCTGACGGAAGATATTTATAACAACCCGAAAGAACCGCCGATGTTGTGCATGCTGCTGAGGAAACACCTGGTCGGAGGATTTGTAGAAGAAATCGAGCAGGTGGATATGGAACGAATCGTAAAATTGAAAGTCCGAAGCAGGAATGAAATTGGAGATGAAACAATCAAGACCCTGATTATAGAAGTGATGGGGAAACACTCCAACATCCTGCTTGTAGATGAAGAGGAAGGGCATATTCTAGACAGTATCAAACACCTACCTCCTTCGCAGAACAGGCACCGTACTATCATGCCCGGTCAGCCATACAAACTCCCTCCGGAACAAGGAAAACTTAATCCAATTGATTTAGATCCGGATCTATTCATCAGAAAGCTTGACTTTAACAGCGGAAAAATGGATAAACAAATCCTTAATCTCGTCATGGGATTCTCGCCGATGATAGCCAAGGAGATCGTTCATCAGGCAGGGCTTGGTGGGTCAGATGCCCTCAAGCAATCCTATAAGAGCTTTCGGGATCGTATCCTTGCCCACGATTATACGCCCCAGGCGCAGCTCAGCGGAAAGAATCAGTTCTATGTATTTCCACTCCAAGCATTTGATGGGGAAGTGGAACAGTACGAGAGGGTAAGCGCCATGCTCGATGACTACTATTCGGGCAAAGCGGAAAGGGACCGTGTCAAGCAGCAGGCCGGCGATCTCCATCGTTTCATGAAAAATGAGAGAGATAAAAATATCCGTAAAATCAAAAAACATGAAGATACGTTGAAAAAATCGGATTCCGCCGACCGCTATCAGCGATTAGGAGAGTTGTTGACCGCTCACATGCATCTCGTAAAACCGGGGGATGAAGCGGTAACAGTCGTTGATTACTATGATCCGGAACAGGCCGAGATCACCATCGACTTGAATCCGAATAAATCCCCGAGTGAAAATGCTCAAAGCCTTTTCCAAACGTACCAGAAACTCAAGAAATCCAAGCAGGTCGTCCAGGTGGAGATAGAAAAAGCGGAAGATGAAATTGCCTATTTCGACCGGCTGCTTCAACAGGTGGAGACCGCTCGGGAAGAGGATATTGAAGAAATCCGTGAAGAGCTTCGCGAGCAGGGCTACCTGAAGAAGAAGCCCCAGTCCAAAGGAAACAAAAAGAATAAGCAGGCAACCCCGGCACCCGAGGCATTCGAAGCCAGTGACGGAACGCTCATCTACGTAGGAAGAAATAACAAACAAAATGAATACTTGACGAACCGGCTCGCCCACAAAACAGACATTTGGCTCCATGCCAAGGACATCCCCGGGTCCCACGTCGTCATTAAGAGCAGCGACCCGAATGAAGACACCCTGTTTGAAGCAGCACAGCTGGCAGCGAACTTCAGTAAATCGAGCCGCTCATCCTCTGTACCGGTCGATTATACTCTGATCCGTCATGTGAAAAAGCCATCCGGTGCTAAACCAGGCTTTGTGACGTACGATAACCAACAGACCTTATTTGTAACACCTGATGATTCTTTCATTAAAAAGTTGAGAAAGAACAAAAAAGAACAGCAGTAGAAGAAAGCCGGACGATTGTAACAATCGCCCGGCCTTTTACGTTCACTCAGTTGCTGTATTGATCCTTTTTCTCTTTCCCTTTATCGAGAATATCCTCTCTTCTTTCATCGCCTTCCTCATCCGTCTGGTCGAGAGCGGCATCAAAGTCCGCTTCCAACTCTTTCAGCGTATCTGCCCGTTCCTCAATGAGGTCATAGATTTGTTTATTCGTATCACTATCGATTCGATCGTCTTGTGATAAGTGTAGGACTGCATTTTTCAGGTTGCTCTGTTCCCGGAACGTAAGGTTCTTAAAATCGGTCCTCTCCCTGTACAACTCATTTAACTTATCTGTCTGTTCTCTCGCGACGTTATTAAAATTATCGGTCGTCCACCTGCTCCATTCGTTAAAGAGACGAACTCGTTCTCTTTCGAACAGACGTTGGAAATCCGCTGCAGAGTCGACGCTTTCATACTCCCCGCCGCCGGCCTTGGCTACATCCATTAACTGTTCCTGCCCTTCATCATCCACATCAAAACCAATAACGTGGATGGTTCCTTCTTCCCCGGAATCGCGCAGAGCACCTGCTGCCGCGACTGGATCACCGCCGCATGTTTCGATTCCGTCACTTACAATATAAACCAACTGCTGCCTCACTTTCGGTCCGGATTTCAAATCCTTCTCCGTCTCTTCTATGGCCTTGGCAATCGGCGTCCACCCAACCGGCTCTACCCCTTCCAGTGTTTGTTGGAAAGCTCCTTCATCGTAAGCCTTCCTGTCGTAAACATTCTCAGTACTGGAACAGGACAATGCTTTATCAGACTCTTTGCTGCTGCCCTCCTGTCCATAAATACGAAGAGAAACATTCGATCCTTCCGGCATGGAGGCCACAAAATCATGGATGGCGTCCTTCGCATGGTCCATCTTCTGTCTGCCGTCAATCGTCTCTGCCATACTTCCACTGGAGTCCAGGAGGAACGTTATGTTGGCGGAACCTTCCACTTTCTTCCCTTCCTCCAGTTCCATTCCTCCAGGTGTATCAGACACCTCTGTTTCGATATTCGCTTGGAATGATTGGATGAACTCTGAGTATTCACGGTATTGCCCGGATTCACTCATTAAAGGGAGGATGTTCATATATATTTCCTCCGCTTCCATTCCTTCCATGTCCAAGTCATCCAAGGCTTGGTTAACCTTTTCTTTATCATAATGCTCGCCGGCGTATTCCCCAGCCTCTTCCTGGAGAATATCATCCATCGTTTCCGAAAGCTCCATGGACGGAGATTCTGCCGGCTCCGATTCCTGCTCCTTTCCCGGTACCTCCTCCTTATTGACAGTCTTCGTCTCTTCTCCTGATGAGCAAGCAGTGAGTACCAGGATCACTAACAAACCGAGCATGCCTACGTAATTTCTCATTCAAATCCTCCTGTTCAACTTGCGTGTTCGTTACAGGAATTACGGACTGTGGGAGGGATTGTTTCACATTTCGCCAAAGATGGGAGTATACTCCTTCCACCACTCATCCCATAGACCTATAAATGAAAAACCGCAAACCTTAATCGGTCCGCGGTTTCATTTCTTGATTCCCTTCATTTGCGCCAAGCACATCGCCCATAAGCATCAAAGCTTGATTTATTTTCCATACATAGTAGAGGTGATGAACGAGATCGCCCTGATTTTCGTTGTGGTTCGGAGCGTGGCGTTCGATTTCTTCTCTCTCTTGTTTAAGGTCATAAAACTCTCCAGCAATCTTATTCGTTTCGATCAACGTCTGGACAAGTTCCATATTGTAGCTGAGTTTCCTCTCCATTTCTTCAAACGTCCGGCAGAGTTCTTCTGGATATTGAAAGTTCTTCTGATAAGAGGAAGCGACCAAATGTTTAGCATAATAGTTAATGGCCGTAAACACGGTGATCAACCTTGGAAGTCTGGAATACTTCCTCGCACCAGGGCCTTGAAGAATCGGCTTTGCTTCATCTTCCATAGCCTGGATTTTATCATCCATATCGAAAGCGGTGTTGGCTAAATTCTTCACCTGCACCGGTGTACGGAACCCTTTCACGTAGGAAGTGACGTATGTTTCCAAATTCTCGAGATAATCGGTGAAAACTTCCGTAATCTTGTCCATCGTTCTGGATGGGAGAATAAACGCAGATACGGCTAGAGCAATTGCCGCACCGATGATGGTATCAAGGACACGGGCACCCAGCAGCTGATAGCTGATTCCTCCGAGCAGGAGATCGTACATAAAAGCAATGAGCATCGTAATGAAAACACTCATAAGCGTATAGGATACAGTCAGTAAATAGAAGGCGAAGAAAACGACGGAGAACAACAGAGCGATGATCAGGACAATGTGTCCGGATACGAGATTGGCAAGAAGAAACCCGATGACGGCGCCGATAACCGTTCCGACGGACCGCTCCAAGCCTTTCAAGTACGTTCTTCCTACCGTCTCTGTACCCAAGAGGACAATGAAAGCAGTAAGGACAATCCAATAAGGCTGGATCGGTGATATCAAATAACCGGCGATTATGGCAATCGTTCCGGCTATCATCGACTGAATCGCCTTTTTCGTGGTAGGTTTCATTTCTTTGGTACCCGTATCCTCTTCCTTTTCTGTTTCTTCTATTACCTCTTCTGAGCTGTTATCTGCAATATCGTCCCTTACTTTCTGTGCCCCTTCTGTTACATGCGAGGCGATCGCTTCAATCCGTCTGACGAGATACAGCCAGCCTTCCGGAGGACCGGTACGCTCTTCGAAAAGATCATCGATAAGGCTTCTTAAAGCAAGTACCACATTTCTTGCTTCCTTCAGGTTTTCATCTTCGCTTCCTGTATCCAGTATCTTTGCCTGCTTTAGTGAATGGATGACACGCACAAGCAGTGAACGCAGCTCATCCATTTCCAATGCCCCGTCTTCCTTCAAACGTTTCAGGCTGTCTGAAAGCGTCATGACGAACATGGCCGTATCGAAGATATAGAGACGCAGTTGACTCGGCTTCAAACCCTGCCAAAGTTTACGAACGTCTTCTTCATTGATATCCGTCGATACATTACTCGCATACTGCCTCAATTTCTTGACATTGTATTCCGCTTTTCTCTTTTTTGCCTCTGTCATATCCGGCTCTTCGATAATCTCAATCATCATTTCGAAAGTAAGGTTCGCCTGTCTGTGAAAGGATTGGATGCTGCGTCTGAGCAATTGAGCCGAATCTTTAAATAAATAGAAATTATAAAAGAAGGCGTAACTGATCCCGATGATGACCGCCAGATAAAACCATGGAAATTGTGCGGGGGGGAGTTTCAGAAACGAAGAAAGATACGTTGTAAAGAAGGCGATCATACCCAGCGAGAAGTACCGGCTGCCATACTGAGAAAAATAGAAACTGCTGAAAATGATAATAATCATCAGGATGGCTACTAGTACGGCATTGAAGGAAAGTAAAGAGCCTAGAGTAATTCCACTACTGGCTGAAATCGCAAGCAGTCCCGTCGTTACCTGCTTCTTCCTCCTCGTATCATCCATGACGACCATGATCCCCATCATTCCCGCCATACCGGAAACGACCGCCGGGAGCAAGGGGGAGTGACCGAACATGTTCATAAGGAAAATGGTCGTAAAAACAGAAGAAATAAGACTGATCGTCGCCTTTCCGGCTTGACTGAGCCGCTTTCTTCCAGGATCCGATGCTAATAATCTCCTGAACCAATATTTCACACGCAGTTTTGCTTCTACCATTATGTGTACCGCCCCCTTTCCGATTTTTTATTCATACTTATCTATCGTAATCCGTTTTGTTTGTGAGGACAAATGATTTGACCGCCGTATCCTTATTTTTAAGTATTCCAACTTTTTGCAGACAAAAAGACCACGACGTGCATCGTGGCCTTACGTAAGGAAATAGGCGAAAAAAGCGACGGAACCAAAGTAGGAGAATACCGCCTGCGCCCAGTAGCGCTTCCGCTCTCTCTTAAGCATGACAAAATTCCAGAGAAAGAAGACCAGCATCGAAAGGGTCAGAGAAAAAACCGGTTCGAGTACAGGCATCGATTCCAAAAATGTGAGCGCCACCCATGAGTATAAATAAATAAAACAGGTCAGGATTCCAAGGGCGGCATTCATGAGAATGAAACAAGAGTGCTTGTTTGATTTCACTGTCATCACCATTTTTATTTGATGCTTTTATCCTACTAGTGTCCTGCTTAAATAGCAACACCATCTCCCGTTAAGTTTGTGTAAAAATGTAAGGATCCTGACGCCATTCCGCCATCAGCCTTCGCTCTTCCTCATTCATCCGCTCCGCATCAACCAAAGCATTCAGCAGGTTTTCGTAGCTTGTAATGGAGCGGTATGAGAGTCCTGCTTCCTTAAAGGCTTCATCCGCTTTATGAAGACCATAGGTGAAGATGGAAAGGACCTCAAGCACCTCCACTCCCTCCTTCTGAAGAGCCTCGGCTGCTTGTATGGAAGATTTCCCTGTAGAGATCAAATCTTCAATAACGACCGCCTTTTGCCCTTTGCGGATTCTTCCTTCGATTTGGTTACCCTTCCCGTGTTTTTTAGCAGAAGCACGGACATAAACCATGGGAAGCTCCAGCTTTTCCGCAATCCACGCTGCATGAGGAATACCTGCCGTTGCGCATCCCGCAATGACATCGACTTCCTCTCCGAGTTCTTCAATCTTTTCTATAAAAGCAGCGATGATTTTTTTCCTGATCTCCGGATAAGACATCGTTAATCGGTTGTCGCAATAAATGGGAGACTTAATGCCGGATGTCCAAGTAAAAAAGTCTTCTGTCTCAATTTTGACTGCTCCGATGGAAAGAAGGTCATGAATGAGCTGTCGATTGTCCATAAGTAAAAGCCTCCTTGATTTGTTGATATGTAGCAAATGGGTTTTCTGCATCTCTGATCGCCCGACCGACGACGATGGAGTTACTGCCCTTCTGGCCGGCAATTTCAGGCGTAGCTATCCGTTTCTGATCGTGGGCATTCCCTCCAGGAAGACGAATCCCCGGTGTCAGAGCAGAAAGCTTCGTATGTTTGTGGATAAGCTCCGCTTCCTCCACCGAGCATACGACACCGTCGACACCGCTTTTCTCTGCCAGTTGTGCATAATGAAGCACGACATCATGGAGCTTTCGATCATATAAGAGCTCTTGTTCCATCATCGATTGGTCAGTGGATGTGAGCATAGTTACGGCAAGAAGGATTGGCGTATGACCAGCCGCTCCCTCCTGCAAGCCATGTTTCGCACTTGTCATCATCCTGCTTCCCCCCTGGGCATGGACGTTGACGACGTCTACACCAAGAGAAGCAAGGTTGCGCATCGCTCTCCGCACGGTTTCCGGAATATCATGAAGCTTCAGATCCAGAAAAATGTTGTGGCCGTTCTGTTTTAGACGTTCGATGATGGAAGCACCTTCCCTGTAATAGAGCTCCATTCCGACTTTAACAGGGATTCCTGTTAGCTGATGACGTTCAAGAAACCCGAGGGCTTCTTCCCCTGTTTCAAAATCAAGTGCGAAATAAACTGGTTGCAGTTCTTTCATCATGCGCCCCTCCTATCGCTTCTTCCACAGAAGAAAATCCATACTTGCGGAGTGTCTCCGGTAATTGATCGATGATCTCCTTACAAATGAACGGGTTCTTGAAATTGGCACTGCCGACAGCGACAGCGCTCGCACCTGCGAGTAAGTACTCCACCACATCTTCCGCCGTTTCAATTCCGCCCATCCCGATGATCGGTAAATCGACGGCAGCATAGACCTGGTGGATCATCCGGATGCTTACCGGTTTAATAGCAGCTCCTGAAAGACCCCCGGTCTGGTTGGCGATCACCGGTTTACGGGTTTTTGGATCGATACGCATCCCTGTCAATGTATTAATCATGGATAAACCGGACGCCCCGCCTTTTTCTACGGCCCTCGCCATAAGGACAATATCCGTAACGTTCGGAGAAAGCTTGACGTACACCGGTACAGCACTCGCATCGACCACTTTCCGCGTGACTTCTTCCGCCAAGGCGGGATCCGTTCCGAATTGGACGCCACCTTCTTTAACGTTCGGACAGGAAATGTTCAATTCCAGTGCATCGACGTGGGAAGAGATCCGCTCAGCGACAGAGACATATTCCTCAATGGTGCTGCCTGCGACATTCGCAATGATCGGCATACCCTGTTCCTTCAAAAAAGGGATCTCATCGCGGATGATCCCATCGACGCCAGGATTTTGCAGACCGATCGCATTCAGCATACCGCTCGCCGCCTCGGCTACTCTTGGCGTGGGATTCCCGTATCGTTTGTCACCGGTCGCTGCCTTCATGATGACTGCTCCAAGCTCAGCCAAATCATAAAACCCGGAAAATTCTTTCCCAAAACCGAAACATCCGGACGCCGGCATAATCGGGTTTTTCAGTACTAATCCTGGAAGGATAACTTGTGTTTTCATGAAAGGACAACCTCCTTCGCGTCAAATACCGGACCGTCACAGCAGATCCGCCGGTATCCCTTCTCATCGTTCGCTTCGACGACACAAGCGAAACATGCGCCGATTCCGCATCCCATCCGTTCTTCCATAGAGATATATCCGGGTTTATGATCCAGCTGTTTCTTCACCGCTTTCAGCATGACGGTGGGACCGCAAGTGAAATACATATCACAAGATTCCTCGACTGAAGGCAGGACATCGGTGACAAAACCTTTCGTACCAAGGCTCCCATCATTCGTCGTGATATGGACATCACCGAATTCAGCAAATGCTTCTGTAAGAAACGTATCTTCCGCAGATTGGAACCCAAGGACGCTTGTCACTTCTACTCCGTCTGCTTTCAGCTGTTTTGCCAAATTATAAAGCGGCGGTACGCCGATCCCTCCACCGACGAGCAGGGCATGGCGGATGCCAAGATTCTGTGCAGGGAATCCGCTGCCGCCCGGGCCTAAAACATCAAGGTCTTCCCCGACTTTTTTTGTTGTGAGCGCATCGGTCCCTTTCCCCATCACTTTGTAAAGCAGCATAATCGTTTCCTCTTTCACATCCATGTCTGAAATGGAAACGGGCCTGCGCAGGTAAAACCGTTCGTCCACTTGAATGTGGACGAACTGGCCGGGAGCCTTTATATCATGGACGATATCCCCTTTCAAAAGGAGACGATACGTATCTTTGGCAATCTTTGTATGTCCGATGATATTCATAAGGGCTCGCTTCATGAAGTCACCCCTTCCATCGGTTCAATAGCTCTTGCCGTAAAGGACATCGCGTTGATGACGTCCACGATGGATCGCGCCGTATCAAGGCTTGTCAAGCAAGGAAGTCCGTGTTCCACAGCTTCCCGGCGGATACGGAATCCGTCAGAGCGGGACTGCATCCCTTTGTTCAGGGTATTGACGACGACGTGTACGTCTCCGTTTTGGATAAGATCGATGACATCGCGTTGGTCGGACCCCACTTTACCGACTGCTTCAGCCGGAATAGACGCTTCTTTCAGAACAGCTGCTGTTCCTTCCGTTGCAAACAGGCGGAAACCGAGCTCATAGAAGATGTTGGCAATGTCGAGCATCTCATCTTTGTCCTTATCCGCAACCGTAAGCAGAACCGAACCCTGCGTTGGAATCTTGAGTCCAGCAGAAGTCATTCCCTTGTACAAGGCTTTCTCAAGAGTCTGGTCATAGCCGATGACTTCTCCAGTGGACTTCATTTCCGGTCCAAGCGTCGTATCTACGCTGCGAAGCTTCTCGAAGGAGAAGACGGGCACTTTCACATACACGCCGTTCGGTTTTGGTGCAACACCGGATTTGTACCCAAGAGACGCCAGCGATTCTCCAAGAATCACCTGGGTTGCAAGCCTAGCCATTGGAACACCGGTGATCTTGCTTAAAAACGGTACCGTACGACTCGCACGAGGGTTGACCTCCAGAACATACGCGGTACCCTTGTAAGCGACAAACTGGATGTTGATCAAGCCTTTCATATCCAGTTCCCTTGCGATTTTCGTCGTCGCTTCGATACACTGTTGTTCCAAATCAGCGGTTAAGCGCTGCGTCGGATAAACGGCCATCGAGTCTCCGGAGTGAACGCCAGCCCGTTCGATATGCTCCATGATTCCTGGAATGAAGACGTCCTTTCCGTCTGAAATCGCATCGACTTCGATTTCCATCCCTGTCATATACTTGTCGACTAAGATCGGATGTCCGTTATGCACCGTAACATTCGACTCTAAATACGCTGCCAGCTCCTCTTCGGAATATACGATCGCCATGGCACGTCCACCAAGGACGTAGGAAGGACGAACGACCAGCGGGTAGCCGATCTTTTCTGCTGCCGCATACGCTTCTGCTTCACTCGTGACACTTTCTCCGCCCGGTTTGGCTATATCCAGCTTATTTAACAGGCGTTCGAACAAGTCACGGTCTTCGGTCTTGTCAATTGACTCCATTGTCGTACCAAGGATCTGCACCCCTTGTTTAGACAAGTCTTCGACAAGGTTGATCGCCGTTTGACCGCCGAATTGTACGATGACCCCTTCCGGCTGTTCCAGGTCGATCACATTCATCACATCTTCTATGGTAAGCGGTTCGAAGTATAGCTTGTCCGAAACGCTAAAGTCTGTTGAAACTGTCTCCGGGTTGTTATTCATAATGATCGCTTCATATCCCATCTCTTTAAGAGCGAGTACGGAGTGAACCGTTGCATAATCAAATTCGACCCCCTGCCCGATTCGAATCGGGCCGGATCCGATGACGAGCACTTTCTTCTTCTCAGACTGTATGGACTCGTTCTCGTCTTCATACGTACTGTAGAAGTAAGGTGTCTCCGATGCGAATTCCCCTGCACACGTATCTACCATTTTGTAGACGGGGCGCAGTCCCTGCTCTTTTCGGACATGCATGATTTCAACAGATGTCGAGCCTGTCAGACGTGCAAGCTGCTGATCGGAAAAACCAAGCTTCTTGGATTTCTCCAGCAGTGCTGGTGTCAAACCGTTTTCTGCGATTGCGTTCTCTACATCAATGATGCGCTTCAGCTTATGCAGGAAGAAGAAATCGATACCTGTGATCGCGTGAATTTCCTCGAGTGTATAGGACCTGCGCAGAGCTTCTGCCAAAAGGAAGATCCGCTCATCGTCTGCTTTTTTCATACGGAAACGCAGCTCTTCATCACCAAGCTTAACCGCGGACGGCAGATAGAATTCCTCGGTTTCCCCTTCCAGAGAGCGTACCCCCTTAAGCAGAGATTCTTCCAACGTACGGCCGATACTCATGACCTCTCCCGTCGCCTTCATTTGGGTACCGAGCTTACGATTTCCTTTGGCAAACTTATCGAACGGCCAGCGTGGAATTTTCGTAACGACATAGTCAAGAGCCGGCTCAAAGCAGGCGTAAGTCGTTCCCGTGACCGGGTTCTTAATTTCATCCAGTGTCATGCCGATTGCAATCTTCGCTGCAAGCTTGGCGATTGGATACCCTGTCGCTTTCGATGCAAGCGCCGAAGAACGACTGACACGTGGATTTACTTCGATAATATAGTATTGGAAGCTGTGCGGATCTAGTGCAAGCTGCACGTTACATCCACCTTCGATTTCCAAAGCCTGTATGATGTCAAGCGATGCATTTCTGAGCATTTGGTATTCGCGGTCACTCAGCGTTTGGGATGGTGCGATTACGATGGAATCTCCCGTATGAATACCTACCGGGTCGAAGTTCTCCATGTTACAGACGACGATTTTGTTACCGGCGCTGTCACGCATAACTTCGTATTCTATTTCCTTAAATCCTGCGATGTTCCGTTCAATCAAACACTGACTTACAGGGGAAAGAGCCAGACCATTTCGGGCCGTTTCCCGAAGCTGTTCTTCATTATCGCACATTCCACCTCCGGCGCCGCCCATCGTGTAGGCTGGACGGACAATTACCGGATAGCCGATTTGATCTGCAAAAGCGAGGGCCTGATCGACCGTACTGACGATTTCACTCTCAGGTACCGGCTGTCCCATCTGGTGCATGAGGGAACGGAATTTCTCCCGGTCCTCCGCTCGTTGGATGGCATCAAGAGGAGTACCGAGCAGCTCGACATCGTAGCGTTCCAGGATCCCGGATTCGCTCAACTCTACCGCTAAGTTCAAACCGGTCTGCCCGCCAAGCGTCGGCAGGATTGCGTCCGGTTGTTCCTTCCGAATGATTTTCTTAAGAAATTCAAGGGTAAGAGGTTCCATGTAAACCTGGTCCGCAAATGTATGATCGGTCATGATTGTCGCCGGGTTCGAGTTAGCCAGAATGACTTGATAGCCTTCTTCTTTCAAAGACTGGCAGGCTTGTGTTCCGGAGTAGTCAAATTCCGCCGCTTGTCCGATGACAATCGGGCCGGACCCGATAACTAGAATTTTGTTTAGATCTGTGCGTTTAGGCATGAAGATTCCTCCTTCGTCTTCTCTTCCGTACGTTCGATTCTTTCAAGAAATTCATCGAATAAATGAGCTGTATCTTCAGGTCCTGGAGAGCTCTCCGGGTGGTATTGGACACTGAATACTTCAAATTCTTTATGTTGTAATCCTTCGACACTGTCATCATTCAGGGAATGCTGAGTCAATTCAAGATCCGTGTTCTGGAGCGACCCTCTGTCTACGGCATAGCCATGGTTCTGCGACGTCATATACGTTCTGCCTGAGCGAAGGTCTTTGACCGGTTGGTTGGCACCGCGGTGACCGAATTTCATTTTGGACGTGTCTGCACCGGCTGCAAGCGCGATAAGCTGATGCCCAAGACAGATACCAAAGATCGGAACCTTCCCGATCAAGCCGCGAATCGTTTCGATCGCTTCCGGTACATCTTTCGGATCTCCAGGTCCGTTTGAAAGCATGACCCCGTCCGGCTTCAGCCGTTCGATTTCAGTGGCAGATGTATGATAAGGAACAACGGTGACGTGGCAGTTCCGCTTCGTGAATTCTCGCAGGATGCCGTGCTTCATTCCGAAGTCCATTAGAACGATCCGCTTTCCTCGGCCGGGAACGACATACGGTTTGACCGTGGATACCTGCTCCACCTGGTTCCTCGGAAGTTCTGCTTCTTTGAGCTCCTGCAGCACTTCGTTAACAGAGCGGTCGCTTGAAGTGATGATTGCCCGCATCGTACCGTGCTGACGAATGATCTTCGTAAGCTTTCTTGTATCAATTCCGCTGATGCCTGGAATATGTTTCGCTTTCAGGAAAGCATCAAGCGTTTCTTCATTTCTGAAATTGGATGGATGTTCACAATGTTCTTTGACGATGACACCGAGAACGGCCGGGTTGACTGTTTCAAAATCATCCCGGTTTATGCCGTAGTTCCCGACTAGCGGGTAGGTGAAAGTGACCAGCTGGCCACAGTAGGATGGGTCTGAAATTACTTCCTGGTATCCAGTCATTCCCGTATTAAATACGACTTCCCCTATCGATTCACTGTCACTGCCGAACCCTTCTCCGACAAAAATTGTTCCGTCCTCAAGCACGAGTTGTTTCATATGAACTCTCCTCCCAAACTGTATTTCCATTCATTAGTGTACGTACCGGCCAGCCTTTCACCTTCCAGCCGTCAAACGGTGTATTTTTCCCTTTCGATACGAATGTTTGGCGGTCGATCGCCTTTTCTGTTTCCAAATCTATCAATGTAATATCGGCAGGAGCACCGACCTTGAGCGTCCCGTATGGAAGCCCGAAGGTTTCTGCAGGTTTCCGGCTTAACAGCCCGACAAGTTGTTCCAAATCAAGGACTCCCTTACCTACCAGGTGCGTGTAGAGAAGCGGGAATGCTGTTTCCAATCCTGTAATCCCGAACGGCGAGTATAGGAAGCCCTGCTGCTTCTCTTCTTCCGTATGAGGCGCATGGTCTGTCGCAATGAAATCAAGCGTTCCGTCCAGCAAACCGTCGATCAGTGCCTGATGATCCTCTTTGGAACGGAGCGGAGGATTCATTTTAAAGAAAGCATCATCTTCTTTGACGTCCGCTTCATTCAAAAGCAAGTGGTGCGGTGTCACTTCCGCTGTCACGTGAATGCCGGCCCGCTTCGCATCACGGATCACCCTCACAGATTCCTTCGTCGAGACGTGGCACACGTGGTAATGGCACCCTGTCGCTTCTGCGAGCAGGACATCCCTGGCAATCTGGACCGATTCTGCCACATTCGCGATACCCGGGAGATCAAGCCTCTCACTCACCTCTCCAAGGTGGGAGACACCCTTATAAACAAGAGAATTATCTTCACAGTGAGCAACGATCGCTTTTCCGTACTTCGCTGCTTCCTTCATCGCCTCATACATCGTACCTGCTGTCTGGACTCCGACACCGTCGTCTGTGAATGCAAACGTACCAAGACCGCTGAGTGCTTCCATATCGACAAGCTCTTTCCCTACCTGCCTTGTGGTGATCGACGCATAAGGGAGGACTCGGATGACGGCATCCCGATCGATAACCGCTTGGACCTGCTTCATTATCTCCACAGAATCTGGAACCGGCGTCGTATTCGGCATGGCACAGACGGTTGTAAACCCGCCTTTCGCTGCCGCTTGTGTTCCTGTTGCGATCGTTTCCTTCGCTTCTCCTCCCGGTTCCCTCAAATGAACGTGGACATCCACGAATCCCGGCAGGATAAGGTTACCTCCGGCATCGATGACCTCATCTGCCTCCCCTGCTGTAGTCTCGATTTCGACTATATGTCCATCCTCGATGACTACTTCACAGGACTCCAGGCTACCTTCGACTATTCGTTTACCGTTGATGATTTTCTTCTTCATTTAAAGTTCCCCTTTCATCAATGCGTCGATGACGGCCATACGCACCGTCACGCCGTTCTTCATTTGGGTAAAGATCCTTGATTTACTGGATTCTACAAGGTCGCTGTCGATTTCTACTCCCCTGTTCACTGGAGCAGGGTGCAGAATGATGCTGTGTTCCCCCATGCGTGCTTCTCTCTCTTTCGTCAATCCAAACTGATCTAAATACGACAGGACAGAGGCACCTTGTTCATGTCTTTCATGTTGAATGCGCAGCAGCATCAGGGCATCACAACGATCGACCGCTTCGTCCATCGTTATGTATTGATCTGTAAGAGTCGGGTCCTGCCATTCCGGCTTTGTCACGAATGTGACGTTTGCGCCTAATTGTTTCAGGGCGTGGGCATTGGATCTCGCGACTCGGCTGTGTTTCAAGTCACCGGCAATCGTTACTTCCAGACCTTTGAAACTCTTAAAATGTTCGTGGATCGTATAGAGATCCAAAAGCGACTGTGTCGGATGCTCTCCGCAGCCGTCTCCAGCGTTCACGATCGAAAGGTTCAATCCTTTGGTACATTCCTGCAGGATGCCTGTTTCCGACTGCCTGACGACGGCGAGGTCGACGCCGATCGACTCCAGCGTTTTCAGCGTATCGTACAAGCTTTCTCCTTTCGTGACGCTTGAGGCTGCATCATCGAGGTGAAGAACGTCCATTCCGAGTCTGCGTTCGGCGATGTGGAAACTGCTCTTCGTTCTTGTGCTCGGCTCTAAAAATAAGTTGGCAGCGAACCTCCCTTGATAAGAAGGAAGACGATCCGTCTCCTCCATATGTTTCGCCGTTGCAAACAAGTGCATGATCCTCTCATTGGACAGCTTCTTCATGGATAATAAATGGGACAAGGATTCTATTGCAGGCATTCTCATCTCTCCAATCTTGTGATAATAGAGATACGAAGGGTATAAAAAACACCCCCAGGCGTCTGGGGGTGTCGTGCTCGCTGCATGCGTAACGAGCCAATCCCTCGTACACCTTTCTGAGCCTCACAGGACTCGGTTAAAACGTGACTGAGTGTTGGTTATTTCAGGAAGCTGCGTGATGATTGTCTTTCTCTTTGTCCATATCTTCCGGAGCTTCGAACATATTGCCATTGCCGATGCCCTTTTCTTTGCCGGGCAGAATCAGGTTCAACAGGACGCCGATGATTGCAGCTAAAGCCATACCGGCAATTTGGATGCTGTCGGTCACTTGGACGAACGCACCACCGACTCCGTTAACAAGGATGACAGATGCGATGATCAGATTTCTCTTTTCACCGAAGTCGATCTGGTTATCGATCAGCATGCGCAGGCCGCTGGAGGCGATGATCCCGAAGAGAAGGATCGAAACGCCTCCCATCACAGCGCTCGGTATTGAACCGATGACTGCGGTGATCATACTGACGAATCCGAAGAAGATGGCAATGACCGCCGCTCCTGCAATGACGAACACGCTGTAGACTCTGGTGATCGCCAGGACACCGATATTCTCTCCGTAGGTTGTGTTCGGAGGGCCGCCGAGACAGGAGGCGATTATCGTCGCCACTCCGTCTCCGAGGATCGATTTATCAAGTCCGGGATTCTTAAGGAAGTTCCGTCCGACAACTTTGGATAACACCATTTGATCTCCCGTGTGTTCGGTGATTGTAACGAGAGCGAAGGGAACCATCAGGAAGACGATTTCCCAGCTGAACACATCGAACGGGGAGAAATCAGCAAACGGGACTACGAAATCCGGTATATGGAATACTGCACTAAGGAACCCTCCGAGAGAGTCTGAAGATGTAACAGCCGACCACTCCGCCTGTATTTCAGTCGTATCTACAATCCCCTGGGTGAGGGCGAAAACATAGCCTCCAACGATTCCGAACAATATCGGAAGAAGGGAGAAGAATCCTTTGAAGAAAATCGATGCGATAATCGTCAACGCGAGCGTAACAAGGGCGACCATGAAGTGTGTTCCGCTGTAAATGTTTTCTTCCTGGCCCGGGAGGTACATCGCCATGTCAATCGCGGTCGAGGAAAGACCTAAACCGATGACAATGATCACCGGACCTACCACAATCGGCGGGAGAATTTTCATTAACCAGTTCGTACCGAAGATGCTGATTAATAATGCGATAAGCCCGTACACAAGGCCGGAGAGAAAGCTTCCGACCATTGCTCCTTCTACCCCGTGTGTCTTCGATACTTCCATGATCGGATAGATGAAAGCGAAACTTGATCCGAGATAAGCCGGGATCTTTCCTCTGGTAATCAGCAGATAGGCCAGCGTCCCGAAGCCGCTTGATACGAGGGCGACCGACGGGGACAAGCCGGTGAGGAACGGTACAAGAACCGTCGCTCCGAACATGGCGAATAGATGCTGGAGGCTTAGGGTGAGCCATTTGTGTAATTTTGGTACATCGTGGATATCCAATGCTGGATTATGTTTTGTCATGATGATTCCTCCTTAGATCAGTCACAGTCATGGGGAGCAAAGGGGCATAAAAAAACCTCTTTGCGTCCCTAGGTACGCAAAGAGGTAGACGTGTACAACGATACACGCTCATCGATACGAACCTTTGAAGCCTCACGGGACTTCCTTTAAAGGACCGGATTATCTGTTTCATTTTTCATAAATTCTCACTTCATCTGCTTCATCCGTTTCGGATAAAGTAACAGTTATAACTTCCTCAAGGGAAGTGGGAACGTTCTTTCCGACGTAATCGGCACGGATCGGAAGCTCCCTGTGTCCTCGATCCACGAGGACGGCCAACTGGATTTGGCTTGGTCGGCCATGGTCGATGAGGGCGTCCATTGCGGCACGCACCGTCCGACCTGTATAGAGGACGTCATCGACGAGGATCACTTTCTTTCCGTCGATATCAGCCTTGATGTTCGTTTCCTTCAGCTGCGGTTCCGGAGCATCCGTTTCCGGAGTAAGGTCATCCCGGTACAGCGTGATATCAAGCTCCCCGTCCGGAAGTTCCGCCCCTTCTATCTCCTGGATCTTATGTTTCAGGCGCTGGGCAATCGGCACCCCGCGGGTCTTGATTCCTACAAGGACCAAATCTTCTATCCCTTTGTTCTTTTCGATGATCTCGTGGGAAATTCTCGTCAATGCACGGCGGATGGCCGCGTCATCAAGGACCGTCGCTTTCGCTTTCATGCACGCTCTCTCCTTCAACAAAAAAGCCACTTTTCCGCATGAGGGCAGAAAAGTGGCTTTGTGAATACACGAATCGCGCATTCTTACCGTTTTCCTTCTCAGCCTCACGGGACTGTCTTTTAAAGGTCTGTTAATTTCTATATCCGATTATGTCAAAGCACGGCTTATTTGTCAAGAAGGGATTCGACAATTATCCTTCTCTTGTCTCCAAATAACGAAGAGCTTCCTTGAATTCCTCCGGCGGTTCCACTTCGAACTGCTTCCATTCCCCGGTGCGAGGATGCTCAAAACCAAGCAACTTGGCATGAAGGGCCTGTCCGTCCAAATCGAGCGTTTTGCGCGGGCCGTACTTCGGATCTCCGGCAAGCGGATGGCTGATATAGCGCATGTGTACACGAATCTGGTGGGTACGTCCGGTTTCCAGACGGCACTCTACCAACGTATAGTCTTCAAAGTGCTGCAGCACACGAAAATGGGTGACCGCATCGCGTCCGTTATCGACGACGGCCATTCGCTGGCGGTCCCTCGTATCCCGGCCGATCGGGGCATCAATGGTACCGTATTCGTGTGTGATGTCTCCATGAACGATAGCCACATATTTACGCTCCACCGATTTCTCAGACAGCTGGCGTGCCAATGATTGGTGTGCCACATCATTTTTAGCTACCATCAGCAGGCCGCTTGTATCTTTATCGATCCTGTGGACGATACCCGGGCGCTCGACACCGTTGATGCCTGACAAGTCATCACAATGATGCAGAAGAGCATTAACGAGTGTACCGGAATAGTGTCCCGCAGACGGGTGGATCACCATACCGGATGGTTTGTTGACCACAATCACATCTTCATCTTCGTAGACAACATCAAGCGGAATATCTTCCGGAAGGATATCCATCGGCTCCGGCTCCGGGATATACCATGTGATGACATTACCTTCCTGTACTTTATAATTGCTCTTCACCGGCTGATCGTCAACTTTGACGACGCCGTCTTTCAGCCACCCCTGGATCTGGGAACGGGAGGCGTCTTCAATCAGTTCTGCCAAGAGTTTATCGATGCGTGATGATTGATCATTCTCTGTTACGATATACTGTTCACTCAAGAGTTCAAACTTCCTTTCTTTCTCCGCTCGTCGACGAATGTAGCGATCATGATAAGGATCACTCCTATGACGAGGGACGAATCGGCGATATTAAATATCGGAAAATTATACGTGAAAATGTACGTGTTCGCGAAATCAACGACTTCTTTACGGAACACGCGGTCAATGAAGTTCCCGACGGCACCGGCAAGAATAAATGCTAGCGCGACACCGACAAAACGGCTTTTTCTGCCATATTGATGCAGGTAATAAACGACAAAAGCAATCACAAGAACCGTGATGATATAGAAGAACCACATCTGCCCCTGCAGAATCCCCCATGCGGCTCCCTGGTTTCGGTGCGAGGTCAGGTAGAAGAAATCTTCTATAATCGTAATGCTCTCGCCGAGATTCATTTTAGTCACGACGAGCCATTTGGTCCATTGATCAAGCGCAATCAATGCAATGATAATCAAATAATACACATACATAAGCGTCCTCCATCAAACATATTCCTAGGCTATTGTACCATAAAATCGACCTGCCCATAGAAAAGATGCCGTCCAATTAGAGGGCGGCATCTTCTATACACAGGTACATCCGTTGATCTGAATTAAAAACCTATAATGAAAGAATTGCTTTATCCTTATGTACGTCCCTTACGCCTGCGGGCTGTACGCTTTTTCTTCTTCTTCCACATCCGTTTCATCATCGATTTCCGTCTGGAAGATGTGGTTCCAATCATCGTTTTCAATCATATCAATCTGGGCTTCCACCAGCATACGCAAGCGTGTCTTGAACACTTTTGCCTGCTTCTTCATTTCTTCCACTTCAATGGAAAGGCGGCGGGATTTCTCAAGAGCCTCATTGATGATACGATCGGCATTCTTCTCTGCTTCTTTTACAATCAGCTTCGATTCTTTATTTGCGTTGTTTCTTACTTCCTCGGCCGTCTCCTGTGCTACCAGGATCGACTTGTTGAGCGTTGTTTCAATTGTATTGAAATGGCTGAGACGCTCATTCAGCTGCGTGACCTCGCGCTCAAGCTCTTTCTTTTGACGTATGACGATTTCGTAGTCCTTGATCACCTGATCCAGGAACTCATTTACTTCATCTTCGTCGTAGCCGCGAAAACCCTTCGTAAATTCTTTATTATGAATATCCAGTGGTGTTAAAGGCACACCATCCACCTCCTATATCAAATCCATGTACGTATTCCATTTCGACATGGAACGGCCAAATCCTGCTATTTCGAAGGATTCGTTCCATTTAATTTAGCTGTCTTCACCTTGTATTTCTCTTTTTTCGTCTGGCCGAGCACTTGAAGCAGCCTGCTTCTCCCTTTTCCTCTAAGGGAAAGCATGTCTCCTTCTTCCAGAGAAAAGGCGGGATCTTCCACGACCCGGTAGTTCACTTTCACTTGACCGGAATCAATAAACAGACCTGCTTTTTTACGGGACATACCGTAGATCTCTTTGACGAGGACGTCAAGCCGGAGTGAGGAGACCGTAGACTCCCTTTCCGCCCATTCCTCATCGCTCTCCAGCAATGCAGAAAACGGTTTTTCTTCGAATTGGACGTTTGAGCGTTTAACGCCGGTCAGGTTCATTTTAATGTATTCGCTGATTTCTGACGCCGCGATGATCTGGATTTTGCCGTCCCGGACAATCAAATCACCAAGCTTCTCGCGACGGATGCCCAGAGACATAAAAGCACCGAGGACATCCCTGTGCTCCAGAGTGACGAACTTATCCGGGTACGACGCCTCCAAAAGAACGAGCTGATAGTCCTCCGGTGCAAGTATTTCATAATCCGGCGCAAGAATCGCCCGTTTCCGTTCATTCGACGCACCGCCGCCTTCCATGCCGTAGATAAGGTCGGGATCGTTGCCGAGAATCGTCTTCACGATCATCTGCTGCCTAGGATCGAGAAAGTCTGTCAGCTTCCGCTGGTACTTCATGGCGACTTCCTCCCGCATCGCCGTCACCTGGTCGATGAATGGTTGTTCCTCTTTGCGAAAATGTTGATAGATCTCCAAATCTTCCAACCTCCATAATTACGAAAAGGAACAGATAAAGAGCACGGGCTCTATGACCTGTTCCTTGTTTTAAAGTCCTGAAAGCATGAAATACAGTTGATTCAATCCCTGCCCGGCAAAACGAAGGACCAGGATCGCCACAATCGGCGAAATGTCAATCATTCCAAGCGGCGGGATAATTCTTCGGAACGGTTCCAGGAAAGGTTCCGCAAGTCTTCCCAATATTTCTCCGAAGCTGGATTCCCTTGCTCCAGGAAACCAGGAAAGAAGGATATAAATGATTAAAACCCAACTATATAGTTGTATGACCGTTCCAATAATATTAAACAAAAACGCCATGGCCTACCACCTTCTGTTAATGTCGTCATCTTCCTGTGAAAGCATTTCCGAAATGGATCCGGAAATCTCCACGTTATCCGGCGTACACAGAAACGTCTGTGAACCGAGTTTCTGAATATCTCCACCTATAGCATAAACGGTGCCGCTCAAAAAATCCACAATTCTCTTCGCCTGCATATGATCGACGCGCTGAAGATTAATAACGACCGCACGGCGGCTGACGAGTTGATCGGCGATGTTCTGGGCTTCGTTGTAGCTGCTGGGCTCACTCAAAACCATTTTGGATGAGCCTTTCGCACTCTTCAAGGATACAACGTTACCAGTATCCTGTTTCTTCTGGGAGCGCTGGTTGTACGTTTGCTCCTCTTCCACCTCATCCTCTACTTCTTCTTCGATATATTCATATTCATCATCCAATGTGAAAAAAGAACGAAATTTATTCTTCATACTCATTGTTATCACCTCTGATTTTTTTATTCACCGACAAGGCTTGTCCCAATCCGGACGTGTGTCGCACCTTCTTCGACAGCTAAGGCGTAGTCGTTGCTCATCCCCATCGATAAGTGTTCACATGGAGCATGGGCGTACCCTTTGTCTCTAATTCTGTCTCTTAAAGCTCTTAACTGACGGAACACACCCCTCAGTCTCTCTTCATCGTCCGTATGCGGGGCCATTGTCATAAGGCCTACGACACGGACATTCGAATATTCCTTGATCGCTTCGATAAATGCAGGGACTTCCTGTGCCTGCAAGCCGTGTTTACTCTCTTCTTCACTTATGTTCACCTGGACGAAGCACGGAACAGGCTTGTCTGCGCGTTTATGGATTTCTTTGGCTAATGATTTGCGATCCAGGGAGTGGATGACTGAAACTTTATCAATGATATCTTTCACTTTCCTGGTCTGGAGGGAACCGATAAAGTGCCAGGAAGCATCATCGCCAATTTCATCGTATTTCTCCAGCAAGCCCTCTTTACGATTTTCACCAAGATTGGTCACGCCTGCTGCGACTGCTTCTCTGGCACGCTCGATCGTGACATATTTCGTAACAGCGATCAAAGTGATTTCCTCCATGGCTCTTCCGCAGTTGCCACAGGCTTGTCTTATATTCTGTTCGATAGTTGCCAGGTTTTCTTCGACCGTCATTCCAAAACTCCTTCTTCTCTTATCATTCCGGGAACCCGATGAACCCGAGCATGCGTCCCGTTTTTCCATGGTCGCGCCGATGGGAATAAAAGACCGCCTCTTCCTCGTATGTACAATATCCCGATACATGCAGATGTTCCAACGGGATACCTTTCTTGATCAGCATATGGGCATGAAGCGATTTCAAGTCAAGAAGATATTTCCCCGCCTCCTGCTCGATCAAACACGCTTTTTTGTGAGCATCAGGAACAGCATCCGCTACTTTATCATCGACTTCGTAGCGCTCCATCCCGATGGACGGTCCGATGATGACACGGATATCCTCTTTGCGGCATCCCTGCTCCAGAAGAGCGTCAAGCATCTTCCCCGCCATTTCTTTTACAGTCCCTTTCCACCCGGCATGAGCGATACCGATCCATCCGGTTTCCGGATCGTAAAAGTAAAGGGGAACACAATCCGCGAAGAAAGCCGCAAGAAGTATGCCCCGCTCTTTCGTGATCAGCCCATCTACGCCGGCCACAGCCGTCGCATGGGAAGCCGCACCCTTTCCGCGGTCACTCCTCTGTACGACGTGAATCTTCGTCCCGTGTATCTGCTCGCCGATGACCCAGCTTTCCAGAGGAAATGCAAGCTCCTCCGCAAGCCTTTGTCTATTTTTCACAACGGTTTCCGCTTCATCTTCGACATGGAGCCCCATGTTCAATGTGTGATAAGGATTTTGACTGCAGCCGCCGCTTCTTGTGGAAATTCCCGCTACAAGTTCCGGGAAGTTTTCCAAACAAGCCAGCTGCTTCTCTGATTTCCGTTTGAAGGGTTCCATATTTTCAACACCTCAATTTCTCTTCATTTTAACACATAATTCCGCTTATTTCTTGTTTTATTCCTCTGATTCTGCCTTTTGGGACGTAGGGATGCCCTTGTAGGCGGACTTTTTCACTAAAATGACATCCGCACCGATATTGACGATCTGATCCCAAGGTATGACAAGCTCTTCCTCCTTCCCGAACAACCCCATTGCTTTCCCTTTTAACGTGAGCACAAGCCCTTTAAGACGGCCCCGCTGTGTATCAATATCCAAGTCGCTTATATATCCAAGACGCTCTCCTGTTTCCATGGCAATGACGTCTTTCATCTGCAGTTCCGTGATTTTCATGTATTCCCCTCCTCTCTTACACTATATGCAGAAAGAAACAGGAATAGAAAAAGAGCCATGCATAAAAAAAGCCCCGCCGGATCGGCGGAGCGCTGGATCATCATTGAAACATCGAAGCATTCATTTCTTTAATCGCCGCCTTTTCCAGACGGGAAACCTGTGCCTGGGAGATGCCGATCTCATCAGCGACCTCCATCTGTGTCTTCCCTTGAAAGAACCGCTTCGTCAAAATCATTTTCTCACGGTCATTCAACTTCTTCATGCCTTCCCTGAGAGATAATTCATCAAGCCAGACGGAATCCTTCTCGCGGTCGTCTTTCAATTGATCAACCACGAAGATAGGATCTCCACCGTCATTGTAAATCGGCTCAAAGAGGGAAACGGGATCCTGAATCGCATCCATCGCGAAAACGACATCTTCTTTCGGAACACCCATGCGTTCGGCAATTTCATGAGGAGCCGGATCTTTATTCGTTTCACCAATCATCTTCTCGCGCATCTGCAGTGCTTTGTATGCCGTATCCCGCAGGGAACGGGATACACGAATCGGATTATTGTCCCGAAGGTATCGGCGGATCTCCCCGATGATCATCGGAACCGCATACGTGGAGAATTTAACATTATGACTCAGGTCAAAATTATCAATCGATTTCATTAGACCAATACAACCGACCTGAAACAAATCGTCCCCATATTCTCCACGGTTGTTAAAACGCTGGATGACGGACAATACGAGACGGAGGTTTCCATTTACCAGTTGTTCCCTCGCTTCGATTTCCCCGCTTTGCAGTCGTTTGAACAGGTCTTTCATTTCCGTGTTCTTCAGTACTGGAAGTTTCGATGTATCTACGCCGCATATTTCTACTTTATGTCGTGTCAATGTAAGACCCTCCCAAGAAGCTGTGACTGTAATCAGTTCTAAGTATCTCCCTGGGAGGAAAATTTATGCACGATGCTCTTATACCATTTTATCGAATTCTCTCTGAAGCCTGCGGATGATTTTCTTTTCGAGCCTTGATATATAGGACTGGGAAATGCCCATCATGTCCGCTACGTCCTTCTGCGTCTTTTCCTTCTTACCGATAAGACCGAACCTGAGCTCCATAATTTGTTTTTCCCGGTCGTTCAACTGCTCCAATGCCGATTTCAACAATTTCTTATCAATTTTCTTCTCGATTCCTTTTGTAATGATGTCCTCTTCCGTACCGAGGATATCCGACAGCAGCAGCTCATTGCCATCCCAATCGACGTTCAACGGCTCATCGAAAGATACCTCTGTTTTTAATTTATTGCTCTTCCTCAAGTGCATAAGAATCTCATTTTCTATACAGCGGGAAGCATAGGTGGCAAGCTTGATTTTTTTCTCGGGATCGAACGTATTGACGGCTTTAATGAGCCCGATCGTCCCGATACTGATTAAATCTTCTATGTTCAACCCTGTGTTTTCAAACTTTCTGGCAATGTAAACGACGAGCCTCAAGTTCCTTTCGATCAACATCGCCCTTGCCGCTTTGTCTCCTTTTGGAAGCAGCTCGAGCAGTTCTTTCTCTTCCTCTCTCGAAAGTGGCGGAGGCAGCGCTTCGCTTCCTCCGATATAGTAAATTTCATCCTGCTTGATACCAAGCTTCATAAGCAGACGGTAGTACCACAGCCTCGCCTTAAAGAACCATTTGAACATCGAATCCCCCTCCTGGATCATGCAGATTTACCTTTTACCATCATGTGCGGGTGAATAAGCATGTGATAAAGACGATCATGAGTCAAATCCTTCTGCTGGACGCCGAGCAGCGGATGCTTCATTTCTAAATCCCCCGCATCCGTATGGACAATGATCCGCTCGACAACCAGTGTCAACAGCAGGCCGCTTTGAGACCCGGCTGCCCTGAATGGAACGAGCCGGATCGCAGCCTGTGTCTCTTCCGCCAAGTCCTCCATCGTAACCGTCACCTTGTCCACATCCAAACGATCCAATTCTACTTTTGAAAAAAACTGCCCCCACAGGTGCTGATCTGCTAAAAATACAATTTTTCCGCTGAGCGGATCGGTGAGCTGATTTCCACTGTCGACGAGCCCTTTACAAACTGCCTGCCGCCCCTGCCACTCCACCGTCACGTCGTAAATATCTTCGAGCTTCATCCGGTGGACACTGACTTGGTTCAAACGCCATTTTGTAAAAAAATAAGAGACCGGAAATCCCAGGACGACAAACAGCCAACTGACCGGGTCGCCGTAACCACCGCGAAACGTCACGACCGCTCCGTGCAGCACATTCACTTCTGAAGCCAGGAAATAGTGTACCCCCATCATGCTTCCACCGATCGCAAACGTAATGAAATAAAAACTGATCCACTGGACGAAAAATGCGCGGAGAGAGGTGAATGTAAAGGTTACCCAAATGATAAGCAGAGAAAAAACAAGTTTACCCATACTGCTGACCATCCACGAATCCGGCATGTAGATCGTGATAGGGACGATGGTCGATGCAACAAAGGCGCCTGTTACCATCCGTAGCCTGGATGACTTTGACCGCGTTACCCCCTGTGTAAGCGAAAGAATCATCCCGTCCATCAATAAATTGAGCAACCAAACAGCATCTAGGTATATGATTCCCTCTCCCCTCCTTCTCTGTCTGCTGTTACTAAAAAAGTATAAGGCCGTCCTTATGAAAAGTCTGTCAGAATCTGAACCTGTATTTAGCAAGTTTTGTAGAAGGGTGAAATCATACTCCTGCTGCTTCTAATACGAAAGAGTCGACGAAGGAAAATAAAAGAGAAAGCAAATGTATTAAGGGAGAAGGTTAAGGGAATATAGCCTTAGGAACGCATAAAACGCGGAAAACAGACGGCTTTTCGTAAGATGAATTTTATTTCATAAATTTGGCTGGATGAATCCGTAGAATAGGAAAGTTCCCTTGAAATCGGGTTTTCAGAACAAAAAAAACCGCCTGAAAAGGCGGTTTTTCGAAAACTGGTTTATCGACGGCGGTTGCGGTTACGCAAGAATGTCGGAATATCCAGCGTGTCTTCTTCCTGATTCGGTTTCTGCTGGGGCTGTGGTGTATGACGACGTGGCTGTTCTTCACGAACGCTCTGTCGCTCCGGCTGCTGCTCCACCTGTTTAGGCTGGCTTGCCGGGTTTGCCTGAGGGCGTTTCTTCTGCTGTCCCTGTGCAAGTTGGGACTCGTCAAATCCAGTAGCGATCACGGTCACAACGATTTCATCTTTCAAGTTCTCATTGATAACGGAACCGAAGATGACGTTTACTTCCTGATCTGCTGCGGATGTTACGATATCTGCCGCTTCCTGTACCTCATAGAGGCTTAAGTTAGCGCCTCCACTGATGTTCATAAGGACACCGTGTGCGCCATCAATCGATGTTTCAAGCAACGGGGAGGAGATCGCTTTCTTCGCTGCTTCCGCTGCTCTGCTTTCTCCTGTTGCTATACCGATTCCCATCAATGCAGATCCTTTATCGACCATGATGGTCTTCACGTCTGCAAAGTCGACGTTAATTAATCCAGGAACGGCAATCAGATCGGAAATACCTTGGACACCTTGACGAAGGACGTTATCCGCTTCGCGGAACGCTTCAAGCATCGGAGTATTTTTATCAACGATTTCAAGAAGGCGGTCGTTAGGAATAACGATCAGTGTATCGACTGCGCCTTTCAATCCTTCAATTCCGCCTGTAGCTTGTGTAGAACGCTTACGTCCTTCAAATGTGAACGGACGTGTCACGACACCTACAGTCAAAGCACCAAGTTCTTTAGCCACCTGGGCGATAACCGGTGCAGCACCTGTTCCGGTACCTCCACCCATTCCGGCAGTAACGAACACCATGTCTGCTCCTTGAAGGGCTTCCTCGAGCTGCTCTTTGCTTTCTTCTGCTGCTTTACGGCCTACTTCCGGGTTCGCACCCGCACCAAGACCACGCGTTAATTTACCGCCGATCTGCATTTTGACTTCTGCTTTAGATAAGTTCAGTGCCTGGGCGTCCGTATTCACCGCAATGAATTCGACACCTTGGACACCGTGCTCGATCATACGGTTGACGGCGTTGCTACCGCCGCCGCCTACCCCGATTACTTTAATGGTTGCCAGTTGGTCCATGCTTGTATCAAAATCTAACATCTTCCGTTCCTCCTAATACACGAGATTACAAGATTTATTGGTTCGTCTGTCCATCGACCGACTCAAACTTGTGGGTTAATCAAAGAAATACTTCAATAGATTGCTGAAGCCTGACTCTTTTTTCTTCTCTGGTTTCTTTGTTTCTTCTTTCTGCTGTTGTTTAGCCGTTGATCGCTTCTGTTTCTTCGGCTGCTGCGATTCTTCATGGAAGTCTTCCGATACGGAAGGGAAAATCTCTTTCCCTTGTATTTTCGCATTACGATAGGCGAATTGCAAGATGCCTACGCCGCTGGTGAACTGCGGTTCTCGAACACCTATATAATCCGGGATGGCAAGCCTTACATTGGCATGGAACACGTCCTGGGCCAGTTCAAGCACACCGGGCATATTCATCGTTCCACCCGTCAGCACGAAACCGCCGGGCAGCTCACGCACACCCATCTTCTGAATCTCCTGCGCAGCGAACACGAAAATTTCTTCCATTCTAGCTTCAATCATATCAGAGATTTGCAGTTGATTGAATGCTTGTTGACGATTACTTCCAATTATTGTGACAGAAAAGTTTTCTTCTTCATTAGCATCGTCGAAAAAGGCGTGACCGTGGTTCATTTTAACCTGTTCCGCTTCCTCTGTAGAAGTACGCAGGCCGATGGATAAATCCTTCGTTACATTATCTCCGCCGAACGGGATCATGCCCGTGCCCTTCAAATGCCCTTCCTCAAATACGGAAACTGTAGTAGAACCGCCTCCAACATCGATCAGAGCGACACCGAGGTTTGTTTCATCCCCGGATAAGGAGACAGTGCCGGAAGCGAGCGGCTGCAGACAAACATCCAACACTTCCAGTCCTGCTCGTTCCACACATTTCAATGTATTATGTAAAACGGTTTTCGCGCAGGTAATGATCATTCCTTCCATTTCCAAACGAACACCGATCATCCCTCTTGGGTCTGTAATTTCATCCTGTCCATCCACGATAAACTGTCGTGGTATGACATCTATGATCTCCCTTTCCGGCGGAATGGAGACGACTTGTGCAGCATCGATCACACGGGCGATATCTTCGTTACCGATTTCACGAGTTTCGCTTGAAACGGCTACTACGCCATGACAGGACTGCAGTTGTATATGATTACCGTTTACCCCGACGACGACGCGGTCGATCTTCATGTCCACCATCCGCTCCGCCTGCTCTACGGCAGAACGAATCGAATGGACCGTTTGGTCGATATCCACGATAGCGCCTTTCTTCATTCCGTTCGATTTTGCTGTGCCAACCCCGATAATATTGAGGCTGTCGTTCATCACTTCTCCAATTATCACTTTAATCCGACTTGTACCTATATCTAAACTAACTAAAATTTCATTCTGATTCACCAGTGACGCACCTCCTGTAACAAGCCATATAAGTAGTTCAAAGCATATCGAATTCACGTTCAAAAAACAATCGCTGCAATATAAACGTAAATGAATTGATATATTCGAATGGTTTATGCATTTCCTTTATCCTAGTGGCAAACTGGTACTATATAGTTGTTTTCCACAGACTTTCGTTAATTTCCTTTTAAATACGCTGATTTTTTTCATCTTTTCATTAGTAATTTCTGGACAAAAGCAGCCTGTGCAGCAGAACGTCCGCCGAGAAGGAATGCACCCCGTCCACACAGCCGTGATGTTAAGGACAGATATACGCGGTATGGACTTGAAGGGCGGGGAATGAAAACACCGCAGCGACGCGGGTTCAACCCCTCCCCTACTCTCTTCGGAAGAACTTATTGTATTGTGGAAGCTTGGTCAGATTGTTCCGACCCCGGAGCGCTTTCAGACTCACCTTCCCCGTCATCTGCTTCCTCCGGTGCTCCTTCCGGTTCAGGAGCGACTTCATCCGGAATCGCAGGCTCTTCAGGTGCTGTCTCTCCTGTCTGTGTCTCTTCCTCCTCCGGGCCTTCCTCTTTATCAGAGGATGAGAATTCCTCGAAATAGGCGCCGACTCCGATATGTATGACACCTTCTGCGCCGTCCTCCAATTGAGAAACGATGGAAGGATAAGCAGGCATCTTATCAGAGAAATTACGGATGGAAGCCTGAACCTGGAAACCGTCATTCATGTAAAGACGGATCTGGTAAGGATTCCCTTCCTCCGGTTCCCAGTGTATTTCGGAAATCAGACTGGACACACTGGACGGAAGCTCCTTCAATTCCTGGGACATCTCTTTCAAATACGTTTCTTTTGTGAATCCGGCCAGAATCGGTGCATCCCCACCAGGATAAGCGTCGGAACCGTCAAGCCTCGTCCCATTTTCCAAAATCGCGTAATACTTTCCATCCTGCTGAACATATCCGATACGCTCTGCCTCTGTCACGTCAATATGGACAGTATTCGGGAAACGGCGGTCCACCGTCGCCGACGTGACTTGTTTATGACTTTCAATATTCTTCTCTGCTTCTTTGTCGTTCACTTTCCAGTAATTCGTGTTTGTACTCAGCTTCGCAAGCTCCATAATCTTCTCTTCAGGCACATGATCATTGCCTTCCACGACGATATTTCGAACGTTGCTGAGCGGCGACTGGAGATAGATGACCGTCGCAATCAGCAAAAATAGAATAGTCAAATACACAATCAATCGACGATTGGCTTTCTTTCGCCTCGTCTGCTTCAGTTTTGGTATGCGATCTTCTATGGAAACCACTTTTCTCTCTTCCATAACGGGCATTTCTCCTTACTCCCAGACACCCTTTCGATGCTCTATCTAGCTGTCGGAAAGAATGATATTCCTTGATATGTGTCGATGTTCAATACACCTATCCATTGCCATTATATCACAAAAACGGTGCACGAGATTGAGAGAGTTTTACTAGTTTGCTAGCAAATTTCATACAAAAAAACAGCCGAATCGGGAGATCCGGCGTCCATTCGCTAAAATGGTTTACCCATATACAAAAAACTCTAAACGAAAAATTAAAGGATTATGTAAAAAAGCTTACATTAAAACCTAATTATAGTTTACAGAAGAAAAATATGGCTCTATTACGGCTTGTTTTTTGGTTCGTTCGTAACGGTCGGAAAGTTATGATCCGAGGCTCTCCTATCCGACAGCCGGGATGGAAGTGCCGTTTATCCGTGAATTCATGAATGGACGTAGACCTTGGTACACAGGGCTTTCGTTCCGTAAATGACCGGGGAGCGGAGCAACGGGATGCTGTTACCTGTACAAAAATGAAAAAGCACTGCCATCAGGCAGTGCTAGGGGTCGGGAACACTCAAGGAGAATCCTATTTGGAATTTCACCTGTTGCTTTACAAAGACAAGGTTATTTTGCCGAGTAGCGGCTTACACTGAGCAGCAGGCCGAGAGCTGCAAGGGTCAGCGTAAGGGACGAACCTCCATAGCTTACCAGAGGGAGGGTGATGCCGGTAACGGGAATCAGGCCGGTTACTACACTCACATTGATCATGACCTGAATGGCTATCATTCCAACGATACCAAGAGCAAGCAGCGATCCGAACAGATCCGGTGCATATAAGCTTGTCCGAATCCCCCTCCACAGCAGAATGAAGAACAGGCTGAGAACAAGCAGTCCACCGAGAAAACCAAGCTCTTCTGCAAGCACAGCAAAAATGAAATCCGTCTGAGGCTCCGGCAGATAGAAAAATTTCTGCATACTGTTACCAAGCCCTAAGCCGAGAAGTCCGCCCGGTCCAATGGCATACAATGATTGAATGATTTGAAACCCAGCACCAAGCGGGTCTTCCCAAGGATGAAGAAACGCGGTGATCCGTTTAATCCGATAAGGGGCAGAAGCAATCAACCCGATCATGCCAGCCGCACCAGCTGCGGCAATCCACATGAAGTGGCTGACTCTTGCACCAGCTGTGAACAGCATAACAAGGCATGTCCCGACCATGACGACACCTGTCCCTAGATCCGGCTGTAGCATGATCAAAGCAAACGGAACGAGAATGAGGGCAAGACTCGGAAGAAAGCCTTCCTGAAAGGAGGCCATCTTCTTCTGACGCTCGGATAAAAAACGGGCCAGGAATAAGATCAAACCGAGCTTCATGAATTCGGAGGGCTGGATACTGAACATCCCGACACCAATCCAGCTCCGGGCGCCGCCGCGCACCATCCCTACTCCGGGAATAAGGACGGCGATAAGGAATATGAGACAGACGACAAGGATAACTTTCGCGTGTCTGTGCCAGACATAATAAGGAATCCGCGACAGTACTGTCATGGCTATGAGGCCGGCTGCCGCAAAAAGAATCTGCCGCTTCGCAAAGAACCAGGGGTCGTCAAACTTATATTCCGACCATATACTCGAAGAGCTGTACACCATGATGATACCAATCGTCAATATACCGAGGATCGAGACTATCAGCCATAAATCCGGCTTCTTTTGTTCTTCCATACAAAAAAGCCCTACCTCCCATCTTAGTGGAAAACAGGGCTAAAGCTTGTCGCATAAGCCCTTATTAGAGCTTATGCACCGCTTCTATAAACATGTCGCCTCTTTCTTCGAATGTGCGGTACTGATCCCAGCTGGCACATGCCGGAGACAGCAAAATTACATCTTCTGCTTCAGACTGCCGGTAAGCTTCATGGACGGCTTCTTCCATCGTATCTACCTTCCCAACCGATTCAATCCCGGCATCTTCAGCCGTCTTCATGAGCAGCTCTGCCGTCTCGCCGAACACGATCATCGCCTTCACTCCCCCGAGGTAAGGCAGAAGTGAGTCGAAGCTGTTCCCGCGGTCCAGCCCTCCGGCGAGAAGGATGACTGGTTGTTGGAAGGACTTCAACGCATAGGAAGTCGCAAGGATGTTGGTCGCCTTCGAATCATTATAAAACAATCGGTTCTCTTTCTTTGTGACGAACTGCAGCCGATGCGGGACGCCTGCGAATGTACGGAGAACTTCGATGATGGCCTGGTTCCTAATACCGTTAACCTTCACGCAGGCGACGGCGGCTAATATATTCTGCAGGTTCTGCTCCCCGACAAGCACGATTTCCGAAAGCTCTATGACCGCTTCTTCTTCAAAGTACAGATGCGTGTCATCCACCCAGGCTCCCTTCCCTTTTTCTTTCAGTGAAAACGGCACGAGCTTCGCTTTCGTCTGTGAAAGGAAGGCCTGAATCCTTTCATCATCGGCATTGTAAACGAGGGTATCCGCTTCCGTCTGGTTCCTGGTGATCCTCGCTTTCGCTTCATGATAATTGTGAAGCGTATGGTGGTAATCGAGATGCGCTTCATACAAATTAAGCCAGACAGCGATATCCGGACGGAATTCTTCTGTTCCAAGCAGCTGGAAAGAAGAAAGTTCGGTCACCATCGTTTCATCGGCTTCTGTGGAACGCGCTACTTCACAGGATACGTGTCCGATGTTGCCGGCTAGGGCGACCTTCTGCTCGTCTGCTTTAATCATTTCATGAATCAGCGTCGTAGTCGTCGTCTTCCCGTTGGATCCTGTGACTGCTACGAGCGGTCCTTCGTGCAGCAATCCGGCGAGCTCCACTTCTGTTACAACCGGCATCCCTCTCTCCACCGCTTCTGAAACAATCGGATTTTCATAAGGGATTCCCGGATTCTTGATCAGGTAATCAACACCATCCAGAACGGACAGCGGATGCCCTCCAGTAATCACTTCTGCACCTGCTTCAATTAATGCACGGACTTCCGAACTCTCCGGATCTGCCTTCAAATCGTTAACCCGTACCTGCACACCGCTGTCCAACAACAAGCGGGCCGCAGCTGTTCCACTCTTTGCTAAACCCAAAACTAATACATGCGTATAGGAAAATTGCTTCAACGTCTTCATCGGAACATCACCTCAATATAAATACCAATAACAGCAAATAAAAGCCCCACTGTCCAGAATGTCGTTACTACACGCCATTCAGACCATCCCTTCAGTTCATAGTGATGGTGCAGCGGACTCATGCGGAAGACCCGTTTGCCGGTCGTTTTGAAAGAGATGACCTGAATAATAACGGACAACGTTTCTAAAACGAATACGCCACCGATAATAACAAGAATTAATTCCATTTTCGTAAGAATGGCAATGATTGCGATGGCTCCACCTAAGGCAAGCGAGCCGGTATCTCCCATGAATACTTTAGCCGGATGGGCATTAAACACCAGGAATCCAAGCAGGGCTCCTACGACCGCCAAAGAAAAGAGCGTGACTTCGACATTCATATCTCCTGTCCAGGCAAGGATGGCGAATGCTCCAAAAGCGATGGCTGCTGTACCCGCAAGCAATCCGTCCAGTCCATCCGTTAAGTTAACGGCGTTGGAGGCACCGACAAGCATGAACAGAATTAGGATGGCGTAACCCCAGCCGAGATCAAATTCCACGGAAGTTCCAGGAATGCTGATATAGGTAGGGAATCCGGAGTTGCGTAAAATGAAATAAACGACCAGAGCAATAATGATCTGGCCGAGCATCTTCTGCTTGGAAGTAAGGCCGAGATTGCGCTTGAGAGCGACTTTAATATAGTCATCCAGGAAACCGAGCAGTCCGTACCCCACAAGGACGAATAGCAGGATGAACAATTCCGCTCCATTGGAATCCGGATGGAAGACAGCACTTGCAATCAGCGTTGTTGCAAGAACGGCAACGATGATCATGACTCCACCCATCGTCGGTGTTCCTGATTTCTTCTGGTGGGATTCAGGCCCCTCGTCTCTAATGGCCTGCCCGAATTTTAATCGTCTTAAAAATGGTATGATCATCGGCGAAATCACGACGGTGATAGCGAATGAAATTGCCATAGTAATTAGTAGTATGTATTCGTTCATTAGTACGTTTCCTCCTTAAGCATCATCATCGCCTGTCGATCAGTCTACAAGATCCGTCAGCAGCTCTTCGAGTTTCATCCCACGGGAAGCTTTAATAAGAACTACAGTATCAGCAGTCAGTAACGAACGCACATGATGACTTAACGCTTTCTTTTCTTCAAAGTGTTTAGTTTCCATATCCGGATATTCCGCCCGTGCGGCGTCGGAGATCTGTTTGGCGTGGGCGCCGATGGTGAATACGGCTGAAATCGATTCATCGATGGCGTCTGCCACACTCCGGTGGAGCATCTCTGATTGATCTCCCAATTCAAACATATCACCTAATACTAACACTTTTTGGGTTTTTGATGTCAAATCTTTAATAACTTCAATGATGGCTTTCATAGACGTCGGGGACGCATTGTACGCATCATTTATAATAAGAGACCCTTCCGGACCTTCATGTTTTTCAAAACGCATGGCAGACATCTGTATGCGGCCGAATCCATTTTGAATTTGTTCTTTCGTCAACCCGAGACGCTCGGCGAGGGCAATGACAAATGTGGCATTCTTCACATTATGTTTCCCGGCCATAGGCAGCGTATAGGTGGATGCACCGACACGGAACGTCGTGTCATTATCGGAGGACGACTCAATTACGGCTTGATAGTCACAGTCATCACCAAATCCGCAGCTGATTGTTCCTTCCTCCTGTTTCTTGTGTTCAAGCAGCGGTTCGTCACCGTCCAAAATCAACGATCCTGTCCGGGAAAGTCCCTCCGTGATTTCCAGCTTCGCTTTTGCGATGGCTTCTCTCGATCCAAGGTTTTCAATGTGAGACTCCCCGATGTTCGTAATGATGGCGTGATCCGGTTCTGCAAGATTGGATAAAACGGAAATCTCCCCTGCCCGGTCCATTCCCATCTCCAGTACGCATGCTTCCGTCTCAGGGTCCATAGAAAGGATGGTCAGCGGAAGCCCGATATGATTATTAAAGTTGCCTGCCGTTTTATGCGTCCGGAAACGGGTCGACAGCACGGCTGCGACCAGGTCTTTCGTAGTCGTTTTTCCATTTGATCCCGTTACACCGACGATGACCGGGTCCACCTTCTTCAAATAGTAGTCTGCAACATCCTGAAGCGCTTTGGTCGTATCGTCCACGAAGAACAACGGGAAATCCGTCGGTACAAGGGCAGGAACCTCTATGTCTTTCTGCCACACTGCTGCGACAGCCCCGTGTTTGATCGCATCACCAATGAATCGGTGGGCATCGAACGATTCGCCAACGATAGGAACGAACAGGCTCTGCTTCGCTTCTTTACGGGAATCGGTCATGACGGATTCAATACGGATGCTGTCTTTGGACGCTCCTTTACTGTTCGGATACAGTTTCGATAGTTCTACCACTTCTAGTATCATGTTGGATGCTCCTTCATTTCTCTTAGTATCTGTTTTGCTGTCTCTCCATCATCAAATGGATGGCGGACACCGTCCATTTCCTGATAAGTCTCATGACCTTTACCTGCAATCAGGACGATGTCGCCTTGCTTCGCCTGCTTCAACGCTTGCTTTATGGCTTCTCTCCGGTCTTCAATAATGGTATAGTTCCCCTTCAACCCGATCGTCATGTCATGAAAAATCTGTGCCGGTTCCTCCGTCCTGGGATTATCATTCGTAAAAAAGACAAGGTCCGCGTTATCCACACTAAGCCTGGCCATGAGGGGACGCTTGCTTCTGTCACGATCCCCGCCGCAGCCGACTACGACGATTTTTCTTCCCTGACATATTCCATCCAGAGTTTGAATCACATTTTCAAGGGAATCCGGGGTATGGGCATAATCAATGACTACGCCGAAATCCTGCCCCTCCCGTATCGGTTCAAAGCGGCCCTTCACTCCCTTACTGCTGCCGAGAGACTGCTGAATGGTCGCAAGAGGGATGCCAGACAACACAGCTACCCCTGCCGCCGCCAGCATATTGTATATGCTGAACATCCCCATCATAGGGCTGTCGATCCTAACGTTTCCAATCGGTGTAATCAACTGAAACTGCGTGCCCGTCTCCTTCAGGACATAATCCTTCGCCATGACATCCGCCCGCTCGTGGATGCCGTATGTGAGCAGTGCCTGTGAGGTCGATCGGATGAATTTTATCGCAGATGGAGAATCTTTATTAATGACGGCAAATTTCTCACGTCCCTTATTATACCCATTTCCTAATTGTGCGAACAATAGGGACTTAGCACGAAGGTAATCGTCGAAATTGTCGTGATAATCAAGATGATCCATCGTCAAGTTTGTAAAGACAGCGATATCGAAATCACAGCCGTACACCCGCCCCTGATCCAGTGCATGCGAGGATACTTCCATGATTACCTGATCTACTCCTTCTGCACGCATATCGGATAGATACCTTTGGAGCGTAAGTGCATCCGGAGTGGTATTCTTTACAGGGAAGACTCTGTCTCCTACCTTCACCTGAATGGTTCCGATAATCCCCGTTCTCTGTCTGTGAAGCCGGAACATCTCTTCAAGAAGGTACGTGATCGTCGTCTTCCCGTTAGTACCGGTGATGCCGATAACGGGAAGGAAATGAGAGGGTGTCTTATAGAAAGCACACGCCATCATAGCAAGTGCCCGTGACGTATCGTTGACGAGCACAACAGGCACATCTGTATCCGTCACTTCTTCCGCTACGATCACTGCGGCCCCCTTTTGAACCGCTGAAGCTATGTAACGGTGTCCGTCTGCCTCCACCCCGCGGATAGCGATAAATACATCGCCCTTACAGGTCGTCCGCGAATCCATGGACAAACCCTTGACCTCTATATCTGCAACCGGCTGAGTCGTTTGATAGAAAGGAAGAAACTGTAGCAGCTCACTCATTTTCATACACGTCACCCTACCTGCATGCAAATTTTATTATAGCGTAAAATCAATTCCCCATATAGACACGAACCTTCGAACCGCTCTCTACTTTCACACCCGGTTCCGGTGACTGCGTGATGACTTCCTTACCGTCGCCGCTTGCCTCAATTTCTAAATTCAAAAGCATCTGCCCCAGTTCTTCTTCGTCCATTCCGATGATATCAGGAACTTCCACGAGTGGTTCCTCCGGCCACGCATATTCTTTTTCCAGGCCATCTTTCCTCGGTTTGACCCCCATCGCACGCAAACTGTCGCCCATAATGCTGCCAACAATCGGGGCAGCGACGACTCCGCCGAATTGAACCGTGTCCTTCGGGTTGTCGATAGCAAGGTAAACGACTAATTCTGGGTCGTCAGCAGGAGCAAAGCCGATAAAAGAAACGATGTGATTGTTCTCCATATATCTGCCATCCGGACCTACCTTCTGGGCGGTACCCGTTTTTCCTCCGACGCGGTATCCTTCAACGTAAGCCCCTCTCCCCGTTCCTTGTGCAACGACGCTCTCAAGGGCACGTCTGATTTCTGCAGACGTCTTCTCGGAAATGACGCGCTCCTTCATATTCGGTTCATTTTTCTCGAGGATGTCGCCGCTGACAGGATCACGCCATGCTTCCTGAATATACGGTTCATAATAATAACCGCCGTTCACTGCGGCCGCAACTGCCATCGCTTGCTGAATCGGTGTGACAGATACCCCTTGTCCGAAGGCTGTCGTAGCCTGCTCTACCGGCCCGACGTTCTCTTCCTTAAAGAGGATTCCCTTTCCTTCTCCTTCGAGGTCGATGCCGGTCTTCTCACCAAAGCCGAAACGATGAATATATTCAAACAAGCGTTCTGTGCCAAGACGCTGTCCCAGCTGTACAAAACCCGGGTTACAGGAATTCTGTACCACTTCAAGGAACGTCTGATCGCCGTGGCCTCCGCTCTTCCAGCAGTGCAGGGTCGAGCCGTCGACATTGATTGATCCGGAATCATGAAAGTGCTCGTCATCCAAATCGACGAGATCCTCTTCCAACGCTGCAGCAAGCGTAATGATCTTGAAGGTCGATCCGGGCTCGTACGTACTCCAGACAGGCAGATTCCGGTTATATACTTCCGGTTTGACCTCTTGATAATTCGCCGGGTTGAAATTGGGACGGGACGCCATCCCAAGCACTTTGCCGGTATCCGGATCCACCGCCAGCGCTACGGCTCCATCCGGATTGTATTTCGCCTGTGCAATATCAAGTTCCCTCTCGATGATGGACTGTACTTTGTAATCGATTGTCAGCTGAAGATCCTTGCCATCCTCCGGCGGGCTGTATATGTCCGCCATATCCGGCATTCGTTTCCCTTTCGCATCGGAGAAAAAGGACAGCGCGCCCTTCTCCCCTTTCAGTTCTTCATCATAATAAGCTTCCAGCCCGAGCAGCCCCTGGTTATCGATGCCGCTGAACCCAAGCACGTGCGAAAGAAACGAACCATGAGGATAATAACGCTCCGAATCCTTTGCTACATAAACCCCCGGAAGCTGCAGGGACTGAATGGCCTCCGCCTGCTTTTCCGATATCTTGCGGCCTTCCGGATGAATCCGTTCGATTGACGTCTTCTTCGTCACGTGACCAAGCGCCTTCTCTACATCCATATTCAGAATTTGAGCCAGATCTTTAGCAGTCTTGTCCGGATCCTTCACCTGTCTGGGTACAACCATGACCGTCGGAGCGGACTGATTCCCCACAAGCACTTCCCCATTCGTATCGAGGATCTCTCCCCGCTCCGGCTCGAACGTAATATCCCTGCTCCACGATTCTTCCGCTTTGGAGATCAGGAAATCACTTAAGAAGAACTGTACATATCCAAGTCTCCCTGCAATGACAAAAAAAATAACCATTCCCACAAGAAAAACAGTGACTAACCGTTTCTTTACGATTACTTGCGATACTCGTCTCATCTCTTAAACTCCTTTGAAAAGTCGTTAGAGTCAGCTTGTATCACTATATGCAATCAAGAAACGATTAGAACACTGCCTGGAATGGTGTTACTCAGAGGCCGGAGGGGAAAGTTCCACCACCAGATAGCCTCCTTCTTTTATTGGTGAGCCTGCCGGTATGCTTTGTTTTTCAACATATCCATTACCCATTGTTTCAATATTCAGTTTGAAATGCCGCGCAAGACGCTGGATATCCCTGATGGAATAACCGGTCAAGTCAGGCATCTTCGGCTGATCCGTGACGATCATGATCTTCTGGTTCTCTACCACTTTCGTACCGGGTTCAGGTAGAACGGCTGTCACTTTACTGCCATCGCCGATGACTTCCACATTTTCGAAAGTCTCTTTCAATTTGCGGGCCGCTTCATCTGCCGGCTGGTCTGTGACATCAGGCAGGGAGAGCGGGGTCATAGGCTCTTCTACTTCTTTATCCGGCTTGATATCCATATAATGCAGACTGTTCTCCATGACCGTCTTCACGATATAGGAAACCGGCTCCGATCCAAGTTCCGTCGGTTCAAGGTCCGGCTGCTGGACAGCGACATACATAAGAAGTTCCGGGTCTTCTTTCGGTGCCATTCCCATGAAGGAGAAAACGTAATTGTTTCTGCCTGTAAGATAAGTGCCATCCTCTCCCGTCAACTGGGCGGTTCCTGTCTTTCCTGCCAGTGTATAGTCATTCAGTTTGAAAGACTGGCCCGTGCCGTGCTCGGAAGTGACGACGGTTCCGAGCAGATCTCTCATCTGTTTCGCCGTATCCGGGGAAATCGGTGCTCCGATTTGTTCCGGTTTATTTTCTTTCACGACCTTGCCGTCCTCACTGGAGGTGATTTTCGAAAGAACGTATGGTTTCATCATCTGACCATCATTGGCAATCGACGTCGCCGCCGTCATCAGTTGAATCGGCGTGAACGTCGATCCCTGTCCAAAGGCTGTCGTTATCTGCTCGATCGGACGATCGAATACGATTCTTCCGTTGCTTTCATTCGGAAGGTCGATCCCCGTCTTTTTATCAAGGTGAAAGTCAGAGAAATATTTACGAAGTTTCTCCGGTCCCAGAACATCGTACGCAAGCTTGGAAGCCGCCACGTTGGATGAACGCTGGAAGCCTTCATCATACGTTATGGACCCCCAGCCGTTCCGGTTGTTATGGTCCCCGATGACAGGCGAGTCTTCCGTCACCTTGTACGTCCCTGACTTGAACATGTCACTTCCTTTATAGACGCCTGCTTCAATCGCACTTGCCCAAGTGAACATCTTTACGGTCGACCCGGGTTCAAACGGGTTGGAAATCATGTCGTTATACCAGTTGTCTACATCTCCGATTGCGTTCGGATTGTAGCTCGGTCGGTTACTCATCGCGAGGATTTCGCCCGTTTTCGGGTCCATTACCGCCGCCATGATTTTCTTAGGGTTGTACTGCTCATCTACTTCCGACATCGCATCTTCCAGGAATGTCTGAATCTTCTGATCGATCGTCAAGTAGACTTCGTCCCCGTTTTCCGGTTCTTTCATCACTTCATTCGGATTCAGCAGCTTCGTTCCATACTTATCCCGCTCGTAACTGATTTCGCCCTTCGTCTCTTTCAAATACTTCTCCATCTGCTTTTCGATGCCGGTCACACCGGATATTTCCCCTTCCGATGTACGGGCAAAGCCGATGATATGAGAAGCGAACATCCCGTTTGGATAATAGCGCTTCGCTTCTTCTGTAAAGTTTATGCCACTTATGTCAAGATCCTCAATTTCTTCCTTTTTCGCCTGTGAAAGATCACGGCCCTTAGAACCGAATTCGATTTGGAACCGATCGTTTTCCTGGCCGTCTACGATTTTCTCCTTAATTTCACTCGCATCCATCTCAAGAATCGGAGCAAGCTTCTCCGCCGCTTCATCCGCATCCTGCAGATGGTTCGGCTCCGCGGAATTTATGGAATAATCCGGATCCAGAATCGCATAGATCCGATAAGTCGGACGGTCGTAAGCAAGAACCATCCCGTTCTTATCGTAAATCTTGCCTCGTGTTGCATCGATATCATAGGTCGTCTTCCGCACGTTCTCCGCCCACTTCTTCAAGTCCACCCCTTCGACTTTCGGAGCCGTTTCAATATATAAGAAACGGCCCGCGATGACGAGGAACAGGACTCCAAAAGCCAACAGAAGCAGGGCGGCGCTGCGATTGGTTTTCTTATTCTTCATCACGCATCACCTGAGTGAGAGTCACTCATCGGAAACCTTTCCGGCCTGTTTTACTTTGGCGTTTTGGATATCGAGCCCGTTTTCTTTAGCAATACCCAGTATACGGTCCGGGTTACTTAATTCTTTGACTTCATAGGCAAGATTCTCATTGACCGATTCCTGTTTCGAAATGTTTTCCTCGAGACTGCGGATGTCTCTATTGAGAGAATCCGTAGAGGAGGAGAACTGAACAAGGAATACAGAGGCGGCGATGACGACGGCACTGGAAACGGAATACAACACTTTCTCTCCTGTACTGATCCACTTCTTTTTATGTACCTTTACTTTCACCTGCTTCTGTTTATCAGGCTGATGTAAAGGCTGTCTTTGTCTTCTTATTTGCTCCGCGCTCATGTTTGCTTCCACCCTTCATTGAATTCAAAATCCTTATTCCAAGGTTTGACTTTCTCGACGATTCTTAGTTTGGCTGAACGGGAACGGCGATTCTCTTCAAGCTCTTCCTCTTCCGCCACAATAGGCTTTCGGCTGACGAGATGGAAAGGTGGCTGTTTATCCTCCGGTATCATTGGCAGATTCTTCGGAAGCGGCGGATTCGAACTCCACTTCTTGAATGCCTGCTTACACAAGCGGTCTTCAAGAGAATGGAATGTGATGACAGCGATTCTGCCGCCGACGCTTACGGAACGCGCTGCCTGATGGAGGCTGTCCTGAAAGGCTCCTAATTCATCATTGACCGCAATACGAATGGCTTGGAAAATCCGTTTAGCCGGGTGTCCGCCTTTTCTTCTTGCGGGTGCCGGGATTCCATCCTTGATCAATTCCACCAGTTCTCCCGTCGTTTCGATCGGTTTATCTTCCCTTGCCGCTTCAATTTTACGGGCGATCTGCTTCGAGAATTTCTCTTCTCCATATTTGAAGAAAATACGAACCAAATCCTCATATGCCCAATCGTTAACGACTTCTTTTGCGCTTAACGGGCGGCTTTGGTCCATCCGCATATCAAGCGGTGCATCCTGGTGATAACTGAAACCACGCTCTTCCACGTCCAGCTGAGGGCTGGAGACACCGAGGTCATAAATGATCCCGTCCACTTCAGGGATGCCCAATTCTTCCAGTTTTTCTTCCAGCTGTCTGAAGTTCGCATGGACGAACGTCACCCGATCTCCGTACGGCTCCAGTCTTTCTTTTGCGGCTGCCAGTGCAATCTCATCCTGATCGAAACTGATCAGCCGTCCTCCGCTTTCAAGCACAGATGCGATCGCTTCGGAATGTCCTCCACCACCGAGGGTGCAGTCTACGTAAATCCCTTTCGGATCGACAGCTAAATATTCAATGGTTTCTTTTTTCAATACACTATAATGTTCAAACATGGTTTCACTCGTTTCTGCTTGTCAGATATCAAAATCCAACATATTCTCTGCAATCTCTGAGAAGGATTCTTCCGATGCCTCGAAATAACTTTCCCATTCTTCATGACTCCAAAACTCTATTCGGTTGGAAACACCGATCACGACACATTCCTTTTCCAATGATGCATACTTCCGAAGTGTCGGGGGGACATTCACCCTCCCCTGCTTGTCCACTTCGCATTCAACAGCACCGGAGAAGAAGAAGCGGGTGAAGGCCCGGGCATCTTTCTTAGTAAGGGGAAGCTTTTTAAGCTTCTCTTCCAACAGTCTCCATTCATCCATAGGATAAGCAAACAAACATTGATCTAAACCCCTGGTCAGGACGAAGCTTTCGCCGAGATCGGGGCGGAACTTGGAAGGCACAATAATCCTTCCTTTCGCATCGATGTTATGTTGGTATTCACCCATGAACATAGAGTTCCCCCACCTTCTGATTTCACCTTACCACATCGCCCCACTTTTCTCCACTTACTTTTTATTCATTCTCTCCCAACAGCAAAAATCCTGCCTCGAAAGGCAGGATTTTAAAGGGTGGAAGCTATTTTTCTGTTCGTGGTAGAAAGTGGGTGACTTCCCCTACAAATATACGACAAAATGGTCCTGCTCAAAGCTCAGATGGTGTCTATTCAACCGGCTGAACAACTCCATCCCGTGCTGGTTGACCCATGGGAGAATGCTCCACACTCGTTCTTGAAGGCCCCCGGATGGATGAAGTGTGACATCGATGTCCGCAAAAAGATCCATTTCATATTGATGACGGTTTTCCATGGATTGGTGGAGACGCTTCTCCATATAATCGATATGATCCAGGATATATTGCAGGTTCTTCTCTGCAAGCTGCCCGAGATCTGTACTGATACCGGCCGATGCCTGTCGTAAAGGAGCATGCACACGGTCGATCTCTTCCTTTACTTGTTCAGACAGACGTCCGATCGGAGGTTGACTCATCGCGGCAAGCCAATTGACTTTCTCCCCGGCGACACCGTGTCGGACAGCATGCTCAGCTGTGATCTGGAACTTCTCCAGGCTCTGTCCTGTCTTCCTGTCGACGAGTGTAAAGGACAGCCTCGGGAAGACAGGCGGCATACAGAGACCCGCCGCATCGAAGGCTGGTTTAAGGGCAGACCAGTAGTTGATTTCACCGGGACCACCGATGAAAGCAAGCACCGGGAATAACGACTCCTGCATCAACGGCCTTGTCACCACGTTGTTACTCAATTGCTGCGGGGAGTGCTCTGCTATGTGAAGCAGCTCCTCTTTCGATAAAGCCACTTCATTATTTTTCCCTCGGAACATCCCGTCTTCCTCCCGGTTAAGGAGAATGCGCTCTTTTCCCCGGTGGTAAAAGAGGTGGGCGTCATTGATTTCACTGTCCAGTAGTGTTTCGTAGCCGGCCTGGCGGTTCTTCTGAAGGACAGCATATACCCCCTGGGCAATTTCACGGTTGTGCTCAATCATATTCTTAAAATAATCCGACTCCAGTTCTCTCACTTCCGGGGCATGGGCATCGATCAAAACGATCCCCTCATCCGGGAACAAGCGATACACCAATCGAGCAAAGAAGTCCGTGTACGTCTTGGACTCGTTCAACTGACGGTCCATTTCCTTGAACAGATCCAGGGTATATTCGGTTTCCGAAATCATCTGAAAGACATCCTTCAGCCATTTACGCCCCTTCTCCTGATCGATGTCCAGTTCTGAAACCGATGCTTTCGTTTCCGGCATGTGGTCGATGGTCATCTTACGCATGTGGTCGTCTTCTTTCATGAACACATGATGGATTTCATCAAAGTCGTGGTCTTCCCCGGCGATCCAGAAAACAGGGACTACCTTCCGCCCCGTTGCTCTCTCGCTTTCTTTCGCCAGCTGCAGGACAGAGATGATCTTGTGGACGGAGTAAAGCGGTCCTGTAAGAAGCCCTGCCTGCTGTCCGGCTATGACAACGACACTGTCTTCTTCTTTCAGTTTCTCAATATTTTCCATAGAGGCGGCGGGCGCATCCCAGCGGGTATTCATTTCTGTCAGCACTTCTGCCAAGGCTTCCCGCTGATAAGGCTGTTTTTTCAGCCTGTCCAGTCTTGCCTGCCAGGTCGCATCTTCGAAAGGGTGGTACGCAAAACGGTCGGCTACCGCTTCATAATTCTGTTTATAATCCTGGAAGAACGCTTGCTTGGACGGTAATTGTATTGGGTCGATACGCATATCTATATGGCTCCTTTATTTGCTGAAGTTACATGGTTGAAGTATGTATCCTCTTGTATTGTACAAAAAACAGGAGGATACTTCACCTCATCTGTTTGGAGAAGATACGCAACCCGCGTTTCCAGGCGTTGTATCTCCGTATGGCTCCCCCCACCATATCAACTGAAGAACAGCCTGTCGACCAAGCCGAACAAGGACAAACCCATATACAGAACCATAAACAACAGGAAGCTTACCCGCCACAAGCTTCTCCAGGCGCGTAAAAAGCGGACTTCCTCCTTCCACTTATACTGAGCAATGATCGATGCAGCAAATAATAACAGTAATAAGATGATGATGACAGATAAAAAGCTGCGGTCGAACAATACGATCAGAAGCACGTGGACAGCTAAGATGAAGACTGGTGCTGTGTAATTGGCCGTACGGTGGAGAGCCTTAAGCTTATAGCGGCTCATTTTGCGTGCGCATAAATAAAAGAGGACGAGAAACGGAATCGGCAGGGTCACGATTCCTGCAATGACATACACAAAAAGATCACTCATTCGTATTCCCTCCTTCCTCCCATTCTATGGCCCGGACAGCGGTAACGATGAACTCATGATAGGGAAGCGGCCGGGTGCCCTCTTCTAAAATATAGCCGGATATGGCATCCACTTCTGTCTGTCTCCCTTCCATAAGGTCAACAAGCATGGAAGAATGGTTGCTGCCTGTCTTCTCTGCGATCCGACATACCCTGTCCCATTCGTCCGGAAAAGAGAGAGAAAGGACGTCACAGGCTTCTTCACAGAGTTTCCGTGCTATATCGCTAAGATAAGGGTTGGTAAGCAGTTCTCCGTTTCTCACTTTAAAGACGGCGGTTACAGGATTAATGACCGCATTCACAAGAAGCTTTTTCTTCAGCATCGTCTCCGCCCGTCCCTCCAAATAAATCGGGAAATCCTCTTCCGCAAGCGCCTCAAACAGGCGGCGATATACCCCAAAGCCCTCGTCTGTTAACGGCGCTATTCGCATGACACCTTTTCCTGTGTGACGGACGGAGCAATCGTTTTCTTTCCTCGCTCCATGTTCCACAATTCCTGTAAAACACGGACGCGGATCGAGGGAAGCACGCCTATAGTGCGTCATACCGTTTTGCAGAAATAATAACGGGACACCGGCCGGGAGTCCATCATCCAACACATCCGGAAGATGATGCTGCTTTACGGTCAAAAGGATAAGGTCCACCTCCTCATCCAAGGAGCGCGAAGCCTTTACAGGGACGGGACTTTCCAGCGTATCGCAGGCAATTCCGTTCTTTGTCAACATTCTCCTTTGTTCTTCGCGCCGCACGATCATATGTACCTCGTGGTGTCTGCCCAGGTATGCGCCGGCGAGCAATCCGACAGCCCCGGCTCCAACTATTCCTATTTTCATGAATCCTCCCCATTTCTTCCCATTCTAATTCCCTATTGTAGCAGAATAGTTTCTGCTGGTGCAGTCGATTCTTGTCCACGAACCAATTGTTCATTTATTTCTGAATTTTTTTATATTATAATATAGAGAGATACAGATATAAGAAAGGGGATTCCATCATGACAACGAAAATGAAAGTCCAGCCGCTACTGGTCAATTATAAAACGCTGGAAGAATTCAAGAGGTTCAAGGAATATGGCAATCAGGAACTTACGATGCTGGAGGATCTTGAGAGCAATATTGTAGAGAATGACAGTGAATCACCATTTTACGGCATTTATCATGGAAGCGCTTTAGTGGCGCGGATGAGCTTATATCGTGTGAAATCGAAATATGACCATTACTTCAAGCCTCCTCAGGACTATCTGGAGTTATGGAAGCTCGAGGTGCTTCCGGACTATCGTGGTCTTGGATATGGAAAAGCGCTCGTAGAGTTCGCAAAAGGCTATGATCTTCCACTGAAAACAAACCCGCGCATTAACTCACACAGTTTTTGGGAAAAGATGGGCTTCCAAAAAGCCCATTACGATGTGGAAAGAGATCTTGGGGAGAACCCTCTTATCTGGCTTCCTTCGGGAGTCGAGGAGCGGCCCGCAGAAGAGAAATAAACGAAGAAAGGCCTCTACGCTGTTTGGTAGGGGCCTTTTTCATTGGCGTGTGTGCGGTAAATAGGAAGATAATAGAGAAGAAGTCCACGCTTTTATTAAATGATTACACGCCACTTTCACTTTTACGCTTTTCCTTCACCCAGTGGACGAGCTTATCCATCTCATTCCACGCCGCTTCCCATTGTTTGAGCTCTTCTCTTAACTTCTCGTTCGCTTCATTCAACTGCCTCAGCTGAACTTCGAGGCTTTCCTTGCCTTGTTCATCGTATTGTCTGCTTTTCATTTCCTTCAGAAAAGAAATAGCAGCATCAAGCGACATCGGCGTCTCGCCGTTTCCGGAAGCAGCCGTATACAGTGTGCGTGTCGCTTTCCGACTGTTTTTCGCTTCCTGGATTTCCTTCTGATACTGTTTACGGACGGTCGCATTCCACCTGAATCCGCATGCAGCGGGGGTTCGATGCAGCTTCTCCGCAACTTCCTGAAAGGCCTCGAGCTGTGTTTTTCCCTCTGTGATATATTTCAGTACCGTATCTGCAAGAAAGACGTCTTCCTCGTCCTTCCAGGCGTCTTGTCTAGGAGCATCCATAGCATCCCTCCTCTATCGTTTGCTTATAGTTATGCATAAGGGGGGATTGATAGAATCGCATTCCTCATCTTTTTCTCTCCCGGAATCTTCGGACCGCTTCTTTATGTTCTTTTGAGTCCCATAAGTCGGAACACGTCCGGACTTCTGCTTCCATTCGTTCCGCAAGCTCGTCTGCACCCAGCTCTCTGACATATTGTTCTTTCAACACCCTTAATTGTTTTATAGACTTGGCTGTAAAAGGGGCGAATAAGTGATCTATGTTTACCATAATCTTTTTATGTAACCATCCATAATGATAAGCCTCTTCCATATCAAACATCGACGCTTCCATTAACCACCGGACGGCAGTTTCCGGACGAACTTTCCTGTATAACAAGACACCGCCGCCCCAGCCGGGGATGATTCCCAGACTTCCCTGAATAAATCCTGCTTTCGTTCCCGGAACCGCGTAGCGGAAATCACAAGCGGTGGCAATTTCACATCCCCCTCCTCTTGCATCTCCGTTCAGTAATGCGATGGTTGGAAGTGGGAACAGAGCGAGTGCATACAATACATCCTTCATCGGGGACAACAGACGAAATGCCTCTTCCCCACTGATATCGCCGTGCAGTTCTTCCAGATCTCCTCCTGCACAGAAAGCCCTGTCCCCTGCTCCGGTCACAACAAGCAGTTTCAACGAACGATCAGCCGCGAGGTCGGTCAGTGCAGCCAGCATTTCTTCCGCCATCTTCTGATTCACAGCATTTCGCTTCTCCGGTCGATTCATCGTGAGCACGGCAACGCCCTCCCGCTTACGCTCTACTAAAATATATGACATGTGTGTCTCCCCCTTTCTTACTAATGTACCAGAACAAAGAAAGAACAACAGGCTTATCCGCAAAAAAAAAGAGCCTCGACCGAAGTCGAAGCCCTTTTCGATGAACTTAGTTGTTCACCACTTGTTTTCCGTTGTATTGTCCACAAGATTTGCAAACATGGTGTGGTTTGGAGTACTCACCACAGTTATCACATTTCACCATTCCTGGTGCGTGAAGTTTCTTGTGAGTACGGCGTTGGTTTTTGACTTTTTTAGACGTTCTACGCTTAGGTACTGCCATGTTGTACACCTCCTTTAAAATACGATTCTGAGAACCAGGAAGACTATCTTAGTCGTTCTCTTCTTCATTTAATAATGATTGCAGTTTAGCCAATCGAGGATCCACTTTCTTTTCCTCAGGTTCCTCTGTAACCACCTGCCAGCCTTTCCCCACCTGGGGAGCTGCTTCATGGGCCTCATCATCATCGGAAAAGACGCGAGTCGGAATCTCCAACTGTACATTTTCCTTGATATAAGGCGTTAAGTCAAGCACTTCTCCATTCACGGAATGAACTTCAGAGTCATCTTCTTCTGTATGGTAAGGTGACAGATTAAATGCCTCCAGAGCATTAATGTGAAATGGATAAGTCACATCAACTAACGTCCGGGCACAAGGCAACACCATTTCTCCATCGATTGAAAAAGTTACCGTTATATCATTTCCTTGAGTCATTGCTTGACCTTTGACATGAACAGGGGAAATCCTGCGAATGTCATTGTTCAATTCTGCTAATTCGCGAATATCTACGTCATCCTCAAAGTGGAAAGGTTCCTCACCTGTCCGCTTGAGTTTTTGTAGAGGAAATTTCATAGTTATCACCTCATGGCAACAAGAGTTATTGTAAAAGTATTTGGTTGATTTGTCAATATTTTTTCTTTACAGCATAGAACCTTCGAGTGATCCGTCCTGACGTTTTAACCAAAGATCCTTAAGGAAAGCGAATTTTTCCTATTTCCATGATAAAATAAACCAAACACTTGTTCAAGGACGAAGGAGGTTTTTCATGAAATCCTGCGGAGTGGTTGTCGAGTACAACCCTTTTCACAATGGTCACTACTATCATCTTCAACAAGCAAGGAAACAGACGGAAGCGGACTGCATCGTCGCCGTCATGAGCGGTCCTTTCCTGCAGCGGGGAGAGCCTGCCATCATAGACAAATGGCACAGAACGAAGGCGGCGCTAAGGGGCGGCGCGGATCTCGTCGTCGAACTTCCCTTTCTCTATGCCGTCCAAAACAGCGACTTTTTCAGTAAAGGGGCCATCCGGATTTTGGCCGATCTGGGTGTCCAAGCCGTCTGCTTCGGCAGTGAGAGTGGACGGATCGACGCTTTCTTGCAAACGAAGGAGCAGATGGAGCTTCATGAGGATACGTATCAGGAAACACTCAGGAAAAGCATGGCAGAAGGCCTTTCCTTTCCCGAAGCGTCGCGGTTGGGATACGAAGCCATCGATTTCCCCGACGGTGCGGTCGACATGTCCCAGCCGAACAATATCCTCGGTCTTAGTTATTTGAAAGAAATCGCTGCTTATGCCCCGCATATGGATCCGGTGACGATTCTTCGGAAAGACAGCCATTACCACGAGGAAGACATTACCGGAACCATCGCAAGTGCTACAAGCATACGCAGGGAGCTGTTAAAAAAACAATGCTTGACTGAAGCGGCAGTGAAATCCCTGCGAAAGGATACGGTGGAGCAGCTGCATTCTTATCGCTCTATGGCGGGAGTGTGGCATGAATGGGAGCGTTATTTTCAGCTCCTCCAATACAAGGTCGGCACGATGGAAGCTTCCGTACTCAGAAGCATTCACGGGGTCGATGAAGGGCTTGAGTACAGGCTGAAGCGCCTGATGAAGGACGCTGTATCCTTCCAGGACTTTATGGATAAAGTCAAAACAAAACGCTATACATGGACGAGGCTGCAGAGGACGCTTGTGCACATCCTTGTCGGGACAGATAAAGAAACCGCCCGGCGCGAGCTTCAGGAAGAACAACCGCCTTATGCCAGAGTACTCGGAATGAATGAGCATGGACGCTCGTTCTTGAAAGAAGCTAAAAAAACAACGCCTGTACCTGTGATTACCCAGCCACAACAGCTGACTCATCCTCTTCTTGAGCTTGAGGAACGGGCGACGGCTGCTTATTACGCTCCTCTCGCGCCGAAGCAGCGCACGGCACTCATGAAACGGGAATACCAAGCCCCTGTTATTCTGTAATCAAAAAGAGCCGTTCTGTAAGAACGGCTCTTTTATTACCCCTGTTCCGTTTTCATGTCTTTCAAATAGTTAAGGGCATCGGTAAAGGTATCAACAGGAACGACCTTCATATCCGTATCGATCTCCTCCGCCGTTTTCTTCGCCACTTCGTAATTGGAGCCTTTCCTTCCCTCTTCATTTGGAGCGAAGAACACGTCGGCACCTTCCTTCGAAGCAGCTACCACTTTCTTATCAATTCCACCGATCGGGCCGACGATTCCTTCATAATTGATTTCTCCGGTACCGGCAATTTCAAGACCGTCAGTCATATCCTCTTCGGTCAGCTGATCATAAATTTCCAGGGAGAACATCAAACCCGCACTCGGTCCGCCGATATCCCCGCTCTTTACGTTTACTGCCGGATTGACATCAACAGACCGGTCTGTAACGAGGGAAATACCGACTCCGATTTTGTCCGGTGTATCCGGGAATGGAGCAAGCGCGACATCCCTCTGAATAGTCTCTTCCCCTCGTACGATCGTCAGTTTCACCGTGTCCCCTTCCTTCATTTGACTAACGTAGTCAATCAAATCGCTCGTCTCTTTAATCTCTTTGCCGTCCACCTCTGTGATCTGGTCGCCTATCTCCAGTTCATCCTCTGCCGGCATGCCGTCAACAAGACTCATGACATACACGCCTTCATAATTGATCTGGATATCTTTCCCGGCTGCCTGATAGGCAACGACTTTCGCCGCTTCCTGGGATGTCTCCATCATCTGCAGCTGAGCGTGGAAGTATTCTTCTTCCGACACGCCTTCCGGGCGGATTTGATCAATTGGATAGATTTGATGATAGGGACGGATTTTGGCAAGAAGCCATTGGATCGGCGTCGCTTGTCCGCCCCGGACGGTCACAAGGTGCATATCTCCTTTACTTTCATACCCTCCGTCCACTTCGACAATTGGATTGAGCGCATCAGCCGTTCCCGGTTTATAAATATAGAACGGAAGACGATACGCCCCGAGAAAAGCGACGATCAGTAATGTAATGACCGCGGTTATTACCAGTCTTTTATTCGATTTCATTTTGTTCCAGACTCCTTCCACGCAGCGAGTTTCTTACGTATTTCTTCCATGCTGTCCTCCGCTGCCTTCTCCCCTGCTTTCACGATCTCGGGTATGTTTGTGAACGCACGGGAACTGTACCTGGAGACATCCGGACGGATCATGACATCCGCATCCGAGGAAACACCCGTCGCTGTAAGCAGTTCATCCTGCATGATGTCAATGCTTTGGGTGATGACGTCATAGATGGAGTTGATATTTGGACTGGCATCGAAATGGGCACAGTCGATCGCAATGACAAAGTCCGCCCCCATTCCTTTCACGACGGAGACCGGAACCCTGTCCATGACTCCTCCGTCTATGTACAAACGATCCCCAATCTTCTCAGGCACGAATATCCCCGGAATAGCGATACTTGCCCGTACCGCATCGCTCGCAGGGCCGCTTGTGAAAATTTTTTTCTTTCCTGCATATAGATCGGTAGCGACGATGGACATCGGAATATCCAAGTCTTCGATCGCCTTCCCGAACGTAAACAGGCGGATGTACTCCTTGATCCTCTTCCCTTGGACAAACCCCATTTTCGGGACGGTAAAATCAAGGAAATATTTGCGCTTGAATGTGAACGCAAGCTTGTATAAATCGTCCATTTTTTGTCCGGCAGCAAAAAAAGAGCCAACAAGCGCTCCCATACTGCTTCCGGCAATTAAATCGACTGGTATGTGCTGCTCTTCGAGGACTTTTAATACCCCCAAGTGTGAAAACCCCCGGGCGCCACCAGAGCCCAGAGCCAAGCCGATCTTCGGTCTTCCCACATGGCATTCCCCTTTCTCGCGAGTAGTTTATTTTATGGAATAAACCGACTCCTTATGAGCGTACACATAGAATATGGACAAACCTTATATCCAGCCGAAATATATCCTCATTCTACTATTTCTCTAGGTATAAGTACAGAAAACTGCGATACCGGAGGAGGTTGATCCAGATTTCTAAATTGAAGACCGTCGTTCTTACCCTGATGGCGACTTCTCTTGCGGTTGCTTTGATCCTTTACCCGAAAGACGCCCTCTCCGCAAGCTTGAGGGGACTTGATATTTGGTGGGAAATCGTCTTCCCGTCCCTGCTTCCCTTCTTCATCACGGCAGAGTTCCTGATCGGTTTTGGTGTTGTCCACGGTCTCGGAGCATTGAGCGAACGATTCATGCGGCCGCTGTTCAACGTTCCGGGGTGTGGAGGGTTCGTATGGGTAATGGGGATGGCGAGCGGATACCCGGCCGGGGCAAAATGGACAGCTGATCTCCGGAAGAAAGGAGAGGTGACGCGAGTGGAAGCAGAACGACTGGTGGCGTTCACGAATGCGTCCAGCCCTTTGTTCCTTTTCGGCGCCATTGCTGTTGGTTTTTTCCACGATGCCAACCTTGGTGTTCTGCTCGCTGCTTCTCACTACGGCGGCAATATGCTTGTAGGCATCGGGATGCGGTTCTATGGGAGAAATGACCGGGAACAACGATCCATGGAGCGGAAGTCGTCAACGTGGAAAGATGCTTTTTGGAAGATGCATCACTCACGCCTGAAGGATGGACGTTCTTTCGGTAGACTAATGGGTGACGCTGTGACCCGTTCTGTCGATACGCTACTTATGGTCGGGGGATTCATCATGCTCTTCTCCGTCCTGACTGAGCTTCTCAAACAAACGGGCGCCATTCATATCTTCACCCATATCCTTGCATGGACGGGCCTTCCAGATGCTTTCCAAGTTCCTTTCGCTGCCGGAATGCTCGAGTTGACGACTGGAGTAGGAGCGGTGACAGACACACACGAACCCCTGCTCGCCCAACTTTTAGTGGTCAGCTTCATCCTTGGCTTCCACGGCTTTTCTATTCAGGCACAGATTGCAAGCATCCTGTCGGAAACAGACATTCGTTTCCAACCTTATGCGCTCGCCCGCATAGCCCACGGCGTTCTAGCAACGGTACTCATGTTCATCTGCTATGCCTTTTACGTCCGTTCTCCCTTTCAGACACAATCGCTGCCGATTTGGAACCCGGATGAGCGATTCACGCTGCCGATTCTGGAATTCTTCCACGAGTATGGTCCACCAATTACTATGATTGCCATCCTCTTTATGATTGCTGTGAAATGGACAAAAAAAAGACAATCCGCTTCTTCATGAAGAAGGATTGTCTTTTTCGTTAAAATTTCTCTGCGAGTGCTTTTTCGACCGCAGGAGGCACCAAATCGGAAATATTCGCCCGATATTTGGCGACTTCCTTTACGATACTGGAACTTAGGAAAGAGTATTGGTTGTTCGTCATGACGAAGAAGGTTTCAATGTCTTCGTTCAACTTTCTGTTCATGGATGTAATCTGCATTTCATATTCAAAGTCACTGACCGCCCGCAGGCCGCGAATAATGGCATTCGCATTCTTCTCTTCTGCATAATCCATCAGAAGACCACTGCAGGCATCGACAGAAACGTTATCCAAGTCCTTCGTTACTTCCTCCAGAAGCGCTACGCGTTCATGGACATCAAACAGCGGTGATTTGCTTTGGTTGTTGAACACCGCCACCGTCACGTGATCGAACACTTTGGCACCTCTTCTGATAATGTCCAGATGACCATATGTAACTGGGTCGAAGCTTCCCGGACAAATTGCTAGCTTTGTCATCTACTTAATCCTCCTCATTGAAAAATGCTCACGCCGATATTGCTGCCGTAGAAGTCGGTTTTCTGAAGTTTCAGACGGCCCGCTTCTTCCGGGATATCTTCCGAGGCATCGTGCTCACAGACGATAATAGCATCATCTGCAACAAGATCGTTCTGTAAAAGCGCTTCCATTAAATCCTTATACGAGAACTTCTTATAAGGAGGATCAAGGAAGATATATTCAAACTCCAACCCGCGTTTCCCCGCAGCTTTAATCGCGCGTTTCGCATCGGTACGAAACACTTCCACCCTGTCTTCTATATCGAGCAGTTTGATGTTTTCATATACGGTCTGGACCGCTTTCTGCTGCTGGTCGACGAAGACACAGGAATCCGCCCCGCGGCTGATCGCTTCGATTCCAAGACCACCACTGCCGGCGAACAAGTCCAGTGCCCGTCCACCATCAAAGAAAGGACCAATTCCGTGAAAGACGGCTTCTTTCACTTTATCTGTCGTCGGGCGTGTTTTATGAGTAGGGACAGATTTCAACTGTCTGCCCTTGAATTGACCTGCAATCACTCGCATTGTGTACACCTCTTTTGTCAGCATTCCCCATAATCCTACCATAAATTACGTCTTTCGGGGAAGTGCATCCTTGTGGGGACGCTTATCTATAAAAATTTCCTGTTCCATGAATATCCGGCTGGACTTATGCCCATACTAGCAACGGAAGCGGATGATACTGCTTCTGAAAACGGAGAAGACTTACATCCCCATAAGTTCTTCCTCCGGTTTCTCCTCTCCCTTTACTTTTTTGTTTCATCTTGCATGATCCAAAAAAGCAGGGCTGCCCGTGATTCGGGCAGCCCTATTTTTTTTGAAATGCGCTGAACAAATCGTCTACATACCGTTTTTTCATATAAAATGTTTCGCCGAATTGTTTCAGTGCCCCTTCCGCTATCCCGAAGTCCTCTTCGTTGAAGATGAAGATAGGCTCATTTTCGTAAAAGACGTACTCTCCATCAGGTGTAAGGATTCGTATCTGCCCTTCACCAACAGAGACCAAGCTGTATCCTCGCTGTTGTGCCAATTCTTTCACGGAATAATACGGCTCTTCCTGGTAAACGACTGCCTGCACCGGCTCGTGTTTAAGAACAAAGTACAGTTCCTTCTCGCCTTTCCTAAAGTAGGAGGTTTTCATACCTGTAATCTCATAAAGGGAGCGGTCTAGAAAGGATGCAAGGTCGGCAGGGGCTTCGGAGCGTACGATCTTTTGTTCCAATAAATCACGAGCCGCCTTAGAAAGACCATCCCTGTTTTCCGCACCTATCAGTCCAACCGCCCGTTCGATTGTGTTACCATCTTGCTCGGAAGATAACGAGGTCAGCTTTCTCTTTAACAGTTCCATCCTTAGAGCATCGTCATCTTTACCGGGCACCTGCCAGTATCCGTCTTCTACTTTAAGGGATTTTGTACCGGTGCGGACAACGGCAGGCCCGTATAAGTCAAGAATCTCCTTGAACGATTCCCTGTCTTCCTCCAGCCAGTTGTTCTTGTCAGAAAGAAGCACCGTACTGTCCTCATACGTCCATTCCTCCATACCTCTTGTCACATAAAGAGGATATTCTTTCCCGAACTTAAAACGGTGAAAATGTATCCTGTCGAGCTCGATGTCTGCCGGCTTTCGGACAGGTGCCGCCCAATTTCTTTCGGAACCTGCAGCATCCAATATTTTCAGAGTGAAGGAAGACTGGACCGGGCTGCCGTTTTTGTGTACTACCAAATGCCAATTATCCCACTGCTTGTTCTCTGGAATCTTTACCGTATACGTAAGGTGTACGGAGGCTGTCTCTTCCAGGTTTAACTGTTGACCATCCACCAAACGGCATCCATCTTCTTCGTATGCACAGGATACGTCCCCTGCACCAGGAGGGAAATCGATCTCATAAACACCCGGTGCAAGAACCGGGTAATGATACGTGACAACGGCTATTTGTCGCTCTGCTTCGATTGTGATCTGCAGTTCCTGTTCAGGCTTCGCACCACCTTTCCCTGCCGCATGCCACTGATAGGCAAGGATAACGGTGAAAAAGACGAAGACCAGCCAGCCTGTCTGCTTCCATATTTTCAATAGAACTTCCCTCCTTTCCTGAGAAAATCAACGTTCACATTTCCTGACATTCGTGCTACCTTTAAACGAGAAGATGCAACGAAGAAAGGATGTTCTTATTTATGATACAGAAATTCATCGAACTTGGCGAAGGGTATGCGGATATTTATGAATTAATTGATCTGGGCGAACGAATGCCGGATCGTATTCAGCACGCCATCGCTTTTTACAGTGAGAAGGAAGGCAAACCGACCGCTTCCCTTTCGCTTGTCATGAAACCCGCCTTCGGAGATAAATTTCAACCGATTTATATATGCAGAGAAGGGATCCCAAATCCCCACGAGATGCCTAACAAGCGGTTTGATCTATTTAAGGAAATGGCCGAGAAAGCCGGCAAAGAGGTAAGCGAATTCACAATCAAACCATCCAACCTCTTTCCGGAAACCGAATTGTTCTATCAACACTTGATCGGCATTCTTCGGATGAACCGTTTCATCGCTCCACTCACATAAAAAAGGAACTTCCGGTCGGAAGTTCCTTTTTCAGTCAAATACCCATCTTATAGTCATACTGCTTCGCCTTATCGGGCTTCGCATTTTCATAATCCGTCCGTATTTCCGGCTTGAAGGAAGGCTCGACGCGGGAAATGAAAGGGAGGCGTTCCAGCTTCTCCATCTTAAACTCCAAGTCCTCCTGATTAACATAAATGAGGGCATACTTCATTTTTTTGGAAGCATGGATCAAATGCCCATGTTTCTTTATCTGCCTGATGTTTTTCATATGTTGAAAATAGACGATAATTCCTTGCCGTTTCGTTCTGTTCATAGTCCGTCTCTACTCCCCATGAAACATAATTTGTTAACGACAGTTTACCAAATGAGGAACAAGCCGGCAATGACTCTTTTTTTGAAGGGTGGTATTTTCATGCAGACCGATCAGGAAAAAGCTTGGCAGAAGTTCGAATCCTTGTTGGACCAATCTCCTCTTTTTAAGCAAGTTACATCAAAAATATATGCCGGGATGCCGTTCTTTTATCTTCATACAGATAGATCCGTTGACCGAGAACCCGTTGAAAATACGCTGAAAAACTGTGCAGCGACTGCGATGAAAGGCAAACGCCTGACCCTTGCGATGAGTTATGTACGCAAGGATCAGGCGCTTTATGTGTATCGGGTTCGGTTTCTCGTACCACAAAAGAAGATGTTCTGCTGTGGGAATGGATGTACCGACTGCATCCGTTTGGAGCGGTAGTCAGGAAGCGCAGCCGCAGCTTCCACCACTACCACAGCCGCCGCTGCATCCGCTGTCGGTAAGGGCCGCGCCGTTTTTCGGTACTTTAATCTGTTCGCTCACGCTGAAAGCAACACTTTCGCTTATTTCATCCAGGAGCTTTTGAATCTCGCGTTCCGCTTTCTTGAACTGTGCCACGGATTCATGCATATCCATCTCCCTTTTTACCAGTCGGACTTCCTTCATGATCGAATTGTAATCCGGGTGATAGCGACCGAATCGCTGCACGTCCTCATAGTGTTCTTTCATATCTGCAAAGCGCCTGATGAGCTTCTGCGCCTCTTTATCGTTGGCAAGAGCCGTTTTCGCCTCTTGGTAATGCTGCATCGTATCGGAGTTCATGACCATCCGGCCTATAGACTCGGAACGGTCCAGGATATCGACAATCTCCATTGTAGCTAACATAATAACTTGTCCACCTCCATCTCTATCTTATCAAATAGGAAGGCAGATGGAAATGTAAGAATCTCCACCTGCCTCTTTCTCCCTAATAATAGGGGTACTCCATTTTCTCTTTACCCTGTGTGGAATCACTCCGGACATCGGTGATCAACTGCTGGAACTGGCCCAACGCTCCATTTAGTTCATCGATCTGACGCGATACCTCTTCCCAGTTTATATCTTCCATCAACAGGCCGATTTGTTTGATCCAGTCCATCTTCGCCTGACCGGGTTCGTTCTTGACTTTAGGAAGGGATCCCCAGAACGGATCCTTTTCACCCAGGATCAGCCATTTCTCGTAATAGTTCTGGATCAAACCATGATTTTTACGGAGCTGTGCCTTCACTGCAGGTTTACGATCGACGAATGCTTTGAACTGTTGGACATTCGGGTGCAACTCATTCGTTCCCATTTCCTACACCTCACTGTCAGAATTACAGTATAGCCTATGCATAAAGAAGCGAGGCGTTCATGGGAGTGTCAGGAAATTCTGGGTGTAATGCATTCGGAAGACACCGATGCCGACATGAGTGAATTCCGTATCCAGCAGTGCTTTTCTATGGCCGGGGCTGTTCATCCAGCCGTTCAAGGCGGCTGTCGGATCGACGTAACGAGCGGCAAGGTTTTCTCCCGCCCGGGTGTAAGAAATGCCTTCCAAGCGCTCCTTCAATCCATTTCCGTCCGGAGAATGATGAGAGAAATAATCCGATCGTGCCATGTCCTCACTATGCCGGTAAGCGACTGCTCCCGCTTCTTTATGCTCCTTGAGCTCATCCGCTCCCTCCCGTTTCCTTATGTAATTAGTAAGGGCGAAGATCTGCGCCTTTTCCCCTTCCTGCACGGCTTCCCACTCTTCTCTATCCAAGTACTCCGCTGCCGGGAGTGCCCCGTTATAGACGAGACGGTACGGTTGCTGCCGAAGCAGGAAATCATTACGGATCAACCGAACAGCAGAAACCTTTTCTGTCACCGTATCGATATATAACTGGAGCGACCACTGCTCTTCAAATGGTAAGAGCGGCCTCGTCCGAACGTCCTCTTCCGATAATTCAAAGGTATAAGGACCTTCACTCGGTAAGGGGAATTTTCTCTGCAACGTCTTACGCCTGCCGATGGTTTGGTAGGAATCACCGACTCGGACATCCCCGTGTTTAACTCTATGGAATACAACCGCCGTTACTGCTTCCCCTTCATACATCCCAATCAGGATCGGTGCCTCTCCTTCTTTGTACATCCACCACTGATAGCCGTATCTCCCAGGGTCCTTCTTCATCGGTGCACCCAACAGCACCGCGAGATCTTTCGCGGTCGCCCCCGGAATCATTTCCAAGGAGAACGCTTCTTTCTCTTGCAAGGGCTCCCCCGTTGTCACTACAGCCTCTTCCAAACCTTTCTCTTCTTCCCCACCTATCTTCCATAGCCCAAAAATAAGCAAGGCCGCTGCACATCCCCAAATCAACCCCCATCTTTTCATCCGTTCCTCCTTGTTAAAAAGTATTTACTTATATGTATAATAATCATCCAAATCATCTAAATCATCTATGAACATTATAAAAGACAACCCGCCCTAAAGCGGGTTGCCTTCTTCTCAGTGGAGTTCCGGACGTTCGGAAATATCCTGCAAAGCCACTCCAGCTGCATGGTCGGACATTTCTTCAACGGAGAGATCTCCGAGAGAAAGCATGCCGACGAGTTTGCCGTTTTCCACGACAGGCAAGCGTCTGATTTGGTGCTGAGCCATGATCCGGCTCGCTTCTTCCAATGACGTATCCGGTGAACAGTTGTACATATGGTCACTCATCACCTGCTGGATCGGTGTAGAATCGGGCTGCTTCGCCGCATAACCGCGAATTGCCAGGTCACGGTCCGTGACCATTCCCATAAGGTTCCCCTGCTCATCGCAGATTGGAATCGCTCCTACGTTCCTTTCTTTCATCATGGAAGCCGCTTGGCTCAATTGATCATTCGTATGACAGACAACTACATCACTGGTCATAATATCTTTTACCGTCTTCATCAATAATTCCTCCTTCATTAAGTCGAAATCAAACTTTATTGTCTCCTATTTGAGGATTTTATTACATGCAATGCCGACCCTTTTGTTGTATAATATAACTGTAAATGCCAATAGTAAGTAATGGAACGGAACACCATAGACAATTGCGAAATAAATCCGTACGATCGTCCGGTAAGATACATAACAATTTGTGAGGTGTATAAACTATGAGGTTAGAAGGTACTGGTATGGAAGGTCTTGTCGTCGACCTTAAACCGCTTACGGAATTAATGGAAAGCAACGGTTTTATCCTTGGCGGCTCCTGGGATTATGAGCGAGTAACGTACGATTACAAGTTGGAAGCACCAGAAAAGAATGTGACCCATTACATACGGATTCAGGGATTCGCCGTTGAAGGGGATGTCGATCGCGGAGATGCCGTCATCCGGCTTCTTCAGCCTCTTCTAGGACGTCATTATTATCCTCACGGCATCGAGTATGGGCATCAGGAGGGCTTTTCTAATGATTTAGTAGAAAGAGCCTTATCCTTGGTACACAAAGTCGCAGACGGCGCGAAGAAATACCATACACAAGTACCTGAACATATTGTCCTCGATAAATTAAAGAAATGGGCACAGGAAAATGAAAACGAAGAAGTGCTCGCAAAAGTGAATGAACTTTCAAACGATCCGGACCGCCGCTGATACAGCCGGATGCCACTGAGTCGCACATCATTGAATGATGGGCGGCTTTTTTAGCAGACCTGTATATGGAAACAGGTTCCATTTATGCAAACTCTACACAGATTCATGGGGGAAAGGAGAAAGATACTTAAATTGTTCCGATATCTTTCAAAAAAACAATGGCTGCTGATCATGGCAGCTATCCTACTTATCATCATCGCCTACTTTATTCTGCCTGTGTCGATTCCGCTCGTCCTGGCATTTGTGACGGCATTATTCTTGAATCCCTCGGTTCGATTTTTCGAATTCAGGTTCCGGATCAACAGGAAAATGTCTGTGACGATCGTGTTTCTTTTGTTCCTTGTATTTCTCGGCCTTCTCGGTTCTTTCACGATAACGAAAGCAGTCACTCAAATTGTGCAGCTGGCTGACAACGCTCCGGGTTATATTAACCAAATCAACGATGTCCTTCTGGACTGGGAAGAGAATATGTCCAGCTTCACACAGAATATGCCGAAGGAGTTCGTCGACAAAGTAACGAATGAACTTACAAATGCAGTGGACAGGACTTCCAATACGATTGCAGAAAAGCTTGAAATTACAAATATCGCAGCCGCCGCGGCCAAGATACCGGAATTACTGGTCAGTCTGCTCGTTTATCTGATTGCCCTGTTTATGTTTATGTTGGAGCTTCCGCGCTTACGGGAAAAGATGCACAACAATTTCACGGAAGCGACATCTGAAAAAGTTAAATTCATGAATGCTCGTCTGTCCTATGTCGTGTTCGGCTTCCTGAAAGCCCAATTTCTTGTGAGTATTATCATTTTCATTGTCTCTCTGGCAGGACTACTGTGGATTGCACCGGAAGTCGCTCTACTGATGTCCTTTATTATCTGGATCATCGACTTCATTCCAATTATCGGTTCCATTGTTATTCTCGGTCCATGGTCCGTCTATACCCTGCTCACCGGTGATGTGGCTACCGGAACGAAGCTCGCCATTCTTGCTATCGTCTTACTGGCTATAAGGCGTACAGTCGAACCGAAGGTCATGGGTCGGCATATCGGGCTCTCCCCGCTTGCCACGCTCATCGCCATGTATTTAGGACTGCAGCTGATTGGACTGCTCGGATTTATCCTTGGTCCTCTGCTTGTCATCGCTTTTAATTCCGCTAAAGAAGCGGGAATTATTAAATGGAATATGAAAATATAAACGATAAAAACCCGGAAGCATCCTCATGCTTCCGGGTTTTTAAATTCCTTCGTGAAACGTATTCTGTTTATGATCCTTCGGTGTTTTATCTTTCTTGAATACAAGGATATCCTGGCTTCTTCCCGTATGGTTAAAACCGTTATTGATTAAAACTTTCTGTGATGGAATATTTCCCTTATCACACTGCGCTTCAATCCCCTTTACATTCTCCTGGCGAAACGCCCATTGACACAATGCATCCACTGCTTCCGAGGCAAAGCCGAAGTTACGCTCGGATGCGACGATATGGTAGCCGACTTCTATGTTTCCATCTTCATCGGGCAGGCCTTTAAAACCAATATCCCCGATTACATGTTCTTCTTCAAGGTCGATGATCACCCACGGTCCGAATCCAAGCTCTTCCGGATTGTTCTCCAGCCTCTCTGCATACATCGGGAGCAACGCTCGCAGTCCGTCATGCGGCCAATTTTTATTCCAAGGCAGTTGGAATTTGTAATAAAAAGCCAAGGAATTCTTCATCAATGTTTGTGCCAAATCGAGTGTGACCGGAAAAAGCTTCAATCTTGCTGACTTCACTTCCATCCGTAATCCATCCCTTTCCTATATGTATAGAGGATTTTATTAGTACATTCCTTTATACCTTTTTCCTCCAGTTGTTAAACAAAAAAACAACGAATAATTTCGTTGTTTTTCCTAACTTCCGTGAGAGGAATGGCGAAAGCAGCGACCTTCCACTTATGTACCTAGAATCGCCTTGATCATACTCGTCGTCACGCCGCCGTCGTAAATGATGTAAAGAAGCAGATAAACCGCAACTCCGGTAACGGCGGTGAAGAACCAGATGATACTTGTTACTGGTCCGATTTTTCTATGTCTTCCAATGTTCTTCTTAAACCCGAAAAGCAGGGTCACGATTCCAAATACAGCCCCTGCTGTCGCAAGGAAGATATGAAAAATGAGGAAGATCGTATAGTAGACTTTGATTTCATCCGGTCCACCGAAACTTGTATTCCCGACAAAGACAGTCCGGCTGGCATAGATGATAAAGAAAGTCAGTGCACTGACCGCAGCAAGCAGCATTACTTTCCTGTGTGCACTCTTTCTATCCTTAATAATCAAATACCATCCGACAGCTACAAAGACGGCACTGATTACGATGAAAAATGTACTTAACGTCGGCAATATTGGCATACAAGCACCTCTTTCCCTTTTCAAACAATGGTGATATTAACTTCTGGTTATTAAATGGACGCTTCAAGTCTCTGTTCCAACTGTACCGGGAAGCGGATCGATCGTATCTTTTTCTTTATTAAACCATTGGAAGAAGATATAAGCGATCACGGATCCGAAAATGATCTCCTGCGTTACTTTCATGATAATCCCGCCAAGCTGTTGATCTTCAAGGACCGGCATCGCTGAAAAATAAGAAGGACCAGTCAGCGTTCCTGACAAACCACTCAAAACATCCGCTGGCACACACAGGCTCATTGCCTGAATCCAAGCGCCGCCGTCTGAATATGTCGCATAGATTGGTGACCCGGCAAAAATAATCAGCCCGCAGGCAGGAGTAATCAGGACGCCGTTTGCAAAAATGAATCCAATTTTCAACAGGGGACTCAGCCTGTCCATCCGTTTCAGCGGCGGAAAGACGGAAAGCCACATACAGAAGGCTGTAAACAGAATGAACGTCGTGATCAACGTGTGCGCCCACTCACTGGATTTGGCAAAATCGAATATAGGCGGCATATGATAGATAGAAAACAAGCCGTTGAATACGATTAGAGAAAGCAGTGGTTTCGTTAAGAAACTCATAACGGGAGCAATCCCTCCAGCCGTCAGGACTTTCTCCCAAATCCAGACGGGAACACCCTTAATAATTAAAATTGGGAACAGCAGATAATACAGCGCCATCTGCGTCATATGGGCGGTGAACATGATATGGCTCAAGAGATCGACAGGAGAGCCTTTGATGGTGTATAAGAGAACTATACCCGAATAAAACAGCACTTGCTGAACAATGGAAGGTCGCGCTTCCCCTTCCTTTCTCCCCGGACCGGTCACATAATAGTAGACAGATGCCAGTACCAGGACAAAAAGAAGATAGAATGGACTCCACAGTGCACGGAAGCCGAAGATTTGAAGTTCTAACCACATGGTTGCCACTCCCTGTTCGTTGTATTTTCTTCTTCATTTTACCGAATTCATTTGGAAAAAACGAGGAAATATTAAGTAATATTCCCACTATTCATTATTTAGACAAAATTATTGCGAATGAAGAAAAGACCGGACACGTGTCCCGGTCTTTTCCCAGTTACCACCAAACGATAGAGGTGAACGTGATGATTGTCAGGAGTGCCACAGCCGCTCCGCCGTACATCATCAACGCCGGCATGTCGTGCCCTTTGTTTTTCATATGCATAAAATAATAGAGCTGGAATGCCACCTGGACGACTGCAAGAACAATCAGGATCGGGATGATGAAATACGAACTCACTTCCATGATCACCATTCCGAAAGCAATTAAGGTGAAGAAAATCATCAGCACAAAGGTGATCACCTGCTGCTTCATTTCTTCCTTGTGCTGTTTCTTCTCATACTCCGCCTTGTGGACAGGTTTGGTATATGTTTTCTTCGCCATCACTTAACCCACCTTTCCCATAAGGTAGACGACTGTGAAAATGAAGACCCATACAACGTCGATAAAGTGCCAATAAAGACTGGCGATGTAAAACTTAGGGGCATTGTATAAGTTTAAGCCCCGCTTTTGGTTACGGATCATCAACGTAACGATCCAACTGAGTCCGAAGAGGACGTGTCCGCCGTGAAAACCTACCAACGTGTAGAAGGCAGAACCGAACGCAGAAGAACGGAATGTGAATTCATACTCGTGGATGTAATGGACGAATTCATAAATTTCCAATCCAAGGAATCCAAGCCCGAGCAGCACCGTCACTCCAAGCCATGCCTGCATCTTGCCGAAATCGTGGTTTTTCATGTGATACATCGCATATACGCTTGTTAATGAACTCGTCAGAAGGAGCATCGTCATAAGGAACACAAGTTCAAGACCGAATAAATTCTCCGGTGTGTTCTCTCCCTGTGTGGAGCCGTTCAGAGCAAGATAGGTTCCGAACAGACTCGCAAACAGGACCGTTTCCCCACCGAGGAAAAACCAAAAACCGAGAAACTTATTCTTTCCTTCGAGGGTGGCCTTTTCAGGATCATGCGGCATTTGTTTGGGATTCAATACATCTTCATGACTCATTTCTTGGCAACCCCCTTCTTAATATCTTCTTCCAACTCTTCTTTATGGATGTGATGGCCGAGATCATCTTTTACAGACCGGAGCAGCATCGATAGTAAGGTGATTCCCATCCCTGCGAAGACCGCGATCAACCAGGAAGAATCATCGACTTGATAAATGAAGCCGAAACCGGCGATGAAAAGTCCTAAAGACATAGTAAATGGAAGAATCGATGCATTCGGCATATGGATGTCACCAAGTGGTTCTGCCGGAGTCATCCCCTCTTTTCCATCCATTTTTTCGACCCACAATGGATCCAGGCCGCGGACCAACGGCGTCTGTACGAAGTTGTAGTGCGGCGGAGGGGAAGGAATGGACCATTCAAGCGTACGGCCGCCCCAAGGATCCCCGTCGACCTTCTTCTCACGAACGGACGTGTAAATGACGTTGATCATAAAAATAACGGTTCCAATCGCCATCAGGAAGGCCCCGACCGTACTGATCAAGTTTCCTGTTTCCAACCCCTGTCCTTCAAGGAATACCCAGTAACGTCTCGGCATCCCCATCAGCCCCAGGAAGTGCTGAATGAAGAATGTCAGGTGGAAGCCGATGAAAAACGGCCAAAATGCCAATTTACCTAATTTTTCGTTCAATACTTTACCAAACATCTTCGGCCACCAGTAGTGCAGAGCCGCGAACAATCCAAAGACGACACCGCCGACGATGACATAGTGGAAGTGACCGACTACGAAATACGTATCATGATACTGGTAATCGGCAGCCGCCGCTGCCAGCATAACCCCTGTCATTCCACCGATGGTAAAAGAAGGGATGAAGGCGACAGACCAAAGCATTGCAGAGGTCATCTTGATCTGGCCGCCCCACATCGTGAAGAGCCAGTTGAATATTTTGATTCCGGTCGGAACCGCGATGGCCATCGTAGCTACGGCGAAAATGGAGTTAGCAATCGGTCCCATTCCGACGGTGAACATATGGTGGGCCCATACCATGAATCCAAGGAACCCGATCAATACCGTAGCAAATACCATTGCGGAATATCCAAACAAACGCTTTCTGGAAAACGTCGAGAAGATATCACTGAATGCACCAAACAGCGGCAGGATCAGGATATAGACTTCCGGGTGTCCGAAAATCCAGAATAAGTGTTCCCAGATGATGACGTTACCACCGAGGGCGACGTCAAAGAACGCAGAACCGAACATTCGATCGAACATCATCAGGAACAAACCGACCGTCAAAGCCGGAAAGGCGAACAAAATCAGTGTACTTGTCACAAAGACCGACCATGTGAACAACGGCATCCTCATATACGTCATACCAGGCGCACGCATATTGACGATCGTTACGAGAAAGTTGATCCCCCCGATCAACGTTCCGGCACCTGATATCTGCAGACCCATGACATAGTAGTCAACGCCGTGACCAGGTGATGTCGTCGATAACGGTGCATAGTTGGTCCAACCGGCATCCGGCGCTCCTCCTGTGAACCAGGAAACATTCAGCATCAATCCGCCGAACAGGAAAAGCCAGAATCCCAAAGAATTCAAAAATGGAAAGGCGACGTCCCGCGCCCCGATTTGTAACGGTACAACGGCGTTCATTAATGCGAAAATGAGCGGCATAGCCGCAAGGAAAATCATGGTTGTTCCATGCATCGTGATCATTTCGTTATATAGTCCAGCCGAAATGAAATCGTTGTCCGGTTTCATCAGCTGAATTCTTATAATCATGGCCTCCAGACCGCCGATAAGGAAAAATAATCCTCCGGCAACCAGATAAAGATGCGCGATCTTCTTGTGGTCTACGGTAGTCAAATAATCCCAAATCGCAGCACCGAGGCCTCGCTTGTGTGCTACTGCAGTACTCACGCTTTAACCTCCCTTTTCAACCTCTATCAATTATTGAATCACTCGTCCTCACTCTGTGTCGGAACATCACTGCCCACGTCAGAGTGCTGCAATTGTAATAAGTAATCGGCAATATCAGCTGCCTCGTCTTCTGTAACAAGCTCGGACGGCATCTGGTTTCCAGGCTTCACTTCATCCGGCTGTACGATCCAGTCGACGAGGTTCTCCTTGGAAGGCTCTAATATACCGGCAATCTTCTCCCGATTACCGAAGTTAGCCAGATTCGGCCCCACACCGGCAGACGCTCCACCGATAGCGTGACAGCTCATACAGTTATCATTGAAAAGTTTCTGACCATCCTGAGCGGATGTCGTCTCCGGAGCGGCTTCCGGATCAATATTCTGCATGTCTTCCACCCACTGATCGTACTCATCCGGACTGACCGCCACCACGCGGAAATCCATCAAAGAGTGGGAAGGACCGCAAAGCTCGGCACAGTGTCCCCAGTAGACCCCTTCTTCATTAGCTTCTAAGTACATGGTGTTCATATTCTCTCCTGGATTCGTATCCATCTTTCCAGCGATGGAAGGAAGCCAGAAGGAGTGGATGACATCACTGGATTTCATATTTAAGTAGACACGCTCGCCTGTCGGGATGTAGAGCTCCTGACTGACGGCAATTTCCTGATCCGGGTAATTGAAATGCCACCAATATTGGTTCCCGGTGACTTCGATCGTCACAACCCCTTCATCCCCTTGAGTGGATTGATCAGCAAGATCGAAAGTCGCTTGTACGGTAGGAATGGCCAGGACAAGCAGAAGGATGATTGGAATGACTGTCCAGATCACTTCCAGCGCCTTGTTGCCTTCCGTCTGTTTCGGAATGACGTGTTCCTGTCCTTTCTTTTCCCTGAAACGGATAAGAACGAAGGCGTAAATGGCCATAACGATCACAAAAACAAAGATCATGATCGCAATACTGATCAACATAAGATCCAATAATAATTCCGCTCCATACCCCTTCGGTTTCAAGGCACTAAGGTTCTCTTCTCCACATCCGGAAAGGAACGCGGTAAGAAAACCGAGTAAAAGGAAAGAACGGAACTTATTCGTCCAACCTCTCATGCGCAATACCTCTCTTTCTCTTATAGTGACAAATTATATTTTAAAGCCCGATCCATAAGGACCGGCCATAAAAACGAAAACCCGGTAACCGGCTTAGTTCAAAGCCTTATGTAGGTATTCTTCAACAGCAGAGGTAAATCTTTCATGCAGGACTAGTGATATCGTGCCTCTTTCCAACAATCGTATGCAAATAGGTGTGAACAAAGCTCTGTCATCTTCCACTTCCTGTCGGATGAAATTTGGAAGAATCGGTGAAGGTATCATGGAGAATCACTCACGAAAGCGGTTCCGCAAGTTGAAAAATAAAAAAGTCTAAAGGATGACAGATTAAGGTCGGTCATGCTTCTTGAACAGGATGGAATAAAGATAAATTCTTACTGCTTCCACCAATGTTAACAAGCATGTAAAAAAGAAACTGTTTCTTGCTAGAAAAGTAATTTAATGACAGGAAACATCAAATAAATTGTATCATGTAATCGCTATCGTATCTATTTAAACAGAGGAATTTTATTATTTTGTGACGAATTTGTGAATTTTTCAATGAGGCACTCATAAGCTTCGAATCCGAAGCTTCCCAGTACCGCAAAGAGGATCTCCACCTACCATCCTATCCAAGATGACCAAGAAATAATCGTAGATCTATAAAGCAGCCTCTGCCATCAAAAAAATACGCGCCCCCTTAGGGACACGTATTTATCTTATTCAAATTCGATGAGGAGATCTCCTACATGAATCGCATCGTTATTGGATACATAAACATCTTTGATTTTCCCGTCGAATGGAGCTTGAACCGTCGTTTCCATCTTCATGGCCTCGGTGATCATCAGATGATCCCCCTTCTTTACATCTTCTCCTTTGCTGGAAAGGACTTTGACGACTGTACCAGGCATACTCGCTCCTATATGTTTATTATTTGATTTATCGGCTCTCGGACGCTCATCAACAGCCGCCTTCACATTCTCATCACGTACAACGACTTCACGAGGCTGACCGTTCAGCTCAAAATAGATAACGCGGGTTCCGTCGATCTGGGGTTCTCCGACAGAAACGAGCTTGACGATCAATGTTTTTCCCTGTTCGATCTCTACTTCGATTTCCTCTCCGAGGCGCATTCCGTAGAAGAATGTCGGCGTATCAAGTACAGACATGTCTCCGTACTGTTCCGTGAATCCATGATAATCCATGAACACTTTCGGATAAAGAGCATAGCTGATCATATCGAAGCTGGTCACCGGACGGTCGAGTTTATGGAACAGCGTTTCTTTCAGATCCGTGAAATCTACCGGCTCCAGCAATTCTCCCGGGCGTACGGTAATCGGTTCCCGCCCTTTAAGAATAATACGCTGGAGCTCCTGCGGAAACCCACCGTACGGCTGTCCAAGATAGCCTTGGAACAACTCTACCACGCTGTCCGGAAAGTCAAGCGTGTCCCCTTTGTCATATACGTCATCCTCGTTTAAGTCATTTTGAACCATGTAAAGGGCCATGTCTCCGACCACTTTGGATGACGGTGTTACCTTGACGATATCACCGAACATGTCGTTTACACGACGGTACATCGTCTTCACTTCTTCCCATCTGTTCCCAAGCCCGACGGCTTTCGCCTGCTGCTGCAGGTTGCTGTACTGCCCCCCTGGCATCTCATGCTCATAAACTTCCGTATGTGGAGCCATCATACCGCTTTCAAAATCCTGGTAATACTTTCGGATATCTTCCCAGTACTTCCCGAGCTCTTCATAAGCTTTGATGTTGACATCAGGCTTTCTTTCGCTGCCTTCCAAAGCATAATAAAGGCTGTTCGCACTCGGTTGTGACGTTAATCCGGCCATCGATCCTGCGGCAACGTCTACTACATCAACACCCGCTTCTACCGCTCTGGCATAGGTAAATAAGCCGTTTCCGCTCGTGTCATGCGTGTGAAGATGGATCGGAATATCCACCGTCTCTTTAAGAGCTGTGATCAATTGATAAGCGGCTTCCGGCTTAAGCAGCCCTGCCATATCCTTGATTCCTAAAATGTGGGCACCAGCCTCTTCCAATTCCTTGGCAATCCGCTTATAGTAATTCAGATCGTACTTCGGACGGCTTTCGTCGAGAATGTCTCCTGTGTAACAGATGGCTGCTTCTGCTACTTTGCCGCTTTCACGCACCGCATCTATGGTCAGCTTCATTCCTTCCACCCAGTTCAAAGAGTCGAAAATACGGAATACATCGATTCCGGCATTTGCACTTTTCTCCACGAACTCACGGATGAGGTTGTCCGGATAATTTTTGTATCCGACCGCGTTGGATGAACGAAGGAGCATTTGGAACAATACGTTCGGTGCTTTTTGACGCAGCTTTAATAGACGCTCCCAAGGGTCTTCTTTGAGGAATCGATAAGATACATCAAAGGTGGCTCCTCCCCACATCTCCAAGGAGAATAAATCTGGAAGCAGGCGTGCAGTAGGCTCTGCGATGTTTTCAAGGTCTTTCGTTCTTACTCTTGTGGCAAGGAGCGACTGGTGAGCATCACGGAACGTCGTATCGGTGAGGAGCACATCCTTCCGTTCCTTCAGCCATTCAGCAAGTCCTTCCGGGCCGCGTTCATCAAGAATTTGCTTTGATCCCTCCGGCACAGGTTCGGAGTATTTGACTTCGGGAACCCTGGGCTTCTGAAATGGAGGTTTCTTCCGGTTGCCGTACCCTTCAAAACCGTTGATCGTCCGATCGGCAATATAGGAAAGCATCTTCGTACCACGGTCTTTCCGCTTAGGAAATACAAATAGTTCCGGTGAACGGTCGATGAAGGTGGTATCATATTCGCCTGACAGGAACTGCTTGTGCTGAACGACATTCTCAAGAAAAGGAATATTCGTTTTAATACCGCGGATCCGGAACTCTTTCAAATTACGGACCATCTTATTCGCTGCCTGATCGAAGCTCAGTGCCCATGTGGACAACTTCACAAGCAGGGAATCATAGTAAGGGGAAATGACGGAACCATGAAACGCATTCCCTGCATCGAGACGAACCCCGAAACCTCCTCCGGACCGGTAAGCCATGATCTTCCCTGTATCCGGCATGAAGTTGTTTAACGGATCCTCTGTCGTAACTCGGGACTGGATCGCGTAACCGTGCGGTTTGATTTCATCCTGATGAGGAATGCTGACCCGGTCACTATGTAGTCCGTACCCTTCCGCTAAAAGAATTTGGGTCTGGACGATATCCACACCTGTAATCATTTCTGTGATCGTATGCTCTACCTGGACACGGGGGTTTACTTCTATAAAATAAAAGTCATCGCCGGTAACAAGGAACTCAACTGTTCCAGCATTGACATATTGAACATTGTCCATTAATTTAACCGCTGCAGCACAAATCCGCTCCCGGAGATCATCTGAAAGATTAACACTCGGAGCCACTTCCACCACCTTCTGGTGACGGCGCTGGACAGAGCAGTCACGCTCGTATAAGTGGATGACGTTGCCTTCATGATCCCCCATGATCTGCACTTCGATGTGCTTCGGCTCTTCAATCAGCTTCTCTACATATACTTCATCACTTCCGAAGGCAGCCTTCGCTTCCGAGCGGGCACGGTCATAAGAATCTTCCAGGGTCTCTCTACTGCGGACGACCCGCATGCCCCGGCCGCCGCCGCCCATGGATGCCTTGATCATTAACGGATAGCCGTGTTTGTCACCAAAGGCTCGTATCTCATCCAAACCGCTTACAGGACCATCGCTCCCGGGAATGACGGGAATATCCGCTTGAACCGCCTGGTAACGGGCTTTTACCTTATCCCCGAACATGCTCAAATGTTGGCTGGTCGGGCCGATGAACGTAATTCCCTCTTCTTCACATCGACGGGCAAATTGAATGTTCTCTGATAGAAAGCCATAGCCCGGGTGGATGGCATCTACTCCGACACTTTTCGCGATTTCGATGATTCCTTCAATGTCCAGGTAAGCATCAATAGGCTTCTTACCTGCCCCCACAAGATAGGCTTCATCCGCCTTATACCGATGATAGGAGCCTGTATCCTCCTGAGAATAGACGGCGACCGTACGGATATTCAGTTCCGTACACGCGCGGAATACACGAATCGCGATCTCCCCACGGTTCGCTACAAGAACTTTGTTGATTTTTTTCACTTGTGCCATAGTCCCACTCTCCATTTCTATCATTTACTATGTCTGTTTCTGGATGTAATCTGCAATGGATGATCTTTCTGTTACTTTTACTACATAGGAACCTATTTTTCCTGCTTTTTTGACTTTTCCAATGGATGGCAGTTATCCGTGCGCTGTTTTTTAAAAACTAAAAAACTCAAACTACAACAAGTATTGTCGTAATTTGAGTTGATAATCAAGACTTTTGAGAAGCCTCGTGCAGTACATTCAATTGTTTTTCCAAATTATCCAACAGCTGTTTTCCCTCTTCATCACTAATCAGGTTCAGCCGGACCGCAAAGTGGATTTCCCTGGATAAACCGAACATCTGTGTATCTAAAACCTCTTCATAAAGTGGACACTGAGGCATTGTCAGATTGTCCATCTGTACTTTAATCAACTGTAGAATTTTATCAGCATCAGCTTTAAGAAGGGCATAGGCTTTCTCACGATGATCCACAGCCACATCAGACAACATCAAAATCCCCTCCCGAATACATGTCTTTCTTTTTAACATCTTATCGTTTACACGCAAAAAATGCAACATTGGAATCGCTTGGCATCGTCAAAAAATGGACAGGTCATAACGGTTGGAGAGGATCTCCAGCAGCTTCAGCCCGACGACGCTGTTTCCCTTCTCATCAAGGCTTGGCCCGTAAACCGCTATCCCTCCAAAATGATTTAAGGAAGCAAGCACCGATCCGGAAACACCACTCTTCGCAGGGATGCCCACTTTAATCGCAAAGGAACCGGAAGCATCGTACATCCCACACGTAACCATAAATGTTTTACATATTCTGGCCAGGTGTTTCGGAATAATCCGCCTTCCGGATTGAATATCCACCCCGCCGTTTGCAAGGAGGGCACCGATTCTTGCCAGCTGGCAGACATTGACCTCTATCGCACACTGCTTCGTGTATGCATCGAGTGTCTCTTCCACACTTCCCGTGACAATTCTATGCTGCTTCATATAGAAAAGGAGGGATCGGTTGAGAAAGGCTGTTTCAAATTCAGAGCCGGCAACTTCCTCATTGTACGTAATGGAGTGATCATCCGTCAGTTCATGCATGAAACTGAGCAGCCTCCCCACTTTCTCATCCGGTGTGTCTCCGTGAATCATATTTGTAACCGCAAGCGCTCCTGCATTAATCATTGGGTTAAGCGGTTTAGAAGGTATTTGTTCCAAACGGTAGATCGAGTGGAATGGATCCCCCGTCGGTTCCATTCCGACACGGTCAAAAACGTAGGATTCCCCGTTATCCATCAATGCAAGCGCAAGTGCAATCACTTTGGAAATACTCTGCAAAGTGAACCGGACCTCTGTTTTACCTGCTTCCACCGATTCTCCATTTACATAATGGATGGCAACTGCCAGATCTTCGGGGTCCTGGCGTGATAAGGCTGGGATATAGTTGGCTACTTGTCCGTCATAGGCATAGGGCCGGACATTATCCAGCCATCCGGATAATTCCTGTTCGGTAATATCTTTTTTCAATGAAAGGACCTCCCTGTAATGAAATCGAATTCATTTTTTGCTATGCTTTTTATGCATGAATTTTTTACTATTCGAAAGGTGGCTTCGCCATGATTGTCCAAATAGCAGGAAATGTAAAATTCCCGATCACTCTGGATCCTACCGTATGGATCTTCGATGATCGGAAGATGACGTTCGACGAAATATTCGAACCGGATGAAGTACGGGCACAATCGGAAGAAGAAGACGAACTCAAACGCAAGTCCCTACGCTTTGACAGAGAAGTTTACCAACAGAAAATTAACCCACCGGTGAACAAGAGCTTGAACCGATATGAGAAACAGCGGATATTGACCGGTACGTTCCTTATGCCGATCCAGCCGTTCCTCGAGACGAGTGAGCCGGAAAAAGAAGTCACACAGGCCGCTTTACATACGGCTTCAGGAGAACACGTCGTCGATGCCGATGTTCTGAAGCACGCCTACCTGCTGTTCGCAGAGAATGGAAAGCCGCTCCAAGAAGAAGGGCCGGTCCATCTGTATTTCCAGGATGGTTCCAATCGATCCGAACCGATCAAAGGCATCAAAAAAATTGAATTGAAGTAAACAATTGGACAGCTGATACAGCTGTCCTTTTTGCATATTATCCACCATAAATCACAGGCTATAAATAAAAAAAGTGGTGTTTCCAGTGAAAAAACTTCTATTGACAACTGCGCTGTTGTTTACAGCCGCCTGTCAGCAGCAATCCGGTGAAGAGTCGCTGCTTCAGGAACGACAGGGTGAGACGGAACTGAAATATGTGACGGACTCGGATCCGGTGGAAAGAAAGAACTTAACGAGCCAGCAGGCAGCCCGGCATTTGGCGAAAATTGCCGTAGAGGTTCCTGACGTCCATGATGCGACAGCGATCGTACTTGGTAACTATGTAGCCGTCGGCATTGATGTGGACAAGGATTTGGACCGCTCCCGCGTCGGGGTCATTAAGTATTCCGTCGCTGAAGCGCTCAAGCATGATCCGTACGGCAAGCAGGCAGCCGTCATTGCCGATGCAGACGGGGTCGAACGCCTTCGAGGACTTGGCAGAAAGATTGCTGAAGGACATCCGGTCGAAGGTGTGACGGATGAACTGAGCCAGATTGTCGCCAGGTACATGCCCGAAGGTCCGATTAACGAAAAACCGCAAACAAATACAAACGAAGAAACGATACCAAAAGATAAAAAAGAGAATCTGGAAGATGTCCAAAAGAAACAGTCGAAGGATCATTAACAGAAAAACAGCTAAATCCATAAAGGATTTAGCTGTTACTTCTTTCCAGGATCTCTCTTTCCTTCTCTGTTAGTTCGTTGTAGTATTGAACACCGAACTGAGAGCCTTCGGACACCATGTCCGCATTTTCCAAATGAGAGACTTCCGGCTTACCGGCTTCCTCAATCGGCATATCATCCTTGGAGGTGAACGTACCTTGAATGGATTTTGCCTTGTCTTTTACCTGCTTGCGGTTATCCTCATCTTTCAGGAAATAAGCAAGTGTTCCTCCTGCTACTGCTCCAACTGCGGTAAAAATCCAACGTTTCTTCATCCAACCACCCTTTCCTTGACTTCTTTTCTTACATTTCCCAACCACCTGTCCAATCAAACGTGGAATCTGCATCTATTTTAAATTGCCATCATATGTTAAACTATATGTAATCGTTTTGAAAGATAGAGGTGAAATAGATGCGTGTACAATGCGTGATATGCGACAAGATTGAAAAAATCGACAGTTATTGTTTACAGGCGAAGCGATTGAGAAACAGGCGGATTCACACGTACATGTGTCAATCATGCCACGATCGCATTGAAAAAAACACGAAAAAACGGCTCGCTTCCGGTTCTTTCCGCTTTCAAAAGGAGAGAAAGAAAGAGAAGCATTTAAGCTGAAGTAAACTATAGAACCGTAGAGCCCGGGTGCCTGCACCCGGGCTCTTTCCATATCAGGACGGCTCTCTCCCGGCTCTTTCCCTGCGTTCCCTGTGAAGACGAACACGGTAAACACCGAGAATAAGGGCTGCCACCATCAGACTTTCCGGAATCGGCAAGTTCAACCCTAACAGAAGAGTCAGTATGAAGGTACCGATGACGAGCACCCCGTATACGACAATCGTCTTCAATACAGGCAGTTTTCTTGCGAATCCAAGCTTGAAAGTCGCGATCGCCAGCAACACGACGGTCAAATATAATAATAAAAACGAACGAAACAACATTCCCACTTCTGTTTCATCATTCAAGTTGACTTCACTTCCCAGCCCCCGGAAGAAGAAATCCGCTACCGGCCACAGATCGGCGGGGACCGGTAATGTAGACATGTCCCTCATGAAGTCCCTCCTCCACTAGTTCGGCTCCTTACTTTCCCATCATACTAAATTTATCCAGGATAAGCTACCCATGACAGCATTTTCATTATTTAGACAAATCCTATATAATAGAGAAGAATTGAGGTGAGTCTTTGTGAAGAATTTTCAATGGAGCAACGGCTTTTTGGCCCTGCTTGTCATCTTGTCCTTTGTCGCTGTCGGGTTTGCCTTAGGCCAGCAGGTCTTCTGGCTTGCGGGTGCCTTTTTCCTGCTCGGCTTCGCGATCATGAGCGTCGGCCTGCGAAGAAAACGTAAACTACAGCAGGAACACGCATAAAAAAGAGCGGTCTCGAATCCGAGGCCGCTCTTTTTACTCTTATTTCAAAAGGACATATCCTTCAAGAATTTCTTCATGAATGTTCGCTCTTGATGCAAGGACAGTCGTTTTATTTAACAAATCAAGAGGTGACCCGTCCGCTTTCGTTACGGTCCCTCCCACTTCATTAACGAGGATGGCACCGGCAGCGTAATCCCAAGGCATAAGAGACATCGTCAAATAACCGTCCATAATTCCCTCCGCCATGAATGCGAATTCCAAAGCAGCAGAGCCGTAAGACCTTGTGCTCCGCAGTTTCTTAACAAGGTTCTCCATCCCTTTATGTTCCACGTAGGGATTCTCAGGTAGGAGCCACGTCGTATTTAAGGCCAGGATCGACTGGTTTAATGGACGTTCCCCGCTCAATTGTGGGAGACGGGTTTCGTTCTTATACGACCCTTCCCCACGCTTTGCTGCATACAAAGTATCTTCCATCACGTTATAGATCAAGCCTATTTCACCGGTACCTTCTGAATAGATTCCGATGGAAATAGCAAAATTCCTTTTCTGGTGAACGAAATTCATCGTACCGTCAATCGGGTCGACGATCCATACCGTTCCGGACAAATCTTTGATATCATCTCCGAAGCCTTCTTCTCCGAAAAGCAGGTGGTCCGGATAGGTTTCTTTTATTTTCTCCGCAAAAAATTTCTCCGTCTGTTGGTCCATTTCGGTTACCAGGTCATTCGGGTTTGATTTCGTTTCGATGGATCTAGGTGAATCGATTCCAGCCCGGATGTTTTCGCCTGCTTCATAGATCCATGCCTTCGCATGATCATAAATCTTATTCTTCATCTGTTGATCCATATCATCGTACCCCTTCTCTAAGTGTCACCCTCCATCCTATCAAAATTTGACAGGAAATGCATCAAATAGGCTCTCCCCTAATGCCGCCGGGAGTCCTTGTCCTCCTTCCAAACAAAAAAAAGCGAGCAACGGAAATCGCCGCTCGGTCTATATGGACCATTCAATCAGTTGTCTACGAAGTTCAGAGAGACGTTTTTTCGTCTTCTTCATCTGCTCTTGATCTCCCGCAAGAATCGCATCATGTAAGGAGACCAGTTCGTAATCAATTTCCATACGGATCACCGGGAGCTTCTCTTCTGCTTCTCGCTTACGCAACGCTTCCATGACATGTTTCATTGCCAAACCCCTCCCTTTCAAATCCTTACTATATATATATGTGACATTTGCGACAGAAGTTTCAGTTAGATTACTTATATGTAACCCATTTTTACAACGTTCAAACCAGACGAACACATCGCTTAGTAAAGCGGATGTGTTGTGGTAAAATAAGACCGAACTAACCGGAGGTGTTAATAGAATGAGTACGTTCCACGGATTCACCCAGGAAGATTTCGACGTCTTTTCCATTCCAGGACTTGAAAATAGAATGGAGGCATTGCGGGGCAGGATTTCCCCGAAACTGGAAGCGATTGCTACAGACCTTGCCCCTGATGTGACTGCTATGACTGGTGACGAGATGTTCGTTCACGTTGCGAAGCATGCCCGCCGGAAAACGAACCCGCCGAACGATACGTGGGCAGCCCTTGCATCCAACAAACGCGGCTATAAAAAACTGCCGCATTTTCAAATCGGCTTGTGGGAAACCCACGTGTTCATCTGGTTTGCCGTCATCTACGAGAGCCCGATTAAAGAGGACTTCGGAAGAAAGCTCGAGCATAGTAAAGCAGCTATCTTAAAGGAAATACCGGATGATTTCGTCTGGTCGATCGATCATACGAAACCGGATGCCATCCCTCACAGCGAGGTCGATGAGGAGAAGTTCTTAAGCATGACAGAGCGGCTGCAGTCCGTGAAGAAAGCGGAGATTCTCTGCGGCCGCCATTTGGAACGGGGGGACTTGCGCTTGAAGGACGGGGAAGCTTTCCTCGAATTGTGCAGAGAGACGTTCCAAACGCTTGAACCACTCTACCAGGCAACGAAACAGTTGGCCTGAAGAATTCAATGAGCAGTTATAGAAATAAGGAAAGGGCGCCCCATTGGGGCGCCCTTTCCTTTACATCTTCACTTTATCTTCCGGATGCTTGGAACGCGCTTCCTTCACCGTCCGGTAACAGGAATAGCCGGATTCTTTCTCAAATTTGCCGCAAAGCGTCTTCTCTTCACTTTTCGAAGGGACGATCTGTTTGAATCTCGTATAAGCAAGGAGCAATTCCTCCTGCTTCACCCCGTTCTCGTATGCTTTCTCAACTAAACTGTAAAAATTGACAACATCGATGATTTCCTCCTTGGACCAGTGAACTTCATCGATTGGATACGTATAACTCATAAAACAATCCTCCTTATTTACGGACAGAAGCGGGTACGGATATCAGCCGCTTCCTTAAGCATGCGGTCAAAAAGTTCTTCGACTGTCGGTACATCGCTGATTCGGCCGGCCACCTGACCCGCCCAGCCGAATCCTGCACTTTCTTTTCCTTCATGAATAAAAGCGCGGTTCGCTTCGTTCCCGATGAACGTCTTCAAACCGTCATACCCCGCTCCTTCTGCCTCCAATTCCAGAATACGTGCTGTCCACTCATTTTTCAATGCCCTCGCAGGTGCTTGAAGACTCCGTTTAACAATGGTCGTTGACGTTTCGTCAGCCTCCACAAGCGCCTGCTGATAAGAAGTATGGGCGAGGGTGCATTCTTTTGTTGCGATGAAGCGCGTCCCCATTTCTATGCCTTCTGCACCAAGGGAAAGAGCGGCCATTAATCCACGTCCGTCGCCGATCCCGCCTGATGCAATAACCGGGATCTTGACAGAGTCCACCACCTGCGGGGTCAGGACCATCGTTCCGACGTCATCACGCCCAAGATGCCCTCCCCCTTCCTGACCCACCACCATCACCGCGTCGGCGCCCAGCTGTTCTGCTTTGACCGCCTGCCTGCGGGACGCCACAAGCACAAGGGTCTTCACCCCATGTTTTTGAACCATTTCAAGGACAGGCTTAGGATTACCCCCTGTGACCGATACGACTGGGACGCCTTCATCGATTGCCGCCTGCACCATCGCTTCGTACGGCCTGCCGTGCTGACCGATAGCGAAGTTGACACCGAACGGCCGTGCCGTCTTCTCCCTCATACGCCCGATCTCCTCTTTCAATACCTCCGGACTTTCCATGCTCATCGCTGTCAATTGTCCAAGACCGCCTGCCTCGGAAACTGCTGATGCAAGTTCTGAATAAGCCAGGTGTGCAAGCCCCCCCTGAATAATCGGATATGTAATGCCAAGCATTTCGGTAACACGTGTCGACCATCTCACATCCATCCGCTCCTTTCCTTCCCATTTTATCATGGTTGGAAAAAAGGATACATAAAACACTAGCCAGTTATCCCCCTCCTCTGCTATAATTCATTTGCTTTTCTATTTGTAAAGAGGTGTAGCTTTTACTATGAACCAACACGAGACGCCCCTGTTCACAGGGCTCAAGAAACATAGAGATAAAAAACCGACACCGTTCCACATTCCCGGTCATAAGAACGGAAAAGGAATGGACGAAGAATTCCGGGCATTCATTGGAGAGAATGCGCTGTCCATAGATATGATCAACATTGAACCTCTGGATGATCTACATCATCCGCAGGGCATGATTAAAGAGGCACAGGACCTTGCAGCAGAAGCGTTCGGTGCAGACTATACATTCTTCTCTGTCCAGGGGACCTCCGGTGCGATCATGACGATGATCATGAGCGTGTGCCAGCCTGGAGATAAAATCATCGTCCCACGGAATGTCCATAAATCCATTACGACTGCTGTCATCCTTTCCGGTGCACGACCGATTTTCGTACACCCGGAACTGGATGAACGCTTCGGTATATCCCACGGGGTCACTCCGGAGGCCGTGCAGAAAGCCATCGAAGCCCACCCCGATGCTAAAGGTGTGCTCGTAATTAATCCTACGTATTTCGGTGTCACGGCGGATCTGAAGCAGATAGTAGAGATCGCTCACGGGTATGACATTCCCGTCCTTGTCGATGAAGCACACGGGGTCCATATCCACTTCCATGAGCGTCTGCCACTGTCTGCGATGCAGGCAGGTGCAGACCTCGCTGCAACCAGCGTCCATAAGCTCGGTGGATCGCTTACGCAAAGCTCCGTATTGAACCTTCGGGAAGGCCTTGTATCACATGAACGGGTTCAGACGATCCTTTCGATGCTCCATACGACATCAACTTCCTATATCCTGCTCGCTTCCTTAGATACAGCACGGAGACATCTAGCTGTCAACGGACGTAAGCTGATGGAAGAAACGCTCCGCCTGGCAGACGAAACAAGAACGAGGCTCAACGATATTCCATCCATTTACTGTCCTGGAGAGGAGATCCTCACGAGTCATGCCACAGTGGACTACGATCCTACGAAGCTGATCATATCCGTTAAGAAACTTGGTATGTCGGGTTACGACGTGGAAGTATGGCTGCGGGAACACTACGCGATCGAAGTCGAACTCTCCGATCTTTACAATATTTTGTGTATCATCACCCCGGGCGACCGGGAAGAGGATGTCGACAAATTGATCGACGCCCTCTGTCAATTGGCTGAGGAGCGTTCCTCTGCCGTCGAAGTGGCAAACGCTAAGGTGAAGGTGCCGGATATACCTGTACTTGCGATATCGCCGCGGGAAGCTTTTTACTCCACAACGGAGACCATGCCTTTGAAAGAGGCTGTCGGACGAATCAGTGCCGAATTCGTTATGGTGTACCCTCCAGGCATTCCGATTTTCATCCCTGGTGAGATCATTACCAAAGAGAACGTCGATTACATTCACGAGAATATGGAAGCTGGTCTCCCTGTACAGGGTCCTGAGGATGACACGTTGGAAACCATCCACGTTATCAGGGAACAGAAAGCATTTCAATAAAAAAAAGAACCAAGCCGCCTTTTCCGGCGCTTGGTTCTTTTTTATTTTATCCCCTATTGTTCTTTCGGTTTATTGCAAGTTGGACATGTGCTGTAAAGAGTAGCCACCTTCTCATTATCGTAATGCTCGATTACCTTCTGACAGTCTTGACAAATGATTGTACCCATCTACATCCACTCCCTTTATTTGTAATCGTTTTCAATGTAAGTTCATTTTAATATGGCACAAACGAAAAATCAAGCCCAAAAGTATAACTTTTTAATAAATGTGTTATACTAATTTTCTCCTTCCTACAATATATGTGATACGGAAAAGATTTAGACAAAAAAAGACCATCCGGAGATGGTCTTCAGCCTGTACATTATGTGGTTCGTTCTCTCTTAAGGCGTTTGAATTAGTGCAGGATCGAGGAGCTCATAGCCCTCTTCCCGGAGACCATCGACGATATCACCGAGCGCTTGATATGTCCATTCCCTGTCGTGCATAAGCAGGTTGGCCCCGTCATTCAAATATTCGGAATGGACCATGATGTCAGCAAGAGCTTCCGGATTCTGATACTGCTTCTCCCAATCGTAGCCGTAGGTCCAATTCATAACAAGCATTCCTTCTTCTTCCGCCAAACGCTTGGAGAAATCAGTGTTGGAGCCGAAAGGTGCACGGAAGAACTTCGGCCGTTCGCCTGTTATTTCTTCCACGGTATCACTGACGCTCACAATTTCTTCCCTCTGCTGTTCTTCTGTCAGGTCCTTCAAGTTGGCATGTGTTGCCGTATGGTTCCCAATGGCAAAGCCCATTTCATAAATTTCCTTTAATTTCTGCTTCCCTTCTTCCGAATCGATGAAGTGTCCATTCACAAGAAAAATGGCCGGTGCGCCTTTCTCTTTCAGCAGACGGGCCATTTCAACCGCATGTTTATCGGGAGAGTCGTCAAAGGTCAGCAGAGCAACTTTCGGATTGGCATCCCCGATCGGCTGAAACGACCAGTTTCCCGTAAGTTCGTACTGAGGCGCTGTATCGGCCGTCGCTTCTTCCGCTTCCTCTTTGGTTTCTGAATCCTCCTTGTCGGCTTCATCTTCGGATGTCTGCCCGGAATCATCAGACGTCTGTACATTTTCTTCTGCTTTCTGGTCTTTCTCCTGTCCTTCCTGTCCATTCGTTTCGGAACATGCAGCAAGCATGATCAGCAGGATGAAGAGGAATAGGGACCACTTCTTCATAGTAAACCCTCCACTGTTATGTATTTCCACATATTCCATTATATCCGACAAATCTACATTTTTTCTATGTTTTTTAGGTAATTTGTTATATAATGTTTTGATGTGGTCTTTCATTAAATATCTATTTTTCATTTTTTATTGAATGGGTGATGGAAATGCTTCAAGCAATCAAGCGATTCAAACTTCTCGGAAGCCGTACATTGAAGACGGGTATATCTGTCTTTCTGACTGCATTGATTTGCGGTTTTTTTAATTTACCCATTATTTTCGCTGTCATAACCGCAATTGTCACGATCGAGCATACGGCAGCCGACTCGATCAAGAAGGCGGCAGTGCGTTTCCCCGCCTCTGCAATCGGAGCTCTGCTTGCTACGGCTTTCTACGGACTTTTCGGAAAAGGTGCCCTTACGTTTGCGCTGGTTGCGATGGCGACTATTGCTGTCTGTCACAAACTGAAGCTCGATGCCGGCATTCTTGTCGCCACCATTACGGCGACAGCCATGATTCCGGACTTTCAGGACCATTATTTTGTTTCATTCTTCACAAGATTGGGTACTACATCCATTGGGATCATTGTTTCGACATTTGTGAACTTTTTTCTGCTGCCGCCCAATTATTCCCCAATGATTTACAAAAACATCAATGGCCTTTATAACCAAGCCGGCCTTCTCCTGAAACGAATAATTTATGATATTACGGCAGAATCTAAAGAGAAAACACGGAGTAACCAGCGGTCTTACCGGCAGCTGACCGCTCATCTGGAGAAAACTCTGCAGCTGTCAAGTTATCAGCGGGAAGAATGGAAGTATCACCGTCACACGAATGAAGAAATGGTCGCTTTTCAACTTTCCCAAAGGAAGCTCGCAGCCTTCCAGCAAATCGTCTATCATCTGGGGAATCTGCAGTATGTTCAGACGAAGGGATCCGATTTCTCGGAATCTGAGAAGGAACTTCTGCATTCTTTGACGGATCATTATGTCCGGGTATTACTGGACCCGACCCATTCCATCCAGGAAGAGCAGTTTCAAAACGTCGCCCATTTGGACCGTTTATTCTGGAAATGGAAAGAAGACCACGTCATCAAGAAAACCACATACCGACACCACCTCCCACCACAGACAATCCTGCTTTATGAAATGCTGTGCTTCCATGATGTTTTGGAAGAACTGCAGGACTTATCTGCAAAACAGATGGCCTTGGTGGAGAAGTGCTACTTAAGAGATTGATCGTACAAAACTGTACAAAGGGGAATGTGCACAAACAAATCCATTAGGAGGGAACTTAGACATGAATCAAGTAACTAAAGTATTTTACATTTCCGTCGTCATTGCGTTCTTATTCATCATCTGGGGAACGATTCCAGAATCAACGCTGCCGACATGGAACCTTGCTAACATTACATCAAATGTCCAAGGATTTCTTACAGAAAAATTCGGATGGTTTTACCTGCTGTCCGCTACAGGATTTTTGATTTTCGCCATTTATTTAATCTTCTCTAAATATGGTAATTTGAAATTGGGTAAACCGGATGAAGAACCGGAATATTCTTATCTCACATGGTTCGCTATGCTTTTCAGTGCCGGTATGGGTATCGGCCTCGTATTCTGGGGTGCAGCGGAACCACTTTCCCACCTGCATACACCAGCAGGCGTAGAACAGGAGCCGATGAGTGAGGATGCCGCGCAGTCCGCGTTGAAATATTCCTTCTTCCACTGGGGACTCCACCCTTGGGCCATCTATGCCGTCCTTGCACTGGCACTGGCATTCTTCAAATTCCGTAAAGACGCTCCCGGCGTCATCAGCGCTGCCCTGACACCGATCCTTGGTGAGAAACGCGTCAAAGGCCCGATCGGAACGTTGGTCGATGTCATCGCTGTATTCGCAACGATCTTCGGTGTTGCAACATCACTCGGTCTTGGAGCACTGCAGATATCCAGTGGTCTCGCGTACACATTTGACGGCTTAAGCGATACGTTCGCTCTTCAGTTGACAATCATCGCTATTGTTACCGTCTTGTTCATGACATCTGCCATGACAGGTTTGAACAAAGGGATCAAGTACTTGAGTAACACGAACATCGTGCTTGCAATTGTACTTATGCTCTTCCTGCTGTTCGCCGGTCCGACGAACTTCATCATGGACTTCTTCACAACGACACTCGGAAGATATGTCCGTGACCTTCCGCAGATGAGCTTCCGCATGACGCCGTTCTCCCAAGATAATACGTGGGTACAGGACTGGACGATCTTCTACTGGGCTTGGTGGATCTCCTGGGCTCCATTTGTAGGTACATTCATTGCCCGTGTATCCAGAGGACGTACCATCCGCGAATTCGTTCTCGGTGTCCTGCTCGTCCCTACGATCTTCGGAGCTCTTTGGTTCTCCGTATTTGGTGGATCTGCGATCTTCCTTGAGTTCTTCCAAGGAGTAGACATTCAATCCGATGTAAGCGAACTTGGTACAGAAGTCGCGCTGTTCTCTATGCTGCAGCATATTCCGCTTGGTTCAGTCATGGCAATTATCGGACTGCTGTTGATCAGCACGTTCTTCATCACGTCTGCCGACTCTGCGACCTTCGTTCTCGGTATGCAGACGACCAACGGAAGCCTGAACCCTAAGAACCAGGTGAAGTTCACTTGGGGTATCATTCAGGCCGGTGCAGCCGCTGTACTTCTTTGGCAGGGTGGATTGAGTTCCCTGCAGACAGCAGCAATAATCGCCGCCTTCCCGTTTACATTCATCATGATTTTGATCTGCTTCTCCCTCTTCAAAGCATTCCAGGAAGAAGGCAAAAAGGTCAATTTGCGTAAGAAATAAAGATATCCTCCCCCTCGGTCCCGTGGATCGAGGGGGTTTTATTTTACACATTGTTATCATAAAGCGACATAAGGCTTTCATTTCCGTAACAAAACGATAACAGTTCCAACTATCCCCTAGTCCTTTGTTACACTTAGGATGGAACGAAGCTAAGGGAGTGGCGGAGGATGAACAAGTACCTGATCATGACGTTTTTTGCTGTCCTGTTGTTAGCCGGTTGCATACCGAAAACAGAAGATGTCCAGGTTCTGAAGGCATCACCTCTCGATTATGAGTTGTACCTCTACACAGACAGCGATGAGCAGGAAGCAGCAAAAAATTATATGAGCGCCCTGCTTGATTGGAAAGTCAAACAACAGGATACAGAAGAGCTGGAATTTAAACAGCAGGAGATGAATTCGGATAACCTTCGTCTGACGAAAGAAGATCTCCCTGCCCTTGTTGTTAAGAAAGAAGGAAAGACCGTTAAGACGATAAAAGGTGATAACCGGCATATTGATATTCTTACAGCACTGGAAGATTCCATCAACATGACCGGTTCCTATACAGAAAAACCTTCCTGATGGACAGGAAGGAAAAAGATCCGGCCTCTACAGAGACCGGATCTTTTCATATTCGATTCTTTTCTTCCTATTCAACGAGGATGAGTGCGGAAACTCTACATGCAACAACCAATTAAAATTCCGTTTTCACTACACCTTCCCCAGACATATAGTCCTCTCCCACGTGACGCTTATTCTCTTTATCGTAGATGATCCACTGCTTCTCCTGCTCATCATACGTCAGAACAACGACAGTGGCATCGAATGACTCTCTCATCTCTGTATCAATATATTCATAAACTTCCCTGGATTCCTCGTGAAACTCGACAGGAACTCTTAATAAGTCCACGCCTCCCTGTCCTTGTTCATAACTTGCATTCTCTATGTCTATCAGCGTTCCAAGGGCTTTTCCTTCAAAGTAATTTTCCTCATCAAAATCTTGGATTTGGACGATGTAGTCCTTTTCCAATGGATCACTGATATTAGTAAGTATCTCCACATCTTGTTCTTTCTTGGCCTTTACTTCCTCCTCAGCGAACCGGTTGATGGCAGAAACTACTGCCTTTTTCATCGCATCGCCTACCACAGGATCGGGAGTCAGATCATACCCTTCCAACTTAGCGAAACCTTTTCCCACATCGGTGTATTCATCCTCCCCGACCACAAACGATTTACTTGTCGCCTCTCCCCACGGGAACTCCTTGAATCCTTGAACCGTCATTCCTTCTCCAATGGGACCAACGGCAAGCGTCTCGTTAATTGTTTGCTCCGTGTCTTTTCCTTCTACTCTCACTTTAGTTTCCGGTGTCTGAGACGTGACAGTAACCTTCTCTCCTGTCAAATCCATTTGAACCGCCTGCGAATAATCCCCTTGTTCAAACAACGTCACTTCTTTGTCTTCGGAAACCTTTGTATATTCATATTGTTTAGAGCCATGAATCGTATAAACTCCGGGTCCGAACGTACCAAGCCGCTTTGTTTCCTTGTTTGACATATCGATCTCGGCATCCTTGAAAGTAATCTCAGCATCTTCAGGAGCCTGCAGATCCAGATGAAACCCAGCCGCCTTTATCGCATACGCAGCTCCAAAAAGCCCCTCTTCCTTCTTCATATAAAATCCACCGTTAGCCAACTCGTTTGCACCGGCTGAAATCGATGTATCGCCTTTCGATTGGTACGCAGCTGCCTGCCTGTTTAATACTTCCATTTGATCAGACCAATCATCTTCATTTTGCTTAAAATATGTAATCATACTTTCTGCGTCTTCTGTACTCCACTCGATGTCATCTTCGAGCTCGACCATGTCGAACAGGCGATCTGAATCTTCCGCCTGGACCGCTTCCTTAAAATCCGTCAACACGTCAGAAGGGGACGGCTTGCTCATTTGAATGACGACAAAGACAAGAACCGCCAGTACCGGTAAAGCAACGAATATCATTTTTTTCTTCATTCTATCTCTCCTATCCCTTGTGATACGAGATACAATTTAACATATTCTTCTATATCGCACAATATATTCTTAATAAAGAAAGCATAATGAAAAGCAGAGAATAGAATTCTCTGCTCATCCGGTTCCTATCATAATTATATTGTCATCCGGGTCTTGTATAGTAAAAAAAGAAAGATCATCGAAGACGGTAATGTCACTGATCTCTCCAAGCTTTCGGTTCTTCACGAATTCCGCAGCGGATAGGATATCATCCGTATGGAAGTTGAACAGGGGCAATCCGCTTTGCTTTTCCTTATCAAACTACCTTCCCGTATCCAGAGTCAGGCCGGTGTGATGGTCAAGCGGGATGTTTTGCACGGGGGGAGACACAGCATCTAACGGAGTGGATAGGCCATACCACCTGCTGGATGCCTTTAAATCCGTGACAGGTACGAGCACCGTATGAATCACAGGACGAATAGGGCTGTTCACCTATGACACCTCTTTTCCCTTTTCTACATACTGTTCTATAGGGACGGGGTATCTCCTTCTTTTCCTGGTATCAAAAAGAAGACATGCCGAACTCGTTCTGAAGAAGCAGCTTCTTCTCTTCCTCCTCGATCCCGGTTCTTTCTCTGCCGAAACGGGTTGTTTGTATCAAGGTATTTCCGGAAATAGTCAGTCTGCCGTCAGCTGAAGCAATCGTAGCGATATCCTTACCTGTGAAAGGAGAAGAAGGGGAGGTCTGGTTATACTCGCAGGCCTTATGGAAATCGTCTAATTTTCTTCCTCTGGACAAAAAACGGTACAGCGTCTGCCACTCCTCTGAGTCATCTTTCTTTCTCTGCAGATAGAATGCTTTCCCGCACTTATCGACGCGGTAATCCCCGCTCACGTCTCTTGAAACCTCCCCGCTCAGGCGAAGCGGCCTCCTCGTAGAATCTCCGAATCCAACATCAACCAAATACTCCGATCCATCCAGGCACACGATGATAGCGGCATGGCTGTCCTCTAGAGCCCAATCCCCATCCGGCTGCTTCACTGTGGCACTGATCAACCGCGCTTCATACCCCGCCTTTCCGAGCAGCCAATGAAATAGACCATTCAGTTCATAACAAAATCCTCCTCTTCTGCGGAGAACAACTTTATCATAAAAGGATGGTATATGCAGTTCAATTGGAACTTGACGGATGACATCCAAGTTCTCGAAAGGGACATGAAGCATATGTTGATCCTGAAGTCTGCTCAGGAAGGACAAAGAGGGTGCCTCCAACCTGTTTACATGAATACGCTTTAAATAACGCTCTACTTCCATCTTCCTGCTCTCCTCTCTATATAAGAGAAAAAGGCAAAAGCTCCGAAGAGCTTTTGCCTTTTTTAAAATAATTACATGATGTGGATTGGGTTACCCAAAGCTACTTCAGCAGCTTCCATCGTGATCTCACCTAGAGTTGGGTGAGCGTGGATTGTAAGAGCCAAATCTTCCGCCGTCATGCCTGCTTCTACAGCAAGGCCAAGTTCAGCGATCATGTCACTAGCGTTTGGACCTGCAATTTGAGCACCGATAACGAGACCATCATCTTTACGAGTAACCAGTTTCAAGAAACCGTCACTGTCGTTAAGAGAAAGAGCACGTCCGTTTGCTGCAAACGGGAATTTAGCTGCTTTTACTTCGTAACCAGCATCTTTCGCTTCTTGTTCTGTGTAACCAACAGAAGCAAGTTCTGGATCAGAGAATACAACAGCTGGAATTCCAAGATAGTCGATTTCAGACTTCTCACCAGCAATTGCTTCCGCAGCGATCTTACCTTCGTAAGAGGCTTTGTGAGCAAGTGGAGGACCAGGAACGATATCACCGATAGCGTAGACGTTGTCAATGCTCGTACGGCACTGTTTATCCACTTCGATAACACCTTTGTCGCTCATTTTCACGCCAAGGTCTTCCAAGCCGATTTCGTCTGTGTTCGGACGACGACCAACGGTAACAAGTACGTAGTCAGCGTCGATGGATTTCGTTTCGCCTTTAACTTCGTAAGTAATGGTAACGCCGTCTTCACGCTCTTCCACACCTTGTGCAAGGGCGTTCGTTTCGATAGCGACGCCTTTTTTCTTCAGACGTTTCTTAACGACAGAAGTCATTTGCTTCTCGAAGCCGCCAAGGATATCGCCTGTACCTTCAAGGATCGTCACTTCTGTATCGAAGTTAGCGTAAGCCGTACCAAGCTCTGTACCGATGTATCCACCACCGATAACGACCAGTTTCTTAGGAATCTCTTTAAGGTTAAGAGCACCTGTAGAATCCAGGACGCGATCAGAGTATTTGAAAGTAGGAAGCTCGATTGGACGAGAACCTGTCGCGATGATTACGTTGTTGAACGTGTAAGTTTGAGAATTTTTCTCATCCATAACGCGAACCGTGTTTTTATCCACGAAGTAAACTTCACCTTTTACGATGTCTACTTTGTTTCCTTTAAGAAGCCCTTCGACACCACTGGTAAGTTTGTTAACGACACTGCCCTTCCACTCTTGTACTTTTGTGAAATCAACAGTCGGGTTCTCCGATTTGATACCCATGTCTTCGGATCCTTTTGCATGCTCATAACGGTGACCCGCTTGAATCAATGCTTTGGAAGGTACACATCCAACGTTAAGGCAGACACCGCCGAGGTTGCCTTTGTCAACGATTGTAACTTTTTGTCCTGTTTGTGCAGCGCGGATGGCAGCTACATAGCCGCCGGGACCCGCACCAACTACTAACGTGTCTAGTTCAATTGGGAAATCTCCTACTACCATACTTTACGCCTCCATCATAATTAGTTGTGGATCGTTCAGTAAACGCTTGACGTTGTTCATTGCGTTTTGAGCTGTAGCACCATCGATGATACGGTGGTCGAAGCTCAAGGAAATCGCAAGGACAGGAGCGACTACTACTTCACCATCGCGGACGATCGGTTTGTCAGCGATACGGCCGATACCTAGGATCGCTACTTCTGGGTGGTTGATTACCGGAGTAAACCATTGACCACCAGCAGAACCGATGTTCGTGATTGTAGTGGAAGCACCTTTCATTTCTTGTGCTGAAAGTTTACCGTCACGAGCTTTTACAGCAAGTTCATTGATTTCGCTGGAGATAGAGAAGACAGACTTACGATCTGCGTCTTTAACGACTGGAACCATAAGGCCTTTATCTGTATCTGCCGCGATACCAATATTATAGTAGTGTTTCTGAATAATTTCATCTGTGCTGTCGTCAATAGACGTGTTCAGTACAGGGAATTTCTTCAGTGTGGAAACAAGAGCCTTCACAACATAAGGAAGATATGTCAGCTTGATTTCCTGTTCAGCAGCAACTGCTTTGAATTTCTTACGGTGGGCAACAAGTTCTGTTACGTCCACTTCGTCCATCAACGTTACGTGAGGAGCCGTATGCTTGGAATTAACCATAGCTTTGGAGATCGCTTTACGGATACCGCTCATCTTCTCACGTGTTTCCGGATATGCTTCGCCCGCAGCTGGTACGGCCTGTTCGGAAGAAGTAGAAGCAGATGCCTCTTCTTTCTCTTCTGCAGGTGCTTCAGAAGCAGCCGGCTGTCCGCCGTTCAAGAAGCTTTCGATGTCTTCTTTCACGATGCGTCCGTTTTTGCCGGAGCCCTGTACTTTACGGATATCCACATCGTTGTCGCGAGCGAATTTACGTACAGAAGGCATGGCTACGACGCGCTTGTCTTCATCTACATCGCTCTCTTCAGATGTTTGAGGCTCTTCGGATTTCGCTTCCTCTTTAGGAGCTTCTTCCTTCGCTTCTTCTTTAGGTGCTTCTGAGGAGCCTGTATCTTCAGAACCGTCATCAATCGTGATGATGACCGTACCTACAGTTGTTACTTCTCCTTCATCCACGTGAAGCTCTTTAACAGTTCCATCTACTTGAGAAGGAATCTCTACAACGGCTTTGTCGTTTTGTACTTCACAAAGCACGTCATCTTCTTTTACTTCGTCGCCAGGCTTGACGAACCACTTTGCAATTTCACCTTCGTGGATACCTTCACCGATATCAGGTAGCTTAAATTCAAATGCCACGGTTGTTCCCTCCTATAAGTTAGAGATGATTAAAAGTTCATAACATCGTTGACTTTTTCAACGATTGTGTTGTGGTTAGGCAACCATACTTCTTCCGCTTGAGTGAATGCATATACTGTATCCGGTGCAGCTACACGCAGAACAGGAGCTTCCAAGTGAAGAATGGCTTTTTCTTGAATTTCAGAAACGACGTTCGCTGCAATACCAGCTTGTTTCTGAGCTTCTTGAACGACTACCGCACGGTTTGTCTTCTTAACAGATTCAAGGATCGTTTCGTAGTCAACCGGGCTTACAGTACGAAGGTCGATAACTTCTGCACTGATTCCGTCTTTCTCAAGTTCTTCCGCTGCTTTAAGGGAAGAGTGTACCATTGCGCCGTAAGCGACCAATGTTACGTCTGTACCTTCGCGCTTCACTGCAGCTTTATCAAGCTCTACCGTGTACTCTTCTTCCGGAACTTCTTCACGGAAAGAGCGGTAAAGCTTCATGTGCTCAAGGAAGATAACAGGATCGTTATTGCGGATGGAAGAGATCAATAGACCTTTCGCATCGTAAGGGTTGGATGGAATAACTACACGAAGTCCAGGCTGTTGTGCCATAAGGCCTTCCAGGCTGTCTGCGTGAAGTTCTGGTGTGTGTACACCACCACCGAAAGGAGAACGGACCGTAATCGGCATTGGACGTGTACCACCGGAACGGTAACGGTAACGTGCCATTTGACCGCTGATTGCATCCATTACTTCGTATACGAAACCGAAGAATTGGATTTCAGGTACCGGACGGAAACCAGTCAGGGCAAGCCCGATGGACATACCGCCGATTCCGGATTCAGCAAGAGGCGTATCGAATACGCGGTCTTCGCCGAATTCACTTTGAAGACCTTCTGTCGCACGGAATACACCGCCGTTTTGACCGACGTCTTCACCGAAAATCAGCACGTTTTCATCATTTTTAAGTTCTGTGCGCATCGCATCTGTGATGGCTTGAATCATAGTCATTTGTGCCATGGTCTTATTTCGACTCCTTTTCTTTGTATTCATCCAATTGTTCTTTCAAGTTGGATGGAAGCTCTTCGTGCATGATACCGATCAAATCAGTAACTGTCTGCTTCGGAGTATTGTCAGCTTCCTTGATGGCAGCTTTGATTTCTTCTTTTGTCTTTTCGATCAATTCGTTTTCTTCCTCTTCAGACCACAGGCCTTTCGCTTCAAGGAATTTACGGAAACGAACGATTGGATCTTTCTTCTCCCACTCGCTGTCTTGATCTTCCGTACGGTAACGAGTCGGATCATCTCCGGCCATTGTGTGTGGACCATAACGGTAAGTAAGCGTCTCGATCAATGTCGGACCTTCTCCGTTTACGGCACGCTCACGAGCATCTTTCGTTGCAGCATAAACAGCAAGAACGTCCATACCGTCTACCTGAATACCTTCAATTCCTGCAGCTACTGCTTTTTGAGCAATCGTTTGTGCAGCAGATTGCTTTTCAACAGGTACGGAAATTGCGAAACGGTTGTTCTGAACGACAAAGATCGCTTGCGCACCAAAAGCACCTGCGAAGTTAATACCTTCGTAGAAGTCACCTTGAGACGCACCGCCGTCACCTGTGTAAGTGATTGCTACAGCGTTCTCTCCGCGTTTCTTATAGCCAAGTCCAACACCGGCAGTCTGAGTGATCTGCGCTCCGATGATGATTTGCGGGCTTACTGCGTTAACGCCTTCAGGCATTTGGTTCCCTTGGAAGTGTCCACGAGAGAATAGGAACGCCTTGTGAAGTGGAAGGCCGTGCCAGATCAATTGTGGTACATCACGGTAACCAGGGAGAATGAAGTCCGCTTTCTCCAATGCAAATTGTGTACCCAGCTGGGAAGCTTCCTGCCCTGCTGTTGGTGCATAGAAACCAAGACGTCCTTGGCGGTTAAGCGCGATAGAACGCTGGTCCAGGATACGCGTATAAACCATACGGCGCATAATTTCTTTTAGATCTTCGTCTGATAGGTCAGGCATGTAATCTTCATTTACGATTTCGCCTTCCTCATTCAGGATTTGAAACGTTTCGAACTGATTTTCGATGTTCTCAAGAGTTCGTTTCAAAGTGTTTCACCCTTTCCTTTCGTATTTTAAAATGGATGCTGTGAGTAGCTTTCCCAAATATGAAAAAAAACTGTACCGATTTGCTCTTTACGTTTTTACCCCGTCGTTTAGGGAACTAATCATACAGAGAATACCATATAAACTGTTACACTCAAGAAGCAAAATTCAATGGTACAATGTCAATCCACTATGTAGTTTAGCTCAATTCGTCATCATTCGTCAATCACTTCGCAGTATATATTCTTTATATAGTACGAGACTAAACACACAGCAATCGGAAAGCAGCTGATTCTGTCGATGAAAACAACTATACTGTATCACCTGAAATTACTGCCTGTATTAATTCTACGTTTTTTCTTATCAAGAATCAAATGAAAAGTATAACATTTTCCCCGTGTGTGAAAGGGGGAGTTTTCACAGTGTTAACTTAATAATCACCCACCCATGCCCTTCTCTTCTATAAGCAATAGAAGAAGCCGCTGCAACAGCAGCGGCTTCTTCTCAGGATTCCTTGGATTCTTCATGATCCTCATATTCCACATTTAAGGACAAGGCATCGTAAAGTTCTTTCTTCTTATTATTGTAGGCGTCCGTATATTCATTAAATTCTTTATTCTTATCCATAACCGTCTGATAGCTCTCGTTGATTTTCTCAATCTGGCCCTGCATGGCTTCCTGCGTCAAATCTTCCTTCTGAAGCATATCATAGAGCTCTTCGTCCAGCTGAAGGGCTTTTGTGTAAGCACTGTAAAGAGTCTGGTATGTATCGTAGCGCTGATCCATTGTTTCTACGAGGGCTTCGGCCTCGTCTTTCGCTTCGGCCTTGTCCTCTTCCAAGTCTTTTGCAAGACCATCTATGTTATCGAACTCCTCTTTGGCTGCGTCGATGCTCTCTTTCTCCAGTTTCAGCTTCTTCTTCCGATCTTCTACAATAGCAGAGGCTTCCTTGGACTTCTCTTTGATTTGATCCATCTGGTCCGTCTGAAGATCAATGATCTCTTCGTAAAGTTTCTGTTCCTTCTCTTCCAGCTCCACCATCGGCTGCTGCTGGTCGCGGAATGCATCTTCCAAAGAAACCGCTTTTTCCAAATGATCGTACATCGCTTCGTGTGCGGACGTCCCCGTACATGCAGACAGCAAGATTGCAGCAGCACCCAGGCCTCCGATCAGCATACGTTTCGGCACAGCTCTTCCCCCTTGAATTTCTACGTAATCGTATTGTAATCTTGCCATATCTACCATAGTATAATAAATGATATTAAATGGAAACACCTTTTCACAAATGTTACCAAATAGATGGCCGATGGTTTTCTTAATGGAACCGGCGTGCTATTGTAGAACTTGTTTTCCAGAAAGGATGTTGTAGATGATTACGATGGATGATATCGTCCGGGAAGGTCACCCCGCTTTGAGAACCGTGACCGAAGAAGTCTCCCTCCCACCATCCGAAGAGGATAAAGAGACGTTGGAAGAAATGCTTCAATACTTGAAGAACAGCCAGGATGACCAGGTGTGCAGCCGGTACGGCTTAAGACCAGGTGTCGGTCTGGCAGCTCCGCAGATCAACGTGAATAAACGAATGCTTGCCGTACACTTCACGGACATGAAGGATAAGCTCTACAGTTATGGTCTGTTTAATCCGAGAATTGTCAGTCATTCCGTTGAAAAGACGTATTTGACATCAGGGGAAGGATGCCTCTCTGTTGACAGAGAAGTACCCGGCTACGTCCCTCGTCACCGCCGAATCACCGTAAAGGGCACAGATCTTGAAGGTAATGAAGTCAAGCTGCGTCTGAAAGATTACGCAGCTATCGTATTTCAACATGAAATCGATCACCTGCACGGCGTCATGTTCTACGATCATATTGATATGGATAATCCTTTCAAAGAGCCGGAGAATGCTACACCCGCCGACCGATGAGAAACCTCTGTATGTATAGAAGAAAGACAAATCGCTTCTATAGAACAAAAAATCCGGGTGATCGTCTATCTCAGATGATCACCCGGATTTTTTTATGCTTGATTTCTTTTATTTCCTCTCGGTTACTTCAATAAACCAAGCTCATAAATGGCGTGGGACAGACCATCTTCCGAAACGTCCGTCGTAACGTAGTCACTTACGGCCTTCGTTTCCGGTACAGCGTTCCCCATAGCTACCCCGGTTCCGACTTCTGAAATCATTTCAATGTCGTTGAGTCCGTCACCGAAAGCGTACGTATCCTCCATGGTCATGCCGGCTGCTTCGATCATTTTCTTAATTCCCTCCGCTTTAGATCCGCCTTTAGGAAGAACATCACAGGAGAGCGGATGCCAGCGAATGAAGTCGAATGCCTCGTACGCCTCCTCATATTGTTCAATTTCTCTTCCTTCACAGAAAAGCAGGGATTGATAGATGTTACGACCGCTGTAGAAACCTTCATCTGCAGTAGGATGGTCAAGCAGAAGCGTGCCGAGACTTTGGCGAATAGAGTCATGATCAGGCGTAGACGCTCTCATCTCCTCTTCGTTCATAAAGACCATCGGATGGTCATTCTCTTCTGCGTGGACGTGCAGCTTCTGAAGTGCTTCTTCTGAAAGTGGGTTTTTGTAAATCTCTTTCCCTTCAAAAACTACGTACTGTCCGTTAAAGCTCACATAGGAATCGATTCCAAGTTCTTCTCGCAAGCTCTTGTACATGAACGGGGCACGGCCGGTGGCAATGGCACAGTATACCCCTTGCTCTTTCAATTTCTGTATGGCCTGTTTTGTCTTTTCAGGAAGTTTCTTATCATGGTCTAGCAGGGTGCCGTCTATATCGAAGAAGGCGATTTTTTTATTTGTCATACCAGATCCTCCTACATGGATTTCCACATTTATACTAACATAGTGTCTTCTTTGGCTATACTGTAGCATGAGTGGATAAGTTTGAGAAGAAAAACAAACGATAACGACAAAATATAAAATGTAATGTTTCATTCTTCCACAAACCGTATTATACTAGAGATAACAGGGATTGGGCGGTTTTAACGTTTTTGGCGCTTTTCTTCATCTGGTGAAAGGGGATGGATGCATATGATGAAGCGTCTAAGAAGGAAGCTTAGAAAACGTTGGAAGAATTTAATGAATCGTAAAACATACGCGTAATACCATTGTCCAGGTGCAGCGAAACACCTGTGACTATCATTATCATTACCATGCGGGTTCGAAACGTGCTATGATGATGGAAGGACAAGAATGTGGAAATTATATCTAGTTAGGAGCGATAGTGCAATGATATTCAAAGTTTTGTATCAGGAACTGGCAACAGAAGTTCCTGTCCGTGAACATACGAATTCCATGTATGTGGAAGCGGAAACAGAGAGAGAAGTCAGAGAAAAGTTAAAAGATAAAGGGTTCAATATTGAATATATCCAGGTGCTTGATGAGGATCACCTGGGATATGAGAAGCAATCCGAAGATTTCGCGTTGGAGACATTTTAATTTATGAAATTCGTGAAGAATGACCAGACAGCCGTATTCGCCCTTGGCGGACTCGGTGAAATTGGTAAAAACACATACGCAGTTCAATTCCAAGACGAAATCATCCTCATTGATGCTGGTATTAAATTCCCGGAAGATGAACTACTCGGTATCGACTATGTCATTCCGGATTATACGTATCTCGTGCAGAACCAAGATAAGATCAAAGGGCTTATCATCACACACGGACACGAAGATCACATCGGCGGTATCCCTTACCTGCTGCGTGAAATTAACATTCCAATTTATGCAGGGAAGCTTGCCATCGGCTTGATTCGCAACAAGCTTGATGAACACGGTCTCCTTCGCAGTGCGAAACTGAATACAATTCAGGAAGATGACATCATCAAGTTCCGTAAAACATCCGTGTCCTTCTTCCGCACGACACACAGTATCCCTGATTCCTACGGTGTAGTTGTTAAGACACCGCCTGGGAACATCGTTCACACGGGAGACTTTAAATTCGACTTCACCCCTGTCGGTGAACCTGCAGACCTCGCTAAAATGGCGGAAATCGGTAAAGAAGGTGTACTTGCTCTTCTTTCCGACAGTACGAACAGTGAAGTACCAGGCTTTACGAAGTCAGAGCGTGTCGTAGGAGAAAGCATCCAGGATATCTTTACGCGTATGGATAACGGTCGTTTGATTTTCGCAACGTTCGCCTCAAACATCCACCGCCTTCAACAGGTAGTGGAAGCAGCCGTTAGGAATAATCGGAAAGTAGCTGTTTTTGGACGGAGCATGGAATCTTCCATCCGCATCGGTCAGGAACTTGGATATATCCGTGCCCCTAAGGATACGTTCATTGATGCTCAACAAATCAACCGTCTGCCGGCTAATGAAGTCGTCATTCTCTGTACCGGTTCCCAAGGTGAACCGATGGCTGCCCTGTCAAGGATCGCAAACGGTACCCACCGTCAGATCCAAATCCAGCCTGGCGATACAGTCGTGTTCTCTTCTTCCCCAATCCCTGGAAACACGATCAGTGTCAGCCGTACGATCAACAAGCTTTACCGTGCAGGTGCCGATGTTATTCACGGTCCATTGACAAACATCCATACCTCCGGACACGGTAGTCAGGAAGAGATGAAACTGATGCTCCGACTGATGCAGCCGAAATTCTTCATGCCGATCCACGGAGAATACCGCATGCTGAAAGAGCATGTGAAACTCAGCCTTGATTGTGATGTCAAAGAAGAGAACTGCTTCGTTATGGACAACGGTGACGTGCTTGCCCTTGGTAAAGACGAAGCCTCCATCGCAGGTAAGATCCCTTCCGGTTCTGTCTATGTAGATGGCAGCGGAATTGGTGATATCGGTAATATCGTACTACGCGACCGCCGTATTCTTTCCGAAGAAGGCCTTGTCATCGTCGTCGTAAGTATTAATATGAAGGAATTCAAAATCGCTTCCGGCCCGGACATCATTTCCCGCGGATTCGTTTACATGAGAGAATCCGAAGATTTGATTAAGGAAGCACAGAAGCTGGTAAGTTCTCATGTTGAGAAAGTCATGGAACGCCGTACAACGCAATGGTCAGAAATCAAAAACGAAATCACGGATACGATCGCTCCGTTCTTGTTTGAAAAAACGAAGCGTCGTCCGATGATTCTTCCAATCATTATGGAAGTATGATCGAATGAACAAAACCCGCGCCGGGATGACCCGGCGCGGGTTTTTCTTTTTGATCAAGTCAGGCGCTGGAGCGCTTTTTTCATATCCGGCAGATCAAGCGTCCCGGATTCAAAGAAGTTCTTAACGATATATTTCGAGAAATTGACCGCTGAGGTGTAATCAATTTTACCAGGAAGAGGCGCCTGATCTTCGATAACGACATCAATGATGACCGGCTTATTCGATACGAAAGCCTGCTTCATTTTCGGCTCCAATTCTTCATAGGAGCGAATGCGGTATCCCTCTCCCCCGCAAGCTTCGGCGAACTTGGCAAAATCCACTTCCCCAAGGTCCGTCGCATAATTTAAATGCCCCATCTGTTCCTGTTCGTATTTGATCATTCCAATCTTACTGTTGTTTAGAATGATCATTTTAATCGGAAGATCGTACTTAACGGCTGTAACAAAGTCATGCATCACCATGGAAAAGCCACCGTCTCCGGAAACGCCGATCACCTGTTTATCCGGGAAGGCTTGTTTCGCAGCCAGTGCTCCCGGCAGGCCGCTCCCCATTGTAGCAAGCCAGCCGGACATGAGAAACTTCTGATTGACAAGATGCAGGAATCGGGAAAGCCATACGGTAACATTTCCTACGTCTCCGGATATGATCGCACCGGATTCCATATGCTTCTCCAGCTCATACATAACCTGTGGTGCATGGAGCGGGTCCTTTGTGGAACGTTTCTCTTCCTGAAGCGCAATCCGCCAATCCTTCATCTTTTCCTGATAATGACGAAGATAGCCGCGTTCCCCCACTGGAGTAATCAGTTCGATCAGCGCCTGTAAAGTCTCCTTGCTGTTTCCAGGAAGACCAAGCTCAATCGGATAGTATTTGCCCAGGTTTTCCGGCTTGTTATCGATTTGGACCGCCTTCACCTCTTCCGGAAGAAAATCACGGTACGGGAATTGCGTACCGATGAGAATGAGAAGGTCGGTTTCCTTCATTGCATGGTAGGCAGGCTTTGTGCCGATCTGACCGTGCTGCCCTAGACAGTACGGATGATTGTCCGGGATGATTCCTTTACCAAGAAGGCTCATAACGATAGGAGCCTGGATCGTCTCTGCGAATTGAATCAACTCAGCGGATGCATCCTTCGTCCCTTGGCCGGCAAGAATGAGCGGTTTCTCCGCCTGCTCGATTAAATGCCGGGCCTCTTTCAGCTGATCCGAATTGGGAACGATCTCAGGACGATAGTAGGTTCCGGCAGTCAAACGCGGTTCGTTCTTTTGTTTTTTTGCAAACAGATCGTCCGGTACGATGAGAACGGAGACCCCTTTGTTTGCATAAGCTTCCTTAATCGCTTGATCTAAGAGATCGGGAAGCTGTGCTTCTGTTTCCGCACGGCGGTTGAACACCGCAACATCATCGAACATGCGCTCCAAATTGATTTCCTGAAAAGCACCTGTCCCCACCTCTTCACTATGTACCTGTCCGACAAGGGCAAGTACAGGAGCTTTATCCGCCTTGGCATCATACAATCCATTAAGTAAGTGAACAGCGCCGGGGCCGGCAATCGAGAGAGTCACTCCAAGCTTTCCGGTGAGTTTCGCATAAGCTGCAGCCGCAAGCGCTCCGGTTTCTTCATGACGGACCTGCAGGAAGGATATTTCTTCCTGTCTCTTTCGAAGGTCGTCCATCAGCTCGTTAATGGAATCGCCGGGCATTCCATAGATGTGGTCCACCCCCCAATCAATCAATTGCTGTGTGATCACTTCTCCTGTACGCTTTTCAAACATCTGTCTCATCCTTTCTCTGGTGAACAATATAATAGCTTCTAATGGTTCTTATTTCCTTTCCTGCAAAGCTTTAAACAAATCGAGGAGATACTGGTCCTATTTTCTCCTGATTCCGTTGAATCTTTCGCACAAAAAAAGAGCAGCCTCCCGGCGTGCCCTTCGTTCGTTCAATCTTCCTGACCATCCCGTTCTTCCATCTGAAGGATCTCTTTACCAAGCTGATCAATTTTCTCTTCCAGTGCTTCCATGAAGATGATTTTGGAATCCAGCTGTTCTTCATACTCGAACGTCTGTCCGAGGATATTCTTCATCTGCTCATCTAGAACGGACAGGATATCGCTGGGAGTATCCGCGCTTCCTTCCTTGGAGAACATGCCGAGGACCTTTTCATTCTGCTTTTTCAGATGAGTCTGGATCATCTGCAGTTCCTCCACTTGTTCATGAGCCTCCTTGAGCTGCCTCTTTAAGTCGGCGACATCAGACTGATAGTTCTGTCGTTCTTCTTCCCACAACCTTCTTTCCTGATTACGGGTATGCTGCTCATCTTCCAGTTGCTTTAAAGCAGCAACCTTCGTCTCCAGTTCCCTTCCGATGCGTCTCGATTCGTCTTCTGCTTTAATTTTCGATTGTTCCAACTCCCGGACTACATCTCTTTGTTTATTCAAATCCACCTCCGCGCCGGAGAGAAGATCGCCGAGCTGTTTTGTATAATACACGTAGTATTTGATATCCGAGCAGAGCTCCTTATTTTCTGTCTCCAGTCGTTCCTGCTCTTCTTCCCTTATGTTAAGGAGTTGCTGTTTTTCCTGTGCTGATTGCTTCAAACGGATGATGTCCTTCTGAAATTGACGTTCCCGAAGCTTCCATTCAGAAACAGTCGCTGCAGACTCCCCTGCTGTTCTGGCCAATTCCCCTTCCGCCTTCCGGACTTCCGTTTCCAATTGTTTCGCTTGATCTTTCCAAACGGCTGCCTCCTGTTCCGCTGCCTCCAATCGTTTTTGAATTTCCGCATTCTCCTGTGCCAGCCCTGCTGCCCGCGTCCTGTTCTCCAGGTAAACTGCTTTCCAGTTATGCTTCTGTTGTCTTTCTTCCTGGACATATTCCCGCTGGTCTTTCGCTTCTTCTCTCAGACCTTGAGCCTTTCGGAACAACGAGTCTTTCGCTTTCTTTTCCGCTGCAAGCTTATCTTTTAGAAGGGAACGCTCTTCCTTCCATAAGGATTCTCTTTCCTCCGAATGCTTTTCAGCCTGCTTCAGCTGATATTGATAAGCAGATGATTCTTTTTGCAGACGAATGAGACGGGTTTGTGCGGATTCAAAATCTTTTTGGAACCTCGCTGCCTTCTCTTTCCATAACGCCGTTTCTTCCTCCATTGTTTGTTTCGCCTTTTCCATACTGGCAATTTGCTGTTCCATCCCCTGGATGCGTTTGACAGATTCCTGGGTTGCGACACTTTTTTCCTTTTGCAGCTGTTCTTCCCTGTCACGAAGGGCGGTATTCTCTTTTTTCAGCTTCTCCAGCAGGGCATAGTGATAATTCTCCTGATAATCTTTCACTTTCTCCTTGTACTTTGCCAGTTCCGACTTGAAATGAATGATCTTCTGTTGTAGAAGGATCGTATCTTTCTCCATAACCATAACCCCCCAGGTAGGAATTCATTTCAATTCAAACGGGAAAGTAAATCGGTCCACTCCCGTTCGCTCTCCTCAATGTACTGCTTTACCGCCTGCCTATCCTCCGTGTTGTCTGTTACCTTTTCAGCATTCCATCCATGACGCTGATTCATGGCCAACATCATAAGAATCATCTGGATGGTGTCGTCATCCAGAAAAACAAAGCTTTGACTCCGCTTCTCTTCGTCTGTTTTCAACCTCGTTACTTGACGGGTCATCCATTCTTTCAGCCATTTACGAAGCACCAACTGGAGGTCTAGCTCATCCACCTGCATCCCCCTCCCCACTAAGGTTGATTTGATTGAGCGAAGGAATCCCCTCCTTCGCCTCCTCTCCATAGGTGTATCCATTCAGACTCCCCGCATATTTCTTATCTGCGATCCATTTCATTTGAAAATTGGAGAAGGTCAGTTTCTCTCCCGGAGAGATGAGCTGCTTTCCGGAAGGGCGCAGCCAATACTCTGTTTTGTTGTCTGCTTCATTCAAACGTTCCCAAGCCCCGGACATTTGCAATTTCTGAATCGAATCTTTGTACAGATACTTCCCGGAAAACTGAAAGGGGGAGTCCTCCGACAATTGAAGACAGATGTAAGGATCCACGAAAGGTTCCTCACCGATATTATGGATATGATAGCTTCCAAGAAGAATGCTTTCTTTTGATCTGTCATGCGCAAGGTGAACCGAGTATGTAAAATAGCTGATCACCTTCCAAGACCTCGCCTTTTCCAATTCCTTGATCCGATCTCGAAATGCTTCCATGTAGCGCTTCTGTTTCTGCTGCCATTCAGAAAGCAGCTCAGCCGATCCTTTCATGTGTTTCACCTCCGTACTGTCTGAACACAAGGAGCCGAATTAAGACAAAAAGAAAAAAGAGAGGAAGAAATCCTCTCTTTGATTCTATGCCTGAGTATTAGCACTTATCACCGGATAGTCCCGGGCCATCGTCCACATTCGGGAACAATACAGGACATTGAGGTGGGATGGTTGGAGCAGGGCAAGGCGGGATTGGAAGAATATCACGCGGTTGGCAGAAGTCCGCTACGATTTCTAGCGTTACGTCGTATGTGGACTGAATGCTTTGGCACAGACGAACCGTTACAGTAACGTCAGTCAATGTGTCTTCCAAAGAACCATTTTCCTCACAGGAGAAGTTACAGATGAAGCAGTCGAGATCTGTATAAGAAACATCGACATCTGTTCCATCCGGCGCACATAGAAGCACTTGCTCACAACGTGTAAAGTCGACAGAACCGACTTCAATAGTACCGCCGCCAAGTTCAGGGATAAGCTCGACAAGAACAGTCACGGTGAAGTTTTTACGAATGTTGACCAACTGCAGAGTCAACAATGTTCCATCAACGACCAATTCTTGATCGGTACGACCTACGATTTCGATAGGGTCTACTTCTGCCGGTTCTACGACACAAGTGACATTCTCGATATCTGTACACTCCAGCAAATCTCCTGTCGGTCCGACCGGTAGATCGAAATCACCCAACGTCAAATCAAAAGACGCTTCGTTGATAATCCAGTCGTAAACTTTTTCTGTGTTGATACAAAGGAGCTCTTGGCCCCCCATTAAATTTTTTGCTTGCATGATTTGCAAACACCTCCGAATAAGATTTTCTCTTTCATTCGTAGCATATGAACAAGTGTACAGTTGGGTCTAGTGCTATCGCTGATATTTGGTGTGCTTTTGCGAATTGTGCGAACACCCATAATAAATGCGACAAATGGAAATGTGTGACTGTCCGATACAAACAACTACTTTTTTGTTCCGTGCTGCATACAATAGTAAGAAAAAAAACAGGACGGATTTCCAAGGTCATGCGTGTCAGAAAAATCGGCACATTTGTCACGTATTGGTGGTTCATCAATAGTATATTAATGTGCTGCAAAAGGGTGATGAGTAATGGATCTGAACAACACGTACAGTCCGGAAGCGATCGAAACCATGAAAGCGAAATTATCCCTTTACAAGGAAATGCTCCACTCCATCAAAACAGGAACCATAGCCGACGACTACCTTCTAATGAAACAGGAATCCGATGGGTTCCATCATAAATTCGAAGGAGTAATGAAACGTATGGAAGAGTACCACTACAGTGCAGACCAACGAACGAATCAGCTGGCTGCCCAGCTGCAATCTGTGAACGACACCGTCAGTACATTAAAACGCGACATCGATTTCATTAAGGAGAAGATGGACCGCCTTCAAGTCCACGACTTAATGGAAAAAATGAATCGGGTAATTGAGGTACAGGAGCGGTCGAAGCAGCAGGATGAATCGGGAGAAGTAAGTCGATTGAAAGAAGAATTAAGGCAGCTAAAAGAACAGCAGCACAGACAGAAAGAAACGGAATCAAGTGAAGTGAAGCGGTTAAAAGAAGAATTGGCTTCGTTGAAAAACCAGCAGGTTCCAAGCAAGCAGACGGAAACAAGCGAAGTGGACCGTCTGAAGGAAGAACTCGACGGCTTGAGAGAACAGCTGGTTCATTCAAGACAACAAGTTCCGGAAATGCCGATTGAAGAACCAAGAGAGCAGGCACCTGCACCGAAGAAAACGTCGGAGTACAGAAAACTTCAAAGCATGCTGCAATCTTCACGGAAGTACCATACAGGCAGAAGCGATTATTACCCACCTATGTCGCAGCCAGGGTATCAGCAGCAATCATCCTATTATCAGAACCAGCAGGGCTTTCAACAGAATGGCATCTCTTTCCCTGAATCCGGAAATAATAAGCCAGGAAAAAGACGGATGCCCGGTCATTCTGCTATGGACTTCAACCAGAACACCATCATTCGAAAAAAAAACGGTGAAGAAACCGCCCAGAGATTAGAAGAAAACAGGAAACCAGAAAAAGTCCAGAAGACTGTCACGAAGAATCCGGAACCCTTGGAGAAAGAGTCCAACCAGAAAGCCCTCTCCATTAAAGAGACGCTTCCTCATAAAGAAGCGGATGATAAGCCTAAGATGGCCTCTTTTCGAATTGCCAACAGACCTAAATCCCTGCCTGCACGCGGTCGAAAAGTGGAATCATTCACGCAGGAGAATGACGAAGATGCACCGAAGAAGCGAGAGCGTGCTTCGATCTTTTCATTCTTTCAAAGAAGGCTGTGAGCTTCCATGATCGAACTGTCTGAAGAGCAGTATGAACAGATAATGGAGCACGGACGCAGGGAATGGCCGCTCGAAGCCTGTGGTTTATTGGCCGGAGAGGAACCAGGAGTGATCCTATCCGTCTGGCCGTTGGAAAACGAATGGAAGGCTAGAAACCGTTTTTTTGTCAGTGCCAAGGTAGTCGCACAAACGTTGGAACATGTGAGTCATGCGGGACATAAGGTGTTGGCGATCTATCACACTCACCCTGATACAGCACCTTATCCCTCTTATACAGATCTCCTTCACCACCCCGACGATAATGTCATCATGGTCATTCTTTCTTACAAGACCAATCCTCCACACATGCGATGTTTCACCATTAAAAACAGGACATGTGACGAACACCCTTTTTCAATTAAAAAGCGATAAATGCCCTCCCATTTTCCGCATTTTTTCTTATAATACATTATCAAACCATAAGGAGAGGTATTCGTGAAAGCTAGAAGAGTGAGAAGACAAGTTCAAAGCAGCAGGTCTGTTAAGAAGTCCAGCACGCCGATTGTCATTGAAACATCACCGCAAACAAAAGTACAACGCCCGGTAAGACGCGGCGGATGCTGCTTGAAAAAAAGGTAACTCGTTCCCTTCTCACCTCCGAATGAGAATATGGACGATCGAAGAGTACAATCGAGGGCTGAAGGAGCCCTCCATGCCTGAGCCAGACGATAATGAATCATAAATATTTCATATATATATTAGAAGCCCATCCTGCAGGATGGGCTTCTTCGTAATGATTTAATCTTCAACAACGAGGTTCTTCTCGAACCGGCTGATATCTTTATCGGCCCCGATGACGATCAGGACATCCGTTTCCCGGATTTCTTCACTTGCCATCGGAGAAACGATAACGTCTTTATGGCGTTTGATTGCCACGACGTTACATCCGTACTCGGCACGGATATCCAGATCAACAAGCGTTTTTCCGCTCATTTTACTGCCGGCCTTCACTTCGACGACGCTGTGATCATCAGAAAGCTCGATATAATCCAGAATATTATTGGAAATGATATTGTGCGCGATCCGTTTCCCCATATCCCGTTCCGGGTGGACAACTTGATCGGCTCCGATCTTGTTCAGGATTTTCTCATGGTAGTCATTCTGCGCTTTAACCGTAATTGTTTTGATTCCCATTTCCTTAAGGATCAGAGTGGTCAGCATACTCGCCTGGATGTTGTCACCAATCGCGACAATCACATGGTCGATGTTGCGGAATCCCAGTTCTTTTAAAACGTGTTCGTCCGTTGAATCAGCGATGACGGCATGAGAAGCGATATCTCTGTACTCGTTGACTTTATCTTCATCCAGATCAAGGGCTAGCACTTCCATCCCTTCCCTGCTCAACTCACGGCATATGCTGCCGCCGAAACGACCCAGTCCAATGACTGCAAATTCTTTTTTCATGATTGTTCCTCCATTTATCAGGCCAAATGTACATCCATTCTATCATAAAAGAAAGGCGAATGTTATGCCAGTACCGATCGATCTTCCTTTCACAAGGTTAGCATAAAAAAGGAACGCCCGCTGCTGCAGACGTTCCAATCATTAGACCCTGTATCTATTTTTTCCCTTTTACATATTCTGCATCGAACAGGAACAGGCGCATCAACAGGATCAGGGAAGGGATGAGTAACAAAAGCCCTGCGATGAATACAATGACAAGTGCAACAGCCATCGCGTCATTTGTCACTCCGCTTGTCAAGGTTACGAAAGGCTTCAATAGATAAGGCAGGTGGGAAGCTCCGTAGCCGAAGAAGGCAAAGAAGAACTGGACCATGACGGCGATGAACGCCCATCCATAATGTTTCCCTCTATATACGAGAAAGACGGCAAGCATAAAGGCGGCGACAGAGAGGCCGAATACCCACCACAGATCAAGCGCCTTGTTGAAATGCTCCTCGTTCTGCTGACTGAGGGCAATGAATGTCGTCAGACTGGCGATAATCGTAGGGGAACTCCAAAACAAGGCATAACGACGGACGAGATTAAGAGCAGGCTGATCGTCCGCTCTGTGAGCGTAATAGCTGAGAAACATCGAGCTGATATACAGAACGGAAACAATCGCAAGGAACACGACACTCCAGGAATAAGGGCTGGTCAACAGTTCTCCGACGAGCAGGTGAACCCCGTCCGCCGTCTCTTCGATGTAACCCCCTTCCGAGATCGTCAACCCGGTCGAAAGCGCAGCCGGAATAAGCAGTCCGGTCGCCCCGTACAGGAACATGTAGAAGCTGTTATTTTTCGATCCATAATTCTCAAACGCGTAGAATGAGCCGCGAATGGCAAGGAGAACAATGGCGATGCTGCCCGGAACGAGCATGGCCTGACCGAAATAGTAGGCCATATCCGGGAAGAATCCGATCAGACCGACGAAGAAGAACACAAAGAATACGTTCGTCACTTCCCAAACAGGAGATAAATAGCGGGAAATCAGTTTATTTATCACATGGTCCTGCTTCGTCAACCTGGCATAATAGGCGAAGAAACCAGCGCCGAAGTCGACGGATGCTACGATTAAATACCCGTAAAGGAACAGCCACAAGACGCTGATCCCAATCAATTCATAGTTCATTCATCGGCCTCCTCTCTCGCTGCTGCCACCTGCGGATATCGTCGTTCCATTTCAAGCTCGGCTGGTCTCCCCTTAAAGATTTTTCGCAGGGTAAGGATACACCCGAGGGCAAGCACCAAATAAAGGACGGCGAACAGGACAAACATCTGGGTGACATAAGGTGAGGTCGTCGCACCCTCGGCAACGGTCATAAACCCGCGCAGAATCCATGGCTGCCGGCCGACTTCCGCAAATATCCACCCGAATTCGACGGCGAGCATGGACAATGGTCCGGCAAGCGCAATTCCCCAAAGAAGCAGCGGATGATACGTATTCCACTTCTTCACTTTCCAGAACACGAGGAACAACAGGGAAATGCCGAGCAGGTAAAATCCGATCGTCACCATCAGATCGAACATATAGTGTATCCATAACGGCGGACGTTCTTCTTCAGGAGTTTCATTCAGACCTTCTACTTCCGCCTGGAAATCGCCGTGAGCAAGGAAGCTCAGAGCGTTTGGAATACGGATGGCGTTCTCCACCTCATTATTCTCATTAAGTCTTCCAAAAACGACAAGGTCTGCTCCTTCCTCCGTATCGAAGTGCCATTCTCCTGCAGCAAGCTTCTCCGGCTGGTGTTCAGCAAGGAATTTCGCTGATAAGTCCCCGGCAAGAGCCGTCAGAATAGCAAAAATGAACATCATGGAAACCGTTAATTTCAAAGCTTTCTTATGATAAGCACTTCCTTTTTTCACTAAAATAATAAAAGCGGCTATACCAGCAAGGATGGCGGCTGCTGTCAAATAGGATGAAGATACGACGTGAAACACCTTTGTCGGAGTTGCAGGGTTGAACATCGCTGCAATTGGATCGACTGCCGTGAAACGACCGCCTTCCAGGTCGAATCCCTGCGGCGTGTTCATGAAGGAGTTGACCGTCGTGATGAAAAAGGCGGACATCGTCCCTCCAATCACCACAGGAATGGACAAAAGCCAGTGATGGATCGGGTTTTTGAACCGGTCCCACGTATATAAATAAATGCCCAGGAAGATCGCTTCGAAGAAGAAGGCGAACGTCTCCATAAAGAGCGGCAGAGCAATGACGTTACCTGCGATCTGCATAAAGCTCGGCCAGATCAAAGAAAGCTGCAGGCCGATCGCGGTTCCAGTCACGACCCCAACGGCTACGGTGATGGTATAACCGCGGGTCCATCGTCTTGCCAGTAATGTATAGTGAGGATCTTTCTTCCGGATCCCGATAAATTCAGCGACGGAAACGAGCACAGGAACACCGACTCCGATCGTTGCGAAAATAGCATGGAATAATAGAGTCATCGCCGTCAGTGACTGACTTACGGCGACGTTATCAAAATCGAACATGAATCTTCCTCCTAACGAACTCGTGGTAATCTATCCGATACACTTAGTATAATGCGGTCATTCCACTTCGTGGGCAGTCAGTGTTGACGATTTTGTGACATACTTCACAAACTTCACATTTCCTTCAAAAATCCTTCCGTTCGACATTACTCGTTTACCCCTTCCGGCACGGATCGTAACAGAATCTTCCACAAAAAAAGAAGCCGTCATGACTGACGGCTTCCATATTTACAAGAAATGAATATCCAATGGAATTACATAGCATCGAGCATGCGGAACTGGGCTTTGACTAATTCGTAGTACTCCCCTTTAGCATCCATCAGTTCCTCGTGCGACCCGTGCTCTAAAATTTTCCCTTGCTCGAGTACGAAGATGTTGTCTGCTTCCCTGATCGTCGACAATCGGTGAGCGATCATGATGGCTGTCCGGCCTTTCAGAAGTCTTTTCAGCGCCTGCTGGATTTTCACTTCTGTTTCCGTATCGATACTCGCTGTCGCTTCATCCAGTATTAAAATCCTCGGATCAGCCAGAAGGGCGCGGGCGAAGGATAAGAGCTGCCTTTCCCCTGCAGACAGAATGCTTCCTCTCTCTTCAACTTCCGTTTGATATCCTTCACTGAGTCTTTGGATAAAACCATCGGCTCCAACAACCTTCGCAGCGTCCATGACTTCTTCATCGGATGCACCGGGTCGTCCGAAGCGAATGTTCTCCATGATCGTCCCTGAGAAAATGAATGTATCCTGCAGGACGACACTGATCTGCTGGCGGACACTATCGATGGTCGCATCACGAAGATCGACACCGTCGATTCTCACAGAACCTCCCGTCGGGTCATAAAAGCGGCTGATTAAGTTCGCGATGGTCGATTTACCGGACCCGGTATGGCCGACGAGGGCTACCGTCTCCCCTGCCTTCATCTCCAATTCTATGTCATGGAGAGCAATTCGCTTCTCATCATAGGCGAACCGGACGTGATCAAATTCGATGTGACCTTTCATATCTGTCAAAGTAACAGCGCCGGCCTTTTCTTCCACATTCGGTTTCTCATCAAGAAATTCAAAGATCCGCTCGGATGCGGCCATGGCCATCAACAGCTGATTGTAGACCATACCGAGACGTGAAATCGGCTCCCAGAACATTCCCAGGAAGAAGGCAAAGGATACGAAAGTACCGATTTCCACATCGCCTTCAAGGATAAGATGAGCTCCGAATGCGACCAGAATAATGGTACCTGCGGCATTACTCATCTCGACGAATGGCCGGAACATGGCACTTTTTCTAGACGCCGTATTCCAAGATGCGAAGGTGTCGCTGTTGACACCATCGAAGTATTCCGTATTTTCCCTCTCCTGTGAGAACGACTGGGTTATTCTTACACCCTGCAGACTCTCATTCAAATGGGAATTCAAGCGCGACTGCTGGATCCTCACATCCTGCCAGGAGCGGCGTATGTTACGCCTGAGCTTCGTCGAAATGTAAAACATGATCGGCATGATGACAAGGACGGCGAGGGCAAGCTTTGGACTCAGCACAAATAGAATGACAATAATTCCGGTCAACATGACGATGTCCATCAATAAATTGATAATTCCATTTGTGAACAGTTCCTGAAGGGAGTTGATATCGTTCATGATCCGCACAAGAATAGAACCGGCGGATCTGGAATCAAAGAACTTATGAGACAAGCGCTGGACGTGGGAAAACAAATGCTGTCTCAAATCGTATATGACGTTTTGACCAAGGATGTTGACATATTTAATCCGAAGAATATTGCCGACATAGCTGAGCCCGTATAAAACGGCGATTCCAACGACAAGCTCGATCAATAAATTGGTATTGCCGTCTTTAATCGCTATATCGATGGCCACTTTTCCGATCAGGATTGGAACGACAAGCCGGACCAGCGTCGAGACCAGCATTGCAATGATGGAGATTGGCAGCAGCGTCTTGGCGTACGGCTTTATGTAAGCAAGCAGACGCCACATTTGTCCCCAGTTAAACGGCTTCTCAATGGCCTGGTCCTGTGTATATTTGAAACGATTCAAATGCTTATTCGTTTCTGTTTTTTCAGCAGACATCTTCACTCCTCCTTCTTACGAAACGTTGGATGCGTTCAGTATTTTTTCTTTATCCTGGTATTGGATATCATAGATCCGTTGATATGGGCCGTTATTGTGTAAGAGATCATCATGGACACCACGCTCCTTGATTTCTCCATCTTCCAGCACCAGGATTTCATCCGCGTGCTTTAAGGAAGAAATCCGGTGGGCGATGATGAACGTCGTCCTCCCTTTCATCACTTCCTTTAGTGCCTTCTGAATCTGGAATTCTGTTTCCATATCAACCGCGGATGTTGCATCATCGAGAACGAGGACAGCCGGGTCGATTAGAATCGAGCGTGCAATAGCAATCCTCTGTTTTTGACCACCGGAGAGTCCCATCCCCCGTTCACCGAGCAGCGTATCATAGCCGTCGGGCATTTCCATGATGAAGTCGTGTGCCTGAGCACGCTTGGCTGCCTCGATCACTGCGTCTTCGGAAGCATCAGGATCGCCATAGGCGATGTTTTCCCTGATGGTCGTCGAAAACAAGAAAGACTCCTGAAGAACAAAACCGATATTCTTCCGCAGGGATTTCAAACCATAATCCGAAACAGGATGGTTATCGATGAGCACCTCTCCCGCCTCCGGTTCATAGAAGCGTGTAATCAGCTGGGTAATGCTCGTTTTTCCCGAACCAGTCGGTCCGATCAGGCCGATCGTTTTGCCGGGAGGCGCATCAAAAGAGATATGCTTCAATGCGGAATCATCCCCTTCGACATACGTTAAGGTGACATCGCGGAAGGTGACATGGCCATTTAGACGATCAACGGACAGCGCGTCCTCCCTCTCCTGGATGTCTTCTTCCGCCTCTAATATCTCAAGCAGACGCTCTCCGGATGCTTTGGCTTGAGAAAACAGGTTGATGACGAAACCGATGTTCATGAGCGGCCCCAGGATATACCAGACGAGACTGAAGAAAGCGACCAGCTCCCCAAGCTGCAGCGAGCCATTGACAACTAAATATCCGCCGTAAGCCAGAAGTGCGACGACGCTCACATTTCCAATGAATTCCATCAGAGGGAAGAACTTTGCCCAGATGTTGGAAGATGTAATGAATTTAGAGCGATAATCGCTGCTGCTGTCCGAGAAACGACCGATTTCGAAATTCTCGCGGGAAAGGGATTTGACCGTATTCATGCCGCTGATGTTTTCCTGCACCCTTGTATTCAACTTCCCGAATGACTTACGGATTCTTCGGAATGCGGGGTGGACTTGAATTTCAAAGCGGTAGACGACCACGGCAAGAAAAGGCATAGCAGCCATCGTAATGAGCGCAAGAGGTACAGAGAAATAAAACATGACGCTTAAACTGATAAGGATGAGCAGGACGATACGAACGAGCTCCGAGAATCCCATGGACAGAAAGAAACGGAACCCTTCGACGTCCGCCGTCAAGCGCGACATCAAATCTCCCGTCTTCGCATTGTCGTAATACTTGAAAGAAAGCCTTTGCAATTTCTTGTACAGCCCGTCACGCAGGCGATAGACAGAGCGGATCCCGAAGTAATCGCCGAGATACTGATGGTAATAAGTAGCAATACCCTTGATTACCATCAACAAGAGGAAAACCGCGCAGATGTAAGGGATCCACTCGTACCGTCCCCCTGCCACGACGTCATCGATGGTCACCTGCAGAACAATGGGATAGACGACTGTAATAGCCGTCACAAAGAAAAGTGAGAATAGAGATAAGAAGAAATATTTCCGATAGGGCCAGTAGAATGCCTTTAATTTCCTGAATGTTTCCATAGATGCCCCTCCTTTTTGTTTATCGTCCGATGGGAAATTTGTTTCGGAACATAACTATAAATATATCGGGTATCGAAATATTTTTCCACCTATTCGACCCAATTTTTAAAATTTTCTGTTCTTTACCTTCAAACAACTTTCTAAGAATTCCATCTTATTGTGGAAGAACGATACACCCTGAGGTAATAAGAAATGCTGAGAAAGGCTGAAAAAAGAAGTAATACGGCAGCAAGCATTCGACATCTATCTACAAATTCATTCTTAATCGTTGAAATCCCCCTGTGATTTCCGATATCCTATGTAGGAGCAGTAGAAATTGGAAGACAGGAAGGAGTTTTGACTTTGAACATTTTTGAAGAGGGATTTAAATTTAATGCGGCAGAGCTGGTGGACAGCCTTATTTCTGTCGGCTTGGAAATCATCGTATTATTAATTGCGTTTGCTATCGTCAAACCGCTTGGTTCGAAAGCGATCGGTGCCGCAATCGATCGGATGGGTCAACAGCGGAAATTATCGGAGGGGCGCACAAAAACCCTTCATCGTTTGTGTGTCAATTTATTTTCTTATGTATTGATCGCCATTCTGATCATGATGTTGCTCACTGCTGTCGACATCAATATCGGACCGCTTCTTGCCGGTGCCGGTATCCTTGGACTTGCGATCGGTTTCGGTGCGCAGGGACTTGTGTCCGATATCGTGACCGGTTTCTTCTTATTATTGGAGCGTCAGGTCGAAGTCGATGATTACGTAACTGCCGGCGGGTACGACGGAGTCGTGGAAGAGGTAGGTATCCGCACGACGAAGATCCGCAGCTTTGACGGTACGCTCAATTTCGTACCGAACCGCAACATTTCAGGCGTGGCGAACCACTCCCGCGGAAATATGCGCGCCCTTGTTGATATTGGCATCGGCTATGACGAGAATATTGACGAAGCTATGGCGGTACTTCAGAAGGTGGCTGATGACTTTGCGTCCGATGAGCGTTTCAAAGAAGGTCCGAACGTCCTTGGCGTCCAAAGCCTTGGTTCTTCCGATGTCGTTATCCGTATCCTCGGAAAGACAGAGAACATGGAACAATGGGCAGTGGAACGCGATATGAGAAAAGCGATGAAGGAAGCCCTGGACGCTGCCGGCATCGAAATCCCCTACCCACATCAAGTTAACATACGCAAAGAAGCATAAAAAAAAGACCCTGATGGGGTCTTTTTTTATTGGCGAAGGAATGTCCTATACGCTTGTTCATGCTATTCTCAATTCTCAAGACCCTCCGGCCGGACCTTTTATTCGTAACCCCGGATCACTTCCACCTTTTTGATCTGCCCCCTGTCGACACCGATCACGCGGAACTGATAATCCTCCGCTTCGAGCACCGTCCCTTGTCCTGCTTCATAATCTTTCATATAGACCCATCCTGCTATGGTATCGACATCCTGTCCGGTCAGGTGGAGATCAAAGTAGTCATTGATTTCCTGAAGCGGCGTCTTTCCTTCCAAAAGGAAGTGACCATTCTTCAGGCGTTTGATATTTCTCTCCTCCGCAGCATCGAACTCATCCCGGATTTCTCCGACGATTTCCTCAATAATATCCTCAATCGTGATGATACCGGCAGTACCTCCGTACTCATCGATCAGTAAAGCGATATGGCTCCGCTCTTTCTGCATCTTGACGAGTATTTCCTGAATAGGTACATTCTCGAACACCTTCATAATCGGGCGGATATACGGCCGGATGTTTATATCTTTGGAGCCGTCTTCATATAAAAGTTCCTTCATATGAATTAAACCAATTACGTTGTCTTTATCCCCGTCCACGACCGGGTACCTGGTAAAGCGGTTCTGCTTCATTTCTCGTTCTGCACTGGCAATGGATTGGTGAGCATCAAGGACGACCACCTCTGTCCTCGGCACCATGATTTCCTTCGCCATTCGATTGTCAAATTCAAATATCCTGTCTACATACGTGAACTCGGAGTGGTTGATTTCTCCGCTCTGGTAACTTTTCGTCAAAATATGGCGGAGTTCTTCTTCCGAGTGTACCTCTTCCGATTCCTTGACGACTCCAAATCCGAGCAGGCGGACAAGCAGATTAGCTGATCCGTTCAAAAGAACGATCAGAGGGTACATAATTTTACTATAAAGGAGAAGCGGCCGCGCCAGAAGCAGACTCAGCTGTTCCGCTTTTTGTATCGCTACGGTTTTCGGTGCCAGCTCTCCTAAAACAACATGGAGGAAAGTGATGACAAAGAAAGCGACAGCGAAGGAAAGCGTATTTGTAAAGCCTTCCGGCAGCGAAAGGGAACCGAACAGTGGATGGAGCAGCACTTCAAGCGTCGGTTCACCGAGCCACCCTAGACCCAGCGCCGTAATCGTAATGCCCAGCTGGCAGGCAGATAAATAATAGTTCAAGTTTCGGACGATCTTCAGCGCCATCTCAGCCCGCTTGTTTCCTTCCTGCGCTTTCGCTTCCAAACGCGTCCTTCTTACCTTAACGATAGCAAACTCACTGGCAACGAAAAATGCCGTCAATGCAATCAATAATGCAACGGCGATTAATTTTATGGTGGTTTCCATCCGCAAACCCTCCTCCTGCATACATCAAGCCTACTTTATTGTTTGCTTGTATATAGCAGGTATGCATGGGTATCTATAGTCCGCGGATCGTTTGTTCGACAACATCCACACCGACGGTGAGTGCTGTCTCTTTAGGTTTCAGCGTTGCATGATGCAGGCCGGCATCAGACTCTACACCGAGCCAGAACATAAAACCAGGAATTTCTTTGATCATATATCCAAAATCTTCTCCTGTCATGGCCATCAAAGCTTCTTTGTATTGGTAATCCGATTGTTCTACAATTCCTCGGAACTGCTTCACGTATGTGTCGTTATTGAATACTTGATGGTAGTTTGATCCGTAATCGATGTGAATTCGACAGTCATCAGCAATTTCAAATCCTGTGGCCACTTTTTCGATCTCTTTCTTCACCCGGTCCATCGCCTCCGGTGATAATGTACGGATCGTCCCTTCCAGACGGGCCGTTTCAGCGACGATGTTCTGCACCGTGCCTGCTTCCACTTTCCCGATCGTGATGACGGCACTGTCCAGTGGATCGACTCTTCTCGCGACAATCTGCTGCAAGTGGGTCACGAATGTACTGGCACTGACCACCATATCCCGTGTCAGATGCGGAAATGCTGCATGCCCTCCAAGTCCGTGAAAATCGATAAACAGCTCACTTGTATTGGCAAACAGGAGACCTGGTTTGGAAGATACTGTCCCGACAGGCAGTTCCGGTGCAATATGAAGCCCGAACAGGACGTCCGGACGGAAGGATTTCATTTCCTCCGCCTGCATCATCGGCTCCGCACCGCCCGGCCCTTCCTCTGCAGGTTGGAAAAGAAACACGACATCATCTTCTGTCGGCTTTTCCGCCAGACGGGTGAGAGCCCCGAGCGCGATGGTCATATGGAAATCGTGTCCACACGCGTGCATCCTCCCCGGGTATTCCGAGGCAAAGTCATAGCCGGTCTGCTCCGTCAACGGTAATCCGTCCATGTCGGCCCGGTAGCCGATTGTCTTCGCTCCTACAGTTCCTCTGACTCTGACAAAAATTCCGGTCCTCCATGTCTCAACAACCAAAGCCTCCTGAGGAAGCCCAGCAATATAGTTCAATAAATAACGCTGGGTTTCAAATTCCTGAAAGCCGAGCTCCGGAATACGATGTAATTCTCTTCGCACAGCTGTCAACTGCTCTTGCTGCATGGTGGTTCCTCCTTATAAGAAAGGCCTTGCTTTGCCAGCAAGGCCCAGTAATTCGTTAAATTAATTGTCCAGTTTACGCAGTTCCTGCTTGATCTCGGTTTTCGACTTCGTCTGATCATCGATTTCCTTAAGAACTTTCGCAGGGGTACCGGCAACAAGTGTATTCGGCGGAACATCTTCCGTTACAATCGCTCCGGCAGCAACAACAGCACCTTCACCGACGGTTACGCCCTCCAGTACTACAGCGTTCGCACCGATGACAACGCCATCCTCGATGACAACCGGTTTAGCGGATGGCGGCTCAATAACACCTGCAAGTACGGCTCCAGCACCGATGTGGCAGTTCTTCCCTACTGTTGCGCGTCCTCCAAGAACCACGTTCATATCGATCATCGTACCTTCCCCGATTACAGAACCGATATTGATCATGGCACCGAACATGATGACGGCTCCATCTCCGATCTCTACTTGGTCGCGGATGATAGCACCAGGCTCGATACGGGCATTGATATCTTTCATATCCAGCAGCGGAATTGCGGAATTACGGCGGTCATTCTCTATTACATAATCCGCAATCTTAGACTCGTTTGCATCAAGAACCGATTTAATGACTTTCCACTCTCCGAAAAGGACGCCGGAAGTACCGGAGACGAAATCCTGCACTTCTTCTCCGAATTCGATACTTTCAAGATCGCTCCCTTTGACGTAAACTTTGACCGGTGTTGATTTCTTGCTATTTGAAATGAATGAAATGATTTCATTAGCGTCCATCTGCTTCATGTTGTTTCCTCCTCTATGTATTTCTTTCCCCCTTTACTTTATCAAAGCACCGTGCCTAATTTCAATCCTCTTTTTTCGGAAGTTGCAGAATTAAAAGAAAACTGACAATGGCGAGCACCAATAAACCGATGTAAACAAGGTGCAGGCCGTCCGTGAGTCCGTCCTGCAAAACACGAAGCTCCTCCGTCGTTAAATCGCCCCGGCTTTCTTCCCTAAGCAGGGAATTGGCGGAATCGACTCCGAGCGAATCAGCTAAGCCTGCTTCCTTGATCGTACCTGCAAGCCGGCTGTTCAGGAGGCCTCCTAAGAGTGCCGCCCCCACGGCACTGCCGATCGTCCTCATGAACATATTGGTTGCTGTCGCGATCCCCCGCTGCTTCCAAGGCACGGCATTTTGAATGGACACAATGAAAGAGGTCGACGTCAGACCCATTCCAATCCCGATGAACAATGAAGCACAGGCGGCGAACCACGGACCTTTATCAGGTGTAAGCATGGTAAAGACCGCTCCCCCGATAATAAGGGAAACTCCTCCGATCCATGCGGTTGGTCTATATCCTATTTTCAGGATGAGACGTCCTGCAGCCGTCGAAGCAATCGGCCAGCCGATCGACATAGTCGTCAAGGTGAAGCCCGCAACGGTCGCAGACTGCTCCATTACTCCCTGGACGAATGCAGGCAGGTAGCTGCTGACGCCGATCAGAATCATTCCTGTCGTGAGAGAAGTGAGGTTGGCGTAGCGGATGGAAGGGATCTTCCATAACTCGACCGGAATCATCGGGTCTGCTATTCTTCTCTCGTGAAAGACAAAACTCAAAGCCCCCGCTGAAGCTGCAGCAGCAAGTCCGGCAATTGGAAGCGAGCTCCACTCGAGTCCCGTACCTCCTTCTACAAGGATAATCATGACAGTACTGATGGTAACGACCACCAGTAGCGACCCTGTCCAGTCGACCGAACGCTTTTCTTTGACCTTTTCCTCCTTAAAGAAAAGCAGGATACCTGCGAGAGCCAGCAGGCCGAGCGGTATATTCATCCAAAATACGTAATGCCAGCTGAGTATATCCACAAAAAAACCGCCCAGAACAGGACCTGTAACAGCAGAAATCCCCCAGACGCTCGAGAGGTAGCCTTGGATCTTCGCCCGCTCCTCTTTCGTGTAGATATCGCCTACAATCGTCGTCGCAATCGGCATCAAAGCACCCGCTCCGAGTCCTTGAACAAGCCTTGCCACGATCAATACTTCCATAGAAGGAGAAAGTGCACTAATGACCGCTCCCGTTAAAAACAAGCTGATTCCGACCATGAAAATCGGTTTTCGACCATAAACATCGGACAGTCTGCCGAACAGCAGAACCGTAGAGGCATTGGTCAATAAGTAGGCGGAGAATACCCAGCTGTACAAGCTGAACCCACCAAGGTCGGCCACGATGCTCGGCATAGCCGTCGAAACGATCGTCGCTTCGATGGCTGCCAGGAACATGGCAAGCATAATCGAAGCAAGGACGAGTCCCCTTCTCTGTCTGTTTTTCTGCAAAGGATTCATCCCCTTTATCTATGTAATCGCTTTTACTATACTACAAAAAATAGATGACATCAGGAAGATGCCATCTATTCCGGTATAGTTTTTGTATTATGCATTCGATTCGTTCATCGTGTGTTTGAAGGTTTCGTGGTAGTGTTTGCTGAATTGTTTTAGTATTGTGCGGCGGGTGACGATTCCGTCAAATTCGCCTTCCGGATTGGTGACGCAGACAAAAGGAAAATCAATCAGTTTATGAAGGGCATCGATCATCGTATCGTCCTGTTTAAGGCACGGTACCTCTTTATCCATCACTTCCGACACCTTGATATCCGATAAGTGATGAAGCTCGAACCTTTCCATTCCCAACGTTTCCTCCAGTATCTTTGTCTTACTGATCACCCCTTGGAATTTGTACGTAGGGTCCAGTACAGGAACTGCAGAATAGCCTGATTTCACGAGGACTAGCAGCGCGTGCTCCAAAGGATTGCCTACCTGCACGTGGGCGACCTTCTCTGATGGGATCATGATCTCTGATACGAGAGGGATCCTCAATGTTTCTGTTTCTTCTATACTTACCATAATCATGTTCACTCCTTTGTTCAACATCTGAAGGAGCAGAAAGAGACGCTCTAAGGAACCATTACATAGTTTAACATAGATCAAGCCTGATCACGAACCGCAATTTCCGACAATTCTCTCTCTGACGCATTCGGACGACTATCTATTACCCACTATTTGGATAACATCAAACCTCTTCTTTCTGCTTCCCTTTATAAATCACTTTTATAGGCGTATAATGAACACACCTGATAGTATTGGAGTGGAATAGATGGAAATGATGACACACACCTTCTCGAAACGCGAGGAAATAGCGAATGCTGTGACGCACGGGATAGGGGCTGTCCTGAGTGCTGCCATGCTCGTCCTTCTGATTGTGTTCGCAAGTATCGGCGGCAATGCATGGCACATAACAAGTGTGACGATATACGGTGTATCCATGCTCGTCTTATATGTTTCTTCGACACTCGTCCACAGTTTTCCTCCAGGGAAAGCAAAGGACCTGTTTGAAATCTTTGATCACTCGGCGATTTATTTATTCATTGCCGGCACCTATACCCCGATTCTGCTCGTCCCATTAAGAGGAGCGCTCGGTTGGACTCTGTTCGGCATCGTATGGGGGCTTGCGGTTCTCGGTATTCTGTTTAAGGTATTCTTCGTCAAACGTTTTGTTGTAATGTCCACCGTTTTCTATGTACTGATGGGCTGGCTTATCGTTCTTGCCTGGGGTCCGCTTACCGCTCAGGTTCCAGCCGCCGGCATCACGTACCTCGTCGTCGGAGGCGTCCTGTATTCCATCGGTGCAATTTTCTATGTATGGCGCAGTTTCACCTATCACCATATGGTTTGGCACTTGTTCGTCCTCGGTGGGTCGATCCTGCACTTCTTTACGGTATTCTTCTATATCATCGGTTGAAGTGATCGTTCCATCAGCACATAAAAAAAGGTTCAGAGCCGGATGAAGGTTCTGAACCTTTTTCTATGTGAATCAAAATGGATGTTTGTTCAGCCACTGTCCGCCGTCCAGCGTTACCACTTCACCATTCATGTAGGAAGCTTCTGAGAGAATGAAATTTGCGAGAGCCGCAATCTCTTCCGGTGTTCCGAGACGCTTCAGAGGTACGGACTTCAGTGTCCGCTCCGCCGCTTCCTCCGACTGAAACAACCGGTCTGCCCCACCTGTCCTCTCAATCGGCCCAGGGGCAATGGCGTTCGCCCTTATACCATACTTACTTCCCCACTCCACAGCAAGCGTGCGGGTCATGGCAAGGACTCCCGCTTTAGCCGAGGCGGAATGAATAACTCCTGCCCCTGCTCCCCATGCATATGTGGCGACAATATTCAGAATGGATCCTTTGATTTTGTTTTCAATCCAGTAATTTCCTACGGCATGACTGCAGTAAAAGGTACCATTCAGTACAATGTTAATGACCGCATTCCAGCCGTTGGGCGATAAATCCTCCGCAGGTACGATGAAATTACCTGCCGCATTATTAACAAGATGATCCACCTTACCGAAAACGCTTACAGTTTCAGCGACCATTCTCTCTGCATCTTCCACTTCTCGCACATCCATCTGAATGGTAAGGACGTCATCTTCCTTTCCTTGTGCAATTTCCTTCCGCGCCGCTTCCAGACGTTCTTCGTTTCTACCGGCAATGGCGACCTTTGCTCCTGCCTCCACGAAACGTTTAGCCATATGGAGCCCCATCCCGCTCGATCCTCCCGTGACAATGACTACTTCGTTCTTCATGACAAATTCCTCCTCTTTTCCTCTTACATATCTTTCTACACGCATAAAATGAATTCCTGTTCATTTTATAAAAAACGCGGTATTTTCGACGAATTATTTTTTCGTTTCGTGATATAATGGCGGAAGAATTCGGGGGAGTGCTGCTATGAAAATGAGTCGTAGAACCTTTCTGAAACGCGTGTTATCCGGTACAGCAGGCATTCTCGGGATCGGCGCTTTTGGATACTCGTATGCCCGTTATCTCGAGCCTCACATGCTTCAGACAAAAACCTATTCGATTACAAGCGAGAAAATTCCGGGAGCTTTCCACAATTTCAAAGTTCTCCAGTTCTCCGATACCCATCTCGGGTTCCATTATGATATAAACCAATTAAACAAGCTCTCAGAGACCATCAATGGGTACGAGCCCGACCTCCTGCTTTTTACCGGCGATCTCGTCGATAAACCCCACACGTACGATTATCCTGTGGAGCTTGTGCAGGTGCTCAGGAAACTGGAAGCTAAACGCGGGAAGTACTGGATTTACGGAAACCACGACCATGGTGGTTACGGTACAGACAAAATCCGGGACGTGATGGACCAGGGCGGCTTCCAACTTTTGCAGAACGAACACATCCTCATTCGAAATGGGTCTGCATCTTTTGCCCTTGCAGGTTTGGACGATGTGATGCTGGGGAAACCGGATATTGAAAAAGCATTGAACCGTATTCCAGAGGATTTATTCACACTCCTGATGGTTCATGAGCCGGATGTAGCCGACGACTATCAACGCTACCCGATCGACCTTCAACTTTCCGGTCACAGCCATGGAGGACAAGTGCAGCTGCCGTTTTACGGGTACATGGTCACCCCTCCCTATGCGGAGAAATATGTCGAAGGTCATTACCGCTTGGAACAGGGACTCGATTTGTACGTGAGCAGAGGCATCGGAACGACACGGCTGCCTTACCGTTTCCTTTGTCAGCCGGAAATTTCGTTATTTCTCTTGAAATCAAATGATTCTTAAAGACTACACATAAATCATGCAACCATACGAATACAAGTGGTACACTAGAAGAAGTTTACTTGTAGGAGAGGTCCTGTTGGTTATACTAAGACAGCTCTCTCTATCCTCCTCCTACCTAGAGAGGGACAGGCTGATGCATCCGCCCGTTACCAAAGCGTCTTTTACAGCCAGGCGGATCTATGACGGGAACTTCCGTTACACCGCCTTTCGTCAAATCCTAATAGATAGAAAACCGTTTGAATTGGATGGAAAGGAGTCCACTGATGAAAGAAACACATTTATCGAACCGGGAATTGGCAGAATCCTTATTTATCGTCAACCGCCATGCCAAGACAGCTCCGGAACCAAAGCACTTATACGACATCAAAAAACAAACCATCGAAAAACTCCTTCAGGAAAACCGCGCGAAGAAAGTAGGACTTCACTTCTCGGACCACCCGAGATTCAGCCAGCAGCATTCGACTCTCCTGATTGAAGTCGGGGGCTATTACTTCCACGTTCCTGCACATAAACAGGATTTCGATCAACTCAAGCACCTCGGTAAAGTCGACCAGTCCTACCGCAATCCTAAGCCGAAGCTTTCCCTGTCGAAAGCGAAGCGGAATCTTTACCACTATTTGGATTGGAAAATGCCGAAAAAACCGATGCATGCCATGCAGACGACAAGTCCGAGCTTTCTCGGGCAGCCGACCGGCGGTCCGTGGAACCAACGCAGACGAAGGGATCGCTGATAAAACCGCTCCTTATGTTTCGCTTCTGTAAAAATAAGGAATGAAACATAAGGAGGAGGCTGATTTCCATGACGATGGATCCAATGGAAGACTTTCTTTATCATTTGAAGAAGTATATGGAATACACGACGGAAATGCGTTCATCCTATGAGCATCTGACCGCAGAACAAAAAGAAAAGGTCATCCAGGCGTCCCCTGCAGGGAAGGACCCGGAAGTACTCTCCAAGCATGCCTACGCCTGGCATGATAAGCTTTTCACACAGAATGAGATGGATAAAAAAAGATGACAAGAGGCCGCTTTGCGCCCTTTGTCATCTTTTTTTCTTCGTGCCCCTCGTTTACAGCTGTTACAGAATAAAATGGTCGATCCATTTAACAAGGTCGACGATTTCCGGTTTGGACACTTGCGCATCAGCACCGACCATTTCTCCCTTATGCCGCAGATCATCGGTGATCAAGGAAGAGAAGATGATCACCGGCAGCTTGCTCATTGCTTCATTTTCTTTAATCAGTTTTGTCAGATGATGCCCGTCCATACGGGGCATCTCAATGTCTGTAATGATCAATTGATATTCCTCTTCCAGCACTTTACCTTCTTCTGCCAATCCTGCCAAATGATCGTATGCTTCTTTGCCGTCTTCAAAGCTGAACGTCTGCTCATATCCTGCTTCCCCGAGTGTCTCCTGAACCATTGCCCGGAGCATGGCTGAATCCTCTGCCAGCAGAATTCGTTTCGTCGACCGATCCCGGTCTCCAAGTTCCCTAAGCTGCCCTTTGTGAATGCTGGACTCCGGGTTAATGTCAGCGACGACCTTCTCAAAATCAAGCAGAAGCATCATTCCCTCTTCCATCTTGATCACACCTGTGACCTGCGTCTCCAGCCCTTGATACATACGATCAGGCTTTTCGATATCACTCCATGAAATGCGGTGGATCTGGGTAACGGTATGTACGTGGAAAACAATTTTTGTCTGATTAAATTCCGTAAGAATGAATTTATCCCGTTCCGGATTTTCCGAGGCAGGGAAACCCAGGGCGTGTGCCACATCCACCACCGGCACGACCTCTCCACGAATTTCTATAATTCCCTCCACCGACTTATGGGAATGAGGGATTTTCGTAATAGGATGCGGGTTTAATATCTCCTTGACTTTGATGACGTTGATCCCGAAGCGGTTGCCCCCGATACCGAATTCTACAATCTCCAATTCGTTGGTGCCGCTCTCCAATAGGATTCCCTGTTCTTTGTTCACATTTCATCGCCCTTCCTGTATCGGATCTATGCCTTATATCGACATTCTTCCTGGAAGGTTTAGAAAAGAAGTCCTACTTACAAAAAAAGCCCCAGAATTCAGGCTCAATGACATGTATTCATGCAAGCAAATATACTTATTCTCCCACGTAAATGACAAAGAGTCCGTCGTCACAGAAAACATCCTAAGCTGCTTTTTTGTGGCGACGGCTGAGTTTCTTCCAGCTCCGCTTTCCTGCCTGAAAGAGGATATAACATAAACCGAAGCTGCTTATGCCAAGCAGGGAAATCGACCAGAAAAAGTCAGGCAGCATCGACGTGTTTCCGCTCATCGCATAACGATCAATCAGTTGAAGAAAGACGAGCACTGTCAGACTGCTGCCCAGGTAGCTTGCAAAAGTCTTCCAGTTATGAAGGATGATCCACTCCATTACGGGTTTCATCACCCACATGACGGCCGCCATCAACAGAAATACAAGTGTGAATTGGACGTGGTGGGGTTCAAGGCCGAATATCCCCAATAGATCAGGGTCCAACATCCGGATTGCTCCATCCAGAATAGAGGGGTCCAGCCATTCGGACAAATTCATGTACGTTCATCTCCTTGTTCTCATTACTACCATTATGAACAAGGAAAGATTTCCTTAAACGTCCAGCATGCCCTGTGCTTTCATCCATTTCAATGCTTCTCTTCTGCTGAGCGGGCGGAGCGGGTGACTTTCTACAAACAGAAGGACGGCTTCCGGTGCTGTCTTGCTGTATTCCCGCAGCGCCCATCCGATTGCTTTCTCGATAAAAAATTCCCGCTCCTCTTTCAACTCATGGATGACGTGATATAACAGGTCCCGATCCGTCTTTTCCTTGTATCTCAACTGATGCAGGAGGCTCGAGCGGCGCAGCCACATCGTTTCCGACCGGCTCCATTCCTCCGTAACAGGACGGAGAAAATCGGGGTAACGAAGGAAGAAAGCACCACACAATTTCGACGCGATCGGATCGACCGTATCCCACCAGGGTTTCGTCTCCAGCAGTTGTTTATACCCGTCGATGGCGGACGGGAGCGTTTTCTTCGTGCCGCGCTCCAGTAGTTCAATAGCCGCATAATGACATTCCCTTTCTTCCATATCGAACAGGAGTTTCGCAGCCTCCATCCTCTCCGCTTCCTCTATGTTCCGGTATTCTTTCCATATCGGCCGGCATAGAAGCCGGCGATCCGGTGCTTTTATCCCAAAAAAAGAAAAATGGTGTTTCATATAAGCTTCCATGGGCCTCTTGTTTTTCTCGTTCTTGTTTGAAGCAAGCGCCTCGTGAACAGCTGCGGCCAATACCTTCGCCCTATTCATCAACTTTCTTTCCCCAAAAAAGAAGCTAGAAGCTCTGCAGACTGTTTCGCTTCTTCATACCCTTGAACATAGAGCTGGTGCAGACGTTCTCTGTTCTTTTCCACACGCCCGACCTTAAGCGGCTCTTTCGGCCGGATAATGAAGACCGATCCTTCCTCTTCCATCTCCTTCAAAAGCTTAAGCTGCTGATTGTATTTGATATGGCGTTCGATCATAGCTCTTGCGAACAAGGGAAACTGCTTGTACTTCCGATTCATATACCAGGCGCCTTTCATCTTTCCTTTGATATACCCATCGTTCCTGGTCAGGACGACGACGTGCTTCTTATTGCCGTCCTCCATCGAGCGGTCCAGGGGAATCGGGTCCGCTATGCCGCCATCCATCAACTGCCTGCCATCGTAAGCTATGCTTGGAGCGATCATGGGTAGAGAGCTTGAAGCACGTATCAACTGAAGCAGACTGCTCCTATCAGGATACTTATCATAAAACACCGGAGCCCCGGACTCCATATCCGTCGTACCGATCACAAAAGTCGTATCCTGTTTAAGAAACGCATCGTAATCGAAAGGAACCAATTGGTTTGGAAGTGTATCGAATATGAAATCCATTCCAAACAATTGACGTTTTGTGAACATCCGTTTGTAAGATATGTATTCCGGATGACTCCCGTATTCGACGATTACTTCATAGTTCCTCCCCCGCTGTCCCGCGACGTAAGAACTGCCGTTACAGGCTCCTGCAGAAGCACCGACGACGTAAGGGAATTGGATGTTTTCATCCAGGAAGTAGTCCAACACCCCCGCTGTATAAGCGCCGCGCATGCCGCCGCCTTCCAGCACCAGTCCCGTATTTTCCATTGAAATCACCTTCTGATTTGTTTTAAGATATTCTTATTATCATTCTGCCACAAATGATTCCGGAAAGTAAAAAGAAGCGCCCGCAGAATCGGACGCTTCTCTCATGTACTGTTATCAATTGACATACGTTTTCTTTTCCAGTCTTTTGGCATGCTTTTCATCTATTTTGTTCTCGATTTCTTCGAGGGCGTCTTCGTCCTTCAGAAGCTGCTGTTTGTTACGATCTACAAGATCTTCAAAGGAAATTCGGTTTGGTCTCATAGCTGTTCTCCTTTCCATTTCTTCCTTAGCAGTATACCAAATGTCTGAAGGCTGCACCATTAAATTGTTTGAACATTTTGTTAATTATGTGTTACAAGGAGAGAAACGATGAAACATAGGATCAATACGAAAGTAACAGAAATCGAAATATCCGGAATACGACGGTTCTTTAATATGGTCAGTGGCTACAAAGATGTTGTTTCTCTGACAATCGGGCAGCCTGATTTCCCGACACCGGCAAACATCAAAGCAGCCGGGATTAAAGCCATCGAAGAAGACCGGACCAGCTACACGCACAACGCAGGCATTCTCCCATTAAGAGAAGCGATCAGCAGACATGTACAGACGAATTACCGACTCAATTATGCACCGGAAGATGAGATTATTGTCACCGTAGGAGCTTCCGAGGCCCTCGATGTGACACTTCGGACAATCCTTGAACCAGGCGATGAAGTAATCCTTCCGGGACCTGTCTATCCCGGCTATGAACCGCTTGTGCACCTGGCAGGCGGACAGGTAGTCACCGTCGATACAAGGAAAAGCAACTTTAAACTCACACGGGCCGAAATAGAACGGGCGTGGACGGATAAGACGAAGGCCGTCATTCTTCCTTACCCATCCAATCCTACCGGCGTTTCGATGACAGAGCCGGAATTGGAAGATATTGCGGACTTTCTTGCCGGTAAAAATGTCTTCTTGATTGCTGATGAGATATACAGTGAACTTGTGTACGAACGGCCGCACGTCTCCATCGCCTCGTATGCCGAACTGAGAGATAAGGTCATCGTCATCAACGGTGTTTCGAAGTCCCATAGTATGACAGGATGGCGGATCGGATACTTACTTGCCCCGCGCTGGCTGGCTTCCCATATTCTCAAGGTGCACCAATACAATGTCTCCTGTCCGACATCGATCAGCCAGTACGCAGCTTTAGAGGCGCTGACAAACGGAAAGCAGGACGCCGAACAAATGAGGGATGCCTATAGGAAACGGAGGGATTATGTGACCGAAAGGCTGCGCCAAATGGGTCTGTCCTTCGCTGAACCGGAAGGCGCCTTCTATATTTTCGTGGAATTTCCACTTGAAGGAAGAACGACGTTCGATCGAGCTGTCCAGCTGGTAGAGGAAGCCAAACTCGCTCTCGTACCCGGTGATGCCTTTTCCGCTTCCGGCCAAGGGTTTATGCGGCTTTCCTACGCCTACCATATGGATACGCTGAAAGAAGGACTCGACCGGCTCGAGAAGTTTCTCCAAAAAAATTGAAACAGCAAAAAGCCCGTGGACTGGATCCATGGGCTTTTCCAGAAGATCAAAAAACTTAAAAAGGTAATTCATTTTTTCGAAGCCCGTTCGCTAGGAAAAGTACTTCTTCCATAAGCTAAAAAAGCATATAGACGGGATCCATATGCTTTATTTCGGACGTTTATCACTTTGTATCTCATTCAGTAAGGTGTCTAATTCCTGGCTTAATTTCACGGATTCTTTACTTGAGAGTCCTTTTTCCATGGCTACTTTGGTCATTTCTTTCCGGAGTATCTCCACTCTCGTTATGCGAGGATCCTTATCGGTCATCTGCATTCCGACTACCTCCTGACTTGTTCTATCCATTTCATTGCACTCTTCCTTCTAAAAAGAAAGAATGTGTGTTCGTATGCAACGTGGCACGGGAAGAATTATCTCAATTTTCATTCACTTTGTAAATACGAATGCAAAAAGTTCCTAAAATTCGACAAATATTCCCTTCCATTATACCCTCTACGAGCTGCCGGTATTGTTACATCTGTATTAAATTAAGCTTCCCTTCCCTTTCATTTCTTATCCTCTATGGTAAAATATATGTGATAAAGCGTTCATCGAGAAAGGAAGATCAGATTGTCCGAGCAATCGAAAAAAGAATGGCTGGAGTGGCTGAAAGCCATTGCCGTTGCCATCACGCTGGCTTTTATCCTTAGAACGTTCTTCTTTGCAACTTCCATCGTGGAAGGTGCCAGCATGGACCCGACACTTCAAAACGGTGAACGAGTCATGTTCAATAAAATTGTGTATTATATAGACGAGCCGCAGCGTGGCGATATCGTCATCATCGAACGTCCTGTGAAGAGCTATGTGAAACGGATTATTGGAAAACCGGGTGACACGGTTGAAATTAAAGAACACGAACTGTATGTAAACGGCGAAAAACAAACACAGGACTATTTGACGGACGAGGCAGCTACGGCGACCCGTGACTTTGGTCCCGTTGATGTACCGGAAGGCGAATATTTCGTTATGGGTGACAACCGTTCGATCAGTAAAGACAGCAGAAACGGTCTCGGCTTTATTGATGAAGAAGAGATCATCGGCCGGACAGAACTGGTCATTTACCCATTCCAGGAATGGGGACTCACGAAGTAAAACCCTCCGTGAGCGAAGACACCAATAAAAAAAGAAAGGCCCGGACGGCATAGAGCCTCCGGGCCTTTCTTTTTTATGGAATCCATTTTTCCGGCAGCCGATGTATGGAGTCGATCAACTGGTCCAGCTTCCCTTCTACTCTATGCAGCAAGTAGAACGTTACTGCCACCGGAAAACCGACATCCGCCATCAGCGACAACCACGTTTCCATATCCGCCATCCCCTTAATAGAAAGGGGGTCCCTCAAGGAACCCCTGCTCTTTTAGATTTCAATATCCACCACATTCCGCTCGACGATGCGGGCTTCTTTCTTACCAATCAGAATACCTCCGCTTGAATAGAAGCAGTTCTGGTTGATAATTTCGTCCATAGCGGCATTAACAGCCGCTGGATCGGCCGGCTCGACCGGATCATCCAGCGTAAGCGTTACGACCTTGTCCTCTTCATTGAGAAACTTCAATTCCAGTGTTTTCATCTACTCTCTCCTCCTGTGTTTTAAACATCGATTAATACCGTCTGATCCGTACGCTCCACTTGGAACATCAATCGATTCTGAAGAGGAGCAAGCGCCTGGGATACAAGATACAGCTGCTCATCTGTCGCGGTCAGTTTAATGTTGTTAAACGATTTACGGGCAACGATCACATTCCCTTCCGGATCTCTCCCTGCTTCAAAAGACAACTGCAGCCTTGTGTCAAGTTTGTGGGCTTCCACTGCCATGCTGATCACCTCCTTTCACTTCTATAATCGAAGAAGGATAAAAAGGAGGTGTCGTCTTTCAAAAAAAATGCCGGATCTTTTATAAAAGACCCGGCACCTCTGTTTTTAAGAAGGGTTACCCTCTATCAAACATGCACATCCCTATTAACGAGATCAATATAACCAAACAGACAACAAACATGACCATTTCCATTTAGTCCAACCCCTCTCTACCTGTTTATTTTAACAAATTTTGAAAGCACATGCCTTTTATTTTCTGAAATTTCCCTATCCTTATTCAAGTCTTCCACGCGAGGGCTTTTCCGTTTAATTTTCTTCTAGATGAGGTATGATGATAGAAGGATTCTCCTATATACATAACGGAACTAGTAAAGTGGATGAGGTGTTTTATGACGACTATTATTTACCGCTTCTTTTTATTCTGGTATGCCTGCGGGCTGATCCTCGTAACGTTTGACATCCTTCCGCCCTGGCTGGAATGGGCAAACAGTGTCTTTCTGATTACGGCAGGGGTCGTCGGCGGGATCTATTTCTGTAAGATGTATGGTACATACAAAGGGCTGCTGTACAGCATTATTATCGTTGTGGTCAGTATATACGTGGAGCACCTCGGCGTGGAGCAGGACTTCCTCTTCGGTTCTTACACGTATAATGATAATTTCGGATTAAAAATCGCCGATACGCCGATCACGATCGGTTTCGCCTGGCTTCTTGTTATGGGCTGTTCGCACGAAATGGCCCGTGGCATTACATCCGCGTGGAAAGGACCTTTTAAGAACATCAGCTTTCTGATCATTGGTTCACTCGTTACCGTAACGATGGACTTAATTCTTGATCCTGTTAATTACAAAATCAAGGAATACTGGTTGTGGGATGAGCCTGGGCTTTATTACGATATCCCAGCTTCCAATTTTGTCGGATGGTTTGTCCTGTCTGCTGTGTTCCACTTGATTTTCTTATTATGGAGCCCTAAACCACTGGAGGATACCGGTATGTGGCCTAAACGGATGAGCTATGTGTTCTTAATGATCGTCTTCATGTTCCTTGTCGTCGCACTGACAGGCGGACTGTTTTTTGCGATTACACTTGTTACAATCCTGACGGTTATATGGTATGTCTTATATAAATGGAGGGACGGCGATGTTCAGGGAAGCACGTAAGCACACCCTCATCGAGTGGGGGTTTACACGATTCAACCGATGGTTCCTAAAAAAACACTTTGAATCCATCCGTGTCGCCAGCCCTCCTGAAGTTGCGAGCCGTAACGTGCTGTTCCTCATCAATCACAGTTCATGGTGGGACCCATTGATCATCTTCCACCTGAACGAACGGCTCGTTCAATCGGATGCCTATGGAATGATGGGCGAGGAAGGAATCCGCCGGTTCCCCTTCTTCCGCAGCATCGGCGCTTTCTCTGTCGACAAGACCGATCGCAGACACTTGTTGGAATCATTGAAATACAGCATCCGCCTCCTTGAACGGCAGCGGACCGTCTGGATTTTCCCGCAAGGTGAGGAGCAGCATCAGGAGAAAAGACCGCTCGAATTCTTTTCCGGCATCTCCTATATTGCTGAGAAGACCCCGGATGTGAAAGTTGTTCCCGTCTCGATCTATTACAGCCTCGAGCATACACGGAAACCGAACGCATACATAGAAATAGGAAATCCCTTACCGGAGAACGAATACCTCCCCCTGAATAGAAAGCAAATGACGAATTATTTCGAGAAGTGCGCGACAGACCAGCTCGATCGTCTGCGGGAGAAAGTACGAACGGAAGACCATCGGACATTCCGTAATTTATAATCAAGGTGGTGAATGATACATGATGACGCTATGGACAGTTCTGCTGTTCTTCACTGTCTTCTTAAACCTATGGACCATGCTTAACAGCCTGTCGCTCTATCCTTTGGAAAAAAGACAGGGAGACGCTTCCCGGCACTCTGTCTCCCTTCTTGTGCCGCTGCGTAACGAAGCGGCCAATGTCAAGGGGCTGACAGAGTCTTTGAAGCGTCTGACATATGACAACTTGGAGGTGATCCTGCTCGACGATCACTCGGATGATGATACCTATGACCTGCTCGTCTCCTGTACAGGAAACGACACCCGTTTCCGGATCATCCAAGGAAACGACCTGCCGGAAGGATGGAACGGCAAAGTCCACGCCTGCCATCAGTTGTCTGAACAGGCATCAGGGGACTACTTGTTGTTCCTGGATGCCGATGCAAGGGTCGCTCCTGATGTCATCGAACGGACCATGGCAACGATGGAAAAGCACGGCGCTGCCATGGTGAGCGGCTTTCCGCGGTATCCGAACTTCCATTTCTTAAGTCATATGCTCGTGCCGCTTCAGCATATGATCGTTCTTCTTCATCTCCCATTATTTGTAGCCAATCGGACAACAAAGCCGATGTTCACCGCGGCATGCGGCATCTTCCTTATGGTGGAGAAGCAAGCGTACCAAGCAATCGGCGGCCACCGATCCGTCAAAGGCTCGCTGGTGGAAGATGTCCATATCGCACGACAGATCAAAAAGCACGGGTATCGAATGATACTCGTCAACATTACCGGATCGGTCCTGTCCTATATGTACGATTCTTCCGCAGAAACGTGGGCTGGTTTTAAGAAGAACATCTTTACAGGAATCGGGCGCTCGACCGTCATGGCCGTCGGTCTTTCCGTCTTTTATACGGCCGTTTTTCTTCTGCCGGCGTTTCTCGCTGTAACCGTCCTCTTCGGTGCTCCTGTCTATTACCTGCTCCCTTACTTATTGACGGTCGCTTTCAAGATGTACACCGATGTAAAGACCGGCCACCCGCTGTGGCTTTCGTTCTGTCTGCCAGTCGCCATCGTGCTGTTAATCGCTATTCTCTTTGCTTCGATGGCGGTTCATAAACGGGGCGAATCTTATCAATGGAAAGGAAGATCCTACTTATGAAAGTCAGCATTATAGGTGGCGGACTCGGAGGTTTGTCCGCTGCCGTAACGTTAGCCAAGCACGGGGCGGACGTCACGCTTTTTGAAAAAAACAGCCATTTCGGTGGAAAGATGATGCCGGTGGATGAAGAAGGGTACCACTTCGATTTCGGTCCGAACACCATAACCATGCCGGAAGTTTTTCGGGACGTCATTAAACAGGGTGGACTGGATCCGGACCTCGAACTTCCGTTTATCCACGTCGTCCACCACACGAGAAATGACTTCCCTGATGGTTCTACGTTCGACTTCTCCACCGATCAAGCGTATATGAAGCAGCAGTTGGGGCGGCTGGATCCTTTCGGCATGAAGAACTATGATTCCTTTCTCCAGGAAATCGAACGGCTGTATCAGCTGTCCCGAAAACATTTTCTCCACCGTACATTTTCCGGGTGGAAGGATTATCTATCCCCTGCCCTTGCTTTGAATACGGCAAAAGTACGGCCGCTTGAGTCCATGGACCACTTTTTCCAAAAATATTTCCGAAATCCTGCCGTTATCCAATCGTTAAACCGTTATTCCACGTATATTGGGTCCGATCCTTACCGTGCCCCTGCGACATTCGCTATGATTGCTCATCTGGAGTGGAACGACGGTGTGTACTACGTGAGGGGCGGCAATACGAAGATCGCCGAAGCTTTCGTAAAGGCAGCAGAAAACGTCGGAGTGACTCTCTACAGCGGCACCGAGGTGAAGAAGATCCATACGAAAAACAAGCGCGTGCAAGGCGTGGAAACAGCAGATGGTTACTATGAAGCAGACCACGTCATTGTAAACGGTGACCTGCTCAAATCTGTTCCCGAGCTGCTTTCAGACTCGGAACGCCCTTCCCTCTCCAACCGACGGATCAGTCGTTTTGATCCTTCTATATCGGCCTTTGTTATTATGGCAGGGTTGGATACCGAATTGGACCGGCTTCACCATCATCACCTCTTCTTTTCCAAGAATTATAAAGAAGAGTTCCAGACTCTGAAATCCGGAAAGTACCCAGAAGATCCGACTATCTATATATCCACTTCCTCCAAAACAGATCCCGGCATTTCCAGGCAAGGAGACAACTGCTTCCTTCTCGTCAATGCCCCTGCAATCAGAGCAGGAGGAAACAAGCATTATGATAAAGAGGCCTACAAAGAAAAGATTTACGACAAGCTGGAGCATTATCAGATTCCGATCCGCAAGCATGCCGCGTTCGAGATGGTCATGGACCCTGCCGATATCGAGAACCAGTTCGGCGCACATAGAGGGTCGCTGTACGGCCCCTCTTCCAACACCCGGGCACAGGCGTTCATGCGTCCATTCAACAAGTCACAGGATATCGAAAGCCTGTGGTTCTGCGGTGGCAGCACGCATCCGGGCGGCGGATCTCCGATGGTTGTCTTAAGCGGACAGAACGTTGCCAATAAGATCATTGGAAGGATTGTTGAAATGGAATAACAAAAGAAGGCCCACCCTGTTATGAGATAGAACAGGGTGGGCCTTCTTTTATCGATCGATTGTCTGTACTTTATTCCGCTGTTCTATAACCTTCGCATGTCCGGATCGCTGGAAGTATTCATCGATCACAGCCAGTTCATCGTAGGGGACCTTGACGTCACCAATGATTTGATAGCCGCCGAATCCAATTCCGGTCAAAAGAACGACATCTCCCGGCTTCGCTAAATCAAGCGCTTTGTGGATTCCGTCTTCTCTATGCAGCATCGGATGAATAGTCGGGGCGTCAGGCTGCCGGAAGCCGGCCAGCACGTCATCGATAATGCTTCGACGATCCACATGCCCGGGCTGATCTACACTCACGACAATTTCATCCGCCCGTCCCTCCACTACACTTGCCATGAGTGGACGCTTCTTCGGATCACGCAATCCAATTCCCGTGATCATCACGATTAACCGGCGGTAAGGCAGTCCTTCTACCGCACCAAGTACTTTTTCAAGCGCATCCGGTGTATGAGCGTAGTCGGTAACAATTTGATAAGGTGCTTCCCGATCTACCAATTGAAAACGTCCTTCGGGGCGTTTAATCTTATCCACTCCTGTAAGTATTCTCTTCAAAGGGAATCCGAGCAGCAAGCAAGCGCCGATCGCGGCCATCAGGTTGGAGACATTATAAAGTCCATAAACCGGTGCCATTATTTCGTGCGTCTCGCCGAATGCACGGAGTCGGAATGACGTCCCTTGAAGATGGGGCTGGACATCCTCCGCCCGCAAGTCCGCTTCGTCGTTCATTCCATAAGTCAATCGTTTACCGCTGAATTCCCGGAGCAAGTCCCCGGACATACCCGGGTCATCCACATTGATGACCGCAGTTTCCGCCTGCTTAAACAGCTTGATTTTGGCTGTTTTATAAGCTTCCATCGTCTTATGGAATTCCAGATGCTCCGGAGTCAGATTGGTATGGACCGCTACATCGAAAAGAATGGTATCCAAGCGTTTCTGCTCCATCGCAATGGACGTCGATTCAATGACAGCTGCCTGCATGTCCCTCTCACGGAAATAACGGAGTACGCGCTGAATATCAGGCGCTTCCGGGGTCGTCGGTACCGTCTGTTTAAACGTTGTTTTCTGCTGATCGTCCCAAATGCCGGCCGTACCGATGGATCCTGTTCGACATTCCAGGTGATTAAGAAGGGAATAGATGAAAGCCGACACCGTCGTCTTTCCATTCGTACCGGTAACGCCGATCGTATGCAGAGACCGAGCGGGATTTCCACATACGGCAGCCGCCATCCAGGCGAGCGCCTCTCTGCTGTCTTCGACGATAACAAAACTATGATAAGGATAGTCATGCACGTATGTATGGATTTCCCCTGCATCCGTACCGATGATCGTCCGTGCTCCATTACTGATTGCCTGCTTTATATATCGATGACCGTCCAAATGTTCACCCGCGATACAGACGAATGCGTCTCCGTCTTTTACTTCTCGGGAATCATAGACGACGTCTACAATCCTCTGCTCCACAGGACCTATAAATGTTCCTGTCAGGATGTCATCCAGTCGGAAAATATTCTTATTCATGGTATCACCCTTTAGTATCAATCTATGCTTTACTAAGTGAAAGCATTCAATATCAGATACATACCCGGGTTTATGGAATATGAAACGTATGTACGCGGATTTTGACGAATAAGAAAAAACCGTGAAGGCAGATGCTTCCCGGTTTCTCAAATTAAACGAATGTGGGTGATTTTGGATTTAGGATCCGTCTTCAAGTGCTCTTCACGGGCTTTTTCCTTATGGGAAGCCATGACAGCTACCTGTTTGACAACTCCTGATTTCAACTGGTGATAAACCAAATATTTCTCCGTCACGGGAAACCTCCTAAGACATTGTAGTCAAGAAGAAGTATTCCATTTTGACCGGATAATTATACATAGTCAGTCATCCCGCGTGCTTCTCTGATAGACAACCACCGTCATAAATACAGCAGCTAATGCCCATAAGGCAAGCAGGGAGACACTCTGCCATGAACCATCTGCCGCTCCGGCCTTTTCCATCAGAAAATTAGGGAAGTACTGAAGGAAGCCGAGAAATTCATATTTATCCATCCATGCCTGGAACATCGAGCCCATTCCAAAGATCAGCAGGACGGGCACAATGAAAACAGACGCCTCCATTAATGAACGGGACAACAGCCCGATCACCGTTCCGAAAGCAATATAAAAGAGAAACAGCAATAGGAAAGCCGTCATCCACATTCCATCAAAAGTAAGACCTTTGCCTAAGATTCGCAGCGACAATAAAAGAAGCAGAAATGTCATCGACGCGGTAAGCAGGCTCTTCCCTACAAGGATCTCCGTCGTAGAGGCTGGGGACAACATCAAACCACGCAGGGTATTCTTCTCCTTCTCTTCTGCAATCATGGCGGACTGAAGAAACGTTCCGACAGCTGCAAAAGTAAGGTTGATAATCATATAATAAACCATATCCTGGACTCCTTCTGCCGTACGCATAAGAAAAGCCAAAAGGACGGGGATCAGCAAAGACGATAAAACATAAAGATTTTTAGATAAGTCCTTGAAATCTTTCTCGAATATTGCGTAAATTCTTCGCACACTTCCTGTCATACTAAATGCCTCCCCGTTACTGTCATAAATACGTCTCCAAGACTCGGTTCTTTTGTATGGATGCTTGCAACCTGTTCGGTATGCATATAGTGAAACACTTCTTTGGCGCTGTCCTTCGTATGATCCAGCTGGATTTGAGTCCCATTGGTTAACTCCAGGACAAGCGTCGAGTCAGAGTACTTCCGGCGGAGCACATCCGGCCTGCCTATTTCTTTGACTCTTCCATCACTAAGAAATGCGACGCGGTCACACAGGCTCTCAGCCTCTTCCATATCGTGCGTCGTCAGAAAAATCGTAGCACCATTGTCCCTCAACGTACGGAGACCTTCATGAATATGACGGGTATTCAGAGGATCAAGCGCTCCAGTCGGCTCATCCAAGAAAAGCAGTTTCGGTTCATGAAGGATTGCTCTCGCAAGCAGAATGCGCTGCTTCATCCCCTTGGACAGCCCGGCCACTGTCTCCTTATCTGTACCGGTCAGTCCGACGATGGAAAGCACCTCATCCACCCGTTTTAAAGGAATGTCATACAGCTTACAATACAGTTTCAAATTCTCCCATACGGACAAACGCTCATATAAACTGCTGTTGTCTGTCATGATTCCAATATTCCTTAAATGCTGCGGTTCTTTAATTTTAATGGAATCTATTCCAAAAACGCGGGCTGAGCCTTGATCAGGAACCATCTGACCTGTCAGGATTTTAATGGTGGTCGTTTTCCCTGATCCACTCGGACCCAGAAACCCGAATATCTCCCCTTTACTTACTTGAACATCCAATTCATTCAACGCCGTTTTTTGTTTGAATGACTTAACGACTTTCTCCATTGTTATCACTATCGTTTTCCCCTTCCTCTTTTCGTGATCTGATTACATCGTAATAGAAACGGAGGTCGCCTTCCTCCTTATTCACACGAAAAGAGCATAAAAGAGGTTGAATGGAGCTATTTGATCCCTAAATGAGTCTTTAAATCCGCCATTTTATTCTTGGACAGAGGAATCTGCCGTTTCTCTTTGCGATCCAGAGTCAGACTGTAGCTGTTTTTCGACCATGTGATGATCTCCCTTACCCGCTGCAGGTTAACGAGGTACGAGCGGTGACAGCGGAAGAAACCGACATGCTTTAACCGCTCTTCCAACTCTGCCATCGTAAAGCCGCATGGAAAATGCTCTCCATGACAATAGAGGACGGATGTCCCCTGGTCACTTTCAAAATAATCGATTTCCGCCGGGTCGAACAGCAGCCATTTGTCCTCACACTTGGCCGGAATTTTATCGATCCTTATGACCGTGTCCGTATCTTGGCCCTCCTCCTCTTCTCCTTTCTCTGAGGGGAGCAGGGACAAGCCCTTTTCATCCAAATGATACGCCGTGTCACTTAATAAAACCGCCGGTTCCATGTGCTCCGTTAATACAAGTACCGTTTTCCCATCGTTTTGGAGCTGTATCAGCAGCTCTCTGATCCATACTTTCGTTTCCATATCGACGTTCTGATCCGGTTCCTCCAACAGAAAAATTTCCGGATTTTGAATGAGGAGCTTTGCCATACCTAAACGACGCCGGTGCGATAAGGAGAGTCGCTCCACCTGCACTCGCTCATGCTTCGCCAATTTGACCGTATTTAAAATATCTTGTATGGAATGAGCTGATCCATAAATCCTTTTGTAGAATCGGAGGTGATCTTTCACATTAAGCCTCTCATAATACCCTTCATCAAGAAATAATATCCCCAGTTCTTCTGGTGCAGGGGGGCGCTTTTTATGTATAGACTTCCCGAATAATTTGACATCTCCGCTTGCTTGATCCTGTTGCCCGATGAGCAGCGCCTGAAGCTCCCTGCGCCTTTCCAGACTCGTATAAACGCCTATCCTCGCCCCTTTATCGATCGAAAAGCTCAACGAAGGAAGGATGACATGATCGCCGGATCGTCTTTCCACCTTTATGAATTGTACTGCCTCCATGTCTTTCCTCCTGACCCATTTTTCAACTATTATAAAACATGTTTACGAAAACGTATAGGAACGAAAAAAAGAGATCACTGCATTTCTGCAATGATCTCTTTCTTTTCCTGATCTGAAACGAAGTTGCGTTTGCCGAACACTTGATAGTTATTCCTGCGGACAGTCGGAAGGATGGCACGGTACATTTTGGCAGCACCCCCGACAGGCATCCGGGAGTAGACAGGATACTCAGGGAGCGTAGCAAGTGCACGCTCATAATATTCCTCGGCATCCGCGGCCAATTCTTCCCACATCGCTATGAACGATTCGTTGATCTTCCCGCTCCGGAGATCGATCATCGTATAGCCGTGCTTTTCCATTGTCTCTTTAGGTAAGTAGAGGCGTCCGATTTCCATATCTTCGCCGATATCCCTAAGTATGTTCGTGATCTGCATGGCATAACCGAGCTCGATCGCTCCCGTCCTTAATGCAGCGACACGTCCAGGTGCGATTACCGGCAGCAGCATCAGCCCTACAGTACTTGCGACATGATAACAGTAATGGAGAAGGTCCTCTTTCGTTTCTATGGGTTCGGGATACAGATCCATCCGCTGTCCCCGGATCATTTCGTAATAAGGCTCGGGGTCGATGGTGAAATTCCGAAAGACGTCGTCGAGCGCCAGCCAGGCCGGATCATTCAGCTCGAGCTTTCCTTCCATGAAATTATCGAATTCCAAGGCAAATGCTTCAAGCTCAGCTTTCGGATTCGCCCCCTCATCAACGATATCATCCACGCGCCGGCAAAAAGCGTAGATGGCCCAAACCGCTTGTTTTTGCTGTTTCGGCAGCAGGGCGAAAGCTTTGGAGAAGGTCTTGGAATGTTTTTCAATTACTTTGCGACAATGATGGTATGCTTGGTTCAAATCCGTCATCAATTAAACACCTCGCTTGTAATTATGCCTTGCTTTCCCCTCAAATTGCAAATAATCAGCCAATATCTTCGCTCCCTGCATGACAATCGGCACCCCTCCTCCCGGATGGATAGAAGCACCGACGGCATACAGGTGGTCGATTTGATACGGTTGCAGCTGCGGACGAAAGACACCCGATTGGAAGAGCGTAGGGGCAATTCCGAAGCTTCCTCCCGCATAAAGCCCCTCCTGCTCTGCCTGTGCCGGAGTACGGACATGGAGCCATTCGATATGCTCCCGCAGATCAGGAAAGCCCCTTTCTTCCATTTGATCGAGCACATGCTCGATCAGCCGGTCTTTTCCGCTCCAGTCGACCTCTTCTCCAGAGGGGACCGGAATCAATGTATAAAGGACTCCCTTGCCTGCCGGGGCAAGCGAGTCATCGACCAAGGAGGGATGGAAGGTGTAGAACGAAGGATCATCCGGAAGCATTTTGTCCTGAAACACCTGCCTCATGTGCCGGTCGAAATCCCCTGTCATAAAGAACTGGTGAATAGAGTGGTTGGGATAATTCCGATCGAGTCCCATGTAGAGTAATAAACAACCGGAAGAAGGCGTGTATTTACGGTTCAGCCGGTACCGCTCTGGAAGCATTCGATCCATAATCGGAAAATCTCCGTTCATGACAAGCTCATCATAGTAGGCCCGGCCTTCCTTCGTAGCTATGCCCTTCGCCGTTCCACCTTCCACGAGCACTTCTTCCACTGCCGTACCTGTCCGGATCACCACTCCGCGTTTCTGCAGTTCCGCTTGGATGATGTCAACCAGTCGGGCATAACCGCCTTTCATGTACCATATACCGTGTTCATGTTCACTGTATGAAACGAGGGAATACATTGCCGGAGACTGCTCCGGGTGACCGCCGATATAAAGCGTCTGCAGCGTATATGCCTCGATGAGACGTTCATCATCAAAGTAGCTGCGCATCATTTTCTTTACATTCTGATAGGCTTTCAATTTCATGAGCGTTTTTAAGTTCTTCCTTGAGAAGAACGTTCGCTTCTCTACGAAAGATTTCTCAAGAAACTGGGATTTCCCCTGAAGGAACCTTGTTCTCATATCCGCAAGAAACCGGTCGAAGTGCTTCTCATTACCAGGGAACTTCGCTCGCAGCTCTTCTTTCTGTCTCTCCGGATCGGAGAATTTCACGAAACTCTTGCCGTCCTCAAAATGTACGTCATAAAGCGGGCTGCACGGGATGATCGGTATATCCTCCCTCGGAATCCCACCCTCTTCCAATATATCAAGAAGCATATCAGGGAGAAGAATAATCGTCGGACCTTGATCGATCTTGAACTCTCCATGACGTTCATACGTCAACCGGCCGCCGAGATGGTCATTCTTCTCGAAAATAGTCACTTCCCTGTTCTCTTCGCGGGATAAAAGCAGTGCTGTCACAAGCCCGCCGATACCTCCACCGATAATCGCAGTCTTTGTCATGAAGGCTGCACCTCCGCTTCCCTGATCCAACCGGTTGTAATACGGGCGGATTCTAATATCGTCGGCAGACCGCTTCCTGGATGGGTACCGCCTCCTACAAGCCAACAGTGGTCCAGTTCCTGAAATCGATTGTGAGGGCGGAAATACATCATTTGTGAGAGCTGATGCCCCATGCTGAACGTCGCTCCCTGATGCACATAATGATCCGTCTGCCATTGCTTCGGTGTCAGCACTTTCTCGACAACCACATGCTCCCGAATATCGTGAAATCCTGTTTTCTTCTCTATCTCGTCATAGACGAGTTCTTTAAAAGCTTCCTGTTTGCCGTCCCAGTCAATATCCGAATAATTATTCGGGACCGGTGCCAGAATATAGACGGCTGAATGGCCATCGGGTGCAAGGGTCGGATCCGTAACGCTCGCATTATGGATATAGATGGAAGGCTCATCAGACAACACAAGATCCTTCGTCATCTCCTCTACGTTCTTTTTATAATCATCGGCAAAAAGAATCGTATGATGAGGCATATCGTATTTCTTATCCAGGCCGACATAAATCATGAATGTCGAGCAGGAGAATTTTTTCCGGTCCAATTTGTCTCTGGAATGCTTTTTCAGTGCCCCGTCATCCACAAGGTTGGACATCGCTTCGGCGAAATCCGCATTTATGATGTACTCATCCGCAATCACCGAATCCCCGTTTTCAAGCTCAAGTCCTGTGATTCGTTTGCCGTCTACCGCAATCCTTTTCACTCCACTGTTTAAATGGATCCTGCCGCCGTGTTCTTCCGTCACCTTCGCCATAGCCTTCGTCAATTGATTGACCCCTCCGATCGGATGAAACACTCCCCATTCATGTTCCATATAGGAAAGGATAGAGAAAGCACCTGGACATTCCCAAGGTGACATCCCCAGATATTTCGCCTGGAATGTAAAAGCGATTTTCAGCTTTTCATCTGTAAAGTATTCGGACAACACATCATAGACCGATTTCCCAAGCGATAATTTAGGGAGTGCTTTCAAGGCGCGTCTGCTCGCATAGTCCATCAGACGATGGTGACGTGTCTGTAGAAGAGGCATCAATGCCTGCATCTTTTCACCCGTGTCCTCCATGAAGCGCTCGTATCCTCTCTCATTTCCTGGGAAATAATCACGGATGACAGCGAGCATTTTCTCCCGGTCTCTATACATAGGAACACGCTTACCGTCAAACTGGAGTTCATACATAGGTGAAAGCTCCCGCAGATCCATATAGTCATGGACATTCCGCCCTGACATTTCAAAGATTTCTTCCATGATCTGCGGCATGCTCAAGAACGTCGGCCCGATATCGAATGTATAATCCCCAAGTTGGAAATGCCCGTTCCGCCCTCCTACATAAGCCTGCTTCTCATATACATCGACTTCGTATCCTTGGGACGCAAGGATCATGGCGGATGCAAGGCCACCCGGGCCGGCACCGATCACTGCAATTTTTCTCATAACTTCCACCTTCTCTATCTGTCTTTTAAGTGTACAAGTATTATACAAAAGTTGTACAAAGATATCTAATGAATATGCTTTACCAATATGTTGTAGCTTTTATGTAAAAATAACTATATCCATCATGTACCCTTATTTGATCAGATATAACCCAGGCAGGCGATTACGTTATTATTTCTGTATAAAGAAAGCTATTCCTGCACATGCGGGATAAAATCCTCTATAAAGGAAAGAATACGGCCAAGGAGGTCGATTGCATGTATGCCAATCAAAGAATTTCAAGTCCGTATTTCCCTTCCCATTCCACCCACCACCCTCCCCACAACCAATTCAGCAACGAACGACTGAACCATTGGTGTGAAGAAGTGGATCGGTGTGAACATTACGAAGAACAGCGAAAAAATGAACAACATCATAAAAGCAAAATCGCTAAACTGGCAGCTCCGACTTTCACTATTTGATAAAAATGGGTGAATGACTATACACCACCGCCTCCATCTGCATAGGCTACGAATGTAGAAACAGGAGGTGAGCTTATGTACGGAGGCTATTACGGAGGAAGAGGCTGTGGCAACCCATGCTACAGACCACGTGGTTATGGCAATAACTTTGCCTTAATCGTCGTATTGTTCATTCTATTGGTTATCGTCGGAGCAGCATTCTATTGCTAATAAACGGGTAACAAAACGTACCGGCAACCTCGGTCGTTGCAAAACAAAAGCACACAGCGAAAGCTGTGTGCTTTTTATTATCATCCTATAATAACGCGTTCTTTCGGATAGTGGTACTTCCCTTTCGGCTTATCCTCTTTCTTGAACGAGAACAGGAAAGTAAGCAGGCCGATTCTTCCGAGGAACATGAGAAGCATGAGTATACATTTCCCGAACCAGGAAAGACCAGGCGTAATACCGAGGGATAACCCTACCGTACCGAAAGCGGATGTCACTTCAAAGATCAATTCATTCAGACTGAACGGTTCTGTAATGGAAAGAACAAGGACAGCGGTAAAGCAGACGAACAAAGCGACGATCGTTACGACGACGGCCTTGTTCAAATCTTCCGGATGGATTTCGCGACGGAAGATGCGGATGTTATCGCCGCCACGTGCAAAGGTGAGAACGAAAATGACGACCAGCGCGAACGTCGTTGTCCTTATACCGCCTCCTACGCTGCTCGGTGAAGCTCCGATAAACATGAGAGAGGACATGAACAGCTGTGTTTGCTCCGTAAATTGATTGATATCAAGCGTCGCCAGTCCTCCACTACGTGTCGTTACCGATTGGAACAAGGAATAAAAAAGAATCTCGTGCCACGATTTGTCGACAAAGAAGTTTTTGAATTCCAGGAGGAAAATCATGATGGTACCGAATACGACCAATGCCAGGAACGTAAATGTTGTTAATTTTGCAAACAGAGAGAAGCTGATGCTTTGCTCGTCCGTATTATGGAGCAGGTATTGCTTCACTTCAATTAACACCGGAAATCCGATAGCTCCGGAAATGATCAGAATCATATGGATGAATTGAACGAAATAATCGTCTTTATATGGTACAAGGGACTGTCCTGTAATATCAAAACCGCCGTTCGTCATGGCGCTGATTGTTCCGAAGAAACCTTGAAGATACGCTTCCCCAGCATCGTAATACTGCAGATAATACGTACCCAGGATAAGGAAACCGATCAATTCGATGATGAGCACCACAAGGACGATCTGCTTGACGAGCCGGACCATTCCCTGGAACGAAGTCTGGTTCTGGTCCGTCATAATAAGCCGGCGTTCTTTCATCCCTATTTTCTTACCGAGCATCAGCCAGACAAGTGTTCCAAGCGTCATGACACCGATCCCACCGAACTGCAGCACAAGAGCGATGATGAAGTACCCGGTCGTACTGAACGTGTCGGCAATCGGAACAGTCGTAAGGCCTGTAACGCTGACGGCACTGACAGCAGTGAACAATATATCGATAAAGCTGATCGTAACCCCTTCATTGTGAGCGACCGGCAAAGATATCAATATGGATGAAATGGTGACGGCTAATAAGTAGTATAGTGCGATTAGTTGAAATGGCGATAAATCATTCAGCCACAGCAGGCTTTTTCTCCTCACCCACATAGTAAATCTCCTTTAATGTTTCATTTTCTGATTCCTCTTGTGAATCACCATGTCATAGTATAGCAGGATGTTAGATAAATTTCTCCCATCTTTTTAAATCCATTGATTCTAAAGACCTGCCGGCTCTTACTAAAAAAAGCGACGAACGGGCCGGAACCCATTGTCGCCATCGTTATGCTTTCGTTTTCTGCCCGCGCTGTTTAAACGCTTCAAGGAGCGCTTCTCCCTGATATCCCTCGTCAACGAGCTGTTTCAACACCTGCTCGACTTGTTCCAGTCGGCGGTCGATAATCGTACCCATGAAGATGACATTCATAGAATCCCCGATTTTATTAATATCAATCGGCTTTACCATGAAAGCAGCTGGCGTATTGGTCTGCTTTGTTATTTTCGCCTGGATGATGATTTCTTCTTGTCGCTCGTACATGTCTTCAAAGAATTCCTGATAGCTGTGGTCCACATAAGCTTCAATGACCCAGCGCCCGTGATCATCTTCTCGGTTTATGATTAAACCGTCCTGCAGCTTGATCCGTCTCTGTGTAATGTCATCATTCTTCTCTTCCACGATATCTAAAGAAATCAATTTAAAGGTTTTCACGAGAACAACCTCCCCGAAAAAGATTATTATTTATATTATAGAGGACGATGCTGCATGGGGCAAAGAAAGAACAACAATCATCCTCCGATATAGGACATTTCAATTTTATTGTGCTTCATCGGTTTTCCTTCGGCTCTGTCCACAGAATACTGATCGGCCCTTCCTGTCCATATGGATAAGAGGTAATCCGTGATTTGCTGATCCGTAGACCCGTCCCTTAATCGTTCCCGCAGATCAAAACCGGACGTTGCAAAAAGACATGTATAGAGCTTTCCGTCAGCAGACAGCCGCGCCCTCGTACAACTGGAGCAGAATGCCTCCGTCACGGAAGAGATAATTCCAATTTCCGTGCTGCTGTCTTCATACTTATAGCGGGTGGCTACTTCCCCGAAATAATCCGCATCAAGCGGGATGAGAGGCATTTCTTCGTGAATCCGGTCAATGATCTCCTTCTTCGATACGACAGCATCCATGTTCCACCCATTGTGGTTGCCTACTTCCATGAATTCGATAAAACGCAGGGTGTCGCCGGTACTTTTGAAATATCTTGCCATCGGCAGAATTTGGTCCTCATTCATGCCTTTCTTCACGACCATATTGATCTTGATTGCAAGACCCGCCTCTCTCGCTGCTTCTATCCCATCCAGCACAGGCTTTGTCTTAATGCCCATCCCGTTGGTTCGTTGAAATACCTCATCTTCAACAGCATCCAGACTGATATTCACACGATCAAGCCCGGCCGCTTTCAACCGCTCTGCCTGCTTGGTGAGCAGCACAGCATTCGTTGTCAACGCGATATCCCGGATTCCTTCCACCTCACGGATTCTTTGAATCAACACGTCCAAATCCTTCCTGAGCAGTGGCTCGCCGCCCGTCAGACGTATTTTTTCCACTCCGAATGCAGCAGAAATCCTTACGAGACGGAGGATTTCGTCGAAGCTCAGCAGTTCATCCTTCGGGAGGAAGGCATAATCTTTCCCGAATATTTCTTTCGGCATACAGTAAGTACAGCGGAAGTTGCACCGATCGATGACGGAGATGCGTAAATCCCGGATCGGCCTTCCTAATTGATCAATGATGTTCGGATCGATACGATCACCCCTTCTACTGGAAATGAGGTTGGCTTCCCGGCGACTCCAACAAAATCGCCTGGACAGTATCCCCTTTCTGGTATCCGCGTGTACCGCCTTTCAAGACGATCAGCACGTTTGTATGTGCAAGTGAAGTTACAACAGCCGATTTATCCACTCCTGCAGGATACACGAGAACCCTTCCTTCCTCATAAGCAAGGAAGCCGCGTACAAACCTTGCGAATGGGTTCGGCTTCTTAAAATCTTCTCCCAAAACGGCTTGAATGGAAGGGTGATACGGCTTTTCTCTGCCAAGGAAGGATTGAATCACTGGGTAAGCGAACAATTCAAACCCGACATAGCAGGCGGACGGATTACCGGAAAGTCCATAAAGGAGTGTTCCGTCTTTCACCGCTACCGTTGTCACGCTGCCGGGGCGCATGGCTACTTTATTGAAAAGCACATCGGCTTCCAGTTTTTCATATATGGCCGGCATTAAGTCATAATCCCCTACCGAAACGCCTCCGGTCGTCATTAGAAAATCGAAATCCTTCATCGCACGGGACACAGCCTGATAGCAGACTTCGAATTCATCTGCCAGCTTACCGAGATACACGCCTTCTCCCCCAGCACGTTTAATTTGGCTCAAGACCATTTGGGCATTCGAGTTGCGGATTTTACCCGGCACCAATGCTTCGTCTACTTCCAGCAGCTCCGTACCTGTAGCGAATACACCGATCCGCGGCTTCTTATGTACTCGGATGTCTGAATAGCCGAAAGTAGCAAGGAGTGCCTTCACTCCCGGATTAATCGGTGTCCCTTTCTCCACCAGCACTCTCCCGGATTCTGTTTCTGTTCCTTTTCCTATGACATTCTGGCCGGACTGCATCGGCCGTTTCAACGTTACCCAATCCTTACCGGCTTCTTCATATGTATGACAAATTTCAAACATAGCGACACAATCGGCACCTTCCGGCATTTCTGCTCCGGTCATGATCCGGACGGCTTCCCCCTCCCTGAGGGCTCGCGAAGCGCGGGCACCTGCTCCGATTGTTTCCAATACGTGGAAATTTCCCGGATGATCTTTGGAGAGACCTTCCGTATCACCTGCTTTTAACGCAAATCCATCATACGGGGATTTATCAAATGGCGGAACCGGATGAGTCGCTTCCACATCTACAGCAAGAATTCTTCCGTCACAGGACCCGATGGGAACGATTTCCGAAGGGCCGTTCCATGCGTACTCCATCACACGGGCGACGGCTTCCGGAACGGGGAGTGGTTTTCTATGTAAATACATCGTGCATCTTCCCTTCCCTTTTCTTCCATTGTACCATTTACACATGAGATTACCGAATATTCTCTCTTATTGAGTGAGTGACTTCTTCTTCCATCCGTTTTTTCCCTTTGATGACAGGGTATAAACCTGTACAGACAAAAGGAAAGGGTGAGCAGTGAAAATGGACGCAACCTATAATCTGATTGTAATCGGAAGCGGGGCCGCCGGCAGAAAAGCGGCGACAGAAGCTCAACAATACGGCTGGAAGACCGCGGTCGTTGAAAGCGGCCCACTCGGCGGCACGTGCCCCAACCGGGGATGTGACCCGAAAAGGATATTGTCAGGCATTACAGAAACCTATGATGACGCTCACCGTCTTAAGGACTATGGAATACAGGGGGCATTGTCGTTAGACTGGAATCGGATGAAGAAATTCAAAGATACGTTTACCGTTCCTGTTCCTGCACAAGTAGAACATTCCTTCCGAGAAATCGGCATGGAAGTGTACAAAGGGACAGCAGTATTTATAGACGGATCGACGATCGAAGTCGGGGATTGTGTTCTGAAAGCGGATCACTTTCTTATAGCGACGGGATCGCTTCCTGCACCGCTTCCGTTTGAAGGGACGGAACATTTACTAACCAGTGATGATTTCTTCGAACAGGAGGAGCTTCCCGATACTATTGTTTTTGTAGGAGGAGGTCCTGTTTCCTTCGAATTGGCTCATATGTGCAGAAGGATGGGGAGGAACGTTTCCATATTCCATGACGCCGCGCACATACTTGAGGAATATGACATAGAAATGACGAACAAACTCGTGGAATTATCCAGGAATATCGGAATTAACGTCCATACGAACGCGCAGGTGACAAACATTACGAGAACAGATCGGGAAGGGTTTATAGTAGAAGCGGAAAAAGACGGTTTAACCCATAAGTTCAACACCGATCTGGTCATCCACGGCGGCGGAAGAGTGCCAAATATTCAATCCCTTCATCTTGAGCGTGCCGGTATAGACCCTACGGACAAAGGTATTCCTGTCGATGCTAACTTTAAATCCGCATCCGACTCATCTATCTATGCAGCTGGAGATGCGGCCGACAGCGGGCTTCCTCCACTGACACCAGCCGCATCTTTCGGCGCATCGAGAGCCCTTTCCCATATGCTTGAGGACAAAGACCATTCCGCCTTTGATCCAGTCATTCCATCCGTCGTTTTCACCTATCCCAAACTTGCGAAAACGGGCCTTAGTCAGCAGGAAGCGGAGGAGCAAGGAGTACCCTACGAAATCCTGTCGAAGGAAATAACCCCGTTCTTTTCTTATCAAAGGACACGATCGACAGGTGCTTTCATTAAGGTACTTACAAGTCCCGGGACGGATGAAATCCTTGGAGCACACCTCTTGAGCGATCATGCGGATCATCTTATTAACCTGTTCACCGTCGCCATCAAGAAAAACATGACAAAGCAGGAATTGTCACAAATCTTATGGGCATACCCCTCAGAAGAAAGTGACATTCCAAGCTTTTTTCAATAACTAAACCGGACGCCCCTACGAAGGGCGTCCGGTTTTTAATGTGGTTTATTTGCTCTGCTTTTCTCGTTTGCCTTCTGCTTTCTCTGCATGCTTGCGCTTATTGCGTTCGTTGATTTTCTTGTTTCCCTGGGCCATTAGTTATCCCTCCCTCTTTTTAAGTATTCACCTCCATCCATCCTTTATTGCTGGAAACAAAAGAAAGTCTCTGCCCGATTTCGAGCAGAGACTTTCTTTTTATATACTGGTGTGCTTCAATTTTGCATCGTTGATTTTATTTTCAATCACGCGTTTGCGTTCGATCGATTTGTCGATGGAAGCCGCATCCCGCCGCTGAATGAAAATCGCAAAAATCAAAAAGTTGATTCTCATGCCGGTACCTCCTTCCGTGCCTATGAGAGCTAATCCGTATCCTTCTCCCCGTTATACCAATCCATAAATGCCATCCTCATGAGTGCCATCATAGTTTCCTACCTCCTTGTGTTTGTTTTACATGTAATGGATAAAGGATGATTTACGGTCCAGCCATTGATCTTTCACTGTTGGATGATATCCAGGCAGCTGTTGGTATTTCTTCCGCTTGTTCTTAACAACGGTAACTTTGAAGATAAGAAAATTCATCGTCATGGGTAACGCTCCTTTCATAAGAGTAATTTTATATCAAAAGAGTAAATTTACTCTTTGATAGCATAATAAAAAGCCGCAGGTGGCCTGCAGCTTCTTTAAAACGGATTTCTCCACTAAAAAAGCCACAGGAATACATTATGCATCACCTGCGGCTCCTATGCGTGCTATTTCGCAATTTGGTCAATAAGCTCAGAAGTTGGTTCCTGCGCAGGTCGATAATATGAAGTTGGCTGAAGTTTGAATCATGTTATATGCCATTGTAGTCGACCTCGCTTTCTGAGAAATTTTGTTTACACTGGAAAGTATATAGGACTATTTTCCAAAAGTAAAGCACTTTTCACTAAATTTTCAAAATAATAGCTTGACAGACAGAGCATACCTTATCCAACCATCTCACCTTCGACCTTTTTGTCCAATTCATGAAGAAGCTGAACAGCCATACTTTTATCCATTTCTTTGTAATGATGGAGCCCCATCGGCTGTTCATCTTTCTCGTCTGCTTTCCTAACCACTTCCTGCAGATCCGTTCGTTTTCCATCCAACCCGAAAGGAAGATAGCTGTCCGTATGGAGAAGAACCGCGAGAGACACTTCCTTGGCACGAAGGCGGTCTTCTCCAAGCCTGATCAAAAGCTTATGGGCCCGCTCCGCTCCTTTTATAGCATGAATATCGTGCTTGCGATACTCATCGTAATCCCACTTCCCGTCCCTGTACCATTCATAATGCCCCATGTCATGAAGAAGCGCGGATTTCGTGGCAAGGTCAGGGTCGACACCTGCCTCCACCGCCATATCATAGGCATACCCGGCTACGGTGACCGCGTGGTTGATACCTGACCGCTGCAAATACTTTTGTGTAATGCGATGTTTGAATACATCCACTAATGTCACTCGTTTCATACGATCACCTCCAATTTTTTTAGAAATCATACCACGTTCTCCGAATACCGACAAGCAAATCCATGTTTACCTTTCCCCTTCTGTAGGAAAATAGAAACAAGGAGGTAAGCACATGACATTCCATAATGAATTAGTAATGATTACGGGAGCTGCGAACGGCATCGGAAAAGGCCTTTCGTTATACTATGCAGAAAAAGGTGCGCAGGTTATAGCGCTGGATGTCGATGAGGAGGCGGGAAAAAAGCTTTCGGATGAAAATCCAGCCATCCATTTCCTTGTCTGCGACGTGCGTGATCCATCCGCTATCAAGAAAATCCACGAAGATGTAAAAAAACGTTTCGGAACGATAACGATCTTGATTAACAATGCGGGCGTCAGCCGCTTTCAATCCCTTTTCGATATCGACGCAGAAGGGTTTGATGATGTGATTCACACCAACTTGAGAAGTTGTTTCCTCATGTCGAAATATGCAGCAGAATTGTGGAGAGAGACGGGAACCAAGGGCCGAATCGTTCATATCGCTTCCACCCGGGCATTCATGAGTGAACCGGACTCGGAAGCCTATGCAGCTAGTAAAGGCGGAATTTATGCATTGACCCATGCCCTGGCTGCATCCTTAAGTCCTTATCAAATCAGAGTAAACGCCGTAAGCCCCGGGTGGATCCATACAGGAGACGCAGAAGACCTGAGGGACATCGACCATCAACAGCATCTTTCCGGGCGCGCCGGTAACGTCAGAGACGTAGCCAAAGCCTGTGCATACCTGACAGACCCTGATAACCACTTCGTAAATGGAGAAAATATTGTCCTTGACGGCGGGATGACACGGAAGATGATCTACGAGCACTGAATCCGGTCAGGTTTATATGATCCGGGAGGCGGGTAGTTTCTATACAACTATACTATTTCGGAGGTGACTGCCGGTGAGTGAACTGTCCTCTTACCAGGTCCAACTGCGCCAACCATTAGAAACGAACCAAATCATGAAATTATATAAACTGATTTCCCGCGGCGGTTGTGATTTATACTTACATCAGGACCAACTGATTACGGACGCCAAGCATCTGCCAAAGCTCCTTTCCTTCTTCCTTTGCATGAAGATGGAGGAACCACTCGTCCTGATCATCGGCGGCGAGCGCTGTGCAGAAATTTATACAGACATAGAAAACCTATGGGCTGCTAACGGTGCCGTCAGCACCCCGCGCCAACAGTACAGCGAAGCAGTTCTTAAAAATGTAAGCTCTGTATTCGTGTAACCAAAAGAACCCGAACCTGAGAATCAGGATGCGGGTTCTTTCTGTTGGTGGGTCTGCTTTTTTTTGAAATAATTCCAGTGAAATTGAACGAATCCTACAGCTATGATTCCCGCGAAAAAAAGGAAAATATTGCTGTAGATCGCCGTGTCCCCTTGAAAGCCGATTCCGTGGAGCGGTGAGACAGGTTCATAAAGATCCAAAGCCTTCCCGATCAAAGCACCGCTTAAAGCACCGGAGATAAAATTGATCAGGTTGAAGACTCCCATCCCCACTCCCGTCTCCTTGTCATCGAGTATATTGGCAAGTATGTCGGCGGACGAGGCCTGAACAAGCGGGAAACTCATGTAGGCGACAATCATGGCTGCCCCGACAACATAAGGATGGGCTCCGACGATGAATGACAGCAGGAGAAAACCTGAGATCAGCAGTATCATCGCGGTATATAGAACAAACGTATTTCCTTTCGTATCGACAAGACTGCCCCCCTTCTGCCCCATGAGCGCTGCACTGACGGCTCCGGGAAACAGGACGAGGCCGATCATCATCGTCTCCATTTGATAAGCGTCCCGGAACATGATTGGAAGCATGAACATCATTCCGAATAAACAGAGCACGGCAAGAAAGCTTGTAATGATCGTCGTTCTGTAAGGAACATCCTTGAACAAGTGCGTCGGAATGAACGGCTCGGCAATTGTCCGCATCCGCCACACGTTTAAGGCGAGGAACAGGCCGGAAGCGACAAAAAGCAAGGGCATATCAAGTGTGATACCTATTAATAGGGTAGATATGAATCCTGCAATCAAGGCGGCACCAATGAAATCGATATACCCCTTTTTCGCTTCTTCCTGAGGAAGGTTCTTCCTTAAGAAGGGCAGCGTGACAATAATGGCTGCAGAGGTCAGGAACAAATACCTCCAGTCTAAGAAGCCTGCGATAAAACCGCCTGCTATCGGTCCAATACCGGAAGCGAATGCCATGACGGATGCAACAATCCCAAGCACCCGACCACGCTCATGCTTGAAATATTTCAAAGGGGCAAGGAATACGAGGGCCGGAATCATGGCGCCACCCAAAGCCTGGAGCACTCTTGCCGCCAAGACCATGGCATAGTTCTGAGCGAAGAAACCAAACAACGATGAAGCGCTGAATATGATCAATCCGTACGTAATCAATGTCCTGTAAGGATAAAAGTCAGCCAGTTTCCCATATGTCAAAGCTCCGATAGCGTATACCATAATGTATCCTGTCATCACCCAGCTGACTTCCGACGGCATCAAATGATAAGTCTCTGCAATGTCAGGAACGGCTATATTGAACATCGTACCGTTCATAACGGACATCATCATGACTGCACATAAAGAAATTAACAGCCCGCGCGGATTTTTCACACGTTGGTCCACATGTCTTACCTCCCTTTCTTTCGAGTATCGAAATGAATCATACAGCACTTCACAAGAGAAAGCAACAAGAGTATACACAACCACTTAAAAAAGTCGGAATATTTAGATATAATGAAAGGAGTAATAGGATAAGGAGGGTTGCTTCATGTACGATGTCGCCATTATCGGCGGTGGCCCGGCAGGCGCAAGTGCCGGACTTTTCACCGCCAAAGCAGGCAAGAAGACAGTCGTATTCGATCACGGAAAAAGCATAACGAAGATGGCCTGGGTGGAAAATCATTACGGAGTGGACGGAATCAAAGGGCCGGACCTCTTGAAACAGGGACAGGCCCAGGCAGCGAAGTTCGGAGCAGAGATTGTATCGGAAACCGTAAACGGAATTGTCACTAAAGGCGAAGCACATGAGATTCAAACCGAAACCCGCTCCTACGAAGTCGAACACATCATCTTTGCAACTGGCATGTCCGTCAAGGCAGCGGAAAATCTTGGCGTAGACATTATAAAAGGCACCGAGCCCCGGGTCGCAAAAATAATCCAAACAGACGAAAACGGGCACACATCGATGCCTAAAGTTTGGGCGGCAGGGACCGCAGCAGGCGCAAGTGTCCATACCATCATCACTGCAGGAGATGGAGCAAAAGTAGCGGTTAACGTTATCAGCGCCCTGAATGGAAAGCGCTACGTCGACCATGATGTATTGGAATAAGAGTGCGGATAACGGGGGCAGACCGTCATCCATTTGCTTTATTTGCTTAGACCTGTCACACTTGTAACGTAATGTTTTATGGGAAAGTGCAGGTGAAAATAATGATTGAAGTACGTACATCCCGTTTCGAGGATGAGGAGTTGAACAGAGGAATGTTTGCAACCCGCGACATTGCCAAAGACGAACTGATCCACGAAGCGCCCGTCATCCCCTACCCCAACAGCGAACACGTGCATATTGAAAAGACGCGTCTTGCCGACTATGCCTTTGAATACGGGGAGAACCATACCGCCTTTTTGCTCGGTTATGGAATGATGTTCAATCACTCCTACGAACCGAATGCCAATTATAAAATTAACTTCGAGCAGCATACGTTCGATTTCTATGCTTATAAGGACATTAAACAAGGAGAAGAAGTGTTCATCAACTATAATGGTTTCGTAGATGAGCAGGAGCTTCTATGGTTTGACAAAGAAGAAGAATAAGAAAAAGGCCGGGGACACGTGACCCCGGCCTTTTTTTAAAAGCATTAATCAAACCATCCTTTGTTACGGAACCAGATGTACATCCCTACCGCAACGCTGATCATGATGATCCAAACAACCAGATAACCGTATGTGGTACTTAATTCCGGCATGTTTGAGAAGTTCATCCCATACACGCCTACGATAAAGGTCAGCGGCATGAAGATGACCGAAATAACCGTAAGGATCTGCATCGTCCGGTTCGTTTCATGGGAGTTTAAGGATAAATAACTGTCCCGGATATCCTGCGTCATCTCCCTGTTGGAAGCGATCATGTCCGCCACTTTGACCAAATGATCGTGGATATCAGCAAAGTATTCCCTCCGGTCAAAAACCCCGTCCAAATGGTGGGAGTTCAAAATACGATACAGTAAGTCGCGCATCGGATGGACCGTTTGACGCAGCGTCAAAAGTTCCCCTCTGCGATCAAACAGCTCCTCCAGCAACCGCTCCATGGAAAGGTTCTTCGTATTGTCCTCGATATCATTGATGTGATCCTCAATCTTATAGATGATCGGGAAATAATTGTCTACGACCTTATCGAGAATCTGGTGGAACACGAAATATTCATCGATCTCTTGGTAATCTTTTACGCGTCGGACCATCCGTTTCGCCTGTTCAAGCGGATCGTTTTTCTCTTTATGAAAGGTTACAATCGAGCAGTCACCAAGGAAGATATCGATCTCCTTCTTCTCAAGCTCCATTCGACTGACCGAGTGGATGACAAAAAAAGTATGGTCGTCGTAATAATCCAGCTTCGGTCGCTGCAACCCTTGCAGACAGTCTTCGATGGCGAGCGGATGGAAATGGAATTCCGTTTCCAGCATCCCGATTTCTTCCTTCGTCGGCTCTTCGAAATCCACCCAGTACCAGTCCCAAGTCTCAGACCGCAGCTCCTGCATCGGTATTCCTTCCTGCATCCCCTTCTCTTTGGAGTAAGCCATAATGTTTATCATTGCTATCACCTGCCATTTATGTACGATACCTTTTTTCTTTACCCTCTGCAACATTCCTTCAAACAGGGCCGTCAGGATGTGGTACGATGGAAAAAAAGGAAAGAACGGAGGATGCGGGCATGGCAGATACGGATAAAGCACTGCATATACAAGGACGGCTCGTACGTTTGAGAAGCATCGAGGATACGGATATTCCCGTCCTTTATGACTTGATTTATCAAGGATTCGAGCCGGAGTGGAAGAAGTGGGACGCTCCTTACTACCCGTTGGAGCCGCACACGTTGGAAAGCTACCGCAGCCACGAACACGCAAGAAAAGCAAGGCTGAAGAATGGAGAACCGGACTCTCGATTAATTATAGAAGTCGAAGGCCGAATCATCGGTACCGTCACCTATTATTGGGAACACAAGCCTTCCCTCTGGCTCGAAGTCGGTATCGGCATCTATGACCCGCACTACTGGAACGGCGGTTACGGTTCCGAGGCTTTGGAATTGTGGATCGATCACCTGTTCCGTCATCTCCCGCTCGCACGGGTCGGGCTCACGACATGGTCAAGAAACGAACGGATGATGCGGGTCGGCGAGAAATTGGGAATGAAAGTCGAAGGCAGAATGCGTAAGTGCCGAATTTATGAAGGAGCCTACTACGATTCGATTCGGATGGGAATCCTGAGGGAAGAATGGAATAGACGGATGGTTCTATAGAATCAAGACAGGATCATCTATCTTTTACAATCATCGAAAACAACGATTTTCTTCTAAATAAAAAGAGGACTCCACGAATTGCGGGGTCCTCTTTTTACTGAATTCTTATTTAAATAGACTCATGGAGGAAGGTGGATAACAGCCGGGAATCGGCTTTTGCCTTTATTTCATAATCTTTTTTGGTATAAACGATTCCCTCCATTAAGAGCCTCGCCGTCCTTCCGATTTTCACCCGGACATCCGGATCTTCGGTAATATATGCTTCCAGAACGCCTCCAGGATGTCCGATCCGAAGGGAATCCTGCGACCGGATTGCCAGATCAGAGAGCACGGTACCGGTCAACCTGCTTGCAACAGAGAGGCAGACGGCCCCTGTAATAGCCAGGGCCTTGTGCGGCTTCTGCATTGACATCATTCTAACAAGCACGTCAACGTCCTCTTTCTCATGAGTAATTCCCTGGATATCCGTGTGCTTAGAAGTCTCGGCTACAATAGTCAATTTCGGTACAGCAGGTGATTGGTCAGAAGCATCCTCCTTCGCTGAGAACCCACAAAGCTCAGCTGCTATCGAACGGACTTCCTCCAACCTCTTTAATGTTTCACTGGAAAAATCATCCGGTAGTTCATCTCCTGCGAGTCCGACGTGAGCAGCATTTACCATCACGAGCGGATTGGCCACATCCACAATGGAAATAGGAATGGTACCATAAGAGCACGCAACGTACTCTTTAGGCTTCCCGGAAGGAAAAATTCTCCCAGTAACGGCCCCTTCCGGTTTCTCGAAGGAAAGAAAAATCGGCGATCCACTTCCAGGGACGCCCGGAATCTCGTAGCTTCCCTCCGTCTTGACTTTACCGCCTTCGACTTCCACCTCTGCACTTATCAGCTTCTTCGTATTTGTGTTCCATATTTGAACCGTCGTAACCGGCTCAAGGACATCCACCATCCCTTTACTGATTGCATATGGTCCGACAGCGGATGAGATATTGCCACAATTCCCATTAAAATCTACGACTTGTTTGTCAAGACTGACTTGCGCGAACGTGTAGTCTACGTGATGGAACGGATGGGTGCTTTTACTGATGATCGCCACTTTACTTGTAAGGGAATTTGCCCCTCCCAATCCATCGATTTGATTGGGATCGGGGCTCCCCATGATATCGAGAAGAAACGGCTCCCACTCTTCTCGATCGGCAGGCATGTGATCCTTCAAAATAAATACACCTTTGCTCGTTCCCCCTCGCATAAGAGTCACCGGAACTTTATACATACGCTATCCTCTCCTCCAGGAATACTATTGTGATCAGGTTGGTTCTAGCGTACAATGGAAGTCACCATAAGAAAAATCACGAATTTCGATCTTATCAGATAAAAATATTTTATAATAGGAGGCTCGACATGGATCAAAAAGATTGGGACATCCTGCGTGCTGTAGATGAAAGGAAAAGCTTGACCAAAGCAGCCGAGGCCCTGTTCATATCTCAACCAGCCTTGAGTTATCGTTTAAAACAGCTGGAGGATACCTTTCAAGCAAAACTCTTCTTCCGCACGAAGACAGGCATTGCATTCACCTCGGAAGGAGAACACCTCGTCGCCTATGCAAAAAGACAGCTCCAAGAGCTGCAGACCTTGTCCGATGAACTGATGAACATTGGTAAAGAGGTGCGGGGCACGTTAAGAATCGGTGTTTCCAGTAACTTCGCCCAATATAAACTCCCTGCTCTTTTAAAGAAATTTTCGGAGCAATACCCGAACATTCAATTCGACGTTCAAACAGGATGGAGTGTTGAAATTAAGAATTTGTTGAGCCGGTCCCATATCCACCTCGGCATTTTGAGAGGAGATTATGATTGGGAAGGCGAAAAACAGCTGCTCATTAAGGAACAGCTCCATATCATTTCCAAAGACGCAGTCGCTGTGGAGGATTTACCGAGCCTCCCGTTTATTAACTACAAGACAGATAATTCCCTGCAGTCGCTCATTACGAAGTGGTGGAACAATCATTTTTCCCAGTCCCCGTACTCTCCAATGGAAGTGGATCGTCAGGAAACGAGTAAAGAAATGGTCAAGCACGGCCTCGGCTTTGCGGTAGTACCGGAAATCTGTCTCCGTCCATCCGATCAGCTGTACACAGAAGGGCTTCATTATAAGAACGGGGAACCTGTCATGCGGGATACTTGGTTAATGTACAGGCCGGACTACTTGAAGCTTCACATTGTCAAAGCCTTCATCGACTTCCTCATGAGCCAGCAAAAAGTTAAATTATAAAAAAAATTTATTTAACCTCATAATTTTTCGCTATTTTACTTATGTCCTGTTTTTTTATAACCTTATGCCAACCACATAAAAAGGAGGACGAACAGTGAATAAAATGTATGCGCTTACTTTTATATGCATATGCGCCTTATGCTTAACCGGATGCTCTTCTCTCACGCTCGGTCAGTCCCAGCTATCAACTTCGGATAAGGAAGGCATCGGAACAGATCTTTTGACGATGGTAGTTCCCTATAACTCCGGAGGCGGCACAGATGTCTTCGGAAGATATATGTCGAACCCACTTGCTTCTCATATAGAATCGAAGCCGAGTATCCAGGTGGAGAACATCCCCGGAGGAGGAAGCATCACAGGCGCCAACGAATACATCACTTCCTATGACAGAGACGGGAGCAACCTCATCACGACAAGTGCCTCCACACACATCCCGCTTCTTCTGGGTCAATCATCTGTAAAATACAACTTCGAAGATTTAAACCCCATCATCGGCGCTCCTACCGGGGCTGTCGTCTATGTATCCGACTCCCTTGGAATAGAGAGCGCATCAGATCTGAATGAACTGGATGAGAAGCTTTACTTTGCAGGCATGTCACCGACGGGGCTCGACCTCACTACCTTGATTTCCTTTGAGGTATTGGGAATGGATGCGAAGGCTGTCCTCGGGTATGAAGGAAGAGGACCTGCCAGAGTGGCATTCGAGCAAGGGGAAAGCAATATCGATTTTCAGACGACCACCGCTTATAAGAGGAATATAGAACCAAGAGTGGAAGAAGGAAGTGCTGTACCACTCTACAGCCTTGGACAGATTGATGAAAAAGGCAACGTCGTACGCGACCCGCAGTTTCCTGATCTCCCTACTGTGAAGGAAGTCTATGAAGATCTATATGGAAGGGAACCGTCCGGGGAAGACTGGAACGCCTACAAACACTTCCTGAATGCGACTTACACGCTACAGAAAGTCATCTGGGTCCACGAGGATGCCCCCGAACCTACCAAAAAAGAACTGGAAGAAGCGGCGGATCGTTTGAAATCTGATGAAGATTTCCTGAAGGAGTCAGCGGAAATTTTTGAAGACTACGAGCTATATACAAATGAAGAATTGAAACAACGAATTACCAGTTTAGAAGAAAACACTACTCCGGAAATGATCGACTGGATCTATGAGTTCCTACTGCACGAACACGGAGTTGATGTGAAAAAATTATGAAGAGATGAGGTGTCCATATGTTGGAAAGTGCAGTGTCAGCTTTGCATATTGTCCTTGACCCTTCCCGTATGCTGTTTATGGTTCTCGGAATTGGTCTCGGTATTGTTGTAGGATTGTTGCCGGGGCTCGGAGGTACCGTCGGGATGTCCCTTCTCCTTCCGTTTATATTCGGAATGGACCCTTACATCGGCATGGCGTTACTAATCGGAATGGTCGCTGTTGTCCACACCGGGGACACCTTCCCTTCGGTCCTGCTCGGTATACCTGGTTCATCGGGATCTCAGGCAACCATCATGGACGGATATCCCCTCGCGAAAAAAGGCCAGGCAGCACGTGCCATGGGGGCAGCTTTGTTCTGTTCGATGATCGGAGGCGTCATCGGAGGAATTGCCCTTTACGCCGCTATCCCTTTTGCTACTCCTCTCATCACGAGCTTTTCTTCCCCGGAACTGTTTATGCTGACCATGCTTGGTTTAAGCATGGCCGGCCTTCTGGCTGGCGATTCTCCAGCTAAGGGAGCGATGTCCGGTCTTCTCGGACTTTTAATAGGCTCTGTCGGCAGCGCCCCGGCCATCACAGAATATCGCTATACTTTCGATTTTCTATATTTATCAAACGGACTCTCTCTTCCAGTTGTTGCGCTTGCCATTTTTGCATTCCCCATCCTCATCACTATGCTGACGGATAAAGGCAGCGTGTCAGATACCGGCAAATTACAAGGCGGCGTGTTGGAAGGGGTAAAGGATGGCCTCCGCAATAAGTTCCTTATCTTTCGGAGTGCCGTCCTCGGGAGCCTCATCGGCTTCATTCCCGGACTCGGCGGGAGCGTCGTCGATTGGCTCGCTTATGGAGCCGGGAAGAAAACCGTGAAGAACAATAATTTTGGGGAAGGAGATATCAGGGGAGTCATCGCTCCGGAGAGTGCTAACAACGCCAAAGAAGGAGGCTCTCTCATCCCTACCCTTCTCTTCGGCATCCCAGGAAGCGGAACGACAGCCATTTTACTTGGAGGATTGATTCTAATGGGGTTGGAGGCAGGTCCGAGAATGTTGACAAACGACCTCCCCGTCACGCTTTCCATTGTATGGACACTTGTTATTGCAAATATTGTCGGTGCGCTGATGTGTATGGTACTCATCCGTCCCATTGCAAAAATCAGTCTTATTCCGGGTGAAAAGCTGGTTCCTTTCCTGGTCATTCTATTATTAATCGGGGCCTATCAAAGCAACTTCGCATGGGGAGATATCGTGACCTTCCTTGTCATTGGACTGCTCGGATATGTCATGACAATCCTCGACTGGCCGCGGCCGCCGCTTTTGATCGGCTTCGTCCTGGCCATTTCCGCAGAAAGGTACTACTGGATTTCCATTGAACGTTATGGATGGGAATGGATCAGCAACCCAATCGTCATCGCACTGGCGGTCCTGATCGTCGTATTACTTACAGGCGGTTCTGTAATGAAAAGGATCAGCGGCCGCATTCAGAAAGAAGGTGTGTAAGCATGGATAAACAAAAGTTGAATATCGCTTTTACTATTTTCTTATTCGCATTATTTACCTGGGCTGCCATCACAGCACTCTCTTTCTCAAGGCTTGCTCAGTTTTTTCCCATTTACGTATCAACAGCGGGAAGCATCGTCACCGGACTGTACCTCTGCTCTGAAATCATCAAATATGTAAAGCAGAAAGATAAGAAGCATCAGAAAGTTCTTATTGTCCAGCCGCTTATTTATCTCGCCTGGATTGTAGGGTATGTAATACTGATTTACATCATCGGAGTGCTGGCAGCTTCCGCGGTCTTCCTGATGACTTTTCTAGTAAAGGAATCCCGATTCACCATCGGCAAGGCGGCGTACTCAACGGGAATTACAATCGTTGCCCTGATCGTTCTCAGCAGTTTCATGAAAATTGCCTGGCCGGAAAGCCTGCTTGGTTTATAATGGAGTGCTGTTTTGCGCCGGGACGCATGGAGGAAAGCACTCTGCTTTCCGGAGCCTTCTCTCTCTGTAATCCGATAAAAAAACGCGGCCCTTTTATAGAAGGACCGCGCTTTTTTTTATCCGAAATACGTATTCAAAGGTGGAACAATCTGCTTCTTACGGCTGACGACACCAGGAAGGACGGCTTGATTACCGTCAAGCGTTACGTCAAATGCTTTCGCTACCGCGTCTGTCGCTTCGCCTACTGCTACGACGGTGGAGTCACTTTCAAGGATGTCTGTAACAACAAGGACGAAGAGATCAAGCCCTTTATCCGCTGTTACTTTTTCAATCGCCTGCTCCAGTTCACCTTTACGGGAAAGGACATCGTTCGTGTCAACCGTATTCACCTGAGCAATCTCTACTTTCTTATCACCCATAGAGAATTCCTTCGCATCAAGGGAAATCAACTGCTCTGCTGTTTTGTCGCTGATGTCAGCTCCGGCTTTCAGCATTTGAAGGCCGTATTCTTCCGCATCGACACCTGCGATGGCAGCAAGCTCTTCCGCCGCTTTACGGTCTTCCTCTGTGCATGTCGGGGATTTAAACAAGAGAGAGTCGGAAATGATCGCAGAAAGCATCAGTCCGGCCATTTGTTTCGGCACTTCTTTTCCGTGCTCTTTATAAAGCTTGTTCAAGATCGTTGCCGTACATCCGACAGGCTCTGCACGATAATAAAGAGGGCCTTTCGTCTCGAAGTTCGCGATTCTGTGGTGGTCGATCACTTCAAGCACCTGGACATCATCAATATCGTCGGCACTCTGCTGGCGTTCGTTGTGATCGACAAGAATAACCTGTTCCACTTCGTCGGATACACGTTCTACGAAACGAGGCGCCTCCACATTGAATTGTTCAAGGGCAAACTGTGTCTCTCCCCCTACTTCACCGAGGCGGACGGCTTCCGCGTCTTCCCCAATCGTCTTTTTCAGATCCGCATACACAAGTGCAGAACAGATCGTGTCCGTATCCGGGTTCTTGTGACCGAAAACTAGAGTTTTAGCCAAAATAATCTTCCTTTCTATAATCGAAGTATGTAAGCATTACGTCTTTTCGATTATAAAATAGAATACCGGAAGAGTCCAACTTCTCCTATAGGAAAAATGATTACCGGCGCTCCTTCAGAAAACATGCCGCAGCGGCATATCCGGCCACCATTTGGACGACAGGACTCGCAGACGGATTGGTAACAAGGACTCCGGGAAGCAGCGCAGGCAGAGGAAGCACGAAAGGAACGAATAGAAAATAGAGGCAAAGAGTGATCACCCCCACCCCTTTCTTATTCCACCTCCATAAGACGTCTTTCTTCCTCCATTGTGTTATTTTTTCAAATTTCAACAGAAAACCGGCAGGAATATAAGCCGTTTGACCGAAGATTATATAAGGGTAAACAATAAACGACTCTGCCGCCAGCGTCTGAAGCTTCGATTGTATAAAAGAAACCAGCCATAAATAAAAGAAGAAAACAGCTGCTTTCCAAATGATCGCCTGATACCTTCCCATTATCCATCTCCTCCTTTTCTATCACTCTATGAATCCGTTCCAATAAAAATCGCTGAAAAGACGTTTACGACAAAAAATTAAGGGAATTGTCAAAAAGATGTTTGAGATTTCACGACATTATGTGTTAGAATTCCTTACATAGACATTTTGAGGTTCTTATCCGATGCATGATCAGGGATGGAAGACTCATAAAAAAAGATAAAGAGAGGGTATTGTATGACTTACACAAAAGAACAGATCAAGCAGGAAGTCAAAGAGAATAACGTAGAATTCATCCTACTAGAGTTCACAGACATGCTAGGGGATACTAAGAACGTAGAACTGCCGATAGATGAATTGGACATGGTGCTGAACAACGAAGCGATGTTCGACAGTTCTTCCATCTCCGGTTTCTCTGCAATCCAAGAAAGTGACATGTATCTTGTACCAGATTTGGATACGTTCCTACTACTTCCATCTATGGTCGATGAAGATCGCAGCGCGCGCTTCATTTGTGACATCTACAAGCCGGACGGCACTCCATTCGAAGGAGACCCTCGCTACATCCTGAAACGTGCTATGAAAGAAGCAGCGGATTTAGGCTATACCGTTAACGTCGGTCCTGAACCGGAATTCTTCCTGTTCAAACTGAACGATGAAGGTTATCCGATTCGTAAGATGAACGACCGCGCCGGATACTTCGATGCTTCTCCTAAAGATAAAGGAGACAAGGTACGCCGTGATATCGTACGCACCCTTAAGAAGTACGGTTTCGAGATGGAAGCTTCCCACCACGAAGTAGCGATGGGACAGCACGAAATCAACTTCCGTTTCGATAACATGCTGAAAGCAGCAGACAACATCCAAACCTTTAAGAACGTTGTAAAGGATATTGCAACAAACCATAACTACCACGCGACATTCATGCCGAAACCGATCGCAGGCGAGAACGGCTCCGGAATGCACTGCCACCTGTCCTTGTTCCGTGATGGAGACAGCGCGTTCTACGATGAAGATGCGAAAGACGGCGTGTCTAAGACGATGAAACAGTTCATCGCAGGAATTCTGCATCACGCAAGCGGAATTGCAGCAATTACGAACCCGAACGTGAACTCCTACAAGCGTCTCGTTCCTGGTTATGAAGCTCCTGTAAGTGTAGCTTGGTCCCACTCCAACCGTAGTTGTATGGTCCGCGTACCAACAACACGTGGTAAAGGAACGCGTTTCGAAGTCCGCAACCCGGATCCGACGGCTAACCCTTACTTGACGCTTGCTGTATTGATCCAGGCAGGTCTTGAAGGTATCCGTAAGGAAATGGACGCAGGCGACGCAGAAACTCGTAACCTTTACGAAGTGACGGATGACAGCGTGCCTACTCTTCCTACGAATTTGAAAGAAGCTATCTCTGCTTTGAAGAAAGATGAAATCCTTCTGAACGCACTTGGCGATCACACATCCCAAGCTTATATCGAAGAGAAGGAAAAAGAATGGACAGAATACTCCCTGCAGGTCAGCCAGTGGGAAGTAGACATGTATATGAATAGATAACACCAAAAAGAAGCAGCCTTTTGTAAGGCTGCTTCTTTTTAAGTGTAAACAAAAAGCCGCCGCCGATGCGGGGCTGTTCCACCTGCTTTATTTTCCTATTTCTCTTCGATACCGCAACGAAATATAGGACTTTTCTGAAGGAAGCTTATGAGACGGCCGCTCCCCTTTGTAAACAAAGCCGGACTTCTCATAAAAGGGAATGCCCATCTCGTTCCCTTTCGTTACAGAGACCCATTGCTCCGATGCACCACGAGCAATATGATCCTCTGTGATAGCTTCAAGCAGTCTGCCTCCGATGCCTTCCCGCTTTCTCTCAGGATCAAGATAGAGAACAAAAAGTTCAGCTGTTTCAGATCCGGTCATTCCTCCCCCGCCGGCACCGACGACAGTCCCTTCCTCATCGACAGCCACAAACCACCCGTTCCATTCATCGGAAATATTACGAACTTCCCGCGCAATCCGGTCTGCGTTATAAAATTCTTCAATCACCTGCTCAATATCTTCTTTCTCCAGCAACGATTTGTATGTTTCCCGATAGCCAGCTTCACAGACACGAATAATGTCCGCTACATTGGAACCATCCGCTTTCCGTACCTCCACCATATCTACCGAACCGCCCCTTCTTCAACTGCGTACTTTTTTCATTCGGCCTGTCACGACATATGTATTCGTCTTCGAGCGAAAGAACTGCCTCGCCCCATGATAAGTCGTGTACCAAAGATTGTTGATGACCTTAAACTCTCTTTCCTCTACATCGACGAAGATTACCGGATGATAAGAGGTTCCGAAAACTTCATCCTGCAATTCCACAACTCCGACTTCCTTCTGTTCATCCATCCACATCGTTTTCATATTTTTCATTGCGTTCCTACTCCTTCATTTACTACCAAATGTCCAATTTCTTTAGAAGTAATTATTGCAAAATTAAGACAATAAAACAATAGCGATTTGACAAAAAACAACTTCGTTCCACGAAATATAACACCCTGTGCAAACGCTTCAAATCAGTAAAAAAACCCCTTATCCTTCAGAGGATAAGGGGTATTTTTTATCACTTTACAGCGTTCAAACCCTTGTGAAATCAAGGGTGAAGGATTACAGCATGCAATGGTATGCACGAAAAAAATCGGAGGAAAAACACTCCTTCAATTCCGGAAAAAAACATCAGAAAAAAAGTTAAAAAAATAATTAACAAACTTTTTAAAGCAGCCTGGAAGCGATGAAAAACCGATGTTGTCTGACGTCTAAACACTTGTTATTACTCATTTCCTTGTGAATAGAGAGCAGCTCTTCTCTATATTTTTCCACTGTGAAATCAGGCACCTGCCAGGGTATGGCTTTCAAATAGTAGATCAGCGCTCCGATATCATAAAACCTCTGAGTCGGATGAGCTTCCCCTGACGCAATCAGTTCCCATTCAGGAGATTGAAAGGGTTTTTCAGCCGTTTGCAGGGACCACCCAGCGTACTCCTCATTAACAGGAACCTCCAATCGATCGTTTATGCCGGAACAATCCACCCCTCCTACTTGCTGCGTAAGAAATATCCCTCCAGGCTTCAATACACGCTTCACCTCTCCCAGGTCGTAAGAGTCGTGTTGATTCAGTACAAGATCGAAGCTTGCGTTTTCGAAGGGAAGCGTGTCATTCTCGACAGGAACCACCGTCACTCCGTGTGGCTCCAGTCGTTCTTTTGCCAGCGGGTAATTAGGTGCATGCCCCTCTGTCGCAGCCATATACAGCGGAAACGGAAGGAGCTTTTCCAAAAACTCGCCTCCCCCGGTCCCCATATCGAGTACAGCACGTGCGCCATGCAGGAAGTTCCTGGCCATCGATCCATACGACCATGGCAGCAGTCCGCTCTGCATTCTTCCTGCCCCGGTAATGTAAGAGAAATCCCATCCATGGAAAGGCCGGTCTACCTCTTTTAAATAATCATTAAAATTCATCTTTGCGCCTCCTCTATTATTTTGTGGACGATTCTATCCTCCAGGAGGTGCGCGTGCCCGCTGGTATTGTTATGTATCTGGTATTCGGCTGTACATAGATTCATCCCTTTCTATTAATTCGATAATGGATGGTGAGAAACGGAAAACCGAACATTCTCATCGTATGAACAGCACAGAGGACGCCGTTCTCTTCATGGCTCACGCGAAAATGCTCCGTCAGCGGCAGAACGATGGGGCGGCCGCGAACAATAAGGTACGTGCCGGCATCCGATTCCGGGTTCCCCTTTTCACTAGTGAGAACGAGCTCTTCCCTTTCCCTTCTCACCTCCAAGATGCCTGCCATTGCAGAAAATGGCAGCGGCAGAGAGATGTTCATGTACGTCTGCCCTCTGGATGTATGGGAAGCATACAAGGCGATAAACACCTCGGATTCATTGATCTTCCTTATCCAGGCACGAGTATTTTCTCTTCCATCTAAATTATCCGAGACAGAACGGATAGCCCCCGTCATTTCATACGTCTGCCTCGACAGCGGAAGGTTGATCTGCTTTGTCACGATACTGACGGCCCGGTAGAGAACAGCGAAGGGATAGAACCACCAATGCCAGCAGACACGGGAATATAACCGGTATTTATCGGTCTGCTCGTAAAAGGATACGATCTCCGGATGGACCTCCCCTTCTTCCCGTTCGGATACGTAGATCGAAAAATCGTCGACAAGGCCGCTGCAGGACCTTCCACCTTCCTTCCCTTTCAAAACATGCTCTCCAATCCGCCACCCTCCAGTTATGTTACTGACAGGAAAGCGAGGGACTTGGTACATGGAATCCGGAAAGGCGAGACTCCACCCCCACACTCCCGACAAGCCGAAAGCGACCATATTGATAACGCCGTGAAACATAATCATAAATTCGATGGTCACGACAAACTCATCCATGACTTGACTGAGAGCATAAGCAAGGGAAAAGAGAATCGTCACACCCAGCGAAGTAAAAGAAATCCGACACAACAGTTCCTGCATCCGATTTTTGAACGACGTCCTCCACGCTGTAGCGATAAGTGTATAAATACCAACGATATAAAGAAGGACAGAGGCTACCTCAAGGATAGGAGAAAAGGAAATGCCGAGCGCAAGCAAGATAGGGGCCGCCACGACGGACCATCCCGCGGTATAATAGGAACGCGATTTCCTCCTTCTGCCGAGAAGCCCGAGAAAGGTGAGCAGCATGAATCCCGCATAATGGAAGTGAATACTCGTCAGCCATGTAAGCAGAGGGTAAAAGCCGGTATCTATTTCCGCCACAAAAGCAAAGAACCAAAACCCTCCGATACCGAGATACACATACCCCACATCAAGGAAAAACTCTTCGACATGGGTAAACCCTCGCCGCACCATTCGGCGAACGCCATGAAAAGCGACGAGAATGGTAAAAATAAAATACAAAAGACCAAGAGCTGCATCCCACGGCATGTCCCCCGTCAACCGAAGAATGGCGACCATGACCACCGCGGTACCCGCTCCGTACAAGAGAAGCGGGGATTTCCCCTCTTCCGGCCGCCTGTTTGAAAGGAGGAGAGGGACATAAATCATTTGTGCGGCGGTAAGAATCGAATAGTACCACGGATCTGCGGAAAAGAAGGCGGCTAAAAGAAACAGCAGCGTTGAGACAACCAACCAAGGCTTCATTCCCCCGTCACCTGCCTTCTCCTGCAGTATTTCGCAGTCGGCACGTCTTTACTGAACGAAAACCCCAGGAAAGAAAGCGCGAAAAGAGCCAGATTGAAAGTTAACGGGTTAAATGGCTGTGTCAGCGATTCCGGGGCAGCCGTGACGGCTCCAATTGTCAATAGTGGAAAAGCAGCTGTCTGAGCGGCGAACAACCAGCGCTTCCTTCGGCATAGCAACCAAAGAAGACCGATGACGACTTCGCCAATTCCGATCGCAGACATGACCCGGTGAGCCACGGCTTCTCCAATGGGTAGAACAGATGTCAGCATCGCCAGTTCCTGAGGATGCTGGAAAATCAGTTTTGGTACAAGCCCGTGATAGATCCAAATAAAGCTGAATAGGATGGCGGAAAGCCATGTAACGAAAAAATTTCGATACTGCACTTCCGGCACTGTCCCTTTTTCCAGCCACCTCTTCAGGACATCGAAGCTGAGTGCCGTCGCCCAGCCGATTAAAGGGCGGAAGCACAACCTGTCGAACAGCCGGCCTGCTGCCCCGAAATTGGTCGTATAATCATAGCGGGTGAGGAACGTCACCCCTCCGTCTTGCCTCGGCACATACTTCCAAAAACCCCGCCCCTCCCGAATGATCGAACGTTTCTGTTCTGTACCGAAGTGGAGCGAAGATGTCCGTGCACCATCTTTCCCCTCCCTCGCTGCCACACTCTTCCCCCATCCTGCAATATCGAGGCCGAAGCCTATTCTCGTCTTGTATGTAAATCTCTGAGGAGACCCTTGCGCTTTCGGAAGATAAGTAATAGAAGAAAAGCGCAGATCCCAACGTTCATGAACAGAAGGTTCCTGGCTTGCTTTCCACAGGTCATCCATAGAGGTACGGATTGGTATTTCTACATAGATTGATTTCTTCTTCATCTTCATCACCTCAAGATTGTGAAATATAGCACATACTCATTATTCCAAACTTTGAAAGCGATGACAATATGGAAAGAAGAAAAGATACCTCGTTAAAGGTATCTTTTCAGATTGGTGAGAAACATAAGAGGTTTAAAGAACCGTTTCCTTCACAAATATAATATCGCTGTAACTATATATCTAATTAGGAACGGAAAATTTCAGCGAACGGACGGGAGCATGCCCTCTCCACCCGACATTAATTCTTCACCGTTTATTCGATCCGTGCAGCATGCGGTTCGTCCGATGCGTGCCGTATTTATCTTTCAACTCCAGCCGCTTCAATTCGCGCTTGAGCTTATTATAGCTCTTCAGACGACCTTCCGACAGCTCGCCGGAATCTATCGCCGCCCGCACCGCGCATCCGGGTTCGCTTTCATGTCTGCAGTTGCGGAACTTGCAGCTGTTCCCAAGAGCGTCTACATCGCTGAACGTTTGGTCGAGGTCTGCATCTTCGCCCCACAGCTGCAGTTCACGCATGCCCGGTGTATCGATCAGGTACACTCCACCGGGGATTTCAAAGAGTTCCCGGTGTGTCGTCGTATGACGGCCTCGCCCATCCTCTGAACGCACGGACTGGGTGTGCTGAACGGCTTCCCCCATAAGGGCGTTCGTTAACGTAGACTTGCCGACACCGGAAGACCCAATCAGAGAGACGGTCTCGCCGGGACGGAATGACTGCCGGATTTGCTCTATACCGGCACCGCTGAGGCTGTCTACGGCATAGACGGGGACACCGGGAGCAACCTGCTCCACTTCTCTCGTCTTTCCGTCCGGATCGCTGCATAAATCTTTTTTCGTACAGACGACGACAGGACTTGCCCCGCTTTCATATACCTGCTGGACGTAGCGCTCGATCCGTCTCACGTTAAATTCAAGCGTCATGGCGGTGACGATGAATACCGTGTCCACGTTCGCCGCTATCACCTGTTCGTCGTGTCCTGTTCCCGCTTTCTTTCGCGAAAGAACCGTCTTCCTCTCCAGGACCCTCTGGATGATTCCCCTGCTTCCGTTCTCATACGCCTCAAAAATGACCCAGTCACCGACCGCAGGGTAATCGCTGTCATGAAGAGCGGTATGATGAAAACGTCCTGCCACTTCTGCTCTGACATCCCCGTTTCCAGACGCCAGTGTGTACAGACCGCGTGTATGGCGTACGACTCTCCCTGCATGCTCTTCTTCCTTCACTTGCTCTTGAAAAAATTTATTAAAATCTGTCCGTTCCATTCGATTCCTCCTAAGGTAAGGAGGACGTCAGAAGTGATGTCCTCCTTTTGTATATGGGTGGGTGTAAGTTACGTTAAATGGCTTTGTCGTTTTCATAAAACATCACTCCTGACTTATTTGGTTCCTTTATTATATCAGAAAACGTTGGAATGGAGGCAATTTTCTGATATCATCCACGAGCCACCGCTTTTTTCGCAGAAACAGCCGCAAACGTGATCGTGATTGCACAGGCGATAAGGATGGCGATAACTCCTTTCATCAGATCCCCGAACACCCAGCCGTCAATCATCACCGTCCGCATGCTTTCAAAGACATACGTCGTCGGGTTGATGGCAGCGGCTACCTTCAGCCACTGCGCTTCGATAAGGTCGTACGGTACGAATGTCGTGCTCAGGAAGATGAGCGGAAAGAAGATGAAGGTTCCCGCCTGAGACGCCTGTGCATTCTTCGTTCTTAACGCGACCCCCGCCGAATAGCCGGCAAAAGCAAGCCCCCACCCGATAGCAATCAACAAGACAAACAGCATGCCGAGAAAACCTGTCTTCACCTCAAGCCCCATCAAGAAGGCGATTCCGAAGATCAATACTGTCTGAACAAGAAGCTGGAGCATTCCTGCAATGATGGGTCCGAGCACGATTGCAAGTCTTGAAGCCGGCGTCAGCAGAAGCCTGGAAAAGAAGCCGTTCTCAATATCTTTGACGATTCCCTGCCCTGCCCCGCCTGCGCCTCCGATTGCCGCTGAAACGATGGATACAGGAAGAATGAATGCTAAATAATTGGCTCCTTCGAAGGTAGGAAGCTGGGAGATCCCGCTTAACCCTCCGTCATAGACGAGCAGGAAAAAGACAGAAATGATTAAGTTCGGAATGAAAGAGAACGGATTACGGATCGTCGTCTTAATACTGCGTACAGTGAGCAGCCATGTATCTTTCCATACATTATTACCCATGTGCTCTCTCCCCTTCTTCCTTCTGCTCTTTCGTGATCTTCAGGAAGATATCATCCAACGTCGGAGAAGAAAGTTGGATGTCATCCACTGCGATCCCCTCCTGATCGAAGATACGGACGACTTCCAGCAGCTGTTTCGTCCCTTCTTCTACGTATATCAGTAAATTTCCGTCCTTCCTGATGACATCGTTCTGTTCCAACCGGTCATGAAGAATAGCTTGGGCGGCTTCCTCCTGATTGGAGTCCTTCAACCGAAGAGTAATCAAATCATCCCCGATCTGCTGCTTCAATTCCTTCGGTGTCCCGGTAGCGACGATTTCCCCCTTGTTAATGATGCTGAGCCGGTCAGCGAGATTATCCGCTTCCTCCAAATATTGTGTTGTAAGGAAGATTGTCGTCCCGTTCTCTTCATTTAAGCGGCGGAGTTCTTCCCAAATGGCGATCCGATTTGATGGATCAAGCCCGGTCGTCGGTTCATCCAGAAAAAGAATTTTTGGTTCATTGACAAGTGTCAGCGCCAAGTCAAGGCGCCTGCGCATCCCGCCGGAGTAGTTGCCTACACGACGCTCGGCTGCGTCTTCCAACTGCACAATCTCCAAGAGTTCCCTCGCGCGCTTCTTCCCGTCCTGTTTGCCAAAACCGAAAATATAAGACTGTAGTTCTAAAAGCTCTCTTCCGGTCAAATCAGGATCTACTCCCGTTTCCTGGAGAGCAACGCCGATGTAGCGTCTCACCTCTTCCGGTGCACGTATGACATCGTGACCTGCAACCGTAATGTTACCGGAGGATGCATTGATGAGCGTTGTCAATATTTGTACCGTTGTGGATTTACCCGCACCGTTCGGTCCGAGAAATGCAAAAAATTCTCCTTCTTCCACTTGGAAGGAAACGTCTTTCACCGCGGTGACATTTCCCTTCTTGAATGTTTTCGACAAATGCTCTACTTCTATTCTTCCATTCATAACAAACCCCTCCATCCTTCTTTGCCTATTCCTTCATCTTTATCCTTATACCCCGTTCCGCATACATATGAGCCTGGGGGCATTTATTTCGAAGTAAAGGTTTGATGTTTTTATAGAGCGGGTATAAACAACTTCACAACACAAGTTGGAAACCGCAAAACTAGACGGTTTTCGCTCTTGTCCCATACCTCCCACCCATGATAAGATATAAAAACACTTAATTTTCTGACAACATTAATTTACAGGAGGTGACAGTCATGGGATTATTGGAATTATATCCATGGATCGCACCTGTACTCCTACTGGTGAGTATCGCGACCCTGTTCGCGTCCTACTTCAGTTTGAAGTCCAGGAAATATATGATCTTTACAGCACTGGGAATGGTGCAGACTTTTATCAGCCTTAACTTCGCGACGACCGTCGGACCGATCCTCTTCGGTATCGGCCTCATCCAGTTTTACGCTGGTTTGGTGAATATAAAAAGGGTGAAAGCTATGAGACATGAGTAATCATGTTCTTATAGACCTTTCACCCTTTTTTCAATATAGAAGCATAGATGCCCGATTGTAGGAAAATAGTTGAATTCTTCGCCTCTTGGAATGTCACTCTCCGGATGAGGCTCGATATTCCAATAAGCAAGCAGGCTTGCGAATGTTTCTAAAAATTTCCCTTTATTATACTTATATAACTCAGGGACGCAGATGTTTGTAGTCAAGTGCTCGAACGGTTCCTCATACTGAGGTTCGATATACATATGTACATAATGAACCACACTTTTATAAATTGCGACAGTCGTCCGTTCATCCTGAAAAGACCGTCCTTTTTTCTTCTTTTGATAATCTTTGAAATTGTACACTTCCGCCATCCTATCCGACCTCCCCATACAATAGTATAGTACAATAATTCTTTCAAAAAGGACAATCTCCTGCATGACTGCAATATATTCCTACCCCTGCATGCTTTTATGGTATTCTTAAATCAAGATCCCACGAAAGGGAGAGGAGATCCAAGTATGAGGAAATGGTTGTCGATTCTTTTCCTTCTCCTCCTGATCATTGCAGGCTGCAGCTGGACAGGCAGTGCCGGGGAAAAAGGTTCGGACTCCGCTGCAGGCGGTGACTCGAAGGAAGAACAGGAAGAATCAATCAAACTTGATGTGGACGGCACAACTTACATAATAGAGCAGGATAATTTCCCTATTCTTTGGCAGTTCATCCACTCTTCAGGAAACACGGAGGCTGCAATAGAAGGGCTGCATTATCAGGAGGTAACGGAAGACCGTTATCTTATAGATTTTGCATGCCGGGAAGACGTCTGCTCCCATTTATTGATCAGCTTTGAAGACGAAGTATCTTACCTTCTGAGCGATTTAAGCGAACGGGAAAGCATAGAATTATCTCCGGAGGGAGGGTATGCGGCCTTCCTTTTCTCCCGTGACGTCAATGGAGAAAAGAAACACCAGATGACCGTTGTGGATATGGCTTCCCTCAATCCTATGGAGCTGGAAACCGCCGATGAATACTTACTTCCCAGACCGGATCAGTACCAATATGCGATTGATTCTGTTACTTTTATGGAAGAAACGCTCATTCAAATGAAAAGCGAATCCATTCCGGAAGAACCCGGACGCGAAAGCGTAACTTCGCTATGGAAGTATGGAAAGGAATAAGGAGGAACACAAAAATGAACGAAACTTTAGAAACGATTTTGAATCATAAATCCATCCGCAAATTCAAAGATATTCCGCTGACCGGCGAGCAGTTGAACACCATTATCGCATCTGCTCAGCAGGCTTCGACTTCCAGCTATATGATGGCGTATTCCATCATTGGCGTCACGGATGAAACGAAGAAAGCACAGCTGGCGGAGATCACCGGACAATCGTACGTGAAGGATAACGGACACCTGATGATTTTCTGTGCCGATCTGCACCGCCACACTCTTCATGCGACAGAAGACCAATATGAAGAAATGGTGGAAAACCTGGAGAACAGTGAACACTTCCTTGTGGCAGCGATCGATGCAGCACTGGCCGCTCAGAATGCTGCCATTGCAGCAGAATCGATGGGACTTGGTATTTGTTATATCGGCAGTATCCGAAACCAATTGAATAAAGTAGATGAAATACTTGATCTTCCTAAACACGTTCTTCCATTGTTCGGCATGGTATTCGGCACGCCGGATGCTGAACCGGATAAGAAACCCCGACTGCCGAAAGAAGCCGTTTATTTCGAAAATACCTATCAGAAGGATCACAAGGAGAAACTTGCCGAGTTCGATGAAACGATTGCCGCTTATTACGCAGGCAGACAGACGAACAACCGCAGCGATTCGTGGACAGACCAAATGCTGCGCCGTTTCACGAAGCCGATCCGGATGGACGTTACCGGCATCGTGAAGAAGAAGGGCTTTAACAAACAATGAAAATAGAGGAAGTAAGAAAGGTTCTGGATGAGGCAGAACGAGTTGTCGTCTTAACAGGTGCCGGCGTCTCGACGGCAAGCGGCATACCGGATTTTCGTTCTTCTCAAGGGCTGTGGACAGAAGACCATTCCCGAGAGTACTACATGTCCGCTGATTATTTCCACCAGAACCCGCAGGACTTCTGGAACAAATATAAAGAGATCTTCCGGCTTAAACTGCTCCAGGACTACGAGCCTAATGATGTGCATCACTTCCTGAAACAACTGGAAGCGGGCCGTCGTGTTTCCATCATTACGCAAAATGTAGACGGGCTGCATGAACGTGCAGGCAGCACGGACGTGCTGGAATACCACGGGACGCTTGGAAGCTCCAGCTGCACACAATGCGGGAACGCTTACCCGGTTGAATCGATCCGGGAAGCTGTCCTTCCCTCCTGCATCTCCTGCGGAAGTGTGCTTCGACCCGACGTTATGCTGTTCGGTGACCCGATCACGCTTCATGAAGAAGCGGAAGCACGGATTGAACAGGCAGACGTGCTGCTTGTCATGGGAACGTCCCTTACGGTCACCCCTTTTAGTCTGCTTCCGTATACGGCAGCGGGGAATCCCCGCATCACGACGGTCATCATCAACCGGGAAGCAACCGGCCATGATCACCTTTTCGATTATGTCATCCACGGGGACTTAACGGAAGTGCTGCGGGCTTTAAAGAATAAGGGATGATAGAAAGAGAGGCTCAGAGTAGATCCATACTCTGAGCCTTTTTGCTTTCCCGGACAAGCATCCTTCAGGTCGTTTCGTTCTATTTCGATTATACTACACAAATGTAAGGGTTTCCACAGCTATATTAATAGGAAAGAACACGATTTCCTATAAGCTTTGTCACTTTTTGCAGAAAGGCTTCCAGCGACACCGTTTCGGACTCTTTTTGTCCGTAGATCCGTACGTTCAAGGAGTGATTGTCTCTCTCCTCATCTCCTACGACGATGATATACGGTGTTTTACTCATTTGAGCATTCCGCATTCGATAGCCGAGTTTCTCTTCTCTTGCGTCCACCCCTGCTCTTATTCCTGATCTTTTCAAGTGTTCGATGACACGGCCGGCATATGCCTCATGGGCAATAGGCGATACGGGCAGCACTTTCACCTGTTCTGGGGCCAGCCAGACGGGAAATGCTCCGGCGAAATGTTCAATTAAAATGCCAAGGAAGCGGTCAATGGAGCCGAATACGGCGCGGTGCAGAACGACTGGACGGACTTTCGCTCCCGTTTCATCTACATAAGTGAGATCAAATTTCTCGGGCATTTGAAAATCAAGCTGGACGGTTGCACACTGATGGCTTCTCTGCAGCGCATCTTTAATATGAATATCGATCTTCGGTCCATAAAACGCACCGTCGCCTTCATTAATCACGTAATCATTCGGCAGGCGGTCCAATACGGATTTCAATGCTTCCTCCGCTTGGTTCCACATCGCATCCTCCCCCATCGACTTCTCCGGACGAGTGGATAACTCAACAGTATATTCAAACCCGAACGTGCGGTACACCTCGTCGATCAACCGGAGAGCAGAAGCAATTTCATCTTCGACCTGATCCGGTCGGACAAATATATGCGCATCATCCTGACAAAAGGACCGCACCCGGAGAAGCCCATTCAACGCGCCGCTGTATTCATGACGGTGCACCTGCCCGAACTCAGACATGCGGATCGGCAGGTCACGGTACGAATGAAGCTGATTTTTGAAAATCAACATATGGCCCGGGCAGTTCATCGGTTTCATAGCGAACGTCTGATCATCCACTTCCGAGAAGTACATGTTCTCCTTATAATGATGCCAGTGCCCAGACTGCTTCCAAAGGCGCTGATTCATCATAAGAGGCGTCCGGACTTCCTCATAGTCGTGTGCCTCTTGAAGACCGCGCAGAAATCCTTCCAGTTCGTTCCTGATTATTTGACCGTTCTTCGTGTAAAAAGGCATGCCGGGAGCTTCTTCCGAGAAGAAGAAAAGATTGAGTTCCTTCCCGAGCTTCCTGTGACTGCGACGCTCTGCCTCTTCCAGAAGGGCTGAGTGTTCATCAAGCTCTGCCTTTGTCGGGAAAGCTTTACCGTACACCCGCTGCATCATCGGCTTCTCCTTATCCCCCTGCCAATAAGCTCCCGCAACATTCGTAAGCACAAAGGCACCGACCCATTTTGTGGACGGAACATGGGGTCCTCGGCACAAATCGACGAATTCCCCTTGTCGATAAATAGAAATCCCCTCGTCATCCGGCACCCGGTCGATCAGCTGTTCTTTGTATGGATCCCCTGCAAACAAGGCATCCGCCTCCTCTCTCGTCATCGATTCCCTTGTTACCGGGTAATTTTCCTCTATGATTTTTTTCATTTCTTTTTCAATTACAGGAAGATCTTCTTTCGTCAGCATGTGATCCATGTCGATATCGTAAAAGAACCCATTCTCTGTGACCGGTCCAATGCCGAGGTGGACGTCCCCGTAGAGCCGCCTGATCGCTTGGGCAAGCACATGGGCGGCCGTGTGACGCATCATTTTCACGAATGCCTCTGACTTTGAGTCCAGCAGTTCGATGGCCGCATCTTCAACAATCGGACGTCGGTAGTCATACAACTCCCCGTTGACCGTTCCACCGACAGACCGCTTTTTAAGACTCGGGCTGATTGAATCCGCAATTCCTTCAAGCGTGATGCCACTTTCGAATTCCTTCTTTTTTCCGTCTGGAAAAACGATTTCCACGTTTGAGTGCTTCATAACAAATCTCTCCTTTTTTTGTATAAAAAAAACGCACCTCATCCCGATAAAGGGACGAGTGTGCGCTCGTGGTTCCACCCAGTTTCCCGTCTTCGTTGAAGACGGCTCTCTGACAGCTTGTAACGCAGCAATACGGCACGGCATTGGCCTCCGCGCGGCTCGGAGGTGGTAAGGAACAGCCCGGCATCGAGGAAGTTCTCAGCATACCCTTCCCTCTCTGTCGATCGTCAACGGTTCCCTTTTGTCCTCTTCTTCGCTTTTTCCGTAAATAAAAAAACACGCATCCCTCACAGTAAGGGACGAGTGTTCGACTCGTGGTTCCACCCAAATTCCCGTCACATAAGTAACGGCTTCGGCTGCATTAACGGTGCAGATCCGGCATGGCATTATCCTCCATGCAGCTTCGAGGTGGTAAATGGAGACGGCGCATTCCAGGAAGCTCTCAGCTTGTGCTTCCTTCTCTGTGGACCGCTGTACCCCACCGTTTGTCCTCATCACGGCTGTTGCCTATCGAATTGATATACACTTTATACCAAAAGGAAAATCCAGTCAACCACTTTTTGCAGATTTTTCCGCTTCGAGTCCGAGGACGGCCCCCATGTACTGGGAGGCGGTCGTGAAGCAGATGTACGCACACAGTTCACTGATTTCTGCATCATTGAATACATCCCGTAAGACTTGGAAGAGCGAATCCGGAACCATGCCGCGATAGACGGTGAACACTTCTGCGAACCCCGCAGCGACAGCAGTCCGTTCGTCATACTCGGAAGGATCCGGCTTTCCTTTCGCCTTACAATATTCACAGCCGTTCTTCTGTGCGAGCACCCGCCGTACCTGCTCCTTCAATGCTGCGGACAGTTTTCCCTCCTCCATAAGACAGGTACCTAAGCTGCTCCACGCTTTCATCGCAGCGGGCTGATGTCCTAATAATCGTTCAAATGGTGTCGTTCCTTCTGATGCAAAATTAATTCTTGGCATTTCCTCTCCCCCTTGTCATAATCATAAGAGAAATACACGGATCTAACCATTACATAATAGAAGCAATACTGAGGAATACCTTACATTCACAAATGAATTCGAGAGGATGCTATCCAAATGAAAATCGATGACATAGATAAGCAGATTTTAAATGAATTGCAGAATGACAGCCGCCTTTCCATGAGAAAGCTCGGCGGGCGTATCGGCATGTCCGCGCCGGCTGTCAGTGAGCGGATCAAGCAGATGGAATCGTTCGGCATCATCAAGGGGTACGGGGTACGGATCGATTACGCAAACGCCGGTCTGCCGATCTGCTGCATCATCGAAGTGACGGTCCGTGACGGACAGTACGAACGCTTCCAAAACAGAATCATGAAGCGGAAAGACGTCTCCTCCTGTGAACGAATCGCCGGCCGGGCCTGCTATATGTTGAAGCTCCATGTCAGCGAGCTGATAGAAATAGAAGCGTTCATCAACGAGTTCGCCGATATCGCTCATACCGTGACGAACATCGTATTCTCCCAAGTGGAAACATCTATAAGCCTCTGATCGATAGAAAAAAAGAGCAGCCGTCATCGGCTGCTCTCTACCTGTTCCGTCCTTCTTCCGTCAAGCGGTTCACCTGCTTCATTGGTCTTCGTTCTGCAGTTCGATCTGCTCCGATTCCCCGTCCCAATCAATCGTAAAGACGATGTCGTCGTCAGCTTCGTTGACGGCACAGCCTGAGCAGCCCCCTCCGGAATATTGAAACGCCCCGTCTTCTAGCAAGGCCCCTGTTCGGGAAGACTCTCCGGCCGGGGTATCCAAATAGTAATCGACCGTGGAAGGAGCTTCCCCATCCCCGATGTAGCGGATCTGCAGGGACGATGTCTGCCTGTCTTCCCCTGTCACCTCCGCCTGGAAGCGGACATCCCAGAAATCACCCGTTCCTTCAAAACGGTGTGTTTCCTGGGAACAGCCGAGGAGAAGAAGAAAAAACGCGAAGACCCCTACTGCTTTTTTCACACGATCCCTCCTCTTTTGACACTATTATAACAGATTATGGAATATTTAACGTTTTATGAGAGGGTATTAGGAAACCCGGCAGCGGATCTCCCTGTCCGTAAAACAGCCGGCACTTGAAATGCGGATGGAAATACAAAGGAAGAAGACCCTTTTATGCAAACGAGCCAAAAGGGTCTTCTTCTTATTGTTCCGTATCCTTGGTCACTAATTTAAGTGGAACCGGAATGTATTCTTCTACTTTCTCTCCCTGCAGGACATCAAGCCCTGCTTCTACAGCAAGGGAGCCGATCTCCTCCGGCTGCTGGGCTACTGTCGCTGACAAATTCCCCTGTTCGATGCTGGAGAGAGCGTCCTCGTTTCCATCAAATCCTACGACAAGCACATCCCTGCCGGAGCTCTTGATTGCTTGGTACGCCCCGAGCGCCATTTCATCGTTGTGAGCAAATACAGCCTTAATATCCGGGTTTCCCTGGATCAGGTTTTCCATGGTATCCAGGCCTTCCGTCCGGTCGAAGTTCGCCGTCTGCTTTGCGACGACGTCCAGCTTCTCATCTGCAACATGGTGGAAGCCGGCACCGCGTTCCCTCGTCGCGGATGCTCCCGGCACGCCTTCAAGTTCTGCTACTGCCGCACCTTCGCCAAGCTGCTCGACGATGTATTCCCCGGCCATCTCGCCGCCCTTTTCGTTATCCGAGCTGACGAGCGTCTCTACGTCCCCTTTTTCAGAAGAGCGATCGAGTGTGATGACAGGTATACCGATGCTGTTCGCAGACTGCACGGCTGTTGAAATAGCCGCAGAATCCGTCGGGTTGATCAAGAGCACATCGACACCCTGCTGGATCAAATCTTCGACGTCACTGATCTGTTTCGCCGCATCGTTCTGTGCATCGACCGTCAACACGTCCATTCCTTCTGCCTCCGCTTTCTTCTCCACACCGTCTTTCATAGATACGAAGAACGGGTTATTTAACGTCGAAACGGACAAACCGATTGTGATATCATCCATATCTGTCTTATTTCCAGGCTTTGCCCACTCCGGCGGCTGCAGCGAACAAGCACCGAGAAAGATGAGCGAAAAGCCGATGACTATCATCCATAATTTCTTCATACGATTTCCCTCCTATGCTGCTTTCTTGCGATCGATCAATACGGCGATGATAATGACGATTCCTTTGACGACCATCTGGAAGAAGGACGAGACGCCGAGCAGGTTGAGCCCGTTGTTCAATGTTCCGATGATCAAGGCGCCGATCAACGTCCCGACAATCAATCCACGCCCCCCGGATAAACTTGTCCCGCCGAGTACGACGGCTGCAATCGCATCCAGTTCGTAAGACGTACCCGCCGTCGGCTGCGCGGAATTCAGTCGGGAGGTAAGAATCGCCCCCGCCAATGCGGACAAAAGGCCGGCAAGGGAATAGATCATGATTTTCATCCGGGAAACGTTGATCCCAGAGATCCGTGCTGCCTTTTCATTTCCGCCGATCGCATACGTCCTTCTTCCGAACGGTGTCTTATGCAGAATCACCCATAAGACGAGAAAAGCTAGAAGCATCGTGATCGCCGGTACCGGAATACCGAGGAAGTAGCCCCTTCCGAACAGCTGAAACGCATAGCTGTCTCCGAGCCCTGTAATCGGGTTCCCGTCGGTGTAAACAAGGGTCAAGCCGCGGAACATGGTCATCGTAGCAAGTGTCGCGATAAACGGAGCCATTTTCCCTTTCGTAATTAACAGCCCATTGACCATACCCATTACGGCGCCGAGCAGACAGCCGATCAAAATGGCAAGGATCGGGTCCATGCCGGACACCATCATCCCCGCCATCAAAGCACTCGATAAAGCAAGGATGGACCCGACGGACAGGTCGATCCCTCCTGTCAGAATGACGAAGGTCATGCCGTAAGCAATTAATGCATTAATGGCAACCTGCCTTAATAAATTCAATAAGTTCAATGGTTCTAAAAAGCTCGGATTAATTATTGAAACGGTCGCCATCAATACGATCAGACCGAGCAGCGGTCCGAGCTTCTGGATGAAATTCCCGATATGGTTCGTTTTGACTGCGTTATCCATGTACATGACCTCCTGTAGCCAATGTCATTATTTTTTCCTGATCGGCATCTTCTCTGCCCAATTCTCCTGCGATTTCTCCTTCATGGACGACGAGAATCCGGTCGCTCATACCGAGCACTTCCGGAAGCTCCGAAGAGACCATGATGATGGCTACTCCCCTGTCCGTCAGTTCGTTCATCAACTGGTAGATTTCCCGCTTCGCGCCGACGTCGACCCCTCTTGTCGGTTCATCGAGAATCAATACTTTCGGCCCGATTCCGATCCATTTCGCGATGACGACCTTCTGCTGGTTTCCTCCGGAGAGGTGGTTCGCCGGCGTTTCCGAAGATTCTGTTTTGATGGTCAGCCGCTTGATAAGGAGATCGACGAAATCCGATTCACTCTTCTCTTCGATCCGGCCGTACTTCGTAAAACTCGCCAAGCTGGGAAGAGCGATGTTATCTTTAATGGAAAAATCAAGGACGAGCCCTTCTTCTTTCCGGTCTTCCGTAATAAACCCGATGCCCTTGGCAACGGCCTCGGAAGGACGCCTGACGACAATCGGTTCCCCGTTCATGACGATTTCCCCGTCGTCTTTCTGATCGAGTCCAAAGATCGCCCGCATGATTTCGGTCCGTCCCGCCCCCATCAATCCTGCGACACCGACGATTTCGCCGGCTCGTATAGAAAAGTTGACATTTCGGAACGCTCCTGCCCGGGAAAGATTCTTTACTTCCAGCACCTTTTCTCCGACAGAAGGTTTTCGGGCAGGGAAACGATCCGTCAGTTCCCTGCCGACCATTTTCCGGACGACGTCATCGAAGTCCGTTTCCGGAATCGGTGTCGTATCGACGGTTTTTCCGTCACGCATCACCGTGATCCTGTCGCAAATCGTAAAGATCTCTTCCATCCGGTGGGAAATATATACGATGGATACCCCGTCTTGTTTGAGGGAACGGATGACCGCGAACAACTTTTCAATCTCTCTTTCTGTAAGCGCCGCCGTCGGCTCGTCCATGATGATCACTTTCGCATCCGTCATGAGCGCTTTGGCGATTTCGATCATCTGCTGCTCCCCGACGGAACACTCCCCTGCATCCTTGGTCAGCGGGATGGTGATCGCAAGCTTCTCAAATTGCTTTTCTGCAATCGCTTTCATTTTGTTCCTTCGAATTAAACCGAAAGATGTAACCGGTTCCTTATTGATAAATAAATTGTCAAGCACCGTCATATCCGGCCACACGTTCAGCTCCTGATGGATAAAGGCGACACCGGACTTCTCAGCTTCCTTCGGATTGGTGAAGGTATGCTTCTCGCCATTTATGATAATCGTACCTTCATCCCGTTTATGCAGCCCCGTCAATATGTTCATCAGAGTCGATTTTCCGGCTCCGTTCTCCCCCATCAGGGCATGGACTTCCCCGTCCCTGATTTCTATATCGACACCTTCGAGCACCTTATTTTTACCGAAGGCTTTATGAATGTTTTCCATACGTATGTGCATCGTATCCCTCCTTAAAAAGTGACGCCCGCATGAAGGATAGCATTCGCATAGGGCGTCGTTTCTCCTGTACGGATCACAGCTTTTGCATGCGCCGTCGCTTCCTTGAAAGCTTCGTGGGCCGTGTAGCGGATGGCCGGGAAGCTTGCGGCCATCTCTTGGTGCACCGCTTCATTGCCTGCGATTTCTTCTGCAAGCGTCACCTGTTCGATGACCATTTCCTCCTGCATAAGCTTAATGACTTCCAGAAAGGACGGCGTTCCTTCCCGGAGAGCCACATCGATTTTCCTTACACCATCCGGCACCGGCAGCCCGGCATCGGCAATCACAATCGTATCGGTATGGCCGAGATCTGCGAGCACCTTCGCAATATGACTGTTCAACATCCCCTTTTTCTTCATGACCGTAACGCCCTTTCCACTTCTTCTCTCGTCGGCATTCCGCCTTGCGCACCGAAGCCTGTTACAGAAAGCGATGCCGCACGATTAGCGAAGAGCAGTGCCGCTTCCATGTCCTGCTTCTCTGCAATAGCTGTTCCGAACGCCGCATTGAATGTGTCCCCTGCCCCTGTCGTATCGACGACCTGAACGGAGAAAGAAGGGATGAGCTTCTCTGTTGCGCCGTCATAGTAGCGGACGCCTTTTTCCCCTTCCGTGATGAGCAGTTTTCCAGGATAACGCTTTGTTACATCCTCCGGGTTGCCGCCGTCGAACAGCACGGCTGCTTCATGCTCATTCGGAGTAAGAAAAGCAGCCTGTTCGATGACTTCCGCCGGTATTTGCCTGGCAGGCGCCGGGTTGAGCAGCAGCGGGACCCCGATGTCGGCACTGATTTGAGCCATCGTCTCTACGGTTTCTTCCGGAATTTCCTGCTGGATCATTAGCAGGTCGCACGTTTGGAAAAAAGGAATCAGCTTCTCTACGTAATCCGGCGTCACGTGATCATTCGCCCCTTTAACGACGACGATGCTGTTGTCCCCCTCGGCCAAAATGATGTGAGCCGTTCCTGTCCTAGCATCTGTAACCGGTTCCACATAGTCCGTATGGACACCGTTTTCACGAAAATTAGTGAGAACAGCTTCCCCGTATGGATCTGTTCCGACGCAGCCGATCATATAGACATCAGCCCCGAGGCGAGCTGCCGCTACCGCCTGATTGGCTCCCTTGCCTCCAGGCACCGTTTGAAAAGATTCCCCCAAAACCGTTTCTCCTGCCGACGGCCTTTTTGCTGATGTTACTACGAGATCCATCGACGAACTGCCGATGACGGCAATTTTAGCTTTCTTCATCATGTGTTCCTCCTCTAGTCGTTTGTCTGTCTATAAATGCTACCGGCAGTTCGACTGCCGTTTCCGTTATGCTTTGTTTTTTAATTAATCGGATCAGAAGCTTCGCTGCCTCCCTGCCCATATCGTAGGCAGGCTGGCGGATTGTCGACAGTGGTGGATAGGCGAGACTGCTTTGTGGAATATCATCATAGCCGACCACCTGCACGTCTGCCGGAATCCGCTTCCCAAGGCGCAGAGCTTCATGGAGAATCGCAATTCCGACGATATCGTTACTCGCAATCACACCATCCGTGTCCGGGTGCACCCGGAACAGCTCTTCCGCCCAGCCTTTCGCTGCATCGAATGTGTAAGAGTCTGTCGACAGGACCGAGAAGTCAACTTCTGCCGACCCCAGCACCTCGAGCGCCCCCTGAAACCGCTCCATCGCAGGCTTGACGTGCGCCGGTCCTTTTATAAGCGTGATTTTTTTCGCGCCTCGTTCGACCAGCGCTTTTGCCGCCAGTCTGCCGCCTTCCCGTCCATCCGCATAAACGGACGGATAGGCACCGGAGGTACGGTCCATCAGCACAAGCGGAATCGATAAAGGCTCATAAATACCATCATCCGCCCTGTTGGTCGCGGAGATGACTCCGACGACGTTATTCTGCAGGAACGTTTGAATGTATTCCTGTTCTTTCTTCGCTTTCTCATCACTGTTCCCAAGGAGCAGACGAAACCCTTCGCGGGCCGCCTCGTCCTCGACACCTCTTGCCAGCTGCGGGAAGAACGGGTTCGTAATATCAGGAAGCAGCAGGCCGATCAGCCGCGATTCCCGCTTATAAAGAGATCGGGCTACTTCATTCGGACTGTAATTCAGTTTCGAGATCGCCTCCATCACCTTCTCACGCGTGTCGGCACCGACATATCCGTTGTCGTTCAACACACGGGATACGGTCGCGACAGAGACGCCGGCTTCCTTCGCTACATCTTTTATTGTAACCACGTCTTCACCTCATTTTATGTAACCGGTTACATAAAATGTAGCATACCCACTCAAGGAAAGCAACCTCCCTTTTTGCAAAAAAGAGCTTTCCTCTTCAAAAAATAAGGAAAGCTCTGTTCTTTTTATCAAAGGTCGAAGACGGCCTTAGCGTGGGCAGGCATTTGCTTCACATGAAGCAGGTAGTTCGTCATCGCCTCATCTTCTCCATCCGGATAATCGTACCCGCCCGCCCCGGAGACCTCCAGGCCGAGGAAGCGGAACAAATCTCCCATCGTAAAGAGAGCGGCCCATATATCCGGATAGCTGTCATCGGCGTATGTAGCCGCGTAGAGATTCCAATACGGATCCGGAAGCAGGCGTTTGAATTCGCTGCCCGCTTTTCCGACAGATAGGTCGAAGCCCATATCGAAACCGATCCACCAGGACACCATTTGGTTGAGCCTGCTGCGTATGATCTCTTCCATCATGAATTTCGCATAGGGCAGCTGATCCCGCCAAATCGCTTTCGCCACATTCTGCTGACACCACCAGAAGTCGTTGCAGCAAAGGTAGAATTCTTCCCTGTCCGGCTTTTGAATATGGTAATCCGTATCCGCAGATTCAGGAATTGTCGGAAGAATTCCGTCTTTATCGAGAATAGGCAGTGTCAGAGAATCCTGTCCATAGTTCGCTTCTGCATGCGCGATCGTTTCCAAATGGAGATCGATGCGGTTTCCGTCTTCCAACAGCATCAAGTACCCGTACCAATCCCATTCGTCTTGGTCCCTCCCCTTATCCGGCTCCTGCGCGATAAGAATCCGACCGAACCGATGGATCCACGAACCGTCTGCAAGAAACGAACCGATGTCCTTCACGACAAAAACAATATCATAATCCTGGAAAATATCCTTTTTCACATTGGGATTTGTTCTTGAACCATTCATATACACGGCACGGATCCGCTCATCCGCTTCGGCAATTCCATTAATCAGATTCATCATTTCCAATTCCGTCCTCACCTGTTATCCCTCCGTCCATTGATCCTAGTATATCTTTGACAGAAGGAACCTTTTTTCCTCTATCCGCTCCTTAATTTTCCGAAAATTATGGTAAAATCAGAGAGTAATTTTATTCCTTATGGAAAGCAGGCGAATCCATGAAAGCTCTTTTCTTTTTATACGACGGGTATGTCGATTGGGAAATCAGTCCACTTGCCTATATATTCAGCGAAACAGATGTCACGATTGAGACGGCCGGCCATACGGAAGAGATCAGACATTCGGGTCAGTTTGTCATCCGGGTAGACCACAACATAAATAATTGCGACGTGGATGATTATGACATGCTCGTGATCCCGGGTGGAGATCCGGAGCCTTTGATCGGCGATGATGCCTTAAGGACACTCATCCGATCGTTTCATGACAAGAACAAGCGAATTGCCGCCATCTGCGGGGCCTCTGCTCTGCTTGGCATGAGCGGAGTGCTCGAAGACAGAGAATATTCCACTTCCCTCGAGTCGGAGGAATTTCCGGATTACCTTCCCGAAGTAGGCAGAAGCAAAACGGACGTGACGGTAAGCGGGAATGTCATTACTGCGGAAGGGAATGCCTACATCGAATTTGCCGTCGCCGTCGCCAAAGAAGCAGGATTGTTCCGGGACCGGGAAGATGAACTCGAAACCGTGCTGTTCTTTAAAAACCAGCTTCGTGCTTGATCATCAGGAGGGAACATATGAAAGAGATAAGCATGGTGAAATTTACAGAGGGGGACTTCTCCGACTACTTCCGCCTTGTTTCTGATGTCCGTGTCATGGCTCAAATAACCGAGCGTGCCATACCAGAAGAAGAAGCCCGGAGCAACTTCGACAAACTGCTGAAGAGGAATGCCGACGGGACGTCGTTCGGTTCGTATAAAGTGTACGATTCGTCCGGCGGCTTTCTCGGACTTGCCCATTTAACCCGCAGCGTGGAAAAACAAGAAGAAGCGGAAATCGGTTATATGATCGTGCCGGATTGCTGGGGTCTCGGATACGGAAGTAGGATAGCCGGAAGGTTAATCACCATGGCAGAAAACCAAGGCCTCGATAGACTGACGGCCGTCATCGATCCGAAGAATACCGCTTCGAAAAGAATCTTAACGAAACAAGGTTTTGTTTCTGTTTATCAAGGGACGATTGACGGACTTCCCGGGGAAATCCTCCACAAAGAGCTGTTGTCCATCGATGATGTTTGACCGCGGGCAGCCTGCAGGAAGGGATCGATGATGCAGTCCCAAGCTTTAAACCATTCCTTTTCTTATGTTTGAAAGAAAAAGGAAGCATTAGGGTAATTCCCCTATGCTCCCTGGCAATAGCATAAAACGCCTCTCCAAAGAGAGGCGCACATCTAATCTCCGATCATTGTCCCCTGATGGAACGTCATCTGCCACTTCCCGTCTGTCCGTTTCCATACCGAGGTCCGCAGGGAGTGTTTGTCCGTTTTTTGGATGTATATACGAAAAGAGGTCATCGCGCTTTCCGGCGAAAGCGGCGTGCAGTGAAAATCATCAAGCTGGAAGCCGGGATCGTCTTCACCGGGGAGCCGCTTAAGAACGTGCTCTTTCCCGTACGCTTTTCCTGTGCTCGAAAATTCCAGGAAATCATCCGCCAGCAGCTCGTTTAGAGATGTGGCCGATTTCCGCACCTCTCCCTCCAGCAGTTTGGTTTCCAGCTGATACAAATGCTTTTCTAAAGCTGTTTCCATGTCCTTCCCCCTTTTCTCAGTCCTTATGGATGACAGCTGTCGAGAAAGGGACGCCGTTGTCGTAATTCAGAATGAGCTGATACGACCGCCCCTTGTTTTTGTCTCCTGCTTTCTTAAGGACCGCTTCATCGAATGCCAATGCTTCCTGCACGTCCGACTTTTGAAAAGTCGTTTGTACGACAAGCGCCTCCTGATCAGGCTGATATGTGATCGACTCAATATTCTCAGAAAAATCTTTTTGGAGAACGTCATCGATCACCTTCCCTACCTTCTCCTTCTCTTCCTGTGTCACTTCCCCTTCCCATTTGACAGGTGCCGGTTCCGCTTCGGATCCGGCGACGGCAAAATAGCCGAATAAGCTTAACCCAACGGCCGCAAGTAACCCGATGCCGATCCACACATACTTTTTCAAACAGATCCCCCTGCCTCTCCATTATCATTGGCTTTCTACCATCCTATGATATTGGTCGGTTGAAGATAATAGCTTTCGCCGAAATAATCAGTGCCGTCACCTTGAATTTACATAAAAATCCACTACTGTGATACTCTCAATATAACACAGCGTGAACGGAATGGGAGCAGATAAAAGCACCCCTGAACCAGGAGGCTGCCTGCTTCAGGGGTGCGCAGAGTTAAATAGCTTCATTCATCTTCTTCAACGTTTCATAAGAATAAGCGGCCACATCCGTATGTTCTGGAAGTGTCCCCGCCCATTCCATCAATTCCCACTCCGCCAGCTGGTGCGAGTGGTCCAAAAGATAGCGCGAGCGATCATACCTGCGATTCATAAACGCCTGCATGATCGTATGGACATCCTCATGCTCCTTGATCAACTCCGCTAAGACGACGGCATCCTCGACTGCGAGCGCTGCCCCTTGACCAAGATGAGGAGTCGTACAGTGAGCAGCATCTCCTATTAATAGGACAGACCCTTCATACCACGGACTTTGCAGCATATGATCAAAGATTGGACGGTAAACGACAGCATCAGGATCGGTAATCCATGGCTTGATGGCAGCCACTTGTCCACCGAAACCATCGATCCTGTCCAATAATAACTCATGAAGGCGATCTTCCGGCATTCTCGGATTCCCTGGTTCAGACGTCGTTAGTAACAGGTACATTTCCTGTTCCGACATCGGAACCAAGCCGGCTTTTGCCTTTTCACCATAATACAGGATACTCGTTTCCACACCTTCCAATCGAGGCAGTTTGTATCTCCATACAGCCTGACCGACGTAAGACTTTTCGATCGGTCCGAATAACAAGTCTCTCATTCTGGAATTCGCTCCGTCTGCGCCAATGACGAGATCATAGGTTTGTACAGTCCCGTCCGTAAGCTGTACGGATACCCCTTGCTCTATATGGTTGAAAGATTCAACTGTTGTCCCCATTCGCATTGTCGTGTCGTAAGACAATGCCTCTTCAAGAAGAAGATCATGGAGTTTTTTTCTGGAGATGACATTCAGACCGGGGTACCCTGCAATTTTAGGAGATTCCGGTTCTGCGAATCGGTTTCCTTCCGCATCGCAGTAGGCCATTCCTTCAAATGAATAACCTTCTTCCAGACACCGTTTCGCTACATTTAATTCATTTAACGCACGGAGTGCATTCGGCGGCTGGAAAATACCGACTCCATACACCTGCCAATCTTGTTTCACTTCGGCTATTTCTGTTTTTATCCCCAGTTTTCCGAGGGCGATGGCCGTCGACAGTCCACCGATGCCTCCGCCGACTATAAGAACACGCGTAATTGGTAATTGTGACATAGAATGACCTTCTTCCTACTAATCTTCGTTTGAACACCTTCTACATTGTATACTGGACCTCTTGTGGAAACATCCCGTTTTGTGACATAAACCCTATCAATCCTTGTCATTTGCCAGTTGTGCATATACCTTTTCCAATACGTTTATATCCACCTGTTCCTCATAATGGTACATCCGGCTACCGCTTTGCTGAACCTTCGGAGGTTGATGTGACCGGGCTTGTTTACGATATTGGTGGGGAGTTATATGGAAGGTAGTTTTGAACAGATTATGGAAAGTGGTCAGATTCGAGAAACCGGATTGGAGTGCAATATCTGTGATAGACCAATCCGACCCGATAAGCATGCGCAATGCATGTTCCAAGCGCACTCCCTTCAAATAGGACATGAATGATATCCCCATGTGCTTCCGAAAATATCTGGACACATAAGACCGGCTCAGCCCTTCCTGTTTCGCAAGATCTGCTAATGTAATCGGATAGGAAAAGTGGTCCTGGATATATTGAATCATACGGTTAAGACGTGAACGATCGTTTTTCTTTTTCCGGAAGCATACCCTATTCGATGACGTCCTGAAACCCTTCAATAATAGGTAGAGTATGTCCAAACATAAGGAATGAATCTTAATATGATCAAACGGTTTATTCTTATCAGCCAGAATCAACATTTCAATCATTCTCTTTCTTATTTTGTCCGCGCTCGTTACATCCCCTTCTGCTGAAAGGAACCGCATAAAACATTCCTTTGCAGCGTCCGGGTCTACAGATTCCAAGAATTTCACAGGTATCTGCATAATGATCAGGCGGTTATGTCCCCGTGCTTCTACTCCATGGATTTCATCAGCATTGACAACTACCAGGTCAAGCGCCTGCAAATCGTAGACATCCTTCTCGACGGTAAGACGCACGTTCCCATCCAACACCAATATTAGTTCCAGTCGATCATGCCAATGCATCGATATGTATTCCACGGAAGGCATAAGCATGAAAATTTGTGTTTCTCTTTCCATCATCACCTGCTCGTACGGGTACTCCATCTTACCCCTCCTAAACCTTTAAACCTCCATTATAAAAACATCCCGGCTTCTATGTAAGTAATATGTCCAAACAATCAGGAGGGCAGGAAAGGGGGGAACGAAAGCAGATCGGTACACGAATTCATTCTGAAAACAAAAAAAAGCAGGCTTTATACCTGCTTTTCATCCATAGAAACAAGATCCAGTGCCGGAGATTTCCTCGGTCTGACTTTTTGTTCATACCCATAGGCGAGCGTTAATAACGTAGCTTCATCGTAGGACCGTCCCAGAAGTTGGATGCCTACAGGAATGCCGTCCTGTGTGAAACCAGCTGGCATAGACAAGGATGGAAGACCGGTCTGAGAGGAAATGAGGGTGTTGGTAGGGAATATTTCTTTCATCCACTTGCCACTGTACAACTCATCTCTCGTCGGCGGTAGTACTTGGACATCCGGGAAAGCAAGCGCATCCAAATCATGAAGAGCGAGCACGTTCTCGATCTCTCGCCTGAAAACTTCCTGTAAGTGACGCTGCTTATAATACAGCGGATTTTCTTCAGGACGATCCGGCCCTGTCATGACCGCATGGAATAAATCAAGCAGCCGGTGATATTGACCTTTTTCATAAATCTCCTCCAAAGTAACTTCGCCTTTCGTCTCCAAAAATTGATTAATATCATATTTGGACTGAATATGATACAGTGCCGTTTCCATCGTATACTTCTCCAAATCAGGGATGGATACAGAATCAATCACTTCCGCTCCGTTTTCTTCCATAGCAGCAATGGCAGCGACTGCTACTTCGTTTACTGCCGCACAATCCGGGTTTCCTTCCGGCCCAAACGCTTCCCGTAATATTCCAATTCGGGCTCCGTTCAATCCTTCCGCCGATAGCTGCTCGGTGTAGGTACCTGCATCTTTTGTCTGAAGAACAGCAGTGGTGTAGGGATCTTTCGGATCATACCCGACCATTGTATCGAGCAGGATGGCGGCATCTTTTACCGTCCGCGTCATCGGCCCGGGTGTATCTTGGAAGTGGACCAGGGACGATAATCCATGACGGCTGATCAGTCCTGTCGTTACGCGTACACCGAATATATTATTGAAGGAAGCAGGAAGACGAATCGATCCCGCCGTGTCTTCCCCTATCGCTACCGCCCCGAAATTCGCGGCAACACCGGCGGCACTGCCGCTGCTCGACCCACCCGCATCCCTGTCCAGTGCATACGGGTTCTTCGTTTCACCGCCGGAGGAAGAACAAGCGAAGAAGGAAGCGGCGAAATCAGGCAGCAGGGTTTTCGCCAATACAATAGCCCCGTCCTGCTTCAGCTTCTTAATAATCTCGGCATCCTCATCAGGGATATGCTCATCGAACACTTCAGATCCATAGGTCGTGCGGATGCCTTTGGTATCAATCTGGTCTTTGACGAGAATGGGGATCCCGTGCAGCGGCCCCTTCAATTTACCGGCAGCGGCAAGGTAGGTGTCGAGTTCATCAGCTTCCTCCATCACCTTCATGTTCACGTCGACTATGGCGTTGATTTCCGGGCCGTTCTGGTCATAATCGTGAATTCGCTGCACATACATCTCGACAAGCTCCCTGCACGTCAATTCCTTGTTCATCATGGCTGTATGGATCGATGCAATCGTAGCTTCCTCGATTTGAAAACTCATATCCCATCTCCACCTTTTAATTTTATGGTTTGTCCTTCCGAAAGGCTTTCCATCAGACTTACTGAAATCGTTCCCACTATAGTGAACAGCGACTGAGATAACCACTTCCTTCCAATCGAATAAGAAGGTAAACTCTATCATACGATAATTTGTTATAATTTTCAAAATATTTTATACAAAAAAAAGACACCAGTGATCATTCCCTGCTGTCTCCATTCTTATCCTATTCATGTGTCTTTCCCAATCGAAAAGCCTTCGAACAACCTTCCGCCGTGCGGAACCATCGCTTCATCCACCAATTGAATGACTGATTCTTTTTCTCCATTCCGATAATAGCGGTCAAAGGCGTCACTAAATTGTCCAGCTATGGTTGGGTCATGTCTCTTAAGAGCCCGCAGCAGCCACTTGGAAGACCCGCTCCAGCACTTATTCGTCCGTAAAATAAAATCTCCCGTCCGCTCTGCCAGGGATCCGGCAATGAATATTCCTTCGTCCCTGGAGGAACACCCTATGAAGTCTTCCAGCAGATCGGTAATAAAATATCGCTTCTCCCTGATTACCGATTCACTCCACAGGTCCGGTCCTTCCAAGAGCACCTGCTTCGCTTCCTCCCGGATACGTTTTAGTTCAGGGGCATCCCGCACGATCCCCTTCCGAAACCATTTGCTGCAGGCTCGGCTGTCCTCCTTCCCTGTCGCTTTCGAAATAATTTTCATAAGAAAGGAAGCTGTGCACGAACACTTCCATCGGCCATCCGTATGCAAAGAAGGATGTGCGATAAGAGGCCTGTCTTTCCCGCTCAAACAGGACGATATCAAGGTCCGACGTCGCCGTCCCTTCCCCTCGGATGACACTCCCGGCAACGATCGCCGCATCACAGGCGGGGAACCTCTCGTCTATTATCCGTTTCACAGCCTCAAGCGGCTCCAATCTTTTAGACAAAGCCATTCCTATCTCTCCTCTACTTTTTATCCATCATGCCACAAGAATAGCGTACCCGCCATTCTTTTCCAATAGTTGTGACTTTTTTGTTACAAAATAACTTTTTACAACATTTTTTAACAATCAAACTATTGTTTCGACACTCTTATAAGGCTATCCTTTAATAAGATCTTACATAGTTTTATAGAAATGAGGGCTGCATGATGTTACCCATTGAAAGAAGGAAACAAATTTTAACATGGCTTGAGAAAGAAGAGTTTCTCCGAGTTTCAACGATCAGCCGCCGCCTTGATGTGTCGGAGATGACTGTCTATCGTGACTTGAAACCTCTTATCGAAGCAGAAGAAGTAAAGAAAGCGGCGAACGGTATTACACTCGCCGCTGGGGAGTCCAGCTCTTCTAACGGATGTCCCTACTGCCTGAAAGAAACAACCAGCAGACTTGCCTGTCAGATCATCAAGCGAAATCAGCAGATCGAGACGACCTGCTGTGTCCACTGCGCCCTGCTTCGTTACGAAGACTTGCAGGAAGAAGTGGTGCAGGTAATCGCCCGCGACTTCCTGCTCGACACGACGATCAGTGCCAAAACGGCGACGTTCCTGCTCCATTCAGATGCCGGCATTCACTGCTGCCACCCGCAGCCAATCATATTTGCTTCAAGGCATCAGGCGGAGAAGTTCCGCAAAGGCTTTGGCGGTGAACTCCACACGTTTGACAGTGCGAAAACAACGATCATTAAAGAAATGAACGGAGATTGCTGCTCCGACAGAAAGTAAGGAAGGGGTACGACATGCAAGCATTACACAAAGAAGAAAACGCTCCACCGAAGAAGAAAACCAATCCATTATATAAAACCGTATGGCGCTGGCACTTCTATGCCGGTATGATTTTCGCACCTTTCCTCATCATTCTGGCGTTCACGGGTGCTATTTATTTGTTCAAACCGCAGATAGAAGCTGTGCTGTATCAAGATTATTATGATGTAACGCCGCAGGGAGAGAAGATGGCTGCATCCGAGCAGGTCGAACTGGTCAAAGACAGCTATCCGAATGCGACCGTCACGTCCTACCGCCCAGGGGAAGACCCTGGGCGTTCCAGTGAAGTGAATATCTCCACCGAAAACGGGACCACAACCGTTTTCCTCAATCCCTACACAGGAGAATCACTTGGAACCTTGGACAGTGATGACCGAATCATGGATAAGATTGAAGAATTCCACGGAGAACTGATGGCGGGTACGACCGGAGACCGGATTGTGGAACTGGCGGCATGCTGGGCAGTCGTCCTGCTAGTGACCGGTCTGTATCTGTGGTTTCCCAAGAAGAAAAAGAATCTTCGGGGAACGTTGATTCCGAGATTTACGAAAAAGAGAAAAATCGTCCGCAGGGATTTGCACGCGATTCCAGCCTTCTGGATAGCTGCCGGCATGCTCTTCTTGATTATGACAGGTCTTCCCTGGTCCGGCTTTTGGGGAACGAACTTCCAAAATGCTGCGACAAATACAGGAGAAGGCTATCCACCATCGATATGGACAGGCAGCGCACCAACTTCTGATGTGGAGACACAGGATATTGCGGACGTCCCATGGGCGGCCGAGACGCTTCCTGTACCGGAATCCGATGGGAATGGCCTGACACCGGTATCGATCGATGACGTCGTCTCGACGGCGGATCAGCTCGGGGTACACCCTAGCTATACAGCCTATTTCCCGGCAGACCAATCGGGCGTCTTCACTCTTTCTGCCTTTCCTCCGAAAGCGCAGGACGAAGCGACCGTACACATCGATCAATATTCCGGTGCTGTGATCGCTGATTATCAATACGAAAATTACGGCTGGATCGGAAAAGTTGTCGCCTGGGGGATCACCCTGCATAAAGGCACGCAATTCGGTATCATCAATCAAGTGATCAGCCTCTTGATTTGTCTGGGAATCATCTTTGTAGCCGTTACGGGTTTTTACTTGTGGTGGAAACGAAAGCCAAAAGAAGGGCTCGGTGCCCCGAAAGCCCCGCCGGCGAAGACGATGAGAGGTTTTGTGATCGTACTCATCGCACTCGGCATCCTTTTCCCACTCGTCGGATTGACGCTCGTAATCGTCTGGCTTGTCGACTGGCTCGTCATTCAACGAGTGCCGCGCTTGAAACGATTCTTACATGCCTAGTCACGAAGAGAAGGAGGCGATGTTGATGAAGAAAACAATAATAATGGTACTACTAATCTTCCCAACCGTTCTCACGGGATGTTCCCTTAAGGAAGATGCAGCGTCGCTGTATAAGACGGAAACTCCATTGGCAGCCGATATACACCTGCCGAATTCTATACAGCCGGATGAGGAAGAAGCAATAACGATTGATTTGACGCAGAACGGCAGGCCGGCAGCAGATCCGGACTACGTCCATTACGAAATCTGGAAAGACGACGGGTCGGTTTCCTACCCAATGAAAGAGGCCCGGCGTGTGGAAGCAGGTGTCTATTCTATTGATATGACTTTCAAATCAGACGGCCTGTACCATATCAAGCTCCACGCCGAAAGTGACGGGTCGACGATTGTCCCGCAGAAGCAGTTCGTCGTAGGGGAATTGACCGAAGAAGACAGACAGTCCTTAGAAGACGGTTCTTCGAAAGAACCAAGCTCCTCCGGTCATCACCATTAATAAAAAGAGACATGGCTTTATGATAGGGAGCCGTGTCTCTTTTTTCGTACCTCCCCCTGACCTTTTTCTGAAACGAAATCGTTCCCCGTTCGTATATAGGTGAGACGTCCGTTTATGAAAAAGGAGGCAGGACATGTTCGAGGTACGTGTGAAACATACAGGAAGCACGATCAAAATCCGCTGGCAGTTTTTCAAGGTGGACATACCTGCTGAAGACATTCTTGACATCTATCAGGATGAAACGTACGGCGGAGGACCCGCCGACGCGGTGCGCATCGGTTTCCCATCTGCCACGACAGATAGAATCGTTATGAAGACGACAAAGGAAACCTACATCCTGTTTACGACATCCCCCGCGACCATCTTGGCAACTCTAAGGAAATAAGATTACGAAAAAAGGAAGGGCTCTCCGCCCTTCCCTTTATTTTTCCTGTTGATGGATCAATCGTGTCAGTTCCTTGAACTTAGCGTCCAGTTCCTGATACGCATCATCACCCGGCAGGAGGAAGCTCAATTTCCCGAGCACTTCCTGCCGTTCCGTTTCCAGACGCATCCGCATCGCTTCTGATTCCTCCACGGGTTTTACCCTGGTTCCCTTTCTGATCTTACGGCCTGCCAACGACCATGTTGTGTCAGTCGTCTTCTCCATGAAATAGCGGTCGTGGGATACGACGACCAGCGTCCCTTCATAAAGAGCGAGCGTCTTCTCCAGCTGTTCTCTGGAGGGGAGGTCCAGGTGGTTCGTCGGTTCATCAAGGATGAGCACATCTTTCCCATCCAGTAAGTGAACCATCAGTTTGCACTTTACACGCTCCCCCATACTCATATCCTTGAACTTCTCTTTCCACTGATCATCCGTGAAGCCCAATTGATCCATCAACGTCCGCACTTTCCCTCTCGCTTCAAACGATTCCTGATAAAAGTAGCGGGCGGGAGTTTCGTCCAATGGTAAATCGAAAACCTGCTGGGTAAGAACACCGACGTTGGCAGCCGGCGAAATCCACACGTCTCCTTCTGCTGTCTCCCTGCCAAGGATGATGTTCAACAGTGTCGTCTTCCCGCTGCCATTTGGCCCTGCGAGCCCGATTTTTTCCCCGTGCTGAATGGTAAAGTGGACATCCTCAAACAATATCCGGTCACCGAACCGCTTCGTCAACCCTTTCGCTTCCACGAAACGTCTGCCCGTTTTATCTTTCGTCTTTAAGGAGAATCGGATGTCTTTCTCCTCCTCCAACCGGTCGATCGTATGCTTATCCAGTTCTTTCTCCAAACGCTTCTGTTTCGATTTCACCTGTTTATCCGTCCGCTTGGCCTTTTTCCGGTAGTACTCTTTGTAGCCTTCCTTCTTTGTGGAGGCATCGTGCGCTTTCTTCGACCACGATGCCAGTTCCTTCATCTGGCCTTCGATCTGCTCGACCATCTTCTGTTGTTTCGCGACCGCCCGCTGCTCCGTCCGTTTCCGCTGTTCCCGGACCTCCATGTACGCCGAATAGTTCCCGACGTTCTCGACAATCCCTTTGTTCTCGATCGACCAGATTTTCGAAACAGCTTCATCGAGAAAACGACGGTCGTGGGAAACAAGCAGAATCGTGCCCTTGTAGCGCTTCACTTCCTGAAGGAGCGCTTCCATACCGGCTTCATCCAAGTGATTTGTCGGCTCATCCAACAAGAGCAGATCAGATCCTTGAGCGAAAGCCCGGGCCAGTCGCGCTTTCAACTTTTCTCCGCCGCTGAGAGAAGTGAACGTACCGTCTGGAACCTGCCACTTATTACGCAGCCGCTTCTCCTCCGGCAGCTTTGGTTCCGTTGGAAAAGTCTCCACCTCTTGTTCAAGCAGCCTCACGGAACGGCCTAGGATTTCTATCCGCCCTCTGCCTGGATTCAAACATCCCGAAATCAAGCGGAGCAGCGTCGACTTCCCGCAGCCGTTCGGCCCGATGATGCCGATGACGTCTCCCTTATGACAGGTCGCAGCCGCTCCCTTCAAAATCACTTTCTCATTCGTTGCCGCATCGACGTCCCTTATTCTCACGTGTTCGTTCATAAACATCCGATCCTCTCTTTTCCAGGAGAACAAAAAATCCTCCCAGATTCCTGGAAGGATTAGCCGCACGAAAACAACAACAAACAAAGCCTTCCCGTGGGAACAGCTCCTGTCGCTATGGAAAATGGGCAGACTAATCCTAGATTCGTAAGCATGAAATGTTTCGATTTCAGACTTTGGAACATAAGATTAGTTTTTCATCGGCCACCCATCATCCCTTCTTCATAAGTTAGAACCACTATAGCACAGCCGTCATTTCATGTAAAAGCTTTCCTCCAAAACCATTCCCATGTTTCAGGAAGTACACAGCGGGTACAAGTACTCTGCAACCACTTTTATCATAAGGAGTGTTCGAAATGGCAGATAACAAAGGACTCAGCGATAAAGTGAAAGGTGCTGTCAACAAAGTCAAAGGGGAAGTGAAAGACCAGGTAGGTAATGCCAAAGACGACCCGAAAATGCAGCGCGAAGGCAAGAAAGACAAAACGAAAGGCAGCATGCAGGAAGGCATCGGCAATATGAAAGACAACGAAAAACACAATCGATAACATAAAGACGGAAGAGGAATGCACGCCTCTTCCGTCTTTTTTTCTTACCCTGCGGCCTCTTCATTCGCGTTCTCTTCCATGTACATCACTTCCCAAAGGTGACCGTCAAGGTCCTGGAAGCTCCACCCGTACATGAACCCGTGATCAAATGGTTCATTCGATGGTTTCCCGCCGGCTTCCAGCGCTTTGTTCACGATGTCATCGACCTGTTTCCGCGAATCGGTGGAAACGGCGATGATCATTTCCGTCTGTTTCGCCGTGTCTGCCCGCTCCTTATTCGTGAACGTATCAAACATGTCGTTAACCAACAGCATGAGAAACGTCCGTTCGTTGATAATCAGACAGGCTGCTTTGTCGTCCGTATAATCGGTATGAAAGTCAAACCCCAATTCCTTGAAGAAACGCATGGATTTATCCAGATCTTTGACAGGTAGATTCAGATACGTCTGTTTAGCCTGTAAAGCCATCTTTAATCCCTCCATTACAAAGGATGATTCTTACCAGCTGACAAAACGACCTCCCCTCCGCACACAGGATATACGTTCTTGTTTCTCTAAGTATCGATGCAATTCCTGCCCGATCTTGTAGAATTTTGTTCCCTTACTCCATTCCTCTGCTGTCTTCACAGCCGCTCTCGTGCTTTATTTCTTGTTTATTTCGTTTCTCCTTCCAAGCATCGTCACGTACGAGAAGGGAAAGGAAAAGGATATCACCGGCTGACGAAAAAAAAGGCTGTCCGCATAGACAGCCTTTAATTCTTACATCCACCTTCCTCTTTCACGCCTCAATCGTCTTCCGTCACGCGATTTAACAGGTCATATCCAATGATTTGTACAAATACAAAACCAAGCACAATTAGAAACAGCAGGAAGCGGAAGTACCCCGGAGAGTCCCCGTGGGAAGCCTCCACCATCACCGGTTCTGCGATGAAAGGAACGACGAGGCTGTAGATGATACTGACTCCGAGAAACAGATACTTATTCGACCGCTTCGTAATGATCGAACGTTCCGCTGCATTAGCTGTGATGATGGCAAATAAAGCGATGGCTATATGAACACCGGTCATGACGTTCATACCGGCAGACATTCCGAGATACATAACAAACAAAACGTACATTCATCCTATCTTTAAACAAATATTAGAACAGCTGTTCCAGATCCTTAAATGCTTCGATCTTCTTATCATATCCTTCGACTTCACCGAAACCATAGGCCGCGTACACAAACGGGATGCCGGCATCCGACGCCGCCTTCTCATCCCCGTTCGTATCCCCCACGTACACCGGGGCATCAAGGTTGTTGCGGTCGATCACCAGCTTGATATTTTCGCCTTTTGACAACCCCGTCCGGCCCGGATTTTCATAATCTTTAAAGTAGCGTTCGAGTTTGTGATATTCATAGAAGGACTCGATGTAGCCGTCCTGGCAGTTGCTGACAATAAACAGATCATAGGTATCAGAAAGCCGATCCAACACTTCTTCCACCTGTGGAAAAAGGGCTCCCCCCTGCTTCCGGATCTGCTCTTCTTCAAGCTCGAAGCAGCGGTCCATGATGTCCAGACGATCGGCTTCCTTAAGCTCCGGCATAAGTTTTGCACTCATTTCCTTCACCTGAAGTCCCATAACCCCTTCCAGGTCGGCACGGGTGAATGTCGTATCGATCCTGTCGTCCTGCTCCAGTGCTTTGTTCCAAGCATCGAGCACCGTATCAATCGGATCCCAAATGGTTCCGTCCAAGTCAAAAATAATGCTGTCCATATATACTGCCTCCTGTCTATCCTCTTTCTCTTTTTAATGTATCACAGAAAAAAGGTACGACACAAAAAAAGCCGGAGTGATCCGGCTTTTTTCTATAGACTTACTTTTTCTGTTCCATAACGGCGAAATACTGTCCTTCGTCATCTGCAAAGTTGAACACGCGGCCGCCGGGCATGTCGACTACATCCCCGACCGTTACACCACGCTTCTGCATCGTTCCGTACAGGTGATCAAGGTCGTCCGTGAAGAACATCAGCGACGGGGTACCGAGATTCATCTCCGGATCCATCTTTTGGACAAAGGCTTTGTCATGAAGAACGATGCTTGTTTCCGAAGTTTCTTCCGGCGCCAACTCGATCCAGCGCATCCCGCTTTCCTTTTTCCTCCGAACGTACGTGAAACCCCAGCTTCTCTTTCCAAAAATCGACAGCCCTATCCTGATTCTCCACATACACCATCACCTGTCCGAGCTTTTGGAACATAAGAACGCCTCCCTGATTAAATAGTTGATATTGATTCTATTCGACAAGAAAGCCGTTTCCCCTTCCTTAGGATCATCTATCCTCGATGACAATATAGGAGGCTTTCACGGGACCGTGGATACCGCAACGCATTACCTGATCATCCTCCGACAAAAAGACCGCCCCGACAGGACGATCCTTTTCCTTTTTACCCCTTCCCGGCACGGAAAGATGGATAGAGCTTCATTCCCCCGTCAACAAACAGCGTCGTTCCTGTAACGTAGCCTGCCTGCTCGGAAGCGAGGAACGCAGCGATGGAAGCGACCTGCTCCGGCTCACCGATCTCCTTCATCGGAATCATGGAAAGGACCTCCTGCTTTGCTTCCTCATCGGCGAACTTCTCTGCATTGATCGGTGTATTAATGGCACCGGGACCGATATTGTTGACGCGGATTCCTTTCGCTGCATACTCAAGGGCGAGCGTCTGGGTGAGCATCTTGATGCCGCCTTTACTGGATGCATAATGAACGAAATGCGGCCACGGAATCACTTCATGGACGCTCGACATATTGATGACACAGCCCTTGATGCCGTGTTCGAGCATATAAGCGATCGCCTTTGTGGAACCAAGGAAGGTGCCGGACAGATTGACCGATATCACCTTTTCGTAATCGGCAAGCGACATCGTGTGGGACTCGATTTCCTTCTGGATACCGGCATTGTTCATCATGACATCCAGCGTCCCGAAACGGTCATGGGCGGCCTCAATCAACCCAGCGACATCCGCTTCCTTGGAAACGTCCCCTTGGACAGCGGCTGCGTCTCCGCCTGCATGTTTGATCGCGGTGACGACCTCCTCCGCTTCGTCCGGATTATTCAAGTAATTGACGATGACGTTCATTTTCTCTTGTCCGAACCGGACAGCAATCGCTTTGCCGAGTCCGGATGACGCACCTGTGACAACGGCTACTTTTCCCTGCAAATCTTCATACATGGATGACACCCTCCTATTTTTTCGTGAAGCCGAGCATGACTCCACCGATAATGATCAGCACACAGCCGACGATGACGAAGACGATCTGGCGCTTCGTTTTCTTCTCTCCGAGGAGGAAGATACCGCCGAGGGTTGAAATGATGATCCCTGTCTGGGACAAGGAAAAGCTCGTCGCCGTCCCGACGCGCGGAATCGAAAGCAGCAGGGCCAGGTTTCCTGTCGCCCACATCAGGCCTGGAATGAAGTTCCTTATCGTATATTTGCTGTACGGTTTTTCTTTAATACTTAAAAGCACCGCGCCGATCACCATACCGACCGCCTGTGGAAGCAGGGCGGTCCATCCGTCGATGGAGAACCAACGGATGATGACGACGTAGCCGACATAGCCGACGGTCGAAATAAGCAGGATCGGGACTCCTTTGGCAAGCGGGCTCTTTCCACCATCATCGTTCTCTTCTTTCTGCTGGTAGGAAGTGAAAACGACACCGATAATGATCAGAACGAGTGCCGATATGCCGATAATCAACTTCATCGTCGTCGACCATTCCCCGAAGACGAGGACGCCGAACAGCGAGGTACCGACAAGTTGGAGACCTGTCGAAATCGGGAGCGTTTTTGATACGCCGAGATGGGTAACGGCTTTGAACTGATTCATCTGGCCAAGCGACCAAAGAAGACCGGATATAAAGCTGATAATGATGGCTGTTCCCGTATAGTCCGGAGAAATGAAGAAGAGCGCTCCGATCGCGAATACCAGCGCTCCGAACGTCGTTCCGACCACCTGTTCTTCAGGGCCTCCCCCAAGCTTGCTTGCAACAAGCAGAATACTTCCCCACATCAACGCAGGGATCAGAGCTATGATAATGTCCATGTCTTCACCGCCTTTTCCCTGTTATTCTCACACCTCGCTGCTTTTTTTATGCAGTTAGAAAAGGAAGAGCGGGAGATGGCGTGTCTGTTTTCAACAGACAGGAGACAGGTTCGATTCGAAAACTTTCATTACAATACCATGGGCGGACGGTGCGCTTATTCCGTCCGATTCGGTCTTCATCTATTCCCGCGTATAATGGGAAGCTCCCCGTTCCTTTCTATCCCGGGTTCTTCCGATAACAGCACTACCACGCTCTCCATGAATTCGACCGCTTTCTCCTCTTCCGAAAATACGTGACGGATCCAATCGCCTTCTTCCTTTAGAAGCAGCAAAATCTCCCGCGCCGCTTTCCGGTGAAGGGATGGTGTCATCCATTCATAAATGGCTTCGATGCGGAAACGCTTATCCTCCGGCAGATGTTTCGGTAATGCCTTCAATCCTAGCACGGAACGATCCGGTTCATATTTATAAAGCAGCACGTTCGCAAGGTTTCTCATGACGTGCCGGAGCATTTCCACCGCCCATACGGCACTGCCTCGCGCGGCTGCTTTCCAATATTGAAATAAGAACCAGGACACATCCAGCATATGTTCCGTTAAAGCGGTTTTGGTAAGCGTCAACTTCCCTTCCGTTCGAAATGGATCCATGATACCATCCGGGTCGTATAAGACCGTGAAGTAATCCTTATTCTGAAACGTCGCTTCTGTGACGGTAAACAGGTCGATATGTAAATGATCCTCATAGACACCTATGATCTGCGGGGCGATGATGAAGATGTCGTCTGTGAAAATCAGTTCTTTATACGCCTTCAAATGGTCGATCCGCCTTTTCAAAAACGCTTGTTCCTCCTTTTCTTCGACCATGCAGTACAAATCAATATCCGAGTAGGCATCGTGATCGTTCCGCCCCATCGATCCTTTCAGAAAAATGCTCCGGACAGCCGGATCTTTTTTCAGACTTGCTGTGATATCCTGCACTGCTTCTTCCTGCCGCATCCGCGTTTCCCCCTTTAAAGATAAATATTACGACATTGTATCTTTTTTCCAATAAATAAGCAATAAAAAAAGCACCTTCTCAGTGGAGAAAAGGTGCAAGGACAATCAGGAAAATGGAAGTACTCACGAGTAACAAGGTAATCGGCCGCTTCAACTTCATCCGTCCCTTCCCCTGATAATAACCGGTGAACTGGAGTTTGTTCCGGTACAAGACGAAGTACAGGATAAGCATCGACAAGGATAAGGCTGTACCTCCCCGCGTCTCTGCCACGTCGATCCCGAAGCTCCGGAAGACTCCGTTCACGGCGGTAAACCCTATTCCGGCGATAAGGAAAAGCAGAATCAACAGCCGGATCATTTCCAGAAATACCGAAGTCGTTTTCATACGCTCCCCCCCTCCTCTTCCAATTATTACAAACAGCCATCCAGGAAGCAATAAAACCGACAGCTCTCTTCAGCTGTCGTTCTTCTTTGAGCGAGGACAACCTTCCTTTATGAACGGATGTACCTCCTTCCAAGACCTTCATTCTGCTAAAAAAAGGATTTTTATCGACCCATAAACGCCGATTCGTAAATCAGATCGGATGCAGCCGGACAAGATATTCCGCTCCCCCCGTATAATAAAATCTCCAAATGAAAAAGGCTGCTTAAGCAGCCCCTTGCCTCAAAGATCTTGTTTACAGAAATACCAGTCCACGCAATCATAATCCGGATCGTTCAAGCGTTCTTTCGCCGCCTTCGTCGTCTTCGGGGGAGAAGCGATGACCTGATCCCCCTGCTGCCAGTCCGCCGGTGTCGACACGCCGTGTTCATCCGTGACCTTCAGCGCTTCGACGAGCCGGACGATTTCCTGCATATTCCTCCCCGTTGTCAGCGGATAATAGATGACAGAGCGGACGATCTGATGATCATCGATGACAAAAACCGCCCGGGAGGTTTCGGTTCCATCACTTTCCGGCATGATCATTCCGAATTTCTGTGCCACCGACTGATCAAGATCCGCAATGACGGGAAATTCGATCGTCGTGTCGAAGTTCTTTTCTATATTCTGAATCCATGCGATGTGGGAGGAAACACTGTCGACGCTCAGCCCTAGAAGCTCTACTCCCTTGTCCCTTAGAGAACCATAAATCGATTGGAACGCGACGAATTCTGTCGTACACACCGGGGTAAAGTCAGAAGGATGGGAAAACAGGATCAACCATTTTCCGGCGAAGTCGCCTAAGGACAGCTCCCCGTGTGTCGTCTGCGCCTTGAAGTCTGGTGCTTTCTCGCCGATCCTCGGCAGGTGATACGTTTCTTCCTGCTCCAATTGTTCTCGTTCCATTTCTATTCCTCCTCCAGTAAGATAGTTCCGTCCGTTTGATAACGGATACATTTTGTAAATAACCGATTCACTTTATACCTAAACGGGTATATAGTATGAGTATACCTATAAATTTCCAATTCGTTAGGAGGACTATGTATGTATTTGAAGTATTTCTATGATCGCCATCTGGCCCAGGCTTCTTATATGGTCGGCTGCCAGGCTTCCGGGGAAGCTGCCATCATTGATCCATCCAGAAACATTAACGTATATTTGGAGACGGCACGCCGGGAGGGCTACACCCTGACGAAGGCGTTTGAAACCCATATCCATGCCGACTTCGTTTCCGGAGTGACGGAACTTGCACGAAGGACAGGAGCGACCATCTATCACTCCACGGAAGGAGCCGATAACGGCGGCTACGAGCTCCCTTCCTCGTTACCAACGCACGGATTAAAAGGTGGGGAAACCATCATTCTCGGGAATGTACAGATAAAAGCAATCCATACAGCGGGACATACGCCGGAGCACATGTCTTTTGAATTGACCGACGGTGCCGCAGCGGACAAGCCGATCGGTGTATTCACAGGCGACTTCGTATTCGTTGGTGATGTCGGCAGACCGGACTTACTTGAGAAGTCGGCCGGTGTCAAGAACTCGACGGAAAATGGAGCGAGGCAGATGTTCCGGTCCCTCAAAGCTTTCAAGAACTATGAAGACTATATTCAAATATGGCCGGGCCACGGAGCAGGGAGCGCCTGCGGGAAGTCGCTCGGAGCTGTGCCGACAAGCACCGTCGGATATGAGAAGTTATACAATCCTGCCTTCCAATTCGAAGAGGAAGAAGCATTCCTCTCCTTCCTCCTTGAAGGGCAGACGGAACCGCCCGCCTACTTTACGAAAATGAAACAAGTCAATCCGACCGGCATGACACCTCTGTCCGACGTGAACCCCGGCGTAGAAATGGAAAGAAAAGCGGAAGACATGGCAAGGCTCGCTGCGTCCAGGAGTGCGGTGGTCATCGACACACGGAACGCCTTCGATTATGCCAACCGCCACCTTCCCGGCACGATCAACCTGCCTTTCCCAGACGTTTTCGCTGAATGGATGGGAAGACTTGCCGATTATGAGAAAGACATCTACATCATCGCCGACCCTCCTCAATTTCAGGAAATCCGGAGCGTTCTTTCAAGTATGGGGATGGACCGCCTGAAAGGGCTGTTTTCCCTGTCTGCCCTTTCTAAAACCGAAGCACCCCGCTCCTATACGAACGAATTACCGAAGGAAGTGGCAAAAAGAGATATCCCGGTTCTGGACGTCCGCTACGACCACGAATGGAACGAAAGCCATATTCCAGGCGCCGAGCACGTTCCTCTTCCGCAGCTGCCGGAAACAGAACTGCACCTTCCCGGAAATAAAGTGGCCGTCCACTGCGCCTCGGGAAAACGATCTGCTGTTGCAGCGAGCATCCTCTTGAACAAAGGGTATGAAGTCATCAACGTTACAGGCGGCTTCCACCAATGGAAGAAGGAGAACCTGCCAGTCACTTGATCAAAAGGAAACGCCTGTCAAGGATGACCTGACAGGCGTTTCAGGGTGTCGAGAAACCCTTCGCTATGGACGGAAAGCATAACATTCCGATCAACCATTGAAAACTATAGACGATTGGAAGAAAACAAAAGAAAGACATTTGGACAAAGGGCGGAGGGGAATCGAGCAGACTCCTGTGGGAATAGTGGCACAGGTGAGACCCCGGAAGAGCAGAGCGATGAGAAGGCTCACCGGCCACCCCACGGAAAGCGCTCGATTCCACGGAGCCCGCTCACTCCTTATGAAAAGTGTTTCTTCAACAAGTTGAACGCCTGGCAGGAATGACCTGACAGGCGTTTTGCTGTGAATCCACTATACATTTGGATGATCCGCAAACCTCGGTTTACTGAAGAAGGCTGCGCTCAAAAGGAAAAACAACGAAACAATCAATCCCCACCCTGCCTGATCCACCGTCATCGACAACGGGATGGATAAAGCGGAAAGCATAAAACAAAGCTTCATCAACATCGGCTCACCTCCGGACACAAATGATGCGGTTGCTTAAAGTGTACCAGATTGGAAATGTTCTCCACAAGCAAACGCAAGGATAAAAACGATAGGCGCATGTGAAAAGGACACACCCGGTTGGATGTGTCCTTCCTCTTATGATTCGACGGGTGTGGAAAGAGACAGTTCCGCGCCGTTTGTTTCGATCACCTTCTGGTACCAGTAGAAGGACTTCTTCCGGCGCCTCTCCAGCGTCCCGCTTCCATCATCGTGTTTGTCGACATAAATATAGCCGTAACGCTTCGACATTTCCCCTGTCGATGCACTGACAAGATCGATACATCCCCAGCTCGTGTAACCCATCAAGTCGACACCGTCTTCGTTGACCGCCGCACGCATCGCTTCCACATGCTTCTTCAAGTAATCGATCCGGTAATCATCCTGAATCGATCCGTCCGCTTCGATTTCATCGTAGGCTCCAAGCCCGTTTTCTACGATGAACAACGGCACCTCATACCGTTCATACAATTTATTCAACGAGACACGCAGACCGATCGGGTCGATCTCCCATCCCCAGTCGCTCGCTTCGAGGAACGGATTCTTCACCCCGGAAAGTATGTTGCCGTGGACGTTATCCTCCGCAGACTTATGCTTTTTCTCCGTCCGCGACATATAGTAACTGAAGCCGATGTAATCGACCGTATGTTCCTTCAGCAGTTCGAGATCCCCTTCTTTGATATCTAGTTCAATGCCGTTCTGTTCGAAATAGCGTTTGACGAACGGCGAGTATTCCCCGCGTACCTGGACGTCGGCACAGTAATAGTTGAACAAACGCTCCTCCTGCAGGGCATGCAGCTGGTTTTCCGGATTGCTGTCAAACGCATACACCGGTGCGAAAATGATCATGCAGCCGATCTGCGCCTCCGGCATGATTTCACGACACGCCTTGACTGCAAGGCTTGAGGCGACAAACTGATGGTGGAAAGCCTGGAAGGTCGGCGTGAACTTGTCTTCTTCCTTTTCAATAGAAAATCCGAGACCCATAATCGGCATCATCAATCCACTGTTGATTTCATTGAACGTCATCCAGTACTTCACTTTGCCTTTGTACCGATTGAAGATCGCATGGACATAACGCTCGAAGAAGGTGACGACCTCCCGGCTCCGCCAGCCGCCGTACTCCTTGACGAGGTTGACCGGCATTTCATAGTGCGAAATGGTGACGACCGGCTCGATGCCGTGCTTATGGAGCTCATCAAACACGCGGTCATAGAACGCGAGTCCCGCTTCATTCGGCTCCTTCTCGTCCCCCTTCGGAAAAATTCTCGTCCAGGCGATGGACATCCGGAAGACCTTGAATCCCATTTCGGCAAAAAGAGCGATATCTTCTTTATACCGGTGGTAGAAATCGATGCCTTCATGGTTCGGATACGTGTACGTTTCTTTATCGATTTCAAAGTTGAACCCAGGCTCGGCTAAGATGGAAAGCCGCTTTTTTCCTCCGGGAAGAACATCAGCGATATTCAGACCCTTCTCTCCTTCTCCGAAGCCGCCCTCCATCTGATTGGCCGCTGTCGCTCCACCCCATAAGAAACCTTCTGGAAATGCTTGTGATTGTTTTGTCATTGTCTTTACCCCTTTATTATTTTTTACCGGCTTCCGCCGCATTTACATTTGGTATGTTGAGAGAAAAGGGACATCGCCCTCCTCTCTCCCGCCTCCTTTACGCCTGCATCAACGTATCCCCGGCCTGCAGCTGTGTCTGCTTCGTTGTCACAAGCTGATAGGGAAGCTGGTTCGTCACGACTACAGGCGTCGTGACAGCGAATCCTTCGGCCTTGATCGCCTCGATATCAAACTCGATCAGCACCTGTCCCTTTTCGACCCGGTCGCCCTGAGCGACACGGCTCGTGAAGTGCCGCCCGTTCAGCTTGACCGTATCCATTCCAATGTGAATGAGGATTTCCGCCCCGTCATCGGTTGTCAAACCGACCGCATGGTTCGTCGGGAACAGCGCCGATACATTCCCGGAGAATGGAGCGAACAGCTTTCCTTCCGTCGGCTCGATGGCGACACCGTTTCCAAGCGCTCCGGATGCAAAGGCTGCGTCTTTGATCGTCTCAAGAGGAAGGACGTCCCCGTGCAGCGGACTGGCAATAACTAAGTTCTCCACCTTCACTTCTGTCGTTTTCGCTTCCACTGCCCCCTGCTTCTCCGGGCCGTCCGCTTTCACTTGTTTATTGACACCACCGAACAGGTAAGTGAGCACGAATCCCAGTACGAATGCGGCAGCAACGGCGATGATGGATCCCCAAAATGCTAGATCCAAACCACCGGAAGGACTGATGAAGGACGGAATACCGAAGATACCAAGTCCGCCGATAATAAAGGTTTGAGAACCGAATACCCCAAGGAGCGCCCCCCCGAGGCCGGCTGCGATACAGCTGATGATGAACGGCCGTTTAAGCGGCAGAGTAATTCCATAGATCGCGGGCTCGGTGACACCGAAAATACCGGAGAGAAACGCTGGAAGACTGAGCGTCTTCATCTTCTGGTTTCTCGTCTTCAACCAGACACCTAGAACCGCACCGATCTGTGCGAAGGAAGCTGCGAACATCATGGCAAGCACCGGATCTGATCCGTTCACCGTGAGGTTGTTGATGGCGACAGGGACCAATCCCCAATGCAGGCCGAACATGACGAATACCTGCCATAATCCACCGATAAAGATTCCGGCGATAATCGGACTCAAGCTGTAAATACCGACGGAGGCGGCTCCTACAAGCTGCCCTGCCCATGTAGCAATCGGTCCGATGATCATGAACGTAAGCGGTACGACGATCAACAGCGTACAGAACGGAACTAAGAACATTTTCACGACATCCGGAATCACCTTTTTCAACCCTTTTTCCACACGTGAGCTGAAATAGGCAGCAAGAATGATCGGAATGACGGAAGAAGAATAGGTCATTAGGATGACTGGAATACCTAGAAAAGTGATATGAACCGGTGATTCAATCAACGTTCCGGCAAACAGCGTGTAGAGCGGGTCGCCTGCTGTCAGACCGGAAAGGGTCGGATAGACGAGAGAAGCACCGATGGCCATGCCGATAAACGGGGTGCCTCCGAATTTTTTACTGGCTGTATAGCCGAGGAAAATCGGCAGGAAGTAGAACAAACAGTCCCCGATGGCATTGAGGATCTGATAGGTCCCCCCGGCTTCATCGAGCCAGCCGAACGTGACGAATAGTGCATTGAAACCTTTGATCATACCGGTTGCAGCAAGCACACCGAGCACCGGGGTGAAAATACTTGCGATGATATCGATGAATCGGTTGAACAAGCTCTCCTTCTCCCGCGGTCCTTCTTGTTCGACGGCCGCCTGATCCGCGAAACCGCCGACTTCGACGACGGCCTTGTACACATCAGGAACCTGGTTGCCGATGACGACTTGATACTGACCACCGCTCTTCATGACGGTTACGACATCATCCATATCTTTCAGAACTTCTGTATTGGCTTTGCTTTCATCCTTCAACTTAAAGCGTAGACGGGTAATACAATGAACGACACTCAACACGTTTTCTCTACCGCCGACGTTAGCAATAATGTCTCTTGCCAGCTGTTCGTATTTCATCATCGATCCCTGCTTTCTGAGGTATTTTTTGCAAATAAAAAACCTGAACCGATTCGGAAAGCGCGCGCTTTTCCGAAGCAGATCAGGTTATGCCCAAATTTGGTAACATTCCTTCGAAGGTTATTCAGTTAAATAAAAGATAGCATGAGCGCGAGTTTATGTCAACGCTTACATTCAGAAAATTAAATCTTTTTATGAAATTTGCTGCCTTTGACTGACCCTGTGGATATGGACGGTCAAATACACCTGCTCATCCCTCGAGATCAGCCACTCATAATTGCGCTCCAAATACAGCGCAACTTTTCGGGTAGCTTCAAAGGCGTCCTCATATTTCTGTCTGATTTGATCGAAAAGGAAGTCATCGATGGAATCCTCCAGCTTCTCTTTTCGGACGAACCTGACCGCAAAGAAACGCAGATGGGTCAGGAACCGTTCATAATTGACAGAGTCTTCGTCGAGTTCCATTTTGAAATGATACTTCACGATGTTCAAAATATTGTTGACCATTTCCGTCACCTGCACGGCAGAAGCCATGTTGTCACTGGAAAGCTGACTGTTTACGAGGTGGAGGGCAATCGACGCTGCTTCATCCTCCCCAAGCGTGATGCCGGTCTCCTCTTTGATGATGTCAAGCGCTCTCAATGCGACCTGGAACTCCTGCTTGTAGTACTTCCTGATCTCCCATAACAGCTGATTCTTTAATTCGATCCCCTGCTCATGCCGGCTGATTGCGAAACTCAAGTGATCCGTCAAGGCTACATACAAGTACTCGTCCAGCTTATACGGAAGCAGCGACTGCGCATAGTCCATGATTTTCGAGGAAATATCCAAATAAACCGCCGGCGTATCCCGCAAGAGCTGTCCCAGCTTGTCCGCTGTCCCCTGTTTCTCCAGCACGAACGTCTTTTCGATTTTCGACGTATCCACCTCTTCGCCGACCTTCTTCTTGAATGCGAGTCCCCGTCCCATCACGACAATTTCCTGGTCCGCCTCATTGTTTGACACGACGACATTGTTGTTCAGTATCTTCCTGATCTCCATATCCCGCCTCCTCCTTAAGCGACGCATAAAAACAACAAAAACCTAAATTGAGCGCAAGAAGACCCATTCGTCCTCTGTACCAATTTAGGTTTTGCCTGCCGAACAGTAACAATCCAACTAGGTATAAAGTTGTAAACGTTTTCTTTTATTTTATATAGAGGGATTGAGATTGTCAATGGCATACTTTTACACAGCAGGAGATCCGCCTCTATCCCTGCTCACAAGAAAGCTTCCAATGAAACGCAAGCAGGCTGACATCCTTCTCAACGACCGTCCCACCGCTTTTGAGACAGGAAGCTTCTGCCTCTTTAAACCCATAGTAGCTAGAGGCGACGGCAATCGCTGCACTGATCATCAAAATAAACCCAACGGCTTTCCATTTCCTTCTCTTCATCGCTGTACCACCTGTCCTTTAATCGAAGACCAGACTGTTCCGCTTCAGAAATCTGCCGTCAAACGTGATCGGAACGCCTTCTCCATCTCTCTCCGCGTGGATGTGCAGATGAGGTTCCGTCGTATTCCCCGTATTACCGACGCTGCCGAGCCTGTCACCGGTTTCGACCATTTGACCTTCTTCCACTTCTACACTCCCCGGCTTCATATGAGCAAGATGGACCTCCGCCCCGTCACAGGATAAAATGACGTGGTTCCCGGCTGGAGATGCCTCTTCATCCAGATCTTCCTGCGGGGATAAATCGTCATAACGATCGACGGCCGTTGTCACTTCGCCGCTGCACGGGCTGTACAAAGGGGTTCCGTAAATGCGGTATTTCTTCAAATTCTCCGGAGACAGTCCCGACGCCCGCATCCCCCACCAGTGGAGCTGGGTGATGTCATTCGCATAGGCTTGAGGAGCAACGTCATGGTGGTAGTTGATTGCCGTACTCGCCCCGCCATGACCGACCGTAAACACCCCGTCCTCCATCGGAAAAGCGAGATCCACCGCCTTTTCTTGTTCCGGCATCCTGTACCCGGTCAAAGCGCCGGCGGTAATGACACCAAAGTAGAGAAAGAGAGCGATACTGATCCCCATGGAAAAGCGGTACGGCTTATTTTTCTTCGGTCCTTTCACCGGAAGCCCCGGGTACCTGCGCCAGACGAAGAAGGAAACGACTAGGAACAATACCGGCCAGAGCCAGCGCAGATAATGATTATAAATGGCCCACGGACCAAGGAAGAATATGTAGCTCATAAACATCAGGCAGGCAAGCCATTCCAGGACGAGCAGCTTCCTGCCTGCATAATCCGTCTTCCATAGATTGAACAATAGTGCCAGTGGAAGAAGGAGATAAATCGGTGCCAACATCCAAACCATCAAACAAAGACCCCTCCTCTTCTTTCCTTACGGAGACTGGATTCACACATGCAGCCGGCAGCGGAAGCCGCGGGCGGCATAATAGGATTCCGCTCCGTTGTGATAGAGAAACACCGTCCCATAGCGATAGTCGCAGAACAGCGCTCCGCCGAGAGAACGGATGTCCGCCGGCGTCTGTACCCAGCTTGAGGTTTTTTTATCGAATTCCCCGAGCTTCTGCAGCGAGCGGTATTCCTCTTCCGTCAGCAGCTCGACGCCCATTTCTTCCGCCATATCCACGGCACTCGTTTCCGGCTTATATTTCTTCCTCGATTCGAGCGCCGCCCTGTCGTAACAGACGCTTCGTCTGCCCTTAGGGCTCTCCGGCGAACAGTCACAGAAAAGATACCGATCTGTCTCTTCTTCATAACCGACGACATCCGGCTCCCCTCCGGTGCGCTCCATTTCACGAAGCGACCACAGCTTCGATTCATCCGCTTCGAGCTTTTTCTCGATATGTTCCCACCCAAGGCCCGGGTGACGCTCGGCATTTGTATCAAAGCGATCCTTCCATTTCGCATAAAGCTCCGCCTTCTCATCCTGTGATACGTGTCTGGACATAGTGATCCTCCTTCTTTATATGTACTCCAAGCTTAATCCTGCATAAATAAGCAGGGCTGCAGCCGCAAAGCCGGCAAAGAACAAACCTTTTTGCAGCTTCGACCAGTTCTTCATCCAACCCCATCTCCTCTGGTCGACGTCCAACCAAAAGAAATCGACGACCACCGCCAACAGGATGACGAGTACAGCAGTTATGGCACCCATAGCCGTTCCTCCCTATTCCGATATTTATATAAGAACAACCACCTTAATTAAGAATCAGCCGACATATTCGTCTTTCAGGACCGCCATCAGGATTTCATCCGAATAGCGGCCGTTCCAAAACAGCGACTGCCTGCACACCCCTTCCTTTTGAAACCCCGCTTTCTCGTAGGCTTTAATACCTCGGATATTATGCGAATACACCTCAAGCTCCAGCCGGTTCAGCTCCAATTCTTTGAACGTATACCGAACGGCCAGCTTCACCGCTTCTGTCCCATACCCCTTATTTTGATAGGCTCCGGCGTGAAGCGAAATTCGAAAACCGGCCTTACGATTATCCTGATCGATATCCACAATCGCCAGGTCTCCAATCACCCTGTCACCTTCACGAAGACAGATCGCGAAATCACGTCTCGAAGAGTCCTCCCGAAACTTCCGGTACCTGTCAATGATTTCTTTCTTCGTGAATGTCCGCCGTGTCCCTGTCATATAGCGGGTCTCTTCATCCTGGACAGAATGATAGATTCCATCGATGTCCTGATCTTCGATGGGACGCAGATACAGACGGCTGTCTTCCATCATCACGTTCCTCCTTTATAGTCACTAATATGGAGTAGATAACTAATCAACAATAGTAAAAAAATTCAAACATTTGATATTATAACTCTACCGAACAGAGGAGCATCTGTCATCCTTGCGACAAACGATTCTAATGATTATTCTAAATAATCTACAACCTCCTGCAGGTTTTCGGTCAGTTCATCCGGGAGCGTATGCCCCATCCCTTCGATGACCATCAACCTGCAGTCAGCTCCCTTGGACTGAAGAAGTTCGACCACTTTCTTCGTCTCCTCATAAAAAGGATCTTCATCCCCCGTAATGACGCACCCTTTCACGTCCGATACATCCTGATCCCCGATAAGTGCTGCAAGCTCGTCCACATCTGTAAACGACGGAACAAAAGCGAGGAAGCTTTCGACTTCAGGCAGCTTGTTTTGGAGAAGCAGTTCGATGACGGTCTTTCCTCCCTGGGAGGCGCCCGCCGCGAGAATCCGCTTTTTCTCTGTTGGAAAGCTTTGATAGAAACGCTGATACATAGACGTAACATCGGCCGCAGCCGTATCTGGATCGTCCCAGTGGTAGATATCTTTGCTGAATACCTGCGAGGACTGAACGAAGCCGAAGAAATAACGCGCGAGAATCACCGGGTCGCTCCATTGAACTGCAAAGTCAGCCGCGTTGGAGCCTTTCCAATGCAGGGCAACTATAGCAACATCCGCTTCCGGATTACCTGTCGTTTCAAGCTCCGCGCTGGCTGCGCGATCAGCTTCTTCAAACCGCTCGGCGCACTGACTCAGGATACGCTGAAATTCCTTGGATCCCTGCAATGGGGCAAGTTCCTCATCCTGTTCCAGCAAGGACGGATTCCACCATACTCCTTGATCAAGCACCTGCTGAAGCTCTGTGACAGCCCTGTCCTTCTCCCCCAAAAGCATGTCGATGCCCGCTTTCCAATGACCAATCCTGGGCAGGCGTTCTGGATATTGCGCTTTTCCTTCTTCCAGAAGTTCAAGCGCTGCATCGCATTGCTTATTCTCAACGAGTGCGACGGCCTCCCGCTGAAGCCCCGTAAAAGATTGCTGTCGATTCGTCTTCATCTGAACTGTCTCCCTTCGATTTTTCAAGCTATAGAAAGGCCGCAACGACGATGCCTATGACAACTAAGCAGATAAAACACGGACAAACGTCCCTCTCCTCGCCCTCTTTTCCGCATCCTCATTCCTTTGCCTCACGTTGAAGGAAAGCTCCGAAACCGGGGTGAGCTTTGCTCCCTTCCACACAGAAGGATCGATCAGCCTGATCTTGTTCACCCGGTGGATATGATAGTCCTCTTCATCGATCACTACCTCCACATCGGAATGCAGAGTAGCCAGCATCTGAAGAATTTTGCTGTCTCCTGCTTTTTTAATCTTTCTTATTACTGCCTCATCCTCCAGAAGAAAATCGTCTGTCGTTAAAATCCCTTCACCCATAGCGAGCTTCAACACTTCCGCAAGCCGGTCGTAGCTGTAGATGTTCAACGGATCAAGGAAAAAGTCGATGACTTCCTTATAGTACGTCTCGACAAACCACTCACCGGCAGCCACGGAGGAGACATACATACTTCCGTCCACTACTACAAGCTCTTCAAGAAACCTCTCTACCTCTTCTTTCGTGATCTTACCGTAGCGGTACATATCACGAAGCGTGTAATCGACGCGGTCGGCGCACAGTTCAGGCGAAGGCCGCTCCAACAGCGTCCACCTGCTGTCGTCCAGAAGATCTTCGCAGCGATATCCGTACGTTTCCAAAATGTCAGGAATTTCCGAATGCCGGACGACTGAATCGAAAATTTGTTCATGGTAGTCCTCTGCTCTATTATCAAACACGGTATCGACCACATGGGAAAAAGCCGTGTGCGATACGTCATGCAGGAGTCCTGCGATCTGTTCTTCCACCGATCCTCCAAGCTTCCGGATCAGAAGCATGACTCCAATCGAATGTTCGAACCGGCTGACGTCCCACGTTTCTTCCACCAGATAGGCGGCTCCTGCCTGATGGACCCCTTTCAAACGCTGCACCGGCGCACTGTTGATCAGTCGCTCCAACACTCCGTCCACTTCCGATTCTCCGTAAATGCAATCCCTTATGTACACATGGCCCGACCTCCTTTTTTATCACGTCTCGTCACCGATTATGTCCGTATTCATATCGTACATAAGCAGCTATTCGGCTTTCACTGATCCTTCCTTAAAAAAGAACATGACCAGGCAGCCCAAGGATCAGCATCAGTGCAAAGCTCCCAACAAAACGTAACCGATGATCCGGATCGGCAAAGGAAGCGTCCCGTCACCAGGTGCAGGCGATCCTTCTATCTTCTACTGGTGCTCCACGGCATCATTGAACGGTTCCTTCTGCATTGCTTCCACCTCCCCATCTCTACTGCCAATTATTTCAAAACTAACACCTCGGCTCAAGCCTATTTTCTTATGAAAAGGTTCTGCGAGGGTTTATTCAACAAAGACCCCGTTTTATTTCTTACCTATTCGTTCTAAAAGTATAGGTGATATATTCAGTAAGATAGAAACAATTGTCAAAAACCAAAATACCGTTGTCATACCAGGTACTACATCCGATATAGCCGCCCAATCTTCTGCTTCTATCCACCGATTTAGATAACTGTAATCTGCACAAATTGTTAATGCTGTAAATGATAATGCCATCGCCATAGCAAGCTTATAATCCTTTCCTGCTGCATACAAAAAAAGGTTTACAACAGTAACTACTATGGCAATAACCCCAAATATTACCCACATTTCTACACCCCTATATTTATTAAAGTTTACTGCTCCATCAGTTAAATAGGTTTAACAACTGATATGGAAAATCATTTCTTGTGAGTGCTTCATAGTCTTATACAACTGATGTTGCAAATAGTTAGCAAATCGTATAGATGAGATTTAAAAAATTAATCCTTTTCAATGACATAAAGGCGTACAAGATTATCCCCTTCATAGTATTCTCTTACATAATTCAAAAGAGAACTCTCCAGTATACGAACAGAGTAGATATTTTCTTCTTCGACTTCTGCCTTCACTTTCTTTACCTTCAAATCGTCGAAGCAATATGTCAAAAGACCTTCCAGAATTTCACTTCCGTACCCATTTCCCCAACATTGTATGTCTTCTAAAATCCTGTCCGTTAGCCAATTTTAGAGGCACACTGCAAGAGTATCACATGTATTTAAGTACTTTTTACATATTCCTCCTATTCACATTCAAAAACAATGCTAGCTTTTCTAATTAGGGATAATCTTGAATTTCTTGCCAAACCTACTGACATGGAGGTGATTGGTAAATGAAAAAGAACCAGATAACACCCGGAATTAATGGGGAACAAAAAGAGGTACAGAAATCAACGATGAAGGCAGGCTGTTCAGGAACAGATCCAAAAAAAGTAAGACAGGAAATTCAACAGGATGTAAGCAAAGGTGTAGGGGATATGACGTCTCGTGAGGCGGGGTCCATGAGAGATTAAAGAACCAAGCTTTTTTGGTTCTTTTATTTTTTAGAAAGTAGCCTTTTTATTTTCCAAAGATCTTTTTTCCCTTTACCAAAGTCCGGTTGCTTACTGACTGCCCTATACTGAGTAAGGAAGTGACTACCCTTGCTGGATAATTGCACGCGGTTTATAAGACTTGATATCATGTTATATCTTATTATTTTCTTTAACACTCATTAGTTAAATAAACTTCCAAATAGTAAAACACAACCCAGAAACGCTGATAAACTAAGTGTTACTATTATTGAAAATACACTTCTTGCCATACCCTTCCAGTCTCTAACACCAGAAAAACCAAATACACCAGCCAGAAATGTAAATAACGTAATAAATAAAATTAAAGTGAAAGGGTGAATACCCATCATTTTGGAATTACTGAACCAACCTGAGAAAGAAAATGTTAGAAACAAAATCACACAAATAATTGAAAAGAAAAATGACCACAAGTTGATTTTCTCTTGAATCCTTCTCTCCTCCTCCAAAGTACATTATTTCTATATTCAACTAAATCCTTACCTCAAAAAGCAATAACAAGATCTTTTTGTAATCCTGAAAAGTCCCAGTTACAGGAAGACTCGACACTGAGATATGTTACATAAAAACGTCGAATTACGTCTTTAATTACTCTCTTCCAAAAGAACGTTTGTTCTAGTATGATAATTGAAGAGGAGGGAAAAAATTGAATTCAATTGATTTGGTTATTTTAAATTTAAACGAAGTTAGAAGAAGAAGTCTCAAAGTGTGGAAGTCAATTCCTGAAGAAGCCTATAACTGGCGTCCAGATATCAACGCCATGTCATGCTTAGAAATGATTCGTCATGTATTAGAGTCAGAACATTATTACCATTTAGCTATAAAGAATCAGGGTAGCGTTCCTGACTTTGAGTCACCGTTTACAAATCGTCCGTTAATATCTCCAGAGGATGAAGTCGACTTTTCACAGTCTCTGAGGGATGAATTTATTAAGACCATCCAAACATTCAGTGAAAATGATTTATCAAACATACAGATAGATCGATCCAATGTCGGGTACATCCGAGAACTAGGAGATATGCTATTGAGAATTGCTTATCACGAATCTATACATACTGGTCAACTCTTAGATTACTTAAGGTCTGCTGGTGTTGAAAGAGCTGACATATGGGACTGATTCTTAAAGAGTCTTAGTCTTACTAAGGCTCTTTTTGTACGAGACATCATGTATCTTACCTTCACTAAAGGTCACTATACTTTAAGACTCGATATCAAAGTATCATTCTAAAAGCTACGTAATTATTCTAAGCTCCTCTATGCTCTTGTAAGGCAACTTAAATTCCATTTTTGCACTCTGATCTAAATGTTACTTTATTCTTTTCACCTGAATAAGGGTTTGAAGATTCTAGGGGCCTCCAGTACCCTTTGGTTTCAGTATAAGAAACTACATGATCATACTCTCCAACAGTTAATACTTTATTATTGCTCAGTTGGTCACGTAAAGGTACAATGTATTCTTCTGGTAATAACACTTCAAACTTCACATAACTGAAATTCATCAAATTTCCTTTCCTCTTTAATAATAAAGCCCCCGTTACTTGAAGACTCAGTGTCGAGATGTCTTCAAATAGAGCTATGAACTAATTAACTGTATTAAGTCAACGTGTAAACCACCATACAAAAAATAAGATTACTGCGATGATAAACCAAGTAAGTGCAACTATATGTTTTCTTTCAGTCTTTTTCTTAGAAGAGTTAGAAAAAAGTATTCCACTGATCAAGGCGATAGCAATTGCTATCCAGGTCCAAAAGCTCATAAAATCCTCCTTTCACTACCATTTAAGACATAATTTGCGATAGACATTATTTAATTAAAGCCCCGTTTCATTAAGACTTTAATTCAAGATATATTAAGCAAAATTTCAACGAACGCTTCCGTTAGCACAAAAATGAATACTGTGTCACTACGGTTTAATCAAGAAGAAGATTGCAACTGCAATAAGTATTGGTGTTAACATACTTTTAGCTTTATTTTTTCTCCACATATCCACCGTAATTGTAATACCTGCTATGATCATTAAGAAAATCCCAGGTAACTTTATGATATTTAGTGTCAGTAGATTTCCAATAGAAGCGAAAAAATAACCTATTACAAGTAACCCGATTGTGAAAACAAAATGTGCCGATTTAAAATCCTTCTTTGCGGAGTTCCTATCATCTGAATCCATTTTTAAATAAGTTCTAACAACCATAAAAGTTGGTATTCCCCACGTAATAAGGAAAGTAACCAATGAATCAGTATCTATGTTCAAATACAGCCCCCCTACCTAACTTCATTCTTCACCTATTGCCCCCGTTTGTTTAAGACTCGAATTCGAGATATACCTAAATATACTGCATCCTTATAGTCCCTTTTCCATCTTGATAAGTTACCGTTGAGTATGCTCCATTTACGAGTATATTCTGTGGAGGCATATGTCCAATATCTGCGTCATATATAACTGGTATCTCTTTTCCAAAAACATTCATCAAAGCATCCTCTAATTCGAAATCTTTGGTTGGTGAGTACCCACTCGCTCTTCCTATAAGTACTCCATTGACATTCTTAAACCATCCACTATATTTCATCTGCCACAAACACCTATATATCTCTGCAGCACTCCAATCAACAGATTCCAAGTACCAAATTACTCCCTCCTTGGCATGTTGAGTAGTGAATTCCATTACCTTATCGTAAGGAGTACCAATCAAGGTTTGTAATGTATTCATGACACCTCCCAGTAATCTTCCTGAAAACTCATGAGATTTCTGACCGGTAAGTGATTTCCACTCTGTTGCTGTATCAAAGTAAAAACCTGTAGCTGGGTTCTCAAATGTTTGAGTCCAAGATGATTGGTATTGATTTGAGGAGTATTGAATCACATCCTGACCTTTATTACAGCCTAAAACGTCCGTCCATTTTGTAGTAAGCTCGTCCCATTTAGGAGCTGATAACTCATTAAAATTCGTTCCATGTGCTGAAGCATTCCCAGTTATCGTCGTATATGCTAACAAGATCGTGCTAACATCTGAATAACCCAGTATCCATTTAGGGGGCAAGCTCTTAATGTAATTCCAGTCAATCATAGGTAAGACTTCCATGGAAAACTGTCCTCCCCACGGAGGGATAATTGCCTTAACATTTTCATCCTCCAGAAATTTGATCAGCTCTTTTGCTCTTATAGATGCCTTAGCACTTCTAGATTTAGTTTCTGTCCATACTGTCTCACCTATTTTTACTATGAACCCTTTATTCTCGACGTTTTCTTTAGCTTTATGTACTAACATATGTAATTGCTCTTCTACCCCACTTGAAGGAGCTGTTACAGCAATCTCGTCATCTTTTTCTAATGCTGGCGGATACTTAACCACTCTATTGTCCCCCTTTAACCTTCCAAGATAATTATTTCATTATTGCAAAATCAATTACCATTATCAACCATACTTATGATAAAAGAGAGCGACTATCTTTTTAGATAATCGCCCCATAATGTGGAAGACTTGAACACGAGATATCTTCCTATTGGTTTTAACTAACGCACCTGTTGGCGCAATAAATTTTAACGGTTTAATCTTCTTCTTTTTTTAAAACTTTCTTTATTCCTGAAGCGATAAGTACACCTATGAGACCAGCTATACTCATAGTAACGATATGTCCCCAGTCCTGCATTCTTACCCGATAACAAGTCTAAATCTCTGTCACCAATCATTATCGTTTCTGTTTGATCCATATTATGTTCATTAATTAAATGATAGATTGTAGCAGGATTAGGTTTTCTTTCAAAACCCCGTTTAGCAATTATTAATTCAGAAAAATATTGAGTTAAACCATATTTATTCAGTAACTCAATAGAAGAATCCCCTCTATTTAACTTGTGGAAGAATATCCAGGATTCTTAGAAATACTGTCAATTGAACAGGATGGACTCCGTGAGGATGCGCCAATTATTATAAAGGGTACAGATGGAAATGCCAGAAAGCCTAGTATCGTAGATCCTTCCAATGGGTCAGGCCAGTTTAGTATTGCATCGCAATCATTCTTTAATGGAAACAAATAATATGTATCTCCTTCCTCCCCGCTCTATTCCAGCCTTTATTTGGACGAGTGGAGCACGAATATTGAAGTGAATAGATAATGAAGTGCAACTGAGGTTGACCTTGCAACTCCATTATTAAGAGGTGGAAAGATAGAGAAGAGCAAAAACATTTATATGTGTAAATAAATTTCTGAAAATGAAAAAGCTAAAAGCCTCTATTATGAAAGTTTTACGTCTAAAAGTTTAAATAGACTAAATATAACCAACCTAAAAACATTGATAACTTAGTCTATAAACGTGAACAAACTTTGAGGAGAGGATTTTGTTTAATTAGCATTTCTGACTATTTTTCAACTCCTACCATTCATTATTTTCTTTTCAACAAGAAGGTGAATGCGAATACTGATTAATATTTTGGCTATCTGCTTATATTTCGTTTGAAATACACTTTGAAAAATACCATAACAGAAATACCCCGAACAAGGACATTTTATTATCAGAGTCCACTATTCGGGGTATTGTTTATTAAAAAGGAATAAATACTTTTTCTGGTCACTCTTTTTTTCTTTCTTTTTTATCATAATAAGCATATAGAATACCAGTAATTACTAAACCAACCATTAAGATATTCCACCAAGGTTCATTGCTTATGTGTGAGTGATTCACTATGAATGTTCCTATGCAGAATAAAATAATTATGGAAAGGAAAAATATTGACTTTTTAATGCTATCCCCTCCTAAGGTGTTTTGAATTATTATACCATTCTATCCATATCGGCAAAACTCCCAAAATCACTATAGTGTATCTTAATTAGTATGTGCTTCTTTGAGGTGCTGATTTAGCTAACCCAATTAAATGACTGTAGCTACTACTATCATAATAGTATGTAAGATTTCTAGTGTATGGTGCACCAGTTGAACTGCTAATCCCCTATTGATTGTGTTGGATATAGTACACATTTGGAAGGTGGTGCCCCCATATGACATTCGCAATCGGTTCAGCTAAACCTGTTGTTATTTTGCCTGCAGCTGATACAGCACCAATTAATGCTGAGACGTCTGCGAGATCACTTTTAAAACTACTTTTAAATGTCCTTCTTGTCGTCCAGTCAACATCAGTCACCCCACCACCTGGTTGTACAACAACTTGGGTAGATGCACCACCATTCTTTAGGATCTCACTAGGTTTAGGAGTATTAAAATATGGGCTATCATTTTCAGCAGCAAAAACAGAACCTACAGGGATTGATGATAACAAAACCAAAGAACTAAACATTACAACAGCAAATTTTTTCAAAAAACTCATAGAATATGCACCCTTCTTTACAAATTTATTACAATATACAAAATAGTATATTTATTATTTTGGATTAGGAGTAAAGGTTTAACTTTTAAGTTCAATTCTTATTGTTATAAAAAGCTGATATAAGGGTAATATATCTTAATCTTTTATTGATCTATGATCACTAGTGTTACATAAATAATATCTGAATGATAAGAACATATTCAGTTCCAACAAAAATTCTTTATAATGGTAGGCTCAGGGCTGCCAAATCTTCCCCGATATCTTTAACATATGATCTCACCGTACTTCCACCGACTGCCAGGTCCGGATATCTCTAAGCCAATCATGTATTTGGGCAGCACTCAAGTGAGGATAATCTTCTTACCACTCTGTATAAGCTTTTGCTTAAGTTCTTAATTTTTGGCTCTGTTAAAGTTTAGTGTTGATATTACCTATAAAAGAGGACTTCCAATTTTATGGAAGTCCTCTTTATATAAATTTGCTTATTAAACTAAAGCCCCCGTTTATTGAAGACTTGAATTCAAAGTATTTCAAAGGGTTACGCACCCAACCATAATTCCTTTGCTTCATGCTTAGATAGTTTAAACTTCTCAATAAAGAACTTCTGGAGGTTGATCTCAGAAGAATTATTTGCCCAATCCTTATAGTATTTAATTAACTTATCTATGTCTCCACCACAATATTTATCAATCAATACGTGAACGATATGAGTGCTTCTCCAGTAATCATAAAAAGCAGATGAATAACCAAGGTCATGTCCACCTCGATATCCAGACTCACCAAAAAGGTCAATCGTATATTCTCCATAGTCTGCCTTATATAACTCAATTAAACTACGCTCAACCTCCATAATCGAATTGAATTTTTCCGTTGATAAAATTATTTTACGTGGGATGTAAAAACACATCCCTTCTTCAAACCACATATTCTCTTCTTCATCCCAATCTTCAAATTCAGAATTAAAAAAATCAGAATGGTGAGTTAACTCATGTGCTGCAATAACAGCAATATCATCCATTGAAAGATCATTATAATACTGTTCAGCCTTTACAAGCCCTCTAGTCGTTGATAAAAAAATGTCCTTCCATGTATCTATCAGCGGGTTAATATGTATTAAGTCTCTTGATGTATATGCAGGGAGAGGGATTGTTGAATAAAGCTCCGTAGCCGATTTCAAATCATGAAAAATGATTCCCCTCGGGGTTCCAAAAGTAGTTATGGATTCTAGCGAACGTGAGAAATGGGTAAGTTTTTCTAAAAGGAGTCGTCCGTTTTTTTCAATTTCTTCTGTATAAGACGTATCTGTTACTGAAACTGCGTATTCCATTCAATCCACCTCAAAATAAAAATTAATAGACACTGTTCATCTCATCCCAATTATTTCAAATAAAGCGTAATATCTCAATAAATATTATCAGTATAGAGGGGGATACCTTGTTTAAGATAGCCCCCAATACTGGAAAACTTCAAATCAAGATATTTGCTTTAAAACAGAATATTTCACCATGTTTGATTTAGTTTGCCGGAATAGAAATCTATAGCTTTTCTGTAGCTATTAATCCAGGGATCGGACGATGTTTTAACTAATGTTTCCAACAAACTTCTAACTGAATTTTCTTCTTCGTTTAAATTGTACATAACAATGGCCAAGAAGGCTTTTATCGCTAGATTATCTGGATATTCGATTTCTCCTTCTTCTAATATAGCCTTACTTTTTTGGTATTCACCAATACACCTCAAACTACTACCCAATTGTACATATGTACGCTCACGCAACTCTCCATTTATCCCATAAGAAAGAGCTGCTTCGTAGAAAGGTATAGCTTCTCGCTCCATACCTAAAGCATCATGTGAAACTGCACTGTAATAGTTTAGTTCCGCATTTTTCGTACTTTCTCTAACTAATGGGAGAAGTTTTTCACGAGCTGTTTTAAATTCTTTATCTTCAATTAATTTGATTATCTCTTTCAAGATTTAACCTCCTTCAAATAATCGCTCATTTTTCAGTATCGCCCCCGTTAGTCGAAGACTCAAATTCGAGATACTTTGAAGTAAGTAACCCATTTAAAATCAATATTTTTGATTATGTATCAAGGGCGAACACTCTCGTGATACGCCCAATATGGAATAGTTTATGTCAAGACCTCATTAGATAGTTTCCAATCAAACCATCGACCATGTCCATCGGTTTCACCAACAGTTTCTCTTTTAGTTACTCCTTGTACAATTGAATCCACATGCAATTTCCTGTCTTCAATATTGTTGTAAATATGAAAAACGTCTCTTTGTCTTCCTACTTCATTTACTTTTTGTAACAAATTTTCTTTAACTGGTTCTGGCATCTGATTAGCTACATGAGTATGGAAAATACACAGGGTTGTATCAGCAGGTATTTCTTCTATGACTTCTGTTAATAGGCCGACACCATCCCCTTCAATGAGGTGAGGAGGTTGTAACCTTAGTTGCTTTACAGAATCCTCAAAGTTTGCAATTCGGTCTTCATGTTCTGGCCATATTAAAGCTTTTAACCATAGGTAGTCTTCTTCGCTAGTAAGATCACTAACATGTAAGTCCAAACCTCGTCGATCATTTACAGGAGGTGTTGAAGATATTAAGTCTCGTGGAACCTCTCCTTCCCGGACTGTAGATGTTAGATGTACATAAGAATCTTTGTTTCCATAAAGTTCTTCATTTCCATAGGAATAAGAATACTGATCCCATAAAAGCTGTAGACCAGCGCTTGTACCTATTTCAATAAGGGAAAGAGGTTTATTGGTTTGTTGATGGACGTAGCCGAATACAGGAAACAAATAAGCACATCGGCGGACTTCATTCGTTTGTACAAGTTTATTTTTTAGAATAGATTTTATTTTACTTGAGTTCTCTATGCAAAAGTCTTTAAATGTCTCAAACAAATGACTGTCCTTTTTGGGTTCATTTACTATGCTTGGGTAGTATTCTTTGAGTTGATGATCACTACCTTGGAGAAGTAAATAGTGGACCGCACCCAAAAGTAAATTTGGTATAGGTTGTCCTTCTCTTGCTTCTAGACATAATGTTAACATTTCATCATCTTTAGCTATCTCTGAGGCTAAGCGTTTATAAAGTTCACTAGATCCTTCACATTCTAAGACAGCAAAGTTATTAAATCTTTCCGTCAAACTATTCTTATTCATGACTATTTATCTCCCTTCATTGATAACGCTATCATATTTAACTCTAAACTATTACCAATATTATGTAAATTCAAGTGAATATGAATTGCAGAAGAGTTAACTCAAACTGAATCTCCAAAAAACTGTTATATAAAAAAGAGCGATTATTCTTATTGAATAATCGCCCCCTTTATTTCAAGACTTGATTTTATGATAACTTAATCATACAAACCTAAAAGGCTCAATACTTTCTATTCCAGAATCCATATTTTTCATCTTCAATTCATTATTTTTCACTTCTTCCTCACCGATGATAATCACATTTGGAATATTTTCTTTATTTGCTTTATCAAGCGCTTTACCTAATTTCTTATTACCTAATTCCAACTCAATCTTAAAGCCTTGTTTTCTGAATTTATCTGCCACAAGTAACGATTCCTTAGGTTTTCCTAGTGGAATTATGTAATAATCTATATCCGAGTTCACTTGTATATTATCAGCTTTACTTAATGCAGCATAAATAACATCTAAACCAAAGGATATACCTACTGTTGGAAATTCCTCATTTGTTTCCATAAGTCCACTTACTGCATTATTGTACCTACCTCCACTACCAATACTCGAATTTATTGACTTATCAGCTAAGAAAATCTCATATATTGTGCCAGTATAAATCTCCAGGCCTCTTGCTAAGAATGGATTGAATATACACTGAGTTTCAACACCAAGCATATCTAAATAAGATTCAAGATCTCTTAATTCGTTCAACCCTTGATTGACCATCTCACTTCGTTTTGCAATAGATTCAAAATAGCTGAAAGTGGTATTCCTTTCATCAGTCAAAAATGTTCTGATTTGGTCAATGATAGAACTGGATAGATTTTTTTCTACAAGTTCAGAAATTACTGCATTAACCCCTATTTTTTCTAGCTTGTCTAAAACTAATATTACCTTATTAGTCATCTCTTCAGCCAAACCAAATTCCTTTAGCATTCCGACTAGCAGTTTTCTATTATTATACTGAATCGTCACATCTACTTTTAGCCTATTAAAAGCTTCCAGAGCCATGCTCATTAATTCAGCTTCAGCTATCTGCGAATCAACACCTACAATGTCAACATCACATTGAGTAAATTCGCGGTACCTTCCTTCTTTAATTGGTCCATCCCTAAACACTTTCCCGATCTCGTATCTCTTAAAGGGCATTCGCAAAGTAGGATTCATCGCCACAACCTTAGCGAAAGGAATCGTGAGGTCATATCTTAATGCTAAATCTCTTTCCCCTCTATCTGATAATGTGTACATTTCTTCTAATATCTCTGAACCTCCGCCATATTTAGAAGCCAATAGCTCCGTATAGTTTAAGATCGGTGTTTCTAATGGTTTACAACCATATTGAATAAACACATCTTCTAATGTCCTTTTAATATTTCTTTTTACTACTTCTTCCCTCCCTATATAATCTTGTGTTCCTTTTACATTTTGATAGTTCATTTTCTTCATGGTTATACCTCCTGTGATTTTGAATATAAAAAAACCGCACTTGATTTAAGTGAAAAACTTAATCAAATGCGGTTCATGATAAATAGTCTTCCTATGTACGATGTTTAAATCGAATAGCAAGACTAGTACATATGATGATGTAGTTGTGAACAGTAAGTAAATGTATTAAATATCATTTTGTTCACCTCAGATTTCTTGTAATGTATCATACTTCAAATAACTAGTTTTTTCAAACTTTTCCATAAAATATTTTCAGACATACAGTTTACAGGTGACGTTGTTAAACAATCGCCCCCTATTCTGTATGACTTGAAATCAAGATAATTACCAAATCGTTAGTAATCACCGATGCCCATCTATTCGAGCTTGTATGTATCCATAATAGGCGCATGTTCCATTTTGAAATAAATCTTTAACCTCGAAACCACATTTTTCGTAAAAACTAAAATTATTAGTAGAAGTATGGGCAAACCAATCACCATGTGGGAGTTTTTGTACACATAGTTCAACAAGTTTCTGTCCAATCCCTTTACCTCGATAGTTTGAAGAAACAACTAAATCCATGATATTAGCCGCCATGATTTGATCAGAAATAACCCTTACCATCCCAATCATTTTATCGGCATCCCAAACAGTAAATGCCCAAGTAGAATTCTCAAACATGAGAGTGAATTTTTCCTTTTGCCAACTTGGGGTTTCTCTTACCCAACCTGCCTCCTTAAATAGCTCTTCAACAAATTTACCAGGAACACCTTTTACACCTTCTCTAATTACAAGACCATTATAGTATTGATACATAAGCTACCCCCTTTTCACTTTAAAACCTTAAATTTTTTAAAGAAACGTCCCATTTAACAGATGACTTGAGTTCAAGATTCTAATAAAGTCATTGCTGTAGGATCTAACTCTTCGCTTTCTATTACAATAGCAGTTAAACCGTCTTCTGTTTTTGTTTCATGCCATTCATCTTTTTCCCAATAAACAGCATTACCACTTTTAACAGTGATAGAACTATCTTCTTTTCCTTTTACTATCCCTTCGCCTTTTACTATTAATAAGAGTTGGGGGACTACTGCTTGATGGTAGCCGATTATTCCGTTCTTTTCTAAATGCATGACACCAATATGAGCACTTTTTTGTGTATGGGTAATGCGATTCATAATAAAATTCGAATCAAACTTTGTGATTTTCTTTCCATTTTCCTTATTGAATTGATAAATTTCCATCTCATTCCTCCAAATTTATGTAAGTACCACACTCTTCCATAATTCAACAAAAAAGATGAAAAACCTTTATTGTAGTATTGGTTTTTAGGCGGATATCTCGAAACTGAGTCTTCAACTAACCTGCCCTTTAGCGAAAGACTCAGTTCCGAGATAAACATCCACTTCGAGGAACAAATACCCCTATTACAGAACACTTATTTAAATAATCCATATCAACCACACACTTTAACAGAGCCTATAAAAAAAGAGCGGCTCCCACAACCCGGGCTGCCGCTCTAATCCATCCTTACACCGTTTTTTCCTCTTGATGCTCCGATTTAAGAGTTACCAGAAATCGCCCTCTCATGAAAAAGAGATACCCGGCCGATGCTGCCAGCAGTCCTCCTGCCAGCAAAAAGACGCTCTGTACACCGAACGCCTCCGCCAAGGCTCCCATGGTTAAAGAGGCAATACCGAACGTCAGCGAAGTCAGCGCTCCCTGCGCACCGTAAATATTCGGGAGATCTTCCGGTTCGGCTTTCTTCTGAAGATAGGTCTCCATCGCGATCGATTTGATCTGTTCGCAGATGCCGAAGAGAACAGACAGGACGAGCGCCATGATGGCAGCACGGTTCAAACCGAAGACGACGGTGAAGATGCTGACAGCGATGGCCGACCAGAGCAGCATTCGAAACAGATGCCGTTCCATCAGCCTCGCATACACCGCAGTTAGCAGGCCGCCGAGCAGCAGGCCGATAAAGAAGGTCGTATTGATATACCCCCACCATGCTTCCGATTTATCAAGGACTTCAGAGACGAACACATAGATGATCGCGGCAATCCATACGACATTGGCCATCGATTCAAGGAAAAGAACGATGTGAATCGACAGGAAAACCGGCGTCTGCCAAATCGCCTGCCACCCTCGCTTCAACACCGACGCAGCCGGGGCTCCCCCTGTACCGACAGCCACATTCGTACGATCACGGATCAGGAGCATCAGTCCTGAAGCAACCACAAACAGAAGGAACGTAACCCATAGGACGGAACGACCTCCCAGCCACGCAACGAGAACCCCGCCGAGCGCCCAGCCTCCCAGTTGGATGACTTGACTGACGACAGAAAAGAGGCTGTTCGCCCGGACGATTTCCTCCTTCCCGACAAGTCTCGGCAGCATCGCTCTGCTTGCCGGATCCGCCCAGCCGTCGAGAAAAGCGAGCAGGAACACGCCGAATAGGACGAAACTGAATACACCATCCGTCCAAGTGAGCCATAACGCCAGCCCGAAGAACACGACAGTCTTACTGATCTGCGAAAAGCAAAGCAGACTTTTCAACCGGTATTTATCGAACAAAAGCGGGGACAAATACCCGCTCGCGAAGCGCCCCACCGTATTAATGAACGGCAAAAGCGCCAGGAAGAAAGCGGACTGTGACACCGAGTACATCATCGATATCATACCGACGATATAGAAAACATCTCCAAGATTAGCAAAAGCCTGCCCGATCCATAAGGACCGGAAAGAAACGGATTTCATTTTTTCCTACCCCTTTTTCATCATTTTCGAATGCCATGATTTAAAAAAGGGTTATTTACATTGGACCAGCCTCCCCTGTGGTATCTTCCCGAGCGTTGTTCGTTCTAAGAAATGGACTGCGCAGCAAGTGGGGGCAGGAAAAAAGGAAACCGTATAGGTTAATCTAACAATCTTTCTCCATTGTAACATAATGGAAAGGAACGGATTGCCAATCGTATTCGGATGCGGTAGAATGAAAAATTGTTAGATTTTACCTGAAAGAAGGAGAAGGAAGGATAAACATGAAGAAGCTTTTTATCGTCATGTCGGGGTTTATGGTGATCGGCCTCCTTGCCGGTCCCTTTTTCTTAGAGACGACGACCGTCCCGCAAGCACCTGTGGCAGAACCGAAAACGGAGGCCGCGGAAGATGCCGGGGCATCAGAAACGGTATCCTACGGGTCACGATATACGGAAGGCGACGTCACCTATTCTTTGGAAAAGGAGCAGCCGCTCATATCATACGACGGCGGGGACCATTGGCAGGATGTGCCCCTCGATACCGCCATGCTGTTTAACGGCGAATACAATGGAAGCGGACAGCAGCTGATCGATGGCAGCTACGCGTTTGACCAAAACCGCACCTCCTTCGTTTATATCGAAGCCACCAGCAACGAACCGGAGCCGGTCAAACTTCTTACAAGCTTCGATCACGGAAAGACGTGGGAGGAACAAACGATTACCGATGAGTTTTACAGCCTGCGTTTCAGGAAAATCGCTTTTCCTACAGAGAATTTCGGGTATGCCGTTCTCTCCGGTGGCCGGACCATGTCAAGCGAACTCACCGCCATCTATCTCACCACGGATGACGGACGAACCTGGCAGGATATCGGCCGCCCGGATACAGAACGCCTCGTCTATGACGGAGGAGCCATCGACGATGAAACTGCCTTCCTCTCCTACGGAACGATTAACCCGCAGGAACCGACCCTGTACGTCACGCAGAACGGCGGAGACAGCTGGGAGCAGTCCGCTATCGACGCCACGCCGGAATACAGCGGGGTATTCGTGACGGCTGAGATGCCCTTCCAAGAAGAGGATCATTTAGCCATCCATATCGGACAAGGGCCGAACGGCGATTATGAAGGAGGGCTCGTTAAAGGAAAATTCCTTTCCGAAGACGGTGGACAGACGTGGACGTTTGATAAGGTGGTGGAACCAGATGAAACAACTTAAACAAGTCATGAAAATCATTCTCCCGCTCGCAGCTGCCGGTCTGTTCCTCATGCAGGGGGCTTATCTTCTCCTCGATTCCAGGTTGAGAGTGGAATACATAGACATGCGCCTCTTTTACGTAGTCAACTGCATCATCATTATTTGTCTCGCAGGCACGGCGCTTCTTTTATTCCGCGCAACGAAAATACGCCTGCCGATCGTCCTGGCACTTACCATCAGCCTGATTACTTTCCAAATGGTCATGATGGTCAAACAGAGCGGACATATTCATCAAATAACCGATTTTTCACCGGATTGGAAGCATACGTTAGTCCTGAAAGAAGATGAAGATACAGGAAAAACCACCTATTACCGGACAGCTTTCGGTATCCTCGCCCGGGCACAGGATGAACTCCCATACGAAACCAAAAAGGACTTCCAAGTGAAGTGGCTGGATCATGATATAGCGGCCGTGACCTACAAAGCAAAGGATGACACGATTCACCAATATATAGGGACCTATGGTTCACGGGACAACGACCTCTCCTATTCTTATGTGTCCGCTTCTATGTATGGACAGTGGTCCGGAGAGAACACGCACATCACAAGCGGTCCGGATGGAATAACGATAAAAGAGGACGGCAGGACCGAAACCTACGAAGCGAGAAAAGCCGTACAATTCGGTACAACGGCCATTGTGCTGCTGAAAGATGGCGAAGCCGCATGGACCATCGCTTTAAACCAAAACTTCCTAAGCCATTCAAACGACCCGGAACCGCCGGAAGGAAACATCACCCTGTATAAAGCGACCATGACAGACAATGAACCGATCCTGTTAAACTATGCGGGGGAAGTACCCTATTAAAAGGTTGCATAGAGTTCATACGATCAACCAAAGAAGAGGAACTTCCAATTTCATGGAGTTCCTCCTCTTTTATCTACGAACCGTTATTCTTCCTTTATACCGGCGTATCCTTCTTATTAAATTGCTTCCCGATTACCAATACAAGCCCCATGAAAAAAAGAAGCAAACCATTCCCTACGGCAACAAGACCTATAAAAGCTGCCATGAAGCCCCCGCCTTGGCCGGAATCCCCGATACCCACCAGGACCAAACCAGCAGCAAAGCCGAGTCCAATGCCCAAAACGGCTGTGAAAAGACCCGAAGCCCAGAGAGGAACTCTCCCGCTCCTGTGCCATTTGACTGCGTATATGTTTGCTGGGATTAAGACTGCTGCAAGCAATAACCACATGACTACATCCATACAATCCCTCCTAAAAAATAGCTTACATAATTGTATATTAATTACAATTTATTGTGACATATCCACGCCAAATAAACAAATTTATTAGTGAAAACCGCTTATTCACAAAAAGGTTCTGTCCCACCCGGAACAGAACCTTTCCTCTTATTTCAAGTATTTCTGGATAGCACCACGAACTTGTTTCCCAGTGGCATGTTTGTTCACTCTCTTCCTTACATACTTCTGGACTTCTACAATCGTTTAAAAGATTTTTTACTATCAAGGACACGCTTTTTAAAGTAGAAGGTTCTCAAAGATTTTGGCGGGAATTGTTAGCTGTATGTCGCCTGTTGCTAGTTACAAAACAACACCCGATTGATAAGATGATACGTATCCTACCAACAAGGTAGATATAAACAAAGGCAGGCTGTAGACAGCCGAAGGAGGTGTAGGAAATGACGTCTGATACCCGCATTAAATTTCCGTCTGGATTTTGGACGGGAGTACAACAGATGGGGGTGCCCCCTCATGAAATAGCCCGAAAAGCGGGACTTCCACTCACCATAATTCATGAACCGATGGTCACCTCCTCCCAGTATCTATCCATCTGGCAGGCGTACTCTGATCTCATAGGGGACACGTCTGAAGCAATCATCAGGCTGTCGACCGGCTTCGAAACCGTTCATTTTCCGCCGACTGTTTTAGCTGCTTATCACGCTCGTGACTATCGCGACGCTCTAACTCGAATGGTTCGTTATAAGCGGCTGTGTCCTCCTGAGGGTTTACTGATCACAGAAGATGGTGATGAGTGCTCTATCGAACTGGGATGGATGTCTAAAGATGAGCCTGGTCCGGCGGTGTTAGCAGGTATTACGCTTGCCTTTCTTCTGGAGTTAGGACGGCGGGGTACTGGTCGTCCATTGACTGCGAAATCCGTGGAACTTTCGTGCTTGCCGGGCGACGTTCAGCCGCTTGAAGCTTACTTCGGATGCCGTGTCCAAACCGGTGGAAACAGGAATACATTGATCCTCCACCGAAAGGACCTTGACCTCCCTTTCGCCTCGTATAACGCAGAGCTGCTTGAAGTCTTGACTCCTGTTTTGGATCAATCGGCTGCGGAGCACCAATCCGGTAATTCCGTTACAGAAATGGTCAAGTGGTTTTTGAAACGCAGCCTGCCGGGAGGACGTGCTGGTATCGAAGCAGCCGCCGCGGAGCTCGGGATGAGCAACCGTACCCTGCAGCGCCGGCTTCATGAGGAGAGGACGAGCTTCAAACATTTGTTGACACAAGTTCGGAAGGAGCTGGCACGTGAGTACTTAGCAGATCCTTCGCTCGATATTCGTGAAGTGGCCTTTCTGATTGGTTATGAAGATCAAAACTCGTTCTATCGGGCTTTTCGACTTTGGGAAGGGGATACTCCTTCCCGTTGGCGCACGGAACGTTTAGGTGAAACTCCGTAAGCTCAGTTTTATTATTGAATGAAAGGAAGATGTATAGGATGGAGATGGGACTAGCCAACAAAACCGCTTTAGTGACCGGTTCTACAAAAGGGATAGGGAAAGCCATTGCTATGGAGCTGGCAAAAGAAGGTGTTCATGTTCTTATTAACGGCCGAAAGGAGGAAGAGGTAGAAGGCGTGGTAAAGGAAATACAAGCAGCTTTCCCTGCAACCTCTCCTCAAAATGCGGCAGCCGATATTGCAGATGTGGAACAACGGGAGCATTTATTCGAAAAGTATCCCGATATTGATCTTTTAGTAAACAACATGGGGATTTATGAAATCATGCAGTATGAGGACGTTACCGATGAAATATGGGAAAAATATTTCCATACCAATGTTCTTGCTGCAAATGGTTTATCTAAATTTTATTTACCTAAAATGCGGAACAAGGAGTTTGGTCGAATTATCTTTATTGCCAGTGAAGAAGCCGTTATGCCTTCCGGACAAATGCCACAATACTGTATGACAAAATCCATGCTGTTATCTTTGTCGAAAAGCTTATCTAAATTGACACGAGGAAAAGATGTTACCGTCAATACGATCATGCCAGGCCCGACCCTCTCTGAGAATGTGCAGCAGATTATTGAGGGAATGTACGATAATAAAGACATGACGTTCTTAGAGAAAGAAAAGGCATTTATGGCCGCAAACCTCCCTCAATCGGAGATACAAAGATTCATCAGACCCTCCGAGGTAGGTAGGCTGACAACATTCGTCTGCAGTCCTTATGCATCGGCATTTAAAGGATCCCCGATCCGTATGGACGGCGGCCTGGTACCGACTATCTTTTAACGCTCAACCGGCACTCTACATCCCGTCAATGAAAAAGCACCATACCAAAATGGGATTTGTCATTCCGGTCGATAAAATTCTCCCTCCCCATTCGACCATCTTCAAATAGAGTGGATTTCTGCCATCCACCACGGCCATGCAGACCGGCGTATCCGTTTCGTAAATCTTTGTTCCCACAGGAAGTCGGTTGGCCGTTCCGTTGCGGAAAAGGACCGCTTTATCCGTCTGCCTCGATATTTCCCCGATTTGTCCGCCTGCTGTGTATGCCAACTCCTCGACCCACTCGATACCTTCCGCATTTGAGTACACATATCCGTCCAGGAGGAAAATGTCGGCTCCCTCCTCCTTTAAAAAATCTGCAGGAGTTGGGTTCCCGATTGTTTCAGACTCTCCACTGCATCCGGGAAAAAGGGCTGTATCTTACAAATTGGAAAATCAGGGTATATAATGTGTGACAGCAATTTTCTATCTGCCAAAATGAGTTGAAATTCAGTTTTTTTGTTATAAAATGGGTACGGAGTTAGAAGTTTCAAAATGGAAGGTGGATTTTCAATGAAAAATAAAGATACACTCTTTGGAATTTATATGTTACTGTTCAGCATCGTCCCGATTGCCGGATTCTCGTCCTTGTTGTTTTTAAACGGATCGCAGTCGATCATCGTCATTTGGACTTTCTTGATTGTCGCGATCCTATTGACCGCCGTGTCATTCAAGAAACAAAAAGTGTTGGCTTCTATTTCTCTGGTCGTCTTGTTGGCCACCGCAAGCCTTATGACATTCGCAGCAATGATGGCTGGTATGACACCAGAATAATCAACAAAGTAATACCGCTCGTTATCGGGAAGAAATGCAAAAAAACCCACTCTTAATGACAAGAGTGGGTTTTTCTGTGCGGTTCTTTTGTTAGCAATTATCAACAACGATTGGATATTTCAATAGATAAAGAGGACGACACACGTCGATAGTAAAAATGTTTCTTAAAACTCCCGCATCTATATTCAGCACGCAGATGGTCGTTCCGTTACGCTATTACTTATGGTGCTTACATATTACGAAAACAGGAAATGTCAGCTGACACCTTTTCCGTGAATCGAATGCTTTTCACTTTTTCTGTTTCGTATGTATAAAACGGAACCATGCGGGAAAAAGGAACAGCAGCATACATAACAAACCTGCGACCTTCTTCATGACAAGCCTCCTCAAAAAGATGTTATGTCGTCGGATGTTCCTCTCCTGCCCTTAGATACTCTTTATACGTTTCGATCTTATGATCCAGCATTTCCTCGGTCGCCTTCAGTGTCCGCAGCTGTTCCTGGATGGCCCGGCGGTGTTCTTCCAGCAGCTCCAGGCGTTTCGAGGAGGTATGCTCCCCTTCTACATAAAGCTCGGCATATTCTTTAATATGTTGGATCGGCATCTGCGTCTCCCGGAGCTTCTTCACGAAGCGGAGCCAGCCGATCTGTTCATCTGTAAATGTCCGGTACCCCTGTTCATCTCTTTCACTCGTTATGATACCTTCCCGTTCATAGTACCGAAGCGTGTGCGGTTTCAGCTCCAGCATCTCCGCCGTTTCTCTAATTGTAAACATATCTTTTCCTCCAATCGGTTAATGAAAGTGTTTATGCTTGCGTTGAAGTGCACTTCAAGCCTTATGCTAGGAGCATAACATAAAATCATTGGAGGTATTCACATGAAATACACGGTTATTACAGGAGCAAGTTCAGGAATCGGCTATGAAACAGCCCTCGCCTTCGCGGCCCGCGGCAAAAACGTCATCGTTGTGGCAAGACGGGAGCAGCAGCTGAAAGAATTGAAGCAGGAGATCAACGGACTGGATAAGAACGTGGAGGTCGTCATCAAAACAGCGGACCTTTCCAAAAGCGACCAGGTGTATGACCTGTATGAAAGCCTGAAGGAATATGAATTGGAGACATGGGTCAACAACGCCGGTTTCGGCAACTTCGATCCCGTGTCCGGGCATGACCTGACGAAGATTGAAACGATGCTGCGATTAAACAACGAAGCATTGACGATTCTTTCTTCTCTGTTTGCACGTGATTATGCAGAAAAAGAAGGCACACAGCTGATCAACATCTCGTCCGGTGGCGGATATACGATCGTAGCCAACGCCGTGACCTACTGTGCCACCAAATTCTTCGTCAGTGCCTTTACAGAAGGACTGGCCCAGGAGCTGAAAGGCATGGGTGCGAAAATGCGGGCGAAAGTACTGGCTCCGGCCGCGACCGAATCCGAATTTGCCAAGCAGGCAATGGATGTCGATCAGTTCAACTATGACGAGGCTTTGCCTAAGTACCATACATCCAAAGAAATGGCCCACTTCCTGCTGGACCTTTACGACAGTGACAAAGTAGTCGGCATCGTAGACGGAAACACCTATGAGTTCCATCTGAAAGATCCGATTTTTCCTTACGTCGACCGCAATTCCAATAATTGAATAGAAGGGGCTGACGAGAAATCCAGGAAAGCATCCCATTTTCCGCAGCCCGACCGCACCGAACAAGGTGTAAAAAAAAGCTGCCGATTATCCATCGGCAGCCTTTTCGTTTATGTCCATCCTTACTGAATCGAAGCAAGCTTTTCCAGAAGATGCTGATAATTGGCGGAATCGTCCTCTGTATCCTCGATATACCAAACATCCTCCCTGTTCTCTTCCCCGCCGGTCCACTCATAAATAGTGGCGAAGTAATCAGCCTTCGCAGCATCCGGAGTCGCTTCATAATCCATTCCCTCCGTTACAAAAGGAAGATGGCGCTTTTCCGATTTCACGAAAACTGCCGGCACCGATGATTCTTTGAACATGGAAACATATTTATCCTGTGAAGCTTCCGCAAACTGATCGGGCATCACAAATAACGCATCGTATTGGTCGGAAAGCGAACCGTCCTCCGTCCATTCCTTCAAGGAATAAGAGGAGAAATCCACCGTCTCATCGGAAAAATCAGGGAGCTTCCCGATGACGGCTGCTTTCCATGGTTCCGTCCCCTCGGCTTCCGAGCAGGCAGCAAGCAGGAACAAGACCAGGACAGAAAAGAATAGGCTCTTTTTCAACATCCTTACGCCCCCTTTCTCCAAATAGAAAAATATTACAATCAGTGTATCATGAAAGGAACGGCTGCAGAAGAGGTTTACTACATTTGGATATTATGGTTAGATGAAGAAAGGAGATGGACGAAAGGAGCATGGATCGGTATGGGCGATATCCTTTAATGGTAAGGGATGAAAAAGAGAGTTCCTTCAATCAAAAGGGACGTTTATTTCGTATGCCATTACAGGATCGCTGGCTTCTGCTATTACCGCATCAGTGTTCTTCCATTAAGGATACGTGCGTAACCCTAACATCTCCGATAGCCGTCTGCTCAGCGTTTCCATAAAGGGAGATGCTTTTTATGACACGACTCATTCATAACATTGCCATTATAACAGGGGCCAGCCGGGAATCCGGAATTGGCACCGCCATATGCAGGACGCTTGCTGAGGAAGGAGCCGATATCTTCTTCACCCACTGGTCCGCGTACGACCGTACGATGGATTACTCGGAAGAAAAAGATGCCGCTTGGCCGGACATCCTGATGGAAGAAATCCGCAGCCTTGGCGTAAGGTGTGCATCGATGGAGCTCGATCTGTCCCGACCGGATGCGGCGGCAGAATTATTGGATACCGTGAGCGGGACACTCGGCTCCCCTTCCATCCTCGTCAATAACGCCACCCATTCCGTTGATGTCGATTTCCGGTCCATGCAGGCGGACATCCTTGATGCTCATTACGGAGTGAATGTGAGAGGCACATGCCTGTTGACGGTGGAATTCGCACGCCGGATCGAGGGGAAGCACAGCGGCCGGGTCATCAATATGGTTTCCGGTCAGGACAAATCACCGGAGCCGGGGAACTTGGCGTACGTAGCGACAAAGGGCGCCGTATCTGCGTTTACGAAATCCGTTGCGCTGGAGCTTGCTACCCACCACATTACGGTCAATGCTGTCGATCCCGGTCCGACGGACACCGGCTGGATGAGCGGGACGCTGAAAGATACGCTGCGGCCGAAGTTTCCGATGGGACGGATCGGCGAACCTGCGGACGCAGCCAGGCTGATCGCCTTCCTCGCCAGTGACGAAGCCGCCTGGATCACCGGACAAATCATCCATTCCGACGGAGGATTTTCGTAATGTCATCTGTCGGTATGGCATAGGGAAGGGCTCCGGAAAACGGGGCGCTTTCCGCGGGGTGGCCGGTGAGCCTCCTCATCGCGCTGCTCTTCCGGGGTCTCACCTGTGCCACACTTCCCGCAGGAGTCTGCCCCATTTCCCTCCGCCCTCGGCCATATTTGCCGACCATTTCCTCAGGATAGCGGCACTCCACTGTCCTTAGGTATGAAAATAGCGAGGTGCTATGCTTTGTACTCTAGTTAAATGATTCTGAAAACATAAAAAGGAAGGGGAACGTATCGGTTCCCCTTCCTTTTTCCCTGCTCACGCCCATTCCTTCCCGTGCTTGCGGAGGAAGGCGATGTCTTTCTGATAATGTTCCAGATGTCCTTCCTCTATCATCTTCTGAAAGGCAGCGTCTCCTTCGGCCGCTTTTCTCGTCATTAAGGCTGCAAGACCTTCTAAACGAAGCTCGACCATCTCCAAGTATCCTTCTTCTTCCATTCCGTAGCCTGCAAAAAACAATTTCACCCTTCGTTTGATCCGCTCGGCATCTTCCGGAAAACGATAAGGGACGGCATTACCGTCTGCATCATCGTGCTTGCGGCTCAATGGGACGCACGTGTATAACGTGTAGGCGATATCCCACATCCGCGGCCCCGGGGCTGCGACATCAAAATCAATGACTCCTGCGGGATGCTCGTTATGGAAAATGATATTGTACATGGCGAAATCATTGTGACAGATGACTTCCCTCGGCGCAGGCGTCCGATCGAGCGACGGCCACTCCTCCGGGATAGGAAAGTCACAGACGGCATCATGATACCTGCGCAGCATCCCTGCGATCTCTGTGAGCACTTCATCGGATCCCATGTATCCTTTCAAAGGGTAATGACCGGCTTCCCCTTCGATGTAGGATAGAACTTCCCGGCCCTGATCGTCCACCCCGAGGAACCTCGGGGCATATGGATACTGCTTCTTTTCCAAATGCAGCAGCAGCTTGTGGATTCGTCCGCTTTCCGGTTTCCACTCCCGCCGGACGGTGTTTCCTGCCCGGTACACGTTTGATACGTTTCCTCCGGCGAGTCTTTCTTCTCCATAATCAGCCAACAGCCATGCTCCTTCCCTGTTTAAAACCGCCCTCACTCACCACGGCGGATCGTATCATTCAATTGCCGGCGGTGCTTATCTCTCCAAGACTGTTCATCCTTCACCAGGTCATCACAGAAGGCCGCTACGTCCTCTCCCGTAAGGTCCGTGACTTTCTTCCCTTCTGCCGCCCCCATTTCGAAAAGATCAAGGATGCCGCTGAAGATGCGGTGCGTGCTTTCCCAATCCGTGGGTGCGCCGGTCGTCCACATATACTTCTGAATCGCCTTATAAGCCGTATGGTATTCCTCCGGCAGTGACTTGGCTCGCGCTTCCATTGCTCTCCATTCCCGTTTGTCCTGCATACTCCCGATCATTTTCTCAAAAATACTCATTGCTGTTCTCCCCTTTCCTTTTTCAGTTCGTTGATTTTTGACGAGAGGAACCCCCACTTCTCCCAAAATAGTTCCAGCTGCTCTTCTCCGGCCCGGTTCAAGGTGTAGAACTTCCGCGGCGGCCCCATATTGGAAGGCTTCTTCTCGATCTCCACCAGCTTGTTCTTCTCCAGCCTCATCGTAATCGTATAGACGGTTCCTTCCACAACGTCGGTGAAGCCGAGCTTGCGCAGCTGCTGGGTGATTTCATAGCCGTACGTTTCTCCGCGACTGATGATTTCAAGCACACACCCTTCCAGGACCCCTTTCATCATTTCTCTGAAATTACTCATGTGTACCTCCTTTCCAGTACTATGTGATACCGATATTAAGTATTACTTACTACCACTATATAGTATAACGGAATAGCTGGTCAAGCTATTCCGTATAAGCAGCAGGCAGATCACCCTTTATAGAATGTCAGATCCACGCCTCCACACACTGCACCGTTCGAGTCTGTGTGTCCATCCGCACCTTTTTCCCGATGGCGAGGGGATGCATCGGGTGGGTATGACTCGTGTCGAACTCACCGATAACCGGAATGTCCCGGCCGTCGAGCTGTTCCATCAGCAGATCGATCGGTTCTTTTCCCGTGCCGAGATCGTCGTACCGCTCGTGTTTTCCTAAGAGAACGCCGCAAACACGATCGAAGATGCCGTGCAGCTTCAGCATCGCGAAGTTCTTTTCCACTGTGGATGCATCCTTCATGCAATCTTCTATCAAGAGGATGTCCCCCTCTTTCACAGGAGGGAAATATTCCGTTCCGATGAATCCGTACATGGCATTGACATTGCCCCCGATCAGGCGTCCTTCGGCGGTTCCCTCGTTCCTCGTAATCCAGGCATTATCAAACAGCTTCTTCTTTCCTGTCTGATGCAGCCAATTTACTGGATCGTCCGACCAATAGGGAGGCATTGGAACCTCATAGGGAAGCTTCATGTCTTTCAGGAAATAGTTTTCGAAATATCGATACGTGTCTTCGACAAGCGGTTCGAACTCGCCGAAAGATGGAATGAGCGCGGGGCCGTAGTAGGTTGTCATCCCCGTCTTATGATAGAGAGCGAGCAGGACCGCCGTCGCATCGGAATAGCCGACGACGAGCTTCGGGTGGGTGCGGAATGCTTCGTAATCGATGTAGGGAAGCATGCTGTTGGAATTAGTCCCGCCGATGGATGCCATCACCATCTTTATGTCCGGGTCCCTTAACAACTCATTCAGCTCCTCCGCCCGTGCCTTCGGCGAACCGGAACGGTAACCTTCCGTTTTTCCTGTCAAACGTCCTTCTACGATGGTGAATCCTTTCCCTTCAAGAAACGCTTTCGCCCGTTCGAACCGGACTTTGGCTGTAACCGTCGCCGGAGTAGATGGTGTGAAGATACCGATTTTATCTCCTATATGTAAGCCAGGCATGTGGTTTCCCCTCTCTATAATTCTTGGAAAATAGCATGAAACAGTTAATGATTTACAAATCAGCATACCACAGCCTGAAGAAAGAACAAGTATGATCAAAAAAAGGCCGGGTTCTATCAACCGGCCTTCCTCTTCAATAAAACGGATGAATTCTGGAGATCAGAATGGTTTCCTAATCGTTTAACAATAATTACGACTCTTTTCGAATAAACAATACAGAAAAGTTAACCGGTAGATCCCGATAATTTTTCCCCAGAATCGTCTCCTCATACGGACGGTAAATGAACCCAGTCTTGTCCACATTAATTAAATCGACACCATAGCCGAGAATGTCTCCATTGGCTCCGCTCTCGCAGCAGGTACAGGAACAGCAGCAGCTTTCCTGCGGTGGGATCAAGTCTTCAAACACTTCTATCTGCACTCCGCCCTCTAGAAGCAATTCCACATTTAACTCCGGGCGGAAACGCATCCTGTAGTATCCATTCACGCTCGGGTTTTTAACAATGGTAAAGGCGTACTCGTCACTAGTACCAAGTGTTGTACCGTCAAGAATCCGGCCTTGAGCATCCACCAATCCAGTAATAATATCAGAAACGTTCCCCACCGGTGCCCCGACTCCAACATTAATCGGTTCAGGAATAACCGTCACTTCCGGCGGCTGATTTTCCGCGTCGACAATGGTGAAAGCCCTTTTGAACGTAACGGTATAGATACCCGTGCACGCCTCATGCGAAACGGAAAAGTTCTCTCCACCAGTGACCACCGTACCGTCGCTTCGAACTGTTCCAGAAATCATCCGCGGACCAAACGGGTTAAAGTCGATCCCAAATGCACTAAGGGATACGGCTCGTTCAACCTGCTGTCCCCCCTGGCTGATGACATACGTAAAACCGTTGGTATTGAATCCGATAATATTCACATTCACCAAGCCGCCTCCAACACAAACGTCTTTACAGGAACATCGGCAGGATCTCTTGTCGTCATGTCCGTTACAGGAACGGCAGCACTTGTCCCTGCTGCACGGGGGTGGACAGTTATTACCGCAGCCCTGGCAGCAGGATTTTCCATAGCCGTTCACATGATTATTTGAATCATTCATTTTTCATACTCCTCATTATAGTAACCTGATTGTCTTACATAACATCCAGGTTTGATATAATGTATGGCTGCAAAAGATTCCTGTATAGATGAATGTGATAGATTCACATAAAACGGTTAGAAAGAACCATCCGAATGGGAAAAACGAAATGGATATGCATTCTTCCTTTTCCAATCCAGCGCTTTTCTTTCCAACTCTTTTACAAAGTCGTCCTTCCCGGCACTGTATCCGGCGATATCCTTCGGAAACTCAAGGGCAAGGGACGCTTTCAACGCGCCATAGGCGGCCGCCGCTTCCTCGTGCGCCCGCAGGTAATCACGGACGGCAAGGTGCCGGTCAATTTCGTGGTGGTTATCCTTTTGGAATACGTGGATTTGGTGGGTCCGGTTCTCGCCGCCTTTCCTGAAATAACGCCGCCCCGGAATCCCCATCTCGCCGAGCGGCTCATACCCCAATGCCAGCAACGATTCATTGTAGTCATCCACTTTTTCTATCTGCTCCACCACCGGCATGATGTCGATGACAGGCTTCGCTTTCAGTCCGGGAACGGCCGTACTGCCGATATGATGAATGGCAGCGAGTTCTCCCTTCCAAACGGCTCGCAGCTTTTCGGCCTCCTCTTCAAAAAAACCGGCCAGCTTTCCTCGTAGTCTTTGACCATAACGTTCATCGCACGATTAACCATTTCATCTCTCCTCTTTTTACTGAAGCTGCTGTCTTTAGAAAATCTTTATGGTACTTCAAGAATTGCTTTATAACACTTAACAAATAATGGTATTTTATATAGGGGGCTTGTTTATAAAATAAGGTTTAAGAATGAAAGTGAAATTTAGTGAAGAATGGAGAGTGTACTCCAAAAAAGAAAGAGCTCGTATTTTTCAGTTTCCAAGCAAAACAGAAAACAAACCGTTATCCGTTCATACTCTCTGGACGGAATAGTAACTAAGGGAGGTGTGTGAAGGTGTTGTTATTAAGAAGAAAGCTATTATCTGCATTGATTACCACGGTTATTGCATCCATCATTGTCACTTTAGTTACTCCACCCCATATGCTTTTAGGGGAGCAGCAATCTCCTGGATTCTTGAGTAGCTTTAGCATTGTAGCTGGATATATATCTATTGGCGTATTTTTGTATGGGCTACCTATTTCAATAGTATCTGATTTAATTACAAAAAAATGGGGAGCAGCACGTTTCTTTTTTTCTTATGCCTTTCATATTTTTGCGGGAATATTACCGCTTTTTATATTATGGACTTTTACATTTTACTCTCTTGTGATAGCAGTTTTTTATTTCGTCATTGATGAGCTGTTGAGGAGTCGTTCAGGTAAAAAGCAACCGATGAAAGGTCGTTAAATGGTATACCACTGTATACCTCCTATCTTTACCCCCTTTCCCCTCCTCTTTACCTGTTTTCCTTTTCCTTCCGTTTCCGCTTATGCTCTATAACCGCCCAGTACAAATTGACGATAAACGCAGCGGCCGTCGCCCCCACAAAGGACACGCTCTCTCGTAAACCCGCAAGCATCAACGCAAACGCAGCAAGTAGGAGGACGATGAATGTCCACTGCAAAAGACGACCTTTTCGGTTCAACCTCTTCATAAACTAAACGACCCCCGATTCGATCACCAATTGAGGCGGAGAAGTGGACAAGGTCGCGTTCGCACCCAGCGGAATGCCGCAATTCGGAGAGCAGTGGCCGAACGGGAAGTTCCCGACGACTGGAAACGGCGAGGAAGCGAAGAAGTCTTCCAGCACTTGACTCACCCGTGCTTCCTCCTCCTGTTCCACTTGGAAATTTCCTAAAATGACTCCTTCCACCTGGTCAAAGACTCCTGCCTGCTTCAGGTGGGTAAGCATCAAATCAATGCGGAAGGCGGGCTCTGCGACTTCCTCGATCAAAAGAATCGCCCCGGACGTTTCCACTTGATAAGGTGTGCCCATCCCATTGGTGAGAAGCGTGAGATTCCCGCCGACGATACGGCCCGTCCCTGTCCCGGAAGCCAGCGTGAACAGCTGCGAGTTCCTGGAATCAAAGGTCACGCTTTTCCCCGTGAACAAAGGGGAAAAGGAGGCAATGGTTCCGCTCGTTCTCTGTGCCTCATTCAAGTCGGACGCCACCATCGGCCCATGGAAGGTAACGAGGCCGCTTCCTTTACGAATGGCTTCCAGCAAATAAGTAAGATCACTATATCCCCAGAAAATCTTAGGGTTGTGCTCCATCAATTGGTAATCGAGCATCGGCGCGAGTTTCGCCGACCCGTATCCGCCATTCGCACAAAACACCGCTCGGATGGAAGGGTCGCGGAACGCTGCATGGACATCATCCACCCGATTTTGGATAAGATGCGCTCCCGCTTCCTCCCCATCGAACACGTGACGGCCGATGAATACATTAAGCCCCATCTCCTCCAATGCGGCTATGCCTTGATTAAGCAGCACTCGATCCGGAGGACCGGCCGGTGCAATAACCGCAACCTTGTCCCCTTTTCGTAAAGCATTCGGTTTTATCATCGTGCCCGCTTCCTTCTTCATTAACATTCCTCCCGGGATTTTCTTATCCTTTAAAAGGCAGGGTTTCCTTTCCTTCTATTCATCAAAAGGCTTACGATGATGGAAAGAACCGTATACACCATCACCCAGATGAAAAAGCTCGAATTGAAAACGGTGAACGTAAGAATGGTAAACACGACAAATACAGCTGTCGGCATGACCGCCCATTTGTGGAAAACGGCATGGCTGATTACCGAAGCAGCGAGTACCATTAACGGACACAAAAGAAAAACGATGGTAAACTCGGACATGATGCGCCCCCCTTTCTTTTTAAATTGTCCCCTTATCCTTGAAACGTATAGGGTGCAGATGCTTGAAGCAGCCGCTCCAAACCATTCGCATGATAAGGCATCCATCCGTCTGCCGTTTCATAATCGACCCACTTTATTTCTTCGATTTCATCTTTATGTACGACTCGGATCGATCCATCCACAACCTTCGCCTTGAAAGTAAGGAACAAGGCATGATGGGCTTCTTTCTCAAAAAATGCTTCATTCACAGCTACGATCGTTTCGACTTCTATCGTCACATTTGTTTCTTCCTTACACTCGCGAATCGCGGCCTGCGCAAAGGTTTCTCCCTTTTCTACAGCTCCGCCGGGAAGGGACCAGTCCCGGCCTCTATTTTTCACCATCAATACTTTTTCTTCGACCTCGTCAAAAACCAAGGCGTATGCAACGTCTACACGTTTCACTAACCATGCCCCCCCCCCTTTATCTTCTTCGAGCCATACAAAGAAAAGCCTGGACGTGATGCATCCCCGTCCGGGCTTATTTTTTCTATGTACAGCTATGCCTGCTTTTTCTTATGTATCCATACTTCCAGCACGGACAAAGCAACGACCCCGATTACAAATAAAACCGGGTGGTCCCACACCAACAGAAGGGAGAGGACGCACATCAATAACATACTTCTGATCCACTGTTTTTGAAAGAAGCGCAAACGCAACCCCCCACAATTTTTTCATAAAAACCGCTGATTAACAACCTCATTTTTCCATTTTACCATGAGTTGATCTGCTCTCCAATAGGCAATGGAGAGGGTGTATTCATCCAATCACTGTTTATCCTCGTGATTATAAAAAAAGTCTGTAAAGTCATACTAACTTCCATGTTTGTATGATCAATAATCCGGGTTCGAATCATAGTCACCTGCTAACATGCCGTACACTTCCGTATCTCTGAACTCACCTTTGATCCACTCATTCTTCCTCAATGTTCCTTCATGCTGCATCCCCAATTTTTTCATGACCTTCTGAGAGCCGAAATTATCCGTATCGGATCTGCCTTCGATTCTATTCAGCTCCAGATCCTTGAAACCGTAGTGGACGAGTTCCTGCAGCGCTTCTGTTGCTACGCCTTTTCCCCAATAATTCTCGGAAAGAAAATACCCCAGTTCCACACACTTGTGTTTGTTGCTCCAATCAATGAATGCTGCCACGCCGATCACCCGGCCGCTTTCCTTCCATTCTATCGCCCATTCACCGGAACCCCCTTTTTCATAGCCGGTGATGACCATACGCAGAAACTCGTTTGTCTCTTCTTTCGTACGGTTCGCTTCCCATGTCATCGGCCCTGCTACGTTAGGGTTGGAGCAGAAGGCGAACACATCCTCGACGTCTGAATAGGCTAACTTTCTCAGCTTTATTCGTTCTGTTTCAAACTCCGGCATTCTTTTTAAATGCTTCTCTATGTCCATACGTATCCGCTCCCCATTTCCCTCTTAATCGAACGGTATTCTTTTCACAGAAAATACTTCTCCACTGCGTTTGTTTATCTAGATTACCACTTCAAGGTTCAACTGGAAAGCTTTTCAAAGATTCTTCCTATCCTCCTCCCTGCTTCCTTTGATATGATAAAACAAACAAAACAAAGAGGTGCGTATGGAAACGGTACATTGGTTATGGAAGAGGGTCCGCCAGAAGCTCATGGATCGTCCCTATGGAAGGAATGAGGTTCTGGCGGAACGATATCAGATTAAGAAAGTGCTGCAGAATGGGAGCTACGGCATCATTTATCTTTGTAAAGATTTGAACGCCGGGGATACATGTGTAGTCAAGCAGATGCGTAAAAGCAAGGGGAAGGAGAATAAAGAGAATTACGAGGAAGAGACGTCGATTCTCCAGCGGCTGAAGCACCCCGGGATTCCTGCATTGACCGAAACCTTCTCCTTTGATGGAGAAGCGTTCTTTTCCATGGAATTTTTCGAGGGGAAAAACATCGAGGACACGCTGTTTGCATCCAATCAGAAATACTCGGAGAAGGAATGTCTGGAGCTTGTGAAAAAGCTGATGGGAATCGTTTGTTATATCCACCAAAACGACGTCTTTCACGGAGACATCCGAATTCCGAACGTCCTCCTTCATGAAGGAGAAGTGCATCTGATCGACTTCGGCCTGGCGCACACGCTGGACACCAAGGACCACGTGCAGCGTGAACGGCTGGCCCGGGATGATTTCTTTGATGTCGGTGATTTCCTGTTGTTTCTCCTCTACTCGTCTTACGAAGGCGACACCAAAAGGAACCGGCCGTGGACGGAAGAACTCACCCTTCACCCGCTCACCACCAAGCTGTTGAAGCGACTGCTTGAGATGGAACCTCCGTATAACAATGGAGAAGAGATACTGGGAGCGCTTGAGCAGGTACTCGCGCGGATCTCTTCCCGGCATTAAAAAAAGACTCCGTACCCTACGGAGTCTTCTGCATGTCGATCAGCTGCTGGAATAATGTCGTTTCTTTTTATAACGGTGCGAACCATAAAGCGGATTCCGCCCACGTCGGCTGCTGCTGCTTCCATAATACTTACGCCGCTTCCCACTGCTTGAGCCGTGACGATAAGACCTTCTGCGGCCGCTGCTGCTTTCCCGCTTACTAAACTCTTTCGAAATGCCTTTCATGATCTTTTTAAACATTTAAGCACACTCCTTTTCGAGGAGAGATGTCCTATATTTCAAGGCAGACACATCCTCTTATTATGAGCATAAAGCGGGCGGCCGTTTTGGACAAGTAATATCTATCTTGTCATCATTGCCCGACTTGTCCCTCAACACTTCAATTCCAGACGCTTCTATGACTTCCGCGCTTTCTCCCGATAATAACAGCGGTATGTTCAGAGAGCCACAATTCTGAGCTATGGCTCTCTTGTGTTGGGACTCTTGTAGTCAGCTTACTTTTTTATCCGTCCATTCGTTTTTCATTGCCGCTCCGCTGACCGCGTCCGGTTCTTCCTCCGCCGTTTCCAGTTGATAAGCATCGATGATCGACTGCAGATTCTCGGAGGATGCACTCAAGCTGTCTGCCGAAGAAGATACCGACTGCATCGCCTGCACCTGTTAGGCGCTTTCAAATGGAATAATTTTGTGCACTTAATGCTATGCCTACGATAGATTTTTCCCAGCATTACGAATTAGACAAGTACCTTACAGCAAGTGTCTTACTATTAATTTGCAGAAGAATATCCTTTAGCATACACTGGAGTTGCCTGTGTGTATTCATCCAGATTCGACATTGGTTGCTGCAGGTGTCGATGTAATAAAGTTTTTTTTTAGAGATTCTGACATTGTATAATGAACTTTAAAAAGAAAGTGTGTGCAGAATGACATTAATTTCACTAGAAAAAGTAATGAAACAAGAAGATAATCGTACTGTTCTCAAAAATATCAATTTAGTTATAGACAATAATTCCCGCATTGGGTTAAAAATGTCCAGTGAAGAAAGCGAAGTGCTATTTAAGCTTATATCAGGGGAACTTCTGCCTTCAAGTGGTTATATTGAGAGTGAAACAAAATCAATAGTAACAGAATATAAAGATGATGGCTTATATGAAAATTTAACTGTTCAAAGCTATTTGAGTTTCTTTAAAAAGATTGCAGGCTTTCCCCAACCTTTAGATAATTACATTACATCGTTTTCTATTTTGGATGTTTGGCGGACCAAAATCAACAATTTGACAGACGATCAGAAAAAAAGGATCAGTTTATTCCGCATGGCTCTATTTTCCCCTGAGGTTCTTTTAATTGAAAATCCACTCAGTACTTTAACAGGTGAAGGCATTGAACTTTATTTAAAAGCATTAGAGTTTCTAAATGACAAGAACATTGCCATACTATTCACGTCTAATTCTATAGAAGATTTATTGCTTTTAAGCAACGAGATCTATCGCTATAACCGATCAAGTGGACTAGAAAAAACGGATCTTACAAATCAAGCGGATCCTGTCTCAGAGGAAAAAGATGAGAGTGAAAATTTTATGCCGAACAATGTCTTTAAAGTGACTTGTAAGCTAGCGGATAAGACAATTTTTTTCAGTCCTGATGAAATAGATTTCATTGAAAGTATTAACAGCGTGAGTAATATACATGTTGATGATGAGTGTTTTCCAACAGACCTAACAATGAGTGACCTAGAAGATAAATTACTGAAATTTGGTTTCTTTCGGTGTCACCGTTCATATTTAGTTAATTTGCAGCGTGTGTCTGAATTGATTAGCTATTCAAAAAACAGTTATACATTAATTCTAAAAGGTAATTCAAATGTGAAAATTCCTCTTTCTCGAAATCGCTTGGGTGAAATGAAACAATTAATAGGGTTTTAAAGTACAGTTGAGGTTGAAATGAGTTCATTTCAACCTCTTTTTTGTACATTTGGGCTTTTTTCAGTACTGTTCACCGGATATTTACAACTTTTCTATTGTTTTTTTCTACACTTAGAACAGCGGGACAACATAAAGTTACATTTTAGATGTACTTTTTAAATCCAACTAAAAAGGAGAAAAGACAAATGGAAAAGCAACTAGTAATCCACGTCGAACAGTTATCTAAAAGGTTCAAAAATGAGTCTGCCTTAAAAAATCTTAATTTCTCAGTGCGCTCTGGAGAAATATTTGGATTTCTTGGACCCTCAGGTTCAGGAAAAACAACGACTATAAAAATATTGACTGGACAATTAGCACAAACCTCGGGAAGAGCAGTGGTTTTAGGCACCCCAGTTGAACAAATTAATGAAAGTATTTATGAACAAGTAGGCATTGTCACTGACAACAGCGGAATATATGAAAGGATAACTGTGTACAGAAATATGAAATTTTTCGCTAACATCTTAGGTGTAGGGAAAGAACGAATTGACTTCCTTTTAACTAGAGTTGGTTTATTTGAACACAAAGATAAAATTGCAAGTAAATTATCGAAGGGAATGACCCAACGTTTAGTCTTAGCAAGATCTCTTTTGCATAAGCCCAAGGTCCTTTTTTTAGATGAACCTACAAGCGGATTAGACCCGACTACTGCTTTAGCTGTTCATGAACTACTTACCGAGCTAAAAGAGAGTGGAACTGCAATTTTTCTTACTACTCATAATATGGACGAGGCGACGAAACTATGTGATCACGTTGCCCTTCTAAATGATGGCGTAATTGTAGAGAATGGAACTCCTAAAGCTTTAAGTCTCAAGTACAATCTGAATAAGAGCTATCAGATATTATTAAAGGATAAAAAGGAAATCATACTGCCTCACTCTGATGAAACAGGAAAAAAAATAAAGCAGTGGATTGCAAGTGATGAACTTGTAACGATTCATTCAAATGAACCGACACTAGAAAAAGTCTTCATAGAATTGACGGGGAGGAACTTACTGTGAACATTTCATTAAGAAAGATAAAAGCAATCGTAGGAATGAAGTTTCAGACGTTATTAAGTAATACCAGTGTGATGTTAGCCCCCATTCTTGCATTAGGGTTTGTATTTGCTATAAAAAATCTAATGCCGGATTTAGATGTAAGTGAGGAAGGAATTAACTTTTCTACGAATGCATATGCTCTTAGCTTTGGGATTGTTTTTAATATCGCAATAGCTGGTATTTCAATGAGCAGTGGCCCTTTAGCAGAAGAAAAGGAAAAAAACACTTTACGAGTTCTAATGACATCTTCGGTAAACGGCTTAGAGTACTTGATTGGGACTCTTCTACCTCCATTACTTATCCTGATTCTAGTAAATATTCTTATGATACCTGTTAGTGGATCCTCTTTTGGGGATGTCCAATTTGGAAGTTACTTGCTCCTGACAACAGTAGCTAGTTTAATCAGTCTTATAATTGGATATATAATTGGAATCCTTACTAAAAACCAAACACAAACATCCTTATATACAATGCCGATTACGTTACTTTTAACATCAGTACCTGCACTCAAACTGTTCCAAGAAGATTTGTCCGCTATGCTTGACTATACTTACACAGGAGTGTTAACGAATTTTTCCAACAGTATATATTCTGAGATTGGATACCAATGGAACCTAACAGATATTAGTGTGTTTTCCGGGTGGTTCATTATTTCTTTAGTTATCTTTATTTTTGCATACAAGAAAAATGGATTAGATAGTTAACTACTGGAAAATAATAAAATGTATGGAGAAGAAATTAGATTAGGTATCTTAAAATATATAAGGAGTAGTGGTAAATGATGTTCCATAAAAAAGAGAAAAAAGAGAATAAACGTTTTGATGAAAAGTTGATACAAACTTCTCAACAAGGGAGTATGATATCTATATGGGTTGATCGTGAAACAGGTGTTAACTATATTTACACATGGAGTGCGCAAGGATGCACTCTCACCCCTTTATTAGATAAGAATGGTGAAGTTATAGTAGCACAAATAGAAGAAGACAAGTAAAAATTGTACGATTACAGAAATTCTTCATTAAGAAGGATTTCTTTTTCTTTTAGTAAACGCATAATCGCAAAGTGGTAAACTCAGATGCACTGGCTGGTGAATAGTGTGGCCGAAATCACGATCAAGCTGTTGATTTTTTGTAATTATGCAGATATGGATTAAATCAACGGTTCTACGTCGTCCATTATTCCGTTAGATTCTGTTGAGCTCTTCTCCTTTATATACATAGGGACCGAAATACTGTTCGCCTTCTTCGTATGTATAAGACTCATACCATCCGCCGGCCCCGAGCGTATCCTCATTGATCTGAATCGCATTTCCCAGTATCGATATGCGGGAAATGATTTTCAAGAAACCACCTAAAGGGTATATATGGATCAGGAGGGATTTAATGGTTAAAAAAACGATGAATCTATTCTTGTTGACGGCTGTGCTTTTACTCATTGCTGGATGTCAAAGCTCACAGGAGGAGACAGATCGGCAAACCTCTGAGCCTGTTGAAAATGAAAGTTCGGAATCGCTGGACGGCAGCACAGGAGACGATGTTGAGAGCGAAAATAACGCGGATGATGGGGACGCTGAAAGTATCGACTCCTCAGGTGAAGCTGAAACTTCTAATGATGACGAGAGCAGCACAGACGTTTACAGCGGAGCACAAAAGAATCCTGATTATTTTATTGATACTCAAGTATTCGATGAGGGAAGTCGGTTTTATACAGCATACGCTATACACCGTGATAAGGAAGAAAAACAAGCACTTTCACCTGAAGAACGCCTGGAAATGTCACTTTTAAAGAATGACCCGTCTGAGCAGGATATACTCCGCTCGTACGCTGATCTATCCTTTGAATGGCCGCACCTATACATCCACTTCCATGAAGATGGGAATGAATTATCCACAACCTCTACTCAAAGCACCTTATTCTTCGACGCGTTATATGGGATCAGTGATCTTTATGGAGTTGAAGAGATTACTTTTTTAAACCCTGATGGTGAAAAAGGTTTGACATTAGCTGAGCGATCCGTCGATGAATCGATTGACGTTAAAGATGAAAAAGGTTTAACACGCGGTTACTATACGATTTATGACGAAGCATTAGAAGAAACCCTATTTCTCCCTGGTGGTGAGCTGGAGGAGCAAGTGGTAAATGAAAACGATGAGCCCCTCAGTTTTCCAGAGACAATAGATGCGATGGGCACCATAGATCATGCCGATTCGTTTTACTCGTCCGCCATTGTCGAAGGGATACAAATTGTCGAGTCTTCCCTGACAAACGGTGTGGCTGCGGTGCAATACACAATGGATGAAGACATGGTAACGGAAGCGGATCAGTCTGTACTTGAGAATGCGATTCAATTGGCGGCGCTTGACTTCCATGCATGGGAAGTTCAAATAATAAATGATACGTTGAAAGAAAGCAGCACCTATTTATTGATAGGTCAGTAACACGAAGCGAAGAACCAGCATAATAGGAGAAAAACTATCAAAGAGTATCCCGTAATGACCTGAAGAATCCTCTCCTGAAGGTACCGTCACCATTCAAAACCTTAAATCCATATTATCCTAATGAAATCGTTGCTTTTTTGGCTGTGCTGAAGCGTAATGTTGCTATTACCCTTAAGTAAGGACTTCTTATTTTTGTGGAAGTCCTTTTGGCTTATCACGAACATTCCACTCCCATCCTACGAAACAACTCGTTCATGCAAAAACGAACCGTTGTGGTTTTACGATTTAAAAATTGGAAGTCTCCATCCTTCATTAATTACTGCATCCAGTCATCACGATGAGTGTAATAAAGGCTAAAACATGTTTCTTCAAGAAAATACGCCTATCTTTTATCGTTGTTTTCCTTATGTTTAAAAATAACTATGCTGCACTCCTGACACCTCAAGGCTGAATTTTTTTTGACTTTTAACCATGCGTCACCTATTAATGTTTCACTTCCAAAATCAGCAAAGATTGAATCAGGCGAGTCGGACCAGCAAATTCTTCGAGGCGAGAAAATATATCCTTGCTTCAACTCTTTACCACATTCAGGACACCTTACTACATCGTCCATCGTTAGTGACACCACCTTCACCTTAGTGTTTTTATAGAACGTTTCTTATTAAAGAAATTGGATGTAATAATCATCAATAGTCCTGTTACTAACATAGGGATCGATGCAGCCTCTAATAGTTTGGGCATACCATCTAAATCAAAAAACTCACTAAATGCTAATCCAACAGCGAAAATCCATGTACCTAAGTAAGCAAGCCATTTTCCTTTTTTGGTTTTCCTATTTGAAAACATCCACCTTCTCCTCTCCGCAAGTGCTATTTCCTTTCACATGTTCTAAGCAATTTAATCCGTGATAGGTAATTAAATACATCCTATCAAACTTGCCGTAATTTGGAAATTACAACCATATACATCTAATGAAAAGTGATGGTTCTAATTGAACGACAGCCCCTCCCTATACCTCGAATCCAAAATTCCAGTTTCCCCAGATGCTTTTCTAACCAATGATGAAACTCCTCCTCAAATCACATTACAAAATGTAATTTATAATTGACATTTTGTAATGTATTGAATAATATAAATGTAGGAGGAGGAGAGGATATTTTTTGAAAAACAAAAAAATGAAGATCGCCCGTGTTGAAGCCGATGTTTCTCAAGAAAAATTAGCAGATATTGTAGGGGTTACAAGGCAGACCATTAATTTAATCGAATCTGGAAACTATAACCCGAGTCTGAAATTGTGTACGGCCATATGTAAAGCATTAAATAAAACTTTAGATGATTTATTCTGGGAGGAATGATCAATGCGTGCTGAAAAATTAGTTAAAGAAACTAAATTAACCATTGGTATATCGTTATTTATCAGCTTAGCCCTGTTTATCACCTGGTTTATTCTCGAAACAACGTCCATTTCTTTTCCTAACAGCAAAGCCTTTTTAGCCTTATCACTTATTCCTCTCAGTGCAGCACTGACTTCCTTCCTTAAACTAATGAAAATAAAAAAGAACCCGAAAATTATTGTATCCGAGACGGATGAGAGACTTGTAGCGGAGAAGAATCAAGCCGATGCAAAAACATTGAAAGTGCTTCAAGGTGTTTTGTTCTTATCCTATTTGGGATACACATTCATCATTCCCGAAGACACATTTAAATCGGTCGGTTGGTGGGTAACGTTAAGTGTACTCCTCTTCTCTTTATTCGCTCCATTGATTTTCCGCCATATCATGAAAGAAACCTGATAAACCTTCCGCCTCTCTCCAACCGTCGAGAAATTCCCCTACGCTGTTACTCACAACATTTAATATTGGATTGAAAAGGGAACCTCATTAAAAATGGGTTCCCTTTTCAATCCAAAAAACAATATTATGAAGTGATTTTCGGCTTTTTATTTAATAATTTTTTTAGTATGTTCCGTCCAGCTGACAACGCAAAATATAAAGGAATGGTGACTAGTAATATTAGATAAAAGTCTCGTCCAGCAAGGTAAGTGGAAGAGTGAAGACCTTTTATAAGGAAGTGAGCAAACAGGTAAGAGATAGGCAGTAGAATAATCTTTTCTAGTCCATTTCTTATTTTTTCGTTCTTACGGAATAGGACCAATCCAATTCCACAAATAAGTGAAATTCCTACAGCAAACAACAGATAATAACTTAAAACAAGCCGAGGTAACGTCATAACAGAACCATCTGTTATGGGATCTCCATAAATTAAAGTATTTTCACTTCCATCGGTTTTGTAATAGTAGACGGAAGCGACCGTTTCCCCATTCGGGTTTAAGACCGTATTTTCTACGTTGTTTCTGCTTATTTTCTGGTGCCAGATCGTTTCCCACGTCGTTATATCATAGACATATCCTGAATTGCCTGCTGCTGGATATTCGGTTACATCAAATCCAGCGACTTCTTCACTAAAATTCAAACGTACAGTTCCGTCATCCTTTTCCATGATTGAAACTGCATCTTCATTATAAGATAGGTATGCCGGCGTTGTCAGATAAGCGATTGTAACCACTGCAAAAACCAATGTTACCATGACTGAAAATATAATCGTCTGCAGCTTTTTCCTTCGCAACGTATTTTGTATGTTCCTTAAGGGAGCTATATCGGTATCTACTGGCGGTTCTTCTGTGTCACCATCTTACCTCCTTACATATAAGACGCGATAAACTCAAATATCTTACAAAAATATAAAAAAACCGAACAAAGTACGCCCGGTCCTTTTTCTTCTACCATAATTACTGGGTACTGAATTCTCCACTAATCTGCACACAATAAACACCCGCCCTTTCTGGAAAAGAGCGAGTGTTTATTAGACATTCAATTCACTTTTCGCGAAGATTTTAAAGCAAAACCGCCGTTAATTGAAGGTATTAAAGGATAACCCCCATACAGAAAGACTTGATATTGAGATATATCATAGCTTTTCTTTTACTTTAGTCTTCATATGTATGATCTATGCTGCATACTACTTCGTTAGTCTATTTGATTCTTCCCATTCACTTAGATACATTTTCTCTGTCAAATTGTTAGGATTACTAATTTTACAAATGAACTCTAAACTATTTCCATCCGGGTCATTAAAATGTATCTTTGCATGGGCAAACTCTCCATTAGGATTTGGCATCACGAATGGTTCAATAGGATCAAAACCAAAAGCTTTTCTCGGTTTATAACCTTTAGTTTTTAGCCAATTAACCGATTTTTTCAAACCATCTAAAGATACTTCAAAAGCTATATGTCTAATTGAAGGATGATACTCTACCTCAACTTTATCGGTTTTCCATAAGCCAACCCAACTTTGGTCTTTTACAATCCATAAGAAAGCTAATCTATCTTCCACTTTATGGTCAAACTTCAACCCTAGTCCTTCATAGAATTCAATCGACTTATTTAAGTCACTTACCGGCAAATGTGCTTCGTATAGACCCTTAATCAATGAAAATACCTCCTATATTTCTTATCTTCACTTGCTTCAAAGCATGTTATTAAAGAAAAGCCCCCGTTTCGTAAAGACTCGAACCCGAGATATACTTCCACTTCATAATAGCTATTCTCTCCATTTTGTCTACGTAAACACCTATTAAAAATTTCACCAATATATATATTGATAATGTGATGGCGGCAACTATAAAAACGTTATAGTCATCTTCTAATACTACTGTTATAAAAAATAAGGATACAACAAAATAAATTACTGCAAATCCTCTTTGGTATCTTTCCTTTTTAGATAACTCATCTGGGTCTTTCAATTAATTCACCCCAAACCTAAAAGCTCTAATAAACAATATCTTTTTTTGCAGTAAAGCCTTCCATTGTATAAATATCCAAATAAAGGAACTTTTTAATTTATGTCCATTTTTTAATTTTTTTCCTTTATTTCTTTTAGTAATTCCAAAATTTGTTCGTTTGTTTTATTCATTTTCCTCAATTGGACCTCGATTGAGAGAATCGTTACTATTACTGCTATTACAATAATTATGTCCATAAGTTGATCTCCTCGAATTTTATGTTATGTTAAACGATATCCCCATAACTTAGCCTTTCCTCTTCAGCCAATTGAAAATGCCTCCATCGCGTTCTATTGATTATAAAATAATATAAAACCATATCTTCAAACGGAGTCTTCCACAATCCTGCGCGCTTCCTTAAGACTTGAACCCAAGATATCTATTCCATCTACGATCTCTTATACGTCCAAAATATACGAAGTAACACAACGACAAGGGATAAAGGAATGCTCCACAATACTTGATAGCTCCCTAACATATACATGAACAATACGGGCATCAATACAACCGCATAAATGCCCCATCGCTGTTTATGAGTGGAAAGATAATATCCGACGAAAGCTGTGACCAATGCCGGAAAGACAACGAGGGACAGAAAAGACATAGTCATAGTGAACCTCCTTTTTTATGGCATCAAATCTTTCTGAAGTTTCCTTTTTATACTATTTATGTAGGAATAGATTCCTTATCCTTCCGCAGCATTAAAAAGCTGCCAGGGAGTAGCCCACGAACATAAAGATAAGGAAACTGAAGGTCATGATACTGTTCAAGACGATTCCAATCCGGCTGCCGCCAAGTATTCCGAATACGACACCGATCGGATTGATGATGAACGTTCCCATCCAGAATCCGTAACCATAGTTTAATAGAAAGTTCGGCAGCCATAAGGCGGCGCCTAAACATGCACAAAGAATCGACAGCAGCTGCCAGCGACTTTCTTTATCTACCGGAATGACACGATGCAACATAATTCCTCCTTCTTATGTAAAAAAATAAATAGTAATCGATGTCAGGATGACGGCTCGTACGCTTTTCCCTTTATTGTTTCGCCACGCACCGACAGCCGTCGTGATCCCGCTTATAGCGAGCAGGGCGATGCCGATCCGGTTGATAAGTGGAACGGAACCTGTCTGTCCGAGCGACGCAAGGAATCCTCCGACGACGAGAAAGCCGATGGTAACGATAAAGGACGGCGAAGTTATCTCCTCTCTCGCTTCCTTTCGCTCCTCCGGCTCCATCTTGACGTACGTCATCCCGACGGCGCTGCCCATCGATCCCCACATGATGGCGAAGGGTATCCAAGCATCTAACACCTCGACGTTCATTGTTACCCTCCTTCGTTGATTTCTATTGCCGTTTCCTGTGGAATCAAGAAATCTAACAATTGCTGCCAATTATATCAAAATCCCCCTCTCCTATGGAAGGCGCTTATCGTTTTACATAAGCAAAGGCCTGATCGAATCATCGATCAGGCCTTTTCATCCTATCCGTAGGCGACGGGATGCTGATTGTCTTGTTTTAATAGGAATCGATCGTGAAGCTGCTGCATCCATGCATCGAGGTTCTTTTCAGGCAGGACGGCGCTCCACGCTTCAGGGTGGCAGTCGGCCGTCTCGGCCTCCTTCGCTTGGAAAAGAGGGCTTGTCCGGATCAGGTTCGCTTGCTTCTTTTTTTGGTCTTCTGATCCGCACACGAGATGCACGAGTGCTTTGCCGGGCTCCTGTGTGACGGTATGGATTCCCAGTGTCTCTTTTTTCCGGTTGATCCGGTTCATCGTTTCATAGATTTCTTCTTCTTTCATTATAATGGCATACGCATCACGCTTGGCGGCTGCTATGCCGCTCCAGGTGACGTGTGCTTCAGCAAGGGTTTCCCGCAGCTTCCTCAGGTCGATATCGCCGGTCATGCGGAGAAGCGTCAGCCCCTTCTGTCCGGTGATACCGGTAACGCCGGGCGCTGTCAGGCCGGGAGCCAGCCGTTCGATGCGGGTTCCTTGGTCTGTATGGAAGCTGGACCGGACGTGCAGTGGAACGTCGTGGCTTCTGGCATGGAGGACCGCCCGTGGATGGATGACGGACGCTCCTGCCGCTGCCATCGCAAGCAGGCAGTCGTAGTCCATGCAGCTGTATTTGATCGCTCCTCGGACTGAGCGCGGATCGGCGGAATAGACGCCGTCGACGTCTGTGAAAATGTCGCAGCGTTCGGCCCCTAATTCCGCCGCAAGCGCAGCGGCTGTCGTATCGGACCCTCCTCGGCCGAGGGTGCAGATTTCTTCTTCACCGGCGGTGCCCTGGAAGCCGGCGACGACGACGATCTTCCAGGCATCCAGCTGCTCTTGGATCGGACGCGTAGCAATCTTCGTGATCCGTGCCTTCCCGTAGGCGTGTTCTGTCTGGATGCCGGCTTGAGGGCCGGTCAGGGCAACGGCATCGACCCCTTTTTCCTTCAGGGCGAGCGAGAGGAGCGAACAGGAAACCTGCTCTCCTGTCGCAAGCAGAAGATCCATGTCCCGCGGATCGGGACGGTTCGTCAGTTCTTTGGCAAGCGAAAGCAGGCGGTTGGTGGAATCCCCCATCGCTGATACGACGACGACCAGCTGGCTGCCTTTCTCTCTTTCCAGCAGGATCCGGTCCCGGATGGCTGCGATTCGCTCGGTGGACTGGAGGGATGTACCTCCGAACTTCTGCACGATGATGGCCATCGTCTTTTCCTCCCATTCGTCAGTGGCTTTTCTCGATTCGTTGGAACTCGGCAAGGGCATTGGTGACCAGGCCGAATTCAGAGGCGTGCGGGCGATCTTCGCCGTCGGCATACCCGTAATCGACCATCCGGTTGCGGTTCAGGCACAGCTTCGTCAATGTCGGCTGGAAGAAGTCGAATAGTTCAAACCGCTCCTTCAGCTGCGGGAACCTGTCCTGGTAGTCATGGATGGACGCTGCGAGCAGTTCGAAAAAGCGCCGTTCGCCAAGCATGCCGTGCCGCTCCATCAACTGGCTCAAGTAACGGAGGTGACAGATGAACAGGCCGGTGAATATGAACTGCGTGAGCCCTTCCGGCGGCTCGCTGCGGAGCACTTCCTTCATTTCGTCGGACAAGCCGCTCAATTCTTCAAACGGCTGATCGGTAATGTTGACGTCATCGACGAAGTCCTTGATCGCAAGTCGATGGGGCTGGTAATCTTTCAAAACGAGGATCGTATTCTGCCCGTGCGGGGAGAATACCGTGCCGTATTGGTACAAGTAATGAAGCAGCGGGTCCATGACGACCTTGTAGAACTTCTGCATCCACGTATCAGGATCAAGACCGGATGCGGCGATCGCTTCTTTAATGTACGGCGTTCCTTCATGGTCTTCATGAAGAAGCGCGGCCAGCGTGATCGCCTGCTCCCCTTCCTCTAAATACGTGTAGATGCTTTCGCGCCAGATCGTCCCGAGCATCTCCAAATACTGATACGGCGCATCAGCGACGTTCGAGTAATGGGGATGATCGACGTTGATGCTGGCATTCTCTCCCGGCAGGATGACCCGGCATTCGTTTTTCAGGAAGTCATCCTGTTCGTACATCCCTTTGATGAGTTCGGTCACTTTCGGCGCTATTTTCGTGCGCTCGGACGGCAGACCGCGATAAACGAGCGTGTTCAAAATACTCATCGGCAGTTTGACGTGGTGCTTCTCCTGAGAGCTTCTGTTTACGAAGGTGCGGATCGATTGCTGCGGCAGGTAGCTGTCCGCACCGTCGCCGACCGGGATGATCCTTTTTGCTGCAAGCTCCTGGGGGAAGTTCTGGACAATCGTGTTTTCCCACTGCCACTCATGGACAGGGAAGAAGTAGTAGTCCTCCGCCCGGCCGCCGGATTGTCGGACGACCTCTTTGAAACGAGTCCGGTCTTTTTCGCTCAGCTCCTTCTCCAACAGGTCGTCCCAGTTCAAGCCGTCGACCGCCTGGAACGTGGCGAGCGTCTTATGTACAGCGATCCATGACAGCTTCACTTCCTGATGCTGCTCCGGTGCAAACCGCAGGTAGTCGCCGTAGCTGAAGCCGATTCTCCCTTTGTTATAGGTGATCCACGGGTGGCCGGTCATGTAGCCTTCGAGCTCGGCATAATCAATATCCAACAGCTCCCGGGAGGTAAGGTCCTTTTTGTTTAACAGGTGGACGTCCGCGATCAGCGTGGCATTCAATTCCTTGATCAAATGTCCCGTCGTTTCAGGGGACATTCCGATCGTCTCCTGAAGATCGATAAGCAGATCGACCGCGCTGTCTGCTTCCTTCTCCCCGTCCTCTGTGATCAGACGGATGGACCGGACGTCGACGTCGAAGCTGTCAAACAGGCGCGGCTCTGCCCGGAAGGTGTACACCGTCCCTTCCTTTGCTTCGAGCCGGTACGCGTTGGTACGTTCCTCCGTCGGATGGATCATATCCTCATACATATATTCCGCAAGCATCTTCGCCATCAGTCGCTGGTTCACTTTCTTCCAATCGTCTTCCTTCAGCTGTTTTTGAATATCTTGAAATAACACGTCAATCCCTCTTTTCTTTCGATTATGGATGGGTAAGTGCGGGCTGCTTCTTCGAGCCGAACGTCTGGAATACGTGGGAGTCTTCGACCGGGTACACGTCCCTACCTGCGATCCGGTTGATGATCACGGCATTCCGGTAGGCGCCGAGACCGAGGTCCGGTGCACCGACGCCGTGGGTATGGAGCTCCCCGTTCTGTACAAAAATGTCCCCTTCGGCTTCAAACGTCGTTTCGATGTCATACTCCCGGTTGATGACGAGCCTTCCCCGGTCATCTTTGACGAGTGCTTCTTCGATGCTTCGGAAAAAGGCCGGAATCCGCTGTCGATAGCCGGTACCGAGGATGACAACATCCGCTTCGGTTTCCACCGCTTCCCCGCTCACCCGCTGATATCCGCGCAGGGTCAGGCGGCCGCCCCGTCCTGCAAGCTCCGTCATTTCCGTCATCGCCTGGAGCTCGATTTCCGCTTTTTCGCCTCCGACGGTCCGTTCATACAGGTGATCATAAATGTCTGCGATCGTCTCAGCGCTTATTCCTTTGTACAAGAGGCTCTGATCCTCCAGCAGCTGGTCCTTCTTCCATTGCGGGAGGGCGTGGAAGAAGTCGATATAGTCCGGTGAAAAGTACTCCAGCCCGAGCTTGGAATATTCCATCGGGAAGAAGCCCTTCGACCGGGTGTACCATTGAAGCGAGCCGCCGCAGTTCTCCTGATGCTTCGCTATATCAAGGAACACCTCGGCTGCACTCTGACCGGAGCCAATGACGGTCACAGCCCCGTCGAGCTCCGCTTCCTCCTTCCTCTTCAAGTATTCCGATGTATGGAAGACGTTCGGTCCGAGTGCTTCCCGGAAAGCTTCCGGCACACCCGGTTCGGTCCCGATCCCCATTACGATATGACGGGTGATATAGGTCTCTTCCTCTCCACGGCTCAGGTCGCGGATCCGCACTTGATAAAGGTTCCGACCGTCCCGTTCCACCATCCGGACCTCCGTCACCTCTTTGCCGAACCGGCAGGAATCAAGGCGCTTACTCACCCAGCGGCAGTAATGGTCGTATTCCTTCCTCGGAATATGGAATTTCTCCAGGAAGTAGAAGTGATAGAGACGGTTATGTTCCTGCAGGTAGTTCAAATAGCTGTGCTCGCTCTTCACATCTGCCATGCTGACAAGGTCTGCGAAAAACGGGACCTGCAGCGTCGCACCTTCGATCAGCATATGAGGGTGCCATTGGAAGTCCGTTTCCCTTTCGAAGAATACAGCACGGACATCCTCTACCCCGTCCAACAGGGCGGCCATTCCCAAATTGAACGGCCCGAGCCCGATTCCGATGACATCATAGACAGGTTGTGTCGTATACATCGTTCCACCTCTTTTCAAATTCTTCTCGTTCACAAAACATCAGCTGCGCCTGCTTATCAGGGAGGGGGATCGGCTTTATCCTCCGGAAGCCGCACCTTTCGAATACATGGATCATCTTTTCATTGCGGATATCCGGTTCTGCTGCGACCTTTGCCGTCTTAGGCTCCTGGAATTGGAACCGCACCATTTCGCGGAGAAAAGGCAGGGCACAGCCTTTACCAAGGTATGCTTTCTCCCCGATCAGCAGGTGGACGCCCTGATCGAATGGGGCGGCGGGATACGAGCCTTCGAGAACGTCCCCCTGTACCCAATAGGCTTCCCAATAACTGACCGGTTCTCCATCAATCGTTCCGATATACAGCGTCTGGTGGCTGTCTGCGAGCGCTTTTTCATAATGGGTACGGAAACGGTCGAGCGGAATATTCAAGTTCCAGAACGGATGGACGTGTTCCTCCTGCATCCAGCGATGGACAAGCGCGAGATCATCGATTCCGGCGCGGCGGAATCCGATCGTCCGGCCGATGTCTTCTGCATAGCGTTCATACTCACACACCATGGATCGTCCCTTCCTTCACTGCGATCGGGTTATCGATGTTGGTGTACACGGACTGCGCTTCCATCGGCCCTTCCAGCTCGTCCATGTCATACAGCCTCGTCAAAAGATTGGCTTTACACGGCAGTTTACCTTCCGTAAGCAGGCTTTTGGCGACAGGAGATTCCGGATGGAGCTGAAGGCGCTCTCTCAGCATTTCCATCAACACCTCTTCCTCGATCAGCCCGCCTGTTCCGAAGCCGTTGATAAGACCGAATAAATGATTGAAGAAGAAATAATAGCGCATCCGTTCTTCCGCCACATCATCTGCGCAGATCGTGTCGCTCGTTTCGTTCAAGGAAGGAAGCAGTGCTTTCAGGAGGTCCGCTTTCGACTCGCTGAAATAATACCCCTGGTTGTCCCGGTAATAAAAACGGGACGGATAGCCGTTTTCCAGGCGGACGACGGCATTCTGTTGATGGGCCTCAAGCGCAATTCCGTAGGTCGAATACAGCCACATCATAGGATCGAAGCTGATCGACAAATACTTTTCAAACCAGTCGAGACTGACCGCTTCTGTCGACCGCTCTTCCTTTTCAGCAAGGCTGTGGATGATGCCCGCTATCCGCGATCTGTCTCCGTACGCGTGATCCTGGACGAGGGCTGCCACGGCACTCACTCCGGATGCCTGCTTTTCCACGAACGGATTCTCACGTAAGATGACATCGAATCCGGGGACGTCCTTCAAGCGGATCGATGCCGGGTCCTTGATGATATCGAAATCCGGATACGCTTGTTGCAGACGGGTACCAAGATCGGTCGCGAGCAGTCGGGATACCTCTACCCCGCGGTCCAGCTCCTTCGGCTGATTACAGCGAAGGGAGTTGGTGATTTTCACCGGGACGGAGAACTTGAACATCCACGGGGATGAGCTGTTGTAAACGGTGCGGAAGGAGGATGTCGCCGTATAAAAAGCTCCTGCCGGCCCGAGGTAAGTCAAAGCCCCGGACTCGAGAAGACGTTGTACATCCTTTCGCTTAAGCAGGCTCGCGGACTGGAGCGGATGCATCGGAAGCAGCACGCGTCCTCCGCCGATCTCTTTTTTCAAAAACTCTGCCGCCCCTTCCCGCTGCGCTTCCTCCTGAATGAGGACGGAGGCAGGCCGGTCGAGACTGGAATCCTGCGCGACGATGTCCGGGTCCGCACTGAAATAATCGAGTTGGAATATCCCCTTATGCTCGGGTGCGTACGTTCGGTCTTCGGCATCCGTCAGTCCCTGTTTGCTCTTCGGTGTCGGGTGGAGCAGATGACCGAACAGCAGCGACTGCTCCGCTTCGATATAGTCGAAGTCTTCTCTGGAGAGCTGATGGCGGTCTTCCCACCGCGCTTCGATGTACTCCTTCATTTTCCTGCAGCTGAGGAGCACCCGCAGGATGAGCTCATCTTCCGCCCATTCCTGCCCGTTCCCGATCAGCCACTCTTTGACGAGGAGCGTCGTCATCGTCACGTAGTCGAGGGTGTGGCCATCTTCCATGCCCTCGGTGGAGTAGACGGCCGGGAACCGGAAGAGGTGCCTCCCCGTCAGTGACCAATACTGCAGCGGTACGTCGATCACCATCTTCTGTCTCGTGAGCGGTATTCGGATCCTTTCTTCTCCTCCGCTGATGCGTTCATAATTTTCGGTTTCTCTCACATAGCAATTGAGGAAACTCTGCATCGTCGCCTGTTCGGCTGTTTCCTTCGCTTTCATCAATGGGAATCTCCTCCTGTCGTCCGTTTGTCCGCAGCGTCAAGAACTGCCTCGATGACTGCCTTCACATCCGCTTCTGTCGTCCGCGGATTCAAAATCGTGCATTTCAAATACGTTTCTCCCCGAACCACCGTTTTGGCGATGATCGGCTTCCCTGAGGTGAAGAGGTCCTGCTGGATCTGCCGGTTCAGAGCGCCGCGGTCTACGTCTCCGCTCCCTTTGTACTGGAAAACGACGGCGGACATTTCCGGTTCTGCATTTTCCACAAGAAAATCAGGATGGCCGGCTAAGCGATCGGCAGCAAAACGCGCCGTCGCCATCGTCTGGTCGACCATGTCGCCCAGTACCTCTGTCCCGACCGTCTTCAGGGTGACGAGCACTTTGAGCGCATCAAAGCGCCGCGTCGTCTGCACGCTTTTGTTGACGAGATTCAAAATGCCGTCCTCTTCGTCCGCTTTCGGATTCAAATAGTCGGCATGGTGGGACAAGAGCCTCATGTGGGCGCCGTCCTTCAGCAGGAACAGTCCGCAGCTGATCGGCTGATAGAGCCATTTGTGAAAATCAAGCGTGACGGAATCCGCTCGCTCCAGTCCCGCAAGCTTCCCTTTGTGTGCCCGGCTGAAGAGAAGCCCTCCGCCGTAGGCAGCGTCCACGTGAAACCAGATGCCTCGCTCTTGGCATATATCCGCAATCTCCTCCAGCGGATCGATGCTGCCGAAATCCGTCGTCCCGCACGTGGCCGCGACGGCAAAGGGATGGAGTCCTGTTTGTTCCATTTCATCGAGCGTATCCTTCAGAGCTGCCGGGTCCATCCGGTGATGCTCATTGACGGCGACCGGAATGACGGCATCCTCTCCGAGACCGAGCTGGGCAAGACTTTTCCGGACGGAGAAGTGAGCTTCTTCAGAACAGAGCACACGCAGCTTCCGGAAGTTCTCCGGGAGCCCCTTTTTCTGGACGTCGTGTCCGAACCGTTTGAGGCAGTATGCGTCTCTTGCAAGCAGCATGCCCATATAGTTGGACTGGGTCCCGCCGCTTGTGAACACGCCGTCCGCCTCTTCCGGAAACCGGACTAGATCCGTCCAGTACTTGACGAGCATTTCTTCGACATACGTTGCCGCCGGACTTTGATCCCACGAGTCCATCGATTGATTCCATGCTCCGATCATCACCTCTGCCGCTATACCTGTGACAAGCGGCGGACAGTGGAGATGGGCCATGCTCTGTGGGTGGGAGACGTGCAGGCTGTTCTTCAAAACAGGGTCCTTAAGTTCATTCCATACGTCCTCAAGCGCCCGGCCATTCACAGAGTCCGTGTCCATCGCTTGTATCTCCGCTCTCACCTGCTGATGGGACTTTCCGATAAAGGGCTGATCGACCTCTTCATATACGTCCAGCACCGCTTCTGTAACAAGCTCCATCTGCTTACGAAAAGCGGTAAGTCCTGCTTCTCCGTGGAGGAAAAGGTGATCGAACCCCGTGTTCATCTTTTTGCATGCCGTTGTCATCGTTTCACCCCGCCGTCGCAGCAGCAGTCGCTTCTCGGAGAATCGCCACCACGTCATCGATTTGTGCTTCGGTAATGATCAGCGGCGGCAGGAACCGGACGACGGCGCCGTGCCTTCCACCTACTTCAAGGATTAACCCGCGGTCGAAGCATTCCTTTTGAATGCGGCTTGCGACTGCCGCGTCTGCCGGCAGGCTGCCCTGGATCGATGCTTTTCCTTCCGGGTCGACCATTTCCATTCCGATCATCAATCCTCTCCCTCGGACGTCGCCGATCGCCGGGAAATCACGCTGCATGTCTTTCAATTCTTTCATCAGCTTCGCACCCATTTTTTCCGCATGTTCCGATAAACGCTGCTCTTTCACGTATTTCAATGTCGCTGTTCCGGCGGCCATCGCCATCTGGTTGCCTCGGAACGTCCCGATATGGGCGCCCGGTTCCCATGCGTCCAGCTCCCTGTCGTACACGACGACGGATAACGGCAGGCTGCCGCCGATCGCTTTCGATAGAACGAAGGCGTCCGGGACGATGCCGGCATGCTCGAAGGAGAACAGTCGCCCTGTGCGGCCGATCCCTGTCTGGACTTCGTCGATGATCAATGGAATCCCCCGCTCCTTCGTAATCCGGCGCATTTCCTTTAGCCATTCAATCGGAGCAGGGATAGCTCCCCCTTCGCCCTGGACCGTTTCGAAGATCATCGCTGCCGGGGGAAGAATGCCGCTCTCCGGATCGTCCAGCAGCTGTTCGATATAGGTGGCGCTCAGCGCCTGTCCCTCGTCCCCGCCTTTACCGAACGGGCAGCGGTACTCGTATGGATACGGCAGGAAGTGGGTATCCGGCATCAATCCCTGTACATGCCGCTTCGGAGCAAGGTTGCCGCTTATGGACATCGTTCCATGCGTCGCTCCGTGATAGCCGCCCTGGAAGGTCAGGATGCTCTGTCTTCCTGTCGCCGTCTTTGCAAGCTTCAGCGCTGCTTCGATGGCATCCCCTCCTGTAGGTCCGCAGAACTGTACCTTCGCCCGCTCCCGGAAGCCGTCCGGGAGGCTGTCGAACAGTTCGTCGACGAAGCTTTCTTTTACTTCTGTCGTAATATCAAGCGTGTGAAGCGGCAGGCGGTCACGAAGGACCTTCTCCATCGCTTCGATGACGACCGGATGGTTGTGACCGAGGGCTAGCGTACCGGCACCGGCAAGACAGTCGATGTAGCGCTTCCCTTCGACGTCGGTTATGTAGATGCCTTCCGCTTCCCGGATGGCTAATGGAATACGGCGCGGATAAGAGCGCGCATTGGATTCTCTTCGTTCCTGCTGATCTAATAATTGTTTATTGGATTTTTTTGTTTGGATACTCATTTCATTCAGCTCCTTGTCTCTTCTGTTCGTTAACCTATCGATATCGTAATTGATAATGATTTTCAATGTCAACGGTAGTTGAGAACTATTATCAGTTGGTGAGATGAAGAAACATCCTCTACAATCCCTGTTACGACCGCATTCTCTCTCCTTTTGCAAGTACTGCTTTTTTTCTGACAATTAGGAAAAAAGACCTGTTACTTAAAGGAGAAAATGGTTATATTTCCAAACATTAATTTGTCGTTTTCGTGACGTACGCGTCATGGACTTTGTCGACTCCTGCCCCTATGATTAAGAAGAAGATGGAAAATACAGGAGGGATCGTATGAAAAGAAGAACGATGTCACTCGTCCTCGTCACTGCCATGGGCGCAGCTATGATGCCCGGTTCCACGCTTGAAGCGGTCGAAGGTCCGTCGATCGAGATGGAGAAAAAAGAAAATCCTCATGCCTCTGTCCACCGCCCGTCTTTCCCGGCGTCTTCGTGGGACAATCCGCTTCCTTCCTCTCCCGTCCTGCATCCCGGTTCTATCCGCGGAGCAGGTATGAGAAGCGGACCGCTGAAAGCAATCGATCCGTTGATCGAGCAGGCGATAGCCGATCAGGTGATGCCGGGTGCTGTAACCTTCGTCGCCCGCCGGGGCCACATTGTTCAGCAGGAAGCCTACGGCTACGCTGTCCGGTATAAGGATGATGCCTTCACAGAAGTAAAAAGTCCGATCAAAATGACGGAGCATACCATTTTCGACCTCGCCTCCATCAGCAAAATCTTCACGACGACCGCCGCCATGAAGCTGTATGAAGACGGAAAGTTCAAATTGGACGACCCCGTCGCCAAGTATCTGCCGGAATTCGCTGCCAACGGCAAAGAAGACGTGACGATTGAGCAGTTGATGACCCACACCTCCGGATTCACACCATGGATTCCCCTCTACCAAGTCGACGGAGACCGGGACGACCGGATCCAGCACGTGCTCCAATACCCGCTTGAAAATGCCCCGGGATCTACATACACGTACAGCGACCTCAACATGATCACGCTCGGCGCACTAATTGAACGTCTGTCCGGCATGCGTCTCGACGCCTTCGTCAAACAGGAAATAACCGGACCGCTTCAAATGAACGACACGATGTACAATCCACCAGCACAGCTCAAGGCCCGCATAGCCGCAACCGAATACCAGCCGTGGACCGAGCGCGGACTCGTCTGGGGAGAAGTGCATGATGAGAGTGCCTGGTCCCTGGACGGTGTCGCCGGCCATGCAGGCGTCTTCTCGACTGCTTCCGACCTCGGCAAATTCGCTCATATGTTTTTGATGGAAGGAAAATACGGCGGCACCAGAATCCTCGAACCGGAAACGGTCGAGCTGCTCACGGAAAACCGGATCCCACAGTTTCCCGGCGATGACCACGGGCTCGGATGGGAGCTTCAGCAGGGCTGGTTCATGGATGCTCTCTCTTCCCCGTCTACGTTCGGTCACACCGGCTATACAGGAACGTCGATCGTCGTCAATCCGGCGAACCAGACCATTGCGATCCTGTTGACGAACCGGGTGCACCCGACACGGGAAACGGTATCCACCTCCCCGACGAGACGTGCGTTCGCCAGACAGGTCGCCGATGCCATACCGGTAGCGTCTTCCACGAAGAAGGCCGAACGATGGTTTGCCGGTTATGGCGACAAGCTGGCCAGATCGATGACGGCAGAAGTCGATTTGAAGAAAGCTGCCACTCTTTCCTTCGATACGTGGTACCGCATCGAAAACACCTATGACAATGGTCGCCTGGAACGATCGACGGACGGCGAGAATTGGGAAGAGTTGGAGGTATTTACCGGGGAAAGCTATGATTGGGTTCATAAGGACTTCTCTCTGCCGAAAGACACCAAATTTATCCGCTTCACGTATGAAACAGATAACGCCGTCAACAACCGTGGCTGGTACGTAGAGGGAGCAAAAATCAATAAGAAGCCACTCGATTTTGATACGAATGAATGGGAGAAACGATAGTAAAAAAAACGCCCGGGAGCTCGATGCTCCACGGGCGTTTTACATTTCCTGTAAAAGGTTATAGTGAAAAATAGGAAGAGTAAAGGAGGTAGACTGTGAGCAGAACAACCAAAATCACGCTGTTTGCAATCTGTAGTGCCGTTTTAGTCGGATTTCTCATGTATGATCTGATCGTTGGAGACTTTGGTTATCGGACCTTCCGTCTGATCGGTGTCATCGCTGTCGCCTTTTACATCCTCTATACCGTCCTTTCAAAAAAGAAAAAAAGTGAACTATGACAGCGTCGACGCTTTCCGGTCCGATGTCTGTTCCTGAACGGTCTCCTTGTGCTCCTCATCGTACAAATGACAGGCGACCTGGTGCCCTTCTTCGGCCTCCTGCCACACGGGTACCTTCTGTGCGCAGATGTCCATGGCGACAGGACACCGGGTCCGGAAGACGCAGCCGCTCGGTGGATCGATCGGACTTGGGATTTCCCCCTCGATCAGCACCTGCTCCCGGGCATCCTCAAGGTCCGGATCGGGAATGGGAATCGCAGATAAGAGCCCTTTTGTATAGGGGTGCAGCGGGTTCGCGTACAGACGATCGCTGCTCGTCAGCTCCACTAGATGACCAAGATACATGACACCGATCCGGTCCGAGATGTGCTGGACCATCGATAGGTCGTGGGCGATGAATAAATAGGTAAGCCCCTTCTCTTCCTGCAGCCTTTCGAGCAGGTTGACGACCTGGGCTTGAACAGACACATCCAATGCCGATATCGGTTCATCTGCGATGACGATATCCGGATCCAGCGCAAGCGCCCGTGCGATTCCAATCCTCTGACGCTGGCCGCCGCTGAATTCGTGCGGATAGCGGTTGGCATGATCCCGGTTCAGTCCGACCTCTTCCAACAGCTCATAGACCCGCTCCGTCCGTTCTCGCCCAGTGGAAAACAGACCGTGGATTTCCATCGGTTCGGCTATGATCTCCGCAACTGTCGATCGTGGATTCAAGGAAGCATATGGGTCCTGAAAGATCATCTGCATGTTCCGTTTCAGGTGGAATTGTTCTTTCGGATTTCTACCGTGGACGCTTTTCCCTTGATAGAGCACTTCTCCATCCGTACGGTCATAGAGATTCATAATCGTCCTTCCTGTCGTCGATTTCCCACACCCGGATTCCCCGACAAGACCGAACGTTTCGCCTTTGTATATATCGAAGCTGACGCCATCCACCGCTTTCAACGTCCGCCCTTTTCCTAAATGGAAGTGCTTCTTCAACTGTTTCACTTCCAACACTTTTTCTCTGTCCATCAAGATGCCCCCTCTTCTGTCCCATACCTTCTTACTCTGCACCATTCCTTCTCGTAATCAGAACCCTGCAAATCTATGATTTCAATCGCCTTGCCGATATTCGGGGAATGCAGCATCTTTCCATGTCCGTAATAGAAACCGACGTGGTGGATCCTGCCTTTTCCTTCTTCATAAGCAAAGAATAATAGATCCCCCGGTTCGACGCGATCCAACGGGATGTCTATGCCATGGAGGGCCTGGTCGGACGCATCACGCGGAATAACGTGACCGTGCGCTTTGTGCATGTTGTAGGCGAAACCGGAGCAGTCATAACCGAACGCGCTCATTCCGCCCCAGAAATACGGAAGACCCTTGAAAGCCTCTGCCGTCTTTATGATAGACGCCCCGCTTCCCTCCCGGATATCCTTCGGTTTGCTTCGTGCATCTTCTCTGCTTACATAGCCTTCCCCATCTGCCAGTCGGACCCGGATGAACGAGTCTTCCTCATACAGGAAAGGAAGCTCGGTCAAAAAGCTGATTTCAAACAGCGGCTGTTTTTTCTCGTCGTAAAGGATAGTTGCTTTTGCATGGACGACGACCAGATCGACGCCTTTCCAGTCCGCTTCCGGCACCTCTGTCAATTGGCGGTACGGCACATAGCCTGGATATCCACGCGCATCCTTGCTCGAAGGCTGACTCGGAATGACAACCTTCGCCCAGTCACCCTCCACCTCATCGACAAGGACACGTTCACCGTAAAGCAGCTGGGATTGGACGAGGTTATCGTCACACATGGCATGCTTCGCCGGGTCATCCAACTCCTCCAGCCACTTCTTCACAGAAAACGTGCGCTCTAATCCCTGTTCATCGATCGGTCGCGGGGACTCCGGTGATGTCCATACCGTTGCGACCGGTGCCGAGACGATCCAGATTCTCTCCTGTTGATTCATCGTGTCTTCCCCCTTTTCTTCTCTATGATAGAACGTGTTCCTGGAACTGCACCTCATCGATTCCAAGCCCTGGTTCATCGGGCATAGTCATAACGGCCCGGTTGTACACGACACCACCGACGATTGGATCTCCCGTCAGCATGAGCGGTGCATCGAAATCGACCTTGGTTACATTATTCAATCCAGCAGCAAAATGGGCGGCAGCCGTGATCCCGAGCTTCGTTTCAATCATTGAACCAACCATGCACGGGATGCCGCAGCTTTCTGCCAAGGCATTGATTTTACATGCTTGATGGATGCCGCCTGATTTCATCAGCTTAATATTGATCATATCGGCACTTCTTGTTTCAAGGACCCGCTTTGCGTCCGCCGGTGAAAAGACGCTTTCATCAGCCATGACGATCGTATGGGTTGCGTCCGTTACCTGCTTCAGTCCTTCGATATCTCCTGCCTTCACCGGCTGCTCGACGAGTTCGATCGGCAGCTTCAGTTCTTCCATCCGCCGGATGGCGCGAATGGCGTCTTTCGCACTCCATCCCTGATTCGCATCAAGGCGGATTGCAGCATCGTCCCCGATCCGGCTGCGAATTGCCCGGATCCTTTCTATGTCCTTGTCAATCGAGTCTTTCCCGACCTTCACCTTGAGCGTACGGAAACCGTCTTTTATATATCGTTCGGCATCGTCCGCCATCTCCTCCGGCTCATTGACGCTGACCGTATAGTCGGTCTCAAGCATCCGCTTCGCCCCTCCGAGAAACTGATAAAGGGGAAGCCGGCAGAAGCGGGCGAGACAGTCATGGATCGCGATATCGACCGCTGCCTTGGCACTTGTATTACCGACACAGCTTGCATGAAGTGCTCCAAATAAAGTATCTCTGTTAAGCACGGATTCTCCAAGTAGAACAGGGGCCAGGATCGTGCGGATGGTGTGCTCGATACTTACGAGACTTTCTCCTGTTATGACGTGGGTCGGCGGCGCTTCGCCCCAGCCGGTGATCCCGTTGTCGCACGTCACCTTCACATAGATGGATTGTGCAACCGTCACGGTCCGGAGCGCCGTCTTGAACGGTTTATGAAGCGGAACAGCTATCGGGTAGGTGTCTATGGAGGCTATCTTCAAATCTCTCACCCTTCCTTTCTATAAACATACCGGTTATGTAAAAGAAAAAGAGGCAGTCTTTCCGTGACGGAAAACGGCTGCCTCTTTTCGTTGATCCTTACTTCTTATCTGCCCATTTCAATTCAAGATATCCGACCGGGTGACGGACGATATCTGAAACGGAATCTTTCTCCAGCAGCACTTGGTTGTAGAAGTGAATCGGGAAGATCGGCATTTCTTCGAACAGCACTTTCTCTGCTTCATACATCAGCTCCCAGCGCTTCGCTTCATCCGTCTCCGCTTTCGCATCGGCAATCAACTGATCGTACTCTTCATTTGACCAGCCGGTCCGGTTCATGGAGGAGTCGGAGATGAAGCTCTCCAGGAAGTTGATCGGGTCTGCATAGTCAGCAAGGAAGGAACTTCTGGAAAGCTGGTGCTCCAAGTTCTTCTGCGCTTCCAGGAACACGTTCCATTCCGCATTTTCAAGGGTCACATCGACATCCAGATTTTCCTTGAACATTTGTTGGATGGTTTCCGCTACTTTCTTATGATCTTCACTTGTGTTGTAGGAAAGTGTGACAGCAGGAAGTTCATCATAACCTTCTTCTTCCATTCCCTCTTCCAGTAATTTCTTCGCTTCCTCTGCATTGAATTCGATCAGGTCGCCGTTATGCTCACGGAAATCATCCCCGGACGGCCCTTCAAATCCGTAGGAGACGAAGCCGTATGCCGGCTCTTCGCCGTTCTTCGTAACATAATCGACGATGTCCTGTTGGTTCACAGCCATGGCGAACGCCTGTCTGATCTTTTTATTCTGGAACGGCTCTTCATTGACGTTGAAACGGTAGAAATACGTTCCCGCCTGATCCGTGATGTTGACTTCTTCACTATCCATCAACTCATCAGCAAGCTCTGCCGGGATGTAGGACGTGTCGAGCTCGCCGCTCTTATACATCTGATATTCCGTATTCTCATCAGGAACCATGGACCATTTGACTTCATCCAATTGAACGGTTTCGTTATCCCAGTAGTTTTCACTCTTCTTAAAGACCATTTCGCTGTCATGCTTCCATTGATCAAGCGTGAATGGTCCGTTACCGACGAAGCTGTCCGCTTCGGTGTACCATTCCGGATTCTCTTCTGCCACCGACTGATTGATCGGGAAGAATGCCGGATTGGAGATGACGTGAAGGAAGTAGCCGGTCGGTGCTTTCAACGTCACTTTCAACTCTTTATCGCTGACCGCTTCCACCATGACGTCATCCGCTGTTCCATCCCCTGTGTTGAATGCTTCTCCACCTTCAATGAAGTAACCGAGGAACGCAGCTGGTGAAGCCGTTTCCGGATCCAGCAGACGCTTCCAGGCGTACTCGAAATCCCCTGCCGTCACGTCATCGCCGTTGGACCATGCCGCATCATCCCGGATTTTAAACGTGTACACCTTTCCGTCTTCCGACACTTCCCATTCCTCTGCCGTTGCAGGCTGTGGAGAATGATCTTTACCCAGACGGGTCATACCTTCCATCAAGTTGTTCAAGGCATTCCAGGACAAGTTATCAAAGCCCATCGGCGGGTCGAACGACGTCGGCTCTTCCCCGTTATTGATGAGAAGCGTCTTCGTACCGCTCTCCTCCGAGCCGTCCCCTTCATCTGATCCTTCACTAGAACTCTCATTTGCCGTACAAGCCGCCAGCATCGCGACAAGTACAATCCCCATGATTAACGTCAACCACTTTTTCATACGTGCTCCCCCTCTTTTTTATGATCCTTTTATTGTTGCCATATAAGTGCGAGCCCGTTCATCCTGCAGCCAGCATTCGACTGCGTGAGTGGTACTAAGCTCGGTGTGAACCGGCTGGACTCTGCCGCATACTTCCATCGCTGCCGGACAGCGGGCCGTGAACGGGCACCCTTCCGGTGGAGCGAAAAGATCCGGCGGAGTGCCTTCGATCGGAATCAATTTCTCTCCTTTTTGATCGAGACGCGGGACCGAGTGCAGCAAGCCTTTCGTATAAGGATGATTCGGTGTATAGAATATTTCCCGCCTCGTCCCCGTCTCAACGACCTTCCCGGCATACATGACCGCGATCCTGTCGGCGATTTTCGCAACGACGCCGAGATCATGGGTGATCAAAATGATCGACACTCCCGTCTCCTTCTGAATCTTACGGAACAGCTGAAGAATCTGGGCCTGGATCGTCACATCGAGTGCCGTCGTCGGCTCATCCGCAATCAACAGCTCCGGTTCACAGATCAGTGCCATGGCAATGACGATACGCTGTCTCATCCCACCGCTGAATTGGTGGGGATACTGCTTCATCCGCTCATCCGGATTCGGAATACCGACAAGGTTGAGCATGGAAACGGCCTGTGCCTTCGCTTCTTTATTCGATATCTTTCTGTGCTGCTTCAATCCTTCCGTCAATTGATCTCCAACCGTGAGCGTAGGGTTCAGCGCTGTCATCGGATCCTGGAAGATCATCGATATGTCGACCCCGCGGATGCTGCGGATCTGCTTCTGGGACAGCTTCGTCATGTCCTGTCCCTTGAACAAAATCGACCCCTGTTTGATCCGTCCCGGAGGTTCCGGAATGAGCCGCATAATGCTGTTTGCCGTGACACTCTTGCCGCAGCCGGATTCGCCGACGATCGCGAGCGTCTCCCCCTGATACAATTCTAAATTCACGCCTCGAACCGCCTGCACCTCACCACCGAATGTGGTGAAGGAGACGTGGAGGTCGCGGATGTCCAATATCTTCTCCATCTTCTACCTCCTAAGTCTTGGATCGAGGGCGTCCTGCAGCCCGTCTCCGAGTACGTTAAACGCGAACATCGTTGCAGATATGAAGAACGCCGGGAAGAACAGGCGCCACCAGTCTCCGGAAAGAATGACTCCCAGCGCGTCGTTCGCCATCATTCCCCAGCTCGCGTACGGCGACTGAATGCCGAGTCCGAGGAAGCTGAGAAAGGCTTCCGCGAAGATCGCGGATGGAACCGTCAGCGTCATCTGTACGATGATCGGACCCATCGTGTTCGGAAGCAGGTTCTTCCGGATGATCCGCTTCGTCTTCGCTCCGAACGACTGGGATGCCATGACAAATTCATTGTGTTTCAACTGCAGGACCTGTCCGCGGACAATCCTCGCCATCCCTACCCAGCCGGTGACGGTGAGTGCGATGATGATGGTCAAAAGACTTGGACCCATCACGACGAGCAGCAGGATAACGACAAGCAGATAAGGAAGACCGTAGAGGATTTCAATGATCCGCATCATCACGTTATCCGTGCGGCCGCCCTTATACCCGGAGATCCCTCCGTAGGCGACGCCGATGAAGAAATCGATCAGGGCCGCCATAAGACCGACGAATAAGGAAATTCTCGCCCCGTACCATGTACGAGTGAAGACGTCCCGACCGAGTTCATCCGTGCCGAACCAGTGGCTCGCAGAAGGCGCCTGGTTTTGATTGGCCAGCTGCGTCTCCGACACGCTGTGTGGGGAAATCCATGGACCGATCACCGCCATGATGCCGAGCAGCACAAGGAAAACGAGTCCGAACATGGCAAGCTTGTTCTGTCTGAGTCTCCGCCAGGCATCGGCCCAGTAGGACAGAGACGGCCGGACGACCGATTCTGCCTCTTCCAAGTCCTTCTCCTTCGGACGGAACCATTCATCGGGGATCGATGAGTGGTGGTTGTTTGTGTGTTCTTTCTCTAAAGCCGGCATTCCGTCATCGGCCCCCTTCTTTATGTAATTTGATTCGAGGATCGAGTATTCCGTAGGCGATGTCTACAAGGAACAGCATGAAAACGAGAAATGCGCTGTAGAAGACCGTCGTTCCCATGATGACTGGATAATCCCGCTGGTTGATTCCTTCGACGAAATATTTGCCCATCCCCGGGATGGCAAAGATCTTCTCGATGACGAACGTCCCGGTTAAGATACCGGCAAGCAGCGTCCCGAGTATGGTTACAACAGGCATGAGCGCATTCCTTAACGCATGCTTCACGACGACTTTGAAAGGCGACAATCCTTTTGCCCTGGCCGTCTTAATATAATCCTGCGTCAGCGTCTCCAGCATGCTCGATCTGGTCAAACGGGCGATAATTGCCATCGGACCGGTCGCAAGTGCAATGATCGGAAGGATCATGTGCTGGGGCGAACTCCACGTCGCCGCAGGCAGAAGTCCTGCATTGACCGCCAGCTGCTGGATCAGGAAGGTCGCAAGTACGAAGTTTGGAATGGAGATCCCAAGAACGGCGAGTGTCATCGCCAAGTAATCAATGACGCCGTTATGTTTAAGCGCGGCCAGCACACCGAGGACGATTCCGGATACGACGGCAATCAATATCGTCCATATCCCGAGCTCTGCAGAAATCGGAAAACCTCTGCTCAGCAGCGAGTTCACCGAATCATTCGGCTGCTTGATCGATGGACCGAAATCAAGCGTCACAATCGATTTCAAATAGAGAACATACTGGACGGCAAGTGGTTCATCGAGATGGTAGAACTCCTCCAGGTTCTGCTGGACGGCTGCATTCGTCGTCCGCTCTTCGTTAAGTGGAGACCCCGGAATGGCATTCATCAGGAAAAACGTGAGCGTGGCGATGATGAACACCGTCACGACCATATAGGCGAAGCGTTTCAAAATATAGGTAAACACAGCTGTCCCCTCCTAGCTTGATGTGGCCCGCATAGCGAGGTCTGTCATGACGAGCATCGCCTGATAGGCTTCCTTGATATCCCGGGCTTGAAAGTGGACGGTCGTCGAATCGGATGCCAGAACGGCCCCCGGCATCATGGCCGCCCACTCGGCTTGTCCATAATTCATGAATTCAATGGCGAGCGCCGGACTTTCCGACGATCGTAAAGGTGGAACGTTGGATCGGTTATGTATCGCTTCTTTCGTTTTCTGCTGCAGCAGTTCTCCCGCTTTTCTCGGAGTAAGGCTCTTGACGGCTGCCCGTGTGATCGTTTCTTTGACAGCTGCCGTCGTCACGTTCGGCAGGAGGTCTTCCGCTTCCATCGCAGCCTGATCATCCCCTGCGACCATCAGGACAGGCACACCGTAGTGACCTGCCATGTAGGCATTGAAGCCGAGTTCCCCCACCGCCCTCTCGTCCACGTAAAAGTTACGGACCCCGAAGGTCATGGAGTGGGACAGTACCCCTTTCATGGCTGCGCGTGCATGGTAGCCGATGAACATCGCTCCGTCGAAGCTCTCATCGAGCCCTTCGACCATCGAATAAGGTTTCGCTCCTCCCGTAATCAAGAGAACGTCCGGATGCAGGTCATCGATAAGCAGATTATTCATTTTGGAATGGCTGTCATTGACGAGAATTTCCGTGGCTCCGTTTTCATAGGCCGTATGTAGGACGTAATTGACTTCTTCCGTCATTATTTTTCTTGCCCGTTCGTAATTGTGCTTCGACGAATCGACGAACGTGTGATCTGGAATACCCGTGATCCCTTCCATATCAACGGAAAGGTATAACTTCATCCCGACTCCCCCTTTTTTGTCAATTTTTATAATTTTCAATTAATTTAACAATAATTCCACATATTTGCAAGAGTACAAATACTTAGGATAAGTGGATGAGCCTGTAATACCAGGCTTTTGCCTCTATCATTTTTTTCTAAAATAAAGAAAGTTTTAACCTTAGACAGGAAAGGTAAATAGTACCAAGGGATTAAATAAAGGAGTGGTAGTCCATGAGTAATCCTGCTGGTTTTTGGGTGAGGGTCGGGGCGAGACTTCTGGATGGATTGATTCTGTTCCTCGTCATCAGTCTGGTCTCCTGGCTCATCTATGGCAGCTTCACCTCCACGGATGAGTATCGTCCGACCAACGTCATCGGTCTGCTTTATTGGGTTCTGGTTCCGACAATATGGTCGGGATACACGATTGGAAAGCGGATCACAGGCGGCATGCGGGTAGTGAAAGCAGATGGCAGCGAAGTCTCGCTCGGCACCATGCTGTTGAGGGAAGTGGTAGCAGGACTCGTGTATGTCGTGACCTTGGGCATCGCCCTGATTGTCAGTGCTTTCATGGTCGGCATGAGGGACGATAAGCGGGCTGTCCATGATTTCATCGCCGGCACGTATGTGACGTACGACGCACCGCAGGGAGCCTCTGCGAAAAATGCAGCAGAAGTAGAGGTGTAGGAAGAAGCAGCCGACCTCTCTTCCTCCAAAAAAAAAGAAGGTGGAACCAGATTGCTGGGCCCACCTTCTTTTTTATCTTATGTATAAAATTTCATATGGGGCATCGCCGCTTTATAATACGCGAGCCGCTTTTCGAGCGTACCGGTGTGGAGTTCGAACTTATGCCCGTCGGGATCTGTGAAATAGATCGAGCTGCCGTCCCGTGTGTCCCTCGGCCTGCCGCTTAGTATGGGGACACCGAGTTCAAGAAGCTCCTCATATGCGGACTCCACTTCCTCTTCTGCAATCGTAAACGCGATATGGGTATAGGACTGATGAATCTCTTCCCGCGGAATATCCTTTTCCTCATTCAAAGCAAGCCACATTCCGTTCAAATCCAAATAAGCCGTCGTCCTCCCCTTCACGAGTAACTTCGCTTGGAAAACCTCCCGGTAAAAAGTGATCGAGCGGTCCAAATCGGCGACAGAAAACAAATAATGATTGACCGGTCCTATGTTCATAAGCGCTCTCCTCCTGTTTTGGAACGCTTCAACGTCTGCAGCAAGTGATAAAGCAGCGAATAAAAAACTATGACGACGATGGAAGCTTTCACGTTCTCCTCCCATAGAATCGAATCTCCAGCCATGTAATCATAAATAGAAAGCATACTCCACAAGACAAGGAAACAGAATAAGTAACTGAATGTTCGTGCAAAACTCATAAAAAACGATCCTCCCTTCCTTCATTATAGAGGAAGAACGGGAAGTCTCGTCAAGGTTTCATAGAAAAACCCCCATGCAGCGAGCCGCACAGGGGATCCGGTTTATTTCTCTACCTTGTTTCCTTCATAAATATTCAAATCCATCGGTGCAGTCAGCAGTTCCTTCGCTTTTTTGACGAAGTTCTGCAGATGGGAGGATTTATTGTGCTCCTCCATAGCGGCGGCATCTTTCCAAATTTCAATCATCTGATAGACGTTTTCTTTTTCTGTGTCTTTCATGAGATTATAGGACACGTTGCCTTCTTCTTCACGGGAACCTTCCATAAGCGCTCTTGTCGCCTCCAGGAATTCCGGTTTTTTCTGTGGATCCACCTCAAGGGTTGCATGAATGATGTACATGGGATCTCCTCCTTTTCACAACTATCAAGACTCCTCCACGAAGGAAGGATTTATAGAAAACTATACGCCTCCTGCCCACGGGAAATCAAAAGATTTGTTTATGGAGTCAGAGTCAACGTTTCCCCTTCGTAATCGGTCATACTCGTCTTATGGTATCCGCCTTCCACCCAATCCATCATCTGGTCGTGGTACCAGTCGCTCCGAAAGTGACCCGACTGACCGGGACCAACGACGTGGTAGGCTTCTGTTGGATCTTCCATATCGATGACAAACCGCCACGAGGCACCATGATTGACGATCCCGTCATCGTTGAACCCTGCAGCCCTGACCGTTACGCGGCTTCCGCTGACAGGCTCCGGGTCGCCGGGGTTCAGGAAGCGTTCGAGAAAGCCGATGCTGGAAAGCGGATGCGTGAATTCAACCGCGTGCCCGTCCCCCCACGTCCAGGCGGAAGGATCCTCCCCATACATTTCCGTCAGGTCCGTGACCGTCTTTCGGAATGACGACTCCAATACTTCTTCCACCCCGCCGCCCTTTTCCATCCAGCGGGACTCTTCCCCATCCTGGACCATGCGAAGCAGTTCGTCCGTTGTCTGCGCAGATCCGCCGAACAGTCCACGCATGTCTTTTGAAATATCCTTATACAACACGTCCTGCATCGTTAACATCCAATGGTGAAAAATGAGCGGCTGAGCAAGTCCGGCATCGTCTTCCAAATTCCAGTCCTTCATGAGGGCGAGGCTCTCTTGTTCGATGTCGTTCCAATCCCCATTCATCGTTTCCGTCATATAGCCGAGGAATTCTTCCGCCTGCAGGTTCTTCACATCCATCTGCATCGCCTGAAAGTCCTCCGGCGTCATGTCATCCTCCGCCTGAATCATCTCAGCGATCCGCTCATATCGATAAGGCTGTGCCCAGTTGTGACTGATATGATAGGGATAATCGCCGTTTGTAATTTTGTTATTGGCTGTCGCAATAAAGCCCTCTTCCGGATTGACAGACGTCGGCAGCTCGTCGAAAGGAATGAATCCTTTCCACTCCGTTTCCTTCTTCCAACCCGGGAGCGGCAGCAGCGCGTCATCCGGATTTTCATAGATCGGAATGCGGCCGTTCGCTTTATAGGCGATCGTTCCATCTTTATCGGCAAACACGAAATTTTGAGCAGGAGCGAGGAACTTCTCCAACCCTTTTTCAAAAGAAGACCAATCATCCGCCCGGTTGATCTCCATGACCGCTTCCAGCTCCGTTGTCGGATCGAGCGCCGTCCACCTTAGGGAAAGCACCTCATCCTTGCCCGTCTCTTCGGCAAATTCGCTGATGACCGGTCCGTGACGCGTTTCCAGCACCTCTAATTCGACCGTGTCTCCATCTTTGACCTCAATCGGTTCGGCGATCACCTCCGCCTGCTCCCACTCCCCTTCGAATTCGAACTGCGTAGGATCGTCCGGATTACGCTTTTCTACGTAAAGCTGCTGCACGTCCGGACCGACGTTGGTTACCCCCCATGCGATATCTGCATTATGACCGAGGATGACCCCCGGCACTCCCGCGAAAATAACGCCCGAAACCTGGTAATCAGGAGCCTCCAGCTGCATCTGGTACCAAATCGATGGTGTGGCGATTCCAAGATGCGGATCGTCCGCAAGCATCGGTGCGCCCGATTCTGTCCGCTCCCCGCTCACGACCCAGTTGTTGCTGCCATTGAACGGCTCCGGAATGACTGCCTGTGCAAAGCTCTCTTCCATATCCACTGCTGTCAGGACGGTCGGCGCATCTTCCGGGTACGATGAAAACAGCTCGTACGCCTCTTCTTCATCGAAGTTCTGCAGAAGGTACGCATGGAACGCCTGCCGCTCCCAGTGCCCGCCTAAGTCAAAGGCCATATACTTGCCGATCGTGATGGAATCAAGCGGTGTCCAAGGCTCCGGTTCTATGCCCATCATTGCAAATTCCGGCGGGAGCGGCTCTTCTTCCATAAACGTATTGACCCCATCTGCAAAAGCCTGCAGATCACGGATCGTCTCCTCTGAATAGACCTCCAGCGACTTTTCTGCCGCCCGGCGCAGACCCAGTGTCCGGAAATAACGATCCTGATCCACCGTCGCTTCCCCGACGACTTCGCTCAACCTTCCCGATGCCTGCCTGCGAGCAAGCTCCATTTGAAACAGGCGGTCCTGAGCCTGCACGTACCCTTGGGCCCGGAATAGATCCGCTGTATTCTCCGCTTTAATATGAGGAACCCCGTCCGCATCCCTTGTGATGGTCACCTGTCCCTCCAAACCGTCCAGCTGCTTTTCCCCGCTGACCTGCGGCAGGCTGCGGTTTATGTAAACGTTTACAAAAATAAGCGCCGAAACGACTAATAAAACGATAACCCCCGCGGTCCACAGCGTCACCTTCTTCCATCTTTTCCTGCGTGGTTGATGGTCGTCCCATTTCCTTACCGTCTCCACTGCACTCATCCCCCTTTTCTCCTATTATACCTTACTTGTTCCGGAAGAATGCGAGAACTTATGATTACTAGATTGACCATTCGGGTAAACTACACCCATATGCTCGACTTGGAGGTGCTTATGATTATGGAAAAAATAAATATCAGCAATACTTCTATGGAAGCAAGCCGAATCGGTCTTGGAACATGGGCGATCGGCGGCTGGATGTGGGGTGGTACCGACGAGAAGCAGTCTATTGATACCATCCATAAAGCGCTGGATCATGGGATTAACTTCATTGATACAGCTCCTGCATACGGCTTCGGTCATTCCGAGGAACTCGTAGGAAAAGCCGTCAAAGAATATGGAAACAGGGAGGATATTCTCCTCGCTACGAAAGTCGGCATCGAATGGAAAGAGGACCAGGCGTTCCGTAACGCCAGCAAAGAACGGATCCATCAGGAAGTGGAGGATTCCCTCCGCCGTCTGCAAACCGATTATATCGATGTTTACCAAGTGCACTGGCCGGATCCTATGACACCGATCCACGAGACGGCCGAAGCGCTTAATTATTTATATAAACAAGGAAAAATCCGCGCCATCGGGGTAAGCAACTTTTCTCCAGAGCAGATGGATACGTTCCGGGAAGCGGCTCCTCTGCATACCCTGCAGCCGCCGTACAACCTGTTCGAGAGGGACATTGAATCAAAAACGCTCCCTTACGTTCAGGAACATGACCTGACATCCATAACCTACGGATCACTGTGCCGCGGACTTCTCTCCGGTAAAATGACCGCTGACAGGGAGTTCAAAGGCGATGACCTCCGTAACAACGATCCGAAATTCCAGCAGCCGCGCTTCAAACAATATCTGGATGCCGTGCACGAACTGGATCAATTGGCGAAGGATCGTTTCGGCAAGAACGTCCTTCATCTTGCTCTCCGCTGGGTACTCGACCAGCCCGGATCCGGCATTGCCCTCATGGGAGGACGGAGACCGGACCAACTGGACCCTGTTCAGGAAGTGAGCCATTTTGAAATCGATCAGGAGACGCTGCAGGACATCGATGAGATTCTGCTGAAACATGTCAAAGACCCCGTCGGACCGGAGTTTATGGCCCCACCTGATCGTCAGGAACTTGGTATGAAATAAAGGACAGAAAGTCGGGCTCCTCTGAGACCCGGCTTTTTTAAATGAACCGTTGCTGAAACCGAACCGTTTGTTTATCGTAAAGTAGATGTACGAAAGAAAATTTAGGAGGAAATGAACGATGGATGTATTGATTTGGGTAATTATCATCGCGTGTTTCATCGCGAGCTTTGCAAGCATTATTTTTCCGATCATTCCCGGACCGCTCGTCTTGTGGATCGGATTTCTCGCTTACTATTTCTTTTTGAACGGAGGAGCCTTATCGATCTTCTTCTGGATCGGCATGGTCATCTTAACCGTTCTGTTAATTGTTTCTGATATCATTGCCAACAGCTACTTCGTCAAGAAATACGGAGGCAGCAAATGGGGAGAACGGGCGGCAGCTGTCGGTGTCATTGTCGGTTCTTTCATCATACCCCCGTTCGGCATCCTGATTGTGCCGTTCCTGGCCGTCATTGTCGTAGAGCTCATACAGAAAAGAGCTGCAGAGGAGGCATTCAAGGCGGCCGTCGGCTCTCTATTCGGGTTCCTAGGCGGCACCGTGGCGAAAATCGTAATTCAAGTCATCATGATTGTATGGTTCTTCCTGGAAATTTAATTAAGGCCGGGCTTCCATTTAAATATAACCATAAAAGAAACGGGTCTGCGCAGACCCGTTTCTTTTCTAATTCTTCTTATTTATTTCCCCATCCCTTTCAGGAAGGCTAGGAGCATCGTGATGCTGCGGTTGATTTCCGGATCTTTCAGCACTTTGGCAAGGTCGAGGATCGACGTTTTTTCTTTGTATCCTTCCCCCTCCATCTGTTCAATCCCGTTATTTAATCGGGAAGAAAGGTCGCGCAGGCCGGATACGTTCAAATCTCCAAGCAGAAAGATGAGCTCTGGGATGTTGTTCAGTAAGGGTTCATACTGGTCTTTATCAATTTCCTTCACCACATTGGCAAGCGCCTCGTCTTTCGCCTTCAAGAAGGCCGTCGCTGTATCCAGTGTCCCTTCCTCATCAAGCGTCCGGAGCAGGCGGATGCCTTTCAGGATGGCATCCTTATTGTCAGCGACCGCTTCCCTGACTTCCTGAACATCTTTTTCGATCTGCGTATCCCGGGATATTTCCATCCGCTTAATATTCGTGATCGCCTTCGCCATTCATCGTTCCCCCTGACTGCCCGGGAATACATAATCTTCCCGCTGCCATTTTTTCTTCACCTGTACACTGATCTGTGGTACTGGATCGCCTCTTCGGTGGTTGTTGGAAGGAATCGGTGATTTCCCTTTCTTCTTCAGCACTTTCATTTTGACCGCTATCTCCTTATATGCCGGGGTATTGCTGTCCTTGTCAACACGGTTGTCTGTCAAATAATTGACCGCTGATTTCCCGTTATCATTCAAAGGCAGGAAGATTTCCTTGCCGCGGACGCGGTCGGTAACGGTGACGACCCCGGTCGCTTCCCCCGCCTCCGATATCAGCTTCACTTCCGCTCCTTCTTCGATACCACGCTCTTTTGCAAGTTCCGGCGAGATTTCGATGAAGGCGTTCGGCGTCTTGCGCCGGATACCCTCTGACTTATAGGTCATATTTCCTTCGTGGAAATGTTCCAGCAGGCGGCCGTTGTTGACGTGAAGGTCGTACTCCTCATCCGTGTCGTACATCAATTCATACGAGAGAGGATACAGCTTCGCCTTCTTATCGTCGAATGGAAAACCGTCGAGGAACAAGACAGGCTGATCACTTCCGTCTTCGGCTACCGGCCACTGCAGCGACTGATACCCTTCGAGGCGATCATAGCTTACGCCCGCAAACAACGGGGCAAGTCCTGCCGCTTCTGCCATGATTTCTCCCGGGTGACTATAATTCCAGTCATAGCCGAGCCGCTTGGCAATCAGCTGGATGATCTGCCAGTCCGGCTTCGTTCCTTCCAGCGGATCAAAGCTGTTGTAGAGCCTCTGGATTCTCCGTTCGGTATTCGTAAACGTCCCTTCCTTCTCCAGACTCGGGGAAGCAGGAAGAACAACATCGGCATATTCTGCCGTCTTCGTCAGGAATAGGTCCTGTACGATGAAGAGGTCAAGCTTCTCAAAGGCGCGTGTGACATAATTGATGTTCGCATCAACGACGCCGGTATCTTCTCCCATGACATACATGGCAGATAAGTCCCCTGCATGGATCGACTCGATCATTTCATGGTTGTCCATCCCCGGGTCCTTCGGAATAGAGACGCCCCATGCTTTCTCATATCTGGCACGTGCTTCGTCGTCTGTTGTCTTCTCGTACCCCGGGAAGAAGTCAGGCATACTGCCGAAATCACTGCATCCTTGGACATTGTTATGCCCGCGCAGCGGATAAGCGCCAACGCCGGGGCGTCCATAGTTCCCTGTAATAAGAAGCAGGTTACTGATTGCCGTACTCGTGTCACTTCCGAGCATATGCTGCGTCACACCCATTGCCCAGCATATGACGACAGATTCTGATTCAGCGATCTCCTTAGCGACATCTTTAAGCTCGGATACTGGAATACCGGTCAAGTCACTGGCATATGCAAGCGTAAACGGCTCCAGGCTCTCCCGATACTCCTCAAACCCGTTCACCCACTGATCCAGAAACTTTTCGTCCTGCCAGCCCTGATCGAGAATATACTTCGTCACAGCGGAAAGCCAGACAAGATCCGTTCCTGCTTTCGGACGGTAAAAGCGGTCCGCCCGCTTCGCCATTTCATGCTTACGGAGATCGAAGACGAAAAGCTTCTGGTCGAAAAGCTTCTGGGAACGCTTGATACGGGAAGCGAGCACCGGGTGGGATTCTGCCGTGTTCGAGCCGATAGTAATGACGAGCTTACTCTTCGCTATATCATCGATGGATCCTGAATCGCCGCCGTAGCCGACCGTCCGGAACAAGCCTTTCGTCGCCGGTGCCTGACAGTAGCGGGAACAGTTATCGACGTTATTCGTCCCGATGACCTGGCGTGCCAGTTTCTGCATCAAGTACGATTCTTCATTGGTCGCTTTGGACGAGGAAATGAATGCGAGGTGATCGGCTCCTTTTTCCGCTTTGATCTTCTCCATCCGGTCCCCGATGAAGTCGATCGCTTCTTCCCATTCCACTTCCTCGAATTGATCGCCGCGACGGACCAGCGGCTTGGTCAGACGCTCATCACTGTTGACATAGTCCCAGCCGAACTTCCCTTTGACACAGGAGGAAATCCCGTTTGCCGGAGACTGGGCGTTCGGTTCCACTTTAAGAATCTGGCGGCCCTTCGTCCATACGTCAAACGAGCAGCCTACCCCGCAGTACGTACAGACGGTTTTCGTCTTGTCGATCCGGTCCTCACGCATCGCTGCTTCCGAATCGGATACGGCAAAGAGCGGACCATACCCCGTCTCCACTTTCTTCGTAAGCTGGATCATCGACTTCAGAATGCCGGGCTCGGTATCCGTAAGAAAACCGGCTTCGCCCTCCATGCCCTTCTCCATCATTGCGTTACACGGACAAACAGTCGAACACTGTCCACAGTTGACGCAGGAAGACTGATCGATCGGAACATCATTATCCCAGATGACGCGTGGTTCTTTCCTGTCCCAATCGATGGTAAGGGTTTCATTGACCTGGACATCCTGGCAGACTTCTACACATCGTCCGCACAAGATACACTGATCCGGATCATACCGGTAAAAGGAACCAGATTCATCCTTCTCATAGCTCGTCGGTTGAAACGGCCGCGACTGGTGCTCCAGTCCGAAATCCGCCATCGTGTTGTGAATCTCACAAGAGCCGTTATTATAGTCACACACCGTGCAGTAAAGCTCATGCTTCTCAAGAATCCGGTCCAGCGATTCCTTCTGGGCTTTATGTACGTGAGGTAGTTTCGTCTGGACTTTCATGCCTGCCTTGACTTCTGTACCGCAGGCACGCGTAAGCTCGCCGTTCACCTGGACGATACACGTATCACACGTCTGGATAGGTCCGAGGGATTCGTTGTAGCAGATCTGCGGCACCTGTTCCCCTGTCGTATTGATCAAATCCAGTAAATTTTGTTCCGGGTCTGCTAAATATTCTGTTCCGTTGATGGTCACCACTGTGTGCTCATTCAACCGAAACGCCTCCTTTCGATGATTCCTTGATTCGACTCGGGTGTGTATAAACGTTCATCCGCCTTCCACGGACGAAGCCGACGGCCGTTATATGGAGGTCCTCGGCCAGCTGGAGAGCGAGGTCCGTCGGTGCCGATTTGGACAAAAGGAAACCAATCCTCATCTTCGACACCTTCAATAACACTTCCGAAGATATCCGCCCGCTGAACAGGACGGCGAGTCCCCTGTGTTCCATTCGCTCCATCAGGAGGTACCCGTAAAGTTTGTCGAGGGCGTTATGCCGTCCGATGTCCGTGTACGCCTTCATGATCTTCCCGTCTTTCGCAATGGCTGCCTGATGCACGCCGCCGGTCTCGCGGAACGTCTCTGCTTCCCTATGGAAAGCATCCATCATGCGAAAACAGGTGTCCGGCGTATAAGCGGTATCATCGACCGCCGTCCTCGCCGTAGCAGCATCATTCTTGAAATAGAACGCCCGGCTCTTGCCGCAGCAGGAACCGATCCACCTTTTCTGGCCTTCCCCGCTGACGGCAATCGGTCGATGTGTTTCTGCGTAGGCGATACCGCGGTCCATGTCGATCGTAAGCTTTTTGATATCGTCTGCTTTCCGGATGAGCCCTTCCGATGCGAGAAAACCGGTGACAAGGACTTCCAAATCGATCGGTGTACACACCATCGTCGCGAATTCGTTGCCGTTAATAAAGATGGTCAATGGATATTCCACCGCCACGATATCTGACTTTCTGTCTGCTTCTTCTCCTTCATAACGGTCGATCGTCCACGGTGTCGTCTCCATTCGGATTCCTCCAATTACCAAAGTCTACCTCTATATATTCCCATTATTTCGACAAAACAAACGCCCGCCACCGTTCTGGTGACAGGCGTGCTGACTGCATTCTTCTATCCCGTTATTTCGCTGATTCCCTTCCCATTTCCTGCTTCGCCGGCACTCTTTTTCTTATACTGGAAAAGCAAATAAAGCACAACTGCTCCAATCATACCGATCAAACCGCCGCTGAAGCCGACCAGCCTCTCATGGAAATGATCGATGAGCACACCCGAAATGAACATGACGAGGCCGATTTGGACATTCGTCCAGGATTCAATGCGACCGAACACCCGGCCTTCTTCTCCGGCAGGTGTCGATTTCATAATGTAACTGTCCACCACCGCACCGGCTGCTCCCCCAATAAAGGAAACAAAGAAAAATGCAGCTGCGAGCAGCGGGAACGATGTCATTTGACTGGCGGCCGACTGTCCGGCTCCTTCCATAAAAAGCAGCAAGAACGCATAGGTCAATAAATGCTCTCCCTTCAACCTCCTGGTCACATGAAAGCTGATCATCATCCCGGCTCCGAGTGAGCCGTACAGCAGACCGACCCCCAGTTCTCCAAGGTTGAATAGCCGCTCGCCATAAACGGTAATCATAAGATTGAACACACCATCCATCGCTGCTCCTATCAAAAGGAACGCCACCGCGAAACCGATTCCGCCTTTCCAACGGAACTTCGGAGCAGAAGCTTTTGTGACAGAGACCTTGCGCTTATCCTTCAGCGGCAGCAGGAATAATGCAGCGCCAAGAAACGATGCCGCATTAAGAAGGAAGGCGAGCGAGCCGCCGAATAAGTAGCTGACGATCCCACCGGTGATCGAACCGCCGATCAAAACGATACCAAGAAGCGCCTGCTCCCGACCGTTGACCTCAAGGATATCCTTCTTCTCCACGATTTGTGCAATCATACTTTTTCGCACCGGCTGATAAAACGCCTCTCCGCTTGCAAGGACGACCATTCCGACAAACAGGATCCATACGTCCGCTTCTGATCGGACAAACAGAAAGGATAGAGCAAACGGGAGACGGCACAAATCGGTAAGAATCAACAGACGCTTCTTGCTCCATCTATCCGCCAGCCGTCCCGCAAACGGCGAAAGAAGCAGATAAGGGAGGACGCGGAGCCCCAAGGCTGCCCCCACCGCCATTCCCGATCCCGTCAGCTGCAAGAGAAGCGTCAGTACAGCCACCTGGCTGAAACGATCCCCGACGCCGTTTACAATTCCAGCGTAAAATAAATATCGATATGGATGATTTTTCATTTCCCTCCCCCTTATTAGACGAATATCTAATTAGATATTCAAAAGAAAACCGCCCTTCCAGGAGCGGCTGCATCCGGTCTCAGCCAATATGATCGGGAACGACCACCGGCCACATAGCTTCCGGATTGCGTTCATACTTCCCGTTTTCCCTGTATACGAACTGCTGCATGACCCATTCTCTTCTCAGCGTTGCGGGATCATCGAAGAAGGTGCGGATATACGCATTGATGTCCTTCTCCTCATACACTTCGCCTTGTTTTAATCCCTTTACGAAATAGCTGAGAACGACATTTTTCTTCTTCAACTGACTAGGCAGGTGCTTCAGCTTTCCATCTATCGTGATGAAACTGCGGATAATCTTTCTTTGGTCGGAGTCATCGACATGAAGTTCCTGCGCCTTCCATCCGCTGTCGTCCCCAATCCGAAGAATCGCTGTCGACATCATCTTCAGCCGTTCCTCATCCAAATGGAAGTACACCGTATTTTTATCGCGCCTGGCATACACCATCCCCGTATCCTTCAGCTTCTTCAAATGATGGGTGATCGTCGGCGGCTTTAAACCGAGCTTTCCTGCGATCGCCTGCCCGTGCAGCGGCCCCTGCCTTAGCATAGCGATGATCCTGAGCCTCGTCGGGTCACCGACCGCCTTGTGGAAATGAACCATTTTATCCAGCTGCATCCCTTTTCCTCCTCAACTAATTTAATGTGTATCTAATTAGATGATAATTAAATTAGGTCGTTAGGTCAATGTTTTATTTCATAAAAATGGTATAATAGAAAAGAAGTATCCGAGTTTAGGATAAACAAAAGTCATGGTACTGGAAAGAAAGGTTGATCGTTGTTGGCTACTATAAAGAAAAAAAGAATACTTCGAGAAGTAAGATTCCTTGTTATGATCACAATCGGTGCGATGATCGCAGCCGCGGGTCTTGAATTCTTCCTCGTCCCGAACGACATTCTCGACGGAGGGGTCATCGGCCTTTCCATCATCGCTTCGGAACTTACCGGCTGGACGATGAGTATCTTCCTCATTCTCTTGAACCTGCCATTCCTATACATAGGCTACAGGAAAATCGGGATGAAGTTCACGATGCATACCCTCTACGGAGTCGTCGTACTCTCGTTAAGCACTGCTTACCTTCACCATTTTGAACCGGTGACAGATGACCTGTTCCTGGCAACGGTGATCGGGGCCGTCATTCTCGGCACAGGGGTCGGGCTCGTCATCCGAACAGGAGGAGCACTCGATGGTACAGAAATCATCGCCATCCTCGTCAGTAAGAAACGGCCGGTTTCCGTCGGCCAGTTCATCATGGTCGTCAACGTATTCATCTTCATACTGGCCGCGCTGCTCGTATTCAGCTGGGAAACGGCCATGTACTCGATCATTACGTATTATATTGCTTATAAGATGATTGATATCGTCGTGGAAGGGCTGGAAGAATGGAAATCGGTCACCATCATTTCCGAGAAACCAGAAGAGATCGCCGACTCCCTTCTCGACCAGCTCGGCCGCGGGATGACGTATATTCAAGGGGAAGGGGTCTTCTCTAAACAGCCGAAGAAAATTATCTACACGATCGTATCGCGGATCGAACTGTCCACTGTCCGCTCGGTCGTCGATGAAATCGATCCGAACGCCCTCGTCGCCATTGAAAACACGACAGACGTACGCGGGTCCAACTTCGACACCGGCTCTCCCCACTAAAACCAATCGGCGCAACATAGGCAGTAAAAACAAAAAAGAACTTCCAAATGGAAGTTCTTTTTTTGCTTATTTATGCACTTTTCGGAGCTGGTCTTCCGCCATCCTGCCGAGGACGGGCAGATGATAGCGCCCTCCCTGATAAGCCTTGTACATAAGAAAAAGCCAAAGGATGAAGGAAACCGGCGCGATCAGGATGCTTACAAGCAGGCCGAGGACGGGAACGAAATTCAGCACGATGGTCAGAAGGAAAATCCCTCCGAAGACGAAAATCGACTGGACAGCGTGGAAGCGGATCGTCTCGTTCTCTTTCTCGATGAGCAATAGGACAGTGCCTGTGATAAAACCAAGCAGATAAGCTAACAGACTGCCGACATTCTCCTGCAACCCTGTGGATGACCGCCGCGGACTCATTTCCTTCGGCCCTGGAGCCATTTCGACCACTCCTTCTTCCATAATAAGAGCATAGGATGTAAAAAGTTTTCTGATTATTCTGTAATTTTATTATACGAAGGATGTCGAAACCCGTCAACAAAAATCGAAAAATAACTACTTACTATCCAGCACGGCGGGAACAAGAAGGAGTGCACGGAAGAGATCGGGATCCGGAGAATAGAGCACTTTCCGTGAGTCGTGCCATTTCCCGGAGTCCGCTCGCTCTTGCCCCCATCCCCTCTTCATTAAAGCTCCGGCCTTTTAGAAGTCATAGTCCTCTTCCCTCTTCTCCAGCATCTGCTTGTACGTATCGGCAAGCAGTTTCGTATCTTCGACGAGACGCTCGATCCGAAATAGAACGTCATCATTCACGATCGCTTTCCCTCGGAAGTCCTCTTCGACGAGAAAAACGAACGTCTGGACGATCTGTGCTTTCATATAGGACAGAATCGGTTTCAGCTGCTGCTCTGCAATCAAATAGTGCTTGGATGAGCCTGCCGTGACGACAATGCTTACGACTTTATCAAGGAAAGCATTGACCGGAAGCATGTCGAAGACGTTCTTCAGCGCCCCGGGAATGGATGCTTGGAATATCGGCGTGCCAATGATCACAGCATCGGCTTCCATGATCGTTTTTGTCACGTATCCGGCATCCCCTTCATATTCCAAGTAGTTGCGTCCATCGCTGTATGGAATGTCATACTCAGCCAGATCAAGCAGCTCAAAGCTGGTATCCGGATATTTTTGTTTCCACTCTTGCTCTACCTGTCCCAGCGCGGTTCTTGTTTTCGAACCGACGACGGAACCGGAGATCGCTACCGTTTTCATCCCTGTATTCCTCCTTGTTTCTTCTTTATTTTCCTTTGGTGTATTTACGGACAGCGGGCAGGATTTCTGTTCCAATCAGATCGATGTTCCGCTTCAAGTGCTTCAAGGGCATGCCGCCGAAGTCGATTTGAGCCAGGTAACGCTGATGTCCGAACACTTCCTTCTGATAGAGAATCTTCTCGATGATCTCCTGCGGACTGCCGACATTGATGACGTTCCGCTTGTCTCTCGCCTGAGCAAAGACCTGCTTCGGAAAACCCTGTCCGTTCGTCTTCTTCATCCCTTCGTTTATATACGGATACATCGTACGCAGTGCCTCCTGTGTCGTATCTGCGGCAAAGAAGAATCCGGTCGTTCCCACAGGCAGTTGGGCAGGATCAAATCCATGCTCCTCCGCGGATCGACGGTACGCCTCCACCCTGCTTTGAAACACACCTGCCGGACCTCCAAGGGCGGCAAGCATCATCGGAACGCCCGCTTCTCCCGCTTTCCGGGCGCTTGCAGGCGTTCCTCCGACCGCCCGCCAAATCGGAAGAGAGCCGTTCTTCGGCCGCGGCAGCACTTCTGCGTTTCTGAGCGGCTTGCGGAATTCCCCGCTCCAGTTGACTACTTCTTCCCTGTTCAATTGAAGAAGAAGGTCGAACTTCTCTTCGTATAATGCCTCATAATCCCGTACATCATAACCGAGCAGTTCAAACAGTCCGACTCTCGATGCACGGCCGGCAATGATTTCCGCCCGGCCGTCCGATATAAGATCGATGGTCGCAAAATCTTCATACACCCGGACCGGGTCCGAGGTGCTGATGATGGTCGAGGAGCTTCCAATTTTAATGTTCTTCGTCGCCTGAGCAACAGCAGAAAGAACCACGGCATGGGCCTGGGTCGCAAAATAATCCTGATGGCTTTCTCCGACACTGAAAAAGTCGATGCCGGCTTCATCTGCCAGTTCAGCCACCTCTATAATTTCCTGTATCCTTTGTTTTGCTGAAATACGTTCGCCTGTATTCGGGTCCGGAAGGTGATCGCCGAGCGTGTATAGCCCGAACTCCAATCCCTGCTCCGGATTAATTCGATAGGACTGCATCGTCATACCTCCTGGTTGAATGATCGTTCCCTTTCATTATGCGCCTCGATGTGGAACGTGTGAAGAACGCACTTCAAAGTGGTATAGTATACTTAAAGAAACTGTGGAAGGAGGAACCCTTTTGAATCCACAATTATGCCGCGTGGATGACGCGCTCCAAATCCTTGTCGGGAAATGGAAGCCGATTATCCTGCTGCACTTACTTGAAGAAGATACCCTCCGTTTCAGTGAATTGAAACGCCTCATTCCAGGTATTACACAGAAGATGTTGACCAATCAGCTCCGGGATCTGGAAGAGGAGGACATCATCGAACGGGTGGTCTACCCTGTCGTGCCACCGAAAGTCGAGTATTCGATAACGGAGTACGGCCGTACGCTTCACCCTATTCTTGATGCCATGCATGCATGGGGAACCAATCATCTCCAACGCAAAGAAGCCAAACATAAATAAAGACCGCCTGGAGTCTATCTCCGGCGGTCATATTTGTTTGTCTGTCGGCATGACGATCGCTGCGATGATGTAGATCAGCCACGTCATCCCCCCGGTGAAAAAACCGGAGACAACGAGCAGGATACGCAAGAGACTGACATCAATGCCGTACATCTCACTGACCCCTCCGAGCACTCCTGATACTTGGGAATCTTTCGTCGAACGATAGAGCTTCTTCATACCTTCTCCTCCTTCCACCTAAAATAATTCCTGTACGTAAGAAAGCGTGGGCACAAGCCTGTTCTCCCCGACCATCGCTTCCAGCTCCTGCCGTGTCACCCACCTGCCCTCACTAACTTCGCCTTGCTGCAAGACAACCGCTTCTTCCTTAAAATCGTGCTGAAAAACCCAGACATCCATGAAATCTTGAAACTCCGCTCTGCATACAGATTTCTCCAACGAACCGGATGCATCCTGCAGATCGATACCGATTTCTTCCTTTACTTCCCGAAGCGCTCCTGTATAACTGTCTTCCCCTGCAGTCACCGATCCACCCGTTCCTTCCCAGTACCCGCCGAAATGCTTCTCCGGGGCACGCTTCGTCACAAACACTTCTCCCCTGCTGTTTTTAATCCAGACATGCACAACTATGTGATACTCCCCGACAGCCATCGGCCGGCCGCGTTCCACCGTTTGCCCTGTCTTCCGGCGCTTTTGATCATAGATATCCCAAAGTTCGACTGGAGCCATCTCCCTTCATGCTTTCGTATAAATCATGACAAAATGAAGCACCGCTTCTTCTTTTCCCCTGTTCCGATATCCGTGCGGCTGGTCAGCGTGAAACTTGATCGAGTCGTGGACGTTAAGCGGATAGACTTCCTCTCCTACCACGACTTCCGCCGCCCCTTCCATGACCGTCACGAACTCGATCACACCGGGTTGATGGGCTTCCGCAGTGTAAAAGCTGTCCGGTTTCAGAAAAGCACGATGCGTCTCCAACGAACCGTAGCCGGAGTTCGTAAACATCGGTTCGAGCGTCAGCGATTCATCTGCGCTCAATACTTTACGGCCCTCCTGCTTTCTTGAAATGACGACCTCTTTACTGTCAGCGACCAGCGCCGTGATCGGGATGGCGAGTCCATTTGCGATTTTCCAAATGATCGTGAGAGAAGGGTTCGCCTCCCCGCGTTCGATCTTGCCGAGGGTCAGTTTGCTGACCTGCGTCTTTTCCGCCAGGTCGTTTAACGACATTTCCTTCTCTTTGCGGATATTCCGCAGTTTCTTTCCGACATGTTTGGCGAATGTTTCCGGGTTTTCCCAATGTTGATTATAGTCCATAGCATTCTTCTCCTATTTTTATGTTGCCGAAATCCCAGGTATTAAGTATATTATAATAAACCTAAACAAAACTATAATATACCAAAAGGGAGTCCTATTGTTATGAAAGAGCTGTTACTTGGCATCATTTCCTCGATGTTTTTCGCTGTCACATTCATTTTGAACCGTTCGATGGAACTGGACGGGGGCAGCTGGATGTGGAGTGCTTCCCTCCGATTCCTGTTCATGATTCCGTTCTTATTCTTTATTGTACTCGGTAGAAGAAATCTCCTACAAGTGTTTTCTGAAATGAAGCAGGCCCCCCTGCAATGGCTTACATGGAGCTTTGTCGGATTTGTACTTTTCTATGCACCGCTTACCTATGCCGCTGCTTACGGACCTGGTTGGCTTGTCGCCGGAACGTGGCAGATGACGATCGTCGCAGGCATCCTTATCGCTCCCTTGATTGTGAAAGGCAAGGGTGTCATGCAGTGGCGGGCACTCGCGATCTCTTCCATCATCCTCTTCGGCGTGTTCTTGATACAATTCGAAAAGGCCGCCGACACGACATTTCTTGAATGGGTCGTCGGAGTACTTCCTGTGCTTGTCGCCTGCTTCGCTTACCCGCTTGGTAACAGAAAAATGATGGCCGTTTGTGGCGACAGGCTGGATACGTTCCAGCGCATTTTCGGGATGACGCTTGCCAGTCTGCCGTTCTGGCTTGTATTAAGTGCCATTGCCGGCGTTCAAGCAGGCGCACCGAGTCCCGGCCAGGTCGTACAGTCGCTGATTGTTGCGGTTTCCTCCGGAATCATTGCCACAACCCTGTTCTTTTTTGCAACGAACCGCGTCCAGCATCACCAGGGGAAGCTGGCTGCTGTGGAAGCGACACAGTCGACGCAGATCCTGTTCGTCATTGTCGGGGAAGCGTGGCTGCTTTCCAGTCCGCTGCCGAGCGGCCTTGCTCTTCTCGGCGTCTGTCTGATTATGATCGGGATCGTCATCCATACGCTGTTCATGAGTTTCCTGAACAAGCAGGCCTCTCCCGTCCAAGCGTTGTCCAAAGCCGAGTAAACAGAATGGTTGGTCTCTTTCCAGGAAAGCACGCATAGGCTTGTGTTAGAGATTTTTTCCTGGGAGGGGATGATGAACATGAATGATGGCAGGGATCAGCTTGCGTGGCAGGCGATGAAGTATGATCTGATGGCGAATTACTACAAATATATCGACCCCAGGCTGCATGTGTACTATTACCAGAGACACCTGGAGTGCATGCAGCGGCTCATCATGAGCGAGCGCAGTGAAATGGGACCGGGTGGATCCGGAGGAAACACGGGGATGAATGCGATGGTGCGGGTGCTGCACGCCTCACCGGACGCACCGGCCGTCGACGTCTATGTAAACGGACAAAAGGTTCTTGGAGGTATCTCTTATAAACAGCAGAGCAATTATTTGACCGTTCCAGCAGGCACTTATAAGATTGACATCTATGCAGCCGGAGATACAAGCAGTCCGGTCTTGTCCCAGCAGGTGAGCGTCGACGGAGGCAACCGCTATACCGTAGCCGCAGCAGGAGCTGTGAATAACCTTCAGCTGATACCGGTAGTAGACAGCAGCAGTGTCTCTTCCGGAAGCAGCAAGGTGAGGGTGTGGCATTTATCACCGAACGCTCCGGCCGTCGACGTCGCCGTCAAAGGCGGGGACGTCCTCTTCCGGAACGTTCCATTCGGTAAAGCGACCCGTTACATGACCCTGCCGCCGACGACGGCCGACCTGGAAGTCCGGGTCGCCGGTACGAATCAGGTCGTCCTTGAAATCCCTCAAGCGACGTTTAAGCCGAATGAAGCATATACAGCTGTTGCCTTAGGTTTCGCCGGGGGCGACCCAGCCCTTGAAGCGATGTTCCTTCAGCCATAATACCGCCAAATCCCGGGCCGTCCCGGGATTTTTTTATTGGGCTGTCGGCGAAAGAGGCTTCTCCATACGGATATCCGCCCACATCCTCCCGTCATAGTAGGTGAATCCTTCTTCTCTGGCTATCTCCTTGTAACCGAGTCTGCTGTATAGTCTGTGCGCAGACTCGTTGAATTCAAAAACTCCGAGCTCGACCCGATTCAAGCCCATCTTCTTCATTTCCTCCTCCATAAATAAAATCGCTTTAGCGCCGATACCTTTCCCCCGGGCGCCGGCTTCACCGATGGTGATCCCGATCCAGCCGGAGCCCTTCTCTTTCCTAAAGAGATGTTCCGGATCGATCATGAAGTTCATTTCACCGACAAGGACCCCGTCCAGCATGATGGCATACATTTCATGGTCCTCCAGGCGCTTCGTCAGCGTATCCACCGTCTGCAGACGTTCCTTCTCGAAAGACGCTTGATTTTTATGAGGTCTTGCAAGTGCACTGATTGTTCGATCGTTCTCCCAACGGTTGTATGCCGCGACCATTGTCTCGTCGAAGGCGGTGATCTTTCGGAATTCCAATTTCATCCTTACCACTCCTCTTCTATTATGCAGCTCTTTTCAGCTGCTGCCATAAAGCATCCGCCTCTTCAAGAAGCTCCTTGTACTCCAAACCCACATATATGCATAGGGCGAGGATGAAGGCGATCGCGACGACATCCAACACTCCCTGCCACTTCGGTGAAAGAAGAGCACGCGTTCCATACCTTTTTGAGAAAATACGGGACCCTGCCCCGATGACTAGAAAAAGAGGAAGACTGATGATCCAGGCAAAAAAATTGTGGAGGCGTTGATCCATGGCAAGAACAGCGACTTCCTGCTCACTGGAGAGCGCTTGAACCTCAACAACTTCCTTTTTCTCCCACATCCAATCTTGACGAGTGACTGTCTTACCGTCTTCTCCCATATCCATCCCTAGAGGAACCGTATCTACGCCATACATCAGGACTTGACTCAACAGGAATACGGATGCAACAGCGATGATCTCGATGACGATGCCGGTTGCTTTCATAACATCCCCCCTCCTTCTATCGTAGCATAAAACGTTCCCGACACAGAAAAACCCCCGGACGCTCATCATCCGGAGGTAGTCTATCAATAGGTCGTAAACCACGTCCATTTCTGCAGGTAATACGTGGCATAGCGAATAAACGTCAGCTTATCCGTATATTCCTCATAATCCGCTGTGAAATGACCGTCTTCGTTATTCCAAAGCTTGGTGAAGTAGCCGTCGACCTCCTGAAAAACAGGCTCTTCTCCGCTTCCTTTCATCACGACGTTCGCTTCCAGGTTCAAGTCTGCCAGGTTCCGTCTCGTATAGTTGGCGGAGCCGGCAATGATGACGTCTTCCTCTTCTTTATCTAAATAAAGCATCTTCGTATGGAATTGTTCGATATTCACATCATACCAGCGGAGATGGATGTTCTTATTCCCGAGCCGCTGCATCTCTGCGGCTACGGGTAAATTAGGAATCCCCGTCTTCTCATGTCCAAATGACTGCTTGTTCGGGTCCATGATGATGTTCGCTTCCGCCCCCCGGTCTGCTGCTTTGTCAATCAGGTCAATGATCTTTCTGTCCGCAAGGTAATACATGCCGAGCCAGATCGTATCTCCTTTTCCAACATCCTTAAGTTCTTCCAAAATTGCCTGGTACGTCTTTCCTTCCGTGACGAACTTGGTCTTCACTGGACCATCCTGTTTTTCCCATTTCCTGTTCTTGTAATCCGGGAAATCAGCGTCGCCGGAATAACGGACAACTGCCTCCTCGGCTTCGAGAATGTCCCGGATGATCGGGCCTGTCATCTTGAACGCCACATTCTCATGGTAACCGCTCGCGTCATGCGGGTTGGCCGTCGATACGATTGCCGCATCTTCCGTCACAACGAGCTTCCTGTGATTCGCTTTAATATTCATCAGCTTCAAATACGAGCGCAGAGTGACACCGGGTGCATCTTTTGCGAGCGGGTTGCTGATCCAGCCGCCGTCGCCTGTCCCCATCCATGAAGCCGTAAGCCTCCAGACGCTGGAGTAGAGCGGGTTGGAATCACGGAGCTCGTTCAGGTCCGTCAGCACGACATCGACACCCCCATCCCTCAGCCGCTTGATCGATTCCGACTCATAAGACCCGTAAACCGTATTGATTGGATCGGTGATGAAAACGACCTTCAAGTCAGGATGCTTTTCCTTTTGGGCGAGAATGGCATCCACCAGGTTTTCCGACAGTGGCGGAAAATCTCTTTTTCCATCTGTGTAGCCGTTAAATAAAAACATATCTGCAACAATGAAATCCTCCGCCTCATCAATCATGGCGTTTATTTCATCGAATATCTCCGCGTCGTGAACCGTATTACCTTCTTCATCTTCATACGTGAGATCCCGAAAAAACTCCACGCCCGATAGTTCGTGCACGTCCCCTTCATAGGAGATGCCCTCAGGAAGCTTCTTCCACGATGTATGATAAGCGATCATGAAAACGAGTACGATAAATATAAGAATGACAATCAACCAAAACCGCTTCTTTCTAAAAAGCTTCTTCATTTCCAGCCCTCCTTTTATGTAACCAGTGCAATGGTATATACACTTCTACAGGAAGCATGAAACCCATATGCTATAAAATAGGGTCTCCCTCCCTATAAAAAATAGAAAAGCATCGTGCCGGAGCACGATGCTTTTAGTGGTTTAGGATTCCTAGGAGCGGGATGGGAACCTTGTATTATTCTTGTGTGAGCAGCTTCGGACGCTGCAGAAAAAGAATGATGAGGACGATACTGCTCAATACGAATGCAGGCAGCATATACCCCCCGTTATAGACGAGCGAATACAGCCAGACCGGCTGTCCTTCCGGCGCGAACTCCCCGTAAAAGACGATCCCTGCGAGAAAATGTCCGAAGAAACGCAGGAGACTCCCGACAAAGCAGCCGACAATGATCCAGCCGACGATCGCTTTTTTGTTTTGTTTCCGTACCGCGTTCCATACCGGCTTTGCCGCGACACCTGCAAGTCCGATGACACCGAAAGCTACGAAGTAATCAAGAAACGTCTGAAGAGGTGTCATGATGTAAGCACCGGTTAAGATTTGATAGGCCCCGAGCAGCAGCCCGGTGGCGACTCCGCCTTTGATTCCCCAACGGAAAGCGATGATGAAGACAGGAACCATCGCGAGCGACACAGAACCACCCTGTGCCCACAATTTGAATGAAAGAAATGGAATGATGTCCAAAAGCAGTGCCAAAGCAGAGAATATAGCTACTTCGACAAGAAATAATACACGACGATTTCTCATCGTTATCTACCCCCAATAATTGAACACAAAAAAAGCAATGCCAAAAAGGGAAGCTTCCTGATGGAGGAGTCCCTTGTTGAGCATTGCACCATCAAAAAAGCCGCCATCCCTGCGCCAGTGCTAACTGACAGGTTCGAAGGGTCTGGACACAGCGTCCACTCTCAGCCGGAGGCTCCCCTTGAAGGCTTTATACCGTTTACTTTTCTTGATTTGTCTTCTATTATAGTCGAAACCACCCGAAATTACAAAGGCCTTTTATTTCCCGGGGAATGCTATTTCGTATTTGTGTACGTCTGGAAAAACTCCAGACTGCGCTCGATGATCAAGTCTTTATCATGGTCGAGCGTTGCGACGTGATAGCTGTCATCCAAATGAATAATTTCTTTATGCTCGGAAAAAACCGTTTCAAAGATTACCTCGGAATTGTTCGGGGGCACGACATGATCCTCCCTTGAAACGAAAACGACGATCGGACAATGAATGCTGCTTAATAGATCCCTGGTCTTCCCCATGAGCATCGACAGCTCTTTAATCGATTTTACCGGTGTCCGATCATAGCCGAGCTCGTCACTTTCCGGATCTTTAATATCCGATCCAATCGCTTCAAGAAAGCGCTCCTCTGTGCTCGAGCTGTTCTCAAGCACCGGGATATCGATTGCTGCATTGATCGGGATGACGCCGGCGACCTTCTTCTTCCCTGCCACATATAAAGCAAGCGTCCCTCCCATCGACAAGCCGACGACGAAGATTTTTTCACAACGCGCTTCCAGCCAGTCAAAGGCTTCCATGACCGATTGAATCCAGTCTTCATGACTCGTGGACTCCATGTCCTCCGGCGTGGTCCCGTGCCCCTTCAGTCTCGGACAGACGACGGTATACCCGGCGCGGCCATATGCTTCTGCCAGCGGCCTCATACTTTGCGTCGTTCCTGTAAATCCATGGGATACCAGGATCCCTACCTCATTACCCTCGAACCGTATCTCTTCTGCCCCACTCATCACTGCGGTCATTTCGTTTCCTCCTGTTCGTTTTTCCTTTTCCTAAAACCGTCGTCAGCACTGCTTTCTCCAATATTCTCCAAGGCATGACCCGTTTCAGAAATACGTTGAACTTCACTTTCGCTCCGATTGGAAAGCGCAGCTTCCGTATTCTGTCCTGCTCGACCAACTCGGTCATCAATGCAGCTACATCCGACGGATTTTCGCGGCTGTCTCCATTCAACGCATTCCATAGTCCTTTTATGTAATCAGCATAGGGAGAATCAGGGTCATGGACAGCGTCCGGGAGTTCCATTCCGGCTGACCATATATTCGTTTGGTACGAGCCCGGCTCTACAAGAGCAACATCGATGCCGAATGGCTGGACCTCGAAGCGGAGGCTTTCTGTAAGCCCTTCGAGCGCATGTTTCGATGACACGTATGCCGATAACCCCGGGAATCCGATCAAACCGCTGACGCTGCTCACATTGATAATCTTGCCACGCTTCTGCTTCCGCATGAGCGGCAGAACTGCCTGGGTGACGGCGATGACCCCGAACACATTCGTCTCGAACTGACGTCTGTACGCTTCCAGCGGTATCTGCTCGAGAAAGCCGCCGATTGCAAAACCAGCATTGTTGACGAGAACGTCGACTGCTTCCAAATCGTTCAGCTTTTCTTTAAATGCAGCGATGGAAGCATCATCGGTCACGTCGAGCTTCCAAACCGTGATCCGGCTCCTCACGTGATTGGAAATCGCTGCGTCCTCGAATACTTCCGCTTTTTCCATGTTCCTCATTGTCGCGATTACCGAAAACCCTTTTTCCGCACATTTGACCGCCGTCAAATAGCCGAACCCACTCGATGCTCCGGTAATCAATACGGTTGGATTCATGTCATTTCTCCTCTCTGCTTCCTCATTCCTTATAACGTTCGATATCAAACACTTGTTTTCCTCTAATGCCCTCTGTACAAAAACACAATGGTTTCTCTGACGGGATTGATCTTATAAAATAAGTTCTTCCCTTTCTCTCCCGTACTTTCCCCTGTTCTCCCGCATATCACGGCAGGCAAAAAGAAAAGGCCCCGCTTAATCGGCGGAGCGCAGGACAGGATAAGTCACATATAAAACGAAAACACTCACGAGAAGGGGCAGCGCGCTCCATGCCATCAACGTTTGAATCGGAATTCCCCAGCCGAGAAACAGAGAGGTGACCGCGTACGAGAGCGGAATCAACCCAAGCGACCCGGTCCGTATCAGACTCATCACCCTCCCCACCTTGCTTTCTTCTGCAGACGATTGAACGAGGGATAGGAGCGGAATATTGACGGCCGTAATGATCATGCCGATAAGAACGATAATGAGCACGGATAGAACAAGCGTATCTGTCCGGCTGAAGATAAACATACCGGCTCCTTCGAGAGCGATCAAGTACAGCGCATACGCTCCCCGTCTCCGCCGGATGTTGAGAAAACCGATCAGGACTGCTCCGAGAATCATCCCGAACGTCAGTCCACCTTGGACGAGACTGAAATCGAGGGCACTTCCTTTCAGGACTCCCTCCACGAAGATCGGCAGCCCCATCATCAAAGGGCCGGAGATGAAAAAGTTGACGATGATCGTAATGATGAACAGCGACCGCAGCAGTCTGGACTGCCACGTGTAACGGAAGCCCTCCGCCAATTGGGCATAGAACGGGGAACGCTCCCCTTCCTGCGCATCCTTTCCCTGCTTTTTCACAAATAGAATTCCGACACCGGATAAGATAAGAAACAGGACGATGATCAGAAGGACGAAGCTGTAGGAAAGCGAATGGATCAGGACACCGGCAAGGAGTGGTCCGGTGAACGTAGCAATCTGGATCGTTCCCTGAATAACGGAGTTTGCGCGCGTCAGCTGATCCTTCCCTGTCACTTTCGGAAGCAGCGCATCTCTTGCCGGCTCGAACATTCCGCCGCAGGCTCCGAACAGGCCTGCGTGGACCGCCATGATCCAAACAGGAACCTCCTGAAGGGTAAGAAAACAAATCGATAAGGTAAAGAGGAAGACAGCCATCGTTAAGTCCGATGCCGCCATGACCTTCGTTTGACTGCAGCGGTCCGCGACCACTCCACCGACAATCATGGAAACCATCCGCACCGTCGTCAAGGAAATCAACACCATGCCGAGAGCCGCTGCCATATGTAACGACTCTACGATGTACCACGACTGAAGAAACATAAACATCGACAGGCTTAAACTGGAAACAACCGTTGTAAAGGACAATAGGAGAAAGGATCTTGACTTCCATAACGAAACCCCTCTTTTCTCCTCATATGACTTTGCGCTTTCCATAACATCTCCTCCTCGGATGCCGGCGCAGGCCGACGGTAAAAATTATTTTACTGTTGCACAAAAAAAGAGACCTCCACCCCCACTTCATGTCTCTCCCTTTTTCCCAAACCGACTTTCCTCTATCTGCAAACCGAGCATGTGAAAATAATACAGCTTCGCATCTTCTGTCGGTTCCGTACGTTGAATCGATGCAAGTTCTTCCATTAAGTCGGAGAATTTCTGCTGCCAGGCCAGAAAGTCCTCCTCCTTTGCATGAATTTCATAAGCGGCGGATCGGTATTTCCAGTCTTCCGGTTTTTTAGACAGGGAATCATTCTCCAGCGACTCCTCCGGCACAGATAAAACCCGCTGTTTGGAATGATCGAGCATGGCGAGCATCATCTGCCGGATTGGACCCGACACCTCTGCGTTTGGCAGCAGTTCGGCATCCGGTACAAACCCGCGGGCTACCGTTTGATAGAACTTCTGGACAATCCCGTTCTTTTCTTCCGTTCTAGCAATTTCCAAGAGCCCGTTCTTCTCCAACTCTTTCAAATGATAATGGATGCGGGCTCTTGAGAGCTGATAGATTTCAGAAAGCTGCTGACCGGTCTGCGCCTTCCCCATCAGACGCAGAAGCAGGTCCGACCGGAACGGATCCGCCATCGCCTTCAGCTGGTCGTGGGTTGTTAGTATTTTTATGTCCTCCACTAGACCGTTCACTCCTTTTTACTCGGTAAAATTTATTTAACTGTAGTATCAACCACAAAGAAGGAATTGTCAATAAGAAAAGCCGCTTTCCTTCATCAAAAGGAAAGCGGCTTTTCTATCAACCTCCGGCAATCATACGTGCGAGCTGACCACAGAGCAGAGCAGCATAGGTTCCGACGACGTTACCAAGGATCCCCATCAGCAGGCCGACAGGGGCAAGCGCAGGCTGGAAGACCGATGCGACGATCGGTGCAGAGCTTGTCCCTCCGATATTCCCCTGTGAACCGACGGCGACAAAGAAGAGCGGCGCCTTCAATAAGCGGGCCGCAAGGAAAATACACAGCACGTGGATGGCGAGCCAAACGATTCCCATCAGGATAAATTGCGGCGCTTCCACAATATCCAGAAGGTTCGCCTGGCTTCCGATCCCCGCCAGGAACAAGTAGATGCCGGCATAACCGATCTTACTGGCTCCATAATATTCGAGGTTCCGCACCTTCGTAAAGGACAAAAGAATTCCGACGGCCGTAATGATCAAGAACGTCCATGTCGACGTATTCATGACCTCCGACTTCGGAATAAAGGAAAGATCGGCAAACTGACGGACGAGAAACGAGCCGGCAATACCGATGGACAGAATTCCGAAGAGCTGCGGAAGCTCGAGCGGTCTGGCATTCTTCTCCACGTCTGTCGCGATCTCCTCATTCACCCGTTTAATGGTGGAGTTATCCGCACCATTCCATTTATTGAAGCGGTTCTGGAAGTTGGCAAGCGAAATCATGACCCCCATCCAGCCGATTCCGACGATCGTATCGGTCAAAATCATCGGGCTTAGTATATGATCCGGCGTATCAAAGGCTTCGATCATGGCTCCCATGTTAGCCGAGCCGCCGATCCAGCTTCCGGCAAGCGCCCCGACACCTCGCCACGCATCCTCAGGGAGAATCCCCTGGAACAAGGCGAACGCAATCGGTCCCCCGATCACGATGCCGATCGTACCCGCAAAGAAAACGAGCACGGCCTTCGCGCCAAGCTTGAACGTTGCCGGTACGTTCGTACTGATCATTAACAGCAGCAACCCGGCGGGAAGGATATACGTACTCAAAAAGCTGTACACATCCGAGCTCTGCGGGATGATTCCGAACGTCGTCGAAAGCATCGGAAGGAAATACATCCAAATAAGCGGAGGAAGATAGCCGAAGAATTTCTTCAAAGGCTTATACTCCATCGTTGATAACATGAACACGATTCCCACGACAGCGATAAGATAAGCGAATACCGCCATCGGTTCCTGTATAAGTGCGTGGTCCATAAACTTCTTACATCTCCTATCTGAAACCATTAGAAATTTGAAAAAATTACAGATATGTAATTTTGCATTTTGCCAGTTTAGCACACAACCGCAGGAAAAGGAATTCATTGAACTTATGCATTTTTTTCCTCTATATACGCAAAATGACATGAGAGAGTATCGATCGAATATTACGCTACTGCAATCGGCACGGAACTGCTATACTGGGTCTATTGCTTATAAAGAGGTGAAAGTATGAAAAAGATTTGGCACTTATACAAAGATTCTTCTTTTCTATTGAAAATGACGCTCGGTTTCCTGCTCGGGATCGGAGCCGGCATCCTTTTCGGTCCGTCCATGGAGGCGGTCAAACCGCTCGGTACGATATTGATCAATTTGTTGAATTTGATCGCTGTTCCGGTCATATTCCTGACCGTCGTCCTTGCGATCAATCAAATGAACCCGAGGTACCTTGGCAGAATTGGAGGGAAGCTGCTCGTCTATTACGGCATAACGACCGCTGCAGCTGTCCTTATCGGGGTAGCACTCGCCCTGTGGATCAACCCGGGAGCCGGGCTGGAACTGCCAAACGCGGATGTCGAAAAGCCGGAAACGCCCGGATTTTCCGATGTACTGCTTAACATCGTCCCGGACAACTTGTTCGCTGCGTTTTCTTCCGGGGAGCTGATGGGCATCCTTTTCCTTGCCGTCATCACCGGCCTCGCTTTGGTGAAGATGCGCTATTCGGACAAGGACGAACTCAAGAAATCAGGAGAGACGCTGCACCAGTTTTTCTCGGCGGCCAATGACCTGTTCTTCCTGCTTCTGCAGGGGATCCTTCTCTATGCGCCTGTCGGAATCTTTGCGATCGGTGCTTCGACATTCGGCAGTCAAGGCTGGGAGACCTTCCGCTCGCTGTTCGCGTTTACCGGTGTGTTTTACTTAGGTGTCCTTCTGCTTTGGCTGCTAGTATATACGTCTTTCTTGAAACTCGCGAAGTGGCACGTTCGTGACTTTTTCTCTAGTACGAAGGACGCCTATGTTACGGCATTCTTTACATCAAGCAGTATCGCTTCCCTGCCCGTTGCGATGGAATCGGCGAAGAAAGCCGGCATTTCCGATCGGATTGTGAACTTCAGCCTACCGATCGGAGCCGTGTTCAACTCGGATGGCGGCGCCCTGCGTATGGGTGTTTCCATCGTGTTCGCCGCCAATGTGACAGGGCTTGATTTAACCGTCATGGACTTCATCACCATCGTCGTCATCGGCACACTGCTGTCGATCGGGACAGCGGGCATTCCCGCGGCCGGACTCGTCACCCTCGCAGCCGTGCTTACGATGTTCAACCTCCCGCTTGAAATCGTCGCCTTAATTGCAGGCGTTGACGTCCTGATCGGAATGGCAGGAACGGCCTCGAACGTATTCGGTGATATGGTAGGATCCGCTTTTGTGGATAAAAAAGAAACCGACCGTACCAATCCAGAATCATAATTGTCCAATCAAAAAAGGATCAGAGCCTTCTCTGATCCTTTTTCCATATAGTCGGGAAACTTAAGAGCGCCTTGACTTCAGGTTGTTGAAGAAGTAATTTTCTTTGGCCGGTGAGCCTGATGGACTCTGCCCATTCCTCTCCACACGATGCCGCAATCGATCTTCCATAATCAGTAATTACTCTTCCTCTACAAATCGATGTTCCGCCAGAATGACTGCGATCCGGTCTTCCAGGTCTCCGACATCCTCGACCAGGTAATTATTCAAAACAATAGAGAAAATAAGCTTCTCTCCGTCTTTTGTCGTCACATAGCCCGATAAAGAGGAAACCCCTGTCAACGATCCGGTCTTTGCCTGTACGTTATCCTCGGCAGCCGTGTCCTGCATTCGGGAACGGATGGTGCCGCCGACGAACCGTTCGGCATTCCCTGCAACGGGCAGGGAATTCAAATAGGCAGAGAACCATTTTTCGTCCTGGACCTGATAAAGCAGCTCCGATATTTCATGAGCGGGAATCATGTTGACATGGGACATCCCGGAACCGTCTCTTAATCGGAGGGTGGACGTGTCGACACCGGCGCTTTTCAGATAACTATCCACGACTTCAAGCCCCTTCTCCCAGCTGCCTTCGTCATGGACGACTTTCCCCATTTCCTTCACCAGCACCTCCGCATGGCCGTTGTTGCTCAGCTTCATGAACGGAATAAACAGCTCCGCAAGCGGCATCGATTCATGAGTGATCAGCTTGAGAGCTTTCTTTGGTGTCCGCTTCCCTTCCTTGTTTTTTCCTTTCACTTTGATCCCTTGTTCCTCCAAGGCGCTTCGGAATACGTCCAAAGCAAGTCCGGTCGGTTCCGATACGGCTATCCAAGAGCGGGATCTGCTTGAGTCGAGAGGAATCGTTCCTTCCACGATGATCCGGTTCGTTTCATGCTCCCTTTCCATCGATATATCCCTCTCCCCATCTGCCGGCACCGTTTTCGTCCGGTTGATGATTTTCACATAATCCGTCTTCGGCGTGACTTCCACCCGAGCCGGGTCCCCTTCCTTCTCTGCCGGATAGGCAGCGACGATGACCGTCCCGGCATCGTAATCTTCATTCGGCGCCACGGTCAAAGCAGAGACCTGCGCACCGTAGTAGTGGGTTTCATCGTTCCACGTAATGTCTTCAGAAAGCCGGACGTCGTCATACCATGTGTCGTCCGCGATCAAATCCCCTTTCACCTCTCGTATGCCATTCTCCTTCAATTCTTCCGCCATCTTCTCAAGGTCTTCCATCATCAAGGTCGGGTCTCCCTTGCCTTTCAAATACAAGTCGCCATGCAGCTTATGCCCCCGAATCGTCCCCTCTGCATAGACTTCTGTAGAAAATGTATAGTCAGGACCAAGCTGATCCATCGCCGCGGCCCCACTGAACAGCTTCATATTGGAAGCCGGCTTCAGCCTTGTGTGAGCATCATGCTCATATATCACTTCGCCGGTTTCCGCCATCCGGATACTGACCCCGGCAAGAGCCCCTTTCAAATCTTCATCTGCAAGCACCGTATCCAGCTTCTTCTTCAAACCCGATTCCTCCTTTGCCGCATCCACTTCCGATTCCGCAGGAGCTTGGTACGAGGAAAACATTAAAAAAGATGCAAGCAGCGGAACGACGACGTGCTTTTTCTTCATTGAAATCATATATGTATGGGCCTCCCATCCAGTTTATTTACTTATAACCATAGCAAAGAACTTCATCTATTGTAATAATTTTCTAATAATTCTGACTAAAACAGACCGTTAGCCGGAGGTCAATGGTCCATCTTTATTCTATGCGAGAGAGGGAACTTTACCCTTTCCGTGCTGTTTCTCCTACTGAAAAGACCGGAACCCGTCAGACGGGTTCCGGTCTTTTTTAGAGAGATGGACCCTCAGCCATTTACTTTTCGGTTATAGTACACGCGGGACAGGAAGTAGACGGCGACTCCTCCAATGAGAATGGTATACTGCCAGCCGCCGTCGCCCCCTTTCGTAATCTGATTATAGATCGACCAGATCAAGAGTACGACGGTATAATAGACAAACCCATTCTTTGCCGCCCTACCGCTTTGGTGTTTCTCCATTTCGTCCTGCTTCTTCCACTTCATTTCTTTTCCTCCTCATACGAAAACAGCTCGTCTACGGATGTTTTTACCGGGAGAGACAATGGAAAGGCGGGTTTCCGTGTCGAGTCGCATTAATCGTCTGCCTCGTCACCAGGCGCCGTTTTGCCAGTACATCCGGAGAGTTCTTCCTCGTTTTCCTTTTGGACCGGATGCAATTATTTAATCAGAGGTCCCCTCATTATGTAAAAACTTTTCACATATTCAGTATAGAGAAAGAAACAAACATGTCAAAACCTTTTTACATTTAAAAGCTTTTCCAAAAAGTCCGATGTCCCCGGAGAAATCCGAGCAGGAATGGTATGGTTATCTCTAGAATAGTGTTAGAATAGGAAGGGTTTGTCCTAAACCAATTTTAATAGAAAGGAAGTTTCATACTTATGAGTACCAACATGAAGCTTCAAGAACTCTCCCCATCCTTTGATCCTTGGGAAGCTTACATGGATGTAAAGGAACACGGAGACATGACGTTATCCAACATAGAATTTACGACGACGACACTCTGCAACATGCGCTGTGCGCACTGTGCTGTCGGTTATACGCTGCAGTCGAAGGACCCGGATGCCTTGCCGATGGACCTGATCATTAATCGTCTGGATGAAATCCCTCACCTGCGCACCTTGAGCATCACCGGCGGAGAACCGATGATGTCGAAGAAATCGGTCGACAATTATGTCCTGCCGCTTCTTAAATATGCCCATGAGCGCGGAGTTCGGACTCAGATTAATTCCAATCTGACGCTGCCGTACGAGCGCTATGTTCCGATCATCCCTTATCTCGATGTGCTACATATTTCTCATAACTGGGGAACAATCGAGGAGTTCGTTACGACCGGCTTCGCCCGCATGGAAAGAAAGCCGTCGGAGGAGGCACGCAGGAAGTTCTTCGACCGGATGGTGGAGAACTCCCAGAAACTCGCCGCAGAAGGCGTCATGGTATCTGCAGAAACGATGCTGAACAAACGGACATTCCCTTATCTGGAATCGATCCATGACCATGTCAAGGAAATGAAGTGCGCCCGCCACGAAATCCACCCGATGTATCCGGTCGATTTCGCTAGCGCGCTTGAAACACTGAGCTTGGAAGAAATGCGGGAAGGTATCAACCGCCTGCTGGATCACCGTGATGAAGATATGTGGATGCTGTTCGGCACGCTGCCCTACTACCCTTGCAGCACTTCCGACGAAGATTTGGACATGCTGAAACGTTTGTATAGTGCAAAGAATGTAACGGTCAGAAATGATCCGGACGGACGTTCCCGCCTGAATGTAAACATCTTCAGCGGCGATATCATCGTGACCGATTTCGGAGACGAACCGGGCCTCGGCAACATCCAGGATACGAAGCTGACGGACGCTTACCAGCAATGGATGGAAACAGACACAGCAAAAAGCCTGAACTGCCACTGCCCCGCTGTCGAATGTCTCGGACCGAACGTACTCGTCAAGAACGCCTACTATTCCGATATCGACTTCCAGAAACGAAAAGCCAAGATCTCCTTATAAAAAGGACGAAAGCCCCGCTGATAGGTATCAGCGGGGCTTTCAGCTTTTTGAAGAAGTGATTCCCAGCTAGGGAGAGGGCGGGGTCCGGGAAATGGGACGCTTTCCACGCGGCGGCCGGTGAGCCTCCTCATCGCGTTGTTCTTCCAGAGTCTCTCCTGTCCCTCTAATCCCGTCGGAGTCTGCCCATTTCCCTCTACCCTTTGCCGGAATGATCCCTCCCATAATTACTGCTGTTCCTTTCACCAGGACGCTCTTATCTTGCTCTTGCAGCAGTCGTCGAGGCTTTTCTTAGGACCATCCAGCTCGGAACGAAAGTCAACAGGGCTGCAACCAGAAGAAGGAAGAAATCCACGTGAAGCGTCATCCCCTGAAGTCGAAAAACCTCACTGAACAGATAATCCTTCGTGACAGGAAGCATCATCAACACCCCAAAGACCGCCACCCCGCTGAAGCCTCCAATAAGGCCGTATCGGTAAAAGACGGAACCGAGCAGGAACCCGATGGAGATGAACAGAAAGAACAATAAACCAAGCACCCAGATCTCGTTATACCAGGCTGCCTGCACATCCAACATGTCCATAAGGGAATAGTGACGGATGCTTGATATCTTTTCCGCATCCAGGACTGCCCGAAATCCACGTACAATCCCGAGATGAACCATGGATAAAACGAGAGAGAAAAACAGGCTGAAAGCGAACGTACCGAACAGATACCGGGTACGCGTCGTCCCCATTTTCACACAGAACGGGAAAGTTTCCTTCGTCATATTAAGGCCGGAAATGACACAGAAAACGAAGACGATGGGACTTGTAAAGACAATCATGGAACTGTCCGGAACAAGAATAGAAAGCAGCGTAAACCCCACGAGCGTCGCCGTTAATATGCTCCAAAACACTAGAAAGGAAAAGCGGTAATCGATTAATAAATAATAGAAAATCCCTTTTAAATCCCTAAGCATTCTTCTCCACCCCTTCGAGTTCCGTCAAATGAACCATGATGCCCTGCATGGAAATATGCTCCGCTTCAAGCCCGGCATTTCTGGCGCCTTCAAGCGAATAGCCCTCTCCATACAACCACACCGTTTTCATCCCCATCATTTCCTGCTCTTTTAATACATGCTTATCCGTGGTGAAAGCATCCACCTTTTCTTTCATGCCGGCGACCTTCAAGCTCTTCTGAACCATCGCTTCCGCCTGATCGTGAAACATGATTTCACCATTATGAAGCATGATCACCTCTTCAAACAGCCGGCTTACCTCATCAATCAAGTGCGTCGAAAGCAGAAACGTACGCGGAAATTCTTGAAATTCTTCCAGCAACAAGTCATAAAACATATACCGGGCAGCTGCGTCGAGTCCGATATACGGTTCGTCGAATATCGTAATCTTCGCCCTTGAAGACAGACCGATGATGATTCCAAGCGCTGATTCCATTCCTTTGGAAAGTCCGCTGGCGTTCGTGCGTGGGTGCAGGTGGAATTTCTCCATGAGGCGGTCAGCCGTTTCCTGGGACCAATTCGGGTAAAACATGGAGACAATCTTCAACACATCTTTAATTTTCAGGCGCCGCTTAAAGTTGCTCGTCTCATTGATCAGGCATATATCCTGCAGCACCGTCCTATTATCAAACGGGGACTGCCCATCCACCAGCACCTCCCCGGAAGTGGGAAGCGTGTGACCGGCCAAAAGCTGCATCAAGGTCGTCTTTCCTGCTCCGTTCTTTCCAAGCAGCCCGTAGAATTTATTTTCTTCCAGCGTCAGGTTGATCCCGTTCAGCGCCGTTTTCTCTCCATACTTTTTCGTCAAGTTCTTCAGTTCGATTTTCATTTGATTCCCGCCTCCCCTAATAGACGATCCAGCTCTTCCTTATCCAACCCGATTTTCTCTGCTTCCTCCTTCAAAGGAAGAATATACTCTTCATAGAAAACCGTTTTACGCTTTTTGAGTACGATAGCCCGCGCACCTTCTGCAACAAACATGCCGATTCCCCTCTTCTTGAATATGATCCCCTCATCCACCAGCAGATTGATTCCTTTGGCAGCCGTCGCGGGATTGATCTGATAGAACTTGGCGAATTCATTCGTTGATGGGACCCTTTCCCCTTCGGTTATCGATTGATCCAAAATGCCTGCTTCGACTTTTTCCGCTATTTGTTGAAATATCGGCTTGTCGACCGCCAAATCACGATCCATAAAAGCACCTCTTCGTTGGTTCATTAGTTATGTAACTAACCATATAACTAGGATGGTGGAAAGTCAAGAAATATTTTACAAATAAAAAAAGCTGTCGGGTACATTCCCGGCAGCTTCTCGCTTCAGTTTCTTCGAAATAAGCACACAATACACGTCCAACAGCAGGTATATCCTTCGACTACTGCTTCATACCGCTCTTGTTTTGTCATGTATGATCCTCCTCATCCACAACTTTTTTTATATAATTTCCTTCCTCTACTTTCATTAAACGCTCACTTATGCAGCTGGGTCACTTTCGGAGAAATAGGACCTGCTTTCACTCTTTCTCTCCGCGTTTCCGTTCGCTTGAAGAACCAGAAGACGGCTCCAAGCAGTGCGAGTGATCCGATCATGAAGACGACGGACAGCGGCGAGTAGCCACCTGCAGATTCTGCGATTCCGATCGGAGAGAAGAAGACATACATCGCGATCATCAAACTAATGGTGAAAATGGCGAAGGCCTTCGCATGTTTCCAAGGGGTCAAGTCCACTTTTCCTGCATCGAGAAGAACATAAGGTGTGATGCGCGGTTTCAGTTTTCCTACCAGCACCATAATAAAGATGTTCAGCGGGAACAGGATGGCGAGGACATAAAGGAAGTTGACATGCCCGAGAAAAACCTTACTCAACGAATAGGCGATCAAGTGAACAATGATCGTAATCTTCGGTGCACTGGCCGGCACATATTTGCTGAAGAAGCCGACGAGGACCATGGCAATGATCGGCAGGTTATAGAATCCGAACATCTCCTGTAAGTAACTGTACAGTCCGGAGGGTGCAAATATGATAAATGGTGCGACGATCACGGAAACGAGAGCCAGTGCTCCTGCGAAGAATCGTCCCGCTTTAACAAGCTCCCTCTCGGATGCTTCCGGTTTAAAAATCGGTTGATATATATCAAGCGTGAATAACGTAATCGAACTGTTCAAGGCAGCATTGAACGAGCTTAAGATTGCTCCGAACAAAACGGCAGCTAGAAATCCTGACAGTGCAAGCGGCAGGACATCACTGACGAGTGTCGGATAAGCCATATCCCCTGTAGGAAGAGTATTTCCGTAAAGGAAAGAGGCGATGATTCCCGGCAGGACGAGGAAGAATACCCCGAATATCTTGAATAAACCGGCGAACAAGACTCCCTTTTGCCCTTCAGCCAGATTCTTCGCAGCGAAGGTCCGCTGGATGATGGACTGATTCGTACACCAGTAAAAAAGATTATTGAACAAGAGTCCTGTCAACAGCACCGTCCAGGGTACCGAGGATTCATGATTACCAATTGCGTTCAGCTTAGCGGGATTCTTATCGATCAATTCTTTAAAGCCGCCGACAAGATCTCCTCCGCCGATCGCCACAAGTGCAAGGATCGGAATCAAGAGACCGCCGATTATGAGACCGATCCCATTAATAGTATCACTGATTGCACAAGCCCGTAGCCCTCCGAAGATAACATAACCGCAGCCGATGATGCCGATTGCTGCCGCCACGATGGAAACAGTCATGATCTGACTCGTACCTGCAATGCTTGATAAAGAGAAAATGCTGTCCAGCACCAACGCTCCAGAATAAAGGACCGTCGGTAAATAGGCGACCGCATAACCAAGAAGGAAAAGGACAGAAACGATCTGTCTCGTTTTTCTGTCATACCGCTGCTCAAGGAAATCAGGAATGGTCGTGATGCCGGACTTCAAATACCTTGGAAGAAATACGAACGCCATCAGGATGAGCACCAGTGGACTCGTCACTTCCCAGCCCATGACTGCCATGGTCTCTGAAAATCCCTGTCCGTTCAAACCGACAAGCTGCTCCGTCGAAAGATTGGTTAATATTAAAGACCCTGCGATGACGACGCCCGTCAGGCTGCGCCCTCCCAGAAAATATCCATCTGAACTGGAAAGATTCGTTTTCCGCGTTTTGAACCACGAATACCAGGCGACGAATATGGTGTAAAAAAGAAAGCTGAAGATGATGATGCCTATCATATGAAATCCTCCCTAAGTTATGTAGTGAAAAGATGACAAGAACGAAATGTTAAATCCTCCCTGTTTTTTTCACTTAACTCAGAGATACCCCGGCGAAAAAAAGCCAAAACTAAAGTAAGCGATTGCAATGTTATTTTTCTAAAAAACCATCAAATCATACGGAAGGACCCCGCCCTTTTTTTGGAGGATATTTCTGCCTTCAGACACTTTTTATTCCTAAATATGAACAAGCTTAAAGCCTGTATTATCAAGGGTCACAGCAATAAGCAAGCCTATTTTTAAATAAATTTCGAACATTTTGTGTCCAAAATAAGAAATTTCTGTTACAATGAATACAAAGAAACCGTTTACACAAACTAGTGTAACAAAGGAGATGAATATAATGGGTGTAGCATCCATGTTCTTGTTGTTGGCGACAGTGACTCCGATTTTGTTTCTGATGATGAAGAAACCTGCTTTTGCGATCGTTCATTCTGTCTTGCTTATGGGCATGTGGGTCTATTACTTCCAAGTACTCCTTTATACAACACCTACCGCATTCTCACCGACATGGACGATGTTCTACCTCGCCCTCATCGGTACACATATCGGATGGGTGATGTTCTTCATAGCAACCGTCAAAGAAGGCCCGATCTACAAACAGGCACTTCAAGAGAAAATCGAAGCGCCGGACAAAATATAATTCAGCGAAGTGAAAAGACCCCTTACCGCCTGCCGGTAAGGGGTCTATTCTGGGAGAAAAAGAAAAGCGAATTAAAGTTGGAAGAGGAAAGCTTCAAGAAGACTGCCTGACGCGCGCAAAAAGCGTTCTTTTTTTGCAGAACGCCCCTCTCCATAAAAAAAGCCTCTTCCTTACTATTAAGGAAGAGGCCTTTCTGTTATTGATCCTCGATCGGCTGCGCTTTGAACAGCTGAATCATCGCCTGAACAAAAGCGACACCGCTCAGGATATAGAGAACGAAAGTCGGTTCATAATGAGAATACATCGCACCTGTAAGAGAGAAAGCCGCCAATACGACACATAGAACAAACCCGATCATATGCTTCCACTGCAAGCCTCCGATCATTGGTGCCTGCTCATTGTCCATCTGCTGTTTCTGTTCCATTACTTTCTCCCCCTGTTTGATGTATTAATGCCCGCTGTGTTCTCCACTGTCCATATTCATTTCCTCGTGATTCATGTTTTCCATGTCCCCGTGGTCTCCGTGTTCCCCGTGTTGGAACCCGAAGGACATCGTGAATAAGGAACCTGCTACGAGAATCGCAGCAAGAGCGAAACCGTGGAACATCATATTCCATGGAACATGACCGCCACCGCTGCCCTTTTCTGTGATGTGCATGAACATGAACAACTGAACACCAGCCTGAAGCAGCGCCAGAATCAGAATACCTGAAATGATCACTGCAACTGGAAGGTCGGAATTGATTGCTGCCCAGGCAGCGACAAGCGTCATAACGACGGATAACAAGAATCCTATTACGTGACTAGTCGGTACTTTCTTTGACGTATCTGCCATCTAGACCACCATCCCTATCAGATAGACAGCTGTGAAGATGAAGATCCACACAACGTCCAGGAAGTGCCAGTACAAACTGACGATAAAGAATTTTCGACTTGTCTTTGTTGTAAGTCCGCGTTTTCTTAGTTGGATCAGAAGTCCGATCGCCCAGCCGATACCAAGGGTTACGTGAAGCCCGTGGGTTCCGGCAAGGACGAAGAATGCTGACCAGAAGGCAGCCGACTGCAGTGTCGCGCCTTCGTGCGTATAATGGAAGAACTCGAAGATTTCGAATCCAAGGAATCCTAAACCAAGGGCAAGCGTTATGATCATCCATAACGTCATGCCTTTGACATTCCCTTTACGCATTTGGTGAATCGCAAGTCCACACGTGAAACTACTCACCAAAAGCAGGAACGTCATGATTAACACGATGCCTGGCTCGAACAACTCACCAGGTGTCGGTGCATCAGCTGTACGGCCGAATAGGACGGCATACGTTGCGAACAGCGTAGAGAAAAGTACGACTTCGGCTCCAAGGAAAATCCAAAATCCGAGAATACTCATCTGTCCTTCTTGCGTCCGGTATTCTAATGGACCTGTTTTCAATTCTTCTGCAGCCATATCATAACCCCCTCGCTTTTCGCTCGATGCGTTTCACTTCATCGACGCTTACATAGTAACCGTCATCGTAGTCGAAGGAACGGATGATCATCATGATCACACCACCAACAAGACCGAAGATCGCCACAGGCATCCACTCGAAGACGAGACCGAAGCTTCCGATGAACAGGAATGTCATCATGATGATCGGCTGCCCGGTGTAACTCGGCATGTGGATCGGCTTCAATTTCGATTCGTCGAATGTCGTTTGACCTTCTTCTCTCATGCGCTCATACGGGTCGATACGATCGACGTATGGTACGGTAGCAAAGTTATAGAACGGTACAGGAGTTGTCGTAGACCACTCAAGCGTACGTCCATGGCCCCAGGAGTCGCCGCTTGTTTCACGTTCTGCATAGCGGTAGCTGTAGTAAACGTTGTAAACGAAGACGATGAAACCAAGTCCCATTCCAAATGCACCGACAGTAGAGATGACGTTCAATGGAAGCCACTCGACTACGTTTGTGATGAACAAACGACGAGGCATTCCATCCAAACCTAGGAAATACTGCGGGAAGAAGCAGACATGGAAGCCGGCAAAGAACAACCAGAATGCCCATTTCCCGAGACGTTCGTTCATCTTGTGACCGAACATCTTCGGATACCAGTAAGTCAAACCTGCGAAACAACCGAAGACTGTTCCGGCGATCAGCACGTAGTGGAAGTGCGCGATCAGGAAGTAAGAGTTATGGAACTGGTAGTCCGCTGCTGCCATACCGAGCATAACCCCTGTCACCCCGCCGAGTACGAAACTCGGAATGAAGGATAGAGACCAAAGCATCGGTACGGTAATTTCGATTTTCGACTTGTACAATGTCGCAAGCCAGTTAAAGATTTTAACCCCTGTTGGTACAGCGATCAACATCGTCGATACAGAGAAGACGGAGTTTACGAACGCGCCTGCTCCCATCGTGAAGAAGTGGTGTACCCAAACAAGGAAACTCAGTAGTGCAATAATGATCATGGACCAAACCATGGCGTTGTAACCGAACAAACGTTTCTTCGCGAAAGCCGCAATGACTTCGGAGAAGATACCGAATGCCGGCAGAATAACGATGTAAACCTCAGGGTGTCCCCACATCCAGAATAAGTTCGCCCACATCATCGGCAGTCCTTCTCCGGTCAGTGTGAAGAACTGAGCACCGAAGATACGGTCGATCGTCAATAGCGCAAGCGCTACAGTAAGGATCGGGAATGCGAACACGATGATGAAACAAGTAACCAATGTCGACCATGTGAAGATCGGCATGTGGAACAGTTTCATACCAGGGGCACGCATCTTAAGGATGGTTACCATCAAGTTGATTCCGGTACCCAATGTACCGATACCCGAGAGCTGTAAGCCCATCAAGTAGAAGTTCTGACCTGGTCCTGGACTCATTGCCGCACCTGCAAGCGGTGTGTAACTTGTCCAACCAGCGTCCGGTGATCCCCCGATGACGAAGGAAATGTTGAATAGAATAGCTCCGAATGCAAACGACCAGAAGCTGACAGCGTTCAAATAAGGGAACGCGAAGTCACGTGCTCCGATTTGCAATGGAACGATAATGTTCATCAAACCGATAAGGAACGGCATCGCCATGAAGATGATCATGATCGTACCGTGTGTCGTAAAGATTTCATTATAGTGTTGGGAATCTAGGAATCCAAGACCTGGAAAAGCAAGCTGGATCCTCATCATTAAGGCGTCGACACCACCACGGAATAACATGAGCAGTGCAGCCAGGATGTACATGATTCCGATTTTCTTATGGTCGACGGTAGTCAACCATTCACGCCAAAGCCAGCCCCATTTCTTGAAATACGTCAATACGAAGACGATTGCGATCGAAACGAGTGCAATCGACACCATAGCGCCGTAAATAAGCGGTTCGCCGGTGACTAATATATCAGTAATGTGCATGTCCTCTCACCTGCTTTCTTAATCGAATGTTTCTTGTGTTTCAACCTCGTCGTTACCTAAGTGAAGCTTCTCTCCATAAAGATCGAAGTATCTGTCAACGACGTAAGACGCTCCTTCATGTGTACCGTGATCAACAAATTCCAAGTGCGTAGAGGAATAAGATGATTTGTCTGTCAGACCAGGTTTGACCAAATCATTGTATTGATCCTGTGTAAGTTCCGGAGACTCGTTCTGGATATCGCTGACCCAGCTGTTAAAGTTCTCTTCGCTTTCCGCATGAACTTTGAACGTCTGTGCTGCGAAACCTTCTCCGTTGAAGTTGGAGTTACGTCCATCGTAGACCCCTTCTTCATCTGCCTGAAGATAAAGCTTCGTCATCATTCCTGCCATGTTGTACTTCTGACCACCGAGTGCCGGGATCCAAAGTGCGGACATGGAGTCTGCGGATGTCAATCGGAATTCGATCGGACGATCCGTCGGAATGTGTAAGTAGTTCACTGTTTCAATGTCCTGTTCCGGATAACTGAAGAACCATTTCCAATCCGCCGCTGTCGCATAAACGACCAGAGGTTCTTTCGCCTCTTCTCCTGCAGCAGGTTCTGGAGGTTTCTCCAGGTCGAACAATGTAGTGACCGTCGGGATCGATAGTAATGTAACGATAATGATCGGAATAACTGTCCAAACAACTTCAATAGCTGTGTTACCGTGAAGGTTCGGAGCATAGTCCTTATCGCCTCGACCAGGACGATCGCGGTACTTGATGACCATATACGCAAATAGTGCAAAAACAACCACGACAATTCCAAGCATGAACCATAAGGAATATACGATTAGATCTTTCTGGCTTTCCGCCACTGGACCTTTCGGGTTAAGCACAGTCATTTGCCCACAGCCGCTCAGGAACAATACCAGGCTTAGTGGAAGTAGTCCTAGCCATCTAGAACGCAGATGTTTAGCTTTCATTTGTTTTAACCCTCCTATCAGACTATTATTTATAAGTACAAGAATGAGACATCTATGACTCTCATCCATACTACTAGGGCTTGAATGATTATATCAGATTTTGTAGAATTTCACCTCCCTTTCACAAATATTTCACATTAACAGGCGCATCTTTGTTAACTTTTTGTTACAATCAAGCGTTTACATGCTATTTACTTCCATTTATTAATAAATTTGTAACACTTTTATCTCAATCTTGGACTTTTGACGGAATCTTCCGTCTCCATTAAACTGGTTAATAGAATAAAGGAGAGAATACTAATGCAGACCATCGTATATGATGACAAAGAAATACACTATGACCTACATAAAAAACCGGATGTCCCGTTTATCAAAATTTATATGGACGATTTGAACGGTGTACAGGTGACGGCTTCTTCTAATAAAGAAGAAACACGGGTCCGCGCATTCGTCGAGAAGAAAGCCGGCTGGATCATCGATCGTTGGTGCGGCACCCATGAAGACTTATACATCTTGGATACGATCGATTTTAAGGAAAAGGAACAGCGGATTCCTTACCTTGGCCGCTCCTATAAGCTGAAGATTCATCCGGAAACAGACTCGACCGAGGCTTCCTTCGCCTTTCGTAAAGGAGGGTTCGCCTTCCATTTCCCACAGGAGTGGAACGAAGAGAAGCGTCAGGAAGCCTGGCGGGAGCAGACAAAGGCATGGTTTAAACAAAAGGCTGCCGATAAGCTCGCCTCCCTTGCAGAGGAAACCTCTGTATCCATCGAAGAGGACCACATCCGTTTGGGACGTAAGCATAAGGACGGCATTCAATTGAACTGGCGGCTCGTCCATCGCCCGAAAGAAACGACCGCCCGGACAATCCAGGACCTGATCGAAGAAAAAGCATACTGACATAAAAAACCCTTCCACCTATATAGTGGAAGGGTTTTTTCGATGAGTAAAATTCAGATGAATAGCAATAAGCTGAGCGCCATCACAGCCATACCGGCTACGACACCGTAAATGGATAAGTGTGCTTCCCCGTACCGTCTCGAAGCCGGAAGCAGTTCATCAAGGGAAATGAAGACCATGATTCCGGCAACACCGGCGAACAACACTCCGAACATGACATCATTCAGAAACGGCATGAGAATCAGAAAGGCGAGAATAGCACCAAGCGGCTCAGATAACCCGCTCAAGAAGGAAAGCTTGAACGCCTTCTTCTTATCTCCTGTAGCAAAGTACACCGGTACGGATACAGCGATCCCCTCCGGGATGTTGTGGATCGCTATGGCTGCGGCAATCGCAATCCCAAGCGTCGGATCATTGAGCGCAGCTGTGAACGTGGCAATCCCTTCCGGAAAGTTGTGAATCGCTATAGCAAGTGCCGTGAAGGTCCCCATCTTCAGAAGAGCCGGGTCATGGACAGCGGAAGCACCGCCGCTCTTCATATCTTCGACTTTCTTCACTTCGTGCGGATTTCCGGCTTTCGGAATCAAGCGGTCAATCAGAGCAATGATGAGCATTCCGCCGAAGAAGGCACCGACCGTCGACCACTTCCCAGGGACTTCACCGAGCGCACTCGTCAGCGAATCCTGCGCTTTAAAGAAAATTTCCACCATCGACACATAGATCATCACCCCTGCCGAAAAGCCGAGTGCCAGTGACAGAAACCTCGTGTTTGTCGTGGAAGTGAAAAAAGCGAGCACGCTGCCGATCCCGGTCGCCAATCCTGCAAATAATGTGAGCCCGAAGGCTAATAATACATTTTCCATACTACCTCTCCTTCTATCTCGTACTATCTAATCGACATTTTACTCGAAGTTTTTCCTTAGTGCAACTTTTTTTGTTTCAGTTATATTTTATGCGCCTATGTAAAAAACGTACCTTTTCCTCGAAAAAATTATCTTGTTTCTTTTCAACCTTCTGCATAGATTGTCCCTTTTCAGAATCTGCTATGTCCGCTGTACGCAAAAAAACCCACAGGCACCTGTGGGGATCAAGGCAAATATTGAAACCACACCTCCACGGCTGCGGACGCCCCGATCGTTCCCGGCTGAATCGGCGTGGCGGAACCTTGGAGCATCTGTGTCTTCTGGAACGGCTGTACAGGCTGCGTACCATTCGTGATTTCCGTCATACGGATCGGCGTCGGGTCAAGCTGCACAGCCATCGTTTCTGCCATTGTTCCTGCATGGGCCACGGCGCCTGCCAGGGCTTTAGTCAATGCCTGTTGATAAGCCTGTTCCGGATTCCTGATGGTGAATGTAATGCTGGAAACACGGTTGGCCCCATTGGCGACAGCGGTATCGATTAAATAACCGGTCTGTTCCACCTGGTCGATCGTAATTTGAAGGAGATGGGTCACCTGATACCCCCGAAAGACCTGGCTCCCGTCCACGTAGTCATATTCCGGAAATATCGTATATTGCGATGTTTGGATCGCTTCTTCCGGAACACCCGCCTGCATCAGCTGCCGCTTCACTCTCTCCGTGACAGCGGCATTTTCTTTCTGTGCCTGCTCCAGGCTCTCTTTCTCTGTCACGACACCGACCTCTAATACGGCTCTGTCCGGAATGACGTCGACTGTCCCGCTTCCGGTCACCTTCATGATTCGCCCTTCTCCATGCCTCATGTTCCATTCCTCCCCTTTTTTTCATTCGATGTCGCGGCTTTACGGATTATGCCTGGAAAAGGGAACAAAATCTCATAATGGACGGCATTCAATTGGAATATATAGTAAGAGGGGGTGTTTTCATGCACACGAGGAAACCTGAAGAGCTGTCCTACCCGGAAGATTTCCTGAACATCATCCGGCAGGGACTTCCGTCCGCGGAAAACAAAAAGAAGGTCATCATCATCGGTGGAGGGATGGCCGGGCTCGTAGCTGCGGCGCTGTTAAAGAGCGCCTCCCACGACGTGACGATCCTGGAAGGGAACAATCGGCTGGGAGGACGTGTTCATACTGTCAGAAAGCCGTTTTCACAAGGGAACTACCTCGACGTCGGTGCCATGCGCATCCCTTCCAACCATCTGCTCGTGCAGGAATATATTAAAGGCTTCCAGCTTCCGACCCAGCTGTTTGCCAATACAAGAGACACCGATGTTCTGATGGTGAATGGGAAGAAAGTCTATAAGAGAGCGTATGAAGAAAACCCGGATATCCTCGACTACCCTGTCAATGAAGAGGAAAAAGGAAAAACCGCACAGGAATTGTTTGTGGAAGCTGTCGGGACCTTTTTTTCAATATATGAGAACAGCACGGAGGAAGAACAGGAGAAGCTGCGCAAACAATTCTCCTCCTATTCGATGGGAGAATACCTGCGTGAGAATCCTCTCGGCCCGTCGCTCTCTTCAGACGCCGTCCGCAAAATTAAAGTGCTGCTCGGAATTGAAGGGTTTCCGGAATTTGCGTTTCTCGACATCTTGACCGACATCACCTATCCGATCTTCAACGAAGGGACGACGTTCGTCGAAATTGAAGGCGGCAACGACCGCCTTCCTTATTCCTTCTATCCATACCTCGCATCCGACATTCATTTGAACCAGCGTGTAGAGCGGATTGTCCAGTTCCCGGATAAAGTGAACGTCTATACCGTTGATACACAAACGAACGCCCAAAGGGTTTGGGAGGGAGATTACGTCTTGACGACCATCCCTTTCACCACCTTCCAATTCGTCGATGTGTATCCTCATGACTCGATCTCCTTCAAGAAAAGGGAGGCCATTCAGGAAATCATCAACGTCCCGGCTGTCAAAATCGGAATGGAGTTCAGCCGTCCGTTCTGGGAAGAGTATCCCATCGGCAACGTCACCTCCGACCTGCCCATCCGGTTTATGTATCTACCGAGCCACGGGCAGGGAAAAGATGGGCCTGCCGTCCTTCTGGCTAGTTATTCATGGGGACAGAATGCCATGCTCTGGAACAGTCTGACGAAAGACCAGATTGTCAAAGAGGTGCTGGAGAACCTTTATTTGATCTATGGTCCTGTCGTCTATGAAACCTACATGCAGACCGTCGTTTACAACTGGACCAGGAACCCATTCTCCGCCGGATGTTTCACCTTATTCACCCCCGGACAAAGCCGTGACCTCGGAGACGTGATCACCAAGCCGGAGGGCCGGATCCACTTCGCCGGCGAGCACACCTCCTCCTTCCACGGATGGATCGAAGGGGCGGTGGAATCAGGCATCCGCGCCGCGAATGAAATTCATCATCGTTCCTGATACCTGAAAAAGATTGCGGCGTATCAGGGACCTTTCAACGAAGAAATCCATCCTATGTAGATAAAATAATTAAAAGCTTTCTCTAACGGGAAGGCTTTTTTCAGGCTATCAAGAAAAGCGCTTGGGACAGTAACTGGAGGTAACACATTTATCTAATGAAACGAGCTAGAAAGAATATCTTACCTATAGTCCCCGTCCTATTCCCATTAAAGAATTTCCACTTATTGTGGAAGGCTCCGTTTCGATATATTAGGAGTTAGTACCGTTTCAAGATAACTATTCCCGTGCAGGGAAACAAGATTCCATGTAGGTTTCAACACTTGGAAATAATATTCTCTCCGTTATCATATAATTCCAGTCAGGATACAGATAAAGATACTTCGGTGGTGCTCCACTAGAATGCTGTTGCATAATAAAAAACCTCTCCCAAACGGGAGAGGTTTTTTTTACGCTGCTTCTTCTTTATCTGGTTCGCCATCTTTTTTCTCTTTAGAATCTTCTGCTTCTTCATCTTCCGCCTTCAGCTCCTGCACGCTGCCTTCGCCGATTTTAACAGCGCGATTTTCCGATACGACAGGGTAGACGACTTTATATTTTTTCGTCACCACATCTCCGTCGACTGTCTCCTCCGTTGTCAGGAAGGCTGTCACTTCCACGAAACCCTCTTTCGGATCAGCGACGACGTTGTCCACTTGAACGTTCAGGATGTCATGGTATGTGGAACGAAACTCCTCAAAGGATGCTTTCTCCTGCCAGCTGCTGCTTAACAGAGAAAAAGCGGTTACGAAATCGCCTTGATTGATGCTGTCATAGAAATATTGGACGAGGTAACTCGCCTGTTCCGCATCCGTGCCGGTGACAGGGGAAGGGGTCTGGTCACTGAATTCCGGAAATTCCGGCAGGGACTTCATCGGAGACTCACTCCAGCGCTCGACCATAGGCAGTACGTCCGCAATCGGTATACTGAAGCCGATTGTTTCTTCATCCAGCTTTGCTGAATTGATGCCGATGACGTCACCCGTCGTCCTGTCCAACAGCGGACCACCGCTGTTCCCTCTTTCGATCGGTGCAGAGATCTGATACATGTTCTCATAGCGGAACGGGTCGATGTCGAGGGTACGATCCAGCCCGCTGATTTCTCCGCGCGTCACGGTATTCTGCAACCCAAGCGGGCTTCCGAGAGCCAGCACCTCATCCAACAGTTTAGCAGAGTCTTCCCTGCGGATCGGAAGCGGCTCTTTCCCTTTCAATCCCGGAACGCGGACGACCGCGATATCCGTATCTCTGCTGATGCCGATCACTTCCCCGGGCATGCTCTTCGAGTCGGCGGTTATGACACTCACATCTTTCGCATTGGCGACGACGTGGGCGTTGGTCAGAATGTCTCCTTTATCGTTGTAAAGGAAACCGGACCCGATCGTCCCGTCCTCCAGTTCTACCTGGACGACAAGCTTTTGTGATTCGAATATAATTTGCTGCGTATCTTTCGGTACCTGCGTTTTCTCTGCATCTTCTTCCGGGGGCGCACTAAGCACAGCCTGCACAGTCATTTGTCCAGGCACAGATTTCATGATGTAGAAAACGCCCGCAGCGCCGCCCCCTATCAATATGAGGGAAACAGCGATGCTGATGATCCATGCGCGATTCATCTGCTATCCTCCTATTCTACCATCCATTCCATCTCTGTCATGTTGACAGAGTATTCGCCTTCTTCAAGCTCGTAATATACCTTTTCGAAGCTGCCTTTTGTACCCGGATTTATATACGTCGGATACACTTTCGCAGATTCAGAACGGACGACTTTCCCGTCTTTATCGAGAATGTCATACTTTACCGTAACGGTACTGATGATCTGGGTGGCCACACTCTCCAGCTGGCCTTTCACCTTGTAATCCCCGAACTCATCCTTTGTAATGTCGAAGCTCAACACTTTCAACGCTTCCGTCTGGTTGACGAGTTCATCTTCCGCCGCCTGCTGCATCGCCTGCTCCAACCGTTGCTGCTCTGCCTGCTCGAAGGCCTCTTTCTCCTTCTGGATCCGTTCCTTCAGCTGGATCAGCTGGTCATCATTGGACACATACTGCAACCCCTGGTCGATCAATGCAATCGCCTCGGTGTACTGCTTCTCTTTCATGGCGGCTTCCGCTTCTTTGGTCGATCGGTTAACGATCTTCTCGAAGATTTTCTCTCTCACCTTTGCCGTCTCTTCCAAATTCAAATCCGACAGCGTATTCAATTTAGCCGCCAGCTCATCGACGCTGGAAAGCTTCGCCAGTTCCTTATTTACTTCCTGAAGCGTAATGGTGGAATTCAATTCATTTAATCTCGGTACAAGGGTAAGGATGACCCTGCTCTGGTTTTGTTGGATCTTCTCCTGGATCGCAGAGAGCCTCTCCTTCGCTTTCGCCAGGTCTTCCTTCTCTATCTGCTTCTCCGCTTCCGTTAACTTCTTATCGAGACCTACCGCTACCTGTACTTCCTTCAGTTCTGCTTTCAACGATTCATTACCCGGACGCTGATCGATCGCTTTCGAGAGCAGCGTTTCCGCCTGACGATACTCCCCGTCCATTGCAACATTCTCGGCCTTCTTCTTCCATGCGGCCACTTCTTCATTCACATGCTTTTCCTGCTCATATACAAAATAAAGGGCTACCCCAATCACGACCAGAACAACCGCTGGTGTGACAACGGGCAACCACGATCTCTTCTTATTTTTGTTAGAATTATTTATTAGTTGAGACTCCCCGTCTTGATTCAACGCAGCTCCGCAGTGGGAGCAGTACCGGGAGTTTTCCGTCATTTCCTGTTTACATTGAGGACATTCTTTCACAGTCCCGTCCTCCTCCTCTATCAATCTTACATAATAATGGAACGAGTTCCATGCTAACAAACATTATAGCACGCCTGTATACAGTTCTGTAAACGTTCTTTAGGCCTTTTTTTCAAGGTGGAAAGTAATTTTTTTCACAAAAAGCGGGAAAAGCGAACACCCCTCTGACCTGCGGCCTGCATACAATGGATTATCTCAATGTTGAGAGGAGGGATTCTATATGGGAAGCCGCGGAAATCAACAAAGTCAGCCGAAAAGAAAACCCTGCTGTGGACGTAAGCCGAAAGGAAACTCACGCTAAGCGCTCCTCCCTTCGGGCAGTCGTGCCCTACAAAGAACGCAAGCCCTGCATTCATAAAGAATACAGGGCTTTCTTACATATATTTCTTACACGGGGGAGGTGCGCCGGATGTATGCCAAGAGGTTCTTCGAATTGCATTCAAGTGAACGACGAAAAACCGACGAGTGACATAAGAGCGAACGACGACAGGTATAAGACATCCCTCCCATTATTATTAACAAAGCCTGTCTACACTTCCATTCTACCATTCTGCGGGACGGCCGGATGTAAAATCCTTGTAAATCAGGTACTTGTCCCCTCTGTACAACCAATGTATGCATGTTTGTTTACAAAAAGAACACCATCCCTTAAAATGAGAAAAAGTTAATACCGAGTAAACAAATGAGTATTAGGAGGTTTTTATAGATGCAGCAAGAAGCTGTCCACCAAGACAACAGACGTACGACCGTCGTCGCTCCGCTTGATCCAGTGCAGAAACCGTTCGTATGGATCGGCGTCATCGTATCCATTGTTCTGCTGATTGCTATCACAGCGGCCACGACTATGACACAAGGGGTGCTTTTCCTCATCGGAATCGCGCTCGGACTCGTGCTGCTCCATGCACGTTTCGGTTTCACATCGGCCTTCCGCAGACTCGCTTCTGTCGGAAATGTACAGGGGCTGCAGGCACATATGCTGATGCTCGCCGTAGCTACAACACTTTTCGCCATCATTCTCTCTACCGGCTTTAGTTTCACAGGGACGACCCCGCAAGGGTATGTATCCCCCGTCGGGATCAGCGTCATCTTCGGTTCGTTCCTTTTCGGAATCGGGATGCAGCTTGGATCCGGCTGTGCGTCCGGAACGTTATATACGGTCGGAGGCGGGAAATCGTCCATGATTCTGACGCTGCTCGGTTTCATTGCCGGTTCCGTTCTAGGTGCCTATCACATCGGTTTCTGGCGGGAAACACCATCCCTTCCGGCGATTTCCCTCGCGGAATCAACCGGCTTCGGTTATTTTGGCGGTTGGGTGCTGCAGATGCTTATTTTCCTAGGGATTTACGGCGCGACCGTTAAAATCGCCAAAAAGAAGAACCCACCGAAAATGGCGCCGCTGAAGACAACGACAGGCTTTAAGAAATTATGGCGCGGGGCATGGCCGCTGCTCGTCGCTGCCGTACTGCTTGCCCTGCTCAACGCACTCACACTGACGGTACGCGGCAATCCTTGGGGCATCACCTCCGCTTTCGCGCTGTGGGGTTCCAAATTCATCCAGATGTTCGGCGTGGACGTCGCAAGCTGGACGTACTGGGCGGATAACCCTGCACCACTGAACCAATCTGTCCTTGCCGATTCCACAAGTGTCATGAACTTCGGCATCATCCTTGGCGCGTTCATCGCAGCGAGCTTCCAAGGAAACTTCAAACCAGGTAAAATCAAGCCCGGTATTGCGACGGCTTCCATCTTCGGAGGCATCGCTATGGGCTACGGCGCACGCCTTGCCTTCGGTTGTAACATCGGTGCTTACTTCGGAGGAATCGCCTCCTTCAGTCTGCATGGATGGGTATGGATGATCATGGCTCTGCTTGGTACGTACCTGGCGCTGTTCATCCGACCGATGTTCGGATTGAAGAATCCGAGTCCGAAAGATTCCATCTGCTGATCGGACAGTCCTATAAAAGAACGAACGCATCCTTTCCTGCATAGGAATAGGATGCGTTCGTTTTATTTTCAAAAAGGAAAAAAGCGCCCTTTTATTGAGAAATGTGGTATGATAATGGTAGATAAAGGGTACACATGAAGAAAGAGGCCGCAGCTGGCACTGCGACCTCCCCGGATAGCTGTCGTCCAAAAGGGGCGCAGCCTACATGAAGAAAAATAGACTCACCCGCATTCACGTCAGAATAGGGAGTCTATTTTTTTATGCGAAAAATCGCTACGACTAAACCGAGGATCGATACAGTAAGGGAACTGAAGGCGATCATCACCATTAACGATTCATACATACTCAGAGGCATCACCCCCTCCAGCCTTCGACATGGGGATTAGCCGACACCCTATTCAGTTGGAACGAACAACTACCCTATACAAATTATACCATGTTCACCCGCGAAGAAAGACAGGTTTTTCGACCTATCCTTAGTCCCCACCTGTCCCGCTTTTTCCACAAAAAAAGAGGCGTCATCCGCCTCTTTCCCCTATAACAGCTTCGCTACGAATTTCCGTTGCCTCGGACCGTCGAACTCACAGAAATACAAGCCCTGCCACGTCCCGAGTACAAGCCGCCCGCCGTCAATGATCAGCGTTTGGGCATGACCGATGGTGCTCACTTTCATGTGAGAAGCCGTGTTTCCCTCCATATGCCGGTCCTCGGGATGTTCCCAGGGATACACTTCACGGAAACGACGGAGCATATCCGTCTTCACATCCGGGTCGGCATTTTCGTTGACGGTAAGTCCCGCCGTCGTGTGAAGGGAGGAAACGACGACGATGCCGTCCTTCACTCCCTGTTCCTGAATCCAATCTTCCACTTGAGCCGTCACATCGATCATTTGATCGTGATGATCGGTTTTTACATGGAACGTCTTCATCACAGCAATCAGCCTCCAATTTCAGAAGCAGCGAAAGCTTCCAGTTTTTCGTACAACGCATTCTCTTCTTCAAAATATTCCTTCTCGGAAACGGTGAACGCAGCTGCATGTAAATCCACCTCGACAGCCGCTTCGTACACATTCGTTCCATTCCCGCGCAGCTGGATGGAGAAACGCCCTTCCTTCTTCTCCACGACGCAGTTGACCATTCCGCCTTTGTTAATGACGACAATCGGCGTATCAAGATCGTTCGGTCCAAGGATGGTCGACACCAGAGAAGAAGCGGACATGGCTGTTCCACAGGCATTCGTCAAGCCGACACCACGCTCATAGGTACGAACGAATATTTTGTTCTTCTCAAGCACCTGAACAAAGCTTACGTTTACCCCGTTCGGAAATACCTCCGGAAGATCATTCGCCTTCCTGCCAACTGCCAGGATTTCTTCCTCCTCCACACGGTCGACAAGGGTTACAATATGCGGATTCGGGACGCTCAAAGCAGTGAACGTGCGAATATCCGAAAGCTCCGGAATCTTTATATCCACCGCTTCCGATCCTTCTGTGCGTATCGGCAGGCTGGCCGGATCAAAGGAAACCGGTTCGATCATAACGGAATACGTATCGACATCCGGGTAGATTTCTTTGACTTTCCTGACAGGAAGAACGGCTTTCTCTGTTTCAATAGCGATATCCTCGCGGCCGATCTTGTCGATCATATGACGGGCGACACATCGGAGACCGTTGCCGCACATCTCTGCTTCTGTTCCGTCTGAGTTGAACATCCGCATCCGTCCTTCTGCTTTCTTACTCGGCAGGACGAACAGAATTCCGTCAGAGCCGATCCCACGCTCGCGGTCGCATAAAAGCAAAGACAGCTCTCTTCTATCGTCCTCTGTGAATGCAAAGTCATGTTCTATTTCATCGATCAGGATAAAATCGTTTCCCGACCCGTGGCATTTAATGAATGGAATGCGCATGTTGGTTCTCTCCCCTGTTGTTTTCTTCCTATCATAGCATATTTGTTAAGCGGTGCGGCGTTTCATCAACCATAGAAAATAAGGTGCCCCGATCAGAGCGACGAGAATGCCGGACGGAATCTCATTCGGCGCAAGTAGCGTCCGGCTGAAAAGATCCGCAATGACAAGCAGAGCGCCGCCAATGAGCATCGTCACCGGCAGCAGCTTTTGGTTGACGCTGCCGACAAGCAGGCGTGCTACATGTGGTGCAATCAGTCCGACGAAGCCGATGGCACCGACAGCTGCGACGCTCGAGGCCGCAAGCAGTGTCGCAATGAAAGCCATTTGAAAGCGGATCGAGCGGACATGCAGCCCGAGGCCTTTTGCCGTATCATCGCCAAGCGCCAGCACATCGAGCGTTTTCATATAGAAAAGGAGCAGCGGCACGAACAGGAGTACCGGCCAGATCAAGTACTGAATCAAGTCCGACCACCCTTTTGCATAGGTCGTTCCGGACAGCCACGTCAAGGCGGAGGCGACACCCAGATCCGCCTGTACGACAAGGATTTGGATCAGGGCCGAACCGAATGCGGACATCCCGATACCGAGAAGAGCGAGCACCGTCGGCTGAAACTCCGCCTTCGCACCGAGCGTCATGACAATTAAGAAGAAAACAAAGGCACCGACCATCGCTCCGACTGGAATCCATATAGCCGACACGCTGAACACATACATCGTGAACAGGGCACCGACGCCGGCGCCGGAAGTAATCCCGATGACAGACGGGTCCGCAAGAGGATTCCGCATCACCCCTTGAAAAATGAGCCCGCTGACCGCAAGCACCGCGCCGCTGAAGAGAGCGACAAGTGCCCGGGGCAGCCTTAAATCAATGATAAGGCTCTGCAGGAACGTATTCCCTTCTCCGAAGAACGCCTGATAAGTGACGAGCGGTTCGAAGCCGTAGTTCCCGGAAGCGAGGCTGACGAGCACGGTCAGAAGAATGACGATGACGAGGACAGGGAGCATTTTCTTCAGCGGCCATTTAACCGAGTGTTTCCCGGCAAGCAGCGCTCCCGTCTCCTGTTTATTTCCGGACTGCTTCATACGCAGGACAAGCCAGATCAGCCACGGCGACCCAATCAACGCCGTAATGGCACCGACAGGAAGTTCATTGAAGGATGGATCGATGACGCGTGCAAGCACATCGGCAAGCAGCAGCACATTCGCTCCCCATAGAAACGAACCGAGCAGCAGGAGCACATGGGAACGATAGCCGAGCAGCTTGATCAGATGCGGAGCTACGAGGCCGACGAATCCGATCGGACCGACGATGCTGACCGTTACACTAGTCAAAAGAACTGCAGCGAGTACTGTAACCAACTTCACCGTCCGGACATTTTGTCCAAGGGCTGTCGCCACATCGTCCCCCAGGGTGAGCGTGTCGAGCTTCCCGGCAAACACTAAAGCAGCAGTCAAGCCGAAGGCAATCAGCGGCAGGGAAAAGCGGACGCCGCTCCAGTCATTTTGGATCAGCGTACCGGACCCCCACAAGAACAGCCCCTGTGTTTCGTTCTCGAAGAAGATTTGCAGGACAGAAGTCAAGGAGGAGAACAGGAACGTGACAATCATTCCGGCGAGAACCATTCGGACCGGCGTCGCATCGCTGCCGCCAGACAGCACGTACACGAACAGGAAAGTAAGGATTCCGCCGAGGAAAGCCGTCAGAATTCCATTCCCGAACATGACGGACGGGAAGAAGATCGTGGAGACGACGACAGCGAAATACGTACCGGAATGGATACCAAGCGTACTTGCAGAAGACAGCGGATTTTTCGTAACCGTCTGGAGGATCACTCCGGACACAGCAAGTGCTCCGCCCGCAAGTATCCCCATGACCGCCCGCGGCATCCGAAGCGTACGGACGGTATGATGCTCAAGCGTATCCTCCGGACGGAAGACCGCATCGATCACTGTTGATAAGGGAATCGAAACATTCCCTTGATTGATATGTATAAATGTTAAAAGACACAACAGCGCGGTCCCACCTCCGAAGGTGAGGACCGCAACTATTGTGTTCTTAAGCTTAGCGTTCATCCGTATTCACGCCCTTTTCTACTCTTCCAGAGCGGCATCCGCTACCTGCTCAGCGAGTACCTCTGCGGACAATGGTCCACCGAACGTCCATGCATCACCGGGTAGTTGATACGTCCGGTCTTCTTTAACGAAGCCGAGACCGTCCCATACCGGGTTTCCTTCCAGCTGGTTCGTGAAGATATTGTCTTCCTCCTGCACGATATAGAAGAAGTTCGAATCCTGATAGTTCTGCAAGGCTTCAACCGTTGTTTCCGTGTAGCCGTAAACTTCCAGATTCTCCGATTCGTAATCGTTCTTCATGCCCATCTGGTTCATAATTTGAGCGGCCATCGAGTTGTCTGTGAACAAGCGGAGTGTCGGTGTGTTTTGAGCGGTGAATGCCTGAGTCAGCACATAATTCATCCCATCCTTGCCGCTATCCTCGAGACGCTTGGCCTGTTCCTCAAATGTCTGTTCCATGTCCTGGATGACTTCATCCGCTTTTTCTTCTTTATCCAGGATTTTAGCCATGGCTGCAAATTCATCCTTCATGTTCTGGAACTGATCTTTGGAGGCTTCTTCAGAATATGGAGCGAACAATACCGTCGGAGCAATCTTCTCCAAATCCTCTTTGATCGCTTCATGACGGAAATCGACCCCGATGATCAAATCAGGGTTCAAGCGGGAGATCGCCTCGAGGTTCGGTTCCTGGCGCGTACCGACGTCTTCGACGGAGTCACTGAAAGGGATACCGACATTGACCCAGTCCCCGTAATCACTCAATCCGGCTACACCGACAGGCTCCATGCCGAGCGCCTGCATATTTTCTGCATACGTCCACTCGAGAACGACGACTTTCTCAGGTGTTCCTTCGATCGTCTTCTCCCCTGTAGCATCTTCAATCGTTACGGAGCGGGAATCGGTTCCTTCTCCGCTTTGACTATCCGAGCTGTCTTCGCTTTCTTCCTGACCACCACAGGCAGCAAGCAGCACCAACCCTAACATTAACGCAAACAACCAAACTTTCTTCACGTTCAACACCCTTTCCAATTATGTAAATGATAAAGATTCTCATTCTCATAACATCTATCATAATCTATGCTCAATTTTCTGTCAATAACCTTTCACACGCTTTCATTCACTTGGAGCCAGTCATAATAAAGGAGGGATTCCTGCCGCTGAAAAGCCTCTTTCCTTGCCTGTATTTCAAACGTCCGCACAAGCCCCCCGTAATAATAGCGTAGCAGCTCTGTCCGTATTCTTCCCTTTTTCCACGCGTACACGCCCTGTTTGAAAGTTTGGATGTACAAGTCTTCATAAGCTTCCAACGGCATCATCAAATCTGACTGTTTATAGGCATTTTCTACCGTGCGCCATGCATCAAGGATCTTATCTGTCTGTAAAAAGGGTATTGTTGTTTGAATGAAGCGATTCGGTATGAAAGAGGGAAGGTAGGATGCGTCGAGGGGTACTGATTTACTAAGAGAAGCTTTTCTTTGTTTTTCCTTTGTTTCCGGTTGGGTAAATGATGCTTCCGAGCAGAGATGGAAAGGTTTCTCTGATTTTTGAGGGGTGTCAGGAAGGGTGTCGGGAGGGGTGTCATCAACGGGAAGGGAACCCGTGTCCTGTGGAAGGAAAACGATCAGGTTCACGCCCTGCCGACCGTTCGGTTTCGTCGTCCTTACTTTTTCAATCAGGCCTTCCTGGACGAGCCGCCGGAGTGCCCTTACGACTGTGCTCTCACTCAGGCCGGTGCTTTTTACGACGGTCTGCCTTTTAGGGAAAGTGACGCCTGGAAACTTCACGGCGTGCCGCCAAAGGAACGTAAGCACCTCAAGCGTCCCCTCCGACAAAGCGGCCTTTCTTCTATACAAGAAGCTTCTTACGTGCTTGTCCAACTCCGCCTTCGATTGAAATGTTTGATGCTTGCGGACCCAGTTCATCATCATTCGTCATTCCTCCGATTTAAGTGTTCTATCCTAATAATCGAAAGAAGGACTAAGGGAGGTGTCTATAAAATGAAAAAAATCCGCATAAAAATATGCGGATGATGCGTTTATAGAAAAAGCGTGGCCCGGGAATGGACACGATCCTACCTGTACTCACGCTTCCAGCTGCCAATACCATTCCCCGTCCGACTCGCCGGTCCGCTGGAATCCGGCTTTCTCAAGCACCCGGATCGATGCTTGATTTCCGGTCGAGCATGACGCCGTGATTTTCTTTACACCCGGCTGCTTTAACCCCCAGCGGACGATCGACGACGCCATCTCCGAAGCATAGCCGTTTCCGCGGTATTCTGGAAGGATGCTGTAGCCGATGTCCATTTCCCCATTCTCATCGGGGCCGCCTTTGAAGCCCATATCTCCGATGATTGTGTTCGATTCTGTATGAATGATGAGACCTTCCCATAGATTCTCTTCCGGATGTTCGTGAAATCGTTCGATTTTGTACGGCAGCATCTGCTTGTACAATTCCATGGGATAATTCTCCGGAACTTCACAGCCCGATGCTTCCTTAAGCCGGGTGTTACTCTCAAGAGCAGCGTTCATCATATCCAAAGTAAAAACCATCATCGTCAATCGTTCCGTTTGGTATTGATCCATTTGTCCTCCCCCTATTCCACGCTTACCGTCTGCATAACGACGGGCAGCAGATCCTGTAAGTCATTAATGATGTAATCCGCTTCGGCAAGTTCTTCTTCCTTGGCAAAGTCAAAACGGCAGCCGACAGAAACCAACCCGTTTGTCTCTGCCGCCCGTATATCGGAGAGACGATCACCGACGACTACTGCGTCCTTTAAATCGTATTTGTTCACGATTTCCTTTACCAGGTCTGCCTTATCGAGAGAATCGATTTGTTCAATGCTGAACATCTCCGTCACCCATTCATCCAAACTGTAACAGCGAACAATTGCCTGAAGGTAGTCGATCAGACCGTTGCTGGCTATGAATAAACGGCAGCCTTTCTCCTTCAGCAAACGCAGCGTCTCTCCAGCATGAGGGTAAAGGGCCCCGTTCCCTTCTTTGATGTGGTGAAGGAGCCTGGCAAGAAAGAAAGCATCCGTCAAACGTCTGTCCTCTTCGGAATGATCCGGCATCAGGGCTTTCCATACTTCAGGAAGCGGCACACCCATGATTTCCCGATACAGCTCAATCGGTGTTTGTCCTTCCCATTTTCCGGAATTCCTCAAGTAGTCGAAAGCATCATCCAGTGCTGATTCCAATACCAGATTCGTTTGAAACAAGGTTCCATCCATGTCAAAAATCACGGCTTTTTCCATTTTCTAATCCCCTTTTCTTTATACTAAGAATTTAGTGAACCAACCGATATAATAAGCGCCTGGTATAAACAGCAGCTGGGCAAGCAGCGTTCCCAGAAGCCGGGAGGTGATCATCATCAGCGAGACGCTTTTTAATCGGCTGTAATCCCCGCGCTTATGAATGACGTCATCCGCCATGACGGAAATCTTCGGATCGACGAAAACGGCAAGCAGAATCGTCGCGATCCCGTTGATCATCCCGGAAGCCATCACTGCGGTATTGGATCGGTCAGGGACAAGCAGCGAAGCGTATAGAGCAGACAGCACGCCGATAGTATAGACGGCTGTGACAACCATGTTGATGAAGAACAAGCGTTTCGGGATACGTGTGAACGATACCCCTTTCAAATAAGAGCGCTTCGGTATATGCATCAAATGAAGACCGCGCTTGATGTACTGCGGGGTGAGAAGCAGTTTGATCAAAGACGGCACCGAGCCTCCCTGCTTCGACAGCTGAATGATTGCCCGCGAGAACAGGGCGATGAATGTCGGCAGCAGAATAATGCCAAGCAGGGTACCTAGCGTTGACGCTCCGATGATGACACGGAATTGATCTTCGATAAAACCAAGCGCGTTCCCGTCCGGAGCCTTATCCACCAGACTTCCGGTAAAAGGCTGTTGGAGCATGTTCGCCATCCGTGACACGATGACCATCAGATTGAACAAAGACAGGGCCGCCGCGATCATCCCGACCCGCGCCCCTGACAGCCGGACTGCATAGGCAAGGGTCTCGATCGTATGAATAATTAAAATGAACAAGGAAATATACAAGACTTTCGCTGTGATGAACGCCATCTTTCCTTCTCCTCTTTCTCTGTGTTTTACTAAGTATTAAAAGGAATGAAACCTTGCCATCAGAAGCGTATCGTAATAGCCGTCTGCGAGACGTTTATCTGCCCGCAGCCGGCCTTCTTCTACAAAACCATATTGTTTATACAGCTCCACTGCTTTTTGATTGGCTGCAAGGACACTCAGCGTAAGTTTAACAATCCCGCTCCTGTCCGCCCAGGCAACAGCTGATTCAAGAAGGCCCCTCCCAATCCCACATCCCCAGTATTCCTTTTTTACGGCAACACCGAACTCCGCCTGATGGGCTTTCCTTTTTAAATCCATCCCTTCACACCGTGCAAAACCGACCAGTTTCCCTTCTGATTCTGCAACAAGAAACAAACGGTTCTCCGCTTCTGCATCCTTCTCAATCAACTTACGGAAGCCTGTCTCATCAAGGAACGCTTCCCCCTGTTCCCGATCGAGGTATTCCGTCTCCCCATCTATCTGATAACGTAAGGCAGACAACTCTCCCGCATCGGCCACTTCGGCCGACCGGATCGTCCACCGGCGTTCGTCATGCTTCATCCCATATCCCTCCTGCGCACCAGACTGTCCAGGTTTTCAAGATCGCCGCTCCATCGCGTCACCCGTTTCGTCTTCGGAAGCAACCCGGCTTCTGACTGCAGGAACTTCCGTTTCTCCACCTTTTCGAAATGTCTGTTCCAACGAAACATCCGCAGGAAAATTTTCAGAGAGGGACGATAATTGGCTGATTCCAAGCCTGCTTTCTGACGGAAGAAACGGCGGATAATCCGCCAGGTTCTAAGCATGTATGGCGGATCCAGCATAAGGACGACATCCGCTTCGAGGAACGTTTCCTCCGTCCAGTCCCCTCGGTGCACCCCCTCGAGGATCCACTGATCTTCCACCAGAACCTGGTGAAGGCAAGCATCCCTCTCTTGCGGTGTACGCCGACGGTCTGTCCCGCTCCCTCTGTCCCATACAAGATTATCCATTTCAATATAGGGAATATGTAAATATTCGGAAAGTTCCTTAGCCAGCGTCGTCTTCCCGCTTGCCACCGAGCCGATAATCCTGATCTTTTTTGTAGCGTCATCCATTCTGCATCTCTCCACCCACTAGATTCCCAGACTCTTTACAGAAAGGAAAAAGTCTATGATTACAATTCTGATCGTCATTCTCATTCTATTGAACACAGCCGTAGCCACTTTTGTGAAAAGGAATAAGAAAAGCTGGCTGATCACCGGAGCCCTTCTGTCCACAGCAGGCGCTGCTGTATTCTACTTTCTTATCCGGGCGGCGCTCGCTCTTTTTGTCACCCGCGACCTTGACGGAGCGGAACACGTCTTCGGAGCGATCGGCGCGATGGTCCTCTTCTTCAACGGACTGATCATCATGGCAGGCGGCCTGCTGTTCAAGCCCAAATATTACCCAAAAGATCTTCGTTGATCCACTACCGGTTTCTCAGCTGACGCTCCATGAAAAGGAAGCCGACAGCACCGATCACCAGCTGCTTCTCGTCCTCCCGAAGCTGTCCGGAGAGTCCGACGATATCATTATCGATATCCCGAAACAGTTCCGTATATTCATGCGGGAACCTGCCGTTATAAAAGTCCGCCCAACACCGCCCTTCTTCGTCCACCAGGTTGAAATCACCGGAAAACCCGGACACCTGAACAGACAGAAGTTTGTTTCCATCGGTTCCCCTGAGCTCCCCCTTAATATGGACAAGGCTTTTGAATTCTTTCTGTATGTAAGACCCGAGCGTTTCCCCATCCCGGTCGTAAATCGTTACGACCGTATCTTTAAACCCTTTTCGACTCCAGGAGAGGATTCGTTCCCCTGTGTTGGAGTAAAATCCGAATGTCGCCGGAAAGAATGACAGCACCGATTTTCGATAGAGGATCAGAGGGCGCACCCACCAGGCGGCTTTGTCTAGCTTCCATCCGCCCAGATAAGCGCCGTTCTTTTCGAAGATGAGCAGGCGGGGGAACCATCCGGCATCTCCTTTCAGCACAAGATGATCCACCTCTGAAAGAGAATTATTCGATTCCGGTACCTCCACTTTCTTTACTTTGTTATATTTCTGTCTGCTGGAAACCACCATACTGCCCATGAATAGAAGTGGAAGCGCAAATACAGCAATATTCAGCCACTGCTCCGCTGTTCCCGGCGGTCTCCATAACACATAGACAGAAAGCACGGCCAAAAGAATGACGGACAGCAGGGCGGCCAGTTTCTCCCTCCGTTTATACATCGTTGCAAGCATTCGTTCACGACCACCTTTTTAGAATTTTCAATATTCCACCTTTATCCAATGTAGCATGGTACGGTGTCTAATGGAATAGTAAAAAAAAGCAGGGGACCCTTTCTCGGGATCCCCTGCCTGAATCGTTATCGTATCCTGTTTTCCACCTGCATGATCCAGTTCAAGTCCGCCTCCAGGTGCAGCAGCAGCCCGCTCATCCATAGGTACGTATTATCGTCTCCCTTCATAAGGGCTTCCGTCTTCGCGGACGTCAGTTCCATGACCCCTTCAAGGATCACTTCCTTCTGATTCTGGAGCATTTTATCTTCGTCCTGAAAACCGATTCTGCGGGAGCAGTTCCATTTGAAAAAGAAGTCGTCCTTCGTCGAATGATAAGGCACCGGTTCCAGCAGCCACTTTTCCACCTGGTCCTTCCCCTTCTGCTCCAATTCAAACAGCTTCCTGTCCTGATCATCCAATCCCGGAGACGATACCAATTCGTCCCGGATCAAACGGTCGAGCGTCGTGTAAATCTGTCCCGGATTGACTTTTCCCTTCATACCAAGAAGGGAGTCCATTTCCAGCTTCAATTCGTAGCCATGATGTCTCTCTACATATAACAAAGTTAAAATTCCATATTTAACGGACAATGTATCAACCTTCTTTAAGTGATGCCTGTACATCGATTTTACTTGCCGACCGGCTTGAAATCCACGCCGCGCCTATACTTAAGACAATTCCGGCAGCCAGCGCCACCATCATCGTCGGTACAGGGAGGCGGAAAGTCATAAACCCTTCCATCAGTTCGGATTTACTCGTCGCATAGATGAAAAGCACCCCAGACAATAAACCGCCTGCTACGCCCGATAAGCCGATGAGGAGCCCTTCGGACAGAATCATCGTCTTCACCTGCTTTTTCGTAAAACCGAGCGCTCGCATCGTTCCGATCTCAAACCTGCGCTCGTACGTATTCATCAACAGCGTATTGGCGGTACCGACACTTGATAAGGCAATGATGATGACCATCAATAACAGGATCAATTCATTCATCCCTGTAATAGCGGAAGTGGTGGACTGAATTTCCTCCTCTGCTGTCTGCACTTTGGACAGATGCTCTCCGAAATCCTGCCACAATTGATTGCGCAGCGCCTGGTCGGCGTTGTTCGTTACCGTTAACAGCATATCATAGCTTTGGCTCCAACCGAATTCATCCGCCAGGTTCTCCTCCTTCATGAAAGCTGTATAGCCGGCATGATGGGAGGTTTTCACGACGTCGACCACTTCGTACTGCTGCTCTCCGTTCGGAGTGTTCATCAAGATGGAATCCCCGATCTCCCCGCCCCATTCATCAAAGGCCCGTTCACCAAGCGCAATCGTAGATTCCTTTTCCAGGGAGGCATAGGTGTCTTCTGTCCCCTTTTCTTCAAATAAGACGGGGCCTTCCTCCCTCACAGAAAGCACCGAAAACTGCCGCCTCTCTCCTCCCACGGTTTCCCATGTAATCGGAGCAGCTTCCGACAAAGGCTCTACATCCGTAAATTCCTTATACGTAAGCAGTTTATCCACATCATCCTGCGTCCACGGAGCCTCTGAAGTGATTCTCATATCCCCGCCGTACGTACTCGTAATTTCTTTTTCATAACCTTCCGGCGCTGTTTCAATTACGGCACTAAGTAACAAAATGATTGCTACTCCAACAGCGAGGATCGCAGCGGTATTGGCGTTTCTGTTTATCTGCTGATACAGATTACTGACAGCCACTACACCCGGATAGTGAAAAAATGACCGGAATAAAGGGGCCGTCAGTTTCCCTATCCCCGCTAACAAAAGCGGGAACAAGAGAAGGACACCTGCAATTCCCGCCGCGTAGGAAATTGGATGATCGATGAAAACACAGCAAATAAGCACAAGTCCTGCGAGCCCTCTTCCTACATAGCTTGTTGATGAAGGCTGTTTGACACCTGCTTCCTTCAACGCCAATAAAATAGAAACCTTCCCCGCGTGATAGATCGGAAAAAGAGAAAACAACACAGGATAGCAGAGACTGAGCAGGAAGGCGGTCAAAACAGGTCCCTTCCAATTTAACGTGTAAACCATATCGAATTGGAATACTTGCAGAAGCGCCCCCATGAATGCATCCCCCATCCAAATACCAAGCGGTACCCCGACGAAGGAGCCGATTAAAGCGAGAAGCACCATTTCAATAAGAACCAGTTTGGAAACAGAACCCTTCGTGTAACCAAGGCTCTTCATAATGGCGAATTCTTTCTTCCGCTCAATCACGCTCGTATAAATCATATTGAACACGATGAATCCGCTGATAAATATGGCAAGTGCTGCAATGATATAGAAGAAGGTGTACAGCCCTCCGATGTCATTACTCTGCAGATCATCGGCGACGACAGGTTCGATATAGGCGCCCGTCCCCTGGAATTTCTCCTGCCATTTCCGGAACAGCGCTTCCCCATCCCCATCTGTTTGAAAACGCACATAGGACAGCGCATCTTCCTCCCCGGTCCACTCTCTTAACAGGTCAAGTGGAGCCATGACGCGGAAGCTGCTAGATTCCGCCCCTTCCCAGTCACTTGGACTGGAGAGCAGCTGGGTATATTCCGTAATGGCAGACACTTTCGCCTCTCCCATGCCTGTGAAGCGGACGGTATCGCCGACTTCCTTATCCAGCAGGGCTGCAACCGGTTCCGGAAGGACGATCCCCTCATTATCGAGCTCCCCCTCTATTACAGGAATCTTCAAAAGAGAACTCTTTTGATCATCGACGCCGGTAATCCGGACAGACCTCTCATTAAGAGTACGATCCCCCTCCAATTCGAAGAAGGTCTGCTTATCAAGTGCATGCAGCGTCTCCGTAACAGCCGGATCATTCTCCATTGGAGTGATCGTGGATTCCGGATACGTCTCCCCTTCGCTCAGCACCCAATAGTCCGCATCCGCTACATACATATCTTCGTAATAGTCAAAGACGTCTTCCGTCGTTTCGTTCGCGATCAACATCGCCGTCAACATCATCGTTCCAACGATAATCGCAAGCAGGGTAAAGAAAAAGCGCTTCTTGTTCGACGTCGTATTACGCCATGAAATCAGCCAAGTATTTAGCATAGTCCCGATCCTTCCTCGATATGACCTGATCGACGACCCCGTCACGGAAAAGAACGATTCGATCCGCAAAACCCGCCGCAAAGATATCATGGGTCACCATGACGATCGTTTGTTTCTGTTCGCGGTGGAATTTGGAAAACAAAACGAGAATCTCTTCCGCCTTTTGTCTGTCCAAATTCCCGGTCGGCTCATCCGCCAGCAGGACAGCCGGGTCATTGACAAGTGCACGGGCAATGGCGACCCGCTGCTGCTGCCCTCCGCTCAAAAGGTTGGCCCGTTTCTTATGCAGTCCCTCCAACCCTACCGATTGAAGCAGCTCATGGACGTATTCCTTCTTTTCTCTCGTCAGCTTCCCATCTGCATGGAGCGGAAACGCGACGTTCTCCTCCACCGTCAAGGTCGGGAGCAGTTGATAATTTTGAAAGACAAACCCTAATTCTTTTCTCCTGAAGATCGTTCTTTCCTTCTCCTTCATGTCATGCAGCGGACGCCCCTTCACATGCATCTCTCCGTCTGTCGGCGCATCCAGCCCTCCCAACAGCTGCAGAAGCGTACTCTTCCCCGACCCGCTCGGCCCCATGATCGCGACGAATTCTCCTTCCTGCACTGACAAATCGATGCCTTTCAACACGTCCACACGCTGCCTCCCCTGGACAAAGTCTTTCGTTAAACCATTAACTGTAATCATTAACAATCCCTCCCATCTTTATCTACGCTCATTATATACTAAGTATATATAAAAGGGTAGGAATAATCCTAGAATAATTATCTAAATGAGACAAACAAAGAAATAAACCATTATACTAAGTATGCAAATAAATTAGTTTTCTGTTAAATTTTGAACCCTTTTGGGTCGTCCGGACGTAGGTATAAAAAAGAGGAGGAGAGGCCCTATGTTTAAGAAATTCCTGGCAAGTGTCGGCGTCGGTGCTGCGAAAGTGGATACCCAACTGGAAAAGAATCAATTCGTTCCCGGGGAGGACGTGCGTGGGAGAGTCGTCATTAAAGGAGGAGATGTCGAGCAGTCGATCGATTCCATCCATATGTTTTTGATGACCGAAGCGGTGCGCGAAGTAGATGAAAAGAAAGTGAAAGAAAAAGTGGCGCTCGAGAAATACTTGATTGCAGACAACGAAACGATCGGGGCAGGCGAAACGAAAGAAATACCGTTCGTCATACAAATGCCATTTCACGCTCCCGCTTCCCACGGCCGCCTGCCGATCTGGTTTGAAACGGGACTGGATATTCCGATGGCACTGGACCCGGGTGACAGGGATCCGATTAAGATCGCTCCGCATCCGTCCATCCAGAAAGTGATCGAAGCACTCGAATCCATCGGCTTTCACATTAGGAAAGTGGATATGGAGGTATCGAAACGCCACGGGTACGTCCAGGAATTCGAGTTCGTTCCTAACGGGGAATACCGCAGCTACCTGGACGAATTGGAGGTCATCTTCTTCCTGAACGAAAATAAACTGGATGTCATGCTGGAAGTGGACCGCCGGGCCAGGGGGCTTAAAGGGCTGTTCTCAGAAGCGTTGGAGATGGACGAGAGTATCGTGAAAGTATCCTTTGACGAGCAAGAACTTCAAGAAGGAACGACAGCGATAGCCGGTAAACTGAGGACATCCATCGACCCCCTTAAACAATAATACTTCCCATAAAAAAAACGTCTGAGAAGCCATTCTCAGACGTTTTCCTATCCTTTTAAAAACCGCCGTTCTGGACGACAGCGATGACAACGAAGAGGAGCACACAGACGGCATTCGGTGCCCCGATCAGCAGGAAGCGTACCGTCCAGCTGCCCCTTGCCTTCCTCGTCTCCTTGTCCCCGGAATGATAATTCGCTCTGTTCCGATCCCCGCTGACGAACACCCCCGCAAGCAGACCGGCAAGCAGAAGAGGCACCAGCGCGAACCAGCCGATGATCTGCACTGTCGTTTCCCAACGCTGCGTGAAAAAGCCATAAATAAGAGCCAGAATGGTACCGATCAAACCTATTCCGATGAAACGCACACCGTTCACTCCTTCCATCCTTCCTATCACAAAGGAAGACGACCTCCTCCGTTTAGGAGACCATCCTCCCTTAACAAAAGCTATGCTTGATATGCCGGTTGTGTGCCCGGATTAAAGCGATCCCGGGTCCTTTTTTTATCGTAGAAATTCCGCCCATTCCCGGTCACACGTATCCGTATGCTCTATCCAATAATCCAGCCGGTGATGGTATTCCTTGATTCTTTTCCTTGCATGGCTTGTAAAATCCATCCTGCCATATTCATAGACCAGAGCTGTTAACTCATAAATCGGTAACCCTAATGCATGGGTTCCTACGTGCACAGTTGCTCCAGCATGGCCGACAGCTTGACATAGAGCGGCATACGCAGGATCCGCTATTTCTTTGGAAGCGGCATGCGCATCCAGGATGGCTCTCTTTGCTTCCGGCATCTTGACAGCTCCCTGCGCCCATTCATCGCAGCGCTCCAGACAGATCCTCGGCCTCTCTTCCTCCGGGTATCGATCCTGCAGGCGTAAGAGTGGAACACGGGCACTCTCCAACGCCCACATCACAAGCGTTCTGCGGGGCTGTATGGCCATGCGATCTCTTAATGGCTGTAAAGAAGGACTGTTTCGAGTAAATAGAAGCTTATTTTTCCTGTCTATATTTCTTTTCACATCAGAAAATATGTCATTCATCCTATCGTTCATTCCCTCTTATGAAATTCCCTGCCCCTTTTGCCAACCATACCTGCGTTTCGTTGTCCTCAGCTGTTCGTTCGACCTTGTTTATAAACTATTCCGCATCCCTGCCTGTGAGGGTTTTGATCTTTCTGCCTTCCTAAGTTAAGAAAACCGCACCGTTTTTACGCGATTGGAGTTGTTAAATATTACCTGTTATCAACTGTTGTTTATCTATCCCCATCTTCACGCTCCCTTAAACACCGGCAGATTTGTCTAGATTGGATGGGAATATCTATCTCTTGAAGCTTTAAATACGATTGATGATGGCTACCATAATTTAGAAAAAATGTCAATCGACCAAAACAACTTCTAGATCCGGAAACACAAAGATTGCTGATAACCATTCTTTTTTCATTTTCCCTATCTTGTGTACCTACATTACTTTTGATAGCATCTATTGATGTGGGAAAGGGGATCTTATTTTGAAACGTTTTTTATTTATAATTTTATTTTTATCACTTATTTTATTAAGCGCTTGTTCTAAAACCAATTCCAATGATACTTCAAACAAATCAACAGAAAACGACCATGAAAAGACTGAAGAATCTGAAAGTGAAAATGTTTTTTCTTTAGGTGATTTTGAAGTTGTTAACTCAAAAAAAGAAATCGGAACCTTGGAATCTGGCCCAATATCGGTAAAAGTCCACGCCATCTCATTACAAAGAGGGGAAATGAATAGTAATCTATCAGAATCCCTACCAAAAGGCGAAGCCGAGTTTATTAGAATGGATATGACAGTTATTTCAGAAAAAAATAATTTAACTTTTGACGAAAAGCATTTTCAATTAAAAACGAAGGAAAGTGAAGAGTGGATCGAACCAAATCTCCTAATGAGTGGCAACTTGAGATTCGGCTACAGAGATCCAGGGGAATATAGGGCTCAAGCCACCTATTTACTAGACGAAGTAAGTATTGAAGATATAAAGTCTATGACTTTACGAATAAAACCTCCGTTGAACGGAAATAATGAGCCTCTAGGTGAAGATCAAACAATAACTGTGAATTTTTAATTGATTAGACAAACAAAAGAAATAGGTTCTTGTAAAGCTACCCATATTTAGATATTAATAACACGATTAAGTAAGTTATATCTTAATCCTTCTTTTGACAACAGCCCTCGTACGGGGGCTGTTATTATTACAACCACAGTTAAATTTGAATGGACTACGATCCTGATTCCTTATACCAGACTGAAATTAAAGAAAACCAGAAGACCCATATTTAAGAATAATAAAGGGTATTTTTTCCAACCAGGAGCCAAAATACCACTTAACAATCCAAGAAACGGCGCTACAAACAATCCGACAAACATGCTCAACGCAATAATTCCTGAAATGGAAAAGAAATAACTCACATATATTCTGACACCAACCCACAAAAATACAAAGACAAACGCAAAAAAGAGCGAAACCTTAAAGAATATGGTCCAATTCTTTTCAATTAATGAAACTGCAACATACCCATAATATCCTTCTTCTCCTGAATAGGATCGGTTCACTACAAAAGCATCAAGTAGCCGTTCCATAGTTTTACTTTTAGGTCTTACTTTACCTTGTTCAAAACTCTCATTCATTACACCGGAGTCTATAAGTGTTTTTTCAACGCGCTTTAACATGCTGGATACGCTTTCTGTTCTTTTAATTAGAAGGTTCATTCTCAAATGATATAGTAGAAGAGCCAAATGAAACCACGTGATTTTTTTTATATAAATGTCTAAAATCCTCTCTAATATTAGCGTCCATGGAAAAATAACAAAATTCTATCCCTTAACAATAAGTAGAACGTCTTTCAACATAATATATTATGTTTTTCAGAACAATATTATATCAAAAATAATTGATTCCCCAACCCTAATCCGCATAAATTGTTTTAATAGAAAGCTAGGAATGACACTCTAATAGAGTTAAAAGATCTTAAACATGAGATATAGGTATGGAATAGATTGATAAGGTAGTACGCTACCTGTTGATCACCCACTCCGCAAACACTGCCGCCCCTCTACTGATACTCTCGGCACGAATCGAGTGGAACAAGTCGAAGTTATGCTCCGCACCCGGCAACTCTACATAAACAACCGGATGTACAGAGGACCCGGCGATGTGCTGAGAAAGACGCTTCGCCCCTTTTTGGCTCACGTACGTATCCCGGTCCCCGTGCACAAGAAAGAAGGGAGGAGCGTCCTTCGCATCATGATTCAGAGGAGAAGAAAGTTCCTTCTTCATCTCCATTCTTCCATAATACCCGTAGAAGGAGATGGCTGCGGCGATCGTTGTGTCCGCTTCTTCAAAACCCGGCTGGTACACAGGATCATTGACTGTCAGTGCGGCCATCGTGGCCAAATGACCGCCTGCCGAATTCCCTGCTAGGAAAATCTTATCAGGGTCTATATTGTACGTGCCGGCATGCATGCGCACCCAGGCAATCAGCTTCTTCACATCGATGAGCGGTTCCGGGAACTCCGCATTGGGAAGAAGCCTGTAGTTCGCACTGATGCAGACCCATCCACGCTTTACAAAGTGCTGGATCATCGGCAGCGATTGGGTGCTTTTCTTCCCGCTGACGAAACCGCCTCCATGCAGGTGAATCAAAACAGGAGCTCGATCCGGACAACGTTTGTGCCGGTATAGATCCATGCGGTTGCGTGAACCCTTATCCGCATAAGCAATATTGCGGGTCCTCTTCACTCCTCTCCATATCCGGAAAGGACCGAGGAATGCACGGACGGAAAAACTGTGCCTGATGCCGGCTTGCGCACCGGTTCGGCGCCATCCTTCAAGGTGTTCATCAAAAGCATGCCGGAGGATGGACGCTGTTTTTAAACTTTTTGAGATGCCCCATAGGACGGCCGCAGCAGATGCAGCCATGATCACCAAGGATACGGGGCCGAGAACCGAATTCAAATCCCCTTCGATTACAGCAAGAAAGGTGGATAAAAACAAAAACAACAGCAGATGAAAAGGTAGCTCGGTAAACATCAGCAGATACTTCCCCGGCGACCGAAAAGGCAGCGCCCACTTTCTTGGTACGACCGCAAAACAGACACCCGACGCATACAGCAGAGCTGTCACAAAGTAGCCCACCGGTTCCACTACGTCACTTCCTTCCACTATACAATGCCCTTCTCTCTATACCATTCAAGAATCTCCGCAGTGATTCCTTCTATTCTCGTTTGGATAAAAAAACAGGATCGCCTCCAATTAAGAGACAACCCTGCGTTTATTTTAGGATACAGCCTTTTCTGATGTTTTGCCTGTGAAGCGGCTATCCAATGCGAGCGGACCGCTGCCTCCGATAAGGAGTGCGATGGACATACTCAGAAGAGCAAGATCGAACTCGACTCCTCCGACGAAGCCTTGACCGATTTTAACAGTGAAGATCGCCCCTAGCATAACGATCATGAACAAGCCGGCGATGACACGGGTAGCGAGCCCGAGAATCATCAGCGCCCCTCCCAGAAGCTCAATGACGGCGACGGCATACGCCATCACCCCGGGAATGCCGAGACTGTCAAAGAAACCTGCTGTGTTGGATATTCCTCCGGAAAACTTCTGTGCTCCGTGGACGAGGAATATGATTCCCAGAACCACCCGTAAAATAGTCATACTTGTCGTTGTCTTCATTATTATTTCCTCCTTGATACACTACACTATGTAGTGCTTTGATTTAAAAATTTTTAGGGAAGGGCGATGATGAACATCCCCGTCATCCCTAAAAAGATGATGAAAGATAACAGTGCTGATCCTAATGGAACCGCTACTTTGACCTGCTCGTCCGGCTTAACCAGCTGCTGGATCCTATAATTGACCGCGGTATCGGCAAAAGAAACAGCGAACGAATGCGCCGCTTTTCCTTGTCCATTCCTGACGAGCTTCAAGAGCGCGGCACTCAGATACAAATCATTGTCCATCTGGTCAATCGAATATTGATCGGCTGCCAGCTCCTTACAGACATGATATTGTTCCGCCACCCACTTTAGTATCGGAATATACCAGAATGCTGCGGTAAGGGTCTGGATGAGTAATTTCTTCAACGGATCGAAATATCTTTGGTGATACCCTTCATGATAAACGACCGCACGAAGTTCATCCTTGTCCAAACCTGTTACCATTTCGGACGAGAGAATGATTTTCGGTTTCAGGAACCCGCATGTGAGCGCCATCCACTCGTCACTTTGGACAACGATCAGGTTCTTGTTCCCAAAGCCGGTCGCCTCTCTGACCTCGGTAGTCAACGGTTCATCACGCAGGGCTTCCATCCTCCGGTTAAACCGGTGATGGAGCCGGAACTGCCTTCCGATTTGGATCAGAAAAAGTACAATTGTCGAGATCGCAAGCAGCTGGAGAAGAGCATTCAGCGGCGACACGTCGATGGCCTGCAGCCAGTTGTGACAGACTTTTGCGATGTTTAAAAATAAATTATGGCTCGTCACCACATAGAAGCCGTACCATGACATCTGAGCAATGACCGCACTGATCAACAGAAACGACAGGATAAAAAGAAACTTGAGCTCCCTGATTTTCATTCTACTTCTCCTTATTCAGCTGCTGCACCTTCTTCTCCAGCTTCTCAAGCAAGCCGGGGTCCGCTTCCTCCAAGGCATCCAGCATGTGATTGACGGCAAGCGAACCGAATTCATCCATGATTCCTTTGGTCAGCTCTTTCGATTGATCGTTCAGGAATTCCTCTCTTGTAAGGACAGGAGTATATAACGATTTCCGCTTCTCTATCCGCTTTGTAAGCACACCTTTATCAACGAGACGGTTCATCACGGTCATGACCGTATTGAACTTCGCCTCCTGCTCCTGATCGAGTCTTTCTTTGACAGCTTTGATCGACATTTCAGATCCGTTCCAAAGCACATCCATTACACGCGCTTCCAGCGGTCCAAAGAAACGGTTCAGCCCTTTTTCATTTGTTTTGAACGGTTGAATTTTCATCTCTACACCTCTCAACTACAGATTGTAGTGTAGACTTCCCTCCCCGTCAAGACGCGAATTTTCCCCTTTGACTTTTCACACTACATCATGTAGTGTCTTGGTGAAGGAACTTTCCACTCTTTTTTAGAGGAAGAAGAAGCTTCCACACGATCGATAAGGGGAACAAGTACAACAGCAGAATCCCTGACCGATCATACGTTTACACGAAGGACAGGAGGACAACTCATGAAGAAGCCATGGATATGGATGTTGGTTTTTCTCGGCATCGTAGTCATCGCAGGAATCATCGGGGTCTATGCAGCAACGAATTCCGATGATGATACAGGGTCCGGGGATGCACCATCCGCAGACACCTATGAAGGACAGCCTTATCTTGGAGATGAGGATGCAGAAGTGAAGATTGTCGAGTTCGGAGACTATAAGTGCCCGTACTGCAAAGACTTTACCGCAAATACGTACCCATTGATCGATAAAGACCTCATCGAGACAGGAAAAGCGAAGTTCTATTTCGTCAACTACCCGTTCATCCACGAGGATTCCAAACGGTCGGCTGAATTCGCCGAAGTCGTTTATCAGGAACTTGGAAATGATACGTTCTGGGAATTCCATGACCTATTGTATGAAAAACAGAACCCTGGTGAAGAGCAGGAAGAAGTCTATACGGAAGACTACCTCGTAGAGACGCTGGAAAGCATCGCAAGCGAGGAAGAAGCACAAACCGTACTGGAAGCGTACCAGAACGGCGAAGGAGAAGATGCCGTCGAGCGCGACTTGGATCTGGTGAAAGAGTGGGGCGTCACCAGCACTCCTGCGCTGTTCATTGACGGCGAGCGCTTTGAAGGAAGCACGCATGAAGATTTCGTACAGGCTGTTGAGGAAGCACAGGGAGAATAATCGAAACAGGCAGAAGGAGCACATCTGCTCCTCTGCCTGTTTTATTTTTTCACTGCTTCAAATGTGATGACCTGATCGGGCTTTGACGGATACACTCCGCGCTTATAATCCGCAGATATCTCTTTCACCTCAAACCCGCACGCTTGCAGAACCAGAGAGAATTCCTCCACTCCGTACCACCGGGTCGGAAAACGCTCCTGTTCACTTTCCATCAGCTTCCCATTTCTCCACCGCTCATACCGATGATGCGAAACGACATACTGACGGATGTAATCCACTTCCACCTGCTTCGCTTCCAGCGTAATCGTATCCCCGTTCGGGCAGTCCCACTGCTTCACAGACACCTTCCCGAGTTGGATATCCGTCTCCAGAAAGACATCGAGGAGTAGTTTTCCTCCTGTTTTCAAATGATGATGAAACTGCCGGAGGGCCGCGATCGACTTCTCCCGTTCATGAATCAAAAGGAACGTCCCGGTCGGTACTACGATCGCTCCGTATTCCTCACCCAGGTCGAAGTCGGTCATATCCGCTTCGAAAAGCTTTGGAGCAAACCCGCTCTGCCGGCAGTTGGTACGGCAGACAGCGAGCATGTCCGGAGACAAATCGAACCCGTCCACGTCATATCCATTTTCAAGCAGCGGAATCAACAGCCGGCCGGTGCCGACGGCAGGCTCCAATAGTCTGCCGTTCACCCCGCCCAGATGGTCCAAATAAAATTCGATATCCCCGAAGGAGTGGCCGATCGGTTTATCCAGGTCATACACTTCTGCAGATAAAGAGTTGTAAAATCCGAACATTTCCTCACCTCATTTCAATCCTCATTTTCCAATGAGAGATTTATAAAGAATAATTTTCATGATAGAATGTAATACATAATTTTACATATCATTCACGAAATGACCTTCCCTTATTTTGTGATAACCAAAAAAAACCATTAAGGAGACTACTATGTTAAAAGAAAAAAAAAGTAAATGGACCATCCTCATACTAGCGGCCGCCCTCGTTTGTCTATCTATTTTCTCCATGTATCAGATGTTACAAAACTATTCCCAACAGGAGGTACATGATAGAGAAGAACTCTTAGCTGCTGTTATGTGGGAAATTACAAACGAAGACAGTGGCCTTGCGAAAGAAGCAATTGATGAAATTACTGTTATAAAAGCGAAAGCCGGCATTCCCCCGTTCAACTATGATGTAGCTGTCAATAAAAAGAATGGAGAACAGGTGCTGTATTCCTGGAAAGACGAAGAGAAAAGTGCTGTTCAACGAATAAATTAAGGAAAGGGAGCATCCTCTATTTAAACCAATACTCCTTCTTTTCTTACAGAAAATGAACAGCCCGCCCCTCACTGATCTTTCTTCTTGGAATTCGCCGCAAAAATACCACTGAACAATGCAAGGCAAATGGCAAACCATGTCCAAAAACTCATCCGTATCCCTCCGCTTTCCGACATCTCTCCTTACATATTTCTACAATGGTCAGGAGAAGTCCTCCGGCGAACAGGAATTGGTGATTACATCCTTCCACATGTGAGCCCTCTGTCCATCATCCACGTACATTTCATAGCCATTATCCATATAAAACCGGATAGCCTGTTCCCATTCCCGATGGGTTTCCAGCACCAGCTTCCTGTACCCGGTTTGAAACGCATACCTTTCCATAGAGCGCAGCATCCTTCTTCCTATCCCGGACCGCCTGAATTCCTTCACGACAGACATACGCACGAGCCTTGCCGTACCTTCGTCCTCTTTCACCACAGCTGCCGTCGCAACCACATGAGAATCAAAGACGGCGATAAGAAATTTACTGCCAGTCTTTTGATAGTTCAATAAAATATCATCCAAATCAGGATTCAGAGAATGGTCGATAAAGCCGAAATACTCTTCCATTCCGGCAAGGATCACCCGCTTCGCTTCTCTTTCAAATCGGCTTTCTATTTCCATGATTTTTATAGTTTCTGTATCTATCATCGTATCCTCCTTCATAAAAGAGTGCGAGCAAACGGACCATCTCCTCGACCGTTCTCAGAGAATGACATAATGCCCTGCGAGTAAAAGAAGGAGGACAGACACCATAAGCAGGAGCGTTACGACAAACTGCCTGGAGTTCTTAATATACATCCACTCAAGCAGAGCATGGAAACTGTTAAAAGCAACAATCCCACTGATAAATAACCAAAACCAGTTCTCAGCTGTCCGATCTATGCTCCATAACAGGAGGAGAAAGAGGATGAAGAATAGACGACTTCCCCACCGCTCCACTCTCCACGCTTTCGTCGTTGACAGGTCAACCTTGTTTACGCCTAACCACCGGTGGAGGTATTTATCCAACAGATACATAAGCAGACCAGCGCTGATAAAAAACAAAAGAATATCCATACCTATCCCTCTTCTTCCCGGAACAGTTCATCAAGGATACGCTCTTTATTTTCAAGGAAAGCCCTCGTTATTTGATAGTGATCCGTTTCTTCATAAGAGATCCGTTCGATTTTCCCGCCGTCGAACGAGAGGATATCCGCATTCGGGTAGCCCAGCAGGATCGGGGAATGGGTGGCGATGAGAAACTGGCTGTCCCCTTCTGTCTCCAAGTCATGGAGAATCTTTAAAAAAGAGAGCTGACGCTGCGGGGACAAGGCCGCTTCCGGTTCATCCAGCAAGTAAACCGCCTTCCCTTGGAAGCGGTTCGTAAACAGAGAAAGAAACGATTCCCCGTGGGACTGCTTGTGAAGGGAGCGGCCGCCGTAGCCTCCGAGCGCCCCCACTTCCTCGATATGAGTAGCGAAGTTGTAGAAAGATTCCGCTCGTAGGAAGAAGCCCCTGGACACTTTCGGCATCCACGAAAGCCTGATATAGTCACCGAGGTCAGACGCTGCAGCATGAACATCATACGTGTTATTGCGCCCGCCGCCGGCGGTGTGAAAGCCGCACATATCGGCGACGGCTTCCAGCAGCGTCGATTTTCCGGATCCGTTCTCCCCGACGAAAAATGTCACACGGCTTTTCAGATCGAGATGGTCAAGGCTCCGGATGGCGGGTATGGAAAAAGGATAAGCTTCATAGGATTCGATATTCTCTCGCAGGAGACGGATTTCTTTCAAAAACATATGCTGCCTCCTTTATTGTTGTTCTCTTTCTAATCAAGGGACGGGATAACTGCTTAACGATGAAAACGCCCGCGCCATTTTACTGGCGAAATCAAGCGGCGGTTCCACTGATTGGATGTGCATATACATGACAGTCGGATTCATATACAGCCAATGATTATGAAGCGCGCCCACAACCAGCCCCTGCTGGACAACCGCATTCATAAAACCCGGTATTTCCTCTTCTAATACCGCTACTTCCGCAAGACACAAAGCTCTTCCATTCATATCAAGGGATTCAAAAGAAAGACCGACAGGGACGACCGCCCGACTAGGACGGCCTTGAACCGCGGCCTGGAAAGTCCGATGCAGCGATACGGTACAGGTCCCGTGTTCCAAGCGGCTCCTGCCGTTTACCAGCTCAGCGAAATGATCACATAGGGAGGATGGCATGAAATCAGTCCTTCCTTCTTTTTATCCGTCCATGTATATTCGCTTGCTCAACGGTTCAGAAGAACGGTATCATTCATCGTAAAGAAACGACGTGATTTCCGTGATGACTTGATGCATGATGGTCAGAGACCTGAAGGGGTCCAACGGGACAGCCTCGAGCGAATGGTCCGCCTCTTGAATAGTAGTGACTTTTGCCTCTCCCTTCATTACCCGTTTCACCGTTTCTTCCATATAATGATGATCCTTGTCTCCTATGATGATAAGTATCTTGTTGGATACGCCTGCAAGTGTTGCTGCCAGAGAATCTTTCTTAAGCAGCGGCGTCAAGATGACGAAGTAAGCATCGGGATAATCATCAAACATCCTGCGCCCTAAAGCAAGTGTGCCGAGCGATTTCGCCACCACCACCATACGTGAGTAGGTCCGACCGAATAATACAGCACGGATTACCGCATCGACGTCTTCTGAAACCAATGCCGCAAACTTGTCATCATATAAATCAAGCCTCTCATCCATGTAATCGTAATGAATATGGACGATATCGGTACGCTTCTCAAGCATGCCCATCGTCGCGTAGTAAAACAGCGGTTTGTCATAGGTGTAACTGGATCCGGACAGCATGAAGCAGACGGTGTCGGATTGATTTTGAATATATGTGTAAGCGAGCTTTCTCCCTCTTATTTCTACTTCCCTCTTATCCACTTTCATACCCTTTTCTCTCCTCTCATCCACCACAGAAAAAACTCGGAAACCCCCAAGTCTGAACAACCCAATTTTACTTCCTATCTTTCCAGTTCTATGTATTCCTTCACGAGTTTCCAATCATCCGCTTCTTTCCTCCAAACGAACATACACTGTGCAGAAAAGGCGGTTCCCTGGATGACGTTGGTCTCCCTCCCGAGCACGATCTTCTCCTGCCCGTCCTTCCTCTCCCCTATAGAAGCGATTTCAAAAGTCTTCTCCGCCTCATCCATCTGCTTCAAGACAGCTTCCAAGTCATAGTCGTAGAAATATGGATCCGGCTGCAGAATATCCGACCGGGACCAATAACCGACGAAATCCCTGGACATAAACGCTCGTATGCCCGCAGCCTCCTTCGTAGCAAATCCCTCATTCCAAGCAGAAAAATACGCGTCCAGTACTTTTTCTATTTTTTCCATAGATATGCTCCTTTCTATGAATAGTCTTCAACGGTCGAACCGTTTGACCATGTAATACTGCGCGAATCCCTCCGGGTGATCCTCCAGTGTTCCGAACACCTCGAATCCATGCCGCTTATAAAAGTCCGGTGCCTGGAAGCTGAACGTATCCAAATGGATGAAGCGGCATCCTTTTTCGCGGGCGGCCGTTTCCATTTTTTCAAGCAGCGCACTTCCGTATCCTTTTCCTCTTAATGTTTCCTCCACCCAGAAGAATTCAATATGCATGTGATGCCAGAACATGTTCGCCGTAATTCCTCCGACGATCGTATCGTCGTCCTCTTTCAACAGGAAACTGATATCTTCATTCGGCGTCTTAAGCTCATCCGGCAGCATACGCATGTTATGTTCGATGACTTTCTCCCTTACATAATCCTCCAGTTTTTCTTCTTCTATGATTCTCAATTCTCCTCCTCCTTCCCGATTATGGATAATGACAGAGGGTAAACCCCTGTTTTTGCGCGCATTCCTGCATTTGTTTCACTAGATTGTCATGAGAAGACGCTGTTTCCCCCTGCGTTATTACACGTCCGTCCACCTCGAACTCCTCATAAATGAGAAAGCTGGAGCGATTAATCTTCCTCACAATGAAGGTATTGCATTCATATTCCCCGCTCCTTATATTGGGAGATTGGATAAAGGCAAGAATGCCTTCATAGTACTCCTGATCAGTAATTTCCGACTCGAGAAAAGCCTGCAAATCATCCATCATGTTCCCACCTCCATCACCAGTCGAATAAAGAATGGAGCGCCTTCCCGGCCATTCGGAGCATCCAAAGAAGGAGTCGGAACGGAAGCAGCAGCAATTCAGGGATGAATAACAGAATATCCAGCCAGTCGCCGGAATCAGACTTCCTTGCTTTCTTCCGTTTCCATTTACTTTTCCTATTCATCTCACTTCCCCCTCAATTTGGCAGGAATCCTTCTTTAAAGAAGCCGTACCATTCCTCGCGACCGCGCTCATCCATTACGTTCAATTCCGTAAGAATATCCCGCGAAAATTCCAGCGCCGCACTGCCGTTAGCCGTGATCAAACCGCTGCTGCGAACAGACTGCGCCTCTATATACAAGGAGTCTCCCTCATAAGCAGCCGCCCCTTCCTTCAAATATGCCAATGAGTTACCGGTATGCTTCCGATTATCAAGGAACCCATGCCTGCCGAGGAACGTCGCTGCATCACAGATGGCCGCTACCGGTACATCCAGGTCCAAACAACTCCGTACGAGCGCTTCCGCCTGCTGGTTTTTCTCTTCTCTCCATCCCGTCCCGCCCGGAAATATGACCATAGCAGGAGATGGGTCCAAGCGTTCGCCCAACTGATAATCGGGCAGCACCGTCATACCGCCCATCGACACTTTCGGTTCCTTATCAATGCCCATCGTTTCGATACTGTACCCCGTTCCCGGCTTATTCAACTCCGCCGTTATGTAGCCCACTTCCCAATCCGCATAACCATCTGTAACAAACACGAGCACCGTCTTCATCTGAACCCTCTCCCTTTATGAATCCTGTCTATTAACAATTTATCATTTATTTCATTTTTTTAACATATTTAACAATGGAAAGGAGCCCTCTTCCTTTGAGACAGCAAAAAAGCTTACCCATCAGGATAAGCTTTTTTACCATTATCATAGATCTCCGTTTCACTTCGACACAGCGAGAACCGTGCCAAGCGATACTCCGTTCAACAGACGCGTCGGCTCCCCGACACTGTACAGGTGAAGCGTGTGCATCGCACGCGTACAGGCGGTATAAAACAGCCGGCGCAGGTGCTCTTCTCCATAGACCCGATCCGATGCATCATAAATAAGGACCGCATCGAATTCAATCCCTTTTGCAAGATAGGATGGAAGGACGACCACACCCTGCTCGTATTCGTCCGTGCTTTTCTTAACGAGCTTAAGGTCGTCGACTGCCCCTAGTCCCTCAAAGGCATCCGCGCTTTCCCGAGCCGATTTACAAATGATGGCAATCGTATGGTGGCCTTCCTGTTTCAACGCAGCGACCCGGGACACGATCTCTGCATGCAGCTCTTCCCGGGTATCAAGCGTGGTCAGCGTCGGCTTTTCTCCTTCCCGCTCAAACGCCTTGATCTGTTCCCCTTCCGGCACAAGCTCTCTTGTGAATTCAATGATCTGCTTCGTCGACCGGTAGCTGCGATCCAGCGTAATGCTTTCTGTTTCCTCTGGTCCGTACAATCCACTCAGAAAATCAAAGTTCACCGATTGGTCCGCGTGGGCGAATATCGCCTGATTGAAATCTCCCAACACCGTCATGCGGGCGCTCGGGAACAATCGTTTGATGAACTCGAATTGGAACACCGAATAGTCCTGCGCTTCATCGATCAGCACATATTTGATGGCGTTATTTGACTGGAAGCCTTGAATAAGCTCCTTCAAAAGAAGGTAAGGCGTCGCATCTTCCTGATACAACTTCCCTTCCTTCAACGCCTCCTTCGTCATTTCACAAATACGGGACCATTCATGTGGTACACGACTGTCGTCCCACAACTTGTCATGGAGAGATTCATCGAAGATCTGACGATACAAGTTCTTGATATGGATGAACTGAAGCGCCTCGATCTTTCGGCGGAGCGGCTTCAACCTTCTACGGACGATCAAACGGGAAAGGACTTCCTGTTCTTTTTCATAAAATTTATACGTGCCGTCTTCGTATTCTTTTTCCTTATCCAGACGAGTATATACCTTCTGGAGATCATCTTTACTGAGCAGCTCGATTTCTTCCTGGACCCACGGCTTTTCCAGTTCCCTAACCTCGATCCGGTCGATCATCTCGAGAAGCCAGTCCTTCAGCTTCTCGATCCTGTTGTTGAAACGGAGATTTGTATCCTCCGTATAAAAGCGCTCGGCGATATCCGCTGCTTTGACCAGCGATTTTCCGCGAAACTTCAGCCCACGGAAAATCATGCCGGAGGACTCCAGCATGTCGCGGTATGTTTTCATCCCTTCAAAGAAAACGGAGGAGGCTTTAAATTGAGCACTTGCCCTTCTTACGCCGTAATCAGGGTCGTCCGTGCATTCCAGCATGTACTCCAGCTGCTCGTAAGGACCTTCCACGGAGAAGGAATCCTCGAGCCGGTACTCCAAATAGTCCTGGAATGTTTCCTGCTCCATATTTTCTTCCCCTAATTCCGGCAGGACGTGGGAGACGTAATTGGAGAACATAGCATTAGGAGAAAAAAGGATGATCTGGTCCGCTCTCAAGTTTTCCCGGAATTTATACAGGAAATAAGCGATTCGCTGGAGCGCGGCTGACGTCTTGCCGCTGCCCGCTGCGCCGTGCACCATCAGGAGTTTCCCTTTCACATGCCGGATGATCTTGTTCTGCTCTTTCTGGATGGTTGCAACGATGCTCTGCATGTGTTTGTTGGAACCCTGGCCAAGAACTCCCTGAAGTATTTCATCCCCGATGGTCACACTCGTATCAAACATGGACTCAATGACACCATTCTTAATGTTGTACTGCCACTTTTTTTCAAGCTCCCCGTGAATGCGGCCCTCCGGTGTGTGATAGGCGGCAGGGCCCGGCGCATAGTCATAATAGACACTTGAAATCGGGGCCCGCCAGTCATAGATGAGAATCGATTCATCGGCTTCATCCGTAATCGTCGATATCCCGATATGAACAGACTCCGCTTCCTCCTGACCCTCTTCTCGGAAATCGATCCGGCCGAAATACGGAACTTCTTCCACCCGCTTCAGCCTTTCCAAGCGGTGGAAGGCCTGTCTGTGCGTTCCCTGACTGACCGACAGATCCTGCGCCTGCTGTCTCATCCCGATGATCGTTTCCAGATAGTCGTCGAACGTATCCATGTTGATTTTCAGATCATCCCAAAAGTGCTTACGGATATGGATCACTTCTTCTTTCCGCTTGGCGGCGTCCGCTTCCAATACGCCGATCTGCCTTGCGATATCTGCCATCACCATATCCAAATATCTCTGTTCTTTCTGTATTTCGTCGCCCAAATCAAGTCCTCCTTTAGAAAAAAACGCATCCGCTATTGACTCCGCGCCCTTTTTAAGTTATAATTTATAATGGATACATATGTTCAATAGTTAAAATAGAGTCACTGATTAAATTTACCATACCTTTCTTCCCAATGCAATACTTTTTGAGAATATAGATAAAACCAGCGGAGCATAGAGCTCCGCTGGTTTTTTAATACCTGTCAACCGCGCTTCGATACCAAGGCCCGCACCTCTTCCACCAACGCTTCCAAGTCAGCGAGCGTATCCGCGGGATCTTTAGAGATAAGGGTGGACATCCGCTCGCCAAAACGGTCCGGCTTTTCTTCCATTCTGTCTATGTTCCATACCATCCACTTGAAAGAAGGATGCTGGACATACATCCGGTTCATGCCGAACAATACGCCCATCAACTTTTTCTGGACAAACGTCACAAGATCATAAAACATCAACCAGTCCCCGCGGGCCTTCAGCGCCTGTCGGTTGCTCCAGCGATTCGTCAGCTCGAGGTTTTCAGAAATCATCTTCGCTGCGAGCACATCCGGATAAGCATCCGTCCTTGTTTTCATCCGTTGCCCCTGCGCTTTTCCATAAAGAATCTTTCCATCCTGAATGGAAGACAGGATGCACTGTTTATCATAATCGAACTCTCCGTCTTCGACGACGTCTGTTATGTACCGTTCCACTGTCTCCGTAAGGAAACTGCTGATTTCAAACTTCAGCCCCGACTCGTCGGTGTAGGCTTCCGACCATTCTTCGTCTTCATATGGTTCGAAGCTCAGAATCGATCCACCCACCTCAGAAACCGGGCCGATTCGATCCTCCTCCGTCGGCGGCGCTTTCCAAAGGATGTGCAATTCAATGTCCGAAAACGCATCATCCCATCCGCGCGCGACCGATCCCGCAAGAAAGATCACCTCCACCTTCGGATTTTCCGCGTAAAACGCGGCCTGCGCCTCTGCTTTCTTTACCAGATCCGCTCCCCTCACAGGAAATAATCCTTGTAATAAATGATCGTGGCGATAAGAGCGACGATCGTATAAACGACAGCCGTATAAAAAACGACCGTCGGCCGGAAGGTCTGCTTATCCTTCTCCACTTTGATGCCCGTCTGTGCCTGGGCACTCAGACGGATGGCATCCGATGCAAATCCCCCGGAAGAATTAAAAAAGCCAACGGTGGTAGCCGCCGCTAAACCGGTAAGGAAGGCATAATCCATCACCGTTCCTCCCAAGAAGGCGGCAATAAGCCAGTTGGCCGCCGCTATAGCCACGATTGTCGCTGAAGACCAAAACACATGCTTCATCATCATCCCCCCCTTTATATTTTGTATACGTTTGAGTATATTAGATGTTTCAAAATATTCTAAATTCATTGCCCCTGTTAAAATTTAGTGTTGATATTATTACAAATAAGAAACTTCCAATTTAACACTCCGTATCGAGTTGTTTTCACATAGAGCTATGTGCTAATTAACTATATTAAATCAATGTGTAAACCACCAAACAAAATATAAAATTACTGAGATAATCAGTAGAATTCTACTACTAATTGCAGCTAAGGAAATATAACAACCTTGACGTACTTTTTACCACTGAATGACAAGAAATACAGCAGTAAACGACAATAATTAACACCATTTATTCTGGTTTAGTTAAGTCCCTGTAAACGCTAAACCAGAGTTAACAGTAGTGTAGCCACTACTGTTAAAACAACCCATCGTATTATTGAAGTTCTCATAATCAGGAATATCGGCTTGCCCTACACCTACTGTAATTAGTAATGCTAATAAAACTACTACTAAAGTAAACTTTATTAATCATAAATATTCTCTTTGTATAAGAATTACTTTTTATCTCTAGCTAAATTTGTTTGTTTCAGCCTTAAAATCGTATCCAGTATATCCGTTATCATAAAAATTACCAAAAGCAGTAGAATAGTCTCTTATTTTCCTGAAACTTGCCCCCCAAGTTGCAATAGATCCTCAAGCATAAATAACAGGTAACTTTTCCCTCGTTCCATTTGACTCCTTATTAAATTAAATCGTAATGTTATGTTTATTTTATTACAAAAAGGTTACATACAATATATACCAAATGATGGGTGATTATATTTTGAAGAAAATGTTTTTGTTACCCGTATTTTTCATTGTTTTATTTTTTGCATTGATTAGCTTTGGAACTTCAGCATCTGCATCGATTAGTACAACAGAAAATTCTGATGAATATACTGAAAACTTAATGGGACTTAATATAGTAATTCCGTATAAGAAGTCTGAGGTGAGTATTGAGAAATTTGAGGAGCCTTTAAAGGAAAAGTTATTCATCTATGATAAGGAGACTAATGAATTATTAAAAACCTTCACTGTTAAAGAAGAAATACCTCTATCTACACAAGATGTTAGTGCCCAAGATACATTTTTAACTGTCAGCGAATCACGAATAGATAATGATTTAGAAAGTACTTTGAGCGCACGCCTTGTAATAGAAGGATCAGGTTCCTTTAGACAAATTAATGAAGTAAGAGATACTTTCTGGCAAACATCTAGTGGAAATCACCAGCTAGTCAATAGAACATCTGATGCTATATCAACAACTGGTTCTTTTCCTACAACTGAAATTGAGGTGACTGGAGCTGCAACAATTGAAGTAGAAACTACTTATGAAGCATCCGCAGGATTTGAAGCAGCTGGATTTAGTGTATCTGGTGGAACAGGCGGCTCATATTTTGCTAGAAAAGATATTGCCGAAGGCTTTACTGAAAGAACATACTAAAGAATCAGGTTATAAAGTGGGTAGGAAATTCCTACTCTCTTATATATATTAGGAATGCACCTTTAACATTTGTTAAAATGTATAATAATCATATTTGTTTGGGGTGGATATTTTGTTTGTAAAACAAAAATCATCTTATTTGAAGGTTTTCTCGCTCCTTGTATTGACTACATTAATCGTAGGTTGTTCAGAAGCAAATTCCGGGGAAAGTGATAACCTTGAACAACAGATAGAAGAAAAACAAGAACACTTTGAAGAAATTATTGCAGAACAAGATGAAGAGTTTGGAAAACTAGTTTTTTATATTTTAGAAGATAGCGAAAACAACCAGGGAGTTGGCTTATCAATTTTCCAGGAAAGTAACGATGGAAATTGGGAGTATTCTAAAGGAACAGCACACTTGGCGTCTACAGGAGAAGTATATTCTTCCGACTATATCGAAATCGATGACTCAACAAAATTAGTTTATGGGTATATTAATGAAAAAGATTTTAATGATTTGAGTTTAGATAAGCTAGATGAAGTAAATGATGAGGAAATTGAATTAAATAGTTCTACTATAACCTATTCATTAGTAGACATTGATCAAGATATTAAGTTCACAAATTAAAACAAATAAAAAACCGCCAAAAGTGAGAGCTTTTTGTTCTATAGTTTTAAACCACGTGAATTAGCAACCTCAACACCTTATCTAAATGTCTATGTATATATTTAACAATTCATTTTCAACACAATGGATAAAGAGTACCTTTTTAAAAACACTTCGAAATTTTGTCTTCTAGACAACTGCGTTCTTGAATAAAAGAAATAGCTGAAGATTAACTATACAATTTTCAGCTATTGCCCCCGTTTACGTACGATATGAATCCGAGGTAACCGTAACGCTTATATCACCCAAGCACCCAATATAACGAACGAAGTACCAATGACTAAAACAAAACTCTTTGCTAAACTATACGGGGTTTTATTGAACAATTTAAAAAGACTTTCCCATTAGATATAGAAGCTTGAACCAAGGACACTTGTTCTAATTGTTCAAATATCAACAACAAACTTTAACTAAGCCTTTTCATTAAAAAAAGCCGGCAATCTGCCGGCTTTTCCCTTTATTGTCTATCTGAAGAATGACGATCAAATTTCTTCGGATTTTTCATAATGACCATTAACGAAATCAAGCTCAATACACCGAGGAAGAGAGCCGGAAACCCACCCAGATAAGAAAGCGTCCGAATCCCGTCCAACCCAAGGGTGGAAATGAAAATCAGCGCAACAGCACCTACAATCACACCCCACGTCACTTTGATGAAGACAGGAGCTTCCTGGGACCCCTCGGTTATCCCGGTGGAACTGATGCTTGCCATCGCATTCGTCGTCGAATCTGTTGCCGTGACAAATGAAATCATGACAGCAAGCAGGTAGATGATAATCAGAACACTTGCAAAGGGCAGCTCACTTAAAACAGCGTAACCGGCTGCCCCTGTTCCCTGTTCAGCAATCACTTCCGCCAGATCAACCTTCCCCGTCATTTGGAAATTAAGGGCGGTTCCACCCAGCACCGTCATCCATAGGACACTGAAAAAGCCGGGGATGACGAAGTTCATCATTATGACTTCTTTGACCGTATATCCGTAGGCGATCCTTGCCAGGAAAACCGCTGTTACAGGAGCCCAGGCCATCCAGTTCGACCAATAGAAGGTCGTCCAGCCGCTTGCCCAATCGTCGTTCGCTGTTTCTCCGGTGAACAGTGCTTTATCAAAGAAGTTCGACAGGAACCCTCCAAAGCTTTCCGTTCCCATACTGAACATGAAGACGGTCGGACCGAGAATGATAAGCGCAGCTATGATGATGTAGTACAAGTAGATATTAAAGTCAGCCAGCACCCGGATTCCCTTCATCAGACCCGTACTGGAAGAGACGATGAAGGCAATGGTCCCGATGATGGTGATGACTACCCAGAGCGATTTATCATTATCAATGCCGAACAGCGAGTTGATTCCTCCGCCCATATTCATTACGGACGTACCGAAGGAGGAAGCAATGGCCGCGGCTACTGCAAAAAGGATCACCGCATCGACGACCGTGTTGATTTTATCTTGATTGTAATTCCTGAGAGCCGGCGAAATTTGCGAGCCTACACTAAAGGAGCGCTTCATGTTGTAATAAGCGAAGGCAAACACGATGGTAGGGATGGAATAGAACGCATACGGGATGAATGTCCAGTGCAGATAGAGCGTTTCCATTGCAAAAATGGCCGCCTCCGCAGACATCGGCTCAATCCCAAGCGATTGTGGAGGAGAGGTGAAGTGAGAAATCGGCTCTGCTGTTCCCCAAAACAAAATTCCGGCAGCGATCGTCGTTGTCAACGTGATGGCAAACCATGTTTTCTTTCTAAGTAAAGGCTTCGCCTCTGCTCCCCCGATCTTCACGTTTCCAAGTGGAGAGAAGTACGCGAAGATAATCAGGATAACACAAGCGACGCCTGCAAGACTGTACACCCAGCCGAGCTCCTGCGTCATGAAGTTTTTGGCGACGGTCGTAACGTGTAAAAACCAATCATAGCTGACAAAGTTTAATATAATCGTAAGTAAGAGTAATACAAAGGCCGGCAAAAATACCAGCGGACGAATCCGCACCCTTTTTTTGCTACTCATATTTTTCCTCCTTGTTTTCAACAGGTTTTCTATGTTTCAGCAGACTTCCCTCTGCCGTTTCGTCATTATAAAAATGCAGACACCGCCGGACCGGTTCTTATTCCGGTCCGGCAGTCGACTACATCTAGAGAAGAAGCATTTACTTATCTTCTTTCGGGAAGATTGTCCCTTTATTCATGATGCCTTTCGGGTCAAATGCCTGCTTGAGCGTTTCCAAAATATAATAGGAAGAACCATATTCCTCTTTGATCCATGGGGTTCTGTGCTTTCCGACACCATGGTGGTGGACCATGGAACCGCCCGCCTTGATCGTTTCTTCTACAATGATCTTGTTGATCGGATAATGATATTTGGAGATTTCTTCTTCCGGCTTAATGTCAACAAGGTCGTAATAATAAACGAAATACATATTCGTACCGTTCATGTAACTGTGCGAGGAGTGACCGCCGAGCATAGTAATGTGAGGAATCTCTTCCCGCACGCGTTTGATGCACCGCTCATAAATATCATGAATGACGCCCCATGTCCCTGATACTTCTGTCGTAAATCCGATATTGTTCGTCTCTTTGATTTCTTTTCTCTCTTCCTGCACTTTTGCCGGTTCCCAATTCAGGTTCTCGAACCAGTTCTGAATCAAACGGCTTTCCACTTGTTCCGCCGGCCCGTGCTCGCTGACGATTTCTTCAATAGCTGCTCCCGTCACTTCCGCCAAAGCCTTCGGACCTTCCGCCATGAAGATAAGGACACATTTACCTTTCGAGAAATCAAAATGATCCGCTCCATCTTCCGGATCGTACAGCCGGGCCACAGACGGACGGTACCCCTGCACCATCACTTCCCGTAGAATTTCAAATCCTTTCTTCATATCATCCAATAAGTACCCGAAGTAGCGGTTGTTATCCGGCTGATACTTGAAGACCTTCACGGTCACTTCCGTAATGTAGCAAAGGGCTCCTTCGTTGCCGATGATGACATGACGAATATCAGGTCCTGCCGCGCGACGCGGGATGTTTCTGATTTTTGTCACTTCGCCATTCGGAAATACCGCTTCCAGACCGATCACCATGTCTTCAATGCCGCCGTACAAAGTGGAAAGCTGGCCGATACTACGCGTCGCTACCAGTCCGCCCATTTGAGCGAGCGGCTTCGACTGCGGAGAGTGGCCCGTCGTCAACCCTTGTTCCCTAAGCTTATCCTCCAACACTTCTAATGGAACGCCGCATTTGACGGTCGCCAGCATATCGTACGGATCGATGCTTACAATCTCATCCATTCCTGATCCATCGATGACGATGGAATTCTCCACAGCCGTCTCCAGACCACCTTCCGTAGCAGAACCGCCGGTACGAGGTACAGCGTTAATACCGTTGTCGTTCATATAACGAAGGAGATCGGATACTTCCTGCTCATCCTTCACTTTGACGACAGCAGCAGGAAGCGGCTGCGTGTAGATCCCGTGAATCGTTTCATATTTACGGAAACGGTCCACACTGTTTTCTTTCAACACTTCTTCTTCTGTAATGACCCTGTCTTCTGCAATAAATGCCTGGATGTCCTTTACAATCTGTTCTCTTGTCAATACCATAGTTAAAACTCCTCATCTTAAATTGATAGATTTATAGAAAACGGCAGCTTCTTACCGGTTGAAAAAGGCATGCGCCTGCTTCAAAACCGGGTCTGTATGTGCCGTTATTTGCTGGTACACTTCTTCATTAAACCGCGTATAAAAATCGTGCGTGTCCATGTCCGGCGAAAAACTGTCTTTGACCTTCACCATCTCCGTTATCGCCTGGTCGTAGTTCTCGTAGATCCCCAGCGCAACGGATGTATTAATCGCTGACCCGAGGCTTGCGGAACCGTTGATCACATTCCTGTCTGCCGGTACACCGAACACGTCGGCAAAAATCTGCATCATCAAGTCCCCGTTGGAGCCCCCGCCCGTAAGGATGATACGTTCCAGCCGTTCTCCCATCTCCGCGTACATAGCATCCATGTGGGCTTTCATCGTAAGGGCGATCCCTTCAAGAATCGACCGGTACATATGGGCACCTGTATGACGGACGTCGAAGCCGATCATCATGCCTTTCTTATACGGCTGCCCCGCAGGAGCCAGCCAGTCGAGAACGGTAAGGAGTCCGTCACTTCCCGGCGGAACACGGGAATCCGCTTCCGCGTTTAAGTAATCCTCCGGTGAAACCCCCGACGCTTCCGCTTTTTTCACGAGGTCTTCACCAAGCAGCTCTTTGAACCAGCTGACGGTCCACATACCCCGCCGGATTCCTCCACTTTCGTAGAGATACTCCTGCGGTACAGCAGAAAAGTTCGTCCAGTAATTCTCTGCTTCCTTCACATTCTGCCTACCGCCGTGCACCATCCCCGCTATGTACGTTCCCAGGGAAATCAGTGCCGTCTCTTGTGTGCGGATGCCCGCCCCAAGCGCTTCCACCGCTTTATCATTGGCGGTTGCAACAACCGGAAGCCCCTTCGGAATGCCGGTAGCCAAAGACGCCTCCTCCGTGATATGGCCGAGGATGGTTCCAGGAGGGTAGAGGTCAAAGAGCATGTCTTTCGACAGGTTGTATTGCTCATACAAGGAATCCTCTTCACTCCACCCCCACGTATCTGTATCTATCGGCCACTGGCCCTGGTAATTCCCTGCAGAATCCTTTTTCTCTCCAGTCAGCCGATGCGTGAGATAACCAGAGGATGTCGTGACGTAGGAAACTTCCGGATCTTCCTGTTCATATGGTTTGGAGACCCTCTCATCCATCCAGCTTTGGGCGGGGGAAGCAAGGCATCCGTCTGCTTTCAACAGACAGCGGACGAAGCGGATCGTGCACAACCCGACTCCGAGGATAGCTTCCCGGTCACCGGAGAACTGATCCATCGCCTTTTTCGATGCAGCAGCAAGGGAGTCCCAAAGATCATCTCCCGGATGCTCCACCTGCCCGGGTTCGGGAGTATCCACCGGCTTCAGCGGCTGTACTCCCCGGCTGACCGGGTTTCCTTTCAAGTCGTAGATCACCACCTTCGTACTCTGTGATCCTCCGTCGACTCCAATTATGTAGCGTTCCGTCATTTCGCCCCCAGCTCCTTTCTCCCTAATCAGCGGACAAGGTATCCTCCGTCCACTGCCATGATGTGTCCATTGACGTAGTCGGCAGCCCGGCTTGCCAGAAAGACGGTCGCTCCCATCAAATCAGCCGGTTCGCCCCAGCGGCTGGCAGGTGTGTGATCCAACACTTTCTGGTTGGCTGCCGGGTCATTGCGTGTGTTTTCCGTTATATCTGTGGCATAGTAACCGGGAGCGATCCCGTTCACTTGGATATTGTACTGAGCCAGTTCATCGCAATACGCCTTTGTAAGTCCGGCAATACCGTGCTTACTCGCCGTGTAGGCAGGAGAACCCTGTCCACCGTGGTAGGAAAACACCGAACAGATGTTGATGATCTTCCCTTGACGCTTCGGAATCATCACTTTCGCAGCCTCGTGACTCATTTCGAACGCTGCCGTTAAATTCACCTGCACCAACGGATCCCATTTGTCCCGTCCGAACTCGTTAAATTCTGCTACGGTATTCATCCCGGCACTGTTGACGACGATATCAAGCGCGCCCATCGTTTCCAGACAGCGGTCGACGATCCTTTTAGCGGCACCGTCTTCCGTCAAGTTCACTTCCATGAACTCCATCTTGGCTCCGGTCTGTTCAATAAGTTGCCTCGTCGTTCCATCGTCTTCTGTAAGACTCGGAATAAAAAGGTCCGCCCCTGCTTTCGCCAGGGCAAGAGAAAATGCACGACCCAAGCCTGTATTTCCACCGGTGACGATGGCTGTCTTTCCCTTCAAGGAAAAGAAATCCATCGAAAAATCGGTCATGTCCATATCTTCCACTCCTTCCTGAGCAGTTTTCGAGCAAAAAAAAGAGAGAAAAGCATACTTCCCCCAAGGAGGAAGTTACTTTTCTCTCGGCTCTAGTAACTCTAACTGTCTATAAGTATAGGCATAGTTACACAGACTGTCAAATTCGGACATGATTCCCTTCCCAAGGAGCCCTCCCCTTTTACTTAAACTAGTATTTGTATATAATAAAAAGAGAAATATGTGGATAAGGAGACTATTATGAGAGATCATGTCGAAGAAGCGCTGGAAGAAAATCCAGTCATCGCAGCTGTAAAAGATGACAAAGGATTAGAAGAAGCGATCCAGACGGATTGTACAATTATATTCATCCTGAATAGTGACATCATCAATGTAGGTGAGATTGTAGAGAAAGTGAAAACCCACGGGAAGCTTGCTTTCGTGCACATCGACCTGCTGGAAGGTACATCGAATAAAGAAGTTTCCCTGCAGTTCCTAAAAGAAAACACCCAGGCAGACGGGATCATATCAACGAAAGCACAAATGGTCCGCGCCGCCAAAAATTACGGTTTTTATACGGTTCACCGTTTCTTTCTTGTCGATTCCATTTCCTTTAAAAGCATCGATAAGCAGATTGCAAACTCCTCCCCCCACTTCATAGAAATCCTCCCCGGCATGATGCCGAAAGCAATCGGCTGGGTTAAAGACAAAGTACATATCCCCATTATCGCCAGTGGCCTTGTATGCGAGAAAGAAGATGTCGTAGAAGCGATCAAAGCAGGCGCCGTCGCCATATCATCGACAAATAATGAAGTCTGGTATATGTAAGAACAAAGAAGAGAGCTGTTCGCAAACAGCTCTCTTCTTTATTCTCAGCGGGGAGAATTCCAATCATTTCTCGGGAAATACTACAGCCGCTAAAATGCACTTCTTCTATCGCAGCCAATGGTTCGTGCAGGCCGGAATTCCGATTTTCCACCTTCATAAAAAATCTCTCTCCACAACCCTTCCCCTCCATCAGGCCATGCTTTCCGCCTTCGTTAACTGCTTACGGAGCGGGACTTTCGTACTCTCCGCCAACGGTTCGGATGCGAGGACTCTCTTCAGCTTCTCTTTATTATAACGGTCGTGAAATTTCACTTCGTTCACTTCCGCAATCGAAACGTCCCCTTTTTCCATCAAAAGTAAGACGTCCTCACTGGAAACATACCCCTCTTTCAGCACACGGAAGAGAAAGCCTGTAAAACCGGTATCCCTCATGCGGAGCACCATATCAGGCACCGCATACTTTGCCGCCAGCTTATAACAAGGATTTCTCGGTTCGGATATTTGGATGACAGCTTCCCCGAATGCATAGACGTCTCCGACATGTCCCTTCTCTTCGGTCAATCCGACACAAGTCAAGTTTTCTCCGAACAGCGCTGTCTCTGGAGGATCCTTGACGATATCCTTCCAATAAGGATAGTAATCATAAGGATAAAGGCAGAGCGCTTTGTCTTCTCCACCATGATCTTTATACGCCTGTTCATCCCCGGCCAAACCGACCTTTGTCAGGTAGACCGGAGCTACCGATGCCGCTTTCCTGATGGCGGATTCAAACGTTTTCCCACCATAGGTCAACGTTTCCACCTTCCCGTAATTCAACGCCTGCAGGACATATCTTACCATTATGTACTCCACTTCCTTCCCTACAAATAAACAGCGACGACAAGGACCAGTGCAACGAAAAGTACAAACCCTGATCCAGCCGCAGCCGACTTCCTCCGCCCTTCTGCCATAGCCCTAAACACCCGGACACCCGTTAAAAGCAGCAGGATGGCTGCCAGCACAAAACCTTCTTCCGGCATTTCCGGTCGAGTGAATATCAAAAACATGTAGCAAACGCCAACGATCCGTACGACCGCTTCCATAATCGAAAACCATTCGATGAGCGGCTTTCCGGTTTTCCATTCGAACTCCCTCTCCTTTCTCTAGGAGTCTCGTGGCAGCTTCTTCTCCATGGAAATATTCGTTTCTATGTAGCCTAACTTCTCATATAAGCGCCGGGCGATTTTGTTATGTCCGAACACGTGCAACCCGATCGTTGCCAGCCCGAGCTTCTCTGCTTCTGTTTCCAACGCACGCATCGCCCGCTCTCCGTGACCGAACCCGCGTTTACTCTCGTCCACTTTAATGTCGTAGATGAACCCTTTCTCAGGTGTCTGCCTGTAAAGCCAGATTACTCCGACCGCTTCCCCGTCCTCCTGCATGATGAACAGGTAATGATCCACCGTATTCACGCCGTCCGGAAGCAGCTGACGGAATTGCTCCTCCGACTTCTCCAGCGCTTCTTCTTCCTTCCAATTCCCCGCACGCACCTTTTCCTCTGCATATTCCCGTACAGACAGCTCTCGGTATTGGTGAAACTCTTCGTTCCTCATTGGAGATAATAGCATTAGAAATCCTCCTTCATGATTCTATCCCATCCACGTCAGCTGATCTCTTATCCAACTGTTTCGCAAATGTATAGGTAAGCAAAAGCGCGAGCAGAGCGATCCCCGCACACAGATACAGCGGGATATCCCAACGGACGTATGCCATCACAGCCGCCCACAAAATGACGATCAAATCGATGCCGAAAAATGCTTTCAAGTGCCTCAGCGTAAGCCACCCCTTTCTCCTCTGAACCTTCTACTCAACTATACGACAAAAACAGCCTCTCGTTTCAATAAATTTCCTTAATCTCTTCTACACCCTTACACAAGAACTCCTGTTACGTGCGGCATACAAAAAAAGCCGAGGGGGAAATCCCTAAGCCTTTCAATGTTTTCCATTTTCTCTCATCATCTGCTTCAATTCCTGCAGATCCTGCTTGATCCGTTCCATATCCCTGCTTTCCTCTTCGGCATGCTCAGACAGCTGCTGGGCATTATTGACGATTTCCCCGACGATAAGGTTGAGGATGATGAAAGCGGAAATGATAATGAACGAAACAAAATACAGCCAGGACCATGTTACTTCTGCAAAGATCGGCCGGAAGACGCCGCTTGCCCAGCTCTCCAGTGTGAACACTTGGAAAAGCGTCAGCGTGCTTAACCCGACATCTCCGAAATATTCCGGTGCAAGTTCGCCGAAGAAGCTCGTTCCGATGATGGCATAAACGTAAAAGATGATTCCCATTAAGAGCGTCACCGATCCAATCGCCGGAATGGCCATGAACAGTGCGGTCGTCAGCCTGCGTAACGATGGAACGACAGAAATCGTCCGCAGTACCCGGAGAACCCGGAGAATCCGCAGGACAGCGATGAAGTGGCTGTTGTATAAAATAAGCGTGCCGAATACGATGACAAAGTCGAAGATGTTCCACCCATCTCGGAAGAAACGCAGACGGTAGACCACTATTTTCATCAGGATTTCAATGGTGAAGATCGCCAGGATGACGATATCGAGAAGAATGAAGATATTCTCATAGGATGCGTAAATCCGCTCGTCTGTCGCAAGACCGAGCAGGACGGCATTGAAAAGGATGACCGCCAGAATGAAGTTTGTGAACGTTTTGCTTTCTACGATTCGCTGTAACTGAATAATGTACTCCCCGCTTTCCACCTGATTGCGTTATGTATAAAAACCCTTACCCAGGCGTCATGTTTTTTACAATCGTCTTCTTTATATAAGAATTCTCCTCGATAGTCAATGGATATTTCCGCAACTTTTCCAAACACAAAAAAAGCCTCCGGCAAGTATTCGCCGGAGGGTCTGTTTAATTCATATAACGTTCCTGCATCAGACGGTTCAAAATATGAAGCTCCTGAAGCAGCTCTTCCCCGACATTGGTCTCGAGTACCTTCTTCCGTTCGAGCTCCTTGTCGACGAGTCGCTTGACGGAAAGCACGTCCGTCCCGTTGCTCAGCACTTCTTCTTTTGAATTGAAGTGCTTGTGGGCGACGAGCTGCATGCCGTAGGAATTGTACAACAGCGTATACCCGGCAATTCCGGTCGTGGACTGGTAGGCTTTCGAGAAGCCGCCGTCGATGACGACCATTCTGCCGTTCGCTTTGATCGGATCCTCGCCTTCGATTTCCTTGATCGGCGTATGGCCGTTGATAATATGACCGTGCTCCGGATCCAAATCGAACTCCTCAAGGATCGTATGGCAGGTCTCTTCGTATTCACGAAGCGTATAGTACGGGTTCTTCACTTCTTTATGTGTCGCTTTATCTTTAATGAAATACCGCTCAAACGTCGTCATCGCCCGCTTCCCGAAGAGCGACGAATATTCGCCTGTCCATAGATACCAGACCATGTCTGTTGCGAGATCGTCGGTTTCCTCCGGATGCGCGAAGGAATGACGCAGGTAATACTCGAATTTATCGAGAAGCTCGCGGCCGCCGTACGTCTGATCTTCTATCGTCATTTTCTCCAGGTTGCCGTCTTCATCCAGCGGAATGCATCCGTGAATCAGAAGGTTTCCGTTATATTTCAAATACAGGTTCCCCTTCTTCATGAGGAATTTCATGTGTCGGGCCAATTTCTCCGAATGTTGGACGGAGAACAACAGCTTGTCGATCACTTCCTGCTCCTCTTCAAGGAGGCGGGCAGGATCTTCAGGGTCGACCGTTGAAAAACAAGTATTCTCCAGTGGATAGGCTTGGCCGTTGATGGTCAGCTCTTTGTTCTCCAGATCCATCTGCTCAAGAAGAAGCCTGTTCGACATGTTGAAATACGGACGGCGCTTGATGATCGGACTCTCCAGCTTGAACTGGATCATGGCGATCGCCTGGTGGATCTTCGTGATTTGTGCGATCTCATCATCCGAAAGCTTGGAATCGGTCTGCACTTTCGGACGGAACGCAGCATTTTCGTCATAGTATTTATCCGCCAGGTTCTGCAGCGGCCGCAGGTTGATTCCGTAAACGTCTTCGATGATATCGAGGTTGTTATAGCGCGCACAGATACGGATGATGTTGGCAAGGCAGACTTTGGAACCGGCGAAGGCACCGATCCATAAGACGTCATGGTTTCCCCACTGGATATCGACCGAGTGGTAGTTGATGAGCGTCTCCATGATTTTATCCGGTTCCGGCCCACGATCGTAAATGTCCCCAACGACGTGCAGGTGGTCCACGACGAGCTGCTGAGTCGTATAGGCAAGCCCGATGATCAGCTTGTCCGCCTGACCGAGCGAGATCACCTGCTGGACGATTTTATTATAGTAATCTTCTTTATTGTAGTAGTCTTCCGTTTTGTACAGCAGTTCTTCGACGATGTAGTCGAACTGCTGCGGAAGGGCCTTGCGGAGTTTCTTCCGTGTGTATTTGGAAGAGGCATAGGAAATCAGTTTCAGCATCCGGTCGATGATGAGCGTATACCATTGATTGAGCTCTTCCTTGTTACCAAAGCCGTTCTTGATGATCTTGATTTTTTCTTCCGGATAGTAGACCAGGGCAGCGAACTCGTTGATCTCTTCTTCTGTAAGATCGTCGGCAAACAAGTCCATGATCTTCTCCCGCACACGTCCGGAGCCGTTCCGAAGCACGTGCTGGAAGGACTGGTATTCCCCGTGCAGATCGCTGACGAAGTGCTCGGTCCCTTTCGGCAGATTGAGGATCGCTTTCAAGTTGATGATCTCTGTCACTACTTTCTCTTCACAATCGTATTTCTGAGCAAGTAAATCCAAATATTTCGCGTTCAAGACTATGTATCCCCTTTCTGAATCTATCCCTATCTATCTAATCCCTTACTTCCAGGATTACTAAGTGTTTAACCAACTGGAATCCATTTAAATCATAACATATTTTTGAAGCCTCAGAGGCCGGAAAGGCTTATAGATGGCATCTCCTTCCAAAATTTCCGTCGATATGATACGCTTCCATAAAGGAAAGATACAAAAGTCGGGAGGACTTTTATGAAGAAACGGACAAACCGAGAACGATATTGGATTTTACTGCCGCCCTTCCTCCTTGCCGCCGTCCTCACCTACCTTACACTCCCGGAGGATTACCGAGAATACTCCTTCCTCATCGTTCTCGCTTTCTGGATCAGCTACCACCTTTGGAATAGATATGCCTCCAGGCACAGACGCGAATAAGGACTGCTTCCGTCCTCTTGTCTACGACACCCGATACATAAAAAAAGCCTGACCCAACGGGGCCAGGCTATCTTTCTATCTATTATCATCTCTACTTAATCGCTCGTATTTCAGTCAAAAATGACATCAAGGTTTGCATCTTCCTTAATAGCAGGGTCAACATTTTCGTGGCCGTTGAGCTTGTCTACAGCGAAGTCAGCGACAGCATCCCCGACCTTCGCACCCGCTGCACCCGCTGCACCTGTCAGAAACGCCGTTCCGACGATGGCTGGTACTGCTTCAGGCTCTACGGTTTCCGCATTTTCTCCTGTGACTTTCTTCTGCTCTTCCGGACTTACTTCATTCGAAGCGGCTAAAGACGATGACATTCCCAATGATCCTAATACAACAGTCCCAGCTAGTGCAATAGCTCCGAATTTCTTATACTTCATGCAATTCCTCCTTGGTGTATTTTTACAATTACCAGCTTCTCATGCATCCGTCTATATGTCAAATTATAGTATTCTTGGGTTTAAAAGGTCGGAGAAAGCGGAACATAAAGATACATAGGAAGCCCGCATCATTCCCCGGATGATCCAATTGTCCACCCGCCGAAAAAGAAAAGCGCACTTGTCACCCAGCTGGATCCCAATGATGTGATGATCAGTAAAAGTCCGGCGGCGATGAACCAGGGTGCAATTCTTTTTTCAGGCCGTCCTTTCGCTAAAAGATAAAAGAGTACAAGCGTCCCGATGAACACAAGCAGCGTAGCTACTAAAAACGCCTGGTTACCGACCAGCCAATACTCTGTCCCGTTCAATCCGTTACGAGTGTCCACTAAGAACAATCCGGCTAACGTAGCGCCTGCAATCAGCATATTCAAAACGGACGCAGCAATCAAAGCGGCATAGGAGAACTTTTTCAATGTCGTCATCCTCTCTCGTTACCTTTGTCAATCATTACCATAACATAAAGGAGGCCGTCATGAACAAGCCAGGGCACCTCGTACTTATCCTAGCCGGAACGATTTTTCTAGTTTTCCACTTTACGATGCTCGGTCTTTCCGTCGGGCCGAACAACCCTGTTTCCGTCACCCACAGGGAAGCCATCAACCAGTATAAAGATCCGCTGTTCTATCAAAACTGGAACTTATTTGCCCCGGAGCCTATATCGAAGAATCATAAGATCCTCGTCAAATACCGGACGGATAGTGGAGAAGAATCGGATTGGAACGACATCTCCACCCCGATTCTCGATTCCAATCAACAGAACCGGTTCAGTGCCATTAACCGCGCAGCGAGGGTACCTTCCGGGATTTTCTTCAGCATTTACCGACCTAATGACCTCGTCATGGCCTACAGGAAGAAAACCGGGGAAGAAGAAGCGACCGATGTCGTAAATGAAGAGGTCATTGAACAACAGCGCAGCGAACAGATCGACGCCCTGTATCGTTTTGCCAACTCCTCCATTCCGCTGTTGACGGATGCCGGGGAAGTGAAGGAAGTGAATGTCCGGATCATGGAGGTCTCTCCTGTTCCTTATTCCGAGCGAAACAATCCTGATTATAAACGGGAAGCTCAGTACATCGATTTTGAATGGAGAGATTATTTCTATGTGGATTCATACGACGTCTGAAGGGAGCCCTCTACATGCTGAATAGAATAATCGACTGGTTCACCTCCCCTAAACATTTAATCGGTGCAAGTGTGACAAGGATCGTCCTCGGTGCGATCCTGGTTTACAACTATGTCATCAACTATCCATTAAGACACTTCTACTGGGCGGACAGCGGCGTCATTTCGAACGATATTTACAATACGATCTACCGGCTCCCTTTTTCGGTTTACGGCCTGTCTGACAGTGCCGCCTATTTCGAGGTCATGTTTCATGCAGGTTTGATTTTCTCTTTCTTGTTCATGATCGGGACCGGTGGCAAATTCACACAAATCATGAACTTCCTGTTCACCTTTTCACTCATTAACCGAAATGCGTTCATCAGTGACGGCGGCGATAACATCCTGTACTTGTGTCTTTTCTATATGCTGTTTATGAATGTTACGGCGTACTTCTCCGTTACGTTCCTTAGACGGCCGAAGTTCCTGGATCGATGGAAAGATACGTTTGCCATCATCCATAATTTCGGGCTTGCTTTCGTCGTCATCCAATTGTCCATCATGTATTTCACTTCGGGAATCTATCAGATCATGGGCGAACGGTGGAACAGTGGAACCGCGCTCTACTATATTCTGCAGGTAGAACAATACTCTTCCGAATTTTGGGAAGGCGTTCTCACAAGCAATACGTATTTCATCGTATTCTTCACCTATGCTTCCATCCTGATCAAATTGGCATTTCCACTCGCCCTGTTCAACAAATATGCGAAGTATATCATCATCGCAGGAATCATAGCGTTCCATATCGGAATTGCCATCGTCATGGGACTGATCACTTTCTCAGCCATCATGATAGGACTGGACTTCCTGCTGTTGAACAACAAGGAATATCAACGGGCTTGGACATGGATGAAGCGGTTCCGGGAGAAGCTGCCTGAGAAAATATCCGTAAAAGGGAGCAATGCTTCATGAAACGAAAAACATTCGAATTCTTATACGAGAATAGAAGCAGCAAAGGAATCGACGTTTGGCTTTCTGTGACGGACGATTGCCGGAATGTCACGTTCCCCGGCGCTTCTCCCACGCGCCGTACCAGCCATCCTTTCTTAGGGGATCTCTATTTCTTCCACTTGGATGGAAATACACAGCTTTCCATGAAGGCGGAGGCAGGTTATTGGGACCCGGTAGGAAAAAGCGCAGAAGAAAAAGCCTTCTTCCTCAGAAGCTCCTCCCTCATACCGGTTGATGAGGAGACGCTTCAAGAAGCACAACAAATCGTCCGTGACGCCGTTGACGATCATGCGAAAGTACGCCTTCTTTTCCGACACATCCGTGACCATTATAAATACTCAACGAAATTCAACAAACGGGGGGTTCCCTACTGTAAAGCTTCAAAAAAAGGAGACTGCGGAGAGCTTTCTGCGCTTCTCGCTTCCTACTGCCGTTCCCTGGGCATCCCGGCAAGAGTGCTCGTCGGGGCTTGGATGGGGAAGAATGAACCGCACGCCTGGAATGAGGTTTTCCTTGAAGGGAAGGGATGGACACCCATGGACGTAAGCATCGCCATGTGGACCTTTTTCCGGCATCCACTTCGCAATATCGGAGCGACCATCAAGTACGGAGTCTTCTCTAATAAAAAGAAATACGAAGAAGGTATAGAAGGAAACCGTGTCGTATTTTCCATCGACCCGGAACGGGAGCTTACCCCCTCTTACTCATCCGTCGATCCGCCGACAGACAGCTCCACCTATATGATTGGAGATACACGCCTCGCCTGGGGATTCGATTCGATTCAGAACAAAGCACCTTATATGCAGCCGATTTACCCGAGACTGAATGAAGAATATACGAAAATCAGTAATCGCGATCTCCTGGGGAATGTGACTATTAAACCGGCAAAAGCAGTCGACCGTACCACCCTGCTTATGAAAAAATATTCCTTCGTCGTTGGTGTTCTGCTCGTCTATGCAACCATTTTAATGGATTGGTTTTCCGTCGCTGTCTCTGCAAGTTACGCAGCGAGTGCCCTGTCGACTATTTCCCTTGGTATATTCGCCCTGCTTACCATCATCAGAAAAGAATACAACCTGCCGATTCTCGTCCTTTGTTTGTTATTCGTATTCTCTGCCGTCGGGTTAGTGTATTGAATAAAAGAAACACCCCATCCAAATCCGGTAGGGGTGTTTTTTTCTTTCTGTAAGAAGGTTGCTTTATAAATCCGCGAGCGGCACGATTTCCCCCGAGTGACTCAATACAGCATCATCACAGTCAAGCAGTCCGCAAAGGCAGTATCTGCCGGTCGTCCTGTCCAGCACATACGTCGGACGGAGCTTCAGCTTATCTTTCAGGAGCTCATACGCCTCTGTTTTTGTGTACTGCGCCGTGTCGGCCGCTTCGAACGCATCGAACATCTCCAGAAATGCGCCCGTGTCGATATGGGTAAGAACCTCTCCACCATCCTTGCTTAAGAACAGCTTCAGCTTCCTTTGGAAAACGGTCCTCGTCTTTTCCACTTCCTCCACCTCTGCGACGACATAACCATGGTCCCGACAGACGTTCTTCCAGCGCCATTTCCCACTGTCTTCCGGATGATTCATCCGCAGGAAGCGCACAATCGCCTTATCGACCCGATCAACCGTACCCGGTTCCAGCGGCTCAAGGTCCGGGTGGGGCTCCTGTTTTTTCAACTGCTCCAGGCTCACTTCTTCGGATAGATCGATTTCCTGCGTTTCCACCGTCCCCCGAAGAGGAGAAGAGTAAGTCAAAATCTCGTCCCGTTCCACCCTCTGCTCCGACCAAAAGAGCTGAAAAGGAAGCGTTTCCCTGCCGTCATTGGTCACATAGATTTCTTCGAGTGCAAACGCAGAGACGAAACATTCCTTTTCCATCACCGGGAATTCCAACAGCTGCAGCTGCTCCATGACAATCTCTTTCACCTTTTCCGTCGTGAGGGGAAGGACTCCACGTCCGCCTCTTCCTTTTTCGGGAACCGTCCGTGTATGGTGAAGAACACGAGCCTCCCTGCTTCATCAAGACGGATCTCGATCGTCCCAGCCGGAGTCGTACGTATCCCGTCGATCATACTATGGTACTGATACGTTCTTATCTCCCGGCTTGCCTGTTCCGTCTGCTCGGCCACGTTTACCCCGGTCTCTGTTTCGATCCAGCGTCGGACTTTTGCTTCATCATCCAGAACAATCGACTCCGCATGGGTCACCCCGCCTACAAAAATCACATGCTGCAGCTGCCCTGTATGGACATCGACTTCGATGCTCGCCGTCCCTTCCGGATTGAGATCTTCATCGTCCTGATCCGAATCGCTCGGAAACCATTCCATGCTGTAGATAAACTGTGTCTCCCGATTCGGACCTACCCTCCGATGAATGTGTTCCCGCGCGAGCGTATAATCGCGTAAACCGAATTGTTCCTTCACCTGTTCTGCCAATCCTTCCAACCGCTGTTCCATAGCCCCACCTCTTCATCATTTTCTGTTATGCATTTACGGGAGAGTTTTCATAAACGTTTCAAAAATAATAGAAACAGTGGGTATTGGAAACAAAAAAAGCATGGAACCCATGCTTTTCTTCTACTCCGTCTCCTGCTGATCCCTCTTTCCCTTCCATATCCCGTAACCGAAAAAGCCGCCTACCAGCGTAAATAGGACGACGGTAATAAGGAAATCCAACAAGGCAGCGACCGTAAAGCCTACGCCTCCGCGCATGATGAATTGATTGACGATGAAAAACAAAATTCCGGCCGGAAAGCCGAAACGGAGCATCCCTGTCTTTATATACTTGCTTTTCTTTAATTCCACGGTACACCTCTCCACAACATTTATTTTCTAGAAAAAGGGTATCACAGACATCTATGGAAGAGAAGCAGAAGGGCACCTCATAGCTGCAGCTCATCCGCCATAAGGTGCGTCTTACCGGAGGAGTGCTGACACTTTTCTTTCGTTTCCCTATACTGAGAACATAGAGAGAAAGCCAAGGAGGTGGAGCATGTGAAGATCCAACTGGATGTCGACCCGGGTTGCGAAGAGACGAAGGTGACCATCCACTGCAGCGAGCTTGATGACGATATCAAAGAACTGCTTGATTTCCTGAAAGCCGGTAAAACGGACCTGCTTACCGGTAAGCGCGGAGGAAAACAGCATCTCCTGAAACCGGAGGATGTCCACTATTTCCAGACTTCCGGGGAGCATGTTGTCGCAGAGAACGAAAAAGGGACGTTTACGATGAAGGAAAAACTGTATGAACTGGAACAATTGCTTCCATCAAGACGCTTCATCCGGTTGTCGAAGTCCGTCCTTGCCAATTTGTATGAAATCAGCCACTTCGAGCCTTCCTTCCACGGGACGCTCGCCGTCCATTTCAAGTCCGGAGCGAAAACCTACGCCTCGAGACACTACGTCAGTAAGATCAAAGAACTATTGAATAAGAACAGGAGGGAAAACAAATGAAAACATTTCTATTTCGCAGTTTCATCGGCATCTTCTTCGGAGCATTCCTCTCGGTCCTCACCACCTATGCCATCTTTTTCTTCGGAGATGTCACCGTATTCCAAGCCGATCCCTTTATCAAAAATTCACTCGGATCGATGTTCTGCGGCTGGTTCTTCTCCGTCACGCCGCTCCTTTTCGAAATCGAATCATGGAGCCTTTTCAGACAGACGGCCGTCCACTTCCTGATTGTGACGTGCCTGTTCTTTCCGCTCAGCGCCTGGGTCGGATGGATGCCGTTCACCTTGACAAGTCTGCTCTTCTTCATCGCCGTCTTTCTTGTCCTGTATGGAGTGATCTGGCTCGGGTTTTATCTCTATTTCCGTCATGAATCACGAAAGCTCAATCAACAGCTCGAGCATATAGAATGACAGAAAACATACAACTTCCGGTCATGGAACGCTTTTATTATAAGAGCGTTCCATGACCGGATTTTTCTTTTTCCTCTCCTCAAGCGAATTCTGAAAAAATTTCCAATAATAGATTGACTTTTATATCATTAAACGATATATTACATTTAACGATATATCATTAAACGATACAAATGAGGTGAAGAGATTGGCCAGAAACGATGCCTTGGATGCCGGGGAACTGACGGATACGTCCTTCTATATCCTCCTTTCCCTGCTGGAAGCCCGTCATGGGTACTTGATCATGCAGACGATCGAAGAGTGGACGGACGGTGAATTCACCATCGGTCCTGCCTCCCTTTATACGACGATCAAGAAGTTATTGAAAGCAGAGCTGATTGAGCTTGCGGAAGGTTCCGGGAAAAAGAAGACGTATATCGCAACAGCTGCCGGACGAGAACTGCTGAAATCCGATGTCGAGCGGCGCAGGCGAATGATCCGTCATGCCGAAGAGGTATGGCAGGAGAAGGAGGATGTTATCAATGAAGCGTAAATATATCATGATGGATGGACTCGCCTTTTCAGAAGGGAAAGAAATGGAGAAATTGGCGCGCTATGCGAAGAAAGGCTGGCATGTGGAACGCTTCCTGCTGCTTGGGTTCCGGCTTCGAAAGGGAGAACCGGAGGAGAAGCAGTTCGAAATCGATTATCGGGAGAGTCCGGATGAAGACTACTTCGATTTGTTTGAAGAGGCAGGCTGGAGACACGTATGTTCGTCGGTAGATTATATTCACCTTTTTACGGCGGAGCCGGAAACCACACCGCTCTATACAGATAAGACGAGCCTCCTGGAAAAGTATGAAACAGAGAAAGAGAAAGACGGGAAATGGGCCCTATGGTCGCTGGTTACGACCGTTCTTGCCTTCCTGCTGAGCGCCCTCAGCAGCGAGGCGGGGCTTCCTGCCTGGATCGGTGAGGCATTCGAATGGATAGGAATAATTGCCTTGTTCCCTACCATGATCACTGGAATGGTTTTCCTCGGCTTCGCATACCGCTGCCGGAAATTGAGAAAAGGAAGAACAGGAGCGAAAACGAATGTATAAACGAACGATACGGATATTTTTTACATGGCAGGACAATAAAGAAGCCGAATGGCTGCAATCGATGGCCAAGGACGGCTGGCATCTGGCCCGGTACCGCTTCGGCCTTTACACATTCATACAGGGAGAACCGGGCGAATACGTCTATAAACTGGACTACAGGAACGGGACGGACGAGGATATCGACAGCTATTTAGCTTTGTTCGAAGAAGCTGGATGGGAGAAGGTCGAGCGCTTCCACGGCTGGCACTATTTCCGTAAACCGCTCACAGCAAACGAAGACGCACCGGACATTTATACCGACCACGAGACGGAAGCGCATAAGTACAGGCTCCTCGTCAATCTGCTGATCCCGCTGTTCCTGGTTACTCTCGTTCTTGCTGCAACCATCTTCCAGCCTGGTGTCACCGGACATCCGATCTACACAGCTCTCAAAGTTTTGTATGGCTTTCTAATCGCCCTTTACGTCATCTCTATCGTCCAATTGAAAGTTAAGATCAACAAACTGACCCAGAACCATCTATAACAAAAGAGAGGAACCTGTGACAGGTTCCTCTCTTTTGTTCAGAAATCGACTTGCCGGATATCGCCCCATCCATATACAGCTTCCTCCAAATCGACACCATCGATGGTCACCGTCTGACTGTCGATCCGTTCCGCACCCTTCTTTTCGTAAAAAGCACAAGCAGGATTGTCTTCAAGCACCCGTACGAGGACAGACGCATCCCTATGCAGCAGCCCCGTCCTCCACGCATCAAGAAGCCGCGTTCCAAGCCCTTTCCCCTGGTGCTCTTTCCTGATGTAAAGTGCATAAACCTCCTGGTTAAATCCAGCATAAAGGCCGCTTCTTTCCTGCCCTCCATGAATGAAACCGACGATGCCCTCTGCCGGCACAGCGGCTACGTATACCTGTTCCGCAGCAATGATTTTTCGCCATTTCTTTTCCCGTCCCGCATAAGTCATCCTCTGCAAATAACTTTCCGGTACGATAGGACTGTATGTAGAATGCCACGTATCTACTTGAACCTCGGCCACTCCCAGAGCATCGCCCTGCTGTGCTTTTCTTATGTCCATATCCGACCTCCTGCATGATAATCAAGTATATGACCGTTTACGCTGCAACATCATTGGAGTGTAAGCCATGAACATAAAAAACTTTCTCCCTGCTTACTCCAGAAACAATTCCAAAAAAGTTATGGGATAATACATAAAAACAACATAAAAACCAAGGAAAACAATAAGACCGACATTTATAAACACAATACTTTTATACGTCTGCACCTTGAACTGCAGCCAATAACTTACCGCCCAAAGGATATAAATGAAAACGATGGCCACATTCTCCGCTGTGTAGGGGTCCGGCTGCGGGACAAAATGAGTACCAAAGAACAACATGGCTCCCGTACCTAACAAAAGAACAAAAATAACCGCGTTAATCGCATGAATGATCGGGTGTCTAATACTTTCACTCCTAACCTCATTTCCCCCTATCTTGTGAGATTGTGAGAGACGTTACTAAAGGAAGAATAATTCTACGCTTTCACAGCTCTTGTAGCAAGGAAGGTTTTGATATGATTATCCAATATTCTGGTTCCGCCGAAATCGTCTTCGTAAAATCCATTAAGGACAAACCCAGCATCGATCTGGCCCTGTATCTGATCTTCCAACGTATGAGCATACTCAATGGTCTGGTTTGATTTTATGTATGCTTCGACATCGCTTTCCGGCATATAATCAAGCGTCGACGACGGTACCGAGTGCTTCACATCCAGTATCCCTTCTCTTTCCTTGTCATCATCAAAAATCCATAACAGCGGATTGGTGAAACCAGTGATCAGGACACCACCACGGCTCAAAACCCTGTATGCTTCTTTCCAAACGAGGTGTACATCTTTCACAAACAAATTTGAAACCGGGTTGACGATCAAATCAAACGATTCATCCTCAAAGTCACTCAGATCTGTCATGTCCCCTTGTACAATCCTTAAAGACAATCCGTCTCTGTCTGCGACATTCCGATCCTGCTCCAGCTGCCTCTTAGAAATATCCGTCACCGTAACATCTGCTCCTGCCGCAGCGAGAACGGGTGCCTGTTGTCCCCCTCCGGAAGCCAGACAAAGGATTTTTACATCCTTCAACGATTCAGGAAACCAATTCCTGGGTACTTGTTTTTCCGTTGTCACGCTTATACTCCATTCATCCTTCTTCGCTTTTTCTATCACTTCCCTGCTTACAGGCTTTGTGTACTTGGAGCCCTCTTCTACTTTCTGGTCCCAGGCCGTACTATTCTGCTGCGTTGTATCCATGAAAGATCACCCCTGTAAAATTATGTATTCAATAAATATCATTGTAACATAGCAACTATGGTTCCAATGATATTTGGTTTATCTAATAACAGGAAACCCTACCTAAGCTCTTTATACATAATTACATGCGGCCCTAGGGAAGGATAGTCAAAAGCTTCTCCGAAAGGTTGAAAACCAAGCCTCTCATAATATTGCTTTACAGAAGTCCTGCCTTTACACCAAAGCAGATCTGCTGCAAGATGTTTCAATTCGCTCTCTCCAAAGGTCACTACCTCCCTTCCTGCTCCCTTCCCTCTATATTCTTCGACAGTAGCCATAGCCCTTAATCTATATGGATGAGAGTCTGCCAATTCCGGATGAGATTCAGGATAAAAAGAAGCCACACTGACCAATTCTCTTTTATGGAACGCACCTATATGAAATGCCCCGGAATCATGATCCGTATCATATTGACATGCCTGAAACGATTGATGTGGTCTGAGTATTTGATGTCGAAGATGGTACGTTTGTTCTGCTTTAATTCTTTGCACTTTGAAATGGATTTCCATTAGAAAAATCACTCCCATACTTGATTACAAGAGGGGTTCACCTAAGGCCTCTAAAAAACATCCCATCCCTTTGACTTCGGCCCCCCATCCACTTCTTTCCCTCCTGCTATTCTCTTCTTCATGCAGCCTGCAAAATGGTTCGAAACATCCTGATCATACTTCCATCTATCCATACATTCGTTAACCATTCGTCCCTCACCTGCTTCCATTCCTCTTCCAATCCATTGATGATCCTCCAGAGAGAGTTTTTTAATTTGGCAGGAGTTGCTCCCATAAAACTATTCGGTCCTGAAATTATCAACGAAAAAAGAGCGGAAGCCGTGCTCCGCTCTTACTTCTTCGGCCATAGGAAATGACTTAAAGCGATCAGGAAATCCGCTCCGAGGACAAGCGACCAGATCCGCCAGACGCCGAAGAGCGCTTCGGTTCTCTCCGGATCACCGATCAACCAGATCAACAGCCACAGGAAAGCGGACCCGATCGCATAAGCAAGGATGTGCTGCAGAAAGCTTTTGAAGTAGTGACGCGCATACTCCATCCCTTTGCGTTTCTTTGGTTTCGGACCGGATTTCGTAACATAATATTGAAAGCGTTCGTCCGCCCAGCGGATCATGCTCTTCCCGAACGCGATGGATACTCCGATATAAACCGCTGCTACAGCGTGGATCGTCGTCGCCGTCGCCCCACGGTAAAGGTCGATGCTTGTCGCGATGAGAAGAAGAAGATCGATCACCGGTGTAAGGGCGAGGAAGAACAGCCCTGCCTTCTCCTTTCCTGCGACGTAGCGAAGCACAAGTCCGAGCAAAATGACGACCCAAAATCCAATTTCACTGAAAACAATCAACCAGCCGATACCATTCAAAAGCTATCTCTCCTCTGCTGCCAAACTATGGTATCCTCATCATAAAGGATGACGTTACGTCACCTGCAAGTTTTTTTGGAGGTGTTTTGGAAAATGGGCTTACATACGACAGGAGAAGTAGCGAAACATTTGGATATTACGGTGCGCGCGGTCCGGTATTATGACCAGATTGGATTAGTATCACCTGCTGCCAAAGACCCTTCCGGCAGAAGGCTCTACTCCGAAGAGGAGGTCAGGGAGCTCGAGAAGGTGCTGCTCCTGAAGTCGCTTGCCATGGGGCTTGACGATATCGAGAAGATTCTCAAGGAGACGACGATTGCCGAAATCCTCACCCTTAATGAAGCGAAGCTTCGGGCATCGATCGCCGATCTGGAGCAGTCTTTGGGGCAGAACGAAGCATTGAAGAACTCGCTTCGCCTCGAAGGGACGATCCGATGGGACGCGCTGCTTCCGCTCGTACGGGACAACAAGCAGCGGACGGATCAAAACCGCTGGAACCATCATTTCAATGAAGAGGAGCAGATGCTTTTGAAGCAGGACCTTCCGAAAATGGAAGAAGCGGAAACGAAAAAATGGATCCGCCTGGTTGAGCGGACCCGGATATGTATCGAGCGGGGCATCGGTCCCGATTCAATTGACGGCCGCTTGATCGCCGAAGACTGCCTCGCCTTGTCTGCAGGCATGCTGGGAGATGACCCTGTTCTCATCGATAAATTCTGGCAGGCGCGTAAATCCGAGGAGACATCCGCAGAGCTCGGGCTCTATCCCGTGTCTCTGGATATTCTCACTTTTCTCGAGGAAGCGTTCCAGCATCTTCCTGAGCAAGCACTTCCCCATCCCGAACATACACGTGTTCCGGGTGGGGATGACTGAGAAAATCGTGATGGGAAATCGTCCATGCGTAAGCTCCCGCGTATTCGAAAATAACGATATCGCCGGCCCGCAGGTTGTCCACGTAGTCACCGCGAACGAGCACATCGTTCGGCGTACAGAGTTCCCCGGCGATCGTGACATTTCCCTTCTCTACACCAGGACGCTTGAAGGGATACGGCCATGATTCGACCGGATGAATGCGGAAAGGATGGCTCATCTTCCAGGCGGCCGGCAGCCGTAAATGATGGGTACCGCCCCGCACGACGGCAAACCATTGGCCGTGGTTTTCTTTGACATCCAGCACTTCCGTCACATAATAACCACTCGCTGCCGTCAAGTAACGTCCGATTTCCAGGATAAGCGTCCATCCCTCCGGATCCAGCCGGTGCATACCGGCGGCGAATGCTTTCCAGTCAAACGGTTCTTCCGGCTTCCAATAGTTGATACCGATCCCTCCGCCGATATCGATGATCGAGGCTTCCAACCCGTAGCGCCGGCGCCAATCGTCTGCTTTCTCTACGCAGAGCTGGACAAATCGCACGTGTGCTTCTGCATCGAGATTGTTGGACATGGCATGGAAATGAAAGCCTGCAATCGACACTCTGCTTTCTTTCTCCGACTGCTTGATGCAGGCCGCCACATCTTCCTCCGACATTCCGAACTGACTTGGAACACCGGACATCATGTGGTGGCTTTCCGGTACGTCGCTGCTTAAGTTGACGCGGAGCAGGACAGGAATGGATATACCTTTTTCCTCAGCTAAATGGGCAATGCGGTCCCAATCATGGGTGCTTTCGACGTTGATATAACGGACACCTTCCTCCAACGCAATCTCGATTTCGCACTGCTTCTTCCCTGGGGCACCGAAGACCATCGGCTTTCCATAGGCAGCCGCTTTGGCGATCTCTCCACCTGACGCGACATCAAACCCGTCGATGATCGGTGCGAGCGTCTTCAGAAGGTGTCGGTCCGGATTCGCCTTCATCGCGTAAAAGAAGGAACAAAAATCCGGGAGCGTCTCCTTGATCATCCCGGCATGCTTTTCGAGCCGGGTAAGATCATACACATAGGCACAGACAGGATTCGAATGATCCTGTCTTTCTTCTATATATCTTTCGATGGCTTTCATCTTTCTGTCATCCTTTAGCTAATGGATTCGGCACAGCATTATAGCCGTACCCTTTACTTGCTGTGAGACGCATCGTCGCGAGCGATTTATGCATGACGGCAGGCTGGTATAAAAACGCACGGTCCGTCTCCACCGCTTCCGGCGCATCTTCCATAAGCGACGTCAAGACACGATCGGACACCTCCCTCACAGCCATCCAATACTGCGCTTCTTCTTCAGAAGAGGTGACGAGCTGCTTGATGATCTCTCCGAAATGGTTTTGGAATACGGTGTAATACAGCTTGTTGTGCATATCAGAGATGTCGTTGGTGATCGAGACGGAATCCGGTGCGAAGGCGGGCTTCATTCCGTGAAACCGGAGTCGTTCTGTATATATCCTGGCCCCGCCCCAGTCCCGGAAGAAAAACCTGGTGAGCCGGCCGTCCTTGAAAACAGGAATGCTGTTCTGAAGATGGCCTTCCAGGGCGACTCCATATTTGACCATCAGCGTCAAATAACCGGGAAGCACTTTTTCTACATAGTCGATAAAGAATTCGAGCCGGGATAATGGTGAGTTCTCCACGATTTCTTGAATGATCGTTCCGTTGTACATCGGAGACTTCGCATACAGCGCCATCCCGGCAACGGCCGCCTCTCCCTGTTCCAGTTTGTCATCGATGCTTTCCCGGATCAGCATCGTCAAGTTCCTGCTTTTCAGCCGGTCATCCGTATGAAAAGCGGCTCCGCCAAGTTCATACAGGGGAAGAAAACCGTCAAGCTGCGGCTCCCGCTCAAGGATTGCCGCCAGCATTTCCGAAAAGACGGTCGTATTGAGCGCGGTCTGTGTAGAGATTGACCGGACTGTAGAAGTCATCTGGCTGTTGACGGCAAGCTTCAACACCGGGGCACCCTTCTTTTTGGAAGTGACCGTCCGGAAAGAGGAAGTGGCATCGACCGGCAGAACCGTTCCAGGAAGAAGAACAACGTCCCCGGAGGCACATTCTTCCTTATAAATGTCAGGGATGGCATGCTCGAACTGCCACGGATGGACAGGCAGAATCTCATAATCCTGAGCCGGAAGCCCTCTCGCCGCCAGTTCCTTCCCCGCCTCCTGTAAACACTCTGGATAGCAATCGGCAAGCATGGATGCCTGGGTCGTCTTGATCACCCGGTGCTGCCGGACGGCAACAAACCGGAGAGCGAAAGACTGTCGGAACTCAGGGGAATAGCGCAGTACATCCGCATAGCTCAGTCCCAGCTTCGTCTTCGCCCCAGGATGAAGATGGTGTCCGTCTGTGACAAGCTGTTCAAAGAAAAGACTCGGTTCCCTGTAATGGGAAAGGGCATATTCGGTTGTCGAAGTTCTGCCGGCAGCCTCTTCTCTCACGCTCGTCGCCCACTGCTCCTGATTCATCAACGCAAGTGTCAGATTCGCCGCTCCGTTATTAAGTTCCCTTAGGAACGTATCCACATTCGGATACTTTTCCCTGCTGAAAAGCAGTCGGGAAAGCTCCGACGCCGTTTCGACAGGGCGATAACTTCCAGCATCGAAATAGACGACTTCTCCGGTCGTGTGGACACGCTGGAAAGCAGATTCACCATCGATGGCGAACATTACGCCGTAAGTTCCGAATGTTACCGCTTGATAAGTAAGCTCGGGTTGGAAGTCATAGCCTTGCAGTCCGTTGTACATAGAGGGAAGGACGGCACGGTTCAACTGTCCTCCCTCCATTTTTACCGGAATCGCAGCGGCCTTCTCATACGCCCCGTCGATATTCTCACGGAAATAGGCATCGGACAGCTTTTTCACTATTCCTCTTCTGCCTTCCGGAAGGTATTCGAGAAATCTATCCACCTCTTCGGGATGCTGCTTCTGTAAAAACTGCAGACAATCCGCTTCTTCCTTCAACAACGATCGTTCTGTCACGGTCATCGTCCACGCACCTCGCTTTCCTTTGTAAACGGATTCGGCATATCTACATAGCGATTCTCCGTCACTTCATTCTTCAACCGCATCTGCACGAGCGCCTTCATCCGAGCCGGCCGGTGCAGGATTCGCTGGATATCTTCCCTTGCTTCTTCCGACAGGCGGGCGGCCGTTTCCTTGATTACCTTCTCCACTTCCGCCCACAGACCGTCTTCCGCACATCCGGTCTTTCTTGCCAACTGTACGATAATTTCACCGAGATGGTTATGCAGCACCGAATGGGTAAAGATATCAAGCAGCTCTTCGGTATCATCAGTCAGCAAATTGGTGCTTGCATCAATCGGTACATCACCGAAATGTTCAGCGAGCCGCTTCTCCAGCACGCGGATGCCGCCGTGATCACGAAGGATCGTCCGCAGCGGATGCCCGCCTTTGAAGACGACCACTGCATTCTGGAGGTGCGCTTCCATAGCGATCCCGTATTCTCCTAACAGATGCAGCACTCCAGGCAGAAGCGCTTCGGCATAGCGGCGGATGAAGGCACGCGGAGATCCTGCCCGTTCCGATGCTTCCTCCGCAATCGTTTTTCCGGACACGGGAGAAGGCGCGAGCAGGGACGCCCCCGGAATCGCTACTTCCTCATCACCTAATGCATGCTCCGGATTTTCCCTTACAACAGCCGCCAAATTTTTCTGAAAGAAATGGACATCCTCCACTCCTGTGGACGGTTGATAATGGATCGCTGCCGGTTCTTTCATGGTGCTCAAATGGGAGCGTAATGCTTCATCGGACTCAAGCAAATCCTTGAAGAATCGGGAAAGCATCGGCCCGTTGTAAGTGGATGCGGCAGACACCGTCCGCACCGCACTCGTCATTTGGATGTTGACGGCTGTTTTAATATGGTGCTTCCATTGATTATTTAACGGTGCAAGGGAGCGGAAGGAGATGAGCGCAGCTGTCGCAATGTCCGCGCCTTTTACACGCTTGATTCTGCCGGCTTCTATATCCGCTTGGTAATCCTTAACGATCGTATGCTTCCACTGCCATGGATGGACGGGGATTAAAGCATAATCATCAGGATGGTTTATCTCAGAAAGAAAGGCTTTTTCCACTTCTGGATATTCCGCAAAAAGAATATCTTTCACCGTTTCCCCCTCCATGAGGGTCTCCCGGAATAACTGTTTATGAACGGCGACGGGAATAACCGCCGGTGTCCCACCCCACTCCGGAGCATACAGCCTTGCTTCTTTTTCGGACAGGCCGATCCTCGTCCGGGCACATGGATGAATCGTGTGGCCCTGGATGACCAGCTGTTCGAAAAATGTCAGAGGACTGAACGCTTTTGATTTTTTTTGGAGAACATAAGAAAAAACATCCGATACACCGAGCGCTTCGGCTTCTTGTTCCACTTTCTGGTTCCGTTCTTCTGACGCGGTGAGTGCAAGTGCGAGATTCCGGACACTGTTCTTCACTTCTATATAGAAAGGATCATCCGTCGGCAGGAAGAGACCCAGGACCTGCAGCGGGTCCGTTATTTCGTGCACATCTTCTCCTTCCACATACTGAACGCGGGCGATATCGAGCTGCCCAAGCCTGTATGTATGGGTGATCTCTACCTCAAGTGCCGCTTTGCCGATTGGAAATGCGGCCCCGTTTGGAAGGAGATCGTATGGATAGGCCTCTTCCCTGATCATCGCCTGCACCAAAAGGTGAAGAATGATCCGGTCGGCTTGATTTTGTATGTAGGTGGTACAATTCGTTTCGTTATGCATTGGGGTTCTTTCCTTTCCATCTTGATACGGACTACCCTATTCCCTGTTTCCAGCCGGGTTAATCACCATAGGCTTAGCTTACGACGAGACGGGCACATTATGCCTGTTCGGATAGTTGAGAGGAACGCCATCTTCTTTTATAATTGAAAGTAGTTCTCATTTCCAGCGTTATGCCTGGAAAAATCCAAATTGTAGGAGTCATTTTCATGAATACTGCATGGGAGCAATTAAAACAGGACCACCGGTTCTATATCGGCACGGACCATGAACATAAAATTACACATGAGCTGGAAAGCCTTATCGACCATAAACCGGCATGCCGCGCTTTATTGGAAGCTCAGAACGAAGGGTTGGCAGCCCCCGACCTATCGATCACCGGGCTGTTGTTCGGGAAGATGTATTCGGTCATGACGATGGGCATGTACGAAACGATCGTGAAATACGGGCTCGTCATCGATGCTTCGCCTGAGAATATCGGCATCGAATGTTTGGAAAAAAATAAAATGAACTACGTCATCCGTGAAGAAGCGGTGGCTTCCATCGAAGACTTGACCGAAGAAGAAGTGAAGGATCGTATCCGCCGGTTCATTACGGAGAATCTTCAGCCGTTGTTCCAAACGATTGCGAAAGCATCGAACTGCAAATCGACGCACATGCGCTCGATCGTCAGTCACAACCTGCACCAACGGAGTCTCGCTTTCGCTGAAGAGCACCCGGAGAAGAAAGACTTCGCGGAAAAAGTCCTGCACTGGTTCACTTCCGAAGAGCTGTTTGAGGACGGCACGGTCAACCCGCTTCACTTCAAATTCCGCTTTTTCGAAAAGGAGAACGGTAAAGGGACCTACGTGCGCAGACACTGCTGCATGAAGTACATGCTGCACCAGGGAAACAAGAAGAACTGCTGCCCGACCTGTCCGCTCATATCCGATGAGGAGCGGGCGGACAGACTGTAGATAAAGCAGAGAAAAGATACAAAGGCTCTTTCCCATAGTCCCTTCTACTCACCCCTCCTACAAATGTAACATTTTGGAAAAAACATGTTTTCGATTGGTTTTATCTGGATATATAGCCTATGTGCGCACACAAAATATAACCAAAATCGGAAAGGATGTTTTTACAAATGGCAGACCGTTACAAGACTGGAGAACAGGCACCTGAAGCAGGAACATACCAATTTGACGGATTAGTAGATGGTGGCAGTGGAGATGTGACGGAAGATGAAAAACATATCGAACTGAGCAACGGGGATACATTCCCTCCGCTTCGTTCCAACAAAGAAGCTGCATATTGGAAAAAAGCCTGACCGAATGAACACATAAAAGGTCCTGAGCTCAAATCGAAGCTCAGGACCTTTCCTATGCCTTCATTTCTTCCGTCCGCCATCAATCACCTGGAAGGTGGTCTTATCATCCGGATGCCGGTCGAAAGCGACGATCGTAGCTCCGACTCCGATCCGAAATGATCCGTCCGGGTCTATGGAGAACAGCGTCCCTTCCTCTTTCACATGAATCGCCTGGACATTGTGTTTGGCGAACAGCTCCTGTATATCACCGATCAGCTCGTCCTTCCCATAAGTGAATCCCATGCCCATCCACTCCCTTGAAGTAAGTCATTGACTATAGGATATGTGACAGGCGGCCGGGACATACCTCCATTTCACTTAAACTTCCCGGATCAATGATTCCCCTCTTGTCTGTGCTTTATCATTCCACTGCCATCTTTCCCAAAGTTCCAATTTCCCTTCCTTCGTTAAGACTGGTGTCGAGACGCATGATCCGCCGCGGATTTCCTTCTGGTTATTGACATGGTTGTAGCGGAATTCCAGCGTATCGTCCTCCTTGACGATTCCCACCAGACTCCCTTTCACAATGTCGCCTCCGCTGTAATCCGCGTAAATGATGCTTTCTTCCTGATAATAATGGAACGTCGTTTCTGCGGATACTTCCCCGTCCTCCGTATTTTGGACGGATACAAATGTTTTGTTATGTACATCAATCATGTGTGCTTCCTCCTTTAGTTACGATTCTATTTCATTCGACATTCCGGAGGCATCCCCTCTGTCTCGGCCCTTTCTTTCTTATTTTTCCCGATGCCGTCTTTTTGACAGATCGAACATCATCGATTAGTATAGTCCCCATGGAAAACTACGTAGAAATTTTCAAAGTGTTGGCCAACGAAAAACGTTTGGAAATGCTCCGGTGGTTGAAGGATCCTATGACTTACATCGACAAGCCGGCCGACCACCTTTCGGAAACGATTCATCACAAAGGCGGCATATGTGTTGGAGATATCCAGGAACAGTCCGACATGTCCCAATCGACGGTTTCGCATTATTTGGCGATGATGCAGAAAGCAGGGCTGCTGGAATCCGAACGTCACGGGAAGTGGACCTACTACCGGAGAAATGAAGCGGTCATCCAGAAAGTGGCTGCCTACATGAAAGAAGAGCTGTGAGCTCTTTTTTTTGTTTTTCATATCGACATTATTCGAATTGTAGATATAACAGGAGGGGAAAAATCATGAAACTATGGATGTATATCGTCGCACTGATTGCAGGTTTGTCTTTGAGCATCGAAGGGGCGATCTATGGAGAACTTGGTCAATCCATCGGGAAGCTCGAAGCAAGCTTTTATAACTTTCTGGTCGGTTCCATTATCCTTGGAATCGTTCTCTTATTTTTAGGAAAAGGCTCCTTGTCCTACACCTTCCAAGCACCTAAATGGCAGCTGACCGGAGGACTGCTGGGAATGACCTACTTAACGATCTTGGTCATCGCCGTACCACTTGTCGGCGTCGGTGCAGCCATGATCAGCGTCATCGTCGGGCAAATGGCGATGAGCATGGTCATCGAGCATAAGGGATGGCTCGGCAGTAAAGCACGGAAAGTCAAAAAAGAAAAAATCATTGCCGTCCTATTGATGGCGGCCGCACTGATTCTGATTTATTAAGGAGGAGAAAAAATGGGGATTCTTTTAGTAGCAGCTTCTGTGATCGGTGGAGTGCTTCTCAGCTCCCAATCCTCGATCAACGGAGCATTCAGTAAACACGCAGGTACGTATGAGAGTACCTTTATGACTTTTTTCACCGGAGCGTTGATGCTGGCCATCGTCGTATTATTCTTCGGACAGGGGGATTTCCTCGCCGTCCTTGATGCGCCGAAGTGGCAGTTGACGGCCGTCTGGTTCGGTGTCGGATACTTGTTCCTCACCATTCTCGCCGTGCCGAAGATCGGTGTCATCGCAACGAATATTGCGACCGTCATCGGACAGCTTGTCGGAGGGATCATCATCGATCACTTCGGTTTGTTCGGCGGTCTCCAAATTTCTTTCGACTGGCAGCGGGGCACAGCGATCGTACTGATGCTGATCGCACTCCGACTGATCTATGTCGCGGATAAAAAGACAGTCCAAGAAGCAATGTAAGAACAGGAGCGGATGTTATCCGCTCCTTCCCTTTAGATCCTTTACGAACAAAACCCGCTCCACCCCTTTCCCGTCATAATCCGTATGCACCTTTACGCCATCCACTACTTTATCTCCAGGAACGACGGTAAATCCCATCCGTGTATGATAAGCGATTGATAAACGATTGACTGGAGACGTAATCGCCCGTACCCTTAACCTGCCATGCTCCACCGCTTTTTCAAAGAACCTGTCGTAAAGCGCGGCTGCTATTCCCAGCTTTCGATAAGCCGGGTCGACCCCCACAAAATGAATATACGCTTCCTCCTCCCGTGATTGGGATAAGAAACCGATTAGAAAGCCGACGATTTCCCCGTTCACCTCCACGATAAAGCTGGTGTCCTGAAAGTGATCAAAGAAAAGTTTCGGCAGGGACAGCTCCCTGCCTCCCCACCACGCTTTCATCTTTCTTGTGACGACGGCATGATCGGAGGAGGTGCAAAGGCGCATGGTCCCGTCTCCATTCCATTCCATCATTCTGCCCCCTTTTTTCTGGCAGCAACGAACCATAGGACAAGATCTTCCCGCTGTCCCGAGGGATCCATTTCCGTCTGAATATGCTCCCTGCATTCAAGCAGTGTGTAGCCGTCCGGAAGCTCGTCCATCACGGCCCGTTTATCATAGAAGCGCAGGGTCTTCCCCTTATGGTGGAACGTATGCGGCTCTACTTCCACCCCTGTTCCATAATTTTTCTTATCTGCTGTGGAAAGGCATGTAAACAACAGCAGGCCTCCCTTATGTAAATGCTTATCGCACGCTGCGAGCACCTTCTTCCGATCTTTCTCCAGAAAAAGAGGCAGGACGTTCGACAGGAAGACGGCATCAAAAGATTCCCCGGCAGCCATTTCCCGTATATCCATCCGCTCATACCGCAGCTGTTCCATTACCTCCGGTTTATCTGCCGTTGCCTGTCTGAGTGCCTCGGACGATACATCTGTTCCGAGCACATGGAAACCTCTCTCGGCAAAAGCGCGACTGTTCCGGCCGTACCCGCAGCCCGGTACGAGGATTGACCCAGCGCCATTCACGACGAGAAAAGGCAGAGCGAGTGCCACGGAAGGACACGGCTGATCGCCCCATAGTTTGCCTGCTTCATAACGTTTATCCCAATAGCTTTTTACCGTATTCATCTGCTTCCCCTCTTTCCTTGTTTGCGGCCGATCTTCACAGATACCCGCCTTCTTTCTTCATACATTCCACAAGATCCGAGTGCTGCCTTCACTTCTTCTTCAAACAAATGAGCATCTTCTCCAAGGTACTGCTTTTTTCCGAAAGACGTAGAATAATGGTTCCCGATGATGGATGGGATATCCCACCGGATCGTAACTTCGGGAAGTTCATATACTTCAAGATCGAAAGCGGACTGCTCTATTATTTGTTCGTGCGTTATTTCCGGATGGCTGTACGTCGTGTTTCCCGCCCGTCTTGTCGGTCCATACCAGCGGCGGACGACTTCGTTGAATGTCTCCTGCCATTCGGTGGCTGCTTTATCCGGTTCATAATCATCGATGACGGCTACTCCTCCGCCCGGCACGACGAACTCATACAGGGAATCGAGCGTCCCGGCACGATCCATCCAATGAAAAGCCTTCGCTATCGTTACGACATTCATTCTATGGAACTGATTCAGATACTCTTCTACGGTTCCGTGAACCCACGAAACATTCTCTTTTCTCTTCTTTCTTTGAAGCATTCGCGCCACATCGAGCATTTCTTGTTCTTGATCGACACCGATGACCTCCCTGCAGTGATCAGCGAGTCGGAGAGCAAGGTCACCCGGTCCACATCCGAGGTCGATCACCGTCTGTGACCCGTCAAGGGAGAAACGGTCATGGAGCAAGTGAAGGAGCGTTTCCGGGTATACCGGACGATAAGCGGCATAATAAACAGCTGTACCTCTGAATAAATCTTTCCCGTAATCTTTCAATTATCTTCTCCAGTCCTTTCACCATTGTACAGATACCTGAAACGAAAAAGTGGACACCAGCGCATGATCAGCATCATAGTCAGGGTGCATAAACATTTCCACTGTCTGGTCACCTTCTTGGAAATTATTACATATTATCCAAAACCGACATTTTGTCATTTAAAGACAGCAGCCTCCTAAACCCTTTGAATCCAAGCTTTAAGCAGTATGTAAAGACAATCTCTCTCCTCTATTATACAGAATAATCAAACATCTTTTGACATTTTGTTAATTGTCGAATAATTCCGAACTTGATATAGTGAGTACAACTAAGGAGGAGAGCAGCGATGGAAATCAATGATACGAGATACGAGAATCATATCAATACGCTTGCGGAGATAGGAAGAATCGGAGAAACCGGCGTCTGCCGCCTCGCCCATTCAAAAAAAGACCGGGAAGCGGTGGATATCGTCAAAGGCTGGATGGAGGAAGCCGGCCTTGAGACGAAGATCGATACATTCGGTAATCTGATCGGCCGGAAAGAAGGAAAAAATCCCGACCTTCCGATTTTGATGATGGGCTCGCACATCGATTCTCAACCCTACGGCGGCAGATATGACGGAACGGCCGGCGCACTGGCTGCTATTGAAGTGGTACATACGATGAAAGACAAAGGCATGCAGGCGGAGCGAACGATGGAAGTCGTCTGCTTTTCGGATGAAGAAGGTTCCCGCTTCAACAAAGGGGTATTCGGTGTTCGAGGATTGATCGGTCAGCTGGAGGAAGGCGAACTTCAACGGAAGGACAAAGAGGGCGTCACACGCTTGGAAGCGCTGCGGGAGTTCGGCGTCGAACCGGACCTTTCCCAAAGCCCGGTGTATAAACCAGGTGATATTGAAGCCTTCCTGGAAATGCACATCGAACAAGGACCTGTGCTGGAATCGAAGGACAAACCCATTGGTATTGTGTCTGCTATTTCTGGACCGATCTGGCTGACCGTTACCTTGGAAGGATTCGCCGGACATGCAGGGTCCGTACCAATGAACATGCGCCAGGACGCTCTTCTCGGGGCGGCATCCATCATTAAGAATTTCAACGCACTTATCCAAGAGGAAGGAACGCCGAACACGGTCGGGACCGTCGGAAGCATCGAGAACTTCCCGAACTCAAGGAACATCATTTCCGAGAAGGTCTCCTTCACGATCGATCTCCGCGATATCGATGTCGAAGCGCGTTCGAATTTGGAGAAAAAGACGCATGCCATCATCGAAACAGCTGCCACGGAATATAACCTGGAGTTCTCCGTCACGGAAGATACGAAGAGTGAACCGAGGTACTGCGCAGACTGGATCAAAGACATCATGAAGGAAGAGGACGATAAACTCGGCTATGACTCTCCCGTCTTGATGAGCGGTCCGTTCCACGATGCGTTGTTCATGTCGTACATCAGTGATTACGGAATGATTTTCGTCCGCTGCGAAAAAGGGATCAGCCACAACCCGCTGGAATTCGCAGAAATGGACGATTTGACTAAAGGGGTCGAACTGCTCTACCAAACAGCATCACGCATTGCCAACATCAACTAGGAGGGACAACGATGAAAGCGACACGAGTATTTATCAACGGGGAAGTGTTCACATCCGATCATCGCTTCTCGGTTCACGAAGCGGTCGCCATTGGCGGAAACCGGATTCTTGGAGTCGGTACAAATCAGAAGATACAAGCTTTCGTAGAAAGCGGTACGGAGGTGACAGACCTGGAAGGACGGACGTTGATGCCGGGGTTCATCGACGCGCACGCCCACCTCGAACTTTACGGAACGAATCAGCTCGGCTTAAACGCCAAAGCGGTCCATTCGATTCCGGAACTGCTGGACCAGCTCTTACTGGCAGCAGAGGATATACCGAAGGGACAATGGATCCGGGGCTGGGGGTATAACCAGAATCATCTGGCAGAACAGAGACACCTGACGAGAGATGATTTGGACAAAGTGTCCACCTCGCACCCGATCATCGTCGTTCGAACGTGCGGGCACATCTCCTGCGTCAACACGAAAGCTCTGGAACTGACGGGTATCACCGATTCAGTCGTCGATCCTCCAGGAGGTAAGTACCACCGTGACACCAGCGGCCGTTTGACCGGACTTTTAATGGAATCCGCCCATATGGCCATGTTCCAACACGCGGACTACTCCGAAGAAGAGGTCCAAAAGGGTCTGGCGATCGCTTCCGCTGATTTTCTTGAATTAGGAATTACAAGCGTCCACGATGCCGGCGGATATGGAACGAAGCATATCCGCTATCTCCAAAAAGCGGTACAGGAAAAGACGCTGAAGCAGCGCATATACGCTCTTTACGGTTCGCTTTCGGACTCCGTTTCCATGGTGGAGGCCGGCATCCGGAGCGGGATAGCTACAGGTATCGGGGATGATTTTTTCCGGATCGGGCCTGCCAAAGTGTTCATTGACGGCAGCAGCAGCGGTCCGACGTGCAAAATGCGGGAAGGGTACACAAGCAATCCTGCAGATTCCGGTATGCTCTACATGGATCAGCATGCCCTCGACAGAAGCCTTCTCTCCGCTTATGAACATGGCTGGCAGCTTACGGCCCACGCCATGGGTGATCAAGCAGTGGACATGCTTTTGACCACGCTTGAGAGAGCCCGGTCTGGACGTCCCGGCACACGTCACCGCATCGAGCACAGTGGGTTCACACCGGCTGATCTCGTCCAGCGCATGAAAGCAGTCCGGGCGATACCGATCCCGAATCCCGCTTTCCTGCACGAATTCGGTGACGGTTACCGGAAAGACTACGGGAATCGCATAGAAGCGATGTTCCCCTTGCACGCCTTCGCTCAAAACGATATCCCATTTGCAATCGGTTCGGACAGTCCGATTACGACCGCCGATCCGTTCGTCGGCATTCATGCAGCCATCACAAGACAATCGAAGTCCGGACGGTCCGTCGGCGCGGAGCAGGGAATCACTCTGGAAGAAGTGCTGCGGGCTTATACGTGGGGAGGAGCTTATGCAAGCGGTGAAGAGGATGTGAAAGGAAGCCTTAAGCCCGGGATGCTTGCAGACTTGATCATCCTCGATCGCCCTGTCCTGAATACTCCTATCCAGCAACTTCCTGAGGTGACCGTCGATGAGACGATCCTGGATGGAAAAACCGTCTTTCACAAACTAAAGGAGGATGTCTATTGAGCAAACAACAATTCGTTAAACTCTACTGTCTATCACTGCTTGCCCCTTTCTTATTGATGGTGTTTCCATTATTCGCCATCGGAAACAGGGAGACGCCCTTCATCATCGGGCTCCCCTTCTCCGTTTTCTGGGTGATCTTCTGGATCATCATCACATTCATTATCGTCCTATTCCTGTATCGTCTCGATCCGGACAAGGACGAAGAGGAGGTACAATGATATGACACAATGGCAGATCGCAATGATCATGATGATCGGTTATTTAGTCGTCGCCTTAATTATCGGTGTCCTGGCCGGGCGCAAACAGGACAAAGAGTCGTTGGAGGAATTCACCGTTGCAGGCGGAAATCTGGGACTCTTCGTCATGTGGTTCCTCATGGGAGGAGCCGTCTTCAGCGCTTTCTCCTTCCTCGGCGCTCCAGGATGGGCGTTCTCCCGCGGAGCACCCGCCCTGTACATCATCACCTACACCGCTTTCGCCATTCTTCCGTGGTACATAATTGGTCCGAAAATCGGTAAGATCGGCCGCAAGCACAACTTGTATACCGTCTCCGGCTTCCTGCAGAAGCGCTATTCCAGCCGCGGACTCGCGATGCTGATCGGTATCATTACACTGCTTGCTTCCATTCAATATTTAGCGACGCAGATGAAAGGAATGGCCTACATCTTCAACATCATGACCGAAGGAAGAATCCCGATTTGGCTGGGCGCCCTTCTTTCCTACGGCATCGTTGTCGTTTATGTCGCGACCGGCGGGCTCCGGGCGGCAGCCTGGTCGGATGTCTTTCAGGGAATTCTCATGATCGTCATTTCATGGACCGTCGGAATCACAATCGTCAACCAGCTGCATGACAGCATCCCGAACATGTTCCGAAATCTTACGGAATCGAATCCAGGCTTCCTCCAGATCGGAGCAGAAGGATCGACCATGTCAGCCATGGCCTATACGACAATGATTCTCGTATCGACCATCGGGTTCCTGATGTGGCCGCACTTATTCTCTAAATCCTACGCGACGAAAGCCCGGACGATCAAGAAGACAGTGCTTGTCTATCCGGTCTTCGCCCTGTTTCTAATTCCACTTTTATTTGTCGGTTTCGCCTCCGTCAACGTCATCGATCCCTCTCAGATCGGGTCACCGGATGAGATCCTTCCTTACTTGATCACGACCGTGATGAACCTCCCTGGATGGGTATACGGCCTTGTCGGTGCCGGAGCGCTTGCCGCCGCGATGAGTACGGCCGACGCCATCACCCACAGCGCCTCTCTTGAGCTGACGGACGGCTTCATCAAAAATGTCAAAAAAGATTTGTCATCGAAACAGACGCTTCTCATTATGCGGATCGGCGTCTTCGTAATCGGTGGACTCGCCTACTTCATCACCGTTTTCGGAGGACAGGGGCTTATCGCCCTGCTGCTCGGAGCTTATGGCTCCATCGTTCAATTTGCCCCGGGTGTGTATGCCGCCCTTTATTCTAAACGTGTCACTGCACCCGCTGTCGTAACCGGCATGATCGTCGGAACAATCGTCAACTACTACTACCAACTTGTCGCAGACAGCCAGCCGCTTGATATCAACCCGGGTATTCTCGGATTGCTTACAAATATTGCACTCGTCGTCATCGTCAGTGCCTTCACGCAGACGAAGGAGCTGGAAATGGCCGAAGAATACAGAAAGATAGGATCATGATAACAATCCCCGGCTTGCCTCGCAGCCGGGGATTCTTCATTCTATATCGTGTTTGTTTTTGATTTGAAGCTCAAGGACAATCGCTTCTTCCGCCTGTTTCAGATCTTCAGGAAAAGTGTGAGCGTCCCCTATCCCTGGTGCTTCTAAGGAATTACCGGTGGAACCTTTCACATAGCCCACATAAAGGGGGCGGCCTTTTTCGAGAGTTTCTTCCTGTTCAAGAGATTGAAAGATATATCCCATCTCCTCCTTCTCCCCTTGACCACTGTGACTGGAAGCCACATACCCTTCCGGGGAACCTATGATGAAGTCCACTCCTTCCTCAGACCTCAACAGCTGGAACGAATGAAGTGCTTCCTCAAAGTCCCCTCCTTCCCAGGATTCAAAAGTAGACAGCGCCTCTGCCGTTTCTTTCCCATTCTCATAGGTCGTCATGGAAGCGACGACCACCTCATCCTCTCCAATGCTTCCATCAAGCGTGTAGAACATTTTGAAATCCGCATAGATCTGTTTTGCCAATACTTCTCCTTCTTCCGAAAGCTCCGCCGGCTTCACGGTAAGTCCACTGGAAGCCTGGCTGTTTTGACAGGCGGCAAGTACAAACAGAACGCCCAACATCCATCGTGTTTTCTTCATGATGGTTTCAAACCTCTCCTCTCAGCTGTTCGTTGTAAGCTCGACCAGCTTCTCTTCCCTTAGAACGATTTTGACGTTCCACCTCGGATGCATGACGAGGCTCCCGTCCTCCTCCATCTCGAGTGCTATATGGATGTCGTCATCTTCTGCGGTAAGCACCGCCATCCGTTGATGGTCCTTATCTATGTATGGTTTCAAGCTCTTATCAAGAACCACATTCCATCCGAAAAAATCCATCCCCATTTCCTCCCTTTCCATCTCTTCAAAGTACACCGGAAGCGAAGAGAGCAATGGCAAGACTCAGCACGAATGAAAGGAACCAGTCCCGCTTCCCCGTCGTTTTTAGCAGCACATTCATTACAGAGCTGATGCTCATACATATGAAGAATATGATAACGATGAAAATGAAAGATACCAACAGTCTCCCTCCTCCCGATTATATCCTACCAGATTTTTGAAACAAACGTGTAGTTGATACGTATAGAAGAATATAATCTGGAGGTGTCGCACATGTATGAACATAAATTCATCAAGTTGGAACTATCTTCGTTACGCAGGAAGCCGGAAAATGACTACCACGAAGTCGTTCACGAACAGGCAAAGGACGGATGGGAACTGGTCCAGATCTTTGCACCAGGATCAAGCAGCTACGGCATTCCTTCCTACTATGAACTGATATTCAAACGCCAAAAAGAAACCTCCTGACTAAAGCCGTTCGTTGCAGAAGCACGCCCGGTGTTGATGTATGTAAAGAAAGAGGACACGAACCGGATGCCCATGGAAAACACCGCTTTTTCCGCAACCCCTCCTCTTATGAACAACAAAAAAGCTGCCATCCTCAAAGGGGCGGCAGCTTCCTTCAAAAATACAGCACATATAACAAGCCGGCAAGCAGGATTCGGTAGATGGCGAACGGAACGAGCTTGATCCGGTTGATCAGCTTCAGGAAGAAGCGGATCGAAATAAGCGAAAACACGAATGCACTGATGAAACCGACGGCAATGAACGGAAACGCATCAACCGTGAAGTATTCCAGGTTCTTCATCAAAGACAGCCCACTCGCACCGAGCATGATCGGGACAGCCATGATGAACGTGAAATCCGAGGACGCCCGGTGGCTCATCCCGAGAAGCACCCCTCCTGAAATCGTCGATCCGGATCTTGAGAACCCCGGCCACAGGCCGATACATTGAAACAGCCCCATTCCGAACGCCTGCCTGTATGTGATGCGGTCGACCGTCATCGTCGTGTGTCTCTGCCCTTTCTGATAATAATCGGCAAAGATCATAAGGACGGCTCCGGCAGCAAGGCCGATAATGACCGTCTGAACGGAAAAAAGATACGTATCGATATAATCTTCAAATAGGAATCCGAGGATTCCCGCCGGAATGATGCCGACGATGACCTGCGAAAGCTTCAGCTTCGGTCCGCTTCTATCCACGGGCTTCCCTACGTGAAGCATCTGTTTGAATTTGTCTTTGAAAATGACGACAACAGCAAGGATGGAACCTAATTGGATGACCACCTTGAACGTGTTGGCGACCGGTTCGCTGAACAACTCCCTGGAGTGCAGCCAAAGCTCATCGACGATGATCATATGCCCGGTCGATGATACAGGTGCAAACTCGGTCAATCCCTCTACAAAGCCGAGCACGACAGCAACAAGGAATACCCACAATACCATTTACGTCTCTCCTCTAATGCTTCCTTCTTTTCTTCTTCAAGTACAGCAGAACGAAGAGAAGGAAGGCTATCCCCAAAAGGATATAGATAATGGTAGAATACACGTCCATATAGCGGACGACTTCCGTCCAGGACTCGCCTACAGAAGCACCGACGTTGACAAGGACGACATTCCATATCAATGTCCCGAGCGTCGTCAACAGCAGAAAAATACCGAGAGGCATGTTCGACATCCCCGCCGGAATTGAAATCAAACTGCGGATCAGCGGCACGAACCGGCAGAAGAATACCGTCCACGGGCCGTACTTATCGAACCAGCGGTCTGCTTTCCGGACATCTTCCTTCGTCAATCTCAACACACGCCCGTAGCGGTCGATGAGCTTCTCCATCCGCTCCACATCGAGCTGGAGCCCGATTCCGTACAACACGAGCGCCCCGATCACAGAACCTGCCGTCGATGCCGCAACGACACCGGCCACGCTCATATAGGTCGAAGTCGTAAGAAATCCACCGAACGTAAGGATGACCTCTGACGGGATCGGTGGAAACACATTTTCCAAAGCGATCAGCAGTAAAATCCCTATGTACCCATAATTGTTCATCATATCCAACAGCCAGTTCTCCATGTCATTCCCCTACTCTTTTTTTCTATTCAATGAGGGCTTTTAAAACAAACACTTCTTTCTATAATAAAACTATTAGAAGACAAGCAGAAGTATTCGTCCCCCATCTTTACACAATATTTACAATACCACTTTCCAGGTAATTGAAAAAGCTCTGCATCTGACAAATCTGGTAAGTATATAGTCTTTAACTTCTTTTAAGAGGTGTATCAAAAATTAGAATTTATGATTGCAAGCTGCATACGAGAGAGCGGGCTCCGGGAAATGGGACGCTTTCCACGGGGCGGCCGGTGAGCCTCCTCATCGCGTTGCTCTTCCGGGGTCTCACCTGTTCCGCTAATCCCGCTGGAGTCTGCCCATTTCCCTCCGCCCTTTATCGAAAGTGGTATCTCTCCGCTATATCGTACATGGCTTCTTTAACAAACGAAAAGCCCCCTATCCAAGGATAGAGGGCTTACAGCTTATGCCTGTTTCATTTTCTCTTTATACTGATCGTACTCATCCTGTACGGATTGAGGCGGCTCTTTGCCGATCAGACTGACAATAATAATGGACAGGAAGGAGAATACAAATCCAGGGGCAAGCTCGTAAAGGTCGAAGATTCCACCTTCCAGGCTGCTCCAGACGATGACCGTGACGGCACCGACGAGAATCCCCGCTACTGCACCGTTACGCGTCATCCGCTTCCAGAACAAGGCAAGCAGAATCAACGGACCGAATGCAGCACCGAAACCTGCCCATGCATAACTGACCAGCTCAAGCACTTTACTATCGCGGTCATATCCAAGCAGGACAGCGATGAACGCAATTCCGATAACGGAAATGCGGCCGACGATCATCTCTTCTTTCTGGCTCGCTTCTTTACGGAAGATCGCTTTATAGAAGTCCTGTGCCAGGGCACTGGAAGATACAAGCAGCTGGGAATCGACCGTACTCATAATGGCAGACAGAATCGCTGCCAGCAGGAACCCGGCGACCCATGGGTTAAACAATACCTGCGAGAACATGATGAAGACCGTTTCCGAATTGGCAAGCGGTGCATCAGCGAAATAAGCGATACCGGCAAAACCGACAAATATCGCGCCGAACAGGGAAATGATCATCCAACCCATACCAATCATCCGCGCTTTCGGGATGTCTTTCGTTGAACGGATTCCCATGAATCGTACGACGATATGTGGCTGTCCAAAGTAACCGAGTCCCCAGGCAAGCAGCGACACGACACTGATGACCGTCACGCCGGAATAGACGTCAAGATAAGACGTATCCATATTTCCAATTGCCTGGACGGTTTCATTCCAGCCGCCAAGTTCTTGAATGGCAACAATCGGTATGATAATCAACGCAAGGAACATCAAGATTCCCTGGATAAAGTCGGTCCAGCTCGCGGCAAGGAACCCGCCGAACAGCGTATAGGAAAGAATAACAGCGGCACCTACCCATAAAGCAAGTCGGTAGTTCATACCGAAGGAGTTCTCAAGCAGCACCGCACCTCCTACGAGACTGGAAGATGTATAGAAAGTAAAGAAGATCAAGATGATGATCGCAGATAATACACGAAGCACTTTCGTATGATCGTGGAAACGGTTCTCAAAGAAATCCGGAACCGTGATGGAATCCTTAGCGACTTCGGTGTAGACACGGAACGGCTTGGCAACGAACTGCCAGTTCATGAACGCTCCGGTAGCAAGACCGATCGCAAGCCAGATCGAGTTCATTCCTGTGAGGTACATCGCACCAGGAAGTCCGAGCATCAGCCATCCACTCATGTCCGAGGATCCGGCACTCAGGGCGGCGACACCAGGGGTCAGTCTTCTTCCCCCAAGCACGTAGTCAGACAGATCGCTCGTCAACCGGGCGGCGACGTAACCGACGATCTGCATCCCTACGAGATATACAATAATTGCGATTAAGGTTTGAATGTTTATGTCCATTGGTGATTCACTTCTCTCCCTTTTCTGTAAAGAATGTAATGATGCATATGATAATTAACAACGGCATTGGAATAAGCAGCCAACACCATGTGGCAAGAGTTAAATCAAACTCCACAAATTACCCTCCTCGATGTTTACAACCTTATTTCAAAAACACATGTGGAGTAGTATAACATAAACGCGTATTCTGACAAAAACCGCACCATTTCGACGAAAAGAGGATGAAAGCGACACGATTCCCATCGGCCCCTTCCCCATCCGTCTCCATCCCATACCGCACCTTTGATAAAGCCCTTTCATGGGAAAAGTTCCGTCAATCACCCATTTTCTTTTAAACTGGTTAATTAGAACGCAATTCACATACACAAAAAAGATTAAAAAGACTTATATAAAAGTATATTTATTACATAAATCAATAATTGAACAGAACAAAATGGATGATAATGATAATATAAAGATTCTAAAGAACTAATAAAAATCCTTAAAAAGGAAAAGAACACCCGTAAAAAAAGCGTGCTTCCATTATCGGAAGCACGCTTTTTTCAATTATAACGACAGTTTCACTTTTCTGATCTGCCCGTTTTCTTTGCTCGCCACTTCGAAGCTGTGCGGGCCGTGCTGAAGAATCGTACCTTCTCCGGCATCGACATCGTTTTTCAGAATCCATCCCGAAATCGTGTCGACATCTCCGTTCTCGAGCTCCAGTTCAAAGTAGTGGTTCACGTCTACGATCGACACTTTCCCATCGATCAGAAAGCTCCCGTCTTCTTCCTTGACGATCTCTTCCTCTTCTTCATCGAATTCATCCCGGATGTCTCCTACGATTTCTTCAATGATATCTTCGACCGTAACGATTCCCGACGTGCCACCATACTCATCTGTAAGCAGGACGAGCTGCGTCTTTTCCTGCTGCATCCGCACAAGCAGTTCACGAATCGGTATATTCTCAAACACGCTCGTCACCGGACGGATGAACCTCTCCAGCGAATCGACAGCGTCTTGACGAAAGAGCTCTTTAATATGAAGCACACCGATCACATGGTCTTTATCCCCCTGAATGACGGGGTACCTCGTGTATCTCTCTTCTTTGATGAAGGAGAGGGATTCCTCTAAAGGATCTTCCACATCCACAACGGCGACGTCCGTCCGGGGGACCATGATTTCTTTGGCCAGGCGGTCATCGAAGTCGAATATGCGCTCGACATATTGGAATTCCGACTGGTTGATTTCCCCTTTTTCATAGCTTTCAGACAGGATGTGGCGCAGTTCTTCTTCCGAATGCACGTCATCCGACTCTTTCGCAGTCTTATATCCGAACAGACGGATCAGCATATTGGCTGATCCATTCAAAAGCCAGATCAGCGGGTACATAATTTTACTGTAAATAATCAATGGAGGCGAAAGCATCAGTGTAATGGATTCTGCCTTTTGGATCGCCATCGTTTTCGGCGCTAATTCTCCTAATACCACATGTAAGAACGTGATAATGAAAAACGCGATAGCAAAGCTGATCGTATGAGATAAACCAGATGGTAAGTCAAGGCCGCTGAACAGCGGATGAAGCAGGACTTCCAGCGTCGGTTCGCCGAGCCACCCCAGTCCAAGTGCCGTGATCGTGATTCCCAATTGACACGCAGACAAGTAATAGTCGAGGTTCCCTGCCACTTTCAGAGCCGCTTTCGCCCGCTTGTTCCCTTCGTCTGCCCGTGCTTCCAACCTACTCTTCCTTACCTTTACAATCGCAAATTCGCTTGCAACAAAGAACGCTGTCAATAGAATCAACAGAGCCACTGCTGCAAGCTTCATCGACGTTTCCATAACCTATCCCCTTTATTCATAATATGTGTATCCTTCCTTGATCCATTTGTCCACAAGACGCTGTTCTCCATCCTCGATAGGCTTTCTCCTCCCTGATACAGATCCGCCGGGGAACGGCTTTATTGGAATACAAAAAAGACCTTCACCGTTTATAACCAGGGTAAAGGTCTCTACATGTATGAGATTCCGACCTTTACCTTAAATGGCAAAGGTCTCGCAAACAACGGTACGTTGCCAGTTTAGCCGGCGATCATTTCCATGACCACGTATTGTCGACATCACTGTAAGCTACTCCCCTTTGGAGGATGACACGATCCTGTTCCCACAGGTATGACCTGTGGTAAGTGAGACTATCATACCCTATTCACCGCGGAACGTCAATCGGGTCTTTTCCCCGCTATAGTCTATGCTGCGGCGACAGGCGTGATGCACCTTTTTCCTCCGAATTCATACGTTACTACAATAACGATAATGAGGTGAGAGGTATGACAGGAAACGCGGATCCCACTTCTTCTGAAGCCGACTATTTCTTTGATGTCAATACAAGTCCTCTGTTTACAAAAGACGCTCATAACAAAATCAACATCTTAGGTCAGAAGCAGCTGAATACGCTGGAAGGTTCGTCCTTGCTCGATATATTCCTGACAAAAGGGAACGTCGTAGAGCCGCATTACCATCAAAACGCAGCAGAGCTGGTCTACTGCATTTCCGGTGCCGCCACTGTTTCTCTTCTTCAACCGTTTACGAAAGAGCTGCTGCATTTCCCTATTACCCCGGGGCAGGTCGCAAACGTCCCTCAGGGATGGTGGCATTATGAAGTCGCAACGGCCGACGACACCCACCTGCTCGCCATATTCGATGCACCGAATCCGGAAGTGATTCTCGGCTCTGATATCTTGAAATTTACCCCGCCGGAGGTCATGGCGCACACGTACTGCATGGACGAACAGAAATGGAAGGAAGTAACGGCACCGATCCAGCCGAGCACCTATATCGGTCCTTATTCCAACTGCACCCGGAGAACCGGTGCACAAGGGAGGTACCCGCAGCAGGCCGCTTATATCCCCCCCGTCTACTATTATCCTCCCTATATGTACTAAAACCATCTACCTCCGCCGGTAATAGAAGAAGGTAATCAGAATATAAATAATTACGGTGATGAAAATAAACACCACGCCGGAGACGATTTTTTCTGTTTCATAGAAATCAAGGTTTCCAGCGAAATGAAGCAGCCAGGAGCCAAGGGCGGTGCCGGCGATCCAATAATGAAACGATTCATCCTTCATTCGGTCCACCTCCTTCTCTATCTACGAAGGAGGGAGCTTGTTCGTTTCACTATATATAAAAATGGTTCTCATTTTAAATAGATGTATGAAAGCAAATAAAATAAGCTGGAGACGACGCTCCAGCCATAAAGGATTTCTACAATTTTTTCTTATACCAGCTGTCCATCGCCCCGTGTCCGGAACCGGCCAGCGCCTCTTCCAATAAGGAAAAGCCGAACTTCCGGTACAGACGGTTGGCAGCCTCCAGTTTCTCTACTGTCTCTAAATAACAGTACTCGTAATGGCGGGCCGCATAATCCAGAGCCGTCTCCATCAGTGCTTTAGCCGTCCCCCGCCCCTGCGCCTCCGGTTTCACATACAGCTTCTGCAGTTCACAGACTCCTTCTTCCTCAGCAAACGGTGCGATTCCGACACCGCCCAACACTTCCCCTGAATCATCCAGCGCCACCCAATACTCAGCAAACGGTGTCCTCTCGTAAAAATGGGACAGGTGAGGAAGCTCAGGGTCATAATAAGCAGTGCCGGGGATATCCAACCCGAACGATTCCAGGGACTGCTTAATAATCCGCTCCATCTCCCGGTCGTGCTTTTCCTTCATTCTAACAATCTGCATCGCTTTTCCCTTTCCTTCATTTCTATTTATATGAGAGGTGTCTCCCTCCAGAAGCACCTCACACTGCCCGTCTTCCAGTCGGACGACGGTTACGCTCGTCCCATGGATGAACGGCGGATCCCATAAAGAAGCGAGCGGTTTCCCGTTCAGTATCAGCATCATGCATTTAATGACGACTGCATGTGCGACGATCAGCACGTTTTGATTCGAATGATAGGCCAGCGAATCCAGGAAGGCGTCAATTCGTGATCGGAATGCCTCAAACGTTTCTCCACCGTGAGGAAGATAACGATGTGGTGCGTTCCAGAACATGTCGAAGCTTTCCGGAAAGTCCGTTTTGATTTCTTCCTGCGTCCGTCCTTCCCATTCTCCAAGGTGGATTTCCTTCAGCTTTTCCTCCAGATAGACGGGGATTTTCCGCTCTCCCCGGATCAACTCGGTCGTCTGCTGCGCCCGTCCACTCGGACTGGAATATACGGCGGCAAATTCGGTACTGCGGAGCCTGTCTCCAAGCGATGCGGCATCCTTTTCCCCTTGTTCCGTCAGGGGTGAATTCTGCCATCCCTGCATTCGTTTTTCCCTGTTCCACACGGTCTCCCCGTGCCTGGTTATGTATATCGTGACCACTGTAAATCCTCCCTTTTCCAAACATACATCTTAGATATTATTCGATGCTGCACCGTCCTTTTCCTTTTCCAAGCCACTTCCCACTCTCCATCAATAAAAAAACGATTACCCGGGCTCGGATAATCGTTTCTTCCTCTAGTTACCGATATAAACACTGTCACACGTGTTCGGCTGCGGCTCATAATAGCAGTGGTTCTTGAACTGGCCCGCGAACGGCTGATCGTACCACGTCGGTGGACACGGCCCATACGGATTGAAATACCAAAGAGCATACTTCGCCGGATGTTCCCGCCAGTAATCCAGGTTTCTTTTCGCTAACCTTTTTTCGATGGAACGGGCACGGTTGTAGAACAGATTCCCTTTTTGGACCGCTTCGAAAGAGTAGTTGTTGCCCTGCACTTGGAATATCACCTGACGGATCGTCCGCACATCCCGGAAGTCAAGGCAGTCCGCCTTGGCCCGGTTGACAATGACGTTTCCGACGTACAGCATGCCCTGCTTCCCTTCCCCTTCCGCCTCGGCCCGCATCATCCTCGCCATCAAAGCGACATCTGCATCTGTATATTTCACTCTCGGCATATTCTCACCCCACGAATATTCTATGACAGAAGCAGGCATTCATGCCACGTTTTTCACGAAGATCAGGCACGGGCGGCAAGCGTCTCTGTGAAGCGTTGGATTTCCGCCTTGAATTTCTCCTGCTCCTCAAGGAATGGATAATGATTGCTTTGTTCGAAAACGATCAGAGAGGCATCCGGAATGAGCTGCTCCATTTCTACGGAGTATTCAAGCGGACACTGCACGTCAAACTTCCCACAAAGAATTAAAACGGGCGTCGTGATCCACGGGAGCTTCCTCGTCACATCAAATAAAGGGAATTCACGGTTGAAGAAATTCAGCCGTTCTGAAGCGATCCGCTTATGTATCGGTTTATCGAAGAGAGCCGGATACGCATCCGGATCAACGAGGGAGAGTTTCGTCCGCTCCATTGTCCGCTCCTTCCGTTCCGCTTCCGACAGCGTATCGAGCTTCAACGTTTCGATCAGCTGCTGCATCTTCTCAAACTGCGGGTGGGAGGGGTTGTAAATACACGCCGGAGAAAGCGTAGCGTAGTCTCTGGCTGCAGAGCCTGTAATAACAGCCCCGTTCAATTTTTCCGAGAAGAAAATACCATAAAGGACACCAAGCATCCCGCCGATGGAATGGCCGGCAAATGCCCACTTCTCATAGTCCAGCGCTTCCCGGACCGCTTCCAAATCAAACACCGTCTCAAGCATGCCGAGTTGATAAGGCTCTTCCGCTTCAACCGAACCCCCTGCCCCGCGCAGGTTAATAAGATGAACGGTATGGGTTTCCGTGAACGTATCCGCGAAATAATCTCCCGTTTCATTGAATTCGGAATAATGATGGGTCACACATAAAGGCGCTCCTTTTCCTTTCGTAAACACTTCGAAAGCTCCTCTTTTCGTAGCCACTACCTCTCTCTTCCACATTTCCTTTCAGCCCCCTTCTATAATTCTGCCTCTCATCTTCCCCGTATCGATATCCGTCCCCCGCACCCATTCCTCCCATTGTACATCCAGCACTTCGTGTGACCGCGCAATCGTCGTCAGGATTCTTTTTGTCTCGTAATGGTAAGAAAAGGTATGCAGCGTTCCGAACATTTCTCTATAATGATGGAAGAATTGGGGAGAATCCGGATTCCGAAAATGATCGAACGCTGCCTTCTGATCCGGCAGGACAAGCTGTTCCATGTCCTGCTTTCTTTTCTGCGAAACGTGGACATTCTTTCGGTTTCTATCCATTAAAGGAGTACTATCGAAATGATTCGAACAGCCAAGGACATCATCCGAGCGATGAACGACTACCCTGCCAGGAGATGCTTCCACAATCACGCGGGCTCCCGTGTCGTCCCCGACCGAAAAGTTGTAACAGGCAGCATGTGGAACCTCTTTCAATACATCCACCGCTTCCTCCGCGTTCCGGCACTGATCCAGCACCATTCGAACGGCAAGCCATGGGGAAACGCCCTCCCTGTAGCTGTGATGACTGACGAAATGCAGTCCGATGACCACCCCGGCTTCATTGACGCCGTCATGCCTTCCCAACTGCTGCAGCGTATAGCCGGCAGATGCAAGGACATCTTTCGTCTGCTGAAGGAGAAAAACACCTTCGTATTGAGCGGGAGTAAAATCATAATTCCGCACATAATAGCCAGGTGTCAACAAAGAAGAACAGCCCATGCCCTCCGCTTTCGGGACGTCATATCCGCTGAACAAGGCGGCCGCTTCCGCATAAGAAATACCCACGCCGGCTGCCATGCCCTCAAGCTCTTCAAGGAGGACCGGATCGAAATGACGGAAGATGGCTCGACATTCCTCCATGTCAATCGATTCCTTTGTCATCGCTTTTATATTGTCGAGCATCGGATGGTCCCGCCAGTATCTCCCCAGCTCTTCCCCGGCTAGAAATGCGTCTTTCCGCACCTGTAAAACATCTACATAAAATTCAGTCATGCCTTTCCTCCTCTAAGGAAACCACTGGTTCCTCCCTTCTAGTGTAATCCTTTCGACCTCCCTCCGTCCTGTCCCTTCGTGCGTGATGAGGACAGGTCGGAAGAAACCTCCGCCATCAGAAAAAAGCCCCCCGTTTCCGAGGCGCTTTTTCCACCCTCTATTTCTTCAAGAGTCCGTGTGGATCAAGGACGAATTTCTTCGCCGCACCGTCATCGAACGCTTCATATCCTTGAGGTGCTTCGTCCAGACCGATCACGGTCGCATTCACCGCCTTGGCAATCTGCGCCTTCCCTTTCAAAATCGACATCATCAATCCTCTGTGATAGCGCATGACAGGCGTCTGACCAGTAACGAAGGTCTGTGCTTTCGCCCAACCGAGGCCGAAATCAAGCTTCAGCGTCCCACGGCGGGCATCCTCATCAGAGGAGCCCGGGTCTTCCGTGACGTAGAGTCCGGGAATACCGAGGCCACCGCCGGCCTTCGCCGCCTTCATCGCCGAATTCAGCACCGCGGCAGGAGCTTCCTCGTGGTTATGTCCGTGCGCTTCGAAGCCGACACAGTCGACAGCGGCATCCACCTCCGGAGCACCGAGGATCTGATCAATCTGTTCGGATAGATCATCATGCTTGGCAACATTAATCGTTTCGCAGCCGAAACTTCTCGCCTGCTCCAGTCTTTCTTCTATTAAATCCCCGACAATGACGGTCGATGCCCCGAGAAGCTGGGCAGAATGGGCTGCGGCCAGACCGACCGGGCCGGCACCTGCAATATAAACCGTCGAACCCATCTGTACCCCGGCCGTATAAGCACCATGAAAACCGGTCGGGAAAATATCAGAGAGCATCGTCAAATCCAGCATCTTCTCCATCGCTTCGTCTTTATCCGGGAACTTCAATACTTGGAAATCTGCATAGGGGACCATGACATATTCCGCCTGACCGCCGACCCATCCGCCCATATCGACATACCCGTAGGCCGACCCCGGCCGGTCGGGGTTCACATTCAGACAAATATGCGTCTTCCCTTCGATACAGTTGCGGCAGCGCCCGCAGGCTATATTAAATGGAACGGAGACGAGATCCCCTTTCTTCACAAATTCGACGTCCCTTCCCGTTTCCATCACTTCTCCGGTTATTTCATGGCCGAGCACCAGCCCTTCCGGGGCCGTCGTCCGTCCACGGACCATATGCTGGTCGCTCCCGCAAATATTTGTCGAGACCACTTTTAATATAACGCCGTGCTCACACTTCCTGCCGACATTCTTTGGATTCACTCCCGGACCATCCCGCAATACCAATTCTGGAAAATCAATTTCCTTTACCGTCACGCCACCGTTTCCTGTATAGGCCACCGCACGATTTCCACCCATGAGGATTCCTCCCTTATTTGTTAAATGACACCCTTGACTTCTCCGCCAAGCTCCACCTACCAAAAAAAGACAGCATGCTGGTACTTTCCCCGATCCGCAATAATGTAAACGATTTCCTTTTATGTAAGTATAAACAAAAGGCATTTCAGCTGCTGGGCGCTGGGAGTGGATAAAGGGAACAGCAGAGCCCGTGGAAAGCCGGAGCCCGCTCTTCAACAGAAAAACCACTTTTCCATCAAAGAAAAAACGCCTCCTGAAAAATCAGGAGGCGTTCCAATCAGGCACCTGCCCAGACGTCCTTGGCAAAGCGGCCTTCTTTCTCAAGTTGATTCAGCCATTCGACGGCTGTCTGCTCATCCGTATCATGGATATGTTGATAACTTCTTTGAAGCATTGCGGTCACCTCCGGTGCCATCCTGCTTCCGTCTCCACAGATGTAGAGATGCGCACCATTGTCAAGCAGGTCTACCAGCTTCGCTGCATCCTCTTCCATTATATGCTGGACGTAGCATTTCTCTGCACCGACTCTCGAGAAGACGGTGTGAAGAGTGACGATTCCTTCCGCTTCCGCTGCCTGCAATTCCTCTTCATAAAGATAATCCTCTTCCGGATGACGACACCCGAAGTACAGGTGCGCTTCTCCAAGCGTTTCACCTGCCTGTTTCTGAAGGCTGCGTTTCTGCAGAAAACCGCGGAAAGGGGCGACCCCAGTCCCCGGACCGACCATAATGATCGGCGTCTCCAGACTCTCCGGCAGGTGGAAAGCCGTTTCCGGTGTACGGATGAAACAGGCGATCCGGTCTCCCGGCTTCCGGTCGGCAAGGTAATTGGAACTTACTCCTTTGTAAATTCCTGTCCCGCTCCACGCTTCATCTTCGACGACGGACACGGTAATACTTGTTTCCCTGTCGTTTTTAGCCGGGGAGCTGGAAATGGAATAGTAACGGACTTTTAGTGCCGGCAAAAGCGCAAGGAACTGGTCAAATTCCATCATACTGGAAGGATAAATCTCCAACAGCTCCAGCATCGTCCGGCGTTTTTTCAGCACTTCGCTCTTATACGTTTCGTCTTCCAACAGTTCCTCAAGCTCCACTTTATGCGGTGGACAAGGGTTGCAGGCAGCAAGGGCACGAATCTGAGCCCTCGTTGCCGGTTCCTGCAGTTCGACGTGGGAAGCAAGCAGGTCCCCAAGCTTGATCGGCTGTCCGGATGGAAGGTGCTTCGCCTTCCCGGAACCCTCTTCAAGCAGGACGTAATCCTCCGCTTTCACATCAAAGCGGGTGCAGACACGAGCGAGGAGCTCTTCCCCATTTTCCGGAAGCACACCAAGGTGATCTCCTTCCTGGTAAGTCACTCCATCAGGAAGCTTGATATCAAGATGACGGGTGCTCCGGCTGCCTGATTTCTGCAGTTCGCGGTTCGCTGCTACTTCACTTGTAAAGGCATCGTAGGCACGGGCTACCGGTGTGTAGGACGTTCCACTGACGAACTTCAGAGCAATCGAGCTTGTGGAATTCTCTCCTGCTTCCACTTCCAATTCGAAATGAGCAGCCAAACCGTCCCACAGCTTCTCCTGCCATTTCTCGAGGTCACCGTCAAAATCATCGCCGGCATCCCCTTCCCCGCGCGGAACGATCCGTTCTGCACCTTTCGCTTCCATATAACGATCGATTTCCTGTGGAACCTTCTGGTAAGTCGTCGCCCAGTTGCGGTCTCCACATCCAAACACCGTGTAGGAAACGCCGTTCAACGCGCCTTCTTCTGCGGTTGAAATCCATTCCATGAACTGAACAGCATTGTCCGGAGGGTGACCGTTATAAGAAGCAGAAACGAAAATAACCGCTCCTTCTTCGGGCAGATCCCCGGTGCGGCTGTCGAGCGGGGCCGCATCCGTTGCAAACCCCAGGGAAGATGCTTTTTCAGCAAGCTCACGGGCGACTCCTTCCGCTGTCCCCATATTGGATGCATATAAGAACAGAAGCGGCGTCCCGTGTCCGTCATTCGTAATGGCAGGTGTATCATGTGCTTTTGTTTCCTGCCCTTTCGCCTCCGGGTTATAGAAGGCCGTTTTCTCCACACGCGGGCGTACCTTCATCGTCAGCCCTTCCGGCTTCAGTGTCAGCGTTTCTTTCACATCCAGCTCGTAGTTCGTATGGTCAATCAGCTCGAACTGCTGAAGGACCATACCGAGGACGATCGTCGCCTCATGCATGGCAAACTGCTGTCCGATACACGCACGCTGCCCGTTACCGAACGGTTTGAATGCATGGTGAGGAATTTTGGAAGGATCCTCAAACCGCTCCGGACAGAACGCTTCGACATCCTCTCCCCACACGGCTGTATCTCTGTGCAATTCCGGAGTCAAAAGCGTGAACACTTCTCCTTTTTGAGCGGAATATTTACCTGCCAGTGTCGTATCTTCCTTCGCATAGACGGTGAACGCCGGCGCGGTCGGCCATAGTCTCAGTGTTTCATTGAGGATCATGCGGGCATATTTCAACTGTTTCACCTGCTTATAATCCGGAACGTCATCGCCGAGCACGGCATCCACTTCTTCATAAGCTTTCTGAAGCTTATCGGGATTCTTCATAAGGAAGTAAAGCGCAAAGGAAAGCAGACCGCTCGTCGTTTCGTGTCCGGCAATGAGGAAGGTGAGCATTTGATAACGGATATTCTCATCACTCAGTCCTTCGCCCGTCTCAGGATCTTTCCCTTCCAGCATATGGGATAGCAGATCGTTTTCCCCGTTATCTCCATTCCGTTTCCGCTCCGCTATCAGCTCATCGGCAAGCTTGAACATATCATCGATATCCGCCTCGAACTGTTTCTTCGTCTTAAGCATCAGTTTATCCTGGAATGGGAGCCGCTGTGTCTGGCTCATGGATTCATCAAGAGCACGCACCATTTTCTCGACGAACGGGTGCATATCCTCTCTGTAAAAACTGTTGAAACGGAAATTAAATCCGCACAGACCGATCGTATCCAGGGTCAGGCGCGTCATATCTTCCGGGACATCAATTTCTTCGCTCGCATTCAATCGTTCCCACTTCTGAACGAGCTGGGTGGCGAGGTCGAGCATCTTGTCATGGTAGCCTTTCATCGCCTGCTGACTGAAGCTCGGCAGAAGAATCTGATGGGCTTTCTTCCAGTTCGGCTCGCTTGTTTCACTCGTAAACAGTCCGTCTCCTCCGAAGGCCCGTACTTTCTGGAGTGCAGGACCAACACTTTTATCGAAGCGTTTCTCATCGCAGATCTCCGCTGCGAGTTCCGCACTGGATACGAATGTACTCGTCCGTCCGGGGAACTCAAATTGATAGATCGGACCGAGTTCCTTCGCCATCTTCATAAACGTCTGGACAGGCTTTTCTTTATCCAGGGCCGGTAAGTTTCCTAATGGTCCATATGTTTTCGGTCTTGGCAGTTGATTGTATTGAGTCATGAACCGTCACCTCTTTCAATAATTGCGGAATGAACGTTCATTCCGTTTGTGGGTTAAGGAAGCTCCGCCCCATCAGGAATGATGGCGCACAGCGTCCCAACAGCTGTCTTCTACTCCACAGAGAAGCGCTTCATCCACTTTCAGATCACCAGAGCGGATCAGCTGCTGCAATTCGAGAAAACTGCCGAAAATAATGGCAATCAAGGCCATTGTCGGCAAATCGCGTATTTCTTTCGCTTTCTTCCCTTCCTCCACGAAGTCGCGGAGGATGCTCCACAATTCCGTAAACGCTTCTTCACTTCGTTCATCCAAAAAATAAGCAGCATTATGTGTTTTCAGGAAGTATAAAGCATGGTCATGCTCGTTCGTAAACCGGACCATCCGCTGGAACAGATGATGGAACTGTTCCCGGATACTTTTGTCAGCCGGATACCCTTCTTTAAGCATCGTAATGAACACATGCACATACTGTTGAAACAGCGTATTAACGAGGACTTCCTTATTATCAAAATACCGATAGATCGTCCCTGCCCCTACGTTCGCATCCTTCGCAATCATCGGAATCGTCGTGGCATCATAGCCGCGCTCGGCGAACAGGGTCAAGGCGCTGTCCAGAATGTCGTCTCGTTTCGTAGTTGCTGTCTTCATGGTGATTCTCTCCTCCAAAAAGCGGAATGATCATTCATTCCTAAATAAATTTTAGTACATTTTACCACTTGCTTCAATAAATCAAAGGACTTATGAAAAAGGACCTGAACAGCTGTTCAGAAATCTTTACAATCAAAACAGTTCAATTTTCAGATGGTCTGTTATATAATATTAACATTATCCACTTACAAGGAGGGGCGAGGATGAATAAACAGCTTAAGATATTGACAGCCATGTTGATCCTGGTCGCGTCGATGGTCATGGTCCATCATGTGCACAGCCCGAGTATGCAGGTGGATATCCAGAAGAATGTCGTCTTGGATAACGGAGAGTCCTCCGGGGACCTATCCCTGAACAAAGACGCCATTGCGGTCACATCTATTACCATTCTGGCCGCCACACTTCTTCTTGTTTACACTGCGGCGTATCAGTCGCAGACACGAAGACGGGTGTTCCTTACCCCGATATTCTATCAATCTAATTATGTGAGCGAAACTCCTTTGACCCATTGAACGATAATGATCAAAGGAGGAGAAAAACGATGCTATGGTTTCGTATGATTATGATTGGAATGTTCTCACTTACTGCAGGTTCTCTATTTATTTACCAAAGTGCGGAGATCTTCCACGCATTCACTGACTTTTTCCATAAAGAGAAGTAACCAAAAACCTTCCGGCCTCTTGGCCGGAAGGTTTTTTTATTTGTTTTTTAAAGTAATTCTCAGATCTTCTTTCGTTGTTCCTTACTATTACAGCAATCCAAACAGGCAGCGGCTGAGATCGAACCTGTATTGTTTACAGAGCGTACTCTTCCACTTTCAGATCTGTGATGGTGCCTTGATGGAAGAACAAGCGCCAGCGCCCCTCCATCAGCTTCCATATGGAACTGCGAAGGGTATTGCGTTCCCTTGTCTTCTCCTTAAGGTAGTAGGTGGTCAGCACCGTATCATCGGCGAGCGATTGGATTTCAAAATGATAGAGCTCCATCTCCCCCTGGACCACGCCTTTCTGACATGCTTCTCTATCGTATTTCTTTCCTGAGCTTCCGATTTCCCAAAAATCTTCCGCAAGAATCTCCCCTAACTTTTCCGGCGATTCTCTTACATCTGTTCTTAAATGACTCTCTTCCAACTGCTTAAAGTGTGATTTCGTATCGATGACCATGCTTCTCTGCCTCCCAAACTATCTTTTATATACCTTTACCTTATTCCACTAATTTACATTTCATTCTATCATTTCTTGTGTCCTTACGAGGTTTCCTGCTATACTTTTCCTATATTTTTCATACTTTTCTTTCCTCTTCAAGCCGAGATTTCAACCATCATATACATAAGAAGGGAATGTCCGCAATGACTACAATCGGATTCATCGGAACAGGCGTCATGGGTAAAAGCATGGCCCGTCATTTGAAAAAAGCAGGCTATGATATCCATCTTTACACAAGAACAAAAGCGAAGGCAGAAGAACTCTTGAAGGAAGGAATGGTCTGGGAGGATAGTGTTGCAGAGCTTGCCCGCCGCTCGGACATCATCCTCACGATTGTCGGCTATCCGACAGATGTTGAGGAAGTCTATTTCGGAAAAAACGGCATCTTAGAGCATGCAACAGAAGGTACCTACGTCATCGATATGACCACTTCTTCTCCTGCCCTTGCTTCAAAAATCGCGGATAAAGCGAAGGCTGCGGGCATCCACGCTCTCGATGCTCCCGTATCCGGAGGGGATATCGGCGCGAGAAACGGGACGCTTACCATCATGGTTGGTGGAGAACAAGCCGATTATGACGCCGTCCGTCCAGTGTTGGAAGTGATGGGAGCAAATATCGTCCTCCAAGGTCCGGCCGGTGCCGGCCAGCACACGAAAATGGCTAATCAGATCGCTATTGCAGCAGGCATGCTGGGCGTTACAGAGGCCATTCTATATGCCGAAGAAGCGGGGCTTGACCCGAAGCGTGTCCTGAAGAGCATCGAAGCAGGAGCGGCGGGGAGCTGGTCCTTGTCCAATCTTGCACCGCGTATGATCAATGAGGACTTCGCACCGGGCTTTTATGTGAAGCATTTTATCAAAGACATGGCGATCGCTATCGAATCCGCCGAGGCCATGGACATTCCTGTTCCAGGTTTGAAACTCGCCAAGGAACTGTACGACCGCTTCCAGGAGGCCGGGGGCGAAGACAAAGGAACCCAGGCCATCTACGACTATTACCGAATGATGCAGTCCTGACCTTTATCATGAAAAAAAGCCTTCATCCACTGGGGATGAAGGCTTTTTTCAAACTGTTGCAAAACTCAAACAGAAATCCATATTTATAACGTAAGTACACCGGTTCCCTTTTAAACTCCATTTCATCTTACTTATAACGAAACGAATGATTGAAGGAAAATTTCCGCAAAGGGCGGAAGGGCACGGGCAGACGCCAACGGGATTAGCGGAACAGGTGAGACACCGGAAGAGCAACGCGATGAGGAGGCTCACCGGCCGCCCCGTGGAAAGCTTCCCATTCCCCGTAGCCCTACTCTCCTCAAAGAATCAATTCTCTCATTTTATATCTTCAATCGGTTCGTCAAAGAGGTCGGTGAACTTGGCCACATTCTCATAGCTGAATTCGAAGGCCATCTTCACTTCGCCGAATCCCGGCTGGTAGAAATACCCCTGGACCTCGTAGCTGTTCTTGTTTTCCCTTACTTTGATCAGATGGAAGTAACGCTGGATGTATTGTGCCATCTCTTCCAGCTTTCTATTACGCACTTTAATCCATTGTTCTTTCAATTCATCTGTAGGAAAATCCGATTCTTTTAACATAGCTACACTCCTCTGAGAAAAATCCCATACTCGTATTCTCTTTATAGTCAATATGATATAAGAGCTCCGGTTTATTTTCAACTGGAATCCCGTCTATTTATCTAATTATTTCGAAAAAAACTTATTCAGGATACGTCTTCTGAAGAAAAGCGACGGACTGCCTGATCAGCTTCTTCAAAACAAGGGTGTCCACATCGGCGAGTTTATTAATATACACACATGCTTTTCCGGTCTTATGTTTCCCTAAGTCCGCAAGCCGTGCAGAGCGATCCGGATCTCCGGTCGCAAAATACAGGCTGATATTCGCTTTGCGCGGGGAGAATCCAACGAGGGGTGCATCGCCTTCATGTCCCGTCGGATATTTATAATGATAGGTCCCAAAACCGATGATGCTCGCCCCCCACATACGGGCTTCATAACCCGTCGTCTCCTCAAAGATCTTTACAAGCTCCCTGGCGTCTTCGCGCTTCCTCGGCTGCTCGACGGAATCAATGAAACTGTCGACATCCATCTCTGTCGGCTTTGTTTTTTGTTCATAAGCCATCGACCATCCCCTCCTTTTAAAAACATTTCTCCTTTGGAGAGGCATTCTCCTGCTTTTCTTTCCCAAATGGACTTGCCCCCAACCAAATGGAATATTATGCTTGTAAGTAGAGAATCAGTAGTTTTATAAGAAAGGGTGGGCTTTTTTTGAGTATCCGTTGGACAAGAAGCCGTGTTTTCGCTATGTTCACCACTGGTATTGTTATCGGGATCGGCGGTTTGATCGGGTGGGACATCCGGGCCTCTCATATGGAAGTGGAAGGGCTCGTTAATGCCTGCTACGATGCCGGCGGTCTTCCTCGTATAGAGAAGTCCGGTCTAAGCGTGACATTTTTTGAATGTGAATAAGAACATGAAAAAACCCGGGACGGTTCCATTCCCGGGTTTCACTGTATCTTCCTTACAGGTATTTGAATTTCCGAGAGATACTCCTCCGGGTTTTTCGTCACATAATCATCAATGATCACCCGTTCGATCGCTTCCCCGTTCACTTCATAGCCTTCCTCATTTAAATAATGGAAGATTGTCTCATAATGGTCCTTGACCGTCACACGTTTCTCTTTACAGTAAAGACAGACATACTCTTGGTCTGGAAGGACGGCGGCATGAGGTCCATCTGCCATTTCTTCCGAGAGAAGAAGAAGCGATTGGTGGGCATAGGTGTCCTCTGCCTTGATTTCTTCGACGTCCGCAGTCAGAGCGACACCACCGATGAAGATGGATGCACGCTTCCCACACTTGTTCTCAAGCGATCGCAGCGCAAGTTCCAACTCTTCCTTTGTACGTATGCACTCCCGCCACTCCAGAATGTGGCGCTCGGGAATTCTTTTAATAATCGGTACATTCCATGTCTGCAGCTGCTTTGCCCACTGCAGTTCCTCCTTACGGTTACGCGCCCGGCGCCTCACTTTCTGAAGAGCCTTGATCTGTCGGTCCGCTTCCTCTTCCTGCCGTTTCAACAGATGATAAAAGAAGTCGACATCTCTCCTATCAAATACATCCTTGATCTCTTTCAACGGGATGCCAAGCTCTCTTAAATAATGGATCGTATTTAAATGCTCGAATTGATCTGTGGAATAATAGCGGTACCCTGTCCGCTTATCCACTTCATGCGGTTTAAAAAGGTCAATCTCATCATAATAACGGAGAGTCTTGACGGGAAGGTTATGCAGCTTCGACATTTGACCAATGGTGAATTTCCGTTTCATCCCTTCCCTCCTTATCTCATTTTTTATATTTATTATAATAGAAGGAAAGAAGCAGAGGAATGATCCCCCGCTTCCGAATCCCCCTTATTTCGAGACGGCACTGTCGATCTCATCCACCATCATCTGAACGGAAGTCAATCCACCGCCGGATAAATACCAAATGTCAGGGTCCAAATAAACGATTTGATCTTCCTTGAATGCCGTTGTTTCTTTGACAAGGTCGTTCTCGATCGTCTGTTTGGCTGCAGCTTCTCCGTTCACTACAGCATCTCTGTCGACGACGAACAAATAGTCAGGATTGTTCTCGGCAATATATTCATAGGAAACATTCTGCCCATGTGTCGAAACATCCAGGTCTTCATCCACCGCAGGGACGCCGAATACATCATGGATGATCCCAAATCGGGAGCCCGGTCCATACGCACTTACTTTTCCGCCGTTGGATAGTGTGATTAATCCTTTCCCATCTATATCGGCTGTCTTCTCTTGGAGGGCCTTCATATTCTCCTCGACATCTAGCAACTGTTTTTCTGCTTCTTTTTCTTTATCGAAAATCTTACCAAACATTTCTACATTTCCTTTGAATGATTCCATGTAATTCTCCGCGTCCAGCTCCACATAGATGGTCGGAGCAATATCTTTAAAGTCTTCATATAGATCAGCCTGACGTCCGGATATGATGATCAAATCAGGGTCCATATCATAAATCGCTTCAAAGTCAGGTTCTTTTAATCCCCCGGCATTCTTATAGTCGGACGATTCGAATTTGGATAAGTAAGAAGGGATGTTCATCTGAGGAAGCCCTGTCACTTCCACACCCAGAGAGTCCAGCGTGTCTAATGTACCGAAGTCAAAAACGACGACATGTTCAGGATTCTTTTCGAGCGTCGTTTCTCCAAGCTCGTGTTCAATCGTAACCTCTTCCTTCTTCCCCTCTTCATCTGCGGAAGCTTTCTCTTCCGCTTCTCCACTGTTTCCGCATGCAGACAACAATAAAACAAGGGTAAGCATAGACAACAAACTTATTAATGATTTTTTCATATTCTCCACCTCTTCTTATGCGAAATAGACGCATATTTTATTTTGATTGATGTTTTGTACAGGAATGTCCATGTCATAGACATCACTCAGACACTCTCGGCAGATCATATCTTCGGCAGGTCCCTGGTTCCGTACTTTACCGTCCTTCAGTGCGACGATGTAGTCGGAGTAGACGCTTGCGAAGTTGATATCGTGGATGACGACGATGACGGTCTTGCCAAGCTCATCGACAAGCCGGCGGAGTACCTTCATAATCTGGACTGAGTGTTTCATATCCAGATTATTCAACGGTTCATCAAGCAGAATATACTCTGTATCCTGCGCAATGACCATTGCAATGAAAGCCCGCTGTTTCTGACCGCCACTAAGCTGGTCAATGAACTGATCCTGAATATCCCCGAGTTCCATATAGTCGATGGCTTGGTCTACTTTCTGCCAATCCTCCTTCTTCAATCGTCCTTTCGAATAAGGGAACCTGCCGAAAGAAACAAGCTCCCTGACTGTGAGTCTGACAGTGAGGTGGTTGGACTGACGAAGGATGGCGAGCTTTTTGGAAAGCTCCTGTGAATCCCACGCCTCTACTTCCCTGCCTTCGATCATAATCGAACCGGTATCACTTGAGAGAAGCCGGCTCATCATGGAAAGGACGGTGCTTTTTCCGGCTCCGTTCGGCCCGATCAACGAGGTAATTTTACCTTTTGGAATATCAATTGAGACATCGTCCACCACTTTTTTGTTTTCGTATGTTTTCGACACTGATAATACATTCATCGTAATCGATTCTCCTTTAACAAAAGTCGGATGAAGTATAAGCCTCCGACGAAGTTGATGATGACACTGATCGTCGTCGAAAATGTGAAGACGTGCTCCACCATCCATTGACCGGCGACGAGGGCGATGATCGAGATCAGTACAGAAGCCGTCATTAAATCCCTGTGCCGGTAAGTCGGAATGAAATGATAGGCGATATTGACAACAAGCAGGCCGAGGAACGTAATTGGACCGACAAGAGCAGTCGCGACAGCAATGAATACGGCAATGATTCCGAGAAGCTGCTTAATTACTGCATCATAAGGCACCCCAAGGTTGACGGCATGATCCCTTCCAAGGGACAGAACGTCTAAATATTTCATGAATCTCCATAAATAAAGGAACGCAAGGACCAGCAGGATCACACTGATTACCAGCAGCTCTGTCTGGACATTGTTGAAGCTCGCGAACATCTTGTCCTGGATCAAAAGGAATTCGTTCGGATCGATCAGTACCTGCATGAAAGAGGACAGGCTCGAGAAGAACGTCCCGAGAATGATACCGACAAGGAGGAGGAAATAGATCGGTCGTCCCTCCCCTTTGAACAACAGTTTATACAAGATCAGCGCGAAGCCGATCATCAGAACGATCGACAGCCCGAAGTTGACGTAGTTGTTCCAGAAAGTCAGATTCGCTGAGCCGAACAAAAAGATCAGTGCCGTCTGCAGCAACATATACAAGGAATCGAGACCGATCATACTCGGTGTGAGGATCCGGTTGTTCGTAATCGTTTGGAACACGAGTGTTGCGATGGCGATTGCCGCTCCCGTCAGGATGATCGCCGAAACCTTCATGAGCCGCCTCGGCAGGACATATTCGACATGCCGCAAATCTGTGAACAGGAACAAAGCGATGAACAGAACAGCTGCTGTGGTTAATAAAATGAATTTGTACTTATGCCGCATACGCTTTTCTCCTAAACAATAAATAGAGGAACAGACCGCTTCCGATGACTCCGACCGTCACGCCGATCGGGATTTCATACGGATAAATAATGATTCTTCCAATAATGTCACAGGCGAGGACAAATAATGCACCAAGCAGCGCCGTATGGCTGATACTGTTCTTTAAGTGGTCCCCCCTGTAGATTGAGACGATGTTCGGGACGATTAAGCCAAGAAAAGGAATCGATCCCACCGTCAGGACAACGACCGAAGTCATCAGTGCGACGATGAACAAACCTATGTAGACGACCTGCTTATGGTTCATCCCGAGATTCTTCGAGAAATCTTCGCCCATTCCCGCGATCGTGAATCGATGCGCAAAGAGGTATGCGAGAATGACAAGCGGGATACTGAGATAAAGCAGCTCATAGTCCCCCTTCAAAATCATTGAGAAATCGCCCTGGAGCCATGATCCGATGCTCTGGATCAAATCATACTGATAGGCAAAGAATGTCGTGATCGAACCGATGACATTCCCAAGCATGATCCCGACAAGCGGAATGAGGATTGCATCCTTCAGCTTGATTCCATCGAGAATCTTCATAAACAACATCGTCCCCGCCAATGCGAAGAGAAACGCAATCAACGTCTGGATTAACGGGCTCGCTGATGAGAACAAAAGAAGCGCCACAACGATTCCGAGCCGTGCGGAATCGATCGTTCCGGCAGTCGTCGGGGATACGAACTTGTTCCTGCTCAGCTGCTGCATAATCAATCCCCCGATCGCCATGCTCATGCCGGCGATAAGGATACTGACGAGCCGCGGGAATCTGCTCACCCAGAATACCTTCCACTGCGATTCATCCCATGTATGTACTTGGAGCATCGGCAGATCCGAAACACCGATGACGAGCGATAACCAAGACAGTACCGCTAAAAGAATGAATAAATACCTACGCTTCATACGATCGACTCTTCCTGTTTTTAATTGATAACGATTATCATTATCTATTACAAATAATACTATAAAGTCTCCAGTAGGTGGAAGGTCAATAGCATATGGACAAAAAGTCAATTTAGTTTAATTGATGGAGCAGAGGGAATAATCCTACCATCTCATTAAAAAGGAGTTTTGCTGCGACATGTCCCACTATATTGAAGTAGATCACCAGGTAGAGTTATATGTAGAGGATATCGGAGAAGGACAGCCGATCGTATTTCTGCACGGCTGGCCGCTCAACCATAAAATGTTTGAATACCAAATGAACGAACTTCCGAAGCAGGGCTATCGTTTCATCGGCATCGACATGCGCGGCTTCGGCAAATCGGATAAACCGGCTTCCGGCTACGATTATGATACGCTCGCTCATGATGTGAAGACGGTCACCCAATACTTGCAGCTGAAGGACTTCTATCTCGTTGGATTTTCCATGGGTGGACCGATCGCTGTCCGTTATGCAACAAAATATGCCGGAGAGGAATTAGCCCATCTCATTCTTGCCGGCGCGGCTGCCCCGAGCTTTACGAAACGTGACGGATACCCGTACGGCATGGAAACGGAGGAAGTAGATGAATTGATAGAAGCGATCAAGAATGACCGCCCTGCCGCCTTGAAAGACTTCGGCTCCGGTTTCTACCATTCCGAGTTGTCGGTATCATTTGAAGAATGGTTCCTCGGTCTTGGGTTGGAGGCATCCGCGCACGGAACGATCGCCTGCGCCGAATCACTGCGGGATGAAGACCTGCGCCACGAGCTCGGACAGATAAACGTCCCCACCCTCCTCATCCATGGGAAGAAGGATGAAATCTGCGACTTCGCTTTTTCAGAAGTGATGGACCAGAATATTCCGGACAGCACACTCGTCCCTTTTGAAAACAGCGGCCATGGGATGGTTTACGATGAAAAAGAAAAGTTCAATCAGCTTCTGATTGATCTCCTGAAATAAGCAAACACAAAGAGCCCGTATCTCTGACTTCAGAGACCGGGCTCTTTTACTGTGATTAAAAGGAACAGAGGCAGGGGAAACTATCCACTGCCTCGATCGGTCATCTCAGGCGATGACCATCCTTTTCGGATTAGCCAGCTCACGGATCAAAGGCAGACGCGAAAGATCCACGTTTCCACCACTGATAACGACACCGCAATGTTCATTGTCCAACGAACCGCATGTACGAAGCAGACCGGCAAGAGCCGTTGCGCCTGCACCTTCCACCAGCGTCTTCTCTCTTTCAAGAAGCAGCAGCATCGCTTCGGCAATTTCGTGTTCTTCCACCGTGATTACTTGATCCACGTATTTCTGGATGCACGTATAGGTCAATTTCCCATGCTCCTTCACCGCGATACCATCAGCAATCGTCTGAACAGACGTCAGCTTCTCCGGACCTTTCTTATAAAGAGCGTTATACGTCGAAGGCGCTTTGGCAGCCTGGACACCCACGATACGGATCTCCGGCTTCAGCTGCTTGGCTGCAAAGGCGATACCACTGATCAGCCCGCCGCCGCCGACAGGCACGAAAATCCGATCCAAATCGGGCTGCTGCTGAAGCATTTCGACAGCCACCGTTGCCTGCCCTGCCATAACTTCGTAATCATCGAACGGGTGAAGGAATGTCGCTCCCGTCCGCTCCTGTTCGATCAGAGCGGCCTGATAGGCTTCCTGGAACGACTCGCCTGTCAGGACGACGCGTGCTCCATATCCTTCCGTCGCTTCCACCTTTGCTTTCGGTGTATGCTCGGGCATGAAGATAACGGCCCTTATCCCGCGTTTTGCCGCCGCATAAGCGACACCCTGTGCGTGATTGCCGGCGGATGCCGCAATCACGCCGCAGGACGCTTCTTCCTCCGTCAAACAAGCCACCTTATACGACGCACCTCTTATTTTGAAAGCTCCTGTCTTCTGCTGATTCTCCATCTTCAAATAGACCGTCTGACCGGTTCTCGCATTGAAGGTCGATGATGTTTGAAGTGGTGTACGATGCACCACCTCCTGTAATTGTTCCTGTGCATCCATCACTTTAGCCAGCGTTAAGAAATCCCCAACGTCTTCACTCCTTTTGGTTTGTTTTCGTACTGGTCGATCTTATCCTCATACGTCAGCGTCACAGCAATTTCGTCCCAACCATTCAAAAGCATCTCTTTATGGTAGGCCTGGATATCAAAGGATACCTCTAAATCGCCGTCATCGATGACTTGATTCTCAAGATCGACCTTGAGCTCGTACTTTCCTTTTTCCGCCTTTTCCATCAGCTGATCCACAACCGGCTTCGGCATCTGAATCGGAAGAATTCCGTTCTTGAAGCAGTTGTTGTAAAAGATATCGGCGAAACTCGGCGCAAGGACGACTTTGAAACCGAAGTCCTGAATGGCCCAGGGAGCGTGTTCCCTGGACGACCCACAGCCGAAGTTTTCCCCTCCGACGAGAATGGAGACCCCGTCGTATTTCGGATCGTTCAAAGAAAAGTCTTCGCGTGGCGTCCCATCGTCATGGAAACGCCAGTTATAAAATAGGAATTGACCGAAGCCCTGCCGTTCGATCCGCTTCAGAAACTGCTTCGGTATGATTTGGTCGGTATCTACGTTCTCCCTGTTTAAAGGAAAGACAAGTCCTGTATGCTGTTTAATCGGTTCCATCTGCTCAACCTCCTACGGCACTGGCATATTTTCTGACGTCGACGAAATGTCCTTCAAGAGCCGCGGCTGCCGCCATTTCCGGACTGACCAGGTGAGTTCTCGCTCCGTTACCCTGACGCCCTTCAAAGTTACGGTTCGAAGTGGATGCACAACGCTCACCCGGCGGGACGATATCGTCGTTCATCGCCAGACACATGCTGCATCCGGCATCGCGCCATTCAAAGCCGGCCGTCAGGAAGATCGTATCAAGGCCTTCTTGCTCTGCCGCCTCCTTGACCGATTTCGATCCAGGTACTACGAGTGCACGAACTCCTTCGTGGACTTTGCCGCCACGGATGATTTCTGCTGCTCTTCTTAGGTCACTTAATCGGGAGTTAGTACAGGATCCGATAAACACATGCTGGACCGGAATCGATTCAATGGCCTGGTTCGGTTCCAGACCCATGTAATCGATCGCACGCTCGATGCCGTCGCGGTCTTCCGTCACTTTCTCCGGATCCGGAACGCTTCCACCGACAGGTACACATTGTGACGGGTTTGTGCCCCATGTTACCTGTGGTTCGATTTCATCGGCATGAATCGTCAGCGTCTGGTCGTAAGTCGCACCCTCATCAGAAGCAAGGGACAGCCACTGCTCTGCCGCTTCCTCGAAGTCTTCTCCAGCCGGTACGTAACGCTTACCCCGCAGGTAATCGATCGTCGTTGCATCCGGGCTGATCAAACCTGCCCGGGCACCAGCTTCAATCGACATGTTGCAGACGGTCATCCGCTCTTCCATCGTCAAATTGCGAACGGCTTCGCCGGTATATTCGATGACATGACCAGTACCAAAACGAACGCCGTATTTTCCGATGATGGCGAGAATCAAGTCCTTCGCTGTTACCCCGGTTCCAAGTCTTCCTTCCACCTTCACCTGAAGTGTTTTCGGACTGGCCTGCCAGAGAGACTGGGTTGCAAGGACGTGCTCCACCTCACTGGTACCGATACCGAAAGCAAGAGCTCCGAAAGCCCCGTGTGTTGATGTATGGCTGTCTCCACAGACGATCGTTTTCCCGGGCTGTGTCAATCCAAGTTCCGGGCCGATGACGTGGACGATCCCTTGATCCGGATGATGGATGTCCGCCAGGCGGACACCGAATTCCTTACAGTTCGCTTCAAGAGTCTCCATCTGTTTCTTCGATACCGCATCTTTGATGACATTACGATGGACCGTTGGAACGTTGTGGTCCATCGTCGCAAAAGTACGATCCGGGCGGCGCACCTTTCTCCCGCTCATACGCAGCCCTTCGAACGCCTGGGGAGAGGTCACCTCATGAATCAAATGCAAGTCGATATAGAGGAGGCTCGGTTTCCCTTCTTCTTCGTGGACGACATGCTGATTCCAAATTTTTTCAATGATTGTTTTTGGTTGACTCATTCCGTTCCGCTCCCTTCTTCCTGTTTATACATAACAGCGCATAATATTTTCCGTCGTATCACTGGCACGGATTTGATCGACGACTTTGGCAGCCAATTCACTGCCGCTCACCTGTTTTCCTTTTAACAAATGGATGTCCTGTGTATGATACCCCTCTCCAAGCACTTCCTGAACGGCTGTCTCCACCTGCTCCGCCTCTTCCTCCATACCGAAGGAGTGCTTCAGCATCATGGCGACGGACAAAATACTTGCCAGCGGATTCGCTTTATCCTGGCCGGCGATATCAGGCGCGGAGCCGTGGACCGGCTCGTAAAGGCCGACCCCTTTTTCATTGAGGCTTGCGGATGGAAGCATGCCGAGGGAACCAGTCAATACGGAAGCTTCGTCACTCAGGATATCTCCGAACATGTTCTCTGTCACAAGGACGTCGAAGTATGCCGGATTGGTCACAAGCTTCATTGCTGCCGCATCGACGAGCATATGCTCGACCGTCACGTCCGGATATTCCGCTTTCTTCTCCTCCACGACTTCGCGCCACATGCGGCTCGACTCGAGGACGTTCGCTTTATCCACAGAAGTGACGCGCTTCTTCCGCACGCGGGCACTTTGGAAAGCCTGATCTACAATTCGTTCGATTTCCCTGCGTTCATAGGCAAGGGTATCGACCACTTCTTTCCCGTCGTTGCGGCGCTCGCTCGGCTGGCCGAAGTAAAGGCCTCCCGTCAGTTCCCGGACAATCAGAAGATCGCTTTCTTTCACCACTTCTTCTTTCAACGGCGATGCATGGAGCAACTGTTGGAACGCTTTGACCGGGCGTAGATTCGCAAACAGCCCAAGCTGCTTACGGATGCCGAGCAAGCCTTTCTCCGGCCGCAGATGTCCAGGGAGCTTATCCCATTTCGGACCCCCGACGGCGCCTAAGAACACAGCGTCCGCTTTTTTTGCCGCCTTAACGGTATCATCCGGCAGCGGCGTTCCATGTTGATCGATTGCTGTACCTCCGATGTCATGACTTTCAAATGTGAAGGAATGCTGGTATCGGTCTGCGATGGCTTCCAGTACGTTTTTTGCCGCCTTCGTCACTTCAGGACCGATGCCGTCTCCCGGTAGTAGCACGATATGTTTCTCCATGTCCATCCCCCTTTGTTCATACTTGGATTTGTTCATAATCAGCAGAACGTTTCCGCTGGTAAAGTGTTCGGTTCACTGCGTTCAAGAAAGCATGAGCAGATGCTTCCAGCACATCCTGCGCCGAGCCGCGTCCGGATGCCGTCACCCCGTCGACGGATACTTGGACGTGGACCTCTGCAAGAGCATCCCGACCTCTTCCGACAGAGCTGAGCTGGTAGTCCTCGAGATGTACGTCCGCTTCGATCAGATCGTCGAGCGTATTATAAATCGCTTCGACACTTCCTTCTCCCGTGTTTGCCTTCTCCACTTCCTTACCTTCCGGCGTCGTCAGGAGAACCGTAGCAGTCGGACGATTGATGCTGCCGTATTGGACTTGGAATGCCTTCAGTTCGTATTTCGGCTGGTCCGCATGCTCTGTCTGCGTATCGATCAGAATCGCAAACAAATCCGCATCCGTGACCTCTTTCTTCTTGCCTGTCAACGTCTTGAACGATTCGAACGCTTCCTGTAGCTTCGTTTCATTCAACTCAAAGCCGAGCTCTTCTGCCTTTTGTTTAAAAGCGTGGCGGCCGGAGTGTTTACCAAGCACCATGTTTGTTGCTTCCACACCGACCATTTCCGGTGTAATAATTTCATAAGTGGAGGACTCCTTCAGCATACCGTCCTGGTGGATGCCGGACTCATGCGCGAAGGCGTTACGTCCGACAACCGCCTTGTTCCCGGGAACCATCATCCCTGTCAAACGGCTGACAAGTTCACTCGTACGCTTGATCTCCTTCAATACAAGACCTGTCTCCAAATCAAAACGATCTTTCCTGATCTGAAGAGCGACGGCGATTTCTTCCAGAGCGGCGTTGCCGGCCCGTTCCCCGATTCCGTTGATCGTCCCTTCAATTTGGCGGGCTCCGTTTTCGATGGCTGCCAGGGAATTACTGACGGCCATACCAAGGTCGTCATGGTTGTGCGTGGACAAGACTGCTTGACTTATATTCGGAACGTTTTCCTGTACGTAGCGGAACAGGCTGCCGATTTCATCCGGGGTCGTATAACCGACCGTATCCGGAAGGTTGATGACGCTCGCCCCGGCATCGATCACTTTCTCGATGATATGGACGAGGAAATCACGATCGGACCGTAAAGCATCCTCTGCGGAGAACTGGACATGCGGAAATCTCTCCTTCGCATAAGCGACCATTTCCACCGCTTTCTCGACGACTTCATCCGGCGTCTTTTTCAACTTGTGTGTCATATGAATCGGGGATGTCGCGATGAAAACGTGAAGACGGGGCTCCGCGCCTCCTTTTAAGGCTTCCCACGCGATATCAATATCCTTTTTATTCGCTCTTGCAAGTCCGGTGACCGAACAACCGCGGATCGTATCAGCAATCTCTTTGACTGAATCAAAGTCCGCCTGGGAGGAAGCAGGGAAACCTGCTTCCATGATATCCACACCCAGACGTTCCAACTGCTTGGCGATTTCCAACTTCTCCAAACGGTTCAAGTTGACACCCGGGGACTGTTCTCCATCCCTAAGCGTCGTATCGAAAACCTTAACGCGAGCCATGTGCGACCACATCCTTTTCTTTAGATTGTGACTTCTTAACGAAAGGCATTAACGCACGGAGCTCTCTACCCACCTTCTCGATTTGATGATTGTTTTCACGGTTTTCGATAGCTGTGAATTCCGGACGGTTGACCTGATTCTCTAGGATCCAGCCTTTTGCAAATTTACCAGTCTGGATATCCGTCAATACTTCTTTCATGCGGGCTTTCGTCGTTTCATCAACAACGCGTGGTCCGGAAACGAAATCGCCCCACTGAGCTGTATCGGAGATGGAATAGCGCATGCCTTCCAGTCCGCCTTCGTACATAAGATCAACGATAAGCTTCAGCTCATGCAGACACTCGAAGTAGGCAACTTCCGGCTGGTAACCGGCTTCTGTCAACGTTTCAAATCCTGCTTTCACAAGGCTTGTAAGTCCCCCGCACAGCACAGCCTGTTCCCCGAACAAATCTGTTTCCGTTTCTTCCTGGAACGATGTTTCCAATACGCCGGCACGACCGCCGCCGATTCCTTTAGCATAGGCAAGAGCAATTTCTTTCGCTTCTCCACTCACGTCCTGCTCGACTCCGATCAAAGCAGGTACTCCGGCACCTTCTTCAAATGTACGGCGGACAAGGTGACCCGGGCCCTTAGGAGCGACTAAGAAAACGTCAACGTCGGAAGGCGGTACGATTTGGTTGAAGTGGACGTTGAAACCGTGGGCGAAAGCAAGGGCTGCTCCGGCTTTCAAATTCGGTTTGATGTGCTCTTCATACACTTTCGGCTGATATTCGTCCGGAAGCAGGATCATGACAAGGTCTGCTCCTTCCACCGCATCAGCGACAGGCTTCACATCGACTCCATCTTCCACAGCCTGATCCCAAGACTTTCCTTTACGAAGACCGACGACAACGTCAAAACCGCTGTCTTTCAAGTTACGTGCGTGGGCATGACCTTGAGATCCGTAGCCGATGACAGCTACCTTCTTATTTTTTAGTACCTCATCATTGATATCGTTGTGATAGTAAACATGTGCCATTATTCATTCATCCCTTCTCGTTTTATTATTTTAGTAGTGAATAAGATTTTATTTCCGTCACCTGCGGCTGATGGCCGCGAGTGAAAGCGGTAAGTCCAGTTCTTGCTAATTCCTTGATGCCGTATGGGCGGAGGAGGTCGATCAGTGCATCGACTTTATCCGATTTACCGGTCACCTGAACGGTGATGCTTTCTTTGCTGACATCGATGATCGAAGCCCGGAATGGTTCGATGATCCCTTGAATTTCACTGCGGATCTGCGGATTGCTGATCACCTTCACCATCGCAAGCTCGCGGGCGACGATGGCTTTGTCTGTAATGTCTGATACTTTCAGAACATCGATCTGCTTATGAAGCTGTTTGGTGAGCTGCTCCAGCTTCCGCTCATCCTCTACTTCGACGACGAAGGTCATCTTGGATACGCCTTCTGTTTCCGTCCGCCCGACGGAAATGCTTTCAATATTGAACTGCCTTTTGGCAAGCAGCCCGGTCACCCGGTTCAATACGCCACTTCGGTTATGGACGGTGGCTGTGACAATCCGCTTCATCGTTTCACCCCAATCATTTCGTGTAGTCCTTTGCCTGGTGCGATCATCGGATAGACGTTCTCCTTCTGCAGAACTCGGCAGTCGATGACGGCAGGCTGGTCGTCTTTCAGTATTCTTGGAAGAACTTCCTCGAGCTGACTCTGCGTCTCAATTTTGTACCCGGGGATCTGATAGCTTTCTGCAAGCTTAACGAAATCCGGCTGGGTATCGATGATAGATTCCGAGTAACGCTCTTCGTAAAATTTCTCCTGCCACTGTCTCACCATACCGAGCGCCTGGTTGTTGACGATCAGCACTTTGACAGGCAGCCTGCGCTCCTGCAGGACGGATAGTTCCTGAAGCGTCATCTGGAATCCTCCGTCACCGACAACAGCGATACAGGTTGATTCCCGATCGGCCAGCTGAGCTCCGATGGCTGCCGGGAAACCGAATCCCATTGTTCCGAGTCCTCCGGATGTTACCCAGCGATTCGGTTTATCGAACGCGTAATACTGCGCCGCCCACATTTGGTGTTGACCGACATCCGTCGTCACCACCGCATTTCCTTCCGTGTATTCGTAGACTTTCTGAAGCAGCCATTGGGGAACGATATCTTCTTCCGGAAGGTCGTGCCATAACGGAAAGTCCTTTTTATTTCGAGTGATACCATCCATCCAGCCTTCATGATGAAGGCCTTCCACCGGTTTATCATTCAGAGATTCAAGCGCTGCCTTGGCGTCCGATACGATCGGAATGTGCGTCGGGATGTTCTTTCCGATTTCCGCCGGATCGATATCGATATGGGCGACGGTCGCATGCGGGGCAAAGTGCTTGAGATTACCGGTTAAACGATCATCGAAGCGGGAACCTATATTAATAAGAAGGTCGCATTCGTACAAAGCCATGTTCGCTGCATACGTTCCATGCATGCCCGCCATCCCCATCGACAGATCATCACTGCCGGGGTAACTTCCGAGCCCGAGGAGCGTTGTCGTCACAGGAAGCTGATAATTTCTGACGAATTTGATCAATTCCTCCGATGCCTGTGCATGAATGACGCCGGAACCTGCAAGCACGACCGGCTTCTCTGCCTTAACCAGCGCCTCGTGCAGCTTGTTGATCTGCAGCGGGTTCGGTTTGACCGTCGGCTGGTATCCCGGAAGATGGAAATCATTATCGATCTTCTTATGGTGAACCGTCGAGCTGATGTCCTTCGGGATATCGACAACAACAGGGCCCGGACGGCCGGTCGTCGCGATATGAAATGCTTCTTTCACCACTCGCGGAAGCTCTTCAATTTCCTGAATTTGATAATTGTGCTTCGTAATCGGCGTCGTGATCCCCATGATGTCCGATTCCTGGAAGGCATCGGTACCGATGACCCCTTTCGCTACCTGCCCTGTGAAAATGACGAGAGGAATGGAATCCATCATGGCATCGGCTATTCCCGTCACGAGGTTCGTCGCTCCCGGTCCGGACGTGCCGATGACGACTCCCGCCCGTCCAGAAACACGTGCATACCCTTCCGCTGCGTGGATTGCGCCCTGCTCGTGCCTGGGGAGCACGTGATCGAAGCTCCCCTCGGCGCGGTAGATGGCATCGTAAATCGGTAAGACTGCTCCACCTGGATATCCGAATAATGTATCAACGCCTTCCTCCACCAAAGCTTCGACGAGCAAATCAGCACCTGTTTTCGTCATGGTCTGCTCCTCCACGCTTGCTTGTGCCTTCATTTACATCCCTCCTGCATTTATGCTTAAAAGCTTATGCTTCTTCCAATTTATTTCGATAGTCGAATAAAAAAGAGACCTTCCCCCTCCTCAGATTCCGACACCACGGCAAGTGATATCAGAAAGTGAGGGGTGAAAAGGTCTCTATGTTTTCCACGGTACCACCCTCATTTATGAAGCCCGAAAGCTCCACCTCATGGAATCCGGGTATGGATTCCTTTTGATAACAGGTGCGGTGAAACACCTGGTCCTGCCTACTGAGATTCTGTTCAGCATGGACACTCAAGGACGATGTCAGAATAAGTTGTATTTCCGGGCTTCCAGCAACCCCGGCTCTCTGGGAATACAAATTCTTATTCCTTTATTCCTATCGACGTATTCGTCATCATTCAATTGTCAACGAACGTTAGCTTACGTGCGCTTTATCACTGCTGTACACTTTGTATCCATCTGTCGTCGTTACTTTCCTGAACTCCGAAAGCAGGTGATTGGTGACTACGCCTGGAGAACCATCGCCGATTTTCCTTTGATCGACTTCCACCACGGCGATGACTTCTGCTGCAGTTCCAGTCAGGAATACTTCATCAGCCACATACACATCGTGTCTTGTGAACGGTTGCTCTTTGATCTCATAGCCCTTCTCCTCGGCAAGATCCATGATCGCGTTGCGGGTGATCCCTTCGAGCGCTCCCAAATACGTAGGAGGTGTGAGGATTTTGCCGTTTTTAACGATAAAGATATTGTCTGCGGATCCTTCGGTAACATATCCTTGATCGTTAAGCATCAGAGCTTCATCCACACCCATTTGGTTCGCTTCCATCTTAACGAGGATATTATTCAAATAGTTCAATGATTTCACTTGCGGCGGAAGGACGTCCGGTCGGTTTCTCCGACTGGCGACCGACGCGAGCCTTACCCCGCGTTCATATAGTTCTTTCGGGAACAAAGCGAGTGCTTCAGCAATGACAACCAATCGGGGATTGGAACAGCTCCGCGGGTCTAAGCCCAGGTTGCCGGATCCTCTGGAGAGGACGACACGGATGTAAGCTGTTTCCAGTTCATTGCGGCGGACCGTCTCCGCGATAATCTCCGCCAGTTCCTCCTTTTCATATGGGACATCAAGCAGGATCGATTTAGCTGAATCGTAGAGTCGATTCAGGTGGTCATCGAGTTTGAAAATGTTGCCTTCATAGACTCGAATACCTTCGAACACCCCATCTCCATATAAGAAACCGTGATCGTAGACGGAAACGACGGCCTCTTCCTTTTTCACATACTGGCCGCTTAAATAAATCCACTGGCTGCTCATTCTCAGCACTCCTTTCTTTTATAGTTTAATGTTTGAAATCGTAAAAGATTCACTTTGAAAATATGGACCCTAAAAGGTCATTCCTGTTTACCTTTATAAGGGTCCCATTCGGGTCTTTCCACATGAACCAACCGGCCGATCGAAGATAATCGATGTGGTTGATTGAGGACTACTTTAAACCGATTTCGAAAGAAGGTCAACAGGTTTTGAGTAAATTTTCTGAACAGTTCCATTATTCCGATTATGCTAAAAGCGCTTTCATTGTTGCTGTGACTGTCCTGATCGTTCCAACACAGGCTTTCTTTTTTTCTTTTTTATCTTCTTTTCCCAAGGACAGCCCAGGCTGAAGACGTAAAAAAACCAACTGGAAATACCCTTCCAAATATACAGGGCATAGAGGGGGTTGCCACTGTTCTTCCGGCTACTTTTTCTATAAATAGTCATCCGCCCTTCCACATACGCCCTCTGCGACATATTTTGTCACATAGGAAAAGAAAAGGTGGTGAAAGTTATGGGCTGGTATGGCGGCTGTGGATACGGCGGTTACGGTTATGGCGGAGGTAGCACTTTCGTATTGATCGTTGTATTGTTCATCCTTTTGATCATTGTTGGAGCGTCTTTCTATAAGTGCTGATGCAGATGGACAGAACTACCTCTACCCGTTTTAAGTGGTTCTGTTCTAAGTAGAAGCATCTTTCCATTGCATAAAAAAATGGAGCCAGAAGTATTCACCACCTTCTGGTTCTCCATCAAAATTAAATGTATTTACGCGTTTCGATTTCTTTCCGATACATAACCGCACGCAGTCGTTCCTGGTCCTTGGCTGAGATCAGCGTGAACTTGGCCCAGTAGATATTTGTCCCTGTAGTCAGGTCTTCCTGCTTCTTCATGAGTTTAGCCTTTACATCAAAAGATTCTCCATTAAGCGTAAAAACGGTTTGAATAAAAATCCCTTCCTGAATAGGAAGACTGATGGGACTTGTAAACGTTATACTCGATGTTGTGATATTACTGACTGCCCCGCGAAAATATTTGTCGACGAGATTGTTATACTTTACATTATCAATTTGGGAAATCGTCACCTGGCAGTCTGTTTTTGTCACATCAACATTGTAGGAGTTCGGATCGACCGTGACCTTTTTCGCCTCTTTGATCTGTTTCTCCCAATTTTTCTTCTCCTTTTTCAATGAATCGATGATGCCGTCTTTCTTCTTGAACTTATGGACGAATACCATGAGGCTGATTAAGAGACCGGCATTCAACAAGACGGCGTACAGGACGACATAAATCATCCGATTACCTCCCTTAAAATAAACCAGAGCAACAACAGGGCCGTTTGGTGCGCTTAAAGACCTTCGACGTTTTTATATTTAATGATAAGGTCCACCCGGTTTTCCACACCGAGCTTATTATAGATGTTTTTGGTATGGCTTTTTACTGTATTGGCTGATATGTATAGTGTTTTGGCGATTTCTATGTTCGTCACACCTTTAAGCAGGAGGGTGAAGATTTTGTGTTCGCTGTAGGTCAGCGTATTGGAGATGGCGCAAGGTTCCGCCGGAAGCTGGGACTGAAGATCCCGAAGCAGTATTTTTACTTTTTGCCTTTCCAGTTGGTCAAGCGTGTTGTCATTTTTCCATGCGTATTCCAAGCTGTTCGATAGCGTGCTCATTTCCTCTTCCGTCATCACGAACGACTGGATTTTCTTCATGACTACCCCCGCTTTCTTCAGTTTTCCTCTTAATTACAATGTATCATTCGGACTAATACTTTCCCACTACTCCTCAAGGGTATAAAATCACCCCTTAGTAGTAATTTTTGGATAAAAATAAAATATTAATATTATTTTTATAGTGATTTACTTAGAATCAAATAACATATCAAACGATTATAAACTACATATTTACGGGGATTATATCATTGTTTGGTTCAGGGAGATGATTATTTTTGTATATTATATTGAAATAATGACAATACTATCAATGGCGACGGAGCCACCATGTATGTCATCACTGCACACCTCCGACGCAGACGAAAAACAGCCGTGGATCCTTTTCCACGGCTGTTTCTTTACGTTTTCCACGCTGTTTCTCTTTTATATTCCAAGTTGATGAATGTTTGTTCAAGCTCCGGGAGCGTCATTTCTTCCGTCCGTTTGCCTAAAGGGTCTTCCGTGTACCCGTAATACTTCAAGCGGTCGATCAGCACGTACCTCTTTCCACCTGTACCATGGGATAAATATGGGAGAAGCATTCGTATCAACTCCTAGAATGTATGGGATATAGAAATTAATTCTACACCTTTATCGAATATTCCTCTTATTCACGACTATTTCCTTCCATTTATTTCTTCCCGTTTCCATCCATGTGCGAAAATAAGTGTTTTCTCCTCAAAGAAAAAGGATAAGGATGGGTATAATGGAAAGGAGAGTGGGTCATTGGTGAAACATCAACGGTTAGTAAGAGACTACGTTCCGAATCAGCTGGAAAGCGAGGGGAAATCTTTCCGGACGAGAACATTGGAAACAGAGGAATATGAACATCTTCTAAGAAACCGCCTGAAAGAGGAAGTCGATGCTTACCATCAAACAGAAGAAAACCGCCATGCTTTGACGGCGCTGGCGGATATCCTAGAGGTTGTCCATGCGTTATCCTATACACACGGCGCCTCCATCGAGGAGCTGGAGCACATCAGACAGCATCGTCGGAAAGTGATGGGCGGATTTCTCACAAAGACGTTACTCATCGATGCCGGCGAATGAATCAATCGATCGGGTCCGCTGCTTTTCCGTAGCGGATGACATCATAAATCGCCATTCCGTCGCTCGGTTTCCCGTCTCCGGTCCGATAAGGAAAGAGGGAAAAGAAAATAAAGTACACAGAGAAATAGGTGAACTGATAGAAAAATAGATCGACAGGCAGCACTCCGCTGATGATGCAGGCATTCAAAATCAGGATGATGATCAGGTTGAAGCTGCTGCCTGCCAAATAAATAGCAACGTGCGCCCATTTTTTGTTATAGCGCAGCTTCTCATATTGGCACCATCCCTCCATGAAGTACATCCTCCGCACTTCCAGCGGCCCTAAACAGAACCACTTTTTCCCGGTACCAATGCAGAAACTGATCTTTCCTCCAAACAGCCTTGCAACCAACACGTGCCCTGCCTGGTGAATCAGCGTAACCAAAGGCAGTATCAAAAAGAAATTTATAATGAACATCGGAACATCATTCCATGTAAACATCGGTCTTCCTCCCTGCTAAAGCTAGATGTAACAGGAAGGTTCCCCTTTTTTCCGGGGACAAACCACATCTCGGAAAACTGAATCGATGGTCACAGCTTTTGGTAACTTCTCCAATAATCCGGCCTATTGTCGCAATAGTTCCAACACTTACTTGCGGGTTGTGCACCGGTATCAAATCGATTATGATGGGAATAGTGATTTTTTTTACAGAGGAGCGTATTTATGAAACGATCCATATACGGATTGACATTTGAACAACTGACGGACTGGATTACGGAACATGGCGAGAAGAAGTTTCGCTCAAAGCAAGTATGGGACTGGCTGTACCAGAAGCGTGTGACCGAATTCTCCCAAATGAAGAACGTCAACCAATCCCTCATTGATCTGCTTGATGAACACTTTACGATTGAAACGCTGACAGAGGAAATCATGCAGGAATCGAAGGATGGAACGGTTAAGTTCTTGTTTAAACTGGCAGACGGCAATGTTATTGAGACGGTATTGATGCGATTTAATTACGGGTTATCCGTTTGTGTGACCACACAGGTCGGCTGCAACATCGGCTGTTCCTTCTGCGCGAGTGGAATTCTAAGTAAAAACCGTGACCTCTCCAGTGGAGAAATCGTGGAGCAGATCATGCAGGTCCAACAATATTTGGACAAGAAGGGCAAAGACGAGCGCGTAAGCCACATCGTCGTCATGGGAATCGGCGAACCGTTCGATAACTACGATAACTTGATCGACTTCCTGAAAGTCGTTAATGACAAGAAGGGATTATGTATCGGTGCGCGTCATATCACGGTATCGACAAGCGGCATTGCACCGAAGATCTATGATTTCGCTGATGAAGGCATCCAGATCAACCTGGCGCTTTCCATCCATGCTCCAAATAACGAGCTGCGTACGAAAATTATGAAGATCAATAAGGCTTATCCTCTGGAGAAGCTGATGCCTGCGATTGATTACTATTTGGAAAAGACGAACCGCAGAATTACCTTCGAGTACATTTTGTTGAAAGACGTCAACGATCACAAGAAAGAAGCAGAACAGTTGGCAGCACTGCTGAGGGACAAGCGTCACCTCTCCTACGTCAACCTGATTCCTTACAATCCGGTGGCCGACCATCCGTATGACCGGAGCGAGAAGGATGCCATCCTTACGTTCTACCAAACACTGATGGACCGCGGCATCAACTGTGGTGTTCGAACCGAGCACGGCACCGACATCGACGCTGCCTGCGGACAGCTGCGAAGTAAACAGATTGAAAAAGAAAAAGCACGCAAAAAGAAAAATACACAAACAAACTAAAAGCACGAGGCCCCGGCCTCGTGCTTTATTAGATTTCTTCTCCTATACCTCTTTCAAACGGGGGTTGTGTGTGCTCATAGATGACATACTGCTTTCGGCGGCTGTACCAGTGTTGAAGAGCGGCGGCATCCCTTCTCCGCAGGTCCTTCATATTCACCGTCTTCCCATGTTTCGACCGATTTCTGATCTGAATCGTTGCTGTGCCGGCGGCCCGCTGCCACGGCCAGCTTGTTGAACAGACCTCCGTAATCCTGCCGGCTTTCGTCAAATACGTCCGGTTTTGGAAAACGCCGCTCCGGATTTCGATCACATCCTCCTCCCACCCCACGTTTACAGGATAATGATGAAGGAAAGTCCAGAATAAAATTACGCAGAGACCGAACGGTCCCGCAGCGTATAAAGGTAAATCTATCGAGAAAAGTACCCAGGATAAGAAAATCAACAGTACCCCGACGATGAAACAGAAAGCCGCAGTCATCCTCATCACAGGCTTTCTCATCTTCGGTTTCACCGCATATTCGGGAAGTAGATGAAAGAGTATTCCCCTCGCCTGCCGTTCCGGTAAGTACGGAAAAAGGGAAGCACGGTCTTCCTCCTCCTCTTCCCCTGTATTTGCAAGAATGAACGTCACTTTCATTGTTCGAGTCATTCGCTTCCATAACCCCTGCCGGATAATGACAGCCTGAACGGAAGCTTTGGAAAAAGAAATCGTCTTCTCTTCCACGCTTCCTCTTGTTATGTAAAGATGCCTTTCATCTGACGCGATTCTATAATTTCCATACTTTTTATACGTGCGGAAGATTCCGAACACCGCCGACCCAATCATACAGCCGATAATGAACGCAGATACTTGAAACGGTGTAAGATCCTCATGTATCCAGTTCCATACATCCATCCAGTTCATATCAAAAAACTTCGAAAAAAGCGAAAGAAGAAAGGGGATAAAAAAAACGAAGCTTAAGGAAGTGAAAGACGCCATCATCACATCCTTCTTCCCTGCCTGGAAATGTACAACCCTGCCCGGATTTGCTGCTTTCCACTCTTCTGCGGCCGGAGGATGATCCTTGACGGCAGACGTTTTCTCCTCCTCTTTTCGCTCCACGTTCCATCCGTATTGAAACAGAGCTTCCAATCGGTCCGCCTCCTCGAGCGTCAGGGAGCGGAAAACCCATTCTGATTCCCCTTCCTGTGACGATCTTAATTGAAGCATCGTCCTCCCGAAAAGCTGATACAGAAATGGAGATTTTCTCTCCACCCCGGTGATGCTGTCGTATGGGAGCGTCTCCTTATTTCTTCTAACCAACCCCCTCTGCCACTCTATATACCCTTCTCCCAACGAAAACTTTGTCCCCCACCAGCGGAAGAAAAGATACAATGGGCTTACGGTGATTCCACCTATGTAGACATACCTCGCATACTCAAAAAACCATCCTACGCTGTCTCCCTTAATCCAAAACAGGAGGACATAGAAAAACAGACCATTTACAAGGAGTTGCAAAAAATCAAACACGAAAACCGTTGGATGCTCCCGCTGTGCTTTAATAGTCACCCGCCTCCTTCACGCTTCCGAACCGCGCCGCTTTCTCCTTCAGTTCTTCCGCATGTGCCCTGCTGAGGTAAGGAATGTCATGAACGGAAGTGAGCGTCCGTACCTTGACTGTCCACAAATCGTCCTTCTTCTGAAGCAGCCCTTGATCCATCTGAACATATACGATTTTACTCATTGGGATTTGACACAGTTTCTGCCTGAGACCGCCCTTTCGCATATGCAGAAATTCCTCATTCCAACCATATTCCCAATTTCTGTACAATAACCGGGTATGATAGATGGACACCGGCAGGGAAAGAAAGACAAAGAGGAAGATACTCCAAAGCATCCATCCGATCCAGTCCGCCCAACCGTACACATGATCCACATACAGCAGCACAGCAAGGATACCGAGCACGGCAAAGGTTGCCAGCGCTTCTGTTAGGACGGCTAATTTAACCGCTTTTTCCGAGACTCTGTTTTCTGTTTTCATCCCTTCCACTCTCCCCCTTCCTTTATTCTTCCTGATTTCAATTTAATGGAATTATTTAAATAAAGCAATATATTTTTATCGATAAACAATAAATAATTGTTGATTTAAATAAATTTTGGTATAGTTACTAGAGCTCTACTACACGTTGAAAGGGGATTTCCCAAACTATGAACCCGTTATATAAAATAGGGTCGATAGCTGCTTTGGTGCTTTTTTATTTGGTGTGTCTGCTCAGTATCTTCATGCTTGCCTCCAATATCGGCTACATATGGTACCCAAACAGCGCCTTCACCGCTTCACTCGGCGCATTCGATCCGCTTTATACTTATTTCGAACTGCACTTCGACACCACACCCGTTGTCTATACGGAACCTTCTTTCCGCTGGCTGTCTTTTGCATCAGAAGCGACGATGACGGTCTTTGCCCTTTTATTTTTATGGTTCCTTCACCAGTTGCTGAAAAATATTCATCATGCCGGATTATTCACGGAGTCAAACGTTACGGTATTGTTCCGCTTCGGCCTTACCGTTTCCATTCTTGGAACAGCATTTGGATATATGGATTCCCGGCTTTCTTCTGCAGCCATTACGGCGCTTGATGTCCGGAACGGCTCAATCGAATTCACCAGCCTCTATCACTTGGATATGCTTTTCGGGGGCATCGTGCTTTTGATCATCGCCTCCGCATTGAAGACAGCCGTCCGCGCAGTCGAAGAGAATAAGAAAACGATATAAGGCGGTTTACTATGATACGAATTCAATTGGATGTCATGATGGCAAAAAGAAAAATGTCGCTGAACGAACTCTCGAAAACGGTCGGGATCACTCCCGCCAACCTGTCAATCTTGAAAAATGAAAAAGCGAAAGCTGTCCGCTTCACGACGCTTGACGCGCTGTGTAAGGCACTCGACTGCCAGCCCGGTGACCTGCTGGAATACGTAGAGGAATAGTTTCTCAAAAACAAAACCCTTCATTCTACAAACTTCTACAAAAATAGCGATAGCTTCATAGACATGCATCCGCTATAATCCTCTTAGTATTATAAATTTTTTCCAGTAGAGGAGAACATGAAACGAATGAAAAAGACTTTCAGCATCGCGTCATCCATTTTGATCGCAGCCACCGTCCTTGCTACCCCTGCCGCAGCATTTGAAAAAGAAACGCCGGAAATGTGGAAGGCATATCAGGAAAGTAAGGAGCACAAAGTGCAGCTCGCAGCCGAAGAAGACTGGTCCATCACCTATGAAGAAGAGCCGAATGACACATTCGAGCAGGCTCAACCCCTCGAGATCGACAGCTTCATTATCGGCACGTTGACCGATTCCGACAAAGACATGTATAAGATCGAAGTCATCGGCGACCGCCCGGTGGAGTTATCTACCGGTGTATTTTCGACCTTGGAAGATGGAACGGAAATGGAGCTGAACGGCGTCCTCTATGATGCCGATGGAAACAGAATCGAAGCGGAGTTCGAGGATATAGATGAGTATGGATTCGGCGCTTTCTACACGGTCCACCCCGGCACCTATTATATCGAGGCTTCCGACCTGGCAAATCTGGATAACGGGGAAGAATACGGCGTGACTGCTTATGTGTATGTACCGCAGGCAGAAATCGAACGTATTTCCGGAGCCGATCGTTACAAAACAGCAGCTAAGATCGCTATTCGTAAAACCGGTGGCTATCCGGCGGCAGATGTCGTCCTTGCTACAGGCACAGATTATCCTGATGCCCTCGCGGGTGCACCGCTGGCATCCTGGATGGATGCCCCGATTCTTCTGACAAAGAAAGGAAAGCTGCCACAAGTGACGGAATACGCACTGGAAACGCTGGATACGGAACGGGTGACCATACTCGGAGGTACTGGTGCTGTATCCAAAGATGTGGAGAACTATTTGAAGAAGAATCTTGGTCTGGAAGTGGAACGGGTAAGCGGAACGGACCGGTTTGAAACAGCAGCCGCCATCGCCGAGCTGCTTCCGCCTTCCGACGCTGCCATCGTTACCTACGGACGTAACTTCCCGGACGCCTTATCTGCTGCTCCGGTTGCAGCAACTTACGGCCTGCCGATCCTTTTGACAGAAAAAAATTCCCTGCCGAAAGCGACAGAAAAACAGCTGAAGCAGTATGAGCATAGTTTCGCAGTCGGCGGCAGGGGAGCCATCAGCGCAGGCGTATTTAAGAAGCTTCCGGATGCGCAACGGATCGCTGGGTCCGACCGTTATGAAACATCCGTTGCAGTTGCAGAGACGTTCGAGATGGATAACCAATTCGTCCAGATCGCGACAGGCGCAGATTTCGCAGATGCCCTCACAGGATCTGTCTATACGTTTGGCGAGCCGGTGCTGCTGACACCGAAAAAGCAGCTCGCCCCAAGCGTAAAAGCCTATTTTGAAGCAAATGAGACAACTTTCTTCCGGATTTTCGGAGGAACCGGAGCAGTCAGTGAAAAAGTCGAAGACGAAATCCGCTCCCTTTTCGAATAAATAAAACAAGAGATCAGCCATTCCGGCTGATCTCTTTCTATTGGTTGAAGCGTCAGGATATAGGATCGGACGCGTCTTCCTTCCCTGCTTTTATTACCTTACTGCGCTGCCACGTCCGGATCATACTCGGTACTCCTGCGGCCATACTTACAACAAAACTCCACATAGCGTACATCCAGTTCCCTGTAAGTAACGAAACAATAAGGAAGAACAACAGCTGACCGACCAATGCAAACCAGGAAGCGATCCAGGCAAAAGTCATATTTTCTTTCACAGACAGACCTTCTTTCTGCTTAAATTTTCTCCGTAGGCACTGTTAATGCGTGCTGTATTAAAGTAAAAGCCTCTTCTGCGGATGAGAACCGAAAAGCATAGCCATACGTAATCGGCCCCGCCCCTCCATTATCACGGACCGGGAACTGCTTGAAGGACGTGTTATGATTCATGCCCGCGGAAGCTCTCTCCAATTCCTTGTCCGCTTCGACAGTCAACGGATCCAGAACGACGGTTATCGTTTTGTTCGGTAATAGGTAGAGATACTTCCCACTCGGTCCATGTTCCAGTTCCGTTGATTTCTTGGTAACATTCGTCACACGGTAACCCGCGTCGATCAATCGCTTAATAATATTCCCCATCGATTCAAGCCCCTTCCAACTACTATCATTCTATGTAATAACAAACCTGCATCCGATTGCCGTCAGGATCCCAGAAGTCGAAAAAGCGATTGTCCTTATCTGTTTGAACCGCACTTGTTTTCACTCCACGCTGCTTCAACACGTTATGGACCTGTTCTGCATCCTCAACAAAGAAGATAGGATAACTTCCTCCACTCTCCGGAACTCCTTCTTCCAGCGTAATTGGCACCCCTCCGGCCTCCGGGGCCAAGACACGGTATCCGTTCCCTCGGAAAACTTCTTTAAGATCAAGAGATTTCTCGTACCAGCAGCCTGCCCGTTCGATATCTTTCACCATCAGACATACTGTATCCAATCGTTTCAACACCATCGAGATGCCTCCTTATTCAGGACGAAGCGAGCGTTCCCTGCTCTGTTACCCGCTCTCCTCTTTCGTATAAATCGTGCAGCTCCAATGCTCCGTACTCGCCTTCCTTTTTCCGGACCAGCCGTCCCGGCGCAGTTCCCTTGCAATCAACCGGTTGAAAATACCGTGTCCTACAAGCACCGTATCTCCATGCTCTGCTGCTGCCTCACTCAGGACTTCCGCAGCTTTGTGTGCCCTCGCACGGGCGTAATCAATCGATTCGCAATTGTTCGTATATCCGAATCTCCAGAGGATTCTCAAGGCGACAAGCCACCACTTCGGAGGCTGCCGCCACGTCGGACCCTCGATTTCCGGGAGATCCACTTCATCAAAAAGCGGATCTTGAATAATCGTTCCCCGGGCCTTCAGATGCTTTGCCGATTCAATAGCACGTGCCCGGTGACTGGTGAAGAGGCACGCAGAACCGGATACTTTCCTTACAAGAAAGAAGTCATATTCCTTCTCCACGACTACTCCAGCTGCATCATAACCTTTAACCCAATCGTTGAACTCCTCCCCGGTGATGGGTTCATTGTTTACCCATGCCGATTTCCCATGTCGAATCAAAGCTATTTCCATCTTCAACCTCCTCCCATGAGATGAGACCCTTATTCCCGGCCTTCATATCTGGAAGCTGTAACCATTATGTATGAAGAAAGAGAGCATATCATCCGAGGGATATGCTCTCTACTTCCTATTCGTCCCTTTTGAACAGTTCCTTATAACTAGTGCCGAGCGTCAAGGCTCCCAAAAGCCCGAAGGCTCCGGCAATCAGCCATACGACACTCTCTGTCGGTGTGTCCGATTGCAGAAGACCGGCCAGTAACCCGAATAAGACGATGACAGCCAACGTTATTTTCTTTTTCAAAAAGAACCCTCCTGTAAGTTTCGCTACTACATGTACGAATTCCTTCCGGTAAACGTTCCCTATCAATTCCACTTCTTCAGCGCATGCCACAAACCTTTCAGCTTCCGCTCAATCGGACGGTCCTTTCCTTCCTGCTGCTTCTGCCATTCATTGTAACTTGCAACCGCAATCAGGACAAGTCCCGCCATCAGCAGGTACACCCACCATGGAACGTTTCCCCAGTATGGTTTGGTTTGATAAAGGACGTTGAAAATAAGAACGCCCATACCGACGAAGAAATACGATTTGATTTTGAACTGCATACCGGCGACCATCGACAGAAGGGAAAGACCTCCGATGATCCATGCATCCCAGATCGTATGGCTCTTTATCGCGTCAACAACGAGATAAGCAGCGACAAGGAGGACTGCGGCGGATTGGATTTTGTTCATCACACCAGGTGCATCCGACCACAGCTTTTTCCTCATGAGAGCGAGTACGACAAGGAGCGGAAGCACTTGAAGCTCCGCCATGAATATGTCCGGAATGGAAGTCTCGTATGCCAGAAGAATAAGCAGGTAGGATGCGTATAAACTACCGGCTCCGGCCGTATAAGAAATTCTGTCTGCATTCCGTCCCATCCATTTGGATGCATTGACCCACAGCCATGCCGTCAAAGCAAGAAGCGGAAGGATCCGAATCCATACCGAATCATCACCGAACGACAAACCGTTCAGGAAAAGCAGGTACACAAGCGCAGAGAAAGAATACGCGTCCACCTCATAATTAGAACCGATGAGCATGCGGTGGAATTTCTTCCCTGCAGCAAGAAGCAGAGCTACACATCCAAGGACGACAACAATTTTGATCCCACGATCCCACGCCTGGTTCTCCAGGAGATCGACCAAAATCAAAAGCGGCGCAAATCGGACGATGCTCCAATTTCTCCGGTGCAGGAAATAAAGGATAGAAACCGCATAGGCGAGCGGGAGGAGAAATTCCCAAGGCGCCCACGTCTGTCGGAAGACAGTAAAGTACAAGAGACCGAGGATGGAAAACGGAATCCAATACCATTCCAAGCGGCTTTTCCAAACCAAGGGAAGGACTGCCCAAGCACCAAGAAACAGCGCACTTGCCACCATGAAGGTATACCCGCTGAACACATCCTCATACAGAGAATAGTAGCTTCCCAGTGTGAAGAGAAACAGGAAGACTACACTCATCCCGAAGTACAGCATCAGCTTGATTTCCCACTCCCTCTCTGCCTTCCACGCACTGAAAAGATAGACAGCGGCCGGAACGACAAGCAGGATGGGATGGACCGCCGGTTCGGGTGTGACCTGATCAAACAGACAGGCGAGGATAACAAGCGGATGGACGGCGTGTCCGGTCCAATAGAAGTTTGGCTGCATCCCTTCCCACTTCGTGCGTCCAAACTCTCCAAGAGCGACCATCACTACAGGGGCGAACGCAGTAAAGATAAGTAAAGACGCAAAGCTCTCTAGTGAGAGCGGTTCGGCTAATGAAAAGTAAAAGAATAAAGTGACGATGGATACCGCAATCCAAAGCGATGACTGACCGGTGGAACGGATGAGCCAGTACAGCATAGCCGTGCCGCCAAGTAAAATCAGCGGAGCGATGAACATCCGGTCCACGTCGGCCGTACCGAGAAAAATTATACCGAAAATATACGCACCTTGACCGATGTTAAAGCTGGACTTCGACAGGCCGTTCTCACCGGTCCGCTTCCAGAAAAGATGCAGCAGGCAAAGGAGTACACCGGTCAAAGCCAGGTGGAACGGGACGCCGAATGTATCGGCATAGCCGGGCACCCACTCGATCACCTTTAAATACAATGCACCAGAGGCCGCAAGCCAGGAGGCCGGCTGGATCCATACGACAGCTTTTTCTACAGATTCTGCCGACTGTTTCCACTTCACCACATAGGCAAGACAACCGACAACAAACAGCTGGAACGCGCTGTATCCGTATAGAAGTTCATAAAAGCTGTAGCAGATGGTTCCTGCCATAAGGACTGCCGATACCACGAGACTGCTTTCCTTCACCGATTGGAGCCAAGGCTGTTTCGTCCAGAGTCCGACATAGAGGAGGGTGACAACAGCCGTCAGGAACAGCTCCAGGAACAGTGGGAAGACCGCGATCTGCTCCCATACCTGCCACAAGCCGACATAGAAGAATACCGGCGCCATGTAGCTGAATAATGGATAACGAAGCAGATTGGCCAGCACAAGGTAGTTGCCTGCCACGACTAAATAAGCGGCGGCAAACATCCAGGAACTTTCGCCTTCTCTGAGTAAAACACTCTCGTAGCTTATATATAAGAAGGCACAGAACGAGACGACGGCACTTGTATAACGGAACACCTTCTGAATAAAGTCGTGATTCCGGAAAGCATAGGCGAAGCCGAGATAAACTCCTCCAGCGACGGCGTAAACGACCCCGTCCACAGCCTGAAGCGGTGTATGGTCGACGAGTTGATAAACGGCATACACGAACATGACGGAGAAGACGAACTGATATTCCTTCGTACGGTACACGAATACCATCGCCATATAAATACAGGCGGTAAGCAGAAGGTTAAAGCTGTACAGCACCTCATTTTCGAAAAAGAATAAAAGCAGCATCGTCGAAAGGATCAAATTCAACTGAGCATATAAAGGCAGTTCTTTCGTAAACAGACGCCACTTGTCAAACGTGCCGTATTTCGTATAAATCACCAGCAGCCCTGCATTGAATACCATTAGAAACGTATAGAAAACGTCTATGGACAGTGGCAGAGCACCCAATGCAAAACCGACCGTCAACGAAAGAAAGACGAGCGATATCCAGACATACAGACGCGATTGATGATCGAACGCATGCTTTACGTATAAAGGAAGCGGCAGAAAGGCACCTAAAAATCCGAGCAGGTATCTCCCTTCCCCCGTCAAAGAGAGGAAGCTCCCGAACAGCTCGAAATACCCGATGGCGACGACAGCGATCGGAATCAACAGACTTCCGAGCGTCAAAAAGGCGAAGGCCGTCTTTTCGATCTTCAAGAACCGCTGCGTTCCATAACTGAGACTGTAGAAGAACAAAGAAACGAACGCGATGGAAAACACCTTCATCCCTGCCCCCATCTGGTCCCACTGGCTTGTCGCAACGATCAACCCGGTAATGAGAAGGAGCGCGACACCAAGAATGAGTGACCACGTAATATTCCGCTCGCGGACCTCTTCCTTTGATTTCCTTACAGGTTCCGGCTTTTTAACAGCAGGAGACGGCTTCTCCTGCACCGGTACAGGGGGATCGACACGCACGTCCTCCTTATTCTCACGTTCCACTCTTCTGTCGTGCAGGTACTTTACACTCGCATCCATGACCGTACGATACGTTTCTTCGGATAAGTAATCCTCCCTCCGAAGATGAGCCAATCTCTCTTTAAACACATCATGCTGTGTATCTTCTGATGAATGATTCATAGCATCCTCCCCTCTCCCTCTATCTTACGAACCGGACGCTCCGGCTTATGCAGACGTGTGGATCTGCCTTTATGGGTGGCCGATCGTTATGTAATTCAAATAATAGTTGACCGCCATCAACAAAAAGAAGCTGAAGAGCATGACGGTATTGACGATCATCAGCCAATACTTCTCAATAAACGCGGCAAAGAGAATCCCGATTGGTCCGAACAGGAAGGTAGCCATCCAAAGCGGGCTGTCCGACCGGAAGAACAGATTCGGAATCCAGACGATGATACAGATCAAAAAGCATACCAGTGAGGAAATGTAATAGATTCTTTTTCTTTCCATCGCACCAAAAACCCCCAACTAATCTATGATGTAACATACACGAAATGGAAATTCTATCTTATCGTACCACAGCTTGGAATTCTATGACGAAATTTGTATAAAATAAGGGACTTCCCGGCTGTTCTTCTACATAAAAAAAGTCCGGTCCTATACTAAGAACCAGACTAACAGGCTGTGGAGAGGTATCATTTTTCAGGGTTTGATGCGGGAAACAGGCGCTTCAAACAAAAAAAGTAAATGAGACGGTCAGCGGATAATGAAATCCCCCGACTTCGTATCTACTGTTAAAGCAGGCGCCTTACCGCTTCCACGCATCCCTTTCAAGCGGTGCTCTTCCTTCTCTTCATATACGAGGTCATCCAGACGAACGGTGCCGTCACCGGAATGAGATGCGAATTGGACCTCAAGATTTTTCGGTTCCTTTCCTTGGTAATCCCAAGCCACATCCCCACTGTGGGTCTTTATGTCTGCCGTTCCATGAATCGAAGGCTCCTTCACGAGCACATCGCCGGAATGCGTGGATAAACCCAGCTCTTTCCCTGACAGTTCTTCGAAACGGAAGGAGCCGCTTTGGGAGTTCCAGTCACCCGAACCTACCTCATTTTGTTCCAACGACACATCCCCGCTCTCTGTTTTCCAGTGCAGGGTGGAAAACTCGGTGTCTACCATTTGAAAATCACCGGAAGCAGTATCTACGTCCGCCTCCTTCCCCTTCAGAGACTCTATCCGGATATCGCCGGACTCGCTTTTAATCGTGACGGATGCAAACAGTTCTTCAGGAATCGCGATCTCCACTTCCGGTCCTTTTGATTGAAGACCGAACGAGAGATTGACAGACGGTCCGGAGTCAAGCTGCTGAAGTGTCCACGTCCTTTTCCCTTCCTTTACAGCGTACATCTCTTTATTCCGTTTATTAGCAGGGCCCTTATACACCAACGTCAGTTCCTCTCCCTCTGCAGGAACGAGATGAACATCCATCGATGTCACGTCCATCTTAAGATTCTTCAGCTCTGATATGTCGTACTTCTCTGTTGCCTGTACTTCTTCCGCATCAATCACGAATAAAGAGACGATGCTCCCGATCCCACTTACGACGAACACACTGACTAATACGATCCACCACTTCTTCATGCTCATTCTCCTTTAATGAGATGCCTATTGTATTTCAGATACGTCAAACTTCCTTTATACAGCCATTTACCTAAATGCCACAAACCGATCATCAGCATGATGCCGCCGCTGCCCATCGTCATCGCCATGAAAAAGTCGGCAAAGATATTAGAATACGTCCGGGTGATGAGCATGAACAGGAAGGCAAACGGCGTCAATGCCAGTGCTGCTGCCGTAGCGACCAAGCCGACATAAATCCCGAGAATGCCTAGTGCCGGACCGAGTACGATGACAAGGTTAAAAAGGCTCAAACTGAGACTTGCCAGAATGGCACGGAAGATATTCGGAAAGGTGCGATGCTTCTCCGCCTTCTCTATCAATGTACTCGCGATATATTCCTTCGCTACCTGCTTCGGGTGCCCCAGTTCACGGATTACCTCCTCCTCTTCCCTGCCTTCCTTCATCCCGACGCGGATGTGTTCCTCGTAATCAAATAAGATTTCCTTTCGTTCCTCTTCCGGGAGACCGCGCAGCTCCCGTGCCAATCGATCCATGAATACGGCCTTCTTCATTCCTTCATCCTCCTTTTATCCATCAACCCATTGACGGCTTCCGCTAAACGCGTCCATTCCTCCATGAGCGTTTCCATCCTCTGTGTTCCTTCTTCGGTCAACTGGTAGTATTTCCTCGCCGGCCCCTCCCTCGACGGAGCCATATACGTGTCCAAGTACGCCTCTTTCGTCAACCTCCGGAGCAGGGGATACAACGAGCCCTCCCCGATCTCCATATGTTCGGATATATTTTGAGCGAGCTCGTAGCCGTACTGATCTTTCTCTGCAATCAAGATCAACACACACAGCTCAAGCGCCCCTTTCTTGAATTGTATATTCAGTCTGACACCAACTTTCCATTTGTTGGTATAAGAATATCACTCAGTAGTGAACATTGCAAGGTACTGGATGAAAAAAAATGAAAGTCCTGAGACTTTCCATGGACCCGCTAAGCCTGGGTTTCTTTTTTCTCCAAAAAATACTTGATCCCTGCCACCGTCCCGATACCGAGCAGGGCGTAATGCAGTCCTGTCACTGTGGACTGCGGAGTAATGCCGTTCTGCCAGAAAGAAAATGCAACCCCGAGCACGATAGCAAGAATCGGAATGAACCGGTTCGGTACCCTGTCCGTCTGCCGGATGGCATAAAGGACGAGCGCAAGGCCTGCATACGGTGTGAACCCTGTCATGAAGTCCATCATCATCCTCATTTCTTTATTAAGACATATACTTATACGTATTCACAGCCAATCCTTTCAAGTACGCCAACGACAAAAAGCGTCCTGCTTCCATCAGCAGGACGCTCTTCTTATATCTGTTGAATGCCCTCTACAAGCGTTTCAATCAGGAAATTCAAGTCTTCTTCTTCGATGACAAGCGGTGGAGCAAGCGTCAGAACATTATTGAACCCGGCAACGGTCATCCCGTTCTTGCCAATGATGATCCCCTTCTCCTTGCAGTAACCGATGACTTTATTCACCTTGCTTATGTCGAGCGGATCCTTCGATGCCTTATCCCGGACAAGCTCGATCCCTACAAGAAGCCCCTTCCCTCTCACATCTCCGACATGCGGGTGGGACTGGAGACGGTCGGATAATTCATTTCTTAAAAGGGACCCCAACTGTTTCGAACGATCGAAAAGATTCTCCTGTTCCATAATTTCAATGTTTTTCAGCGCGACGGCGCAGGCGGCAGGATGACCACCGAACGTATTGATATGACGGAAGAAATCATACGCATCCTCCCCCGAGAACGCCTCGTAGATATCCCGGCGGACAGCTGTGGCAGACAAAGGCTGATAGGCACTCGTAATTCCTTTCGCCATCGTAATGATATCCGGTTTCACACCATAATTCATGAAGCCGAACGGTTCGCCCGTGCGTCCGAAACCGCAGATAACTTCATCGACGATCAGAAGCGCCCCGTGCTTCTCGCATACCGCTTTCACTTCTTTTAAATATGATTCCGGCGGTGTAATGATTCCACCTCCGGTGATGATCGGTTCCATGATGACGCCGGCGATGGATTCGCTCATTTCCCATGTCATCACTTGATCGATTTCCTTCGCTCCCCATCGGTCTGATTCATCGTGGTTATTCCGGTACGTATCCGGCGGAGCGACATGGAGGAATCCCGGGGCGAGCGGTTCGTACTTATACTTTCTTTGTGCCTGACCTGTTGCAGAAAGGGCAGCGGCGGAATTGCCGTGGTAAGCCCTGTAGCGGGAAATGAATTTAGAACGATAGGTATCCCCTTTTTGCTGATGATACTGCCGGGCAATCTTGAAAGCCGCTTCATTCGCCTCCGAGCCGCTGTTGGAGAAGAAGATAACGTACTCATCTCCGAGCATTTGATTAAGCTTTTCCCCCAGCTTGATGGCGGATTCATGACTCTGGCTCATCGGCATATAGGACAGCTGTTTGATTTGATCATAAGCCGCCCGGGCAAGCTCCTCCCGTCCGTAGCCGATGTTCACACACCAAAGGCCGGACATCGCATCCAGATAACGGTTGCCGTCGACATCCGTGATCCAGGCGCCTTTCCCCTCTTTTACAATCATCGTTTCCTTAGGATTGTACGGCTTCATGCCGTGCCATACATACTTCTCATCCTGCGCGTGCAGTTCACTTTTAACATCCGCTTTTGCCATCTTGCCGCCTCCTTTATTTGGTTACTTCCATTATCTGATATGACAAAGGCAGGCGCATTAGACATTGTGTCAAACACTCAACGTTCCATTTAAACATTTTGACTATAAAAAAAACGCATCCCAGTGGATACGTTCTGTTCAGCCGGTTAAGAGACTTAAAACAACAAATATAAGGATGTAAGAACAGCCTTTGAGTACAGGGAGCAGGGAAGTGGGCAGACTCCGACCTAAAGGAGAAAGCAGGAAGAAGGCTCGCCTGCCGTGCCCTAGAGAGCGCCCCATTTTCCGGGAAACACCACCTTCTCCTATTATCCCTCTTCAACAAGTCAGGTACACACGTGTTTTCAATGGATCGTTTCCTGATATTCATGAGCGAGGAGGGCAAATTCGATGACCTGCCTTTTCTCAGACTCCATAAAATCAGCGCCAAGAAGCATTTCCAGCTTTTCCAGTCGATGGTAAAGCGTCTGACGGACGACAAACACCCGGCTGGCCGTTTCCTTCTTGGATCCGTTGCATGCTAAGTAGACCCGCAGCGTTTCCAATAGATTCGTATGATGCTTTTCATCATAGTCAATGATCGGCTCCAGGTATTCATGGACGAGACTGTCGAGACTGCTGTGTTTATGTACGAGGGAGATCAGCCGGTACATGTGCATATCATCATAAAAATACTTTTCGTTCCCGCATGGAAGCTTATCCTGAATTCCGAGTGTCTCCTGGGCCGTCTCGTAGCTCTCCCATAATTGATCCAGACGCTTCACATATTTCCCACCTGCAATTTGGAAGGATTCGATGCTCGAATCATGAAGCATGCTGATCTTGCGCAGCCGGTCGATTCCCTTCTTCAAACGCGGCTTCCACTCTTCTCCGTCCTTCTTATCGAGAAGAATAAAGGTCAGCAAATGGCGTTTCTCGACAGGAAATACGAAGTAACCGTTCTGATCGAAAATGTTATGAAGCAGCATATTTAAATACGTAATATCCGGATTGTTGGCCTGTGATTCACTCATATGCAGCTTCACGGTCAAAACGATAGCGCCGGAGATTTCCGAACGGATTTTATAATGGGTAAGATGATCTCTGATTTCCTCCATGGTGTGCACCCCCTGCAGCCATTCGACGAGCCATTCCGTCTCCTTGGCTTTCCGCTTCTCCTCGGTGTAGAGCTCCCGGAGCAGATATTGAGCAAGCGCCGTTGCTGTCCGGTCAAGGAGAAGGGATTCAAATTCACCGAACTCTCTCCGGTTGCACACTAAATAGATCGAAGCGAACTCGCGGTCGAAAACGTGAACCGGCTGTTTGATCACGTGCTTCGACTGTTCCTTCGACCGGCGGTTCAGATCAGAAATAACCTTCTCCCGATCCACTTCCCGAAGTCCGGGAATGGTTACGACTTTATGATCTTTCGCAATATAAACCAGCTGGCAGTTGACATACTGCTGGAGATATTTAAGAATTTCAAAATAATTGTCAATAGCAAGCACGCGCTTATTCAGTCGCTGCGCGTAATCTTCCAGATTCGATATGAGTTCGTATTGATGATTGATTAAATTGGCGTGGATATCCTGAGTAATCTCGACGAACGAGACCTCCTCTTCGAAAACGATGATCGGGAAATCATTTTCCTCTGCAATCGACAGGGCTTCATCAGATATGGCGTGAATGAAGCTGCCTAACTCGATGCAGATGCCTGCAACTTTCCGGTCGATCAGCTGATGAAGAAGGTGGACAAACAACCCGTCGTCATCCTTCCAGCCGAAGCCGGTGGATAATACAAGCTCTCCGCCTTTCAAATTACTGCGTACATCAATCATTTCGAATACATGGACCCACTTGACCAGGCGGTTCATTCCATTATGTCCTGCAATGACCTTTGCAGAATCGAAGTGCTTTCTGTTCAAGACATCCTTCATTGAAATGCGATACTTCATAGAAATACCCCTCTTCCAAAGTACTACAAACTATCAGAAAAATCTAATTAATTGTGAGAAAATCTTACAAAACAGAAAAATCCTCCTATACATTTCTTGCATGCCGGACTATTTACACAGGTGAAGCGCGATGTCACCCAATCATGACATAAACGCAACCGTCCGTTGACAAGATGCCTTTGGAATTTTATAGAAACTCTTCCCTTCCTTCTATACAATAAGAGTATAAGAAACGAGAGGGGTTTACAGATGACGTTTGGTGAGAAGGTCCGAAAGTTAAGAAAAGAAGATGGATTGTCGCAGGAGGCATTAGCAGAGGAATTGGATACGACAAGGCAGGCAGTGAGTAAATGGGAAAATGATCAAGGTTACCCTGATACAGAAAAACTTCTTACGATCGCCACCTATTTCGGAGTTTCCATCGACTACCTATTAAAGCAGTCCTACGGAACAAGTGCACCGGAAGCAGAAACCTATTACGTCAGTGATGAAATGGCGGAAGGATACGTTGATCAAATGACGAAAATGGCACGGCCGTTTTCTTGGAGTGCAGTTCTGATAGCCTCTGCCTTTGTCCCTTATTTACTTTTCACCCGTCCGGCGGTGTACGCATTTCTCATCGTGCTGCTCGGGAGTGCAGGTCTGCTTACCTTTATTTATGCCGTGTCCAAAGAATCGAAGAAGTACGACTTTCTAACCACAAAGCCGCTCACGTTCGACCATACTTACCTCAGTCAGTTGACGGAACAATACGAGCAGATAAAAAAGCGATTTTCTATATGGATCGGCGTCGGCATCACTTTTATCATCATCGGGGTTCTATCCTTTGCATTAGAGGAGAACGGGATTACACAAGGGTATTTAACAGCATACTACCCGGTTTTCGTGCTTTTGATCGGAATTGGTGCAGCAGCTCTCTTCCGGACGCTCCCTGTATTGGCCGCTTATCAACTGCTTGTGCATAATGAACAACATATCCAAGCTCTCCAAGCACGCTCTGAGAAGAAATGGCGGAAATTATGGAAAGAATGGTTTTAAACAGAAAACAGCCGGCGCTAACGCCGGCTGTTCAGGTTGTCCAGAAACGTTAAATTGCCTTAACGTGGGGTACAGGCAGAATCGTTCTTTATCATAAAGCACTCGATCTACCCTTCGTCTACTAAAAAGGAACCTTTCTCACGCAGCTGCAGCCTTATGAAATCCCGGCCTTCTTCTGCTGCTGAACAAGAATCGTGGAAAAGTATTTCCGGGAATCCGGATGGAGAATATGCAGCCTCTCCGTTTCCGCTCTCGTGGAATCGTTTCCCTGATAATCGAACTCAAGGAAAGCACCATCAAGATTCTCCGTCACCCCTTTGATGATATATCCCTGCTCCAGTAAAAAATCGATTTTCTCCCGTTCCGCTTCAAATTCCTGATAACTGGACATGTCCATCTCCTCCTTTTAAGCTTCTGCTTTCGGTTTAAATTCATCCGTTCCGGTTTTCTTACCCAACCGTTCCTCGACAAAGCGCTCCCCTATTTCCCAATCCCGGCCTACTGTAATACCCAGGTAGTCCTCATCACTAGGGTTGTCGATCTCTGCCTGCCGGTGTTTGTTGAAGTACCAGTATTTTGCAAGGACATAATAAATGGCGGCACCCGCAGCGAATCCGACGAAGAAGGAATACGTACTGAAGGAATAGGCAAGCACACTTCCTATTACCCAGGAAATAATTCCGGCCCAATTCACACCCCCGTCATAACGGTACTGGCCTTTATGTTCATACAGATCGTAAACATTCATCCGCCGTTTACGCAGGAGATAGTAGTCTGCAAAAATGATGCCGACTATGACGGAAAGAACTGCGGCAGCAATAAGCAGGACGGACATGAGCAGGTTAAAAATACTCCACGGCTGAATGATAGTCCCTATCAGACCGGCCATAAATACCCCCGCCCAAAACGGCAGCTTCGGTCCGCCCACGTTAGAGAAAATAGTGGCAGCAGGTACAATATTTGCAGAGACGTTCGTCGACCATTGAGCGAGAACAATCATAAGCAAAAGAATACCAAGAACGAGCCCGCTGGCAGACTCCTGCAGGGCGACGACCGGGTCGAAATTGGAAACGGCAATATAGGAAACCGCTCCGAGTACGACAATGAACGTCTGTGTCAGCGGCAGGGCGACGAGGCTGCCTACGAGCGCACCTTTATTCCTTTTCACCCAGTTCCGCTCATGCTTCGGAGCTTTGATGAAGCGGGAAATCGATGAAATATCGGCAGCAAGCGTCGACCAATACCCCATGTTTCCGACTACGACGATCATAAAGGCTGTGAAGGCGGCTCCTCCGGTAACCGGGCTTTCCACCCATGACCAAATGTCTTTGTTCTGAGCAGCCGCTTCTCCGGACAGGTTAAAGAACATCCATACGCCAATCAGGATAATGATTGGAGCTGCCAAATCAGCAAATTTCTCTACAGCTTTAATACCCAACGCAGTATTGAATAATTGAAATAAAGCAAAAAGAACGTAACAGATGAACCAGTTATCAAAGCCTGTGAGGATGTTCAAAATTCCATTGATGGCCGTCGACCCGAAATACGTATTGATTCCAAACCACATCGAGGCAGCAACTCCTCTTACGATCGAGGGAAAGTGCGTGCCGATCGTACCGAACGGTGCTCTCATATAGACAGGAAAGGAAATACCATGTTCAATACCTATATCCGCCGTGAGCGTAATGAAAAGCCCGATCAGAATGGTTCCAATCAGCGTACCGAGGACGACCCAAATCAAGGAAATGGACTGAACACCTGCTCCACCGATGGCAAAGGCGGCTAACACAACTGCCATCCCAACCCACATGAATGTAAATCCGAGCGTACTGATTTTCCTTTCGCGGTGAGGAATCGGCATAAGGTCCGGCGACTTTAAATGGTTGTTACTTTTGTCCATAGTCGGACTCCTCCTACTTATAAATTTGAGGCGGCCGCCCTTAGGAGAGGGCGGCCGGACCATCAATTCTGGTACAGTTCCTGCTGATTTTCTTTCCTTTCCCCAAAGCGGGCCCGCTTCAAGTAGCTGCCGCTTCCAATTTCACCGACGAACTCCTTGTCCTTGATGACGTACGATCCGCGTGACAAAACGCTGACAGGTTGTCCTGTTACTTCCATCCCCTCGAAAGGATTGTAGTCGGCAGCCATATGGCTTGTATCGACGGAAATCTTCCGCTCAATATCCGGATCAAAAATGACGAGGTCGGCATCAGCGCCGATGCTGATCGTCCCCTTCTGTGGGAAAAGGCCAAACGTCTTCGCAATCCGGGTGGATGTGATGTCCACGAACTGGTTCAGACTGATTCTGCCCTTCTTCACACCTTCTGAGAAGAGGATCGTCATCCGGTCTTCGATAATCGGTCCTCCATTCGGTATTTTCGTAAAATCGTCCTTGCCCATGTCTTTCTGACCTTTGAAATCAAACGAACATTGATCCGAACCGAGCGTCTGCAGCACACCTGTTTTCAAAGCATTCCACAGCACATCCTGATGTTCCTTTTCACGGAGCGGAGGGGACCAGACGTATTTCGCCCCTTCAAAATCCGGCTTCTCTAAATAGGATTGATCGAGAACCAAATATTGTGGACACGTCTCGCCAATGATGTGATAGCCTTTTTTCCTTGCTTCCGCTATCTCTTTGACCGCCTGTCCGCAGGAGACGTGGACGACATAGAGCTGGGAGTCGGCAAGCCCTGTCAATTGCGCAGCGCGTCCGGTCGCTTCCCCTTCCACTTCCGGCGGCCTTGTCAACGCGTGATAAATCGGCTCCGTCTGGCCGGCTGCGAGTGCCTTATTAACAAGATGTTCGATGACATCTCCATTTTCCGCATGGACCATGACAAGCCCACCGAGCCGCTTCGCTTCTTCCAGCGTCCGGAATAATGTTCCATCGTCTGCTTGGAACACGTTCTTGTAAGCCATGAAAACTTTGAAGGAAGTGATGCCCTCCTCATCGATCACGCTCGGAAGCTGTTCCAAAACGCTCTCATTCATTTCGCTGATCATCAAGTGGAAACTGTAGTCGATGACCGCCTTATCTTTGGATTTTGCATGCCACTCATCAATGGAGTCCTGAAGCGGTTTCCCTTTGTTCGTCAGACAGAAATCGATCACGGTCGTTGTCCCGCCGTGAGCCGCCGCAATGGTCCCCGTTTCAAAATCGTCTTTACTTACCGTGCCGCCGAACGGCATTTCCAAGTGAGTGTGCGGATCGATGCCGCCCGGAAAAACGTATTTCCCTTCCGCATCTACGACTTCTGCCCCCGCTTCGGATAACTGGTTACCAATCAAAGCGATCTTTCCATTCTCTACAAGAATATCGGCCTTGTAGGAATCGGATGCCGTTACGATCATTCCGTTTTTGATGAGTTTCTTCATTCTATCCCTCCGTATATTATTTGATTAAATCGACGTCACACGCTGCTGCGGCACCGATGGCTGTCTGCCGCTCGTTCCAAGTCATCGGCGGCTTGCCGTTGGCATACTCCACCATATCGATCGCCCCGTCGACAGGACAGACGATCGAACACAAGTTGCACCCGACGCAGTCTTCTTCCCTGACACGAAGGATATCGTTTCCGCCCTCATCCTTCAGCATATCGATACACTGGTGGGACGTATCTTCACAGGCGATGTGGCACTTATTGCAATTGATGCACACATCATTATTGATCTTTGCGACAATTTGATGATTGAGATCAAGGTTCCCCCAATCCGAATACTTCCCGACCGATTTGCCGACGAGGTCCATGACGGAATCTATGTTCTTCTCGTCCAGGTAGTTGTTCAAGCCGTCAATCATATCTTCGACGATACTGAATCCATGGTGCATAGCCGCTGTACAAACTTGGACACCGGTTGCTCCCATGAGCATAAACTCAACAGCCTCTCTCCAGCTGGATACGCCGCCCATACCGGAAATCGGTACGTTTATTTTCGGATGGCGCGCACATTCCGCTACCATATTGAGTGCGATCGGCTTAACAGCAGGACCGCAATAGCCGCCGTGCGCCCCTTTCCCGGCTACGTTCGGTATCGTGTCCCACGTATCAATATCGACACCCGCAAGGCTGTTGATCGTATTGATCATACTGACCGCATCAGCTCCCCCGTTAACAGCAGCTTGTGCAGTGAAGGTAATATCGGTAATGTTAGGAGTTAATTTGACGATGACCGGCGTCTGCGCCACTTCTTTCGCCCACATCGTCTGCTTCTCCACAAGCTCCGGGACCTGCCCCGATGCCGCTCCCATCCCCCGTTCGGCCATTCCGTGCGGACAGCCGAAGTTGAGTTCCAATCCATCGACACCGACATCCTCCACACGTTTGACGATTTCATGCCACTTCTCCTGAGTCGGTTCGACCATCAGGGAAGCGATGATCGCGTGGTCCGGGTATTTTTTCTTCGTTTCATAAATTTCCTTCAAGTTGACTTCGAGCGGCCGATCTGTGATCAGCTCGATATTATTGAATCCAGCAACTTTCTTCCCATTGAAATTCACGGCTGCGAAACGGGAGGAAACGTTCAAGATCGGCTCCCCGAGCGTCTTCCATACCGCACCGCCCCATCCTGCTTCAAAAGCACGCTGCACTTGGTAACCTGAGTTCGTTGGTGGAGCGGATGCCAGCCAGAATGGGTTCGGAGATTTGATTCCTGCAAGATCCAAACGTAAATCTGCCATAGATGAAAGCCTCCTCTTTTATTCGTTTATCTCATCAACGTTGGTGCCGGTGCGAGTTTCTTATGAATAGCCATAGCCGCCTCTTTCCCCTGCTGAGCAGCTGTGACGACCATCGCCTCTCCTTGTCCTTTAGCGAAAATGACATCGCCTGCCGCGTAGACGTTTTCCTTAGACGTCTGCAGCGTTTCCGGATCGACTTTAAGCACGCCATTGGCATGATCCAGTCCAAATTGCTCCAACATTTCCGTATAGCGATTTTGACCGATTGCTTTAATGACGACATCCACATCCATCGTGAACTCGGAATCCTCTACCGGGGCCGTCTTCCTTCTTCCATCCGCTTCCGCTTCGCCGAGAGCCATCTTCATACACTTCAGCCCGGAAACCCTGCCCTCTTCATCACCGATTACTTCCACAGGCTGTGTCAACCAGTGGAAGGAGACATCATCCTGTTTTGCGAAATCATATTCGAAATCGTACGCGGTCATTTCTTTCGCTGTCCTTCTGTAAACGATTTTTACATCCGCGGCTCCTTTACGCGCTGCGCAGGTGGCGGCATCGATGGCCGTGTTTCCCGCTCCCACGACAATGACGTTCTTACCGAGCAGTTCCTTCGTGATCGGCTGTGTCTTCGTTTCTTTCACAAATTCGATGGCATCCCGGACACCCTCCAGCTCTTCTCCAGGGATGCCCAGCATCGGTACATGACCCATGCCGATGGTCAGGACTACTGCATCATACTTCTCTTCCAGCTCCGACAGGCTCACATCCACGCCTACCTTTGTATTCGTGCGGATTTCTACATCCAATTTCCGAACTTGGTCGACTTCCCAACGCGAAACGTCCTGGGGCAGACGGAAAGAGACGATGCCGTATGTATCGAGTCCTCCCGCTTCTTTCTCTGCCTCGAATATCGTCACTTCATAGCCGAATCGTGCAAGCTCACGAGCTGATGCCAGACCAGCCGGCCCACCCCCGATTACCGCCACTTTCTTCCCATTCTTCTCCCCCGGCTTGAACAGCAGCTGCTCATTTTTGATTGCCCAGTCTGTGGCAAACCGCTGCAGATCACCAATAAGGATCGGTTCTGTCGAATGGTTGAGCACACAAGCACCTTCGCATAACTCTTCTGTCGGACACACCCTCGCACACGTCGCTCCGACCGGATTCGCTTCCATGATCGTCGTCGCTGACCCTTTCAAGTTTCCGGAAGCGATCTTCTTAATGAACTTCGGTATATCTATACTTGTCGGGCACGCTTTGATGCAGGGAGCGTCATAGCAGTATAAGCAGCGGTTCGATTCCTCCATCGCCTCCTGTGTATTCAGGCCGGTATGGACCTCCTTGAAATTCGCCTGCAGATTATCGAGAGAGATACCCTTGCTTTTCAACTGAGTCAATGCTTTTCCCTCCTCTTAGTAATCGTCCATATAAAAAAGTCCTGTATAAAACGACCGATGTTCCTTCGTTCTACACAGGACTTCCAAGTGTTCGTGTTGTTATGGGAGCAGCTGTCCCATTTTCTCGTAGGTTTCTGGTCTTCGATCCCGGTAAAACTGCCATGTGTCCCGGACTTCTCGGATGAACTTCTTGTCCATCTCTCCGATGATCACCTCATCCTTATCCCGACTTCCTTTAGCGACGAAATCCCCCCTCGGATCGACAAGGTACGATTGTCCGTAGAATTCCCCCATATTCCATGGTCCTTCATAACCGACGCGGTTAATCGCTGCAAGGTAATAGCCGTTTGCTACCGCATGAGCCGGCTGTTCGAGTTTCCAAAGATATTCGGAAAGACCTGCAACAGTCGCAGACGGGTTGAACACAACCTCTGCGCCGTTCAAGCCGAGTAATCTCGCCCCTTCCGGAAAATGTCTGTCATAGCAGATATACACGCCGACTTTTGCAAAAGCGGTATCAAATACCGGGTACCCGAGGTTGCCGGGCTTAAAGTAATACTTCTCCCAGAACCCGTGTCCCTCGTCTCCTACTCCGACATGAGGAATGTGCTGTTTTCGATATTTACCAAGGTACGAGCCGTCTGCGTCAATGACAGCAGCTGTGTTGTAATAGGTTGCAATCCCTTCTCTTTCATAGATAGGAAGAACGATGACGACACCGAGCTCCTTCGCGATTTCCTGAAAGCGGATGGTAGTCGGTCCGTTCGGAATTTCCTCAGCGGCCTCGTACCACTTCGGGTTCTGCTCGGAACAGAAATAAGGACCGTAAAAAATCTCCTGCAGACAAATGATCTGCGCCCCTTTACCCGCCGCCTCCCGGACGAGCTTCTCATGCTTTTCAATCGCTGCCTGCTTGTGTACTTCGACTGGCTCGGAACCATCAACGTCATGAGACGCCTGGATCAAGCCGATTTGAACGTTATCAGACATAACTATTCCTCCTTATGTAAAGGTTGTTGTCTAGATAGAACATCGTGAACAAACGCGGGCCGGCACCCCATCTTGCCAAAAAAGAAAAAAGTATTGAATTTTCAGTATTTTATAATTACTTTACACGATATGAAAAGAATTTCCATTATACATAGTGTAAAAAGTTTGTCAGGTAGAGTTGTATATTTTGTAAAAAGATGGGATTTAACTATATATGGAAAGAAGGGGGGACCGAGAAGTTTGATGATAAAGATAGAGAGAAACGGAAACCCTCCCGGATTTCCGTTTTTGTATTAGAACCAGCGCTGTGTCAGCATTTTACGTTTGGTGTAGAAGTTTAAGCCGTCCTTCCCGTTTGCATGAAGATCTCCATAAAATGATTTCTTGTTCCCGGAGAATGGGAAGAAAGCCATCGGGGCAGGTACATTCACATTGACCCCAAGCATCCCGGCGTCCATGTCTTCCCGGAACTGCTGGACAGCCTTCCCGCTGGATGTATAAATAACGGCGCCATTGGCGAATTCGGATTGATTGGCCGTTTCGATTGCTTGCTCCAATGTATCTACACGGACGATGCTGAGGACAGGAGCGAAAATTTCATCTTTCCATATTTTCATATCCTTCGAGACGTGATCGAAAATAGTCGCACCGAGGAAGTAGCCCGATTCATGCTCTCTAAGCTCGACTCTGCCGTCACGGACGAGCTTCGCATTGTCAGCCTCCCCTGCTTCAATATAGCCGAGCACCCTCTCCCTGTGCGTTTCCCTGATGAGCGGACCAAGGCTCGTCTCTTCTTCCAGGCCGTTTCCGACATTCAATGCATCCGCCGCCTCTTTCAGTTTTTGGACGAGACCATCAGCGACATCTCCGACCGCAACGACGACGGAGCAAGCCATACAGCGTTCGCCTGCACTGCCGAAAGCGGCGTTGATGATTCCTTCCACGGATTTTTCCAGGTTACAGTCAGGAAGAACGATGGAATGGTTCTTCGCACCGGCAAGAGCCTGAACACGCTTACCGTGATCGGCGGCTGTACGGTACACATACTCAGCAACAGGCTGGGACCCGACGAAGGAAATAGCGTCGACTTCCTCATGCTCAAGCAGACCGTTGACGACGTCATGCGCACCATTAACGATATTGAGCACCCCTTTCGGAAGTCCTGCTTCATGGATGAGCTCGACGAGCATTTTCGCAAGGATCGGCGTCCGCTCCGACGGTTTCAATACAAACGTATTTCCACATACAAGAGCAAGGGGGAACATCCATAACGGTACCATCATCGGGAAGTTGAACGGTGTGATCCCGCCGACGACCCCGACCGGGTAGCGGTACATCCCCGAGTCAATGCCCTCTGCGATGTCCGGCAGCACATCCCCCATCATCAGGCTCGGTGCACCGGCCGCAAATTCGACACATTCGATGCCGCGCTGCACTTCCCCGGTTGCATCTTTCAACGTTTTCCCATTCTCCTGAGTCAGAGCCTTCGCCAATTCCTCGCGATTTTCAATAAGGAGCTGTTGGTATTTGAACATAATGCGGGCCCTTTTTGGCACAGGAACCTTCTTCCAGCTTTGGAAGGCCTTCCGTGCTGATTGGACGGCTTTGTCTACGTCCTCCTTGGAAGAAATCGGAACCTGAGCGATGATTTCTCCTGTAGCCGGGTTAGGGACTTCTTCCACTTTTCCATTTTCCGCTGCTACCCACTCGCCGTCGATAAAGTTCTGGATGGTCACTTGATTTGATTTCGAGAAAGTCGTTTCCATTCGATCACCTCTATGGATAGATTCTGATGCTCTTCTCTTATTATAAATTCTGAAAATTTTAACATCAATGGACGAAGTGTCAAATGGATACCGATGGAAATTAACAGTGTGACGAATTCCCACGAAATTCTCTACGCTTTCGGGATATCAGGGAATCCACTGGATATTCTAATAAAAAATGGATGGAGGAGGATTATCGATGACGAATCAGAAGAAAGCAATCCAGCCGGAACAGCACCAGGAACGCCAGCCGGGGCTGGAAAGTGAGATGAAGCCGTTACCTGTTTATGTGGACAAAAAGTACAAAGGGAGCGGTAAATTATCAGGAAAAACAGCCCTGATCACAGGAGGGGACAGCGGTATCGGGAGGTCTGTCAGTCTGTACTTCGCTAAAGAAGGTGCAGATATTGCCATCCTTTATCTGGATGAGCATGAGGATGCCGCGTTTACGAAGCAGCTTATTGAAGCAGAAGGACGAAAATGTGTCTGCATCAACGGGGATGTCGGCAGAGCAGATTTCTGTGAATCGGCGGTGGAACAGGCGAAGAAGGCGCTCGGACGCATCGATGTCCTTGTAAACAATGCGGCCATGCAGTTTCCCCAAGGTGACCTGACTGCCATAACCAACGAACAGATGGAAAAAACGTTCCGGGTCAACTTCTTTTCTTACTTTTATATGGCGAAGGCGGTCCTTCCTCACATGAAGAAAGGAAGCAGCATCATCAACACTTCTTCCGTGACAGCATATCAAGGAAATGAACAACTGATCGACTATTCCGCAACAAAAGGAGCCATCACCACCTTCACCCGTTCCCTGGCCAAGTCCCTTGTTGGTAAAGGAATCCGCGTCAACGGGATCGCACCCGGTCCGATATGGACCCCGCTCATTCCTGCCAGCTTTGATAAGAAGCAAACGGCTGAATTCGGGTCGGATAATCCAATGGGACGCCCGGGACAGCCGTATGAACTTGCGCCGGGTTATGTATATTTAGCAAGCGAAGATTCCAGTTACGTCACCGGTCAGATGCTCCACATCAACGGCGGTGTCCCTGTGAACGGATAAGGAGGCTTACCGGAAGCCCGGCAGGAAGCGCCACGTCTAGATAGGAACGCTAAAAGAGCTTCTTCAGGCTGTTGGTAAACCCTAAGCTATGGACGGTAGAGATAAAAAACTTCCGTCCATTAAACGTGCGAACCAACCCCTGTAGATAAAAGAAATAAAACAAAAAATAGACTTTTATAATTAAGGATGGAGGGGAATAGAGCAGACTCCTGTGGGAACTGCGGCACAGGTTAGACCCCGGAGCCCGCTCGCTCCCTATGAAAGTACTTGTTCAAGAAGCTGATAGAAAGCTTTCAATCAGCTTCTTTTTTATTCCATTCCATCCGCTCCGTGTTATAATAGACAAAATCTATTACATAATTGTTAGATTAAGGATGGTGTCGGCCATGGTTAATAGTTATTGTCACTGTTTCAGCAATGAAGAAGCGATTGCCAGAGGTGCAGCGGAAAATCGCTCCTACCTCGCCTGCGCATTCGTAAAGGGCCAATTCGGTGCCGTCGAGTTCAGCTTTCGAACAGGGTACATTGACAATCGAAAAGAGCCGGAATACACAACTTTCTACAAGGTATCAGAGGACTTGGAAGACGACGGGGAAACACCTAAGAAAATACATATATACAGCAAGTCCCCCTTAACGAAGGATGAACAGAAACCAGTCGAAAAACCATTTCTCCGCGACTCTGAACTTTATTATTCTTACAAGATCGACCTTAAGCTTGAGAAACTGCGGTGTATGCATCATCATCCGGATGACTATTACAGACTCCTTAGATCACACGAATTGTTCGAAGAAATGAAAACGATCTATGCTCACATTTTCAAATGCTCCCCTTCGGATATAGAAGGAGATAATTTCAACGTGTTGATCGATTAAAAAAAGAAGGGATTGGGAACATCATCGATCACCTCAAACGCTGATTGATGCGGTCCAATCCCTCCACTTTCGCTCTTTCTGTATTCAATTCCCTGCGAAGCAAAACGTTCTCTGCCGTCATTCCTGCCAAAATCGAAACTCCGATCAGACTTCGGAGTACGTCCGGTTCAGGTATAAGATAAGTCACAGCAAATACCGCGGCAGCGGCACCGATCAGGAAGTCTGCCAGAAAACCTAAATAGATTCCTCTCGGCCGAGCCCTCTTCTTTGGGTACACCAAAACCTTTCCATTTCTCATCAAATGAGCAATAACACCGGTAAGCCCTCCTACCAGACCTGCTATGACGAGTGTGTGCATTCATCGTCCCCCCCTGGACTTAAAAAAAAGCGGTGACAGACAGATAATAGAAACATATTTCCATATGCACTAATCATCCGCCGATCACCGCCTCTATCAACACTTCCACACAACGAAAGGCAAGCTATAGCATTATAATGAACATGATATGTCTAGTATACATGTCTTTTTTCAGAAAATAAACAATATTTTGGATATTTTTTGCATTTCTTACTATTTTATGGGATAGAAAGCCGTTTGGATATATAAGCATGGAGCTCTTCCTCGTAATAAAGAACTTCTTCTTTCGTCGATGCTTCGACCATTTTTGTTCGGAGACGGAGGAACTCTTCCTTCTCTTCCAACTGCAGTACGGTGGCCTGCGTGTGTACAGCATCCAAAAGCGACTGGATTTCCCGGTAATAAGCACGTACCTCTTCCATCGAATCAGCTTCCTTTAAACGTTCCACCAATCTGTCATACGTCTGTTTTTGCAATTCATTCATTTGAAAAATAAAGGACACCTCCACCTTATCCTTTTTTTGAACATTGACCCCTATACCATCTCTCTTTTTATAAAACGACTTGTTTACAGAATAACCAAAAAAAGCGGAGATAACTAGTTCAAAAATCCCCTATTAAATGTTAATATCCTTTAACTGCTTATTTACCAAGGGTTCAATCCAAGAAAAAAAATTGAAGATATTTCACACGCTTTTAGAGTAACCATCCTTAAATAAGGGAAAACATAAAATTGTATACTACATAATGAAAGCGGGGATGCTGCATGCAAAAAACGCCGAATTCCACCAGGATGCGCGTCAACGTACGGGACAGTTTCTGGTTTCTGCCGATGATCTACGGCATATTTTCCATTATCTCCGTTATCCTTATGACGATTGCGGACTTTTATCTGCTTCCGCTCATTCAAGACTTCGTACCGAATATCGTCTTGACGAATCAGGATATAGCGAGTTCTCTGTACAGTGCGCTCATCACAGCTATTTTAACGATGACGACGATCAGCTTTTCCACCATCATGGTCGTACTCACCACCTACACGACACAATTTTCACCGCGGACGCTGCAGGACTTCATGAAAAACCGCTTCACCCAGCACGTTCTGGGTGTCTATTCATTCGGATTCATTTTCGCATTGCTGAACTTATTACTTTTGACCGAAGATAAGAAAAAATTGATGGCAAGTCCTTTCTTCACGGTCGTCGTGTCCATCTTCTGTCTTGCCTTTTTTATTTTGTTCATCCATCACTCCTCCCGCTTCGTGCAGGTGAACAACCTGATCAGCGAAATCAGGGACAGGACGTCCGGATTGATCAGGAAAACATACCAGGACAAATCCTATAAGCAAAGCGGGGAATGGTCGGAAGATGCACTGCATTCCATCCGCGCAGGAGAACCATTCTTTATAAATTCCAAAGTGACAGGATACATTCAATATATTCAGATCGGCCCTTTGATCAAATGGGCGAAGAGAGAAGATGCCGTAATAGAAGCAACTTTCCAAATCGGGGATTACATCCAAAAAGGTATGCCTCTCTTTAAATTATGGTCCAGGCATGAAGTCGACAATGATCAGAAGTGCACTGAATATCTGTTGATCGGCAACGAACGTGTCGACAGTCAGGATTTGGAGTTTTCGATCGAGAAGCTGGTTGAAATATCGGTGAAGGCTATTTCTCCGAGTATCAACGACCCTCATACGGCTATCAACTGTATCAACCGGATCGGATCTCTCCTTTCCGAATTAGGCAGGGAATTTAAGCCTTACCGGTATTTCATTGACGCAGACGATGAACTCCGCCTTATCATGGAGCCGCGTCACTTCGAAGAATACTTGTACAAAAGCTTTTACCAGATCCGCATTTACGGCAGTCACGATATTTCCGTCATGAACGGAGTGCTTGAAGCCTTATATAAAGTCGCTCTTGTCAACGGAAATGCAGTCAAGGAAGACGTCTGGAGATTTACCGAGTATATGCAGAAAGCGATCGAAATAGATGAAAATGAACTGGATTATGCTTATTATTCCAAACAGGTGGATAAAGTGAAGCAGGCTTGTTCGATGAACAGCTGATCCAAAACGGACGTCTGATCCTCTGATCAGGCGTCCTTCTATTCCTAAAGCTATTCAAACCGTTTCGTCCACTTCTTCAGCTTTTTGTATCTGTTGTGCTGCTCTTCATGAAAGCGAAGAAGCTGCCTCTGAATTCTCGTCAATCTTCCCATGACCTGCCGCAGATACATATACTTGTAATCCTCATAGATCCCCGGATCCACGTCAACGACCTCCATAAAAGGGGAATTATCCAGATCAATTAAGAACGCAACTTCTCTAATGATCGATCTGTGTATCCTTTGGCCGTTGTACTCCACGCCATCCATATCCAATCCACCGAGTGAGTCCAGGACACGCGTGAGTGACTGTTGCAGCATTTCTTCATCTTTGACTTCGGCATCTTCATAAAATTGAAAACCGTCGATCGCTCTTTGCAACTGACCGCTCAGCACAGCATGAACTTTCCAATAACTCTCTATTTCCTCTTTTTTCCTGACAGCAATATCGTATCGGAATTGACTCCGCATAATATAAATGGCTACTGCTCCGGAAACGACAATTCCTAGAAACGTCGCAAGGAAGGAAACATCTGTCCATCCCTCCATCACCGCCGCCTCCTCTCTTCCCTGTATATTATTCTTACAAAAAGAAAAAGTGTGCTTGCACAGGTTGGATAATCATGGTATATTCCAATTACCTTGTAATGCAAGATAGCAAGGCATTCTTACACCCCACTATCTTGTTAAACAATATAGTGAAAGGAGGAAAAGGGTTGTCATCTAGCCAGATATTGAAAGGAATTCTGGAGGGATGCCTCCTCGCCATCATTAATAAAGGAGAAACATACGGATACGAAATGATTGAAAAACTGGACCGTTACGGTTTCTCTATGGTGAAAGAAGGAAGCATTTACCCACTGTTGCTGCGAATGAAAAAGCAGGGATTAGTGGAAACACACCAGAAGAAACTTCCCTCCGGGGGACCAAAACGGAAATATTACACCATCACAGAGGAAGGCAGACAAGAGCTTGCCGCATTCACGGAACGGTGGCATACGATTTCCATGGGTGTAAACCAACTGATCAAGGAGGAACAAAATGGAAAATCTGTCGAAGGAAAGTAGTCGGTTTCTAGAAAACCTCAGGCTCTACCTGATTTCAAGCGGAAAAAATGAAACAGAAACAGAGGCGATTGTTGAGGAACTGCACGATCATTTATCCAAAGCAGAGAAGCAGGGGAAGAATGTTAAAGATATTATCGGCCAGTCTCCAAAAGCCTATATGGAGCAATTGTCCGGAGAAATGGAAATCGACTTCAAGGCAATGGCCCGCTACATCCCCCTCATCGTGTTCGGAGGGATGGCCTATTATGTGTTGGGCGACATGATCGACGGAAAGCGATCCTACTCGATGATTGAACTCATCGGTTATCCGGCACTTTCGGTGGCTTTCTTATTCATGGTCGCTGCCGGCTTCCGTGCTCTTGCCTCCCGTTCATGGGGAAAAGTAGGGGAATATTCTGTGTGCGGTGCCCTCGGCATCATTCCGATAGCTATGTTCATAGGCCTTATCTTCCTGGATCGTTCGGTCGCATCCCCATCCATTGCCTTGAATGACACCGCCGTTCTTACAGCAACGATCGTCCCGATTCTATTTTTTATCGGTGCGGCGATATGGATGAAAACGTGGCTTTTCATCGCCATCCCGGCCATTCTTTTTCTTCCGCGATTGGTTGTCCCTTGGTTGAGCATAGGGGGAGAAACTTCGTTAATTGTAGAATCGGTGCTCATCTTTGGTGGTATGGCCGTGCTCCTCTTCCTGATGAACAAAAAAGACAATAACAAAAGCGCCCATCATGGATGAGGCGCTCTTTGCACGCTGCCGAGAATCGACGGTGCGCGGTTGTCTTTGAGCTGTCGGAAGACCTTTGTTAAAGTAGTACATTCACTCCCATTAAACCGATGATGCTGAGGCTGTACAGCCACCACCCCAGGATCTTGTTATGCTTGGAGACTTCTTTGTTCCGATGTACTTGGATGAATTTGTAAGATATAATGAAAAACACCACAATGGTTACTAAAATAATTGGATTCATTTTTATAAACCTCACCTTATCAGAACTTCCTCATCGTGCTGAAAACCCCTAATATACGACCACTGTCTATTGAGGCCATTACTGCTCCCTGGAGCAACGATCATGGTGCCAGCAGGCGTTTCATGTAATGAAAAAGCTCCTCCTGCTTCATAGCGACCGGTTCCTTGGACACCGCGTGATACATATTCATCCCATAACCGATCAAAAGGAACAGCTCTGAAACTTTTTTCGCATCCACATGTGGACCGATTACACCGTGTTCCTTGCCGAATTCAATCCACTGTTTCGACTGCTGAAAGGCAGATTGATGGTGCTCCTGCAGCAACTCCGCTACCTTGGAATCGTGGCGTTGACTGATCAAATACAGAAATATCTCCTTACTTACGTCCTCTTCATCGAAGTGGAATGTGTCGAGTGTCTGTCTTAAAGGAGAATCGAGTTCCGGACGTTCCTTATCTCCAGCCGCCTCATAAAAGCGCTCGTTTGCTGATCTCAGCCCCCTGCTCATCAATTGAGCGAACAGCTCGTTTTTACTTTCCACATAATGATAAATGCCGCCCTTCGTCAGTCCGGTCCGTTCCATGATATCCTTCAGTGTCGTCTTTTGACAGCCTTTTTCTTTTATTAAACGCTCCGTTTCATCAAGCAGCTTTTCCCACGTTTGTTGAGCTTTCATACCTTCACCTCTCCTCCATCATACAAAACCGACCAATGGTTTGTAAAACTCCTTTACAAACCGACGGTCGGTATGTAAACTTGATATTATAATAAAAGAAAGAAGGTCATCCCATGTTTCCATTCTTTTTATTCCTTCATATTGCTGCCGGTTTCAGTGCCTTATTCCTGCTGTGGATCCCTTTGTTCACGAAGAAAGGCGGAAAGGTACACAACCGCTTCGGATGGCTGTTCGTCATCGCCATGACCATCGTCAGCGTTTCAGCAGCCTCCCTTGCCGTCATCCGAATATTCTTCCAGCCGGATACATCCCCCGAACGAATGGCATTTTCCACGTTCCTGCTCTTCATTTCGTTGTTAAGTGCTACGACTGCCTATTACGGCATACGCGTTTTACGCTTCAAAAAGAAAGAAGCCGTCCACCGCCATCCCCTTGATCTTGCCGCTTCTATTTCCTTGCTGCTTGGAGCCATCTGCTGCATGGCCTATGGATTTGCAATCGGGAATGGGTTAATCAGTTATTTTCCTATCATCGGCTTATTCCTTGGTGGAAGCCAGCTCGCGTACTGGCTTCGTCCGATGCGCTATAAACGCAGCTGGATTATTGAACATTTAGTCGGCATGCTCTCTTGCTCCATCTCCACCATCACCGCTTTTACGGTCTTTGGCGCACCAAGGCTATTGAATCTTGATCAGGGCAATTTCCTGCTATGGCTGCTGCCGACTATGATCTTCACCCCGCTCATCGCTTACTTCACGCGGAAATACACGCCCACGAAGAAAAAAACGTTGGATAAAGCCGCTTCCTTGTGAACATTCAGGTCCCGGTTTCAACCGGGAAAAATGTATGGGACGTCCCGGAATAATCGCGGCCCGAAAAGCTCACATTAAGCCTATACGTTTCCCAAAGGGTGAATGGGTGATCATAAATGAAAAATATTAGTAACTGGATTGCGGTACTGGTCTTACTATTCGTGTGTATCAGCACTACGTACAGTCACGCATCCGAGTTGAAACGTCCACGCTCTTTTTACGAAAATCAAGGGTCTGCTGTCTGGGAAGTGCCTAACCCCTCCAAGAGTGTTGCCATTACCTTTGATGACGGACCAAGCGACACCTATACACCTGAAATCTTGGATCTGCTTGACAAATATGATGCAAAAGCGACATTTTTTGTAATGGGGTCAAGAGCAGAAGAAAATCCTGACGTCATCCGGCAGACCGCTTTGGCCGGCCATGAAATTGCCAACCATACGTACAGTCATGGCAGCATGCCAAGGATGAGTACGACAGAAATTAAAGAAGATCTGAACCGGACGAATGACGTCATCGAAGGAATTACCAACACATCGACGACGTTATTCCGGCCGCCGGGAGGATATTATGACACGCGGATCATTAATGCAGTCAACGAAGAAGGCTATACCTTCGTCCTCTGGTCCTGGCACCAGGACACCTATGACTGGAAGCAGCCGGGGGCGGGTAAAATCGTCGCAAACGTTCTGACGAAAGTGCAGAACGGGGACATCATCCTATTTCATGACGGCGGTGGGGACAGATCTCAGACCGTCCAGGCTTTAAAGAAAATTCTTCCGGGATTGAAGAAGCGCGGATATCAGCTGGTGACGGTTTCCGAGCTGATGCGCATGGACCCGCGTTACCAATATCTGAAGGAATTGAATGTAGAGGAAACATGGAACTGACTCCTCTTCCTGAAGACAAACTCCGTGTGGATGAGTTTGTCTTTTTTCTTATACTCCAATTAAAATGGACGGAACAGCACCTACTGCGTCCTGGACATTAGTATGAATAATAGAAATTTCTCCTCTACGCCCTTATACGAATATGTAGAGAGTCCAGGTTCACGATAATAGTATTATGACGGAAAAGAGGCATCCTTATGATTTATATTTATAACGATTACGGCGGTACTCATACCACGTCGATTGCAGCAGCCTATCATCTCGGTTACTTACAAAAGGGGCAGACCCTCGATAAACAAGACATTTTAGAGATTCCCTTTTTCAACAAATTGACAAAAAAAGACGCAGGGAGACTGCTTTTCCACGGACAGGATTCAAAGGGCCATGACGTCTACACCATCGGACGAAAATCCCAGAATCTAGTCGTGCCTGCGCTGAGCGACCTCTGCCAGATCTTCTTCCAATTGTTCGATATCGAAGACCGCATCGTTTTCAGCAACACTTCCCCTACCGTTCCGTTTGTGATGTCGATAGGTGGAGGATTATCCAGGGGGCTCGGTATCGATTCCCTCGGTGTTCCTCTCCTCGTTAAAGGGGCCCAAAAGTGTCACCCACTGATTGCCAGCCTTGTTGAGCATACGATTAAGACCGCAGAAGAAGATACGGATGAATCAATCCTTGTTTTAGAAAATGATGACTTCCACATTTAAAAACATAAAAAAGAAACCCATAAGGGTCTCTTCTTTCCTGTATTCCATTACCATTGAATATTGGGCTGCGGGTTACTCAATTCAGGGTTCGCCGTATTTGCATCATTGATATCATTATCAATCAGCGTGTTGAAGGTATTATTGGATACAAAAAAACCAACCGTTATTCCAGCTGCGTTGTTGTTCTTACCCTGCCAAGTCCAATCAGGCTGGTTGACCTGACCCGTTGCTATCGTCGAGTTTTCATTCGTCGCATTTACTGCTATTTGATTAAAAACTAAAGAAAGTGGCATTGTTGCACCTCGCCTCACATTTTCCTACATCTTATTCCCTGTGCATGGAAGTGTGTTTCGTTAAGAACGGATTCCTTCATCAGAACGACCACTTTTGAACTGCTTCGTTTAACGAAGCAGTTCGGGAGGAAGAGAGATATATACCATATTAAAGGTGGAATCTTACATGAAAGTAAAAAATTATATGGCTGTGCTTTTCTTAGGGATGGCCGTAACCATGGCAGCTTGCAGTTCCAATGCCGAAACAACCGATGAAGACGATCCGTCAGCAACAGAGCAGTCACAGGAAACCGATGTAAAGGATAAGACGAATGCGTCTGATGAAGCGAACGAAGAGACAGATAAAGAAACCGCTTCTTCATCAGAAGCGGAGAAAACGGCAGAAGGAGAGGACACACGTCCTTTCACAAAAAAATCTTTTGACTCAGAAAGACAAGCTGCCGCTTACATCGAAGACTATCGGAAGATCGAACAGACGAATATGGAACTCGGCCACGGCATTAAAGCTTCGAGAGACGCCGGTGCGGGTCATGAACACATTCTTTGGAACGAAGGGAATTGGTTGATCGAAACGGATTTCCCCCTGGATGATCAATACGCTAATGCTGACTATCCGGACAATGAGAAACTCGCAGCTGATATCGTGGACTATTTAGAGGACCACTACCTCCCTGCCCCGGAGGATAGAGGTGTCATCAAGATCAACGGATTTGCCGATTCCAAGCAGACACTCATCCAGTGGCAGGATGGAAAAGTCGTGTATGAGAAGAAGTCAAAGGAAGCACACCCGCTTGATCTAATTAAGCAGGCTGTCGAGGAAGGAAAAGGGTAAAAAAAGAGGAATCGCGGATTTTCCATCCGGGATTCGCGCAAAATAAAAAGCCTTCCTCGAAAAGAAGGCTTTTCCCTTTAAAGGAGCTCTTGAATATCCTGTTCTATTTGCTCAGGCTTTGTCTTCGGAGCGAACCGTTTTACGACATTCCCCTTACGATCGACAAGGAACTTGGTGAAGTTCCACTTAATATCACTTCCAAGCAGACCCTTCTGCTCCGTCTTCAGGTACTTATATAACGGGTCAGCATCTTTCCCGTTCACTTGGATCTTCTTGAAAAGCGGAAACGTGACGCCAAAGTTGATTTTACATTCCTGTGCCATGTTTTCATCTGAAACCGGCTCCTGATTCATGAATTGATTACAAGGGAAGCCGAGCACGCGCAGCCCTTCCAATTCGTATTTCTGATGAAGTGCCTCCAACCCCTCGAACTGGTTTGCAAGGCCGCACTTCGTCGCCGTGTTGACAATCAACAGCACGTTACCTTCATAATCACCGAGGCTGACTTCTCCCCCGCTTTTATCCTGGACTACATATTCATAGACAGACATTCTCCTCCACCTCCTGTATCTATCATACAATACTGCCGGCTTTCCACCTTCTATTTTGCTTCATAAAAAGAGCCCTGCCAAAAGCAGAGCTACGATCTTCCTTTTCCTGAATCAGCATATTTCTCCGTTAATTTCTTCTGGATGAAGAAAGCCGCCAACAGGCTTAATCCAATTAACGGATACTTTACCAAGGGTTCCGCTACTAAAAAATACAGCAGAGAGTATAAAATAACCCACCCTGCAATAACTAATGATGTGATAGCTGCCTTGCTGATAAAGCATCCCTCCTATGGTGTTTCGACTACCGGCTGTCCTCCCCATTGATAAGTGATGATGACTGGGTCAGGCGTATTCAGAGTTAAAATCAAACCAACTATAGATTCCGCTGCAAACGTTCCGACAGCTACCCAGATACCAGGGAAGAATTGGCCTAAAGCTAAACCTGCCGCTCCCACTCCAAGACCGATTAAATACCCTACCATGTCCCCTGTTAATGACAATTCTGCTCCCCACCAATGAAATTCAATGTCATTCTCACCAAATTCGACATCCTGGGCAGAAAAGCCATCCGTCACAGGAGTAACCGCCGCAACCTTCACACTCTTTGTATCCGCAAGATAGGTGCCGTCTCTAAAATCAACGTTTTTCATGGCGGAATTTCGATCCAGGACAACTCTCCAAATATCCATCGCTTGTTCCGAACCGACTTCTTCTATTAAACCGATTAAATCAATTTTGTATTGATAGTACACCGGCTTTGTTCCATCCTCTATTATATATTGCTTGTCACCAGGGTTAGGGATCTCTTTTCCATCACCAGGTAAGTACGGGCAATCCGGGTCATTATCCCCTGCGCAATCATCCGCTGTCCCAGCCTCCTGTTTCTCTCCATTTGATCGTGTGATGGTAATGTAAGGATCTGCTTTTTCAATGATTTCATTGGGTATAGACGTCGTTTTTTCTGACGCATATATGACTCTATTCCCTTTTCCTTCCTGAAAGAACACAAAAGTTCCACTGAAAAACAGCACAGCGCATACGATCAAGGACACTGACCGAAGGATACTTTTCAATAATAACTCCTCCTCACCTGTATTAAGGACTACTTACCCTCCGGCGGGCAACAGAAACATAATTTTTAACTTTATTGTAATTATATGTAAAAATAATAGGTTTATTGGAATTAAAAAAACTCTTGTTAGAACCTCTGATTCATTAACAATGAAAAAGAGCTAACAAGAGCTTATATCTCATTCCTTTATTGAATTTTCTGCAGTTGGATCAGTCGGATGACTTCCTCATCCTCAGCGGTTTCAACCGGGACGAGCTTAGTGGATTCTATGATTTCATTGTAGAAATCTTTCCCTGCCGGATATTTCCCATCCCAGCGCAGCGGAACATTATACACATTGATGGTGCCGTCCCCATTTCCACTATACGTGACCGATCCATCCACCAAACGGGAGCCGGCCAACTGGATGACGTCCTCGGGGTAAACAGCACTGGTTTCGTCATCAGGATTCAGCTTCTCTCCCGCAGGAATGATTCGGACGTTCAATTCATCAATATCCTGATTCGGACCGAGCTGGAGCCAAACCCGTGCATACTCGATCTGCTCATCCGAATACTTCGACAGGGCATCGTCGCCGGCCGGCTTTTCACTGTGCTCGTAATCCTGGATCAGAGTAACGGTGGATTCCCCGTCATAGGATACCCAATTAACCGAATCGACCCGTCCTTTCTCTTCCGGAAGTTCCTTCATGATCCGGGCTGCTACATCGAAGAGACTTTCTATGTCTTCCTCCACTTCTGACTGACCGTTCTGAAATTTCTTGTCCATTTCCTGACTATATGCTTCTGTGTCCGGCATCAGGTTGACGGTAAGATTCGTCACACCGGAATCACTCTCCCAGACATCTGTTTCATAATGTGCCTGATCAACTTTGTAGTTCTCCTGCAAATATGTATCGATAGAGTTGGAAGATGAATCACTTGCCGCTTCTTCCGCATGTGCCTCTTCTGTCGACGAAGACGAATTTTCCTCCCCATCTTCTTTCGGATCGGACGATGATTCTTCTGCAGCGACCGTTTCCTCGACGTTATCATCCGATGCTTGATCGTCGTTCTGTCCTTCCTCCCCGGAGCAGCCGGACAGGACGAGGCCTGTCATCATACAGGCTGTTAAAACAATGATTCTTTTTTTCATTCGTTACCCTTCCTTCAGATACAAATTAAGTAGAATAAACCGGAACCCCGTCTGGATACCAGCGGGAAACTTAGTTTCTTCTACCGACTCCCAAATCTGCATTTTCCAAACTTGTGCTGTCCGCTCCATTTGGAACTACATGCCGACTTTATCGTATCATATTTTACATAAAATACCACACTTCACTTTCACATAAAAAAAGATGACCAGCTGTAAAAGCGGTCACCTTTCCTTCATGCAGGGACTTCTGTTCCTACTGATGTTTCCTCATATCCTCTGTGGCAGATATTTAAGAACAGTCCGACTGCCCCCATATCAATGAGGATGGAAGAACCACCGAAGCTCATAAACGGAAGTGCAATTCCCAGGGACGGAAGGACAGCCATGTTCGTCAGGATGCTGATGATAAAGTGCAAAGAAATAACCACAGCAATCACTAACGCTGCTAACTTCCCCTGCCCAGGTTTCACTTGTTTCCACATATAAATCATCCGAAGGACGAATAAGCTGATGAGGAACAGCAGGCTTATTCCAGCAAGCCAACCAAAAGAATGGATGACGTATACGAAAATATAGTCCGTATGAACTTCAGAAAGAGTGCCTGCGTTCATAGAGAAACCTGCTCCGAACCACCCGGCCGAACTCAAAAGGCTGGATATTTCAATGCTGTTTCGTACAGCCTCCGGTGCAAAGTAGGAAAATGGAGCAAAGTCAAATGCAAAGAGGAAGACGGGAACAGCTGCTGAAGCTGTAACAAAACCAGTCACCTGCCTAAAACCGGCTCCGGACGCTGTCATGACTACTAAGCAGATCAACAAACAAAGGGTGTACGAGACAACTCCCATCATTGCCAACAGCACAACCGGAAGGACAAGTATTCCTATGCCGATCACTCCATCAGCAGGCTTCTTCCAATTCCAAGACTCAAAGATGCCTGCTAGAGCTACTCCGACAATTAAAGCACTTATACCGGAAACGTCGAGCATAGCTATACCTATATCCAAATAAGGAGCTCCCCCTGCCCGGACACCGATAAATAAACTGAGCAGGAGTATCGAAATGGCACCTGCATAGATGTAGGAGGAACAGCGCAGGATACGCGAATAATCAAGGCAGTAGAATACTGCCAGAAGCGCCGCACCCGCCAAATAATAAATTAAGCTGTTGGTAAATATAGATCCGATCATTCCATCAGGAGTATAGGATTGAATGAAATACATGGAAAGCAAGCCGACGATCGAAGTGATAAATACGGGCAGAATGATGGTCATCTCCACTTTTCTTCGATGGGTTCTATGAAGCTGCTTTCCTATTTCATCCGGGTCACCCATTTGAGAAAAGGCTTGATCCAGCGCTTCCTCTTCTGAACATCCATTACGCAGAGCATTCTCTTTAAGCTCCATCAAATGATCTTCTATTTCCAGTTTAATCTCTTGATGGAGACTCTTATTCTTAATTCGCCGGCAAACCTTATCTATGTACGCTGTTATCGGATTTTCCATGTTATTCCCATGCCATCCTTTCCCACGCTAATATATCGTCTACCGCCACTTTAAACGTAGACCACTCTTCTCGTTTCTCTTCCATAAACACTCTGCCTTCTGCGGTTAATCGATAATACTTTCTCTTTCTCCCGGTATCCCCCTGCCCCCAATACGACTCGATTACTTTATTTTTTTCAAGGGAATGCAGCAGTGGGTAAAGTGTCCCTTCTTTCAGACTAAATACCCCGTTCGACTTCTCTTCCATCACCCTGATCAATTCATACCCGTACATGGGCCTGTTATTGAGCAGGCTGAGGATGAGGATGGAGGTGCTGCCTTTCAATAACTCCTTGTTGACCTTCATTTGTCCATCACTCCTCATACCTAGAATTACTATGCATAGTTTATCTAGGTATAAGGATATGCCGTCCTCAAGCGTTTGTCAATAAGATGACAAATAAAAATCGAGACGTCTTTAAAAGAAGCGCCTCGATTCCACGGTTTGGACTATATTTTATTCCTGTTCTCTTGACCGATTGGAGCTGAAGCAGGTCGTCCTTTATTTTTGTATCCCATTCCAGAAAGTACCCCAGGAATCATCCAACCGTTTCCTATACACGTCATAAGGGAAATTCATCAAATAGATTAACGTTCCATCCAATATACACAAATAGGAAGTGAGTATCACTTCAAAATCTACGAATGTATCGTTCCCATCTTCTTCTTTGAAAATGGTATGAAGAAGGTGCTTAATTGCATGCTCCATCTCCAGATACTTACTATTTATCAACTCTTTGAATGGTTCGGGAGGAATAATAAAGAACCTTCTTACAAACAGCCCGATACTATTATTATAGAAATACTTATTCAGATCGATCAGCAGGTGATACAGCTTTTTTTCCATATCATAAGAGGACAGTTCCTGATACTGCTCCGAAATGAATGCGACATACTTAGCCATCGTTAACTCAACAACTTCTTCAAACAAATGGTCCTTGCTGGAGAAATAAGCGTATATAGACGGCGCCTTTATATTCGACTTTACTGCAATGTCCTTCAGTGAGGTTTGCTCATATCCTTTATCCGCAAAGGTGACTAAAGCATTATCAAGTATTCTTTTCTTCGTCTCTTCCCCTTTTGACATGCTTACAACTCCTTTTCATACACGCACTTCAAGCGTTCATCAGAGTTCACTATGTCATAAGTTCCTTTATTTTTCAATAATATTTCGTTTCTCGATAATCTTAGCTGTGGCCACTGTTCCTACAAAAAGCAAAATCCCTATCAGTAAAAGGACATCGCTCAGCCAGGTAGTAGACAATTTAATGGCCAAAAGGCCGGTCATCGCCATCATGTTTATACCAATAGCGTCCAATGCTACCGATTTATCAGCTTCCGACGGTCCTTTCATCGCACGAATCACTAATATTAAAATAGAGATGGCAACCGTGATGATGCATAGATCCACTGTGAAAATAAGGATATCTGTCAATGTCCCTCCCCCTTCCTCCATGAATTAAGAAACAAATTTTAATCCTACAATGCAGGAGATGACACCAATAACGAGTGCAATCTTTTTAGGATTTTTTTGTTCATGAAAGAGGAACATTCCTAAAAGAACACTCCCGGCAGCTCCCACACCAGTCCATATCCCATAGCCGACGCTTATTGGGATAGACTTTAAGGATAAGGATAGTAAAAGAAAACTGGATGCCATGAAAATTATAAAAATCAAGGTCGGCTTGAGTTTGGAAAACCCCTCCGATAATTTCAGGAAGATTACGCCCCCAACTTCCATCAACCCTGCCATAATCAAAATAAACCAACTCATATTAAACGCTCCTTTCCGCTTCTTCTTCCGGTTGTTCTCCAACTAACTTAAGACCGATGATGCAGCTGATTAATACTACCAGTAACAATACTTTCAACACGCTCACGCTGTCCTCGAGGAACAACATCCCCAATACCCCCGTACCAAATGCTCCTATACCTGTGAAGATCGCATACGCTGTTGATACCGGTAAAACGGACAGCGATTTGGAGAAACACCAAAAACTGAAAATGATTAAGATGACTGTCGGGATGACGTAAAGGATGTTCGTGAAACCTTCTGACAGTTTCAATCCGAATGCCCAACCTATTTCACTCAGACCAGCTAAAACAAGATAGAACCATGCCATTATTAAAATCCTCCTATAATAAAAAATCTAACGAACGTTAGTTAGATTTTATGATAAATATCATCCACTTTCAAGTATCAATACTTAAAAGTGACTGCTGAACATGTGGAAGCGGAAAGCATACTAAACAAATTGAAAATATACCCGATATAAGTACAACTACTTTAACGACCAGAGGGCGTGTAAATTTGGAAAACATTAGAGAAAGGAACACCAAAGGTAATTACTCCGGTATGACCAAGAGAAGGTTGAATGCAACAGACCTCTTAGGCATAGTAATTGCTGCGATATTTATACCAAAAATCAGTTTTAATGAATTATCTGGTATAGAAACACTGGCTGGCGGGATTTTGCTTTTGTGGCTGGTATTAATCCTTATAAAACTGCTTGTAATCCTGAAAAGAAGAGCCTGAATGCTCTTCTTTGCCGAGTTTCTATTTATCTTACTGTGTATATTAAGTTATGGATTATCTTCTTCATAGGTAAGTGCATGGAAATCAAAGAATGGTAAGTGTTTTTTCGAAGAGCAAGGAAGGGTAATTAAAAAATCTCGGCCACAGGTACTGAAATAAATAGAAATGACGCAGCCTCTCCTTTTTGAGAAACTGCGCCATCCCAGCACTTTGTAAGATGATTCCGATTGGGCTCGAACCAACGACCTCCACCCTGTCAAGGTGGCGCTCTCCCAGCTGAGCTACGGAATCGTATGTAGTATTTTGTCGGCGTTTCCTGCTGACAAGTAATAATATACTATGGATCGAGAAAGATGTCAACGGATATTAAAAATATTTTTAACAAAATGTAAATTCCCTTCTTTTCCTCTATTAAATCCTCCTTTCTCTTCCATTCAACTTTTTACACAATAGTATGATAAAATAAGTGAGAACACGTTTACATTGGATATAGGAAGGGAAATTTTTTGTGAATTTCCCTGTTGTGAGGAGGTGGCTGGAATTTGGGTAGGGAAGGATCCATGACAGAGTATGAAATAGAAAGTGTCTACTTACAGGAGACGATGAAGCTGAAGGTGTACAAGCCGAAGAATTTCTCCTCCTTGTATAAATACCATTTCTGTATCATGCAGGATGGAAACGACTACTTCCAAATGGGACGGGCGGCGACACTCAGTGATAAGCTGCACCGCGACAACCGGATAGAGAATACGATTTTCATCGGCATCCATTATCAGGATAAGTACGACCGCCGTGAAAAGTATCATCCGGACGGTTCACGTCAGGGCGATTATGTGAATTTTCTCATTCGGGAAGTCGTTCCGTTTCTTGATGAAGAGCTCCCCGGCTACCATATGGGCCGTGGACGCACGCTTGCCGGAGATTCGCTTGCCGGCACGCTCGGCTTGATGACGGCAGCCAAGTTTCCGAATATTTTCGGTAATGTTATTGCACAGAGTCCTTATGTGGATGAGCATGTAATGGAGGTACTGGCGTCTGCCCGCGACTTCTCCGCGCTTACGATCGACCATACGATCGGCAAGGAAGAAACATCCGTTGTCACGACAGACGGAGACACGCTGGATTTCCTTACTCCGAACCGCGAGCTCCGCGACTTTCTTGAACGTCAGCCGCTCAGCTATACGTATCATGAATTGGACGGAGATCATACATGGGGCTCTTGGCAGCAGGATTTTGAACGTGCTTTGTTGAACATGTTTGGGAAAGAATAATGGAAACATATAAAGGAAGAATCAGGAGGGTTAGCCTAATGAAATACGGCATTGCAGTTTTTCCATCGAAAAAAGTACAGGATGTGGCGAATTCTTACCGCAAGCGTTACGATCCCCATTATGCGCTTGTTCCCCCGCACATTACGATGAAGGAGCCGTTTGAAGCGGATGAGGCGGAAATTGAAAACACCATCATCCCTGAATTGAAGGAAATCGCTAAAGAAACACAGCCTTTCTCCTACGGCGTCTATAAAGTCAGCTCTTTTTCACCGGTGACCAATACTATTTATTTGAAGATCGATCCATCCGAAGAGATCTTCGCTTTGAACGATAAACTACATGCCGGCCAGATGCCGGAAGAGCGTGCGTATCAATTCGTTCCGCACATCACGATCGCCCAGAAGCTTTCGGATGAGGAATTCTCTGATGTATACGGCAGCCTGCGTATGCTTAAATTCGATCTTCAGGATGAAGTGGACCGCTTCCAGCTTCTTTATCAATTAGAAAACGGTGCATGGAGCGTTTATGAAACGTTCCGCCTCGGCCAAGGGTGATCTGCTTTGATGGACATCGTTAAAGTCACCAAAGACAGCCAGCGTCAGGATGCTTATTATGTCAGGCGCACGGTTTTCGTAGAGGAACAGCACGTCCCGGAGGAATTGGAGATTGACGAATTGGAAGAATCGGCGATTCATTTCGTCGGATATGAGAGCGGAGAACCAGTCGCCGCGTCCAGACTCCGCTTCGTGAACGGGTATGGGAAGCTCGAGCGAATCTGTGTCATGAAAGATCAGCGCGGCCGTTCATACGGCAGAAAGATGATCGAAGAAATGGAAGCCGTGACGCGTGAATACGCGTATGACAAAGCGAAATTGAATGCACAGACCCAGGCAGAGAAATTTTATGAATCGTTAGGATATGTCACCATATCCGGGGAGTTCATGGATGCCGGCATCCCGCACGTGACCATGGTCAAAAAACTAAGCTAGAAAAAGCCGCCTTTCCCGGCGGCTTTTCTTTTGCCTTCTACTTCTGTTTAAGCATACATTTTTTTGACTACAATGGAGCGTATAAGAAGTTATAAGGGATCGTGACAATATGGATTATATAAACATCACAATAGAAACACTGTTCGGCTTTGTCGCCCTCTTCATCATGACAAAAGTACTCGGTAAATCCCAAATTACACAGATTACGGCGTTCGACTTCATCGCGGCTCTTGTCCTAGGGGAGCTGGTCGGTAATGCTCTCTATGATCCGGAAGTCGGCGTCCTTGATATCGGGTATGCCATCCTCTTATGGAGCATTCTTATCTATACGACGGAAATCATCACGGAGAAGTTCAAAGGGACAAGGAAACTGCTTGAAGGTATGCCCTCCCTGATCATCTACAAAGGAAAAATCGACAGAGAGCAGTTGAAGAAAAACAAACTCGATCTCGACCAGCTCCAACACCTGCTTCGTTCGAAAGACGTGTTTTCCATGAAGGAAGTCCAGTATGCTCTTTTGGAAACGGACGGTACGATGTCTGTTTTGAAAGCATCGCAGTTTCAGAACGTGACGAGGGACGATATGAAACTGACACCGGAAGAGGTGCCGCTGCCGAGGACCATCATCAGCGACGGTGAGATCATTTGGGACAATCTGCTGGAAGCTGGTTTTGACGAAGCCTGGCTCGAGCGGCAGCTGAAGGCACAGAATTACAACGAGCCCAAGGAAATCATGTATGCCGAATATACAGACGGCGACAAACAGTTATATATTCTCAGCATGTGAAGCAGAGTGGAACATCCAGCGGTTCCCCTCCACGCGGTCCTCGATGAGGCCCGCTTTTTTCAATCCGATCAAATAGGCCGTGACGGCCGTCCGATATAAAAGAAACTGGGAAAGCCCCTTCGTTTCCACTTCGTACCGGCTGCACATCGCCGTGAGCACCTCTTCCTGTGATACTCCGTCACGGCCTCTGATAAATCGATGCAGCCAATGGAGAATTCCTTCATGATAGGCGATATTTGCATCGATTACAGCCGTATGATCTGTTTCATACTCCCCGTGCCCCGGAAGGGATCCTTCACATGGAATATCCCGAAGCTGCCGAAGACTCTCCAAAGCAGCATGTGCATCTGTTAAATAAGGGATTTTGTGCTTATGTAAGGTATCGATGCCGAAATAGCTGTCGGCCGCATATAACACTCCTTCCACTTTAATACCGAGCTGATGATAGCTGTGGCCCGGAAGAAAAAACGCCTCCCCTTCCATCTCCCCTATTGGAAATTTCCCTGCACCTACCACATCGTCTATCCGAACTGGCGGCCCCTGCAGAAACTTATTGTTGAGCTCTGGAACCGGATCGTTGCCACCGGACAAATAGAGCGGCTCCAGCTGCGGATAGCGTAAGACAGCCTCTTCAAGCGGAGCAGCCATCGTATGGACATCATACTGTTCCTGCACATACGATGCGCCTCCGTAATGATCCGCGTGTGCGTGCGTAATAAAAAGGTGCGTCAATGGAAGATCCCTTTTCCTGATCTCCTTGAGCACCTTTTTTATAGAAGAGCGGTCGAGTCCCGCGTCTATAAGCAGGCCACTCTCCCCTTTATTTACATAGCCGATATTGACGGAACCTTTCCAGTAGAAACAATGGTCGTTCATCGCAGTAAATGACACGTCCTCCACCCTTTCAGCGTTTTCATACTTCTTCGCTGAAACGGCGTCCTTTTCCTGTCATTTCCGAGAAAACATTCTCCACTTTCTTCGGAGACGGCTGCTCGGATGCATGAAAGCGGCCGGATGTGTATAGCGTTGAGAGCGGTTCATACTTCTGCTTTTCTACCTCCGGATGATCACCGTGTCGGAGCTTTGATGCGAGGTCCGCCTGAAAAACCTTCTCTATGCCATATGAAGTCCGGTGTGCTTCCACGACCCGTTCCTGATAATCCTGATACTGATAGAAATGGACCGGCAGAATATATCCCATCCTGCTCCCTCCTTTTCTTTCTATACCCGCATTCCGCCTATGCTACTCACTCAAAGAACCCTTCCATTTTTCCTATTTGCTTATTCAGGAAAGCTTCCATGTCCGTCATCCGCTTATCGAAGCGCCCCTCCCAGGCTTGGAAGTCCTTCTCCCACTGGCCGAATTTCTTCTCCGGTTGACGGATGATGCCATAGTTTTTCGACGTTTCCATATTTATTTCCTGCAATACATCAAATAACGTCTTATCCTTTTTTTCCTCACTCACAGCCGATCGGTCCACAGGTACAACATCGACTGGATCCCGGCGACGGCTAACAGCCAGATGAGCCATTCTCCGTAAGGAACAATCATATAGAAGAGAAGCATTAGCAGCGAGGACCAGACACCGACACACCACTGGCAGCTGAGACCTTCCCCGATAAACCCTTTCGGTTCAATCCACTCTTCCTCGATTCCCTCTTCATTCTTGACGATTTTTGTTTCCATAAACGGTTTCCGGAGCCATTCAAAGATATAGTCCGCGACCAACAAACGGGTCAAACGGAAGCTGGCCAGACCGATCAACAGAAATTCAAACACACTTAACATATACCTTCATCCTCTCCATGAAGAAAAAGCCACTACGCTTTTGGTAGTGGCCGACAAACCGAAACGGATCAGAACCAGCGGAATCCTCCGCGGCGATCTGAAGATTCATCATCTTCTTTTTTATGGTGTTTTTCTCTGGAGCTGCTTTCTTCTGCAGCCTCTTCTCTATGCCGGCGTCCCCCGAAAAATGGATCGACGAAATCGTCTCTGTCCTTTTGACCGTGGTGGTCAGGACGATGGTGCTGTGGTTCGATGATGACGTTATCTGCTTTAATGATAAGATCCTTCACATGGATGACCTTTTTCTTTTCAGACATTCCATTCACTCCTTATTCGAATTCACTGTTAATCTATGGTGTTTGCCCTGATTGGGTATAGTCGTCTGCCCATCCATGGAAAAAAACTTGCCGTTTTGTTGAAAAGGGTCAAATGCCCACACCGACAAAGCGCACCGACATATTGTAGTAAAGACGATACGTCAATGCGTATGGAAAGGGGAAAATAATAATGAGCTGTGGTAAAAATTACGATTCAGGCTCTTGTGTAATCGATATTCTTAAAGATATCGTCGATGCACAGAACGATGTGATGCATGATTGCACAACAAGCTGTGAGCAGTCAATCGCTGATCTTCTAGGTGACACGGGCGGAGGTTCCGGATTCGATACGGTTCCTGTCATCCTATACTGCAAAGATGGATGCAAACCTTTCAAAGGATACGGTTCTAAGCGAAGCGGAGAAGGCTGTGACGTAAGAGGAAGCTTCTTCTTCCGCGTTAAATCCGTAGACAATGACGGATGTGCAATCCTCGAACTTCTATTCGCCGACCGTTGGCACCGCGGGGATGACGAAGAGAGTGGAGACGAGGACTTCCGTGGAAAACACGACTGCGATCCTAAATCTCCAGCAGACCAAAGCTGCCGCAACCTGCGCGCTTCCGGAATCTGCATCACGGTTGATTTGAACTGCTTCTGCCACGTAACTTGTCTGCCGGCAGCAGCCACACTATAAAACAAAAACCGCGCCCACAAAGCGCGGTTTTTTATGCATTTAGAAACCGAGAAGACGGATGTCCGTAATGTCCGCAAAGGGAACCGTCCGCTCGAACGGCCGCTGGAACACTTTCATATGCACCACACCATCCTGATAATCGGTGATGTAGCCTTTGTACTGCTCTTCCGCTGTTTTCACTTCACACTTCATCTTCGGCACGTGGGGAGAAAGCTTGAAGAAATAGTTCACTTTCTCTTCCAGGGACAACTCATGGAACCCCTGCCTTCGTTCCCGCGACGTAGGCGTCCGCTTCTCTTCCTGTCCCGCTTTACTGGCAGGAGGATCGTCGGGCGCTTGTTCCTCCTCCTTCTTCAGCTTCGACAATTCTTCCACATGCGGTGCTTGTTGACGGCGCATCCTTGTCTCTTTCTCTTGAGCCGATGTTTCTTTCGCTGCCGGTTCCGCTGATGGCACACTCGCGTCCACCGACTTCCGCTGCGTCCGGAAGCTCGTTTGCATCGGAACTTCCGCCGGCTTCAATTTTGGCTGTACAATATAAAGCATAGGCTGCTGTGCAAGGCGTTTCTCTTCGGCCATAGGGATCTCTCCTTTTCCATTCGATCATCATTCTATGTATATGCCCAAGTTCCCTTTCATGTTCACTTTTCCTGCATTATGACAAAACCTTTCCATCAAAAAAACGCCTTCCTGATTAGAGAAAGGCGTTTTTCCTATGATTAATTGGATTTTCAGTAGGCGACGGTACTGAAGCCGCCATCAACGTGAATAATTTCTCCGGTCACTCCGCGGGACAAATCACTCATGAGGTAATACCCGGTATCCCCCACTTCCTCCTGCGTCACAGGACGGCGGAGCGGAGCACGTACTTCAATGACCTGAAGAATCTGATTGAAGTCCCCGACACCTTTGGCGGACAAAGTACGGATCGGACCTGCCGAAATGGCATTGACGCGAATGTTGTGTTTGCCTAAATCATTGGCCAGGTACTTCACGCTCGCATCCAGACTAGCTTTGGCTACACCCATGACGTTGTAGTTCTTCACGACCTGTTCTCCGCCGAGATATGTCATCGTAAGGATGCTGCCGCCCTCCTTCATCAACGGTTGGGCTGCCCGTGCAACAGCCGTTAAGGAATAGGAGCTGATGTTATGGGCCGTCAGGAAACCGTCCCTGCTTGTGTTCAAATACTCATTCTTCAGCTCTTCCCTGTTGGCGAAAGCGATACAGTGCGCAAGTCCGTGGATGACGCCTACATCTTGTCCGATTTGTTCAAATGTCTGGATGATCGCTTCATCGTCCGTTACATCACACTCATATACAAGGGATTCCGGTCCGCCTTCCAATGTATCAGCAAGGTCTTGCACAGCTTTCTTGAAACGCTCGGATGCTACGGTGAAAATGAGACGTGCTCCTGCCGCATGCAGCGACCTTGCTATTCCCCAGGCGATGCTCCGCTTGTTAGCGACACCCATGACGACGTACGTACGATTTTCCAAAGAAAAATTCATCCGTTAAATCCTCCTAAATTAGCATTTGATATTAGTACCTGCTCCTATTTTAACGGAAAGGCTTACATATGACAATGTACAAAAAAGAGCCTCCCAATCATTGGGAGGCTTCTTCTCAGCACCATTCACAGTATTCTAATTCTGCTTTTAATTCTTCTACATATTCATGGGAACCGGTGACAATCAGGCGGTCACCCATTTTCAGTTCGGTATCTCCATGAGGGACGATGGAATCTTTTCCTCGGAAGATACGAACCATAATAACGTCCCCGGTGAAAGGAAACTCACGGAGGTGAGTGCCGTTATAAATGGAATTATTCATATTGATCTGATACAACGCGTTCTCCTGAGTTGTAAGGATATCCAGGACATTCGGCGCTTCAATCATGGCTTTAAGCAAGGCTTTCGTCGACAGGAATACAGAGAACACACTTACGTTCAAGTCCTTCATTTCCTGAGCGAGGTCGGTGGATTCGATTCTTGCGATGACGCGCTCGACTCCCTGCTCTTTCGCAAAGCGGGCAATCTTGGCGTTCCGCTCTTCATCCCCTGTCGATGCGACGAGAAGATCGACATCGAATACTCCGATTTCCTTCATCTGCTCGACATCATAGTCATCGAGCTCCTTGATATCGAAGCACTGCCTCGTAATCCGGTCATCGATCTTATCCATTTTCATATGATAGAGGTGCGTTTCATACGCGTTGACGTCAAGCTCTCTCACGACCGGCAGCGTCATCCGGTTGGAACCGACGAAAGAAACGACCGTTTTGTGGTCTTCCTCTTCAAATCTGCCGTAGATTTTCTTGAAGAGAATCGGTCCGATCAGGCATGTCAAGACGGCGACGAGAATAAGCGCGCCTTCCATCTGATCATCGATCATTCCTTCACGCTTCCCGATCGCCGCTGCAGCGATGACAAGGGAAAGCGTCGAAGTGAGGATGAATCCCGAACCGAATACGGTCTTCATGTCATACCACTTGCTGAGAAGCAGGGCAGGTACGACCTTGGAGACGAGCAAGGCCAAGAACAAGAGCGGTATTAAAAGAAGCACTCTCGTATCTGTAAACAAGCTCCAAATATCGATTTCCACACCGACCATTACGAAGAAGATCGGAATAAGGAAACCGTAACCGAAGCTGTCCAGCCGCTTGACCATTTCCGGGTTTGGAGACAATAGAGATACTAACGTCCCGGCAAGGAACGCACCGAGGATGTTTTCTGCCCCTACCTGTTCCGACAGGGCTACAAGCAGAAGGATCAGCGTGAAGACCGCACGGGTATCGATCTGAATCGTCCCTTTGGTCATCGTTTCTACATAGGACTGATGACGGAACTTCTTGCCAATGTAATAGAAAAGCACACCGGCTGCGAACAGAATCAACAAGAGCCACGTATTTCCTCCGCTCTCTCCATAAATGGAGACAAATACCGCAAGGAGAATCATCGTCACCAGGTCTGCAATGACGGCTATCAACAGAATCGTCTGTCCGATCGTTGTCTTCATCATTTGGGCATCTTTCAAAGTAGGAACGACGACACCAAGGGATATCGTTGAAATAATCAACGTCATTAAGAAGGCATTATCGATGAAGCCGGCCCATACGAAGGCGAACGACAAGGCCAGGGATATGACGAAGATCCCCAGGAATACAAGCGTCGCCACCCAGACCGGGTTCGGAGCACCAGTATTTTGGTTTTCCGGTTTTGCTTTCTTTTTCTTTCTTGCGAAAATCGAAAAATCAATCTCCAGACCGCTTAAGAACATCAGGAAGATGAACCCAAGCGTCGAGAGTATTTCAAGCCAGCTCCCCTGATCAACGAGGTCAAATCCACTTTGACCAATGATCAAGCCGACGATAATTTCAGCTACTACCACCGGTATCATCGTTAATTTAAATCGGTGTAGTAAAATTGGTGTAAGGAATGCGGCGATAATGACAATAACGAGCGAAGTTACTGAAGCACCATGTTCCATACGTACCCCCCTCTCCAACTATTCCTAGTTGATGATTTTTTATATTTATCATCTTCTTTCTTCTATACTGCCTATTCCTTCATGTTTTCATTTCCCCATTCTTTACGTATCTGCTTAAATAAGCAGGTTCATGAAGGCGGTGGCCATTCCGAAATAAATAAGAATGGAAATTAAGTCGTTCAGCGTCGTAATGAACGGGCCGGAAGCAACTGCCGGATCGACGTTCAGGCGGTGCATGATCAGCGGTACAAGCGAACCAGCCAACGTAGCCACAATCAGCGTCAATAGAATGGACAGTCCAACGAGGACACCCAGGAAAAAGTTCCCCTGCCATATATATACAATCAACATCATGAGAACACCGCAGACAATCCCGCTGATTAAACCCGTTCCCGCTTCGCGCATCATCATTTTGATTTTTCCCTGTTTTTCAAATTCACCAGTTGCAATACCGCGAACGGCGACGGCAAGCGCCTGTGTGCCGGTATTCCCCCCCATTCCTGCAATCAGGGGAATGAAGATCGCTAAAATGGCGACTTTATCCAACGTTTCTTCAAAACGACCGATCAGACTGGCGGTCAAACTGCCGAGGAAAAGCAGAATGATCAGCCATGGCAGCCGTTTCTTCGCTGAGGAAAAGGCATTATCATCCGGACTGTCAACATCAGAAATGGCGGCGAATTTAGAATAGTCATCACTCGCCTCTTCTTCCATGACGTCCATAATATCATCGACGGTGATGATTCCGAGCAGATGGTCCTGGAAGTCCACGACCGGCAGGGCCAGGAAATCGTAGTCACGGACCATCCGTGCCACTTCTTCCTGATCATCTCCCACTGAGACCGATACCACCCGTTCATTCATCACGTCGGCAATCAGCCAGTCTTCTTCCGAAATAATCAAATCCCTTAAGGAGATAACTCCTGCAAGACGCTTATCCTCATCAATGACATACGTATAGTAAATCGTCTCGGCGTCAGGTGCTTCGGTTCTTAAATGGACCATCGCTTCTTTGATGGTCATGGTCGCATTGACCACGACATATTCCGTCGTCATGATCGACCCGGCTGTTTTTTCTTCATAATGAAGCAGGTCCTTGATTTCATCCGCAGCTTCTTCGTCCATGATCGTCAAGAAGCTTGCCACTTTGTCCTTATCCAATTCATTAAAGATGTCGACTGCATCATCGGCGGACATTTCTGCAAAGACCTGGGCGGCGAAGGTCGGATCCATTTCGGAGAAAAACGGTTCAATCTCTTCATAATCAATATGTTCCATAAAATCCGCTACTTCTTCCGGTGACAGGTACGTATAAATCTGCAGACGAACGTCTTCGTCCCTGCCTTCGAATATCCTTGCTTGATCATATGGATGTAGTTCCAAGAACTCCGCCCGGAACTGATCGATATGATCATTGAACAGCGCATCTTTGATATTCGCCCAGACCTGCTGGCGTTCTTGGTCATCTAAGTGTTCCATAAGCAACCCTCCCCGGCGTCTATTTCATTTTTGACCGTTTAATCTTAATGGCGTAAAGCCCTTTTGTCAACGGAAGTCATTTTTTTGTCATTTTTCTTTTTGCTTCGACCAAAATCCTGCATAATCGTAGTGTAACAGAAGCCTGCTCAGGATGGGAGCGAAATACTGAATGGCGGCTGGAGAAAAGGTTTACAATTGATTAGGATGGGAAAAATAGGAGCGATATATAGCAGAAGGGACGAATTTGAATGGCCTACGATATCATTGGAGATGTTCACGGATGTCTCGACGAACTGAAGCAGTTGTTTGCAGAGCTCGGGTATGGCTGGCATTCCGGAATACCGGTACATCCAGAAGGACGCATACCCGTATTCGTCGGTGACATAACCGATCGGGGACCTGATTCGATCGGCTGCATCCGTCTCGTAACGGAGCTTGTCGAACAGGAGAAAGCCCTCTATGTACCAGGCAATCATTGCAACAAGCTCTACCGTTTTTTTCTTGGTAACGGTGTTCAGGAGAAACACGGACTGGAAACAACGACAGCAGAATACCGCAGCCTGCCGAAGGAAGAACAGAAGGAGATTAAACATCGGTTCAAACAATTATATGAGCAGGCACCGCTCCACCTGATACTAAAAGATGCACATGCAGTAGTGGCCCACGCCGGTATCCGGGAAGAAGATATCGGTCGAAAAAGCAAACGAATAGAGACATTCGTCTTATATGGCGACATTACGGGAGAAAAGCTTCCAGACGGAAGGCCGGTAAGGCGGGACTGGGCTCAGGAATATCACGGAGACCGCTGGATCGTCTACGGTCATACCCCGGTCCGTGAGCCGCGATTTGTCAATCAAACCGTAAACATCGACACCGGCTGTGTTTTCGGCGGGGACTTGACGGCCTTTCAACTTCCGGAGGAAACGATCGTCCGTATCCCTTCGTCTATGCCGTTCATGGAAGAGAAATTCAGCTATTAAAAAATCCGAACGACTTTGCTTTCTTCCTGTAAGGCATGCAAAGGGTCGTTCGGATTTTTATTTTTCTTTCATGTAACTGCTCCATATAGAAGGGGCTTTAGAATCGAAGCTCATAGACTCTCCTGTCCAAGGGTGCTGCAACTTCAGATGATAGCAGTGAAGCGCCTGCCCTGCCAGCTTATCTGCTTGTCGCGCCCCATAAAGAGTATCACCGACCAGCGGATGCCCGATATGTGCCATATGGACACGAATTTGATGCGTTCTTCCCGTCAACAGCTGAAAGGCAACTTTGGACACCCTGCCACCCGTCTCCAGCACATCATACATCGTTTGTGAAGGCTTCCCTTCCGGGTCAACCGTTCTTCGGATGATGGAATCGTCCGCTCTCTCAATAGGTGCGTCGATTAACCCCTTTTCCGGTTCCGGTAGGCCTTCCACCAATGCTTGATAAAAGCGGTCCACCAGTTTAGCCTTTCTCGTCAGCAGCATGTGACTGTATGCATGTTTCGCGACCAGCATCAGCCCCGATGTGTAGGTGTCGAGTCTCGTGACAATATGGACGGTGCATGGGTGACCGATTTCCTCATAATAAGCAATCAGATGACTGGCAATGGACGGTTCCTTTTTGTAAGGAGGAACGACGGCAATGCCGGACGGTTTATCCAATACAAGAATATCCTCATCTTCATAAAGGATAGCAAGCGGACCTTCCACCGGCTCAATTGCTCCCCGTTCTTCTGCAGGGAACACGACCGTGAGCGTCGAGGCGCCTTTCAAAGGCTGCCACATTTCTGCTTCTTTTTCATCGATGAAGATATGTCCGTTCATGCGGACCCGCTTAAGAAGCTGACGGGAGAATCTGCCCTTCCCCCGCAGGAAGTCCCTTACCGATCGTCCCGCGTCGGACGGGTCGATGTCCCACTTCTTTTTGATATTACTGCTCATGCTCATCTGCGACAAAGGAATCGTGAACCCTTTTCCAGAACGGGAACGGACGGAAGCGGGCGAAGCGAACCTTCTCTTCTGCTACACGGAACTGAATCGATTTCACATCTTTGTACGTACGGGAAATATGATCGAGCGTGAAAAGGAAGCTCCGGTCGTTCTTCGGCTTGAACATGCAGGTGTGATGGCTCGGCAGAATCAACGGCGAGCCGATCGTCCGGAAGACACGGTTGTTGATGGATGCCATTTCTGCAATCTGGAAGGCTTCCAGCGACGGATGAAGGATGGCTCCTCCCAATGCTTTGTTATAAGCCGTACTACCGGAAGGAGTCGATACACAAAGACCATCTCCACGGAACGTTTCAAAATGATCGCCTTTGATCTCGATATCCATGACCACAGATCCTTCTGCCGTCTTGATGGTACACTCATTCAAAGCAAGGTAGCGATCTTCTTCTCCGCCTCCGTGCGGACGGATCGTTACTTCCAGGAGAGGGTACTCCACCACTTGGAATGGTGTTTTGGCGATTTCAATGATCAACTTCTCCATTTCTTCCGGCATCCAGTCGGCATAGAAGCCGAGGTGGCCGGTATGGATACCGATGAAGGCTGTTTTATCAAGGCGGTGGACATAGGTGTGGAAGGCTTCCAGCAACGTACCGTCCCCTCCTACAGAAATCGCTAAATCCGGTTCCTCTTCGCTGTATTCCAACTGGAATTCGGTTAAATAGCTTTTTATTTTGCTGCGGATTTCATTCGATTTCTTATCTCCTCTGGACAAGATGGAGAACTTCATCGGTGACCACTCCTTTACGAATTGTTCGTATTCTTCTTCTGTTCTTCTTTCTTCATGAAGACGCGCTGCGCTTCCTGGACTTCGCTCTTGATCTTTGACATCTCTTCATCCAGCTGAAAGGCAGCTTCTCCAGCCCGCTTCAGGCGGGACTTGATTTCTGAAGGTATTTTTCCCGAGTATTTATAATTCAATGAGTGCTCGTTCGTCGCCCAGAAGTTCATCGCCAGCGTGCGGATCTGAATCTCTGCCAACACTTTCTTCTGGCCGTGGATCGTTTCCACAGGATAGAGGATGACGACATGAAAAGAACGATATCCACTGTCTTTCTTGTCCGAAACATAGTCCTTCTCCTCGACGATTTCGAAGTCCTGCCTGTTCCGCAGCATGTCGACAACGGCATAGATGTCGTCCACGAACTGTGTCATCACACGTACGCCGGCTATATCCTGCAGTTCATCTTCAATATTCTCCGGATTGATGCCCTTCCGTCTTGCTTTCTGGACAATGCTTGACCGGGGCTTGACTCGGCCTGTTACGAATTCAATCGGCGACTGCTCTTCTTCGTACTCGAACTGCTTCCGCATTCCCTTTAATTTGATTTTTAATTCTTCCACCACTTGTATATAAGGTGCCATAAATATTTCCCAATTCATTCAGCGCCCACCTTTATGTATCCAATCTTCATAGTAATTATGTGCGTTTTCTTTCCTATTCATTGTATCATAAAGTATAGCGACGGAATAAGCAGTACGTCTGACTATTTCCCATAATCAGGAGGTTTTTACATGTCCCAGGAAATTGAAATCGAATTCAAAAATCTGCTAACAGAAGCGGAGTATAACCGTATTTATCAGTTTCTCCCATTCGAATCGGTTGAACTTATGGAACAAACCAATTATTATTTTGAAACAGGTGACGGGCAATTGCGGGGGAAGGGCGCTGCACTAAGGATCCGCAAGAAAAACGGCTCCTGGACCATGACTTTGAAAGAGCCTCACAAGGACGGACTTTTAGAGACTCATGCACCTTTGACAGAAGAGGAAGCGAACCTATGGATCCAGAACAAAGGTCCGAAGAAAGCAGATATCTCCCGTCAATTGGAGGGGCTCGGCATCGATCAGGACCGCCTTCACTACCTCGGTTCGCTTACCACACGGAGAAAAGAACTGCCTTATAACGGAGCTCTTGTCGTTCTTGATCACAGTCTTTATTACGATAAGGAAGACTACGAACTGGAAGTGGAAGCTCCATCGAAAGAGGCAGGTTTACAGGTCATCAAGCAAATTCTGGAGGCGTGCAAGATTCCCGAACGGCAGACAGATAATAAGATCAAACGCTTCTACCAAGCCAAGCTGCAATCAGAATAGTTGCCGTCCACACCTCCCCATTGCTAAAATGGACTCACAGACAGGACAGGAAGGGATTATATGCAACAACGTGGTACGATTTTCGATGAAATAGGAAAAGATAAAATCGATCAGCTCGTCGAGGCTTTTTATGCACGGGTACAGAAGCACCCGGACTTAGTACCGATTTTCCCCAATGATTTCAGCGAAACCATTCGTAAACAAAAGCAATTTTTGACACAGTTTTTTGGAGGTCCGCCCCTCTATGTAGAAGAGCACGGTCATCCGATGCTCAGGGCGAGACACCTGCCATTTGAAATAACTCCAAAGAGAAGAGATGCCTGGCTGTCATGCATGTCGGGAGCCATGACGGAAGTGGGCATAGAAGAACCCCACCGCTCCTTCATGTTTGAGCGATTAACGATGACAGCCAACCATATGATGAATACACCTGAGGATGAGAAAGGAGAATCGATGTGAGTTGGAAAAGCTTGAGCAGTGAAAAAGAGACAAATACCACAACAAGCGGCTTCTTCGATTTATTGAAACGGCCTATAGAAATTTATGTCTTCATCGATCCTCTCTGCCCGGAATGCTGGTCCATGGAACCTTTTCTCAAGAAGCTCAACATCGAATACGGCCGCTTCTTCACCATAAAACCGATCATCAGCGGCAAGCTGGCTAATCTGCATCAAAATAAAATGAAGAAACCGGAAAATCTGAAGCAGGCCTGGGACCATACGGCGTCCCGTACAGGTATGTGCTGTGACGGCGATGTCTGGCTGGAAAATCCCGTCGCTTCCCCTTTCGCAACGGCTCTCGCAGTCAAAGCAGCGGAATTGCAGGGAAAAAAAGCAGGCATGCGCTTTCTTCGCAAAGTACAGGAATATGTATTCCTTGAGAAGCAGGACATCTCTGATGAGAAGGTACTCATCGAATGTGCGGAACAGAGCAAACTGGATGTCAGGGAATTCAAGAAAGACATCCATTCAGATGCTGCGAAACGGGCCCTCCAATGCGACTTGAAGCTCGCTCATGAAATGGAGGTTGATTCCACGCCGACCATCGTCATTTTCAATGAGTCAGAAGAAGACGCCGGACTGAAAATTACCGGACTGTATGCTTACGATGTGTACGTGAAAGTGTTGAAAGAAATGCTTCAGAAAGATCCAAAGCCTGGTGTAAAGCCCGCTTTGGAGGATTTCTTGCAACACTATCGCTTCGTAGCGAATAAGGAGATCGCCGTCGTGTACGACTGGACGGAACAGGAAGCGAAACGGGAAATGAAGAAGTTGGTCCTGAAGCAGAAAGCAAGAGAAGTGCCTGTCAAACACGGTACTTTCTGGAAATATATGAACTCTTGAACAGTAACAGCTCCCGCATCCAGCGGGAGCTGTTTTTACATAGAATCCCCCTGACAAGCATAGGATGATTCAAGGAGGTGTGTCTGTATGATGAAACTATGGATGGCGGTCCTTTTTCTTCTTATCATTCTGATGCTTCTGCTGCTTCACCTGCTCGCCTTAATGAAGATGTTCCCGTTATACGTCACATCGCCGCTCCTCTTTGCAGCTATCTACCTGACTATTTCCCTGTTTACTCACAAGAAAACCTTCCGAGGTTTTAAATGAGCACGCTACATAGTTTTTCAAAAAAAGAAGCGCCCGGAGCAGCCCGGACGCTTCTTTTCCTTTATGCTTTCTGCAGCAATTGTTCCATTTCATTCAACTTCTCTTCAAACACGTCCAGTGCAGCAAGAATCGGATCTTTGGAGGTCATATCTACGCCGGCGCGTTTCAACACCTCGATCGGGTAATCACTGCTGCCCGCCTTAAGGAAGCTCTTATAGCGGTCGACCGCTGGTTCGCCCTCTTCCAGGATCTGCCCCGCCAGTGCCTGTGCGGCTGCATAACCTGTAGCATACTGATAGACGTAGTATCCCATATAGAAGTGCGGGATGCGCGCCCATTCCAATCCGATGTCGTCATCAATGACGATATTGTCACCGAAATACTTCTTATTCAAATCATAATAGATTTCTGTCAGCTTACCGGCTGTAAGAGCCTCCCCGTTCTGGGCCTGAATATGAATTTCATGCTCGAACTCCGCGAACATCGTCTGACGAAAGACGGTTCCCCGAAAGCCTTCCAGAAAATTATTCAACAGGTACAGCTTTTCCTTGTCACTGTCAACTTTGTTCAAAAGATGATCGTTCAACAGCGCTTCATTACAAGTAGATGCAACCTCTGCCACAAAGATGGAGTAGTTACCGTAACGATATGGCTGGTTCCGGTGCGTGTAGTAACTGTGCAGGGAGTGGCCGAGCTCGTGAGCAAGGGTGAACAAGTTGTTCACGTTGTCCTGCCAGTTCATAAGGATGTAAGGGTTGGTACCGTAGTGGCCCGAGGAATACGCACCGCTCCGTTTTCCTTTATTCTCTTCGACATCGATCCACCGATCTTTAAATGCTGACTGAAGGATCTCCCCGTACTCTTCTCCAAGCGGTTTCAGCCCGTCCAGCACAAGCTTCTGCGCTTCTTCATAAGAAACTTCCATTTCCGCATCCTTAACAAGCGGTGTATATAAGTCGTACATATGCACTTCATCCAACCCGAGGACCTCTTTACGCATTTCTGCATAACGATGTAATAAAGGCAGCCGTTCATGAACTGCTTCAATCAAGTTGTCGTATACGGATTCAGGGATGTTGTTGTTATCAAGCTTCGCCTGACGAGCCCGGTCATACTTCCTTACCGTCGCATTGAAATTATTCTTCTTCACATGCCCGCTGAGCGTGGAAGCGAACGTATTCTTAAAGGAACCGAACGTGTCGTACATCGCTTCAAACGCACGCCTGCGTACATCTCTGTCATCTGATTTCAAGAATCCGACATAGCGGCCGTGCGTGAGCTCCACGTCTTCCCCCTTCTCGTTTTTAATCACAGGGAAAGTAATGTCCGCATTGTTAAGCGCTCCGAAGGTCTGGGAAGGATTCGCCCCGATTTCCGAAAAACCAGCCAACAGCTTCTCTTCCTGTTCACTGAGCACATGTGCCCGCTGCCGCGTAATCTCATCAAGGGTGTGTCTGTATAATTCCAACGGCTTGTAAGTATCAAGGTATCCTTTAACCGTACCTTCCGGCAGCGCAAGAATTTCAGGAACGATGAAGCTCATCGCAGAGGCGAGTTTGGTAAACAGCGATTCCGCTTTCGCATTCATCTCCTGATAATGAGAGTTCGTCGTATCCTGATCGTTCCTCATATGGGCATAAGTATATAGACGGCCGATGCGATTCGAAATTTTGTCCTGGAAATCAAGCAGTTTGTAAAGCTGCTCGGCCGATGCTCCTAAATTCCCCCGATAGTTGTCCAGTTCGGGAAGCATTCCCTCAATCGCTTTCAGCTCTTCATACCATTTCTCATCCGTTTCAAATATAGCCTCGAGGTCCCACGTTTTTTCTACAGGAATCTCCTCACGTTTTGGTAATTGTTTCGTTGAAGACATGTCCAACATCCTCCTTCATAAAAAGATCATCTTATAATGGTTTCTCGATTTTTCAAGTAATCCCTTCACAAACCGAAACATTTTATAAACGCCCCAGCTGTGCTAAGGTTTGTTCGTCTTCCTTTAGTCCGGCTTCCATATGGGTATGGAAGGTCAGCTGCCTGTTCTTCACCCACTTATTCTTCCCTGTTTTACGCACGATATTTAAAGCGTGGAGCTGCTCTAAATACTGCATGGAAAGCGAAGGCTGATAACCATTGATCGTCTCTGGGACTTCCACTTCGGGTAATTCAATGATTGTTTCATACGAAGCAGGAAGAAAATGTTCAATCAAAAGTTTCGTCTGCCATAGATACGCCTTCCCTCCCAGCTGTACCTGTCCCGGCACCGGGAGAAATGCAGCACTTGGAATCAAAGAGAAGTGAAGACCTTTTAAGTATAAATACTGGCGGTATTGACGCTCGGAAGAACTTTCCTCTTTACGGTAAACCGTGCGATTAACATACCACATCTGCTGTAAATAATCATGGAAAACGTTTCTAGGAAAGGGGGCTGGGGAGGAGAATAACTGCGGAAAAGAGAGGTGTGAAAGAGGGACTTTCTTTATGCTGCCTATCGTCATTCCCATACCGAGAGAGCCTTGCGGATAGACGAGAATTATCTCTTGTTTGGAAATATCGAGAAAAAACAGTTGGTACCCGTGAGGGAAGTGATACATGCAAGTACGGAGGAAATCATTGAGGATAAAGCGATGGGGGCCTTTTTGACAAAAGTGACGGCTGCTGAGAATCCACAAAGGGAAAATTCCCATCGATTGATACGCTTTTGTTCGTTTTATAATGTCTTTTTGGGGAATGCGTGAACATTGGTACTCCAAGGCGATCCGTCTGCGCGGCAGAGTCAGCAATACGTCCGGGCGCTTCCCATTCGAAAGCCTCTTCTCTATTGCTGCCTCCTGCCCCTGCTGTTTAAGCCAGTGGAACAGCTGCCACTTTCCGCGCTCATGCTCCTCTGTTTCCCCTCCACTCCCTGCCGCACACTCACTGTCAGGACGATGGGCGAAGTGCGGGGTCACCTTATTTCCGGCTCTGATCAGGACTCGCTCCTTACATACAGGGCAATGGTACGTGTCGTTTCTCATGGAATCAATCATACTTTTAGATACTTGGTACAGGGATAGAATTTCCCCTTTGCTGTCTAACGCATACATCAACAGCTTCACCTCCACCCCTACCTTTCGACAAAAGAAAGTCCTTCCCCTTTTTATCAAATAAAAAAAGCACACAAAACTGTGTGCTTCTTGCATCAATCAACAGGGAAGTGCTGTTTGATGGAAGATAAGGCGTCTGCTTCGAATATGGTTTTTCCATACTCTTCAAGCCTGTGTATAGTCAGAGAAGATTCCTGGCCATACTCCATCAATTGACTCAGAATATTTTCCTGGTCGTCATCACTCATATTTTCATCTTGGAATTGAATATATAGATAGTATCGATCCTCGAAATGGAACAACTTCTGCTCCATACTTTCCGGTGAAGATACGTAGTGACTTAATTGAATGATGTCTTCGAAATCCTGGAACTTCAACGTAAATGCTAAAGGCTCGTCAGAATCGATTTCCTCATCCTCATCTTCATCATCCTGATCATCTTTCGCATGGAATTTATCATCCAATAATGATTCCAGCTTATCGTCAATCGGCAGATCGATTTCTTTCCCGTCTTCCTGAGGCAGTTCAAGCTTTTGGCCGTCTTGAGACACTTGGGCTTTCGTGACAATTACCTCTAGGCCTTTGTCCATTGCCTGTACTTGAATCCAAAGCGGACCATCCGCGTGGAAATTCTCCTGGTCGTTGACTTCATCCATCATTTCCCAGAACAACTGCTCACTGCGCTCACGGTTATACCAGATCTCTTCTCTGTCGAAACCTCTTTGCTCAACATCTTGATATGTTACGTAAAACTTCACGGTGTTTTCATTGATACGTTCAATTTCCATAACGTCTCTCTCCCTTCTTATCATGTTTTAAGGGGGAAGGGAACACTCACCCTTGCGTTCGTTTTAGAACCTTACCCGTTAGGCCCTGGCTTCAACCGTTGAGATGTGTAGAAAGTAAGGGTTGATGTATTCCTATTGTATGACAGGAATGTCTAAATGGAAAACAAATTGCTCGAATTCAGCATATAACCATATAAGACATGAATATCATGACAATAAGGCCGTCTTACCGGGTGGTTGAGTTATCATTTTAGCCTATTCCCCTAAGTTTGTCACTACATAGCCAGGAGGATTATCACATGAACTGGGACTTGCTTGAACCACTGTTGATCATCATCAGTATCGATATTATTCTCGGCGGAGATAATGCGGTCGTCATCGCACTCGCGAGTCGAAACCTCCCCCCGGAACAAAGGAACAAGGCCATCATCCTCGGGACAGGCCTCGCGGTCGCCGCCAGGGTGCTGTTAACGATGGTTGCTCTTTATCTTCTCCAAATTCCTTATCTTCAATTAATCGGAGGGCTGTTACTTTTCTATATCGCCATCAAACTCTTGACAGACAATGACGAAAACGACCATATCAAAGCCGGTGACAGTCTGTTCGCAGCTGTTAAAACCATCGTCTTCGCCGATATCGTCATGGGATTCGATAATGTGCTTGCCATAGCAGGTGCCTCGCACAACAACATCATCCTCGTTGTGATCGGTCTGCTCGTTTCCGTCCCAATCATCGTTTGGGGCAGCAGGATTATCCTTCATTTAATGGACAAGTTCCCGATGCTCATCTATTTCGGTGCCGGCATTTTGACCTTTACAGCGGCAGAAATGGTGCTGGAAGACCGCCATGTCCTCCACTTTGCAGAGCAAATGCCGATCATCCACCAAGTGTTCGCTCCTTTCATGGTCATTTTGGTTATTACATTAGGATATTTCGCGAACAAAAGGAAGGGAACGGCGATATGAAAACCGGGCTCGAACCATATAAAAAGAAAAAAGCTGGAGAGGCTACCGCCTTCCAGCTTTCTTCATTTATTAATTGACTAAGCGTTGTGCTTCTTTCAATTGGAACGTACGAACGCTGCGTGGAAGGAATCGACGAATTTCGTCTTCGTTGTATCCTACTTGCAGACGTTTGTCATCCAGAATGATTGGACGGCGCAGCAGACCAGGGTTTTCTTGAATAAGATCGAACAAATCCTGCATCGGCAGCTGGTCAAAGTCCACTTTCAATTTTTGGAATACCTTAGAACGTGTGGAAATGATCTCTTCCGTTCCATCCTCAGTCATACGAAGGATTTCCTTGATCTCGTCCAACGTTAGCGGCTCAGAAAAAATATTTCGTTCCGTATAAGGAATATCGTGCTCTTCAAGCCAAGCCTTTGCTTTACGGCATGATGTACAACTTGGTGAGGTATAAAGTGTAACCATATAGATACTTCACTCCTCAATAATTTATGGTGTTATTTAATTACTTCTTTCTTTGTAATCAATATAATCTAACCTTGATTCTACTATAACACATCTGTCAAGCATTATCTATATAAAGTTCAACAAATATGTGACAATACGATTCAAAGCGCGTTTCCTTTAAAGAATTACCCGTTTTATCACACCGTTAAACATAAAAAACAACCATTCTGCATTTTTTTCATTTTCAACTACGTGTTTTTATTGAAAATACCCACCTTAGGATGGCGGGTATTTGTTCTATAAATCAGTTTTTCGTTTTGTCCAATTCCTTTATGATATTCTCCACATCTCTATCTTCATCTCTGGTCAGCACTTCATCCACGTGCTGATACGATTTCCCGTAGAACTCTTCGTCCTTGTAAGTATGGATTTCCGTGTACATCGCTTTCATTTTTTCGTAAATCTCTTCTTCGGAAGCATCTTCCGGTGACCAGTAGAGAATTTCCATGGCATTGACTTCGTTCGTTGCAAGAGACCTTCGTGTATAACCAATGGATTGGGCGTGTTTAAAGCCTTCCCTTTGATAGAAGCGGAGTCTTTTCTCCGTATCCGTGTCGGTATAATCGACCGGTTCTACTTCCAGGATGATCGGCTTTCCTTTCGCTTTCATTTTCTTGATGAGTTTGTGACCAAGTCCCTGACCACGTGAAGCAGAGGAGACATATACATAGTCGATGAAAAGGAAAGTATCGAACTCGGCATACATTAAAACGTGATGCTCTCCTTCATCTTTAAAATATACGTCGCTTTTCTCTTTCAATAGTGCTTCCATGTGTTCTTTTGATTTCATTTCCTCAACAGGAAAATACTCGTTCAACTTCTCATACCAATTCATTGATCTACTCCCTTACAATTTGTCCCTTTTATTATAACGAATAATTCAACTTATGTTAAATGGCGCCGGATGCGCTCCTGCTGTTTTTAGGATATGGAACTGCCATCGATCTATTCAAACGGCCACAAGTATTAATACCCTGTTCTCAAGAAGATCAAACACCAAAAAAGGACCAGATCTCTCTGGTCCTCCCCTTTAATTCATCGGCGTATAGTCGACATTGCTGGTGTAATTGTTACCGGCATTCCAAAGCAGGAATTCATCAATACCGTTTTCATTCAACGCTTTGATCTGTGCTTCCACCTCTGCTTTTCCGTACTGCTTCGTCGCTCCCGAATACAGCCACGGCGCCTCAAAATCCTGAAGCCAAGGACGTGAAGTCGGCTTGTCTTCCAGTTTCCCCAGCACTTCATTTTCCACCTTGGCATATTCATCAATCAGACGGTACGGTTCTTCGTCGGGTTTGGCAATTCCGAAGTAGGACCCCCAGTGACTCGGATAGATCATTGATGAAATGACATCGACATTGCTTGATATTTTCGAGAAGTTCTGTCCGATATTCGGAGCTTCCGGAATCGTCGCCGCATAGCCGAAGATGTCAACAGAGACATCGACATCGTAGGCTTTCAATTCACCCTTCGCATATTCGACGAAATCGGTGACCGCCTGGACTCGTTTCTGTACATGATCCATCTCCAAATCCGCATACTTCCCTTGACCGTATGTAAGGATGTCTTCCCTTTCTCCGAAACCTTCCGGGAAACGGACGTAGTCGTACTGGATTTCCTCGAAGCCGAGCTCTGCCGCCTGTTTGGCAAGCTCTACATTATACTCCCACACTTCTTCCATGAACGGGTTCACAAAAGATTCCCCTTTGCCGTTCTTCCACACTTGACCGTTTTCTGTAAAAGAAAGGTCCGGTCTTTTTTCAGCGAGCAGACTGTCCTTGAATACGACAACACGTGCGATAGGATAGATACCTTTCGATTCAAGCTCCTCAAGCATCGCCCGCGGATCATCGATGAACGGCTCCGCCACTTCTGCATAAGGGGACCCTTCTTCCGGCTCAAACGTGATATTTCCATGGTCTTCTTTAATATCGATTACCATGGCATTCAATTCTGTATCCTCCACGAGCTTCGTAAGTTCTTCCATCTTCGCACCGCCTGCTGAAGGACCTGTTACATAAATCCCCCGGACGGCATCCGGATACTCGAAGTCAAGTCCCGACTGATACGTGAACCTTGCTGCTTCCCCGGAATCCGGCAAGGCTTTAATTCCAAGCTGCCGTTCCGTCATGATGCCGGCTTCTCTTACTTCTTTATTATCTTCCTCTTCTGCCTGGACATAAGAGAACGGAAGAACCACTCCTGCCAGAATGGCAGCCGCACATATCCCAAGCCTGCGAAATTTCCTCATTAATAACCTACTCCCCTATCCTCTAGATACTCTTCATTATAAAGAAGGTTGTAATTATATAACAGGGATGGAAACGAATTTCTTCCAATTTTCTACAAACCCCTGTTCCAACGGACACGGCCGCAAAAATAAAGACACCTGCCGAATCGGCAGGTGTCTTCTTTCTTTATTGATGTACGACACCATATTCTTTCTGGTATTGCTCGAATTCCTTCGTCGTACATAACACGAAGTGACCTGGACGGACTTCACGGAATTCCGGCTCTTCACTCGTATCGTGCTTGCTAGGGTCATACGTGAAACGCTCACGGTTGCGCTCATAATCCGGATCCGGAAGGGGGATAGCGGATAAAAGCGACTGCGTGTACGGGTGGATCGGATTCTTGTAAAGATCATCTGCATCAGCAAGTTCCACCATTTTACCGAAGTACATAACCCCGATTCGATCACTAATGTATTTCACCATGGAAAGGTCGTGGGCGATGAACAGGTACGTCAAACCTTTATCCTTCTGAAGTTTCTTCAACAGGTTGACCACCTGTGCCTGGATCGACACGTCAAGAGCAGAGATCGGCTCATCGGCAATGATGAAGCTGGGTTCTACTGCAAGCGCCCGTGCGATTCCGATTCGCTGGCGCTGTCCGCCGGAGAATTCATGTGGATAACGGTTGGCGTGCTCTTTGTTCAATCCGACCGTTTCCAGCAGTTCATACACGCGCTCACGTCGAGCTTTATCGTTCTCTGCAAGTCCGTGAATGTCCATCCCTTCAGCGATGATGTCCTCGACTTTCATCCGCGGGTTAAGAGACGCATATGGATCCTGGAAGATCATCTGCATTTCCCGGTTGAATTTTTTCAAATCCTCCCGACTTTTCTTACCGTGGACGTTCTCTCCATCGAAGATGACCTCTCCGTCTGTTGCATCATAAAGACGGATGATCGTGCGCCCGGTCGTCGATTTCCCACAACCGGACTCTCCAACAAGCCCGAACGTTTCGCCTTTATAAATTTCAAAGTTCAAACCGTCTACAGCTTTGACGACACTGTTCCGACCAGTTTGGAAGTGCTGCTTCAAATTCTTGATTTCAAGTAGTTTTTCTCGTGTCATACACGTTCACCTTCCGATTCACTCTTTGACTTCGCCATACCTTCCATCCGCTTCTTAACTGCAGCAGGCGGATCGATATCCGGAGCATTTTCATGCAGGAGCCACGTTGCTGCATAGTGGGTATCACTCACCTTGAACATCGGCGGCTCTTGTTCGAAGTCAATCTTCATTGCGAATTCATTTCTGGCTGCAAACGCATCGCCTTTTGGCGGATGCAAGAGATCGGGCGGAGATCCCGGAATGGCATAAAGCTCTTCATCTGCACTGTCCAAAGAAGGCATAGAGCCGAGCAGTCCCCATGTGTACGGGTGTTTTGGATTATAGAAGATATCATCTACCGTACCGATCTCTATGATCTTACCAGCGTACATGACAGCAACTCTGTCCGCGACATTTGCAACGACGCCGAGATCGTGTGTAATGAAAATCGTAGCAGAATCTGTTTTCTTTTGAATCTCTTTCATCAACTCAAGGATCTGTGCCTGAATCGTTACATCAAGGGCTGTGGTCGGCTCATCCGCGATCAACAGTTTAGGGTTACAGGCAAGGGCGATAGCAACGACAACACGCTGTCTCATTCCACCTGAGAATTGGTGCGGATACTGCTTTATACGGTTCTCCGCATCAGGGATTCCGACAAGCTCAAGTAATTCGATCACGCGTTTACGCGCTTCGGTCTTACCCATTTTTTGGTGCTTGATCAAGCCCTCCATAATCTGGTTTCCGACTTTCATCGTCGGGTTCAAAGACGTCATAGGGTCTTGGAAAATCATAGATATTTCTTTCCCGCGGATTTTCTGCATTTGCTTTTCGCTCATTTTCACCAGGTCACGGCCTTCAAAAAGGATTTCTCCTTCTTTGATGCGCCCGGGCGGCTTCGGAATCAGCTGCATCAGTGCTTTCGTCGTTACAGATTTACCGGAACCGGATTCGCCGACAATCGCCAGCGTCTCCCCTTTTTTCAAATCGAAGTTAACCCCACGTACAGCTTTTACTTCACCGCCGTAGGTGTCAAATGATACATGCATATTTTTTACTTCTAGAAGTTTTTCCATCTTGTACACCTACCTCCTACTCGCGCATCTTCGGATCAAGTGCATCACGAAGACCGTCTGCAAGCATATTGAATGCAATCATGATAAGCGAGATTACAATCGCCGGGAACAACAGGATGTGCGGATAAATCTGAAGGGATTTGAATCCGTCATCAATCAGCGTTCCAAGTGATGCTGTCGGCGTCGGCAGTCCGAGACCGATGAAGCTCAAGAAGGCTTCGAAGAAAATGGCACTTGGAATCGTAAACATCGTATTGATGATAATCAATCCGGTTACGTTCGGTACCAAGTGTTTTCTCAGGATGCGATTATCCTTCGCTCCAAGCGTTTTCGATGCGAGCACAAATTCCTGGTTTTTCAATTTCAGCACCTGGCCTCGTATGATACGGGCCATCGATATCCACCCGGTGATCGTCAAGGCTATCGTGATGGATAAAATACCCGGCTCGAGTATTAAAATCATCAGGATGACGACAACGAGGTTCGGAATTCCCATCAGAATTTCAATGACACGCTGCATATAGTTATCGACGCGGCCGCCGTAATAACCGGAAATACCACCGTATGCAACCCCGATTACCATATCAATCGCTGCTGCCAGTAAGGCGATATACAAGGAGATCCTCGTTCCCATCCAAGTCCTTGTCCACAAATCACGTCCAAGACCGTCTGTCCCGAACCAGAATGATTCATCATTCATATCTTTAGCACCGTAAACGTCGTATACGGCTTCCACCTCTGCAGGCTCCCCGTTGGAACCATCATTCAAAACTTTCGTCTGAATGAAATCTTCCTGGTTGTTGAAACGCATCATCGCTTTCGTTTCAGCTTGTTCAACTGTACCGGCGCTTTGTACGGAAGTCAGCGTACCATCCATACCAAGCCAGCCGAGCCCTTCCACTTTAGGTGGCATCTTCGCACGGGACAAATCCTGCTCATACTGTCCATAGTCATTCATGTATGGACCAAAGATCGCCATGACACCTAAGGCAATCAAAATGAACAGCCCGATCATCGCACCTATATTCTTGCGAAGGCGGATGAAAGAATCCTGCCAGAATGACAGGCTGGGTCTTGAAATACCTTCGTTATCCTGTTCTTTCGTATTGACGGGTACAAATAAATCTTTCGATGGTTTTTGATTATCCATATGGACTACTTCCCTTCTGCCAGTCGGATTCTAGGATCAATGATTCCATAAAGAAGATCAATGATTAAGATAATGACAATAAACAGGAAGGAGATTAACAAGGTTGTCCCCATGATAATCGGAAAGTCATTCGTATTGATCGCTTTAACGAATTGTTCACCAATCCCAGGTACGGCGAAAATATTCTCGATGACAAGCGTACCGGTAATCAAGCTGACCGCAAGTGGCCCCAGTACTGTAATAAGTGGAATCAACGCATTCCGGACGCCGTGTTTCAATACAACTCCGAATTTGTTGACACCTTTCGCACGTGCCGTTGTGATATAGTCTGAGCTCATGACTTCAAGCATTTCCGTCCGCATGAAACGAGCGGCAATTGCTATCGGGAATATGGCAAGGGCTACGGTAGGAAGAACCGTGTACTCCCAGCTTCCCCAAAGAGCAACAGGGAACCAACCAAGTTTTACACCGATGTAATATTGAAGAATACCTGCAAATACGAAAGAAGGGATAGATTTCCCGATGACTGCAATGAATGTCGATAGGTAATCCATGAACCCATTATGATAAATGGCCGATATGATTCCGAGAAGCATCCCGAAAATCGTACCGATGATCATCGCTTGCACGCCGAGCTGCATAGACGGGCCGACCCGTTCCATCATGATCGTCGTCACTTCACGATTATCGAATTGGAAGGAGATTCCCAAGTCACCTTGAGTCAAGTTGACCATGTAATTAAAATACTGTACAGGAACCGGGTCATCCAATCCGTACTTCTCCAACACAACCTGCTGTTGCTCTTCTGACAATTTATCTGCAGCACTTAGGGGAGTACCTGGTAAAAACTTCATCAGGAAGAACGTAAAGGTTGCAATAAGAAACATCGTTATAACCATATAGACCAATCGTTGTAGTATATAACGTGCCATATGAACACCTCCGTTTAAGTAAACCCTATCTCTTATTTTTCTATCTCTGTCGAAATTAACTGAATTTTGTTTATAATTAGAATATTTCCTTTTCAGGGAAAAAGAGAGCATATGCCAACGCGCTGGTCATATACTCTCTCCCTTATAAAAGAAACTTATATGTGGTTAGTATGGTGCGCGCTATTATTTACCTTCGATATAAGCATACTTGTAAGTGTAGTCAGGTCCCATCGGGTTGACAATTACACCTTTAAGGTACGGCTTATAAAGTTGTGCCTGAGCACGTTGGTAAAGTGGAGCAAGGACTGCATCTTCCTGGATCAAAAGTTTCTCCGCTTCAAGGAACGCTTCGAAACGCTCAACCGGCTCAAGAGCTAGTTCGTTGTTCGCTTTTTCAATCAACGCATCATATTCTTCGCTGGAATAACCAGTCATGTTATTTCCACCGTCTGTTACCCACATGTTCAAGAATGTGTTCGGATCGATGTAGTCAGGACCCCATCCGGAGTTCTGAAGCTCATAGTTCATGCTTGTGTCACGCTCAAGACGCTCTTTGAAAGGTACGGAAGTGACGTTAACAGTCAAGCCTTCCAATTTCTCAAGCTGGTCTTTGATGTAAGCATCCATCTGCTTGGCAACTTCTGTATCGCCGCCAAGGTATTCCAATTCAAGTGTATCTTGACCAAGCTCTTCTTTAGCCGTAGACCAAAGCTTCTGCGCTTCATCAAGGTTGTACTCGATCAGGTCACCGTTAATATCGCGGAAGTCTTCTCCGGATTCCGGATGGTTCGCGAACTTGGCAGGAATGTCACCAACTGCAGGGATGGAACCGTTGTTCAGAATAACGTCAACCATGCTTTGACGGTCGATCGCCATTTGAATCGCTTTACGTGCATTTACGTTACCAAGAATTTCGTTTTCCTGGTTCATCTTCAAGTAGAACAATGTCGGCTCTTCTTTGACGCCGAACTCTTCAGAAGTCTGGTACTGATCGACGAACTCGGAAGAAAGGTTCACACGATCGACTTCCCCAGTTTCATAAAGGTTTACAGCCGTTGCTGTATCTTTAACAACTTTGACGTTGATTGTATCAAGCTTCACGTTTTCTGCATCCCAGTAATCTTCGTTCTTCTCAAGCGTCCAGCCTTCGCCGTGGTTCCACTCTGTCATAACGAATGGTCCGTTATAGACAAGCGTGTCCGCTTCAAGCGCATATTGATCGCCCTGTTCTTCAACGAATTTCTGGTTCAATGGAAGGAACGTACCGAACGTAGTCAAAGACTCGAAATAAGGAATCGGTTTTTCCAACTCAACTGTCAATGTATAATCACCGTCTGCTTTTACTCCAAGATCTTCAACTGGAGTATCACCGGCAGCAATTGCTTCTGCATTTTTGATTACGCCACTCATCATATATGGACCATACTCGGAAGCAGTATCCGGGTTAACCGCACGCTGCCATGCATATACGAAATCGTTCGCTGTTACAGGATCGCCGTTTGACCAGACAGCGTCCTCACGAAGAGTGAATGTCCAAGTAAGACCGTCTTCACTTACTTCATGTTCTGTAGCGATACCAGGTTCCGCTTCTGCACCTTCACCAAGACGATAAAGCCCGTCCATTGTAGATCCAAGGAATTGGAACGCTACTGCGTCCGTAGCAAGAGAGGAATCCATTGTAGGAATCTCTGCTGTGTCATAAAGGTTAAGTACTTGCTCGCTGTCTGGTGATGCTTCCCCATCAGACGAGCTGTCGGATGAATCGTCTGAAGAACCAGACGTATCGTCCCCGCCGGAACATGCCGCGAGGAACATGCTTAGTACCAGTGCCAGTACTAGCAGTAACCAATTTGTCTTTTTCATGTAGAAAATGACCTCCCCTAAAAATTTTCTAAAAATTTGCCGTGGCTCGTTGTCCACATATCGAATTATACAAGTTTTCTAACTATTTTGCATTACCTAATTTTTCGAAAAGACACAGAATTCCCATCATTATTACGTTTCAATGACACTAAATGAGTCTTTTAGCCTAGTTTATTTTACAATGTTAAAGACTGAAAATAACTAATTATAAGGACTAATGTATAAAAAATGATTAGGTATCGGAAAAGGTTATTATTTATCCCAGTTCTTCATACAAGGAAATGCATATCCCATTCAAAATAGAATTTTCAGTCTATTGAATCCGCTTTACAATTCCATCCATGCAGGGTACATGCTATAATTGATACGAGTTTGTATGAAAGGTGTGACCTTTGTTGAGTATCATAAGAAATAAGTGGCTGATGATTCTTTTTAACTTCGCCCTGGTCACAGGACTCTTCTTCCTGTTGTCTCCAGAGCATGATTTATTCCATTATATAAATCAATTGTTCTATCTTGCTTATTTCTACTTGTTCATCGGTATTCTTATGTGGGTGATCCGAGGCGGGTTCTTTGACGGAATCGCATACGGCTTTCGCCGGTTTTACAGTACGATGTCCAAGCAGAAGGATTATCTGGACGATTGGAAAGAGAAGCCGCTTCCCTCCCAAACGATCGGGCGGTCCTGGCTGCGCTTCTTCCTCTTTCAGGGAAGTGTATTGACCGTAGGACTGCTTGCTTTACTCGTTTTTTATTATCAGGGATGAAGAGTTGATGGAATGCGATTTCTGCGATATAATTAGAAACTACTTAAATAAGACTGAAATGCTTGGATGAAGGATAAGTACATCTGTCTCCCCATTCATACAGAGAGGTTGCGGCTGGTGGAAGCAATCATGGGAACGGGTTGGAATTGGGCCTTCGGAGCAGCTTTTGACGTAAATCGGCGTTAACGATTGAAGCTGACCTGTATCGCATACAGGTAATTAGGGTGGCACCGCGGTATATTCGTCCCTTCCATGTTATTGGAAGGGGCGTTTTTGTATGCAGAAACGAATAATTCATAGAGGTGATGACAAATGAAGACAATCTTTTCAGGGATTCAACCAAGCGGAACGTTGACACTAGGGAACTATATCGGAGCAATGAAGCATTTCACAGAATTGCAGGATGACCACAACTGTTACTTCTGTATTGTGGATGAACATGCTATAACCGTTCCACAGGACCGGCTGGAACTCCGCCGTAACATCCGCTCTCTTGCGGCGTTATACTTGGCTTCCGGAATTGACCCGGATAAATCAACGCTGTTTATCCAATCCGAAGTGGCCGCACATACGCAGCTTGGATGGATGCTCCAGTGTGTCAGCTACATTGGGGAATTGGAGCGGATGACGCAGTTTAAAGATAAGTCGGCCACGGGAAGTAAAGAAGGAGTTTCTGCCGGCCTGTTGACCTACCCACCGCTGATGGCATCCGATATTCTTCTGTACAACACAGACATCGTCCCAGTCGGGGAAGATCAAAAACAGCATTTGGAGCTCACACGTAACCTGGCGCAGCGCTTCAACAATAAGTACAATGACATTTTTACAGTGCCGGAAGTACGGATTCCAAAAGAAGGCGCACGCATCATGTCGCTTCAGGATCCGACGAAGAAAATGAGTAAATCGGACTCCAATCAGAAGGCATTCATTTCCATGCTGGACGATGAGAAGAAGATTCTTAAAAAAATCAAGAGTGCCGTGACGGATTCCGATGGAGTTGTCCGTTACGATAAAGAGAATAAGCCGGGCGTCTCCAATCTGTTGACCATTGAATCCGTCTGCAGTGGTACACCGATCGCTGATTTGGAACAGAAGTACGAAGGGAAAGGCTACGGAGACTTCAAACAAGGGGTGGCTGATGCTGTCATCGCTGTACTGAAACCGATTCAGGAACGTTATGAAGCACTGATCGATTCCGATGAATTAGACGATATACTTGATCAGGGAGCAGATAAAGCATCGTATGAAGCACAGAAAATGCTTCGTAAAGCGAAAAAAGCAATGGGCCTCGGTCGCGTGAAGAAGAAGTAAAGAGAAAAAGCCAGAATTGAGTGGTGTTACTCAATTCTGGCTTTTCATATGCTGTGAAACGCGTTCCTGTTCACCCTGCCAAATCGTTTCAAAGAAAGGCTGCCCTTTTACCATCTTCCGGCACAGCTCCTCATGGATCATCGACCAGCCTCTGCACGTACCTTCATATAAACGGTCCCACGCTTCTTCTGTAGAAAATTCTTTGATAATTGGATATTGGGACGGATCCCATTCAGTCAGCCAATATCTGATTTCCTCTGGATGATCCGAGTGTTTCAACTGATCGAGCGCCATCATCAACAACTGCTTCAACTGCCGTTCTCTACGCGTCAAACCGGACATTTTTCCTGGTGGAAGTGAAAGAATATGATGCTCCTTCCACGCACTTCCTTCTATTGAATAGGTTTCCGGTTCTTTTCCCTGAACCATCTCGAATACTAAACGCTCCTGTCTCGGTATGAGACGGCTCTTCTTCACGGGAAGAGTATAACCAATCGTGTCAAAGACAATGATGTCCTTTCCATTCGTGACGACAGCTGCGTATTCGACCGTGTGCCGCTCCTGATTTTTCTTCATGTACGTCTTTCGGTGGATCGCTTGCAGAAAGGATGCCGGCAGGTCTTGTAGATCGTTCTCAATAAAATGGAAAAGTTCATCATTCACCAGAACTAAGGGTATCTGATCGATCAACTCGATCCCATCTTCTTTGCGCCATTCATGGAACCGGCACACGTTATACCCATTCTCTTCACCTTCGAACCAGTTCACCCACAGATCATGCATGTATAACATTTCGGACCCTCACTTTCACTTCAGTGATCTCTTTTGGTTACATTATGACCATTGGTGGCTTTTTTATTCTTTACAACCATATTTTAGAAAATTAATCTTTCATGAGAAGCAAAGCTGTCGTAATGAGCAGGATGCCGGCAGGGAATAAGTAACATTCCACCCGGGTCCGAATCAGAATAAAGAACTCTATCCAACTCATACCGGCCGGGACGAGGTTCAAATACGTAATCGTCACCGTTCCACCGGCGACGGCAAATCCGAATCCAGTTAAAAGCAGCAGCCAATACCACATCCGCCTCATCCCCTTCTCCTTGTCCTCCTATGGATATCTTATGAACGTTAGTCATGGGACATGCGGGTATTTGCTCTTAAAACCTGGTCTTTACTTCCTTTCCATTTAAAGGTACATTTATATGGAACAGGTATCATGGACGAAAGGATGATGATCGTTGTCACAGAAACGCACCTTGCGAAAAAGGCGGAGAAAGCGCCGTAAACGCAAGGCCATACTTGCAATCCTGTCTTTAACGTTCTTATTGTTTATTAGTTATTCTGCCTATGAATATTTATCCGGGAAGCATGAAGCGATGGAAAATCAGGCTTCAGCGGAAGATGGAGAAGGAATCGATTTCGAGGAAAGCCCCTACAAGGATTCTTTCCGGGGCGTCGATAACGGAGACGAAAAGATGACGATTCTGCTGTTAGGAACAGACCAGCGAGGAACGGAAACGGCTCGGACAGATACGATTATGCTGGCTGAATATAATAAAGAGAATCAAGATGTAAAGATGGTATCCTTAATGAGAGATACGTACGTGGATATTCCAGGGCACGGATACAACAAGCTCAACGCAGCCTTTGCCATCGGTGGTCCTGAGCTTCTCCGGGAAACGATTGTAGATAATTTCGCAGTTGAACCGGAGTACTATGCGATCGTTGATTTCAAAGGATTCACCCATATTGTGGACACGCTCGCTCCGGACGGTATTGAAGTGGATATCGATAAGGATATGTACTACGAAGCCGGCGGTGACGGCACAAAAATCGATTTGAAAGCCGGAAAACAGCAGCTTGACGGGGAAGAATTGCTTGGCTACGTAAGATTCCGCAGTGATATCCGATCGGATTTCGGTCGTGTGGAAAGGCAGCAGGAAGCAATCGGATTGTTGAAAGATCAGCTGGTATCCTTCAGCGGTGTCCTGAAAGCACCACGCTTAATCGGTACGGTCCAGCCTTATATTGATACAAATATCGAAGGGACCAAAGTAGTGGATATAGGGAAGGATATCCTGCTTCACCCTCCCGAAGATATCGAGACACTCAGCATTCCGACAACGGACAACGTTTGGAACGAACGAAAAGAATATCCAATCGGATTAGTACTCAATCATGACGAAGATAAAACACAGAAGACGCTCCGCGCCTTTCTGGACGGAGATACGGAAGAACCCGAGAGCCCTTGAGGCTTTCGGGTTTCTTTATTTGCTGACAAAGGTGTGATGGAACATCTAAAACCATGTGATTCTTCCTTCTAATAAAGGGTAATAAGACAAAAAACCCGACAGCCTCGTGGCTGCCGGGTTTTAATCAGTCTTGGTATTTCTGGAAAATCAGGGTCGCGTTGTGACCACCAAACCCAAGCGAGTTACTCATAACCGTATTTACTTCCTGTTTTCTTGCTTCGTTCGGTACGATATCAAGATCACACTCCGGATCAGGTGTTTCATAATTGATCGTCGGTGGCAGTATGCCGTCATTGATGGCTTTCAGTGAGATGACCGCTTCCACTGCTCCTGCCGCTCCAAGCAGGTGACCCGTCATTGACTTCGTCGAAGAAATAGCAAGCTTCTTCGCGTGCTCTTGAAAGACAGTTTTCGTTGCAAACGTCTCAAACTTATCATTAAGCTCCGTGGACGTACCATGGGCGTTTACGTAATCGACAGCTGTCGGTTCAAGACCGGCATCTCCCAACGCCTGTTTCATGGCACGGGCCGCTCCATCGCCTTCCGGTGCCGGTGATGTGATGTGGTAAGCATCTCCGGTAGAGCCGTACCCTGTAATTTCACCATAAATTTTCGCACCACGCTTCTTCGCTGACTCCAACGTTTCCATAATAAGAATTCCTGCGCCTTCTCCCATGACGAATCCGTCACGGTTCTTATCAAAAGGCCGGCTCGCTGTTTTCGGATCCTCATTCAAGGAAAGCGCACGCGCAGCGGCAAAGCCTGCGAAGGACATCTTGTTCATTGGTGCTTCCGTCCCGCCGGCAATCATGATGTCAGCGTCTCCACGCTGAAGTACCTTGAACGCATCACCGATCGAGTTGGCGCCGGATGCACATGCCGTAACGGTACAAGAGTTAATGCCTTTCGCACCTAGAGAGATAGATACTTGTCCAGCGGCCATATCAGGAATCATCATCGGGATGAAGAACGGGCTGACACGACGGTATCCTTTCTTCTGGAACGTCTCGAACTGGGATTCATATGTTCCCATTCCTCCAATACCGGAACCGATCCAGACTCCCGTACGAGGTGCAATCTCATCCGTAATTTCAAGGCCGGCATCTTCCACCGCCATGTGGGAAGCGACCATTGCATATTGAACAAATGGGTCCATCTTCCGTACTTCTTTACGTTCGATGTACTTGGAAGGGTCAAAATCTTTGAGCTCTGCCGCGACGTGTACCGGGTAGTCCTCTTTGTTTACTTTCGTAATTTCGCCGATTCCAGAAACACCGTTCTTAATACTCTCCCACAATTCGTCTACTGAGTTACCGACGGGGGTCACCGCCCCCATTCCGGTAATGACTACTCGTCTTTTATCCATGACTATTCTATTCCTCCTTGGTTACTTGCCCCATCGAAGGGCAACGGCTCCCCATGTGAGACCGCCGCCGAATCCGACAAGAACGACTAAATCGTTTTCTTTTATTTTACCTGCCTTCACGTCTTCTGACAAAGCGATTGGAATCGATGCAGAAGATGTGTTGCCGTAACGCTTCACAGCTGTGGACATTTTCTCTTCCGGAATGCCCAGGCGCTGCCTTGCTGCTTCCATTATTCTTATGTTTGCCTGGTGTGGGACTAAGTAATCGACATCCTGCTCACTAAGGCCGATTTTTTTCACGACATTGACAGAGGATTCCGGCATCTGGCGGACAGCAAATTTGAATACTTCCCGTCCATTCATGTAGATGACATCTTCCGGCGTCTGATAGAGGTTCGGTCCTCCGTTACCGTCGGATCCAAGTTCGAAGGAAAGGATCCCCTTATCTTCACTTACCGGGCCGATGACAGCAGCTCCCGCTCCATCTCCGAAAAGGACGCACGTATTTCGATCGGTCCAATCCGTAATCTTGGAAAGTTTCTCTACACCTACCACCAGCACATTCTTATAGGCATTTGTCTCAATATACTGTTTGGCCGTGATAACACCGTACATGAATCCTGCACACGCAGCACTAAGATCCATCGCTGCTACTTTAGGTGCGCCGAGGCTTTTCTGAAGCTTTGTCGCTACAGATGGAAATGGTGTGTCCGGAGTAACGGTGGCAACGAGGATCATATCCAGTTCTTCCGCTTTCATATCCGCATCTTCCAGCGCAGCTTCAGCTGCACGAAGTGCCAAGTCGGACGTATCCATATCGTCGGACGCGATCCTGCGCTCTTCGATCCCGGTACGTGTCCGGATCCATTCGTCACTTGTATCGACTATTTTCTCTAAATCTTTATTTGTAAGAACTTTTTCCGGTGCGTAGTGCCCGACACCTAAGAATCCTGCTCTCATATGTTCATCCCCTTAAGGTAATATCTGAATATCTATTATCAATTCTTATGACTTGGTACTAATTTTAATTCATCTCCTTTTATTCTGCAAGTCGCAAAAGGAGCGAAGCAGTGCGCAGCCCACAAAATATAAGGGTTCCTGTCATAAACTGCATGTAGAGGGAGGTGCAGTGGATGGAGAATAACAGAAAGTCTCCTTTCGATAATTTCTGGGGGTTTAATCCGTCAGAAGAGCGCAAAGAGAAAACGACAGAAACAGAAGGTCAATCCAAACCAAACTGGCCCGATTTGTTTGAAGAAGCATCAAAAACTTGGAAATCCGTGTCACCGATGATCAAGCCGATGTTCGACCGTTTTAAGAAATAACAAAAAAACTCGGGGGCAAAACTCCCGAGTCTTTTCAGATTGCTGAGAAACTTAACGGATAAGAAAAGATTAATACATAGGCAGCAATGGTTGAAAGAAAACGTGGCTTTGAAAAATACAAGGGCAATCCCGCCCCTCACATCCCCAAACCACTTCTTCATCATGCTGAAAAACTGGCGAGTAAACAACTCCCGAGTTTTTACCGGTTTGGCAATTCTCCTGTCTCTTCATAATAAGCGACTGCTTCATCCATCTCTTTCTGAAAACCGACAGGAACATCAGAGCTGTAGGTGCCCATTTCGATCGCTCCTTCTTGAAAATCAAAGGTCAGCGACCCTCCTGTCAGGTTTCCGTCGACATATCGCTCCATCACCAGTTCATACACTTCATCAATCCGCTGGATGGTACTTGTTAATACGGCGTTCTCTGCAACGGAAGACCGGTCTTTCACATAACCGATGGCATACTTCCCGTCCTGCTCTGCCTGCTTGATGATGGAGATATCGAATAAATCACCCGCAGGGTAAAAGACATCCGCGCCATTTCTCTGCATCGTGCTGTAAATTCCAAGAGCCGTCTGTGTGTCACTCCAACTGTTGGTGAGAGACACAGAAACATCTGCTTCCGGATTCTGATAGAGTACCCCCTCATAGAACCCCTCTAATTCCGGCTGCCATTCGAAAGCGCCGATCAAACCGATTTTATCGGATTTTGTCATCTCTCCAGCAACCATCCCTGCGAAGAAGCCCATCGCCCGCGAACTGAAATTAAGGCTGGTGACATTATCCGCTGAGAATTCACCATTAAAATAAACAAATTCCACATCAGGAAAAGAAGCATGGAGCTCTTTAAAGTGACTCTCATAAATATTTCCGTGCCCGAAGATGATATCTACGCCCTTATGGACAAGATCCTCGACGGCCGCTGCCGTCTGATCATACGTTTTTATATTCTCCTTATAATAGACGTCCGCATCAAACTCTTGCTCAATCATCTGAAGCCCCTCATATCCACGCTCCCCGAAGCCTTGATCATCCGCCGTCGTTTCGATCAGCATGCCGACGTCTGAATGTTCGCCGTAGCCCGGGAATGATCCGCACCCTGCCAGAAGAACGAGGACGCATAGAAATAGGCTGTATCTTCTTTTCATTGTCAGCACCCCTGTACAAACCCGCTGGTTCCTTCTTTTATCATTATTCTACATGTTTCGATAGAAGAAAGTAAAACAGCGATTAGTAAAAAACAGGGTCAGACACGTTCCAGGAGCTTCCGACAGCGCCAGGTTGCTTCCACTCTCTCCTCCAAAGACTCCTCTTCCATATTCCGGGTGAGGTAGGACGGAAGCAGCGTCTTGACGAAGTCTCCGACGTACACTGCTTCCGTCTCCTCTATCCATTTTCTTAAATCTCCTTTCTCCTGGAATGAATGGTCCGCCATCGGCATCCACTCTCCATAAAGAGCCGGGATTTCCACTCTCTCCTCTCTTTGGGATGTCACAATCCTCACCTTCCCTTTCTTGATATCCACCTCGACTTCTGATCCACTATTATGCATATGGTTCTCTTTGTCCGATTTCTGAAAAAAGTGTTGAAAGTTACTGTTTCTGCCGACGTACATATATAAAAGATCACTCCGCTTGTCTTTGATCGGATCGATCCCTATAACTACATGCCCTTCCTGAAGAAGCTCTTTACACACGTGATACCCTATCCAATGAAAACTGGGATGGACAACGACTACCACAGCTCCGCCCCCTTCCTCTTACTGTTACCATTTTATTCACACTTCCCTTGAATCATGAAGCGATTTCATATTTCTTTTTCTTCCTCGTTCTGCTAAGATAGACGTTAGAATGGATAAATGAGGTGAACATTGATGCGGATGATTTGGACGATTGTTTGGGCCTTTCTTTTAAGCTTCATGTCTGCTTATGTAGTCAGTAACATGTCAGGAAGCGACTTTGCTTTCTCGCAGGTAATTACGATGACCATCCTTTTCACCCTTGCTGCTGTGGTATTGGGAGAAGGTCTCATCAAAGACGAAGCGTAAGTAGTAAACGTTGCTATCAATCGATGGCAGCGTTTTTTTCATACCGGATACCATTTTCCCTGTACAAAAATGGTCGGCATTACTCATTACATAGCAACTCGACAGCGTTATAGTGAACGGGTGAGTTTTTACTTTCAGGAGGATTTAATGATGGAAGAAATTTGGCTTTTGATTAAATATTTGTTTTTAGGAATATTCCAGGGTTTCACAGAACCAATACCGATTTCCTCAAGCGGGCACCTTGTCATCGCACAAGACCTTCTTGGAATTAAACTAGAAGGTCTGAGCTTTGAAGTACTCGTCAACTTCGGATCCTTGATCGCCGTTTTGATCATTTACCGCGAGGATCTGCTCCGGCTGATCCGGAATGGGATCGGGTACATCATCAGTCGTGATGAAAGACAGAAGGATGACTTCGACTTCATCATTTATTTGATCATCGGTACGATCCCGGCAGGTGTGTTGGGTATACTGCTCGGCGATGCTATCGAAGGCTTATCCACCGTTAAAACAGTGGGGATCACCTTGATCATTACCGGTATTGCCTTATGGCTGATCCGCAACATGCGCGGTCGCAAGGGAGATGCCCAAATGACTTGGAAGGATGCTGTCATTGTCGGTTTAGGACAGGCAGTCGCTCTTATACCGGGAATCAGCCGATCCGGTGCTACAATCGTCGCCGCCATGTTCTTAGGAATGAAACAGGAAACCGCACTTCGCTTCTCTTTCCTTTTATACATTCCGGTGAGCCTTGGAACGATGCTCCTCTCCATTGAAGATGTATTCGCCAGTGCGGATTCAGGAAGCGTGTGGCTTGCGTATGGGCTTGCTTTTCTTGCATCCATCGTTGCCTCCTACTTCTCTCTCCGTTGGTTCATGAATATCATGGCCAAGGGAAACTTGAAGTATTTCGCCTTTTACTGTTTCATCGTCGGTGGACTGGTCGTTCTATTCCTGTAAAAAGTATTCAGAAAGAAAAAAGGCTCCGCGTTTCCATAACGCGGAGCCTTTTCTCATATAGGGGATGTACCGCTTTATCCACCGCTTACAGGAGGGATAAAAGCTACCGTATCTCCTTCTTTTACGATCGTTTCTTTTTGAGCGAATTCTTCATTGACCGCTGTCATACTTGTCATAACCTGTTCCACACCAAACTCCTGCCGCACCGTTTCCTTCAAGTCCTCTACTGTTAAACCCGCCGCATCAAAGGACCATTCTCCTTCACCGATTTGTTCCTTTAAGCCAGCAAAAAAAAGAATACGATTCACATTCCATCCCCCTTCCCTGGTACACCGGGGACGATTTCTTTTTGATCCCCGATCCAGCTGTCGCCATCTTCCCAATGTTCTTTCTTCCATATTGGGACAATCTCTTTTATCCGTTCAATTGCGTATCTGCTCGCCTCATAGGAATCAGCCCGATGCGGGGTCGAAACAGCAATGACGACCGCGATATCGGATATTTCAAGACGGCCGGTCCGGTGGACGATCGCCGTTTGAATGTCCGGCCATCGTTCTTCCATTTCCCGGGCAATCTGCTCGAGCTTCTTCTCCGCCATAGCGGTATAAGCTTCATACTCCAAGTAGAGCGTCTGCTTTCCTTTAGTAAACTCCCTGACCGTTCCGATGAACGTATTGATGGCTCCTGCTTCCGGCCTTGTAACTGTATGGACAAGAGAACCGACATCAATCGGTTCTTCTGTTATCCAGCACCTCTTCTCCCCCATCAAGATTCCCCCTTAGCAAGTTCCAGCACTTCCGGTAAGCGTTTTCTCCAATCTTTCAGAGCGATAACGGAATGAGAGACATGAGCCGTCAACGTTTCATCCCACGTGATGACGAGCTTGATGTTTGTCAAGTTATCCAACAGTTTCAAGTCTTCCACCCTTTTGATGATGACCGCCTTCGGGTAGTGCTCTTCCTTATATCCTTCCACCGTAATCAAATCAGGCGAAAAATGGCGGTAAATATCCACTAGATGGTCCAGAGCGAAATCATCATCATGGGACAATTCCATCTGGAACCGGCGCGGGCTGTCTACCCCTGTTAAGAATGAGCCGCATTCATGAAGCCGGTAGCTGTCCGTTTCATGGTGCATCACTTTTAACGGCTCTTCATGAGTATGGTGCTTGATTGCCGCGATTTTCTCGCCACGATCCGTACCATAGGCGATCAAATCCGACAATAAGGTGGTTTTTCCACTGTTTTTATATCCGACGATTTGAAACACTGGTGCACGTTCCATATCTCTCCCCTCCTTCATAAGCGTAATATGTAAAAACCCCTGCCGTGTTACCTACGGCAGGGGCGGACCATCCTTCGATCAATCCGGAATACCAAGAGCGATTTTCGCGTAGCGACTCATACGATCCTTCGTCCAAGGCGGATTCCAGACAATATTCACCGATATCTCATTCAGTTCAGGAAGGTCTGCAAGGCAGCGCTTTACATCCTGTTCAATGTGACCGGCCAGCGGGCAGCCCATCGCAGTCAAGGTCATCGTTACCTTTGTATTGCCATCCTCATCTATATCGACGCCATAGACTAAGCCTAAGTTCACGATATCAATGCCGAGTTCCGGGTCAATGACATTCTCAAGGGCACCCATTGCGTTTTCTTCTAATGCAGTTCTATCCACTTTTGTTCCCCCTTCACAATTGTTCAAACCTTATTATAAACAAAAATCCTGCCGGGACAAAATATTCCCTACCATCAAAGGACGAGTTCCAGCCAGTTGACCAACTCAAGAATGGCGAAACGGCTGACTTTATGATCACGCCCGACCTCTCTCAAGAAACGGATATTCTCCGGATTCTTATATTGGCTGATCGCTTCATTATAGAAATCATAGGAGTGCTCAAATGGAACAACAGGATCGGCATCTCCGTGCCAGAAAAAGAGCGGCCGGCTGTAAAGCTTATCCTTCTGCAGGGATAAATCGATGCCTGCAAGCGAATGATAGAGCTCATCTAACTCCTCTTGTGTCAGAGGCAGCTCGTATCCGTTGTTTTTTACATCTTCAATAAGCTTCTGAGCGAATTCGACCGGTTTGGGTGAACCCATCATGACCGCAGCCGCCTGAATCCAGGGGTACATCGTCAAAGCAGCGCTCGTAGTGATTCCCCCCATCGATGTTCCGCCGATACCAATTCTGCGGTTTTCGAGCAGTTCCATGCGATCGAGTTCATCTTTCATATCCTGAAGCTCTTTCAAGTTTTGATACACGATCTCCCAAAATTTGAGGCTGAGCTCTTCTTTGGACAAATCCTCCTCGCGTTCGCCATGATACGCGCTGTCCGGGAGGATGACGCGGTACCCCTTCTGCGCAAGCAGATAGGCTTGCGGGAGGTTATGTTCTTTCGCTGAGGTGAAGCCGTGGAAATAAATGAATACCGGGAGCGCCTCGTTCTCTTTGGAAGAGTCGACGACTGTCAGTACTGGTATATCTTTCAATGTGTTCCGATAAACTCCGATCATTGCCATGGTTCCTTTCTGAAAATCTTTACCTGTGCTTTAGGCGCGATTAATAAATTTCCTATATAATACACATCGTAACACTGCTGTCATCAATTTGGAAGTCATAGGCAGCGTTCACAGAAATTCTTTACAACCTGCCTGAGAACCCGCTACACTATACATACAAATGAGGTGAAGCTAATGAAACAGCATTTGATTGCGTTGGATCTAGACGGAACATTATTGACAGATGATAAAGTCATCAGTGGCAAAACAAAAGAAACCGTGCTTCAGGCCATGGACCAAGGCCATATCGTCGTAATTGCGACAGGAAGGCCGCACCGGGCAAGTATCGATTTCTATCACGAACTTGGTCTGGATACTCCAATGGTGAACTTCAATGGTGCGTTCATCCACCACCCTAAGGACCATAAATGGGATGCGCTGCATTCTCCGCTCGGCATAAGAACGGCGCATAAGATCATTCATACCTGTCAGGAACTCGGTGTAAAGAATATTCTTGCGGAAGTGAAGGATGACGTTTACCTCGACAGGCACGACGAAGAAATTCTGCGGATTTTTCAAACAGATATTAAGCCGACCGTTGGAAGGCTGCAGCATCACTTGAAAGATGACCCTACTTCCATTCTTATCCACCCGGAAGAAGAGAAAATCAAACGTCTGAGACAGGAACTGGATCAGCATGCAGAATTGATCGATCACCGGAAATGGGGCGCGCCGTGGCACGTTATCGAAATCGTCCGGGCCGGTATGAACAAAGCGGTCGGTCTTGATAAAATTGCGCGCTACTTCCATATCCCGAAAGAACGGGTGATCGCTTTCGGTGATGAGGACAACGATTTTGAAATGATCGATTATGCGGGGATAGGCGTCGCCATGGGGAACGCCATCGATGAGCTGAAAAGCATGGCTGATCACGTCACCGCTACGAATGAACAAGACGGCATCGGAACGTTTCTTAATGACTATCTTCAAATAAACAAACGGGCGATCTAGGTACATTTTTCCTCGTGTAAAAAACCGCCCTGCCGCCATACTAAGCTTGAACGTGAAAGCGTTCAGGCTTTTTTATGACAGGAGGGTCTTGTCATGGAGCAGCAAAAGAATGACAATCGCAACGAGAAACGCGGGTCGGAAGTGCCATCCTTCGATGAACGTAAATTGGAAGCGGAAAAGCTGACAGATGCGGATCGAAAACAGATGGAAGCCGATCAGCACACCGTAGGAGGGTTTTAACGATGGAAAGAAACCTTTTTGAAAATGCGCGCGAAGCGGTCAACCGTTTCACTCAGCGTCGTGATACGAACGGCGCCAGCCAAGAGGATATGAAAGCCGCTAAAGATGCTATCCAGTCTGCATATAGCCAATGTTCTCAAGAAGAGAAACAACAGCTACAGCAATTGGAGCAGCAAATCGAAGCGCATAACAACAGCTTGCGATAACAAGGAAAGGCCGGACTATTTCCGGCCTTTTTTTATTGCGGGTACGTTTATTTTTCATGTAAGCGGGTACAGTACATTACCCCCTAATGATTTTCTAAAACAAAGCAGCGCCTGATACTTATACATATCAGGCGCTGCTTTGTTTTATTCAAGTGCGGAAGCGGCTGAAGGACATCTTCAACGTGATGGCATACAAAGCATGACCGATAAGCCACTGTGTAATGGCCGCCCCATCAGTCAGACCCGGCGTCTCTTTCACAGCAAGGATCGTGAGTGGAACATAAGTAAATGCAGCAAACAGTGTCAGTCCGACGGCAAGCAGCCATCGATTCCGATTGGTTTTACGCAGGCGATACATCAATAAGTACGCATAGATGATTCCGATTGCCCACGATATGAGGATATGGAAAAACCATTCCATAAAGACAGGCCAATCGATATCACCTAGGACAGGGATGAAGTCTACATTCATAAGCAGCGTGTACACTCTCATTCCTGTCACCTGCTCTACAAACCACAGGTACAGACCCAGCACAATTCCTGATGTCGTTCCGATAAAGAGACCCCAACGAATCATACGCTTCCCCCACATCTTAATAGGCTTCCTGTTTCCTCAATTCCCGCAGCAGATTTTCTAAAACCTGTTTAAGTTCCCGGTAATCGCCGTCGAGCATTCGGAAGTACAGCGCTCTTAAGAAGTGTTTGCTGTTATTGATGATGATATCCTCATCGGGATCTTTCCAGCTTTCCCGCTCATAAAGTAGTGATTCCAGCCATTCCACTCTTTCCGCATGACTGATTTTCCGGAACATCATCAATACCGCCGTCACCATCCGTTCTTCCTCATCAAACAGATACGGTTTGTCGATCATGAATTTATCGCGGATGATCGGAAGCATATCGAGAATGTCTTCCCTTGTAATTTCTTCACACGCTGCCGTACTGTATACCGCATCCGCTGCATGAGCCATCGCATGAGCCCAACCTTTGTCTTTGACGCAGGCACGGGTATCTTTCTCCTGGGGAACATATTTCTTCAGGCTGTCCCAAACCCGCCGGATATCTTCTTCTTTCAGGAACGGATCTTCCCGGTGCTTGTCCATGATCGGTGGAATCAGAAGCACGGAATAGCTGCGCTTGAACACGGCGTCTTCTTCATTTTTGGACATCGCTATCCGGTAAAACAAATAATTTTTATTTAAAATCGATTGGAGAATATTCTTTAATTGTTCGTTGGTGTAATGGTTTCTGGCAATAAAGGATGTAAAAACCGGACGAATAAGATCCTCCCTGAGAACAGGATGGACAGATCCGATTTTTTGTAGCATCATAGTCGTGAGCTCTTGTAAATTCTGGCCGTCCTGCAATGTATAATCATTGTCTTTGATCGGCTGCAAGACATCGATTAATCTCGTTTCCATAACACACCTCCTGAAAAGTGATATCATTGTATCACAGATGCGGCCGGTTCTGAATTGAAGTGTTTTACTATTTAGGTGGGCGCGATTTTTTGGTAAGATAAGAGCAGAGTGAAGAAGGAGGATACGATGATGGCTATACAAGTACAAGAAACACCTAATCCAAATGCTCGTAAATTCACGGTGGAAAAGCTTATTTTCCAAGGAGACGGCAGCGTTTCCGTTATGCCGGGACAAACGAGTGAACATACAATCATGAACGATTTGATGGAGCTCGACGGCGTCGACAACGTCTTTGGTTTCCAAAATTTCATCACGGTCAATAAACTTCCCCAAGCCGACTGGGACGAGTTGAATCCAAAAGTGAAAAGCACGCTCGAAGAACACGGATATTGATTTCAAAAAAACCACCATACCCTCGTATGGTGGTTTTTTTTCTATTAGAATCGATCCAGTGGAATGTAGTTCAAGTTCTCAGGCAGACCGTCCCCATTTTCCGTAAACATAGTGAGGGTGATCGTGCCGAAGTCCGGAAGTTTGTCCTCTGGAATGGTGACACTTATTTCAAAAGGTGTCCAGGAAGACGACGCCCCTACCTGTTTTTCGGAAGGCTCCACCTGCACATTATGTCCATCTTCCACGGTATAAATGAAGGTACCGTTGGAAACATTGGCTTCCCCTTTAACCACATAGGATCCATTGTCCCCTGACACGGTAAGAGACCGGAACGTTTCCCCATCTCCGCTGTAACTGTCCTCGACGGGCGGAGCTGCTTCCTCTGTCTCTTCCGAAGGCGTCTCTTCCTCTGTCGACGCCTGATCCTGATTAGATTCTTTCTTATCCGGCTGCACCGTGAATTCCTGCGTCACTTGGAACGGATTCGCCTCGAGGGATTGGTCATTGATGGTATGTACAAGGATTGTCATCGTAACCTCATACTTCCCGGGCTGTTCGATCCCTTTCCATGTATCCTCAGCCTGATACGTGCCTCCGCCGGCAAGTTCTTCCGTCGTCAGCGCCTGTGTGAACATTTGACCATCGGAATACTTGTACACCGTTTCTCCTGATACATTCTTCACTTCCACTTCGTATTTCTGACCGGAAGTAAAGCCCAAAATCACTGGATCTTCTCCTGTATTTTTAAGCGAGAATTCGAAGGTTGCTGCGTCGCCGGATGCATTTACTGCCGCATCCATTTCAATCTGATCGAGCAATGTCTCCATATCAATCTCCGCCTCCATATCCGGTGAAGCTGATGCTTCCGTCTCTTCTTTTTCTTCTCCGTCTGCTTCTTCCTGGCCTGAATCATTTGTACAGGCAGCCACCAACAACAACAAGAGGGCCCCTAACAAAATGGCAAGAAATTTTTTCATTTCGCCACTCCCTATCTATTCTATTCAATGAATAAGACGTCCTCCGGCTGGAAAACGTTACATCATTTATCATCTTTTCGGAAGAAACCGAAGATACCTGTCGTTTGAACGATGTTGGTAAACGCCTGCGGGTCCACTTCCTGGATAATATGCTGCAAATCATACAGCTCGTATCTCGTAATAACCATGACAAGCATATTCTTGTCCTGTTGGGTGAAGGCTCCTTTGGCAGGCAGCGTGGTAATTCCACGAACCATGCTTTTATGGATTTCCTTCTCCAGGGCAGCAGCCTTTGTCGTGATGATCATGGCCGTCAACTTCTCGTGACGCGTATGGATCGCATCAATGACCCTTGTCGTTACGTAAAGAGTTAATAATGTATAAAGCGCGTTTTCCGGTTCATATAAAATACCGGCTACCGCAATAATTACACTGTTAATGATAAGAAAATAAATACCGATCGGGCGGTCCTTCATACGGGACAGCACCATGGCGATGATGTCCAGGCCTCCGGTGGAAGCACCCCATTTCAACGTGATCCCGACACCGGCTCCACCGATAACACCGCCGAACACGGCGTTCAGTATAATATCTCCGGAAAGCTGCTGCACGGGGATGACTTCGAGGAACAACGTCGTGAACGCAACAGAAATGGCGCTGTAGACGGTGAACCCTTTCCCTACCTTATACCAGCCCAATATGGCGACAGGGATGTTGAGCACTAACAGGACAAGTCCCGTACTCACACCAGGAATGCCCAGAAAATCACTGGAAATACTCGTCAAGAGCTGGGAAACCCCCGTAAATCCGCTTGCATAAACATTTGCCTCTATTAAGAATAAGTTAAGGGACAACGCATTTAATAACGATCCCAGTAAAACAATTAATATTCTTCTAATTTCTACAACAAACAATCGTAAACCTCCTTACCTTCCTGAATTCATCTATTCATTTTTATCACCGACAATTCGTAAAATCAAGTCAAACTTTGGAGAACTTTGCAAAGTTTTCGCAAACATGGTTTTTGGAGGAATTTGTTTTGACTATAAAGGGCGACTATGCCTAAACTGATAGTACTATAATAATATAGAAGGTGACGTTTATGACTGTACAAATAGTATGTGATTCGGCTGCCGATCTGGACTTGGAAACGACAGACCGTTTATCGATCCACTCCCTGCCTCTGAAGGTTATTATGAACGGCGAGGAATATGAGGACAGAACGTCGATTGAACCAAAAGAAGTTTATGACCGGATGCGCGCGGGGGAATCATTGAAGACAGCGCAGGTATCCCCGCAGGCTTTCCGTGATGCTTTCACCAGCTATGCGGCAGAAGGACAACCATTCATTTATTTCGCTTTCTCATCGGAACTGTCCGGTACCTATCAGACTGCCAAAATGGTCGAACAGGAAGTAAAAGAAGAGTACCCGGAAGCTGTCTTTGATGTCGTAGACACGAAAGCAGCCTCACTCGGCTACGGTCTTGTCATAATGAGAGTGGCCGAACTGGCAAGCGACGGTGCTTCTTATGAAGAAATCCTTAAGACAGGGACATATCACGCCGAGCATATGGAACACATCTTCACGGTTGATGATCTGGAATACCTCCAGCGAGGGGGCCGGGTAAGCCGGACTGCGGCCTTTGTCGGCGGTCTTTTAAAAATCAAGCCGCTCCTCCACATGGAGGATGGGAAGCTGATTCCGCTTGAGAAAATCCGCGGCTCGAAGAAAGTTCTGAAACGAATGTTGGAAGTTATGGATGAACGCGGCGTGGATTTGAGCGGCCAGCGGATCGCCATCAGCCACGGGGACGACGTGGAACGCGCAGAACAGCTTGCTGCTATGATCAAGGAACAGTTCGGTGCCGAAACCATCCATATCGGCTATGTCGGAGCCACGATCGGTGCTCATGCCGGACCTGGAACCATCGCGTTATTTTTCCTGAATGATCGTTATCAATAAACATTCCCTATAAGCGGAGCCTTTAGTCCATGTAACCGGCCCCTGCAGGAAAACAACAGCCGGAAATCAAGTAATATCACTTGGTTTCCGGCTGTTCTCTTGTACTCCCGATATCCAATCGACCTTTGAGCTGATTGATACCCAATTGGGCGATATGATTGTTCGTTTCCAACTTCTCACATGTCAATTGATCTATGAAAAAGACAGAGGATGGATTGGCGCGTCCCCCGGAATTCAAAGCAGCCATTTCCTTTTCCATATCCTCCACACGCTTCATCAATCGATCGATTTCCTGCTCATAAGTGGAAAGGATCTTCGTCAAGTATTCATCTAATGCATTCAGAATATGTTCCGTCTGCACGCCGTTATGATTGATACCCCTGCTGCTTCCCATTCCTGTTTTTGGAGTATGTATAGTTTGTTTAGATTGGGCTGCTTCCAGTTTGGAGATCCTTTTGTTCAAAGCTTCTAATGACAGACTCCCATTATTCATAAAAAGGGATACACCTCCTCTCCAACTATCCTTTCTAAGCGATCATTCGATGGTGATATTTCTATGGGTGTCGGGACTTCTTGGATAATTCAACATCATAAGCCCGTTTATGAAAGTGGCCTTGACCTGTTTATTGTCGATGGTATCCGGTAGTGGAATCGTTTTCTCAAAAGGCCCTAAGGCGCGTTCCTGCTGCACCGGTACGGCCCCTTCAATCGGCAGGTTCACCTGCCCTTTAATGCTCAAATTCGATCCGCTCCCGGATAACTGGATATCTTCTTTCCTAACCCCCGGCATTTCTACAAAGATTATGACATGAGTGTCTGTCATAAAAACATCCGCTGCCGGATAAGAAGACGGGGAGGAGCCCCCTCTATTCTGTATATTTACAAGATCTTCTGCCTGATCCAAGTTGGCCTTCTCGAATATGTGTCCCCAGAATGTGCTGGTCTGGTATTGCTGTGCGACATCCAGCCATTCCTTTAAACGATCCATTTCCACTTGCGCCCTCCCCCTTTCTCATCTCTACAGTTGATTGGTCAAAGGCAGAGACGGGTTGGCATTCTGATCTTGGTCACTTACATCCGGGTCTATGATAGCGTTCGCGTTGCAGGAACTCGTTACCGAACAATCTCCAAGGGAGAAGTTTGCACCATACAGCTTCGTATTCGCCGTGTGGCTGTTATGGACGACCGCTCCGATATCGATATTACCGTTCTGTGTCACACCATTTGTCTTTATATTAAACACACTGATTAAAAAGGGCATTTCCTCGCATCCTTTCCTCGTTATCCTTGAACTGAATTGGTATTGGTCGGGTTTGCAACTTCCCCCATATCGTTCATATCCGGGTCTATAAAGACGTTCTCCATTCCGGATGAAGTCGGGGAGACATCCCCATATGAAGAGTTCTGTCCTTGGGATTTAGTATTGGCCGTTGGAGAATTATGAAAGGCATCACCAATGTTAAAGGAACCGTTACTGGCTATACTGTTGATCTTAATGTTGAAAATGTTAATGAATGACGGCATCGCTATCTCCTCCTGTTCCCTCCGTTACTATCACTATATGCAGCTTTGGGCTATTCGTGTAAAAGAAGACGGAATGACGGAAGTGACTTCCTAAATGAAAAACCGTGGAGTACTCACTCCACGGTTTGATCCTTCCTATTTTTAATACTTATCATCGTGACACTGAATACGAAGATAAGCAGTACTCCTCCGACGAATCCGATGAAAAGCCAATTGTAGCCTTTATCTGCTTCCACCACAAATACGTCCGCCGTCTCCCTCTCCATGCCGATTCGGTAGACGCCGTCCCGCTGTTCCCGGATAATGCCGTCCTCCAGCAGACCGCTCAGCTGCAGACCGCCTTCCAAGTGATCCAGCTCCATCGTCTTCGTAGCTTCTGCATTATTGATGGCTATGATCAGCCGCTCTCCTTCATAGGACCTTTCGTAAACAAGCAGCCCATCTTCGTTATACAGCTCATGAACGCTCCCCTTCGTCAGTGCAGGGAATTCCTCCCTCATGGAATGGAGTTTTTCAATCCGCTGACTGAGGGCTTCTTCTCCTGCTTTAAAATTCATCATGGGAATTTCAGACGGATCCCCACCATCATCCAAAGGGATCTCGCAACCGTAATAAAAGCGCGGCGTGCCAGGAATCGTATAGAGGTACGTCCAGGCAAGCTGGAGCCGGGTAACCGGATTCTGTCCCCCTTCCACCGCTTCATGCGTAAAACGTGACCCGAGGAAGTCATCCAGTTCCCAAATCTGTCCTCCCTCTCCAAGCGCCAGCGGCTCAAGCGACGCTCCCGCCGCTTGGAAAACATCCCGGAGCGTTTGCTGTTCTTCCTTCTCTTCATCGTAAGTTTCTGAGAATACCAGGAGGTCATTTTGAGGAGCAGCTCCCCCGGAAGTAATCAAGCGAAAACCGTCGACATCGGTTTCTTCTTCCCATTTCTTCCATACCTCGCTATAATAATCTGCTACCTCCGGATTGGAAGTATCAAGCTTCGGGAGTCCGTCGAACCAGGAGTCGTCTTCCAGCGTTTCCTCTAGAAACCAGCTGGATTTACGTTGGTCTTCGAGCCACGGGTGAGCGTTACCTACAAAGCCGTACGGCATGTCAAAGATGACCTTCATTCCTTTTTCATGGGCTTCTGTCACCAGCTTTCGCGCGTCTTCCATCGTACCGAAGTGCTCTTCCACCGTCTCATAGTCCGTTACTCCGAAGCCATGAAACCCGTCCGATTCGCTAGACATGATCGGAGATAGCTGAATAGTCGTAAAGCCTAGTTCTTTTATGTAGTCCAACTGGTCTCTTACCCCGGACAAGTCTCCCCCGTGATAGGCGGAAGGGTCCTCCAGGTCCAACTCCCCGTCATTCGCTGTCGATCCGTTCATGAAACGGTCCACCACGATATAATAGATACTTTCCTGCTGCCACTTCTCTTCTGCCTGTACTGTTAAAGCGCTGCCAAAAAACAGCGGGATCAGTAGAAAAGCGATGATCATCCTTTTCATCCGGACGCCTCCTTCCTCTTTTTAGGTTAGCGGTCGCAGTCGTAAAGGTCAATTTATTCTGACAATCTTTTCAAAAAACAAAAAAGCCGCTTGAGACAGCGGCTTACAGTTGAACCTTGTAGGTCCGGAGCCAATGATCGATTTGACATAAGTGCGCGATCAGCTGAGGACCTGTCATCAATTGCCCGAACCACGGTGTATCAATGGATTTCCCTTCCGACTCCTTCAATTTACGTACTTCTTCCCTGTCGAATATGTTGAAGAGAGGAGCACCCTGGTCACTCAGGACATCGTCCATCCATCGGCATACTGCTTTCGTGTAATCCGGGTGGAATGTCTTCGGATACGGATTCTTCTTCCGGAACAAAACCTCATCCGGGAGAATACCTCTCAACGCTTCACGCAGCAATCCTTTCTCCTGATTCTTATAAAACTTCATGCTCCATGGTACATTCCAAACGTATTCCACCAGGCGGTGATCGCTGAACGGAACCCGTACTTCAAGACTCGCCCCCATACTCATCCGGTCTTTCCGTTCAAGCAGCGTCTGCATGAACCAATTCATATTTAAATAGGACATCTCTCTATGTTTGCGGGCACCTTCCGATTCGCCTGCAAGAACCGGCGTTTCCGCAATGGTTTCCTTATATCGTTTGAGCATATACCATTCAATATCAATATCACCTTTAAGATCGCTGCGAACGAGAGAGACGCGTTCATCCAGTGACCGGATCCACGGAAAACCGTTCCGCTCTTTATCTTCTTTCCGATAGAACCAAGGATAACCGCCAAAGATTTCATCCGCACATTCCCCAGACAGCGCCACCGTCACATGGTTCTTAATTTCCTCACAAAACCAAAGGAGAGAAGAATCTACATCGGCCATCCCAGGTAAATCTCTCAACTCAACGGCCCGTTTCAAGCGCCCCACCAAATCCTCTGTTTTCGCTTCCATTACAAGGTGATCGGTGCCGTGACTGTCACGGACCATATTGATGAAGGCTTCATCCCGGTCCGGCTGAAAAGCGTTCTTCTTGAAGAATTTATCCTGGTCTTTATAATCAATCGAGAATGTCTGCAAAGCCCCGCGCCGTTCCTGCTTGTATTGTTCTGCTGCCACCGCTGTAATGGCGCTGGAGTCGACCCCGCCGGACAGGAAGGTTCCAAGCTTCACGTCTGAGATGAGCTGACGTTTGGACGCGTCCATGAATAATTCCCGCACCCGCTCTACCGTCTGTTCGAACGTGTCTTCATGCGGTTCGCTTTTCACGTTCCAATACCGACTGGTCGTGAATCTGCCTTTTTCCCATACGGCACTATGACCGGGGCGGATTTCCTGAATCTCTGTAAATATCCCTTCCCCAGGTGTACGGGACGGTCCAAGGGATAGAATTTCATGTAGGCCGTTTCGATCGACCGTCGGGCGGACGTCGGGATGCGCAAGAATGGCCTTCATTTCCGAAGCGAACAAAACGCCGTTACCTCTGTCACTATAGAACAACGGTTTAACACCGAGACGGTCGCGCGCGAGAAAAAGCCGCTGTCTTTGCCGCTCCCACACACTGAAAGCAAAAATGCCGTTCAAACGATCGACACAATCAGGTCCCCACTCCATGTAACTGACGAGAACGACCTCCGTATCCGAATGGGATGAAAAACTCCACCCGCACGCTTTCAGTTCCCCCCGGACGTCCTCGGTATTATAAAGCTCTCCATTATAGCAGAGAACGAACTCTTCGTCCCTTGCCTTCCGGATCATCGGCTGTTTTCCACCTTGAGGATCGACGACGATCAAACGCTGGTGTCCGAAGGCAGCCGGACCCTCTATCCATTTCTGATAATCATCCGGTCCACGGTGCTCCAGTGTTTTCGCCATATCTTCCAATATCGCTGTTTTACCATCGGTTTTATGTGCTAGATCCACCCATCCGACAATGCCGCACATCTGATCCACCATCCTTTTCATAACATGCGTTCCATATAAAAAAGCATCACAACTCATTCTATGAACACGTCTTACCTGTTATGCGGGAGGAAGGCAGCCTGCTCTGCCGGCAGAAATAAACGTCATAAAACTATTGACAATACAATTGAGAATGATTATCATTATAAGTATCAAGTGATCCCGTTATCCCCCAAGTAACGGAGAACATCAGACAAATAGTTTTGCCCCCTTTTTATAAAAAATAAAACGCTGCCTGCAAATAAGCAGGCAGCGTTATTTTTTTATGCCGGCAGAATTCCCATCGGCAAATAGCCGAATCCGAGAATGATTGCCAGAATGACCGCAAGGACAAGCTGTCCCCACCAGATGCCGGCAGGTTTGCCCTTCGTCGTCTTCACACACGCCATTTCCATCGCCGTAATTGCCCATAAACCTGCAAGTACTTTAATGATAACGAGCGCCCCGTAAACGGAGTAGCTGGCAAACAGCGATCCACCGGAATATAGAATGAGCAGGTAATCCAACCGAAGGATCATATGGGAGATCTTCGCCGCTTTCGCTTTTCCGCTCTTCGTGAATGAAACAACAAGGATGATCAACACGAGTGCGAGTACCCATGAAGTGATATGTAAGTGAGCCATGTTCTTCTCCTCCTTTGCATAAGTATCTATTGCTATGATACCACGATTGTTTCGATATATCCTATCAAAAAGTGTTCCTTTCCCAATTACACTCCCCTCCATTTCGTGCATCCCGCACCCTTTCACAGGACTATTTGACGAAACCTTTCCAATAGTAAGAAAACAGAAAGGAAACCTGTTATAATGATGGAAGATTCAAATGAATTTGGAGGGATAGCATGTCTGTAATCAGTAGTCGTCACATTATTGATCAAACCCAGGAATACGGAGCGAAGAATTATCACCCGCTTCCGATTGTCATCGCAAGAGCCGAAGGCGTATGGGTGGAAGATCCTGAAGGAAATCGTTACATGGATATGTTAAGCGCTTACTCAGCCGTGAACCAGGGACACCGTCACCCGAAAATCATCCAGGCCTTGAATGACCAGGCCGGACGTGTGACGCTCACTTCACGTGCTTTTCATAATGATCAGCTCGGGCCGTGGTACGAGAAGATCTGCAAATTGACGAACAAAGAGATGGCCCTGCCGATGAACACAGGTGCAGAAGCGGTGGAAACAGCGATTAAAGCGGCACGCCGATGGGCTTACGAAGTGAAGAACGTACCCGATAACAAGGCGGAGATTATCGCTTGTACCGGTAACTTCCACGGCCGGACGATGAGCGCCGTTTCTCTCTCATCTGAAGAAGAATACAAGCGTGGTTTCGGTCCGATGCTTCCTGGAATCAAACTGATTCCTTACGGAGATGCGGAAGCTTTAAAAGAAGCGATCACCGAAAATACCGCTGCCTTCCTCTTTGAACCGATTCAAGGGGAAGCCGGTATCGTCATTCCTCCGGAAGGATTCCTAAAAGAAGCGTACGACATCTGCCGGGAAACGAACGTCCTTTACATTGCCGATGAAATCCAGGCAGGTCTTGGACGGAGCGGCAAGACGTTCGCCTGCGACTGGGAGGATGTCACACCGGATATGCTGATTCTCGGTAAAGCACTTGGTGGAGGAGTCTTCCCGATTTCCTGCGTTGTCGCTGACAAAGATGTCCTCGGTGTATTCAACCCAGGCTCGCACGGTTCGACATTCGGAGGAAACCCACTCGCTTGTGCGGTGTCTGTCGCTTCTCTGGAAGTATTGGAAGAAGAGAAACTCGCAGATCGTTCCCTGGAACTCGGCACCTATATGATGAAGGAATTGAAATCAATCGCTAATCCGAAGATCAAAGAAGTTCGCGGAAAAGGGTTATTCATCGGAGTTGAACTGACTGAGCCGGCCCGAAAGTATTGTGAACAGTTGAAAGAAAAAGGGCTGCTGTGCAAAGAAACACATGAGAACGTCATCCGCTTCGCCCCTCCGCTCATTATCGACAAAAAAGATCTGGACTGGGCGATTGAACAGATCAAATCCGTCTTATCCTGATAAAAAAGAGACAGCTCTGATACAGAGCTGTCTCTTTTCATTGTCAAGAACCGTTAAGGCAAGGAATACCATCCATAAGTTAAAGAAACGAATACAGGTGAGACCCAGGAAGAGCCCGGCGATCAGGAATCTTTCTGTCCATCCCCTGCAAAGCACCCCTCTTCTCTCTCCCTTGAACAATTCCCACTTTATTTCACTTCAGAAATCTTCTTCTGCTTCCAGGGAGCTAGAACGATGTCGACAAATAACGTTTCCCGTCGTTCCAATAAAAGACCGGTATTCTCTTGAACATGATATCGGCTTAACCCGATGTCGACATGATAGTTCGAAGAACCGCTGTCATACCTTTCGTATTTCGCTTGAAGTACGACTGCTTTTTCCGTTTCAGGCCACATCGTAGTCGCTCGATCCAGCTCATAAATACCCTCTCCCGAATCTCGTAAAATCAGGAAAACCCGCTCTCCCTCCTTCAACTCTTCTTCCACTTTCCAACGATCCTCAGGAATTGTCTCTACTTCGTATTCGAGTCGTATGTAATCACCGTAAAAAGGATCCCGGGGATCGATCGGCTCGGTTCGCAGGGTAATTTCTTTCCCCCATATGTCCATCGCATAGTAGGAAGCGGACATCGTTGCAAGGAAGAGCACCTGTAGAAGGACCAACGCGTAATACCACTTCCGCTTAGTCATGCTCTACCCCTCCTCTATAAATTGTCCGCCGCTTCTTCTCAAGGAAGAAGCTGAGAGCAAATAAGAGTAATCCTCCCAGGAAGAAGAACAAGGAGCGGTCGAGAAAATTCCATGCCAGTTGAAAATAAGCAACAAGGGTTGCAATCAGGAAAGCCGCCGTACCTTTATTCACCCATCTGGACACTTCCTGCCTGTAGCCTGAGATGAGCCAGAGCAGTGCATAGATGAACAGCAGTCCAAGGGACAGGAAATCACCAAACATAAAGCGGAAGACAGGAACGAAAAGCAGCAAATCAATCCAGTAATAGTTAGTGGAGCTGACAGCCGATCGCACCACTGCAAAGACGAACAGCACCGCCCATACCAAGAAAAAATAAAGGGAAGACTCCGTTAGTTCCCCAACGTACACGTTTCCAAGGAAGAAAGCCTGAAAAACAAGAATAATAAATACAGCCAGAATACTTACGGTCTTCAGTAGATGCTTCGCTCCTTTACGAATAAGAAAGTCACCCGCTACATACAGGAACAAGAACAGTGCAAGCAGCCAGTAGTATGGAATGCCTTCACTGAATACGAGGACGATCGACTGGATGACAAACCCGATACCGAATGCTGCCTGACTCCTCTCCCCCTGCTCCTGGTACACAGCCCATCCTATGCCGAAAAGGAAGAGGACCCCGATCCATAAATGATAGTCCTGATGGAAGAGACCGCTGTATAACTGCCCCACAGAGAGGATGACGAGCGTCGTATAGTAAAACGGCACCTCTCTGAATAAAACATATAAACTGAAGGCGGCGAGACCCCAAAGAAAGAACGGAAGAGCACTATAGGAGCTGTAATGATACATTTGCCCGATTAAGAACAAGCTGGCACCGAAAATCATGACAGCGACAATGATCAATGACGTTCCGATCTGCTTCGATCTTTTATGATAAACCTGCTCACCCGCCACATAAAAACCGAGCAGCGAAACGATTAAAATGGCCATCCTGCCGATATTCGTCAAGTAAGACCAATTGGAGGCCACGAATGTCAAGAAGCCGAGTCCGATGAAAATGGCTGCAAAAAGGACAAGTATCGGTTTACTCTGCTTTTTCGGATAAAGCCCCATTAGTTGTTCCCGTTGACTTTCTGTGATAATGGACTGCTCCACCCATTTCTTACTTTCTTTATTAAGCTGTTCCCGGTTCATCCCTAACGCCCCCTTCTCCTATGAAGTTGCGGAACCTTTCCGCTTCAACGTTTGTTTCTTTCCGTACGTCCCTGTTCTCCATACCCACTCCAGAGGTCCGTAACGAAATTTCTTCATCCACGCCCTGCTGAGAAAGATTTGGACGATGAAGAACGCCGCGACGATCAGCGCGCTCTCAAACGGCGGAACGGTCCCGTACAGACCGAAGCCTACGGAATAAAAAAGCACGAAACTGAGGAGCGATTGGAGGATATAGTTGGACAGGGACATCCTCCCCACCCAAGTCAGCGGCCTTGCTATTTTCGCACCGAACTCCGTCCGGAACAGTAGTGTAATAGATAAAATATAAAAAATGGCAGATGCCGATCCGCCGATACTGTCCTGCGCAAGGTGGAACCATTCCGGGTTACCAAAGAAATGTGGTACCGCCTTGAACAAAAAGAAGATCACTCCCGTCGCCGCCCATAAACGAATGATGGAAGCCATGTGGTCCAGAGGCTCATGCAGGAAGCGCTTTCTGCAGACATACATGCCGAAGAGAAACATCGGAATTAAACTGAGAGCGAGAAAAGGAATATTTCCCCATTGATTAGCATACGCCCAATCGCTCCAGTTCTGCCGCCATATGTCCGGAAAGGAACCAGACCCATAATTCATTTTTGCTTCCACGATCGCTTCTTGATTAACGATACCCTGGATTTGATCCCTTACGGTGTAGAGGCTGAATGTGAGCGGAATAACGAGGAAGGACAGCATTCCAAATGCCCAGTGGAGCAGTGTCCGGTCTTCCACACGGAAAAAGAAGAGAAGCACCATGCCGAGTACCCCGTAAGAAAGAAGGATATCTCCGTGCCAAATAAGGAAGGCATGAATCATCCCAAAGCAGATCAAGACGACCAGACGGCGGAAAAGGACAGAACGATAGGCGAGCCCCCTCGACTCCAATCGGTCCTTCATCATCTGCATGCCAAAGCCGAACAGAAAGGAAAACAATGTGTAGAAGCTTGCTTGAAAGAAGATATCGATGAACGTCTGTACCGAATGGCTGAGCGTCGAAGACCAATAAACTGCTTCGCCTCCATACAGGAAGTATGGAGCATTGAAAGCAGGTACATTGACCATGAAGATACCGAAAATGGCAAGACCTCTGGCCGCATCGACCCAATCCAGACGTTCGGTGTCATGTAAAGGTGAAGCGGTCGTTTTCATATGTATTCCCCCTATGAAGATTATTTTACTTTTATTACGTCATTTAGACAACGACGTTTCATAATATGTGGAAAGGAGTTTTTTCATATGCCAGCTAAAGTAGGTGCCGTCAAAGTCATATCCATTTCGTCATCCAGTATTTTCAACATCGGCGATGTGTACAACATGGCTCCTCAAGCCATGGCTAAAACATTTGCCGGCGGCGGTTCGTTCAACACCGGTGACGGGATCCGCATCGATTTGAACAGCGCCAATACGTATATCAACGACTCGGAAGTAATCGATCAGCCGATCTTTAACAACGCATAGGGGGGATTCCATGAACCTTACCGTCCATCAATCGATCTATATCCATATATTAAGAATCGGCTCTGTCTCGAACTCCTCGGTCGTCCAGATAGGAAGCTCCGGCGTCATTCAGGCGAAGGCCGATCTTTATAACTCCGGGAAGTTTACCTCTCCTGCTCAGGAAGCCCAGCCGGTCGAAGGAGAAGTCGTCATTCCAGAAACAGCAGCAGGGTCGCTGGTTCCATTTTCCATAACATAGTACGTCCCTTTTTCTCATACATATGAGACAGGGGGTGAACGCATATGAATCCTTATCAATCATGGCAGGCGTGGGTCCAGCAGATGATGCAGCAGATGGAACAACAGCAGAAGGTGATCGAACAACTCCAGAAACAGGTGGAACAAATGAAAGACACGGATCCCCCACCGAAAACCGTCATTGAAAAAATCGAATACCACTTCGACCAATTGAAAATCGAGACGTTGGAAGGCACTCTCCAGATCGGCCTGACGCCAAACGGGTCCGACCTTTCTGATATCGGCGACCTTTACAGCAATCCACAACACCAGGCGCTTCAATCGGATGAGCAAGTACTTCATGCCCTGCAGAATTATATGGCTTCCGATGTTCCGCCATGGATGGACCAATATATATGCGATCACAACGTCCCTATCCGGGAAGACCATAAGGAACGAATGATCACAGATATAAAGAAACAGCTGCCTAGACGGCTGGAAAGCTATCGCAGCCACAATCCACAGCTTCCTGCAGAGACGATCTATCACCAGATCAAAACAGAAATTCAGGAGTCTATGGCTCAATATTTCCAAACACTTGAAGGGGATGATAAACCGTGAACCATGTTGTGCACAACTACGGCCTGCATGTCGGGAACATCCATGTGACAGGTGTCTCGGCATCTTCCGTCTTTCTGATCGGGGATAACAAAACGATCCGCCTCCAGTCTTTCTTCGATACACCACCAGAATCGCTGATTATCGGTCCATTCGAAGAGGTACTGGAAGACTCCAACGTAGAGATGGAACCGAATGGTTAAGAGAATGGTCTTTACGGATGAGGTAGAGGTGCTTTCCGTGTTAATCTCCTCTGTTTTTGAAATTGGGGACGTCTACCGATTTGCCCCCTTTTCCAAAGTACTGGCTGTCCAAAAAGAGGGATCGGTATTTCAATCGGATCCATTCCGCTATGAAGATTTCTCCATCTTTGCCAGAGAGTCTTCCCCGCCTCTCCCTCCCGTAGACATCGACACGTATCATTACCCAACCGGATCGATACACGTCGATCGTATACGAATCATTGGGGTTTCCACCGCATCGGCACTGCAAATCGGCGGTATTGACCATATTGACTCTGTCAACTACACTAAGCACTTCCGTATTCTGTTAGACGAACGTTAACAGCCCACCCTGCATATTGTAGATATATAACGCAGGAATCGCACCACGAAGGAGGCGATTGCGATGCCGGCTATCGTCGGTCCCATCAGTATCAACAGCGTCGGCGGAGGCGTAGTCAACTTTGGAGATTCGTTTTATCTGTCTCCGAAAAGCAGTTCCAAAACGAATTCCGGTTCCGGAGCACTGAATACCGGAAACTGGATCATTACGAACAACGGTCTGAGCTCTACGAACCCATTTGACCCGGACGTTAACGACCAGAATATTACAGCCAACGCGTAGAAGCGACCCACACGAGAGCGAGCAGCGCTCGCCCTTCTACCAGGAAAAGCCAGGGCGAAACGCCCTGGCTTTTCCTTTTCCGCATAGAGGTAATGTCGTCTACTTCCGCCTCCGTCGGTTGGATTTTCTTGTGGTGATTCTTTTCTCCGGGTCCTGCTTCTGCACCCAGCGGATATATTTCTGCATATCCGGATGATCCTTCAGCCTCTCCAACGAATGATAGAAGCCTGCCAGTTCCTCATTAGTGAAATGGGCATGAATTTGACGGTGACAGGCACTGCACAGCATGACCGTCGGACCATCTGTGCCTCCATATTGTTTCGGGACCAGATGGTGTTCCGTTGTCTTCACCGGAGAGCGGCCGCACAAATCACAGGTCTCCTCCATCAGCATCGACCTCCACGACAAGCGACTTGTCAAAGAAGTAAAGACAAGCTTTGTGTACTTTCTGCTTCCATATTTTCTCCAAAGCGGTACGATATAATCCCAGCTGCGTCCGGTAACGATCGGCCATCTGTTTTTCGGCAGCGAGCGGATCGTCCGGTAGCTTGTCTGATTTATAGTCGAGGATCATCCAACCATCTTTGTAAGGGACAATCGCATCGATGACCCCCTGGATAAATACCTGTTCCTCTGCACCTGCGTCCCATTCTTTGTAAACCTCTCCTGCAGGTAAAGTCAAACTGAACGGCACCTCCCGTTCTACGCTTTCCGCCTGGAGAAGAAACGCACCGACATCCGTTTGAAAGAAATCAGCAATCGCGGCGAAGTCGACCGCTTCCGCCTCTTCCCTGCGAAGAATTTCTTTGTCGACCAATTTTTCTGTATATTCCTCCACTTGAAGCGGTGTCCATACCTTTGTCAGCGGGAGGTGCTGCATCACCGCGTGCATCGCTGTTCCGCGTTCTGCAGCCGTCAGCGTTTGTTCTTCCTGCATGAAGCGCGGGCGTTTTACAATCGGTGGACGATAGGGGACGAGCAGCTGGTCGCTCGAATATTCGTCCAACGTTTCCCGCTGCCGTTTGATTTCCGTTACCGTCTGCTTCGCCCTTGTATAAGCGGCTTTTTCATGAGGATAGACGAAATTCAACCGTTCAGTAAGGTTGTCGCCACTCTCTTCCATGGCAACCGGCTGCCACTCCTCCACCGCTTTCTTGAGTACTTCATCCCTCTGCTCCTTCACCTCATCAAGCTCGGAGAATTCACTTCCGTGTGCAATTTGTACACGCCACTGGGAATTATCATAGCGTATCTCATCCGCTGTCGATACGCCGACTTCCCCGCGCAGCTCATCTGCAGCATCGTGCCGGATAAGGGCCGGCCCTACCCAGTCCAAATAGGATTTCGCAGCCAAACGTTCATGCGGAGGAAGCGTCCAGCCTTTCACCTCCGTAAATTCCTGCCATTTCGTCTGTTTTTTCTCAAAAGAGGCGACGTTACCGACCATGACAAGCTTCTCTTTTGCCCTTGTCAGTGCAACGTACAGGACACGCATCTCCTCTGCGAGGAGCTCCCTGCGCTTCGCCTCCTTCAACGCATGATAAGCAAGCGTCGGATACATGATCCGCTTAGCCGGATCGATATAGCGGGATCCAAATCCGTAATCCTTGTGAAGCAGATAGCGGTTCTTAAGGTCCATCATGTTGAACTGCTTATCCATTGCTCCAAGAATGACGACAGGAAATTCCAGCCCTTTACTTTTGTGAATCGTCATGATGCGGACGACATCCTCCTGCTCCCCGAGTGCCTTGGCTGCACCCAGATCGTCGCCCCGCTCTTCCATCCGCTCAATAAACCGCAGAAATCGGAACAATCCACGGAAGGACGTCGTCTCATAACTTCTTGCCCGGTCATAAAGAGCACGGAGGTTCGCCTGACGCTGACGACCTCCCGGGATTCCTCCGACAAAATCATAGTATCCGGTTTCCCGGAAAACTGCCCAAATTAATTCGGACAAGGCTCCTTGACGCGCTTGTTCCCGGAAACGCTTCAGCTGGGTCATAAACGCATCAATTTTCCGACCGAGCTCATCTTTTTCCACATAGGCTTTCAAAGCTTCATAGTACGTACTGCGCTTCTTCGCAAGCCTGATCCGGGCAAGGTCGTCTTCATTCAGTCCGACAAGCGGCGACTTCAGGACGGAGGCGAGCGGAATATCCTGCATCGGGTTATCGATAACTTTCAAAAGGCTGAGCATCACTTTTATTTCAATGGCCTCAAAATAGCCTGTTGATAATTCTGCATAAATCGGGATTCCCTGCTGCTTCAACTCGTCAACAATGGTCGGTGCCCACGTCATCGAACGCATTAGAATGACAATATCCCTGTATTGGATCGGCCGCTTCGTTCCTGATTCCTTATCAACGACTTGAAGCGGTTCATCTCCGTCATAACCGAGCCATTTCCGAATCATCTTTCCATAGGCACGGGCTTCCAGTTGAGCCTTCTCCAAATCTTTGTACCCCTCATCCTCCACGCCATCTCCTTCCTGGGATTCGCGGTCAATCAGGAAAAGCTCAGCATCGGCATCGTCGGCTGTCAGTTCGTCATAAATGGCGTTACTGTAAATGAGTTCGGCATCCTTCTCATACTCCATTTCCCCGACTTCCTCATCCAATACCTGCCGGAAGATGTAGTTCGTCGCATCCAGCACCTGCTTCCTGCTTCGGAAGTTACGTGCAAGATCAATTCGCTCTCCTTCTGACTCTTCCGTTCCATACTTTTTGTATTTGTTGAGGAATAAGGCCGGTTCGGCATGCCGGAATCGGTAAATGCTCTGTTTGACATCTCCGACCATGAACAAGTGCCCCGCTTCGTCCCCCTCCGTAAGAAGGCGAAGCAGCGTTTCCTGAACGAGGTTCGTATCCTGATATTCATCAATCAGCACTTCCGTATACTGGCGCTGGAAGCTTTCGGCTACACTGGAAGCGACGAGACGATCCGGTGATGCCTCTTCATGAAGCAGAATGTTGAGACAGTAATGCTCCAAATCCGAAAAGTCCACGAGCGCCTGTTCCTTCTTCCTCTGTTCGTATCCTGCTTTAAAGTCTTTTACGATCACAGCAAGCTGTTCCATGACAGGATAGAGAGCCTGCATATCTTTCAAATAGCTGTCGAGCGTCCGGGAAAACCACTCATCCCGCAGGTCATTCCATCGTTTCTTATAGCGGTCCCGCACCTTTTTCGCCTTTTCCTTCTTGGCAGGGTCGCAGTCCATTTTTTTACGGGAGAGCGCCGCGAACTTTTGGTCGCTCATGAAGCGCTGCATCTCCTCCCACGAATGGGCAAGCGCCCCTTTGGCGTGCTGGATCAACTCCAAATCTGTATCTGCCGTTTCTCCATAGGCGGACGGCCCATCCGGCTCCCTCGTCAACTCCACCAGAAGAAGGGCTTCTTCCTCCATCGCTTTCAGCTGACTGACGACTTCCTGTTTCAACAGTTCAAGCCAAGGCAGATCCGCTTCGGATTCTACATTCTTTACATCGTACATGCGGACCATGTCATCAAGCCATTCCTCCGGCCAGGGGTTCTGGGTCGCGAATGTATAAAGATCCAGAATCAGTGTCTCCATGTCCAAGTCGCTTCGATCACTGGAGAAACGCTCGACGATATCGAAGAACTTGTCCTGTTCTTCTCCTTCTTTCCCATACCACTCTTCAAACAGCTCCTCAAGCACCTCCTGCTGAATCATATCCGCTTCTACTGTATCCGCAATTCGGAATCCGGGATCAAGATCCAGCATATAAGCATAGCGGCGGACGACGTCCATACAAAAGGAGTGAAGCGTCGAAATCGATGCATTCTGTAACAGCGCGAGTTGCTTTTTCAAATGATTGGACCCGGGGTTCGCCTCCAACGCCTTCGCAAGCGCCTGCCCGACCCTGTTACGCATTTCCTGCGCTGCCGCATTCGTGAATGTAACGACTAAGAGCGAGTCAATATCGACAGGACGCTCTGCATGCAGGAGCTTCTGGATAATCCTCTCAACGAGTACCGCCGTCTTTCCTGAACCTGCAGCCGCAGAGACGAGGATATCCGAACCGTGTGTGTAGATGGCACGTTCCTGTTCTTTTGTCCAGCTGACCATCACTCATCCCCCCCTTTCTTCCTTAATCTCTCCAGTACATCATCATCCTTCATATCCTGAAGTTTACGGTACTGGTGTTCTTCCATCGACGGATCGAACTGACACACGGAGCGGTAGGAACAGAACTCACAGGCGACCTGTTGATTTTTCTGGAAAGGATCAAGGTCGACTCTGCCGTCGGTAATCTTCGTTCCTGCTTCCACCATTAATCCCCGAATATAGTTCTTCAACTGCTCGAATCGTTCGGCGTCCGCCGTCTGCGAACTCTTATAGAATCCGCCGTTCGCCTTCAACGCAGCAGGTACAATCTGGCTGTAGCCTTTCTCAAGTCCCGTATCCATCATCTGGACGACCCGTTCATTTTCAAGCAGAAGACCCTGCATCTTAAACTTCTTGAAAATCTCTTCTTCGATTTTCTCATCCTGCAGCAGCTGTTTGCCTGTGATCATCGGATTATGAACGTGGAAATAAAGCACTCCGGCAGGCGTCGCCTGCATGCCGAGCCAGTTCTCCGCATTCGTCAATACAACGTCCAGATAAGCCAGCATCTGCAGAGACAACCCATAGAAAACATCGACGAGGTTCAGTCCTTTGCTGCTTGATTTATAGTCGATAATGCGTAAATAAAGGTCTTCTTCCGAGAGGGCTTTATCGACCCTGTCGATCCGTCCTCTCAGCATCAAGTCGAAACCGTTCGGAAGCTGGAAGTTAAGCGGCGGGAGCTTGGCATCTCCACCGGTACCAAACCCGAGTTCTAAACCGACCGGAGAGAAGTTGCTTTTTCTCGCCTGCTCGCTGAGCACAAATGCCGCGCGGGCGATGACCTGCTCCAGCTTCTTCTGAATATACTGATAGCGGTTCGAGCTGCGCAGAATCTGATTTTGCAGAATCGGAGCAAGCTGTTGGGTCGCCTGGGCAGCATACTGGTCTGTTTCCATGCGGTTCAATTGGGCAAAGTCGCGCCCCTCCGACTGCACCCACTCTGTGATCTGTTTCAGCGCCTCATGAAACAATTGACCGATATCCGGCGCATCCAGTTTATAGGTGCGCCGTTCGTCCAACTGAAGACTATGCTGGGCGAAGTATTGGTAGGAACAACGGTGATAGGTCTCCAGACGGGACACGCTCGTCTTCACCGTCTTCTCGAATAACTGCTTCGTCGTCTCCTTGGCCAAATCGACCGGTTTATTTTTATAGAACAAGCTCTGCAGCACTCTGTTTGTCAGACCATGTGCCGGTTCGTTTTCCATATACCAATGGAGCACATCCCACCAGACAGGCTGCATGACATATCCCTTTAAATAGCGGGAGAACTGCGAGGTGAGCGCAGACCGGGTCTTGGCCGGATTTGTGATGAAGCGGGTCGCATCATACAAATCATCCGGGTCCTGAAGAAGGACATGCTCCCGGCAGGATGGAAACAGTTCTTCCATACGTTGTATGAGCGTGGCGGGAACTTTCGACTTCCCTTCTTCATTGCTTAACGGATAGCTGATCCACAGCTTGTCTCGTGCCATCGTCAATGCCAAATACACATAAAAACGATCATCAAGGAGCTGGCGATTGCTGCCGTCTGCGAGCTTCAGTCCGAATCCAGCCAGCAAGGAGCGTTCCTCTTCAGATATCATCCCATCGCTCGGCGGCTTCATCGGCCACATACCATCGGTCACACCAAGCAGGAAAGCGGCTTTGATACCTGTCATCCTTGACCGGTCCACACTACCTACGATGACATGATCCATACTCGGCGGGACATGAGCGAAGTTCAGCGACTCCAGTCCGCTTTCCATTGTACTGCGGAAGACCTGAAGAGACATTTTCTCCTCTCCTGCCATTTCCACCATTTCATCGAGCAATTGCAAAAAAGCATCCCACACCTGCCCCTGCTCGCGGCCTCTCTCCAGCTCCCCGGATTCATCATAGAAATCGCGCCATTTCTCAAGACGTGCCGGCACTCCGGTCCTTTCCAGCCATAAATAAATCGCCCGGGCGCGCTCTTCGATTGTCTCCGCCGCCCGCAGACTCTCATCGAATTCCTGAAGACCGGAACGGACTTGTTCACGGTAGGCGTTGATGCGCGCCTGCTTCTCCTTTTCTTCATCCGTCTGAGACGTTTGCTCAAAACCACGGAACCGCTGGTACACCCATGGGTTATCGGAAAACCACTGCGTCCTGGAACGGATCCCGTATTCCAGCACATAGTTCTCCAGCTCATCAATGGCATCTTCCGAAAGCGGATATTTCCGGTCCGTCGCCGGGATGAAACCTGTTTTAAGAAGCCGGAAGACCGCATCATAGCGGAAATTCCCTTCTACGACATCGAGGCCCGAGCGAATGAATTCCATCATCGGGTGATTGAGCATCGTTCGTTTCTCGTCGATGAAGACCGGGATTTCATAGTCATCAAACAGCGTTTCAATAACGCTGTGATATACCTCCGGCTCCCGCATGAGGATGGCGATATCTTTGTAGCGGTAGCCTTGGTCGCGAACGAGGTGAAGGATCTCCTGGGCCACACCCTCCACCTCCGCACGGGGATGGACCGCTTCTGCAAGCTTGATCGGCACTTCTCCCTCGAAGGCGTGTGCCGGACGCTTATCGTAAAACTCTTCTAAATGAAGAAAGGCCGGCTGTTCCTTCATCCTTCCGACTTTATGATCTAGGATTTCCACACCTTCCACCTTTGCCCCCGTTTCTTCTGCGAGAGCTTTCAAATCTAAATACGTCTGCTTCGTTTCGTGGAAAAGATCGAGCTCAGGATTCTGCTCGTCCTCCGGAACCTCTGTCGTGAGGGTGACATGGACGGTCTTCACTTTATCTAAGAGAGCAGCAATTACTCCGTACTCCTGAGGCGTGAAGCTGTGGAACCCGTCGATGTACACATCCGCCTCATCCAAGAACGAAGCGCCCGGAACTTTGGAAGCAAGCAGCTCCAACTGATCTTCACTGTCTATGTACGTATCACGGAGTGCATCAACAAGACGATCATAAATATATGTCAGGTCCTCCAGTTTGTCGCGAAGCCCCTGCTCCTGGCTCGTACGATGGACAAATTGATCCAGAGCTTCCATTTGATTCTGCAAGTCCCCGGGCATGATCCGGTAGCGTTTGAATTCCGTGATCATCGTTTCCAGCTGTTCAATGAACCCCTGTTTTTCCACAGCTTTCTGAAACACCCGCCAATCCGATGTCCGCTCTTCGACGATTTTCCGCAGCATCATCTGGACCCCGGTCGAGGTGATGAATTTCTTCGTGCCGCCGCCTGTTTCCTGAAGAACGCGCCAAGCCAGACGGGAGAAGCTGAACACTTGGGCACGTATCGATCCTTCCACTCCCTCCCGTTTTAACAGTCCGTATTCCTGCTGGAACGTCATCTGCTCCGGGACGATGTACACGATCGCCCGTCCGGTCGGGTCTTTTTTTAATTTTTCTTCGATTTCCGCAAGACAGCGGCTGCTCTTCCCTGCTCCTGAACGTCCGAGCAAAAAACGTATTCCCATCCGATTTCTCCCCTTTTTGTTTTTTTATATGTTATGTCTCATTTTATCATTTCCCCGGCATGTATGAGGCCTGGAGCGCTCATCCACGACACAAAAAAAGGAACCGCCGATAAAGGCAGTCCCTTGAAGCCTGTCAAAATTGCACTCCCAGCTGATTGAAAGGCCAGTAACGGACATCGACCTTTCCGACCACCTGCCTTACTGGAACAAAACCGAAGTAACGGCTGTCCAAGCTGTCGCGCCGATTGTCTCCCATCACAAATATGTGACCATCCGGCACCTTCTTTTCCCCCGTCACTTCTTCAAGCGTGAAGTCCTCCGTAAACGGCATTCCGTCATGTGGACGCAGTGGATCGAGATACCCTTCATCCATTCTCTTTCCGTTAATGTACAGTTGATCATCCCTGACAGCAACCTCATCTCCGGCAACACCAATCACACGCTTCACATAATCTTCTTCGGCATTCGCGTGAAATACAATGACCTGCTGTCTGCCTACATCACTCCAGTCGTAGACTACTTTATTCACCATCAACAGATTGCCGTCATAGAGCGTCGGTTCCATTGATTCCCCGTCTACGATGTAGCTTGCGAACAAATAGTTTCGGAAGACGAAGGCCAGTACCAGTGCGAGAAGTACGATCCGGATAGCTCTGCGGTATTTTCTCATCCTCTGATCCTCCAGGTAGTTATACTACAAACATTCTACCCTTACGAGAATGAAAATAACCTCAGCGGTATGTTTTTTCGTCCATCTTCTTCTGGATTCTCTTCTCGAGGTATTTCCCGAGGATCCAGAAGAGAAGGATACATACACCTACGACAATCGATTTCATAGGATTCTGCGCGAACGAGGCTATGCTTGCACCAATATAGGATATGGTAAAGATCATCACGGATTTCCCCAGCAGAACAGCGAGTATGAATTGCTGCTTACTGACGTTTGACAGTCCCGACACAATATTGATGATCGAGGATGGTGAGAATGGGAAACACATGAGAAGAAACAACGGACCGAACCCGTGCTCCTCTACCCATCGAACGACCTTCCTGACCTGTTTCTGGTTCGTGATCTTTTGAAAAACACGCTTGTCCCCTAGCCGTCTGAAAATGAGGAAGACCCCTATAGATCCAAGAACAGCACCAAGCCAAGAGTACAGGAATCCCTTGAACAACCCGTACACCACCGAATTAGCCAATACAAATGCAACCAGCGGAAGAAAAGGCAAAAATGCCTCCAGCAGTGGAAATAAGATCCCCGGCACCGGACCGAACTTCTCCAACCCTTCCAGCTGCCTGATGATATAATCGAATAATTGATCGTTCTCAGCAAGGTTGCGCCACTGATCGATCTTTCCCGTCACACTATTCATGTTGCAGCTCCTTATGTACCTGCCTTCGATGCAGTCTTTATTTTCTATTTTAACCAAAAAGACCGCTCTCCGCCAGAACTCAACGTATTCCCCGCCCCTGTAATCCCATTTTTAATTCCATTTTATTCCTCTCCCAAAAACCCGCTTGCATAATTACAGGTCCAGCGTGGTATAATACAAATAAGAACAAACGTTCGCTTTTCGGAGGGGAATGGAATGAGGTATTTGAAACAACAAGAACTGGATCTCGCATCCCGCTACTTATTTCTATCTATGGCGATCACCGTGATCCGGCAGGACAGAAAACATGTGGAGCAGGGGAAATTCAAAATCAAAGAGCCTTACATGGAGATGCTTGGAAAGATGGAGGTGGAAGCACGGAAAGAGCGGAAGGAATTGAGAAAGCAGATGGACCAGCGGAATCTGCAGGTCGTGGAATCCGGACGTAATGATTCCTTCACTTCCTTCCTGTTCCTTGCCCACGGGTATGAAGAGAAACGAAACTACTTCAACCCGGCTATAAGGAAAAAGGTCGAGAATATCCTATTTGAACTTATGAGAAGGTCTCAGCAATCCGGTCAGCCTGGCGGAACCGGTCCTGCAGGATAACCTGCAGATGGGCGGCGCGCTGAATCTGATTGGCAAACATCCCATAAGATACAGGCAGATTCACGGATTCTCCATTTGTAAAATGGACCGTAATCGTATGGTCGGGTTCAGAAACGTAGGTGAGGACGTATTTGTGGGCAATCCAGGTGCAATCCTTGCGTTTTGGGGAAATAATAGGGAAGAAGTAAATGCTCATGGCTTCGGAAACCACAATCGGGGGTTTATGCGTGTAATTGGTCACCTGCTTTGTCCCGGCAAGACGTCCTTCCAGACTGCTTGCAAAATATCGACAGGAATCATCAACGATATCGCTCGGGCACTTGGTCATATCAAACCTGTCTCCAAGCTCGAGCACTTCCGTGTAGACTTGTCCATCCTCGTTTTCTTTTGCAAGCAGCGCCATCGTGTGGGAATTGATTTCATAATCTTCCATTCGAATATACGTCATCCAATTCAATCCTTTCCATTCAAGTTGCGGTCGTCCATCCACATAGGTCGAACTGACCGCTTATCTTCTTCAATTTACCAAAAATAGTCCGAAAAGTCTAAACTTTCTCGAAAAATGTTTTTTTCACTCTGTTATACTACAATTATTGATCTTTCCATTTGCTTTTCCTTCTTCTTCTGAAGAACGGGCCTCCTGACCGAAGCCGGGGTTAAGTAAGGTGAAGAATTCAAGCTCCGGCTGAAGCTTTTGTTTTTCTTTCTGTCTGTCATTTTCCAACATGATCATCCCCTCTATCTCGCTAACTGCGCCATCCATCGCCGCCTTTTCCAAATCGATCCGCTCCAAAACCAAATCCAAGGAGGATTTATTATGTGGAACCGCAAAAAGAAACAGACCGGCGGAAAAGAGCCGGAACAAAAAGACCTATCCATTCATGATATCCGGAAAGCCGTCCATTCCTATGCCGACGCGAAACCGAAAGAAGTGCCGCTCAGCGTGCTCATCCAGGATGATTTAACACTGGATTATGAGCTGCTCTTCCCCTACCTGCACGCTGTCCCTAAAGACACGTTTTACATGTCACGCGAAACATATCAACTGTTCGAGGAGCAGGATAAGGACCTGGCTCATGACATTGACATGGTCCAGCATGCCCTGGATCTCTATATGAAGCAGACACAGGAGCTTCCCATCATCGATGGAGATCCATATAAACGGATAAGTTATTATAAGCTGGAGAGACTCGGCCTGTTACCGTATCGTCCGGAAAGGGATTTCTATCTGACAAAAGAGGAATATATGATCACCTATCAAAAACCGGGGGGATGAATGATCTGGATAAAAAAAAGACCAATGCTCACGTGAGCATTGGCAAAAAGAGACGACTGGTTAACTTTTGAGTGAGGGAATAAATTGTTTGAAAAAGTTCTTTTGAGAGGAAAGCACTTTTTCAACGCTGCACTCATCAGTAAGCAAGTTACTGACCTATTTATGACAACCAATCATAAATAGTTGAGATAAATAAGCATCAGCGCTTATCTGATTCTATTGTAATATATTCTTTCTCCTATATCACCGAAAAAAAGTTGCGGTATTCCGCAAATCCATTGCGAATTTTCAAATAAATTACAACCGAATACCCACTTACCTATCCGCCCTCAGGCACCGATGACCTGGTCCTGTTCGCGTTTCAATTCCGCTTCCTGCTGTTCGTATTGCTGATGGAGAGATTCTAGTTCTGCAACAGCTGCATACGTCCTGCTTCGTAAATCTTCTACTTCTTTCTGGGATGCTTGAATTTTATTTTGGACGAACCAATCAACGACCAGACTGTCAAAGAAGTAGTCAGCTGCAGCCCATCCGCTGGAAACTTCCAATTTCACTTCATAATGGTCGTGAAGATCGTCAAGCTCATTTGCGAATGTCCGCAAATATTGTTGCGCTGTTCGGATGTAGCGATCCGCATCATCCAGTTCGGAATGTTTGACGGCGGTTGTCCAAAAACCGCCGCCAACCATATCGAGTACGCCCCAGTTCTCTGCTGATGACAGAGAAGTTGCAGCTTCGTCCAACGCCGAACCCGCCTGCTTTCCTGCCGTTACAGCTTCCTCTATTTCCACAAGTTCTGCTTGAAGGAAAGAACGCTGGTTTCCAAGCTCTATTATTTTTCTTCCTTTTTGACTGCCTTTTTTAATCAAATTTGCTTTTTTCTCCTGGTAACAGCGATCGTACTCCCTCTCAGGATTTCCAAGTGCAGAGATGGCGGCTTCCATCCCGGAAATCTCCCGCTGAATCTCTTTAACCGCCTGTTTTACCTCCCTCCACTTAAGACGCGCTTCGACAACCTCACGCTTTTCTTTCTCCATCCGTTCCAGCTTTCTTCCACTCACGGTAACGAAGAGGTTCATTAGACTCATCTTCTCGAGTTTCTCTACGTCTTCCTCCTCTTCTTGCAGCTTATGCCGGAGTGCCTCCTCCTTAAGCCGAAGCGCCTCCGCTTCTGCGATTCGTTTCTCCCTTTTACGCTCCAGCTGATCTTTTTCGTACATCTTCTTCTTTGCATCCATCAGCAAATCATGTAATTCTGCCATTCCAGTCACCTTCCTTTTTATCTCTTCTACCTTTTACGAGGGATGATAGCTTTTGGTTCCCATTTTATGTCATACAAAATAATCACGGAAGGCCAATTCCTCCAGAAGGTGGAAGGAAAGCGGGCAGACTCCAGCAGGATCAGCGCAACAGGTGAGCCCCTGGAAGCGCGACGCGATGGAGACTCATCGGCCACCCAGGCGGAAAGTGTCCTTTTTCCGGATCCCGCTGCTCCTCTCCATAAAAACAGCCAACCAAAAAGACGCTTTCTTAGAAAACGTCCTTTTAGTGGTAGAACTGTATTTAGATGAAAGCCGTCCACACCGGTCAGGAATTGGTGAGTTGTTCGCGAAGATTCCTGCGAAGTATTTTACCTGTCGTATTCTTCGGCAGCTCTTTCATGAACTCGATTCTCGAAGGACGTTTGTATTTGGCCAGTTTTTCCTTGCAGTAGTTTTTCAGCAGATCCTCCGTAAGCAGTGGGTTCTTTGAAACGACAAAACTGATCACCGTCTCTCCCTGCTCCGGATCGGGCGCACCGACAACCGCTGCTTCTGTTATATCTTCATGGTGGTAAAGAACTTCTTCCACTTCCCTCGGGTACACATTGTAACCGCCGACAATGATCATATCCTTTTTCCGATCGACGATATAAATATAACCATCCTCGTCCATCCGGGCCATGTCTCCCGTATAAAGCCAGCCATCGCGGATTGTGACAGCCGTCTCTTCCGGAAGCTTATAATACCCTTTCATGACGTTGGGACCTTGGACAACGAGTTCTCCAACCTCTCCCGTGTCGACCTCTTCCCCGAGCTCATCCACGATTTTATTAACAACATTCTTTATATTCATACCGATCGAACCGGGCTTCCTTGGACGGTCCAGCGGATTGAATGCGGTTACAGGAGACGCTTCGGAGAGCCCGTACCCCTCAGAAATACGCACTTCAAACCGCTCTTCAAAAGATTGAAGCAGAGAAACAGGCATAGAAGACCCCCCGGAGATACACAAACGCATATGGCGGAATGTCGGCTCCTGTCCTGCACCGGTTTGGAGCAGATAATTGTACATCGTCGGAACTCCGGCGAATACGGTAGCCTTATGCTCCTCTGCGACGGCAAAAACTTCCTGAGGAGAGAACTTAGGAACGACGAGCACCGTTCCACCATTCATCAAAGGGGCATTCAAGCTGACCGTCAAACAGAACACGTGGAACATGGGAAGTGTCGCTATGACACGGTCCTCCGCGTTGATCGCTAAGTAATCCGCCACGTCTGTGGCGTTGGAATACAGGTTCCGATGGGTGAGCATCGCTCCCTTCGGTTTTCCGGTCGTACCGGATGTGTAAAGAATGACGCCCACATCCTCTTCGTTTAAAGGCGGCCCTTCAAACAAAGGGTCTCCTCCTGCGACTACACTTGTAAACGATTTCATTTTTCCCGAAAGCGAAGAAGCGGAATGATCGATCCCGGACCCTGTGTCCGCAGCGAAGTAATGAAGGATATCCAGGGACTCATCCATATACTCAAACTGCTCAAGGAGGATGTCCATCGTAATGACAGCCTTCACATCGCCATTCTTTAAAATATAGCTCATTTCATCCACGGTATAAGTCGGATTGATCGGGATGACCGTCGCTCCTGCACGAAGGGAACCGTAAAGACCGATCATAAACAGAGGACTATTCCCACTCACAAGCGCGATATGATCCCCGCTTCCATATCCAAGCTGCGACAACGCACCAGCAAATTTCGTAACCGACGAATCAAACTCCTGGTAACTGACCCGTTTGCCCTGAAATATGTAAGCATCGCTCTCGGGCTGTCTGCCGGCGGTAAGCGACAGCTGTTCGCTTAAGTTCATGCATGCTCCTCCTCAATGAATGAATAATCATTCAATTTATTAATTTTCTATATAATTATAAAATACTGACAATTATTTAGCAACTTTTGCAAAATAATAGAAAAACACCGGTGCGTCCTATCCGCACCGGCGTCCTCCTTAATAAATCATTTCCAGAAAATCTTCTTTCGTTATCTTCCCAAGGTAGTACGACACATCCATGTCATCTAAAGCCGCAGAAAGCGATTGACGGTCATATTTCGTACCGATCAGCGCATCTTCCACTTCTGAGATGTCACCAACGCCGAAGAAGTCTCCAAAGATCTTCGCATTCTGTATATACCCCTTCGTCACGTCCAGACGAATGTCATAACTGCCGGCACCTTCGATACGCTTCGTATGCTGAATGTTGAATTTCGGTGATTTTCCGTAATTCCAATCCCAGTTCTTATAGCGCTCCTCCGCAATTTTGTGGATATTCGCCCAGTCGTCTTCTGTCAGCTTGTACTGTGGTACATCGGCTGCGTCTTCGACATCAAAAATATAGCGGAGAATTAATTCTTTGAATTCCTGCATGGAGATCTTTTCGTCCATGAATTCAGAGATGTTGGCCACGCGGCTGCGAATGGATTTAATACCCTTCGATTTTATCTTCTCTGTCTTGACATTCAGGGCAGAGACGACATTCTCGATTTCTGAATCCAGCATCAGCGTGCCGTGACTAAACATTCTTCCCCTGGTGGAAAACTGAGCGTTTCCTGAAATTTTGCGACCGTCCTCAGCGACAATATCGTTACGCCCGGACAACTCAGCGTTGACACCGAGTTTCTTAAGCGCCTGCGTTACCGGTTCTGTAAACTTCGCGAAATCATGGAAACTGTCTCCGTCGTCTTTCGTAATGAAACTGAAATTCAAGTTTCCAAGGTCATGATAAACGGCACCGCCGCCGGAAAGCCGGCGTACCACATGAATGCCGTTCTCCTCGACGTAGTTCGTGTTGATCTCTTCCACCGTGTTCTGGTTCTTTCCGATGATAATCGACGGTTCGTTGATATAGAACAGCAGATACGTTTCGTTAATATCCAGGTTTTTCAAAGCGTACTCTTCAATAGCCAGGTTGATTCTTGGATCGCTAATTCCTTCATGATCGATAAAAAGCATACCGTTCACCCTTTCAGTCCGTTATTCCCTCTCTTATTGTAAGCGTTCCGACAAAGTTAGACAATGATTTTACCCATCCCAGGACCATCCTTCCTCTGCTAGGTGGATCGTTCCCGAAAAAACATCCTCCGCCTCCTGCTTCAGTTTTGTCCAGGAGCCGAAGTGCGGGAGATGGCTGAGCAGGAGTGTATCGACACCGGCGTCTCTTGCAATCGTCGCTGCTTCCGTACTCGTCATATGTCCGGGACCTTTCCCGTCCATTCCTTTGTAGAAATTCGTATCGGTAATAAGCAGATCTGCATCCTTAGCAAATCGTGCCCAGGTTTCTTTATAACTCGTATCCGCTGTATAGACGACCGTCTGCTCTCCATCGGTTATTCTCATGCCGTAACACGGAACAGGATGTGCTGTTGGGTGAAAGTCTATACGGAAAGGACCGACATGCAGCGGCTGCTCCGGCTCATAGGCGATTCCTTCTGTGTATTGATGGGTCAGGGCGGAAAACTTCTCTTCGTCTTCCAGATGTCCATAAATCGGCAGGGTCTCCTCCGTCTGTTTCAGGTTATTGTGAACAAGCCACGCATACTGCAACGGACCTACATCCGCCATATGATCCTGATGATAATGGGACAGGACAACCGCATCTACGTCTTCCAGTTTCCGAAACTGCTGGAGCCTGGACAATACACCGCTTCCGCAATCCACCAGCATGGAGAAGCCGTCTTTCTCAAATAAATAGCCGGACGTCGCACTTCCAGGACCGGGAAAGGCACCCCAATAGCCTATTACTGTCAATTTCAATTCACTCACTCCCTGTATCTTTTTTCCTATTTTTCAATTGTTTTATAACAGTTGGTTGATTTCTGAATATTGTTATAATACAATGATTTTACATTAAAAGTAATTGGAGGCGTTTACAAATGATGAATATTCTAGAATTCTTCCGCAACCTACCGAAAAAACACTGCTCTACCTGTGGGCAGGTTATCGATGAAAAAGCAGACTGCTACGGAAACCTCTGCGACGAATGTGACCATCCGGCCCGTTAATCTTATTATTCCACAAATATCATAAGAAAGAACAGGAGATTTCAAGCAGCCGAGGCTGCTCTTTTTTTTTGCACAAAAAAAACCACCCGGCAGAGTTTCTACTGGATGGAGAGTTTCTTTCGCTTCGTGGAATTGCGGATAAGTAATTGATGAGGGTAAACATACCTTCTCGGCATGACGGCTCCTGGATGGAGAAGCTGCTGAATCAGTATTTCAACCGTTTTATCCGCCATCTCCGTGACAGGTTGTTCCACCGTCGTGACAGAAGGTACCATCAGAAGGGAAATCATTTGATTATCGAAGCCGATGACTGCCAGGTCTTGTGGAATGCTCCAATCCGATGATGCCGATTCATAGATAAGCCCCGCGGCCACTTCATCTGATCCTGTGAAGACCCCGTCGATGTATGGATGATCTTCTTTGATGAAATGGAAGACCTTCTGTCCGTCCCCCACATCCATCGCCCAATCAACAGCAACCACTTCCGTCAGGTCCATTCCTGCTTCTTCCAATGCCTGATCGAACCCATGCCGTCGCTCCCTCACAAGATGCGACCCCGGACCTCCACTGACATAAGCAAAATGGCGGCAGCCCTGTTCAATGAGATGGGAGGTGGCTTCGTAGGCGGCCTGCCTATGATCCATATGCACCATAGGAATAAGCGGCTCGTCCATATATTCATTACAAAAAACAATCGGACCGGACTCCAAATACGGCTCCACTTCCTTCCAATCATTAACGACAGAAGCCATAATCATCCCATCCACCTGCTTGGTTTTCAACAACTGCAGATAGTCTATTTCTTTTTTCTTGGAATCGTGTGTCTGGCAAACAATGACCTGATAACCCCATTCCGACGCTTTCTCCTCAATTGCCTCGATTAAGTTTCCGAAGAAAGGATTCGTGAGACGAGGCAGGAGCACAGCGATCGTTTCCGTCCTTTGACTGCGGAGCCTTCGAGCAGAAGAGTTCGGGACATATCCCAGTTCCTTCATCGCCTGAAGGATACGCTGGCGTTTCTCCTCCGTAACGTAAGGTTGATCATTGATAACCCGGGATACTGTTGTCCGGGACAATCCCGCAAGTTTTGCTACATCTTCAATTGTAGCCATTCCTACTCCCCCTTGATGTTATCTTGAAAACGTTTCCAATTATCATGATACTAATCCTTCCACCATCTTGCAAGCCCTTTCACTATACGAATCATAATATTTTTTCCTTTTTATGTAATGGATCATAGGTGCTGCGCGCTTAACGTACGATTATTAAAAGGAAAAAAAAGGGAGTGTAAGCGTGGAGAAGGTCCTTATTTTCGCAGATCCCGGAGTGGATGATGGATTCGCCCTGCTTTATGCACTTAACCATCCGGACATCACCGTTACAGGTATCGTTGCAGATTATGGGAACGTCAGCCAGGAAGATGCTTTAAAGAACATCACGTTCCTGCTTGACCTGACCGACCAGCAGCAAATTCCAGTGATTGTTGGAGCAAAAAGACCGCTGTCAGGAAATCCTCCCGAGTATTTTTATGACATCCACGGAGTACACGGCCTTGGGTTTGTCGTCCCTGACAAATGCATCCAGCGCATCCACCCATTCCAGAAAATCTATCAAATCATCGATCAATATCGATCCGAATTGACCATCATCAGCCTTGCACGGCTGACTTCCCTCGCCCTCGCGTTCATACAAGCGGAGAGCAATGTAACGAAAGTGAAACAGACGCTTCTTATGGGCGGAGCTTTCCTCGTTCCCGGAAACCGAACGCCGCTTGCAGAAGCAAATATATACGGCGACCCACACGCAGCCGCGACGGTCATATCCAACAGCCGCAATACGACGCTCCTCCCGTTAAACGTCAGCAACCGGGCTATTGTTCCGGATCACATGATTGAATCCATTGCGAAGCAGGCGTCCGGTCCATATAGCAGCATCCTTATTCCGATGATGCGCTACTACAGCAAACAGTACGAAAAAATCCTGCCTGATGCAGGCGGTGCACCTCTGCACGATCTAATTGTTTTCTCCTATTTAATGCATCCGGAGTACTACCAGGTCGTCCATAAACAGGTCGAAGTCGTAACTGCCGGTCCATCTAAAGGGCTGACCTATGCTGATTTCCGCGCCGCTCCGGAGAAGGTACCGGGATCACCGGTCCACACCATTGCCCTTGATTTCAACAAGGAGCTTTTCCTCGACGACATCATGAAGGTGTTGGCATAGAAAAAGCTGCCGCACGTGTGCGACAGCTCCAGTTAGTTATTCAAATAGTCCACGACTTTCCGGACAGCCGCTTCTCCTTGATCGATACAGTCCGGCAGACCGATACCGTAAAAAGAACCACCAGCCAGATACACCCCCGGCAGGTGTTCGGCCATTTCTTCCGTCACGTGCTTCAGTCGATCCTTATGACCGACTTTGTATTGCGGCATACCGTGATGCCAGCGGGTGACAACGGAGAATTCAGGGGCTGCCGTTATGTTCATCGTCTTGTTCAAATCCTTAAGGACTAACGCTTCTATCTGCTCGTCTGACAGATCGACCACTTCCTGATCGTCCGGTTTCCCGACATAGCAGCGCAGAAGGACTTTCCCATCAGGGGTGGAATGCGGCCACTTCTTGTGGGTCCACGTACAAGCAGTGATTCGGAAATCACTGTTCCTCGACACGACAAAGCCCGTCCCATCAATATCCTTCTTAATAGCAGATGCGTCAAAAGCCATCGCAATGTTGGCGACAGACGTTGCATTCTTCTCCTTGAACGGCTCGAAGAAATCATACTGCGAGAACAAACGGCGGACAACGAAATGCGGAACCGCCAGAACGATCGCATCTGCCTGTTTGACCGTGCCGTTACTTAAGAGAAGGTGATACCCTTCCTCTTTCTTTTCAATATGATCGACACCTGTCCCTTTATGAACAGAGCCAGGTTCTAAATGATCCTCAACCGCATCAACGAGTGAACCAAGTCCGCGCTTCAGCGTACGGAAAGCACTCGGCTTCTTCTGTCCTTTGACAGGCTTCGGGATCTTCCGCGTGGCACGAAGTCCTTTGATTAAGCTGCCATATTCCTGCTCCAAATCGTAGAAATCAGGGAACGTGGCCTGCATGCTCAATCGATCGATATCTCCGGCATAGATTCCCGATAAAAGCGGCTCTACCAGGTTCTCGACAACCTGATTGCCGAGACGGCGGCGGAAGAAAAGTCCGAGCGACTGATCGCCTTCCACGGTTTTCTTCGATTTGATCAAGTCCATCGCCGCCCGCACTTTGCCTGCCGGAGTAAACAGTCCGGAAAAAAGAAACGGCCGAATCCTGGTGGGTATTCCCATAAAGGAACCGCTCGGCATCTTATGAAGCCTGCCGTTCACAAGAATGTACGACTGACCGGTCCCGTTTGGAACAAGCTCACTTCCAAGGCCTACCTCCCTTGCTAGGCGCCCTGCGGATTCTTTTCTCTCAAGGAAAGAATCGGGGCCACGCTCAATCGTGAAACCATCCTTCTGATACGTATGAATTTTACCTCCGAGGCGATCACCGGCTTCCATGAGCTGAACATTCATGTCCTTCCCGGAAGACTTCGCCTCTTTCTGAAGATAATAAGCTGCCGTTAAACCGGTGATACCGCCACCGATGACAACAACATCCTTCTTCTGTCCCATCCGTATCCCTACTCTACTTCAGCCAAGACGACTTCGGCCAAGGTCTGAATAAATTGAGGATTGGTATTCGGCATTTCCGGACGATAGTAATTCGCTCCAATTTCGTCACAGACGACTTTACACTCATAGTCGTTGTCGTACAGAACTTCGAGATGATCCGATACGAAACCGACGGGAGCATAGACGAAGCTGGTGTAACCGTTCTTCTCATACAGCTCTTTCGTCAAGTCCTGCACGTCCGGACCGATCCACGGATCCGGGGTGTTCCCTTCACTCTGCCAGCCGATTTCATATTGTTTAATTCCTGTAGATTCAGAGATGAGTTCTGCTGTCTTCTTCAACTGATCCGGGTATGGATCGCCGCCTTCAAGAATTTTCATCGGCAGGCTGTGAGCAGATACGATCAAGCACGCCTTCTCCCGTTCTTTTTCATCCATCTTGGCATACTCCGCTTCAATAACGCCGCTCCAATAATCGATAAATCCTTCTGCATCGTACCAGCTCTCGACAGATTGGATGGAAATGCCGTGTTTGTCCGCTTCTTCTTTTGCGCGACCGTTATATGATTTGACGCTGTACGTGGAATAGTGTGGGGCGAGAACGATGGAGACAGCCTCCGTAATCCCGTCTTGCGCCATTTGTGCCACCGCATCTTCCACGAACGGTTCAATATGTTTCAATCCAAGGTAAAGCTTGAATTCCACTTCATCCTGGATACCATTCAACTTATCTTCCAAAGCTTTTCCTTGGTCTTCTGTAATTTTAGCAAGAGGAGATATGCCGCCGATGGCGTCATACCGCTCGCGCAAATCCTGAAGCAGTTCTTCAGACGGTTTACGTCCTCTGCGTATATGAGTGTAGTACCTTTCCAAGTCCTCTTCTTTATAGGGCGTTCCATAGGCCATCACTAACAGCCCCATGCGTTTTTTTGCCATGCTTATACACCTCTTCCGCTCTTTTTCGAATAATCATGAATCAGATTCGTCAATCGCTTCAGCGTTTCAGGCTTGATGTCCGGCGTCACACCGTGACCAAGGTTGAAGATATGGGCGGGATGCTTCCTGCCTTCATCAATGATACGTTTGGCACGCTCCTCGATCACTTCCCAGTCCGAAAGCAAAAGGGAAGGATCCAAGTTGCCCTGAAGCGGTTTTGTGATTCCGGCTTCTCTTGCTTCTGTAATCGACATTCTCCAGTCGAGACCGATGACGTCCACAGGAAGGTCATTCCATTCGTTGATCAAATGACGGGCACCGACACCGAACGTGATCAACGGGACTCCTTCTTCTTTCAATTCAGAGAAGATCCGCTCCATGACAGGCTTGATATAAGTGCGGTAGTCTTCAACATTAAGGGAACCGACCCAGGAATCGAAGATCTGGATCGCTTTCGCACCAGCGGCGACCTGTGCCTTCACATAGGTAATCACCATGTCCGCCAATTTCTCCATCAGCTTGAACCAAGTCATCGGCTCACTGTACATCAACGCTTTCGTCTTATTATAGTTTTTGGACGGTCCGCCTTCAATCATATAGCTTGCGAGAGTGAAAGGTGCCCCGCTGAAACCGATCAACGGTACGGTCAGCTGTTCTCTCGTAAGCAGCCGGATCGTATCCATGACATAAGGTACATCCGACTCCGGATCGATGGACCCTAGTTTCTCGATATCCGCTTTACTTTTGATCGGGTTATGAATCACCGGCCCGATGCCTTTCTTGATCTCGACATCGACACCGATCGCCGGGAGCGGAGACATGATGTCTTTATAAAGGATAGCTGCGTCCACCCCGTACTGTTCAACCGGAAGCCTTGTTACATAAGCACAAAGCTCCGGTTCATGAGTAATTTCGAACAGCGAATATTTCTCTTTCAATTTCCGATATTCCGGTTGGGAACGTCCGGCCTGACGCATAAACCAGACCGGAGTATGATCCGTCTCTTCCCCTCGAAATGCTCTCAATATCGTATCGTTTTCGATTTTATTCATCCTAAGGACTCCTTTATCACGTTCATCATTTATCCGCTTTCAACTATAACGATTTATCTTTTATGTGTATAGAAAAAAGGATAATTTGTCACTATTTTGTACTTTTTAACACGAGTCATCCGAAGGTAACGACGTTGGACCGGCGTCCTTCTTTCCCTGTTAATGGGTCATAAGGGACGATATAGTACGATTCCTGCTGGAACAGACGGAATCCATTGATCTTGTATTCTCCTTTACCAGTCACTTCTCCAACCTTAACATCTTCTCCGTTTTCCATTTTAAAAATACGGTAGATAATCCGGTCATCCTCAGGTACAGACCAGGTGATCGTGTGCCGGAACGAAGCAATACCGCCAAACCCGGCATCAGCACGGGCATCATCAATGACCGGCAGTTCGATTGGATCAGGCAGGCTCTCCACGCCGTCCGGTTTATCGAACGTTTCCTGCAGAGGTTGCTGCTGATCGATCCGGCTAAGAATTTCTTTCATCAACCGTGTCGGATATACACTGCTCCCATTCAGGACCTGATTGCCTCCGCTCTCATCATAGCCCATCCAAAGAGCGCCTGCGTACTGCGGGGTATAGCCTGTGAACCATACATCCTTCTTACCATTCGTGCCCGTCTTGCCCGCAAGCGCCTTCGGATAATTTCCAGCACCAGCTGTACCTTCTTCCACTGTCGCTTGCAGCATTTCCGTCATATACCAGGACGTCTGCGCATCAAACACTTTCGTTACAGAAGGCTTATGCTCATGGATGACTTCATCATTCCGGTCGAGGACCTTCCGAATCGTGTAGCTGTCCCGTACCGCTCCTCCTTCCGGAAAGGCGCCGTAAGCTTCTGTCATTTGTATAGGCGAATAGCCGGTCGACAAACCTCCCAGTGCGATAGCAAGACCTTTATCTTTCGTCGGCAGGCCAAGCTTATCCAAGTACCCTTTTGCATAGGATATTCCGATTTTATCGAGCAGCCAGACGGCCGATACGTTCTTTGATTCCATCAAGGCCTGATACAGGGAAACTTCCCCGTCATATTGACCATCATGATTCTTCGGTTCAAAATCTCCGAACCCCTGAAACTCATCGGACAAAAGGGAGAACGGGTCATAGTCGCCGGTCATAAGAGCCGGCCCGTACACCGCCAGCGGTTTAATGGTGGAGGCCGGGGGCCGCTTCGCCTGTACCCTGTTGAAGTCTCCATGCTGGAAATTGCGTCCTCCGACCACGGCTACCAACGCACCGGTTCGATGATCCATCAACGTGAAAGCACCTTCGACTTCTCCCGCTGATCCGGGCACGAATTCCCCATTCTTCATTTCCCCTGCTGCGATCTTTTGAATCTCCGGATCCATTTCTACGATGATTCGGTATCCTCCCCTTTTCAGTTCATCACGGGAAATATGGTACCGATCCGCTGCTTCATCGATGACGAGATCCACATAACTGTTCGACCACGTTTCCGGCTCTTCGTCGTCTTTTTCAACAGCAAGTGTCGATCCCTGCATCTGCTTCATCGTGGCAGCGTCAATGGCGCCCACGTCATACATACGGGAAAGTACAACATTTCTTCTTTGTTCCGCTTCTTCCGGATGATCAAAAGGAGAGTACGTGTTTGGTGCTTTCGGAAGTCCAGCGAGCAGGGCTCCTTGAGCCACGGTCAAATTTTCCACGGATGTCTGGAAGTAATGCTGGGAAGCGGCCTCAATTCCATAAGCGCCTTCCCCGAAATAAATTCGGTTCAAATACAGTTCCAATATCTCATCTTTCGTGTAATTCCTTTCCAGGTAGGAAGCCGCCATCATTTCTTTCGTCTTTCTCATCCACGTCTTCTCATTGGAGAGGAACAGGTTCTTCGCCACCTGCTGGGTGATTGTACTCGCTCCTTCCACTTTCTTCATGGCGATAATATCTTTATAGACGGCTCGCATAATGCCTTTAAAGTCTACACCGGAATGGTCCCGGAAGCGGCTGTCCTCCACTGCGATGAAAGCTTCCTGCACGTGCTCCGGAATTTGGGAGATCGGGACGACCTGACGATTCTCCGTATAGATCCGCTCGATGACGTCTCCATCCGGCGTTTCTACCGTCGTCATTTCATTCAATATCAAATCTTCTTCCTCTACAACAAACCGACCGCCGAAAAGAATCGTCATATAGCCGATGAGTGCAAGCAGGAAGAAGGAACCAAGGACAATGCCCGGCCACTTCAACCGTTTGCTCCACGGCGGCAGTTTTTCTGTTATTTTCTTGAAGTTCAACTATTTGCATCCTTTCCTGCTATTCTCCTTCCTGCTTGCCATGGTGGATCGGCGGTTGGTAAACTGGAACCAACGTGAAGAAAGGAGACATCGGTTATGAAGGTTTCGATGACGCATGGTACATTAAACTATCTATCCAAACTGAAAGAGCAGCATCCACAAGCCCCTCTGTTTTTCATGCAGGACGGAGATAAGACCGTCGCTTATTATGAAGGGGAGGATACATCCATCTTTGAAGAAGGACGGGATTATGAAACCGTCGACCACGTCGGAACCGTTCAAGCGGACGGCTTCGTGGTCATGAATAACATCCCTGTCAGCGACGAAGGCCGTCCCGTATTCGAGGACCGCTTCAAACAACGGGCTGGAAATGTGGAACAGCGCGAAGGTTTTCAAGCCATCCGCATCCTCCGTCCTTTGAAAGGTAACACCTATGTCGTCTTCACCCAGTGGCGGAACGAACAGGATTTTGAAGATTGGAAGAACTCCAAATCCTTTGACGATGCCCATAAGAAGTCCGGACCGAAGCACGCGAAGAAGCCTTCTTTCATCGACGGTGACGCTTATATCACCAAATACCATATGACACAGCTAGACGGGTAGTATAGAAAAGTGAGCGGCACGAGGCCGCTCACTTTTTTTGTTGCCTGAAATATCAGAGGAAACCCGCGAAGCTGCTCGTTCAGCCCTGCCCTTCCTCTTCTGCGTCCTTCAGCACTTCCTGATGAAAGAAATCATCGAAAGCTGTGACGGACTGCTCGCCGACGATCCGTGCCTGCTCTTCCCCGTCTTCAAAATGGACGAGCGTCGGCGTCGATTCAATGCCGTATTCCTGGAATTGATCTTCAAACTCATCCAAATTCAGCTTCTTCATATCAACTCCGAGTTCATCGGTCATCGGAACAAGCACCGGGGTCGTCCGCTGACAGTGGACACAGGTAGGACTGTAAAAGTAGACCGTAACCGGCTCCCCGGACGCGATTTCTTCCTGTAGATCGTCCGGCTGGATCTGGTTCTGATAGTTCGGATCATCGAGCTGATCGATCGTCGCCTGATCCAAGTTGTCTTTTCCATAAGGATTATCCGCCGTCTTCTGGCCGTTTTGATAGTTCACGACGACAATCAGGACGACAATTAATACAGCGAGAATACTTGCAAAAATGATCATATTCTTTTTCATGCTTCTTTTCTCCCCTTCTGTCTAACAAGTGTCAAATGAATGATGAAGATGATAAGGAATGCGATACCGGCCAGAAAAGGAATCGTGATGAAGCCGAATACGTTGATGTATTGCCCGTTACAAGGGACAAGTCCGCAGCTGTCGGTCGTCGACAGTGCAGGAATTTTCTGGATACAGTAATGATAGATCGATACGAGTGAACCGATTCCACTCATGAAGAGCCCCGGCAGGGCGATGTCCATATTTTTCTTAATCAGAGAAGTACCGTAAATCAGGACGAGCGGGTACATAAGGATCCTTTGATACCAGCACAGCTCGCACGGAATATAGCCGAGCACTTCGGAAAAGAACAAACTCCCGGCGGTAGCGACGAGCGCCACTGCCCATATAAGGAAAACCCGTGTTTCCATGTCTTTTTTCATACGCCAAATCCTTTCTTAACCTCTCTCTCACCTGCCATTATACAATGGATCCAAAGGAAAACAAAGGGATTTCCCGGCTGCCGGACAACCGCCTATTTCCAGGGAAATACCCACCGTCTTCCTCCATATATGAGTGCTGATGTTTAAAGGAAAAGGCACGGGGAATGATAATTATAGACCATGTTTTACGAAAGGATGTTGCTCGATGGATGAAAAAATGAAAGCATTGATCGAAGGCTTAAACGAGGATTTGTCCCATGAGTATGCGGCATCGATCATGTACACGTATAATGCCGCTGTCGTCACAGGCTTGTACCGGTCTGTTTTAAAGCCGTTCTTTGAAAGTGAAGTAGCCGACGAGCAGGGCCATGCCCTCTATCTGGCTGAAAAAATCAGCACACTGGGCGGAACGCCTACGACGACTCCGGCAGAAGTAAAACAGTTGAAGGATGTCCGGCCGATGCTCGAAGAAGCGAAAGAGGCAGAACGCCAGACGATTCAACGGTATGAAGAACGTAAAGCGCAGGCAGAGGAACTCGGGCTGACAGAATTGTCCGTCAAGCTTGATGATATGATTGCAGATGAAACCGGCCATATGGAAGAAATCGGCCGCCTGCTGCAGGATTCACGCCTTCACGATTAACAGCATATCCAGAAAAGCCCCGGCCGTGCCGGGGCTTTTCTTATTATCAGAATAATAATATTTGTTTGTGAATGCCTCGGGAGTGTATTAAAATTTACACATAGGAAAAGGAGGCAGATAAACATGTGGGAAAATATTTTCCAAGCGATCGACGATTTGTACGACAAGATGGTCGAAACGAGAAGGTACTTACATCAGCACCCGGAAGTTTCCTTTGAAGAGGAACAGACAGCGAAATACATTGCAGATACATACGAGAAGCTGGGCATCCCGTATGAAACGGGCATAGGAGGTAACGGCGTCATCGCCACTCTGAAAGGCGGGAAACCAGGTAAGACCGTCGCTCTGCGTGCGGATTTCGACGCACTTCCGATTCAGGAGGAAAACGATGTCCCCTACCGCTCGAAAAACGACGGTGTCATGCATGCCTGCGGCCATGACGGTCATACAGCAGCGCTCCTCGGGTTAGCAGAAGCCGTTCTGCCGTATAAAGAAGAGATTCCGGGAACGATCCTGTTTCTTCATCAACATGCCGAAGAATATGCTCCCGGCGGGGCGAAGCCAATGGTGGAAGCCGGCGCTATCGACGGCGTCGATGCTGTCTTCGGTACCCACTTATGGGTCGATGCCCCATTCGGAACGATCCAGACGTCCAAGAGCGCGTTCATGGCCGGTGCCGACCGCTTTGAGATCACCATTCACGGTAAAGGCGGACACGGAGCAATGCCTCATCAAACAAAAGATGCTATTGTCATCGGCTCCCAGCTCGTCACTTCCCTGCAGCAAATCGTGAGCAGACGTGTAGACCCACTTAAAACGGCTGTTGTCACTATCGGAACGTTCGAGGCAGGACAAACATTCAACGTCATTGCTGACTCCGCTAAAATTACCGGTACCGTCCGGACGTTCGAAACAAAAGTCCAGGATTCCATTATCGAAGAAATCGAGAAGATCCTGAAAGGGACATGTACCGGTTATGATGCAGCGTACACCCTGGAATATCATAAAGGATATCCTCCCGTCATTAATCATGCGGAAGAGGCCGAGTTAATCCTAAAAAATGCTCCGAAAGCAGAAGCCGGGCTGAAAACAGAAGAAATAGCCCCAAGTATGGCCGGCGAAGACTTTTCCTATTATTTGCTGGAGAAACCGGGCGCCTATTATTTCACCGGAGCAAGACTACCGGACCACTATTACCCTCATCATCACCCGAAATTCGACTTTGATGAGCGGGCAATGAAACACGCTGCAAAGACGCTGTTCCAAACATTCCTCAGCTACCAGGAAAACCATAAACATTAAAGAATCCGGAGACGGCAGCACTGCATCGCCGTCTCCCCTAAATGATGAAGCATTCTGCCATTTACGGCGAATCCCACTACAGCCCCGACTCCAGGGAGCAGTTGGAACAGCTTCACAAAATCAATCGTATCCCGATATTCCTGCTGAAGAGTCTGCCAATCCATCTGCTTCGCTTCTTCCGGAAGCTCTTCCCACTTCCAAAGCTTTTCTTTCACCCCTGCTCTCGCCTCATCACTTGAGAAAGCGAGCAGAAATATATGAAGAAGATAAAGCCTTTCTTCATACCTTTCCACTTGCCATCCATAAACCTGACCTGCATCAAATAAAAACTTCATTTTTATACTTAAGAGCAGTGGGAAGTCGGCCAACCCAATCCAGAAACCTCCGAGGCCTGTTCCAGCCCCCTCTAATGCCGCACTCCTGCTATATTTACGGCGCAGTTCCATCACTTTCTCTTCCTTTTCTGCAAACGTCCATTCCGGGTCTACTTCGACCCGATCTATATATTTCGATGTTGTCAAAGCGGTTTCGATCATTCCTTTGACGGCTTCCGTGACTACCTTATGCACGTTGTCCGGAATTTTATCATTCACTTTCGTCTGAAACCGCTTGGATGACCGCTGCAGCCGGGAAGGTCGTTTCTCAAGCGCGCGGGCCCATCGCTCGGCTTCACTCTTTACACGTGATTCATAGGACATGTATCTCCCTCCATTCCGATTATTATATGAAAAATCCGGACATGCCGGTCTTCCGAGGAGGAATGCCGGGACAATGTCCGGATGAAGCCGGGCCGTAAACGTGTACGTTTCTAAACCAGCTTTTGTTTCACATAACTATTTATAAATAGATAGCTGAATACTGCTCCGCCTCCCCAAACGATGACGAGACCGACAGGGTTCCATTGGACAAGGAATAAGAGTCCGAAGAGAAATGTCTGAAACAGCATAAGCTGCTTCATCCAACTAAGCAGCGCTTTCGTTTTCCATTCCTTCTTTAATGGATAAATATCCATCCAGGCAATCGTCCGGTGATGGTTCCAGAGCGACATCATTTGAAAAGCGGTCAAATAAAGAAACAGGAGAGCGAAGGCCGCTTTGAACCAGACATTCGGAACGAACCAGACAGCGAGACCGCCTATGACGATCAAACGGAAATACATGCCCAGATAATCACTGCTTCTGACGAACGTAATCCGGTATAAATAAGCGAAAGCCTGGTCTTGCCGATAGGTAAGTCCACCAATCAGTGCCCGCACTAAACCATGTCTTTTCTTGACGGTGTTCTTCAAATGAGGGACATCCGTAAACATATTGGCGATCCTGTAAAACGTACGCATCCTTTGCTGGTCTTTTTGTACAAGCAGATCCCAAGTCAGCCCGGCTTTTTTCCTGGAAAGGTTGTACGAATAAAGAACGACGACTACAAGCAGAACGGTTACGATACTTGCAAACAACCACTCCCCTTTCGCCAGGAAGTAAAAGATGACCATATTCAGGACGGCTTTTACAAGCTGGTCCGTGACTCGGATCCGCGGACTGCGTTCTTTCAGCATCCACCAGTTCGACAACATATTCCACACCTTGATGATGAGTGCGACTCCGATCATCATTAAATAATGGCGGGTGCCGAATTCCGGATAAGTGGCGAAATACAGCGGCCCAAGTGCAGCACCTATCAGGAAAATGAGGTATAGCTGGATGACATAGCTGTAGTACAAGCAGCGTCTGAAATAATCTCCAAGATGATATTCTGCAGGAAGAAGAAATACTAAGTCCGGCTCTTTGAGAAGCGTGCGTACCGGGCTGTAGCTCACCATATATCCGAAAGCCGCACCTACGATCAAAGCCGTTGGAAAGCCTTCCGGGATATCCTGCAGCCACTGCTGATAGAAATAGGCGAGAGCGGAAACGAAGAAGAACATCGCGACGGCCATGTGACCGTTAAAAATGTACTTCAAGTACCGGTTCGTTTCTTTCATATGTGCGGAGAAGCGTTTTTTCCAAAATTCCTTGGCATTAATCATGCTGCTCTTCCTTCGTCAGTTCCACATAGATATCATCAAGTGATGCCTGCGCTTTACCAAACGAACGGCGCAGTTCTTCCAGCGTGCCTTGTGCGCGTATTTCCCCGTCATGAAGAATGATGAAACGATCGCAGTACTTCTCGGCCGTCGCGAGGATATGGGTCGACATCAGGATTCCAGCCCCTTTGTCGCGCATATCCTCCATCATCTGAAGATAGGACTGGATTCCGAGCGGATCGAGACCGACGAACGGTTCATCGACGATATACAGCTCTGGTTCGATCAGGAAAGCACACATGATCATCACCTTCTGTCTCATCCCTTTCGAGAAATGAACAGGGAACCATTTCAGCTTCTTCTCCATCCGAAATTCTTTTAAGAGCGGGTCCATCCTTTTCTTGAATTCATCCTCCGGAACGTTGTAAGCCATCGCGGTCAAATGCAGGTGTTCATAAAGAGTCAGTTCATCGTACAGGATCGGCATTTCCGGTATATAACCGAGCTGCTGCCTGTATTTCTCCGGCTCTTCATCAAAAGAAGTTCCGTTGATGGCGACCTTTCCTTTCTTCGCCTGCATCATGCCGATGATGTGTTTGATCGTCGTACTCTTCCCTGCTCCGTTCAGTCCGATCAGACCGACAATTTCCTGTGGATTTACATCGAAGGAAATGCCGTGCAGGACGTTTTTGTGCGTATAACCTCCGTGGAGATCTTCAATATGTAATAAAGGTTCCATTGTATTCCCCCATTTTCTTGAACATCACGTTTGCCAAAATTTTATCATATTTCCTTCCGCGATACACTTTTCGCCGTCGAGAACAGCAGAGTTTCTGTGATACAATGAATGACAAAAGAAAAGGAGTGTTGACATATGGCAGAATCGTGTATTTTTTGTAAAATTATCGACGGCGAAATCCCGTCGGCAAAGGTATATGAAGATGAAGACGTGTACGCCTTCCTCGACATCAGCCAAGTGACGAAAGGACATACCCTCGTCATCCCGAAACACCATACACAAGACGTGTACCACACCGATCCGGAAACAGCTGCCCGCCTGTTTTCGAAGGTACCAGCCATAGCGAACGCAATCAAAAAGCAGTATGAACCGATCGGAATGAATATCCTGAACAATAACGAAGCTCCGGCAGGACAGTCGGTTTTCCATCTACATATCCACCTGATTCCCCGCTACGGCGAAGGGGATGGGTTTGATGCCAAGTGGGAAGTGCATACCGACGACTACTCAAGCGATGACCTGCAGACAATCGCAGCCCAGATCGGGAGCCATCTTTAAAACAGCCGTCTTTTTTGATTTTTAACGAGCTTTTGATATAATATCTGCATACGATCGCAGGTGGTCATGAGGACACACCTGGACGTAAATACAGTAGAGACCAGCATAGTTGAGGAGAGGTTTGTAAATGAATATTCGAGTATTAGTCATGTTATCGTTGTTAGTAGGAATTGGAGCCGTGCTTCACGCCGTAGCACCGCCGTTTTTCTTCGGGATGCGTCCGGATATGATGCTTGCCATGATGTTCTTAGGGATTCTGATGTTTCCAAAAGTACCATATGTGCTTTTAATTTCCCTTGCGACTGCGTTCATATCCGCACTTACGACCACAGCCCCGGGCGGCCAACTGGCCAATATCATTGATAAGCCCGTTACTGCTTTCGCATTTTTCGCTCTCGTACTGATGACGAAGAAAATCTCTCATCATAAAGTCACACAGCCTGTACTTGCCGGCATCGGCACGATGATCAGCGGATCGATTTTCCTAGCCGTTGTTCTTTATATCATCGGGTTGATGGATGCCAGTTTCGGTATTATGTTCGCAACCGTCGTGTTGCCTGCAACTGCCTTTAACATCCTGTTCATCGCGGTAGTCTACCCGATTGCCACGAAAATCATGAAACGGACATCCATCGCCAAGACAGCCGCCGGTGTGACAGCAAAATAACAGCAGAGGATGCTGCAAGGGCACTACGGGCGTAGTGCCCTTGGTTTACTACTTCGGGGAGCAAGGAATTTTTTGTTGTTTTTCATGTTTCAATCATACATATTAAGAGAAAATATAAATAAGAGCCATTTTCGAAAGGAGACGGAATATGCCAAACGGTAAATCATTAGCTTTAGGTTTTCTTGTCGGAGGTACGGCAGCAGCCATTTACACCCTGCTTAATACGCCTTCTTCCGGGCGGGACTTCAGGGAGAACGCGAAACTGAGGAGTGAGAGTTTGAAGAACACCGTCCTCAGTTTGAAAGAAGAAGGATTCCAGTTGAAGGATCAGATTGCTCAGACTTCCAAAGAAGGCGCGGAGCTGATCAAAGAGCTGTCCGAAGACGTGAAGACTTCCATTGAAGGCTGGAAGCGTACCGTAGAGCCTCATCAGAAGAACATTCAAAAGTACTTGGAACAGATCGAAGAAAGCTTGAAAGAGCTGGAAGAGAAGGCCAAAGCAGAACAGCCGGGCCACACAACCCAGCCAAGTCATGAAGTCATTAACCACCAGTAAACGACACGGAATCCCGCTGCATGAAGCGGGATTCTTTTTTATTCAGCCGTCTGTTTGGAGTGTATATCAGATAGGGCTTGGTCGATTTCAGCTCTATGCAGATTTTTCACGAGCGATACTCCCCTTTTGTTCTTCACGTCTGTTTTTTTAAAAAGATTCTGAAACGACTCAAATTCCATGGAACGAATGGAAAATGAAATCCTCCATACTTTAAAAGATGTATTTTGACCCAAAACCTTGAAGCTTCCATCCAAAACGAACCAATTTATGTTAAAATACCTATACATTTATAGTTTGAAATCGTCAGTCTCGGGAAAGTGTTCCATAAGGGAGGACACCCGGCTGCGAGAAATTTTTATACTATATCAGCACATTATATCTTGATAATTCATAGAAATTTTATATCATTAGTAGTGGAGAAAGATATCATCGTAAACTAACGCATTATATCTTTTTATGTTAGGACAAACGTGTCAAAATATAAGCTAAGACAAAACCAAAAGAAGGTGAGATGTATGAAGGATAAAGTTTCCAAGCGAGAGGCGATTTTCTATAGTCATAAAATGGCGCAGTTGTCCAAGGCGCTTTGGAAAGCCATCGAAAAGGATTGGCAAGATTGGATTAAGCCGTTCCAGTTGAACATTAATGAACACCATATTTTATGGATTGCTTACCATTTAAAAGGTGCGAGCATCTCAGAGATCTCAAAATATGGAGTCATGCATGTATCCACTGCCTTCAATTTCTCGAAGAAAATGGAAGAGCGAGGCCTTCTGCAGTTTTCCAAACGGGAAAATGATAAGAGAAACACGTACGTGGAATTGACTGCAGACGGAATCGAACTGTTGGAAGCAACACTAAATGAATACAATCCAGAAGATAATTCTGTGCTGCGTGGTGTGATGCCGATGACAGAAATGTATGGGAAATTACCGGAATTCCTTGATTTATCTGCCCTGATTAAAGAGATCTACGGAGATGAATATATGGAAATTCTAGAACGTTCTCTTGAGAATATTGAGCAGGAGACAAACATCAAACAGCCTACGGATATCGAAAGTTACAAGCAACAGTCTAAATCTTCGTAAATAACAGGCAATAAAAAACCCTTTCCTCGAACCGATTCGGGGAAAGGGTTTTTTATGGTTTATGTAGTAGTAATAGTCTGCTGATCAACTCTTCGTACAATCCTTCTTCTAAAAGAGCTTCCAAGGATTCGCCGACAGGGAGCTTGGGACAGAGCATCCCGGCATAGTGCAGCAGCAGCGGCGTATGATCCATTAATCCGATTTCCTTCTCCTGTTCATAGCGAGCTTCTAAAGTATCCAGCAGATGCATCGTCTGCCGATACTCCCTCTTTGTCACTTCCCGATCAATAACCAGCCTTGTAAAAGGATATCTATCCATCTCTTCCACGTCCAGCAGCAACTGCAAATGAAACGCACATAAATCCCCATTATTTTCTTTATTCACAATCTTCCCTCCACAACGCCTTGTTAACGCTTTATTTACAGGGGTTACCTATCCGTTCCCTGCAAGTTTAAAAGACAATCATTTTTTTACATAAAACCTATTGCTTTTTGTGTAGAAACATACTATTATTCCATTTGTGCCGCTTAATCGGCTGTCAAACAATCAAACATATCTTATTGATATTCATTATACAATTACACCATTTTTAGTAGCAAGGGAGGGATTCTTATGATGAACTGCTGGAAATCAGTCAACATCAATAAAGAATTCGGCTTGAATCGTCTTTTACTCATGTCTTTCATGACAGGTTTACTGTCGTTTTTACTTTTGTATCTGCCTTTTTCCATGATTCATGGCAGCCACGATGTGAACGATCGAGGCTTTCTGCCATTTCTATTACTGATGTTCTTTCTGCCGTCGATTCACCGGCTGATGCACATGCTGCCACTTATTCTTAGTTATAAGCGGCTGCACGTTAAGTTCCGGGTCAAGAAAAGATGCGTTCCGACTTTCACTTACCAATGCAAGACAAAGCTTTCGAAACAGACATCCATCGCTATGGCTCTTGCGCCAACGATGTTAATTACGTTTCCGGCGTTGATCATGGGATATATGTTCCCTCACTACTTCGCTTACTTTGTCCTGCTGGCATCTGTGAACATCGGCCTGTCTTTCCCGGATTACCTTTATCTGAATCATTTCGCGAAAGCACCGAAGAAATGCCTGATCGAAAACGCCAAGGAAGGATACGACATCCTTATCCACCAGCCTAAAGCGTGACAATAAAACAGCGCCCGTTAAAAGGGGCGCTGTTTTTTATCATGAGGGGTGTTTTTTCTGTTCATTCCATCCAAATTTTGATAGAGTAGTTTCATAGGGAATAAAGGAGGTTCTTCAACATGGCAATTGGATTCAGCTTGTACGCGCTCGTCATTCTATTCGTGTTTAATTCACTCACTCATTCCTTATGCTTAAAGACGAAAATGTCGAATGAAAAGCAAACCCGCGTCTTCCGGACTATTAATGTGTTGATTACAATCTTATTGATTTCATCATATGTGGAAGTACTGAATACACTATAAGAAGCAGGCAGGCAGGTTCTCCTAACCCGGCCTGTTTTTTTATGTCTTCCATCGCATCCACTTCTTATTCCCCCTTCTGCTATAAGAAAAACGTCGATTAACCAATTATTCACACATTTTATAGGGTCCATATAGAACTGACGAAGGAAAATATGTTATATTAACTCATAGGCTGTTAAGATAAAACCTCTACGTCAGGAAAACTACATTACAGGTTTAGGAGTGTCCAAGCTATGAAGAAAATAGTCATAAGTGCTGCCTTAGCAGCAAGTGTACTTACCCTGTCCGCATGTTCATCGGATGCCGATGAGTCCGAAGCGGTCGTGAAAACAAAAGATGGAGAAGTGACGAAGGAAGAGTTCTACCAGGAACTGCAAAACCAGGCTGGAGAGCAAGTCCTGAATCAACTTGTCCTGGAAGAAGTGCTGAAGAGCAACTACGAAGTTTCCGATGAGGAAGTCGACAAAGAATTGCAGAAGATCAAAGACCAAACCGGTGATCAATTTGAAGACCTTCTGAAACAGAGCAATATTAAAGATGAAGATGAATTCAAAGAAACGCTTCGTTTAAGCCTACTGCAGGAAAAAGCAGCTACTGAGGACATCGAAGTCAAAGAAGAAGAAGTGAAGGAATATTATGACCGCATGAAGACGGAACTTCAAGCGAGCCATATCCTTGTAGAAGATGAAGAAACAGCGAAGGAAGTCGAGCAGAAACTTGCCGACGGGGGAGATTTTGCTGAGCTTGCGAAAGAATACTCCACAGATACAAGTGCAGAGAGCGGTGGAGAACTCGGCTGGTTCGGTCCGGGACAAATGGTTGAAGAGTTTGAAGATGCTGCATACGGATTGGAAAAAGGCGAAGTAAGTGACCCTGTCCAAACTTCTTATGGATTCCACATCATCAAACTTACAGATACGCGTGAGGTGGAAGACGTAGGTTCTTACGAAGATGAAAAAGCTGAAATTGAACGCACACTGAAGAGCAGCAAGCTCGATCAAGCTGCCATTCAGGAAAAAATGGATCAAATCATCGAGGATGCCAATCCTGATGTGAAAATCGACCAATTCAAAGATCTTTTCGATAAAGAAGAAGCCGATTCCGAGCAGCAGACAGAAGAATAATACTCCATCAAAAAAGCCAGGTGAGCATTCACCTGGCTTTTCATTTGGAAACGACTGCCTTCTTCTTCCGCTCCCGTTCCTGTTCCATCCGCTTTAAATACACTTGCCCTTCCCTCTCGATATGTTCCTGCTCCAGACTCTGCTCCGCTTTCATTGCACGGAATGCCATATAGCCGCTTAAAAATATAAAAACAACACACAAGATGACCCAAATTGGAAATCCGAATAGCATGGATATATCCTCCCTATCCCATTTGTCACTATCTTATGTAGGAAAGAAGTAGTTTATGAACAAGCTTCTCCATTAAGCTGCACTTTCCTTTTTCTCCAGCCTGTGAAACATGACACTATATACTCCGGCACTCAACAAAGCGAAGACTCCTAACAATACAAAGGTCATGGTAAAGCCTAAGTAGTTGGAGAGGATGAGGCTGAATGGTGCTAATAAACGCCCGAGGGTAAACCTCAACGATGCCGCTGAGAAATATTGACCGCGCATATCTTCCGGGGCAAGTTTCGATACAAAGCTCTCCTGTATACCGACGACCATCAATTCAGCAAACGTAAAGAGTGCCATGGCGAGGACAAATACCCAAATGGATTGCGTGAAACCGTACAGAACAATCCCGCATGCGTACAAGAGACTCGAACCGATAAAAACCCATTTTTCTTTATAACGAGTCATCCATCTGGTGACAATGACCGTGAACAAAGCAACAAGCAGGCCATTTTCAGCCAAAATCAAACCGAAGGCCCTTTCGCCGGAAACGGTCCATTCCCAATTCCCGAATGCAAGCAGGGTTTGATTGTCGATGACTTCACTTGTGTACACAGCTATCAATAAATCAAGCTGCATGAATGTTTGAGCGACGAGGACACCGGCCACAATGAACAATAGGAACAGCTTGTCCGTTGCGATGAGTCTGTAAGCAGCCAATTCCTCCCATAAGACGGCAAAGAACCCTTTCCCCTCTGTTTTATGACGCTCTTTCACCTGCACCGTTTCTTCAAGGAAATACCAAAGCACAAAGGCAAGCACTGCGGTAACGACGATCCCTGTCAAAAGCATCTCAAATCGGTGCTCATAGAAAACGTAACTCCCGATCAACGGTCCGATGACGACCGCGATATTAATGGACGTATAGAACACAGCGAAAACACCTGCGCGGTGCTTCTCTTCCACGACATCCGCCACCATTGCGTGCGAAGCCGGCCAGTATAACGCTCCGAAAACCCCGAGCAGGCTGAAAGCCGTGAAGGTCAACCAAGGTGAATCCAGCCAGGGGGAATTCGCAGCAGCAAACAGCACGAATGCCCCGCATTCTCCAAGAGCTGAGAAAACCATCATCTTCTTTCGGCCGAAACGATCGGCACAATAGCCGCCGGTCAGACTGGCGACGACCGAAAATGCCTGTGACATGATCAACATCAGGCCGGCTTGATCTTTTCCGAAAGAACGTTCAAAAAAGATGGTCATGAAAGGGAAGAATGCCCAGAACAGTACATTCATCGTCCCTTCTCCAAACAAACGGATCTTTAAATTTCTATCCCAGTCTTTCCACTTCATTTTTTATTTCTCCTGTCCATATAAAATGCTCCACTTCCACACGTGTTCCATCATACGGCATCGTGCGCATAAGCAGAGCACCATCCTTTTTATTACGATGTTAACTCGATCGTATGGGCAGAGCGGAAATGCACAGACAAGTCGCTTCTCCATGAGAAAAGCAGCACCTGATTCCTCAAAGAAATATCTTCCAGAATCTGCAGCATCGTATCAAGACGATCCTTATCAAAATGGACAAACGCATCATCCACAAGAAACGGCAGCTGGAACGAATCCGCCATGGTTTCCGCCAAGGCAAGACGGAAGGAAACATACAACTGGTCCCTCGTACCTCTGGATAGTTCTTCAGGATTGTAGACGACGCCATCCCCATCCCTTACCTGTATAACCTCCGTACCTTCCGAAAGAAAAATCTCCCCGTACTTCCCCTTCGTAAGCTTATGGAAATAACGTTCCGCCGTATCCATCACACGAGGTAGATAGCCATCCTTGTACGCTTGCTTGGTTTTTCTAAGAAACTGAAGTGCCACTTGATATTTCGCCCACTCTTTCACTTGTTCCTGAAGGCGGTCTTTCTCTGTTTGAAAACGATGTGCCGTTTCCGAGCGCCGACCGGAACGTTCCAGTGATTGAAGCTTGCTTGTCGTTTCCACAAGCAATTTCTGGGTATCTTTCTTCTTCGCTTCCAGCTGCTCTTTCTCTGCCTGAAATTTCTCCACTGTTGCATGAAGAAACGATTCGTCAGGGACCATCGACCATACGGCGTATTCCTGCTGCTCTTCGTCCGACAGCATTCCCTCCACTCTTTGTCCGAGTTCATAAAGCCGTGCGTGAAGTTCTTCTGCTTCCTCTTTCTCCTTCGACTTCAACAGGAAGTCTTCTTCCTTATCAACACCTGCCATGGAAAAAAGCTCATACTTTTTATCCTGATAGACTTTCATCCGATCCAGGCAGGTTTTCTTCTTTTCCTTCATTCCTAAAATGGATTGTTCCAGCTGCTGCCTTCTTTCATCGATCCTTTCCTGCTCATGAATCCAGTCCGAGAGCCGCTGCCACCCTCTCTGCACATCCTTCGAGTTAAATTCCCAATTCATCTGGTGATGAAAAGCTTTCAGCCGCTCTTCAGAAAGAAGAAGCTGCTTTCTATTCTCTTCCATTCTCTTCACCGTTTGATTCAACTCCAACTTCTTATCCCGGGCTCTCGTCAATAGATGATAGAGTTTTTCCCAATAAGCGAGCTGCAACGATGTCAGGAATGGGTACAGACTTTTCTGTTCGTCGATGCCGGCGTCCAGTCTATTCTTTCTCTGCGACAAATGGCTGCGCTTCTCCTCAAGTCGAATCTCCTCTTGGCTGAGTCGTTTCCATTGCTGGTGCAAATGTTCCCACTCCGCCTGAAGCTTTTCCTCTCTCTTTATCTGTCTTCTCGCTTCCTCCAGGCCGTGCGGGGATATAGGAAGCTTATTTGCCGCAGATACAGCGAGGATGCGGATCCTTTTATGACTCATAAAGGCGGCTGCTCCGCTTATGGCGGCGAGTCCAAGGAGGAGTAGATAAAACCATCCATTACCAGCGCCTGATGCAATCAGAATACCGATAAACAGGACAAAACCCGCAGCTGCACCTGCACCAACCGTTCTCCGTTTATAGAGCTGATCCTTTGTCGTACGTCCCTGTCTGTCCGGATTGGAAGCGGCAGCCGACTCATAAGCAGCTTCTATCTGCTTTTCATACCTGTCCCGCTGATCCCTGCTGATCCGTTCTTCCTCGATCTCTGCCTTTCGGACTTCTACACGATCAAAAGTCCGCGACATCTCCGTCCACTGTTCTTCTATACGACGCTCTTCCTGCTCCACCATTTGGGACTCTGCATGTAGATCACGCCATGTTTCCTCAATATAGAAAGGCAGAGTATACTCGTCGAGTTCCTCCACTCCCACCGGAACATCCATATTCTTCAAGTCCCTGGTGACAGATTCATTCAAGGACAGTCGGCGCTCTTCCAACTGTTCCTGTTCATGGCTGAGCCTCTCGTAACCCTCTTTTTCAGCTAAAACAGACGGGGCCACCCCCCCCATATCTTCGTCCACCTTGTCCAGGAGTTCCGCCTGTTCCTCTCTCAGCTCTTCTATCCTGCTTTCCAGCATTCTTTGTTCCGACTCTAACGGAAGCAGAGATTCTCTTAACTGCTGGTAACGTTCTCTTCCGGACACCGGGAAGGGGAGGTTCTTATCTTTGCCTTCCGCCTCTTCCTTCGTTTGGTGATACTGCAGCAGCACCGGCCTCGCTTTGATTAGCTGCTGCGCTCTGTATAGACGGTTCAAATTCTCCTGCCACGCTTGGTCAAGATAATCGAGCTCCTCGCGCGTACGCTTCTCTTCCTCCAGGAATCGCTGGTAATCTTTCTCTTCCATTTCAGCCGCTCTTCGCTCGCGATCGAGATTTTCCAATCGTTGCAGCTGCTCGTTAATGATCGGCTTTCTCCCTTTCGGCTTAAAACGGTCTTCCGTCATCTTCTCCAACCATTTCTCAGTTTGATAAATTTCGTCGGACCCTGTGAGACCGATATTCAGCAGTAACTCGCCAAGATTTTCTCCGGTAACTTCCTCCAGGGAAAGAAGGTCTTCAGAATTGAAGCTGAATATCGATTGATACACATGCCGATCAGCGGCTCCGAGATGCTCTCCTAACCATTCTTCCCCATATTCTTCCCCTGTTTCCATCCTGCAGACGGCACGGCCGTTATGACGATCATAGATGCGCTCGATCGATACGACCCCTTCTGTTTCCGTCTCTATCACCAACCGCCCCCCCATTGCTCCGCCGGATTTCGGCAGATAACGTTCCCTTTGTTTTGGATTCATACCGAAAAGCATGAACAGGATGAATTGATACAACGTCGACTTACCTGCTTCATTCGGGCCGGTTAACAGGTTCACCTGAGTAGTGGAGAGCTCCATCGACTGGTCGTTCCATTTTCCGAATCCGTAAATTTTCCACTCGAGGATTTTCACTCGCTGTCCTCTCCCTTCCATAACCGGTCAATGGTCAGCGCCTTCGCTTCCTGCATGATGGAAAGTCGTTCTTCGCTGGACATCTCTGCCGCATATTTAGCTATTTTCCGATGTTGAAAGACTGGAGCCAGCCATTCCTCCAGTTCTGCGTCCCCTATTTCATCAGATATCTTTAAGAGCTCACCAGGAAAGTGGTTTCCACGTCGAAGTTCCGCTTCTTCCCAGCCAGGCTGATCATTAATAACGACACGATCGATCCATATCCAATCTTCCCTGTTTACATCTTCCGCTTCGTTCAGGACTTCCACCCACTCATCGACTGTCCCTTGCTCTGCCCATCGCTTGAGCACTCCACCTTCTGCTGTCAGCGTCACCTCCAGCATAACAGCAGACTTCGCTCCACCGACTTGCGACTTCGCTTCGTCTAATGCCTGTTCAATCGCCTGTGGATGATCGGATAAACAAGCTGCCTTCTTCGCTACGAACGTTACCGTATGCAGCGGCAGGAAGCTGCGGCTCCAGGTTCCGTCTTTATTTTCCACCAGATAGCAGCCTTTTTCCCCTTGTTCCTTCATGGATCTTCCCTGGATGTTTCCCGAATACACGATTGGCGGATCCTCGGAAAGTATGCTTCGCTTATGAATATGACCGAGCGCCCAGTAGTCCATGTCACGCTCCCTCAATTCACTTATTGTGAACGGAGCATATACATCATGATCGCTGTTCGAATCCAAGCTGCCGTGGAGCATTCCGATATGATATGCCGGGGCCCCTGTACGCTTGTATTCGAGTGCTTTTCTGTCTTCCACCGCTTTTGTTTCATAACTGAAGCCATATATATGAGCGAGTGGCTCCCCCTGCTTTTCATATATAAAATGTTCTACATTCTCTGATCGAAAAATATGTACATTGTCAGGGAACTCAATCGGATCTTCCATCCCCTTCGTAAAGTCATGGTTACCGTAGCTTAAAAACACAGGGATTCCAAACTTCTTCAAGCGTTTGAATCCTTCCCGGAGGTGAACCTGTGCTTTCAGACTCCGGTTTTCTTCATTATATAAGTCACCGGTAATCAGCACAAAATCCACCTCATGCTCAATAGCTGCCTGGACCAGCTTATCGAATGCATGGAAGGTACTTTCGCGCAGCTGCTCCAGTATACGATCATCGAGATGTCCCTTCGTCTTGAAGAGGCTGTCGAGGTGCAGGTCCGCACTGTGGATAAAACGGATCGGTTTATGCATGTAGACTTTCCCCTTTTCCAATAGCTTTGTCTTCATTTTACCAAACGAAAGAAACGAATGCACGTTCCCCTATAACACAAAAAAAGATCTGCGGAAGCCCTCTCCCGCAGATCTCCAGCTTTACTTTTCCTTTTTAGATAATTGAAGGGCCGTCTTCACATCCTTGAGTGACGTTGATTTCCCGTACATGAGAACACCGCCGCGGTAAATCCTTGCACCGATGACGGCAAGCAGTACGATCGATCCAATAAGAACCCCTAGGGATAAAGCTACTTCCCAACCGGGTACATCCAGCATACCTACACGCAGGAACATAAGCAGCGGCGTAAAGAATGGGAAATACGAGGCTGCCGTGATGAATGTGGCATCCGGCATGCTTAAGCCTACTATTGCCAGGAAGAAGGCGATGACGATCATCATGATCATCGGTGCAACGATCTGCTGGGCGTCCTCCAGTCTGCTGACAAGAGAACCGAGCATAGCTGCAAGCGTAGCATAAAGCAGATAGCCAAGCAGGAAGAAGATGACGGCATAGATAATGGTCATCGGCTCAATATTGGTCAGACCGATGAAGCTGAGGAACGTATCTTCGCCTCCATCAGCACTCTGTTTCAAGCCAATATACCCAGCCAGGATAAAGACGGCAAACTGAGTCAAACCGAGCAGAGCAATTCCGATGATTTTTGCAAACATCTGCGATACAGGTGAGACGGAAGAAATGAGTATTTCCATGACGCGGCTCGACTTCTCCGTCGCCACTTCCGTCGCTATCATATTGCCGTACATGATGACGGAAAAATACATAAAGAACAGCATGATGTAGACGATCCCACGCGTTTGTTCCAATTCTTCGGCCGTTTTTGCACTCTCTTCCAAAGCTACCAACTCGAAGACGACCGGCTGATTAATCTGCTGAAGGACTTCCGGAGCGACGTTCGCATCTTGTGTCACCTGAAGGACCTTCATTTGTTCCAGTGCTTGGCGGACAGGTTCACTCTCTCCTGTATTAGCGATCTGATCCGCATAATACGTCGCGACAGGCAGGCCGGATTCATCCGCTTCTATTTCGATAATGGAATCATAATTGCCGGATTCCACTTCCTCTTTAGCTTCATCGAGGTTCCCTTTGTAATTCGTTAATTCCATCTCTTCATTGGTCGATAGTGTCTGTTCCAGAGCAGCGTACCATTCCGGATTTTCAGAAAGGACTGCTACTTCCCGGCTGTCTTCTTCTCCTGAGAATGTTTCGATGATGGATTGAAGGTTGGAAACTAGAAAAATAAGAGCAACCATCACAACCGTCGTGATGACGAATGACTTCGACTTCACTCTGTTTTTATAGGCATGCCCCATCATAATGAAGAATTTATTCATAGGAAGACCCCACTTTCTCAATGAAAATATCATTCAAGGTAGGCTCTTCTAAATCGAAGGTGCGTACGAATCCTTTCCCATGAAGCGCTTCGAACACGCGGCCGGCAACCGATTCCTCCGCAATCTGCAATTCGCATCCTTCCGACATGGACTTGTAAGCCGTCACCCCTTCCACCGCCTCCAAGTAGGACGTATCGAAGTCCGCATGTACACGGATATTCTTTTTTCCGAAAGAACGTTTAATGTCCTTCAACTTTCCATGGACAACCGGGCGGCCGTGATGCATGATGCATAAATGCTCACACAATTCTTCTACATGCTCCATCCGGTGGGAAGAGAAAACAATCGACGTGCCCGCTTCTTTCAAATCGACGACAGCAGACTTAAGCATCTCTACATTAACCGGGTCTAATCCGGAAAAAGGCTCATCGAGAATCAGCAGCTTCGGCTTATGTAAAACGGCAGATATGAACTGAATTTTTTGCTGGTTTCCTTTGGACAACTCCTCGACTCGTTTCTGTTCATACTCCGGCACTTTGAAACGTTCGAGCCAGGCTTTAACTTCCTTTACGGCTTCTGCCTTCTTCATCCCGCGTAAAGAGGCGAGATAGACGAGTTGGTCACGAACCTTCAGTTTCGGATACAGCCCTCTTTCCTCCGGTAAATAACCAATTAAATGACTCTTATCGTAACCGACGGTCTCGCCCTCCCACGTAATCTCTCCTGCTGATTGATCCAGCAGCCCGAGAATCATCCGGAACGTTGTCGTTTTTCCCGCACCATTCGCACCAAGAAACCCGAAGATCTGCTTTTCCGGTATTTCCAGCGATAAATCATTCACAGCTGTAAACGACCCGAACTGCTTCGTCACAGATTTTAATTTCAATGTCATGCTTTTCTCTCCCCTTTCTGTACTCTATACGTACGCCCTCTTTGAACAAAAGGTTTCATAATCAAGGAAAATAAAAGAAATCCAGCTTCCATGCAGGATTTTCCCGTATGAAAAGCCAATGTAAGAAAATGAACGATTATTCACCTGAGGAGGCATTGCCATGAAGCGTTACTACTTAACCGTATTCGAAAAGGACGGCACAAATGTACTGGATGAAGCATTCGAAGCAGAGAACGATGACAAAGCGAAAGATATTGGTTCTCAAAAGTTAGCAGAGAAGGGATACGACAGCTACACTCACCGCTGTGTATCTCCGGACGGCCGTCTCGTCCTGTTTCACCGATGAAATAAATCAAGCCACGCATCTTCAGGTGCGTGGCTTTCCTACTTTTTTATCTCCCGGTAAAATGTGGTCTTCGCTTTTCAACGAATGCACGAACGCCTTCTTCATGATCGGCGGTCTGCCTCAGCTGCCACTGCGCTTCCCTCTCATCTGCAAGATAACGCTGCAGTTGAGGCATTTGATATTGATGGTAGATCTGCTTTGTTGCAATCATCGAAGATAATGGACGCCTGCTCCAATAGGCAGCGAACGTATCCGCTTCGGCCTGTATGTCTCCCTCTACAACTTTATCCACCAGTTTATGCTCGAGAGCTTGTTCGGCCGTCATCTGTTCTCCAGCCCAGACGAAGTGCTTTGCTTGATGGGTTCCAAGCCGTTCTTGAAGCCAGAAATGACCTCCTCCATCCGGAGCGAGACCAATACCAATGAAATTCATCGAAAGCTTGGCGTCCGCATCCGCGATAATATAATCAGCCGAAAGGGCAATGCTTAATCCTAATCCTACAGCTGGTCCGTGAACAGCGGCTATGACAATCTTAGGCATACGGAATATCGACGTCACGATGGATTCAATATCATCCATAACAGCAGCAAATACATCTTTATCCGCCACTTCCGTCATCATCGTAACATCCCCACCCGCACAAAATCCCTGCCCGTCTCCTGAAAGGACGACAATCTGCGCCTCACACGCCTCTACATCGTGGAGCGCCTGGACAAATTCCTTAAGCATTCCCGCATCAAGGGCATTGTATTTCTCCCCTCGGGCGATTTTCAAATGGACGACATTATCTTTTTCTTCTATGATATATCGACTCATATCCATTCCCCTTCGTTGATAAGAATTGAACCATGCATACTCTTTCGTGAATGACCATTCATTTTCCTGCTTTGATCGACAGCATTCCCTTGTTTTTTCCCTTTTCATCTTTAAAAAGGCAAAAAAAAACGCCGCCCTTTTCAGGCGGCGTGTACGAATTACTTACTGTTGAGGTGCTTCCGGGTTACCGTAAAGCTCTTCCAACGGCTTCGTGATGATGCGGCTGATGTCATTGATAACCGTGTTCAGACGCTGCTCTTCTTCCATAAGCTTGGAGATTTGAGGGTGCTGCTGAACAAGCTCTACCACGTTGCGTGCCTGTTCCACTTCTTCCTCTGTAATTTCCTGACCCTGCATTTGTTTCTGCTGCAGGTTGATTTGTGTTTCGCGGAAATCATCGAACATTTTCTTCGCAGCTTCGTCGTTCATGACTGCTTCATAAGCACTTTTCAGTCCGTTGAATTCCTCGCTGTTGCGGATTGCTTTCTCAAGATCATATGCGTGATCGTATAGGTTTGACATAATTTACGTACCTCCTAAGATTTCGTTCTTTCAAAACTCCTACCCCACTATAACAAACTCATTTCGTTCTGTATAGGAATTACCGGTTATCCCATCAATAAGACAATCAAGCCCTGTAATATTCCGATTAATCCACCGAGAAGAGCACCAAGATACGTAATCATCTTAAATTCCCTTCTGGAAATGCCGAGAACCATTTCCTCCAGTCGATCGACTTGAAAGGCTTCCACTTCTTCCTGAACAATGTCTGCAAGTTTCATCGTAGACATGAGACCTTCTATCTTCGAGGATAACAGGACGATCGATTTCTGAACGACCACAGGTACGAACTCTTCTACAATCTTCTTCTGATAAGGAGCTGTCCACTCCTGTACCGTCCGGTTCATCCACTCTTCCACAGGGAGGGCGTTGGAGGCTGCCCTGCCTAGAGTTTTGCTGATCGTCCGGCTTCCGACCTTATCTTCAAAGAAACCGACCGGCTGCTCGAGCAGCTTGTCCTTCTCTTTACGAAGCATCGACTGCAGCCAGTCATTCATCTCTCTATCGGAAACATACTTTAGTATAAGGGGATAAATACGCTCCGTCAGTCCCTCCGGACCGATGAATGAGGAAATCATGCTGCCAAGAAAACCTTGGTTGTCCATATAATTTTCAATGAGTGCCTCCACTTTCTCCCGGCCTTCCCCACTTCGGAAGTATTGTTCGACGCTCGCCTGCAGATGTCCGGCCAGAGCTTCTATACTTTCGTCCGCCTGTTCCAGCCATTGCTCTTTCAGAACCTCTTTAAGCAGAACCGTGCGATATCGTTCCATAACCAGATCATAACGCTCTTCGACCCATGTTTCTATCTGTTGTTCCAACTTAGCGGTCGAAACGTCCACGTGATACTTGTTGAGCAGGTCACGTAAAGGCTTGTCCTGCTGCAGTAATTTTTGAACCTCACGGCCGGCAAACACGGTCATCTGTTCCTGAAATTTCGGATGCTCCAATTTCCTTCGAAGTCCTTCTGCTGTCAACAGATGGTTGACGACCATCTTTCCAAGCTGCTGCGCCAGTTCTTTCTGACGCTTAGGAATCAACCCGGGTGTAAATGGAAGTCGGAATTTCCCTATATAAACCGCCCGGTACGGACGGAAAAGCATCTTAATAGCCAATGAATTCGTCAAACCACCAATCAGGGCCCCGATGGCGACCATCATGATGATGAGTAGTACTGGATTCATGTTCAACCTTCTTTCCAATCATAGTGTACCAAGTATAATCGATTTCCACGTCTCGTGCCAATAAGAGAAGAAGCGCTTCCTTTCCTCATCGTTTCTGCCATATCGGGCAGAATGTAAAAAAGGAGGTGAGAAAATGACGAAGAAGCGAAAGGAAGCTCCCGAAGGAAAAGATAAATATGAGCTGGATGTCGACCGTATGATCAATGAAGGTATGGCCGGCGGCACGGTCCTCCCTGTGTACGGCAGAGAACAAATAGGAGAAGCCCATGAGATCCCGGAACAGGCAGAAAATAAGAAAGACGGGAAATAAAAAAAAGCTGTCGCTAAAAGGTCTGGGTTCCAGACGCGGTGAAGCGACAGCTTTCTTTATTCCGACGAGCTCATCGGCTTTTAACAATCATTTGAACGGCTTCATTAATTAAATCCTCCGCTGATTCTCCTTCTTCATGTGCCTGACGAATGCATCCTTCCAGGTTCTTCGCCACGATGTACCCGATTGCACGGTCCATTGCAGAACGGGCAGCGGAAAGTTGGGTGATGACATCTTTGCAGTCCTTTTCTTCGTCCATCATCTTCAACACGCCCCGGACCTGTCCTTCAATTCTCTTCAACCGATTCTTGGTCTCCTGACCGTAGACGCTTTTTTCCTTCAATTGATCCATGTCTTTTTCCTCCTCTCCACTAACACCCTTTATCTTATTTTGATAACAGCGCTTTGCGTAATTCCTATATTGTACTACTATATTATTAAATATTCTAATGAAAAGGAAGAGAGCCGAGCTATGACGATAATCGATCAACTCACACGTATATACCCTTCGATCTTATTACAGAAACCTAAAAACAGAAAAGAGGCAGCAAAATTCCAATGGTTTACGACGGAGGACGGCGATTTGGTCGGTATTGACAAAGCTGCACTTCACGATAAAGAAGCAGACCTGCTGTCGATTTTCCTCACGCCGATCAACGAGAAGCACGGGGAGCCGACAAGAGAAGCCCAATGGCGGCAAATACTTAAAGGCCAGGACAAAGCTCCTGATTTCCATCCGCCTCGCGCCTTTCGTTTCTTAATCTTCTCCATCAAGGATACAACGCCTGATAAGGAATCGATACAAGAAGCTTTCCAATCGCTTTTCCCGGAGGAAGTACCAATTCTTTGGAAGAATAACCGGGAAGGAATGATTATTGAAGAAGTATTTCAGGAAAATCAGGAACTGCTCACTTTGGAAGGCATCCCGGACATATTGATGAGCGATCTCTATACCGACATCCGCTTCTATGTCAGTGATACGGAAACGCATATTCAAGATGCGCGCACCGTATTCCTCTGGTCCGAAAGGGCAGCAGCTATTGCAGCCGCTTATCATTTGGGTCCCGTCGTGTCCTCCATCGAAATCCTGCCGTACCTTTTTCTAGATTCTCTGAACAGAGAGGATTGGAATTATATGAAACGAACCGTTTTTTCAGATATGGACGAGGAGAAGGAACTGCTTGATACCATCCGGGTGTTCCTCGAGTCCGGTTCCAACACGACTCTCGCGGCTAAGAAATTGTATATGCACCGGAACAGCCTGCAATACAGGGTCGACAAATTCATTGAAAGGACAGGACTGGATGTAAAGAAATTTGAAGTGGCAGTCCCGGTATATCTGGCTCTTTTGCAAATGGAACAGTAACATCCGACAAAGTGCACAAACCAATTCGACAGAGGTTTGTGCACTTTGTCCATTTACCAGATCAAGGAACTCCGCTACACTGAAGCTAATAAGAAAACGTTTTCAGAAAGCGTTTTTAAAAATTAGCACAGGGGGAAATGATCATGGCAGAGTTAATGTTGAAGAATATCGATAAGATCTATGATAAAAATGTGAAAGCGGTAGATGATTTCAATTTACATATCGACGATAAAGAGTTTATCGTTTTCGTCGGTCCTTCCGGCTGTGGAAAATCCACCACTCTCCGGATGATTGCCGGATTGGAAGAAATCAGCGGCGGCGACTTCATGATCGATAATAAGCGCATGAATGATGTTGCTCCTAAAGACCGCGATATCGCGATGGTCTTCCAGAACTACGCCTTGTACCCGCACATGAACGTTTATGATAATATGGCATTCGGCCTGAAGCTCCGTAAAATGGACAAGAGTGAAATTGAGCGACGCGTAAACAATGCTGCCAAGATTCTTGGTCTCGAAGCTCTTTTAGACCGTAAACCGAAAGCGTTATCAGGCGGACAACGCCAGCGTGTTGCGCTGGGTCGTGCCATCGTACGTGATGCCAAAGTGTTCTTAATGGATGAACCGCTCTCCAACTTGGATGCGAAACTTCGTGTGCAAATGCGTGCCGAGATTCAGAAGCTGCACCAGCGTCTGCAGACGACAACGATTTATGTTACCCACGACCAGACGGAAGCGATGACAATGGCGACGAGACTTGTCGTTATGAAAGACGGAATCATTCAGCAGGTCGGTGCTCCTAAAGAAGTTTATGACAAGCCGGATAACGTGTTTGTCGGTGGTTTCATCGGTTCTCCCGCCATGAACTTCCTGAACGGAACGCTGGCAGATGGGCACATTGAGCTCGGTGAAATTAAGATTGCCGTTCCTGAAGGTAAGATGAAGCCGCTTCGCGAGCAGAATTATATCGGCAAAGATATTATTCTCGGCGTCCGCCCGGAAGATATGCACGACGAACCTTTGTTCATTGACGCCAACCAGGATAAGAAAATCACAGCTGATATCGAAGTTGCGGAATTAATGGGATCCGAATCCTACCTGTACTCTAAAGTAAACGATCAGGAATTCATCGCACGTGTGGACTCCCGCTCAGACATTCAAGGCGGAGATAAGATTGAATTAGCGATCGACATGAACAAAGTCCACTTCTTCGACAAAGATACAGAACTGCGTATCCACTAATATACGTCAATCTTACAGCCACCGATTTTACGTATAAACGAAAAGAATCCGGCAGAACCAATAATGGTCATGCCGGATTCTTTTTTTTATTCCTCTCCTTACACCTGCCGGATATCCTGCCACCCGCATGAATCACATACAAACAAATGAACACATGTACCGGTGCCAGAGTTCTCCACTCCGTCCACGAGATTGGTGGCATTCTGATCGAGATAAGGACTGTAATCATCGAAATAATCCGCCGCACGGCCTTCGTCCTTCATGAGGTTCGGGCATCGCGGGCAGTTATACTCCTGGTCCCCCCAGCCATTGCATGCACTGCATTCCTGCATAAGTGGACTCCTTTAACAAAAAATAAGGAGGAAGGGCTCACCCTTCCTCCTTCGTCACCAATATTTATTTTTGGTATCCACCGAACTGTTGTTCAGCCATTTGTACAAGACGCTTAGTGATCTCTCCACCTACAGAACCGTTAGCGCGAGCTGTAGTGTCAGCACCAAGTTGTACGCCGAATTCTTGAGCGATTTCGTATTTCATTTGGTCTAGAGCTTGTTGTACGCCAGGTACAACCAACTCGTTTGAACTGTTGTTGTTAGCCATCGTGTCTCACCTCCTGTCCTGTGTAATCGTAGTATGGGTCGGACATCTGTTTTTTATGTCAAAAAAAACAGAGGAAATTTTTGGAGATAAAACGAAAAGAGATCACGATGGCTGAAAACCCTTGGTATTACTTACTTTGCGTTCGGTTTCGTCATGGATTTAGGATCTACATATTCTTCAAATTGTTCTTCTGTTAACAGATCCAGTTCGACTGCCGTCTCTTTCAGCGTCTGATTTTTCTCATAAGCGGTCTTGGCGATTTTCGCCGCATTCTCATAACCGATATGCGGGTTCAGGGCTGTGACAAGCATCAAGGAATCGCGCAGATTCTTTTCAATTTGTTCGTGATTCGGTTCAATTCCACTTGCGCAGCGCTCATCAAAGGAAACGATGCTGTCGGCAAGGAGCTGTGCAGACTGGAGGAAATTATAAGCAATGACAGGTTTGAATACATTCAGTTCAAAATTTCCCTGACTGGCTGCAAATCCGATGGTCGCATCATTTCCCATTACTTGGGCCGCCACCATCGTCACGGCTTCACTTTGAGTAGGGTTCACTTTACCAGGCATAATGGAGCTTCCCGGTTCATTGGCCGGGATCGTAATTTCACCGATGCCGCAGCGTGGTCCGCTGGCAAGCCAGCGCACGTCGTTGGCGATTTTCATCATATCCGCGGCTAATGCCTTTAAAGCTCCGTGAGCATGGACGAGTTCATCATGAGATGTAAGCGCATGGAATTTATTTGGTGCAGAAAGGAAAGTTTTTCCTGTCGCTTTATTGATTTCAGCTACGACATGATCGGAGAAATCGACATGAGCGTTGAGCCCCGTTCCTACAGCTGTGCCGCCGATAGCTAATTCCTTCACATATTGAGTGCTTTCAATCAGCATTTTTTCCGTCTTTTCAAGCATACGGTGCCAGCCGCTGATCTCCTGTCCCAATGTTAAAGGAGTGGCATCCTGCAAATGGGTTCGGCCGATTTTAACGATCTCATGAAACGCTTCCATTTTTTCATTCAATGTTTGTTTCAATTGTACGAGAGCCGGAAGTACAACGTCTTCGACTTTTCTTACGGATGCGATATGCATCGCCGTCGGGTAGGTATCATTCGAGCTTTGTGATTTGTTTACGTCGTCATTTGGATGGAGACGCACTTCTTTGCCTTGTTCCTCCAGCCATTGGTTTCCTACGTAGGCAATGACTTCATTGACGTTCATATTGGACTGTGTACCACTACCTGTCTGCCATACGACCAGTGGGAAATGCTCCTCCAGCTCCCCTGCGATAATCTTATCCGCTGCGTAGGTGATGGCATCCGCTTTATCCGCTTCTAAAAGCCCGAGCTCTGCATTCGCCCTGGCTGCACTTTTCTTCAATATAGCGAATCCTTCCACAACTTCCTTCGGCATCTTCTCTTCCCCGATCGGAAAGTTCTGCTTACTCCGCTGTGTTTGTGCTCCCCAGTATTTTTCACTTGGCACTTTGATTTCACCAATGGTATCCTTCTCCATACGATAATCCATAAGAATCCTCCCTTTCACCATTTCATTTTCTGCCATTTCATTGTATCAAGAATCTTTTGAACAATCACGTACCGTTCCGATTCTTTTTGACAAAATACTACTTATTTTAATTCAGATTATTTACATTTTTCTGATTTTTATGTATAATGACCGTATCAAGCAACCATTGAACACATCGTCCATAATTGCTTGATCTCTCAAGTGGGTATAATGTGGTGAAAAGGGGCCTTGCAACGGGCTCCCTTTTTTTGTAGCGTCTAAAATGGACGAGTGTTTACATAGGAGTCTTGTGTGTAAGGAAAAAGAAATAAGATAATTGAGAAACACGGAGTTGATCTATATGAAAATAGCTGTATTTGGAGCAACAGGACGAGTTGGCTCGCTTGTTGTCAAGCATGCCATAAAAAGAGGGTTCGCCGTAAAAGCGTTGGTAAGAGACCGCTCGAAAGCAGAAGCGATGATCCCCGATGCGGAGCTTATCGTCGGAGATACGAAAGAAGAGGCAGCCGTCAGACAAACCCTGGATGGCTGCGATCTTGTTTTCAGTGGCCTGAGTACGGATAAAACAGATACATTAACCACATCATTTCCTCACATTATTCGAGTAATGAAGGAAAAGGGAATCAGCCGCATTGTCACTATTGGAACCGCCGGCATACTGAACAGCCGGCACGAGGAAGGGAAATTCCGCTTTGAAACCAATGAATCCAAGCGGAAGCAGACATTCGCTGCGGAAGAACACGCCCAGGTTTATCGACTATTGCAAGCGTCCGACCTTGAATGGACGATTATCTGCCCCACTTACCTTCCTGACGGTGGAAAAGAAGGAATTGTGCGTTATGAAATAAACAAACTGCCGGAAGACGGCAAAAAAATAACGGTTGCAGATACTGCGGAATTTGCTATGCAGGAAATGATCGACAGCCGATTCCCCCAAAAAAGAGTCGGCATCTGCTATTAAGATAGCTTTTGTATTGGAGTGTACGATGAAAAGAAACGTTGGACAGCTGCGGACTGCATGAAAGAAGTGCTGGTCCCGGGATAGCTTCCGGAACAGCAAAAAGAAGTATTACCGGCAGCCCTTAAAGCAGCGTCCCATTTGAAGCATCCTGCTCCTTAAACATCACTTCTTGAAAAAAAAGAACTCCCGTTCATTGGAAAGGGAGTTCTTTTTTTTACTCATTCCTTATAAAAACCGAAAAATTCTTCCAATGACTTGGATTCTTCATGGACTTCCGTAGAGTATTCCGTCCCTACATACCTCAGGTGCCACGGCTCATACGTATAACCTGTTATGTCTTCTTTTCCTTCTGTATATCGGATAATGAATCCATATTCGTGAGCATGCTCAGCGAGCCACTTTCCTTCCGGTGTCTCCCCGAATGATTGATCGAGCTTGAATGCCATTTGAGCGGACGTCACGTCCATGGCAAGCCCTGTCTGGTGCTCACTTGTACCAGGTTCGGCGGAAAAGGTATCGGTCTCCTCTTTTCCGTATATCTCCACATTGCGATCGTAAATTTCCGTCTGACGGTCATACGAGCGATAACCGGAGGCAGCGACGATGTTCATCCCATCTGTCTCTGCAGCAGCAATCAGATCCTCCAGAGCCCGTGCCGCAGGTTCACGCAGCTGCTTCTTCTCCTGGAATTCTTCAAAATAGAACGGGACGTCTGGAACGGTCAGATCATTCGGTACATAATCACCGGGCAGCTTTCTTTCCTTGTTGACCACAGCGGTGATGCTCTCCGGCTCACCAACCTGTACTGTCCCATCCTCCAAGGCTATATCTTCGGACTGCTCCTGCTTCGTTTCCTGAGACTGTTTCTGTTCGGATGTCTGTTGCTTCTGTTCCGCCGAAGCCGGAACGGTTTCGTCCTTCTGCTCTGTCGTTTGATTGTTGATGGAACACGCAGTCAGCGACAGGCTGATCATAGTTATTGCCAGTGCTTTTTTCAATGTTATTACCTTCCTATATCTGTATTCATATAGTCTACTATAACACTCAGAGGAAGATGTTGCATATGGGAAACCCTTCTCTTTTCCATTAAAAAAAGCCACTGCATGTCCCAGTGGCTTTATCATTTATTCCCATGTGAAGGGTTGATATTGTTTACTCAAGCGCTCGAATTCTTCGCGGTCATGGTTATCAATGGCCCGGTTTATCTGCTCGTCCAGGCGTTCTTTATTGAATTGATAACTTAAGTGATCTAAAAGCAGACGTGAGGCAAGTTGAATACCATAGGACAATTCTCTCTTTGCCGTAATCTCTTTCCCTTTGTATTCGGGGTCCCGACGGATAACGTAAATGATCTTTTGCTTTCTCATTTTGAATACCCCCTTCATGCTTTTTTTCATTATGCAGGATTTATCAAGCAAACGCAACAAGTTTTCTGAATATTTAGTTATATGATTCCCATTTTAAAAATTTATAAACCTGCAAAAACGCATTAATAGAGGGCTGATTCCAAGATTCCCACCTTACCTCTAAAACAAAAAATGGTAATTAAGAACCAATTGGAATTCGTATCCGATTCTATACACGTCTGAAATAAAAATAGACGCGCTTTTTGAAGCAGTCATGTATCCAGGAGAAGGAGCCGGGCCGGCAGGTGGAATCGTTCCAACGTCGATGAAGGAGATTGTATTCTGCATTGCTGAGGGTTTTCCGACATAAAAAAAGCAGCTTCTTAAGAAGCTGCTTTCTCCCTTACCTGTTAATTTTACCGGCGACATCGAGTGTGCGTCGGACCTGATGACGAACGGCCGGTTCAATATCTTCTTTCATATTGCCATCCGCATCGACGCTGACGCTTGTACCGTAGGGATTTCCACCGGAAGCAAATATTGCATCATCCGTATATCCGGGCGCAGCAATGAGTGCCCCCCAGTGAAACATAGTCGTGTAGAGATTCAGGAGTGTCGATTCCTGTCCTCCATGAGGGTTTTGCGCAGAGGTCATGGCGCTGACCACTTTGTCGACGAGCTTCCCTTGGAACCAAAGTCCACCCGCCATATCCATATACTGCTTAAACTGTGCCGGTACGTTACCGAAACGGGTGGGAACACTGAACAAAATGGCATCAGCCCAGTCCATGTCATCCACCTTCGCTTCTTCCACTTCATCCTTCGTCTGTAAGTAATGTTCTTTCCAGGCAGGGTTCTGCTCAATGGCCTCCATCGGTGCAAGCTCCGGGACGCGAAGAAGCTTCACCTCTGCTCCTGTTTTCTTCGCTTCCTCTTCCGCCCACTTCGCCATCTTATAGTTCGTTCCTGTCGAACTGTAATAAATGATTGCCAGTTTGACTTGAGACATACAGATCACTCCTTTTTTTAAGTTAAAGGTAAAATCGTTACTCTCCTACTATCTGTCATATTCTTCGTACAATACACTGCCTTCTATACCCGATTGCCTCTAAATGGAAACAAATAGATTTAATTATCAGATATATTTATTATCAAAAAGATTCCACATACTAAACACCATTGAGTTTTTGAACAAAGGCAACTATCCTTACCTCAGCCAAGCAAGATGCCTGTGGAAAGCATTTTTTCTCTAGACTCAACGAAAATGTATCTGGTAAGCTATATCTTGCTTTTATCCGAATACATCGGGGGTTGAAGAATGAATGATTACGATAATTTGAAGAAAGGTGAGCGTGGAGCTTGGGTAAGTATCATTGCCTACGTCATCCTCTCCATCGCCAAACTGACGATTGCTTCCATCGGTGATTCCGAAGCGCTTCGAGCCGACGGATTGAATAATACAACCGATGTAATCGCCTCTATCGCTGTACTGGTGGGGCTGAAAATTTCCAGGAAGCCGCCTGATGCTGATCATCACTACGGCCACTTCCGCGCAGAGACAATCGCTTCCCTGATTGCAGCGTTTATCATGATGACCGTCGGTCTGGAAGTAATTATCGGTACCGTTCAGGACATCCTGGAACAGAAATCAACGCAGCCGCAGATGCTGACCGCCTGGACCGCTCTTGTCGCCGCTGTCATTATGTATGGCGTTTACCGCTATAATTTAAACCTTGCTAAGTCGGTCAACAGCAGTGCCGTCTATGCCGCAGCACAGGATAACCGCTCCGACGCCCTTGTCAGTATCGGCGCAGCTATCGGGATATTCGGCGCCCAGTTCGGAGTCTTTTGGCTGGACCCTCTGGCAGGTCTTATCGTAGGCCTCATCATATGCAAAACCGCTTGGGATATTTTCAAGGACTCCACCCATACCCTTACCGACGGATACGATGAAGGGGACTTGGAGCACATACGTGAAGCCATTGCTTCTCATCCGGAAGTGTGGGCGGTAAAGGATGTGAAAGCGCGTCTTCAAGGAAACAAAACACTGGTCGATGCGATCATTCACGTCGATCCCAACATCACCATTCAACAGGGGCATGATATTACAGATGAAATCGAAGACCACCTGGAGAAAGAGAACAACATTACTTATGCCCACATTCACATCGAGCCCTACGAAAAAGAAGAGGATTAACAAAAGCCCCTGCTGGAATTCCAGCAGGGGCTTTTCTTCAGTTTAATTTTCCTAAAAGATCTAAAAGGTTACGCCATCCATACGCAGTCTCCTCGTATGTTCCTTGTCCGATGGTCACCTTTTCCGCTTCCACCGGGTCGGCGCCATATTTAATATAAAAACGGCTGGACGGGTTATTGGTCAGCACCCATACGAGCAGCGATTGATATCCGGCTTCCAGCATTCCTTCCGTAAATGCTTTCAGCAGCTGCTTTCCGTATCCTTTTCCGTGGTATTCTTCCAATAAATAAATCGCATATATTTCTCCATCATACCCGTAGTTTTTCGTCCGCTCTTTCCCCCCGGAAACAAATCCTACGGGCTCGTGATCATCGTTCTCAATGACATAGGCAATTTGACCGTTCACCGGCTTTTTCAGGACGGTTTCCCATAACGCGATTCGATGTTCGACCGTCGTATTGCTTAAGTCCTTCTCTGCTATTAGATCCTCATACGTGGATTTCCAGCTTTTCACATGTATTTCTGCTATAGTGGCTGCATCTTCAAAACGGGCCGTTCTTACTTCAGGCATGGTACTCGTCCCTTCACTTAAGATGCTTCTATTGTATCAGAATGCCTTGTAAATAGCAGTCTTCTTCCCGTTGCGGCCGTCAATAAAAAAGGATGATACCTGAGGGCATCATCCTTTCTCCCTTATCTACACTGGAAGCTTGCTATTAACCGGGTGTCGAAACCGGTATAAACCCATTGCTGCCGGCGGCGCTGCCATCTGTATCCCGCGACCGACGTCCTCCCGATGAACGTCGGATAAAACCAGAAAGAGCTGCCATTCTCTAAGCGAATCCACGTATTCCGGTACATGCAGCCAAACAGAGACTGCGGATCCACAGCAAGGGGGGCAGGAGACTGGAACTGATTTTGCTGCGGTTCCGGCGGAGGAGGGGGCGGAGGGGGCGGCAGCTGTCCTGCACCACTTCCACCTCCAAACGGCGGTCCTGGAGGCCCGGGTGGGAGCCCTGGAGGTCCAGGGGGGCCTGAAGGGCCGGGCGGTCGTCCCGGCGGCCCGAAAGGAAACCATTGTTGTCGGTACATAACGATCAAATCCCTTCCGCGAATTATCCTTATACGATATGCACCCCAACCAGAGGTGTGCCTACAACGTCAGGAGGAACACCACGATGACCGCACCAAGAACCACTCCTATGACGGGTACTTTCAGCCAGGCTAACAAAACGGCCGCAAGACCCGCAATGATACCGACCTGCGGGGCATCCGGCTTTACACGCAGAATACCAGGAAAGATTAACGCTCCTAACGCGGCATAAGGAACGGCATTTAACCACCGATCCACCCAAGGAGGAAAGCTGACGAACCCGGCAATCCAGACCGGAGCAATGCGAGGGATGGCTGTAACAACGGCCATTCCGATAATCATCCAAACGATCACTTACCTTCTCCCCCTTCTTCATCCGGCATCCATATCCCGAGGAAACCGCCGAGTACCGTACCGAGAACAATCGACCATCCTTCACTCATCTCAAAGGATTGACAAATAAAATTAATGAGCATAGCCGCTCCTGCTATGGATGCGACTCGAACACTCCCTTTTAAAGATGGAATTAATAGTCCGATAAACATCGCATATAACGCAATTCCCATGCTGTCACTCAGACGTTCCGGCATGACATCCCCGAGCACTCCTCCGAAGAAAGAACCCGCAACCCAGGAAACATAAGCAGTCAAAATAAGAGACGCATAGAAATACGCTCCATGCCGCTCGTCGGCAGGATCCTTATATAAGGAAGACATAGCAAACGTTTCATCCGTAAGTCCAAGCGCCATCGGAAGCTTGGCTTTAACGGCAATCCCTTTTAAACGATTGACAAAAGAAAAGCTCATGATAAAATGACGAAAATTAAGAACGAATGTAGCAAGGATGATTTCGATGATTCCGGTTCCCGAAGCCACCATACCTACAGCCAGGAATTGCGCAGCTCCGGCGAACACCAATACGCTCATTAAGGTCAATTCCACCATAGTCATCCCCGACCTCCCTGCCAGTACGCCATAGGTCAAGGCTACAGGGAGATAACCGAGCATGATCGGCATACCTGCAACAATCCCGTTCCTTACCATATGTAAACGTGTCGCAGGAACAGGCATTCCAATTAGTGATGCTCCCATCTAGCAACCCCTCCTGATCGACTAAGAACTTCACAATATTTACAATATACAGAATATCAAGATCAAAGAAAATAGACTAGCATAAAAAACCATTGACATGGAGCCTTGTTTTTCATATTATGTATTTACTTACTTCATTGCACAAAAGCGTTCAAGCGAAAAAGAATATATACGTATCAGGAACTCCGAAGTAGAAGTGGAAAGAGCAGCAGTCAGAGACCGGATGAAATGGTGGAAATCCGGGCCCTTCCAACTTTGAATTACAGGGTTCGCTGCAGATGATACACCAAATGAGCGGGTAAGTTATCTTACCAACAAGGGTGGTACCGCGGAGTAAAGCTTCGTCCCTGATCCAGGACGAGGCTTTTTTGTATGCAGAAAAGAACAGGAGGAATAGGATATGTTACATTTACAGCCCAAATCACTGCCCGGCATCATAGAATCCATTATTATGCTTTTGATCACAGTGGGAGTCATCAGTTATTTCATTATAGGTCTGCAGGCAACTCCCCATGTACCGATTCTGATCGGCATCTTCATCATGATCGGTTACGGTCTCTTAAAGAAGATGTCGTTTAAGCAATTGCAGCACGGTATGGTCGAAGGTGCTCAGACGGGAATGGGAGCCGTTCTGTTATTCTTCGTCATCGGAATACTTATTTCCAGCTGGATGGCGAGCGGTACCATTCCCGTACTTATGAATACAGGCTTCCTGCTGGCCGGAGGTCCTTGGTTCCTGGCCATCATCTTTGCGGTCACAGCCATCGTAGGCGTCGCCCTGGGGAGTTCTTTTACAACCGCAGCAACTGTCGGTGTCGCCTTTATGGGTGTAGCACAGTCCGCAGATGTTTCCTTACCCATGACAGCGGGAGCAATCGTCTCCGGTGCTTTCTTCGGAGATAAAATGTCACCATTGTCAGATACAACCAACCTAGCCTCTACCGTCGTAAAGGTCGACTTATTCGATCATATCAAAAATATGGCCTGGACGACTATTCCGGCTTCCATTCTGACTTTCGTGCTTTTCATATTTCTGTCTCCTGATGCATCGACGAATACAGAAGCACTGGATGAATTTCGTATCGGTCTTGTGGACACCGGATTAATGCATTGGACGTCTTGGATTCCTCTTCTTGTCTTAGTTATCATGACGATGACCAAAAGACCGGCGTTCTTATCTCTCGCCATCAGCAGTATGACTGCCACTGTCATCGCAGGTTTACGGGGAATCCTTGACTGGCAGGCATTATGGAGTACTTGGTTTGGAGGTTTTCAGGGAACGACTGGAAACGAAGTCATCGACCAGTTGCTAACCCGTGGCGGGATGAACGGAATGCTCTTCACCGTTTCTCTCGTCATTCTGGCACTCGCATTAGGAGGATTATTCTTTGTTACAGGAGTGATACCAGCCGTTCTCTCCAGCGTTCAGAGCACTTTGAAGTCCGCACGGGCAGCGACCGTTTCGACAGCACTCACAGCCATCGGGATCAATGTTGCTATCGGAGAGCAATACCTTTCCATTCTCCTGACAGGAGAAGCATACCAAAGCGTGTATGAGAAAGCAGGTCTTGCGAAGAAGAACCTCTCCCGGACACTGGAAGATGCCGGTACAGTAATCAATCCGCTCGTTCCGTGGAGCGTGTGCGGTGTCTTCCTTGCCGACGTTCTCGGGGTTTCGGTGCTGGATTACCTACCTTTCGCCTTCTTCTGTATCCTCTGTCCGATACTCACGATCCTTTTCGGATTGACGGGAAGGACTCTGACACCGAAAGCAGAAGAAACATATCGAAAAGTGAATTGAACAAAGGTAAAAAGAGCGCACTCTGCGCTCTTTTTTTCAGCTTTCAGAAGAAATATTGACAGGAAAAGCCATACCTTTAACGCAGATCGGAAGCCTTATTACCATTTCCTGTTTCCGCATCCCCTCTTCTTGAATAAAGCAGGAGCGAACCACTCAAAATAAAGAAAGGAAAAGAAAGAGGTGAAGCGATTGGAAACGTTCGAGCATGGAGAACATTCGAATGACGATTGGCATATGGGGCATGCAGAGGCAGAGGAAGTTCTTCCGGACCTTGCATTTTATAGAACACTGATTGCAAATGTGGTATTTATAGGAAACAAGGACACCAAGGACTGGGTATTGATCGATTGCGGCATAGCTCATTACAGCAAACGGATTATTGAAGCGGCAGAAAAAAGGTTTGGACAGGACAATCCCCCGCGGGCGATTCTCCTCACTCACGGTCACTTCGACCATGTCGGATCTGCGAAGAAGCTCGCACACCATTGGGAAGTACCCATATATATTCACCCGTTGGAGATGGATTATGTAACAGGCAAACGGGATTATCCGGTTGGAGATGCTACAGTTGGAGGCGGGCTCTTCTCGCTGTTGTCCCCGTTCTTCCCAACAGATCCGGTCGATCTGAGCAAATACGTTCACCCGCTTCCGGAAGATGGAACACTTCCTTTTTTAGAGGATTGGCGTATCGTTCACACCCCGGGACATACACCGGGACACGTCTCCTTGTTCAGAAAGCAGGACAGGACGCTGATCGCAGGCGACGCCTTTATCACGGTTCAACAGGAGTCAAGTATGGCTGTGTTCATTCAACATCAACACGTCCATGGGCCACCTGCCTATTTCACTCATAACTGGGACGATGCGGAAAAATCCGTCAAGGCATTGGCTGCACTGAACCCTGGAGTAGCGATTACCGGTCATGGGCTTCCAATGGAAGGAGAGCTCCTGACGACCCAATTGGAGGAGCTCGCAAAAAACTTCAAAGAGCTCGCGGTGCCGAAGCATAAGCGAAACATCCATTAGCCCGGCGAAGAGACGGAAATTCATCCGTCTCTTTTTTCATTTAGTAAAGTATCAAGCTGTCTAAGTCCAGCCAGCAGACGTGGACCAGGACGACAGAACAACGATTCCTCCAAGACGTGAATCCTCTCGTATTTTAACGCCTTAAGCCCGTTCCATCCTGGTCTTTTCTTTAGTAGATCGGGATTCATCTTATCCTCCGCAACGCCGACCCAGACCATGCAGATATGATCGGGATCTCTCCTCTTCACTTCTTCCCAATCGGTCTTATAATTAGCGATATCCTTGTCAGCAAAAATATTGACAGCACCAGCCAGCTCGCTTATTTCCGTCAACCAGTTCTTTCCTCCAGGACTGAACACCGGTTTGGGCCACCACTCCCAGTAAAGAGAAGGACGAACCCCACTCTCCCTGTTTTTCTGTCGATAGGAATCAATTTCTGCGAGAAATGCCGATGCTTTTGCTTCTCCTTCCCGCTTTACTCCAAGAGCTGTGCCTACTTTCCTGATTTCCTCGCCGATCTCATAAAGACTGTCCGCCTTCAATATAATGTAGGGCAAGCCCCGGTCTTCCAATGCTTCGATATTTTTCTCCATTCCCGGAACGGATAACGACGCAAGGACGAGGTCAGGCTTCAAAGAAGCCACTTTATCCATATCTATGGACAAATCCGGGCCAAGTTTTGGAAGCTTCTTTACTTCCACCGGGTAATCAGAATAATTGTCGACACCAACCAACAGATGTGTCTGATTCAAATACGCGACAATCTCAGTATTGCTAGGAGAAATCGACACAATTCTCATGTTCCCACCTCTTTTTTCAGAATCATCTGATGTTTCAATTTCCTTCATTATAGCTTATATTTAATTTATGGAAAATGAAAGAAAGGGCTGATTTCATGACGACAGCATTACTCGATACGTCCAAAGGAGTCGTTGAATATACATATAAAGGAGTCGGCCCCGTTGTGCTGCTTCTGAAAGGCGGGCACTGCACCAGGGAAACCGACCTTTCCCACGGCAGCCTTGTCTATGAAGGCTATTCCCTGCTTACGATTTCCCGTCCAGGATACGATGGAACGGATATATCCACAGGACGCACGCCTGACGCTTTCGCCGATACGATCATTGAAGTTCTCAATCATTTACGTTTGGAGAAGGTCCATGTCATTGCTGTATCAGCCGCAGGTCCTACCGGCATCGCCCTGGCACTGCATCACCCTGATCGTGTGTCCAAGCTGATCATGGAAGCGGCAATGACCATGCCTTGGGAAGAAAAAGTAAGACGGCGGGCACAAGTGTTATTCGGCCCGGCTGAGAAAGTATTTTGGAAAAGTTTGAAGACGATGCTTACCCTATTTCCGGACCTCGTCATCAAACAGATGCTGGCAGAGTTAACAACGAAAGATGCCGATCATATCGTCCGGGAGTTGTCTACAAACGACCGTCGCTTCATTTATGACATGATTGCCACTTCCCGTTCCGGCAAAGGATTTCGGACAGATTTGAGACATCAGGTCCCGGTGATGGATCGTCTGGAAGTACCGGTACTTGGGATGTATTCCCACTATGACCGCTCCGTCCCCTATGCCCATGCCGTTCTATTGAAGTCAAACGTCCGTGATTGTGAAATATTTGAAGTCGACTCGGACAGTCATTTGATTTGGATCGGCAGTGATGCTCAAGAAGTGTGGAATAAACGATTGGAATTCTTAAATAAACCATAATCCATTGGGAGGAGATCATCATGACTGCTGTCAAGTGTGAACAAATGTTGGATCGTTTCTTAACGTTTTATGATTTGGCATCCAAAACACCTCCGCATGAACGCTTAAGCCTTTGGAAGGAACATTACGCTTTTCCCCACACACCTCCGGGATACCAGAATGACCAGCTCGCTAAAGAAATGCTTGAATATGGGTGGGGACAGTACCCTCTCGCCTACGAACGTATCAAGTATTTTGAAATGGACCCGGTGGACTTGAACGATCGTTTCGATTATATAAAACAAACAATGCGGTACACAGAACCGATATCTTTGACCGTGCTGTTCTTCGTAGGCACCTTTGAAACGGACCCTTTCATCGTTAAAGAAGAAGATACTTATACCCTCTGCTTCCCGGTTGAGCTGGAAGCGAGTGAATCCCGGTTGATTCAGGAACTGGCCCGAGTCGTACACTGCAGCCGTTCGGGTCTTGCCCCGAGCTTCACCAGGACGCTTGGACAGCTCCTATTCCAGGAAGGGGTCGCTCTCCATACGACTCAGGCTCTTCTCGAGGACGACAGCAGATTTGACCCCTGCTTCACGTGGGATCAGGAGGGATGTACCCGTGAACCTAACCGGGTGATGATCAACATTCTTCCACACCTCCATCGGACGGATTATGAAGCACTCTATTCCTTTACAAAAGGTACAGGCGCATCCGGTTACGAAAAAGAGGCCAATTACACCGGATGGCTCGTTGTTTCCCACCTTCTCGAACAGGGATATTCTCTGCCGGAATTAGTCAGGATTCCTAAGGGGGATGTGGATGCGATTGTAGAGAAAAGCCTCTTCGCTCTGCTGAATAAAGCGTACACAAAACAGCCCCAGGAATAACATCCAAATTAATGGCAACTTTCTTCGAGATAGGGCTTTCATTCAATTGGGCCATCTGTTATACTGATGTTAATTATTCGTTGTTCAATCAGATTCATGCAAGAGAAGATGTTTTGAAAGATGTCGTCTTGATGGAATTGAAGAGAGCAAGAATAGTAATACAATGTGGATGTTCCACGCAGGAGGTAATTGTACATGGTTGAAGGTACAGTAAAATGGTTTAACGCAGAAAAAGGTTTCGGATTTATTGAAGTAGAAGGTCAAGACGACGTCTTCGTACACTTCTCTGCAATTCAAGAAGAAGGTTTCAAAACTCTTGAAGAAGGTCAAGTTGTAACTTTCGAAATCGAAGAAGGTCAGCGTGGACCACAAGCAGCTAACGTTCAAAAATAAGGACGTATAAACTCCCCTTTCCGGGGAGTTTTTTTATACGAAAAAGCCCGGCATCCATTGCCGGGCTTTTTCTTTATTCTTCGCTTTGCTCTGTTAAGATGATTGGACCATCTTTCGTAATCGCAATGGTATGCTCGTACTGAGCAGACAAGGATCCGTCTACGGTGCGTGCTGTCCAGTTGTTTTCATCCATCTGGCTTGCCCATCCACCGATATTGATCATCGGTTCAATCGTAATGACCATACCATCTTTCAAACGTGCCCCTTTACCGGCAGCCCCGAAGTGAGGGATATATGGGTCTTCGTGAATGGATTCACCAATGCCGTGTCCAGTAAAGTCACGGACGACAGAATACCCTTCTCCTTCCGCGTAACTTTGAATGGCATGACCGATATCTCCAATGCGGTTACCCGGCACTGCCTGCTCAATCCCTTTATAAAGGGACGTTTTCGTTACATCCATCAGCTTACGGGCATCCTCACTGATTTCTCCAACCGCGTGCGTCCAGGCGGAGTCAGCAAGGTAGCCGTTCAAGTTGACGACCATATCAATCGTTACGATATCGCCGGCATTTAATTTCTCGGTGCGAGGGAATCCATGGCAGATTTCATCATTAATGGAAGCACATGTTGTGAATTCATACCCTTGGTACCCTTTCTGTTCCCCTGTCGCTCCGTGTTCCGCCAAATATTTCTCTACGAATTGTTCAATTTCCATCGTCGTTACGCCCGGCTTGATGAAGCTGCGTAGACGTTCATGTACACTTGCCAGCAGTTTACCAGCTTCGTGCATCTTCTCAATTTCTCTCCGACTCTTACGTTTAATCATTTAGGTTCAACCCTTTCTATCTTCTTACGTATGTGTTCACCATATAGTATGATAACGAAAAAATGAAAGAACGACCACCCATAGCCCTTATTCCACTTCTTTAATGATGGACGCAGGGTTTCCTCCAATGAAAACATCGGAAGGGACGTCTTTCGTTACGACAGCGCCGGCACCAATTATGACATTATCACCGATTGTAACCCCGGGACAGATGACGGCATTACCACCAATCCATACATCATCTCCAATGGTGACCGGCTTCCCCGATTCCAGCCCGCTTGCTCTTGTTTTTCTGTCCATCGGGTGGGTAGCGGTATAAATCTGCACCTGCGGGCCAAGCAGTACCCTTTTTCCAATTGTAATCGCGCATACATCCAGAAAGATACATCCAAAATTTGCAAAGAAACCATCCCCGACGTGGATGTTGGAGCCGTAATCACAATGGAACGGCGGCTCCAGGCTCATTTCTCCTTCAATGGATCCGAAAAGGTCGTGCAGCAATTGATTCCTATAATGGGATTCAGACTCTTTCGTATGGTTCAACGCGTAGGTGAGCTGTCTCGCCCGCGACCGCTCCACAACGAGTTGATCATCCCACGATTCGTATAATTCTCCAGCTAACATCTTTTCTTTTTCCGTCATTCTCGCACCTCCGTCATAGGTTTCCATTTCTTTCTTTACTTTACCATAGTTTTCCGCTAGTCTAGGAACCACTACTAAGGGGGAATTCGATGCAAGTTAGAGAACTGAACGGGAAAGATGCAGCGGACTATTATGAACTCCGACTCGAAGCACTGCTGACAAATCCGGACGCTTTCCTCACCACATACGCCCAGGAGAAACAGCGACCGGACCCTATTCCAACAACGGCAGATAGACTGGACAACGATCTTTCCAGGACATTCGGACTTTTCTCAGACGGAAAACTGTCCGGAGTTGTCACCCTTGTCAAAGAAACGCATCCAAAGTACTTACATAAAGCAAATATCGTAGCCATGTATGTCACACCTTCCATCCGCGGATCGGGCGGTGGGGAAATGCTGATGAACGAAGTGATGCAATTCGCCAAAGCCATCCGCATCGAACTGCTTCACCTTTCCGTCGTCACAGAAAACAAAGCAGCAAAAAGACTTTACGCCAAGGTTGGATTCAAGACATACGGTACGGAGAAACATGCGGTCAAACTGGAGAAACGGTACCTTGATGAAGAGCATATGGAGTGCTTCCTTACATAATGAAACGTTTCCCGGCCCTCGACCGTACATGTAGTGAGAACTTGTTGATAAAAGGAGTAGATAAATATGATAGAAATCAACCGGATATCCAAGAGCTTCGCCGGCAAACAGGCGGTCCGGGAACTGGACCTCTCCATTCCTGACGGGAAGATCTTCGGATTTTTAGGACCAAACGGCGCCGGCAAATCGACGACTATTAAAATGATGACAGGTATTCTTCCGATCGATGATGGGAGCATTACCCTGAACGGGGTTGATATATCAAAAGATCCAATGAAAGCGAAGCGCCTCTTCGGATATGTTCCGGACCGCTCTGATATATTTCTCCGCCTGAAAGGAATCGAATACTTAAACTTCATTGCCGATATTTTCGAGGTTCCAGAGGATTTACGACGCCGGAGAATCGATGAACTTACAAAAAGCTTTGGTATTTATGATGCACTGAATGACCATATTCAAACCTACTCTCATGGGATGAAGCAGAAAATAGTCGTCACCGGCGTGCTGCTGCACGACCCGGATGTGTGGATTCTGGATGAACCTTTGACAGGACTCGATCCAAAGTCCGCTTATACATTGAAAGAGCTGATGCGTGACCATGCCGCCAGAGGGAAGATCGTCTTCTTCTCGACACACGTCTTAGAAGTGGTGGAGCAGCTTTGTGATGAGGTAGCTATTATACATAACGGCCATGTCCAGTTCCAAGGCAATATGACGGAAATGCGGCAGCAGTTCAAAGAAGATGACAACCTGGAAAGGCTGTTCCTGGAGTTGACGGAAAATGAATAAAGCGTGGATCCTGACGAAAGCCATGTTGAAAATGCAGCTCTCCATGCAGGGGAAGAGCAATAGTGAAAAGCTGGGCTACGGTTTTCTCGTTATTGCACTCATCCCCTTCGGATTAATGATCCTTTATTTTCTCAACGGTATCATAGGCAATATGTACACCGCCTTTGAGCCGCTCGGTATGGAAAATCTTATTCTCGGACTTTTATTTGTGTTGATGACGATTTTGTTCTTTTTCTTAAGCATTGGGACGGTTCTGAGTTCATTTTATTTTGCGGAAGACGTTGAATCCTTTATTCCTCTTCCTTTACAGCCATATCAAATCCTGTTTGGGAAATCGGCTGTCCCTTTTCTTTCTTTATACTTATTAAATACAGCTTTGCTGCTGCCTTCGTTAATCTTTTACGGGTTGAACAGCGGAGCCGGCGTGCTTTATTACTTTTTTTCCATCATCATGTGGGTGATTACACCGATCATTCCGTTCGTCGTGACGTCGATACTGGTCATGTTCATCATGCGTTTCGCTAATATTTCTAAGAACAAAGACCGCACGAAAATCATCGTCGGAATGCTTGGTTTTGTATTTGCTATCGGTATCAATGTCCTTATCCGTATGGATGGTGGGACAAACAGCGACATAGCTGCTCTGCTCCTTGAGCAGAACGGCCTTCTGGAAATGGTAACGAAATTCGTTCCGACTGCTTATTTCAGCAGTATCGCCCTTACAGAACCTGCCAGTGTGGGAGGGATCCTTTACCTGCTGCTGATGATTGCCTTGGCGATCGCCGCTGTTATTCTATTCGCTTCCATAGGTCAGAAACTTTACTTCCGCGGGGTGCTTGGACTATCCGGCGGAAGACGCAGCACTTTCCAATCCGAAGATTTTGATAAAAGCCTGCAAAGACGTCCACTTCTTCTTCGTTTATGGCAGAAAGAGATGCGGGTCATCTTTCGGACACCGACGTTCTTTACACAGATTTTCGTGCAGAGCCTGTTCTTTCCTGTGTTTTTGATCGTCATCCTTCTAATGGATATGAATGGTCCGATGGCCGGCTTCGGCCAACAGTTAGCTGATATTCCCGGTAAAAAAGCCATACTGGGGACATTTGGTGTAGCTGTCATTGCTCTTGGAGTTAATCCAGCTTCCTTTTCTTCTATCTCCCGGGACGGGAAGAGCTGGTTTAATCATTTATACTTACCCATCCAGCCAAAGCTTGTCATCTTCAGTAAGCTGTGGACTTCCTTTACGATGAACCTGCTCACGTTGGTCATTATCAGTGCCGGGGCGCTGATCGTACTCAAAGTTCCACTGCTTATCTGGGGGATCTGGTTCCTTCTTTCCCTGGCTATGAGCTGGCTTGCCGGCATCGGGGGAATGCTGATCGACCTGTACAGTCCGAAATTGAATTGGACAGATGAACGGGAAGTATTCAAGGGACGGTTCATTACGATTGTACCTCTCGCTGTCGAAGCAGTCCTATTCGGATTGTTCATCTTCTTCCTGTGGCACAGCAGCCTGGAAGGACTTTGGATGACTACCGGAATCGTATTTGCTTTCCTATTACTCTTAATCACCCTCGGCCATCTCCTATTAAATAAAATGGTCAGAGAGAAGTATCATAAAATCAGCTGATCAAAAGGCATGGGGACTCCCCATGCCTTTTATTACTGAAACAGCCTTTCTCTTCATTTGACGATCATGACAGGGCAGTCGGCACGCTTCGCTACTTTATGGCTCACACTTCCCAGCACCATTTCCTGCACAGTATTCAATCCCCGGCTCCCGATAACAAGGAGGTCGAAGGCTTCCGTGTTAGCGTAGGTTACGATAGTCGGACCAGGGTCCCCATGACAGATGACCGTTTGAAAAGGGACCTCTTTTTCCTTATAAATAGCTTCCACAGGTTGAAGCCTTTCCTTTCTCCTTTGATCGATTGTCTCCTTGTCACCAGCATTTAACACATCCGACTTCGCTTTCTCTTTATCCACTACGTAAAGAACGGTCACCTCCGCATCTTCCTGCATTGCTGCAAGCTCCCCCGCTTTTTCTGCAGCCCGGAACGAGTGCTTGGATCCGTCAGCAGCAACTAATATCTTCGCGAACATGGTTCCTCCCCCCTTCTTATCCTTATTCTACCATGATTGTTTCCACCTATATTCACTCCACTAACCGAATTGCGAAAAACAGAGAATAAAAGAGTAAAGATAAGAATATAAGCGCATGAACAGGATTTTCACGCTTACACCGCATTATGTTTCATCTGGAATAAGTGTTATAATCTCATCGTTCTTGCCGGAATGAAGGACTGTCATGGACAGTTCAAATAACAAGGAAAGAGGTGCACGATTGAACACTCTTACAATTAAACAACAATGGTTTGGAAACGTAAAAAACGATGTGCTCTCAGGCTTGGTCGTCGCTATGGCGCTCATCCCTGAGGCAATCGCATTCTCTATCATAGCTGGAGTCGACCCCATGGTAGGTTTGTACGCTTCCTTCTGTATCGCTGTCGTCATCGCATTCATCGGCGGACGTCCCGGGATGATATCCGCTGCTACAGGTGCGATGGCTGTTTTGATGGTTACTCTGGTCAAAGATTACGGACTCGAGTATCTGCTTGCCGCCACAATTCTGACAGGTATCCTGCAGTTTCTGCTTGGTGTTCTGAAAATCGGCCGGTTCATGCGCTTTATTCCGCGCTCCGTCATGGTCGGATTTGTGAATGCACTGGCCATCCTTATTTTCTCCTCTCAGCTCGTTCACTTTGAAGGAGCAGGGTTGGCGATGTATGCGATGGTTGCAGGTTCACTGGCTATCATCTATATTCTGCCCAGGTTCACAAAAGCTGTGCCGTCCCCGCTCGTTGCCATCATCGTGATGACAATCATCGCCATTACAACAGGGACAGGACTTAAAACGGTAGGAGACATGGGGGAATTGTCCAGTACCCTCCCCGTTTTCCTACTGCCTGACATTCCGTTGACGTTTGAGACATTACAGATCATCTTTCCGATTTCCCTGGCTTTAGCCTTCGTCGGGTTGCTAGAGTCCCTGCTTACTGCTCAAATCGTTGACGATATGACAGACACGGAAAGCGATAAGAACAAAGAAGCTCGCGGCCAAGGGGTCGCTAACGTTGTCTCCGGCCTTTTCGGTGGTATGGCCGGTTGTGCGATGATTGGCCAATCTGTCATCAACGTCTCTTCCGGCGGACGTGGACGATTGTCTACTTTAGTTGCCGGCATCTTCATGATGCTGCTGATCATCGTATTTAACGATCTGCTTGTACAAATACCGATGGCTGTGCTCGTAGGTGTTATGATCATGGTTTCGGTCGGAACCTTCGACTGGTCTTCCTTAACTAAATTTCATAAGGCACCGATTACCGATACAGCCGTGATGGTCATTACAGTCGGTACTGTCGTCATGACGCACGATTTATCACGCGGTGTCCTTGCGGGTGTACTTTTGAGCGCGATTTTCTTCGCTGCTAAAATATCTAAAGTACATGTCGAACGTTCCTTGGATGAGGGGGCACAGAAAATCGTGTACCGTGTCAGCGGACAGGTGTTCTTTGCTTCTACCGAGAACTTAATTAAGCAATTCAACTACACCGTCGATGCGGATCACGTAGAAATAGACTTTACAAACGCCCACCTGTGGGATGATTCCGCAGTCGGAGCCGTTGACAAGCTTGTCATCAAATTCAGAGAACATGAAAAAGACGTTTCCGTTGTTGGACTTAACAAGGACAGTTCCAAACTCGTAGAACGCCTTGCTGTGTACGACAAACCCGGCGCATCGGCGTCTAATCATTAATCATAAGTAAACAAAGAAGCGCAGGAAGCCTAATTCGCAGGCTCTGCGCTTCTTTTTCCTTGTTCCCACTCTTCCTTTAACATACTGTAAACACAAGAATCCATCCATTTCCCCTTAATAAAAAGATCCTTCCTCAAGAGGCCTTCTCTAACCATCTTCGCTTTTTCCAGAACTCGGATGGATGCCTTATTTTCCGGACAGGAAACCGCTGCAATTCGATGCAAACCGCATAGACCGAAACTATAATCCAAGATAAGGTGTACGGCCTCCGTGGCGTACCCTTTTCCCCAATAATCAGGATTAATGATGAACCCTATTTCCCCGACACCATCCCAGTCCCTTATATTCAATTCCATATTACCGAGAATCGCACCATCCTGCCTGCTCACAATAACGAAAACGAAGCGACTGCGATGCCTTTGCTGCCGGTCATACATTACCTGGCGGACGAAAAACTGGCAGTCCTCCGGAGTATTAGGCCCCCACGGCTGATAGCGAACCGCTTCTTCATTGGAAGCAAACGGGTAGAAGGCCGGCCAGTCCCCCTCTTCCACTTCTCTGAAATATATTCGTTTACTCTCTATTACCGATCGCACATATATCCCTTCCTATCACTCGTGTCACCTGCACGTCCGGAATGCCTCGATCCAGTGCAGGGGCGTCTCTTTGACGATAAACGTCCGCACACCCTTAATCGTGTGTAAATAGAAGAAACCATACGTCTCCGACAATCCTCTATAGGAAACATCGTGAATTTGATCCATGGTGAATTGTTCATCAGGAGCCTGGACTCTGTCTTCGAACAGCTCGAGCACCGCTTCATGCTCTATATAAACTTGTCTGTTATTCTCGATCTTCCGCTCTTTCCAATAAACCGGATGGGAACAAATCATAAGAACCGTCCTTTCCTTATTCACTTTTAGTATACCTCATTCTTTTCTAAAGAACAGGGCTTGAGTGTTCTCCCTTTTCTTCGCAGGAAATTTGTATTAGGATGGAAAAGGTGTTTTTTTGTATATCCTAAGAACAACAGGAGGTCACCCATCATGAGTAATCGAAACAAAGGAATCATCCTATTATTGATATCAGCATTCGGCTTTTCCATGATGGCTGCATTTGTCAAGCTGTCAGGAGATGTGCCCACCGTTCAAAAGACATTATTCCGTAATCTGGTTTCTGCCGTCATCGCATTCGGTTTCGTTCTTTACAATAAAGAGCGGCTCTTTGGCAAGAAGGAGAACCAGGTGCTTCTGCTTTCCCGATCCACCTTAGGAGCAATCGGTATCGTTCTTTACTTTTATGCGATCGATCATCTGGTCCTTTCGGATGCGGACATGCTTAATAAATTGAGTCCCTTTCTTCTGATCATTTTTTCAGCGATTTTCTTGAAAGAGAAAGCTCGTCTTTATCAGATCATTGCTGTTATTATCGCATTCGTAGGAACCTTGTTTATTATTAAGCCACAGTTTTCGGTAGAGTTCATTCCCTATGTCTCCGGGGTGCTGTCGGCAGTATTTGCGGCAGGTGCCTATACGCTGCTTCGTGTGCTTGGAGACAGAGAAAAATTCTACACGATCGTTTTCTATTTCTCTTTCTTCACCACCGTCATTCTTCTGCCGTTTACCATCGCGTTCTATGAGCCGATGACGGTTAAACAATGGGTTTACCTGCTCTCTGCCGGGTTATTTGCTACCCTCGGACAGTTCGGACTGACTATTGCTTACAAGTTCGCACCAGCAAGAGAAATCTCTATTTTCTTCTATTCAACAGTGGTGTACTCGGCCCTTATCAGCATTCTGCTCTTCGGACAAATACCTGATATTCTGAGTGTGATCGGCTATGTCGTCATCTTCGGTGCTTCTCTGTACATGTTCCTGCGTAATAATAAAGAAGCAAAGAAAACAGAACAAGCCTGAAGAAGAAAGCGTCCATGTGAATGGGCGCTTCTTTTCTTTCGCCACTTTTTTCTTTATGATTAGTCTGAAGTACGATTAAGAAGGAGGACCTGATATGGGAAAAGTGATCCTTTACATCGCCCAGTCGTTGGATGGATATATTGCAAGAGAGGACGGGAGCATTGACTGGCTCTGGAGTGATACCGATGAAGATTACGGATATGAAGCGTTTCTCCAAACGATCGATACCATCATTCTCGGTCGGAAAACGTATGACCATATTTTCGAATTGACGGATGAGTTCCCTTACAAGTCAAAGGATGTTTATGTGGTCAGCGATCACAGACAAGGTCATGATCATTTTGCGACGTATTTAGAACCAGAGCAGATTGTTCCTTTCATTCAAATTATGTCGAAGGAGCAGGACCGCAACATATGGGTGGTCGGTGGCGCCCAGTTGATTCACCACTTCATTGGTGCAGGCTTGATCGACGAATTCCAAATAGCCATCCAGCCGACGTTAATTGGCAGAGGCATTCGACTGTTTCTCCATAATGAGCACGAAGAAGAGTTGATGACCAAAGACGTGAAGCACTATCCTGATGGTATGCTGCTTGTCACCTATGCGCGCAGAAATACTGCCACGGAGAAGTAGGCGCATCTTCTTTACGGCTGCACTCTTCTATTCGATCCATTTTCCAAATTTATCTAGACTCTTTCTTCCCTATTTGATATAGTTGAGTAATTTCAAAAGAAAGAGAGGGCTTGGACTATGTTTCCTGAAAAATTGAAGCAAGGGGATGAAATACGTGTGATTTCCCCTGCCGAATCGCTGGCTATTGTAGCGGAGGATCAAAAGCAGTTAGCTGTACAACGGATGACCGACGCAGGATTTATCGTGACCTTCAGCACTTATGCAGATGAGCACAGATCTCTGCACTCGAACCCTATTGAACATCGCATATCGGACTTGCACGAAGCGTTTCTCGACCCGGCAGTGAAAGCAGTGTGGACGACTCTCGGCGGTTATGACAGCAATCAGCTGCTCCGCTACATCGATTATGAGTTGATCGGTAGAAATCCGAAGATTTTTTGCGGATACTCTGATATTACGGCTCTTTCCAGCAGTATTTATAAACAGACAGGTCTTGTCACCTACAATGGTCCCCACTTTTCAACGTTCGGAATGAAAAGCGGGACGGCATACACCTTCAAGCATTTCATTGATATGATGACATCAGATAAACCCATCAGCATCACACCTGCTGATCATTGGAGCGATGATTTATGGTACATAAATCAGGAAGACAGAACGTTTCATCCGAATCCGGGCTGTATCGTTCTGAATGAAGGCGAAGCAGAAGGGATATCCCTGGGGGGAAATCTCTGCACGCTCAACCTCCTCCAAGGAACAGAGTATATGCCGTCACTGGAAGGCACGGTTTTATTTCTGGAAGATGACAAACTCACGAACGCAGGGACATTCGATCGGGATTTGCAGTCCCTGCTCCATCAACCAGGTTTTGATAAAGTGCAGGGGATCGTATTCGGAAAGTTTCAGGAAGTTTCAGACATCACAGACGAACAGCTTACAGCCATCATCCGCTCCAAACGGGAACTCGACCACATACCGATTATTGCCGGAGCAAGCTTCGGTCATACGACGCCTATGTTCACCTTCCCAATCGGCGGACGTGTACGGATCTCCACTTCCAATGAGAGCCCGTGCATTGAAATTCTAAAGCATTAATAAAACGAAATCCGCCCTCCAAAGGGCGGATTTCGTTTTAAATTAAATCGTAAAGCCGATATACTTTACCATTTTCTATACTTTTATCCCCAAGCAGTTTCATCAGGACAGCGGCCACCTCTTCCGGTGACCTCAGCCCGCCTTCTTCCTTCAGCTTTTTAAATTTTTCTACATCAGCAAAAGCATCCTTGGATGATGAGCGGATATCGCCCTGCATCTCCGTATCCATGACGCCTGGACTAAAGGAAATAATGGTATGCGTACGATCTTTCTGCTCAAGTGCCAGTGTCTCTGTAAACTTATTCAGTGCTGCTTTCGAACTGCTGTACACACTCCAACCATGAATCGTTTTCTCTGCCGCTCCGGAAGTAATATTGATGATTCCCATCTGTATGCTGCGGCTGTTAGCTTCCTTCAAAAAATGATTAGTGAGGACCATCGGTGCCGTTACGTTTATTCGAATATGCTTGGAAACCGAATCAGGGTCCAACTGACCTACCGTCTCGATGGGTTCTACGACACCGGCATTATTTACAAGGTAGATGTAATCCGTATCCGGTCGGAAGACAATTTCGGATGCACGCGCCACCGCTCTTTCTGTATCTTCTGCTTCACTTAAATCACAGGCAACGTGGTAAAAAGAGACCCCTTTCTCCTTTGCTCTCTGTTTCAACGCTTCATTAGAAGTTCGAGATAAGGAAAGTATAGATACCTGTTGATCCATCAACTGCTCGGCTATCGCTTCTCCGAGACCACGTGAAGCACCGGTAATAATTGCATAGTTCATTCATCTTCTCCTCCTTTTCTTTTTTCTGTTCCCGTTATAGGACGAAACCACTCCATACAGCATCGCTTTACATCCCCCACCGGTAGCGATATGATATACGCAGTCCATTTGAATCTTGCCAAAGGAGACGACCATGAAATACTTTTTATTGTTTATCATCTATGCAGCAGGGCTGATCGTTTCCAGTCTCGGCCTGGCATTGATTATCCGTTCGGGTCTTGGTGTCGGTCCCGGGGACAGTATCGCAGTAGGTTTATCGATGCACCTGCCTGTGACTGTCGGGAGCGTCATGATTGCGGCATTCATCATACTACTTCTCATTAATGCCAAACTGGAGAAAAAGCGGCCGCAATATGAATCGCTGATTCCAATCATTATACGCGGCCGCACGCTCGATATCTTTCTTTACGGGATGCTTGCCGACGTTGAATTGGAAGCATGGTGGAGCCAATGGGGGACCTTCTCGCTCGGTTTGATCGCCACCGCTGTCGGAATCGCTTTTTATCTGCGTACACCATTCCCAAGAATCCCCCTCGATCACTTCATGATGATTATGAATGAAAGGACCAATCAATCAAAGAGTACCGTCCGGATATTTACCGAATCGGGAATGGCTTTGATCGGCTTCCTGTTAGGAGCGCCGGTCGGTATCGGAACATTACTTGTTGCCATCCTGCTCGGGCCGTTTATTCAATGGTCCTTCCCGCTCGCACGACCCGTTGCGGGCATGTGGACGAAATCAAATAAAAAAGAGAAACAAAAAGCGTGACGCCTTGCCTCACGCTTTTTGTCCGTTACTTATCAAAAGAAAGCTTCGTTACTCCAGTTTCTTCAAGCTTCTGCCCGATCTTCTCCTCGATCTCCAGACGCTTCATCATTTGCTCTTCATTCATAGAACCTTCCATCGGTCCATACTTCTCTGTCCATTCCTTTTCAGTAAGCTTCTCCACAAGCTTGTCCCAGAAACTGAATTCATCATAATCCTCCACATGCGTATCAAGCAGCTTAGACTCATAATCCACATCGAGGTCATGTATATCCATGGCATCCTGATAAACGATACGGTCTTCTAATCCGGCTTCTTTATATTTAGATAGAACAAGTTCCCGAACATCTTCAAACGCTTCGTCCAGTTCCATCTTCGTTGAGTTAACCATCCATGTTCCAAGAAATACCGCTTCCACAAGCGTTTCATATTGTTCTTTCGTCATTTCGATTTTGACGTCTGCCAAATCGCTCACTCCCTCCGAAGATTTCATTAAGCATTATAGCATACCATAGAAAAAGAAAGGGAGCCCCGTGAAACCAGCGCACACGAAAAACCCGCCCGGTTCATGCCGGGCGGGTTCCACTTCTATTCTGCTGCGACTTCGCTGGAGAATAGAGATGCGTCTGCAGAAAGCTTTGCATCTTCTTCATATTTCTTCTGAAGCGTACGTGTAACGGTCCCGGGAACACCGTTCCCTACCTGTTTTCCATCAACCTGGATGACAGGCATCACCTCTGAGGTACTGCTGGAAAGAAATACTTCATCCGCATTCCATATGTCTTCCACCTGGAACGCCTGCTCGATGAAAGAAACGCCCTCCTCACTGCAGAATGCCTCTACTCGCATACGTACACACCCATGAAGGATGTTCTTCTTAGCCGGATGCGTGTACACGCTCCCGTCTTTTACCAAATAGATATTCGATGAACTGCACTCGGTCACTTCCCCCTGTTTATGGAGAATGGCTTCGTAACAGTTTTGTTCTTTTGCCGCCTGCTTGGCAAGGACGTTCGGAAGCAGGTTGAGGCTCTTAATGTAGCACCAATCCCACCTTACGTCCTCCTGTGTTACAGCTGATACACCCTCACGAAGGAGTGCCTCCGGACGCGGAAGATCTTTCACATAAGCATAAAGATTCGCATTTGTATTTAAAGGAAAGACGTGGTCGCGTGGAGCAGATCCGCGTGTGATCTGAAGATAGATTTTGGCATCCCCGTCGATCCCGTTCTTATGAAGCAGCTCTTCCATCTTGTGGTACATGTCTTCTTTGGAAAAAGGAACATTGATCTTAACAGCCGCCGCTGAGCGGTACAGCCTCTCGACATGTTCCTGAATTAAATAACTGATCCCGTTGTAAACCCGGATGACTTCGTAGATGCCGTCTCCGAATTGGAGTCCCCGTTCCTCAAACGGGTAACGCAGATCGTTCTGGTCAACAAAGCCGCCTTCTGTCAAAACATGGTCATAGATCGTCATGAATAAGCATCCTCCACTCCTAATATCGATTAACGAATAGTGTATCAGAAAACAGAGAAGTTAGGGACATTATTTACGAAATATTTGCACAAACAGCATTTCCGATACCAGTCCGTCTCCGTCCTCCGTCTTAAACTAACCTATGCAGGAGGAAGCCATTCCTTGCTCGTTACTCTACCGGAATCGATGTTTCCAGCCACGCATGGGGATAGGGCTCCTTTCCTTCCTCCCCTTCCATCAATGGGTAGAAAGCGAGGGTGATGGACTCCAGTTCATCATCATAATGGAAATCATCGAACTTCACATACCGGAATGTGGAGAAAGTGCCTCGGATCACACCATTCATTTCACCGTTGAAGGTTGTTCCGTTCGTATCCACGGCCTGTACAAGAAAATCGATTTCCCCGTCTTCCATCAGCCAGTCGTTTTCAGCAGCATTCATTTTATTATTACCCTTTCCATACCAGATGCCCATAAAAAGCCCTTTAGAAGCATTGGTACTGTACAGTCTCGTTACGTGGATTCCCGTATTCCCTATATCTACCGACGACGCTGTCAGCGGCTGTGGATGCTGTGTAGGTTCGCCTGCCATAGGATACAACTCATCACCAGCCAATTGATTTAACTTACGATTATCGAAATAAAAGAAACAGCAGATGATCAGAAGGACAACGAGACCTGCAATCGCCAAACGAACACGTTTCAAATTCCACGCCTCCCCCGAATGGTAACGTTTACCGCCATTATAGCAGAGAAACCCTTCTGATAGAGCGATCGTTGAACGTGAAAATCCGACGGCATCCTCCTCCTTGAACCCGCTTTCCCCAAGCGTCGGATCAGATGCTGTCGTTTGGAAGTCTCTTATGTAAAAAAACGACGGCCCTTTCACAGGGCCGTCCGGTACTTACAAGTATTTCTTTTGAATCTTTTTTCCTCCATAGCTGAACACGACGTCCCGTCCTTCTATGAGTGTTTCCATATGGACAGGGCGGCCCCAGAGCTGATGAATGTATGGGAGCGTCTTCTCCAAGTACCCAACATCAAGCTCCACCTCTTCAAAATGATGCTTAATATATAACTCGCCGCTCTTCATATAATCACCGTCCTGGACGGTAAGATAAGGAAACCCTCCATTGACACGCATCGTTACGAGCTGATCTCTTACCGATTCATGATCTTTATCGGTTATTTTATATTTCTGTCCCTGCTTTTGAAAAAGATATAAATCCTCCTGACGCACCAATTCCTTCGTTAAATAGTTCCGGATGAAGCTCTGATCGGACTCGATCTCCCGTACTTCGTACATCTTCTCTCGACCGCTTCCGGGCTCAATACCGTGTTTCCTCATTTCTGCTGTCGGATTATTATAACGCTCTTCTATGTCTTCAAAAATTTTCAGTCCGAGGTAATAAGGGTTCAACTGTGTCTTCGACGGCTGGACAACACTGGCATTCAACTTGGCGAATTCAATCGCTTCGTCACTTGTCAGGTCCATTTCTCTGATAATACGGGCATGCCAGAAGGACGCCCACCCTTCGTTCATAATTTTCGTTTCCAGTTGAGGCCAGAAATAGAGCATTTCTTCACGCATCATCGTCAGAATATCCCGCTGCCAGTCCTCGAGATCCCTGCTGTATTGTTCAATAAACAACAGCAAGTCCTTTTCTGGACGAGGCGGAAACTTCTTTTTCTTACGGAAGGCTGGCTGCTCTTCAGAGGAAGATTCATCCATTTTCCACAGATCATCGTAAACCGTACGCGGGGCCTTCTCTTCACTTTCCTCTTCATCCAAAGACCAGGCGAGTTTCGGCCTTACGAGCGAAGGATCGATATGTTCCTGTATAGCCAGAACAGCATCCAGGAAAGATTCCACTTCTTCCTTACCATATAATCGGTCGTATGCAGCAATCCTTTCGGCCGTTGCCGCCATGCTCTCGACCATATCCCTCTTCGTATTCTGAAACCTGGCGTTATTTTTGAAGAAGTCACAGTGTGCAAGAACGTGGGCAACAATCAACTTGTTCTGGATCAGGCTGTTGGAATTGAGCAGAAACGCGTAGCAGGGATTCGAATTAATGACAAGTTCATATATTTTACTCAGTCCTAAATCATACTGAAGCTTCATTTTATAGTACTGCTTACCAAAGCTCCAATGAGAGAATCGCGTCGGCATGCCGTATGCGCCGAATGTATAAATGATATCATCAGGACAGACCTCATACCGCATCGGATAGAAATCCAGTCCGAAACCTTTAGCAATCTCTGTTATTTCCCTGATGGCATATTCCAGTTTTTTTTGGTCATCTGGCTTCAAAGATGCCCCCTCCTTCAATTTCGCTTACTTAACTATATGAAAGGGGGACCGTGAACATGAAGGAATGAGCCAAGTTAGAACATCGACACGCATCCTTCTATCTGTTTTAAGTTTCTATGTACATGAGTATATCCTGCTCTTTCAGACTGCAGTGAAAATTTAGAGGACCCGCCCCTATGCAAAAAAAGAATGCCCAAGACCCACGAAGGGCCTTGGGGTTTTGCTTACGAGCGTTGGTCCGGGAAAACCCGGTCAACCATTTCTCCGAATTCACGGAAGAAACCACGTACAGGTTGTCCGTTTTCTACATCCTGTACATAGTTGTTCGTCAAATCAACGAAGTCCGGATTCGTGGAAATATAGACATTGTTAATATCCTGATCCGAATCCTTCACCGCTTTTTTGATCTGCTTCTCCATTTCATCGGAAACTTCGTTCTTGTCTCCGGTTGGATTATCAAGCTCTGCCGCTACATAGGCATTGTCACGTGTTTTCAACACATAAACATTCTTGACGCCTTTGACATTTTTCTCGATACGGTTTGCTGCATCTTTAGCTACATGGTAATTCGTATTATGCTGCATTCCGCGGTCATTGTCATACTGATTGGCATTGTTACCTTCTTCATACATATTGTCGGCGGAGCGTTCAAACCTTGTGTTCTGAACACCGTCATAATTGGCATCGTTATCTCTCGCTTCCTGTTCTGCTTGACAGGCTACAAGCGACGTTGCTGCCAACAGTCCGATAGCAAGTGCTTTTATTTTCATGCGTCTACCTCCTTCCATGGATTTATGGGTAGTATGTGTGGGTACCTTCTAAATATGCGACAGCAAACAGAGGCAAAAAAACCCGGCCTTCCGAAGAAGACCGGGGGTCGGCTTAAGAACCGAATGGCAGCAGCCACCATAGTTGAAGAAAAAGAAGGTAAACCAGCAGGATTCCGTTCACAAATAGAAGGACTGCCGGAATTAATTGATAAACACCGTGCATTTTAAAATAAAGCATGCGGATCAGGATGAAGCCCGCAATCAACAGAAGGTACAAACCGATAAACCAGGCCCAGACGTAAGGTGTCGATGCATCGAAACCGATCTCATGCCCGAGTGCATACAAAAGCCATGGGGCAAAAAAATACAATATAGATAATGGCACGAAACGGTGCTCATCTTTTAAGTAAACCAAAGAAATACCCGCCAATAGTATGGAAGCACCTCCAACACATTCCGTAATCGTCACCCATGTCTGGTGCGTTCCTTCCGCTTCCATCGTTGCAAAACTTATGAACAGACTGATGACGAATAAAGCGGTGATTCCTGTGTTTATGTACAGCATTACTCGATTATTCATTTACCCGACTCTCCCCCATCACAGCAAAACTTTTCCACTCCATCATAACAAATTTCGCTTTATTTTGCGGAAGAAATACGTAACAATGTGTCGGCATTCCCATAAATGTGACGAACTCACTCGAGTTAACACTCCCGGACAGGAGATAATAATCGTAAGCTTCATTAAACAGAGGATGTGTCCATCATGAATTACGATTATGACAAAGCACTTCACTTCATGATTTGGGGACAATGGGATGACTTACTTGTTTTGATGGTCCGCACACGAGACCAGTTCTTATCAAAAAAGATCGAATCATTCCTGCATTCCTGTTATTACCCGAGTGATCAAAGTGAAATGCTCGAAGCCCATGAAGCGTTATTGAGTTATATCGACCACGCCCAGACGAAGACGCTGGAGCCGAGTTTCACCATATAAATAAAGCTCTCCGGAGAAATCCGGAGAGCTTTCTTCTTACCTTATTCTGTTTCCACATTATACTCCAATCGGAACAGGTCGCGCCTGCGATCCCGAAGCTGACGGACCGTCCCGGACTTTCGCTGTCGGCGCAGAATCTCTAAATCAACATCACCGACGACAACCGTCTCTACATTGGCGTTACATTCCCCGATAATGCCATCACGTGCAAATTCAAAATCTGATGGTGTGAAGATACCAGACTGGGCATATTGAATATCCATGTTCTCCACCTGCGTCAAGTTTCCGACTGTCCCTGCAATGACGGTGTAAACCTGATTCTCAACGGCACGTGCCTGCGCACAGTAACGGACTCGTAAATATCCCTGGCGGTCATCCGTACAAAATGGAACAAAAATAATATTCGCACCCTGATCAACGGCATAACGCGCCAATTCAGGAAATTGGATGTCGTAACAGATCTGAATGGCAATCTTTCCACAATCGGTATCGAACACCTTGATGGCATCTCCCGGCTGGATACCCCACCACGTCCGCTCATTCGGCGTTACGTGAATTTTATACTGCTTTTCAATCGTTCCATCCCTGCGGAACAGGTACGATATATTGTAGATCTGTTCATCTTCTTCGACGAAATGCGAGCCGCCGATAATATTAACATTGTATTTTACCGCCAAGTCGGTGAACATTTCAATATAATCTTCCGTGAATTCACTCAGTTTGCGGACAGCTTTGGAAGGCACCTTTTCTTCCAGGAATGACATCAACTGTGTCGTGAATATCTCTGGAAATACGGCGAAATCCGAGCCGTAATCCGCTGCAACATCAACGTAATATTCACATTGCTTAGCGAACTCCTCGAAGGAATCAATATTTTTCATCATGTATTGAATGACCATGATCCGAACCGGGTGACTTGTCTTGAAATAACGTTTTGTTCTGGCACGGTAATCAATATTGTTCCATTCCATCAACGTCGCATATTTCATGGAAGCCCTGTCATCCGGAAGGTAGTCAGGGTTGATCCGCATAACCGTAAAACCATTCATCACCTGGAAAGTGAGGACCGGGTCGTAAATGTTCTGATTCCTTACTTCTTCTACGTACTCTCTCGGACTCAGCTCATTTTCATACTGGTGATAATTCGGAATTCTCCCTCCGATAATAATACTTTTCAAGTTGAGCTCTCTGGCCAGGTCTTTACGTGCCTCATAAAGTCTGCGGCCGATTTTCATCCCACGGTACTCCGGATGGACCATTACTTCAATTCCATATAAGTTATACCCATCAGGGTCGTGATTGGTGATATACCCTTCATCCGTAATATCATCCCACGTATGTTTATCGTCATATTCATCGAAATTGACAATCAGACTGGAACAGCTCCCGATGATTTTCCCCTCGTATTCGACGACAAACTGTCCTTCAGGAAAATGCTTCAAATGGCTTTCCAAATGCTCCCGCTTCCACGGATCCATCCCTGGGAAACACACCTGCTGCAATTCAAAAATCTGCTCTATATCTTTTTCCTGCATCGTTCTTACGATAATTTTCTTCTCGTATTGGGTCAGGTCTAACTCCTTCGACATCGTATATCGTCCCTTTCTAATCGATCTCTTGTCCACTTAATCGTACTCAACAGACATAACCCCTGTCTAGTCTGGAAGCGTTGAAGATAAATAAATGAAACCATTGAATTGAACCGTTTCAAAACCTCATGTATGATGGATGGGAAGAGGTGTAGCGAATGAATGGCTTTGAAAAACGAAAAGAACGAAAGAAACAGGCAATCCTCCATACCGCCCTCCGTTTATTCAGCGAATCCGGAGTTCAGAAGGTGAGTATTAAAGAAATTGCAGCGAAAGCCCAAGTATCTCAAGTAACGATTTACAATTATTTTGGCGGCAAAGACGAGCTCTTATTCGAAGCTGTCCAAATGTTTATAAAGGATCAAACCGAACAATTCCGTGCTACCGTTCAGAACACCGACCAATCGTTTCGTGATAAAATCCACAAACTTTTACAAGACAAAAAAGAGAACATGCTGCATCTGCACCAGGATTTCCTGCAAGCAGTGACCGGCAGTCATCCTGAGCTGAAAGATTGGGTCGACCGTTTTACAGCCCGGGAAACGATACCGATCCTGACGGAGTTGATTGAACAGGGGAAAGCGGAAGGATCCGTCCGTGCCAGCCTTTCCTTCCAGTCCATCCTGCTCTATATCGATATGTACTACAAAGCACTGCGGACGAATGCTGACTTCTTCACCGCTTCTCCTGAATCGCTCAGTGAAGAATGGTCGGACTTGTTTTTTTATGGTTTAGCAGGAATGGACAAGGATCACATATAAAAGTAACAAAAGGAAGAGACCCGGTATCGCCGGCGTTTCTTCCTTTTTAAATTTATCCTAATAAGAGGAAATTCATTAACGCAGTTTTCTTACATACCAGCGGATGACATCGTTGATGCGGCTGCCGAACAGCTTCTCTCTCCAATATAGATCCGCCGTCTGTGAAACGACGTTATTTCGTGCCGGATAAGGGTGGAGAACATTAGAAATGGACTGGAACTTCTTGTTCAGTGCCTGAACCGTCCCTACTTCCTGCATCCACTCCCCGGCACCGGCACCGATGGCATGGGCACCGACGATCTTACCACTCTCCGTAGTCAAAATTTTAACAAGGCCGTCTTTTCTGCGCTCGGCCATAAACCGATCGTTGTCGGCCAGTTTCATTTTAAACGTCAAAAGTTTATCTCCATATTGTTCTTTTGCTTCCGATTCTGTAAGTCCCAAATGGTATATTTCCGGATCGGTATAGACGACCCACGGCACCTTCGCATACGATGCTTTCCGCGAAAGTCCCAACACGGCATTCGAGACGGCAAGCTTCCCTTCCATCCCTGCGACGTGGGTAAACGGCATCGAGCCATTGCAGTCGCCGACGGCATAGATATGCTTGGCAGAGGTTCTCATTGCATGATCCACATCTATGTGTCCTTCCACTACATTCACTCCCGCTTTAGGCAGACTGAGCTTCTCTATATTCGCTTGCCGACCTGCAGCAACCAAAAGCGCTTCGGACTCAACCCTGAGGGTCCGGCCGTCTTTCCTGTAATGCACAATCGTTTTTCCATCTGCCTGCTCCACACGCTCAATCTTTGCGCCGGTAAGGACGGTCAATTCTTCCTCCATGATCCGGCAGGCTGTTTGGGAGATTTCTTTGTCCTCTTTGGACAAAATCTGATCCGCTCCTTCGATGATGGTAACATCAATACCGAGACGGCTCATAGCTTGTGCCAGCTCGGCGCCGATTACCCCACCACCGATCACGACTAGAGAATCCGGCCGTGTCTTAAGGGAGAAAATGGTCTCGTTCGTCAGATAGTCCACCGCATGCAACCCGTCTATCGGTGGAACGGCCGGTGAAGACCCGGTGGCGATGACAAAACGCTTGGCCGTTATTTTCTGATCTCCCACGCGCAGAGTATGTTCATCTTCAAACGCAGCCTCTGCTTCAAATATATCAATGCCGAGATCGATGAATCGTTCTTTGGAATCATGCTGCTGTACATCCTCCACCGCTTCGGACACACGGTCCATCACCTTTTTGAAAAGACGATCATACTCATTCGGTGTGAGTTCTTTGAAACGGGAATGGTCGTAGACCTCTTTGGCTGCCTGGATCAATGCTTTCGACGGCATACAGCCGTAATGTAGACAATCTCCTCCAAGCTCTGTCTTCCTCTCGATCAAAGCGACATCAGCTCCGAAGTTCGCTGCACCTGCAGCTACCGTTAATCCACCGGACCCTCCACCGATGACCGCAACCTGATAATCGAATGTCATAACTCCTGTCTCCTTACCTGCTCATATTTCTTTGATATCTCCTGCATCCGTTTCTTATTGACACCGAAGTCTGAGTACCCGACCCTCGATGCAGAGCGGAAATGGATGACACGTTCATCCGGATCGAAGTAAAATTCCACGTCATCCTTGAACTTTAATACCTTGGTAGTTACAACCGTATGAATGTAGTGGTCCTCCTCTATTTCCACCTTCGTCCGGTCCATATCCCCAAGGACATTCATGATATGTTTTTTTGATGTCTCTAAATCACGGGTGAACGGCAGCGGACTCATCCGTTTCTCTTCCTGATCCGCCTGGGTGGAAACACAGTTCGGCTTATCCGGGCATGCCGAAAGCCGTCCGCTTTTCACACCAATGTAAGAATCCTTCATTCGTCTTCCTCCTTTTCCAGCAGTTACCTATATATTCACTCAAATCCAAAGAAAAAAACACTCCTGTATAGATCAGGAGTGTTCATCGTTCCGGTTGTTAGGAGCCGGGTCCTTACTTTTCTCTTCTTTTTTCTGTTTTTTCAATTTGTCCGTTTCAGGTGCAGGATCATGGTCGTCTTTCTCCGGCTTCTCAGGATTACCTTCCGGACGATCCGCTTTCCCTTGTTTCCGCTCTGGAGATTTGTCTTTATCCTTCCGATGTTCCACCGAAGGTTCTTTTCTTTCCTTCTCCGGCACATTCGGATTGATGTCACGCCCCTTCACCTTTTCGTCAGGGGGATCTTGCGGTTGCGCGGGATCGGACAATGGTTTGTCAGCATTCATCCCTTCCGGTTCTGTTGGAGAAGTCGCATGAGGATTCTTCTTCTCTACATTCGGAAGTACTGGGATTTCCACAGGGACAACAGACTCTTCGCTGCCTTCAGAAGACTCATCGTCGTTATAAAAGGATTGAATAATTTCTTTATCGTCATCTTCGATGGCTACCGCCTGCGTCTCTGCTTCTTCCTCTGTAGAATCGTCACTCAACCGATCGGCAAGCAGTTCGTTCACCGTCTCTTTGCCTTTCTCTGCCTGACGCCTTAAATCGTCAGGGACAAGGAAAGTCGCTACAGACAAATGTTCTTCCTGCTCTGTTAAGTATTCTTCCATTTCTTCTGCATAATCATGATCATATTCAGACTGTAAATAACTGATTCCAATCAACACTTGATTGGCTTCATTGACATACCCCTTTTCGTGACTTTTATTGATTAAATCAAACGTCACTTCCGAGGCATCTCTCTTCTTCCAATCCCCAAGAGAAGCGACAATCTCTTCCGCTTCTGCATTCTGAGGGGTTATATCCAGCACCTGCATGTGGTCATTCAATTCAAGTTCCACACTCGGATTGATGTCAATATTCATATAGGCATACGCTTGATTGCTTCCGTACCAGGAATAGGCAGGAAACAACGCCAGAAGGAAAATAATAGCAAAAATGGCCACTTTCATATGATTATGACGCTTGACACAGGACCAAAGAACCATTCCCTTTCGAGGTTCCACTACAGAGAATTGGACTTCCATTCCGATCTCAGCGCCAGCCATTTTATGAGCACGATGGAACTGGCCATCTTTTGTCATGACAATCATGTAACGTTTGCTCTGCTCCATGACAATACCTTTTCTCACATACCCACCCCTTTCAGATAATCTTTGAGATAAATGTAATCCCCGTTCAATATGAGTACGAGTGCGATGATGAATTTACGGTTCCTTTCCAACGTTTTCTTGCTGACGTCGACTTGATGCACGAGGTCTTTGATAGGCAGTCGGCCTTTCACAATGACCTGGTTTCTCAAATGCTCATCTTCGAAGACGAGTCGTGCGACCTGGACTGCTGATTCTCTGGCATCCCGGTGCTTCGGCGACACGTCGATCAGTTCATCGAAGGAAAGTTTGTATTTCTTCAATTCTGCTTTGAATTCCAGGATTTCTTCCTTTCGATGCCACGCCTCTGTCTCTAGAATGTACCGATCTTTGGCCGCTGAGATCTCGATAGGATTCTCCATCTGTTCGTCGTCGTGAAAGTCTTCATCCAACGAAGTTACGGAAATCCTTTTCTGTTCATTACGGATATGATCAATAACTTTTCGTTTAATAACGAGACGGGCGAAAGAGAGGAAGGAGCTTCCCTTATCACACGAATAGGACTGGATCGCTTCGTTGAACGCAAGCAGTCCGATACTGAATTCATCATCTCTCGCAGGGTCGATATATCTCTTGCATACTTCAGAAACACTTTTGGCGATGAAAGGTTGATACTGTTTAAGCATTTCGTTCCGCGCTTCGTCATCCCCCTGCTTAGCCGAAGCTACTTGTTCATCCAGGGAGGTGTCGTCATTTTTGGAAAAAAGACGTTTGATCAACCTTTATCACCTCCAGCTACTACTATTTTCGTCTTATTTGTGTCTTTTCTGGGTGTCTCAAACCATTTTTATTTCAATTATGTTACAGCTTTGTATCAACCGGTGTTTCTGAAGTATGCCGTTCGTCAGGCAGGTAAAAAAGTATTGTAAGCAAGCATGACCATTTTACTGAATAAGTGTATGACGTTCCACCACATCTGGTTTACATTTTGTTAAATAAACATTTCAAAAAATAAGTCCTTTGTACCCAATCCACTCCATTATCATCCATGTGAAGAAAGGAATGCACAGCCTGGCATCGCCATTTCCATCCTTGAACACGACTTAACAGTTGGTTTATCTGTGGAAGAACTGGGTTATATCTTAAGTGTATCTATATCGGACATAACAAAAAAAACGACTCATAGAAAGGAGGAATCACTTTATGAGAGCGATACTCTTGAATTGCAGTTTGGAAAAAGGCAGCAAAGAAACCGACACGGAGCAGCTCCTTGATGCAGCGGCACGGATTTTCCAAAAAGAAAAAATTGACGTTGAACGGATTCATCTTCGAGATTTCCACATCGAATTCGGAATTACCCAAAAGCTGGATCAGGAAGAAGACTGGCCGTTCATATTCGAGAAGATCTTAGAAGCAGATATCATCCTGCTTGGGACACCGATTACAATGGGGGACAAGAGCAGCCTTGCCTCCCTCGTGCTTGAAAGACTCCAAGGCTACCATCAAATGACGAACCAGAAAGGCCAGGGGGTCTTCTACAATAAGGTAGGTGGAGCGATTATTGCCGACGGCGGCTACGGAGGATCCCAGGCCGCTGCTCAATCCATCCAGTACTATCTGTCGATGCTAGGTTTCACCCTGCCTCCCCACTCCAGTGCCGTCTGCCAAAAGCACGATCACAGCAAAGACCAAATCGACAAAATGACTTATAACCTCATACACTTCGCCGAAATACTAACCTTCCATCCGATTCCCGTTACAGGGAACCGGATCAGAAAACAGGTAACGGCGGAATAATTACACGGAAAAAAGGAACAGCCGGTTTCTCCTGCTGTTTCTTTTTTCATGGACTTTCCCCTTTTTCCAAATAGTATTCAATGGGAACGGCCAGGCCGACGCGTCCTTCCTCCGGATCATCAAGCGTCGCAAACACGACACCGATGACTTTCCCCTCCTGATTCAAAACCGGGCTACCCGAATTACCTCTGTAGACGGGAGCATCCATCATCCAAACCGGGACTTCCCAATTGGAGAGCTGTGTGTACCCGATCAATACTCCTTCATTCGCTATATTAGTGAAGCTGAGGGGATTGCCGATGAAGGATACCTTCTCATTCGTCCTGCCGGCACCTTCCTCCGCCAGTTCCAAATAAGGAAGCCCGGAGCCTTCGATTCTGAGCAGGGCCAAATCAATGTCCGGGTACCTTTTCACTACTTCCGCTTCAAATAACCCTTCCTCGGTGAATGCAACCGCGATCCGCTTTTCCCCTTCGATTACATGATGATTGGTAAGAATCAGACCTTTTTCTGATACAGCAAAACCAGTACCTCGACTCTCTCCCGCTTCCACGACGACAACCGCTTTCTTTCGGGCGGCAGTATCTTCGTCTGTGGACAATTTCGCTGAGGTGACTAAGAAATCAAGGGCCGGGATCGAGAAAGTATTGGGAAGAACGGCGATGATGTTAATGACCATCACCCCTGCTACCAGCCAGAAAATCCATTTTGGAAACGGACGTTTAGACTGATGGCTTTCTTTTTCCATTCTCGCCTTCTCCCAGGCCTTCCGCTTTTCCTCTTGAACCAGCTCGTACAACTCATCCTCATCTATCTCTTCATATAAATCTTCATCTATAATATCTATTTCATCTTTGTCATGCTCTTTCATGAGACGTCCTCCCATGTGCAGCAGTCAAGGCATTCCTTCCTATCATGGAATGCAAGTATCATTGTACCACGATTTACGAAAAAGACGTGCTCATTTATGCAGCTCTCGAAAATTCGACAAGAATTCAGGGTTTTTTGTATTACCCGGGAAATATGCCTTATCGCATACTCTTCCCGACCAGGATGACAACAGCTAAGAAAAACACGATCATGGAGACAAATACGATGGACAGCAGTCTCGATACATTCGCTCTCTTCACTTCACTCCAGCGCACCGGTCGGATACCGCTTATAGAGAAAATGAGGACAGCAGCAAGCAGAATGGACATAATATTAACCGCTACTAATAAGAAAGCTCCGTACGCAGCTTGAAATGCTCCATCACCAAGAGACATCCCCATTGCGACGGAAGGTGGCAGCAGTGCAACAGCGACCATAACACCGACAAGGTTACCGGACAGTCGATTCAGAAACGCGAGTGCACCTGCCGCTCCGGAAGCTACCCCTAGAAAAATGTCCAGGATTTCCACCTTTGTCCGCTCCAGATACTGAGCATTATGCATCCCCATATCGGTAAAATATCCGAAAGCCACCGATATGACCAATACAATTGCCACCCCGTACAAGGAGGTCAAACCGGAGATAAGAAGACGCTTATAATCTCCCAGGATCGAGCTGAAAGCTACAGCTATGACAGGACCAATCATTGGAGCAATCACCATCGCTCCGATGACCACTGCTTCACTGTCTTTCAGAAACCCAACCGTTGCGACAATGGCTGACAATATGATTAACAAAGTATAATTCAATGTGATTTTACTGCTCTTTTCCACACTATCCATCAGCTCCTGCCGGCTTGCACGAAGGAGAAGGCGTTTCTCCTCCTCCTTCGTCCCCTCATTCTCCCGATCCGCGTCCTCTTCAACTGTTTGCCTGGATATGTAGGTCTGTACGGGAAAAAGCATCGTTTCGAACCCATCAATAACATTGGAAATACTCTCCAAATAATTCAGGATGGACTCGACTTCATTCGTATCCGTCAGCATCCGAATCAGCTTTCTTTCTTCAGGCTCATCGGAAACCCAATAGGAACGGTGTGTATATTCTTTTAATTTCTGATCAACTTTTTGGAAATGACGATCAGGAATATAGGCTTCAATCAGTTGAAGACTCATGAGGAACCACTCTCCGATTTTACATTAATTTCTCATAATGTCCCCCTTATTCCACATACTAATTCCAACTAAGAGGAAGAGGCGGGTGAGTAAGAATTGGAGAAACTTTTGTTAAGCATAGAAGAATATAAGGAAACTATGAAGAAGAAATTCCATAATAGTACGGACCTTATTCAGAAGGTCTTCCACATAAAAGGACAGGCGATCGTCGTCCAGTTCGTTTCTTACCTTGTCGACAGAGAAAGACTGGAACGCGAAATCTTAAATGCCCTTACCTCCTCTCCTAAACGCTGGACAAATGATACCTTGATGAATAAGATACCGATCGCTGCATCGGAATGCGTAAGTTCTGTAGATCAAATTACCCAAAAAGTGCTGCACGGAAGTATATCCGTTTATATCGAAGGGGAAAAGGAAGCCGTAATTTTTGCGTTACCAAAACTGGACGATCGAGGATTGAACCGTGCTGAAACCGAGTCTCTCGTGTTCGGACCTCAAGTCTCTTTTACAGAATCATTGAACACCAATTTGAATGTCGTACGTTGGCGGCTGGACACGGACGATCTCGTTATGGAAAAGCTGATCGTTGGAGAAAGAATTCCTTCCGAAGTCCGCATTGTCTACTTAAAGTCGATGGCAGATAAGGAGAATGTAGCTACCTTCCGGGAAAGAATTAAAAACCTGCAAGTAGATCAGATTGAAGATTCCAGCGTACTGGGGCAGCTGATTGAGGACTCCTCCACCAGCGTCTTTCCTCAATTAATATTTACCGAATTACCGGACCGTTTCTGTAATTCGATCGTAAAAGGAAGAGTCGGGGTGATGGTGGATAAAAGCCCGACGATGCTGGTCGGGCCTATGTCTTTGTTCAGCTTCTTCGAATCGACCGAGGATCTGTATATGAGGTGGAACATGGGATCGTTCATTCGGATGCTGCGTTTTATTGCCATGGCCATATCCATCATCTTGACACCAATGTACGTTGCGGCCCTCACTTATCATTATGAGATCATTCCGAGTACTCTGCTCGTATCGTTAGGACAATCGAGAGCTACGGTTCCATTCCCGCCCGTACTGGAAGCACTACTACTCGAAATTCTCATTGAATTGTTAAGAGAGGCGGGAGCTCGACTGCCGACGAAGGTCGGACAAACCATGGGTATTGTGGGCGGTATTGTCCTTGGCCAGGCTGCCGTCCAGGCAGGGTTCACCAGTAATATCCTTATTATTATCATTGCATTAAGTGCCCTTGCTTCTTTCACCGCACCAAGCTATTTAATGGGGACGGCTGTAAGGATCATACGGTTCCCCATGATCATATTGGCTGGAATGTGGGGTCTCGTTGGAATCGTATTCGCCTTATCCTTCCTTATCATCCATCTCTTAAAACAAAAGTCTCTCGGCCGCCCTTACCTTGCTCCAATCTATCCCTTTCAGTGGAGAGACTTTAATGATTCCTTATTCCGGGTACCTTTCCAGAAGAACAGCCGGCGCCCGGTAAGTACCATGCCGCAGGATCCAACGAGATACAACAGCAGTAAAGCCGAAGAGCATAAAGATGTGAAGTCTCCATGAATATTCATATTCGATTAAATCCAGATAAAGCTGTCCATGCCTTCTACGTCTTTTTCATCATCCATACCTGTCAAATCGGTGCAGGGTTAATGGGTGTTCCAAGAATCTTATTTTTGGAGGCAGGAGTGGATGCCTGGGTTTCGGTACTGGTTACCGGTGCTTATATGCATGTGCTTGTCCTCCTGATGCTGACCATTCTTCGGAATTATGAGAACACAGACTTGATCGGTGTCCAAATGGATCTGTTTGGACGCTGGATCGGCAAAGGCCTCGGCGTCCTCTATATCCTGTATATATTTTTGTTACTGTTGACAGTCATGAAGAATTACATTGAAGTGGTTCAAGTATTTATTTTCCCGCAAATCCCTATATGGCTGATGAGTGCTTTCATGCTGATTCTGATGGTTTACAGCATTCTGGGAGGATTCCGAGTTGTCGTAGGTACCAGCTTTCTCTTCTTTTTCTTAACCATCTGGCTGGTGCTTCCCGTCTATAAACCAGTGACGTTTATGGATTGGAAGCACCTCACCCCTATTTTCATGAGCTCCCCAATGGAGATTCTCGCTGGTGCGAAACAAGTTGCTTATTCTGTATTAGGGCTGGAAATCTTGTTTTTCATCTACCCATACATCCAAAACAAGAAAAAAATTGCAGCGGCAGCTCATGCCGGTGTATTCTTTACGACGATCCTCATTCTGCTGGTGACGGTCGTTTCCATCGGCTACTTCAGTCCGGATGAATTGAAGGAGACGGTATGGGCGACGTTGTCGCTGTTCAAGATCATCAGCTTCTCCATTATTGAGCGTTTCGATTTTCTCGCTGTAGCCCTTTGGATGATGGTAATCATTCCAAATATCGTTCTGTTTGGATGGATCATCATCCACTCTTTGAAGCGGCTGTTCAGCTTCCCCAAGAAGCCGAGCCTCTATATAACCGCTCTGATGCTGTTCTTCTTTTCCGTCCTTATTGAAGAACGTATTGGCATCAACTTCCTTACCTCCATTACCGGAGAGGTTGGATTTTGGGTCGTATTTGTTTATCCTTGGCTGCTCTACGCGGTACTACTTCTAAAGAAAGTATTCAGGAAGGGGAATTCTAATGAAAAAATGGACCCTAATTAGCCTCGCCCTTCTTCTGTTATGCGGATGCATTCCTAAAAGCTATATTGAACAGCTAGGTATTATTACGGCCGTGGGATACGACTTACTTGATGACCAGCGGCTCCGAGGAACGATGGTTATGTATGAATTCGATCCGACGGCTACCGGCACTTCTCAAGTAGTTTCTGCAGAAGCGGAAACATCAAAGGGTTTGCGCGCGGCAACCGATCACATGACAAGTCATAAACTCGTTTCGGGGCAGGTCCGTTTAGAATTGTTCCAAGATAAGCTGGCAGCCAACGGCATGATGAAGTATATGGATACGTTGCAACGGGACGCGAAAATATCCGATATGGGATATTTGGCCGTCAGTACGGTCCCGACAAGCCAACTGCTCCAATCCAACAATTCTGAGGATAAACCTAATACAGGAACGTATATCCAACGCTTAATTGAAAAAAGCATAAAAGACGAAACCATCCCTAATGCTTTAATGACGTTTTTCATGAGGGAATACTACGATGATGGCATCGACCCGGTGCTTCCTGTTTTATCCATGAATCAAAACAAAGCCATTATTCAGGGGGTCGCTTTGTTCCAGGACGACCGCTTTGTTTCTATATTAAATGAAAAAGATGTCTTTTATTTGATGTTGATGAAGAACGAATTCGAATTCGGGGAATTTCAAATAGAGCTGCCGTCCGATTCACTGAATGATCACTTAAAGGAAACGGGAACGATTTCTACGACAAGCGGGAAACTTTTGTTGTCCCTTCATGAATTGGACACCGATAAAAAAGTAAAAGTGACAAAGGGCGATCCCACCCGCTATACGATGGAGCTCGATATGAAAGCACGTCTCCTTGAAATCACAAAAGACATCGATTTAAAAGAGAAAAAAGCGATCGAAGCAATCGAAAAAGAATTGGAACAGGCAATAACAAAACGCTTAAAAGAAACGATGGAGATTTTTAAAGAACTGCAAGTCGATCCTGTAGGCTTTGGAGCAGAATATAATTCCAAAAACCGAACGAACCGTGTGAAGAAAGAAAACTGGAAAGATCAAATTCAAGATTTAAACGTTGAATTCAAGGTTAACTTCCGTTTGGTCCGATACGGGATATCCGAATAATAAAGACCGCTGCCATATGGCAGCGGTCTTCATACTTCACGCTATTTTCGTTTATCATCCGCCAGTTTAGGCAGAGGCATCTCAAAGACGAAATAGGATAAAACACGCAGCAGGATCGGGTACAATGCCAATACACCAAGCAGGTCTCCAATCCCACCAAGTAAGTCCGTTAACAACATAAGTCCAGAAAGAACAGCCATTAAAAGAACGGTAATCAGCCCGACTCGACCATTGATTGGTGTCCACGTTCCTGCGATAGTTTTTGTATCCTGCTCCATTTTTTCAAAACAGCGGTAATGATAAGGGCGGATGCGAAACCAGTTTGACGCCGTTACCAGATCATCCCTATCCCTGATTTCTTTATAGCAGTAGCGACACATGTTTGTTTTCACGAAAGATCTACTCCTGAAATAGATATTTTTTCATCAGCAAACATTCATTGCCACTATCATTATACCGCAAAACATCCATAACTCTAAGCATTAACATTATACCTCGTCCGCTCTGTTCCAAATCGTCAAGCGTCGGAAACCACTGCTTTACATCACCGGCCAGGTGATAAGATCTCCAATCAAATCCGCCTCCATGATCCGATATACGAACAATCAATCGCGTATTCAAAAAGCGCAGGTTTAAATAAATAGGATAATGGCTCTGTTTATCATGGCCGTATGTCCACGCATTCCAAACCGCTTCGCTGATGGAAGCATCCACCAGAAGTTGGTCGTGTCCGTAGAACTTCGCTAGATAGGGATAATACCTTCGCCGGACGGACTTCAACTCTCTCGGATGTCTTATTTTCGCTTCTATTGATGTCTTCATAATTCAACCTCTCCTCCGCTGAGTCGATGATTGTAAATTAGACCTGAATGATTGGTTCATTCATCTATTCCCTTATCCCCGGGATTTCAAAAGGGGGATTAACGGTTATTTTACAAATATCGGAAGACTCAGCAACAGGAGTGAATCATTGGAAAGTGAATATATCTGACAATCGTGCCTGCACAAATGTCTCCTTCACAGAATTACGGACACCTCTGATGATCAAGTGCCCACCCTTCTCCTGCAAACGTTTATACCCCGTTACCAGAATACCAAGGCCGGCACTGTCCACCACCAGCGTATCTGACATATCTACCGTAAGATAGGTTTCTCCTTTTTCTATCCTATCCAGCATAGCACTGCGAAAGTCAACGATATCTCGAATATCGTCCTTAACAGGGAAACGGATGGCAGCTCCTCGATTAAGAGGCTTGATTGTTCCGTTCATTTAGACGTCCCCTTTCTGTTTCAAATAATGGTGAAACAGTTGCTTCCGTGTGTTTGGACGTTTCAAAAACTCTCAATTCATCCGTCAATTCTGTTGCCATCCGGCTCATATGGTCGGATGTTCCGACGATATTGGCGATGGAAGTATTAATTTCCTTCGTACGAAGGTCCATTTCCCTGGAGGAGATGGCAGTTTCGTCGAGAAAATGACCAAGGCTTTTGATTAAGGAGAGAATATCGGCACTCGTTGCCACTTTTTCTCCTGTCACTATTTTAATCTCTTTCAACTCTGCTTCCGACTGCTTGAAGGATTCTTCGATCTGCCGGAGGGAGTCGTCCGCTTGTCCAGCAAATTTCACTCCGTCTTCAATGAGCGCTACGCTTCGCTCCATTTCTTTCGATGCATCGGCGGTCGTATCGGTCACCTGTTTAACAACATCAGCGATTTCTGCAGCTTCCTTCGTGGACTCTTCCGCAAGCTTCCTCACTTCATCGGCAACAACAGCAAATCCTCTACCGGAGTCTCCAGCCCTTGCCGCTTCAATCGCCGCATTCAATGCAAGCAGATTCGTCTGCTCAGCAATGTTTGAAATCGTATCTACCATTCGGTTAATCTTGCTGGAGAAATGATGAAGGTTCTCAATCTCTACTTTCGTTCTGGCATTTTGATTCTTGATCCCATGCATCGTCTCAAGGACAGTTTGTACGGCGCTCTTCCCCTCCTCCGCAGCTTCCACAGTAGCTTCTGACGATTCTCTTGCCAACTCTGCCCTTTGTTTTGCAATTTGGATCAGGGAGGAAAGCTCCAAAAGACTACGCGATACCTCTCTTACTGTCACCTCCCCCTTTTCCGCTAGTTTTTGCAGCATATCCCCCTGTACCATCACCCGCTTGGACTGTTCCTCTACTTCATCTGCGGATGCTGCATTCTCTTCTGATGTCGCTGCTACCGATTCACTGGACTCTTTAAACGTCTGCACGACATTACGAAGCGTAGCGTTTAATCGATTAAAGGTCGCAGCCAGCCTGCCAAACTCATCCTTCGTCCTTATATCCATATCCTTTGATAAATCGATGGTCGACCCGTTCATGGATTTCATATGGGCCTCCAGTTCCTTCATCGGCTTCGAGATAACCTTCCGTATGCCGTAATACACAAAAGCCACCATAATAAACAGGTTGATGAGAATAGTAAAATAGGTTTGAATAAATGCGACGGCCGTTGGACCGAGAGCTTCTGCAAGCTCTGACTGCAGCAGAAAACGCTGGACATACGAAATCGGCGTCCCCATAAGCAGACTGAAGACGGTTGCTGCAACGACAACCAGCATAAGCTTCTTCGCTATACTCCATTGGGTGAATGCCGAACTACTTTTCTCATTCATATGATCAACTCCTCCTAAGACTTATGACTCATTTCCATTATAATAATAAACAAATACCCTATCTTCCTGCAGACAAACCACTTTTATCTAAAAATTCATAAAATTAAAAAAATAACCCTTCACACCTTTTGGTGCAAAGGGTTATCGGTTATGATTAAACGATAACTTATGATTCATGGATATAGTTTGGTTCTGGATAAGAGGTATCCCTCTATAATTTATCTTCTCTGTTGTTCCTTAATTCTTGTCATCACTTTTTCTTTTGCTTCCTCACTTTGATAACTCTCCATAGCTGAGCGGATCGCTCGTTCTTCCTTCATCAATTTCTGCAGTTCTGCAAGAAAACGCTCGCTCGTCAATTCTTCCTCTTCCAGTTTTAACGCATAGCCCTGTTTTACGAAGGAGTCGGCATTTAAAATTTGGTCCCCTCTGCTCGCTGCTCTGGATAACGGAATGAGGAGCATCGGTTTCTTTAAAGCCAGAAACTCGAAGATGGCATTGGAACCTGCGCGGGAAACGACATAATCCGAAGCGGCGAATAGGTGCTTCAATTCATCTTGCACATACTCGAACTGGGCATATCCCTGTCTATGGATAGTGGAATCTTCGTTTCCTTTTCCACAGATATGGATGATTTGTACGTCCTTCAGCAAGTCGTCTAAGTTTTCACGGATGGCATCATTGATCCGCTTCGATCCCATACTGCCTCCCATGACCATAACGACCGGCTTCTGTTTATGGAATCCACACATCGATAACCCCTTCAAACGGTCACCGGTGAACAATTCTTCACGCACGACGGCTCCAATGAACTCGCCTTTCCCTTCCGGCAGATGCTGCATCGTTTCCGGAAAAGTCGCAAGGATTTTCTTCGCAAACGGGAACGACAGCTTGTTGGCAAGTCCTGGAGTATAGTCCGATTCGTGAATAACCGTCGGGACATTTTTAATTTTTCCCGCCATGACAACGGGAACAGAAACGAATCCACCTTTGGAAAAGATGACATCCGGCTTCCGCTTCGAAAGAATCCGGAGGGACTGCATCAATCCTTTCAATACTTTAAACGGATCCTTAAAATTTTCCTTCGACATATACCTGCGCAGTTTACCGGTGGATATTCCATGATACGTTACGCCCTCCAACGGCTCGATCAGCTGACGCTCAATTCCTTCATAAGATCCAATATAGTCTACATCATATCCTTGTTTTTGGAATTCCGGAATGAGGGCCAGGTTCACAATCACGTGCCCTGCTGTTCCACCACCGGTAAATAAAATCCTTTTATTACGGTTCATATTTCGTTCAACGTCCTTTCTGAGGTACTCAAAAGGTAGGCTGTTCAGCCCCGATATGCTATAATCCTCATGTTTCCTCTAAAAGAATTGTAACAGAAAAGAAGGGGTCCTATGTATGAAACAAAGACTTTAAAAGAAAAAATGAAATTGTTCTTCACGATTCTGGTACCCATCCTGATCACTCAAATCGGTTTGTATGCCATGAACTTCTTCGACACGATCATGGCAGGGAAAGCAGGTCCTGACCAACTGGCCGGAGTTGCGATCGGGTCAAGCATATGGGTGCCTGTCTTCACTGGTTTGAACGGAATTCTGATGGCTGTGTCCCCCATCGTTGCCCAGTTGAAAGGCGCTGGAAAATCAGGGGAAATCACCCATTCTGTCAAGCAAGGGATTTACCTTGCCATCGCCCTTGCCGTCACGGTTGCCTGTGTCGGATTCTTCCTGCTCGATCCTGTTCTTTCTCTCATGGATATCGAGCCAGAAGTGAATCGTGTCGCTAAATATTATTTGATTGCTCTCAGTGCCGGCATCATTCCTTTATTCATTTTTAACTTATTGCGTTCCTTTGTAGACGCGCTCGGAATGACGAAGATATCCATGCTGGTCATTCTGTTGACGCTTCCGACAAATGTCTTCTTCAATTACCTCTTCATTTTCGGTAAGTTCGGTGCTCCGGAGCTCGGCGGTGTCGGGGCAGGAGTAGCAAGTGCCATAACATACTGGGTCTCTCTCGGTGTAATCGTTATGCTTATACATAAGCTGCCGTCTATAAAAAAGTACGGGATATTCAGAAATCCTGTCCTCCCGGTTATGAAAGAATGGGCTGCTCAACTGAAAATCGGCATTCCCATCGGTTTTTCCATCTTTTTTGAAACGAGCATTTTCGCAGCTGTCACCCTGTTTATGACGGCCTATGATACGAACACAATTGCGGCGCACCAGGCAGCGATCAACTTTGCTTCCTTCCTTTACATGATTCCATTGAGCATCGCCTTTACCTTGACGATTGCGGTGGGATTTGAAATAGGAGGAGGGCGGCACCAGGCGGCACGCGCGTATTCCTATCTGGGTATTACGTTTGCCGTTATGATGAGTATCGTCGCTGGTGTCATCTTGTTCACTTTTGATGATACGGTGGCTCGTCTATACAGCTCTGATGAGAAAGTGATCGAACTGACCAAGAATTTCATCTTCTTTGCTATTTTCTTTCAGTTATCCGATGGTTTCGGTGCACCTCTTCAAGGTATCCTGCGCGGGTACAAAGACGTGAACATAACGCTCATCATGGCATTCATCTCTTACTGGGGCATTGGTCTCCCGAGCGGTTATCTACTGGCGAACTACACAAGCTTCGGTCCCTACGGATATTGGATCAGCCTGACCCTTGGGTTGACAGCCGGTGCTGTTACCCTGCTTCTGCGCATGCTGCATATACAGCGCAGAGAAAGAAAAACCGCTCTTTCTACATAAGAAAGACAAAAAAAGCCGGCTCAGGATATGATCCTCAGTCGGCTTTTTTCTATTAAATGAACAATCCGGCAATCGTCGCAGACAACATAGAAGCAAGTGTGGCACCGATCAACAGTTTCATACCGAAACCGGAAACGCGCGCACCCTTCTCTGCATCAATTCCCTGTACCGTACCTGCAATGATACCGATAGAGGAGAAGTTGGCAAAGCTTGTCAAGAACACAGTGACGATACCAATCGTCTTCTCAGACACAGCGTCAAGCATACCTTGGAATTGAAGCATAGCGACAAATTCGTTCGTCACGATCTTCGTCCCCATGATCGCTCCTGCATCGACTACTTCACTCATCGGTATACCCATAAGGATACCCAGCGGCGAAATGATGTATCCAAGCAGTTCCTGAAGGGTAAATCCATTGAAGACAGCTCCAAATACCGCGTTCACAAGCTCCAGGGAAGCGATGAAGGCGATCAGCATAGCTGCAACAATCAAGGCAATCTTACCACCATCAAGGGCACCGTTACCCATCGCTTCGAAGAAGCTCTTGGCATTTGATACGTCTTTCACGTCTACCTTGTCCTCTTCTTTAGGAACCTTGACCGGTGCAATCATCGAGGAGACGATCAATGCACTGAACATGTTAAGCGGCAGTGCCACAAGGATATATTGTGGAGGAAGCATCCCGAGATATGCTCCGACGATGGATGCGGAAACAGATCCCATCGCTGATGCACTGACAATGTACAGCCGGTTATCATTCAAATTATGGAACTGAGACTTGATGGCAATCAACGCTTCCGATTGGCCGAAGAAGATACTGTTGACAGCGTTAAATGATTCTACTTTCGGAAGACCTGTAATTTTGGAAAGACCCCAACCGAGATACTTAATGATGAATGGCAAAATCTTCAAATATGTCAGCACAGACAAAATAGTAGCGAAGAATATGATGATCAACAGGACATTGAAGAAAAACACGCCGCCCTCTCCGATTTCAAAACCGCCGAGGACGAAAGCGACCCCTTCGGATCCGTAACCGATCAGCTTGTTGAAGCCGGTAGAGATCCCGTCAATGATGATTCTCCCGATTTCCGTATTAAACATAAACCACGTGATGATCAACTGAACGGCGATCATAATCACGATGCCCTTATAATTAATGTTCTTACGATCATTGGACATTAAAAAAGCGATCCCGAGAATGACCGCAACAGCAAGAATACCTAAAAGAATATCCACAATAAATCCTCCCCTGATGTTGTTGTTTTGACCCTTATGAAAATGCTTACACAAAGTAATTCTATTATGGATTTTATCAGGTTGTCAGACGTCATGCAAGGCTTATTCGCAAGAAAAAAATATGGAAACGCTGACAAGTGTCTAGTCACATCTTAATATGTCTAAATTCGCAGATGTCATTCTTACATTTGTATAATAAAGGAATAAAGTCCTCCCATTTTCTACAAAATAAAATACCCCCGCCGATGGTCAGTCGACGGGGGCTATACCTTAGGGGAGGTATAGTGATGTATGAATGAATGGCAGGGGTCCGTCATTTGGCACTGGATGAGAGCCCCTCCCGGTCCATTTCTTCCTTTGTGCTTCTCTATACAGACGAGCGAGCTTGAACAAAGGTTTCACTTTTTGCATATTTCTAATTGATGATCCCGTGTTGGACAACCTTCACCTTGATATGGGGTTCGATGGATATCTTAGGATACTCTTCTTCCCAATTCAGCTTCTTCCACTCTTTGTTGTGATAAGCTCTTAACCGTCTTCCAATACCCAGGACGTCGCTGTTAGCCTCTTGAATGGTGGAAAAAATGCCTTTCGACTTCTCAGTCAACACTTTTTCAAGCTCTTTCTCAACCTTTCCGATTTTTCCTTTGATATAAAGGTGATCAGAAGGGTATTCCACGATCTTTACCGATAAATTCAAATTCACCTTGACCTTCACCTCTCCGTCCACTACATCTATTTTCATCTTCCGGTCATTCTTCAAGACGTGAACGGTGACATAATTAAGCAGGTCATCATCTTCCCCGTCGGTTATTTTTTCTGTAAGCCTGGCCACATTTCCCATTTTTCCTTCGAGAAGCATGTAAAGAACCGTCAAAGAAGAGTCGATTTTCTTCCCTGTGTAACGCTTTCCATGAAAGAGTCCCATTCCGGTAATGATCAACAGCTGCCTGTTTTCATCCACGGACATCGTCGGCACTGAGAAGTCGACGCCCGGTTCCAGAATTTCAGCGTTCAGCATCTGTAGATTTTCACCGGTCGTATGGGTGGCGGCAACCCCTGCTTCAATAATCCCGCTTAAATAATTGCTGATCCTCATTTCATTTTCATTCTTCACATTCAGAATTTCTTCCGCGGTCGTACCATCAGCTATGATTAAAGCGGCATTCAAATTACTGTTCGGATTACGATAAAGCTCGTCTAAAGCGGGATACATATTTTCCTTCGCCAGTTCTTCTCCGAGCACAATCACCCGCAGCTTGGAGGGATCGAACGATTCCGAAATCATCTGGTCGATTTTATCCCGACCATCCCTAGGTGTATGAGCATCAGTGGAAATGATTTGCACCTTTTCTGCTCCTGGCCCTTCCAACCCTCTCTCTACAGTAGGAATGGAAACGGTCTGGCGGATTTCCTGCTCTTCCCCTTTATCCAAACCCATGGAAAGGACCAGCTTCATATTTTTAAACTGACGTTCATCCCAACAGCCCGTCAGCAGCAGCAGACACGCGAGTGCTATGATACATCGTTTCATGGATTCAGCCCTTTCCTTTCTTCCGTTTTTTCGCAAGATAACTGAATGGGAGCATAATAAATGGAAGCATAAGAGAGAAGAAATATCCGGCATAGACCACCCACTTATTAAAGGTTTCTACTTTAGTGATGTCAAACCCCATATACATCGTAATGACAAAAATGACGATACTGATCGATACAATATGCCGGACATTTCCTTTCTTCATGAACGTATGCTTCAGTCCAAGGCTTCCCATATAAATATAGGTGGCAAAGGATGTAGCTACACTGATGATCCAAATGGATATGAAGAATAGGTCAATCCTTGCGATGATTGGCAGTTCAAAAGATTTCAACATATATAAGAGCGGTTCCGGAATGGTCGTCAATTCCATTGAGCTGAAGAAAGTAAAGCTTGCGAAAACGGTAAACAGGTAAAACCCGGTGACAAACCAGTGCGCCTTCACCATCGTCTTCAGTCGCTGCTTCGGTGTTCCTTCCACCTTCGGAAATATAACAAGGGAAACGATAAATCCAAAAAAGGAAAGGACGGCTTTATCCACCCCTTTGAGAACCCTTCCGACACCTTCTTCAAAAACGGGGAGAATATACATGAGATTCATTTCTTTCATGGAATAAATAACAAGCGCAATCAAAATGATAAGCAGGAAGGACAGCATCGTATAAAGTCTGGCAACAACAAGCAGCCCACCCGCTACCAAATAGCCGCAAATAAGGATCATCAACAATGACAGCACCCATAGCGGGGTGTTGGGAAGGACCCACACACTGATCATCCGCCCATACAAGAGAATGATCAACGTTCCGACAGCAAGGAAATAGAGTACATAGAGAAAGCTGAGCCCTTTACCGATCCATTTGGAGAAGATAAGTTCGTTGATTTGAAACAAGTTGTCCTCCGGATGGTTTCTTGCTGTCAGCCAGATGACAAATACCACGATTTGTATAAGAATCGCGGCAATAATCAAGGAAATCCACCCGTCCTGTTTGGCCGCATTATGAAGCTCATGGGGAACAGACAGCACACCGACCCCGATTTGGGTTTGAATGATCATGAAAAAGAACTGTCGCTGCGACAGTTTCTGCTCCGGTTTAGGATTCGCCTGACTCTGAGGTATCGTTTGCTCTTGCTTGCTCTTCTTTTTCGTGCTCAATTTGCTTCCACTCCCTAGACGATTTAAAGGCGACAGGATCAATCGAGTGAGCGTCTTTCGGTCTTCGTTTCATCATCGGCAAAGGTACGCGTACGAACGTATCTTTGAGGTCTACGATACTTAAAGGGGCCAGCGGCGCAAAGTAAGGTACGCCGAAGGAGTGAAGTCTCGTCAGATGGACGAGGATGAACAGCATTCCGAAGACGATGCCGATAAATCCGAGTGTTCCTGCAAGCAGGATCAACGGAAACGTCAACAGGCGCAGCGTCGTACTGAGTTCATTTGACGGGACGACGAAGGATGCGATGGCCGTCAACGCAACGACGATGACCATCAGATTGGAAACAAGGCCGGCCCGGACGACCGCGTCTCCAATGACGAGACCGCCGACGATGCCGATCGTCTGTCCGATCGGCTGCGGCAGCCTGATCCCCGCTTCCCGTATCAGCTCGATGATGATGACCATCACCAATGCTTCCATAATCGGCGGATAGGCTATTTCATTGATCGATGACTTGACGGGGATGATGAGCTCATCCGGAATCACTTCAAAATGAAAACTGACGACAGCGATATAAAAAGCAGGCAGCGTCACAGCTATGACAAAACTGAATAAACGGATCAAGCGAATAAATGTGCCCGTAAACCACCGCATGTTGTAGTCATCCGGCGATTGATAAAACATGAAGAAGGTAGAAGGTGCAATCAAGGCCGTAGGACTTCCCTCAGCCATGATGACGACCCTCCCTTCCATCAAATTGGCCACTACCCGATCAGGACGTTCGGTATTAAGCATTTGCGGGAATGGAGAAACGGTCTGGTCTTCAATGAATTCCTCCACATACCCCGGACTGTGCACCATGTCTGTGTGGATGGTTTTCATCCGTTTTTCGATTTCTTCTACAATCGTGGGATCCGTGATCCCATCCATATATAAAAGACCGACATTGGTGTTGGTTTTCTTTCCGAGCTTGTAGTATTTAACCGTCAAATCCCTATGCTCGATCCTCTTCCTGACAAGGTTAATATTGATCATCATGTTCTCGACGAAGCCATCGTGCGATCCGCGTACTACTTTCTCATTGGCCGGCTCTTCAGGACTTCTATTGAAGGATGAGGTTACGTTAAACATCGAAATACGGCGGCTGCCATCTTCCAAATAAATGGCATGTCCCCTAAGCAGCGTAACGATCGCTTCTTCAAGGTTATTGGTATGTTTACAATCCGGAATTTCTGCTATGCTGTCGACATTACCAAGTTGAACCGGCTCGAAGATCTTCTCATGAATCTTTTCCTGCTCACTCATGGATTCGAAGTACATTAAAGCCGCATTTCCCTTATGCATCACCCGTATTTTCAGGTCATTCGTTTCGTGGAAGGCATTCAAAATGTACTCCACATTTTCAGCGAGCTTCATTGTACTGAGCTGGACCGGCTCATCGGCTTGATCAGCAATTTTCCTATCTGAAATTTTCGTATGATCTCCGAAAAATAATCGTTTTAAAAATCCCATATGCATCACCTGCACTTAGATTGCCACCGCCATGGTAAAACTATACTGTCCTACGGGAAAATAGCAGGTATAAAAAAAAAGCAACCACAGAAGTGGTTGCTTTAGAATCAATGACCCGGGAAGAAGGCCAGTTGAAGGATGAAAATAATGGCGAACATATAAAGAATCCAGTGTACTTCTTTTCCTTTTCCGACTACAAGCTTCAGGATCGGATACGTGATGAAACCGAAGGAAATTCCTGTCGCAATGCTGGATGTAAGAGGCATGGACAATATAATGATGAAAGCCGGGAAAGCATCATCGAATGAACCCCAATTGACCTTGGCAAGTCCTTCCATCATGAAGCACCCGACGATGATCAAGACCGGCGCCGTAATTGCCGGAAGCCCGGATACAGCTCCGACGATCGGAGAGAAGAACATCGACAATAGGAACAGAGCAGCCACGACAAGCGTCGTCAGCCCTGTACGACCACCTGCTGCGACTCCAGAAGAAGACTCTACATAAGCAGAAGACGGACTCGTCCCGAACATGGCACCCACCGTAGTTGCAGAAGCATCTGCCATCAATGCGGCACGGGCACGCGGCAGGCTGCCGTCCGGTTTAATGAATCCTGCCTGCTCGGCCACTCCGACCATCGTACCTGTCGTATCGAAGATTGTAACGAGCAGAAAAGCGAATACGACGGTGTATAAACCGTTGCTGAATACGGCCCCAATATCCATATCCCAAAAAACCGGAGCAGGCGGCGTATCCACAAATCCGTTGATTTCAAGCTGACCAGTGAAAAAGCCGACAAGACCTGTCAGGAACATTCCGATGAACAGACCTCCTGTCACATTTCGTGCGATGAGGATCAACGTGACAATCAGTCCGAAGACGGTAAGCAGCTGTCCCGGCGCCGTCAGGTCACCAAGAGTCACTAACGTGGATTCGCTCGGCTCGATGATCCCGCTCATGCGCAGCCCGAGAAACGCGATAAATAAGCCGATTCCTGATGTAATTCCATATTTCAAAGAAGGAGGAATCGCCTTAATCAATGTCTTGCGCAGACTCGTCATACTCAAGATAACGAAAAGAATACCGGAAACGAATACCGCACCGAACATAACGGAGTAGCTGACATCCTGCTGCACCACTTCCGTCACGAAGTATGCGTTCAATCCCATTCCGGGAGCTATGGCGATTGGATAATTGGCAGCAAAGGACATGATCAGCGTTCCGATCACAGCAGCAAGAATCGTAGCCATGAACACTTGCTGGAACGGCACATCCGCACCCGACAGGATGACGGGGTTGACTACTATAATATAGGCCATCGTCAAGAACGTCGTAATTCCCGCAAGAATTTCCGTTTTGACGTTGGTCTGGTTTTGATCTAATTTAAAAAAACGTTTCATAGTCATGAACACCTGACTTTCTTTTATGATGACAACGTTCCCTATCATATACTTTTCACGAACAAAAATCAACATTAAAATTGTTAATGTTCGTGTTTAGCTTACAAGCAGTAAAAAAACCGGCAGAGCCTTCCTCCTTCTACCGGTTTTCGTTATGATATCCAGGTTTGTACCATGTCAGGATCTCTTCTGCCGTGTCCTTATCCAAATGGAAGCAACGCGCTACTGCCGGCCCTTGTCCAGAAGGGAGTGTACACCTTACACTGCCGAGATCTGCATTCTTTTGAAAAATGGTTTGTGTTATACGGGCAGACTGTATCCGGTGTTTCTTCATCAGAAACGTATGCCTGCTCCATGACCGGCTGCGCAGAGTCAGCTGCTGATTATCGATCCGCCACCCGGCATCACGGAAAGCCAGGTCGCCCAGTACGAGAAACAGAGGAAAGGAAATCATAGATAACAGACCGTATGGAAAGAAGAAAATACTCACAGCAGCGGAGCCGATCAGCGGGAACAAGGTATAAGTAATCAGGTACCTTCTTCTCCCCCGTTTCGGCGCCTTATTGTACACATCGTTCCATTGATACTCCGGCAGCACACTTTTCAATACCGCGGGCATATCTTTCTTCTTAATCAAAGGAAACAGATTCCACTTATGTTCTGATCCTTTATCAACTGTCCCGCCTGCACTAATCAGTGTCACACTGACATAGCCGATGGGCTGTCTGAGCATATTCTCGTCCACCCGGATCCCCTGTATTCGATTGATTGGAACAGTAATCTGTTTCTTCTCGAGAAGCCCTCTCGTTATGATGACATCCTCCCCCTCCAAAGAAACGGAAAAGCCGGCATAACGGATGAATGCAAGGAGAATGGAAAAGCCATATGCAAACACGAAGACACCGAAAACAAGAAGGGCTGCAAGAAAGAATCCGAAGCGGATCCACTGGATGAGCTGATCATACATCCAGCCCATAGGAAGTATGTCTGTCGCTTGGGACAAAAATACGGCAACGCCGGAAAGTACCACACCCGCTCCCCCGGAGGTTACAGCCATCAGCATAATGTCCTTCGTGTCCATTCGGAACAGATAGTTCCTCTTCTCCTCGTGACCTTGGATTAGAAGCGACTCCGATTCTTCCTTATGCGCTTGTACCAATAACGCTTCCAGTTCAAGCGCTTCGGACAATCGAATGGCAGTTAATTCCGCTTCCGCATTCCCAACGCTGGAAGCCGCTGTCTCTATGGACAGCTTTACTAAGCCGAAAGGTCGATGAACGATTCCCTCGGAATGATCGAGACTTTGAATCCGCTCCAAAGGTATGTACCGTTTCTTCCGGAAAATTAACCCGTATTCGATTCTAAGCTCCCCTTCTTCCACTCGATACGTGAAGCGCCACCACCTTATAAGCCCGGAAACAAACACGAGCCCAAAAATGCCGCCCCCGATAAGCAGAGGCATCCATCCCATATTACCCTTAACAATATTTCCGCCATTCAAGAAAAGAATAACGATTAAAGGAAAAAACGCATTTTTCAACAGGCCCCCGACATGAAGGAGAGCGGATAAAGGATGAAGGCGTCTCTTTTTAAACATCATCTTCGGCCACCCTTGCCAGCGCAGAAATGGACAACCTCAGCCTTTCCGCTTCCTTTTGATCAAGCGCCGGAATTTTATGAACGGTGGCGGCTGTCGAAATCCGAATGGTGGAAACCCCGAACTTCCTCAATAACGGCCCCTGTTCTGTATCGACATGCTGCACACGTACCATAGGTATAAGCGTTCGAGTCACAATAAAAATACCATGTTGGATATCAATATCCTTTTCGCTGACATGGTATTTCCAGCGCCGCCAACGCCAAACAGGAATCAGCCAGATCATAAGCACTACGTGCAGGAGCAATGTTCCTGCACCCGTGAAGACGAGCCAGACCGGCCATTGCCAAAGATAAACAGCAGTCGAAAGTGCAATGCAGATCAGGAAAAGAAGAAAAGCCTGAATTCCTCCATGAATTCTCCAGATAAACAAAGCTTTTTCAGATATGACCCGCCGCAGTTGCTGCTCCATCTCTCCACCTCCTCAAACGGTTTAAAAAAACCGGACATTTCGTCCGGTTTTTTCCCCTTTACTTTCCTTTAGATAATTCTTTAGACTTCTCTGTACATGCGTACATCCCTTGGATGATCGCATTTCGAAGACCTGCTTCTTCTAATTTCGTTACTCCGGCTATGGTCGTCCCCCCGGGGGTACAGACAGCATCCTTCAGTTCACCAGGATGTTTACCAGTTTCCCGTACCATCCGGGCGGAGCCTTCCACCGTCTGGGTAACCATCTTATACGCTTTATCCCTTGGAAATCCTTGAGCGACAGCTGCATCAGCCATGGCTTCTATAAGCATATAAATAAAGGCCGGTGCCGACCCGCTTACGGACGGGACAGCGTCCATCAGCTTCTCGGGAACGATTTCGGCTTCTCCAAAGCTCTCAAACACTTCCATTACGTCCGCCAACTCTTCTTTTGAAACGAGTTCATTCGGACATAAGGCACTCATCCCGGCACCTACCAAGGAAGGCGTATTAGGCATCGAGCGTATCACTTTGACATCACGGCCGAACGCATCCCTCATCGCCTGCAGAGTGATACCGGCGGCAATGGTAACGACCACTGTATCCGCCGGTACATCGTCTTTTATTTCTTTTATCACATCTTCATACACATATGGCTTGATAGCAAGAAACAGCAGGTCACATTCTCTGGCCAGTTGTTTATTGTCATGATTGATCTGAATCCCGTACTCATCGGTTACGAAGTCAATCGTTTCATCCGACAGGGCCGTTGCGGCTATCTCCTCCGCCTGGACGAGACCCGCATCAATCATGCCCTGAATCATCGCACGCCCCATTTGTCCGCAACCAATGAACCCAATCCGCTTATTCACCGTACATTCCCCCTTCATCTTTCCTTATTGTATAGGAAGAAGGTCGACTGTACAATTCCTTTCGGGTTGTTGTAAGTTTCTAGTAAAAATTACATATTTTCTAGAAGAGAGGTTTACAAACTGTTCTGGATTACCTATAATAGAAACTGTATTCTTCATATCATAGTGAAACGCCCAAAATATCATAGCTGCTACGAAAAAAGCTGAGCTGCCCTAAGCTCAGCTTTTTTCGTGTAGACAAACGAAACCGGATGGCCTTGGGGCCATCCGGTTGAAAAGATTCATTTAACAACTTCTCCCTGCTCATTAAAAAAGTGCTTCATGGCATGGAACACATCCGCTTTCCTCCGAAGAATATAGTGCCTGAACTTCGGATGATCAATCGTTTTGTACGCCTGCATGAGACTCGAAGAGCGGTTATACTGATTTACTTCTCCATAACCGAACATCTGGGAAACTTCAATCAGCTGATCAATTAACCCGAGGCAGCGTTTGTTGTCTGATGTTAAATTATCGCCGTCCGAGAAGTGGAACGGATAGATATTATAGCGATCCGGTGAATATTTCGTCTCTATCAATTCCAACGCTTTGCGGTAGGCCGAAGAACAAATCGTTCCACCACTTTCGCCTTTCGAGAAGAAATCTTCCTCACTGACTACTTTCGCCTGTGTATGGTGCGCAACAAACTCTACTTCGACTGTCTCATAATTCTTCCCTAGAAAACGATTCATCCAGAAGAAGAAACTGCGCGCCATATATTTTTCCCACTGTCCCATCGAGCCGCTCGTATCCATCATGGCAAGAACGACAGCTTTTGATTCCGGCTTTGTTTTTTCATTCCACGTTTTAAAACGGATATCTTCCGGATAAATCGGTGCAAAAGCCGCATCCCCGCTCAATGCATTCCGCTTATACGCCTCCAACATTGTACGCTTCTTGTCAATGTTTCCTGTCAATCCGGTCTTCCGAATATCGCTGAACTCAATATCGGTCTGAATAATATTGTCTTTTTCTTTTTCATCAAGGTTGGGAAGCGTCAGCTCCTTGAACAAGGCTTCCTCCAACTCTGCAAGGGAAATTTCCGCTTCATAGTAGTCTTCTCCTGCCTGATCACCTGCTCCATCACCGTCTCCAGGCTTTCCTTTTGACTGAGGAGCCTGGGCCACTACATCTCCGACCTGGCTGTCCCCGTCTCCTTGTCCTGCATGCTTATTCTTCTCGTAGTTGTATCGAATCTTATATTCATCAAGGGAACGTATAGGAATCTTTACGACTCGTTTTCCATTCGACATCACAATATTCTCTTCTGTAATAAGATCAGGAAGCTGCTTGTTCATGGCGTCTTTTACTTTTTCCTGATGTCGCCGTTGATCGTCGTAGCCTTTCCGATGGAGGGACCAGTCGTCTTCGGCGATTACGAAACTTTTCTCTTCATCCATATTTTTTCCCTCCTAATCGAGTATTACTTTATCGTATGCAGGTCCACGTCAATGGATGAAACTTATTAAGAGAGGAATGGATAATTTCATATAAAAACCTGCCCTATCCCACCTAAACGCTATCCTCGAACAAACAGAAAAGCACAGTCCTATTAATAGGACTGTGCTTTTCATCAGCTTTGTTGAACAGGATATAGTTTTTTAGAAATTAATGTCTGAATGATCAGGAACAGTCCTCCGACTGCCCAATAAAGAGGCAGCGCGGATGGGGCATTAAAGGAAATGATCAGAATCATGATCGGAGACAGAAGACCAATCACTTTCATCTGCTTTTGCTGCTGTTCCGGTATTCCAATCAAGGTAACGCGGTATTGAATGAAATACAACAATCCAGCTATTAACGCCATCGCAATATCTGATTGACCGAGATCGAACCAGAGGAATGAATGGGTTGCAATCTCTTCAGAGCTTCGAATAGCATAGTACACACCCATAAATATAGGCATTTGAATGAGAATCGGCAGACAGCCCATGTTCATCGGATTGATGTCGTGTTTACGATACAGTTCCATCATTTCCGCCTGAGCCTTTTGCTTTTCTTCTGGTGTCTTCGCCTTCTTCATCTTATCCTGAACAAGGGTCATCTCCGGTTTGACGGTATTCATCTTCACACGCATCTGCTGACTGTTCTTGTAAGTTCTCAGCATGATCGGCATCAGAATGAAGCGGACACCGAGCGTAATGATAATGATAGCCAGTCCATAGTTATCATGAAACAATCCTGCAAGGAACTGAATCGCCTGAATGAACGGCTCTACGAAATAGGTGTGGAAGAAGCCTCCCCCTTGTTGATCAGATGGCGAACACCCGGCAAGCAGCAATGTCAATAAACCGAAAATGGATAATAAACGTTTCAATTATAATTCCTCCTCATTATTCGTGTATATCTGTTAACGAATAATGAGGGAATAGTCGCTTTCGTCCGAAGCCTCCTGCCTCCAAACCGTACGGCGGAGCCAATGGATTAACGGTTGTACGAACACTGCCCCCGTACTTTCACCGATCTGCCCCGTATCAGCTGTCATTAATTCAATGGATCGATCCTCTATCCACGATGAAGAGTCATTAATGAAGTGGGACCACAGCGATTGAAGCGCCATACCGGTAAGGGCGGTTACGTATATAGACAGGAACAGCAAATCATAAGATCCGTCCAGCCATTCCATTATTGGGAACATAAGCATCTCTTTTCTATGCGGTAGTAATAATGATACGAATCAAGCAGAAGAAACGTTTCATCATTTTCTCCTTCTATATTAACACAGATGACGGGAAAGACTAAACCGCCTTCTCTTCTGGTAAAGAAAAAGGCTGTGCCTCCCCCCTGTCCCAGGGAAGATGCACAGCCTTTATTTCCGTGAATAACTCAGCCTTCCAATAGAAGATCAAACGGATCTTCAATCATTTCTTTGATACGCTTCAGGAATTGAACAGCATCTTTACCATCTACGATTCTATGATCATAGGAAAGGGCAATATACATCATTGGACGCACCTGAATCGAATCATCAGGCATAACTTTTGCACGCTTCTCAATGTTATGAAGACCGAGGATCCCGACCTGTGGAGCATTCAGTATCGGTGTAGAAAGCATGGAACCGAAGATACCTCCATTAGTGATCGTGAACGACCCGCCCTGCAAGTCTTCCAAACCAAGTTCTTTGTTTCGTGCTTTTGTCGCCAAATCAGCAATACCTTTCTCAATACCTGCAAAATCAAGACGATCGGCGTCACGGACGACCGGTACGACCAAACCTTCTTCTGTAGATACGGCCATTCCAATATCATAGAATTTCTTCTTAATGATTTCATTGCCTTGAATCTCTGCATTGATAAGCGGGAACTCTTTCAAAGCACCGACAGCCGCTTTGGTGAAGAAGGACATGAACCCAAGCTTAATATCATGTTTCTTCTGGAAGGATTCCTTCCGTTCACTACGAAGCTTCATGACATTCGTCATGTCGACCTCGTTGAACGTTGTAAGCATAGCGGATGTCTGCTGTGCTTCGACGAGACGCTTGGCAATTGTCTGACGGCGTCGGGACATCTTGATTCGTTCCACCGGCTTATCGAAATCACTGGAATCTGAGCTGTTCTGTTTCTCTTTCTCTTTGGAAGAGGAGGAAGCTTTCGGCTGTTCCTGCTTGTTTCCGCTGCCTTTTGCTGCTGCGTCGACATCTTCCGGACGGATGCGGCCAAGTGGATCGCGTGCGGAAACTTCGCTAAGGTCGATTCCGAGCTCACGGGCGCGTTTGCGGGCAGCAGGTGTCGCAATGACGTCTTTGGACCCATTGCTTTCTTCCGGCTGCTTCTCTTCCGTTTTCTGTGCAGGCTCTTCTTTTTCCTGTTTTTCGTTAGATGGTGCCGGTTCTTCCTTGGCGGAACCTTCTACTTCCGAACTGCCGCCACCTGCTTCACCGTTCTCATCCACTTTGGCGATGACGTCTCCGACTTCGACGTCATCCCCTTCCCCGGCAAGCAGCTCGGCAATGATGCCGCTTGCGTCCGCATTTACTTCTACGTTTACTTTATCCGTTTCCAATTCAAGAATCGGGTCGCCTTTTTCCACCTGATCCCCTTTTTTCACTAACCACTCTGCGATCGTACCTTCTGTTATGGATTCAGCTAATTCAGGAACTTTTATTTCCTTCATTTCGTATTTCCTCCTTTAGAAATCTGTAGCGCTTCGTGAATAATGCGATTTTGCTCTGTTTTATGGATGTTCGGTTCTCCGACAGAAGGAGATGCGCGATGAGGTCGTCCAACATAACGGTGGATCTGTCCCTCTTTCAACAGCTTATAAAGGATTCCTTCTACGAAATACCAGCTACCCATGTTCTGCGGTTCTTCTTGGACCCATACGAGTTCTTCTAAATTCGGATACGTTTCCAGCATCTCTGCCAGGTGTTTTTCAGGGAATGGATAAATCTGTTCAATTCTTACAGCATCGATCGTTTCAAAACTCTCGTCACTGTTCTCCACTTTATCCTCAATATCAACCATGATCTTTCCGCTTCCAAGGAGAAGCGTTTTCACTTTCTTCTTATCCTTGTTCTCTGAAAGCAGCGGCTGTTTCATAATTGATTGGAAATGACCGTCAACGAACTGCTGACTCCCTACGGCTACACGCTGGTTACGGAGCAGACTCTTCGGTGTCATCAAGACAAGCGGACGCGCTTCTTCTTCATTGCTGATCGCCGCCTGCCTGCGCAGCAAGTGGAAATACTGAGCGGATGAGGTAACATTAGCGACCGTCCAGTTGTTCTCAGCAGCCAGCTGCAAGAAACGCTCTAAACGTGCGCTTGAGTGTTCCGGCCCCTGTCCTTCATATCCGTGCGGCAGAAGAAAGACCATACTGGACTTCTCGCCCCATTTGGCACGGCCGGCGGAAATGAACTGGTCAAAGATGACCTGTCCGGCGTTGGCGAAATCACCGAACTGCGCCTCCCAAAGGACGAGCGCTTCCGGAGCCTGTACACTGTAGCCGTACTCAAAACCGATCACTCCGGCTTCCGACAGCGGACTGTTATGAATATCAAAGGAGGCTTTTGCCTGTTCCAGTCCGTGCAGCGGGCAATAGGTCTCTCCTGTTTCCACGTCGTGCAGGACGAGGTGACGGTGGGCAAATGTCCCCCGCTCGGTATCCTGTCCGGTAATACGGATCGGCGTGCCGTCTTCGAGAATCGAAGCAAAAGCAAGCGCTTCCGCTGTAGCCCAGTCCACTTTCTGACCATCATCCAGCATTTTGGCACGGCGCTGCAAAATCTTTTCAAGTTTTTTGAACCCGTTGAAGCCTTCCGGGCGTTTCAACAATCCCTCATTAAGGCTTGTAAGGCGATCGCGGCCGATAGCCGTTTGGATCTCATCAAGATCACGCTCCACCCCGCTTGGACGATCTTTCACATCCGGCGAAGTTGTTTCGTGTTCTCCCATATTGTTGTAAATATCACGGAGTTTCTGTTCAAATTCTTCCTTCATCCCGGCAAGCGTTCCTTCTTCCACGATTGCCTCACCCTGAAGCTGCTTTTCAAAGATTTCCGCGACCGTTGCATGATCGTCAATCTCTTTATAGAGCTTCGGCTGTGTTGATCTCGGCTCGTCCATTTCGTTATGTCCAAAGCGACGATAGCCGACCAGGTCAATCAGGAAGTCTTTATGAAACTTCTTGCGGTATTCATAGGCGAACGTCATCGCAGACAAGCAGGCGATCGGATCATCCGCATTGACATGGACGACAGGTATCTCAAAACCTTTCGCCAAGTCACTGGCATACCTTGTAGAGCGACCGTCTTTTCTGTTCGTCGTAAACCCGATCAAGTTGTTTGCTATAATGTGAACGGTTCCTCCGGTACGATAACCCGGAAGGTCACTCATGTTCAATGTTTCAGCGACAACACCTTCTCCAATGAAGGCAGCGTCTCCATGAATAAGCAGACCGACAGCTTCATCCTGGTCCATCTCCGGATAGCCAGGTTCCGAGCGATCATCCTGAGCTGCTCTTGTGAATCCTTCTACCACCGGATTAACATATTCCAAGTGGGAAGGGTTGTGGCTCAACGTTACACGTGTCGCCGATTGTTCCCCGTTCTCGATTTCTCTTCTCGCACCAAAGTGGTACTTCACATCTCCTGTCCAGCCGTAGTTGATTCCCATGGAACCTTCCGAAGGCATCAATTCTTTATCCGGAGAGTGATGAAACTCGGAAAAGATCTTGTCGTACGGCTTACCGAGAATGTGCGCAAGGACGTTCAAACGTCCACGGTGGGCCATACCCATCATGATATTTTTAATACGATCAAGGGAGGCAGACTGGATAATATGGTCAAGCATCGGAACCATAACGTCCAAACCTTCAATGGAGAATCGCTTCTGCGCCACAAAGGTTTTCGCAAGGAAGTTTTCAAAACCCTCCACCTCTGCAAGCCGGTGAAGCAGCTGTTTCTTCTCTTCCTTACTCAAAGATGCCTGATAGGAACCGGTATCCACTTTATCAAGTAGCCATTTTCTTTCATCTTCATTGTTCACATGGCCGAATTCAAACGAAATAGTACCTGCATACCTTTCTTTCAAGGTACGGACGACCTGAAGGGCGTTATCCAGCTTGATAGGCGAATCAGGCCATACCCATTCTGCAGGCATCTCCTTGAGATCCTGCTCTTTCAGGCCATATGTTTCTAGTTCAAGTAAATTTGTTGATGGTCGTTCATCGCTTCCCACGGCATATATGTTAGCGTGAAGATGACCATGACGACGAATAGCCTCAACAAGTTTCAACGCTGAGGAGATCTTTGCAACGTCCAGCCCTGAAGGCGCCGCCTTTCCGTTCGTCTCTACTGCAGACGCCGGTGCGCTTTCCATCCAGTCCGGTGCCCCGTGCTCTTCGAAAATCTCCCGCAAGGAAGGATCGACAGCACTAGGATCGTTCTCATATTGTTCGAATTGTTCTTCAATATACCCCATGTTGGGGCCATGGAAAATTTCCCAAAAGCTTTGATTGGAGCCTTGTTTAGACACGTAAAATACCCCCAAGTAATTGTTGGCTATCGTTTCCTCGAAAACGTTTCCAAGTCCAAGTACTATTATAGAATTGAAACGCTTACTTATTCAACAAATTTCACTGTTTTTTTTCAAAATATCAACAAGACCATTATAACAAGAAAGGCGACCGCATGGGTACGCCTTTTTCACTTTTTTCCAAATAATCTGTTGGACGCTCATTCTTCATCTTCCAGCACGCGGTAAGCCATGTCATACAGAAGCCGCTGGCTGTCAATCTGCTCCTGCCCGTGGTCCCGCTTCACATACACATAACTGCCGTCGTTCCTCTGCTCCCTCGCCTTCACATTATCGCTAAGCATGATAGACAGAATCTTATTCAGCCTGAGCTTAATCGCAGGTTCAACCACAGGAAACAGGAGTTCCACCCGTTTGACCATGTTCCTTGTCATCATATCTGCAGAAGACAGAAAGAGTTTATCCTGTCCGTGGTGGTGGAAATAATAGATCCGGCTGTGCTCAAGAAGCCGTCCGACAATACTGATGACACGGATGTTCTGACTCACCCCTTGGATACCCGGACGCAGACAGCAGATGCCGCGGACGATCAGATCGATGTGAACGCCCGCTCGGGAAGCTTCATAGAGCTTCATAATCAAATACTTATCCGTCAGTGAATTCATCTTTGCAATGATCCGGCCGTTCCCATATTCTTCATGAAAACGGATTTCCTGTTCTATGCAGCGGATAAAATCATTACGGATATCGAACGGAGCCATGGAAAGATAATGAAATTGCGGTTTTTCTGTGTAGCCGCTCAAATAATTGAAGAAATCGGTCGCATCCGTTCCGAATGGATCGTCAGCGGTGAAGATGCCCATATCGGTGTATAACGATGCCGTCTGGTCATTATAGTTCCCTGTGCCTAAATGCACGTACCGCTCAATCTTTTTTTCTTTCTTCCGGACGATGAGAGTAATTTTGCTGTGGGTCTTGAGGTATGTCATCCCGTAAATGACATGACAGCCTGCCTTTTCCAATTCTTTTGCCCATTGAACGTTGTTTTCTTCGTCAAACCGGGCCTTCAGCTCCACTAACACCGTCACTTGCTTGCCGTTTTCTGCTGCTCGTTTCAAAGCATCGATAATGGGAGAGTCGCCGCTCACCCGGTAGAGCGTCTGCTTGATCGCAAGGACGTATGGGTCATCCGCTGCGTCGGAAACGAAGTCGACGACCGGCGCGAATGATTCGTACGGATGATGGAGGAAGATATCCTTCTCTTCGATCGCTTGAAAGATATCTTCTCTTCCTTCCAGATCCTTCGGGGGCTGGGGAATCAATGTTTCATAGTATAAATGCTCCTTTTCTTTCTCCAATGCACCATGAAACGCGAACAAAAAAGTAAGATCCAAAGGTCCGTCATTCACATAAATATCGGCTTTTTCTACTTCCAATACCTTACGGAGAAAATGGATAACGTTCTCATCATATTTGCCTTCCCGGACTTCCAGACGGACGGCAGCTCCCCATTTCCTCTTTTTTAATTCTTTCTCAATTTCTTTCAGTAGATCACGAGCACCTTCTTCGTGAATGGTCATATCAGCATTTCTCGTTATTCTGAATTCCGTTATCGATTCTACTTCATACCCTTTGAAGAGCTTTCCGATGAAGTGACCGATGACTTCTTCGAGGAGAATAAACGGATAGTCTGTCTGATGATCCAGTTGAATGAAACGGTCGAGCACCGAAGGCACCTGGACAATAGCTGTTTTCTTAGATTGTTCCGGATCCAGAACATCTCGTATGACAATTGCCAGATTGATCGATTTATTCAAGAGCATGGGAAATGGCCGGTACGCATCTACAGCCATTGGAGTAAGAACAGGAAAGATCTCTTCATCGAAATATTTTTCCAGTAACGCTTTTTCTGCATTGGAGAGGTCCGCCATGTTCATTAAGTCGATCCCTTCCTCTTTCAGCTCCGCCTTCATAGAGCGGAAAGAGTCGTATTGCCTGTCAACAATCCGGTGGTTGGTATCCGCAATCCTCTTTAACTGCTGCTTTGGAGTCAGACCTGCTTTATTCTCCGGTTTGTTAAACCCAGCCTTCACCTGATCTTTCAGACCCGCTACGCGGACCATGAAGAATTCGTCCAGGTTGGAGGAACCGATGGCAAGAAATTTCAACCGTTCCATCAAGGGATTATCCAAATCGAGCGCCTCAGCGAGCACCCTCTCATTAAACGCGAGCCAGCTGAGCTCACGGTTGTTATAATAATCCGGCCGCCCCAGCACCGCCTTCTCATCTTCCATGGACATGGTGATCACCCTTTATCTCGTATTCGCTTCGTTATCTCTTTTCCACAAACTGCATCGTAATAGACCTCTTGATCGACTTTTCCAAATGCTTTTTATGCTTTTCCGCCTGGTATTCCTCCGCCATCCACGCTCCTTTACAATGGCAGATGAGCAGGACTTCCTCCGAAGTCACCTCAACTTCCAACTTCTCCACAGCCTGCCTCCTCGTACTGTCGAGACTGTAGCATAATTTCAGAAGTGCCCCCATCAGACGGAGTTTTTTCCGTTCTTCTTTTAAAAACCATTCCTTGAAAGGAGACAGGAACTGTTTAAACACCGTTTTATTTTTAAAAGAAGCGAGCAGAGCGAGACGCAGCCTGTCCGTATGCATCAGTCCGTCGATCGTACGATTCGCAAGCAGATAAAAAGTGTGTTGAGAACTCGATTCCCCGTCAATATATTCTCCTAAATTAAACACGTGGCCGGCACGTTTCACTTCGAGCCAGTCTTCCTTATTCAAAGACCCGATTCCCTTCTCCTGAAGGGCACGGAAGAGATCGCCAGCCAAGTGCTGGACATGATGAATCTGCTTAAGGTTCAAGTCATAGTCACTGACGAGTTCCTGGATGCTTTCTTCCAGTACATTCGGAAACACATCTGTCCCCATATCTTTCGTCAACTGTTCATAAAAGATTCCGTCCCTCAACCCTTTACGGCTGAGGATAAAGCTGGTCGCCGCTGTCCGGTCGTATAGACAGTGAAAAACCTCGGTAGCCGGTAAGATGATATCGGCACGATCTTTCGATAACCCTTCTACTTTCTGCAGTTTTTCCATAGACAGGGTGTGCAGATAATTCTTAATGAAAGCAAGGTCATTTTCCTTCATTCTGTATTGATGCAGTCCCGCAAGCGGGTATTCCTTCATATTCTGATCGATTTGGACAAGGTTCCTGGCTCCTCCGCCGATTCCGATAACAGGAACACGGCGGTCCTTCAACCATGGGAGCGTGCCGAACTGCTCAAGCAGATACCTGCGGAGCTCTCCCAGCTCTTCTTCTGATGGAAGATCGTCTGCAAAGAAATCCTGCTTTAAGGTCAAGGCACCGAAGGGGAAGCTGTGAGAGTCGATCAGCTGACGGTCTTTGAAATATGTAACTTCCGTACTGCCTCCTCCGATGTCAATCGTGATCCCTTCCTCGACAGGTGTGGAATTAACGACAGCAAGGTAACCATAATAGGCTTCCTCCTGCTCTGTAAGAATCCTCATATCAAACCCTGTCTCATCGGATACAGCACGTATGATATCCTCCTGGTTCCCAGCCTGACGGATGGTAGCCGTAGCGACACAAATGAGCTCTTCCAGACGATAGGAGAGAACAACCTCGCTGAATCCTTTCAACGTTCTTAAAAGGGTATCCATACCTGCGTTGGACAGAGTACCGTCATCCTGCAGGTGACTTCTAAGGCGGGCCACCGCCTTTACGTTTTCAATTTCACGGAAACGCCCGCCATTGTCTCTCCTGTAAATGACCAAACGCATGGTATTGGAACCGACATCGATGATGGCATAATATTTCTTCGGCATCGTCTCTCCCCACTCCCTTCATTTTCCGACATTATACCATAGAAAAACCCCCGCCTTCGCTCTCGAAGGCGGGGGTACGACAAGTTTATCGGTTTAAAAGACTTCCTACATATTTAAGCAATTCATTAGCGGAGCTGGAGTTGTATCCATGCTCATCCACGAGAGTCGCCACCACTTCATTGATCTTCTTAAGCTGCTGTTCATCCGGTGTTTTCGTAGACGTCGTAATTTTCACTACGTCTTTCAAGTCGGCAAACAGCTTCTTCTGAATGGCTTCTCTAAGCCGTTCATGAGATTGGTAATCGAACTTCTTCCCTTTACGGGCATAGGCGGAGATACGAATCAAGATTTCTTCCCGGAACGCTTTCTTCGCGTTTTCAGAAACACCGATCTGCTCTTCAATGGAACGCATCAAACGTTCATCCGGATTCAACTCCTCTCCTGTCAGAGGGTCACGAAGTTTCGCTTTGTTGCAATAAGCTTCGACATTATCCAGGTAGTTATCCATCAAAGTGACAGCTGACTCTTCATAAGAATAGACGAACGCTTTCTGAACTTCTTTCTTAGCGATCTCATCGTATTCCTTCCGTGCAAGGGATATGAAATCCAAGTAACGCTCCTTATCATCACTGGAAATGGAGGCATGGCTTCCAAGGCCGTCCTTCAACGACCGGAGAACGTCCAGCGCATTGATGGAAGTCAACTCCTTCTTGATGATGGTGGATGAAATCCGGTTAATGACATAACGAGGATCAATTCCGCTCATTCCCTCATCTGCATGCTCCTTCTTCAACTCCTCGACATCCACATCACTGAAGCCCTCCAGGATTTCTCCATCGTACAGACGCATCTTCTTCAATACATCAATGGAAGCTTTCTTCGACTCCTTAAGCCTTGTCAATATCGTGAACATCGCCGCAACCCGCAGCGTATGTGGTGCGATGTGCACGTCTCTTATATCGCTTTCCCGGATCATCTTCTCATAGATTTTCTCTTCCTGACTCACTTTCAAGTTATAAGGGACCGGCATCACGATCATACGGGAGTGGAGAGCTTCGTTCTTCTTATTAGCAATGAAAGACCGATACTCCGCTTCGTTCGTATGGGCGATGATCAATTCATCTGCAGATATTAGCGCGAATCTACCGGCTTTGAAATTCCCTTCCTGCGTCAAACTGAGCAGGTGCCACAGGAATTTCTCATCACACTTCAGCATCTCCTGGAATTCCATGATGCCGCGGTTCGCTTTATTCAATTCCCCGTCAAACCGGTACGCACGAGGGTCCGATTCCGAACCAAACTGGGCGATAGTAGAAAAGTCGATCGATCCTGTCAAATCGGCGATATCCTGAGATTTCGGATCAGATGGACTGAATGTTCCAATGCCTGTACGCTTATCTTCGGAGAAAAAGATACGCTCTACTTGAACGTCCTCAATCCGGCCGTCATATTCTGTCTCGACCCGCATGGTATTCAAAGGTGACAAACTGCCCTCTATACGAATTCCATACTCCTCCTGGAATTCTTTCCTCAAATGGTTAGGTATTAAATGCAGGGGATCTTCATGCATCGGGCATCCTTTAATGGCAAAGACCGCGCCTTCCGCTGTGTGGGTGTATTCTTCCATTCCCCGCTTCAACAAGTTGACAAGCGTCGATTTACCGCCACTGACCGGTCCCATTAATAAAAGGATCCGCTTCCTGACATCCAACCGCCTTGCCGCAGGGTGGAAGTACTCCTCTACCAGTTTCTCCATCGCTTCATCAAGACCATAAATATCCTCATCGAAGAATTTATACCGCTTATGGTCATGTTCTTCTGCAACCCCCGCATTCTTGATCATATTGTAAACGCGGGAATGTGCGGATTGAGCTAAATACGGACGTTCTTTCAATAGATCCAAATATTCTGCGAATGTACCTTCCCATTTGAGTTCCTCTTCGTGTTCCCGGTGGTCTTGTATTTTCTTTAAAATGTCCACTTCGCGACCTCCCCCGTCGTAAGAGACGAATTTTAATACATCCTATGCTTGGATTATCGAAAACATGTGTGACTGACTCGTAATTAAGGATGCAGGCGGACACCAGAGACCGTTAGAAGGTCCATCCCCTTAAGCACCTGAGCTGTCCACCTTCTTCATGCCTATGCCGCCCCGCTTCAAATCTTGACCATAAAAAAAGAAGACTGGAAATTTCAGTCTTCTTCATAATCCCTTCGTTCCTGATACCGGCGCCTCTTCGCCAGTCCGATTACCAGAAAAGTAATAAAAAGAAAAAAATTGAGGAGTCGGAATTCTTCATAAATGATTGCTAGCAATGCCCAAATGAAAGCGCTGATCAAAAAAAGCACACTGGATATCAAAGACTGATTCACAAGGCATCCCCTCCTGTTTCAATTATAAAACAATTCTGTACTTATGTATGCCACCAACCATTGTAACTGGGTAATTCAACCTATAAAACAAGGACATTTACATCCTTTGCAAATTTTGACACATTCCATTGCCCTTGTTAGAATGATTGTGGTTATTTTAATGTGATAAAGTGCTTAACTGACAGAAAGAAGGATTGCATATGGAAACATGGTACTTTGTCGATTCCGGTCACTGTACTCCTGCCATGAACATGGCACTGGATGAAGCTTTGATGAATTGGCACAGAGCCGGAGAAATTCCGCCTGTCCTCCGATTCTACGGCTGGGCACCAGCCGGCTTATCCGTAGGGTACTTTCAGAAAGTGAACGGGAAGATAGACATGGATGGCGTGAAAAAACACGGCTACGAGCTTGTCCGTCGCCAAACCGGCGGCCGGGCTGTTCTGCACGACAAAGAACTGACATACAGTGTTATCGTCTCAGAACAACATGAAGCGATGCCGGCTTCCGTGAAAGAAGCCTATTTGGTAATTTCCAAAGGACTCCTAGAAGGGTTTCGCAACCTGGGAATCCAAGCTGATTTTGCTGTACCGGAAGGTAAACTTGGCGTGACAGGCTCTGCCGTATGTTTTGAAGAGCCGTCCTGGTATGAACTGATTGTAGAAGGAAAGAAGGCCGCTGGCAGTGCCCAGACACGCAAAAAGGGAATCATCCTGCAGCACGGATCGATCCCGATTGATGTAGATGATGTCAAGCTTTTCGATATGTTCCTATATAAAAATGAACGGGTGAAAGAACGCGCGCGAAAAGCATTCGGAGACAAAGCGGTTGCCATCAACCAACTGCTCGATAAGCCCGTTGATTTCAACGAGACAAAACATGCGTTTAAGAGTGGATTTGAAAAAGGGATGGACATAACGCTTGAACCTTTCGAACTCTCTGATGATCAATGGAAAACAGTAGAGAAAATCGCCGCAGAACGATATCAATCGGATGAGTGGAACTTTTCCCGATAATTAAAGGAGTGGACAACATGGCTAAAGACCAAGAGTACATAAGAAAGCCGGATTGGCTTAAAATCAAAATCAACACGAACAAATCCTACACCGGGCTGAAAAAGCTGATGAGGGAGAAGAAACTGAACACGGTTTGTGAGGAAGCACGCTGCCCGAATATTCACGAATGCTGGAGCGAACGCAAAACGGCAACCTTTATGATCCTTGGGGATACGTGCACACGCGGGTGCCGCTTCTGCGCGGTAAAAACCGGACTTCCGAACGAATTGGACTGGGGAGAGCCGGAACGCGTGGCTGAATCTGTCGAAATCATGGGACTGAAACACGTAGTGGTCACAGCTGTCGCCCGTGACGATCTGAATGACGGTGGTGCAGCCGTTTTCGCGGAAACGGTAAAAGCGATTCGCCGACGTGTCCCTGGATGCACGGTGGAAATCCTTCCTTCTGACATGAAAGGTGATTACGAGAGCCTTCACACACTTATGGCTGGAGAGCCGGACATCTTCAATCACAACATCGAAACCGTACGTCGACTTACTAAGAAAGTCCGCGCTCGTGCGATGTACGACCGTTCTCTGGAATTGCTGCGCCGCGTTAAGGAAATCCGCCCTAACACACCGACAAAATCAAGCATCATGGTCGGCCTCGGGGAAACGAAAGAAGAAATTATTCAAGCGATGGACGACCTGCTGGAAAACAATGTCGATATCATGACAATCGGCCAATATTTGCAGCCGACGAAAAAACACTTGAATGTGGAACGCTATTACCATCCGGATGAGTTCGAAGAGCTGAAACAAATCGCTCTGGATAAAGGCTTCCGACACTGTGAAGCCGGTCCGATGGTCCGTTCTTCTTACCACGCAGATGAACAAGTCAATTCCACATCCGCTCAGCGCCGAATCAAATACATGAAAGGCTATGAGTCTCAAGGAAAAGAATTGGATACAACAAACTTCTAACTTAAACGAAAAGGCCCCTCCATTCGAGGGGCCTTTTCCATTTACCAGAAACCGCCGTATGGGGGACGTCCGTAGTATCCGCCATAGTACGGAGGCGGCGGTGGCGGATACCCTCCACCAAAACCTCCGTAGAAACCTGGAGCAAGTGCACCTCCGAGAAAACCGCCGAGCAGTCCGCCGGCGAACGGCCCTAAAAAGAAGAACCGTTCATCTTCATCGCGGAAGCCATCCTGCATGTGATTCGGGTAGTAATACGAATATTGATTCATTCCTACTCCTCCAATCCAACCTTGGTTATTCACCTACTCTTCACTCTATGTAAACGCCCGGTGAGGCGTATAGGCATCTGTCATCCGAGAAAGGATAAAATTAGCAGGACAAGCCATTTCCTTCAATTTGGAAGTGAGGTATAATAAAGACCAGAACGACTTGTCTGGCTAATAAAGGAGGATGGACGATGAATCTAACTTTGATCATTCTTGTAAGCGTTGCATTTCTTACGGCCATTTTCACTGCCGGCTACAACACGAAGGCTGGATCACCTAAGAAATAAGGAAAAGAGTGCCTCCCTTTGCGGACGCACTCTTTTTTGTCATTTGATCAAGTTTGGATAGCCTTGCTGCTTCAACGCATCGTATAAAATGATGGAGGCGGTGTTCGATAAATTCAAAGAACGAACTTCCCCTGTCATAGGGATGCGCAGGCAGCGATCTTCCAATCCCTCAAGGAGGTCTTTCGGTATGCCTGTCGTTTCTTTCCCGAATACGAACATCCAATCTTTCTCCGGACTGCTGAAATCGAAATCGGCATACGACTTCGTTCCGAAATTTTCAATGTAATAAAATTCCGCTTCCGGATAAGCCTCGTACAATTCTTTAATGGAATCATGATAGTGGACGTTCACCTTATGCCAGTAGTCCAAACCGGCCCGGCGAAGCATCTTATCATCTGTTGAGAAACCAAGCGGACGGATCAAATGAAGTTCTGTATTTGTCGCTAAGCAGGTCCTTGCAATATTACCGGTATTAGCCGGAATCTCCGGTTCAAATAAAACAATATGGTTCGGCATGTCTTTCACCTCAGTCTAGTCATAATCAACCAGACCATTATAACATACCGTTCATCCGTCAATTCGGAAAAATTTGTACTGGATTGACGGGGTATAGGCGGTAGAATCTTCATAGGCCCAGTAGCGATGTCGGCTGTTGGATGTATGGGCATTGACGAGCGGCATACCGCTCGCATCCTTCCTTGTTACGATCGTATTATGATCAAAGCGCCCGTTCCCCTGGAAATCATAGCAGATGATATCCCCCGGCGACAGCTGATCGGCTGATGATACTTCCGTAGCCGTCAATCCTTTCCGCGCACCACTCATATACCAGCGCAGCGCATGAGCGACCGTCCAGCTGTAGCTCCATGTCCCACTTCCATACCACCATCCCTTACTTCTTGCAGGCGAGCCATGCATAGGGGCACCACCGGCCCGCAGACACTGAGATACATAATTGGTGCAATCGACATCAAAGTGCCGGTAAGCCGGGTTATAGCTGTCCCACCACCTGTCCGCGTAGCGCACGGCTGCTCTTCTGTCGTACGTAAAACGGCTCTCCTCCCTCTCCCTTGAATGACTGAATTCCAAAGCGGATGTTAAGGAATCCGTACCCGGGCGCTCCGTTCGGATTCGATGATCCAGCCACTCCCCTTTAGAGAATCTGCTTCTTCCCTCGTATATTCCTTCTTCCAAGTAAGTTCGCGGTCCGTCCTTCACCAACATGGAGACGTGCAGCAAATAATCAAGACAGACCTCCTTGTCGTAGGCGGTCCGGTGGTACGGTTTCAGTTCAAATGTAACCCGTCGCAGCGACTTCCCACCCGCTTCTAATGCGTCGACTTTCTTTCTCAGCCACTCTTCTTCGTTCTGGTCAAACAGGCGATCCATGATTCTCTCCCAGTACCGCTGTAATAAATGAACAGCACTCATCCGTCTCCCCTCCCCACCTTCATATCTATGAAAAAGGATAGGAATACATGAAAAAAACGGCTCATCCAAACAGGATCAGCCGCTTCTATGTTCCGTTACGGAATGGTGCTCTCGTTCGAGCTCTAATAACTTCTCTTTCTTATCTATTCCACCCGCATACCCTACGAGTTTCCCGTTACTTCCAATGACCCGGTGACACGGGACCACGATAGAAAATGGATTTTGGTTAACAGCACCTCCGACAGCCCGGATCGCTTTCGGGGCGTGGATATAGGAGGCGATGTCCTTGTAGGAACGTGTTTCTCCATAAGGGATCTGGTGGTGCAGCGTCCGCCAGACCTGCCGTTGAAAGTCCGTACCGTAACATTGGAGAGGTACCTGGAATTCCGAACGCCTGCCTGCAAAATATTCCTGGAGTTCCTCCCTCGTCTGTGCCACATATGTTTGCTCAGGGTCGTAGACCAACTCCCCTTTGAGAAAGTGCTTCCTTTTCCAAGTTTGATAGAATGCGGTCCGATCTTCGTATTTGCCATAATCAATGCGGCAGACCCCTTCATCATTCGCAAGTACTGTAACAGCACCTAAAGGAGTCTCGAATGTGTCATGATATAAGAAAGACTGATGGTTCATGGTCAACCCCTTCTTCAATTAACATTATTTTCTATTATACAAGAGCTGTAGATAGATGAAAAGGTACAGGCGCTTATAGTTTCTCAAATTGGAGCCCTTTCTCCATTTCCACCCGTACCTGATCGTTCTCTTCTTTCTCCATTGCCTTAAGGATCTCTTCCCTGCCGTCCTCTGTTCCAATCTTGCCGAGTGCCCAGGCAGATGTCCCCCGGATCACCGGACGTGGATCTTCCTTCATCAATCGGATCAACTCCGGAACGGCCGTCTCATCCCGGTAATGGGCGAGCGCGAGGATAGCATTACGCTGAATAGGTTTTTTACCTCTCCAGGATCCTGATATAGAACCATAGGTATCCTTGAATTCTCGATTGGAAATGGATAAGAGCGGAACCAATTTTGGTTTCACAACTTCAGGGTCCGGCTCGAATTCTTCATGGTTATGAAAATCTTTCTTTCTGTTCTTCGGACAGACCGTCTGACAGGTATCGCATCCATAGAGGCGATTGCCGATCACTGTTCGGAATTCATCCGGAAGAAAATCCTTCGTCTGCGTAAGGAAAGCGATACACCGCTGGGCATTCAACTGCCCGCCCTGCACGAGAGCATCGGTCGGACATGCATCCACGCAGATGGAACAGTCCCCGCAGCTGTCGTCCACCGGTTCATCCGGGGCAAAAGGGATATTAGTAACTATTTCTCCTAAATATACATATGAGCCGAACTCCGGAGTGATGACGGCGCAGTTCTTCCCGCTGAAGCCTATACCGGCCCGCTCTGCCACAGCCCTGTCGGAAAGTTCCCCCGTATCCACCATCATCTTCAGTTCGGCGTCGGGCACTTTCTGTTTAAGGAATTCCCCCAACTTCTGCAGGCGGTCGCGCAGTACATCATGGTAATCCTGTCCCCAGGAGGCGCGGCAGAAAAGGCCTCTTCGCTCTCCCTTTCTGCTTTTCGGAGCGTCTTTCATTTTGGAAGGATAGGCCAGGGCGATCGACAGGATCGATTGTGCCCCCGGGAGAAGGCGACTCGGTTCCGTCCGCTCTTCTGCGCTTCCTTTCTCAAATCCGGACTGATAGCCGAGCTCTTCCTGACGGATCAGGCGTGCCTTCAGTTCGCCGAACACGTCTGCTGCAGCGAAGCCGATTTTATCAATGCCTATTTCTTTGCTGTATGCGATGACTTCGTCTTTCAGCTGTTGATAATCCACCCTGGTCCTCTCCTTTCTATCGTAAGTCTTTAACTTTAGCTGTCCGTATGCGGTTGAGTACCGCTGCTATTTCCATCATTCGTGGTCTGGCAAGCTCCCCGGGATGCTGGTTTTTGAAAGGTGCAAAAGATGCCAGCCCCTCTTCGTTCATTTGTTTCTCAATCATGGAGAGTATTTCCGATACACTCCGTTCTTCTTTCCAGATGCCTCTCTTCTCCAAATGAAGCAGAATATCGGCAATCATTCTCGTCTGGGACGAATCGATCAACTGCTCGATCCCGTCCAACTCTATATCGGTATGCCCCATGAGAATTCTTTTCAACCCTTTCGCCTGCATCTTTTCCTTCCTGCCTTTTTGTGCCTGGATAGTACTCGGAAGGAACGCCCGCTTCGGCAGGGTTCCAAAAGCCGCTTGCTCCTGGGTCGTACGTCCGGTCGGATACGCTTCAGCAATTTGCTTTGCCTTCTTCGTGACATCATAAGGAATGTATTGATCCATCATAATGACGTCGTCGGCCACCTGGAAATAGTCTCCGGATCCGCCCATCACGAGGAGCGTAGAGATTCCCAAGCCATCTCTGAGCTGCTTGACTTTATCAAGGAAAGGAGTGATTGGTTCCTTCTCCTGTACAACAAGCTGCTGCATCCGTTCATCACGGATCATGAAGTTCGTAGCACTCGTGTCTTCATCGACGAGAAGCGTCGTAGCACCTGCTTCCAGAGCTTCTATTACATTCGCGGCCTGTGACGTGCTGCCGCTGGCGTTTTCTGTGGAGAAAGTCGTCGTATCTGCACCATGAGGAAGATTTTTGATGAATGGGGAAATATCGACATTCGTCACCTGACGGCCATCCTCCGCACGAACTTTGACTGCACCGGGGTCCGTCAGCACATACTCCCTTCCATCCCCTTGAATATGAGGATACACACCCCGCTCCATTGCATTCAAGAGGGTACTTTTACCATGATAACCTCCACCGACAATCAATACAATTCCTTTGTTCAGAGCCATCCCCGTCAACGGTTCCTCTCTGTGTGGAATGGAGAAGGACACCCGCTTCTCCTCCGGGCTCCGGAACGGTACCGCGTCCTTCATAGGGCGCTGACTGATGCCGCTCTCCCTTGGAAGGACTGAACCGTCTGCTATAAACGAAATCCAATCGTTCTTCTTCATTTCACGGAGAATCGCTTCATGCTGATCGGCAAGCTGGCAGGCTGCTTCCAATTCTTCATCCTTGATTTTAAAAATCGACTGTTTCATGATTTCCGGTAATATAGAGAAGAACAGTTTCTCTGCCTGTTTCCCATTGATCCGTCTCCCATTCGCAGGCAGACCTACCGTAAGACAAACGACCACAGAATCGTTCTCCAACTGAACAGCCGTCCGCTCCAATATTTCCTGACCGGGACGATCGACAGAAACGATTCCGCTTTTGCCGCTCCCTTTCACACTCGTCTGGGTTTTACTTATCCTTTTTGCCACGGCTCTTGTCAATCTGTCTTCCGTGTAATACTTCCGTCTGCTCCCGTCTTTCCAACTCGCTTTCATTTCCCGCTGTTTATCCGGGATTCGGATTCTGATTTTGGACGGGGATGCAAACGGATCCCCCTGGACATAATCCAAGAATAAATCGTAATTCGGGAAACGATAATTCCCCTGAAGCTGCTTGTATGCTTTATAACTTTTACCATCTATCTGTTTCAGTTGCTGCTGTAACCGGTTCATAGTGGATTCCTCCTGATTTGTAGTTCTACTATAGGATGTATCCATTTTTCCTCAAGAAAAAACGCAATGCTTCGTTATCCATTTAACGAAACACTGCGTTGGTTCACATAAGTATAAAAAATAATAGCTTTTGGAGCGGGTGAAGGGAATCGAACCCTCATCATCAGCTTGGAAGGCTGAGGTTTTACCACTAAACTACACCCGCATGTCTCCCTCATCGGAAGTACATTTGCTATTATAACAATCGTTTTTTAACCATGCAACAATTAATTTGCAATTTCTTGTCGAATATTGTTTTTTCATGACAGGATCGTGTTAAGCGTGTTTCAATACACAATGTCCAAACAAAAGACGACCCGCATCCGTGGATGCGGGCCGTCTCTTTTCTTTTTACAGAATTACGGTATTCTTTAATGCTGCAATCAGATTCTCAAACTCCTCTTGGACCTGCCGGGCGATTTCAGGCTTTTTGTACATCTCGGCCTTCTCACCGGAGAGATCCGGTTCGATCAACAGGGTCCGTCCCCCATCAAAAACGACTTCGATCTTCCGGGGAGCTGTATTCTCATTCATGCTGTAATCCTCGAAGTATTCTTTCATGGAAATGATCCGATCTGTAAAGAGTGTTTCCTTCTTCAGCGACATGTCCTTGGACATACTGAGCACTGTCAACGTACGATCGTTCCGATTGACAATAAATAATTGATCCAGGTCTGAATCGGCAGCTTCGAGCGAGCAATAGTTATCAGACTCAAACAGGTCTTCCGTAAATTCCAGTACAGCGGCTCTTTGCAGGTGACCCAGTTCTTCCGTACTTAGTCTTTCCTTCAGTGTTTGGGACATGAATAGAAAACCTCCTTTATTTGCTTTCTCTGTTCAAGTCCCCGTTTCAAGAGCTGCTAAAACGAATGCTGGCAAATATAAACAATATTTACCAATCACGATACTTCAAGGGGTTTCGAAAGTTCGATAGTTTCGACATCGTTCCCTTCTTTTCCCGTTGACGTCATTTCTCATAACTGCTCGGAGATGTAATGGAAGAGCTCTACCGTTTCTATGTATTCGGCTGCCTGTTTGCTATCCAATGCACGTTCCAGCTTATGATTGGCCTTTTTTGCGAATTCTTCCACAATATCATTGTCCGATAAGCCCGTTAATTTATCCAACAACTGCATTTTTTCCTTACTATCTTTCTCAATATCAGACCACTTCGGCTCTTCCTTTCCTTCTGGTTCACCGACGCCTTCCACTAATACCTTTACTTCCTTTTGCTTCTCCACCGCTTCCTTGAAGGATCTGACTGTCCGTGCATCCACAGGCGCTCGTACGGATACCTTCTGTTCTTCCGCTTCTTCTTTGTCAATGTGTATCCTCTGATAAGTTTGTGAATGCTCGCTGATGGTTTCCTTTGGACTTGCTTCTATATTCGCTTGACTATCCTGCTGACTTAACTGCCACACTCCAAAGCTGATTGCTGCAATTCCCAGTATGGACGTGACTTTCACAAACCTGCTCATTTACCCCGTTCCTTCCTTATCCCTCTGAACAAAAGGAATTTTTCGACACTTTGTAACATGATTGTAACATTACAAAAAATTACTGTAAACGGATGTCAGAAAAAAACAAAAGAATATAAAAAAGAACATCGCCTCCCTCCACAGGGAAGCAATGTCCAAAGATTACCCATTCTCCACTTATAAATTTCGGATAAACAAGCGAATGACGTCTGCGCCACCGATAAACGTACCTAATGAACTTCCGAGGTTGGCAAGAACGACTACGAGAAGGATCCGTGTCACTTTGTTATTCCAAAAGCCTTTCACACTCGTCACATCATCCGACAGCGTATCGAAGTCTCCTACATTCGGACGTCGGAAGTACGCCTGGACAATACCCGCGAACCAGCCTGCTGCAATCAGCGGATTCAACGAAGTGATCGGCGCCATGATAAAGGCCGTCACAACTGCCAGCGGATGAGCTAAGGCGACAGCGGTTCCTAAGGCCGAAAAAGATCCGTTCCAAAGGATCCAGCTGATGGTCTGCTGCGTCCCTGCGGCAGGGTTGGAGAAGAACGTATAGACAATGACCGACAATATCAATAAAGGAATCGTCCAACCGATGATCTTCGGCGCTTTTGATTTCTTCGGCCGCTCCGTCAATTTCTTCAAGTCATGCTCTTTATGGATCTCTTCTTTGATCCCCGGAACGTGGGCAGCTCCCAAAACAGCGACCACTTTATTCCCCGGAGCATGCTTGATGGAATGCGACAAGTACTGATCACGCTCATCGATCAACGGCTTCTTCAACGTAGGGAAACTATCCGTCATATCCTGGAGCATACCATCCAGCATATCCTGTGTTTTCAGCTTCTCCAACTCTTCCTCTGATATCTCCTCTTTACTGAAGATCCCGTAAATGATTGAGAGAAGCAGCTTCGCCTTTCCCTTGAAACCGATATTTCCCCAAATCCTTGCAAAAGTAATTTGGATGTTACGGTCGGCAAGAACCAGTTCCGCTCCCGTTTTCTCAGCTGATTCGATTCCCTGGATCATTTCCTGACCCGCCTGGATCCCGAATTGCTTCGCCATCTTCTTCTGAAACGAAGAGATCGCCAGGTTGACGAGCAGCAACGACGCTTTTTTACTTTTGATCACTTCAAATATATCTGTATTCTTCCATCGGTCCCCGTCACGGATCGATTCAAAACGCTGCTCATCGAGCTCGACACAAACAGAGTCCGGCCGTTCCGCTTCGATGACTTCCTTCACCTGTTCTGCGCTCTGCTTCGACACGTGGGCAGTACCGATAAGAATGAATTCCTTCTCACCAATATGTATTCTTGTTATATTCTCTTCCATTATAGACATCAAAAACCTTCCTTTGTCTTAAGTCAGAAATTTACCTCTCTTCTACCATATTAAACTAGATTCCCTTAAAAGAGAATCCTTTCCCCTGATTTATCCCGGGCGTTGACAAACGGAAAGGAGAAAGATAAAATCTCTATAATAAATCCATACAGCTCGTATATATTTGGAAATAGGGTCCAAACGTTTCTACCGAACTACCGTAAATGGTTTGACTACGAGAGGGATAGGCTGCATGTGCATGTACGACACACAGCCTGTCCTTCTTTTGTACCCTCTAGTTTTAGAAAAAATGCTAGGGGGTTTTTTCATCAAAAGGAGGAGATTCCATTATGACAGCCAATACACCCAAAGATATACTAACGAAACGCATCCGGACAGCAAATAAGGATGTTCCCGCTGATGTCGTCATTAAGAACGGGCGCATCATCGATGTTTTCAATATGGAAGTCCTGGAAGCAGATATAGCCATCACAGAAGGCACGATTGCAGGAATCGGCGAATACGATGGAAACGAAGTAATCGATGCCCATGGGAAGTACATTGCTCCTGCCTTCATCGACGGACATGTCCACATCGAATCCTCTATGGTTCCTCCCGAAGAATTCGCGAGAGTCGTTCTTCCCCACGGCGTGACGACGATCGTTACAGACCCACATGAAGTAGCCAACGTCTGTGGAAACCGCGGCATCCAGTTCATGCTCGATCAGGCGAAGGATACCTGTATGGATATGCATTTCATGCTGCCATCCTGTGTCCCCGCCACGCCGTTCGAAAACGCAGGTGCCCGTCTCATGGATGAAGATCTTCGTCCCTACTATGACCATCCCCAAGTACTTGGCCTGGCAGAAGTGATGGACTACCCCTCCCTCCGGAGCGCCGCACCCGATCTCATCGGCAAGTTGACGTCCACGACCCTGGAAGGGAAAAAGATTGACGGTCACCTGGCAGGTCTGGACCCGCACGCCATTAACATCTACAGAGCTGCCGGTGTCCTGACGGATCATGAGTGCAACACGCCGGGAGACGCCCTTGAACGTATCAGGAGAGGGATGTATGTCATGATGCGGGAAGGATCGGTTGCCAAAGACCTGCTTGCCCTGCTTCCAGCAGTAAAGCCTCACAATTCACGGCGCTTCTTCTTCTGCACCGATGATAAACATATCGATGATCTGCTTCGAAACGGCAGCATCGATCATCATGTCCGTCTGGCCATAGCAAACGGGACAGATCCGATGACGGCCATCCAGATGGCATCCCTGAATGCTGCAGAATGTTACGGACTGACTGATAAAGGGGCTGTCGCTCCCGGATATAAAGCCGATTTGATCTTGTTTGACGACTTGAATGATCCTGTAATCTCAGATGTCTATAAGGAAGGAAAGCATGTTGCCAAAAATGGTTCCTACATCGGACCTGCTCCGGGCAGGAAGGACCTTGCATCAGCGATTACCAACACTGTCCACCTGCCGGAACTGTCGGAAGTTTCACTGAAAATCCCGATGGAATCCTCCAAAGCTAACGTCATAAAAATCAATCCTAACAGCCTGAGAACCGACCACAACGTGGAACATGTCCAGGTAGAGAACGGCTCTTTCCTTCCTTCTGTGGAAGAAGATCAGTT